>ABCO01000025.1 GCA_000170815.1 unidentified eubacterium SCB49
ATCAGTAAAATAGGAAATCAAAAGCTTCGAAATTTATTGTTTATGTGCAGTTTTAATGCTTGTAAATACAACCAAGCTTGCAAAGCACTTTATGATAGATTAGTGGCCAAAGGGAAGAGTAAAAAACTAGCCTTAATTGCTGTCTGTAATAAACTCTTAAAACAGGCTTTTGCTATTGCAAAATCAGGACTAACCTATGATAATAATTATAGAAGTACTTTAGTGAAAAATTAATGCCTTTTTACTTGTTTTTTACCACAGTACTTTGTTATACAACGGTTTTTATAACTTTTTCTTATTCGGAGTCTTTCTGTTTGCAAACAAAGAAACAATCTCAATGGAATTTTTATTAATTCGGTAATAAAGATTGTTGTGTTTTTCAACTACAGCTTTTCGGATATTTTTTTTCTCCAATGATACTGGGAAAATTTCTGGTGATTTGGAAATCAGCTCTATTGTATGGTCTAATTTTGCAGAGAATCTTCTTAATTCTCTTTCAGTCCATTTGTTCTCAAGATATTCAATAGTTTCTTTTAGTTCAGATATTGCGTGGTCAGTCCACAGAATTTTATAACCACTTTTCATAAATTCCTTTCACGTTTGAGTGCGAAGTCAATTTTCCGTTGTCAGCATCTTTAATTCCTTTTTCAATAGACTCTCTTTCGCTTGCAGAAATTTCATTCCACCAATCGTTTTTCTCTTTCTCTCTTAATTTCATTAGTTTGTCAATCAGAGAAGTATCATTCAAAGTCGATAACCATTGAATTAATTCTATTTTTTTATTTTCTAAACTTAAATCCATAATATCAAATTTACAAATTTAATCTAAATATTCAATTTTTGAGGGTAATTTTAACTGTTGCATAACGGTCTAGTGTATGATTTCGTTGCTTGGTTTAAGCACTAAAGTAGCAAATAAATCACAGATAGGAAGTCCGCGAGGACTTTCGTAAGAACGCTATAACTAGCAATGAATTATACACATTGTTGCCAGTAGTATTTTATTCTTTCATAAGTTTATTCAAGTTTTGAATCAGCTTGTC
>ABCO01000024.1 GCA_000170815.1 unidentified eubacterium SCB49
AGATCTTGCAAATGTAGACTTAACAGATACAGATAGCGCTTGGTACTTAGCCGATTGTGATGGTGACGGTGTAACAAATGGAACAGAAGTAGATCCTGATATGGATGGTACAGCTGGTCCTGATAATACAGATCCAAACGATCCTTGTGATTACAACGCAGAAGATATTACAGTAGCACAAACCGGAGATTGGTTAGCTGCCGATTGTGATGGTGATGGTGTAAGCAATGGAGATGAGATAGCAGATGGAACAGATGTAAATGATCCTTGTGATTTTGTAACAGGAAGTATCACATTACCAGTAACGGCAATTACAGATTGTGATGGTGATGGAGAGACAAGTGATACAGATCTAGATGATGCTGATCCTTGTGTAGGTGGAGATCTTGCAAATGTAGACTTAACAGATACAGATAGCGCTTGGTACTTAGCCGATTGTGATGGTGACGGTGTAACAAATGGAACAGAAGTAGATCCAAATTCTGATGGAGTTGCTGGTCCAAATGATACAGATCCAAACGATCCTTGTGATTACAACGCAGAAGATATTACAGTAGCACAAACCGGAGATTGGTTAGCTGCCGATTGTGATGGTGATGGTGTAAGTAATGAAGATGAGATTTCAGATGGTACAGATCCAAATGATCCTTGTGATTATTTAGAAGGAAGTATCACAGAGACACAAACTGGAGATTGGTTAGCTGCCGATTGTGATGGTGATGGAGAGACAAATGGTGAAGAGATTGACAACGGAACAGACCCATTAGATCCTTGTGTAGGTGGAGATCTTGCAAATGTAGACTTAACAGATACAGATAGCGCTTGGTACTTAGCCGATTGTGATGGTGACGGTGTAACAAATGGAACAGAAGTAGATCCAAATTCTGATGGAGTTGCTGGTCCAAATGATACAGATCCAAACGATCCTTGTGATTACAACGCAGAAGATATTACAGTAGCACAAACCGGAGATTGGTTAGCTGCCGATTGTGATGGTGATGGTGTAACTAATGAAGATGAGATTTCAGATGGAACAGATGTAAATGATCCTTGTGATTT
>ABCO01000023.1 GCA_000170815.1 unidentified eubacterium SCB49
TCGCAAGAATGAAACTCAAAGGAATTGACGGGGGCCCGCACAAGCGGTGGAGCATGTGGTTTAATTCGATGATACGCGAGGAACTTACCAGGGCTTAAATGTAGTCTGACAGGGCCAGAAATGGCTTTTTCTTCGGACAGATTACAAGGTGCTGCATGGTTGTCGTCAGCTCGTGCCGTGAGGTGTCAGGTTAAGTCCTATAACGAGCGCAACCCCTGTTGTTAGTTGCCATCGAGTAATGTCGGGAACTCTAACAAGACTGCCAGTGCAAACTGTGAGGAAGGTGGGGATGACGTCAAATCATCACGGCCCTTACGTCCTGGGCCACACACGTGCTACAATGGTAGGGACAGAGAGCAGCCACTACGCGAGTAGGAGCGAATCTATAAACCCTATCTCAGTTCGGATCGGAGTCTGCAACTCGACTCCGTGAAGCTGGAATCGCTAGTAATCGGATATCAGCCATGATCCGGTGAATACGTTCCCGGGCCTTGTACACACCGCCCGTCAAGCCATGGAAGCTGGAAGCACCTGAAGTCCGTCACCGCAAGGAGCGGCCTAGGGTGAAGCTGGTAACTAGGGCTAAGTCGTAACAAGGTAGCCGTACCGGAAGGTGCGGCTGGAACACCTCCTTTCTAGAGAAAGATACGACGTTGAGCTTGTAAGTTCAATTACACAATCATTGTGTTACCTTGGTTTAGTTGTCAATTTTAATAATAATAATTAAGTCTGTAGGCGATAGTCTATAGTTGGTAGTGTAGAGCTTTCAGCTTTTACTAACGACTAAAAACTAACGACTATTGACTATAAAAAACAGTCTCATAGCTCAGCTGGTTAGAGCGCTACACTGATAATGTAGAGGTCGGCAGTTCGAGTCTGCCTGAGACTACTAATGAAATCGAAAACGAACTTGAAAATGAATTTTGAATTCGGTTTTATATTAAAAAGAATATTTCTTCGGAAATATTAAGTTCATACACACATATTGAAGGAAATTTTAGAAGTTGGTTAACACCAGTTTTACAGTACGCAGTAAGCGGTACGAAGTACGCAGCATAAACACTGACTACTGGATACTCACTACTAAAGACTTTAAAATGGGGGATTAGCTCAGCTGGCTAGAGCGCCTGCCTTGCACGCAGGAGGTCATCGGTTCGACTCCGATATTCTCCACAATTCCTAAGAAGTACTAGGGATAGGTAACTGAAACAACCAAGGAAACATACTACAAATTTGTTAAATAGTTTTCACTACCATCGCTATTAGTTTGTTATAAAAGGAAAAACGTTCATTGACATATTGAAATAAGAATACGAGAAAAGTAATAAATTAAAACTTTAGTATTGATTTTTTAGTTATGAGTATTGAGTTCGCTCACTACTCACTACTATTATCTCATTACTAATTATAAATAACTCATTAAGAGCAAAAAAGTACAATAAGCAAAATAAGAGCGTATGGGGAATGCCTAGGCTCTCAGAGGCGAAGAAGGACGTGATAAGCTGCGATAAGCTGTGGGGAGAGGCACATACTCTTTGATCCGCAGATTTCCGAATGGGGCAACCCACTATATTGAAGATATAGTATCCGCAAGGAGGCAAACCCGGAGAACTGAAACATCTAAGTACCCGGAGGAAGAGAAAACAAAAGTGATTGCGCTAGTAGCGG
>ABCO01000022.1 GCA_000170815.1 unidentified eubacterium SCB49
CTGAACGAATTGGACAATATTCCAGAGGATAATCTGACTGAAAAGATTACGGAAAAATCTACTTTGGAAACTGAATCTAAAACAGAAATGAATAACGAAAAAATCGACAGAACAAATTGGACTGGAGAAAATTTTGAGTTTCTAATAATTGGAGTTGATGAAATTCCAAACGAGGAATATGACAACATAATGACACCGAATTCATATGAATGGAAAAAAGTTATTAAAGACGAATGGCCATTTTATATAGTTGGAGAAGATGAATTTAGTTTTTCTTGGGAAATGCCAGGAATCCAATTCACTTTCAATAAAGAAGTGAAGTATGAAAAAGCAAAAAAGATTGCGGACGAAATAATTGAAAATATTAACTCGATTGGACAAAAAGCGGAATTGCTCACTCTTGAATCGAATAAAATTTATAAATTCTAACTAAATAGAGTAAGTTGATAGATTTAAATAAACATTACGGAGATTTAGAAGCTGAAAAATTAGTTGAAATACTAGAATCAAATAAAGCTTATAAAAAGGAAGTTATAGACTTTTGTAAAGAAAGGCTTCTTGAGATGAACATTTCAAATGAGCAATTAAAAATTTACTCTAAAAAAGTACTCAGAAATAGATTTTATAAATATTTTACAGATGGAAAGTATAGAACTAATGAAGTCATAGAGATAGATAGCTTTTTTCTTAACATTAAAGAAACTAAAGCTTGTTTTAAATTGAGTAAAGAAGAATACATAAAGTACCTAGATGGAGCAACACGGGATTTACCAGCATAAAAAACGTTGTACAACACCGTATATAATTTATTGCTTGGTTCTAGCCTACTTACGAAAATCTTCGCGGATTTTCTATTCGGTTTTTATTTGTTAACTTAGTTGCTTAACCACGCAACAAACCATATACAAGACCATTGCCCACAAGCAGAAAAAAATGAAAAATTTAATATTTACAATAGCTCTTTTTATTCTTGCGATAATAACAGTTATCATTCCTTATTCTAAATCATTTTTATTTAGTTCGATTTTGATGGTTGTGGTTTGGACATTTCTTGTGGGAATTTTAAGCGGTTTATTATTAACATTTTGGTTCAAGGGTAGTTTTAAAACTAAATTAATAAAGGCCCTGAAATTGTCTTATCCTTTAACTCTAATTTTTTATTTGGTGGGTTATTCAATTCCATTAATTGAAACTCTAATTAGATGAAAGAAAAGATTTTCAAAATACTAACAACTATTTTACTAATACCGCTTTTTGGTTATACCATTTTTTTTGGTTGGTTTCAGCATATGGAAAGTTTTAATATAATCGAACCAACTATTGATACAGTATTTACTGAAAATTATAGTGAAGAAAAGTTCGACCGAATTAAAATTGGAATGGATAGTATTTCAGTTGTAAAAATATTAGGAAAACCATTTAGTATCCAACAATTAGAGGAACAAAAGACGTTGTGGTATTATACAGGAGATGGAAAATGTGATTGGCACGATTTTGCTTGGCTCGGCAGAGAAATAGAATTTGATATAAACGGAATAGTTTTAGAAAAAATTAAACTTATACATTACGACTAAAAAAGTAATACGCAGATTGCCAGTGGGCAACAACGTATATAGCTCATAGCTAACTAGTTGCTTAATCGAAGTTAGGGAATATTTGGAAAGTCGCCAAATTTTTAAATTTGACGATTTCCAGCAAAAAAAGATAAATAGTAAAATTTAAAAACCTGGCTTGTGCTCAATCGAAAAATAATCGCTAATTTACACGCTACGAGCCATATGCAAAACCGTTATGCAACAGTTAAAATTACCCTCAAAAATTGAATATTTAGATTAAATTTGTAAATTTGATATTATGGGTTTAAGTTTAGAAAATAAAAAAATAGAATTAATTCAATGGTTATCGACTTTGAATGATACTTCTCTGATCGACAAACTAATGAAATTAAGAGAGAAAGAGAAAAACGATTGGTGGAATGAAATTTCTGCAAGCGAAAGAGAGTCTATTGAAAAAGGAATTAAAGATGCTGACAACGGAAAATTGACTTCGCACTCAAACGTGAAAGGAATTTATGAAAAGTGGTTATAAAATTCTGTGGACTGACCACGCAATATCTGAACTAAAAGAAACTATTGAATATCTTGAGAACAAATGGACTGAAAGAGAATTAAGAAGATTCTCTGCAAAATTAGACCATACAATAGAGCTGATT
>ABCO01000021.1 GCA_000170815.1 unidentified eubacterium SCB49
AAATTAGACCATACAATAGAGCTGATTTCCAAATCACCAGAAATTTTCCCAGTATCATTGGAGAAAAAAAATATCCGAAAAGCTGTAGTTGAAAAACACAACAATCTTTATTACCGAATTAATAAAAATTCCATTGAGATTGTTTCTTTGTTTGCAAACAGAAAGAATCCGAATAAGAAAAAGTTATAAAAACCGTTGTACAACAAAGTACTGTGGTAAAAAACAAGTAAAAAGGAATTAATTTTTCACTAAACTACTTCTATAATTATTATCATACTTTAGTCCTGATTTTGCGATAGCAAAAGCCTGTTTTAAAAGGGTATTACAGACAGCAATTAAGTCTAGTTTTTTACGCTACCCTTTGGCCGCTAATCTATCATAAAGTGCTTTGCAAGCTTGGTTGTATTTACAAGCATTAAAACTGCAAATAAACAATGTATATAAATAATAGTGCAAGTCGTTGCTAACACAATGGCTTGGGCAATTGCCTACTTGGAAAGTCGCCAAATTTTTAAATTTGGCGACTTTCCAATAAAAAAAAAGACCCGCCTGCCGGACGGGCAGGTAAATAGTAACATTTAAAAATCTAGCTTGTGCTTAATCCGAAAATAATTTTCTAATTTGTACGCTACGAACCAAATACAAAATCGTTGTACGCAATTTATGAAAAACCTAATTCACATAATAATTTTAGTATTTATCACAGCATCTTGCCAAACACAAGAACTAAATGTGGAAAGTAAAAATGTAGAAATTAATATTCCTGGAAGACCTGGACCTTGGATAGCATACAACGATAATTTTTATTGCTATTTTAAAACTGACAATGACAAGTTTAGTTCAGGTTCTAATCATCAATTTTACATTATTGACAAAGATGGTAAAATCAAATCTCAAATTGATGTTCCTAAAAAACTTCAAACCTTTTATTACGATTTGTACATTAAGAACGACACAATATTTACAACGGAATATTATGACCATCACACTTTTTATCTCGACAAAAACAACAATTGGATAGAGACCAAAAAAGGAATTGACTTATACTACGATGATAAAGATTATTCGGTTTATTCTCTCGATTTTGGAGAATGGGGTGGCGTAACTTGGTTTAAAGACAAACAAACAGGAAAACAGTTTGAGATTGGAGCCACAACACCAGTTGTAAATAAATTGAGAGAATCATATTATTTAACAGCAGGCAAATCTGTTTTAAAAATTGACAATCCTAAAATGCTGGATAAAAGCGAGGAACCTTATGTTTATCAGAAAGCAGTACTTGATGAAAGATTTCACAGAGAAGGTAATTATTCTACAAACGGAGCGGAAACAATATTTGAATATGAAAATGACGATTATTTCAATCCGACATTTTCATTAGCAACATCATTCATTTCTAACGAAAAACTCTATCATTTATACAAAGACAGTATTTCTACCAAAATTGGAATAATAGAAGACAAAAAGTTAGTTCCTTTTCACGAATTTAAATCTATAATCATACCTTTTCATTGGTACTACGATACAAGAAACCCAATTCAAAAAAACAACTTTCAATCGGTTCAATTCAAAACAGACAAGGATTCTGTTTATGGAATTATAGAAATTGATAAAAATGATTTTAAAGTTACCCAATTCAACAACATTTATATAGAACCAGTTTTTGGCGAAAAGAAAATGAATGAATGGCTTGAAAACACCTTTGACAATTATTATTCAAATTTTAGCGTATTGACTTTAAACCAAATAGATAAAGTTGAGCAAGAGATTAATGCTACAGATATTACTCAAAAGCATAAAATTTCAGCTTATCAACTTGATGGACAAAATGTTGAGACACCAAGAATTTATCGAAAAATTGAAAGTGAAAAATTGAGCCTTGTAACGATGTATTACTATACGGAAAATGATAAAAAAATTCAGTTAGTAAGTTTTGAGTGGGGAAAAAATAGAAACCAAAATCAAGATTTTGAAAATATTGTTGCGGAAATGGCCTATGAAGGAAAAAAAGAGAAACTTTTCAAACAAAAATTTGATTGGATTTCCGATTATCTTAAAGGCAAATTAGGAGAACCAAATGATAATAAAACGGACAAAAATGGTACTGAACAAAAATGGAAAAAAGACAACAAAATAATTGCTTTAGAATATAATAAAAGTGATGTCGAACTAACAATTTACAGCGAATAAAAACTGCGCACAACAACGTATACAACTCATAGATAATTAGTTACACAATAGAAGTTAAAGCATATTTGCGAGATCGCCAAATTTTTAATTTTAAAGATTTCCAATAAAAAAAGACTCTCCTGCCTAACGAGCAGGTAAATAGTAACATTTAAAAATCTGGCTTGTGTTTCATC
>ABCO01000020.1 GCA_000170815.1 unidentified eubacterium SCB49
AATGATCCTTGTGATTTTGTAACAGGAAGTATCACATTACCAGTAACGGCAATTACAGATTGTGATGGTGATGGAGAGACAAGTGATACAGATCTAGATGATGCTGATCCTTGTGTAGGTGGAGATCTTGCAAATGTAGACTTAACAGATACAGATAGCGCTTGGTACTTAGCCGATTGTGATGGTGACGGTGTAACAAATGGAACAGAAGTAGATCCTGATATGGATGGTACAGCTGGTCCTGATAATACAGATCCAAACGATCCTTGTGATTACAACGCAGAAGATATTACAGTAGCACAAACCGGAGATTGGTTAGCTGCCGATTGTGATGGTGATGGTGTAAGCAATGGAGATGAGATAGCAGATGGAACAGATGTAAATGATCCTTGTGATTTTGTAACAGGAAGTATCACATTACCAGTAACGGCAATTACAGATTGTGATGGTGATGGAGAGACAAGTGATACAGATCTAGATGATGCTGATCCTTGTGTAGGCGGAGATCTTGCAAATGTAGACTTAACAGATACAGATAGCGCTTGGTACTTAGCCGATTGTGATGGTGACGGTGTAACAAATGGAACAGAAGTAGATCCAAATTCTGATGGAATAGCTGGTCCAAATGATACAGATCCAAACGATCCTTGTGATTACAACGCAGAAGATATTACAGTAGCACAAACCGGAGATTGGTTAGCTGCCGATTGTGATGGTGATGGTGTAAGCAATGGAGATGAGATAGCAGATGGAACAGATGTAAATAATCCTTGTGATTTTGTAACAGGAAGTATCACATTACCAGTAACGGCAATTACAGATTGTGATGGTGATGGAGAGACAAGTGATACAGATCTAGATGATGCTGATCCTTGTGTAGGTGGAGATCTTGCAAATGTAGACTTAACAGATACAGATAGCGCTTGGTACTTAGCCGATTGTGATGGTGACGGTGTAACAAATGGAACAGAAGTAGATCCAAATTCTGATGGAATAGCTGGTCCAAATGATACAGATCCAAACGATCCTTGTGATTACAACGCAGAAGATATTACAGTAGCACAAACCGGAGATTGGTTAGCTGCCGATTGTGATGGTGATGGTGTAAGTAATGAAGATGAGATTTCAGATGGTACAGATCCAAATGATCCTTGTGATTATTTAGAAGGAAGTATTACGGAGACACAAACTGGAGATTGGTTAGCTGCCGATTGTGATGGTGATGGAGAGACAAATGGTGAAGAGATTGATAACGGAACAGACCCATTAGATCCTTGTGTAGGTGGAGATCTTGCAAATGTAGACTTAACAGATACAGATAGCGCTTGGTACTTAGCTGATTGTGATGGTGACGGTGTAACAAATGGAACAGAAGTAGATCCTGATATGGATGGTACAGCTGGTCCTGATAATACAGATCCAAACGATCCTTGTGATTACAACGCAGAAGATATTACAGTAGCACAAACCGGAGATTGGTTAGCTGCCGATTGTGATGGAGATGGAGTAAGTAATGGAGATGAGATAGCAGATGGAACAGATGTAAATGATCCTTGTGATTTTGTAACAGGAAGTATCACATTACCAGTAACGGCAATTACAGATTGTGATGGTGATGGAGAGACAAGTGATACAGATCTAGATGATGCTGATCCTTGTGTAGGTGGAGATCTTGCAAATGTAGACTTAACAGATACAGATAGCGCTTGGTACTTAGCCGATTGTGATGGTGACGGTGTAACAAATGGAACAGAAGTAGATCCTGATATGGATGGTACAGCTGGTCCTGATAATACAGATCCAAACGATCCTTGTGATTACAACGCAGAAGATATTACAGTAGCACAAACCGGAGATTGGTTAGCTGCCGATTGTGATGGTGATGGTGTAAGCAATGGAGATGAGATAGCAGATGGAACAGATGTAAATGATCCTTGTGATTTTGTAACAGGAAGTATCACATTACCAGTAACGGCAATTACAGATTGTGATGGTGATGGAGAGACAAGTGATACAGATCTAGATGATGCTGATCCTTGTGTAGGCGGAGATCTTGCAAATGTAGACTTAACAGATACAGATAGCGCTTGGTACTTAGCCGATTGTGATGGTGACGGTGTAACAAATGGAACAGAAGTAGATCCAAATTCTGATGGAATAGCTGGTCCAAATGATACAGATCCAAACGATCCTTGTGATTACAACGCAGAAGATATTACAGTAGCACAAACCGGGAGATTGGTTAGCTGCCGATTGTGATGGTGATGGTGTAAGCAATGGAGATGAGATAGCAGATGGAACAGATGTAAATAATCCTTGTGATTTTGTAACAGGAGTATCACATTACCAGTAACGGCAATTACAG
>ABCO01000019.1 GCA_000170815.1 unidentified eubacterium SCB49
TTCATCGCCAGAGTCATTATCGTCACACAATTCTAAAACAAGATCTGTTGCAGGATCTGGTCTTGGCTCTACTCGTAACTCTAATATCGTAAAAGCAACACAACCTGTATTTGTATCTAAAACTCTTACATATACGTTTTGAGGGTTAACAGCTACAACTTCTCCAGTAACAGGATCTACCTCTACATTCATATGCTCATTGGCAGGAGAAATTGGATTCTCATTGGCTTGTGCATCTTCTTCTAATAGGAAGTACTGAACACTTAAGCCAGCTACACCTCCTGTAATCTCATCATTCTTTAAGGTAAGATCAAACACATAAATACCGTCGTTCTCTTCTCCTAAATCATCACAAACTGTAAAAGGTGTTGGATCTATTATCGTAGGACCATCTACTACCTGAAGCTCAAAACTACTAATAGCATTACAGAAATTATCGCCATCGTTATTGTCTAAACGATACCAAATTGTCTGTGGGTTTGATGTGTTTGTAAAGTTTTCTGGGTCTGAAATAACAGGAACTCCATCTATTGCATCCAGTTCTGATAAATGATATGTCAATGTAAAGTCGTCTGGATCTTGATCACCATAAATAAGCAGATCTTGAGCTGTTAAATCAAATTCAGCTACGCCATCACCGTCATCATCACAAGCAATTAAAGGCTCTAAATCTAATGGTATTTCTGGACTATCGATCACGATTAAATCAAGCTCGATAATTGTAAAACAACCTGTACCGCCGTTAGCAAGATCATATTCTACACGAACATATACGGTCTGCTGATATTGATAGATATTACTATATGGAAAAACAGTGATCTCATTAAATTGATTCTCTGCATCTACATAAGTTTCAAAATAACTAACAATTAAATTTAATTCGTTTCCTATAATCTCTGCATCCTTATCTGTCAAGGTAAAGAATCCATAACCATCATTATTGTCATCACAAACAATCAACGGTGTTGGCTCTTCTGGAGATGGTGCGTTTTCTACTCGCAATTGCAATATAAACTCATCTTCTACACAACCTGTTGTTAAGTCTTCTGCTCTTATATATACGTCTTGTGGATTACTCAACAAGTTTTCAAAAGCTGTTGGATCTGCAATGGCATTGGCATTATCATCTGTATCTAGTAACGCTTGTGTCTCAAAGAAAGTAACTAAGATATTATTATCTCCTCCTGTGATCTCAGCTATTGTCTGTGTTAAGTCAAAAATCTCAATACCATCTGGCGGTGTACTTGTTTCGCATAAAACAAGTGGCGCTGGCGCTGTAATTGCTGGCGCTTGGTTTACAAACAACTCTACCGTAGTCTGGCTAGAACAACCACTATCAATATCTGTAACAACAATATAAATAGTTTGAGGGTTACCTAATGCTGGCTGATTAGGATAAGCACCAGCATTTACAATAGGATTAACACCACTATCTGCATTGGCTTGGTATTCAAAATACTCTACGATAAACAACGATTCGTCTACACCAGCTAATAGCTGCGCTTCAACAGAATATAAATCGAATATCTCTACTCCATCACCATTATCATCACAAAGAATTATTGGGTCTGGCTGTGTAATTTCTGGTCGATCACCTACTATTAATTCTAGCAATGTTGTATCATAACAACCTGTAGCAAGATCTGTTAATCTTACATAAATAGTTTGATTGTATGCATCAATGTTTAAATAAACTACATCATCTGGAATAGGGTTTAAACCATTAGCTGCTTCTCCTGGTGTTTCGTGATAGGTAACCTCAAGGTTTCCTGAAGGATCCCCACAACGTATTTCACTTTCGGCTTCTTCTAATATAAACTCACCTATTCCGTCATTGTCAACATCACAAAACACAAGCGGTTCTGGCTCGCAGATGGTAGGTAATGGCACTAATACAAGTTCCATACTTTCTACGCCATAACACCCAGTAACATCATCTTCTATACGAACCCATACTGTTTCACCTCCCATACTCTCATAAGGAATTACTAATGGGTTGGTCGCATTTTCGGCATCTAGCATATTTCCGAAGTAGGTAACACTTATCCCTACTCCACCATTGACAATCTGATCATTTGCCTCATTTAAATCAAAATCTTCGATTCCATCACTTAAAAAATCACATTGCTCAAAAGCAAGTGGAACACTATATTCTGGCACCGTTCCTAATACCAAAAGAAAAGAACCTATGGTTTGACAACCAAGATTGTTTTCTACAACGGCATAAATCTCATTGTTTCCACTCGTATAAGCATCTGGATTTGGAATTGGGTTCACTCCATTTTCTGCATCTGCAAGTGTATCATAATATGTTGTCGTCACATCGACCAAGCCATTTTCTATCTCATCATCTTTTGAAGTAAGATCAAAAATCTCTACAAAATCTTCATCATTATCGCATAAAAAATAATTTGGAATTGGATCTAAAATCTCTGGAGCTAAATCAACTATTAAATCTAACTCTACAATACCATAACATCCCGTTGTTGTGTATTCTAGACGTGCAAATACGGTTTGAAAATTTATATCAACATTCGTATATGCTGTTGGTGTAGCAATAGGGAATAGATTATCAATCGCCGTGTCTTCTGAAAGAAAATATGTTACCGTAGTATTCAGTTCTCCATTAGTAATCTCAGCATCTTTTACTGTCAAATCAAATTCAGCATAACCATCATTAGGGGCTTCATCGCAAATTCTTAATGGTGTTGGTGCTGCCGCAGTAGGTAATGATTGGAAAGTAACCTCCATTTCATCTTCAACAAAACAAATACCTTTAAAAGCTTCTACCTTATAAGTACCAGAATTAGTAACTGTAACAAAAGGACCTGTTTCTCCAAAAAGAGGGCTTCCATTATAGAACCACTCGTATGTAAATCCTGGACCAAAATCATCACCAATAACTACCACATCGTTTAAACAAGGGAAAATATCGGGTCCAAGGTTAGGCCCCTGCAATGATAAATCTACATCTACTTCAAATTCATTATTATCTTCGTCTGTTTCATTTACTATACCATTACCAGTCCCGTCATCATCAACAACTGCTTTTAGTGTAAAAACCACAGGAGTTGTCCCAGGAGCAAAATTAAAGGTAATAGATCCAGCTTCTGATCCCCCTATAGGTATTTCTGTTGTCGTTACAGTTTGACCAAAAAGAACACCATCAAGATAGAAAGCAATAGGTGTATCTGGAGGAAGTACATCTGTAGAGTTTACATTATATACAGTATAAGTAACTTCAAGGTCATTATTATCACAAAGCACTCCTACATTATCTATTTCAATAGTAGCATCAGGATTTTCCGAGTTTACAACGGTTATAATATTATTAATCAACACTAAATCTTGTGTTGAAGTCAAATCAATTTGAATCTGCGTAGCACCTGGAAAGACAATCCCTTCTAAAGAATAATAATCCAAATCCATATTCCATAAATCTGAATCTCCTGTAAAACTATTGGTACTATTAAAACAATTACTTGCTGGATTTAAAGGTGGGTTTGAAATAGGAACTCCTTCAACCACTAAAGTTTCTCCCTGAGCAGCATTTAAATCTCCTTCCCAAGCTAAAAAACCAATTCTTGAAAGTACATCTGATGCTATTTCAATATTATCTATCGTAATACTTAAACTCGTATTTACTTGATTAACACTAACAAGTCCATCATAAAGATTTACTTGATTTTGTGTAAGCGTCAAATCTTCATAAATCACATAAATAGCCCAACCTGCAAAATTAGTCCTGTTATTACAATAATTCTGAAGAATATTATCCGGAATCGTTAAATCTGCAAAGGTGTATGTTCCTTCTCCTGTTAAGTTTACTAAAGCCGTAACATCTGCATAAGCAGCGAAAAACTCTAAATTTTGTCCTCCCGGATCAAAAATAGTACTAAATGTTCTTGTTGCTGAAACTCCTGCCCCATTCAAACTCACGTCAAAATCTCCAGGACCAGAACCTGCCCAATATAAATGCGCAGAAACAAAGGTTTGACCTGGATCTAAAGCAAAATCAGCACTACTAGAATCTAATATTTGACAAAAACCTTGATTTGCATTATTCTCGGCTTCATTTAATGTATTACCGAATGCTGTATAATCATACTGACCATTAAACTGTTCAAATAAGGTAACTTGTTGGGAGAGCATTATACTCGAACAACACATAAAAAGTAATAAAGTAAAATTTTTCATAGCAGTGAAAATTTTTTTGGGGTTAAGTATATAAAAATAGGCAATAATAATTTAATTATTTCAAACATGAAACAAAGCCCTTTTAGTAGGCTAAAAGGACTTTGTATATAAATTGTTTACCTTTTTAAGGTAAAGTGACTTCTAAATTCTTTTCTTACATCATCTTCTGTATATTCTATCAAGAACCAATAATCACTTGATGGCATATCTGCTCCATTATACGTTCCGTCCCATCCTTCATCGTTTAATGGGCTTAATTGTTTGAGGAGTTTTCCATACCTGTCAAAGATGTAGATGTTGGCTGTTAAATCAAAACTTGCAATAGATTCTATATGCCAAGTATCGTTAAATCCATCTCCATTTGGTGTCATAAAACGGTCATAGTCGATTACACCAAACGTAAACGTGATTTCTCCACATCCATTTACATCACGTATGGTAATTAAATGTGATCCCGCTTCTACGTTTTCAAATATATTACTATCCTGAAATGGACCTTCATTCATACTATACTCATACGTACCGATGCCTTCTGTTAAGACTTCTACCGTGTTGGTTCCTGAAAAAGCACCATCTACTAGTCTTGCACTCCAGTTGATTGGTGGTGCAGATAAAGTTACTGTAGTAGTTGCTGTAGCGCTACATCCTGATGAAATCTCTGTAGCAGTCACTACATAAACTCCTCCTGCTACGGCTGTAATAGTATTCCCTATTTCGCCTTCTATCACTGCTCCATCTACGGTCCATTCAAAAACAAATAATTCTTCGTCTAAATCGATACCAAATGTTGGTGGACTATCTTCTCCAAAATCTTCTTCTATTGGGTTTCCATTTTCGTCTACACATAGTCTAAAGGTTTCTGGTAGCGATATGCTTGGTAACTGTACTACATTTAAAATCACTACTACAGTAGCATTACATCCTGTAAGGGTATTTGTTACTGTCGCATAAA
>ABCO01000018.1:0-2500 GCA_000170815.1 unidentified eubacterium SCB49
ATATTCTCAAATATTATTAAAATTGACAACTAAACCAAGGTAACACAATGAGTGTGTAATTGAACTTACAAGCTCAACGTCGTATCTTTCTCTAGAAAGGAGGTGTTCCAGCCGCACCTTCCGGTACGGCTACCTTGTTACGACTTAGCCCTAGTTACCAGCTTCACCCTAGGCCGCTCCTTGCGGTGACGGACTTCAGGTGCTTCCAGCTTCCATGGCTTGACGGGCGGTGTGTACAAGGCCCGGGAACGTATTCACCGGATCATGGCTGATATCCGATTACTAGCGATTCCAGCTTCACGGAGTCGAGTTGCAGACTCCGATCCGAACTGAGATAGGGTTTATAGATTCGCTCCTACTCGCGTAGTGGCTGCTCTCTGTCCCTACCATTGTAGCACGTGTGTGGCCCAGGACGTAAGGGCCGTGATGATTTGACGTCATCCCCACCTTCCTCACAGTTTGCACTGGCAGTCTTGTTAGAGTTCCCGACATTACTCGATGGCAACTAACAACAGGGGTTGCGCTCGTTATAGGACTTAACCTGACACCTCACGGCACGAGCTGACGACAACCATGCAGCACCTTGTAATCTGTCCGAAGAAAAAGCCATTTCTGGCCCTGTCAGACTACATTTAAGCCCTGGTAAGGTTCCTCGCGTATCATCGAATTAAACCACATGCTCCACCGCTTGTGCGGGCCCCCGTCAATTCCTTTGAGTTTCATTCTTGCGAACGTACTCCCCAGGTGGGATACTTATCACTTTCGCTTAGCCACTCAGTCTTGCGACCGAACAGCTAGTATCCATCGTTTACGGCGTGGACTACCAGGGTATCTAATCCTGTTCGCTCCCCACGCTTTCGTCCCTCAGCGTCAATACGTTGTTAGTGATCTGCCTTCGCAATCGGTATTCTAAGTAATATCTATGCATTTCACCGCTACACTACTTATTCTAACCACTTCACAACGATTCAAGACAACCAGTATCAATGGCAATTTTACAGTTGAGCTGCAAACTTTCACCACTGACTTAGCTATCCGCCTACGGACCCTTTAAACCCAATGATTCCGGATAACGCTCGGACCCTCCGTATTACCGCGGCTGCTGGCACGGAGTTAGCCGGTCCTTATTCTTACAGTACCGTCAAGCTACCTCACGAGGTAGTGTTTCTTCCTGTATAAAAGCAGTTTACAACCCATAGGGCCGTCTTCCTGCACGCGGCATGGCTGGATCAGAGTCTCCTCCATTGTCCAATATTCCTCACTGCTGCCTCCCGTAGGAGTCTGGTCCGTGTCTCAGTACCAGTGTGGGGGATCCCCCTCTCAGGGCCCCTACCTATCGTAGTCTAGTGAGCCGTTACCTCACCTACTAACTAATAGGACGCATGGTCATCTTATACCGTAACCTTTAAAATATCTGTGATGCCACAAATACTTACTATGGGGTATTAATCTTCGTTTCCAAAGGCTATCCCCCAGTATAAGGTAGATTCCATACGCGTTACGCACCCGTGCGCCGGTCGTCAGCAGAAGCAAGCTCCTCTGTTACCCCTCGACTTGCATGTGTTAAGCCTGCCGCTAGCGTTCATCCTGAGCCAGGATCAAACTCTTCATCGTTAAATCTTAAATATATTTATACAACTTATCGAGCTCTCTCAAATTAATTCTCAGGTGTTATTCTTAGTTTAGTTATTTCAATACAATTATAAAAAGTTTCCTCTTTATAATCATACGCTGTCAATTTCAATATGTCAATGAACTATCCTGTTAAGGATAAAAATTTTAATCTTATTTCATAAAACTAAAACCTCTTTGTCGATGCGAAGGAATCGAACCCTCTTTGTATTTCCAAATCACCTTTTACTAAAACACTTAATTCTCTAAGCGGCTGCAAATATACTACTGTTTTTTAAACTAGCAACCTTTTTGAAAAAATATTTTAATTAAATTTTAAAGAACTTAAACAACTTAAAAATCTCAACTTCCATTGCTTTTCTAAGCGGCTGCAAATATACTACTGTTTATATTTAAACACCAAACTTATTTGAAGGTTTTTAATGATTATTTTTAATAAAAATCATACAAGTCTATTACACAAGTCTTTCCAAATAGTAACAAAAATGAAAAATGACTCAAAGAGCAGTACACTACCAGACCAACAAGCATTAGAACCTCATAAATAGTATAAGTCAAAAACTAAATACCCCTAAGTTATATCTAGAAAACCATTCAAAAAAACCTAGACTTTAGTAACCAGAAAAACAAAAATCACTCAAACTGTTAATAATCCTAACAGATAAACAGCTAAAAAAAGTTGGTAAAACAAACAATGAGAAGCATCTTAATGCAGAAATCATACTAAAAAACAAAGATCAACAACTAAACTATACTTATAATAGGTTAAACTAATGGTAGAACTTAGCTGCTTAAAAAAACTAGTATCAAGATAAAATTGAGACATTTTAGTAAAACTGGTAGATTAAAGTAAATTGAAGAAAGCTTA
>ABCO01000018.1:5000-7258 GCA_000170815.1 unidentified eubacterium SCB49
CGCTGCACCTAAATGCATTTCGGGGAGTACGAGCTATTTCCGAGTTTGATTGGCCTTTCACCCCTACCCTCAGGTCATCCCAAGACTTTTCAACGTCAACGGGTTCGGTCCTCCACTGTGTGTTACCACAGCTTCAACCTGCCCAAGGGTAGATCACACGGTTTCGCGTCTACTACTGCTAACTATGGCGCCCTATTCAGACTCGCTTTCGCTACGGCTCCGAACCTAAAGTTCTTAACCTTGCTAACAACAGTAACTCGTAGGCTCATTATGCAAAAGGCACGCCGTCACACGCCGAGGCGTGCTCCGACCGCTTGTAAGCGTATGGTTTCAGGATCTATTTCACTCCCTTATTCAGGGTTCTTTTCACCTTTCCCTCACGGTACTAGTTCACTATCGGTCTCTCAGGAGTATTTAGCCTTGGCGGATGGTCCCGCCGGATTCATACAGGGTTTCACGTGCCCCGCACTACTCAGGATACCACTATATCCACATTCTTTACTTATACCGGGCTATCACCGTCTATGGCCACTCTTTCCAAAGTGTTCTAATTCATCCTGCTTCTAATGTCGTGGTCCTACAACCCCAGCATTGCCGTAACAATACTGGTTTGGGCTATTGCGCGTTCGCTCGCCGCTACTAGCGCAATCACTTTTGTTTTCTCTTCCTCCGGGTACTTAGATGTTTCAGTTCTCCGGGTTTGCCTCCTTGCGGATACTATATCTTCAATATAGTGGGTTGCCCCATTCGGAAATCTGCGGATCAAAGAGTATGTGCCTCTCCCCACAGCTTATCGCAGCTTATCACGTCCTTCTTCGCCTCTGAGAGCCTAGGCATTCCCCATACGCTCTTATTTTGCTTATTGTACTTTTTTGCTCTTAATGAGTTATTATAATTAGTAGTGAGATAATAGTAGTGAGTAGTGAGCGAACTCAATACTCATAACTAAAAACTCAATACTAAAGTTTTAATTTATTACTTTTCTCGTATTCTTATTTCAATATGTCAATGAACGTTTTTCCTTTTATAACAAACTAATAGCGATGGTAGTGAAAACTATTTAACAAATTTGTAGTATGTTTCCTTGGTTGTTTCAGTTACCTATCCCCAGTACTTCTTAGGAATTGTGGAGAATATCGGAGTCGAACCGATGACCTCCTGCGTGCAAGGCAGGCGCTCTAGCCAGCTGAGCTAATCCCCCATTTTAAAGTCTTTAGTAGTGAGTATCCAGTAGTCAGTGTTTATGCTGCGTACTTCGTACCGCTTACTGCGTACTGTAAAACTGGTATTAACCAACTTCTAAAATTTCCTTCAATATGTGTGTATGAACTTAATATTTCCGAAGAAATACTTAATTTTTGTAGTCTCAGGCAGACTCGAACTGCCGACCTCTACATTATCAGTGTAGCGCTCTAACCAGCTGAGCTATGAGACTGTCTTAAAGAGTATAGATATTAGAGTATAGAGAATAGACTCTCTTACCTTAATCTATAAAGTGAAACGTCTATATTCTATGTTCTCTACTCTATATTCTCAAATATTATTAAAATTGACAACTAAACCAAGGTAACACAATGAGTGTGTAATTGAACTTACAAGCTCAACGTCGTATCTTTCTCTAGAAAGGAGGTGTTCCAGCCGCACCTTCCGGTACGGCTACCTTGTTACGACTTAGCCCTAGTTACCAGCTTCACCCTAGGCCGCTCCTTGCGGTGACGGACTTCAGGTGCTTCCAGCTTCCATGGCTTGACGGGCGGTGTGTACAAGGCCCGGGAACGTATTCACCGGATCATGGCTGATATCCGATTACTAGCGATTCCAGCTTCACGGAGTCGAGTTGCAGACTCCGATCCGAACTGAGATAGGGTTTATAGATTCGCTCCTACTCGCGTAGTGGCTGCTCTCTGTCCCTACCATTGTAGCACGTGTGTGGCCCAGGACGTAAGGGCCGTGATGATTTGACGTCATCCCCACCTTCCTCACAGTTTGCACTGGCAGTCTTGTTAGAGTTCCCGACATTACTCGATGGCAACTAACAACAGGGGTTGCGCTCGTTATAGGACTTAACCTGACACCTCACGGCACGAGCTGACGACAACCATGCAGCACCTTGTAATCTGTCCGAAGAAAAAGCCATTTCTGGCCCTGTCAGACTACATTTAAGCCCTGGTAAGGTTCCTCGCGTATCATCGAATTAAACCACATGCTCCACCGCTTGTGCGGGCCCCCGTCAATTCCTTTGAGTTTCATTCTTGCGA
>ABCO01000017.1 GCA_000170815.1 unidentified eubacterium SCB49
CTGAGTTGAATAACATTCAAGAAGAATTTTCTAAGGTCAAACTTCACTCTAAAGGCTTCTTCCCGGAGGCAACAGTTCAAGATTTCCCCATTCGCGGAAAGAACGTTTACCTGCATATAACCAGACGTCGATGGCTCAATGAAACTACTGGCAAAGTGGCAACAAGAGATTGGGATTTAGTAGCAAAAGGAACTAGAATAACTAGTGAATTTGCTGCTTTTTTAAAAGAGATCTATAAGTAATAACGCTTCAAGTACGACTCTTGTGGCTAACTTCTACGGAGTCAACCCTAGAAGTTTACAAAGGCAGTACAAAGACAATCTAAGCGATTTTAAAGCGTGGGATCAAAAGAAACACGCAACAGACTGGTTATTGTTTGCTAAGAATTTAGGTTCTCATTTATCCCTTGACGAAACTGCCTTTTCAAATGGTGATTTATACACCATAATAACCAATAAAAAAGCTAAAGGAAGAAAAGGAGCTATAGTAGTAATGGTCAAAGGAACTAAAGCCGAAGCTGTAATAAAGATACTTCATAAAATCCCGCTAAAGCAAAGGGAAAAAGTCAAGGAAATAACACTAGATATGGCAGGGAATATGGGGCTCATTGTAAAAAAGTCATTTCCAAACGCTACCTTAGTAATAGACCGATTTCACGTGCAAAAACTAGCCTTGGATGCACTACAAGAAATAAGAATCAAACATAGATGGGAAGCAATCGACGCTGAAAATAACGCCATAGAATACGCCAGAAATAACTCTTTAAAATATACTCCAAAGCTACTATCTAATGGAGACACACTTAAGCAACTATTAGCTAGAAGTAGATATTTATTATATAAATCAAGTAGTAAATGGAGTAAAAATCAATCTAATAGAGCAAAAGGGCTCAACACAAAAAGTTGTGGAGTAGATAAAAATGAAGGAACTTTGCCATAAAGAATTTTATGTCCTCAGACGCTTTATTTGCAGCCGCCAATTTATTACTCCCTGAAGTACTTGTAAGTCATTTTGATTTAACTAAACATGAGATTAAGGGAGAAGAAATACACTTCTATTTTACTGAGTTGAATAACATTCAAGAAGAATTTTCTAAGGTCAAACTTCACTCTAAAGGCTTCTTCCCGGAGGCAACAGTTCAAGATTTCCCCATTCGCGGAAAGAACGTTTACCTGCATATAACCAGACGTCGATGGCTCAATGAAACTACTGGCAAAGTGGCAACAAGAGATTGGGATTTAGTAGCAAAAGGAACTAGAATAACTAGTGAATTTGCTGCTTTTTTAAAAGAGATCTATAAGTAATAACGCTTCAAGTACGACTCTTGTGGCTAACTTCTACGGAGTCAACCCTAGAAGTTTACAAAGGCAGTACAAAGACAATCTAAGCGATTTTAAAGCGTGGGATCAAAAGAAACACGCAACAGACTGGTTATTGTTTGCTAAGAATTTAGGTTCTCATTTATCCCTTGACGAAACTGCCTTTTCAAATGGTGATTTATACACCATAATAACCAATAAAAAAGCTAAAGGAAGAAAAGGAGCTATAGTAGTAATGGTCAAAGGAACTAAAGCCGAAGCTGTAATAAAGATACTTCATAAAATCCCGCTAAAGCAAAGGGAAAAAGTCAAGGAAATAACACTAGATATGGCAGGGAATATGGGGCTCATTGTAAAAAAGTCATTTCCAAACGCTACCTTAGTAATAGACCGATTTCACGTGCAAAAACTAGCCTTGGATGCACTACAAGAAATAAGAATCAAACATAGATGGGAAGCAATCGACGCTGAAAATAACGCCATAGAATACGCCAGAAATAACTCTTTAAAATATACTCCAAAGCTACTATCTAATGGAGACACACTTAAGCAACTATTAGCTAGAAGTAGATATTTATTATATAAATCAAGTAGTAAATGGAGTAAAAATCAATCTAATAGAGCAAAAGTACTATTTGAAAAATATCCAGACCTAGAAAAAGCATACAAGTTGTGCCAAAATCTATCTTGGATATTTAACAATACTAAAGATAAAACATCAGCACTAATAAGACTTGCCAAATGGGATGAAAAAGTAAGACAAGCTGAATTTAAAAGCTTCAATACTATCGCTAGAACTATGTCAATACATTATAAAAACATCTTAAACTACTTTGATAACAGAAGCACAAATGCTTCAGCAGAATCTTTTAATGCTAAAATAAAAGCCTTTAGAGCACAGTTCAGAGGGGTGAGAAACGTAGATTTTTTCTTATTTAGGCTTACTACAATTTTTGCTTAATCCTTAAATCCCACAACTTTTGAACTTGATCCAGCAAAAGTACTATTTGAAAAATATCCAGACCTAGAAAAAGCATACAAGTTGTGCCAAAATCTATCTTGGATATTTAACAATACTAAAGATAAAACATCAGCACTAATAAGACTTGCCAAATGGGATGAAAAAGTAAGACAAGCTGAATTTAAAAGCTTCAATACTATCGCTAGAACTATGTCAATACATTATAAAAACATCTTAAACTACTTTGATAACAGAAGCACAAATGCTTCAGCAGAATCTTTTAATGCTAAAATAAAAGCCTTTAGAGCACAGTTCAGAGGGGTGAGAAACGTAGATTTTTTCTTATTTAGGCTTACTACAATTTTTGCTTAATCCTTAAATCCCACAACTTTTGAACTTGATCCGTAATAAATTGGCGGCTGCAAATAAAGCGTCTGAGGACATAAAATTCTTTATGGCAAAGTTCCTTCATTTTTATCTACTCCACAACTTTTTGTGTTGAGCCATAATAAACATTCGTTAGCTACAAATACCAAATAAAATTTAATCATAAAAAAAACTCCTTCAGTTTCCTGAAGGAGTTTTTAAGTTGTCGTAAAACAATATACTATAGTGCAGCTGCGTGCTTTGCCATATTCGATTTTAAATTAGCTGCTTTATTCGAATGTATAATATTCTTCTTTGCTAATTTATCGATTGAACCATATACAGTAGAAAGCATTTTTTCAGCTTCGCTCTTGTCTGTAAGCTCTTGAAAACGTTTCATTACATTACGTGCAGTTTTGTGCTGGTAACGGTTACGAAGTCTTTTCGTTTCGCTATTTCTAATTCTCTTTAATGCTGACTTGTGATTTGCCATTCTATATTTATTTTACTTTTGTAGTCCGTAGGGGAATCGAACCCCTGTTACATGGATGAAAACCATGCGTCCTAACCCCTAGACGAACGGACCATTCTTTATTTGCGATTGCAAAGATAGTGCTTATCTTCAACCCACCAAACAAAAAACAACTTTTTTTTTGTTTTTTTTAATAAGCCTTTGCGAAAAGCACACGTCTTTTACTTGGATTACCAGTAACCATGCACGTTCCAGGCGTATTATCGCCATCAAAAGGAATACATCTAATTGTTGCTTTTGTTTCTTTTTTTATTTTTTCTTCTGTCTCAATCGTTCCATCCCAATGTGCAGAGAAGAAACCACCTTTTGCTTCTAAAAGCTCTTTAAACTCGTCATAGCTCTCAACCTCAGTAGTATGCGTCGTTCTATGATCAATTGCCTTAGCAAATAGGTTATTTTGTATTTCATCCATTAATCCTACAACATGATCCACAATAACATCTTTAGATAATACTTCTTTTGTTAACGTATCTCTTCTTGCTACTTCAAAAGTGCCATTTTCTAGATCTTTAGGTCCAATAGCAATTCTTACAGGAACTCCCTTTAATTCATATTCATTAAACTTCCATCCTGGCTTGTGAGTGTCTCTATTATCAAATTTCACCCTAACCCCTTTTGCTCGCAACGCTGCCATTAATTCATTTGCAGCTTCACTTACCGCATCAAATTGCTCATCATTTCTATAAATAGGAACAATAACCACTTGATCTGGCGCTAAATTTGGAGGTAAGACTAACCCTTTATCATCTGAGTGTGTCATTACTAAAGCACCCATTAAACGTGTAGAAACTCCCCAAGAAGTACCCCATACGTATTCTTGCTTCCCTTCTTTTGTTGCAAACTTTACATCAAAAGCTTTGGCAAAATTCTGACCTAAGAAATGAGATGTACCTGCTTGTAAAGCTTTTCCATCTTGCATTAATGCTTCAATACAGTATGTTTCTTCTGCTCCAGCAAAACGTTCTGATTCTGTTTTTAAACCTTTAACAACTGGTATTGCCATGAAGTCTTGAACAAAGTCTGCATACACATTCATCATTCTTTCAGACTCTTCAATGGCTTCCTTTTTAGTGGTATGAGCAGTATGCCCTTCTTGCCATAAAAACTCAGCTGTACGCAAAAATAAACGCGTCCGCATTTCCCAACGTACTACATTTGCCCATTGATTGATCAGTAATGGTAAATCGCGGTAAGATTGAACCCAGCCTTTGTATGTACTCCAAATAATTGCCTCACTTGTTGGCCTAACAATTAATTCTTCTTCTAATTTCGCATTAGGGTCTACAATTAATTTTCCGGCATTTTCATCATCATTTTTTAAACGATAATGCGTTACTACAGCACACTCTTTAGCAAATCCTTCTGCATTTTTCTCTTCTGCTTCAAACATACTTTTAGGAACAAAAAGAGGAAAATAAGCATTACTATGCCCAGTTTCTTTAAACTTCTTATCTAGTTCTGCTTGCATTCGTTCCCAGATTCCAAAACCGTATGGCTTTATTACCATACAACCTCTTACCCCAGAGTTTTCAGCTAAATCAGCCTTTACAACTAATTCATTATACCATTTTGAGTAATCTTCTTCACGTGTCGTTAAATTCTTAGCCATAGTCCTTATTTTGGCACAAATATTGTAATTATGTTAAATATCTGTAGTTCTCGGCAAAACTACTTATTTTTATAGTGCCGAACAATTAAAAACAAACTAGTTATGAAACCTCTATATACCTCCTTACGAGTTCAAATAAAAGCGCTCGCCGCACTTACAACTCTCTTATTTCTTGCTTCTTGCGGTACATACAACAATACATCTACTATGCAGGATGGGATTTATGGTGATAATTCTAATACAGAAGAAGAGGTTGAAACTACAGAAGATAAAAACAGTTATTACCAACAGTATTTCAAAACAAAGGTTCAAAACCTTGAAGAAATCCCTGAGGAAGACCTAATTTTTACTGATATTGATGCTTATTCTACTTATGAGACCATGGATGAAGATGGCTATGTCATAGAAAAAGAATACGACGAAAGTTACGGCGCTTGGGGAGACAACGACACAGAAATAACGATCAACGTTTACGATAACGGCTGGGGAAATTATAATTACTGGAATTATGGGTATTATAACTACTGGGGATACAACAATTATTATTTTAGACCAGGTTGGTCTATAGGATGGCGTTCTTGGTATGGTGGTTATGGATATGGTTATTTTAATCCTTTCTGGGCTGGATATGCTGGCTATTACGGAAATCCATACTACTATCACAACCCATACCATCATGGAGGATACTACAACCCTTACCACCATGGCAACCATCATAATGCTTATGCGTATCAAGGTAGAAGAAACAACTATCCTGGAAGGACTAACTACGATTATACTTCTAGAAGAAACACTACCAACATAGGAAGAACTGCAACAAGATCATACAATCGTTCTAGCACAAATAGTAGACGTAATAGCACGTATAGAAATTCAAGATCAACTAGTAGAAATAGTACCTACTCTCGTAGCTCATCGCAAAGAAGAGCTACAACCACTAGACCTAGTACGACCACAAGATCTAGAACAACTACTACTAGACCTACCACAACGACAAGGTCTAGAACAACTACTACTAGACCTACCACAACAACAAGATCTAGAACAACAACTACTAGACCTACTACCACAACTAGATCGAGTAGCACACCTACACGTTCTAGTGGCTCAACAAGATCTAGCAGCGGTAGCTCTTCTAGACGTAGTGGAGGTAAATAATTATTAATTATAAGTTATGATGAAAAAGATTTTATTTTTCACAGCTTGTTTAGCTGTGCAGTTTTCTGATGCCCAAAATATTCAAGATGTAGTTAGAGTTAGCTCTGATGAACCCATAGGAACTGCTAGATATTTAGCAATGAGCGGTGCTTTTACTGCGCTTGGTGGAGATCTTAGCTCAGTAGGAATCAATCCCGCTAGTAGCGCCGTTTTTTTATCTGGAAGCGGTAACGTATCATTAGGTATCTTAGACAAAGCAAACGATAGTCAATACGAAAATAGAACTGCTAGAGGTATAGACACAGACGTCGCTTTAAACCAAGCTGGTGGTGTATTTGTTTTCAATAATTTTAACGAAAATTCAAAATGGAAGAAGTTCACACTTGGATTAAATTATGACAACACAAACAATTACGATAACTTTTTAACTGCAAACGGAACTAGCAATACTTCTATTTCTAATTTCTTTTTATCAGAAGCGCAAGGAATACCTTTAGACCTGTTACAGTTACAGGGCGGAGAGACAATAGCAGACTTGTATTCATTTTTAGGTGAAACTGAAGGGGTAACTGCTCAAAATGCTTTTTTAGGTTATCAAGGTTTTCTTATCGACCCTTTAGAAGACACCCCTTCTAATTTAGTATACACTAACGCAGTAAACGGCAACAACTTTAACCAAGAGTACGCTAAAGAAACTTCTGGCTATAGCGGAAAATACACCCTCAATGTTGCTGCTCAATATACAGACAACTTCTTTTTTGGTGTGAACCTTAATACACACACAATTGAATATAGAGAACGTAAAACATTTCGTGAGCAAAACAACACCCCAAACACATCAGCAGACTTTGTGCTATTTGAGGAGAATTTATTGTCATTAGGAAATGGTTTTTCTGCTCAAATAGGTGCAATTGCAAAAATTAAAAACAATATAAGATTAGGGCTAAGCTACGAGACTCCTACTTGGTATGAAATATCTGAAGAGACTACACAATATTTGCGTACTGTTTCAGAAAGTCAGAATCGTGACATTAGACTAGATCCTGGAGTGATTAATATTTTTCAAACACACCAAGTAAAAACTCCGAGCAAACTACAAATGGGTGCAGCCTATATATTTGGACAAAAGGGACTCATTAGTTTAGATTACTCCATAAAAGATTACTCTGGGAGCACTTTAGAGATTGCAAATAACTCAGCTCCTTTTCAAGAGCTTAATTCTGAAATATCAAATACTTTAACTTCTGCTGCCTCAATTAAAGTAGGTGGAGAATACAGATATAAAGACATGAGTTTTAGAGCTGGAGCTAGACTTGAAGAGAGTCCATACCAAGACAAAGCTATTCTTGATGATCTTAGTGGGTATTCTTTAGGATTCGGTTATAACTTTGGAAACTACACATTTGACCTTGCCTACTCTTTTGCGGAACAAGACGGTTCTCAAATACTTTATAACGGTTTAGCAAATGGTATTACTACTCAAAACAAGCAAAACAACATCATTATAACATTAGGTTTTAATCTTTAATGAACCTATAAAAAATAAAAAAGCCGAGTGTTTTATGTATCATAAAACACTCGGCTTTTTTTTATGCTCAGAATTCTCTTAACGCTTTAAAGTAAAGTGACTTCTAAATTCTTTTCTTACATCATCTTCTGTATATTCTATCAAGAACCAATAATCACTTGATGGCATATCTGCTCCATTATACGTTCCGTCCCATCCTTCATCGTTTAATGGGCTTAATTGTTTGAGGAGTTTTCCATACCTGTCAAAGATGTAGATGTTGGCTGTTAAATCAAAACTTGCAATAGATTCTATATGCCAAGTATCGTTAAATCCATCTCCATTTGGTGTCATAAAACGATCATAGTCGATTACACCAAACGTAAAAGTGATTTCTCCACATCCATTTACATCACGTATGGTAATTAAATGTGATCCCGCTTCTACGTTTTCAAATATATTACTATCCTGAAATGGACCTTCATTCATACTATACTCATACGTACCGATGCCTTCTGTTAAGACTTCTACCGTGTTGGTTCCTGAAAAAGCACCATCTACTAGTCTTGCACTCCAGTTGATTGGTGGTGCAGATAAAGTTACTGTAGTAGTTGCTGTAGCGCTACATCCTGATGAAATCTCTGTAGCAGTCACTACATAAACTCCTCCTGCTACGGCTGTAATAGTATTCCCTATTTCGCCTTCTATCACTGCTCCATCTACGGTCCATTCAAAAACAAATAATTCTTCGTCTAAATCGATACCAAATGTTGGTGGACTATCTTCTCCAAAATCTTCTTCTATTGGGTTTCCATTTTCGTCTACACATAGTCTAAAGGTTTCTGGTAGCGATATGCTTGGTAACTGTACTACATTTAAAATCACTACTACAGTAGCATTACATCCTGTAAGGTATTTGTTACTGTCGCATAAATCTCTTGAGGATAATGATGTTTGTATAGTTTGGAC
>ABCO01000016.1 GCA_000170815.1 unidentified eubacterium SCB49
AATGGTTCTTGGCAACTTTATAGATAGAGAGGACTCGTACGTGTACTGGAGCGTTATTCTAAAACACGTTATAGTTCTCCTCTCTTCTATTTAAATATATCTATTACAAACTAAAGAAACACGTTGTATTTAATTGTGATGCTTCTAAGGAATGGATGTATTTCAGAGTTTGAATAATGAGGAGATATAGGCACTTTTAAGTGCTCAAGTCTTGTGCGATTGGCATCGTGAAAATGTATTTTCAAACGTTGGTAACGTACAAAAGACTTGGTAAAGCTAGCGAAAAAAAATGAGAATGTCAAGGTAGCTAGCTCTATATCTGCGATTTATGTTTCTGAAATAGCTCATAAGCGACTTTGTTTATACCCATATAAAAAAAATAGCTTCTGATCATCCTGGGTTTATGTATTATCAGCTGTATGTGGAATCATCACAACTACGTTACCATAGCAGTAAAAGATTGAGCAGAGAAGATTGCTATAGTAACTAAACACAACAGGAGGATATAACCCATACCTCTTACGGCATTCTATTGAAAGATATTACAATTCTTTTAATTGTAGTATCTTTATCAAAGGTCTTGACTCGGTACGGGTCATATCCCCTAACGTTAGCCACAAGCTCTGAAAAGCCAACCGCACAGTCAAGCACATTTCATTTTGCTCGTGCCTCACAAAATAAAAAGAGCTTGCCTTTCCCAACGCTACTTCTGATAATACAATGAATATTTTCATTATTATTCAATGAACTTTTACTACATTTAACACGAATTGAAAAAAGGTTTAAAATGAACCGAATAAAAGAAGTTCTAAAAGACAAAGGGATTAGCCAAACTTGGCTTGCTGAAAAAATGGAAAAGAGTTATCCGACCATTAACGAATACGCAAGAAATAAGAGGCAACCGAGTCTTGAAGATTTATATAAGATAGCTGATATTTTAAATGTGAGCGTATCTGATTTACTAATTGACAACAAGAAAGAATTGAATGAATAATTTCAAAGAAAAAGCAGATAAAATATGGGAAGTAGCCAACCTACTTCGTGGTGACTATAAACGTTCTGATTACGGAAAGGTAATTTTACCAATGACAGTGCTTAGAAGATTAGATTGTGTACTTGCACCAAAAAAACAGTTAGTATTAGACACGTTACCTAAAGTTGAAAAATTAGAAGGTGAAACCGCAAAAGACAAAGTGCTAAACGCAACTGCTGGAATGAACTTCCACAACCGTAGCAAATTTGACTTTGACAAAATTATAGCAGACCCAAACAATGTGGCTTCAAACTTAAGAAACTACATAAACGGATTTTCTACTTCGGCTCGTGAAATTATTGAATATTTCAATTTTGACGACCAAATTGATAGAATGGACGACCCAAAAGCGGATATTCTTTTTCGTGTTGTAAAAGCCTTTCAAGGGATTAAACTTGAAAGTATGGACTCAATGGAAATGGGTTATGTCTTTGAGGATTTAATCAGGCGTTTTGCAGAACAGTCCAATGAAACCGCAGGAGAGCACTTTACACCTCGTGAAGTAATCAAATTAATGGTAAATATGCTATTTAATGAGGATAGCGAAATTCTAACCAAAGAAGGAATTGTAAAAACGTTGTACGACCCAGCTTGTGGAACTGGTGGAATGCTTTCTGTTGGAGAACAACACGTAAAAGAACTAAATCCAAATGCAGAACTAAAGGTATTTGGACAAGAAATAAATCCTGAATCTTACGCGATTTGTAAATCGGATATGTTGATTAAAGGACAAAACCCAAGTAACGTAAAGTTTGGAAACACCTTTACTGTTGATGGTTTAGAAGATGAGCAGTTTGATTATATGCTATCCAATCCGCCTTTTGGTGTGGACTGGAAAAAAGCTCAAAAGATTATAAAAGCAGAACACGAAAACAAAGGAATGCAAGGTCGTTTTGGTGCTGGACTTCCTCGTATTAATGATGGTTCTTTACTGTTTTTACAGCATATGATTTCTAAAATGAAACCATCAGGAACTCGAATTGCTATTGTTTTTAATGGCTCACCTTTATTTTCTGGTTCAGCAGGTAGTGGCGAAAGTGAAATTCGTAAATGGATAATAGAAAACGACTGGCTAGAAGCCATTGTTGCAATGCCAGACCAGTTGTTTTACAATACTGGAATTTCGACTTACGTGTGGCTAGTGAACAACAAAAAAGAAGAAAAAAGAAAAGGTAAAGTACAACTCATTAATGCTACTGGAACAAAGGACGAAGAACTAATTGCTGATGAAAAATTAGATGTAAACCGTTTTTGGAAAAAAATGGATAAGAGTTTAGGAAGCAAACGAAAAGAAATTCCTGAAAATGGTAATTCTAAAGGCATTGGTTTTGTAAGTCAATTGTATGGAAACTTTGAAGAAAATGAGTTTTCTAAAATTTTACCTAACGAATATTTTGGATATTGGCGAGTAACAGTAGAGCAACCTTTAAAAGACGAAAAAGGACAAATTGTAAAAAGTAAAGGAAAACCAAAAGCAGATAGCAAACTACGAGATTACGAAAATATTCCTTTTTTAAGAACAGAAAAAGACGGTAGTCTGGTACCTCAAACCATATCAGCATATTTTGAAAGAGAGGTAACACCACATTTACCCGAAGCTTGGATAGACGAAAAGAAAACCAAAATTGGTTACGAAATAAACTTTACAAAGTACTTCTATGAGTTTAAACCACTTCGTTCGTTAACAGATATAAAAGCTGATATTTTGGCATTGGAAAATACTTCATTAGAAAACCAACAAACAGTACTCGACTAATGAAAACCTACGAAACATATAAGGACAGTGGTATAGAATGGATTGGCGAAATACCTGAACATTGGTCTAGTGTCTCTTTAAAATGGATATCGAAAATATATTCAGGTGGAACACCTTCTAAAAACAAACCCGAATACTGGTCAGATGGAACAATTCCTTGGTTAAATTCTGGTACAGTAAATCAAGGAGATATTACAGAACCTTCAGAATATATAACTGAAGAAGCACTTGCTAACTCAAGTGCGAAATGGATTCCTGAAAAGGCTATCTTGATTGCTTTAGCTGGACAAGGAAAAACTAAAGGTATGGTTGCTCAAACACAATTTGAAGCTACTTGTAATCAATCTTTAGGTATAATTGTTCCTAGTTATCCTGAATTAAATAGATACCTTTTATTTTGGTTAAGAAAAAACTATCAAAATATTAGGAATCTAGGAGGCGGTGATAAAAGAGATGGTATCAACCTAGAAATGATTGGGAGTATCCCAACACCCTTGCCAACAAAAAAAGAACAAACAGCCATCACCAACTACCTAGACAAAAAAACAACAGAAATAGACCAACTCATTTCTGAGAAAGAAGAATTGGTACAACTCTACCAAGAAGAAAAAACAGCCCTAATTAATCAAGCTGTCACTAAAGGTATTAAACCAGATGCAAAACTAAAAAATAGTGGTATTGAATGGTTGGGAGAAATTCCTGAGGATTGGAATTCTTTAAGGCTAAAGTACCTTGGGAACTTTATTAATGGCTATTCTTTTAAAAGCACAGATTTTAAATCCTCTGGCGTTCGTGTTTTGAAAATTTCAAACATCCAACATATGGCGATTGATTGGAGTGATGAATCTTTTATTGATGAAGAGTTTTATGACACGAAAAGTGGCTTTAGAGTTCTTCAAAATGATTTAGTCTTTGCTTTAACACGTCCAATCATTTCAACAGGAATTAAAGTGGCTTTAATGAACTTTGATGAGAAAATACTTTTAAATCAAAGAAATTCCATTTTTCGTCCAAAAACAAAAATGACAAAATGGATTTACTTCATTCTTTTATCATCAAGATTTGTTCAAGAATTTGATAAAAGAATAGATAAAACAGGACAACAACCAAATATTTCATCAAATGATATTGGCGAAATTAGTATTCCTGTTCCCACAAAAGAAGAACAAACCAAAATTGTTGAACATATAGAAAAAGAAACTGCAAAAATAGACACCAAAATAGCTAAAGCAGAAAAATACATCAACCTACTTACCGAGTACAGAACTTCTCTAATTAGTGAAGTTGTAACAGGTAAAATAAAAGTAATCGATTAGAAATGACACTTTGCACAGCACATATACGTCAAGCAAATGATACTGAAGAACTAGTATTTGCAACAGATAGTTGCCTTACAGGTGGCGAAAAATGGAAACACGGAATCAAATTATTTGAATTACCAAGGAAAGACTGTTTGCTCTGTTTTGCAGGAGACACATTTAGAGCTTATCCATTGGTTTTAAATATGGTGTCTTCCATTCATTTAGATAACTATTTGCAATCACCTTCGGCAACACTTGAAGAAGTCTTAGAGTTTTTGTCAGAACAATTTACAGAATTAGTTTCTAAAATAGTTTCAGAAATACCTGGAGAAAACATCCACGAGTTAAGAGGTTCAGCACAATTTTTATTTGGTGGTTGGGACTGGCAACAAGGTGCAAATGGTGCGTTTAGAGTTTGGAAATTGTATTACAATGAAGCTGTAGAAGGTTTTCTATTTGATGAATTAACAAACAATGGAAAACGAGTGTTTTATACGTTCATTGGTAATGCCTCAATAGATGTGGTTCAAGAAGCAAAAGACAGATACAACAAACTAAGGTTTGATGAAGATAAACAAGACGACAATTTGGATATGGAACCGATTCGAGTTCTCAGTGATATTTCCTTAGACAAAGCAATTAGAGAAGTTGACGGTAGTTTACAAATTGCCAAAGTGTACAAATCCAACCGCACAGAATTTTTTGGTGTGTATTGGGAATCTAGCAAAGGAATTCCTTGTTTTCAAGGTCGTGAGTATAACGAAATCAATAAACCATTAGTTCGATATTTTAATCCTGATACATTTGAAATTATTGAATCTGACTTGCCAGAACATTTAAAAACTATAGACGAAGAAACATATCCTGATGATTACGAGTTAGTAAGAGAATGTTATGACGAAGATGGATATTTAAAAGATACGGTTTCAGAAAAACAAAAACACGTTTTACGCTTGGTTTTTAAAGATGTGGCATATCGCCAATTTATAAGTAGCCAAAAAAGTGAACCACAAATTTAGAAGAGATGAGCATAACAACTGAAAATACATTTGAAACTGCCATAGAACAAGCCTTAGTACAAAATGGTGGATATAGCATTGGTGACCCAAATACGTATAGTAAAGAACTTGGATTTTTTAAAGACGAAATCTTATCCTTTTTACAAATCTCACAACCAAAAAAGTGGGAGAAAATCTCTGCAATTCACGGTAAAGATGTCGAAAACAGAGTTTTACAACGCTTATATAAAGAACTAGATTTAAGAGGTGCTTTAGATGTGTTACGTAAAGGCTTTGTAGATTATGGTGTACGTTTTCAAATGGCATATTTTAAACCTGCTTCTGGCTTAAATCCTGATGCTGTAGCAATGTATAATAGCAATAGTTTAAAAGTATACCGTCAAATCTATTATAGCAAAAAGAATAAAAACTCAGTTGATATTGTTTTAGGTTTAAATGGTTTGCCATTAGCCACACTAGAACTTAAAAATCAATTTACCGGACAAAACGTAAATCACGCTAAAAAGCAATATAAAGATACAAGAGACCCAAAAGAACTGTTGTTTTCATTTAAAAAACGTGCTTTAGTTCACTTTTCTATAGATTCAGATGAAGTATTTATGGCTACAAAGTTAGAAGGCTCTAAAACCTTTTGGCTGCCATTCAACCAAGGCAATGGAAACGGAAAAGGAAACCCAATAAATAAATCTGGAGACTATCGTACAGCTTATTTATGGAATTATATTTTACAAAAAGATAGTTGGCTTCAAATACTACAACAATTCATCCATTTACAAACCGAGGAAGTTATTAGTAACGGTAAAATTTACAAAAAGGAAAAAATGATTTTTCCTCGTTATCATCAATTGGATGCTGTTCGAGAAATAACTGATGATACTCTAAAAAATGGAGCAGGAAAAAACTATTTGGTACAACATTCAGCAGGTTCAGGAAAAAGTAATTCTATTGCTTGGTTAGCTTATCGCTTAACAAGCTTACACAATACATCAAACGAACGTATTTTTGATTCCGTAATTGTAGTAACAGACAGACGAGTTTTAGACCAACAATTACAAAACACCATTTATCAATTTGAACACAAACAAGGTGTAGTTCAAAAAATAGATAAAGACAGTAAACAACTGGCAGATGCTATTAGCAACGGTACTAATATTATCATTACAACACTTCAAAAATTTCCTTATGTAATTGATAAAGTTGGCGAAATTCCAAACCGTAAATATGCAGTAATTATTGATGAAGCTCACAGTTCGCAAGGTGGTGAAGCAAGTAAAAAAATGAAAGAAGTTTTAGGTGTTGTAGAAGATGAAGAAAGTACAGCACAAGAACCTTATCCAAATTATGGAGAAGGTAATGATGATGAAACTATTTTAGGTCAAGATATAGTTAATAGCTGTATTGAAAAATCAGCTCTAGCAAGAGGTCAACAAACCAACGTTTCATTCTTTGCTTTTACAGCAACACCAAAATATAAAACACTTCAAGTCTTTGGAGCAAAAGATGAAGAAGGAAAACCAAAGCCCTTTCATTTATATTCAATGCGTCAAGCCATTGAGGAAGGTTTTATTTTAGATGTTTTAAAAAACTACACAACTTATGAGCTTTATTTTAGATTAACTAAAGCCATAGAAGATGACCCACAACTAAACAAAAAGAAAACTGCAAAAGCTATTGGTAAATATGTGTCTTTACATCCGCATAATTTAGCTCAAAAAACAGAGATAATCATAGAACATTTTAGGTCAATTGTTTCTAAAAAAATTGGTGGAAAAGCAAAAGCAATGGTCGTTTGTGGTTCTAGATTACACGCTAAAAGATATTTTGAAGAATTTAAAAAATACATCAAGGAGAAAAAGTATCAGAATGAATTAAAAGTGATTGTAGCTTTTTCAGGAAAACTGAAAGATGACAATTACCCTGATGGCGTTTCAGAATCAGAATTGAATGGCTTTAAAGAAAAAGAATTACCTCAAATGTTTGAGAAAGAGGAATACAAAATTCTAATTGTAGCCGACAAATATCAAACAGGTTTTGACCAACCTTTATTACATACAATGTATGTTGATAAGAAACTATCAGGAGTAAAAGCAGTTCAAACACTTTCTCGATTGAACAGAATGTGTGCAGGTAAAGAAGATACTTTTGTTTTAGATTTTGCTAATGATAGAGAAACTATTTTTCAATCTTTTCAACCTTATTACGAAATAACAACGGTTACAGATGAAACAGACATCAATCATTTGTATGATTTAAAAGCTAGATTAGATGATTTTCAAGTGTATTGGCAGGAAGAAATTGATGAATTTGCAAATGTGTACTTCCACCCTAACACAAATTTGAACAATGCTAAAAATCAAAAATATCTGTATTCATTTACAGACCCATCTGTAGAACGCTTCAAAGAATTAGAAACAGAAGAAAAGCAAGACGAATTCAAAAAATCAATTCGTTCTTGGACAAACTTGTATTCTTTCTTAGCTCAAATAATGCCATTCGTAGATGCTGAATTTGAAAAATTCTATGCATTTGCCAAATTATTGCAAACACGTTTACCGAAAAGAGATTTATCAGAGACTTTCCAACTTTCGGATGAAGTAGCATTGGAATATTATCGTTTAGAAAAGATTAAAGAAGGTTCTATTGACCTTTTAAAAGGTGAAGAAGGTGAATTAAGCGGAACAACAGAAGCTGGTTTAAAACGCACGAAAGAGGAAGAAGCTTTATTATCGGAAATTGTCTCAGTATTAAATGACAGATTTGGAACTGAATTTGAAGAAGCGGATAAACTATTCTTTGACCAAATAGAAGCGGAATTAATGGAAGATGAAAAGCTTCAAAAGCAGGCAAAAGCGAATAAAATGGATACGTTTAAATATGCGTTTGAGGATATGTTTATGACCAAACTAATTGGGCGAATGGACCAAAATCAAGACATATTTGAGAAAATATTAGAAGATAAAATGTTCGGAGACTTAGTGAAAGAATTAATGATGAAAAAGATTTACCGAAAGATGAATGAATAAGCCAACGCTCAAAGCCATACACATTTGCAATTCGCTCAAGCCAAAGCTACGCCAAAAATTGCAAAAGAGTATGTCTTCTGCCAACGCTAGCAAGTTTGCGGAATAAAGCCAGTGGCTAACAATGTATATAAAAAATAGGGCGGAAAGTGCTAAATCAAAGGCTTGTGCTTTTTTGCAAATTCCGCCATATTTTTAATTTGTATTTTAGGAAAAAGATAAAAATAAAACAAAAAATATGGCTAAGTGTAAATCCGAAAGTAAGTGATTATCAACTGCCCTACTTTTCATATACTAGACCGTTACCTGCAATTTGAAAAAAACAATCTACATATCAATTTTACTGACTTTAGGAATTTGGAATTTTTCATTTTCCCAAAAAACCGAAGTAGAAAAATATTATGTTAGAGTTGACACATCTTTCGTTTCTGAATTGAAATTAGCTTATGAAACTTCGACAGAAGAATTAATAAAAACTCTGGAAGTTAAAAATGACAAGCGTGAGGATTTAGGATTTGGATATCAATTAAAGCAAAGCGGAAAAGGTCTTGGGAGTATGACTATCAATTATCAGATTTTGTATTATAAAAACGAAATTGTTTCCTATCGACTTACGACAAGCATTCCGAATAAATCAAAGAGGCTAAAAAAGCTTTACAAAGAAAAACTTTCTACTCTATTCAAAGTTAATGACGATTATAAAGTAGAAGCCATCTATTTCGGAATTGAAAACGCTAATGAACCATTATCTGGAGTTGCTAAATGGAAAAACGACAATCTGAATGAAATAATGAGCCCTTTCTCTTCCATAATTTTCGGAACTTATTGCGGAGAAAGTATGACCTTAATGAGTAATAGAAAACTATTAGACAAAATTATTGAAAGTGATAATTGCGAATATTTACTTTACAGTAAAAATCCTGCCACTCGATTAATGTCTGTAGAATTTTATTATTGCAACCTGAATGAATTTAGCGACGTTCAGAAAAAATCGATTGACACTCGAATTGAGGAATTGAAACGAAAACCAATGCTGACAAGAACTTGTTCTGGCTGTATAATTGGTGGAAATATGACAGAAAAAATAATAACGGAATTAAAAAACTGCAGGTAACACCGTGTATAATTCATTGCTGGTTATAGCCTACTTACGAAAGTCCTCGCGGACTTTCTTGGTTGGTAATTATTTGCTAAATTAGGTGCTTAAAACACGCAACGAAATCATACACGTATTCCAAGATCAATTCCAAGGAATTTATATTTTATTTTTAGGCTGCAAATTTTTGTAATTCTACGTATGGAGTTCCCCTTTTTACAACAGCAAAAGCTCTAGCTATAAGTTTGTTTCGAACATTATTTATGGCAACCATTTTATCTTTTCCTTCTGCTAATTTGCGTTGATAGTATAATCGTAATTCACTATCGTGTTGTATTGCCGAAACACTTGCCATACTTAACAAGCTTTTCATTTTTCGATCTCCTAGGTAGTGACATTGTTTCCTTCTATGAATACTGGTTCCAGACTCGTGAGCAAAGGGTGCTGTACCACAATAACTTGAAAATGCACGCCAATTATCAAAACGTGTAAAATTACCTGTATGGTAAATAATTTGGCTTGCAACCACTAAGCCTACTCCTTTTAGGCTTGTAAGTAATTTATAGTTTTTTTGCATAGCCCTATCTTCAAATAGAATTTCTTTTATGCGACTTTCTATTGAAGTAACTTGCTTTTCTAGGTAATCAATACTACGTTTTAAGCTAATACAACCAAGATCTGTGGTAGGCTAGACAAAAGTTTTTAAGCTCTTTTAAAGTACCTTTTAACCCGCATTATTTCTAACTAGCTGATCCCGCAAGCCAATATCTACCTAGCTCTAATTGAGATGTGCTTTT
>ABCO01000015.1 GCA_000170815.1 unidentified eubacterium SCB49
CTTTTGTAGACTTACTCACCCATTTTAGTAAACTTTTGTAACCTGAGACATCATTAACAAACTCTTTATGCACTTGAGCTTTGTGGCAATAAGCATCAATTGTTTTTTTTGAAACATCAATTCCAACTACTTCTTGGTAATTTTTCATATTTTTATATTTAGGTAAATTAATATGTTGCTTTAACTACTTCCTTTATCGAGAGTGTAAACTCCTGGTATTCCAAATGGTTCTTGGCAACTTTATAGATAGAGAGGACTCGTACGTGTACTGGAGCGTTATTCTAAAACACGTTATAGTTCTCCTCTCTTCTATTTAAATATATCTATTACAAACTAAAGAAACACGTTGTATTTAATTGTGATGCTTCTAAGGAATGGATGTATTTCAGAGTTTGAATAATGAGGAGATATAGGCACTTTTAAGTGCTCAAGTCTTGTGCGATTGGCATCGTGAAAATGTATTTTCAAACGTTGGTAACGTACAAAAGACTTGGTAAAGCTAGCGAAAAAAAATGAGAATGTCAAGGTAGCTAGCTCTATATCTGCGATTTATGTTTCTGAAATAGCTCATAAGCGACTTTGTTTATACCCATATAAAAAAAATAGCTTCTGATCATCCTGGGTTTATGTATTATCAGCTGTATGTGGAATCATCACAACTACGTTACCATAGCAGTAAAAGATTGAGCAGAGAAGATTGCTATAGTAACTAAACACAACAGGAGGATATAACCCATACCTCTTACGGCATTCTATTGAAAGATATTACAATTCTTTTAATTGTAGTATCTTTATCAAAGGTCTTGACTCGGTACGGGTCATATCCCCTAACGTTACCTGCAAGCGAATCCAACCGCACAGTCAAGCACATTTTATTTTTCTCGTGCCTCAAAAAATAAAAAGAGCTTGCCTTTTCCCAACGCTTAATCAGAACAAAAATCAGAATTAAATAGGAATTTAAAAAAATGTCCGTAAATTTGTCCGTGTACGTAAAAACGTCTGTAAATAATTATGGCAACAATTAATTTTTATTTAGACAAACCAGATAAAAAAGGGTTTGCACCTATTCATCTACGAATAAACTGTAACGGAAGTCAAGTTAAAGTTTCAACTGGACAAAAAATAGAACCGAAAAACTTCAATAAATCCAAACAGAAAGCTATTGGATTAAGTGTGGAATCTCACGAAATCAATCATTATTTAGATTTCTTAAGAGAACGAGCAGACGAACTTCTACACCATTCCAACAAGAAAACTTTTGTACAAGACGAAGTTAAAAACGTGTTGAACGAGCACATCAAAAACTACAAAGAAAGTAACAACGTAAATATTGTAAAAGAACAGGTTTCACTTTATGGCAAACCGTTCACTTTTGTTGATTTATTTGCTGGAGCAGGTGGTTTTAGCGAAGGATTTTTACAAGCTGAACATAATAACAAATTCTTTGACTTTGTTGTTGCCAATGATATAAACGAAAACTGTGAACTAACTCACGTTGTTCGTTACAATCATCAATTAGGTTTAGATGCTGAATTCTTAAAACAAGATATTACTGAGCCAGACTTTTTAGACAACTTATTAGAAAAAATAAATGGACGAAAAATAGACGTTGTTTGCGGTGGTCCACCTTGTCAAAGTTTCAGTCTTGCAGGGAAAAGAAAAAAGTTTGATAAAAAAGATGATTTATTCTCTCATTATCTAGAAGTAATAAAGGTTTTACAACCAAAATACTTCGTTATGGAAAATGTCAAGGGAATTTTGACAAAAGAAAAAGGCAAAATAAAAGAACTAATCATCAAAGAGATTAACTCTATTGTGGACATAAAAGAAATTCCATTACTAATCTCATTCATTAAAAAAATACGAAAAGAATCTAATTCCTTTCTCTTTGACAGTATTATAAAGAGAGTAGAATTAGAAAAGCTACTAGAAAAAGACAAAGAAACTGGGAAAGCAGATTTCATCACTTTTGTAGAAAATAGATTTAGAAAATTAACACCAAAAATTGCTGATTACAGAACAAGTAAAACAGACGAAAATATAAATACAATTCGCCACGGTTTTAACCTTTTGGCTAGAACAAAAGAATGGGAAAAGCTAAGACGTGATATTATAAAGGAAAAAGATTTTTGCAATATTGACAGCGACAATTTCGCAAATGCTTTCACAGATTTTCTTACAGAAATCAGTTCTGAAAATGTGATTTCCAAAATTGAAGACGCTTTCAAAATTCTAAAAGTACCAAGTACTTATAAAAAAGATTGCGAAGACATTATTACATCTTTAAAAATCTACACAACGTCTTTTGATGAATCCATTGAAATATTAAAATCGCATTGTAATACAAAACAAAATAAAGAGTTAGAAACGATTCTTGAAAGCATTAGGCTTTATAAAATAGAACAGCCATTTGTTGCTAACGCATCAAATTATGGTGTTCCACAAAATAGAGAAAGAGTACTTTTTATTGGTTGTCGCAAAGACCAAAAGTATATTTCTGAAATTCCAGCAACAGTTTCAGAAGAAGAAAAAGTAACCATTTTTGAAGCTTTGTATGACTTGGATTTCATAGGTAATAATCAGGAAGCTCATCGTTACGAATTGGTTGACATTTCAACTCAATACAATGGAACAGCTAAAAAAATGGCTAAACTTTTAAAGAAACGTAGAATTGATGGAAAGCCAATTTCAAAAGGGGGAAAATCATTTGCTGAGTGGTCAAAAAAAGGTCGATTGATTGAACGTTTCAAACCACAAACTAAACCGTTTTATGTTAAAAATAGCGAAGCACTTGAAAATGGAGAAAAGTATTTTGACATACTAAACAATCACAAAACAAGTAACCAAAACGAAACCGTTATTGAAAGACTTGGTGTCATTTTAAAAAATGGAAACTACAGAAAAGCACAACCTGAACTTGAAAAATTAAATCTTTCTACAAATAAGAGAAATTACAATGTTTTAAAACCAGACGAACAAAGCTCTACCATAATGACTATTGCAGACGATTATATTCACTATAATTCACCAAGGTCTTTAACTGTTAGAGAAATGGCACGTTTACAATCCTTTGACGACTCTTTTGTATTCCAAGGCAAACGCTCAACAGGTGGAAATAATAGAAAGACAGAAGTTCCACAATACACTTTAGTAGGTAATGCTGTTCCACCATTATTAGCAAGAGCAGTAGCAAGTGAAATTTTAAAACATATCAAGTGAGAAAACTTACAACCGCAGAACAAGAGAAGATAAAATTACTGACTAAAAACCAAGTTTCTCTTACTTTAATTGAACCAACCGAAACAGGATTAAAAAAATCTATAATGGATGCGACCGGTTCAGTTCGTAGCTATTTAAAAAGTGAAAATATACACGACTACGAATTACAAAGTCAAGGAACGGAGAGTAAAGTAATGATTCCTGCAATTATTCACACTGGTTTTAAGACTATAAAATCGAAAGCATCTTTATATCGTCCTTCGACAAAAAAAGGCGACCCAAGGATTTGGTTTTACAGTCTAACAAAGGTTGCTGAGCCAAACGACATTATTGCAATCACTTATTACAATGATAGTTTTCAAGTTTTTAACTTGACAAAATTGAATGTGACGGAATTAATAAATTCACCCATTATTAATCCATTCCAAGAGTTAATTTCTTCTGTAAATTTCGAAGAAAGCGAAATTTCGATTGAGTTACTGAACAAACTTAAAATCATATCAAAAAAAGGATTTGTGAAGTCCGAAGTAAATTCTGATACGGGAATTGGAAGAACCATAGAATCATTACTTGGCATTGAAATGAATTCGTCAAAAGCACCTGACTATAAAGGAATTGAATTAAAATCTTTTAGAGATAAAAGAAATAACAGGAAAGGTTTATTTGGTAAAACCCCAAATTGGAATTTAAGCAAATTTAAATCAAGAGTTGACATATTGGATACTTTTGGGTATTGGGAAAGTGGAATTTTTCGTCTCTATAATACTATGAGAGGAACCGGAAGAAATGCTCAAGGTCTTATGTTGAGAATAGAATATAATAAGGACTGGTTATTGGAAAACTCTGATAGACCAGAGATAGGAGATTTTCTAGTATGGGAACTTGAAACACTTCGTAGAGCGTTATTGAAAAAACATAAAGAAACTTTTTGGATAAAAGCGGAAAGTAAAATTGAAAACAATAATGAGTATTTTCATTTTAAAGAAGTTGAACATACTAAAAACCCTATGGTGGATAAATTCGAAATCCTAGTTGAGACTGGTGCAATAACAATGGATTACCCTATTAAAAGAATGCCTGATGGTAAAGTTATTGATAAGGGTTGTAATTTTAAGCTTAATTCGAATTGTTTGGATTTATTATTTCCGCCAAGTGCAAACTATGACTTGACAGCATAATGGAATTGCCAACGCTAAAGCCATACACATTTCCAGTCGCGCCATCCACGCTATACCAAAACTGTAAAAGAGTATGTCTTTGCCAACGCTAGCAAGTTTGCGGAAAAACGCCAGCCAGGTAACAACGTGTATAAAACATAGCTATCATAGGCTTTACGAAAGGTTTTTACTTATTTATTAAGTCCGCCAAATTTTTATTTTTATATATTTAGAAAGTAAAAGTTAAACATAAAAAATAAAAATTCGGCTCGTGGTAAATCCGAAAAAGTAATGTCTATTTATACGCTACGTTTCATACACAAGACCGTTGTATTTAATTGTGATGCTTCTAAGGAATGGATGTATTTCAGAGTTTGAATAATGAGGAGATATAGGCACTTTTAAGTGCTCAAGTCTTGTGCGATTGGCATCGTGAAAATGTATTTTCAAACGTTGGTAACGTACAAAAGACTTGGTAAAGCTAGCGAAAAAAAATGAGAATGTCAAGGTAGCTAGCTCTATATCTGCGATTTATGTTTCTGAAATAGCTCATAAGCGACTTTGTTTATACCCATATAAAAAAAATAGCTTCTGATCATCCTGGGTTTATGTATTATCAGCTGTATGTGGAATCATCACAACTACGTTACCATAGCAGTAAAAGATTGAGCAGAGAAGATTGCTATAGTAACTAAACACAACAGGAGGATATAACCCATACCTCTTACGGCATTCTATTGAAAGATATTACAATTCTTTTAATTGTAGTATCTTTATCAAAGGTCTTGACTCGGTACGGGTCATATCCCCTAACGTTACCCATAATTATGAAAAAGCATCGTGACTAAAGAAAAACGCCTTTACCGAATTTTATTTCTTCTGTCAATTTTTCTATTGTTGATTAACGATTTGTACCTAAAATTTGAATTCCATAATTATCTGACTGGAAAATTATCAGATTTTACTGGATTATTTGCTTTCCCCTATTTCTTTAGCTGTTTCTTTCCGAAGAAAATAAAGCCTATTTATATATTAAGCGGAATTTTATTCGTGTTTTGGAAATCGGAATTTTCTCAACCAATTATTGACTTTGCTCACTCGTATAGAATAGGAATTGACCGAACTGTAGATTATTCGGATTTAATTGCTTTGCTAATTTTGCCTGTTTCATTTTGTTATTGGAATTCAAGTTTGATAAGTGTAAAAAAACCTAAAAGAATATTTAAGCCAATAATTATAATAATTTGTAGTTTTAGTTTTATTGCTACAACCTTAGCTTCTCACATTGAAGAACTGAACTTAAAATCTGATTTTGAAACAACCCTAAATTATGATTTAAAAACTGTAAAAAAGAAATTAAGAATTTATCACAATAGTATTGTTCCAATTGGTTCATTTACGATTAATTTGGAGGATAAAAATGCAGATATATGGACAAAGATATCTTTGACAAAAATTGACAGTACTAAAACTAAAGTTTCTCTTGACAGTATTCTTGATTTTAAAGTACAAGGAACTGGAGTTATATTTTACAGTGGAATTGATAAAGATGATGTTGAGTTTATGAAAAAGCTTACTAAAAGTGAAATAGAACAGTTATTTGAAAAGTCGATAAACAAAGAGTTTGTGGAAAAATAACTATGGGTAACAAAGTACTGTGGTAAAAAACAAGTAAAAAGGCATTAATTTTTCACTAAAGTACTTCTATAATTATTATCATAGGTTAGTCCTGATTTTGCAATAGCAAAAGCCTGTTTTAAGAGTTTATTACAGACAGCAATTAAGGCTAGTTTTTTACTCTTCCCTTTGGCCACTAATCTATCATAAAGTGCTTTGCAAGCTTGGTTGTATTTACAAGCATTAAAACTGCACATAAACAATAAATTTCGAAGCTTTTGATTTCCTATTTTACTGATTCGACTACGTCCATTTACACTGCTTCCACTCTTGCGAATCACAGGAGTTAATCCAGCATAACTACACAATTCACTGCCGCTTGTAAAGCGCTCAAATCCATCAGTAAGAACCACTAGCATTAGGGAAGTTTTCGCTCCAATTCCAGGTATCGTTTTCACACGGGTCAACAGATCTTGATGTACTTCTTTAACCAATATCAAAAGTTTATCTTCCAAGATTTTTAATTCTTTTTGTACTTGTTTTAAACTGCGGTTTAGAGAACTCACTACTACTTTACTTGGATTTCCTAAAACAGCTTCACCATGTATTTTGTTTTTTAGCATTGTGCTCTGTTTTGTATACACAGAAAGGAGTCTGGTCATTTGAAGACACTCTGTTTGATGTTTTGAGTTACCTTTCCAAAGCTTTAATTCTACTTGTTTTGCATATGCGCAAATCAGTTTAGAGTCACTTTTATCGGTCTTAATTTTTGACAGCTTCATTTGGATAAAGCGCTTAACTGCTAATGGATTTTCTACAGAAACCTTTATCCCAGACTCTAATAAATAATAGGCCAACTGATAGTGATAATAACCTGTAGCTTCCATCACGCAATGACTATTAACATCTAACAATTTTACAAGCTTTTTAAAGCCCGAAATAGTGTTTTTAAACTGGTAATAATTCCCTTCAGAATCAGTAACATCAAAAACTAAATGACTAATATCTATTCCAAAATATTTTATATCTTTATTCATATAAGAAAATGATTTTTGAAAGGACCACTACGCGAGTTTCAACGACTTAAAATCGAGGTCTAATAGCCTCATAGAACTGTACGAAATCTGTGTAGTAAAAGAGAGGGGGTTTTCAATGTTGACGAAGTCTTAAGCTTCTGCGTATATATTAACCTTATTCCTCTCTTTTGTTCTTTCGGATTATAAATTAAATATAGTGTTTTTATTAAAATGCTAACTTAAGACGTATATAGCTCATAGCTGGGCAGTTGCTTAATCAGAAGTTTTGGTATATTTGGAAAATCACCAAATTTTTAAATTTGACGATTTCCAATAAAAAAGATAAATAGTAAAATTTAAAAATCTGGCTTGTGCTCAACCGAATAATTATCGCTAATTTAAACGCTACGAGCCATATACAAGGCCGTTGTACACAAGCTAACACCAGCCGCATATTTTAGCACTTTCGGTTTTTTGCCAACGCTCAATTCCATCGCTCGAAAAACCAAAAGAGCTAAAATTTCCCAACGCTCGAATTGAATATTCCAATTATAATATTTAGATTTGTCAAAAAATGACAAGTCTTATGAAAACCACATTTGGAGAATACATCCGACTTTTACGAAACGAAAACGAATTGACTTTAACTCAACTTGCGGCCAAACTGAATTTGGACTCTGCAAACTTGAGCAAAATCGAGAATGGAAAACGAGATTTTGACGAAAAGCGCCTGCCAAAACTTGCGAAAATCTTCAAACTAAATCTTACGGAATTACGGAATGAATATGTGACTGACCAAATTGGAAAGCATATTTATGAAACAAATTGTACAAAACAACTTTTGCAAGTTGCTGAGGAAAAAGCAGAATATCGCAGAACACTTAATAAATCACTTCAAACACAATAAAATATGAAAATAGTATCTTTCTTCGCTGGAGCTGGCGGACTTGATTTAGGCTTCCAACAAGCTGGTTTTAATGTTATTTGGGCAAACGAATATGACAAAGAAATTTGGGAAACTTATGAGAAAAATCACCCAAATACGATACTTGACAAAAGAAGTATTGTAAATATACCAGCTGATGAAGTTCCAGAATGCGATGGGATAATTGGAGGTCCACCTTGCCAAAGTTGGAGTGAAGCTGGAGCAGCAAGAGGAATTAAAGATAAGAGAGGTCAGTTATTTTATGACTTCATAAGAATATTAGAAGCTAAACAACCTAAATTCTTTTTAGCAGAAAATGTTAGTGGAATGTTGATTTCTAAACACACAGAAGCTTTAGAAGGAATTAAAGAACTTTTTAGAAACGCAGGAATAGGATATGAACTTTCTTTTCAAATGCTTAACGCATCTGATTACAATGTTCCACAAGACCGAAAAAGAGTTTTCTTTATTGGAATTAGAAAAGACTTGAATTTTAAATATCAATTCCCAACTGAAACTTTTCCAAAAATACCGCTTGAAGATGTTATATCTGATTTGCAAGAAGGTGTTTTACCTGCTTTAGAATACAACAATACCAATGGAGACAATTGTGTAGTTCCAAATCACGAATATATGATTGGAAGTTTTTCTACAATTTTTATGTCAAGAAACAGAGTAAGAAGTTGGGATGAACAATCATATACAATTCAAGCAGGCGGAAGACACGCACCTATTCATCCGCAAGCGCCAAAAATGAAATTCATAGAAAAGAATAAGAGAATTTTTGTTCCAGGAAAAGAACATTTATACAGAAGATTAAGTGTAAGAGAATGTGCAAGAATTCAGACTTTTCCGAACGACTTTATTTTTCATTATAAAAAAGTTGCAGCAGGTTACAAAATGATTGGAAATGCTGTTCCTGTCAATTTAGCAAAGTTTTTAGCAAATAGCATTATGGAACAAATTAAAGCTAACCATAAAACTAATAAAGCAGTCAAAAAGACTCAAAAACTAAAAGAAGCAATTGCAGTATGACAAATATTTTAGAAGCAATTTACAATATTGTTAATCATAAAAATTTTGCTATCCGCGAATTTTATTCAGGTAGAAATAGAGCGAATAGTATGGGAGAAGCTCTTGAAAACTATATTAAAGATGCTTTTGCTGACACATTTGATTCTGATGACGAGCAAAGTCGATTAAAAACTTATAATCAAGAGTTTTCTTGGTTGGGTTCTCAAAACAATCCGCCAGATATTATGATAAAAGGTGGAGATGCAATTGAGGTTAAGAAAACTCAAAGTGCAAACAGTAGTTTGGCTTTAAACAGTAGTTATCCTAAAACTGATTTAAGGCATACAAGTCCGATGATAACAAGTGAATGTAGAGATTGTGAAGAATGGACAGTAAAAGATTTAATTTATTGCGTTGGACACACATCTGACACAAACATTAAGTCTTTATGGATGGTTTATGGAAGTTCTTATGCAGCAAAACACGAAACTTATCAAAGAATAAAAACAACCATTTCAGATGGAATAAAAACTATTCCTGACGTTGTTTTTGCAGATACAAAAGAATTAGGCAGAGTTAATCAAGTTGACCCATTAGGAATAACCAACTTGAGAATTAGAGGAATGTGGCAAATTGAAAACCCAAGAAAAGTGTTCAATTATTTACACGAACCAACTGACAAAGACTTTGAATTAGTTTGTATAATTCCACTAGAGAAATATAATAGCTTTCCGAATGAAAGTAAAAGTAAACTTGAAGGAATAACTGAAAAAGGGTTTAGTATTGAGGATAAGCAAATAAAAAATCCAAATAATCCTGCAAAATTAATAGACAGTAAACTGATAAAATTATGTGTGTAAGCCAACGCTAAAAGCCATACACATTTGCAATTCGCTTCAGCCAACACACAAGCCAAAAATTGCAAAAGAGTATGTCTTTGCCAACGCTCGCAAGTTTGCGGAAAGAAAAAGCCAGTGTACAACAATGTATAAAAATAATAGCGGTTTAATCGCTAAAACGAAAGTAAGTAAATATAAAAATATGTCAGTGTTTAACCGAAAAGTTAGTGCGTAAAAATCCGCTACTATTCTTATACTAGACCGTTGTATTTAATTGTGATGCTTCTAAGGAATGGATGTATTTCAGAGTTTGAATAATGAGGAGATATAGGCACTTTTAAGTGCTCAAGTCTTGTGCGATTGGCATCGTGAAAATGTATTTTCAAACGTTGGTAACGTACAAAAGACTTGGTAAAGCTAGCGAAAAAAAATGAGAATGTCAAGGTAGCTAGCTCTATATCTGCGATTTATGTTTCTGAAATAGCTCATAAGCGACTTTGTTTATACCCATATAAAAAAAATAGCTTCTGATCATCCTGGGTTTATGTATTATCAGCTGTATGTGGAATCATCACAACTACGTTACCATAGCAGTAAAAGATTGAGCAGAGAAGATTGCTATAGTAACTAAACACAACAGGAGGATATAACCCATACCTCTTACGGCATTCTATTGAAAGATATTACAATTCTTTTAATTGTAGTATCTTTATCAAAGGTCTTGACTCGGTACGGGTCATATCCCCTAACGTTGTGGTGCATTAGAAAAAAACAAGATGACGAAAAAAATATGTATTCTAATTTTCTTAATCTCGATAAGTGTAATTGGTCAAAATTCTGAAAATACAAGAGTTGTTGAAATCGACAGTTTGATTTCTTTAATTCCAATTAATCCAGACAAGAATGATGAATTCAATCAAATTCAAAGTTCAGGATTGATTTCAAAAAAGAGTTGGATTTTTTTTAATAAAACAATTGGGAGCTTTCACGAAGACGTTATTTATAAAGACAAATCAATATATTTGATTAAAAAATATACAGAATATAAAAGCGAAGTATATGAAGAATATTTCTATTACGAAAATGATAAACTTATTAAATATGTAAAGAAATTGTGGATTAGTCAAGACGAAACCGATAATGAAATTAACTCTGCTTATTTTGAGAATAACAATATTGTAGGCGGAACTAAAATTGCAGTTTTAAAAATAGATGAACTCATAAATCATTCAGATTCTAAATATAGCAAGTGGATTGAATTTATCAATCAGAATGAATAGAATAACGCACCACAACAATGTATATAAAAAATAGCGCAAGTCTTTGCTAACACTAAGGTTTGGGCGTTTTTGGAAAGTCGCCAAATTTTTAAATTTGACGATTTCCAAGTAAAAAAATAAATAGTAAAATTTAAAAATTCGGCTTGTGTTTCATCCGAAAAGAAAGAGCTTATTTTCAGCGCTACTTTTCATATACGGAGCCGTTGTGCATAATTTGAGAAAATGAAATTCATAGGGAAATTTATAGTTTTTATTTTAGTTATTTCTTGTTCAAGCAAGCAAATTACATTGAAAGAATATTCAAATTATCCTATGAAATTTGCAAAACAAAAAATAACATATCCTAATTATGACTTTTCAATTTTTATTCCAAAAAACTGGGAATGGAAAGTTGAAACATATGAAACTGAAAAAATCATTTTAGGAATTGATGCAGTTTCGGAATTAGATAAAGACGGTTTTGTAGATGTAATTTCAATCCAAAAATTTAAAAGTTTAGGGAAAAATAATGACCTCAAATCTGAATATGAATTTTGGCTAAATGGAATGAAAAACAAACCTGAAAATGAAAAACTAATTGAATCTGGCTTTACCGAAATATTAAATAAAAAATCATATTTCTTTCATACAAAATCGGACACTGGCAGATATGGAGAATCGGAAATTATCAGTTTCATATTAGATAGTGGAATCGAGGGAGTTTTCTATAATTTAACTGCATCAGCATCACAAACATCGGATTTAGAAAAAAATATGTCAATTTTAGTTCAATCATTAATGACATTTGAAAACCTGAATAATTAATAAAAAAACTATGCACAACACCGTATAAAAATAATGCTTAGTTTAGTGCTTAATCAAGAGTCCGTGCGCTTTTGTTACATCTGATTTTCCTGCGGAAAATCCTCGCATACAAAACCGCACTATTCTTATACATAAACGTTGGCAGTAATTAAACACAAGCCACAATTAATAAAAGAAAACCACTTATGAAAAAAAACTTTACTATAGTTCTATTACTTATTTCAATATTTTCTTATGCTCAAAAAAACAACACTGTTTGGAAAAGTGAAATTGATTTTGATAGCGGAATTAAATTCTCTACATATTTAAAATTTGAAGATAAGAATAATGATTTCGTAATTACATCACCCAAGAATGCTGATGTTAGAATGTTCGGTGGATTTAAAGCAAGAATAGGCAGGTTAATAGGTAAAAGTCCCAAAAAAGGGATTATTATCAAAATTACAGGAGAACAAAGAGGAGACAGTTTATATGGTCAGACTAAAATACCTGTAATTGGCGAATTGAAATTTAATGGAATCATCACAGATGAAATATTAGATGCACAACTTACTCAAGACAATATTATTATTGGTTCACTAAAAGGAATTAAATCTTCTGAAAACAATAATGAATACACTCATCTTTTGCCTAAAATCATAGAAATTACTGATAATAATATTTATTCAAAGAAAATTTTACAAACTAAAGAATGGAAAAAGCACCATAAAAAACTTCAAAACCTTTTCAATAAAGCAAAAGATGATATTGAACTATTTCTAGGTTTCAATATGTTAAGCTCTAGCCTCTCTTTTAGTCACTACAATTTATATGTTGGAAGTTTGGATGAAGAAAATGGAACTGAAAACACAGAAAACACAGAAAACAGTCAAGAAACTTTTTCAACCATAATTTTTGAAGAAAAAAACGAAAACACTGCGTATTTAAAAATTAAGAACTTTAGTTCATCGCAAAAAGAGTTATCAGAGATTTTTCCAAAAATTATTAAAACTAATTATCAAAATTTAATCATTGATTTGAGAGACAATGGAGGTGGCGGTATTGATGCTGCATTCGAATTTGCCAAACACATAGTTAAAGAGGATATCGAAGTCGGATATTTTGTAACTAATAAATTAGATTATTCTGGATTTATGCCTAATCTATTTAAGACATTGCCAGAACTACAACCTATATCTACTAATGAATTTGGTCAATTTTTAAGAAAAGAAAAGGGAGCAAAACTTATCTTTAAAAAGCCTATAAATGAATCTTATGCCGGCAAACTCTATGTTCTAACAAATAAAAAAACTGGTAGTACTTGTGAGCCAATTGCCTATGTGCTCAAGCAAAAAGGATTGGCAACCTTAATTGGAGAAAATACTGCTGGTGCAATGCTTGCCGCTAGTCCTTTTGAGGTTTCAGAGAAATACATACTTTCATTACCAATTGCCGATTTTTATACTTTTGATGGTGTTCGACTTGAGGGAATTGGAGTTAAACCTAATATTGAGACTGAATCAGAAGATGCTTTAAAGAAAGTAATGGAAATAATAAATAAATAACTACCGCCAACACTGTATATAATTTATTGCTGGCTTCTTGCCTACTTGCGAAAGTCCTCGCGGACTTTCTATCTGTGATTTATTTGCTAACTTTAGTGTTTAAACCACGCAACAAACCATATACGTATTCCAAGATCAATTCCAAGGAATTTATATTTTATTTTTAGGCTGCAAATTTTTGTAATTCTACGTATGGAGTTCCTCTTTTTACAACAGCAAAAGCTCTAGCTATAAGTTTATTACGAACATTATTTATGGCAACCATTTTATCTTTTCCTTCTGCTAATTTGCGTTGATAGTATAATCGTAATTCACTATCGTGCTGTATTGCAGAAACACTTGCCATACTTAACAAGCTTTTCATTTTTCGATCTCCTAAATAGTGACATTGTTTCCTTCTATGAATACTGGTTCCAGACTCGTGAGCAAAGGGTGCTGTACCACAATAACTTGAAAATGCACGCCAATTATCAAAACGTGTAAAATTACCTGTATGGTAAATAATTTGGCTCGCAACCACTAAGCCTACTCCTTTTAGGCTTGTAAGTAATTTATAGTTTTTTTGCATAGCCCTATCTTCAAATAGAATTTCTTTTATGCGACTTTCTATTGAAGTAACTTGCTTTTCTAGGTAATCAATACTACGTTTTAAACTAATACAACCAAGATCTGTTGTTGGGCTAGACAAAAGGTTTTTAAGCTCTTTTAAAGTACCTTTTAAACCCGCATTATTTCTAACTAGCTGATCCCGCAAAGCCAATAATCTACCTAGCTCTAATTGAGATGTGCTTTTTACTGTGCTAGGGCTTAGCTCTTCTCTATAAAGCCATCCATATCTAGCAATTAAACTAGCGTCTAAACGATCTGTCTTTTCTTTAACGATGCCTGATGAACGCTTTATTTTTAAGGGACTTTCTTCTACATAAACAACATCTTTACTATTCAAATAAAGGGCAAGTTTTAAGGAGTAATACCCTGTATTCTCAAAACAGTAAAAAACCATATACTCTTTTGTAGACTTACTCACCCATTTTAGTAAACTTTTGTAACCTGAGACATCATTAACAAACTCTTTATGCACTTGGGCTTTGTGGCAATAAGCATCAATTGTTTTTTTTGAAACATCAATTCCAACTACTTCTTGGTAATTTTTCATATTTTTAAATTTAGGTAAATTAATATGTTGCTTTAACTACTTCCTTTATCGAGAGTGTAAACTCCTGGTATTCCAAATGGTTCTTGGCAACTTTATAGATAAAGAGGACTCGTACGTGTACTGGAGCGTTATTCTAAAACACGTTATAGTTCTCCTCTCTTCTATTTAAATATATCTATTACAAACTAAAGAAACACGTTACCAGTAATATGAAAAAAACCAAGAACATAGCATTTTTACTAATATTGTTGTTTACTTCAATGACAGTTTCTGCTCATCAAGATTTTTGGGTTGTGACTGAATCTGGTAATGTTAAAACTCGAATAAAAACAGGTTACCAATATGAAGAAATTAAAAAGGTTCAAATAATTGGAGAATTGGCGGAATTATTAGCTAAAAAACTAAATTACAACGAACCAATACTTTTAGACTTCAATCATTACTATGTTGGAACCGCTGAACCAATTTATTTTTTAAGTTTTGACAATGGAACTATTAAATATAACTACGATGGAGCAAGAAAAGGTCAACCTCTTTTAAGTAAAAAAGGAATTGTTGTCCGTCAAGTAAGTAGTGAATTTGATATTGTCAATACTCTGAAAATGCTTGAGTATTCGATAAATAATTGGAAAACAATAAAAAAGGAACAAACAAAAATTGAGTATAACGAAAATTACTGCGATTGGATAATTAACTCGATTGACACAAATAAATCAATTGATATTCTAGCTAGCAAAGAAACTGAAGTAATTAGAGAGATAAAAAAGACAAAAATATATAGACCTGAAAAAGATTTTAAATCTGGAATTACATACTATTGGCAGAATGATAAATACAACATCGTTTTCAAAAATAATAATAAAGAGGAATTAGTTACATCACTTAACAGAATTTATGATATACAAAGAAAGTGGAACACTGTTTTCATTTTTGAAACATCTTCTGACTTTTTAGTTTACGATACTTATAAAAAAGAAATTGTATCAAAAAAATGGAAAATTGAAAATGCCGAAAAGAATTATCGTCCATATGAAATAAATCATATTGGCGGAGATAAATATTCAATTAGCTTTTATTATTATTCTAAAGAACCAGGAATACAACCAAAGAACCAAATTTTAATTTATGCAAGACACGATGACAAGCTGATTCAAAACTTGAATAAACTTATGAAAGAATAAAATACTACTGGCAACAATGTGTATAATTCATTGCTAGTTATAGCCTTCTTACGAAAGTCCTCGCGGACTTCCTATCTGTGATTTATTTGCTAACTTTAGTGCTTAAACCAAGCAACGAAATCATACACTAGACCGTTATGCAACAGTTAAAATTACCCTCAAAAATTGAATATTTAGATTAAATTTGTAAATTTGATATTATGGATTTAAGTTTAGAAAATAAAAAAATAGAATTAATTCAATGGTTATCGACTTTGAATGATACTTCTCTGATTGACAAACTAATGAAATTAAGAGAGAAAGAGAAAAACGATTGGTGGAATGAAATTTCTGCAAGCGAAAGAGAGTCTATTGAAAAAGGAATTAAAGATGCTGACAACGGAAAATTGACTTCGCACTCAAACGTGAAAGGAATTTATGAAAAGTGGTTATAAAATTCTGTGGACTGACCACGCAATATCTGAACTAAAAGAAACTATTGAATATCTTGAGAACAAATGGACTGAAAGAGAATTAAGAAGATTCTCTGCAAAATTAGACCATACAATAGAGCTGATTTCCAAATCACCAGAAATTTTCCCAGTATCATTGGAGAAAAAAAATATCCGAAAAGCTGTAGTTGAAAAACACAACAATCTTTATTACCGAATTAATAAAAATTCCATTGAGATTGTTTCTTTGTTTGCAAACAGAAAGACTCCGAATAAGAAAAAGTTATAAAAACCGTTGTATAACAAAGTACTGTGGTAAAAAACAAGTAAAAAGGCATTAATTTTTCACTAAAGTACTTCTATAATTATTATCATAGGTTAGTCCTGATTTTGCAATAGCAAAAGCCTGTTTTAAGAGTTTATTACAGACAGCAATTAAGGCTAGTTTTTTACTCTTCCCTTTGGCCACTAATCTATCATAAAGTGCTTTGCAAGCTTGGTTGTATTTACAAGCATTAAAACTGCACATAAACAATAAATTTCGAAGCTTTTGATTTCCTATTTTACTGATTCGACTACGTCCATTTACACTGCTTCCACTCTTGCGAATCACAGGAGTTAATCCAGCATAACTACACAATTCACTGCCGCTTGTAAAGCGCTCAAATCCATCAGTAAGAACCACTAGCATTAGGGAAGTTTTCGCTCCAATTCCAGGTATCGTTTTCACACGGGTCAACAGATCTTGATGTACTTCTTTAACCAATATCAAAAGTTTATCTTCCAAGATTTTTAATTCTTTTTGTACTTGTTTTAAACTGCGGTTTAGAGAACTCACTACTACTTTACTTGGATTTCCTAAAACAGCTTCACCATGTATTTTGTTTTTTAGCATTGTGCTCTGTTTTGTATACACAGAAAGGAGTCTGGTCATTTGAAGACACTCTGTTTGATGTTTTGAGTTACCTTTCCAAAGCTTTAATTCTACTTGTTTTGCATATGCGCAAATCAATTTAGAGTCACTTTTATCGGTCTTAATTTTTGACAGCTTCATTTGGATAAAGCGCTTAACTGCTAATGGATTTTCTACAGAAACCTTTATCCCAGACTCTAATAAATAATAGGCCAACTGATAGTGATAATAACCTGTAGCTTCCATCACGCAATGACTATTAACATCTAACAATTTTACAAGCTTTTTAAAGCCCGAAATAGTGTTTTTAAACTGGTAATAATTCCCTTCAGAATCAGTAACATCAAAAACTAAATGACTAATATCTATTCCAAAATATTTTATATCTTTATTCATATAAGAAAATGATTTTTGAAAGGACCACTACGCGAGTTTCAACACTTCGACTACGCTCAGTACAGGCTAAAATCGAGGTCTAATAGCCTCATAGTCCCGATAGCTACCGGGACTCACAGACTTTCTAGTAGGTTTTCTATTTGCTAATTTAGTTGCTGAAAGACGCAACGAAATCATACACAAAACCGTTACCTTTATTAGCTCTCGAAAGAAGCTTCTCTCCTATTCGATCGTGAAAATGCGTGCAGAAAATTATTGCGGTTCTTTTGTATTTCGAGGTCACAGCGTATTTAAATTTATCTTATTAGAAACGATAAAAAATAAAATTTAAAAACACTAATTTTTACTTCCGATTGGCCTCAGTTTTTTTTGAGCTTGATTGTGATTGGACGGCAAAGCTGCTCGCAATCGTTGTGGAGAATACAGCGGAATATTTAAAGATCTTTTGGCTGTACTTTAACAGTTTGCGGCAACACAGAAGTTGCGTGTTAGCAAGATAGTTTTGGACGGAGGGTTTCGGTGTGTTACGGCAGTACGCAAATTGTGCGGCATAGCTTTTACTGGGGAGGCCTACAAACCTTCGAGCAAAACAAAATAGTAATCCCTAAAAAGCTCCCAATTCCTGTTTTTGTTCTGATAGCTCAACGTAGATTTTGAAGGTGCTTTGAGCATCCCTAAATGATTAAGGTTGCCTGTTGCTGGGCGTACCCATTACTTATATCTCTTAAAGGTTGACTGTTGGCAAATTGACAAAAGAGCATGGAAACTAAATGAGACCAATTATCAAAACCTTTTTAATGCTTATCGCTTTGACGAAACTTAACTAATTTCTTGAATTTTAATGAATCTAATTTTGAGATTATTTGAGAGAAAGGTGTTTTTTGTGGTGTAGCACAAAGGTAACTTTGAGGCACAGATTTCTCTTTTAAAACGTTTAGGGCGCTACTGGTTTTAGATATTAATTATAGTATATTCGCACCAAAAAAAATTCAAAAATTAATCCCCAAACTATTTATATGAAAATTTCATTTTTATTTTTACTCATACCTATTTTAAGTTTTAGTCAAGTTCAAGTTGGTCAAACCTTATTGGGAGACACACCATCTAATCAATTTGGAAGTAATATTTCTATGTCTTCAGATGGCACAGTACTCGCTGTGTCGGAAGAGTTTAGTGATAGCAACGGTACTAATGCAGGAAGTGTAACAGTGTTTACGCTTCAAGGAGATACTTGGGTGCAGCTAGGTCAGGAGTTAATAGGCGAGGGTCCATTGGATAGGTCCGGATCAGCTGTTTCTATTTCTTCTGATGGAAGTATAATTGCTATTGGTGCTAGAAATAATGATCTTGATCCTAATGATAATACAGGTTCGCGACCTGGTCATGCTAGAATATATGAATTTGATGGAAATTCCTGGATTCAAAAGGGAGCAGATATTGATGGCGAAGGAAATATAAATGAATTTGGAGTAAGTCTATCTATTTCTTCAGATGGTAGTCGAGTTGCAGTAGGAGCTCCGTTTCATGATACGGGAGGTCAAAATTCTGGCCGTGTAAGAGTTTTTGATTTTGAAGCAGGTGATTGGATGACAGAAGGTCAACCTATAGATGGCGTTGCTCCAAATGATGATTTAGGCAGAAAGGTAGTCCTATCTGGTAATGGTAGTATTATGGCTGTGGGATCTCCTTTATTTGATGTAAATGGTGTTAGTGCAGTGGGTCGGGTACAAATGTTTGAAAACCAAAATGGTACTTGGATTCAAATTGGGAGTGATATTGTAGGTGAAGCATTATTGGATTTTTGGGGAGATCAAGGTGGTATTTCGTTATCTGAAGATGGGTCTGTAGTTGCAATAAGCTCTACAAATTTTGATTCTGCTGTTGGCGATAGTGTAGGTTTGGTTAGAGTTTTTAATTTTAATGGAGGAGACTGGCAACAGGTGGGACAGGATTTAATTGGAAATCAAGAACAAGAAGAATTAGGATTTAGTATAGCTCTATCTGCAGATGGCAATATTCTTGCTACTGCTGCTGTATTTAATGATTTTTTAGGATTCGGTACAGGTAGGGTTGAAGTATATCAAAATATAAATAATACTTGGGAAACTGTAGGGAATACTATATATGGAGAAGAAGAGGGTGACGTCGCTGGGTCAAGTCTTGAATTTGCTGCTAATGGAAACTTATTAGCTATTGGTTCATTAGGTGCTCAGAACACTAGTGATGTAGCAGTTGGTAATGTTCGATTATATGATTATAGTGATGAAATTCTTAGTACAGAAGAAATAGATCATCAGTTATTTAGCGTATTTCCTAACCCGGCGAGTACCATGGTAACCATTCAATTAAATGCTAGCGAAAACTTTAAGAAGGTATATATATACAATGTGGTTGGTCAATTAGTGATGAATGCACAAACTGTTCAATTGGATGTCTCTTCTCTTGATAATGGAATATATTTTTTAGAAATAGAAACAACTGAAGGAAAAATAACATCAGAAAAGTTAATTATTAAGTAAGAAGGCTTTTAACTAACTTCCCCTAGCTGGCGCTAGTTTATAACTAGCGCCAGCTAAAATTTTACCATCATCAACACTAACACTAGCGTAAAAAAGACTAACGACATAAATGAACTTAATAGATAAATAGGTAGGGTATTACAAATATGGAGAAGGCTATACTTTACCTCAATTTCGGAAGCGTGTAAAGATAGCTGTTATGTAACAAGGTAGTGATGATAACTTCATTGGAAAAGTTAAAGAAGAACAGTCAGAATACGCTGTTTCACTTGAAACTACAATTAAAGGGTTTACTAAAGATAATTTTATCTCCTTTGTTAAAACATATCCTAAATCGCCTACATTAAAAATTGGGGTAGTTCAGAATTAGTTATGGAACGAGGACAATTAGAAATTGAACATTACGGCTATATCGATTCTGAATATGATTCAATTTATGGTAATTGCTCTATAACTGAAATGAATAATGAAGGACATACTATTTATGGAACTTGGCTATTGAAAAGGAAGAAATAAGATTTTCATCGCTAGCAATCACCTGTGACGAGTGACTAATTAAAATTTGAAATAATAATCTAAACATGCCAATTATATAAAATGATT
>ABCO01000014.1 GCA_000170815.1 unidentified eubacterium SCB49
TTATATGTGTATGATAATGTAGATGGTAGCTGGGTTTTTAGTACTAAACTAGTTGCTTCAGATTTAAGTGGTGATGCTAAACTAGGTATGAATCCAACAACCTTAGATGTAGAAGGTGATACTATTATTGTAGGAGCTCCAGGTGAAACTGGATGGACAGGTTCTGTTTATGTATTTACTAGAACTAATGGAGTTTGGGAAGAATCGCAAAAAATAGTAAGTCCTTTTCCTGAACCGGTAAGTTCTTTTGGGATAGGTGTTTCTTTTTTAGGAGATGATTTAATGATAGGTTCAGATTTTGTTGATGAACGAAAAGGTGCTATATATAGTTTTGTTAAAAATACGGAAGGTGTATGGGAGTATGATCAAACAATAACGGCTTCTAATCCTGCTGTTGATGACTTTTTTGGTAACTCTATTAGCTTAGATGAAGATCAATTACTTGTAGGGGCATATGGTAAAAATTCTGAAGTTGGAGCAGCATATGTATTTGAAAGAAACGATCAAGGTACTTGGATAGAAACACAACAGTTAAACCCTAATTCTTCTTCAGAAGTTTCTCAATTTGGTTGGTCAACCTTAATAGAAGATGATTTTATGGTTATTGCTTCTCCACATGTATATGGTTATGAGCCAGGAGAGGTTTACACTTATAACAAAGATGCTTCTGGTACTTGGGTTGAAAATGAAATAATACAAGGGAATGATACAGAAGGTGAAGATTTTTATGGTTGGAGCTTTTCGTTATATAACGATGATCTTATTATAGGCGCAAATAGAGAAGATCACGATGAAAATGGTGAAAATGAAATTTTTGATACTGGCTCAGCTTATATTTTTGAAAGACCAGCTGTTCTTGGAGGACTTTCTGATGATGCTATTTCAGATGTATTTACTGTATATCCTAATCCAACATCAAATTTTGTTACAATTTCATCAAAGACAAATTCTGTTTCAAAAATTAAATTGATTAATGAATTAGGAATGATTTTAAAAGAAGAAACTGTAAAAGCGACAAATGAATATCAATTAGATATTTCAGACCTAGCTCAAGGTGTTTACTTTCTTAACTTAGAAAGTCAAACGGGTGAAATCAGTTCTAAGAAAATTATTAAAGTTGAATAAGTGTGTTTTTTTTTTTATTACAAAGGTGTCACAGAGTTTTGTGACACCTTTTTTGTTTTAGAACAACCTGTTAGCTGAGACTTTAATAGTGGTTGGTGTTGCTAACGTCTTGAAAAACATGAGGATAGCTTCAGTTTTAAATTAGGAACATTTCTTCAGTTAATTGCAAAAAGCATCAAACGGTCTTTGTTTAGAGTTAAAAATGAAAGTCGATAAAATCAATTGGTTTGTATATCTAATCCTCCAAACTATCTATTATCTTTAGTAGACAAAGCAATTAGTTCTATATTTGAACAACTCCTTGCTATTGTATTTTAAAGGTGTAATTGCTTAGGTTGAGTTCGTTTTATTAAAAAAATAATAATGTATAAAAACAAAAGAATAACGGTACTGTCTCATCTACTCGTGTGGTTGTTATTATTTAGTTTTCCTTATGTTTTGTCTTATGGACAAGATCAGGAGATTAATAGAGTAATTGCACATTTTTGGATCCCTTTACTACTGTCTGCAATCATTTTTTATTTGAATTATTTTGTACTGATAGACAAGTTCCTTTTTCCAAAAAAGATGGTTCAGTTTGTTTTAATTAATGGGCTTGTGATTATTTTCTTCTTGTTCTTAAAAGAGTTTTTTGAAGATTATTTTTTTAAAGAGTCATTAAGAAGATATACAAGTGAAGATAAACAAAGGCCGCCTTTAAATATGTTTCTTTATATTCAAACCTTGTTGTTTATGGCTCCAGTGTTATTTTCGATAGCTATAAAAACAACAAAAAGATGGATACGAACAGAGGCAGAACGCAAGGAAGCAGATAACATAAAATTAGAGTCAGAACTTCAACACTTGCATTATCAACTACAGCCGCATTTCTTTTTTAATTCTTTAAACAATATTTATTCGTTAGTTGATATTTCGCCAGATCAAGCAAAATCGTCTATTCATAGTTTAAGTAAACTCATGAGGTATATGTTGTATGAAACAAACCTAGATGTAGTTCCCTTAACTAAAGAAATCGACTTTCTTAAAAAATATATAGATTTAATGAAGTTGAGAGTTTCAGATAAAACAAAGGTTCGTTATAGTTTTCCTAATGGTGAAACAGGAATAAAAATTGCCCCCTTATTATTTATATCTTTGATTGAAAATGCATTTAAACACGGAGTTTCGGCAACTAAAGAAAGTGAAATTGTAATTGATATGACTAACACCGAGACGTCGGTTTTATTTACTGTAGAAAACAATAATTTTCCGAAGAAAACAGATGATAAAAGCGGATCTGGTATAGGATTACAAAATCTTGATAAGCGCCTAAAGTTATTGTATGCAGATAAGCACAATTTAAAAACATCTGTTGTGAATGAGCGTTTTTTAGTAACATTGCAAATAGAGACAAATTAATATGGCAACATTAAAAATTACGTGTGTTATTGTAGATGATGAGCCCATGGCTCTTAATTTAGTAGAAAGCTATGTAGAGAAAACGCCTTTTTTAGTGCTTAAAAAAAAGTGTAGTAGTGCTATAGAGGCTATGGAGTATGTTAAGGAAGCGCCTGTAGATTTGTTGTTTTTAGACATTCAAATGCCAGATCTTACGGGGCTTGAATTTTCTAAAATGTTACCTAAAGATACGCGTGTTATTTTTACCACTGCTTTTGATCAATATGCGTTAGAAGGTTTTAAAGTAGAAGCATTAGACTATCTATTAAAACCTTTTGATTATGCAGAGTTTTTAGTGGCAGCAAATAAAGCCAATACTTGGTTTGAGTTGCTAAAAGGAAAAAAAGAAAGTCCTGTTTCTGCAGAAAAAGATTTCCTTTTTGTGAAATCAGACTATAAGCAGTTACGTATTAAGCTTGAAGATGTTCTGTATTTTGAGGGTTTAAAAGATTATATAAAAATATGGCTAAAAGGAAATCCTAAGCCTATTTTGACTTTAATGAGTTTAAAAACGTTAGAAGAAGAACTTCCAGATACTCATTTTATGCGTGTCCATCGTTCTTTTATTGTTTCATTAAAATATGTTGAGGTCATAGAACGAAGTCAGATTATAATTAATGAACAACGTATAACGGTTTCAGAGCAATATAAACCTAAGTTTTTAGCCTTTGTGTCAAACAACTCGTTTTAATAATTAATTATTTTTTTTGTTTCGTCTATAAATAAAGCTAGTTAGGCGAAAAATATTTCAGGTTAGTCTATTTTCTTTCAGTTAAGAGGATAGACGGATTACTTTTGCTGAAATATTAAAAATTTTAAAAATAAACCTTATGAAAAAAGTAATCCTATCACTAGTTGTAGTAGTTGCAATGTCTAGCTGTAGTACTATGAAAAGCGTAGACACTTCAAGTCTTTCTAGTGCAGCAACATTATTGAGTTCAATGTCATCAAATTCTACAGTACAGCAAATTTCTTCACTTTTTACCTTACTTGATACTAATGGTGATTCGTCAATTAGCTCTACAGAAGCAGTTGGTTCTGTATCAGATAATTTTAATGTTTTAGATACAGACAATAGCGCTGGTCTTAACCTAACAGAATTAACAGGTTTACTAGATTTATTGTAGTAATAAGGTAAGTAATAATAAACAGAAGAATAAATAGCGTATGAAAAAAATAATCGGATTATTATTACTAATTACAGTATACACTGTAAATGCAAAAAACAATAACGCTACAGTTGTACAAGATACAACTGTAGTGGTTAATGAAAATGTGGTCTATAAGGTATTTAAAGACAGTCAAAACTTTAATGTAAGTATTAGTACAAAAGATACAGATGTAATGATGTCTATGCTACGTTTAGGGATATCTGTTTATTTTGATGTAAAAGGAAAAGAAAAAAAAGATGTTTATGTAAAATATCCTTTAGAGCCTGTAAGACCAACGCTTGGTAAAGACCAAGTTCCTTCGCAAGGTATTCCTTCTCTAGAAGATGAAAATCTAATAAAACAAAATATAGCAAGGCTTGTAGAAGATGATCTTCCGCTTGAAGCTATGTATCATTATTTTGATTCTGAAGAGCAATTTCATACTCTTTTAAACGCATTAGACACTAGTATCTCTTATGAGTTTGACAAAGTTAACGGCTCATTAGAGTATCGTTTAAAAATCCCTAAACATAAGATTAGTACAAGTTCAAAAGAAGATTTTTCAGACCTACTTATTGGTGTAAAAACCAATGCGATGCCAGGTAAAAGACAAGAGGCCAATAAAGGATCTCAATCTGGCGGTAGAGGTGGTAGATCATCTGGAGGCAGAGGTGGCGGTGGCGGTAGAGGCAGACAAGGTGGTGGAGAACCCGGAGCCCAAAGCCAGCAGCCTTCTATAAAGAGTTTAGACTTTTGGTTTAAGGCTTAACTTGATACTAGATAGGTATCACCAAAAGGCCTAACATTGATATTCAAACCTCTAGAAAAGTATATTTTCTGGAGGTTTTTTTATGAGATAGTTAAAAATCCTTCATTAATAGTCAAAATATCTAAGAACATCTATTTCTCTTTTTTAAGGTAGCTCTTGTGAATATATTTATACTATAAATTATAAGTTTCATTTAAAAATCAATATTATGAGAAATTTAAAAAAAATATGCGTCTTAGCAGTAGTTGTTTTATTAGGCTTTACTTCTCAAAGTATTGCTCAAGCAAAACGTGATTTAAGTGTAAGTAGAGTTCCAAGTTCTAAGGTAACTTATAAAAAAACGACAAAAAAAGTACCTTCTGTAAGATCTGTACCAAACAAAACCCCTATTAATTATAAAGGGCAAAATTATTACTACGCAAACAATACGTACTACACTCAAACAGGTGGTCGTTATACTGTAATCCCACCAAAAGTAGGGTTTAGAATTAAAACAGTTCCAGTAAATTATAAATTGGTTAGATATAATAATCATAACTATTATCATTCTCAAGGAATTTTTTACATACAGATTAACAACGAGTATGAAGTTGTAAATCCAGAGGTAGGTACAATTGTTTATGAATTACCTAATGACTATGAAAAAGTAGTTATAGATGGAAATACGTATTATGAGTATGTAAATGTATTGTATGAAAAAATACAAATAGATGGTACTAGAGCTTATGAAGTAGTAGGTATTATCGAAATGGAATAAGCCGAAACATAAGTATACTATTTATATACTATTAATAAAAGCTACGATTGTGATTAATCACAATCGTAGCTTTTATTTTTGAAATAAGTTTAAACTTATATGGTTAATATTAAAAATATTTTTTTAAGTTTGTTCTATGATTATTAAAAATATTAAAATAGAAACATTTTTGTCTGCTCGTTCTGAGTATAGACGCCGCCGCTTTTGTTAATCTTCCACAAACAAAAACGTATATTTTATTTTAATTTTTTTATCCTTTGCATCAATTTCAAAACATATTTATTTTTCCTTTAGTTGCTCAAAATAGCAACCAAGGTTCTGTGTTTTTTATTTTCCGCCGCCGCCCGTAAGGGCTTTTCTTTTTGGGAACTTCGGTGCGTCCAGTTCTTCACTCCGCAAACAAATACATATTTTTTTTAGTAATTAAATTTCAATACAATGAAGATTGTTATTGCAGATAAATCGCATTTTATATATGCGGAAACCATCTCAGATACCATAGATCAAGCTGCTCAAGTGAGAGGTACAGGTATTGCAAAACGTACACCAGAGTACATTATAACTAAGATAGAAAACGGTAATGCCGTAATAGCCTTAGAAGGAAATAAATTTGCTGGGTTTTGTTACATAGAAGCTTGGAGTCATGGCAAGTTTGTGGCAAATTCTGGACTAATTGTGCATCCAGATTTCAGAAATATAGGCTTGGCAAAACAGATTAAGAAAAAAATATTTGAACACTCAAGAACTAAATTTCCTAATGCAAAAGTGTTTAGTATAACTACAGGTTTAGCAGTCATGAAACTAAATAGTGACCTAGGCTATCATCCTGTTACCTTTTCTGAGTTAACAGACGATCAAACTTTCTGGAAGGGCTGTCAAACGTGTAAAAACTATGATGTCTTGCAACGTACCAACCAATCTATGTGTTTGTGTACCGGAATGCTTTTCGATCCTATTTCAGATAAAAACAAAGAAAATAAAAAAGTAAAAGAGAAGGCCTTTAAAAGATTAAAGAGCATTAAACAAACCTTGTTTCTAAAAAATAAAAAATCATGAAAAATTCAAAAAAATTAGTCATCGCTTATAGTGGTGGTTTAGATACATCTTATTGTGCGGTAAGTCTTGCAAAAGAAGGCTACGATGTTCATGCCGTAAGTGTTAATACAGGTGGATTCACTCAAAAAGAAATTAAAACTATTGAAGAAAACGCCTATAAAATGGGGGTTTCTACCTATAAAAATATAGATGCCATTGCTACATTCTACCAGAAAGTAGTTAAGTATTTAATCTTCGGAAATGTGCTTAAAAATAATACCTACCCCTTATCTGTAAGTGCAGAAAGAATTATACAAGCCATTGAGATTATAGAATATGCAAAAAGTATTGGTGCAGAATATATTGCTCACGGAAGCACTGGAGCAGGTAATGATCAAGTGAGGTTTGACATGATTTTTCAAACCTTAGCACCACAAATTAAGATCATCACCCCAATTAGAGACCAAAAACTCTCTAGACAAGAAGAAATAGATTATTTAAAAAGTAATGGTGTAGACATGAATTGGGATAAGGCTAAATATTCTGTAAATAAAGGCCTTTGGGGAACAAGTGTAGGTGGAGAAGAAACGCTCACTTCAGAAAAAGCACTTCCCGAAGCGGCCTATCCATCTCAATTAAAACAATCATTAACGGCAGAAGAAAAAGTGAAACTCACCTTTGTAAAAGGAGAATTAGTTGCTGTTAATGACGTAGAAAATAGTCCAGAAATAAATATAGAAACCTTAAATACCTTAGCTTCTGCCTATGCTATCGGGAGAGACATTCATGTGGGTGATACAATTGTAGGAATAAAAGGAAGAGTAGGTTTTGAGGCTGCTGCCGCATTAATAACTATAAAGGCGCATCATCTTCTAGAAAAACATACCCTCACAAAATGGCAATTACAACACAAAGATTATTTGTCAAGTTTTTACGGCATGCATTTACACGAAGGGCAATACTTAGATCCTGTAATGAGAGATATGGAAGCTTTTTTACAAAGCAGTCAAGAGAAGGTTTCTGGAGAGGTTACTGTCACTTTAAAACCGTATCATTTTAATTTAGATGGTATTGTGTCAGCACATGATTTAATGAATCCTGCATTTGGTAGTTATGGAGAGATGAACAAAGGTTGGACAGCAGATGAAGCAAAAGGGTTTATAAAAATCCTAGGGAATCAAAATAAAATCTATCAACAAGTAAACAACTAATTATGCTAGAAGTAGGAATTATTGGAGGTGCAGGATACACTTCTGGAGAGCTGTTAAGACTGTTGGTACATCACCCTAAAGTTGCTATAAACTTTGTGTATAGCACTTCTAATTCGGGCAATCTTATAACAGATATTCATCAAGATTTATTGGGCTCTTTAGATTTAAAATTTACAAATACAATTAATTCAAATGTTGATGTGTTGTTTTTATGTCTAGGACATGGAAATTCGAAGAAATTTTTAGAAAATAATAGCTTTTCTGAAACAACAAAAATAATTGATTTAAGTAATGATTTCAGATTGAAAAAAGACAAGACATTTAACGGAAAGACTTTTGTATATGGATTGCCAGAATTGCAAAAACAAAGTATAAAAAAGGCAGCTTATATTGCAAATCCAGGTTGTTTTGCTACGGCTTTACAATTGGCGCTTTTACCATTAGCTCATAATGAGTTATTACAAGCAGACATCCATATTAATGCAGTAACAGGAGCAACAGGCGCAGGAACTTCATTGTCATCTAGCACCCATTTTGCGTGGCGAGATAATAATTTTTCATATTATAAACCATTTGTACATCAGCATTTAGATGAGATCTACCAGACGGTTTCTCAATTACAATCTAGTTTTGATTCAGAAATTCATTTTATGCCCAATAGAGGTAACTTTTCTAGAGGAATTTTTGCAACGGTGTACACCACTTTTAATGGAAGTCTTGATGAAGCAAAACAAGTATATAAAGACTTTTATAAAGATGCTGCTTTTACGTTTGTATCAGATAATGAAGTGCATTTAAAGCAAGTGGTCAATACAAATAAATGTTTCTTACACCTACATAAACACAAAGACAAACTACTTATCACAAGCGTGATTGATAACCTATTAAAAGGTGCATCTGGTCAAGCGATCCTCAATATGAATTTAATGTGCGGTTTTGACGAACAGGAAGGATTACAACTAAAAGCGAACTTCTTTTAAAAACAAAAAATCATGAAATTATTTAATGTATATCCTCTGTTTGACATCACGCCCGTAAAGGCAAAAGATGTTTATGTATATGATAAAAACAATACCCAATACCTAGATCTTTATGGGGGACACGCAGTCATATCTATTGGCCATTCTCATCCTACTTATGTAAAGACAATAAGCGAACAAGTGAGTAAATTGGGCTTTTATAGCAATTCTGTTCAAAATCCATTGCAGGTACAATTAGCAGAAGAACTCACTAGGTTTTCAAACTGTAAATCGTATCAGTTATTTTTATGTAACTCTGGGGCAGAAGCTAATGAAAACGCCTTAAAAGTAGCATCTTTTAAAACGGGTAAAAAGAAAGTTATTGCTTTTAAAAACTCATTTCATGGCCGCACATCTGCAGCGGTTGCGGTTACAGATAATAAAAAAATAATTGCGCCTATAAATGCACAACAAGAAATAGAGATTATCGACTTCGGAAATACTAAAGCAGTAGAAAATAGCCTAAAGAATAATGACGTTTGTGCTGTAATTATAGAATGCATACAAGGAGTGGGAGGCTTACAAGAAGCTTCATCTCAGTTTTATAAAAATCTTAGAGACTTATGTACTAAGTACAATGCTTTTTTAATTGTTGATGAGGTACAATCTGGTTTTGGTAGAACTGGAGATTTTTTTGCATTTCAGAAACATGACATCACGCCAGACATCATATCTATAGCAAAAGGAATGGGGAATGGTTTTCCCATTGGAGGTGTTTTAATACACGCAGATATCAAACCGAGTTTTGGAATGTTAGGAACCACTTTTGGCGGAAATCATCTAGCTTGTGTAGCTTCTTTAGTTGTGTTAAAGGTAATGAGAGACGAAGCGCTTTTAAAAAATGTAAAAGATATTTCGGCCTATTTCTTTGAAAAAGCAAAAGCAATTCCACAGTTAAAAAATATAAAAGGAAGAGGACTAATGATTGGCTTAGAATTTAATTTTCCAATTGCCGAATTACGAAAAACACTCATTGAAAAGCATCATATTTTTACTGGAAATGCGATGAATCCAAACCTGTTAAGAATACTTCCGCCATTAACCATCAAAAAAGAGCATATCGATGTTTTTGTAGAAGCTTTAAAAAAAGAATTGTCATGAAAAAATATACAACAATAGAAGATATTGAAAATCTTACTGAGCTTATAAATAAGGCCATACAATTAAAAAATAATGCCTTTCAGTTTGAGGCTTTAGGAAAACATAAAACGCTAGTGATGTTGTTTTTTAATGCAAGTTTACGTACCCGATTAAGCACAGAAAAAGCTGCAAAAAATCTAGGGATGAACGTAACTGTTTTAAATGTAAACGATGCCTGGAATTTAGAATATGAAGACGGTAGTGTTATGAATTTAAACACGGCAGAACATGTAAAAGAAGCTGCCAAAGTGATATCTCAATATGCAGATATAATTGCAATTAGAGCATTTCCTACCTTAAAAGATAAAACCAAAGATGAGTCTGAATTTATCATTAACAGTTTTATAAAATATGCGACAGCACCTATAGTGAGTATGGAAAGTGCAACGGCTCACCCTTTACAAGCACTAGCAGATGCGATAACAATAGAAGAATTAAAAACAAGCCCAAAACCAAAAGTAGTATTAAGTTGGGCGCCACATACAAAGACTTTGCCGCAGGCAGTACCCAATTCTTTTGTGTCTATGATGCAAAAATTAGATGTAGATTTTGTGATAACACATCCCGAAGGATATGCCTTAAATCCAGAAATTACTAAAGATGTTCCTGTCTATCACAACCAAGAAGAAGCATTAAAAGATGCAGATTTTGTGTATTCAAAAAACTGGAGTAGTTATTCAAACTACGGAAAAATTTTAGAGGTAGATAGTTCTTGGATGATGACAAAAGAAAAACTGGCAAGCGCTAAGTTTATGCATTGTTTACCCGTAAGGCGTAATTTAGTGGTAGAAGATGCTGTTTTAGATAGTGACCAGTCTCTAGTAATTGAGCAAGCAAATAATAGAACTTTTGCTGCACAGATTGTATTAAAGAATCTTTTAGAAAATTTATAATTGTGAAAACACTAAAGATTATAAAAATAGGAGGGAACATCATTAATGATCCTATTGCATTAGATGCGTTTTTAAAAGCGTTTTCTAAACTTGAAGGGCTCAAATTATTAGTTCACGGTGGCGGAAAATCTGCCACTAAACTTGCAAGCCAAATGGGGATTAAAGTAAAAATGGTTGAAGGAAGACGAATTACAAATACCGAAACCTTAGACATTGCAACAATGATGTATGCTGGTAAGATTAACAAGCAAATTGTGGCTCAATTACAAGCCTATAACTGTAATGCTATGGGATTTTCTGGTGCAGATAGCAATACGATAGAAGCCGTAAAAAGACCTGTTAAAGAGATTGATTATGGTTTTGTTGGCGATGTAGTAAAGGTGAATACAAATGTATTACAGCTATTATTGACTAATGATGTTTGCCCTGTTTTCTGTGCGTTAACACATAACACAAAAGGGCAGTTGTTAAACACAAATGCAGATACCATTGCCTCAGCCTTAGCCATTGGTTTTGCAAAAGATTTTAACGTAGAACTTTATTATTGTTTTGAAAAAAACGGCGTACTAACAGCTGTAAATGACGATACTTCTGTCATACAAAATTTGGATAAAAAGAAATACAAATTGTTAATAGACAAAAAGATCATTACAGACGGAATGTTGCCTAAACTTAACAACTGCTTTTATGCTTTGCAACATCAAGTGAGCAAGGTCTGTATAGGAAAAGCCGAAATGTTATATAACCCAAATGCAATATTTACAACCATCACAGAATAATGAAACAGCACACAGAATTAACAGAAAAGGCCATTGCCTTACTAAAACAACTTATAGAAACCCCTTCTTTATCTACAGAAGAAGATAAAACGGCCGTTTTAATTGAAAATTGGTTGAAAAATTATGCGATTCCAATTACCCGAACTAACAATAATGTTTGGGCTGTTAACAAGCACTTTTCAGAAGAAAAACCGACCATATTACTAAACTCACATCACGATACAGTAAAACCTAATAATGCATATACAAAAGACCCTTTTAAAGCATTAGTAGAAGAGGGAAAATTATATGGTTTGGGGAGTAATGATGCTGGTGGCTGTCTAGTGTCATTGATGGCGACATTTGTTCATTTTTATGATAAAGAAAACCTAAATTATAATCTAGTTTTAGTGGCTTCTGCCGAAGAAGAAAACAGTGGTCTTAATGGCTTAAATAGTATGTTGAAAGTGATTCCTACAATAGATGTAGCTATCGTAGGAGAACCCACTTTAATGCAGCTTGCAATAGCAGAAAAAGGATTGGTCGTTTGCGACGCAAAGGTGAAAGGAACAGCCAGTCATGCTGCACACCCTAATAATGATAATGCCATTTATAATTCCATAGCGGTTTTACAATGGTTTCAAGACTATCAATTTGAGAAAATATCAGATGTTTTAGGAGCGGTAAAAATGACGGTGTCTCAAATCAATGCAGGAAAACAACATAATGCTATTCCTTCAGAAGTAGATTTAGTGATCGATGTGAGGGTAAATGATAAATATTCTAATGCTGAAATTGCCGAAATTTTAAAAAATGAAGCACCTTGTTCCAGTATAACACCTAGAAGCTTACGTTTAAACTCGTCTTCAATACCAATAGATCATCCATTAGTTAAAGCAGGTATCCAATTAGGAAGAGATACATACGGTTCACCTACGCTATCAGACCAAGCTTGTTTAAGTTGCCCTTCTTTAAAACTTGGACCTGGAGATAGCACACGATCTCATACGGCAGATGAGTTTATTTATATTTCAGAAATAGAAGAGGGGATTACTCTTTATATACAATTATTAGAAAAAATACTTTAAAAAAAACGATATGAAACTTTGGGACAAAGGATTTACAATAGATAAAAAAATAGAACAATTTACTGTAGGAAATGACAGAGAGATTGATTTACATATTGCAAAATATGATGTAGAAGCTTCTTTAGCACATGCTAAAATGCTACAATCAATTAATATTATTTCTAAAGAAGAATTGCTTCAATTAGAAGAAGGCTTAGAAGCATTAAAATCACAAATAGAAAATAACACCTTTGTAATTGACGCCCAATTTGAAGATGTGCATTCAAAAATAGAATTTGAATTGACTAAAAAATATGGTGATGTAGGTAAAAAAATACATACTGCCAGATCTAGAAACGATCAAGTTTTAACGGCATTACATTTATATTATAAAGACAACTTACTTAACATAAAAGAAGACACTAAAACATTTTTTGACACACTTTTAGAGCTAGCAGAAACACATAAAGATAAGTTGTTGCCGGGTTACACACACTTACAAGTAGCTATGCCATCTTCTTTTGGTTTGTGGTTTTCTGCCTATGCAGAGTTGCTCATAGATGATGTGTATATGCTTAATGCCGCTTTAAAAACAGTAGATCAAAATCCATTAGGTTCGGCGGCAGGTTACGGAAGCTCTTTCCCGATAGATAGAGACATCACAACTAAAGAAATGGGTTTTAAAACATTAAAATATAATGTTGTAGCGGCGCAATTAAGTAGAGGGAAAAATGAACGAACGATAGCGGCTTCATTAGGAGGTTTATGTAATACTTTATCAAGATTTGCAATGGATATCTGCTTGTACATGAGCCAAAACTTTGGGTTTATTTCTTTTCCAGACGAGTTAACCACTGGAAGTAGTATTATGCCTCATAAAAAAAATCCAGATGTGTTTGAGTTAATTAGAGGTAAGTGTAATAAAATACAAGCGCTTCAGTCTGAAATGATTTTAATTACGAATAATCTACCAAGTGGTTACCATAGAGACTTTCAGTTATTAAAAGAAAATATAATCTTAGCTTTTGAAGAACTAAAAGATATACTCTTCATTTTTAATTATGCAATTAAGCAAATTAAAATAGCAAACATAGATCTAAATGATGAAAAGTATCAATATCTATTTACAGTAGATAGTATAAATAACTTAGTCGTAGATGGTTTGTCATTTAGAGAAGCTTATCAAAAAATAGGAGCGCAGGTACAAGCCGGAACGTATACACCCCCTGTAAGTAATACGCACACACATATAGGAAGTTTGGGTAATTTATGCCTTGAGAGTATTAAAGAAAAATGGTGTTAAAACTATTTGTTTAAGCATAAAAAAAGGAATCAATTACTTGTGTTTGAAAATGTTTTTTTGTTTCAAGATATCACTTCTATAAAATAAGCGATTTCGTAGAGAAAAAGTAGGTGACCATCTATTTTCGTTTTTAGATACAGACTATACAAATATCTTTGAACTATAATTTAAAGGTTCATTGCTAGATAATACATGTAGATCTAAATATCACTTTTACTTTAAAAATGTATTTGTTAGTTGAGTACAGTTTTTTATTGAAGAGATACCAATTATACATACCTAAAGTATAATTATAGGTTTATAATGTTTATTAGAAATAACTTTAAATGAGTATTAATTTAAATGTAAATTAAAGAGTAAAATTTAGTGTTTAAATTTTGATTGGTTTGTTAGAAAAAAAGGCTTTATATGTGTTCATAAAGCCTTTTTTTATGGATTTAACTTTTCTGATTGAGGCATACTTTAGGGCTTAAAACAAGCATAATACCTAGTAAAGCAGTTGTTTGACTTTTTGCCACTAATACTTTACAGAATAAAAACAGGCATTCACTTAATTTGAATAGGCACTCGTTGAATGCAAGATTTTGGTGTCTAAGTGATGTATATATTTGATTTTCATAATTACTTAGATGTAAATAATCCCTAAATAAATAACTTATGAAAGTAACTAAAATAAGAGAGAACGATTTTCAATTTGTTCCAGCTGGTTCAAAGTTCAAGAGTGTTACAGAGTCAACCACAAATCCATTATATGTTTTTAATAATAAAAGTGATAAGAAATGAAAAGTATATTTAAAATTTCAGCAGTATCAGCATCAGTAATATTTTTAATGATAGCTTGTTCAACAGACGATAGTTCAACCTCTAGCACTACTAGTGTAGATGATGATGAGATAGTAACAGAATTACACGCAGCGTATTCTGCATTTAATTCAGAAGCAACTACTATTTATATAGATGGTTCACAAGTGGTTATAGAAACAACGGGCTTGCCTAATCATGAAACAGTGTATTGGGGTGAAGGTCACGAATTATACAGAGAAGAGCCAGATGTAGCTTTAACTCCTTCTATAATGTCTAGTAATAATAATGCTGTAACTATTAGTGTAGACGCAACACCTAATTTAACTGGAAATACAGTTGCAACACAGCTAAATACTATAGGTATTGCAGTAAGTGGTGCTTCTATATTTAATGATCAAGAAGGTGCTGGAGATTTAGATCAGGCTGCAGCAAGTTTAGATTGGACAGGAGCACACATTGGCCCTGGTGTTTATCACTATCACTTAGAGCCTAAGGCTTTTACAGATGATGATGACAATCTAGTAGGTGTCTTATTAGATGGCGTGTTTCTTTATGGAAGAAAATGTAGTGCCACAGGAGATTATCCAACAGACTTAGATGCTTCTGGTGGTCATACAACTTCTACACAATACACAGATGGAGAAGAAGAATATCACTATCATATTATAAATGAGTTATATTCTAATACAGGATCGTATGTCGCATTTGCAGGACCTTACCAAGGGTATTAATTTTTTATTATGAAACAGAATCTTCTTTTAATATTTTTTGCCGTTTTATTGAATAGCTGTAATAGTGGTTCGGTAGATGAGAAAGCTACAGCTGATAATAAGCCCGTAGTTATTAATCCTATAGAGGTATTAAAAGAAGATTTAATACTTAACCAAATTGAAGGTAAATGGTATTATAATGAAGTGCCTTATTCTGGTTACTCTCTTAGGTTTTATCCTAATGATACGCTTGCAGAGCGAATAGGATTTATTAACGGAAAAAGAGAGGGGATTGCCAGAAAATGGTCAGAAAATGGCGTGTTGCGTATAGAATCTTATTATAAAGCAAACCGCTTAGACAGTGTTTATAAAAGTTGGTGGGAAAACGGACAATTATCTGCAATGACCAATTATGAAAACGGTGTTAAGCAGGGTGAAGAAAGAGAATGGTATGCAACGGGACAACTAGCAAAATTAAGACAACTAGTTGATGGTGCAGAAAACGGGATGCAAAAAGCCTGGTTACAAAATGGAAAATTATACATTAACTACGAAGCTAAAAATGGAAGAATTTTTGGAATGCTAAGAGCAAATTCGTGTACACAATTAAAAGATGAAGTTATTATCAGAGGCAAAAGGGGTTAAATCATTAGTGGTTGTATTATTTACTGTATTAGTAAGCTGTAATGATACCATTAAGAAAGAGAATATTGTGGTTTCAGAAACAAGCCGAACCGAATATTTACCTTATTATAATGAAGAATCTTTTACACCAAACTGGTTAACGCCAGGGTCTAAAGAAGAGCAAGATTTTCATAAAATACCAGACTTTAATTTAGTCAATCAATTGGGCGAAACTGTAACGCAACAAACATTTGATGACAAAATATATGTGACAGATTTTTTCTTTACAATCTGTCCTGGTATTTGTCCTCAGATGACAGATAATATGCATAAGCTGCAGTCAGAGTTTAAAGATGATGCAGATGTTTTATTGCTTTCTCATTCTGTAATGCCCTCTACAGATACTGTATCGGCATTAAAAGAGTATGCAAAAGTACACGATGTTATTGACAATAAATGGCATCTAGTTACAGGAGATAAAAATGAAATTTACGAACTAGGTAGAGATCATTATTTTGTAGAAAATGATCTAGGAGTGCCAAAAAGTATTGATGATTTTTTACACACCGAAAACTTTTTACTTATTGATAAAAGCAAGCATATACGTGGTATTTATAATGGTTTAAATAGAGCTTCAATGGCACAATTGATAACAGACATAAAAGCACTAAGACTTGAATAATTTTATTTGTTGATGCTGTTTTAAGATAAAATATTAATAAAAAATTAATTAGTTATTTTGATTCCTTCACTCGTGTAAGATATTTCTCTATTTAAAGGATATTTAGAATAAGGTCATGACTTGATTTTTTGCAGATATTAATTGCTAACTCTGTAAAGATTTAGATGTAAAAATTATGAGTTACATAAATAAGCAACCTAAATTTAAGCTAGATTACATAGTAATGTTTCTGCTCTTTTTTACGATATTTTCAGGTGCATCACAAAATAGCAATAAAGACTTGAGCATTAATATTGTTACTAGTTTTGATGGAGAATCTATAGAAAAAGATAAATGGTATGTTACTAAAAACAACGATTCTATTCAAATAACTAAACTCAGGTTTTACTTAACAAATTTTGTAATCCAAACTGAAGATAAAAAAAACGATTCTATTTTTAATAGCAATTATTTAATTGATGCTTTTAATAAAGAGACATTAAAGATTATACTTTCTAACACAAATTACAATAAGGAAGATAAATTGTTACTTTCTATAGGTGTTAATGAACATTTGAACACTTCTGGTGCTAATTCTGGAGATTTAGACCCTTCAAAGGGTATGTTTTGGTCCTGGCAAAGTGGTTATATAAATTTTAAAATGGAAGGCAAAAGTCCAAGTTGTAAAACAAGAAAAAATAAATTTCAATTCCATATTGGTGGTTACCAGAAACCTTTTGAAAGTATAAGAGTTTTAACTTTTAAATTAAGTGCTATAAAAAATAATGAATTAACGATAAATATAAATATAGCTCATTTTTTTGATGCTTTACAACTGAGTTCACAAAACCAAATTATGATTCCGGGTAAAGAAGCTAATGATGCAGCAGACAGACTTCCTCAACTTTTTTCAATAGATGAATAAACTCATAAAATACAATATAACAGTTTTATGTTTTTTTATATGCTGTGGTTTTATGGCTATAAAGCATAAAGATTTATTTTTTGACTATCCTGAATATTGGCCAAAACCAAATTATGATTTTTCAAAACTCTCCATGTCTGAAAATGAATTTCAATTGGGGAGACAACTGTTTTATGACCCAATACTTTCTAGAGATAACACCATATCTTGTGCTTCTTGCCATCTACAAGCAACAGGTTTTACGCATGTAGACCATGATTTAAGTCATGGCATTGATGGACGTATTGGTACTCGAAATTCTATGACAATCATGAATTTGGCTTGGAATACTTCATTTATGTGGGATGGCGGTGTTAACCATCTAGAGTTGCAAGCTTTAGCTCCAATTAGTAGTGAAAATGAGATGGACGAAACGCTAGCAAATGTTGTTGATAAACTAAATGAATCAAAAAAATACAAATCGCTTTTTTTTCAGGTCCATCAAGATAGTCTCGTTACTGGGCAAAAAACCTTTTTGGCTTTAACTCAGTTTGTAGTAATGCTTAATTCTTACAACTCAAAATATGATAAATATATAAGGAAAGAGGCAGGAGGGGATTTTACTGAGCAAGAAAAAAATGGACTAAGTATTTTTAGAGAAAATTGTGCTTCGTGCCATAAAGAACCACTTTTTACTATTAATGAATTTAAGAACAACGGGTTAAAAGTTGATACAACTTTAAATGACTATGGTAGAATGTTAATCACACAAAACTCAAAAGATTCATTAAAATTTAAAGTGCCTACGTTACGTAATATTCAATTTACAGCTCCTTACATGCACGATGGTAGATTTGAAACATTACAAGAAGTATTAGATCATTATACAGCAGATGTTCAAGAAAGTAAAACTTTAGCCACAGAACTAAAAAAAACAATTCAATTAAGTCATATAGAAAAAGTAGACTTATTAGTCTTTTTAAGAACCTTAACAGATAAAGAGTTCTTGTTTGATAAACGATTTTCTTTTCCTAATAATAATTTATAATAACCCTATTTAATTTAAATAATATGAAAAACACTTTACTTACTTTAGCTTTTAGTATTGCCTCAATAGGCGCTACTGTAGCACAAACAAACCCTATAATAACAGAGTGGTTACAAAATACCACCGGAATAACAGGAAGACATTATGTTGAAGGAAATTCAACGCCAATAGACGATGCTGTTGAAGCCAACGTACAATCTGTTGACTACTCAGATGATTGGGTGTATGTTTCTGCAACTGGAATTCCTGCTTATATTACGGGACCTTTTTTAGATGGTAATCCATCCTTGGCAACAGATCAAGGATCAATATTTAAATTTCCTTTAGTACCTACAGAAAATGTTGGTACACCAACAGAAACTAGTCTAGGTAATATAGGTGTATTTATAAATGGGGTTGCACTATTTGATTGGAAAGACGGTATTAGTTGGAACAATGAAACTGGAAATCTTTGTGGTGGACCAGGATATGATATGTGCCCAGGAGGTCCAATGGCTACCCAAGACTGGAATAGGGACGCAGTTCCTGCAGAAATGGCTGGTTTTGATTGTGCAAAAGCGCATCCTGCTATGGGTAATTACCACCACCACCAAAACCCTAGTGCATTTAATTTAGACTTAGTTGTTATTTCAGATATTTGTGATACTTACCCTTCAGATGGTCTTTATGTAATTGACTCTAATTCTCACTCTCCTTTAATTGGTTTTGCATATGATGGTTTTCCTATTTATGGAGCTTATGGGTATGCTAATGCAGATGGGACTGGTGGTATTACAAGAATGAAATCTAGCTATGCTATAGATGCGACAGCAACAACTAGACTTAATGGACCAGATATTGATGAAACAGTTGAGACACAAACTTTTTTTAATGGTTATTTTAAAGAAGACTATATTTATACGGCAAATACATCAGAAGATTATTTAGATGAACACAATGGACGTTTTTCTGTAACTCCAGAATATCCAGATGGTATATATTGCTATTATGCAACAGTAGATGAAAATCATAACTCTATATATCCTTATGCTGTTGGGCCTACATTTTATGGAAACGTAGTAGCAGAAAACGTAACTACTATTTCAGAATCAACAACTAATTATGTTTTGGCAATAAATGATTTTGATGAAGCCAGATTAGATCTAATTATTTATCCAAATCCTGCTCAAGACTTTTTTGCAATTCAATCAAATTTACAAGAAACTAATCTAAAAGTTGAATTGACTAATGAATTAGGTCAACTTATTAAAACAAGTGAAATATTACAAGGTAGTACATTAGCTATCATAGAAACTCACACACTTTATAATGGAATTTACTTTGTTAAGGTTTCAGGAAAAAACTCATCAAAGAGTTATAAGATTATTATAAATAAATAGTTGATATTATTTTATGAAAAAGCCTTGTGATTATTCACAAGGCTTTTTTTTTGCTTGATAGGTTATCGTTTTTTTTAATAACACAATAAGTAGTATTAGAATGAATATCTGTACACCTTTTAGAATACTGCAGGTATAATACTTTTTTCAGTTAATGACATGAAATTATCTTCACTTATTTTTAAAAAGCTTTTTAATAGCAATTAAAAAATCGGCTTCTATTTTGTCTAAAGATTTTGGGTCTGTAACTTTTAAAGTAGTCGCAGCAATAGGTTTGTCTTCAGATGACACTGCAATGTCATACACTGCAGCTTCTATAGTGTAAGTTGTTAACTTTTTAGTTTTATACTCTAGTTCATCATTACTTTTTCCATTCAACTTTAATGGTTCTAGTGTATTAAAATAATTGTGAAGTGATTTTGCATACACTGTATCTATACGCATTGCTTTTTGTGAAGCTATCAACACTTTATCAATATTTTGCTTCCTGCATTCTAGTATGAGTTTTTTAATTTCTTCTTCAGATCTTTTGTCTTTATATTCAATATCTGGAAATAACTCGTGCATTTTTATTGGAGAAATTTCTTCTGAAATAAGAACCTCTGAAACCCTGTCTTCAAAATCTTCCTGTAGCACTCTGTCTTTAGTGCTTGCATAAACTAACATTCTATCAATTTTTTGATTTTTAAAAGCTTCAGATTGCCATTGTGTAGGTGTGGTTTTTGAAGTTGAACAACTAGCACAAATAATAAATGTAAGTAAAAGTAGCGCACCGGTTTTCATATAAAATGTTTTTATGCAAGATAAAAAAACATAATTAAAAACTTAAAAAATCGATTCGCTGAAAAGAACAAGTCATTCGCTTAATGTTAAGTGTAGGTTGTTGATAATGCGATTTTTACTTTTAAATGTTAATTACATTTGAATTGTTCTACATTAAATTTTAGAGAATCATCACATTAATTTTATTATTCAATCTTATAATATGAAAAAACAACTTACAACGTTATTTAGCGTTCTACTATTAATAACCGGATCTGTTGCTGTAAAAGCACAAGATTTTTATGATATTAATACCATCCAGACCATAGAGATCGTTTTTGCCCAAGATAACTGGGATGCTCTTCTAGATGCAGAAAAAGCTGGAGATAATAATTATACAGAGGCAGAATCTGTAACAATTAACGGCGATTTATTTGAGCAAGTAGGGGTAAAGTATAAAGGCAATAGCTCTTATGATGCAAACTCCAATAAAAATCCACTTCACATAGAGCTAGACACCTATGTAGATCAAGATTATGAGGGGTACAAAGACATAAAATTAGCAAATGTCTATTTTGATCCATCATTTGTAAGAGAAACAGTTTCTTACAACATAGCTAGGCAATATATGGATGCTCCAGAAGCCAATTATGCCAATGTATATGTAAATGGCGAATTAATAGGCCTGTACACTAATACCGAAGCGATTACAAAATCTTTTGTAGATGATAGATTTGGTTCTAAAGACAATGCTTTTTTTAGTTGTAGTCCGCCAGATGGAGCAGGACCACAAAGTCAAGATTTACCTAATCTAGAGTATTTAGGGACTAACATTAATAACTATGTTGATGCCTATGAGATTAAATCTGACGATGAGGACGATCCTTCAGTCGAAATAGATCATTGGAATGACTTAATAGAACTAACAGATATATTAGATAGTGATATTGATAATATAGCATCTGTGCTTGATGTGGATAGAGCACTGTGGATGCTAGCTTTTGATAATGTACTTGTTAATCTTGATAGTTATATTGGGCAGTTTAAACAAAACTATTATTTATATCAAACTGAATATGATGTTTTTAATCCTGTAGTTTGGGATTTAAATATGTCTTTCGGTACTTTTTCTCAAACCGGTGAAGGTGGTCCACAAGGCGGATTAAACTCTACAACAGAAAAAGCTCAAATGGATCATCTTTTACACGATATAAGTTCAGATTTTCCTTTGGTATCAAAACTTCTTGCAGAGCCTCGTTACAAAAAAATGTACTTAGCACATTTTAAAACCATTCTAACAGAAAATATAACCAACAGTGCTTACTTGACAATGGCTAATGACTATCAAGCAATAGTTGATGCTGCTGTACAAGCAGATAATAATAAGTTTTACAGTTACAATCAGTTTTTAGGAAATATAAATACAGATTATACTTTAGAAGGAAACAATACAGCTCCAGGACTTACAAATTTAATGCAAGCGCGTGGTAATTATTTATCTGCACTTTCAGATTTTACAAACGTACAACCTACTATTTCTAACCTTTCTGTGTCTAGTTCAGATATTACAGTAGGAGATGAGGTAACTTTTACAGCTACTGTAGTAAATACAAATTCAGATGCGGTGTTTTTAGGATACAGAACACATAATCAAGCTCCGTTTACAAGTGTACAAATGTATGATGATGGCGCTCACAACGACGGTGCTGCAGGTGATAATGTATATGGCGTAAATTATACGGTAACAAACGATTATACACAATATTATTTTTACGCAGAAAATAATAATATCGGTGCTTTTTCTCCAGCAAGAGCCCAACATGATTTTTATACAATAAATGCTTCATATACTCCTCTTGAAGTAGGGACACTTGTCATTAACGAAATTATGGCTTCAAATGAAACCATAGCAACAGATCCAGATGGAGAATATGAAGACTGGATAGAATTATATAATAATAGTTCAGAAACAGTTAGTCTAGATGGTTTGTATTTATCTGACGACCCAGATGATTTAATGACTTGGGATTTTCCTGACGGTCTTACATTAGCTCCAGATAGTTACTTAATAGTTTGGTGTGATAAAGATCTTGACCAAGAAGGATTACACGCAGATATTAAGTTCTCTAGTGATGGAGAAAGTGCTATTCTGTCTTATGCAGATGGGACTATTATAGAAAATGTAGAGTTTGGAGAACAAGAAGATGATATGGGCTATGCAAGAATACCTAACGGAACAGGTGACTTTATTATTAAGCAAGCAACTTTTGGGATTAATAACGAAACAGTTTTAGGGGTAGACAGTAGTTTACTTACTTCAGAAATAGTCTATTACCCAAACCCTATGAATTCTGTTTTACATATAGAAAATACAGCAGGGAATATCACGTCTGTAAAAGGGTATTCTATGTTAGGGCAACTGTTGTTTTCTGAAACGAATAACACATCGTCATTAATATCAATTGATGTGTCAGACTTTTCTAAAGGAGCGTATCTCTTTACAATTAATGATACTCAAGTCCTTAAGGTTCTTAAGAAATAAGGATTCAAAAAATAAAAGATTAAAGAAAATGATAAACAGATCTAATATACCGACAGCCGTTTTTTCTATGAGTTTCATTTTTTTATTGTTAAGTTGTAATAGCAATAAAACAAATGCACATAGTCACGATGGATCTTCATCACACAGCCATTCTGCAGAAGATGCACACGGTACACACGACAATTATTTTGGAGATTACTCATTGCATGATGATAAATTTGGGACTAAAACAGAGGTAACTGTTAAAGGTAACGAACGTAAGATGGTGACCAACTCGTTACCAAATCATGAAACGGGCACATTTCCTCGAAAAGGAAATCCAAATACGATTTCTGCTCAAAATATAACATACACTTTTCCGGTAACCCCTAAATATACCGGAAAATCAAAATGGGTTAGAGAACCAGGTGTGGCTTTAAATGGGATTAAATTTGAACCTGGTACTGCAGAAGTTGTGATGTGTGAGACAGGAGAAAATTTTAGAGTAGAGGCTTTACAAAACGTAATTAATTTGGGCTTAGATTTTAATCATGCACACGTGCAACCTACAGGTGCTTATCATTACCACGGAACTCCAACATCTTTAATTAATGAACAAGATACTGATGAAGACCTTATGCACATAGGTTTTGCACACGATGGTTTTCCTATGTATTATTCTAAAAGTGGAAAATATAAACCTAGCTATACTTTAATATCTGGAGATCGCGAGGGTGAAGATTGTTCTTATGAAAACCCAATGGAAAAAATGGATATATCTGTAGGCGGTCACCATGACGGTACCTATACGTCAGATTTTGAGTATGTTGCTGGTTCGGGTGACCTAGATGAATGCAATGGGATTACTATAGAAGGGAGGTACATGTATTTGGTGACGAACGAGTTTCCTTATGTAAGCCGTTGTTTAATGGGAGAATTTGATGACTCTAAAATGGGTGGGCCACCACCAGGTGGGAGACCACCGCGCGGAGAACACCCACCAAATGGAAGACGGCCTAATATTAGACAGTAAACTTGATAAAAGTGATTAATTTTTACCATTTTTATTAAATGATTGTATTTAATTTAATAGAAGTGTTGTTAATCAGATATTTATGTTTAATTTTAACATCTAACCAAATATTTATATCATGATTAAAAAAATTACTCTTTTTGCCATTTTAGTTTTTGGCATACAATTTTGTAACGCAAGCATAGCGCTGCCCTTAAAACCAATCATAAATGAAGTTATAATTGATGTAGAGAATAATGATGTTGAAGAAGATCGATTTTATTTTTGGAAAGTTGAAAATGCTCATGGCGTAGCGTCAGGTTATTCTTTAACTTTAGAAAAAGCCAAAGAAATGATAAAGAAAGTCTCTGAAGGAGATAAAAGTAGGTCTGTAATTATAATGAGTAACCCTAGATAATTTAAGTTGTTTTAAAAGAGATCAATACATTCAGGTATTGGTCTCTTTTTTTATTGAAAACTTAAAGGTTGAGCCCACCCCTATATGTGATTTTACTTCTATAAAACCACCAAGATTCGTTACGATTTTTTTAACCGTAGAGAGTCCAATTCCATTTCCTTTTTGACCATTTCTGTCCTTATTCCCAATAATGCTAAAAAGGTCAAAAATTGTATCTAATTTTTCTTCAGGAATACCTACGCCGTTATCCGTTACTTTAAAATAATAATAGCCGTCTCTTAAATCACATTCAATTTTTATTACAATCTTATTTTTATCGTTGTACTTAATGCTGTTTGCCATTAAATTTAGAAAAACCTGTTCCAATGCTACTCGATCAGAATGAATATCAATGTTTTTTTCTGGAAAATGTATCTCACAATCAAAGTTAATATTCAATAGATCTACTATTTTTTCAAGTAGATCATGAATGTCAAAAACTTCAGAAGTATTATTAATTAGCTTGTCACTTTCATAATGCTCTAATAAGCCCGTGATATATTCACTTAAAGTAAATGTTGATTGCTTTAAATGGTTTAAATATTCTAGTGCATTGGTGTCTAGCTTGTTTTTGTATTTTGCTTTTAATATATCTGTTGATAATATGATATTTGCTAAAGGCATTTTCATATCATGAGAAACTATTCCTGCAAATTTTTTAAGCTCTTGATTTTTAAACTCTAAAGTCTTTTGCCCTTTTGTTAAATTATTGTTTGCTTTGTGGAGTTCTAAAAGTTTTATGACTTGTCTCCCTAGTGTATGTAAACTTTTAAGTTGGTTTTTGTCAATTGTATTGGGGGTATGGTCTATGACACAAAAAGAACCTAAACGAAAACCATTAGAGTCTATAAGCGCAACTCCAGCATAAAAAAGTACAGGCTTATTATGCTTAATTACATAAGGATGATTTTTAAAACGGTCATCTTCTAATGTGTTATTAACTATAAATTCTGGCTTATTGCTCGATACGGTATAATTACAAAAAGAGCTGTTTTTATCAATAGGGGAAGTGTTAAAACCATTTGCAGATTTATTCCAAACCTCTTTCTCATCCATAAATGATATAAGCGAAACAGGCATATTACAAATAGTTTTTGCAATATCTGTTAACTGATCAAAATCTTCACTTTTATCAGTATGCAGAATATCATAGCTTTTTAAGACTTCAATTCTCTGGAGTTCATTTAAAGATAGTACCGGTTCTATCATTTTTTACAAGAAGGTTTTTTGACAAGTCGGTTTGTTTATACAAAGATAACTTTTTTTTAAGAAAACTTTAACACCTGGTGTCAACTGATGTATACCTTGTCAAAAAGTCTCAAAAGCACTGAGACCAAACAGAGCAAAATCATATTTTGTAGGATCTATTGGGTCTAGCTTTCTTAGCGCTGTGTCAAGTTCTAATAACGCTTTACCATCATTTTGTTTGCGCTTTAATAATTTTAAATCTCTTGCAACTCTACCGCTATGTACATCTAATGGGCAAGACAGTGTAGCAGGAGCAATACTATTCCATAATCCAAAATCTACTCCTTTATTGTCTTTTCGTACCATCCATCTTAGATACATGTTTATTCTTTTTGCAGCCGAATTTTTTAGAGGATCACTTATGTGTTTTTCTGTTCTAGTTTGATGAGGTAAAGAGAAAAATAGTTTTTTAAAAGCCGAAATAGCAGGTTGTGTTGATGTTTCGGAAGTATGTAAAGCAAATACTTTTTCTAACCCTTTATAATTTGTATAAATATTTTTTAATGCAATAAAAAAATAATGAAGATCATTTGCATTAAAGGTACGGTGTACAAAAGTTAAATGTGTAGCATCTTTTTCATCATATTCCATCACAAAATCGTAAGGCGAATTCCCCATAATATCACATAAACGATGTCCGTTTTTTATAATACTTTTACGATTACCCCAGGCAATTGTAGCCATTAAAAATCCAATAATCTCAATGTCTTCTTTTTTTGAAAAAAGATGTGGAATTTGAATTGGGTCTGTTTCAATAAACCGTGGCTGATTGTAAAAATCTGCTTTTTCGTTTAGATATTCTTTAAGTAAGGCTTTTTTCATTTAGCCTACAATCTTTCCGTCTTGCATCACTAATTTTCTATCTGCCATATCTGCAAGGTCTTGATTGTGCGTGACAATTACAAAAGTTTGACCAAATTCATCTCTTAACTTAAAAAATAGATTATGCAGGTTTTCGGCGCTTTCGCTATCAAGATTTCCGCTAGGTTCATCGGCTAGAATAATCGCAGGGTTATTTATAAGTGCTCTCGCTACGGCAACACGTTGTTGCTCACCACCAGAGAGTGCATTAGGTTTATGGTTTTCTCTATGTGATAGACCTAAAAAAGATAATAATTCTTTAGCCCTTTTTTCTGCTTCAGCTTTTGGAGTTTTTTTTATGAATGCTGGAATACACACATTCTCTAAGGCTGTAAATTCTGGTAATAATTGATGAAATTGAAAAATAAAACCTAAATTTTCGTTTCTAAAGCGTGCTAACTCTTTGCTGTTTAAATTTGTTAATGAAGTTTTATTAATAGTAAGTTTACCTTCGGGATAATTATCTAAGGTGCCTAAAATTTGTAATAATGTAGTTTTTCCTGCTCCAGAAGCACCTACAATAGATACAATTTCACTTTTTTTAATGTGTAAATCTACCCCTTTTAAAACGTGAAGGTCTCCGTAATATTTATGAATATTTTCGACTAAAATCATATAACTAATTTAAAAACGAAAGTAGCGATTAAAGATTGTATGGCAAAATGTGTGATCGTATTTCAAAATACAGAATGCATTTTTTATGAGTAATATATGTGGTGATTCTAATTTTAGATACAGCACATTTCCGAAGCAATTATTTATTAGCGTATTTTTACAATAAGATGGAGATAAAAAAAGAAATAGCAGTGTTTGCTGGTGGTTGTTTTTGGTGTACAGAAGCGGTATTTCAGCGTTTTGAAGGGGTGAGTAGTGTGATTTCTGGGTATACAGGAGGTCATATTAAAAACCCTGCTTACCGAGAGATTTGTACCGGTAGAACAGGTCATGCAGAAGGGGTGAAAATAACATTTGATCCCGATGTTATATCTTTTAACACCTTATTGGAGGTGTTTTTTGCCACACACGACCCTACAACATTAAACCAACAGGCAAATGATAAGGGGACACAATATAGAAGTGCTATTTTTTATGCTTCGGAAATGCAAAAAGATCAAGTTATAGCCTTTATTAAGCAATTAAATGATGCGCATGTTTTTGAAAATGACATTGTAACAGAAGTAGCACCACTAACCGTTTTTTATGAAGCAGATGAAGATCATCATGAATATTATAATAAAAATACGGATGCACCTTATTGCCAATTTTTGATAACGCCAAAGATTGAAAAAATTAAAAAATTCTATTCAGAAAAACTAAAACAGAAATAATGAGTTCTTATAAAAAATACGAAACGTATAACGATAAAATTACCGACGATCTAAAAGATAATTTCACTAATATCTTAAAAGGAATAGGGGAGGACGTAGATAGAGAAGGTATTGTAAAGACTCCAGAACGCGCAGCAAAAGCAATGCAGTTTTTAACTTCTGGTCATAACCAAGATCCTGCTGAGATTTTAAAAAGCGCCATGTTTGCAGAAGATTATAATGACATGGTTATCATAAAAGATATCGAGTTATATTCTTTATGTGAGCATCATATATTACCTTTTTTTGGGAAAGCACACATAGCTTATATTCCTAATGGTCATATAGTAGGGTTAAGTAAAATACCTCGCGTGGTAGATATTTTTGCACGAAGATTACAGGTTCAAGAGCGTTTAACACATGATATTTTAGAGTGTATTAATGAAACTTTAAAACCTCAAGGAGTCGCTGTTGTTATAGAAGCATCACATATGTGCATGATGATGCGTGGTGTGCAAAAACAAAATAGTGTTACTACAACTTCTGGTTTTAGAGGACAATTTGAAAAAATTGAAACCCGTAATGAATTTTTAAAGCTTATTAGTAGCAGCTTGTCTTAAGCATTATTAATAGAGTTCAATATTTTTTAGACTTAGCGTTTTCGGTTTATAAGGCTTTATACTTTTTGGTATGTTTATTGCGTTATTACTAGTGTAACATATTATAATACAACACTATGATGACAAATAAATATGATATATTAAAAAAAGGATTACTCTATGATGCTATTGGTATGCTTTCGATGGCTATACCTGTTGTAGGCCCTTTTTTAGATATACTTTGGGCACCTTATGCTGCAAAGAAAATGGGCGATATGTATGAAGGTGAAGCAGGTAAGGTTGCATCTATTGTGGTATTTGTAGAAGAAATTTTACCAGTATCAGATTTTATACCAACCTTTACTTTAATGTGGCTATATACTTTTGTATGGAAAGGAAAAGAGGTTAAAAAACCACAAACTATAGAAGTAGAAGTAAATAATTAAGCAAAAAAAAATCCCGAGAATTCTCGGGATTTTTTTTGCTTATTACTAAGATATTATTCTTCTACAGTAACAGGAAAGTTTACAGAAACATCTGTTTCTCCACCTGCATCAGCTAAAGTACCATCGTTTGGTTTTGTTGGCTGATGACGTAAAGTTACATTTAATGTACCTGTAGCAGCAACACCTGTTTCTAAAGAAAATACTGTTCCTAATGGGTTACCATTCTCATCAAAATTTCCGTAAGTTACAGTTGCATCAAAATCTCCACCTGGGATGTAAAATACTTGGTGCTCGTCTGCTTCTTCCTCTACTTCTTCAGTAATGTTTTCTACAGGAATTTCTGTAGCATTCAAAAACTGTACTGCACCTGCATAGGTTGTTTCGGCTTTTAAATTTCCAGTAACAATTACTTCAGGCTCGTTTGGTCCATCACCATCAAGATCAATTGAAGAGAGTGTCACTGTGCCAGAATCACTAACAAGTGTAACAATAACAGATGTGATTACTTCTTCTTCATTTACTGCTTCTGGTGTGTCATCATCGCTACTACAGCTAGCCATTACGATAGTTAATAATAAAGTTGGGATAATAAATTTTAAATTTTTCATTGTAATAAAGTTTATAGATTAATAATTAATTTTTAGTTGTAATAATACGTTCCTGCCTAGATCATCTGCATAGTATCTTAATCTATTTAGATATTCTCGGTAAGACGTGTTCAATACATTTGTTATTTTTAAATTTAAATTCAGTTTAGACGTACTTCCTAAGTTAAACTGTGTGCCAGCGTTAAAATTAAATAGATGATAAGCGGCTGGCGGCGTACTTATATCTACTATTTCAAAAGTGTCTGATTCGGCAAGAAAAACCTCAAAGTTATTATTGGGGTATTCATTTTGTTCAAAAACATAGTTACTCTCCAGTCCTACATCTATTTTTTGTCTTAATGGTAAAGTATAGTCAATACGATTACTCAAATTTGTAGCCGGCATATTAATTAAAGCATCCTCCTTAGTCGTATCATATCCTTTAACTAACGAAAATTTATTAATATATTTTAATGCGTCTGTTATGTTATAACTTACATCTGTATCAATTCCTAGTAAACGGGCGTTAGTTTGTCTGTATTCCCAAACCTGAAAATTACCACGAACTGTTTGGCTAATACCAGTTGGCTCAATAACCATAAAATCTTTCATAAATGATAAGTATGGATTGACAGTAAATGAAAATCGGTTGCTTTTTTTCTGAAATGTGACTGTTAATTTTCGAGATTTCTCACTATTAAAGCTTAAATCTCCTATTTCTATTCTAGAAGCACTGTGGTGTAAACCTTCACTAAATAGCTCTGAGGCATTAGGTGCACGAGATGCCAATGATAGGTTTGTAAACAAGGCATAATCTTCCGAAAATTTATAAGAAAATCCAGCTGTTGCCGAAAAATTATTAAAAGTTAGCTCTGGATTAGTAAGTACTTGTGTGCCTAAATCTTCTATGACCAATTCTGGAAACGCCACATCGTAACCTCTTTCTTCCCAAAAAGAACTGCGATAAAATTTAAACACATCCATATACGTGTAATCAAATCTAGCTCCAAACTCAGCCACCCATTTGTCTGAAAGGACAATGTCTGCAATACCGTAAACCCCAAATTTATATTGTTCATAATCAGGGATAAGCCTACGTACTCCTGTAGAAGGATCGGCATAATTATCTTGATAATTACCTACTAAACCTGTTTTTAAAGAAACCATATCATTTACATCACTCTCTAGTGATAAAGAAAGATTATGGGTTGTTAACTCTAAATCTACAGATGGTGTGTTATCTTCACTATCGCGACGTACATCATATTCAAACCTATTGTTACGTTGAATGTCGTATGACAGCTTAAATTTCCCTACGTTGTCCCAATTGTAAAAACCAGATATTTTCCCTAAATGATGTGTTACATCTTGTCTTGGAGCATCTATGTTATATGTAAAATCATTAACAACAAGAGGTGTTTCACTATTTATTGCAGCGACCTGATCTTCAGCTCCACCTAGATGAGATGCTCTTAAAATTCCTATTTCATTTGTGAAAAAAGAATAATAAACATCAAAGCCATATTTTATTTTGTTAACCCCCATATTTATGGAAAAGTCTTTTTCAGAAAGTCCTGTATTACTTAATACATAGTCTGGCGCTTCAAAATCTCCATACCTTTTAGCGGTACCTTGAAAACGTGCAAACCAACCATTTTCATAGCTTTTAGTCAAAGAACTTGTTATTGAGCCACCGCTACCATTAGTTTGGCCACTTAGAATTGTTTTACCAAAAATAGTGTCTCGTAATATTATAGGTGCGGGCTCTGTTACAACAACACCCCCTAGAGCATCACCACTATACTGTAATGCAGAAGCTCCTTTAACCACAGTGATATTTCCTGCAGTATTGAGGTCTATATTAGGCGCATGCTCTGCTCCCCATTCTTGATCTTGCTGTCTTACACCATTGTTAATTAATGTAACACGACTACTGTGTAATCCGTTTATTACTGGTTTTACTACTGTATTACCTGTGTTAAGAGAAGACACACCACTAATATTTTTTAAAACATCGCCTAAAGAGGCACTACTGTTGTTATCTAAAGTTTCTTGTGATATTCTATTTTCTAAAACGCTCTCAGCTTTTGTATAATAGCTATTCCCTTTTATTAAAACTTCATTTAATTCTTCTAAATGGTGTTCTAGTTTAAAGGTTTTAGTAAGATCACTATCAATATTTACAGTAAAAATTTTAGTTGTACAGGCAGGATGTGATACTTGTAAATTATAAGTGCCTTCACATAAATTTGAAAATATGAAATTCCCATCAAAATCTGATAACACAGCACGGTTGGTTTCTACTAAAATAATAGTAGCACCATCTAACATAGAATCATCGTGTATATCAACGATAGTTCCTTGTAAAGTAAAATCACAAGTTTGTGCAAAAGAGTGTGCCATGGCAAAGGCCATTACAACACTAAAAAATAGTTTCATAAATAGAAGTATTCAACAATTAATAAATTAAATAAACTGTTGAAAACCTGGAGGACCTCTTAGAAGATAATTATAGGAAGTCTCTACTGCTGTTAATGCTTTGTAATGAGATGGTAAAGAAGTAATCTTTTTTACCTCATAAGGAATAGTATAATTAAATAAGTTAAAGTGAAATGCTGTAAATTGAAAGTCTGATATAGAACAGTCTTTTTCTGGCTTATGTATGTGTATCGAAGTATCAGTACAAACAGGATGATCGTGATGGCTAAAGGCGTGTGATAATTGAGTGAAAATAGGCAGCATGAAGAGTAACAGCAGTAATCCTGCTGAAATTTTAACCCTTATGTCTTTATGCTGTTTCATTTTATTTAAATAAAAAACCTAAGCCAATTCTACGTAACATTTTCTTTTCAAATTCCCAGAAAAATTCATATTCTCCAAAAAGCCATCCAAATAACACAAGCAATACTTGATAAAGTGGAAATATTATTAATATTCTAACTGGCCAGTAAATATACCATCCCATTTCGCTTGTAATACCAACCATATCTGTGAGTGGAGCAGCAAATTTTGCAGAAGTACTTCCAGTTAATGCAAAGACTATAAAAATCACGGTTAATTGCCAATTGCTTGAAACATTCCAACGTTCTTTTAGTTTTTTCATAAGCTTAAAATCTACTTCCGGTAAATTTTTGATTATAACGTTGCATAAAAAAATTGAAATAATTGTAAAGCATATAATTTACCTCATAACCGTATGATGTTTCAAATTGATAATCTATAGTTTGGGGATACAAAGTGTAGTCAAACTGTTGTGGATTATTAACTCTAGAATTATATTCTGTGACAAACATTCTGTTTTTATTCTCTAAGAAGGTGATTCCATAATGTCCTCTTGGAGGTTGCGTGAGTAAAAAAGAATTAAAACCTGGTTCGATAATAATAATTTCGTATTCAAGCTCGTCATTAGCAATACGTATTGTATCATTTTTAATGCCTGTATTGATATCCCTACTTTTTGAAATAGTTTTATTTGCATCACAGCTAGCAATGAGCAAAGCAAACATAAAGAGGGTTAATACATATTTCATCAAAAGAAATTTTTTATAAAAGTACTGTTTTCCCTTTTCTTGTTGATGAAAGTAAGATTTCTTTAACATAAAAAAAGTCTTTAGTTTGAAATTGAGTACACTCATCAAACTAAAGACTTACTTTTATTTTGGCAATATTATTTTATTTTCCAAAAAGTCCACCAAGCATACTGCCTAGTCCGCTACTTTGGGTTTTGTCACCGCCAAGTACCATTCCTGCAATATCATCAATAACACTACCGTCATTGTCACCATCTAGAATAGACTCGATTAAGCTTTGCTCTTTACCAGCCTCTTGAGAACCACCACCAAGTAATCCACCTATCAATCCAGTTATTGCACTGCTGTCAGTTGTACCTTGTGAGTTGGTTTGCTTACCTAAATATCCTAGAACTAAAGGTGCTGCAACTTGTAATATTTGCATAACTCCATTGGTATCTACACCAGATTTTTGCGAGATTGCACTCACAACATTGTCTTGAGAACCTCCAAGTACGTGACCTAGTATGCCTAATCCATCTTGTTTAACTTCTTCGTCTACACCACCTGAAAATAATCCGCCAAGATTATCTAAAATACTACCATCGTGTTTACCGTTAATAGCAGATACTAAACCTTCAGCTCCTTCTGGAGTAGCTGCATTACGATTCATGGCACCCATTAATAAAGGCATAGCCATAGATAAAACAGATGCTGTTTTATCTTCTGATTGATTTGTTTCTTGACTAAGACCACCTATCATTTGGCGTCCCATGTCACTATTTAATAAGTCTAATATTCCTGACATTGTAATTGTTTGTTTAAATTAATACCGTAATATACTTTTTTTTCGTCAAATAGTATGCAAAACGCTATACTGAACTGTTTTTTTAGAATCCTTTTCGGTAAATGATACATTATTGCGCTTAAGCACCTTTAGCTAAAGCTTTGTTTTAGCGAATAATTAAATCGAATTAAAATAAATAGCCCATTCAATTTTACATGAATGGGCTATCGCTACAGTGTAAATTAAAAAATGGTGTTTAACCTAAAATTTCTATAATCTGTGTTGCTAATTCTGTACCTATTCTATCTTGAGCTTCTAGCGTTGCTGCACCAATGTGTGGACTTAAAGAAACTCTCTCGTTCATTAATACTTTTACTGCTGGCTTAGGTTCTTGCTCAAACGTATCAAGCGCTGCAAAAGAAAGTTTGCCGCTGTCTAAGGCTTCAATTAAGGCTACTTCATCAATAACACCACCTCTGGCAGCATTTATAATAGCAGCACCATCTTTCATTTTATTAATTTCTTCTTTACCAATTACATACTCCTTTTGAGCTGGTACATGTAAAGTAATATAATCACTATCTTTTATAAGTTCTGAAATAGGCGCTGTTTTTATGTTGAAGGTAACTTGTTGTCCATCATAAAAATCTAAAGTAATGGCAGCATCATCTACATAGCTATCACTTGCGATTACCTTCATCCCGCAGCCTAAAGCAATTTTTGCTACTTCACGACCTATACGTCCAAAACCAACAATTCCTATTGTTTTACCACGTAATTCACTTCCTTTTGCGTAATTCTTTTTAAGATCCTTAAATTTTGAATCTCCATCAAGTGGCATATTTCTATTTGCATCAAATAAATAACGAACACCTCCAAAAAGGTGTGCAAATACTAATTCTGCAACAGAAGAAGAAGAAGCCGCAGGTGTATTAATCACCTTTAGTCCTTTTTCACGTGCATAGTCTACATCTATATTGTCCATACCAACACCACCACGTCCTATTACTTTAAGAGACGGACAAGCATCAATTAATGCTTTACGTGCGGTAGTTGCACTACGAACTAATAAAACGCTTATTTTGTGTTCGTTAATAAAATTTTCTAATTGCTCTTGGGCAACTTTGGTTGTGATTACCTCAAATCCTGCTTTTTCTAAAGTGTCAATCCCAGATTGAGAAACGCCATCATTTGCTAGTACTTTCATATCAATTGTCCGAATAGTCGGATACCTTTTTTTTGTCATTTCCTATAAAACGGAAATAATCATTTATTTATTATAAGCTAAAAACGGTGTGATTGTTTAAGCTTTTTTTTCTAGTTCTTGCATTACATTTACGACTACTTGTACGCTCTCAATAGGCAATGCGTTATAGATAGAGGCACGATAACCACCTACACTTCTGTGACCGTTTAGACCATTAATGCCTGCTTCTGCACACATAGTGTCAAACGTGTCTTTTAAGGCATCATTTTCTATGGTAAATGTAACGTTCATTTTAGATCGGTCTTTTTTATTGACAACAAAACCTTTAAAAAGTGGGTTTCGATCTATCTCATTGTAAAGGAGTTCGGCTTTTTCGTTATTTTTTTGTTCTATAGCAGCCACACCACCTTGCTCTTTTAACCACTCTAGTGTGAGCATAGAAACATAAACGGCAAATACAGGAGGCGTGTTAAACATACTGTCTTTGCTAATGTGTACTTTATAATCTAGCATAGACGGGATTACTCTAGATACTTTGCCTAAAATAGCCTCTTTCACAACCACAAGTGTTGTTCCTGCAGGTCCCATATTTTTTTGAGCACCCGCATAAATTAAATCAAACTTGCTGAAATCGAGTACGCGTGAAAAAATATCACTACTCATATCACAAACGAGTGGACAATCTGTTTCAGGAAAATCATTCATTTGTGTCCCAAAAATAGTGTTGTTGCTTGTTATATGGAGGTAATCTAAGCCAGACGGAACTGTAAAACCAGTTGGAATGTTGTTGTAGTTCTCCTCTTTAGAAGATGCAATAACCTCAATGTCTCCAAAAAGCTTTGCTTCTTTAATTGCTTTTGCAGACCAAGTACCTGTATCGAGATACCCTGCCTTTTTTTCTAATAGATTATAAGCTACCATTAAAAACTCCATACTAGCACCACCTTGTAAAAACAATGCTTTGTAGCCTTTGTCTTGTAATCCTAGGTGCTCTAAAGCGAGTTCTTGTGCTCGCTCCATCACAGAAACAAAAGACTTGCTTCTATGTGATATCTCTATTAATGAAAGATCAAGATTGTCAAAATTAAGTATTGCTTGCGAAGCTTTCTCTAATACAGATTGTGGTAAAATACAAGGGCCTGCGCTAAAATTGTGCTTTTTCATTGTTGTGCTAATTGGGTTTTTACTACGGAAATAGTATCTCCTTTAAATATCATACAAAGATGCAAAATACCTAATGAAATTTTAAAAAAATGACCTAGTAAGTTATCCAAACAAATGAACAATTAGAATGTGGTAATTTCAATGCGTTTTACTTCGGAAATTTTAAGGGTTTGATAATTTTACGCGGTGTAAATCACTAAAACCACAACATCTTAGTGTGAAAAGGTAAGGCTATAATGAACGATAAATTTTGTTTGAACTTAAGTAGGTTTTTGAAAAAAGTGCAAACCTTAGTTTTAGCAATTAATGGCTATATATTATTTATAAGACCCCGTTTTTTTATTAGCTAACGTTCATTTCATTTACGTATAAATATAATTTTTTTTCAAGTTCGTTACTTAATCCCCAAAATTCTTTGTCAATGTTTTCTATAAATTCACCGTGCTTTTCGTCCCAATTTTCCATTTGTTCTGCGCGTTTTTCAATATCAGTAGCGGGTGCCCCATTTGGAAATTTTGAATTCATTTTTCGCATCAAATTTGCAACATTTGTAAATTCAAGCGTTTCTAAATCTTCAATTGTATCAGCGTTATGTTCTGCGCCATAATTTATATAATGATCAACAATACCGTCTGTAATTAAAGGTTCTACATTAAACCAAACACGTTCTGCTTTAGTTAATTTTTCATAATCAGAAAACCCAATGTCAACTATTTTCTCCCATACTGGTTGTAGTTCGTCTCTTGTCATAGCTTTTAATAATTAGCAGTTTGTTTTTATCATGTGATTCTTTTAATTCAGTTTTTTGTTTTCTAAAATGTCAAACCCGAAAAATCCTTTACGTGTTTCAAATTCAACAGTAGTGTATGTATTCATTTTTTCATAAAATTGAGAATTGAAAACTAATTCTTTTCTTTTTCCTTTATAATCTATTGTGAAAACAGGTTGTTTTTCAGAATGTATTACTCTTACTCTTACTCTTTCAGGTAGCCAAGTTCTGTCAATAATCTTATAAGACTCTGTTTTTATATTTTGTTCAGCAAAATAATAATTCACTAACATAAAGATAGTACAAGCTATAAAACCATACCCAATTATGTAATGCATACCGGCGTATAAATAGCTTTCAATAGCACTATAATCATACGTTTTTTTATAGTTTTTAAAGTCAAGGATGAACGCTATAATTCCGCTTACTATTATAATTCCAATTGGAATTATTAAATCAATTATGGTATTTCTGTATATATGTATTTGAAAAATCATTAAAATCGCACCAAGAAATAAAATTGTCGGATAAAAGATTTTTCGTTGTTTTTGCGTCATTATTAAAATGTGTTACAACAGTATATCGATAGCTGCGGTGGTTTAAAACGTTATCTTCCAAATCCGATATTCGGTTTGTCTGGTTTCACCGTTTTTTTTAATTCAGCATATTTTTGGTCAAATTCGTCTTTGGTGATTGCATTAATAGATTTTAACCAACGGAAATTAATTAATTGGTTTTCGTAATTCAGATTTTCATCGATACTGCCATAGTTTTCTCGTAAGTATCGATTTCTAGTCTCTATGAGGTCAGTTAGAAACTGATTGGTTTTTTCTTCACTTGGTATTTTTTTGTGTACAAATAAATAGCTATCATAAGATAGTTTAATTTTCCAAAACTCCTTTTTAGTGACAAAATATACTATCAGCATCACCGTTCCGAGTACAATCCAAA
>ABCO01000013.1 GCA_000170815.1 unidentified eubacterium SCB49
TTCATCAGTTACGTTTTTTTAATAAAAGTATAACGACCTTTGATTAAGCGTATGGTAGCAATTATTTTTTTTACAGTGTTGTAGCTATTTTTTTTTCATTTCGAGTACAAATGGAGATTCAGTCAAAACAAAATACGTTTTTCCATTTTTTTGCGAGATTTGAATTCCCATTAATTGGTATTTATCAGTATCCTTATCTTTCCATTCTTGAATAATTATTTCGCTTTTGTTTGAATCTAGTTTCCAATGAACGTTTTTCATCATTTCATCAAGTTCTTTCATAAATTCAATATTGAAATTAAAACGATTATCTTCTTTAAATTCAAAAGTAGATTTCATAAAAGCAGACTTTAAATTATCCATTATTTTCTGTTGTTCAGCAGGCATTTCTGGAAAATCTCCAGTTATTTTTTCTACGCCCCAAAGTCCAATGATATTTTCTTTATTTAATGTTTGTCCGTAAGAAATTGAACTAAATAGAATTAAAATTAATAGTATGCTTTTTTTCATTTTTACTTTTTTTGAGTTTGTTTGGTATTTAACTAGAACTGTTTTTTGTGATAAAAGTACAACAACTTTTAAATAAGCTTTTTATTGAGTGTTAGCTACAGTATTTTATTGTGATTAAATCAATTAAACTTTTGTGAAAATTAATAATTGATTCTGCACTTTCTGTGTTTGTTTCAAATTTTAATGAGAATACAGTATGGATTAAATATGTTTCATTTTTTTGTAACCCCACCATATTAAGTTCAAAAGCTGTGTTTTCAATTAAATCATTTATTTTTTCTTTGATAATTAAGTTCGATATATTTTCTTTAAATAATTTATTAGAACATTTAATATTCCAATTCCGTTTCTTGAATAAAATAAGTTTAGTGAGGTGTTCAATTGTTTTTATTTCAAATTCAGGGATTTTTTATTGCCAGACGTATGAATTTTAAATTCTGCAGTATCTGAATTACCGAAATCATATAAGATGTTCATAATGAAGTCTCTATGAGGTATCTTTAGTTTGTATTTAGAAATATGTACAAATGAACCGTTTTCACCACCAGTTTTAAAATCTTCGTGCTCAAACTTACCTTTGTTTTCTTTACAAATTCGTTTTAATTCAGTTTCTGGGTTCATATTGTAGCTGACGGTCTCGTATAAGAATAGTTGCGGGTTTGCGTGCGAGGAATTTTTTCAGGAAATTCAGATGTAGCAAATACGCAACTACCTTTGTTTTAGCACTAAACCGCAATTGTTTTTATATATTATTGTAAAACATTTTTATTCCAGTTTTAATGTCAAATAGAATTGTTCAAACTTATTTAAATTCTTTTGAAATGTTCCTGGTGTTGCCATAAATGTTATAACATAGGATAATCCGTTTTGATATTTAAAATAAGTTTTCCCTTTATATTTTGTTCCGTTTGGAGCATCGTGGTAAATAATCCGAGCATTTTTTCCGATACCTTGTTCAGCTTCAAGAGCAGTTGTGGTTGGGTCAATTCTTAAATATTCGTTGAGAATTAAGTCTTTAATATTATTTATTGATTCACTTTCAAAAGCTCGAATAGTAACAGAGTTTTCAATCTCAGTTTTTTCAAATTCGCTATATATTTTGGGCATTCCTAATTGGATAAATGCACTTTTGTAAACCGTATCATTTAATATTTCTCTGTGAATATTCCATTCCGTTGGGTAAGAAACACTGAAAGAATATTCGGCATTTTTATATTCCGCGTTAGAAATATTTTCTTTGTTATCGCTTTTGATATTCTGACTTACACAGCTCTGAATAAACATAATAAATAATAATCCGAAATATTTTAATTTCATAAGCGCAATCTTGTCATAATTTCGCTCAATATTATTCCATTTATAATTATAAAAATTATCGGTATCGCATAAAACAATCCGATAACGATTCCGCTAACATCATCTCCATATTTAAATTTAAATGAGTTTTTCAAAACCGCAACTCCGATTATAATTGTTCCGATTGCAATTATTAAAGATATGATTAATATTAGTTTTTTCGTTTGTCCGTTCTTTATTAATCCGCTTCGATAATTTGGCAAAATAAATATTCCGCACAAAGCAACGATAAATGCAAAAGTATCCGTTGTATTCTTATAAAATCCGTGTCCAGATGCTCCCATTAAAAGAAAGTAAAATAGCACGGAAAATATTAAAATCAGAACATAAATAACAACGCTATATTTTCTCAAAAATCCAATTTTCAATTTCAGTTACGGGTTTTTTTATATTGCTTACAAGGTCTCCGTATATGAAACGTAACGTATTAAAAGACACTTTCGTTTCGGATTATACACGAGCCGAATTTTTATATTTTGTTTTTATCTTTTTCATTTTAAAAGCCAAATTTAAAAATTTGGCGGTCTTCATAAATACACAAAAACCTTTGTTAAATCCTATAATAGCTATGTTTTATATACATTGTTGTAAAACGTTTTTTTAGTTCATTTTAAACGATTTGATTATGTTTTCAAGCTCACATAATTCTTTTTTTCCATATTCGTTTTTCGATACTGCAAGGTTAACAGTATAAAATAAATCATCTGTTGGGTGCTCAACTGTTACATATAAACCGATTATTGGAATTGTATCGAACTTTTCCTCGACGAGGTTCCATATTGACTTTTTTTGTAACAAATCAGAAACTCCAGATTCAATCACATCAAACCTACTTTCAACGTCTTTTTGCTGTTCCTCAAGGCTCATCCAAGGTTCAGCTTTTTCCATTTCGTTAATACCAAAATATTTGAAAGAATTATCTCCAAAAACACCAGCACTTAATCCTATTTCAGTAATTTCAGGATTCCAACTACTGTCAGGCAGAGTGACTGAATATCGATTTTCAGTTCCACTAACAACTATTCCATTCTTTAAATCAAACTTTTCACAATTGCAGTCTTCAAGAAATTTAGACTTTTCAGAGCAAGAAAGTAGAATTGATAATCCGATTAATAATAATGTAATTATGTTTTTCATCAAATGTTTTACAACTCGTTTATAAACGCTAATGTGTCAACGCCATCTGCATAATCCCAGAGCGCAGGTGTTTGTGCTACTCCAAAAGGGATTTTGTTTTTAATACCACAATCTGCAACAATGGCTTGTATGTGTTCTGCTTGTTGGCTAAGTGTAGTTTGTACATCTTCTAGGTTTTTATAACGTTCAAAAAGCACTACAGAAATAGGAGAGGAGAAGCCTGTGTCTTCTTTAAGTAGCATAAACTCATTGTCTAACAATTTTATTTCGCTCATTAAATAGACTGCTTTGTTGTAATCATAATTATTCATGTATTTATGATTGTTTATTACCTCTTTCCAAGAATACATCGCGTTAAAAAAATGATCTAAATCGTATGTTTCTGGTAAATAAACTTTTAAAACAAGCTTTTTCTATCGCAAAATCAGGACTAATCTATGATAATAATTATAGAAGTACTTTAGTGAAAATTTAATGCCTTTTTACTTGTTTTTTACCACAGTACTTTGTTGGCAACTGGCTTTTATTTTTTTCGTTCTATTTTCATTGGGTTTTGACGAGTATCAAAAACATCATTTATTTCAATTCTGTTTTCTGTACTGTTAATCCAATAAATGACTTTATAATTTTTATAGACTAAATATCTGAATTTTTGTTTTCTATTCTTAAGTAGTTCTTCAGCTTGTCCAATTTCTGGTTGCCTTTTAAGTTTTAAAGTCTCATTATAAATTCCGTTAACGATTTTTTTTGCTATTTGAGTTCCGGCTTTTTCTCGATAATATTGATAAATTTTTTCTAGTTCTTTTTGAGAAAAATTAGTCCAAAATAATTTTAACTCCATTTATCGATACTGGCTTTTAATTCGCTAGATTCTATTAGTCGACCATTTATTGAATCTTCCATAGATTTGTCAATTCGAGAATTAAATTCCTCCATCGACATTGGATTAAAATCTCCATTATCTGAATTTTTTTTTTCTTTTCTAAGGATTTTTTCAAGTCGCGAAATTACATCTTCACTTTGAATCTTTAAAAACTCTTGAATAAGTTCTAGTTTTCTTGTTTGTAAATCCATTTTATTTGCTTTTTATCAAAGATACAAAAATATCAATTTAATACTCTATATTTCTTTAATTGACGAACTTCACAGCTTGTTTCGAACGTTGTTGTATAAGCTTTGTTGCGTTGTTTAAGCAGTGAATTTAGTAAATAAAGTACGAACGTCGAAATTCTGGAGGAATTTCCTAAGTGGGCTAAAACCAGCAATAAAGTTTATACGTCTTAAGTTTGACTTTCTTTAAATTGATAGTATAATCAGAAAGAAAAAAAGAGAGAATTAAGGTTAGTTTATACAGTGAAGCTTTAGACTTTGTTAAGGGCAGTTTTTACTCAACATCAAATTCAAATTCTTGTTCAATTCTTTTGTCTTGATTATTTTTTTCCCAAAACCCAAATTTGAGATACATTTTGTCAATCGGTATATCAGTAATGTTTTTAAACTCTAATATAAAGAATAGTACATCTTCATATTCTTCAATATTGACAAGAGATTTTATTATATCATAAGTTTTAGAAGGTTTGTCGGGTTCGTTTTTCCCAAATAATCGAATACTCAATTTGTGCGCCGTTTGCTTGGAAAGAATAATTATCTCGGGATTATTCTTTTTATTCAAATCAACTGTATATTTTCCACCAATTACAGGAGGAAAATCGACCTTCAATTTTGGCGTTATTTTGAATATCGCATTTACGGAATTTTTGCCTTCATCAGTAGGTATAGCTTTGATAAACTCCAAATTATAAGTAAGCTCAGAATTACTTTGAGATATGGCTGTTTGAAATCCGCTCAGCGTAATCATACATATCAATAATAACATTTTAAATTTCATACTATTTTTCTCAAATTGCCTCTAACGGCTCGATATATGAAAATTATCGCTGAAAATAAGTTGTTACTTTTCGGATTAAGCACAAGCCAGATTTTTAAATTTTACTATTTACCTGCCCGTCCGGCAGGCGGGTCTTTTTTATTGGAAATCGCCAAATTTTTAAATTTGGCGACTTTCCAAATATGCCTTAACTTTGATTTAAACAACTGCCCAGCTATGAGTTATATAGGTTGTTGCCAGTAGTATTTATTCCCAAACCAATTTTTTAGTCCGAGTATCAAACCTCTCATCTTCGTATTTTTGAACGACTTTAATTTCGGAATTATTTATCATTATTTCATCAATTAACGAGTAAATATTTCCGCTTCCACGATTCCAAAATTTTGGTAATTCCATTTTTGATTTCTTTTGAGTATCGGTATCGATTATTTCAAGCTTAACATATTTACCAAAATCGTGGTCAACTTTTATATAAAGACTGTCATTGTCAGATGTAAATCCACCATATGTCATTGTTGGATAATAATCTAACGGCGTTATAATTGGTTTGTCATTTTCTACATTAAATATAAGAGCATATCTGCAATTCGTTCCGCAACCATTTATTAATGCAAAACTTTTTTCGGTAATCCATTCGATTTTGTTTGTAAAAGGGATTCCGAACATTTCATATTCTTCTGTTTTTAAGTCGATAGTATGTTTTCTGTTCTCGTTTCCAAATTCAGCTGTTAGGTTTTGCCAATCATCAACAGGTTTGGAATAAATTTTCAAGAATTTACCTTTTGAAATTGTGTCGACCCAAAATATAGTTTCACTTTTTTCAGTCAGTTCAGTTTTTGTTTCCCACTTTATTAAATTCAGGTTTTTCTCTTTCTGATTACAACCAAAAAAAGTTAGAATTATCAATATTAACGGGATTTTGCTCATATTACTTACAACTCGTTTATAAACGCTAATGTGTCAACGCCATCTGCATAATCCCAAAGCGCAGGTGTTTGTGCTACTCCAAAAGGGATTTCGTTTTTAATACCACAATCTGCAACAATGGCTTGTATGTGTTCTGCTTGTTGGCTTAGTGTAGTTTGTACATCTTCTAGGTTTTTATAACGTTCAAAAAGCACTACAGAAATAGGAGAGGAGAAACCTGGATCTTCTTTAAGTAGCATAAACTCATTGTCTAACAATTTTATTTCGCTCATTAAATAGACTGCTTTGTTGTAATCATAATTATTCATGTATTTATGATTGTTTATTACCTCTTTCCAAGAATACATTGCGTTAAAAAAATGATCTAAATCGTATGTTTCAGGTAAATAAACTTTAGAAACGTTACGACAGCCTAGTCCAAAGTATCTAAAAACATCATCTGCCAAGGCTTCCATCTGTGCTGTGGTTTCTTTTCCGGTGATAACAGCTACGCTATTTCGGTTTTTGCGTATAATGTTTGGGTATTTATTAAAGTAATGTTCAAAATATTTTGCGGTATTGTTGCTTCCGGTTGCAATTACGGCATCAAATTTTTCAAGATTTTCTTTAGTAAAAGTAATGGCTTCTTTAAATTCGGGTGCGATTTCTACTAAAAGCTTTGCGACAAATGTCAATAAAACTGTGTCGTTAGAAGACATTTTTACTTGTACATGATTTCCAGAAATTAGTACCGATAAAAAATCGTGAAAACCTACCAATGGTATGTTACCTGCCATTACGATTGCAATGGTTTTTGGTGCTTTTTCTTTAAATGTGTAGTTGCTAGTCCATTTTGTTAGATTCTCATTAGTCAATGCCGCCGACCAGCTGTTTAACGCAAAAACAATGTTTTCTTCTGTAAACCATCCATTATGCGCATTTGCTTGTCTTATAAGGGTGTGGTATGCTTCTGGCATTTCCGAAGTAAGTAGGCCTAATTGCTGTCCTAATTTTGAAAAAGCGTTAATTCTTTGTTGTAATGGCATCATAGTTTGGAGTTGCGGGTTTTAGACCTTAAATTTGCACAAAAATAGAAAAAGAAAACCGATGGCGATTATAATAACAGACGAATGTATTAACTGCGGAGCTTGTGAACCAGAATGTCCTAATACGGCAATCTATGAAGGTGCAGATGATTGGCGTTATGCAGATGGTACAGATCTAGAAGGAAGTCTTGTTTTACCTAATGGTAAAGCTGTAGATGCAATGGAAACTCAAGAGCCTGTAAGTGATGAGATTTATTATATTGTTGCAGATAAATGTACAGAATGTAAAGGTTTTCATGAAGAGCCACAATGTGCTGCAGTTTGCCCTGTAGATTGCTGTGTGCCAGATGAAGATAATGTTGAGACAGACGAGGTTTTACTAGCTAAGCAGTCGTTTATGCACTTTAAAGACTAATACTTTAAATATATTTTAAATAAAAAAAGACAACCTAATGGTTGTCTTTTTTTTATGCATTTATTTTGCTTTAAGTCAGAGCTATACCTTATCGTATAGACTGCTATAGCTTGTTATTTCTTTTTCTTCATTAATGCCATGTAAAAACCATCAAAACCAGTAGCGCTAGGCGATACTTTGTTTTCTTTTTTAAGTTCAAAAGAAGCACCTTCTTCTGTTTTTAAAAATGCTTTTACTTGTTGCTCATTTTCTGAAGGTAAAATAGAACAAGTGGCATAAAGTAGCTCGCCATCTTCTTTTACCATTTTAGAGTAATCACGTAATAATTCTTTTTGTAAAGTGCGTATGCGATCTAAAAAATCAGGTTGCATTTTCCACTTGGTGTCTGGGTTTCTTTTAAGAACCCCTAATCCAGAACAAGGAGCGTCAATTAAAACTTTATCTGCAGAGCTGTGTAATTTTTTGATCACTTTGGTAGAATCGATAACGCGTGTCTCTATATTGTGAGCACCATTACGTTTTGCACGTCTTTTAAGTTCTTTTAATTTACTCTCATAGATGTCCATCGAGATTAATTGCCCTTTGTTTTCCATCATTTCAGAAATATGCAAGCTTTTACCACCAGCACCAGCGCAGGCATCTACTATGCGTTGTCCTGGTTTTGGATCTAGCATTAATGCTACTTTTTGAGAGTTGGCATCTTGTACTTCAAACCATCCGTTTTTAAAAGCATCTGTAGTAAAAACATTAGCACGCTCTTTTAAAACAAGCGCATTTGGCACACCTTTTACCGAAATGGTCTCAATATCAAGATCTGATAATTGATTTTTAACATCAATTACTTTTGCTTTTAGTGTGTTTACACGTAAAACTACAGGAGCCAATTGGTTTAAAGAAGCTAATTCTTTATCCCATTTCTTCCCTAATTCATTAACACCTACTTCGTCTAACCAATCTGGAATAGACTCACGTATTTTTCTAATTTTAGAAAATTCATCAAATCTTCCTTTAATTCGGCGTGTTGGGGTGTCTTCAAATTGTGGCCAATCTGGAATTTTAATTCCGCGTAAAGTGGCCCAAACCGTAAACATACGGAATAGGTTTCCTCTATCAAAAGGTTCATTCACGTCTGCAATTTCTGCATATAGACGTTTCCAACGTACAATGTCGTAAGTGGTTTCTGCAATAAACCCTCTATCTCTAGCTCCCCAACGCTTATCACGTTTAAGGGTGTTTTTTAATACTTTATCGGCTTGTTTTCCTTCGTTAAAAATAAGGACTAGTGAATCAATGGTTGCAAATACCAAATTGCGGTGTAATCTCATAGTATAAATTAAGCCGCAAAGGTACACATTCACTGCATTCCTTTTGTTATTTTTGTTTAAAATTATATTGATGCGTTACTTACTAGTTTTACTGTTTATCGGGATGGCAGTTTCCTGCGAAAATGTTAATGATTTGACTTTTTCCGAAGTTGAAATAACACCTGTCTTTACAGATAGTTTAAGCATTAGGGCGATAAGTCCAATGGACGAAAATGCTGTTTGGTTTGCTGCAAATAAAGGGATTGTTGGTCTTATTGACGGCACGACACCTAAGATAGCAACGGTTAAATATAAAGATAGCATCTTGCATTTTAGATCAATTGCTCGAACAGCTCAGTCTGTTTTTGTGTTAAGTATAGAAAATCCAGCAGTGCTTTATAAGCTTGATTATGCAGATAAAGAAGCTACAACGATGACCGAAGTTTATATTGAAGAAAACGAAAAGGTGTTTTATGATGCCATTTCATTTTTTGATGATTTAGAAGGAATAGCAATGGGAGACCCAATAGATGGTTGTCTTTCTGTGATAAAAACAATAGACGGTGGTAAATCATGGTTTAAGTTGTCTTGTAATATTTTGCCAGCAGTAGAGGAGGGGGAAGCCGCTTTTGCAGCAAGTAATAGTAATATCGCAATTCACGAAAATAATATATGGATTGTGAGTGGCGGTAAAAGGGCAAGAGTTTTTTACAGCCCAGATCGTGGCGCTAACTGGGAGGTCTATAACACACCTATAATTCAAGGACAAACCATGACAGGTATTTATAGTGTAGATTTTTATGATGAAAATCTAGGTGTCATTTTTGGAGGAGATTGGGAGAAAAAAGATTTTAATGAAGGGAATAAAGCAATCACTACAGATGGAGGGAAAACCTGGAAACTAATTAGCAATGGTAAAGGGCCTGGCTATCGTTCTTCTGTAAAATTTGTGCCAGGTTCAAACGGAAACGAATTGGTTGCTGTGGGAAGTCCTGGAGTTTCTTATTCTTCAGATAAAGGACAAACTTGGACAGCGCTAAGCAATCAAGGTTTTTATGCTATCGAGTTTTTAAACGATTCTATTGCTTTTGCTAGTGGTAACCATATAATAGCTAAATTGCTTTTTAAGTAAAATAAAGAAGGAAGATTAAAATTATAAATAACCAACACAAATAGTATGATTTTAAAAGTAGGACTTTTGGGAGGTGGATCTTGGGGAACCACAGTAGCATCTCTTACGGCAAAAAACACCGATACCTTGTTGTGGGCTAGAAATGAAGAGACAGTAAATGAAATAAATGAACATCATACAAACTCACAGTACTTACCGGGAGCACAACTTAATAAAAATTTAAAAGCTTCTACCTCTATACAAGAAGTTGTTGAGAATGCAGATGTATTGATAATGGGGGTTCCGTCACAACATTTTAGAAATGTATTACGAGAAGCAAAACCTTTTATTAGACCTTGGATTCCTATTGTTAGCCTTGCAAAAGGCTTAGAATTGGGTACAAAAATGCGTATGACCCAGATTATAGAAGAAGAGCTTCCTGGACACCCTGCGGGAGTGTTAACGGGGCCTAATCTTGCTAAAGAAATACATAACGGGCAAGCAGCAGCAGCGGTTATTTCTATGGTAGATAAAACAATAGGTAAAAAACTACAAGGGGTTTTTAACTCTGGTCTTTTTAGAGTGTATACCAATACAGATGTCATAGGTTGCGAATTAGGTGGCGCGCTTAAAAATATTATGGCTATAGCTACAGGTATGGGTGATGGTGCAAATGCGGGAGATAATACTAGAGCTGCACTTATCACTAGAGGGCTTTCTGAGCTTACGAGATTAGGAACAGCAATGGGCGGAAAACGAAGAACCTTTGCAGGTCTAGCCGGTATGGGAGATTTAGTGGCAACTTGTTCTAGCTCGCAAAGTAGAAACCACCATGTAGGGTTTCAATTAGGAAGAGGAAAAAGTCTAGACCAAATTATCGAAGAGATGAATGAAGTGGCAGAAGGGGTTAAAACAGCAAAAGCCGTGATGGAACTAGCAGCAGATTATAATGTAGATATGCCTATTTCTAGAGAAGTATATAAAGTACTTTATGAAGGAAATACAGTAAATGATGCTTTTATAGGCTTGATAAAGTTAGAAAGTGGTAGTGAACAAGAACCAGGATAAAAATAATTAGAAAAATCTTTTTAGTGTTAGTTTCTGATTTGTTGGTGTTTAGCGTTTAGGATGATTAAAATTTATTTTTTTTGCAATAATTTTCTTTAAAATTGTTTCATACTTTAAAAAGACTAATTATATTTGCACCCGCATTCAGGTATATAGCTTGAATAGACACTTTGGAGAAATGGCAGAGTGGTCGAATGCGGCAGTCTTGAAAACTGTTGAGGGTCACACCTCCGGGGGTTCGAATCCCTCTTTCTCCGCAAAAAGTCCCGTTATCATATTGATAACGGGACTTTGTTTTTTTTAGAGATTCTATGAACTCTTTTTTGTATCTAGAGGATCAAGACTAAGGCTCAAGACAAAAAGTGGATCAAGAACAATTGTTGTGTTTAAGCAAAGATTTTGGTTAATTTATCTAGAATCCTTTTTACATTTTTTACAACTCTAAACGCTTTTTTTTAAACCTTTTTCTTTTGTTATACACGTGTAAACCTATTGTATTTATGGTTTATACGTTGTTCTTTGTTTGATATTACTTATATCTTTGTGTTGCTTACACCAAATAATATTAAGTATTAATTAAAAAAATAATGTTTAACTCTAATTATTTTAAAACCTCTATTCCTGAAAAATTAATTCTATTTCTTTCAAATTATATATCAATAAACACAGTACTTCGATTTATTTTTACTGTAATTATTAGTTTAAGTTTTGTGAATTGCTCCAAGAAAGATAATTATAAAGATAGGTCTAGGGCAACTGGCTGGAGAATGCTATCTCGTACCGGAGGATTTGCAAGTAATTACAATGAAAATGCAAAAAATCAACAAACAGGACCGGGTTTAGTCTTTATTGAAGGTGGAACATTTACAATGGGGCGTGTACAAGATGATCCTATAAGAGATTTTAATAACACACCAACACAGCAGCATGTAATGTCTTTTTATATGGATGAGACAGAAGTAACTAATTTAATGTATTTAGAATACTTAGATTGGTTAAAAAAGGTGTTTCCTCCTAGTAATCCTATTTATAAAGACATTTATCAGAATGCAGTACCAGATACATTAGTATGGCGAAATCAATTAGGTGCCAATGAAGTAATGGTTAAAAATTATTTAAGGCATCCTGCTTTCTCTAATTATCCTGTGGTAGGGGTTAGTTGGGTACAAGCTGTAGAGTTTTGTGAGTGGCGAACTGATAGAGTAAACGAAGTTATACTGGCTGAAGAGGCTTTTTCATCTAAAGATGCCCGATTTAAAGCTAATTCTAAGGCTATTTTTTCAACTAATACATATTTAAAAACACCTTCTAAAGTCTATGGCGGGATTGATTCTTTGCTTAGTGGAGGATCACGTTCAAAAAATCTTTTAAAGCTTAGTGAAGATAGTACAGACGTCACAAAAAAAAATATAGAACTTTATGTTCGAAAAAAAGATGGATTGTTTTTACCATCTTACCGTCTACCAACAGAAGCAGAATGGGAGTACGCGGCTCTAGGCTTACAAGGAATACGTTCGTATAATAGTCATAAAGGGAGGAAAAAATACCCTTGGAGTGGTCAATATTCACGATCTGGAAGAAGAAGTACGCGTGGTGACCAACTAGCTAACTTTAAGCAAGGGAAAGGTGATTATGGAGGTATTGCTGGATGGAGTGATGATAATGCGGCTATTACTGCAGAAGTTAGGTCTTATGCCCCAAATGACTTTGGTTTATATGATATGGCAGGAAATGTTTCTGAATGGGTGGCAGATACTTATAGGCAAAGTATTGATGACGAGTATAGTGATTTTAATTATTTTAGAGGAAACGTTTTTACCAAAGATAGTATTGATGTTGATGGAAACTATGTCATTGCAACAGATAAGGATATTGTATATGATACTTTACCCAACGGAAAACTTTTTGCAATAACATTGCCTGGAGAGATATTACAAGTACCAGTAGATGAAGATGATGTTTTTTTAAGAACAAATTATGACCGAAGCGACCTTCGTAGTGTTTTTAATGGTGATCGTAGTTCTAGTCGTTTTGTAGGCGATAATACCGATGTATTGAATATTTCAGAAAGCAATAAAAGGATGTACAATAGTCCATTGCATAGTGTAAATATTGATGGTGATGGTAATGTGCAGAGAAATATTGATAAAAATAACAAAAGAACTTCTTTAGTTAATGATGGTGCTAAGGTGTTTAAAGGAGGATCGTGGCGCGATAGGGAATACTGGTTAGATCCTGCTCAACGTCGTTTTTATGATCAATATACTGGAACAGATTATATAGGTTTTAGATGTGCGATGTCTAGAGTAGGTGCTAAATCTATTACTCCAAAAAAACCAAAAATGTAAAATAGCCTAAGTTTAAAATTTTACTCTTATAACTCGCGATCCATTTTTTTTGATCGCGAGTTTTATTTTTAAAGGAAATGTTCCAAAAAAATGGATTTAATCCAAAATATATTACCTTTACTTTGTGGATATAAAAACAGAAAAATTTACCGTTATTGATGTAGAGACAACGGGCGGTGTTGGTCAAGGTCGAATGACAGAGATATGTATTATCACTGTTGAAAATATGGAGATTGTAGATGTCTGGTCGTCATTAATTAATCCAGAGATCTATATACCCCAGCATATTACAGCTTTAACAGGTATTACTGATCAAATGGTGACAGATGCACCTAGATTTTGTGATGTAGCAGCGATCATTGAAGAGAAAACTCGTGATGCTATTTTTGTTGCTCACAATGTTAACTTTGATTATGGATTTTTAAAAAAGGAATTTGATTTAATTGGAGCTTCGTTTTCAAGAAAAAAACTTTGTACGGTTAGATTGTCACGTAAACTCATTCCGGGATTACCGTCTTATAGTTTAAGTAAACTTTGTAGATCTATAGGGATATCGCTATTAGATGCTCACCGTGCAGAAGCAGACACACGAGCAACAACAACTTTGTTTTTACAATTATTAGAAAAAGATTCCGTTGCTAATTTTGAGGTCTTTTTAAATTTCTTGAATAAATCATCAAGAGAAGCAACATTACCTCCACATATAAATACAGAAGATTTTAATAGATTACCCTCTACTGCTGGTATTTATTTGTTTAAAGATAAAAAGGGTAAAATACTTTATGTGGGTAAAGCCAAGAATATAAAAAAACGAGTCTTATCTCATTTATATTCAAAAACACAGAAATCAATAAATATGTGCGCTGAGACGCATCATTTAGATTTTGTAGAAACAGGAAATGAATTATCTGCCCTGCTGTTAGAATCTGATTATATACAGCAATTTTACCCTAAGTTTAATAAGGCACAAAAAAGGCCTGTAAAAACTTTTCAAATTATATCGTATACAAATAGAATAGGAGTGGAGCAGATTGCTTTAGGAGAATGTCGTAGCGCTACAAATTCTGTTTACACATTATACAATAAGATCGCTGGTTTAGCACTATTAACTAGACTTTGTGAAACGTATAATTTATGTCCTAAATATTGTGCATTGCAAACAACAAATGAACCTTGTTCACATTATAAAATTACAGATTGTTATGGTGTATGTTCGGGGAATGAGCCTGCTGTAGCTTATAATAAACGGGTTTCTAAAGCACTTGAAGCGTTAGAAAACTTAAAAGATAGTTTTGTTATAAAGCAGCCAGGGAGAACCTCTAATGAAAATGCAATTATTCTAATAGAAAACGGTGAATATCAAGGTTTTGGGTTTATAGATAAAACAGAGTCTGTATCAGATTTTAATGATTTCAGAAATTATATAACTCGTTATAAAAACAGTTACCACACCTCAAAAGCTATCCATGCATTTTTGAATAAAGAAAATGCAGAAAAATCTATTATTAGATTAGAAGTGGACAAAAATGTAATACAATTATAATGAGTTTTTAAAATAGGGTGTATCCTAAAATAAACGAAATATTGTTAAAATCACTATTGTAAAATACATAGCTTTCAAGAACTTCTCTTTTTGTATGATATCTTAATTCCATACTGTATTTACTGTCGTAATTATACCCTATACCCAATGCGATATTTGGGTTTGTTTTAAGCTTTAGTGCTTCTTGCTCTAACGCTATTCCGTTAGATTCTCCTGCAAATGTTATACTGCTATTAAGACTTTTATCAACTATAAAAGCAGCATTGACAAATAGTTTTGATTTCTTATTTAAAAATAGATAATGACGCAGTCCTAGGGGTATTTCTATAGACTTATAATCTATAGAAGCGGTTCCTTCTAAGTTAGCGACATTTGCTGGGCTCTCTGCTTTAAAATGCTGGTATGTAGGTTCAATAAAGACAGACCATTTTTTTCTGTTGAAATTTAAAATGAACTCAGCTTCAACACCAAATGAGAAAAAAGTCTGATCTTCAAAATTAAGATTTAATTTTTCATATAAACTATTAGAAACATCTAGTGAAGAAAAAGAAACTCTAGGTCTTACTGTAAGGTTGAAAACGTCTTCTTTAGTATTAACATTATAATGTTTGTAATTCACATTTTTACATTCATTATATTTAATGAAGATTTTTGAAATATCATTTAGCGTATACTCTAATGAATCGAAATCATTTAGTGAAATATCATCGCATTTTAAGGTGTTGAAAAGTTGTTGTTTATACTGCTCATTTACCATTATTTTATAGTTGTTTGGGCTGTATTTTCTATAGACGAGTTGCTTTATTTCTCCTAATTTATCTTCAAAAAATAATCTAAATAAATTTCCCTCATTGTAAGAGAACAAATCATGGTCACCCTCTATAATTTTTTTTAAGTAGAGTGTTTTCTTTACAAAATCAGGATCCCTATTTCTATCTAAACCTTTATTAATAGTATTTGAATGATCTATTTTAACTTTGGCTCTCACAAATAAAATGTGGTCTGCTATAAAAAATTCTTTAGCCTCTGTAATGTTTATTGTTTGAGCTGGAGCGTTTTCAGTTTCTTTAAAATTAAACTTTGAAGGATTGTTTTTCCAACCTACATTTTCTATAAGTCCTGAAACTTTTACATTTTGATTGTTTATATAATAACCACTTTCGTATTCAATTTGTCCAAAAACAGCTGATGTTGAAAATAGAAAAAAGAATAGTATTGAAATTGACTTTAATAAGTGTTTCATTTCTTGAAAAAAAATTTAGCAAAGATATATTTAATAGATCAGAGATTTGAATTATTAGATTTTTTTTGATTTTTAAACGGTCTACATTTAAAAATAGCGCTTAAAAAAACCACCTCAATTAAGAGGTGGTTTTTTTAAGCACTATTGTAAATAATTACTCTACAATTACTCTAAACGTTCCATTTGAAGTTTGAGTTTTTGCTTCGACAATATAAAGTCCAGATGATAACTCTGAAATATTAATTGCTCCAGATGTAGCATTAAGTATTGAAGTTAACACTTTCTTTCCACTTACATCATAAAATGTAATTGATTCTATGTTTTGTGTGTAAGAAACATTTAAAATGTCGTTAACTGGGTTAGGGTAGAAATTAAAATCTTCTAATCCAGTTTCGTTTACGCCTAATTCTTCGTCAGTTGTAAATAAAATTGGTCCAAACCAAGGACTACCATTTTCGTCACAAAGCGAGCGTACCCATACTGCATAATCTGTTTCTGGAGTTAAGTCAGTCAACGTTGTTTCTGTATTAAAAAGAACTTCACCTAATTGTCCTGTTGGATAAATTACCTCCGAAGTTTGAACAATATATTCATATCCTCCTGGCTCAATTACTGGTTCATCCCAAGAAATAACTGCTGTAGTTTCTGTGATGTCAGTTGCTTCACCATTTAATGGAATCTCACAAGTAGGAGTATCGTCATAGGCAGCTATTTTAAAATACCCATAGGTACCAGCCCAACCCCAAACTCTAACCAATAACTCTGTACCTGGTTGTAAATCTGTGAATTCATGATAGTTAAAGAAGTATTCCCCTTCATCCGAACTACAATATATATTTGTTAAATCTCCACAAGTTCCAGAATAAGTTTGCATACCTGGGTCTGTAAAGTAAGGGTCATTATTTGATTTTGTTTCTAAAGTAAGGTTACCAGAATCTGGTACGATTACCTTATACCAAATATCTTTACCTTTTTCTAAAAATTCTAAACCATTACAAAGAACGTCTGGATCATTTACATTTCTAGTTGCAGAGGTACTATTTCCTACTATAAAACTAGAATCAAAATCTACTCCAACATTTAAAGCAAATGCATCTAAGCATTCATCATTTGCTGGTACTGGTGGTGTTTGATATACACAAACATCAAAGTAAAAGTGCGAATTAAAAGAGGTGCTTGATAATGATACATAATACGTTTCGTTAGCAGTTAAGTCAAGAGTCTGTAAATATGAAGAGCATTGGTCAGTAATTTGAGTTAAGTTTCCAGGAGTACCAGAATACACTGCTAGATAAACAAGGCCATCACCAACTGTTATCGTACTTTTAAAAGTATAATTAGTTGTTGCTGTAGCGGTAAAAGTGTACCAAACATCACCTGTAGTAGTCCCACATTCTGCATCTACAGAGTTTGTTGAAGCAGACAGTTGTCCTTCTGTTGCATTATTACAAGTGTCATCTGTAGATTCTGTTAAAGCAATAGCACCACTTGGCTCATCATTTACAGGTGTTTCAGCTAATTTACTTACACATAACACAAATTCAGCTTCTGGTACTTCACTCGCTATAGCAATAAAATAAGTCACATTAGCCTCTAAGTCTAGAGAAGCCATAGTTCCAGAGCAACTCACAGATAACGGAATTAAATCTGCCGTAGATCCTCCAAACACATACATACTAATTTCCTCTCCATTTACAGAGTCTACATTAAATATATAGCGTCCACTTTCTGTTGGTGCAATTCTGTACCAAATGTCTTTATATTCGCTAAATGCAGGATTTTCACATGGAAATTCATCAGATCTTGTAGCGCCTATAAGATCCCCTGTAATTTGATTGTCACACATATAATCATCTGATATTTCTATCAATTCGGCAGCAACAACTTCATCATTAAAACCTAAGTCTTCGTCAGTAAACTCATATACATATTCGTCCATATATACATTTTTAAAGTTACTACCATTACCAGAATGTTGTGGTTTAAAAGCAATATATGTATGGTTTAAACTCGTGTCATAACCAGAAAAGTCAATTGTAAATTCTGTCCAAGTTTCTGCATCAATACTTGTGTTGTTTAATGTTACGTCATCTAATGCTACAAAAGTTGAAACGTCAAGTGGATCTGACATCGTACCTACTATCACAGAGAATTCTTCTGTAGTAGAAGTACTCTTATTCATTTTAAAACGAATTTGTTTATCTATATTTATATCTGTGGTTTCTGGAGAACTTAAAATTAAGCCTTCTGCATCAGAACTTGAGCTAAAAAACATACGTAACATTAAGTTTCCTTCTGTAGGCAAAATGTTGTTTTGAGAAGCATAGGTTCTAAAATCTCCCGAAGTATTGTCTAAAACAGTCCAACAAGGTTTAATTTCTTGACCACTTTCGTTTAGGCCTTCAAAACTATCATTGTAAACAGCAATAACGTCATCACAAGTCGTTGTAAATTCTTCAGAAACAATCCATGCTCCAAAATCATCTGTATCACATTTTGCTCTCACATAAGCAACATATGTTGTGTTCTGTTCTAGTGGTACATTTACCGTAGTAGCTGTAGCTTCTGTTCCAGTTGTAGCAGCATCTGGTGCGGCAACTGTTGGTTCTTGAACAATGTACTCCCAAGTCGTTTCTGCAGAACCACTTACTGTCCAGTTAATATCTGCCGAGTCAAACTGAATATTTGTTGCATTTACGTCGATTACCTCTAAACAAGAAGGAGTATCTTCTATACAAACTGTATTTATCCAGATATATTTATTAAGGGTACCATTGTGTCTAAAAGCAAAGTTAGTATGATCGTTATCTGGTAAAGACACAAAGTATTCTTTTTCTCTATCTGAAGTAGGTGAAATTGAAGTAATTAAAACAAAATCTCCTGTTGGATTAATAGTTCCTACTTCTAACACATCTGGTGCGTTTGTAGAACTACCAGCTGTAAATTTTAATCTGTGTGCTCCATCCATTGCATAACTTGCATCTGGTGAAATAGCTACAATATCACCTAACACAGTGTTACTTGTAAAAAACATCTCTAGCATATTTTTATTATAGCCAGAATATTCATAATCTAAGTATACATGACCTCCAGTAATAGCATCATCTATCATTGTCCAGCAAAACGGTAAAGCTCCATCATCATACCCTGCCCAGTCTTCACAAAAGTTTTCTGCAAGTGGTCCACAATCAGTTCTGATAGTTTCTGCAGAAAGTATCCAAGCTCCAAAATCTCCACCACCACAATTTGCTCTTACATACACTTCATATTCTGTATTTAAGTCTAATGCTGATACTGTAATTGCAGGTGCTGCATCTGTTGATGTATGTGCTGTACCATTTGTTGCAGGAGTTCCTCCTCCTACTTCTTGTACTACATATTCCCAATTGTCTTCACCAGATCCACTTTCGTTCCAGCTAACATCTATTGAAGTCATCGTTGGGTTTGATAAAGTAATGTCTGTTACTTCAAGACAAGTAGGTATCTCTTCAAAGCAAATACTATCTATATTAATTTGATCCCAAGTAGTGGCCAAATCATGTTTAAAAGCTAAGTATTCATTTGTTCCTGCTGGAATTACCACTTCGTAGTATGTCCAGTCATTTGTAGGGTTTAAAGAAGTAACAAAACTAAATGTTCCTGTCTCATCATTAGTATCTACAGTTCCTATTTCTAATAAAGACGAATCTGGTGTACCTTGTAGCCAAAATTTTAATCGATGGTTACCATCACTTGTTGCAGCTACTTGTGGTGCAATAAAAATTAACTCTCCAGTAGCAGCATTTCCATTAAATATTCTTAAAAATTTTGGAGGAGTTGGAGCTTGATTACTTGGTTGTACTCTAGCATAAACGTTACTGGTTTCTCCTGTAGTATTTATTAAAGTCCAACCTATTGGCTCTTCATTGTTTTGATAGCTGTCAAAGTCTTCAGAGATCTCACACTGAGCATATGACATTTGTCCTAACAAAAGCAGTGAGAACAATAAAATGTGTAATGAAATTTTCATTGTAGCGTTATTAAGTTTTAAATTCGTTTGAATGGTAAACTTAAGGTTATATATTCTTTAATAAAAGGTAGATATTTTTAAATAAGTGGAATTTTCACGTTATTTAAAAAAACAATAGAACACCTTAACTAGCTCTCAATCAGGTGTTTGTGTTATTGTTTGGTGGTTTTAGACGATTTCTGTATTATCTCTTTACTTATGGATATTTTCCTTCTTTTTGTTGTTATTTTACGATAAATTAGAAAAATAATGACTGATAATACAAGACCAGAAACTATAAAAGCATAGGTGTATTTGTTTTTTTGGTCTTGTCTTTTTTCTTGATTTTCGGTGGCTATTTCTTTAGTCACTTTATTTAAAGATTTCTTTTCTTCACCTAAAATTTTATGCTCTTCTTCGAGGTATAATTTGGTATAAAAATTATGTTTTTGATCGTTATTTAATAGCAGATAATTTTCGGATAATGCTTTTAAAATTTCCGAATTTATAGCAGCGTCGTTTAACTCTTTAATAGAAATTAAAGCGTCTTCTAAGATGACTATCGCTTCGTCAATTTTTCCTTCTATGGATAGTAATTTTGCGAGTCCTAATCTTGCTGTAGCAATATTTTTAATTGCACCGCTTTGTTTTGCATAGATAATTGCTTCATTAAAATTTGCTTTTGCTTCGTCATAATTTTCTAAAGCAATATTGCAATCGCCTATATTATTGAGTGTAATAGCAATGTTTATTTTTACTGAATTTCGGTCGCTATTTTTTTTAAACACCTTTACGGCATCTTTAAAATAGGGTAAGGCATAGGAGCAATCTAAGTCGTCTTTTTTTATGAGTCCTTTTACAACTAGAATGTTTCCTTGTATAAAATCTAAAGAATCGGGTAGTGGATGTTCTATGGTTAGATTATATGCTTTATCTAGGTAGTTTAATGCTCTTTTACTTAACTGAAGCCGTCTATATTGGCCACCAATAAAGCCTAAAGCGCGCACTTGATCTGTATAGTTTTTATTTACTGCAGCAACAGAGTCTGCTTTTAATGCATATTTAAAGACTTCATCGTGTTCTTTTAAAACAGCATAACCATTAGCGACAAAAATTAATGCACTTACTTGGTAGCTAGGTTTTTCATTTGATAATTTATAAAGCTCTAGTCCTTTTTTAATAGCTAGTTCTGGATTGTTGTAAACCAGAACATTAACCTCTTTTTTTAAACTGTCAAGGTCTATTTTATGTTGCCCTAATACATTAGTAATAAATAGTAAGGCAATAAAAAGGGGATAATATAAGTGCAATGGTCGCATTATTTTTAACTTTTTAGAAAGGTACTAAAAAGATTAAGAAGCTACTTTATTACTTTTCTTTAAAAATGTAACAAATTGCTTGGGTGTAATCTTTGTTATTGATTTAAATACTACAGTAAAAGCACTATGCGATGAGAAACCACTTTTTTCAGCGAGATAACTCACTTTATAGTTAAGATACTGAGGCTCTTCTTGCATAAGCTTAATAATGTAGTTTATACGGAGTTCATTTATATAGGTGTTGAAGTTCTTATTTTTATGTGTTCGTATAATTTCTGAAATATATTTGGTATTTGTTTTAAGTTGCTTTGCAATAAGCGTTAAAGACATTTTTGGATTTGTGAAGTTTGTAGAGTTTTCAAAAACTTCAAGTCGCTCTAGAATAGCTTTTTCAGTTTCTAAAGGAATAACGACCCCCTTGGATTCTTTTACGACATTAGTTGACGCTGTATTTGCGATTTCAAGTTTTTCTTTGTTTTCAATTTGTTTAATAATTTTTTCAAATTGTTGAAATTCTTCATCTAGCTTTTTGCTATAAAAATAATAGCTAATTAATACGATTATTAACACAGCAAGAATGAGTCCACCAAACTTATAGTAGGTGTTTAGGTCATTTGCAATGGTTTTTTGTTGGTCTTTTTCTATGTTTAATAAAAGGGTGTTTCTAATTTCCCGTTCATTATTTAAAAGTTGAATAGATAATAAGTTGCTCTCTGTGTAATATTTTTGATAATTGGTGTCGTTGTCTAATTGCTTGTAGCATAATGCTAAGTCTTCTAGTATTTTAACTTTAATAGAAGGTTGCATCACATTTACTTCAAGTGCTTTTAATAAAAATTGCTGTGCTTTATTGAATTCGCCTTTGTTTTTAAAGATGGTTCCAAGTCCAAACAATGTTTCGGTTTCAATAGAAGAATCTTGTAACTCAAATTCATTTAATAAAGTGATTACTTCGTTAAAAGTAATTGTTGCTTTATCTGTTTGATTACTTGCAAGTAATGTATGTCCTATTTTGTTTTTTGTGTCAATGTATAGGGTAGGGACAAGTTGTTTTATGGCTTGTTGTTCTAATAAGTTTGCATTAAGTGTTTCTAGTGCTTCGTTGTATTTAGACTGAACTAGATCGTAATCTGCTAGTTCTTGTTGTAGCTTTACACGGGCAATGTTTTTATCTTCTATCGTGTTAATATTATTTGTAAGCTCTTTTGCTTGTGCCAAGTACTTTTTAGAAATGTCATCCATTCCGTGATGTAAACAATACTCTGCTAACGAAATTAATATAAGTGTGTTTAAGTATGGTTCTTCTTCTGTACTAATGATATTTTTAGCAGAATAAAGATGTTCAATGCTTTCTATGTAATCGCCTTTTAGTTTTTTACTTTCTGCTAGAAAATATAAAGCTTTGGCTTTATCTATTTGGTTTGTAGCATTTTTTAAAAAATAATTTGAAACTTTTATACTTTGATCGGGGTCTTGATAAAGTGTGTTTATATTAAAAAAGAAATCCTCTTCTGTTTTATCCTGGCACAATGCATCTATTGATAAAAAGAAAAAAAAGAAAGAATAAATTAACAGTTGTCTCATATAAAAGTCTAACATCACAAATATAGATTTTTGTTAGCAAAAGATAGATGTAACGTTGTGCTAGATTTACATCAATATTGATAATTAAGGAACAACTTGTTTAGTGACAAACTTTTATAAAAACGATACAAGTATAGACTATTGTTGTAGATACTTATATGAGCCATCATAGCGAGTCTTTTTTTAGATGAACCACAATACGGCCCTTTAATCAGTACTTAAAAAATACCTTATAATTACCGTAAGTATAATAAGGAACATTGTAATTTATAGCGTCTGAAAGTGGTGTAGAAATCAATTTTTTTCATGAAAATAACATTTCATCTTTCCGTTTTTTTACTTTAATCAATGCGCTTTTTACTTCTGAAGGTATAAATTTTCAATGTTTTTAGCTTATTTTTTTAATAATTTTACGCAGAATGTAACTTGCTGTATTTAAGTGTTTTGTAGGGTGTTTGGGTTTGGGGCTTTATGATTTTGTTAATATATATTGGCTAATTTTTAACTAGCGTGATCTTTAATAAACCTGTGTTTTGGCACAGTGATTGGATAATGACTAGCAAGAATGTTTAATTTAAATAAAAAAATTATGAAGAACGTAATGAAAAAAGCAGTTTTATTTAGCTGTATGGCAGTATTTGGTTTAGGAATCACAACTGCTCAGGAAGTAGACAGAAAAGAAGGTCATAAAAAAGCAAGAGCTGAGTTTAATGAAAGCTTAACTGCAGACCAGAAAGCACAACTTGAAAGCCAGAAAGCAATGCGAAAAGAGCATAAGGCTAGCTTAGAAGCATCTTATACAGAAGAGCAATTAGCTATTGCTAAAGATGAGCAACTTTCTCGAAGAGATAAAGCTAAGAACCTTAGAGAAAGCTATACTGATTCTCAAAAAGAAATGATTAAAGAGCAAAGAGCTGCCGCAAAAAAAGAAAGAGAAACTTTTAAAGCCTCTTTAACAGATGAGCAAAAAGCGAAATTTGGAAAAAAAGGTAAAGGTAAAAAGAGAGGTAAGAAAGGTGAGAAGGGCGAAAAGAGAAAGAAACTTAGCAAGAAAGCTGATGTAGAAAAATCTTAACCTCGTGTAAGTAATTCGTTTTAAAAAAAAAGTAAAGCCATTTGGCTTTACTTTTTTTTGTTTTATAAATTAAGAGTAATGAATATAAAGGGTAATACCTTTAGTGTTAAAGCAATGTGAGTAGGTGCTACAATTTTTTAAACAACAGTTTTTATGACACTAAATCACCAAACATTATGTGACAGGCAATAAATGCAATAACAGACAAGATAATACCGGTTAAAAAGATATTAAACGACTTACGTAGGAGTTTAAATTTACGGTCAATGGTTTTCCCTAAGTAGTAAGTGTCTTTTGCAATTGTCTTGTAAAGTTCATCACCTTCATTCATTAAATTAGTAATGCTTTCTACATATTCGCTTTCTTCCATATCTTGAAAATTTCCGTAGAACATTAGATTATTAGTTTCACTTTTACCGTGAACTAATTCTGGACGTGTTGCAAAAATAGCAAAGGCAATAGAAATTAAATTTGTAGCCAATATCATAATAACAGGATAGATAAGATGTGGATCTGAGCTTAATTGGCTCATTACTGTACCTAGTATTATCGATAAAATGAGGGCGTTAATTGATATTAAAATATTTGATTTTGTATCAATCATTGTATTTAAGGTGTATTGGTTTTTAGACAATAACCTAAATAACGTTTCCACACCTCTTTCTGACCTTGGAGCTACTTTTGCAAGCTTCTTTTTTAGTTGTTTTAGAGCATCTTTATCAATATTTAATTCGTCCATTAAATATTTGTCTTCTGCCTTTTCTTTAGATTTGTTGCTCATTATTATGTCTCTTTATTTATGTTGTCTTGACCATTTAATTGGTGTTAATTACTGATTAGTACTGAGATATAGTGTGTTGCCGTTACATTCATTATGAGAGTAGTTTCTTTTGTTTTAAGTATAACTACTCTATAAAAAAAATAAAAATTAAGTTGTAATTTCTATTAACTAACTATAATTTTTCATCAGTATAGAACTTTAATTAAATAGTTAAGCGTTTTTAAACGCGGTTACTACTTCTTTTAAAAAACCAGTAGCAGCTGTCACATCTACATCTTTTGCTGAAAAAATAGCGCCAGTAAAACCGCCACTTTTCCATGTTCCTTTTTTAAGCACTGCAAAATTAGAAGGATTAATGCTTTTACTGTTTTTATATCCAGATGCATAAAAATAAAACTCATTACATAGCGTATCTGGTATGGCAAGGCCTAATCCTACGGTAACCTCTGTAGATGGCAATAAATCATAAATACCAGTGTCAAAATGATGTGGCCATATTCTTATTGATGTGTCTAATTTATTTTCTTCTACAAATAGCTCTAATGTGTTTTGACCTAACTTTCTTAAAAGTAATAACTCATTTAATTGAGAAGCGTCAGAAAGTTTAAATACATAACTAGACGTTATAGGGTATGTACCTTCATAGTGAAAAGAATAGCTAAACTCTTTATTGAGATATAACATTGCTTTTTCATTTAACCACGATAGTACTTCTTCGTGACTTTTTCCATCTAAGGCTAGGGTAGTGGTTTCGTTTTTCGATTTCCATTCTAGTGAGAATGAATTATAATTAAACCTAAGTTCATCTCCATTTTCTGAAAGAGGATGGGTTATTAAACAACCAGAGTTCTTGTCAAACCCTAAATTGGTATGACTGTCATCTTCTTTTTTTTCAACAAATTGGATTCCTGCTGCAGCTAAATATTGGGCTGCTAAATATGTTTTTTCGATCATTTTATTCCTGCATAATTAATACCTGTTAATTCACTCATTTCTTTATTATAAGTAGATAAATCTTGATGATTAAATTTTGTAACATCATCATAACCACAAGCTCTAGCTACTACTTTTATTAAATTATTAGTTGCATCAAAGAAGTTGTGTAATTGCTTTGCAGAAGAATCTATAATTAATCTACTACGCAAAGATTCTTTTTGTGTTGCAATACCTACTGGGCAGTTGTTACTACCACAAGCCCGCATCCCTAAACAACCAATAGCTTGTAATGCTGAGTTTGATACTGCAATAGCGTCTGCTCCTAACATCATTGCTTTTGCAAAGTCTTCTGCTACACGTAAACCTCCTGTTATAACTAGTGTCACGTCTGTTGCACCTACTTGATCCATATATTTTCTGGCTCTAGCTAGTGCCGGTATTGTAGGGACATTTATATGATCTCTTAAAATAGTAGGAGCAGAGCCTGTACCGCCACCACGACCATCAAGAATGATGTAGTCTACACCTACATCTAGTGCAAATTGTATGTCTTTTTCTATGTGACTGGCAGCTATTTTAAACCCAATAGGAATACCGCCTGTACGCTCTCTTACTTTATCTGCAAATATTTTAAAGTCTTCTACAGAATGAAAATTAGGGTTTGCTGCTGGCGAAATGGCTGTTTCTCCTTCTTTTAGCCCTCTAACTTCTGCTATCTCTTTACTTACTTTACTACCCGGTAAATGACCACCAGTTCCAGTTTTTGCACCTTGCCCTCCTTTAAAATGAAATGCCTGCACATTATCTAATTTGTCCCATGAAAAACCAAATTGTGCAGAGGCTAGTTCATAAAAGTATTTTGAGTTATTCGCTTGTTCACTTGGCAATATTCCACCTTCACCAGAGCAAATACCGGTTCCGGCAAGTTCTGCTCCTTTAGCTAAAGCAATTTTTGCCTCACGGGATAATGCACCAAAACTCATATCACTCACAAATAAAGGCATGTCTAATTCTAATGGTTTTTTTGCTTTTGGTCCAATTACCACTTTACTGGCTACAGCCTCTTCATCTAATAAAGGTCGTGTGGCTAATTGTGCGGGTAAAAATTGGATATCATTCCATTTGGGCAGCGTATTTCTATCGACACCCATAGATGCAGAAAAACCGTGATGGCCTATGTTTTTTAAACCATTTTGTGCCAGCTCTTTAATATAACCTGTGTAAGGTTCTGTCTCTTCTGGATGCGTATCTGCATAGGCTCCTAGATATTCATCACGATTAAATGGCTGTGGATTATTAACCAAATAAGCGTCAATTTCAAACTCATCAACTAATAAGTTATCTCCTTCTATCTTGGTAGAAAATTTATGAAGTACCTCTTTGTTGTTGTACTCTGAAACACCAGAGTCTACACGATAATCCCAACCGTGAACACCACAAATTAGGTTGTGTCCATCTACGTGACCATCAGACATTAAAGCGCCTCTGTGTAAACATCTTCCGTAGAGAACAGATATGTCTTCATCAAATTTTACAACTACTAAATCTAACCCGTTTACAAGTGCGTGAACAGGTTCTTTGTTTACTAACTCGCTTACTTTTGCTATTGCTACTGCTTTTTTCATATGTACTTATGTTTTTAATATCTTATTAAAAGGCAAAGCCTAAAACAAATGCGATTCTTCCTCCATCAGTGCTATTATAGTAGCCTATATTTGCTGTAAATGTGTCTATACCACTAATCCAAAAAGACCCACCAACGCTATTGTGCCATTTGTCTGATGTATCATTCTCTAACCATACACGACCATAGTCAAAACCACCTGTAATTCCGTATTTTAAAGGTATAATACTTGTTTCTAGATTACCTAAAAGCAACCTTAAATCTGTATTGTGATATGCAGCATATTTACCGGTAAAGCGTTCTTTTCTAAAACCTCTTAGATTTTCACCTCCTCCTAATTGTGCTGCGTGATAAAGTTCAAAACTATCTCCAAGAATTACCTCTCCACCTAATTTTGTAGCAAGTACTAGGCTACCGCTTTTATTTAGTCTGTGATCGAGGGCTGCGTGAGGAACCAAATATCCAAACTTATTATCTGCGTCACCACCATCAATATTTGCTTTGTATCCTGCAGAAATACCAATGTCAAGACCCATAGTAGGGTATGCAGCATCGTCCTTATTTTTGAAATTATAACTTACTTCACCACCAAGATAGGTTTGTTTTTCGAAAAGAGAGGCGTCTGTAGGGAGAATATTTATAAACCTATCTTCCTTATTTTCAACTTCAAAGGATTCTATTAGGGGTTTAAAGTAAAAAGAACCACCGTCTCTTCCATTCCATATTAATGAAACAGCAGCGTTCCATTCTCTAATACTTATACGATTAAAATCTAAATCAACTTCATCTTTGTCATATGTTGTCTCATTTCCGAAGCCAAAAAAGTTCTGTGCAAAATTTGGACTTGTGTATTTACCTTCAACGGCAAAATTCCAGTTATGAATGATGTTTGAAAATTCTCCTTTATAAGATACATCATATCCAGAATTTCCTGTGTAATAAGACGCGCTAAAAGTGTGTTTGGTGGTAAATGGATTACGTTGTAGCCCGTATGTAGTAAAGTTATTGACAAAACCAACACGGAAACCATCATCAGGATTTGAACCAAGAACCGGTAAAAATTGATTGATACTATACTTGCGTTTTTTATAGTCGTAATTGTTTATTTTATAGTCGTCTACAAGCCATTTTCTTGATTTTTTATTTATAATGGTATTGTCTTTACTTTTATAATCATAAAGTTTCACCTTTTTTGTGTTTTCAAAATTATAGGTATCGTTTTTCTTACCTCCCATAATCTTAATCGTAATAAGTTGATCTCCTTCTCCTATTACATTAAAGGTATCATTACCATCTAAACCATAAATCCAGATTTCTTTTGTTTCATCACGAGTAAAAGTTCTTTCAAAAATTCCGAGGTCTTTTCTCTGTATTTCTATCGTTGTTTTACCGTCTGGATGTCTTGTAACTGTAAACAAATCATCTTTCTGTGTTCCGGTTATAACTTCGTGTCTATTTACATAATCATAGTAGTTTTTTGCAATAGATACAATATTACCTCTTCTACCTTTTAACTTTCTTTTAATTTCTTCAATCGCAGCACCTTTCATTTCTGTAGGTAGATTCTTGAAAGCATCTTCAATAACTTCATCTGTGATACCGTTTTGCAGTGTTTTTGCTTCTTTTTCCCAGTCTTCCCAGTTTGATTGATTAATAAAAGTCATATCTAATGGATAGGGTTCAAAGCTAAACCACTTAGGGCTAGGTAGCTCTTCGTCAAACGATTGCATCATTCGTAAACTAGGTATGGCACACCTTAGAAAACCTAGTACGGTTCCGTCAAAAATAGAAAATGCTTGATCTCTATCTCTTGGGATAGGTTTACAGATTTCTGTTCCATCTTCATTTTCAAATAATGCCCAACGCCATTGATCTTCATGTCTGTCCCAATCGCCAATGAGCATATCAAATAACCTAGCTCTAATATAGGATGGCTCATCTACGATAGATTTACCCGTTTTATTTATTTCTTTTAAGACATCGCTTGTACTTAAGATCATTTTAGGCTTTCCGAAGCTTAATAAATCTTTGTGTCCAGACTCTACTCGCTCTTCTAAAATATATAGCTCATCTCCATATTCATCATTAAATTCACCTAATTCTTCTTGTTTAGGGATATAATACAATGCAGGATTTGTATGAAAAATATCCACAGCATCTGCAAGTGTACCTACTGTGGTTGATGTATATGGATGTGCTGTAGTGTAAAAATCTGATAAAAATGTATCTGCGTAACTACCTTCTAGCTCTTCTTCCACATATTTATCTTGGAAGGCTGTAGTCTGTAAAAATTTTACGGCACTTTTTCTAAGGGCACGCATTACATACTGTTTACCATCTTTATCTTCTAGTCTCAATGATTTAGATTGATGTCCACCACCTCGTCTTACAGGAGTTAAACCGCCTTTAAGCGTATCTAGAAAAGCAACATTTGCATTTACATTTTTACTGTAAAATTCTCTATAATGTTTACCCCAAAGGCTTTTATAAATTGCACTTTTGTCTGTTTCTTCTTTAGAATATACAGATGCACTAAAAGTGCTATCAAAACTGTTTTTGTCTTTAAAATCAGTGTTTATTTCTTTTTCTGTTGGGACTATTATTTGAGTGGTGTATGGAGATGTTATTCCTTGAAAAGTAACACTTACTGCTCCACCTTTATAAAGGTCTATTCTAGCATACCCATTTTCGTTTGAAGCAAAATCAGAATCATTTTTTACCGATGCTTTTTTCGTAATGCCTGAAGCACCACTTATAATTTGCGGGATGTCATAGGTATTAATGTATTGTAAGTTTTTATCGTGACCAGACACAAAAAAGATGTTTTCTGTTTGTCTAGCTAAAGTAATAAGTCGGTTTCTAAGCTTTCTATTTTGTTTGTTTTGAAAATCATCTAATGATGTCCCAGCTGTATTCGCTAGAAGCCCCTCTTTAGTGTTTGAAAGAAGCGGGTGGTGTAAGGCAACCATTATCGTTTTGTTCTGTGACTTTTTAAGCATACTCTCAAATTCTAGAAAAAAGAGTGTTCTGTTCTTAATATCACAATCTTCATTTAAATAGATGTGATTATTCCAGTCTTCTAGGTACCATTGAGAATCTATCGTGATTAATACCACATCATCTGTTAGATTAGTTTTCTTGATAGGGCACCCGTCATCAGGGTAAAATTTTGCCTCGCTATTTTTTTGTATAAAATTTTCTAGTTTTCGTACATCTCTATGACCGTTAATTGCCCACTCGTTTTCTCCAGGGGTGACAATCACCTTTCCATTAAAAGAGTTTAAAGCCTCTAATTGAGACATTATTTTAGTTTTTGCGTCTTTAGTATAACCGTTTTTAGGTACTGTATTTCCTAATATTAGTAATTGCGAATTGTTTAATTTTTTAGATTCTAGGCTAATCTGTGATAATATAGAATTATCATCTGCAGCCCCCGTATTTCCAGTAATAAATACAGAAGTTTCTAGTTCTTGCCCTATAGCAAAAGAACAGATTAATAAAAGTGAGCTTACTAAAAAACTCTTTAAAGATAAAATAGAGTGCATGTTTTTGTGTGTGTTAAGTATTTTATGGCAATGAGGTTGTCGCAGATTTTATTGTCATCCTTACATTGTGATTATACGTTGGTTATATATTTTTTAAAGAATTAACCTTTTTATTAAGAGCTGTTTAAACAAAAAAGTAAGTGTTTTCTAGTAAAAAACGATCAGATGCTTTTTAGGTTTCCGAAATAAAATGAGAGTTATATTTTATGAGTTTTTCTTTTCTCATTTTGCTAAGCACATTACTAACGGTCTGTCTAGATGTATTTGTGAGGTTTGCAATATCTTTATGTGAGAGTAGGTTTTTTGCTTTTAAGGTTCCATTTGTATCTACTTCTCCAAATTCTTGTAAATAGTCTGCAATAAACTCTTTAATTCTTGTGGCACTATCCTTATATAAAAGATCATTAAGCCTTCGCTCTAATTTTTTAATACGGATTCCATAAATTTTGAGCAAGCCATTCTTGAGTGATTTATGTTTTTCCATAAGGTTTTCCATCTGTTCTGTTTTAATATAACAGATAACACTGTCTTCTAATGTGTAAGCTACTTCTTCTGTAGCAGCATGTTTGTCATAAAGTGCTAACTCTCCAAATATGTTACCGCGTTTTACAACATATTTTACAATGTCATTTGAGGTGTTTACAATCTTAACACTTCCTTTTTTTATAAAAAAAATACTGTCCTTATGTTCATTATTAAGCTCGATGATTTGTCCTTTGTCTATGTTTTCCATTTCTAGAACATCACATAACTTCATCATATTTTGCATTCCTAATTTCCTAAAAAGATTAAAACCTTCTAGAAACCAATATTTAGTTATCGTCTTCAAAACCTTATGTATATGTGAGTTAGTCGATAAAAGTAAGGAGAATTACGTGAGGTTTTAACATATTATTTCCGCAGACTTACTTTAGGCGACAAGTAGTCTGAAATACTAGTATAAATACGTATAATGGAAATGTTATGAAGTAGATTTGCTAAGTAATAGCTTTATGTATTTTTTAAATTATACAATAATAAAGACACAGATCTAAATAGATTAGTCTGTTTGAAGGAAAGAAAACTTAAAAAAAAATTAATCTATAATGGCAATAGGTTTTTTGTCGTCACCCACCGCAACAAATGTAAAGTGACCAGTAACTGCTTTACTACGTTCGTAGCTATACATATCTTCCATAAAAATATCTACTTGAATAACACAGCTTGTTCGACCTACTTTAATCACTTTTGCCACCAGTTCTATAATACTACCTTGAGGGATAGGTGATGTAAAATCTATTTTGCCTGTAGAAACTGTCACTACTTTTTTTCTACTGAAACGTGTTGCACATATAAAACTAGCTTCATCCATCAAATGTAGTGCTGTCCCTCCAAAAAGTGTATCATAATGATTAGTTGTGTTAGGAAACACTGCTTTAAATATTCTTGTTTCGCTGCGTTTTTTGAATAATTCTAATTTTTCCATCGTGGTTATAGTAGTAGTATTACTTACAATTGCAATTAGCGCTATAAGTTGTTTAGTAAATATTATTTTTGCATTTCAAATATACAAATTATGGCTTCGGAAATTATAAAGAAATTACAATGGCGCTATGCTACTAAAAAATTTGACGCTACTAAGACACTTTCTTCAGAGAAGCTAAATACTTTAAAGGAAGCTTTTAACCTTACCGCTACTTCTTATGGTCTTCAACCTTTAAAAATGGTAATCATTTCTAAAGATAAAATGAAAGAAGACCTTGTACCATTAACAATGAACCAGCCGCAGGTACAAAATTGTTCACACGTTTTGGTACTTTGTATTGAGGCAGAAATGACAAGTGATTACATTAAAGATTACTTTAATAAAGTAGAAGAGTTACGAAAAACACCAAGGGATATTTTAGCTCCTTTTGAGTCATTTTTAACAACATCGTTTTCAGAAAAAACAAAAGTAGACATCTCTACCTGGATGTCTAAGCAAGCATATCTTGCCTTAGGAAATCTCTTAACAGTTTGTGCATTAGAGGATATAGATGCTTGCCCTATTGAAGGTTTTGAGCCAGCTAAATATGACACATATCTTGGTTTAGATAAATTAGGTTTAAAGTCTGTGCTTGTACTTGCTGTAGGTCATCGTGCAAAAGATGATCAATTTGCGCGTATGGAAAAGGTGAGGCGAGGGGTAGAAAAAGTTGTTATTGAGCTGTAAGGCCTTTTTAAAGGTAAGAAAAGTTACCGATTTTATATTTTTTTGTTTTCATAATAGTTAATCACTAGTGCCACCATATAACTATAACTTTTAATACCACCAGACACATTATTGGCATGCAAATAGCCGTCATAAAAATATTTAGAAATATCTTCAATAGGATTTTCATAACTTTCCCAAAAATCACGCATATCTTTATAGCTTGCAAGAATACCTGGGTTTATTGTACAAATTAACTCACGGTATTTATTAATATCTCTTCTTGCAACTTCGTTAACTAGGTACCTTAATGCAAAAATATACCCCGAATACTGTATGTATGTGTCATCATTATTTACAGTCACTAGCGTTGCGATAAAATTAGCTTCATTTTCTGCAGCATATCCTATTTGATGCGCAGTTTCATGTGCGCTTACTACTGGGAATTTATACGTTTTTATCAAGCTATTTACTTGTGCTTCATTAGAAAAAGGATTTAAATAACCACTATACCCCATAATAGTTAACCCTAAACTCCAGATGCTTTTTTTAATACTAACGGGCGAGTAGTTAAGCATTGGAATAGCGGCTTCAATATTATCATACCCATTTTTAGTTTTATTAAATATCTCTTTTTGTGTGTAAGGAGGTTCAATTTTTAAAGTGTCTTGATTACCAAGTTGAAGATGCATTTCATTGGCTTTTTTTACAAAGCGTTCTGTCATACTTACAAGTTCATCTGTTGTATATTGGTTTTCAATATTTAAAGTCTCGTGTAGCGGTATTCTATAATAATTGAGGCCCCAAAGCATATGAAACAAAAAATAAACAATACTTACACTAGCAGTAATGTCTAAAATAAAGCTAAGAGGCTCTTTAAACAATCTAGCAATATTTTTATACAACCATCGCAAAGCATAAATGGTTACGAGGGTATAAAATACATCACCCACAGAAAACGGTACCCAACCAAAAAGGTAACGAGAAGTTTTAGAAATAATAGGATATATGCCTTGGCTGTAATAAGTTTCTATAATTTCAGGGAAATTTCCGAGCATTTGTATAATGCTATATTGTATAACAAGTAATATTGTTAAAATAAATGAGGTTTTTTTAAACATATGATGTTTCAGAAGTAAATATAACCGTAAAATAATATTGTTAAGGTGTTCTTATAGTTAAGCTTAAAAATACTAAAAGTACGTAACTTTGCAGTCTAAAACATAAAAACAAAATAATGAACCAAGCCATACGTAATCTCGAACCAAAAGAACTCTGGAACAAATTTGCAGACCTAAACGCTGTGCCACGTCCTTCAAAGAAAGAAGAACGAGTGATACAGTTTATGTTAGACTTCGGAAATAATCTAGGTTTTAAAACAATTAAAGACGAAGTAGGTAACGTTATTATTTGCAAACCTGCTACAGAAGGCCTTGAAAACCGAAAGAAAGTAGTGATGCAATCGCACCTTGATATGGTGCATCAAAAAAATAATGATACCGATTTTGATTTTGATACTCAAGGTATCGAGATGTATGTAGATGGAGATTGGGTACGTGCTAATGGTACTACACTAGGTGCAGATAATGGACTGGGAGTTGCTACAATAATGGCAATTTTAGAAAGTAAAACCATTGAGCATCCAGCTATTGAAGCGCTTTTTACAATAGATGAAGAGACAGGAATGACAGGTGCAATGGGCTTAAAAGGTGGTGTGCTTACGGGTGATATTTTACTTAACCTTGATACAGAAGAAGATGATGAGATAGGTGTAGGTTGTGCAGGAGGTGTAGATGTGACAGCCACAAGAACTTATGATGAAGTTGCTAGTCCTGAAGCTGCAAAAACATATACAATTACCGTTAAAGGTTTACAAGGTGGGCATAGTGGTATGGATATCATCAAAGGACTAGGTAATGCAAACAAAATGATGAATAGAGTATTACATGCAACAAATGATGTAATGCATATTTCTACACTAAAAGGAGGTAGTTTACGTAATGCAATACCTAGAGAAAGTGTTTGTAAAGTAGTAGTAACAAATGATAATAAAGAAGCTTTTACAACTGCTGTAAATAAGGTAGCAGATTTAATGAAGCAAGAGTACAGCTCACTAGAACCAAATCTAGAAGTTAGTGTTGAAGAAACTACTGCTGCTGGTAATGTAATGTCTAGTGAAGCTCAGACAGCATTAATACAGATGGTTTATGCTGCTCCTAATGGGGTATTTAGAATGAGTCCTGCTATTGCAGATCTTGTAGAGACTTCAAATAATATTGCAAAAATAACGGTTGGAGATGGAAATATGACAATAGCTTGTCTTACTAGGTCTTCTGTAGCGTCTTCTAAAGATGATCTTGCAAACACTCTTGCAGCAGCTTTTAAAATGGGAGGTTGTGATGTAGACTTTTCAGGAGAATATCCAGGATGGGCACCTAATATGGATAGCCCAATTTTAAAAGTAATGGAAGCACTTTATACAAAAATGAATAACGAAAAGCCACATGTAGCTGCTTGTCACGCTGGATTAGAATGTGGGATATTAGGACAAAATTACCCAGAAATGGATATGATTTCTTTTGGTCCTACTATTAAAGGAGCGCACTCGCCAGACGAAAGAGCAAGTATCTCTTCTGCACAAAAGTATTGGGCATATGTTTTAGAGATATTAAAAAACATACCTGTAAAGGCTTAATTCTTTAAAATAAGACATAAAAAAAGCAGCGAATTTTTCGCTGCTTTTTTTGTTCTATAAATAGTGTTGTTGCTATTAAAAAAAAATAATCAACAATAAATAAGCTTTATACTCCGGTATAATTACTTGGAGTTACAGCACGCATTTCTGTTTTTATAGCTTCTGAAACATCAAGTGTTTCAATGAAGTTAGAAATTGATGCTTGATTAATAGCTTCGTTAGTTCTTGTAAGCCCTTTTAAAGCTTCGTAAGCGTTAGGATAAGCCTCTCTTCTTAAAATGGTTTGAATTGCTTCTGCAACAACTGCCCAATTGTTTTCAAGATCTTGTTTAAACTTAGCTTCGTTTAATAATAATTTATCCAGCCCTTTTAAGGTAGATTGAAAAGCAATAAGCGTGTGTCCTAAGGGTACACCTATATTACGCAATACGGTACTGTCTGTTAAGTCACGCTGCAATCTACTTACAGGTAGTTTTTCTGAAAGGTGAGTGAAAATCGCATTTGCAATCCCAATATTTCCTTCACTATTTTCAAAATCGATTGGGTTTACTTTATGTGGCATTGCAGAAGAACCAACTTCACCTGCTTTAATCTTTTGTTTAAAATAATCCATAGATACATAGGTCCAAACATCTCTGTCAAGATCTAAAATAATGGTGTTTATTCTTTTTAGGCAGTCAAACAATGCCGCCATATGATCGTAGTGTTCAATCTGTGTAGTAGGGAAGGAGTGGTGTAAACCTAAAGTTTCTTGTACAAACTTGGTTCCAAAAGCTTTCCAGTCTATATTAGGGTAGGCAACTTTATGCGCGTTAAAATTACCTGTAGCACCACCAAATTTGGCTGCACTTTTAATGTTGTTTAATAAGTCAAACTGTTCATCAAGTCTCGTTACAAAAACTTGTATTTCTTTACCTAAACGCGTAGGAGAAGCTGGTTGCCCGTGAGTACGTGCAAGCATAGATATGTCTGCCCACTCTGTAGCAAGACTGCTTAGTTTTTCTTTTAGCTCAAGGTACATAGGTATATAAGCCTCGTTCATCGCTTCTTTAAGAGATAAAGGGATGGCTGTATTGTTTATATCTTGAGATGTTAGACCAAAATGAATAAACTCTTTATATCCTTGAAGGTTTAAGCCGTCAAACTTTTCTTTGATAAAATATTCAACTGCCTTTACATCGTGGTTCGTAACTTTTTCAATATCCTTAATTTTTAAGGCATCTTCACTAGAAAAGTCGCTATATATTTTGCGAAGTTCAGAAAAAAGAGATGTGTCAAAATCACTTAGCTGTGGTAAAGGGATGGTCGCCAAAGCAATGAAATATTCAATTTCTACTTGCACTCTATACTTGATAAGCGCTTCTTCAGAAAAGAAAGGAATTAATGATGCTGTTTTAGATGCGTACCTCCCGTCTATTGGTGATATTGCTTTTAATGCTTGGTGACTCATGATTGCTAAATTTTAAAAGATGCAAAGATACGTAATACTGTTAATTCTTCAATCAGGATTTTAAAGCAAATAATATATGTGTTTTTTATAGCATTTTTTTATATATTTTAACGAAAACTACTGAAGTAACCGACTTGATAACTTTTTTAAAGTGTTAAGTTTTGTTATATTTATAGGGTAAAACTAGAAATTTTTAATTTAAATAAAAAATAATGAGCGAAACAAGCGAAAAACTAGCAAAACTTAAAGAAACTGCATTATCTCAATTAAAAGAATGTGGCGTTTCTAATGTTGATGAAGAACAATTAGATGGTTATGTAAATAGTTTACGTACCATGGTAGGAAATAGAGATGCACTTTTAGTTTCAGGAACAGATAAAGCAGAATTGGCTACTGTTTATAGAAATTTTGTTGCAAAAAAATTAGGGGTTGATGATAAAGATAAAGGGATGAAGGCTATAGAAGCTGTTGCAGAAAAGATGTCTGCAATTAAGCAAAAAAGTAGACCAGCATTTTATTATCTAGTAGCAAAAGAGCTTAAATAAGTTTTTGCAAACATATAGAATAAAAAAAGCCCACTATTTAGTGGGCTTTTTTATGCGGTTTATTTTTTTGAAAGTAAATAACGATTAATAGGTAGCATAATCTGTAATTTCTAATCCATAACCAATCATTCCTACACGTTTAGATTGTTGGCTATTGGTTAATAGTTTTATTTTATGGATACCAAGATCGTGTAAAATTTGAGCTCCAATACCAAAATCTTTACTATCCATTTTGATGCTTGGTGCCTTTGCAATCTCTTCGTCTTTTTGTACTTCACGAAGTGTTTTAAGTCTATTTAATAAATTAAATGACTGTGCTTCTTGGTTGATAAAAACCATCGCTCCTTTGCCTTCCGCGTTTAGCGCAGTAAACATGTCTTCTAGTTTTTTGTCTACACTATTGGTTAGTGTTCCTAAAATATCATTATTTACAAGTGTAGAGTTCATTCTAACCATTACAGATTCACTCGCAGTCCAAGTGCCTTTGGTTAGGGCTATATGTACTTGGTCATTAGTTGTTTGTTGGTATGCTCTCAGTCTATAAGAACCAAAATTGGTGTTAATTGTAAAGTCTTCCTTTTTCTCAATAAGAGAGTCGTGCTCCATTCTATAAGCCACTAAAGCTTCAATACTTACTAGTTTTAAATCAAATCTTTTGGCTACTTCTACCAATTGTGGTAAACGTGCCATAGTTCCATCTTCATTTAAAATTTCGACAAGGATTCCTGTTGGCTTTAAGCCAGCTAGTCTAGCAAAATCTATAGCAGCTTCTGTATGTCCTGTTCTTCTTAGCACACCTCCTTCTTTAGCACGTAAAGGGAAAATATGTCCCGGACGTCCTAAGTCATTAGGCTTTGTATCTTCATCTACTAATGCTTTTATAGTTTTAGATCTATCATGAACAGATATACCTGTTGTACAGCCGTTACCTATAAGGTCTACAGATACTGTAAATTGTGTGTGGTGTAAAACTGTGTTGTTCTCAACCATCATCGTCAATTCTAGCTCTTTGCAACGCTCTTCTGTTAATGGCGCACAGATAAGTCCACGGCCATGAGTTGCCATAAAGTTTATCATTTCTGGCGTAACCATCTCTGCAGCTGCAATAAAGTCGCCTTCATTTTCGCGATTTTCATCATCAACCACAATAATCACCTTACCTTTTTTAATATCTGCAATGGCTTCTTCTATTGTGTTGAGCTCAATTTGGGTACCGTTAACCGTAGTCATCATAGTCTTATTTTTGGAGTGCAAAGATACAAGAAATGACATTGATATTTTAGTGTAAACATGTGAGTTTAACGTTTGCTTCAGAAATATTATAATGTTGAGAAAAGTGATTTTAAAATTAAATAGAAGTTAAAGCATAACAAATAGAGAAGGAGAACATTTTTTATTTAAATGATCTCACTGTTAAGTCTATTAATTTATGACAAGTACAGAAGACGAAATTAAAATGTTATCACCTCTTTGAGCTAGCTACCTGTCAATTAATCTGTATATAGGTGAGGTTGTTAATACTTGCTTGTAACAAGTGTGATCTGTTACAATGATTTTTGAGTTAGAAGGTGTTTTAATTCTCTATGCAAGTATAGTATTAGGTTATTCTACCTTATATCCTTTTTCTTCTAATCTTGCAGCGGCGGCTCGTTGCATTTCTTCCGTAAAATTATATTGCTTTGGGTTTTTTAATATTTCTATTAATTCTGCATAGGTTTTAGAAAGTACAATTGTTTTTTCTTGTTGCGTGAGTAGGGCAGCGGTATCACCTATAACAATGGCTGCATCTTTTTCTTTTTTTCCGAAGAGACGGGAAATACGTTGACCAAACTGATCAAAATCTACAATACCTTGATCTGTTGTTGCTCTATAAGTAAGCCAAATACTTAATGGTAACATGATTAATGTACTTATCCAGGTCCCTAAAAATGGGTGAATCGAGCCATCTTCGGCACTGTTTTTTGCAAAAATGCCAATAAAATGATAGGTTAAAAATAGTACCACAGCGACTACCATAGGTAATCCCATTCCTCCTTTTCGAATAATAGCGCCTAATGGTGCTCCAATAAAAAATAGGATGATACAGGCAAATCCTAATACGATCTTTTCGTGTAAGGCAATTTCATATTTATTTAGTTTTCTAACTCTGTTTTTTGAGTCTTCTTTTTTTGCTTTTGCAGCTTGTATGGTACCATTTACATTATTGATAGCCATCCCAATAATATCTGCGCGTTCATGCGGAAGATAGATGTCTAAAATAGAAGTTACAGTATCACTTACAGGGATGTTTTCTGTTTTTTCATCTTTAAATTTAATGCTACCTGTACGATGATACATGTTTTCTGCAAACTGCTCTAAATTTTTTGAGTAAGCATCAGAGAGAGAGTCTATTTCTGTAGCAAGCTCTCCTATGTTGTACATATTTTGATTGCTAATATTATTTTCTTGATCTACATCTTTTGCGTTTAATGCGGTTAGATCAATATTAATAGTGTACTCTTCAAAATATGTTTTTACATAAGGTTCTCGATGTTGTTTTTTGTAATCTTTTTCTATAAGTTCTTGATAGTCATAGCCGTTTTTTAATATTAAGCTTAGTGTATTACTACCTTCTTCACTGGTTAGCTCTCCTTTTTCTGCAATAGTGACAATAAGATTGTTAGAAGGTTTTTTCATATCTTTTCTATGAATAATTACCCCTTCCAAAAACTCGCCATTTTCACCAGATTTCTCTGCTACTTTAATGTTTAATTCATCTCCTATTTGATTAAATTGCCCAGCAGCAATAACCATAGAAGGTTTAAATTGTTGAATATTTCGGCGTAAATTTTGCCATTTATACTCAGAGTAAGGAATCACATTGTTACTAAAGAAAAATGCGGTGATACCAAGTAAAAGAATAAATACAGACAAACTTCGCATTGCTCTTTGCAACGAAATACCTGTAGATTTCATTGCAGCAAACTCATATCGTTCTGCAAAACCTCCAAAAACCATTAGCGAAGTGACTAATATGCTTAAAGGCAGTACGAGTGTCACAATACGAGGCGAGTAGAACCAAAGAAACTTTAATACAATGCTGATGTCTAGGTCTTTACCTGCTAGTTCAGAGATGTAAAGCCAAATACCTTGTAGGATAAAAATGAACATTAAAATAATGAAGACGCTGAAAAACGTCTTCAAAAAACTAACTAATATATATTTATCCAGTATTTTCAAAAGAAAATTGACTAATCTAATCTGTTAATATAATACCCTTCTTTTGAGTATTTTTCTTGGTCAAAGGTAAACATCGATTTTGATAAAGGCTGGTTGGTTTTAAAAGAGTTTACAGTTAACGTGTATTTTGTTCCTTGTGTATCTGTTTGTATCAACCTGTATATATGCTTTGTTTGAACATCGATCCCTAGGAGTATGTTTTTAATTTCAGCATTTGGGTCTATAGGTATTAGTTTAACATACTGTATTTTACGTCCCTTTACAGTTTGAGAAATATCTTTTTTAAAGTTATATCCCTTTTCGTAAAAAGTTAGCATTTTTGATGGCGTAATTTCTGTGTCTTCTTCTGGGTTATATGCAGAGATAGTAACCTCTTCATCTTCTGGGACAATCGTATAAATATTGTTCCCATCAAAAATACGTGTTGTTCCTAGCATATTAAGTACATACTTATTTCCAGATAACGTTACGTTTCCTTTTGTGTCTTGATTTACGTTTTCTTTAGAATTAGAGAGATTGTATTTAAAGGCAATCTCAATGTTATCATAACTTTTTACTTTTTGGGATACCTCGTTTAATAACGACTTCATTTCTTGGGCTTGCACAAAACTCACACTCAAAATGGTTACAAAAAGGATTACAATTTTTTTCATTTTTATTTTTTTTCTGAAAATTTAATACTGTTATTCATTTTCAAGATGCTGTTTAAGAGCTTCTAAAGTAGGTACTAATACTTGTCTTGCTTTACTGCCTTCAAAAGGGCCTACAATACCACCGGCTTCTAGTTGATCTATAATTCTACCAGCTCTATTGTATCCTAATTTGAGTTTTCGTTGCAAGAGTGAAGCACTTCCTTGCTGTGCAATTACCAATACTTCTGCGGCATCTTTATACAGTTTATCTCGTTCATTGATGTCATTATCAAGAGTTGTGCCACCTCCATCTTCACCTACGTATTCTGGTAATAAATGTGCGTCTGGATATGCTTTTTGAGCTCCAATAAAGTCTGTAATCGCTTCTACTTCTGGTGTGTCTACAAAAGCACACTGAACCCTTACTAATTCATTACCAGAAGTGTAGAGCATGTCTCCACGTCCTATTAATTGATCTGCACCTCCATTATCTAAAATAGTTCGAGAATCTATCTTACTTGTCACCCTAAAGGCAATTCTGGCAGGGAAATTGGCTTTAATAATACCTGTAATTACATTTACAGAAGGTCTTTGTGTGGCTACGATAAGATGAATACCAATGGCACGTGCTAATTGGGCAAGTCTGGCGATTGGAGTTTCTACTTCTTTACCAGCAGTCATTATTAAATCTGCAAACTCATCAATGACTAAAACGATATAAGGTAAAAATTTATGTCCGTTTTCTGGATTAAGTTTACGTTGTTTAAACTTGGCATTATACTCTTTAATATTACGCACCATCGCATCCTTTAGCAGGTCATAACGAGCATCCATTTCAATACATAGCGAGTTAAGCGTATGTACTACTTTTGTTGTATCTGTAATGATTGCTTCTTCTGTGTCAGGCAATTTGGCTAGATAATGGCGTTCTATTTTATTAAATAAAGTAAGTTCTACCTTTTTTGGATCTACAAGAATAAACTTTACTTCTGCAGGGTGTTTTTTGTAAAGTAGCGATGTTAAGATAGCGTTTAATCCTACAGATTTTCCTTGTCCTGTAGCACCTGCCATTAAAAGGTGAGGCATTTTAGCAAGGTCTACCACAAAAGTTTCATTACTAATGGTTTTACCTAAAGTAAGTGGTAATTCCATCTCAGCATTCTGAAACTTAGGGGAAGCTACTGCAGAGCGCATAGATACTATCTTAGGATCTTTGTTTGGCACCTCAATACCAATAGTTCCACGTCCCGGAATTGGAGCAATAATACGAATACCTAAAGCAGAGAGTGATAATGCAATATCATCTTCAAGATTTTTAATTTTTGAAATTCTAATTCCTGCTTCTGGAACTATTTCATATAAAGTTACAGTTGGTCCTACGGTCGCTTTAATGTTTGCGATCCCTATTTTATAATTATTAAGCGTTTCTACAATTCTGTTTTTATTTTCTTCAAGTTCTTCTTGATTTATGGTTATACCTTGTCCTTTTGTATAATCTTTTAATAAATCTATTGTAGGAAACTTATAATTACTAAGTTCTAATGTAGGGTCAAATTGTCCAAAATCTTCAACTAGTTTGTTGCTTAGTTTTTCTTCTACTGTTTCTTCAACAGCAGCTTCAACTTCCATTGCTACATCGTCTTCTTTACTTTTTATTACTATTTTTTCTGGTGGAGTAATAGGAGTGGAGGTAGGACTTAAGTCAATTGGTTTTTCAACAGTCTTAGATGTAGTCTCCTTTTTAATTGCTGGTTTAGGTGTTTCTTCTTTAACAGGAGCAACTGTATTTGTCTTAGCTGTTGTTGCAGCTGCTTCATTAAAGTCTGATTTGATTTCACTTTTCGTTTTCTTCAAGCTTGCAATTACTAGC
>ABCO01000012.1 GCA_000170815.1 unidentified eubacterium SCB49
ATAAAGTATTCTTAAGGTCTGTCAATGGGTATTATTTAAAATCTTTTTTTGATGTCACACTGAGCGCTGTCTAAGTGCATTAAATGGTCTTTGACTGTGCTGAGACTGACAGAGTGCCAAATCTACAAAAAATAAGACCGAATAATTAAGTTTATTAATCCAACTATCAAAATCAATCACGCTGCTTATATATTCTGAAATATTCATGCGTTGATATCAGCTCCCAATTATCCCTTACATAAAGGGTGAGTAATGACTCTTTCTCATAATTATTTACCGAAGTTTCAAAGTCATTTTCTAATAACACCGTCACATTATTATCTTCAAGCTTAGCTACATATTCGTCAATTTTATCTGCAATATGATGATTAAACACCCAGTCAATACCTATTGGGTTTACCGTTTCGGTTAAATAATGTGCTAGCGTAACAGAAGGCAATACGGTATAGTTAGACTGTTCTTGTGATAATTGTTTAAGCTCAGCATATTTCTTATACGTTTCTTCGTCACTTTTTATCATACTTAATTGAGGGTAAATCTCGCCCATATCAAACGTAAGATCTTTTCTATCACTGTCCATATATACATTTTGATAGCCTATATAAAAGGTTATTACATAGAGTGCAATCACAACAAACCCTGTCGTATTTCTAAACGGAAATGCGCCTCGAGAAAACACAAAAGTAAAAACAGCAAAAACAATGGGAGTAGAAACATCTATAGGAGTGTTAAAACCATTACTAATAGAAGCACACCAACCTAAACTCAACAATAAAAGTAAAAACCCGTACGCTTTATTATTTCTAAAACTCCAAACAGAAAATAGTACCGAAAACACAAACAATGTCTGTATGATAGATTTTTTAACGGTATGAAAAGGGTCTTCATTTATAAAAAGATAGATTAAAACCCCCGCAATAATAAGTTGAACAACAATATAAACTATATTATGTGGCACTATTTTTTTTAATAACCAAAGCGCAACTAAGATTGCCGTAACCCATAAAAAATTTGTTTTAAGAGCCATGTAATACGTATGAAAACCCGTACGCCAAAAACTACTACCAGACGTAAAACTAAACATCTGTTCAAAGAAAAGTTCTAATGCATCATTAGCATATAACACTCCTAAAAACAAAGCCGCAAATAGCAACCCAAATCCAACAAACCATCCCGTGGTCTTAAATTGTTTTGTCACTAATAAATACAAGGTTATAAAGACCGGAAAAAAATAGAAAGACTGTTTACACAATACCCCTAACGACACAAAAAATGCTGCTAACAATAGTTTCCACCACGTTTTTTTCTCCTGAAATAAGAAATAAATACCAATGGCACTAAAAAACACGCCATCTATGGTGTTCCAAGGCATTGGCGGATAATTGTGTATCGAAATTAAAGCCCCTACAATTGCGATAAAATAAACAATTTGACTACGCTTTATAGAAAACACTTTACAAGCTAAATGCGATAAAATCAAGGAGTAACTAAACACCTGGACGTAGTAAAACATCCGGTTAAAAAGATAGGCAAACTCTTCAGAAATATATAGCGGTAAAGAATGAAAATAGGGCGACATAGGTGGCTTTATGTACACAAAATCACGATAGGGAAAAACCCCGTGATACATGCTCCATGAGATACTAAACACCGTACCATTATCTCCATCTTCTAGACCATAAGGACCGTAAACTACGATATAAAAAATCACCAATGCATAAAATACATATGTGAAAGGATTTTTGTAAATTGAGGTTGTTTGCACGCAGATTTAATTTTTATGCTAAGATAAATATTTGTGTGACTATAACGAGAATGCTAGGTTGTATTCGTGCCAAAATTTTAATTAATGAAAAAACTACCACTCATTTTACCGCTACTACTCCTTCTAGGTTTTTCTGGAATAGCCCAAGAAGAATACTGGTTTTATATTAGAGCTAAAGACACAACATTTACACCTCAATTTACAAGTACTCCTAACGGCTTGGTGTATCAAGGATCAGAAAAATCATTACAAAAAACACTAAGCAACTATAAAATAAAAACCTTTAAAAAAACCTGGAAAAATGCAAGACCTGAATTTCTAAAACGCACTTTTTTTGTAGTTGCAGACTCCCCTAACTTTTTAAAAGACATATTAAAAAAGAATCGTAAAATCTTTGAATCTGGTGAGATGATTCCACCTGAAGACATGAAGATATACGAACCCAACGATTATGGATTAACAAGCACTATAGGTGCAAATACTGGTCTACAGTTTAATATGGACTACTATGATGTAATGGAAGTACCTAAAGCTTGGTACCTTACCACTGGACATAAAGACGTCATTATCGGCATAAGCGATGGAAAAATAGATACATTAGGTTTAGACTTTAAAGATAAAGCAACCGTATTAAGAAAATCCAGCTTAGCCAATGGACACGGTTATAGTATTTCTGCAAATGCTGCTGCACAAGGAGATAATGGCTACGGAATACCTGGCGTGTGCTACGACTGTAGTATTTACGGTACAAATTATGGTGATTTTGGTAATTTTGGTATGCTCAAAGAACTCGCCGAAAAAGGTGCTAAAGTAATTAACTGTAGCTGGGTGGGCCCTCCTACAGATACGGGTCAGGAAGCTATTAATTATGTCTTTGACTCGGGCGCCATCATTGTTGCTGGAGCGGGAAACAAAGGATGGGATGTTTTTCCAAATGGAGAGAAAAAATATTACCCAGCTTCTTATAATAATGTAATCTCTGTTAGCTCTGTGCAACATCGGTATGAAAACATACAAGATAATATTTATTATTTTGAGAAAACTGGGAAGCCATTTTTTAAAGAGATAAGAGGTTACCTTGGGAGAACAGGAACTTTTAAAAATGGTACTACAAATGGCGAACCAAAAATCTACCCCGTGAGTACAGCTACGTTAAACGAAGATGTAGATATTTTAGCCCCTACAGTAGGCTTGTTTAGATACTCACAATTTATTTTAAAAGGAGAAGAACTAGGTAGCGAATTCTCTACTACAAGCGGAGCGACAGCTTTAGTATCTGGCACCGTAGGCTTAATGTTTTCACTCTACCCTTGTTTACCTAAAGAACAAGTAGACGGAATTATAAAACTGACCGCCACAAACATCGATCACATAGAAGCAAACAAAATATACGCTGGCAATTATGGCGCAGGGATGCTCAATACTGGTAAAACAGTTAACCTTGTTCACGACCTTTTTTCTGAAACGTCAACAGCATTAATTAGCAATCAGGATATGAGCAGATGGTATTTTCCACTTACAGCCTTTTCTGAAAAAGTAGTGATAGAAAACCAAACTTTTAGAGACGCTGCATATCTAGATTTAAAGGCGAAAAACCAAATAATATTAAAACCCAGAACAACCCTAAGACCTAATACAAACGGAAGCATTATTCTTAAAATTGACCCTAATCTTGAAAAGGAATGTAATTTGAGAGTTAGGGAGTAGTAAGCAGAAATCTAAAAATGAAAAATAACAAAAGCTTAGCAACAGGAACAACAATGGGTATACTAATAGGGGTAGTCGTTGGTATATTTACAGATAACATTGGGCTTTGGTTGCCTATAGGGCTAGCTTTAGGAGCTGGAGTAGGAAATTCGCTAAACAAAAAAGAAGACAAATAAAAAACGACACTCTATAATAACAAAGTGTCGTTTATCATTTATTTTATTCTAATGACTTACTCAATATACTTCATTTCACGCATCCAGTCATCATTAAACATCTTACCTACATAACGACTTCCGTGATCGTGAAACAATACGACAATCACATCATCTTCATTAAAATGTTCTTTTAATTGGTGTATTCCTTTCATAGCTGCTCCTGCAGAATTCCCTAGAAAGAAACCTTCGTCTTTTGCTAGTTTTTGCGTCCAGACTGCAGCATCTTTGTCTGTTACTTTTGTAAAGCCATCAATAATACTAAAATCTACATTTTTTGGTAAAATATCTTCACCAATACCTTCGGTTACATATGGGTAGATTTCTGCTTCATCAAAAATACCTGTTTCGTGGTATTTTTTAAACACGCTACCATAAGTATCTATACCCCAAATTTTAATGTTTGGGTTTTGTTCTTTCAGGTATTTACCTACACCGCTTATCGTTCCTCCTGTTCCTACTCCTACAACAAAATGCGTTATTTTTCCTTCTGTCTGTTTCCAGATCTCTGGCCCTGTACTTTGGTAATGTGCTTTTGCATTACTCGGATTATCATATTGGTTTACATACCAACTGTTAGGAGTTTCTTCTGCTAATCTTTTTGAGGTAGAATAATAAGAACGAGGATCGTCTGGAGCAACATCTGTAGGGCAAACCACTACTTCACTTCCTACTGCACGTAAAATATCTACTTTTTCTTTACTTTGTTTGTCACTAATTACACAAACCATTTTATAGCCTTTTACAACCGCTGCAAGTGCAAGACCCATTCCTGTGTTTCCACTAGTTCCTTCTATTATAGTACCACCTGGTTTTAGCCTTCCATCTGCTTCTGCATCTTCAATCATTGTCAATGCCATACGATCTTTCACAGAATTTCCTGGGTTAAACGTCTCGTATTTTGCAAGTACCAATCCTGGAATCTCTTCGGCCAGTTTATTCACTTTTACCATTGGAGTATTCCCAATAGTTCCTAATATATTTTCTACGTAATCCATAGTTCTTGTTTGATATTTCAGTCGTAATTATTTCTGAAATTTTACAGGCCAAAGGTAGTCATATGAAGATGGAAGCAAAAGCTAAGATTTTCTTAATAAAAAGATGAAAATCAATCAAAACGAATCGCTTTCACTGGACTAATTTTTGAAACGACATAAGTAGGTATTAGCAACATTAAAACACAAAGTAAAAATGTTCCTACATTAAGTAACAAAATGTAGCTTACATCTAGGTAAATAGGAGCTTCTGTCACATAATAAGTCTCTTGAGGTAGCTTGATTACCTTAAAATACTTTTGAATAAGCAGCAATCCCAAACCTATCACATTTCCCCAGAAAAGACCTACACCTATAAGGTACATGGCGTTGTAAACAAATATTTTGCGAACGCTCCAATCATCACTTCCCATTGCTTTTAATATGCCTATCATTGGAGTACGTTCTAGAATTAAAACCAACAATGCCGTTATCATATTAATACCAGCTACCAGAATCATAATACCAATAATAAGGTAAGTATTAAAATCGAAAAGGTCTGTCCACTCAAATATAGAAGCAAACTTATCTCGAATAGATAAGGTGTCTAGCGTACTTGGTGTATCATCATAAATAAGATTATTTATATGTGTTACTTCTCTAAAATCTTCTACAAAAACTTCAAAGTTGCCTATTTGATCACTGTCCCATTTATTCAACATTTGAATTTGCCTTATATCTGCAAAAGCAAACTGCTCATCAAATTGCTGAAAACCACTATTATACAAACCAACAATCATAAAACCTCTACTACGAGGTTTTTGGCTATTAGTTTGGTTTAAAAAATAAGTTGGCATTCTATCTCCCACTTTTAACCGAAGTCGATTAGCAAGATACGTGCTTAATATAACCTCATCATTTAAGTTTCCCGTAAAGTCTGGTAATCGTCCTTCTACAAGGTATTCTTTAAAATATTGCCAGTTATAATCTGCTCCTACCCCTTTAATAAGAACTCCCTCAAAATCTGTTTCTGTTCGTATCACTCCTCCTTTTGAAGCCGTTGCCTGAATGTGTTTTACGCCGTCAATAGTTGTGAAGGTTGGATAAAAATCTTGGTGAATTGAAATAGGAGTCTGAGACTCTCCAGAAAAGTTAGTATCCTGATTAGAAATAATTATATCTCCGTTAAATGCAGAAATTTTTTCTTGAATCTTACGTTGTAACCCTAGACTAGTCGCAATAGTAACCAGCATCATAATAATACCAAGAGCAATCGCTGTGATTGCAATTTTAATTATTGGTGCCGAAATACTACTTTTATAATCTTTTGCTGCAATAATGCGGCGAGCGATAAAAAATTCGAAATTCACGTGGGTATGCAGTTTTCTTTTTTCAAAAATATAGTAATTATAACGATTTTCACTGCCTTTTCGTGTGGAAACAGCGGAAATACAAAATCACTAAGTAATACCACCGAGGTTCAAAGCAAGGTTGATATTAATAGATTAAAAAAAAATGACACTGTAAAAGAAATGACTCGTGAGTATCTTTTAGAGAGAGAGCCTTGGAGGAAAATGTATCTTGATGAATTTCAGGAAGACAAGAAACAAGAGTATTACGAAGTTGCCGAAAACATAGACGAACTTATTGTTCCTGGCGCAAACCGAAGAAGCGAGTATCTAAAATATCTTGACAATAAAAAAATAGGCGTTGTTGCTAATCAGACATCAATCGTTATAGATACATTACAACGTTCAATATATGACGGTATGGAGAGTGTACGGAGTTTACATCTTGTTGATTATCTTTTAGGATGGAAAAACAATGTTACCAAAGTTTTCGCTCCAGAACACGGCTTTAGAGGAAAAGCAGATGCTGGCGAAGTAGTTAAAGATGGAATTGATACTAAAACAGGCTTACCTATTATCTCTTTGTATGGCAAAAACAAAAAACCTTCTGCAGAAATGTTAGCAGGTATTGATGTAATGGTATTTGACATACAAGATGTAGGAGCGCGTTTTTACACTTATATTTCCACCTTACATTATGTGATGGAAGCTTGTGCAGAACAAGGAATTCCTGTAATTGTGCTAGACAGACCCAACCCAAATGGTCATTACATAGATGGCCCTATTTTAGAAATGGAGCACACAAGCTTTGTAGGGATGCACCCTGTGCCTGTGGTTCACGGTATGACTATTGGCGAGTATGCACAAATGGTTAACGGACAAGGATGGCTTGCAAATAAAATAAAATGCGACCTCACAGTAATCCCAATGCAAAACTACACTCACGACACACCTTATAGTTTGCCTATAAAACCGTCACCTAATTTACCTAATGATGTTGCCATAAACCTATACCCTAGTCTTTGCTTTTTTGAAGGAACCATTGTAAGTGCTGGTCGCGGTACAGAAAATCAGTTTCAAATTTTTGGAGCTCCTAGTTTACAAAAAGAATTTTTCCCTTACACATTTACACCTCAAGCAAATGAAGGCTCAAAACATCCAAAATTTAAAGGCGTTGCCTGCAATGGTTTAGACCTCACACAAGAGCCAAGACGAGACAAAATAAACCTAGAATGGCTTATAGAAGCCTATGTTTCTAATGGTAGAAAAAAAGAGTTTTTCAATAATTTTTTCACCAAGCTCGCGGGAACTGAAAGACTACAATGGCAAATTGAAAATCGATATACCTATTCGGAAATAAGAAAAGAGTGGATTAGACCTTTAGCTGAATACGATAAAATGCGTCAGGAATATCTTATTTATGAGTAGAAAACATTGTCAGTCTGAACACAGTCGAAGACTCAAAAAGCACATTGTCAGTCTGAGCGCAGTCGAAGACAATGGACTTCACTACCTACAAAAAAAAGGCAGTACTTTCCTTTTATAAAATACAAAATGAAATGTTTTCAACTTGGGCTGCTGTTTGCACTTCGACTACGCTCAGTGTGACAACAGGGAAATATTGTTTTTCTACACTTCACTTTAGCTTATAATTTGAGTAAAACAAAGACTCAAAGCTCATTGTCAGTCTGAGCGCAGTCGAAGACAATGGACTTCACTACCAACAAAAAAAAGGCAATACTTTTCTTTTATAAAATAGAAAAATGAAACGTTTTAAACTTGGGCTGCTATGTTCACTTCGACTGCGCTCAGTGTGACAACAGGGAAGCACCTTTTTTACACTTCGATTATGCTCAGTGTGACAACAGGGAAATATTGTTTTTCTACACTTCACTTTAGCTTATAATTTGAGTAAAACAAAGACTCAAAGCTCATTGTCAGTCTGAGCGCAGTCGAAGACAATGGACTTCACTACCAACAAAAAAAGGCAATACTTTTCTTTTATAAAATACAAAATGAAACGTTTTAAACTTGGGCTACTATGTGCACTTCGACTGCGTTCAGTGTGACAACAGGGAAGCAAACTGTCAGTCTGAGCGCAGGCGAAGACAATGGAATTCACTACCTTTTCTACACTTCGACTGCGCTCAGTGTGACAAGAGGGGAATATTGTTAATCCCCCTACTTAAACATTCCATCGTTTATGTTTCCCACCTTTTTCGGCAAACTTTACCTTCATTGCCTCTACTATATTAAATGCAGCAGGACAAATCTCTACATTTTTCATCGTTAACGGAGCAATTTTCTGAAAACGCTTACGGTTGGTATGCGGATATTCTTGGCAAGCTTTTGGGCGAACATCATAAATCATACAACTATTATCATCTGCAAGAAAAGTACAAGGAGCGCTTTTCAATACAAACCAATCATCTTCATCCATCTCTAAATAGGTGTCAGCAAATTTCTGAACAGGCATTCTAAAATGTTTTGCTATACGGTCGATATCCTTATTTGTAAAAATAGGACTCGTTGTTTTACAACAGTTTGCACATTCTAAACAATCTGTTTTTCTAAATTCCTTATCGTGTAGCTCTTGCATCCCTACATCAAAATTTTTAGGTGCTTTTTTATTCACACGCTTAAAAAATTTTAACGTCTCTTTTTCTACTTCTTTTGCCTTTTCAGGTAAGTTTTTGATAATCTTGTCCATAATTACAAAGGTAGCCAAGATATATGTGTATTTGTAATAAGTTAAGCTTAGATTGTTGGTTTCGTTTACTAAAACCTGTTTCTAGCTAGGTTTTTACTCTCCTCTAGCAGACATTGTCTTTACTTCATTATCTGGTTTCAATTCTAATTTTAATTTTAGCTTCACTACAAGGCAACCTATTCTATAAAAAACCATCTTCTACTTGTAATTTCTGTAACATTTGATTTCGTTTTCGACTTCATTTTCGATTTCGATGTCGGTTTAAATTAGTAGTTTTACCTTTTATAACCATCAATTTAAAACCTTGTCTAAAAGCACAAAAAAAACTTCGACCTACACTGCGCGACGCTATACCGAAGCAGATGTCAGTCTATGGAACAATTTTGTAAACAGCGCTAAAAATGCAACATTTCTGTTTCATCGTGACTTTATGGACTATCATAGTGATCGGTTTACAGATTTTTCGGTCTTAATTTTTAAAGACGAAACCCTTTACGCAATCTTACCTGCAAACTTAAAGGATGGTAAATTGATCTCACACCAAGGTCTCACCTATGGTAGTTTTGTTTTACAAGACAGCGCCAAGTTATTATATGCGCTAGAGGCTTTTAAAGAAATGCTCCGTTTTCTTGCTTCGGAAATGATTAAAACTGTTGAAATCAGGGTAATTCCAACCTTTTATAATGTAATGCCATCTGATGAGTTAGCTTACTTTTTACATAAAGCAAATGCAACTTTATTAAAGCGAGATGTATTAATGGTTATCGACAATGATCATAAATTAAAATTTCAGAAAAACCGAAGAGAAGGCATCAATAAAGCCCTTCGAAACGGACTTGAGCTAAAAGTAGAAGATCATTTTGATGCTTTCTGGAACGACGTTTTAATTCCTAATTTAAAAAACAAACACGGAATAAGCCCCGTACACTCCCTTGACGAAATTAAATTACTCGCCGCACGTTTTCCTAATAACATCAAGCAAGTAAATATTTATAAAGACGATAAAGTGGTCGCAGGAACAACGGTATTTTTAACAAAAACGACCATTCACCCGCAATATGTGTCTGGTAATGCAGACAAAAACAGCTACGGAAGTCTCGACCTTGCTTACGATTTTATAATAAACCACTTTGAAAAAGAAAAAAGATACTTTGATTTTAATATTTCTTCTGAAGAAAATGGAAAAATATTAAACAGTGGTCTTATCTTCTGGAAAGAAAGTTGTGGTGCGCGTACATTTACAGCAGACACCTACGAAATACAAACAAACGCTTATAAACAAATAGACATCACCATTAAATGATTCCTTTTTTAGATTTACACAAGGTTAATGCTCGTTTTGAACCTCAATTTAAAGCTTCTTTTCAGGAGTTTTTAGATAGTGGTTATTATGTATTAGGCAATCAAGTGAGTCGTTTTGAAAACTTATTTGCAGACTTTTGTGGTACAAAATACTGTGTAGGCGTTGCCAATGGCTTAGATGCTTTACGTTTAATATTAGAAGCCTATAAACACCTCGGAAAATTGAAAACGGGAGATGAAGTGATTGTCGCAAGCAATACCTTTATTGCAACAATAATTGCCATAAAACAAGCTGGATTAAGCCCCGTTCTCGCAGAAGCAGAAGCAGACACTTTTAATTTTGATGTAGCGCAGTTACCCTCATATATTTCTAGTAAAACCAAAGCAATAATGCCAGTACACCTATATGGACAACTGGCTAATATGGACGCTATAAACACATTTGCCCAAAAACACGGCTTACTTATTATTGAAGATGCGGCACAGGCACACGGTGCAGAAAATTTCAGCAACAAAAAAGCGGGGAGTTTAGGGGACGCCGCAGGGTTTAGTTTTTACCCTTCAAAAAACTTAGGCGCACTAGGCGACGGTGGCGCTGTGACAACAAACGATGCCGAACTAGCAAAAGCAATTCGCATGTTTCGAAACTACGGAACCTCTTCAAAATATATCAATGAAGTGCTAGGTGTAAATTCTAGACTTGATGAAATTCAAGCTGCATTTTTATCTATAAAGCTAGCAGGTTTAGACACAGACAATTTAAACAGACAAAAAGTAGCGCAACGTTATTGTGCCGAAATCACAAATCCTAAAATCACGTTACCAAAATACGAGGGCACTAAAGATCACGTGTTTCATTTATTTGTTGTGCAAGTAGAGGACAGAGCTTCTTTTGTAGCACACTTAACAGAACATAAAGTGGGACATTTAATCCATTACCCGATTGCCCCACACCAACAAAAAGCATTGCCCGAGTTTAAAGATTTAAGTTTCCCGATTGCCGAGAAACTACACAATACAGTAGTGAGTATCCCTATAAGCCCTGTAATGACAGAAAAGCAAGTAAGTGAAGTAATCGCCGTAATAAACCGCTACTAGTGAAAATTCCAAATTTCTTAAAAACCAATTTACTGCTGAAAATCACTTCGGTGAATGCGCCTATTATAATAGTGAGACAAATACTCTCTTTATTTATTAGAAGAATAGTAGCAGAAAATTTTGGAGAAGTAGGGATAGATATTATTGGTCAAGTACGAAGTATTCAACAAGGAATTTTGTCACTAACATCTTTCGGTTTTTTTAACGGAATGGTAAAGTATGTTGCCGAATATAAAGAAGATCAAGATAAATTAAACGATTTATTTTCTACCGCTTTTGTATTCTGGTCTATCAGCTCATTAGTCATTGGAATTTTATTGGCTGTTTTTTCCACACCATTAAGTCAGTATTTTTTTGAATCTACCGCATACTCAAGTGTTCTTGTTGTTACAGGTATTGTTGCTCCTGCTATAGGTTTACAACGTATTTACAATGGTGTCATTAATGGCCTTACAGAATATAAACGTTATGCAAAAGTAGACTTAAGCAGTTATCTTATTTCTGCAGCATTATTATTATATTTTGCTTGGAATAACCAGTTCACTTACGCCCTCTATTCTATAATTATTACGCCAGCCATTCAACTGGTGATTTTGTTATATGTGTTTTTTAAAACCTTTAAAAAATACATTAATTACAAAAAAATATCTTTTAAAATTCCTTTCGGTAATGTGCTTTTAGCATTTACCTTAATCTCGTTTTTTTCAACTGTAGTATTAAGTTTTGTTGAAATAGAAATAAGGAATATGGTACGAACTAACATCTCACAAGAAGACTCTGGACTTTGGTCTGGGATGCTTGATCTTTCCAAAAACTATATGGCATTTTCATCACTTCTATTCACTATGTATGTGATACCTAAATTTGCTACCATCAAAAAACGTTCTTTATTTTTTAAAGAAGTAAAACATATTTACATATCACTACTTCCTCTCTTTGCGGTAGGAATGTTAGCTATTTATTTTTTACGTCACTTTATAATTGATCTAATATTCCCTGGTTTTGATGCTATGGCTCCGCTATTTAAATGGCAATTGATGGGTGATTTTATTCGTCTCGCATCAATTATCCTTGCCACTCAATTTTTAGCAAAGAAAATGGTTCGTAATTTCATTTTCTCTGAAGTAATATCACTTGGTTTATTTTTTGGACTTTCGTTTTATCTTGTTCCCATTTATGGTGTGGAAGGTGTTGTAATGGCTCACTTTTACAGATGCTTAATATACTTACCCTTAGTCGCATTTTTGGTGTGGAGAGGTTTTAAAAAGAAACCTGAAATGATAGACTAATAACTGTTTGTTTATTTCACTTTCAAAAAAACAAAATATCAGTCTGAGCGCAGTCGAAGACAATGGAAATACTTTTTGTACTACGCTCTCCAGAATAGAGATAGCAAAATATAAATAATAATAATTGCTGGGATAGCAAGAAAATGAAAGAAAAACAAAGCTGCTACACTAAGTAATAAAAACAGATAACGGATACTATTGCTTTTAAAATCCCAGGTCTTAAACTTTAAAGCAAATAAAGGGATCTCTGCATTTAATAAAATACTACTTAACACAGTAAGTGCTATCAACACCCATTTATTTAATATAAGATTGCTTACCAAATCGGTTTGCTGAAAAGCTAAAATTAGTGGCAAACTTAAAATCAACAAGGTATTTGCCGGTGTAGGTAGCCCTATAAAACTAGTGGTCTGTCTTGTATCTACATTAAATTTAGCTAGTCTATACGCAGAGGCAACCACAATTAATAAACCTATAAATGGCAAATATTGATTAAAACCTTCGTTCCAGTTATTTCCTGAAAACATTTCTGTAATGTTTAAGTAATGCCCCGTACTTGCTTGACTGATTAACTGTACCATCACAAATCCGGGCACAACGCCACTTGTTATCATATCTGCAAGAGAATCTAACTCTAATCCTACTTTAGTTGATGCATTTAACAAACGAGCTGCTAAGCCGTCAAAAAAGTCAAAAAATATCCCTAAAAATGCAAAAAAAGAAGCGATTACTAAATCACCCGACAAAACAAACATCACAGCAACACAGCCGCATAGTAAATTTAAAGAAGTAATGATATTTGGTATTTGTTTAATCATAAGTATTTTAATTTATTCAAATTCTTCAAGTTTTAAAATTTCCGAAGACAATTTATAATCCTGAAAATGCAAAATATTTTGTAAAAATAGGAAAGTATTTTCGTCTAAGATACCTATCGTACAATATGTGATTAAAATTATAGTTTAGTATTGTATAAAATAATGAGATATTTGTCCAAAAATAGCGGGTTGAAACAACTTATACTTCTTTTTCTTATTGCAGGTTTTACTATGCAAGCACAAACAGTTCGTAAATATTCTAATGAATTTTTAAACATTGGAGTAGATGCGCGCGCCTTTGGTATGTCTAACGCAATGACTGCCAATACTGGCGATGTAAATTCTGGCTATTGGAATCCTGCGGGCTTAACCAAACTAGAAGACAAACAACTTTCTTTAATGCACGCTTCTTATTTTGCAAACATTGCAAATTATGATTATGCTGCTTTTGCAATGCCGATAGATAAAGAGAGCGCCGTTGCATTTTCAATAATTAGATTTGGTGTGGATGACATTTTAAACACCACTCAACTTATAGATGATCAAGGTCAAATAAATTACGATCGAATTAGTCTTTTTTCTACAGCAGATTATGCAGGTACTTTTAGTTATGCGAGACGATTACCGCTTGACGGCTTTAGTTTTGGGGTAAACGCAAAGGTCGTGAGACGTATTATTGGTGATTTTGCAAATTCTTGGGGGTTTGGGCTAGATGCTGGACTACAGTTTGAAAGTAAAAACAACTGGCAGTTTGGGCTTATGGCACGAGATATCACCACAACGGTTAACGCCTGGTCTATTGACGAAGAAAAATTTGCTGACATACAAGGCGCTGTAGAGGGCCAAAACCAAGAGCTACCAGAAACTACAGAAATCACCATCCCTAAGCTACAACTTGGTATCGCAAAAAAATATACATACGATCATGATTTTACCTTATTAGCCGAAGTAGATTTAAATTTTAGATTTGCTGAAACTAACGATTTTATTAGTTCGTCTAGTGTCAGTATGACGCCTGCTTTAGGCTTAGAGTTTGGCTATATAGAAATGATTTATGTACGCACAGGACTCGGTAATGTTCAGACTACACTTAATCTAGACGGATCAGAATCTACTAGTGTACAACCTAATCTTGGAGTAGGTTTTAAATACAAAGGTATTGCTGTAGATTACGCTCTAACAGATATTGGCGACTCTAGCGCAGCATTATATTCTAATGTCTTTTCTGTAACTTTAGATTGGAGTATATTTCGTTAAGCCTCTTTAGTCTTTATTAAAAGCCTTTTTTCTTACTTCGGAAATGTTCATTTGTAACATCTCGTTTTTATACCATAAACCATTGGCTACATTTTAGCTTAGGCTTACATTTGTAATTATCTAAAAACAACCCCGCCTTGCGTACTTTACTCTATACTACACTATTACTCCTTAGCATTTTTACAGCACAAGGGCAATCATATCCGCTATCTGAAGCTACAAAAGTTAGCATTCTGACCATGGGACCTGGTTCAGATTTGGCTGAAAAATTTGGTCATAGTGCCTTTAGAATTAAAGACACTGAAAATAATATTGACATCGTGTATAATTATGGTGTTTATGATTTTGAAGCGCCTAATTTTATCTTAAATTTTGCACAAGGAAAACTACTCTATCTATTAGACACAGGACATTATCAGGCTTATAAAAGACATTATGCTGCCCACGGAAGATGGATGAAAGAGCAGGTATTAGACCTTAATCCTGAAGAAGTACAAACCGTTGTTGCTTATTTACAAAACAATGCTAGGCCAGAAAATCGCGCTTATTTATATGATTTCTTTTTTGATAATTGTGCCACTAAAATAAGAGATGTGTTAAAAATCTCATTAGGCGACGAGCTTCATTATGAAGACACTTACGCACCGCAACCCTACACATTTAGGCAACTCATTCAGCAACGCCTTAATGCTAACTCTTGGGGAAGTCTAGGTATTGACATTGCACTAGGAAGCGTGATAGACAAAACGGCAAGCCCAGAGCAACATCAATTTTTACCAGATTATGTGTACGAAGCAGCAAAAGTAGCGAGCACAAGACACGTAGGAAAAACAACTCCCTTAGTGCTTCAGGAAAACGACTTGCTACCTGAAAGAAAAAACAGTACAAGTTTCCATTATTTATGGAGTCCTTTGGTTGTATTTAGCTTGATAGGATTTTTTATTATTTACATCACAGTTAAAGACAATAAAAAACAAAAGAGAAGCAGATATCTAGACACGATCCTATTTACTATTACAGGAATTACTGGGGTTATTTTGCTATTATTATGGACAGCAACAGATCATACCGCAACGGCTAATAATTATAATATGTTATGGGCTATGCCATTTAATCTCGTTATGGCATTTGTACTTACAAAGAAAACGCCTCCAAAATGGGCTAGTCGTTATGTATTCTTATTATTAGTGCTTTTCTGTTTATTGTGTTTGCATTGGATAACAGGCGTGCAAGTTTTTGCTGCTGCACTTATTCCTTTATTTATTGCTCTCGTGATACGTTACGTATATGTATGGCGATTTTTGAAATAAGCATTTAATTACTGCCCTCTATAGAAAATAATTGTACTTAGCGTTTTTAGGATAATTTGTACATCAAGAAAAAAACTTCGGTGCTTAATATAGTAAAGGTCAAACTGAAGTTTCTCTAATGAATCTGCATCTGTTGTACCATAACTTGCATTTACTTGAGCCCAACCAGTAACACCTGGTTTTATAAAATGGCGCATTTCATAATAAGGTATTTTTGCTCCAAGTTCTTCAACAAAAATTGGGCGTTCTGGACGAGGGCCTATAAGACTCATATCTCCTTTAATTATATTTAAAAACTGAGGTATTTCATCTATACGAGAATTTCTTAAAAAACGGCCAAATGTTGTCACTCTTGCATCTCTTTTTTGAGCATATTGAGCCCCTTCTTTTTCTGCATCTACAACCATCGTTCTTAGCTTATATATCTTAAAAGGGATTCCGTTTTTACCAACTCTTTCTTGCGTATATAAAAAAGGGCCTCTATTCCCGATTAAATTCCCGATTAGTACCAAAGGTAATAATGCGAGTGATAAAGTTAATCCTGCTATAGAAATAATTATATCTAAAACTCTCTGAAAAAAAAGATAGAGCTTATTATGATTACTACGACTAAAAGGAAAAAACTTATAAAAATCTTGATTAATCTCTTGTACTGGCACTTGTTTATTTAACTCTTCATAAACTTGACTATATTCTTTAATAGAAATACCAGCTTCTACCATTTTTATTAATTGACTATATAAAGGTCTTGAAAGTCCGAAGTTTTTAGAGGATGCCACAACAACCTCAGAGATAGAATGTTCTATTACAAGATCTAAAAGTTTCGTATCATCAAATTCTAAAAAAGAAGTATAATACTTTTGATCATAACTTTTTTCGCCAGATTGCACAAAACCAACCACCTTATAATTAGGATCTAGGATTTCTAAAGAATTTACAATAGTATTAATCTCTGAACCGTCTGCAACTAAAAGAATACGCTTATTAAATCGGGCAGCAGACACGAATGTTATATAAAAATAGCGCCAAGCAATTAGCGGTAAGTTAATCGCTAAATAAAAAAATAAAATTTGTATCCGATTTTCTGGAAGTACTGGTGTAAAAAACGGAGTTAACAGATAAAAAAACACTGTTACAGATGTCGTTAAAACAATATTTTGGACTGTAACTTCAAATTTCCCTGCTTTTTGCAAATTATATAACTCAAAAATAGTTGCAAATACAGTAAGGTATATCGCTAATACAATAGACCAAACCCAATGAAAAGAATTAATTTTAAAATAATCAAAATTAAAAGCTTCACCTACAAAATGTAGCATACAAAGTACCACAACGACATCAAATAATCGTAGCAATATTTTCCTTTCGGAAATATCAAAATGGATGCTTTTTTTTTGGGGAGACATAAAAACAAGTTAATTCATCGTAAAAATAGGTTTTTTATAGATTAAAATCCAATACTTTGAGCCAAGACTCTTTAATCTTGTTCCAATTAAACGTTTCAGCAACTTTACGTGCATTATCTGATATCTGAGAACACTTACTATTATTACTGATTAGATATTCAATTTTATTTACAAATTCTTCACTGTCATTTGGCAAAACCAGTATACCATTAGTCATATCTTTTATTAAAAAAGGGAGCCCTCCAACATTAGTTGAGATTACTGGCAAACCTAATGCCATGGCTTCGATGACACTAACCGGAGTATTGTCAAAATTCGTGGTATTAATAAAAATGTCATGCTGTTCAGAAAGTGTAATCCATTCCTTTTTTGATAATTTACCTGTGAAAGTTACTGGTAAATTATGTTTTAAAGTATAGTTTTTACATATCTCTAAGCTCCCATCTTTCTCTGGCCCCACCATTGTTAATGTGACATTTATTTTTTTTTTCATTAAAACCTCCACTATATGCAAAGCTAGTAAAGGATTATAAATATTTGAAAATGACCTAACCCAAAGTAATTTTGCAGAAACCACCTTTCGGTTTAAATAGCGGTAATTTTTAAGCTCTATTGTATTGGGTATATATTTTAAATTATCATACCCTTTATTTTTAAAAAAATTAAACAAGTAACTTGAAGGTGCAATATTTACAAATGCATTTTTAAAAAGTTGATTGCACATGCTCTTGCTCTTTACCCAACGCGCTGGCAAATCACCCCCTCTTAAGATAGGTATGTACGGTATTTTTAATGTTTTACACACAAAAGCTATAATGACTGCATAATAGAAGTTTTGAGTACTATATGTATCTATTAAAACACAATCAATAGATTTTCTCAAACGTAAAGTTGTATAAACCATATCATTCAACCTTACTATTTTGTTGGTTTTAGAAGATGCTGTATAAACTTGATGACCTTCTTGTTCTAAAAAAACGCCTAATGTCTCAATTGAACTTACCGTATTGCCTTTTTCTGAAAGTTTATTCCCTATGTATAAGATTTTCTTCATGCTCAAATACGATATAATTTCACATTTCCTTCTTTATGTATAGGCACTAACCATGCTGTATATTCATCCTCTTCTGTAATAATATACTTCACCCCTTTTTGCTTTAAAAACAACAATTGTTCTTCAATAGATAACGGTTGAAATTCTTTTCGTTCTTTGTGCCAAGCAATTAACTTTTTAGGATTTCCTTCAATTAAAATAGAAGCCCCTTTTTTGTCCAATACCACGGCTCTTTTTGTTGAAGACCGATACATAAAGCTTGCATACAGTATCGCGTCTTTACTTGTGTTATTTTGTACAAAAACACTCATCTTATCAAAATCTGAGCGCATATAAGCACTTCCATCTGCAATACTTTTAACATCTGGATAAATTTCTTTAGTAATATCATCGCTAATAAAAGGTATGGATTTTAAACCTCCAGAAGCTGATACTACTCCTAAAATCACATAAAAAAACACGCCTAAAGGAAGCCATTTTTTTAAACTTCGGAAATGAGATGTCACTTGCAACAACAGAAAACCAATAGCAAAATATGCCGGTAACACCGCTAACTTCTGAATTCTAATAAGCTGAAAAGCCATTCTTAGATTACTCCCTAATGTATCGTTTAACCACTGTTCTATTGGAACACTTAGGGTAGGAAAAACAATCAATACGAGTGTTAACAAGCAAATAGTCAATGCACGTTTTAAATGAACGCCTTTTAATAACCATCCATAGAGTAAATACATTACTAATGGAAGCATATAAAACAAGAATTTCGCTTGCATCCATTTTGCTAAAAACCGTTGTGTATCTAAAAAATAGGAAGGAATTCTAGCCGAAAAAGCCTCTTGATATTCTTGTATATTATAATCCATAGCTAGTTCGGTTTTTCCAAAATATGTAATCACAAAAGGAAGCATTCCTAGAATGGTAAACATAAATTGAAGCAATATGGAAAACCAAGAAATATTCTGTTTAAAAATCCATTTTAAACAAAAAAGTAGCGTGTAATACAATAAGATTCCGCCTAGTCCTGTAATAGGGTGAAAGTTAAACAATAGACCTATTAAAAAACCTCCTAACAAAATCCATCTTTTGTTATCTGTAAATAGTAATAATAGGGCAAATGGCAATAAACCGATATACACCGTACGTGGCATTAATGACCAAATATTAGAAATACCCCAAATCTCTGAACCTGGCAACCAGACAATCCCTCTCAATAAAATTGAAATAAAAAACGCAGGCCAAAACTGTTTGTTTAATAAACGAAAAGCTAATAGAAACCATCCCAACCCAAAAAGCAAATGCATACCCGCTAGCCACATATTAATTGCCGCCACATAATCTCCACCATTGATCCAGGCAAGAGCCCTCAATTTTGTAATAAAAAAAGGGGTATAGTATTTAAAATTAGCCGTGTCACCCGCAAAAACATCGCCCTTAAAAAGGGATACATCATCAAATTTTTGACACATAGGGACAATGTTGTGTAGGTCTGATGACAAACGCTCATAACCTGCTCCAAGATTGCTTACATAAAACCCAACCGCAATAAGGGCATTAAAAGCAAGAATAAGAACCCACTGTTTTCTAATCATAGCGCTGTAGGTTAGATGTTATTAATATTTCAGAAAAAACACTAGCTTGTTTAAAATGAAACCAAAAAACTTTTTCTATTGACCGTCGAACTATATAAAAAACAGGAGATTTTTTAGAAAATAAAGCAATCGATATGTTTGTTAAGCTATTCATTTTCATACTTATAAGGCATTAAAAGTAATACACAAACCATCAAAAAATAACCTAAAATAGCAAATAAAGGCCTATAGATGTATAAATGTTCTCCAAAAATAAGGTCACAAGCATTCCTAAAACCAAGCCATTTAGGGCTAATTGAAAAGAAGGAATCCTTCTTTTTTTGATAATTAAGTATGAAAACAACCACCTTAAATATAAAAAAAGACCTACTATACCCACTTCATTAATTAAAGATAAATAAATATTATGGGCAGAAGCTCCCACTCCCATTCTATTTACAAACCCCTGCCCTAATGGGATCACCCCAGGGTTATCTATTAAGTGAAATACATACATTAAATGTAATTTATCTCGCCCAGTACTAAGTTCAGAATACACACCACTAAAATCCTCATAATCTTTAACGTCTTCTGGCCCATCTATTACATAGGTAACTCGCTCTTCAAGTACATCTCCTATTTTTTCAACAATTTGTGGGCTAGACACTACAATCACAGCGAAAAAAACACCACCTAATATCGCAAAACGAAAAAAACGAGCCGTACTTTTAAATAAAAAGTACCCCATAAACACCAAAACACCAACATATGTAGTCCGCGAACCAGATAGCAATAAAGCAATACCAATAACACCTAATGCCGAATACACCCATAATTTAGGAACTAACTTTTCCTTATAGAACAAAAACGCTATAATTAAACCTAAAGAGATTAAAGCAAACATACCTAGCACAATCTTATTAGGTCCCAAAGTACCAGACATAAAACCATCATAAGAAAGGTAATACTCCTGTCCCCATAAAAAAGGTACAACACCTAGGTTTTGTAATATAATAAGCACCATTTCTATAGCGATACATAATATTAAAAACTTTACAAAACGCACATATTTTTTTCTTGTATTCAAGTTGTAAAAAAGAAAAAAGGATCCTAAAAAAAACACCCACATGTGATATAAATAAAGGATTGCTTGTGCAAAAACTAATATCCTATTATTTATAATGGCAAAAAATAAGGTTAGAAGAATAGATATGGTACAATAGAGCATAAATTCATAAAAACGCTTATAGAATACAATCGTTTTTATTTGCTGGATTACAAGTCCAAAATTGGCGAAAAATTTAATGAATAATAAAATGCCTAATAAATCGTATAATCGTAACTCATTAGTTCCTTTTACAGAATAAGAAACTACCGGTAAATTATAGAAATAGCTAAAAAGTAACAGATATAGCAAAACCGTAAAAAAAGTACCTGAGCACTTTTTTTCAAGAAAAGACCTATATGTCATTTTTACGTCACTCATTTATAACACTTCGTATTCAATTTAAAACCTCTGTGATAATTCTTTTATTATAACGTTCAAATGTAAAGGCTTGTACCACATTATAACCAGTAATAGCTTTCTTTTTTAGAGAACTTTCATTTAAAGTCAAAATATTTAAAATAATCTCTTCGAGTCTCGAAACAGTATTTGGAGAAATGAGAAATCCGTTTTTCTCTGTAACATATTGGCCAATACTAGAAACGGCAGAAACTATTGGTATACAACCATAATTCATCGCTTCCGCAATTACTTTAGGAAACCCTTCACTTTTACTTGGTAAAAAAAGAAAATGACATGTTTTATATAGGTTAAAAACATCAGCTCTATTTAAAAATCCGTGAAAAGTAACAGGTAAATTTAAAGCTTTACACTCAGCCTTATATTCTTCGCTTTTCACTCCACTACCCACAAAGTGAATATGAGCGACACCAGAGTATTCTTTTAAAGCTGAGAGAGCATTAATTATTAGCTGTACTCCTTTTGCATCTTCTAATCGTCCCACAAAACAAAATGAGAAAGGACCTTCATACTTTTTTTCTGAAATAACTTTCAAACCTTCCTCTCTTTCGTCATTTGTTAAACAGGGATTTTCAAAAGTGAGGCACTGTGTTGATTGTCCTTGCCAAGCACCATTAATTGTAACCGTTCTTTTTTGATGTATTAAAAGTTTTCTTTGCAATGCATAACCTAAGGGAGCATTTTCTTGTTTCCAGTTACCAGCATATTTATACCACCCTTTCTTTCTTGAAAAATAGGTTAAATACGGTATTAGGTAAGTACCAATACCTGTAGGGGCTCGCAACTGAAAACAATCTGATTTTTTTAAAGTATTCTTTACAATTGCCATTGTTTTAGGCATTTGCTGTAGCAAAGACATTTTTGCTAGTAAATTTTTCCCTCCAGAAGGTGGTAATGCTACAAAACTGACGTTGCTTGCCGTGTAAGGCAATGCGCTAGGTGGCGCTATGCTGTCATGTAAAAAAGCTACATGATAAATATGTGAAAAATGAGGTGCCAAATGATTAATTTCACTAATGGTTGGCCCCCAGCCTACAATTTCACCATCTGTTTTGGTATAGTGTGCTGTATGTGAGATTATCGTTAACTTCATACTTTTTTTAGCACTGAGATATAGTCCTCTATTAGTTGATTCCAAGTAAAGCGTGAAGCCCATATCACTGCATTTGTAGTGTATGTATTATAGTTTTCAAATATATCTTCTACTGCGCTTAAAAATTCTTCGGGATGATGCGGATCTATTAATCTCCCAGAATAACCATCCTTTATAGCATCTTCAATTCCGCAAAATTTTGCACCAATTGTTGGGATTCCTACTGCATTTGCTTCTATTAATGCAATACCAAAACCTTCTACACTGCCCATAGCTGTTTTTTCACTCAACATAACAAATATACTTGACTTTTGTAGTAATTCTATTTTCTTTTCTTCTGAAACTCGTCCTAGAAAATTAATTTGATCGAAAACCCCTTTATCCTTTGCCACTTTTATCAACCTACCTTTTTCCGAAGGCAAGCCAGCCATTTTATAGGTTACATGCTTAAAACTCTTGTTTAATAATGGTAATGCATTTATTACATTATGTTGTCCCTTCCGTTGTGTTACATTACCAACGGTAACTAATTGAAGCGTTTCAGGTTTTATTTTCTCAATATTTTTAAAATTCTTAGAAAACAAAAAACCGTTTGGTATTACTTTACTAGATATCTCTGTTACATCTTTTAATAAAGATGCTGTATAATTTGAAACCGAAATACAAGCATCCATTTTCAACAAACTATTTGTGGTTATTTTTTTTAAATACTTATTTTTAAGTAGAAGTTCAGATCCATGAACAATAGACACGACTTTAGTGTTTCCCATTTTTAACAAACCTCCTACCCAAATTGAAAATTTTCCAGACACGATAACCACATCTGTATTTTTAGAGTGTTTTTTTGCAGCTATAATGCGATTAAAATATGTTCTAAATATTGGTTTTTTCCTTTTGTTTCTAACTACTAAAAAAGCTTGTTTCTTGTCAAATTCTTTCTCTTCTCTACCCGTCTTAGACCTTTGATCACAACTTACGGTTACCTCAAACCCTTTTGCCTGCAAGTGTGTTGCAATAGCAAAAGAATGCATCCCAATACCTCCTGGTTGCGGAGGGAATTCTGTTGTTATGAGTAGTACTTTAAGCAAGCTTTTCTATTTTAGGTCCTTTTTTTAATTTTTCACTTGCTAAATGCCAAGATTGATATACCTGAACGAGAATATAAGGAGACATGATAAACGAGATAATAATTCCTAAAACCATCAAAGGTTTACTCTTCTTAAACCTGTAAGGTATTACAGATTTAGGTATCGTTTTTAATAATGATAATCTAGTTTGTTTTTTTCCGTAATAGTTTATAAAAAAATACACCACACTTGGTATAGGTCGTGGTCCAAACCAATTTTTAGGCCTAAAACCATCCCAGCTTCCCATTTGTCTTAGTCCTCCTGTACCTACTTTTAAATGTAAACGCTCTGCAAAAGGGTTAGATATATTTAAAAATCCAGCTAAATGCGCGCGTAATCCAAACTCACCATCACCCATACGTTGCTTTTCAAATTGTCTATCAAATAAACCTACAGATTGAAAAACACTTTTATGTATTAAAACATTCCCTGTATCTAGTTGGTCTGATACTCTAAAGAAACTATAATTTTTAGGTACTTTATCGCCAACCAATGATATGGATACTCCCGAAGATATAGTGGCATTAAAAAAATCTAGACACTTAAGATGATTGCTTATCCAATTTTTAGCAACTCTACTATCATCATCAAAAAGTAATAAGTACTCTCCTTTTGCCTCTTTTATTGCAAAATTACGTGCTTTCCAAAGGGCTTTTTCTTCTTGATAATATACCCTTAAAGGTAAAGTAAACTGCTTATAAAATGCTTCTTGAAATGGTGTTGTTTGATCTACAATTATTACTTCGATATTAGAATACTCTTGTTTTTCAAGGTCTAAAAGCACGTCTTTCAGGTATTTGTATCTGTTTAACGTTGGTATCACAACAGATATTAATGGGGCTTTTTTTAGCAATAAACTATCAAAAGTATCCCAAGAAGAGTGTGTGATAGGTCTCGATAAATAAGTAGACTTTCTTATGTTTTTAGATTGAAGCAGCCCTTTTATTTCTGAAAATGGGTTTTTAAAACTAAGTAATCGTAATACAAAAATGTAATACACCCAGATCACATTAAAATATTTTCTTATAAATCGATACTCATCAACTATAGGCAATTTTACAAATGTTCTATAAGTTTCCGTTTTTCCTATATACCCTAATTGTATGGCTTGCCACGAGAGATCATATACTTTTGCCTCATCACTTTTAAAAGAAGCATCTTCTATTAATTGTTTTTTAACCTCAACAGGTAACCTTGTTGGGTCTGGAAAAACAAACGTGCCATCCTTTCTAGTAATAGAAAAATATTTTGTGGGTTGTATGTATTTTAAAAAAGTAAATATCATATAGGAATACCAAAAGAATTTAAAGGCATTGAACTATCATCAATACATTCGTTTAAATTCATATCTAATATTTTATAACCATTAGATCTAAGAAAAGTATGTATTTTTACATCATTATTTGTTTCAACAATGATAATAGGTTTGTATTTTACTATAGCTTTTTTTGCTCCTTCTAAAATATTATGCTCTATGCCATCAACATCAATCTTAATGAGATCAAGTGTTTTTATTTTGTTTTGTTCTACAAACGCATCTAAAGAAGTCATCTTAATTTTAACTGATTTATTTACAACAATATCACCTGAAAAGTCGCTCAATGTATTTGATGTAGCATTTGACAAATGAAGATTGATTATACCTTCATTTTTACCCACAGCTTTATTAATACAATAAAAACTTTCAAACTTATTTAATAACACAGAAGATTTTATCGAACTGAAAAGATTTGGATGAGGCTCAAACGAATATACACTACCTTTTTTTGCAATAGACTGTTTCCAAGCAAAACCAAGATAACCAAAATTAGCACCCACATCAAAAACAGTATACGAATCACCCTGTTTAGGTTTATGTTTTTTCAATAAAAAAATAGCCTTATTAATTATTGAACTTTCTATACCTCTTTCTATCGCTTTTGTTGCTACCTGAATATTAGCTACAAATTTAAAATTAACATTATAGCCAGAATATGTCTTTTTTATCACAACTGTTTCTTCTATATAACTCCCTTTTTCTCTTAATAAAAAATCTCTAAATGGCTTTAACAGTTTTGAAGCCCCTAAAGTTTTCCGCCATTTTTTTGGAATACTCTGATATATAATACTTCTTAATTTCATATTCTAAATCTACATTATTTTTAAAACACCTATGAGGTAAAATCCCTTAATATCAAAAAAACTAAAATTAATTTATGTAACCATAGTTTTCTGTTTAGTTTATATCAACTCTATTCTAAAATAAAGTCTGTGATCATTTATGGAAACCATCTAATTAATGTCAATAAGTTTAAAAAAAAAAAAATCAATTGTAAAATTTCACAAACTTTTGTTGCTGCTGCCGTAAATTAAATTCTTCAGTTACTCTTTTTTGTGCTTTCTTCTTCATTATACAGATCTTATCTGGCGCTACGTTTATCGCATGCTTTATACTTTCAGCTAATAGAGTAGGCTCACATTTTGGGACCACAAAACCTGTTTCTTCGTGAATTATATTCTCTGGCAGCCCTTCTGCGTCAGAGACAATACAAAGCAGCCCTTTTAATTGTGCTTCTAAAACGGCATTGCAAAATCCTTCACTTACACTATATTGTATATAGAGAGCATGTGAATCGTAGAGCGCAGAAACTTCTTCGCGAGATTTTTTTCCTAGTAAATGTACTTCTTCTGTTAAACCGAGTTCAAAAATACTAAACCGTAAGCGCTCTATAAAACCAGGAGTACCATCTCCTACAATGCTATAGCTAAACTTTACACCTTGCTTTTTTAATAGTGCCAGCGCATTAAATGTATCATCAAAACCTTTTTTCCAATGCAAGCGTGCAACGGTTAATATTTTTAAAACCGCTGTATCTTTTTTACCTTCTTTGGGTTTAAAAAAATCTATTTCTATAGATGGGTTTATTATTTGATATGGCGTTGTTATATGTAAACCTAACTCATATGCACGGTGTAATAAATCGTAAGAATTTGCGTGTACTTTATCTACTTTTTCCCATAAAAGAGTATAACAGGCAGGGTTTTTAAGAGCATAAATTGCAATATCAAAACCTCTAAAACTCACCGACAAATTAGCTCCTATTGCTTCTGCCAAAAACTCTCTTTTTACTGATAATGTAACAAAACCAAAGTGCAACCAATCTAGATCTGCTTTTAATATATTAATATTAACTAAAGCTTTTTTCCAGCGTTCTATCCAGGCTACTCCTTGTTGTTTCTCTAAATATAAGAACCGCCTAAGTCGCTTAAAGTTTAATATACTTCTTAAAAAGAGTAATAATACCTGAAATAAAAGAACAATACTAAATCTTGACAATTGCGGGGCTACGTGCACTTTACATAAATCAAAAGCCTCATCTTGCTTAAAGACAAATAACTCTACCTCAATTCCATTAGCGAGTAATCCGCTAATTTTACTTCGTAAGAAGGTCTCTGAATAGCCTGGTGGCCTTGACAAAACTAATCCAACTTTCATGCGCTTGTGTACTTTCTTGTATAGCTAGCTATTTTAAAAATAGCTAGTATGGTATTAATCTCCAACAATGCTTCTTCACTAAAATCAAAGGTATTCTTAACACCAAAAAAACTTATATTTAGTTGTTTTTTTGAGTAAGACTTTTCAATTATTTCTGAAAGCCAACTCGTACCAATTCTTGCAGGACTTGTAATGATTTTAAGTTTTTTAAAATGAATCAAATATTATTTGTATAAAGATAAACTATTACAATTGTACAATTTCAGTAAATTCTAACTCTCATCGAGATTTTGGTTTCATCAACTTACGATACACTGCCTCGTTATTTTTAATAAAATTTTGCATCGTAAAATTTCGAATACAATAATCTCTCAATGTTTCTCCAAGGGCTTGTTCATTATTATCTATTAAGACCTTTATTTTTTGTGCTAAATCATTCGTATCTCCCGCTTTAAAAAGTAGTTCTGGAAAATCTTTAAGCACATAATTAATCCCAGAAATATTTGAACCTAAAACTGGTATTGCCATACTCATAGCTTCTACTAAAGCCATGGGCATTCCTTCTTTTCTACCTTCATCTAAAGTAGGAATCACATAAAGATCACTTTGCGCGATAAAAGGTCTTACATCTTCTTGTCTGCCTAAAAACACTACGCTATCTTCTACATTTAAATCTTTACATAGATTTTTTAAAAATGACACGTATGCCGGTGTACCATCTCCTACAATTGTAATTCTCACATTTTTTAATAGTGGTATTACCCTGATTAGGACCTCAACACCTTTAACAGGCACGAGATTTGCGACAGTAACAATCGTAAACACTTCATTAATTGGTTTTTTAAATCCTATTGGACTATAATAATCTGTATCTATACCTAATGGCACCAATTTCTGATTTTTCTTATAAGAGAAATAACTTCGCATTTCTTTATTAATGGTAAAAATAAAATCTGCTAAAAAGCTTCTAATTTTCCAATGCTTGTTACCCCAACTCATTGCCTTTTTAGTGAATACCCATTTCGCTCCTGCTAATTTTGCTGCGGTAACTTCTGTCCAGTCACTGCTCCAATGCCAAGAATGGATTATGTCAAATTGATGTAATTTAAAAAATGAAACAATAGGTTTTAATCTACTAAAAAATGAGAAATATGGCTTGTATGCTATCGTAGTGTTTATTAGGTAAATGGGGACACCTAATTTTTCAATTTCCTGATAGAAAGCTCCTTTATCGTGATTACAAGCAATAGAAATATCAAAAACAGAACGATCTAGATTTGCCACCAAATCATAGACCACACGAGTACTTCCTGCAGTATCAAAATTGGGTATTGTAAAAAGAATTTTTATTTTAGACATCACAAATTAAACTTTTAAAACACCTATACCATATTTATGTTGAAGAGGGTTTTGTATAAATTCTTTGTATTCATATTCGCTTTTTATTTCGTTCCAAAATTTGTCTACAAAACAATTTAACTCATGATGATATTCTGAATCTATAATATCATGAAATCCTATAAGCCCCCCTTTTTTGACCAGATCCTTATACATTTTAAAATCACTTTTAACCCCCTCATATCGATGGTCTCCGTCAATAAAAAGAAAATCAATTTTCTCTCCATTTAAAACTTTCTTTAATTTTTCAAAAGTTTCAGTTTTATGCGAATCTCCAAGAAGTATTGAAACCTTTGATTCACTAGAATCAGACAAAAAATATTTCATAAAAGGTATTTTTTGCTTGGGAAAACCGCCTCCATGGATACCACCAGGAAGATCAATAGAAATAAGATGCTTTGGCTTCAAATAGCGAGCCCAAATAAAAAAAGAACCTCCTTTTTTTGTCCCAATTTCAACTACGATTTTTGGTTCACTTTCCTTTAAATACTCAGCAAACGATTTAAACTCTTCTTTAAATTGGTCTAAAGAAATTCTATCATAATAGCCCCGACCAACAAAATTTTGAGCAAAATCATAAATAGAATCAAAATCGTTATACTTAAAAGATTTTATAAGCTTATTTTTTGAAATTTGAAAGGCAATACTATTTAATAAGTCTCTTTTTTTCATATTATTTTCTTTTCGAACAACCTCTTTATTCTTTTTTTAAAATAAGGTTGCCAACGAGTATCTTGAGGATTTAAAAAATAAAAGTAAATAAACGTCGGGACAAATTTAAATTTACTCGTAATAGACAATTCCATTAAATGCTGTGTCGTTTGTGCATATTTACAATCACTTTTTGATATAATTTCTGGGTATTCATAAGCAAAACTCCGCAAAAGTTCTCTTGATGCCAAATATTGTTTCACTTTATCTGAAGTAACAGAATCTCGATTTGCTTTCCTATCTAGTCTAACCAAAACTTCGTGTAATCCTTGAATTTTTGAAACTAGCGATAATCTTAAAATATATGTCCAATCAACACTTATACTTGGATAATGTTTTGTAAAATATAAACCATTATCAATATGTACCGATTTTCTTAACATAATACAACTATTGACTATTTTTAACTGCTCACGATAATTAAGGATAAATAAGTCTTTTCCTTCTGGGTATTTGCCTCCATTTACTAAAATACCAGGAAATAACATTGTTACTTTTTCACCATTCCAAAATTCAGCAATTCCAGAAACTAAACCATACGTTGGGTTTTGATCTAAAAAATCTATTTGTAATGCTAACCTATTTGGATAATAATAGTCGTCTTGCTCAGCAATCGCAATATACTCTCCTGAAGTATTAGCAATCAGTCGATTCATGGTAGGGCCTAAGCCTAAATTATTTCTATTTTTTAAAATAATCATTTTTAAAAAACAGTCCTCATAACGTTTCAGAATATCCTCAGATCTATCGTGTGTACCATCAATGCAAACAATTAATTCAAAATCTTGAAAGGTTTGTTCTTTTAAGCTTTTTAATGTTGCATCTATCGTTTTTTCACCATTATAAATAGGTAGTATTACAGATACTTTCATATTAGTTATCCTTATTATTTTGTAACCATATTGACAAAGTTAACAACATACTCACAGGATGCGAATAATACACCGCATCCTCATGCTTAAATTTTGAATAAATCTCTTTGGTCAATTCCACATCTACTAATCCCGATAGCGCATTTCCGAAGAGCTGTTTTTCTAACTCTTTTTCATTTTCTTTTCCTAAAAACTGTAGCTCCCAGTTGCGTTGCACATAGGGAGTGCCTAGCGTTTTTTTAATTTCTCTTTGTAATTTATTGACAACTCTATAAGGTATATTATGTGGCGACTGGTTTTTATGAAAGGTATATAAATTAAACGGTTTATGGGCTTGCCAAGTCACTCGGGCCGCTTGCTCATTTCTCGCTTTAATATAAGCAATTTGTAATTTTCTATCTGCGAGGTATGCTTCTGGAATGGTACAGATAAACTGGCACATACGATCATCATAATACGGCAAAGTAATAGGGTGTTTTTCTGCAAAAATTGAAAGATTTGTACTTGTCCAACGCGGTGCCCAATACAGCGACTTAAAAGCACGCATTTTTGCACTTACATTATCTATCGCTATGGCATCAAGCAATGTTTGTATTCTCTTTCTGAAATAAGCCTCAAATGTGCCCTCAAGCGACCATTGTTGCCATAGGGAATTTGCTAGCACTAGCCCTCCTTTTTTAACCACAGCTTTAAAAATATAATCTGGCAATTGCTCCATGTTTAAACCTTCTGGTGCGCCACGATCAAAAAGAACGTCGCCCCAATGCCCTAAAGAAAACACAGTACCCATTGTCTCAAACGCATCTATCACAGCCATTTGTCGTGGATGTGTAAACTCGCTATAACAGCCATTTATGTTTGCGAGTTCCGCTATAACGTTCCATAAATATCCTTTGTCTATCTCAAATTTCTGAAACTCAAAATCGCAAATCGTTGCAAGTGTTTTGGCTATTTTAGTTTCGGGATACCCGCCTTTAAACTCATAACTATAGGCTTGAACCTTTTTGCCTAAATGCTGAAAAGCAACTGCTTGTGTTCTGCTATCTAGACCTCCAGAAAGCGGTAAAATTACTTTATGGTTTGCTGTTTGTTCGGCTATAATGGTTTCAAAAAGTGTGGTAAACTCTGTAAGGGCTTCTTTAAAAGAAATATCGCGAGGTGTGTAATGCCAAGAAAACCAAGGACTACTCTCTAAATAGTTTCCAGCTGTATCATATTTATGGGTGCTTGCAGGTGGTACAACTTTACGGTCTTTCCAATACGAATCGGTATCTAAAAAAAAACCTGTGGCCGCAAAAACACACAAAGCTTCTTTGTCAAGCTCGTGCTTAGCCTCGATAGAAACGAGGGTAGATTTTTGGGGTATTATGGGGCTTTTTGTGATTTTCAAGATGTAAGGTTATTCTTCAAAAATAAGACTTTGATTAAGCATTTAGACATTCGGCGTATAAAGATTCCATACCTGTAATCATTTTTTTTGCTGTATGTTGTTGTGCTACTTTATGTCTTGCTGCTTTTCGTTGTTTGTTTATTACTGCTGTGGGCATTTCAGAAAAAGCAATAATCGCTGCTGCCATAGCTGCTGCATCTCTTTTAGGAACCACGATGCCTGTGCCTTCTTCTACAAGCTCTTTTACACCACCACAATCTGTGCTTATAACCGGCACTCCTAGCGCCATCGCTTCTACCAAAACATTAGGCAAGCCTTCTTCTAGAGAAGACAGCAAAAACAAAGAGGCTTCTTTCATTTTTTTATAAACGATGTCTTGAGTAACTCGACTTGTTAAAATCACTTGCTCTGTTAATCCATAGGCATGAATTAAATAGAGCAACTCTTCGTTAGTCGTTACTCCTACAATTTCGTAGATAAAATCAATCCCTTTTTGTTTTAATAGTTGCAGCGCTTTTAGGGCATATTGATTTCCTTTTATCCAATGCGGTCTTCCTACGGTAATAATTTTTAAAGGTTGCGTTGGGTTGTAACTTTCTTGAAATGGTAAAGCATCCATATTAAAACCAGAATAAACCACATGGTCTATTTTTGAAGTTTGGTTATAAATGAGATCTCCTTTTTCTGAAATAGCCTTAGACACCGAATGAAACCCGTCTATTTGAGGATACATTTTTTGTAAATACGTTTTGTTTTCTGAATTTACAAAAGGGCGTACATTAATTTGATATCCCCGCTGACTTACAATCACTTTTACCTGTTTATTCTTTAATTGTGATGCTATTAAGGGCAATAAAGAAGGCCATTGTACATGTAAAATAGCTGGAGCGATATCTGCTATTTTTGTATTAAAATTAAATTTTTTTAAAGCAAATATATCTCTAGACACACTCCATCTAAAAACAGAAAAAACAGCTTTAACATCTCCTTTTTTAAACAATAAACCCAATGCTATTGTAAGACTTTTAAGTGTCATACTCACAAGACTCCTGTTATTTCCTAAAGACACATACTGTATTCCTTCTAGTTTTTTAAATTTTGAAGATCCAAAACCTACTATTAAAACGTTATGTTGTTGTGACAAGCCCATAGCAAGCCTATTAATAAACGTAGTAGGATTTAAACTCCCGTCAAAAATGACTATTTTAATGCCTTTATTCATTTGCTATTATTATACTTTTTAAGCCTATACATAAAACTGGCTGCCACTCTTTTAGGTAACAAACTCACGAAACTAATTAAATAAAAAAAGAATGGCGTACTTACTGCTTTTAATAATACTGCTATTTTTTTTTGTGCTGCTATAGATGCCTCTTTCGTAGCCTTGCTTTGTGCTACATAAATATACACACTAGCTAGTTGTACTTTTAAGGCATTTAAGGTGTCTTTGTCTTGCTTAAAATGCGAATTTAATAACATTTCGGCACTATAAATAAGCGAGGCTGCCTTGTCTATCAAGCCTTTTTCTGGATTGATAACAGACAGTTTATCATCGCCAGAGTCATCTAAATACACCAAAGCTTCTTCTAAATAAGCAATCTTATTACAATGTATGGCCGCTTCTATATGAAAAGCATAATCCTCCCAGGTGCGTTGCTTGATAAATTGTATGTTTTTTATTGCCGAAACTTTCCACAAACAAGCCCCTGTTCCCCAAGCTTTTCCTTGTTGTAAAATGGCTGGTAATATTTCAGAAATTTTAAAAACTTGATCCCTACGTAAACCTATTATTTTTTCTGAAGCATCGACCACATAGGCATTTGCATAGACCATCGCAATGTGTTTTTGTTCTAAAAAACAGGCCAGTGCTTTTTCTAAAAAAGTGGGGTGCCAATAATCATCGCAATCTAAAAATGTAATAAATTGACCTGTTGCCAGCGCTTTTCCTTCATTTCTAGAAAGTCCAGGGCCTAAATTAGTCTCGTTTTTTTTATACACGATACTTGGATCTAGCGATGTGGGTGCTTGCTGTGAGCAATCATCAATAACAATAATCTCTAGATTTGTATGACTTTGTTTTTGTACAGAAGCGATACAACGTGCCAACTTTTTAGGGCGGTTATAATATGGGATAATTACAGATACTTTCATGAGCGCGAAAAATTCATGAATCCATAGCCGTATTTAGAAATCGAGTTTATGAGCAATGCAGCTATAAAAGCTCCTGTTTTTAAAACACCTTTTGTTTGTAATAGATTTTTCAAAAATGGACTTAATTTTTTTAAAGGTAAAGACGAGAGCCCTAAACGGTACATGATTACAATCAGTCTGTTTTGCATTGCAATGCACTCAGGCTTGTTTATATTATTTTTTATTGCTGTGTATGCGCTAAACCAAGAAGTCAAGGCGCCTTTATGCGCATTGACTTTATTCTTTTTTAATTGTTGTTGTATAGAGCCTTCATGAACCCTTCGGAGTGTGGTTACTTTATCTATAAAAAACCCAGCTTGTTTTATTTGTGATAAAAAGAGTAAAAAATAATGGGTTTCTTGTCCCGATTGTAAATGCTCATCAAACCTAACTTGATCTAATAGTGTTTTTTGAGCCATAAAGTCTTTTGTGATCCAGTAAGATTTACCGCTAATAAAATTTTCTAGGGTTAAAGGGGATGTTGTATTATACTGATATTTGGTAATTTCTGTTTGTTCTTCTTCAGTAAAATTAACACTTTTAGTTACCACAAACGGGATGCTCGAATTTTTTAAAAACACCTTTATTTTAGTTTCTAAAAAGAAAGGCAACATAAGATCATCACTGTCAAAAAAATTAACATAGCTCCCTTTTGCTTTTGTAAAGCCAAAATTACGCGCAGCATTTCCGCCTTTTTTTAAGTGGCTTGGTTTTTTAAAAAACGTAAAGCGTTTGTCTTTTTTTACATAAGATGCCAATAACAACAATGTATTATCTTTACTCTCATCATCTACCACAATACACTCCCAATGGGTATACGTTTGGGCAAGAATACTATCCAGTGTTTCGCCCAGCAAATGTGCACGATTATAGGTAGGTATTATGATGGAGATTAACGGGGTCATTGGTGGTATTAAATCCTTTTATCAGTAAAAGCTATGGTTTTTCCACAAAAGCAACCTTCATTTTTGGGCAAAAAACGATGGGAACCTCAGCATTATCCGAACTTTTTAAAAATAGCACAATAATTTTAAGTGGAGATGTTTTTTGTGCAAAAACGAGTATTTTAAGTAAAAAACACCTTAATCACCCTAAAAAATATTTCCATTTAATGTAAGCTAGTGTATAATTCTAATAATTTATTGGCTTCTATTTCTGTAGAAAAATTTGTGTTACAATTTTTTATAGCTGCCTCAGAATAAGAAAAGTAACGTTTTTTATCTTTCCATAATAGTACCGTTTGTTCTACAAGGCTTTCTATAGCATCATATTCTTGTACTATCGCTGTTTTTAAATTGATTACAGCCTCTGGCAAACCTCCAGAATTTGACACAATACAAGGTATCCCGAGAGATTGGGCTTCTAGTACCGAAGTAGGTAATGCCTCAGAGATACTTAATTGAACAAAGAAATCATAACTGCTAAGTCTTTCTTTTAATATAGGGTTTGCAACACTGCCATGAATAGTAACTTCTTTTGAAAGCTCATACTTGTCTACTAAAAGGTATAATTGCCCTAAGTCTCTTCCGTCTCCATAAAGATCATAACTAAAGGGAATGTTTTTCTCTTTAAGCAAAGCAGCAAATTTTATACAACCTTCTATATTTTTTTCCCAAGTCATTCTAAAGGCAGATACTAATCTTATTTTATCTGAGCTTGGGTATTTAGGTTTTGCTAAGCTTTTTTTACCAAAAGAAATAGGTATTACGTGTATTTTAGATGAAGCAACTCCCCAACGCATTAGGTATTTTTTTTGATGCTCGCTCATCACTACAAATGCAGCTATAAAGCTAGATTTATTATTATAAAAATCTCGCCATTGTTTAGACAGCCAGGGTTTTAAATAAGTATCCCCTCCCCTAAGTGTAATTACAATTTTAGGACCATCTACACGAGTAAAAAAAGGGTAGATTTTGTTTTTTAAATAACTATGTTGAATATGGATAACAGGAAAGCTTTTCATAGCTTTTATGTCTGTACTATTGTCTTTAGATAGTTTTAATTTAAATAAAACGCGTTGTATTTTATTTGATAACCCTACACTGTTTATTACAATATCAGCCTCATTTGTTTTATGGTAGACCAACACCTTCATTTGCACCTTTTTTTTAATCTCGTCTAATAGTGTACGGAGATAATTTTGGTACAAGCCAGGCATTTTATCATAAATGTAAAGTACTTTCATTGCTGAAATATAATTTTAAAGTTTGTTATTATATTTTACATATAATATGAAAAGGCGAAATGGATCTTTAAAATCGTTTTTAAAAACATCTTTCAGAAATGTAAGCTTTTTATTGTAACCAGGTAAATTATTCCCAAATAACCTTCTATAATAAAACCATTCTATACGTTTTATTTCATCTACCTCTATTTTACTAAATCTATCTTGCCCCCAATCTAGCAAAGATTTTGTTATTTTTTTATACAATAGATAGCGTTCTAGCAGCACTCCTGTACGTGATAAAGACATATTGCTGTTATGTAATCTTACAAAAGCTAACACCTCATCTATAAAATAAAATTGATAATAATAACTCACGCGCCTCCAAAACTCCCAGTCTTCCCCTATGATAAAATCTTCATTAAACAATCCTACTTTTTTAAATATTTCGATTCTCAATAAAGGAACTATAGAAGCTAACCTATTTTTTAAAAGTAAGTGGTTAAAGATATGTCCATGATTGTAACCAACATGAGTCTTTATATTTCCTGTTTTTGTACCATCTTCTTGAAAATATTCAATACTGTTGATTACAACATCATATTCTTTTTTATTTTCTAAAATCTGTACTTGCTTTTCTAGTTTATCTAATGCCCAGTAATCATCATCATCGCAAAAGGCTATAAATGCTCCATTTGCTCTTGTAATTCCAAAATTTCTAGAAGCAGGTTGGCCTGTATTTTCTTTAAAAAAATAAGTGCATTGTACAAATGTGTCGCAAATGGCCTTGTTTTGTTTTGCTATTTCGGTAGTAGATCCATCATCGATAACAAATACCTCAATGTTTTTATAGGTTTGGTTTACAATACTAACCAGACACTCTTGTAAATAAGCCGATCTGTTAAACGTGGTTACTATAACCGTTACCAAGCCATCGTTTATTGCCATTTAACATCATTTTTAATCACAACAGCAGGTACTCCACCAACTAGTGTATTAGGTTTCACATCTTTATTCACAAGACTACCAGCCGCTACAATAGCGCCTTCACCAATGGTTACTCCTTTTAGTATCGTTACATTCATCCCTATCCACACATTATCTTCTATAACAATAGGTGCACTAATACTTTTTTCACTTTCTATATCAACAATATGGTTATCAGAATCTCTTATCGTAACATTTTCTGAAATAGCAACCTTACGCCCAATAGTTATTTTGTTAAAACAACTTAAATTAAGGTTATGATTTATATATCCACTACCTAAAGTTAAAGTTGCATCTTTATTTATATAAATCTTTGATCCAGAATATATTTTAAAATTCTCTTTTACATATAAATTAGCCCCATTATTTAAAACAATTAAACTCTTAAAAGGGTCTTTTTTGTTCCAAACCGTACCTAATTTTAAAACAGCATTATCAATTTTAACACTTGCCTTAGCATCAACATCAAGTGAAACATTTTTATGTTTCACTATGCCATTAAATGACTTTTTAAAAGTTAATATTTCAATTATTTTTCTAAACATTTACTATTTAAAATTTTCTGTTTTGATTGTCTTAATGCTATATAAACCTTTCCTAAAACACCTGTGAGTTAGTGCTAAAAAAATCAACTTAGCCTTTAGTGGTAAATTAATACTTTTAAAACGAATAACACCTCTTATAAAATCTAATAAATAACCTGCTTCTAACAAATAGATTAATGCTGTTAGATAATAACTACCTGCCAACTTAATTTCTGAAATAGTTTTGTTATTAATAACATACACAAGCATTTCATACCTTACTCGAAGTTCAGATTGTAACAAATGATGCTTTTTTTCTGTATATGCAGTTGTGATTCTTTGCTCATGAATCCTAATAGCTAGTAATACTTCATTAGAATGAAATCCTTTTCGTTTTTTTTCTGATAGAAATCTAAAAGCATAATCTAAATCTTGTGCTCTAAATAAACTTTCGTCTAAACGTAAATCTCCTATCGCATTTCTATGAAATAAAAATGATTGAAGATTTAAGACTACTTTTTTATATAAAAACCCATTAATCAAGTCGGTTTCTGTACTGAGGTTATATGTTTTAATGTCTTTATTGGTTTCAGAAAAAGTTTTAAAACCACAGTACACATAATCTATTGCATCGTTTTCTTTTTTGAACGCTCTTTCTTTTTTTTCTAAATGATTGGGGTGCATTAAATCATCGCTATCAAACCACTGAATCAATGTCCCTTTACTTTGTTCAAAACCATAATTGCGAGCTGCATTACCACCTTTGGGTCTGTCTTTAGGTCGTAGATGATAGCTAATACGTTTGTCTTGGGTACAATACCCTTTTAAAATAGCGGCTGTATTGTCTGTACTGCCATCATCTACCACAATACACTCCCAGTTTTCATAGGTTTGCGCTATTATACTATCTAGCGTTTCGGCTATTAGATGCGCCCTATTAAAAGTAGGTATGATGATGGAGATACGTGGGGTCATTTATAAATAAATTAGAATTACAGTTTTAAATAATGTGCTCCTTTATTTTTATTTATGGCACGACTAGTTTCTATTTCTTGTTGTATTCGTATTAATAATTCTCGTTGTTTATAATAATTACGACTTAACTTAAACTTACATTTTAATAAAGACTTAATCATGTGCTTTGTCAATTTCAGCTTCATTTTTAATACATCTTGTTTTGTCTCTTTATTAATATTTGCAAAACGAGTTTTCATACTACGTTCCCATTGTTTAAAATAAGCATCACTCCATGTATGTACTACTTGCTTTACTCTATCTTCTCTATCATGACACATATAAGCATTTGGCACGACACCAATAGCATATTTATGAAAATGTACCCGATGACAATAATTATCATCTTCTGCATAATGGAAAAAAATAGGGTCAAAACCACCAAGTTCTAAAATAACTTTTACTGGAATAAACCAGCCCGCTGCATTTACAAAAGGTATAGAATAAACATCTTTCTTTTTGTTATTTAAAACGTAGTCTGAATAGAAAAATTTATTTTGTGTTACACTTACATAATTTGAAAACAGCTTATCTAAGCCTGTCCCTTTTCCATTTAAATGGATAGGACTAAGCACTCCATACTCGGGATATTTTATTGAAGTTTCTTCTAAGACAATTAAGGCATCATCTACTAAATAAGCATCTTGATTTAACAAAAAAACACTTGTAGCCTTTCTTTTAATTGCTTCTGAAATGCCTAAATTATTACCTTGTCCAAAACCTAGATTTTCCTTTTGGTCTAATAATACAACTTCTGGATAATGATCTTTTATGTATTGTTGGGTGCCGTCACTAGAATTATTATCTACAACAATAACACTATAAGGCACACAGCTATCTAGGCATCTTTTAATCCATTGCATTCCATTATAAGTGACAATTATTATGGTGCATTTATTTTCCAAAAGTTCGTTTTATTTTTTTTAATACTCGTTGTTGTAATTTATACCTTTTAGAAAACTGCTTTCTTAATTGAATCTGAAGATCTTTATGCAATAATGGTAAAAATTCTAGATACAAAATACGCTTATAATCCTCATAATCTGTAATCTTTTTAGACCTATTTACGTTTGTTGCTTGTTCTGGATGCAGCCTAAAACTTATTAAAGGTTTATTAATTATAGCGATAGGTGTGTGTTTTAAAACACGATAACAAAAAACATAATCTAATATTTGTTTTAAATTTTCATCAAAAAAACCTACCTCATCAATTATCGATTTTTTAAAAAGTACCGTAGTAGGTTCTCCTATTTTATTTTTTGGAACATTTAAAAAATCAATCCTCTTAAAAATAGTTTGATCTATTATCAATAGAGATTTATTATCTTCAAATTGCTGTTGAAGGTTCCCATAAGTTTTTATCCAATTATCAACCAAGGGAGTATGCTCACCCTCTACAATAAAATCTCGTTTGCAAGCAACCATTCCTATGGCTGGGGTAGTTTTAAAAACAGTTAACATTTCAGAAATACACGTAGGTGCTAAAACATCATCTTGAAATAGAAACTTTATATATTCACCATTTGCTAAACGAATTGCATTATTCCAGTTTGCACCAATACCCTGAGGTTCGTGAGATTCTATACGAACTGGAAAAGAAACCTTTTCTTTAAATTCTCGGCATATTTTTAAGGTATCATCTTTAGAGTGATCATCGCTAATCACAACTTCAATATTTTTATACGACTGTGCTATTACAGACGCTAAAGCTTCTTCTAAAAAGCTTGCGCCATTATAGGTGGGAATACAAATAGAAATTAATGGATTTAAACTCATGTGATTAAATAACCTTACGCCCCAATAAAATTTTTAAGCTAGCTTTTATTTTATTATTCTTAAAATAATCTCTTATCTTTTTTTTATTCAAAGCATTCTGCTCTAATATATTTTTATAGGAGTCCGCATAAAATAGCGGGTATTTTTTTACTAAATACGATAAAAGTAATTTATACTTAGGTTTTGCTATAGTTGCCGAAAGCGATTGCTCGCTAACTCTATACTTAAAACCTACTTCTTCTAAATAATAAAAAAGCTTATTATTATATAACATTTTTAACCAGAGCTCCCAATCTTCATTACTCATAATCTCTTTATTCTCATCATAGCCCCCAACCGCTATTAAATCACTTTTTCTTATCAAGGCACAAGTGTCAATTTGATTTGATATAAAAATTTTAGCTTCATCAAGTTGTCCTACTTTCCATAACCCTTTTTTATTACCCATATATTCAGCATCTGTATACACAACAGTGATATTTTCATTTGCTTTTAATACATCTAATGCTTTTTCAAAAACTAATGGATTAATACTGTTGTCTGAATCTAAAGGAAGAATGTAATCACCTTTTGCAACAGCAATTGCTGTGTTTCTTGCTTTTGAAGGCCCTCCATTTTCTTGATGTAAGACTACAACTCCTTTTTCTTTTAGTTGCTCTAATACGGCTAAGGTATTAGCATCACTAGAACCGTCATCGACTACAATAATTTCGTAAGTACATTTAAAATCTTGTACACTATTTACTGCCTCTAATAAATAGGCACCATGATTGTAGCAAGGTATGATAACTGAAATATCCATTTTTGTTATTTAATTATTATTTATTGATACAATGGTTTTAAAATTACGATAATCCTAACAACAATGTATAAAATACAATTTCATTTTCTAAGCGCTTCTTTAGCTTGTAAAGCTAAAAACTTAAATTTTACTAGGAGATTAAATGAACCTACCTCTAAAACTTTTCTTAAAAAACCTCTTGTTGTATTTTCAATACAATATTTCTCAAAAAATATAAAGAAAAACTGTTGTGCCGCTTCTAAATCTCTATTATTTAAAATTTTATTATTTAATACAAATACTAATTGTGACTCTAGCGTTTTCTTATCTTGATAGTCGTAAGTAAATGGTGTCTTAGAATAAAAACTATTTTTATAAGTTAAAACTGGTTTATCGTATATACAAGCTTCTAAACCAGCCTGAGAATTTACTGTAATAACTGCCTGAGAATGTGCTATTAGATTAAATGTGTTATATGTATTTTGATAATCTATAAAAACATGCTCATTTTCATATTTTTTTACTCTTTTGTAAGTTGGTAAATTATACGGTTTTGCTATTACAGGGCTAATACCACTATTCTCTTTTGGGTGAAGCTTAATGAGTAAAGGCATCCTTAATTTTTTGCATGTATCTATTACAGTTTCAATAACACTTATTGGGCTATCAAAATCATCTTTTAATGAAAATAACTGTGCTGCATCTGTATACACTTGGCCTAAAAACAAAACAAATGGTGTGTTAAAAGGTACTTCAGTATTTATTTCATTTGACAAATGCTCTTCTTTTTTATAATCAAAAATTGTATTCTTAAAGTTAGAAATATATGTTACGACTTCCTCTTTTTTAATTTTATTTTGATAGTCTTTAAAATATTTTCTGGACAAATTATATGTAATCACTTTACCAGTTATAGCGTCCCAAACATTTTTTTTACTATTTGAAGTTCCTTCTAAACTTAAAAATGGTACGTTTTTCTTTTTTGCAAAACTTAAAAGACAGGCATCTAAAAGAGAATGACCGTTAATTACAACTACCAAAGAGAAAGTATGAGTATTGAATAAAACTGTAAGATTGTCTATCATCTTTTTTGCGACAGAATACCACTTAAAAATAACCTCTTTATGTAAGTCTAGATTGATCTCATTTTTAAACAACATTAAATCATTACAGATGCTATAAATACATACTTTATATAAAGAAACCCCTGAATATACTTCATCCATTTTTAGCGATGAAGCATCTAACGCTTTATAGTTATTTATGTATTCATTCTCATTTAATGCATGTGCTTCAACCCCAAGAAAATTAAAATTACGATTTAACTCTCTTTTATTAATTTTAAACCATCCTATTTTTGAATTATTAAATACGACTTTGCTCAACATATTTTTAATTAAACTACCCTATCAGTTTTAATTCCAATTTAGCTTTTTTATAACGCCATTAAATGGTTCGCCAAGTCCATCAGGTAGAAATTCTTTTAGCTTTTATTATCCATCTGGTCATTTTAGCAATTTTCTTATTGCCATAATAAGCCCTTGCTTTTATATAAAAATGTAAATACTTAGGTATGGTCAATTTCCATTTATCAGTTTCTTTTTTTATTTTAATATCATTAAGATAAGGTTCATAAGGTAATTCTAAAAATTCAAATATCTTATTGATTGATTGGTCTGTATTTTCTATTAAGTTATCGTAAGAGGTTATCATTACATTAGGTTTTCCTATAAACTCTTCAACTGCATTTATTACATCATACCATTTTTTTATGAAAATATTTATACCCTGCAAATAGCCTAATTTTTTAATTTTAACATTACCCCAATTAACTCTTTTCCCAAAACCATAGCTTCGATTTCCCCATGAAGCCACTACTTCTTCTCCATTACGTAAAATTATTAAAACCTTACAATTTGGAAATATCTCAAGAATAGGATTAATCCTAAAAACATTAGTTGGTGATTTTGATAAAAACCGTTCTTCTTTAAAATCAACTAATAAATCACGTACCAAAGAATCAACCTCATCATCACTCAATTTCAAATTACTCTCAAGCATTTCTTTACCTATATGAGTAAAACATTCTTTCCCTTTAAAATATTTAAACCAAATATCTTTTTGTTCAAGTTTTTCTGAAAACTCAAAATGATACTTATAATCTTTAAGTGAAGTAATATCTACGTTTTTCAAATAATTAGGTCCAACTTTTGAATGTGTGTTCACTATTGCTCCTAATAACGTAGAGCCACCTCTAGCATGTCCAACTATAAATATAGGTCTATCTAATGTATTATTATTAAGCATGATTTTTATTTTTCTCTAAAATTTCTCCTGATAATATGATAGGACAATGTCCCACTGTTTGTCCTACTACTTTAAATCCTGGGATGTTTTGAATCCATAAATATTGTTGTCCAGTACTCTTATCTGTTAAATTACAAGAAAAAGTATATACCCCAACATTTAAACCTAAATGGTCAATGTTTATTTTAAACTCATTTACCCCTTTATTTAAAGTTATTTTTCGTTGTAAAATATTATTATTAATCTGAGCAATAGGGACTAACTCCCTGCTTGCAATGACAATATCTAAAACGACATCTATTAAGTTAATCTCACTATTTAATTTTATGCTGATTTCAAAGTTTTCTTCAAAATTAGTAATTGAATTTGACTGCACTTCAAAACTTATAAGACTACAGTATTTACTATAAATAGTATTCATATCTGTAGTTGTAGAATTACCTTCATAATACGATTCTATAACACTACCCACATCACTATTAACAACAATCTTTCCTTTATTTAAATGAATTGCTTGGTTACAAATCTTAGAAATTTGTGGCATAGAATGCGAAACAAAAATAATTGCGCTTGTTTTCATTAGCTCAGAAATCCTTTCATAACATTTAGCTCTAAACCCAACATCTCCTACTGCTAGCACCTCATCAATAATTAAAATATCGGGTTCCATTTGTGCTGCAACGGCAAAACCCAAACGCACTTTCATTCCAGAGCTATAATTTTGCACGGGCATATCTATAAATGCTCTTATTTCTGCAAAATCTATTATTTCATCTAATTTAGCATCTATTTCTTTTTTTGAAAACCCAAGTACAGCACCATTGTTATAAATATTTTCACGCCCCGATAAAATAGGGTTAAAACCTGCTCCTAGTTCTATAAGTGCTCCTACCCTACCATACATTTTTACAGTACCTTCATCAGGGTTAATAAGACCGTTTAAAATTTTTAACAGCGTCGATTTACCCGCGCCATTATGACCTATTAGGCCTAAACATTCGCCTCGGCGTAAGGTAAAACTAATGTCTTTTACCGCCCAAAACTCATCAGGTCTTAATGTGCGTTCTTTTTTGTTTCCGCCAATACCAGAAAACAAATCTTTTACACCGTACCAAAGGCTTTTTTTTAAGTCTTTACAAAACTTCTTAGATAGTCCCTGGACTTCAACGAGTATGTCTTTTTCTTTTTTCATATTAACTCGTGCGTTCTACAATGATTGGTATGGAAATTCGGTAAAAAACGAGCCCTAAAAAAAAGAAAGGCACACAAATAGCTAATACTATAAAAAAATAAGTAAGCTGCGTAATAGGAAAGCCTACTAGGGCTTCACGTGTGGTATTAATGAGTGGTGTTAAAGGGTTTAAAAGCATGATGTCTTTTAAAAAGCCTTCTTTAGGTATGGCATAGACCACGGGAGTTGCGTACATTAAGAACTGAAAACCAAACGTAATTATTTTACCAACGTCTTTATACAAAACCCCAAAAGGAGCTATAAACAGTCCTAGAGTAGTTCCGAAAAAAATAGCGCCTAGCACTAAAAAAGGAACGGCCAAGACACTGTAATGCAGTTCTACACTAAAAACAAATAGAAACACAAAAAGTAGCACAAGTTTTACACTGCTATTAAATAATAGCTTGTAAATTCCAGAAATAATAAGTGCTTCTTTAGGTATATTAATTTTAGATATAATGGCGCGAGCACCATTAGTAGTATGCATTGGGGCGTTAATCGCTTCTACAATAATAGACCACAATAAGGTCCCTGCAAAAGCAAATATAGGATATGGCATTCCTGTTTCTGTTACATTAACAGTACCAGAGATATTTAAAATCACCCATACAACGGCTGTTGCAAGTGGTGTAATAAAAGCCCATAAAATACCTAAATAAGATTGTCTATATTGAGCTTTAATGTCTCTAACCGCTAGTTGCTTTGCTAAAAAACGAGCGTCAACCATATCTTTAAGACTTTCTTTTATTAAAGAAAATATCTTATGATGTTGTTGACGTTCGTAAATTTTTACGGGTAAAGACATATAGTATAATTATCTTATACTAACACCGTTGTAGTATATTGATAGTTAAAAAATTAAATTATTTTGTGAAATACTCCCAAGTTACTTTTAGGCCTTCTGCCACAGAAAACTTAGGGTCGTAGCCTATTAGTTTTTTAGCCTTATCGATGTTTGCTAAAGAGTCACGAACATCTCCTTTTCTAGGTGGTCCGTAAACAGCCGCTAGCTCTTTACCAGAAACGTCTTTTAAGTCGCTCCACAAAGTGTTTAAGCTTATACGATTTCCATAGGCAATATTAATCACTTCATTATTTGCTTCGTCACCAGATAACATACCACGTACATTTGCTTGTACAGCATTTTCTACATAGGTAAAATCTCGTGTTTGCTCTCCGTCGCCATTCATTGTAGGTGATTTTTCATCTACTAAGGCTTGCATAAACAAAGGGATCACTGCTGCATAGGCACCTGTAGGACTTTGTTTAGGTCCAAAAACATTAAAGTAACGCATCCCCAAAGTTTTGGTTCCGTAGGTTTTATAAAACACATCTGCGTAAAGTTCGTTTACCAATTTAGTAACCGCATATGGCGATAATGGTTTACCTATTACATCTTCTACTTTAGGTAAAGATGGGCTATCGCCATAGGTAGAGCTAGAAGCTGCATACACCATTTTTTTTACGGTTTTGCTTTCGTTTTGAGCAATTAACATATTTAAAAAACCGCCTACATTTACATCATTTGATGTTGCAGGATCGTTTATAGAGCGAGGCACAGAACCTAATGCAGCTTGATGGCTTACATAATCTATGTCTTGCATAGCTCGCTTACAATCTTCTATGTTTCTAATATCTCCCTTCATGAACTCAAAAGAGGGATGCTCCATGTGTTCTGCAAGGTTGTCCATAGACCCTGTTGCGAGGTTGTCTAATACTCTAACTTTTTTAGCATTATTTTTTAATAAATAACCAACAATGTTTGACCCAATAAAACCTGCGCCTCCTGTGATTAAAAAGTTATAATCACTTAATTCTTTTGTATGATAGGTGTGTGTAAACATTATAGTGTTCCGTCTGTTTTATGTGTTGGGAAAAATGATTTAACATCAAAAACTACAGCTTTTTCATTACTGTGCTTGTCAATATCAAAATCTTTAAATTTATCGTGAGATACGGTTAATACAATCGCATCATAATTTGTTTTTAATGAAGCTTCATCACAAAGGTCTATATTAAATTCGTGTTTTACTTCTGCAGGATTTGCCCAAGGGTCATAGACATCTATATTGAGGTTGTATTTTTTAAACTCATCATACACATCAATCACTTTACTGTTACGAATGTCTGGACAATTTTCTTTAAATGTAACCCCTAATAATAGAATGTTACTGTTTTTTACTTTAGCATCTTTCTGTATCATGAGTTTAATGGTCTCTTGGGCAACATAAGCGCCCATGCCATCATTCATTCTACGACCAGCTAAAATAATCTCTGGATTGTAGCCTTCTTCCATTGCTTTTTGAGCTAAGTAATAAGGATCTACACCTATACAGTGACCTCCTACTAGTCCTGGCGTAAATTTTATAAAATTCCACTTCGTCGCAGCAGCCTCTAGCACATCATTAGTATTAATATCTAGTAGTCTAAATATTTTTGACAATTCGTTTACAAAAGCAATATTAATATCGCGCTGTGAGTTTTCTATCACTTTTGCCGCTTCTGCAACCTTAATAGAAGGTGCTAAGTGCGTTCCAGCTGTAATCACTTTTTTATATAAATCATCAATATATTTAGCAGCTTCTGGAGTAGAACCTGATGTTACTTTAAGAATTTTAGTAACCGTATGTTTTTTATCACCTGGGTTAATACGTTCTGGCGAATACCCAGCGTAAAAATCTTCATTAAATGTTAAACCAGAAACATTCTCTAAAATAGGCACACAAATATCTTCTGTAACACCTGGATACACCGTAGATTCATAAATAACAACATCTTCTTTTTTCAAGTATTTCCCTATACTTTCACTAGCTTTTTCAAGTGGTATTAGTACAGGTTGATTGTATTTATTGGTAGGTGTTGGCACAGTTACAATGTATACCGTAGCATCTTTCATTGCATCTGGATCATCTGTTACAATAAGTCCTTTTTCTTCTGAAATAGTAAGCACCGATGCTAAGTCTTTATCTGAAACCTCTAAGGTAAAATCGGTCCCCTTATTAAGTTCTGAGATACGTTTTTTATTGATATCAAAACCGATCACTTTATATTTTTCGGCAAAAGCTACGGCTAGTGGTAATCCTACGTATCCTAAACCTATAATGGCTATTGTTGGCTTATTTTTCATTTATATTGGTTGAAATAGTACTTATTTGGGTAAAATCATTTTATGTGAATCCGTATGTTTAAATTAAAAAAGGCTTAGCTTTTCCTTTTAAAAATACTTAAAATTCTTTTTATAATGTTATTTGGCTTTTCATCTTCGTGGTAGCTATTTTTGGTATAGCTATTTCCGTAGCTATTTCCATAATTATTTCCGTAGCCATATCCATAGCCGTGAGAATATCCGTATCGTGTTTTACTCTGAAAAAAGTTTAAAACAAAACTAACATCCTTAACTTCTCCGTTTTTATATTTTTCATTAATAAACTGAAACATTCCTACTCGCGTATAATTTTGTCTTACAACATATAACGTAGCGTCAGAAAACTTCATTAAATCTAGCGCATCTGTCACTAGACCTACTGGAGGTGTATCAAGAATAATATAATCATATTCTTCTTTTAGTTCTGCCATCATCTTTTCCATACGGCTCCCCATTAGTAGCTCTGATGGATTAGGCGGTATTGGCCCAGAGACAATCACATCAAAAGAATCTAAGCTTGTTTTTTGAATAACCTGTTCTAAACTAGCTTCATTAATTAGATAATTTACAACTCCAATATCATTTGTAATATTAAAATCTTCAAATATTTTAGGCTTTCTTAAGTCTAAACCAATTAACAATGTTTTCTTACCACTTAAAGCAAATATAGAAGCGATATTGATAGAACAAAACGTTTTTCCCTCTCCACTTATTGAAGAGGTAATCAATAAAGTTTTAGAACCTTCTACATCATTTTGTTTAAAAATAAACTGTAAACTAGAACGTAACGATCTAAATCCTTCAGAAATAGCAGATTTAGGGTTATCAAGCACTGCCAAATTACCTTTCACCTTACTTTTACCAATAGCGCCTAGAATAGGAATCATAGACAAACGTTCAATTTCTTTAATATTTTGAACCTTTGTGTTTAACAACAATAATATAAAAACGACTACCACAGGAATCCCTAATCCTAGTACAACTGCTATGATATAATTCATTCCTGTATTAGGGCCTATTTTTCCTCCTCCAGTGTCTTTGGCTTCATCTATAATTAATACATCACCTACGTTTGCTGCCTTAACAAGCTTTGCTTCACTTAATTTAGAAAGGAAAAAATTATACGTCCCTTGGCTTATGTCATATTTACGTTCTATTTTTATGAGTTGTTGTTGTTCTTTAGGTAATTTTTTGGTTTGATATTCAACACTCCCAATTTCTCTTTTTATGCTTGCTAATTCTTTATTTAACAGACCTTCAGAAGAATTTATATTTTCTAACAACACTCTTTTAGTCGCATTAATATCTCTATCTATTTCATTAAAAACTACAGATTCTTCCTTAAAACTGTATTGCAATCTGTTACGTTCTTCAGCTTTTAATACGATACGCGAAACGGCATTAGAGATACTAGACTCAGTAATTCCGGCAACAGAAGGAGCAGGTATTTGGCGATAATCAGTTCTATTTAATAAGTATTCTTTTAAGGTGTTGTAATAATCTAATTCTCTCTCAACCGCTTCTTCTCTTGAATCTAGCAGCCCTAGTTTGCTTTTTAAAACTTGCCCTTCTTCGTTTAAGCTTAAAACCGAGTTTTTGTTTTTAAAAGAATTTAACTCATTCTCTACATCCAGTAACTCTTTAGATTTCTCTGCCAAGCTACTATCAATAAACCGGATGGTTTTTGTAGCAAACAAATTTTTTCGCTCTAGCATATTTTCTGCAAGAATAGCCACCGAGCTATTTAAATAATCTACCATTCTTGCCTTGTTACCTCCTATTTTAGACAATCTAAGTACAGAAGACCCTTGGCTCTCAGGTACAACATTGATACTTATATTATTCTTTACCGCTTGGTCAAAATTATTTATACGGACAAAATACTCTTTACCAATTGCAGCTGTAGCATCAATTTCTTCATCAGGCAAGAAAACGCCATTAAATAGAGGTGTAGCTATTGTTTGTCCTAGCTTAAATTCTTTTTTAAATTCTTGGGCTGGAAAAAACTTAGTACTTACTTCTTTTTCAGCATTAAAACGTTGGTAAGCTAAGCGTGCATCAGTTTCCTGGGTAAAAGAAAGGTCAAATGTAACACTGTCTTTAAAAACCACTTTAAAATCTCTACTTAATAATTGCCAAGCACTGGTATCAACAACAACTTTAAAAGGAGTTTCTTTATAAGCACCCACCTTTTGATATTCACCATTTTTTTTATACACAACATAATATTGAAGTGCATCTACTACATCTTCGTTATGCGTACGAGATTTTAGTGTAATTAATGCTGTATTTACTTTATCTGTAGTACCACCCCAATTAAAAGTTAAGCTCGTATTTGAAGTAAAAAAAGGATTTTGATCATCTTTTATAGAAATCAAATTATCTATAGAATATACAGGTAACTTACGGATATTAATTGCATAGGCAATCCCGATACTGACACTCAAGAAGACTAAAAACAAAGGCCAATAGCTCAACAGCTTGAGCAAGAAAGATTTTACATCAAAGGTGCTCTCTAAATTTTTTATATCAAACTCGTTACTCATACCTTATAAACGTGTAAAAAGTAAAAGCGCAGTAACCAAAGCTGAAGTTACTGAAACTATTGTAGTAAAAGATTGTAAACCATCGGTACCTGTACCAAATGACTTTTGAGGTAATGGATTAATTAAAATTAAATCATTAGGCTGCACAAAATAATATGGAGAATTCATGGCTTCAATTTTAGTTAAATCTATATGATGTACTTTTTGCCCTAAAGGATATTGCCTCACAATCACGACATTTTCTCTATCACCAGTAATTGTGATATCACCACTATTGGCAATCGCTTCCATAATAGACAACTGGTCTCTATACACAATATTAGATCCGGGACTACCTATTTCTCCATTAATAGTATATCGAATACCAGCAAGTTTTACCGTAACAAACAAAACAGCATCCTCTCTAAAAAAATCTTCTCGTAGTTTCTTTTCTATTTTTAATCGAGCTTCTTCTACGGTGAGTCCTAGAACCTTAACATTTCCTAAAGTAGGCACACGTATTTCTCCGTGAATATCTACCACAAAACCATCATAATAAAGGCGTTCCTCACCCGTAGCATTTATCTCTGAACTAGTTACAGGGTTAAAAACCCCTACTCTGTCTTGATCAAGTGCTTTTATACGCACACTTACTAAATCGTTTACTTGTAAACGGTATAATTTATTTATTTTACGGATAGGCTTAATACTGTCTATTGCAGTATCAGACTCCTGAAGGTAAGTTAATCGTTTAGTAGGTATACACGATGCAAAGCAAGCTATAAATAGCACTAAATAGACTATCTTTAAAATTCTCATAATAGCTTTGGTTGATATCAAGCAAATATAGGATTTTGAACAGCAAATAAAAATTATATGGAGCTCAAGTGCTAAAAATGAGTTTAATTTGTAAAAAAATAAATCTGTGAATTTTCTTTCAGTCGAAAACATAGCCAAATCATATGGCGAACGCATTCTTTTTAACGGTATCTCATTTGGAATTAATGAAGGGCAAAAAATTGGTTTTGTCGCAAAAAACGGTACAGGTAAAACTTCATTACTAAATATTTTATCTGGTTTAGACACTCCAGATGAAGGTAATGTGGTGTACAGGAAAAACCTAAAAGTAGCTTTTTTATCTCAAGAGCCTAACTTAAACCCTGAACTTACTATTGAGCAAACCATATTAGATGCAGACAACCCAATACTAGGTGTGATTGCACGTTATGAAAAAGCCATTTTAAATCCTGATGACACTGATGCTTATCAAGCTGCTTTTGATGCCATGGACGTAAATAACGCATGGGATTTTGAAACCAAATACAAACAGATTCTTTCTAAACTTAAATTAGACGACCTTTCTCAAAAAGTCAAAAACTTAAGTGGGGGTCAGAAAAAAAGGATTGCCTTAGCCAATGCGCTTTTAACAAAGCCCGATTTATTGGTAATGGACGAACCTACCAACCATCTTGACTTAGAAATGATAGAATGGTTAGAAGCGCTTTTTGCAAAAGAAAACTTTACGCTCTTTATGGTGACTCACGATCGCTATTTTTTAGAACGCGTTTGTAACGAAATTGTAGAACTAGACGAAGGACAACTATACAGCTATAAAGGAAATTATAGCTACTATCTTGAAAAGAGAGAGTCAAGAATAGAAAGCGAGAAAACAGAAACTGGAAAAGCAAAACAACTCTACAAAAAAGAGCTAGAATGGATGCGTCGCCAGCCCAAAGCCAGAACCACTAAAAGCAAATCACGTATTGACGATTTTAGTGATATTAAAGCACGAGCACATAAAAGGCGTAACGAAAACACAATAGAACTTGAGCTCAACATGGAGCGACTAGGAACAAAAATTGTTGAACTTCATAAGATTTCTAAATCTTTTGGAGACAAAGAGCTATTTCAAAAATTTGAGTACAACTTTATAAAAGGGGAACGCGTAGGTATTATAGGTAAAAATGGAACAGGAAAATCGACCTTTTTAAATATAATGACCGGAAAACTACAAGCAGACGCTGGTAAAGTTGTCATTGGTGACACCGTAAAATTTGGATATTACACACAAAAGGGTATAGACATAAAACCAGGTCAAAAAGTAATTGATGTGGTTCGAGAGTTTGGTGATTTTATTCCCTTGAAAAAAGGTAGAATGATCTCTGCTAGTCAACTGCTAGAACGTTTTATGTTTGAAGGAAAAAAACAATACGACTTTGTAGAAAAACTAAGTGGTGGTGAACGAAAAAGACTATATCTCTGTACCGTTTTAATACAAAATCCTAACTTTCTTATTCTTGATGAACCTACAAATGATTTAGACATTGTAACCCTAAACGTGTTAGAAAGCTTCTTAATAGACTTTCCAGGTTGTCTCATCGTAGTGTCTCACGACCGTTATTTTATGGACAAAATTGTTGATCATCTATTTGTTTTTAAAGGAAAAGGCGAAATACAAGATTTTCCTGGAAACTATAGCGATTACCGTATTTACGAAGACAGTCAACCTTCGGAAAAAGCGATTGAAACAACACCGTCAGAAAACAAGAAAAACTGGAAGGATAAAGGCGAGAAAACAAAACTTTCTTATAATGATCAAAAAGAATTTAACCGCCTAGAAAAGGATATTCCAAAGTTAGAAAGAGAACGTCAAGCGCTACAAGCTAAATTTGCAACAGAAAACTGGGATGCAGATGAGATCAACAAACAATCCATCAAACTTCAAGAAATCATTGATAAAATTGAAGAAAAAGAAATGCGTTGGTTTGAGCTTTCAGAAATTATAGAAGGCTAAAACGAAAAACACTTTTCAGTCTGAGCGCAGACGAAGACTAAAAAGTACCCTGTCAGTCTGAGCGCAGTCGAAGACTCAAAAGCACCCTGTCAGTCTGAGCGCAGTCGAAGACTCAAAAAGCACGCTGTCAGTCTGAGCGCAGTCGAAGACTAAAAAGTACCCTGTCAGTCTGAGCGCAGTCGAAGACTCAAAAGCACCCTGTCAGTCTGAGCGCAGTCGAAGACTCAAAAAGCACGCTGTCAGTCTGAGCGCAGTCGAAGACAATGGACTTCACCACACTCACAAAAAAGCACATCTCTTTTATAAAACACAAAATGTAAAAGTTTAAGCTTTGGCTGCTAAAGCATTTCGACTGCGCTCAGTGTGACAACAGGAAATACTTTTTCTACACTTCGACTGCGCACTGTGTGAGACCAGGAAATACTTCTTCTACACTTTGACTGAGATCAGTGTGATACTATGATGTGTCTGAATTTTTAATGTTTGTCAGTCTGAGCGCAGACGAAGACTAAAAAGTACCCTGTCAGTCTGAGCGCTGTCGAAGACAATGGACTTCACCACACTCACAAAAAAGCACACCTCTTTTATAAAATACAAAATGTAAAAATTTAAGCTTTGGCTGCTAAAGCATTTCGACTGCGCTCAGTGTGACAACAGGAAATACTTTTTCTACACTTCGACTGCGCACTGTGTGAGACCAGGAAATACTTCTTCTACACTTTGACTGAGATCAGTGTGATACTATGATGTGTCTGAATTTTTAATGTTTGTCAGTCTGAGCGCAGACGAAGACTCAAAAGTACCCTGTCAGTCTGAGCGCAGACGAAGACTCAAACAAGCACCCTGTCAGTCTGAGCGCAGTCGAAGACAATGGACTTCACCACACTCACAAAAAAGCACACCTCTTTTATAAAATACAAAATGTAAAAATTTAAGCTTTGGCTGCTAAAGCACTTCGACTGCGCTCAGTGGGACAATAAGATTTTTTTTTCTACACTTCGACTGCGCTCAGTGTGACAATAGGGACATTTTTTTTTCCACACTTAGTCTGCGCTCAGTGGGACAACAAGAAATACTTCTTCTATACTTCTACCGAGGTCAATGTGATATTATGATATGTTTGATTTTTTAACGTTAATCAGTCTGAGTGCAGACGAAGACTCAAAAAGCACGCTGTCAGTCTGAGCGCAGTCGAAGACAATGGACTTCACTACACTCACAAGAATGCACACCTCTTTTATAAAACACAAAATGTAAAAATTTAAACTTTGGCTGCTAAAGCACTTCGACTGCGCTCAATGTGACAAAGGCAATTCATTTACACTTCGACTGCGCTCAGTGTGACAATAGGGACATACTTTTTCTACACTTCGACTGCGCTCAGTGTGACAGAAGTTAAATTATTCCTTCATTTTCTGTACCTTTACTATTGAAACACAATACATATGTCTGTAAAAAAAATAGCAGTTTTCCCAGGTTCTTTTGACCCAATCACATTAGGTCATATGGATATAATTAAAAGAGCAATACCTTTATTTGATGAAATTATTGTCGCGATAGGGACTAATGCAGCAAAAAAATATATGTGGTCACTGGAAGAACGTATGGACAAGCTAGAGAAAGCTTTTAGCTCTTACCCTACCGTAACTGTTTCAGATTACAATGGACTTACTGCCGAATTTTGCAAAAAAAATAATGCGCAATTTATTTTAAGAGGTCTCCGTAACACAACAGACTTTACGTATGAGCAAACCATTGCACAAGCCAACGAAAAAGTAAATGAAGTAGACAGTGTCTTTTTAATTTGCAGTCCTGAATACGCTTTTATATCGTCTTCTATCGTGCGAGATATTGCCCGTAACAATGGAGACTACTCGTCACTGATTCCATAATAAAGGATCAAGTTCAAAAGTTGTGGGATTTAAGGATTAAGCAAAAATTGTAGTAAGCCTAAATAAGAAAAAATCTACGTTTCTCACCCCTCTGAACTGTGCTCTAAAGGCTTTTATTTTAGCATTAAAAGATTCTGCTGAAGCATTTGTGCTTCTGTTATCAAAGTAGTTTAAGATGTTTTTATAATGTATTGACATAGTTCTAGCGATAGTATTGAAGCTTTTAAATTCAGCTTGTCTTACTTTTTCATCCCATTTGGCAAGTCTTATTAGTGCTGATGTTTTATCTTTAGTATTGTTAAATATCCAAGATAGATTTTGGCACAACTTGTATGCTTTTTCTAGGTCTGGATATTTTTCAAATAGTACTTTTGCTCTATTAGATTGATTTTTACTCCATTTACTACTTGATTTATATAATAAATATCTACTTCTAGCTAATAGTTGCTTAAGTGTGTCTCCATTAGATAGTAGCTTTGGAGTATATTTTAAAGAGTTATTTCTGGCGTATTCTATGGCGTTATTTTCAGCGTCGATTGCTTCCCATCTATGTTTGATTCTTATTTCTTGTAGTGCATCCAAGGCTAGTTTTTGCACGTGAAATCGGTCTATTACTAAGGTAGCGTTTGGAAATGACTTTTTTACAATGAGCCCCATATTCCCTGCCATATCTAGTGTTATTTCCTTGACTTTTTCCCTTTGCTTTAGCGGGATTTTATGAAGTATCTTTATTACAGCTTCGGCTTTAGTTCCTTTGACCATTACTACTATAGCTCCTTTTCTTCCTTTAGCTTTTTTATTGGTTATTATGGTGTATAAATCACCATTTGAAAAGGCAGTTTCGTCAAGGGATAAATGAGAACCTAAATTCTTAGCAAACAATAACCAGTCTGTTGCGTGTTTCTTTTGATCCCACGCTTTAAAATCGCTTAGATTGTCTTTGTACTGCCTTTGTAAACTTCTAGGGTTGACTCCGTAGAAGTTAGCCACAAGAGTCGTACTTGAAGCGTTATTACTTATAGATCTCTTTTAAAAAAGCAGCAAATTCACTAGTTATTCTAGTTCCTTTTGCTACTAAATCCCAATCTCTTGTTGCCACTTTGCCAGTAGTTTCATTGAGCCATCGACGTCTGGTTATATGCAGGTAAACGTTCTTTCCGCGAATGGGGAAATCTTGAACTGTTGCCTCCGGGAAGAAGCCTTTAGAGTGAAGTTTGACCTTAGAAAATTCTTCTTGAATGTTATTCAACTCAGTAAAATAGAAGTGTATTTCTTCTCCCTTAATCTCATGTTTAGTTAAATCAAAATGACTTACAAGTACTTC
>ABCO01000011.1:0-45000 GCA_000170815.1 unidentified eubacterium SCB49
TAATCAATAAGGGATACGATATAAATTGGTTTGTTTTAGGTGAGGGGCAAGAAAGAATTAATTTAAGTAGCTTAATAGAAAAATTAAATTTATCTAATTCTTTTTATTTGTTAGGCTCTAAAGAAAATCCTTATCCTTATATGAAAATGTGTGATATTTATGTTCAAACCTCTATTTTTGAAGGTTTAGGTTTAACAGTAATTGAAGCGTCATATTTAAATAAACCAATAGTGAGTACTAATTTCCCTACAGTATTTGAAATTATCACCGATAATAAAACAGGTTTAATTGCAGAAATGACTGCAGAAAGTATTGCTTTAAAAATTGAGAAATTATTGATTAATAAAGAGTTAGGTGCTACATTCTCAAATAATTTAGCACAACAAGATAATTACGATAAAGAAGAAACGCTAACTAGATTTTATAGTTTACTAAATAATTAGAAAGCAACAACATTATAGAGCAGGGGTACTACTTAAAATTAAAATATTGATCAACCACATATGATTTCACACTACCATAAATGCATTTTTATTCACATACCAAAAGCAGCTGGAACAAGTATTGAAAGCTATTTTCTGGATGACCTTGGGATAGATTTTGAAGACAAATTACCACTCCTTTTAGGTAAAACAACAAATATGTATGCTTCTCCAAAAGTTATATCACATCTAACGGCATCACAAATGTTGAATCAGCATTATATTTCTCAAGAACTCTTTGATGCTTATTTTAAATTTGTTGTTGTAAGAAACCCATTAAAGCGTTTGTTTTCTACCTATATTTATTTAGGTTATAGTAGGGTTATTAATTTTGAAACTTTCGTGTTACGTGTATTTCCAAAATTAACAAATGAGTCGGATAAAGCATTTTTCCTTCAACCTCAGAGTAATTTTGTGTACAATAAAGAAGGTAAGTTGTTAGTTGATTTTGTTGGGAAATTAGAAAATTTAGAATCAGATTTTCATCAAATACAATCTCGTTTAAATTTACCACTTTCATTACTTCCGCATAAAAACAAAGCTAAATCGACAAATAGTCTTTTACGAGGTTTTAAAAAAATAATTTTAACTCCACACCTTTTGTTTCATCTTAATTTATCATCTAAAAAGAAATTAAATCTTTCTCAAAAATCGCTAGAAATAGTTTTTAATTATTACAAAGCCGATTATGATAATTTTGGATATTCTAAAAAAAAATAAATGAAACTTTTATTTATTGTAAATAGTATAAATGGGAGTGGAGGTTTAGAACGAGTATTATCGGTAAGAACTGACTTGCTTTCTAGAAAACATGGTATTAATATAGCTATACTTTCTTTAGAAAAAGAAGAGGAACCTCATTTTTTTTCTTTTAATTCAGCCATCACATTTTTTAAAAGAGATGAAACTAGTTTAAATTTTTTTGGCAAAAAAAAATTCATAAAAAATACAATAGATACTTTTAAGCCAACAATCATTACTGTGTGTGATGATGGGCTTAAGGGATTGTTTTTTAAACTCATCTATAACATTAGCTTGCCTATTATCTATGAGAGACATGCTTCAAAAAAAATTTATTTAAAGAGTACAAGTAGAAAAGATGTACTTGTGTATAAATTGAAAAGTTTTCTTTCAGATTTAGGCGGTAGATCATTTGACAAGGTAGTAGTTTTAACAGAAAGAAATGCGGAAGAATGGGCTTTAAAAAACGTTAAAGTAATACCAAATCCAATCTCCTTTGAGGTTCAAACTCAAAGTACTTTAGAAACAAAAGTTGTAATGGCTGTTGGAGGTCATAGTTATACGAAAGGTTTTGATAGATTACTTAGAAGTTGGAAAGTAGTAGTTGAAAAATATCCAGATTGGAATCTTCACATTTATGGTAGAATTAAGCATCAAAACATTATAAATTTATGCAGTAAACTTGGTTTAGAAAATCAAGTAACTTTTTTTACACCTATTACTAAAATTGAAGAAGCTTATTTAAAATCTTCTATATTTGCGCTTTCCTCAAGATCAGAAGGATTTGGTATGGTACTTATAGAAGCAATGTCTTGTGGTGTCCCTTGTGTTGCTTTTGATTGTCCTAGTGGTCCAAATGAGATTATTAATAATAATCAAAATGGATTACTTATTAAAGATGGTGACGAAGATGCTTTTGCAAAAGCATTACTTAAACTTATAGGAAATCTTAAGTTAAGGCGTGGATTAGGAAAAAACGCGCGACGTGACAGTCAAAAATATTCTAGTAATAAAATAATAAACGAGTGGATGGATTTATACAAGAATATATAATTTTTTAAAAGAAATAATAAATTATTTAAAATTTAGTTGTGTGAAAATAATGTACTTAACAAATCAATTTTATCTTCACGGAGGGATTGAAAAGATTTTGAGTGATAAAATTAATTATTTAATTAATAGTTTAGGACATGAGGTTGTACTTTGCACAAGTGAGCACAAAAATGAAAATTTTGTTTACCCTTTAAGTAACAAACTAAAGCATATTGATTTAGAAATTGATTACAATAGAACAAAAAGCTACTTTCATCCTAAGAACATAGTAAAAAGTCTATCGCATTACAAAAAATTAAAAAAGACTATCATTAACGAGCAACCAGATATTATTATATCTGTTAATTTTACGCCCGAACAATATTTTTTACCTTTTATAGCAAAACAGATACCTAAAGTTAAAGAATTTCATTCTTCTGGTGTATCTCAAAGTAAGGGTAAAAGTATAGGAGGAAAGTTTAAGTCAGTTTTATTTCAAATTTTTAAGCGATATGACTGTGTAGTTGTATTAAATAGAGATGAAGTACAGTTTTACCCTTTTGAAAACGTTAAAATCATTCCTAATTTTATTAAATTAGATAAAGAGCTTAGTGTCATTAATAAAAAAAAGACCATTATAGCAGCTGGAAGAATTGCGGCAGTAAAACAGTTTGACCATTTAATAAAAGCATGGGCTAAAATTGTAGATCGTTTTCCAGAATGGGAAGTGAAAATATTTGGTTCTGGTGATGTTAATTTAGTAAATAACCTTAAAAGACTTATTCTAGATTTAAATGTTAAAAATATTAGATTAATGGGGTCAACATCTACATTAAAAAACGAAATGGATATGGCTTCTGTTTATGCAATGACCTCTGCTACAGAGTGTTTTCCTATGGTTTTACTAGAAGCACAAGCTTCTGAAATGGCGTTACTTTCTTACGATTGTCCTTATGGTCCACGTAATATAATAGAAGACGGGGTAACTGGAGTTTTAACAACACATAATTCAATAGATACTTTTGCTACAGCACTTGAATCGCTCATACTAAACCAAGATAAAAGAAATATGCTGGGTAAAACGGCTATAAAGCAAGTTCAAAAATTTGAAGAAAAAGTTGTGATGGAGCAATGGGAACGTTTATTTAAATCTTTAATTAAGTAAGCATGTTCGATTGGATTCCTTGGTCTTTATACAGCCCCATTTATTTTTATATACTATCAGTAATAGTCTTTGTTGTTGTTATTGATAGTCATGCAAAGATTGCCCCAAAGGGTAATAAATTTCAAACTCTTGGTGTAGTACTTTTAATATTTTCCATTTTATATATCGGTTTTAGGCCTTTGAGTGGTCATTATTTTGGGGATACAAGTACTTATGCAAATAAATATAAATATTACGGTTCTGGCGGGGGCTTGTTTTCTGCAAAAGATTTACTTTTTAATTTGTTTATGAAAGGGTGTTCTTACATAATGAATGTACATATGTTCTTTACCTTATGTGCTATACTTTATGTGGTACCGCTTTACAAAATTTGTAAAAAATGGTTTAAAGAATTGTGGTTCTTTGGTTTTATATTTTTTATTGTTTCATTTTCTTTTTGGAGTTATGGTACTAACGGTATCCGTAATGGGATAGCAGGTTCTATTTTCTTATTAGGGGTGTCAAAAGATAAAAGAACAATACAGGTTGCTTTAATTTTTCTTTCCATATTGATACATAAGTCTATGTTGTTGCCAGCATTTGGTTTTATCTCTGCCATTATTTATAATAAACCAAAAATATTTATTGCTTTTTGGCTACTTAGTATACCTTTATCATTAATTGCAGGGGGGGCTTTTGAAACATTTTTCGGTAAATTAGGTTTTGACGAGCGTCTAAGCTATTTGACAGAAGGGAACGTAAATAATGATAATTTTAGTAGTACAGGGTTTAGATGGGATTTTTTAATATATAGTGCGACGGCTATTTTTGCTGGTTGGTATTATATTGTAAAAAAGAACTATAATGATAAAATATATTTTTGGATTTTTAACACTTATGTATTTGCTAACGCTTTTTGGATTTTAGTGATACGAGCTAATTTTTCCAATCGCTTTGCTTATTTATCGTGGTTTATGATAGGTCTCGTAATTGTATACCCTCTTTTACGTAAAACAATGCTACGTAAACAATATAAAACACTTGGTATTATTTTAACCATAAAATTTGCCTTTACCTTTTTAATGAATATAATTCTTGGCTAATGAAAAGTATTACTGTTTTTACCCCCACTTACAATAGAGCATATTGTTTACACCAAGTATATGATAGTCTTATAGTACAAACCAATCAAAATTTTTGTTGGTTGATAATAGATGATGGATCTAGTGACAATACTAAAGAATTGGTAGAAAGTTGGATTGCCTTAGATAATATTGACATTAGATATATATATCAAGAAAACCAAGGAATGCATGGCGCTCATAATACTGCTTATGCTCATATTGATACGGAGTTGAATGTATGTATTGACTCTGATGATTATATGCCAGCTGATGCTATAGAAATTATATTAAATTTTTGGAAACTTAAAGGGAATGATTCAGTAGCAGGTATAGTTGCATTAGATATTGATAAAAAGGGAGATTATATTGGTACAAAAATGCCTGATGACATTAAAAAAAGCACATTAGGAAACCTTTATCATAATCTACATGTCAAAGGGGATAAAAAACTGATATTAAGAACCGAAGTTGTCAAAAAATATCCACCTTATCCGATTTTTAAAGGAGAGCGATTTGTTCCTTTAGGTACGTTATATTTAATGATTGATCAAGATTACGAATTACTGTGTTTAAATAAGCCTGTTTGTGTTGTAGAATATCTTGAAGATGGGTCTTCTTTAAATATTTATAAACAATATAAAAAAAACCCGAAAGGATTTAGATACTCAAGGCAAGTTGAGTTAAAATATATGTCCAACTACAAAAAGCTAATATTAAAATCATTACATTTAATATCATCAACTTTTTTTATTGGGGATTTCAAATTTTTTCATAAGAACCCAAGAAAAATTCTAACATTTTTTTGTTTACCAGCTGGTTTTATATTCCATCTGTTTATAAATAATAAAATCAAAAATGAAAGTACTTCAAATCATTAATAGCTTAGCTACAGGAGGTGCAGAAAAATTACTGTTAGAGCAAATTCCAATATATAATAAAATGGGGTTTGTAGTAGATTTGTTGGTTTTAGACGGCACAAAGCATCCATTTTTAGATGAATTAATTAAACAACAATGTTGTAATGTATACAGTTTAGGGGCATCAAATGTGTATAACCCATTTCTTGTATTCAAAATTATTCCATATTTTAAAAAATATGATATTGTTCATGTGCATTTGTTTCCAGCTTTATATTGGGTTTCATTGGCAAAAAAAATATCTTTCTCTAAAGTAAAACTTGTCTATACTGAGCATAGTACTACAAATACCAGAAGGAAACGTAAATTTTATCGATTAATAGATAAATTCATTTATAAATCATACACACACATTATAACCATTGCATCTGAGGTAGATATAAATTTAAAGAACCATTTAAGAACGAATTTAAATAAATATGTATTAATTAATAATGGAGTAAATACTTCATTATTTAATTCAGCAGCACCTTATCCAAAGTCTGATTTCTTTTCAGATAACGATATCATATTAATTCAAGTTTCAAGTTTTAGATGGCAAAAAGATCAGCTTACACTCATTAGAAGTTTAACGTTATTGCCCAATAACGTAAAATTACTATTAGTTGGGGATGGAGATTTAAAAAATGAATTACAACTTGAAGTTGAAAAATTGAATCTATCGGACAGAGTTAAATTTTTAGGAAATAGAATTGATGTTCCAAGACTTTTAAAAACTGCAGATATTGTTATATTATCATCACATCATGAAGGTTTGTCATTAGCCAGTATAGAAGGAATGGCTTCCGGTAAGCCATTTATTTCTTCTGAAGTGCCTGGTTTAACTGAAGTTGTTAATGGGGCAGGTTTGATGTTTGAAAAAGAAAATGAAGTTGAATTATCTAATCATATTCTAGCATTGATTAAAGATGAAAACTATTATAACGCTGTTGTAAAAAAATGCCTAGAACGTTCAAGACAATATGATATAAAAAAGATGATTGATAGTTATATTCTACTTTACAAAAGTATTTTATAAAACATCTTTTGTAAATTTAAATAGTTAATGACTAAACCAAAACTCATCCGTATCACTACTATTCCACTGTCTCTAGAAAAATTACTAGAAGGACAGTTGAGCTTTATGCAACAATATTATGATGTGACTGCTGTTGCTGCAGAAGAAGAACGGTTAAGCCAATATGGTAAAGACAATGGTGTAGAAACATTTCATCTAAATTTAACACGTAAAATTACACCAATCAAGGACTTTCTTGCCGTAGTAAAACTCTATGTTTTTTTGAAAAAAACAAAACCCACAATTGTACATACACATACCCCTAAGGCAGGAATTGTAGGTATGATGGCTGCCTGGTTAGCAAGAGTTCCGCACAGATTACATACCGTAGCAGGATTGCCGTTAATGGAGGCTACTGGGATAAAACGGACTATTTTAAATACGGTGGAAAAGTTAACCTATTACTTTACAACTAAAGTATACCCTAATTCGGAAGGGCTTAAAACCTTCATTGAAACTGAAAATCTAACGCATCCAAGTAAATTAAAAATTATTGGAACAGGAAGTTCTAATGGTATCGATACCACTTATTTTGATCCTAATTTATTTTCTGAAACTCAAAATGAGCAGTCAAGAGCTTCATGGAAAATACCAGAAACAGATTTTGTTTTCATTTTTGTAGGTAGGTTAGTAGCAGATAAAGGAATTAATGAATTGGTAAAGGCATTTTCTGCCATTACAACCACGCATAAGAATAGCACTTTATTATTAGTGGGACCTTTAGAATCAGAATTAGATCCTTTACTTCCTGAAACCTTAAAACTTATTTCTGAAAATCCTAAAATTGTTACAACAGACTATCAAAAAGATGTAAGACCTTTTTTTGCCATTTCAAACGCTTTAGCTTTTCCAAGTTACCGAGAAGGTTTTCCTAATGTTGTTATGCAAGCTGGAGCCATGGGATTACCTTCTATAGTGAGTAATATTAATGGCTGTAATGAAATTATTGAAGAAGGAGTTAATGGTTTGATCATTCCAAAGAAAAATGACAACGCACTTCAAGAGGCAATGCAGAAGTTGCTAACAGATGTAAGCCTTCAAGAAAAATTGAGCAACCAAGCTAGAAAAAGCATTACTTCCCGTTTTGAACGTATGCATATGTGGAATGCTATTTATAAAGAGTATCAAAGTCTGAGCTAAAAGGTTTTACTTTTCTAAGGCAACTAGTTTTGCCAGTCCCTAATTAAATCTTTTCCAGTTTTTTGTAAAAAAAAAAGCACCTCTCCCTATTTCAGGGAGAGGTGGCTCAATATCATTTCAAAGAAATTTTATTGAGTCGGAGCGGGTAGGGTTCAAACTGTTATGACGTAAGTTTCTGTAGGTTTGTTTAGTGCCTTTTTAGACACATTTAAAGATAGTTTTTTACTTCTGCTATCTTCTTGTATAATTTTATTCCACCTAATAGTAGGAGTCCTTTTACTACTATATTACAGCAAGTTATTTTTTGTGATTTTATTAACACTAAGCTTAGCTCAAATGGTATTTTGTTATATTTGCTGCTGTGTATAAAAATGTTGTAAAACCGTTTTTTGATTTTGTCGCGGCTTTGGTTGCGTTTCTTCTGCTATCACCTATATTTATAGTTGTGATGGTGTTGCTTTTTATTGTAAACAAGGGTAATCCATTTTTTGTGCAAAAACGTCCAGGAAAAGAAGAACGTATTTTTTCTATCTTGAAGTTTAAAACGATGACAGATCAAAAAGATGCTAATGGATTATTACTACCAGACGCAGATCGTTTAACGGCTTTTGGTAATTTTATACGAGGTACATCACTGGACGAAATACCACAACTTCTCAATGTAATTAAAGGCGATATGAGTATCGTAGGACCACGACCATTGTTACCAGAATATTTAGCGTTATATAATAAAGTTCAAAAAAAACGCCATCATGTAAAACCTGGTATTACAGGTTGGGCTCAGGTTAATGGGCGTAATGCAATAACTTGGGAAGATAAGTTTACTAAAGATGTTTGGTATGTGGAGAATCAAAGTTTTAAATTAGATCTTAAAATCATTTTTTTAACTGTAAAAAAAGTGATTATTAAAGATGGAATTTCTAGCGAAGGTGTTGCAACCACAACGAAGTTTAAAGGAACAAATTAAAGCTATGGATAATATTACTTTATTTGGTGCTGGTGGTCATTGTTATGCAGTGTTAGACTTAATAAAATCTCTTGAAACATATAATCCAACAGTGATTTTAGACGATCATCCAAAAGAATCAGCTATTCTTGGTGTTCCAATTAAAAAAAACGAAGGCAATGTTATTCAAACGGAGGCAGTTTGTATAACAATTGGTCAAAATATAATTAGAAAGAAAATTTCAGAAACAAATCTAGCCTTATATCCTACATTTGTGCATAAAAGCGTCGTGCAATATAATGCTGTTATAGGAAAAGGAAGTGTTGTATTGCCTGGGGTTGTTTTAGATTCAAGTGTAGAAATTGGAGATTTTTGTATCATAAACCTCAATGCTACTTTAGCACATAATGTAAAAGTAGGGAACTTTTGCCATGTAGCAATTAATGCTGCCATTACTGGTGGTGTTGTTATTAATGAAGGCGCGTTTATAGCTGCTTCGGCTGTTATTTTACCCAATATAACTATTGGAAAGTGGGCAACCGTAGGAGCGGGAGCTGTAGTTACAAAAGATGTTCCGGATTATGCTGTGGTATATGGAAGTCCGGCTAAAATAATGAAATACAATAACCATGAACAATAATAAAATATGGCTGTCTTCACCTCATATGGGAGGGAAAGAGCGTGATTTTGTAACAGAGGCGTTTGACACCAATTGGGTAGCACCATTAGGACCTAATGTCAATGGTTTTGAACAAGATATAGCGGCTTACTTAAAAGAAGATGTGCATGTAGCTGCCTTAAGTAGCGGTACATCGGCAATTCATTTAGCGTTAATATTGTTAGGTGTAGGGCAAGGTGATGAAGTTTTATGTCAAACAATGACTTTTTCTGCTTCGGCAAACCCAATTGTATATCAAGGGGCAACGCCTGTTTTTATAGATAGTGAAACCACTACTTGGAACATGTGTCCCGTTCATTTAGAAGAGGCTATTAAAGACAGAATAGCAAAAGGAAATAAACCTAAGGCTATTGTAGCAGTCCATTTATATGGTATGCCATATCAAGTGGATAAAATTTCGGCCATTTCAGAAAAATATAATATTCCAATTATAGAGGATAGTGCAGAGGCTCTAGGGAGTTCTTATAAAGGTGTTAAGTGTGGTACTTTTGGTGCTATTTCTATATTATCATTTAACGGAAATAAGATCATCACAACATCTGGAGGAGGAGCATTAGTAGCAAAAGATAAAGCGATAAGAGATAAAGCCATTTTTTTAGCAACACAAGCTAGAGATAACGCGCCGCATTATCAGCATAGTCATATAGGTTATAATTATCGTTTAAGTAATATTAGTGCAGGAATAGGAAGAGGGCAAATGATAGTTTTAGACGATCATATTGAGCTTCGTGTAGGAATGAATACTTTTTATAAAGAATTGTTTAAAGCGGTAAAAGGAGTTCGTGTTTTTAAAGAACCAACAGAAGATTATAGCTCTAACCATTGGTTATCATGTATTCTTATAGATGAAAAGAGTGCTGGTTTTTCTGCTGAAACACTACGTTTATTGTTAGAGGAGGCAAATATAGAATCTAGACCTTTATGGAAACCTATGCATTTACAACCTATTTTTGAAAAAGCTCCATACTATGGAGATACGGTTAGTGAGCAACTATTTAAAACCGGACTGTGTTTGCCATCGGGAAGTAATTTAAGTGATTTAGATCGACTTCGTATTAGTAAAGTAATACATAATTTATCGTTATAAATAGTATATTTACCGACATAATAAAAGCAATTGAAAATAAAAGACTCCATTTTAACAAGATTTTACAAAGGTGATAACAAACTCAACCTTTTAAATCAACGTTATTTACCGCGTTGGATTGTTGTATTAATAGATACGCTATTATGTGCAATGTCCTTGGCTTTGATATACCTTTTACTTTATAATACTCCTGTGTTTTTTACAGAAGAGATAGCAGTACCACTACAAGCAATTTTATTAATTGGAATACATTTGTTTTTCTTTTTCCTTTTTAAAACTTATGCAGGCATTGTTAGACATTCCACTTTTACAGATATTTTAAAGTTGGCATTTGCCTCTAGTGCTACATTTATTACTGTTCTAGTCTTTAATTTTGCTTATAAATGGTTTATCGGTAAATTAATTTTTTCGGTCACCTTATTATTTTTATATACATTATTGTCTTTTGTATTTCTGCTTTTATTTAGAGTGGTTATCAAAGAATCTTATCAAATCATTAAAAGTAAAGCAAAAGGAGTATTAAAAAAGCGTGTAGCGATAATAGGCGCTGATGATCAAAATATTTCTTTGGCGAGAGCTTTGACAACAGAATCAGATTTACCTTTTAAACTTGTAGGTTTTTTAACAGAAAAACTAGGCTCAAAAAGTTATAAATTATTGGGTAGGCCCGTAATACCAATACAAAATAATTTTACTGAAATTATAGAGGATTATAATATTCAAGGGGTATTAATCATTGGCGAAACACTCTCTATTCAAGAAAAAAACGCAATGGTAGAACAATGTTTGAAAAACAACATTGAAGTTTTTAATGTGCCAATACTTGAAAAATGGGATCGTAAAGAAGATGCTAGAGCACATATTAAACCTATTCAGATTGAAGATTTATTAGAACGAGAAACCATTGGCGTTCAAAATAAGTTAATAGAAAAAGACTTAAACGGAAACGTGATACTCGTTACTGGAGGGGCAGGGTCTATAGGTAGTGAAATTGTAAAACAAGTTGCTGAGTTTAAACCTAAATTACTAATTATCTTAGATCAAGCAGAATCTGCTTTACATGAACTTGAATTGTATTTAAATGAAACATATCCTGATTTGCATTTTATCACAGAATTAGCAAATATTAGCAATATGTATCGTTTAGAGCAGTTGTACGAAAAGCATAAATTTAAAGTGATTTACCATGCTGCTGCTTATAAACACGTGCCATTAATTGAACGAAACCCACACGAGGCTATATTTGTTAATATTTTGGGTACAGTAAACCTTGCCGTTTTAGCAACGAGTAATAAGGTTGACAAATTTGTAATGGTTTCTACAGATAAAGCGGTAAATCCAACAAATGTAATGGGAGCTTCAAAAAGAGTTGCAGAAATGTATGTGCAATCATTACAGTTAAAAGAGGATACACACACACGTTTTATAACAACTCGCTTCGGAAATGTACTAGGGTCAAATGGTTCTGTTATACCGTATTTTAGAAAACAAATTGCAGCTGGTGGACCTGTAACAGTAACTCATAAAGATATTATTCGTTATTTTATGACCATTCCTGAAGCTTGTCAATTAGTATTGCAAGCCGGGACTATGGGAAAAGGGGGAGAGATTTTTGTATTTGATATGGGGAAACCTATAAAGATATTAGATATGGCAAAACGTATGATACGTTTGTCTGGCTTTGAACCTTATAGAGACATCGATATAAAAATTACCGGATTGCGACCTGGAGAAAAATTGTATGAAGAGTTGTTAAACGATACCTCTACAACTTTGCCTACCCATCATGCAAAAATAATGATTACTACTGTACCTACTTTAGCTTTTGACGAGTTAAGTAAAAAGATCAAACAATTGATTAAAGTTGCTACAAAACATAAAGATCAAGAGGTGGTTCGGTTATTAAAAGAAATTGTTCCAGAATATAAAAGTGAAAATTCTATTTTTAGCAAATTAGATAAGTAGCATTTAATTTGTTAAAGAAATAGTTTTTCAGCTAGGATCTATATTACGATAGCTTCGACGATTATATTTAGCACTTTTAAAATCCTCATTTTTTTTATCTTAATACATTCCTAACTCACAGTACACCTCTATATTTAAGCCGCAAAATAGGTGGTTAATAAACCTATGAAAGTTTACAAAAAAAAGTAAACAAGTTTTATTTATATAATAAACTTATATTTGCATCAAAAAAAAATTTATAATGAATAAATACCTATTCGTCTTAATTAGTTTATGGTTATTTACGTCCTGTGCAACTAGAAAACAAATTGTATATTTTCAGGACTCCGAAGATTTAAATCAAACTATAAGATCACTTAATTTTGAGCCTATTATTGAAAGTAATGATGTATTACATATTTCAGTTTCTGCTTTAGATGAAGCAGCTGTAGTTCCTTTTCAAAGAGATACTGGAAATCAACAATCGGGTCAAAATATATTATTACAAGGGTATTTAGTTAATGCAGAAGGGCAAATACAGTTTCCAACATTAGGCGCTATTGATGTTAAAGGAAAAACTAGACGAGAGGTAGAAATATACTTAAAAGATCAATTATCTGAGTTTATTAAAGACGTAGTAATAGATGTTCGTATCATGAACTTTAAAGTTACGGTATTGGGAGAAGTAATGGTGCCTGGTGTACATAGAATTGTAGACGAACGCGTAACATTACTTGAAGCTATAGCTTTAGCAGGAGACTTAACTGAAGATGCACGTAGAGATGATGTTACAATTATTAGAGAAGAATCTGGAGTGCAAACAGTTGCAAAAGTTGATATTTTAACCACAGATTTTATAAACAGTCCCTACTATTTTTTAAAACAAAACGATGTAGTATATATTGAACCTTCTTTAAAAGGGGTGAAGAAGTCTGGTCTTATTCCTGATGTTCCTGCTATGTTATCTTTTGTAACCATTGTTTTAAGTACTGTTATTTTATTGACTCGATAATATGGAAGATTTACAAACTGAAAATACTAGAGAAGTTTCTATTAGAGATATGATACTTCAATACACCCGCTATTGGTATCTATTTGTTTTAGGAGCAATGTTAGCAGGTGGTATAGCTTATACTTACTTACGTTACACAACTTATTTGTATAGAACACAAGCTTCTATCATTATTAAAGAAGAAAAGAGTGTTCAAGGAGGTGGTGCCATAGACTTGCAATCTCTTGGAGGTTTAGGAGGCCTTTTATCAAAGTTTAAGAATAATAAAATTCTTAATGAAATAGCCGTATTTACCTCAAAACGTATTATTAGAAAGACAGTAGAAGAGTTAGATCTTCATATTGTTTATAATATGGTTGGTACTTTGAAAAGCCCTGAGCTTTATGAATATAAACCTTTTCAAGTACAATACTTAGGAATAAATGACAGTGTTAATCTATCTAAAAAGAGGGTTCCTACATTATTTTTTCAAATAATTAATGATACGCAGTTTAAAGTTCATAATGCCAATCAAAGTATTAGTGGCACGTATTTTTTTGGAAAAAAAATAGACCTTCCTTTTGGTTCGATCACTGTATTGCCAAATATGGATACCCCTTCTAAGTTTAAAAACTTTTTTAATAAAGAGGTCTCTGTAACCTATATGGATATAAATCGTGTGGTCTCTCAATACCAAGCTCGTTTTATTGTTGAACATGAAGAAACAACCAGTGATTTAGTTTCGTTAAGTTTTCAAGGACCTACTCCAGCAAAATCAGAAGACTTTATTAATGAAATGGTGATTCAATTTAATAAAGATGCCATAGAAGATTCTGGAGAAGTTTCTAAAAAAACATCTGAATTTATTGATAGTAGACTCGAAATCATTACAAGAGAATTAGACTCTGTTGAAACAGGTAAAGCTGGTTTTAAAACAGCTAATAGATTAGTTGATATTGAAACACAAGCTCAAATAACTTTAGCCAATGCAGATGAGTTTCAAAAAAGACAATTTGGAGTGAATACTCAAATTGAATTAGCTAACTCTGTCATTGACTTTATGGAAAATTCTTCTAGCAATGACTTACTACCAAACAATTTAGGTATAGAAGGAGAAAATGTAAGTTCAGCTATTGAGAATTATAATGAGTTAGTATTACAACGTAATAAGCTTTTACTATCTTCTACTTCAAAAAATCCAGTAGTTGTAAACATCACAGATCAAATTAATGAAATCCGTCAGAATATTTTAAGCAGTTTAAAAAATTCAACAGCGTCTTTAAAAATGTCTTTAAGAGATCTTAAGGATCAAGGGTCAATTGTTAATTCTCAATTGTCTAAGGTGCCTTCTAATGAGAAGGTTTACAGGAGTATAGAAAGACAACAAGTAATTAAGGAACAGTTATATTTGTTTTTATTACAACAGCGTGAGCAGGCTTCGATATCCTTAGCTGTAACATCACCTAAAGCAAAAGTTGTTGACCCAGCCTACAGTTCTGGTGGTCCAATATACCCTCAAAATATGGTTATTTATTCAGGAGCCATTTTTGCAGGACTGTTAATCCCTTTTGTATTATTATACACAAAACAGTTATTAAATAATAAAATTTTAAATAGATCAGATGTTGAAAGTCTTCTGCCTAACATAAACCTTATTGGAGAAGTACCTAAGTTAAAGCGAGGTGAAGAAGATATAATTAAGTTAAATGACCGAAGTGTTTTGGCAGAATCTTTCAGAATTCTTCGTACGAATTTGCAATATCTTTTTGTGAACAAAACTTCAGATAGTGAAGGTAAGGCAAAAAGAGTTTTTATAACGTCTACAATAAAGGGAGAAGGTAAGACGATGATTGCTTTTAACCTGGCATTATCTTTATCTTCAATGAATAAAAAGGTAGTGCTTATTGGTGCAGATATTAGAAATCCACAACTACAACGTTATTTGCCAAAAGAATCAAAATCCTTACAAGGTTTGACAGAATTTATTGTGTATGATACTTTAAAAGCAAAAGATTTGGTTCTTAAATCTGATTACTTAGGTTTAGATATATTATTATCTGGTGCGATACCACCAAACCCTGCAGAGTTGTTAATACAAGACAGAACAGGAGAGGTTTTTGAGCAGCTAGAAGAAGAATATGACTATATTATAGTTGACACAGCACCATCTATGCTTGTTACAGATACTATTTTGATTAACAAGTATGCAGATGTTATGTTATATGTAACTAGAGCTGGATATACTGATAAACGATTACTAGAATTTACACAAGATGTTGTGTCTAGCAAACGTTTAACAAATGTTAATATGGTATTAAACAATGTTTCTATGAACAACTTTGGATATGGAAACAAGTACGGTTATGCTTATTCTGAAGATAAACCCTCTTTATGGAAGCGTATGTTTCAAAAATAATGTAAACACTCTTTTATTAGATTAAAAGAGTGTTTGCTTAATAAGTAAATTCTTTTACTACAGTATATAAAAAGAATTAATAGAGTTCAGTTTTAGATTTTGATAAAAGCAAGTGGTTGCATTTTTCAAATAATGATTAATCATTTCTTATGAAAACAACATATTATAATATTATTCTTATTTGCTGTTTGTTATTTTCTTTAAATGGACTTGCTCAAGATTCTAATACTATAGCTTCATCAAATACAAATTTAGATGTATTAGAGGGGTATATAGATGCTAATGGTTTTTTCTCTAGAGATCAGGAAGTACCTTTCTGGATGTATACTAACATATTCAATACGGTTTCTGATGCCTCAAGTTATAATTTTCGTACAGGTTAGCAAATCTGGACTTAGGTCAAGACGGAGTATATCTGTAGGAGGAGGATTAAATGTTTTAGACGGCGCTGATAAGCAATTACAAATAGAGCAATTATATGTAGATTATACCTTAAAATGGTTTAATGTTTCGGCAGGAGTAAAACATAGAGACGTACCATATCAAGGCCTATCTACAGTGAATGGCGATATATTATGGACAGGAAATGCAAGGTCAATCCCTGGGGTTTTATTAAAAACAGCAACTCCCATTTCATTAGCATCTTGGTTACAGGTAAATGCGTCATTAGGACATTATGAACTTAATGATGATCGTTTTGTAGATAAAGCAAGAATACATTATAAATCTCTAGGTTTTATTTTTAAAATATCTAAAAACCAACAATTAACAACGAGGCTTTCTCATTATGCACAATGGGCTGGGGTTTCTCCAGAATTTGGAAAACAAGCAGGAAGTTTTTCAGATTATATTAGAGTTGTTTTTGGACAAAATGGAGGGAATCAAAGAAACGATCAAATAAATACTATAGGAAATCATTTAGGTTCTTATCAAATAAACTATAATATTAATTTATCTAATAAGGAAATTGACTTATACCATCAATCACTTTTTGAAGATCGTTCTGGACGCGAATTAAACAACTTTCCTGATGGCGTTTGGGGAGTCGCTTTACAATTTAAAGAGAATCCATTGTTAAAAACAGTATTGTTTGAATATGTGCAGACCGTTTCTCAAAGTGGAAGACCTAGAGCTACTTCTGGAGGTGAAAACCAACAAAGTGGAGGAGATAATTATTTTAGTAATAGTATTTATCAATCCGGTTGGTCTTATCAAGGTAATATTATAGGACTTCCTTTTATACTAAGAGATGATGCAAATTTAAAGACCTTAAATAATCGCTCTTATGCTTTTCATTTTGGCGCTGCAGGTAGTTATAAGCAATTTGATTATAGTCTTAAATCTACTTGGGTCAAAAATCTTGGTACATATGGTTCAGCCTATGATATTACAGAAAAGGCTATTTATTTGTATGGAAATCTTTCATTTAACTCAAAAATAGGAGTTTTTACAGGGCAAGGTGGTTTAGATATTAGTAATGTATCTGAAAATGCTATAGGTGTTGGTCTAGGATATCAGTATAATTTTAATTTGTAATTATGAGTACCCTCATCCAAATAACGATAGCACCCCATAAGCAAGAAGATCTAGATTATATTTTAGAGTTAGCGCTACAAAAAGCAAAACTTCGCAGTAGTGATTTTGTAGATTGGCGAATTAGAAAACGCTCTATAGATGCACGTAGAAAACCTGTAAAACTCAATCTTCAAATAGAGTTTTATCACACAGAAGAGGATAAGAAACAATTAAATCATTTTGTAGCTACAGCTGTTAATGATAAACAAGAAGTGGTTATTATTGGTGCAGGTCCAGCAGGATTGTTTGCCGCTTTAAGGGCTGTAGAAGCTGGGTTAAAACCTATTGTGTTTGAGCGAGGTAAAGATGTAAAAGCACGTCGAAGAGATCTAGCGGCGATCAATAAAGAACATATAGTAAATCCTGAGTCTAATTATTGTTTTGGAGAGGGTGGAGCAGGAACCTATAGTGATGGAAAACTTTATACACGAAGTAAAAAAAGAGGGAATGTTTTAAAATCGTTAGAATGGTTTGTTCATTTTGGCGCAGATCCAGATATTCTTGTAGATGCCCATCCGCATATTGGAACCAATAAATTGCCTAAGATTATTTCGGCAATGCGAGAAGCTATAATCGAGGCAGGAGGAGAGGTTCATTTTGATAGCAAGCTCACCGATATTAAAGTTTCAGACGGAAATATTACAGGTATTACTATTAATAAAACTCAAAATTATAATTTTAAAGACATTATACTTGCGACGGGTCACAGTGCACGCGATATATTTTACTTATTACATAAACGAAACATTAAGATTGAAGCAAAGCCTTTTGCGTTAGGTGTACGTGTTGAGCATCAACAAGAGGTTATTGATTATATACAATATCACGGAGATAGTGATAATCCTTATTTGCCACCAGCGTCTTATGCATTGGTAGAGCAAGTTGATGGCTTAGGCGTGTATTCTTTTTGTATGTGTCCTGGAGGTATTATTGCTCCTTGTGCCACTGAACAAGAAGAAGTAGTTACTAATGGATGGAGCCCAAGTAAACGAAATAATCCTTATGCAAACTCAGGGATTGTAGTGAGTGTTGCTCCAGAAGATTTACCTAATTATACTAAAGATGATCCTTTTATATGCTTAGATTTTCAGAAAAAAGTAGAGCGTGATTGTTGGGAAGCTGCGGGTAAAACACAAAAAGTACCTGCACAACGTATGCAAGATTTTATTAACGGAAAAGTGTCTGAAAGTTTCCCTAAAACATCATACCAACCGGGTATAACTGCTGTAGATTTAAATGAAGTATTACCAGACTTAATAGCTAAGCGTTTAAAAAAGGCTTTTGTTGCTTTTGGTAAAAAAATGAAAGGATATTATACTAATGAAGCTGTTTTACACGCGCCAGAGAGTAGAACATCCTCGCCCATTGCAGTACCACGTAATACTTCTACATTAGAACATATAGAAGTTAAAGGTTTGTATCCCTGTGGAGAAGGAGCAGGATATGCTGGAGGGATAATTTCTGCAGCAATAGATGGTATTAACTGTGTTGATGCTATTGCTTTAAAGTATGCTTCCCCCAAAATAGATTAGTGATTTTAAACCCTCTGTTGATTTAACGTTTCATTCACTTTTTATACTAATATTTTAATACCACAGCTCCTAAAACTGCATTATCTTTGCACCTCAAATTTTGCAATGGTTAAAGATAGTATTATAACATTTTTATGGAGTATTTCTCCCTTAGGTGAAGCTAAAGTAGGTATCCCTTATGGACTCGCGCATGACCTTAACAAGTATTATGTATTTGTGTTGTGTTTTATAGCTAATATTCTTGTTTTTCCTTTAATGATGTTCTTTTTAGAAAAAGTGAATGTGTATTTAATGCGTTGGAAATTTTATAAAAAAATTGCGATTAAATTAGCATTAAGAGCAAAATATGGTTCTAAAGAAAAAATTAAAAAATACGGTTACTTTGGCCTAATCTTTTTTGTAGGTCTTCCTTTTCCCGGTACTGGAGTGTATGTAGGTACTATGGCTACTTATATTTTAGGTCTTGATAGGCAGAAAGCATTTTGGGCTAATGCAGTAGGAATCTTTTTTTCTTGTGTATTTATGTGGGTAGGTACTTTGTTAGGGAAAGATTTAATTAACCTTATTTTGAGCTAAAGCGAATCACGTTTTTTGATAATTTCTTTAAGACGTTCCTTTCGTAATTCTTTTTCACTTTTAACTCTATTTTTCTTTTGCGCCATAAGCCTTGAGTGCTTAGCTTTATTTTTGGTGTTTTTTTCTTTTCCTTTTTTTCCCATTATACTGTTGTATTAAATTCAAAGTAAAAAGCCACTATAAAACTAAGTACAGAGATTACTACACCGATCGATAACATGGTGTAAGTAAAATTAAGAAGTCTAAATTTTTTGTCAAGAACACTTCCTAAAAAATATAAATCTGTGGTTAACATTTTATAAATCTCAGTAGTGTCATTTTGCATGTATTTAACTGCCCATTCATAATCTTCCAATTCCATTTTATAAAAATTTCCGAAGAAAGCTAAATTCACTTTATGTTTTTTTACATCATCTTTATCAAATAAACCACTACTTAGTTTAGGCATAGTAGTCATGATAGAGAGAATCATGGTTAAAACCATAAAAACTACAAATATTGCTGTAGGAATCAGCATAAAATTATCCATATCAGATTTAAAAATCTTAACACTCCCTGTTATAACTGTAGAAATAACCATAGAGCATACTACTAAGACAATATTGGCCTTTCTATCAGCAATACCACTTAGTTGTATATGATTGCGTTCTGCAACCGTATAAAACGTTTGTATCGCTTTTTCAGAATACGTCTTTTCAGAAAATGGTTCAGGATTCATACTGGATTATCTTAGCTTAAAGCTCGGCAATAAAGATACAATTGTTTTTTCAAGTTTTCCTCATTAGAAACATGGTATGACAATTGTTAATATTATCACAATATTAATAATTCAAACTTTTATCTTATGAAAAACTTTAGATCAAGCCCAGAGGTGAATGCGGGTAGTATGGCAGACATTGCATTCTTATTATTAATTTTCTTTTTAGTGAGTACTACAATTCCAAAAGATAGTGGTATTGCAAGAATATTACCCAAACCCTGTCCGCCAGATATGCCATGTAATATAGAGATGAATGAACGTAATATTCTTCAAATTGCAGTAAATGAAACTGGTGAGCTTTTTGTAAATAAAGAACTCTTAGCACTTGAAAATTTACAAGACCTTATTGTTAGTTTTATAGATAATAATGGAGATAAAAGTTGTTCTTACTGTTTGGGTGAACAAGATTTAAAAGCATCTGATAACCCTAATGTAGCAGCAATATCGATAGATGTAAAAGCAACGGCACCGTATAAGCACTTTATCACTATTCAAGATGAAATAACAAAAAGTTATGAGGTTTTACGCATTCGTTATGCAAAAAATACTTTTAATAAAACACCTGATGAACTCTCAGAGTCAGAGATGAAACAAGTTAGAGATGCGTATCCTTTTAGAATAAGTGAGGCTACAATACAGTAGTTATTGTACCGAAAATTGAATATGTACTGAAAAGTCCTTGTAAGAAATTACTTGGGCTTTTTTAGTTAAATTAGAAGAACAGAATTATTAAAATTATTTTCGGGATTTTAAATAGGCTTTAATCTTTTTATTTCCTTTTGAAATAATCTCTAACCCTCCCATACTAGCTAATAATGTGATAAAAGCTAAGGCTCCTAAAGCTCCACCAAAACCTTCAAAAATATGATTTTTATGAGCATATATTAAGCTAAATAAAGTTCCAGCAAAAACTAAACTCAGGTAATTTCGATGGGTTGTTGAAGAAACCATACCGATAAATGAAGCACCTATAAAGACTATGGGGATGTTTTTTGTTAAATAGGGGTTGAGTACTTCAGGAAACAAATAAAAAAACAAGCCAACAAGTAATGATAATAATGCAGAAGATCTTACGGGGCCTTGTTTTACATTATGACTTATAAAATAAGTGAGCGTAGCACCCAGAATTCCAGTTATGATAATGATGATTAATTCGTTCATGCTAGACTGATGCTTAATAGATAGACAATAATAACACCTAAAAATGCCATGGTTCCAAGTTTTCCGCCTACACCAATAAATAGGTTTTTAGAGAGTAATAAAAAAATCCCTGCGATTATTCCAGCGATTAGAGCAAAACTAACAGAAGTAGATATTTCTGTACTAGACATTCCTACAAAAGCACCGCAATAGATACTTGTGGGGATTTGTTTTAAGTAATCAGATTTTTTGTTTATTAAAGGGAAAAATGAAGCAATAGTTCCTACAATTCCAGCGGCAATCACACTGCCTAAACCATAATGTACATTTAATAAATAGCAAACAACAGCACCAACAGGAACCCATATGACTACAGAGAGTTTTTCATAAGCATATGCTTCGTGATGTAGGTCTAGATGCTTAAGACTAATCACAAATATTAAAATAAGGAAAAGTATAGAAATAAGCACTATTTTGTTTGTTTGATAATGCTCTTTTATAATTAAGGATAAGAATACTAGTTGAACAAACAAAACTAAAACAACCATTAAAAACCTAATACTTTTATGTATTCTCATTAAAAATTGCTGTTTTTTTATTTCGTAATTTTATTTTAAAATGCTTTCTAAGTAAATACAAAATTCCACCAAATTATTCAAGCTGACAACTTTTGGACGAGAAATTCTATGTAATTTCAAGGTTTTTGTCAAATTTTAAAACAAATTGGTTTTCTACTTGATTTATTTTTTAGTGTATCTCTTTCAGCAATAAATAAAAGTATGCGGGTATACTTTATAACAATATATTGAAAAGGTACCCAGATATAATGATACAGATTGTCACCACAACAAAAAATATAGCGATGAGTTTTAAAGACATAACTTTTTTAAGTAATGTAGCCTCTGGAATAGAGAGCCCTACTGTAGCCATCATAAAAGCTATGGCGGTCCCTAACGGAACTCCTTTTGCGACAAATACTTGAATTACAGGAACAATACCTGCAGCATTTGCATACATTGGCACAGCGATTAAAACTGCTAGTGGCACTGTCCACCATTGTCCACCTCCAAGATAGTTGTTAAAAAAGTTTTCAGGAACATAACCATGCATAGCTGCACCGATGGCAATACCTATAATTACATACAAAAGAACCCCTTTTACAATATCCCAGGCACCTCGAGTAATCTCTGGTATTCGTTGTTTAAAAGTGCGTTTTTCTTCTATATATCCTTCTTGCCTCATCTTATTTTCAAGAATCTTTTTTACCCAGTCAGATAAGAGAGGTTCAAGATTTAATCTGCCTAATATCCAACCTCCTAGTGTGCCTAATAAAATACCTGAAGCAGCATAAATTAAAGTGGCTTTTAATCCAAACATACCGATAAACATTGCAATTGCTACTTCATTAACTAATGGAGATGTTATCAAAAAAGAAAAGGTAACTCCTAGCGGAATTCCACCTTGCACAAAGCCTATAAATAAGGGTACAGAAGAGCAAGAACAGAAAGGAGTAATAGCTCCAAAAATAGAAGAAAACAAGTATTCTAATCCATACATTTTTTTTCTATTAAGGTAGTTTTTAAGTTTTTCGATAGGGAAGTAGGTGTTTACAATTCCCATCAAGAAGACAATTACAAACAGTAAGATTAAAATCTTTAATGTATCATACACAAAGAAGTTTAAGGACTTTCCTAAATGGGATGTTGCCTCAATATCAAAAACAATATAAATAAGCCAATCTGCAAAATGTTGTAGCCAATCAAACATCTGTCTTAATATTTATAGTCCCATTTATATTGCAAGCAAGGTTTAGTGTGTTGTAAATAGTTCCGTGCTTTTCAATGTTTTTTTTAAGTAATACTGTATTTAAAGTTTTATCATCGCTATAAATGTGTAAGTTATAAAGAATGTTTTCCATCCTTGGTGGCTTTTCAAGTCGCGTCGCTTTTACTTCTACAGTTGCTTTTGTAAAATTAAATTTCATCATTTTAGAAAACCGCTCTACATTTTTTAACATACAAGCAGAAAATGACCCCAATAGTAGCTCTGCAGGATTTGGTAAGGTGTCTGAAGTCGCTTTGGTTGTTCCAAAATCTATATTTGATTGCTTAATGTGTATTATAGCATCTTCATTTGAAATAGAAGATGCGTCTATCTGATACTCCATAATTCATTATTTTAAAAGATCTAAAACTTCACTATTTGTAGGTACTCGCCCTTTAATTGTTATCACATCATCAATAACAAGTGCAGGTGTTGTCATGACGTTATATTTCATGATTTCCATGATGTCTTCTATTTTCTCTACAGTCGCATCTATGTTGTTTTCTGAAATTACAGTGTTTACAACCTTTGTCATAGATTTGCATTTTGGACAACCTGTCCCTAAAATTTTGATTATTTTACTCATAATATTTGATTAAGTTAATCGCCAATAGACGAAATTTTAATTGAATAATTCTTCAAATAATAGTTTAGCACGTATCCAGTTTTCTTGATTGATACAATATTTTATTTTTGGTGGTTTTAATTCTCCTTGAATGAGTCCAGCATTTTTAAGCTCCTTAAGATGTTGTGACACCGTAGATTGTGCCAATGGAAAAACCTCTACAAGATCACCTGTAAAACAACATGATTGACTTTCTAAATGTTTTAAAATGGCAATACGCGTGGGATGCCCCAAGGCTTTTGCAAACTTGGCAAGTTCTTCGGTGTTTTCTTTATATGTAATAGGTTCTAAACTTCTTTTCAAGTGTTTCTGTGTTTATTGTGTGCTACCTTTTTATTAGTGGCAAATCTATTATTCATTATCGCAAATGTACGATAGGTGTTTGTGCCGAAATATGACTTTTATCACACTTGTTAAGTATTTTAAAAATCTTATTCCGTTATATGATGAATGGCTTAGCCCTAAAGGGGTTGGTATATAGCTATACGATTAATAGTAGATTGAGATATGACTATAGGTTTTCCCTTTTAGAGCAGATAGAAGTAGCTCTAAAAGGGAAATAATAGCTTATGTGATGATTTTTAGTAGGGGATTTTGCCTAAGAACCAGAACCATTATTCAATCCATCAAATTTCGATTTCATAGTAGGGTTACCTCTAGTAAGTTTTTTGATGGTAAGATCATCTGCTTTATTGTTTGCTAGTCGTAAATTATTAACAGAAGATAAAAGCGAGTCTTTTGTTTTTTGAAGGTGCGACATAGATTTATCTATTTCTTCTATAGCAGTTTTAAATTGGCGGCTAGCTAGATCATAATTTTTAGCAAATCCCTTTTTAAAAGTATCTATCTTTTCTTCAAAATTTGTAATGTCAATGTTTTGATTTCGCATTAAGTTTAGCTCTGCCTTATATTTTAGTGAGGTCATTGCTGCATTACGTAAAAGGGTGATAATAGGAATGAAAAATTGAGGGCGTACCACATACATCTTATCGTACTTATATGAAACATCTACGATACCGGTGTTATAAAAATCGTTTTCAGATTCTAATAATGATACTAAAACTGCAAACTCACATTTTTTAGCGATGCGATCTTTATCTAGTTTGGTGAAAAAATCTTCATTCCTTTTTTTTGTAGCCGTTTGGTCATTTTCATTTTTCATTTCAAACATGATAGAGATTATTTCATTGCCTTCTGCGTCATTTTCTCTATAAATAAAATCACCTTTTGTACCACCTCTAGCATCATTATCTTTTTCAAAATAGGCATTTTGAAAAGCGGTAGCACGTAGTTTATTAAATTCTGTTTCACAATGTTGCTCTAGTGTTTCTCCCACCATTTTTGTAGAAAGCTTTTGCTTAAAATCTTTTAAGCGAGCAATCTCATCATCTTTCATTTTGATGGTTTCTTCTTTAACAATGAGCTTGTTATTAAACTGTTCCTTAATAGATTGTTCTAAGAGTTTGGTTTGTGTTTCTTTAATTCTTAAATCATTAGTGAGATTATCACGCTCTTTTTCTAACGCTTTCACCGCCTCAGATACTTCTATCTTTTTTTGAAGCTCTGCACTATCAATTCTAGATTTCATTGCTGCAATCTCAGTTTCTTTTGCGGCCAATTTATCTGCAAGATCACGGACACTTTTAGCTTTTAATGCAGCGAGTTCGTTGTCTTTTTTTGTAAGAATTTCTTGTAAACTATTTTTTAATTTTGCCTCTGCAAGGGCAACAGCACTCTGTTTTTCTTTCTCAGCAAGGGCAAGTCTCGTTTTTAGTTCTTCTTCAAACTGGTGATCTCTTACTTGTTTTACTATATCTGCAAAACCAGCTTCATCTACTTTAAAGGCTTTCGTGCAATTAGGACATATAATCTCGTTCATAAGGTGTTTTTTTTATTACGTGCTGTGCTTGTTACAAAAATAGGGAAAAGGTGTTGCTATTTTTTAAATTGAACTTTAAATGTAATCACTTTTTAAGATGTTTTTTATTTGATATTTCTACCAGAACAACACATAAGGTGATGTGTTAATTTAAATTGATTACTTTTTTAACTTCAAGTTCAAAGCTAATATTTGATTCCTAATCTGTGTTACGGTTTTCCGTACAAAATAAATAACCTCGTTACTCCTTTATGATTTAAAAGGGCAACGAGGTTATTTTTAAAAGATATAATTTTATTAAGCGAAGGCTTTTTCCCAACCAAAGGCTTCAATGATTTCTTTATAGACAACTTTTCCAGCAATTATGTTAAGTCCTTTTTTAAGGCAAGCATCTTTATTACAGGCATCTTCCCAACCTAGATTTGCAAGTTTTAGACAGTATGGTAAAGTAACGTTTGTTAATGCAATGGTAGAAGTGTAAGGTACTGCTCCAGGCATATTTGCTACAGTATAATGTACAACATCATCAATAATATAAATAGGGTCTTCGTGTGTTGTAGGTCTCGTGGTTTCTACACAACCACCTTGATCAACGGCTACGTCTACAATAACAGTTCCTGGACGCATTTCTTTTAGCATATCGCGTGTGATTAAATTAGGTGCTTTTGCTCCTTTAAGTAATACACCACCAATAATTAGATCGTGGTTTTTAATATGTTTTCTTATATTAAACTCATTAGAAAACTCTGTGACTACATGAGGTGGCATCACATCATTTACATAACGTAGGCGTTTCATATTGATATCCATAATAGTGACATGTGCACCTAAGCCAGCAGCCATTTTTGCAGCTTGAATGCCTACAACACCTGCACCTAAAACAAGAACTTTTCCAGGTGCAACTCCAGGTACACCACCCAATAATACACCACGACCTTTTACGGGTTTTTCTAGGTATTTAGCACCTTGTTGTACCGCAAGTCTACCAGCTACCTCAGACATTGGGGTTAATAAAGGTAGCGTGCCTTCTTCGTCTTCAACGGTTTCATAAGCAATACAAATAGCCTTTGCTTTTATCATGGCTTTGGTTAATGGCTCGCTAGAAGCAAAGTGAAAATAAGTAAAAAGAATCTGCCCTTCTTTTATTAAACCATATTCTTCTTCGATAGGTTCTTTTACTTTCACGATCATCTCACTTATTGCATATACTTCTGCAATAGTATCAAGAACAGTTGCTCCTGCTTTTTGATAATCATTGTTAGAAAATCCGCTCCCTTCTCCGGCACTTGCTTGTACATAAACAGTGTGGTTGTTTTTAATTAGTTCAAAAACTCCAGCAGGAGTCATCCCAACTCTGCTTTCGTTGTTTTTAATCTCTTTTGGAATACCAACAATCATTATTTTGTGTTTTTAGAATTAAAGCGCTAAGGTGCGTAAATTATCAAAATAAATCAAGAAATACTTAAAAAAATAGGGGGTAAGTTAGTTTTAAGTGTGTTTATTTTTATTAAAGCTACTTTTTTTAGGGGGTGTGTCCTTAATTTGAGTGTTTTTCTGGATTTTTCTTTTAAGTGTATTACTGTTTTTTCTGTAATGCAATAATCTCATTAACAGCTCTTGTATATTTAAAAGGATTTGTAGCTTTTTTAATTGCTTTATACACTTTTTGCGGATTGTGTGTAGATTGCGAGAAGAACTCCCAGAAACCTAGCATTTTCATTTTTATAGGAGTTGGACCAGAAAGCATCGAATCATATTGCTGGTAAATGGTATCGTGAAATTCTCTAAAAATTTCCCAACGGTTTTCAGGATATTGATTTGTGTCTGCTTTAATCATACTTGGTAAAAATGGATCTGCAATAAGGCCACGCCCAATCATAAAATGTTCAATGGATGGAAAGCGTTCTTGCATTGCTTTAAACTGTGCAACACTTGTAATATCACCATTATAATATAAAGTGTGTTTTGCAACATCAATGCATTTCTGAAATGCTTCAAGATCAACACCTCCTTTATATAATTGTTTCCCTAGTCTAGCGTGTATGGCTATGTTTTTTATAGGGTATTTGTCTAATATTTTAAACGACTCTACTATTTCCGAAGAAGACTCATAACCCAATCGCATTTTCATAGATATAGTGACATCTGTCTCGCTGTGTGCTCTATCTAAAATATGATCAATCTGTGTGGTATTACAAATAAGCCCGGATCCCATACCGCTTTTGGTAACCATCGGGTAGGGGCAACCAAGATTCCAGTTGAGCTCTTTATACCCTAAAGACTGAATGTATTTTATCACAAATATAAAATGATCTGCATCTGCCGTCATCACCTGCGGAATCAAATTGAGACTTGTATTTACCTCTGGGTTCAAATCTCTCTGATAGGACCCTTTTATGATCATCTTTCTATTAAAGCGTATGTATGGAGCGTAAAAAGTGTCTATTCCACCAAAGTATTTTTGTTGTGCATTTCTAAAAGTTGCATCTGTAAATCCTTGTAAGGGTGAGGATAATAGTCTGTATGACATGGTTTAAATTTGTATGTGTAAAGTTAGCGCATTCACAGAAAATAAAATAGCAAATCTCAAATTCTAAACTGTTTTAGTATTTGAGATTTGCTATTAAAATTACCCTTTTAATAAGAGTCATCATGGACATTTGCGACTGCACGTCCGCTAGGGTCATTCATGTTTTTAAAACTCTCATCCCAGTCTAATGCCACTTGACTACTACAGGCAACACTAGGTACAGAAGGTACTGTTAAAGCTGCAGCGTCACTAGGAAAATGTTCTTCAAAAATAGTGCGGTAATGAAATTCTTCTTTACTCGTTGGTGTTTGTATCGGGAAACGATATTTTGCATTTTCCATTTGCTCATCGCTCACGGCTTCTTCTACTATTTCTTTGAGTGTGTCTATCCAAGAATAGCCTACTCCGTCACTAAACTGTTCTTTCTGTCTCCAGGCAACTTCGTGTGGTAACATGTCACCAAAGGCTTCTCTAAGCACCCATTTTTCCATTGCTTGTTTGTCAGTTGGGTTTTTACCAGCAATAATCATTTTATCTTTTGGGTTAAGGCGCATTGCAACATCCATAAAATCTTTATCTAAAAAAGGGACACGACCTTCTATTCCCCAAGAAGCTAAAGACTTGTTAGCACGTAGGCAATCGTACATGTGTAGTTTGTCTAACTTGCGTACATTTTCTTCGTGAAATTCTTTATCATTAGGCGCTTTATGAAAATAGAGATAGCCACCAAAAATCTCATCTGCACCTTCTCCTGAAAGGACCATTTTAATCCCCATTGCTTTAATAGCACGCGCTAATAAGAACATAGGAGTAGAGGCTCTAATGGTCGTAATGTCGTAGGTTTCTACATGATAAATTACATCACGTATGGCATCTAAACCTTCTTGAATTGTAAAATGTATTTCGTGATGTACAGTGTCTAAATGATCAGCAACTTTTTTTGCAGCAATTAGATCTGGTGAACCTTCTAAACCTACAGCAAAAGAATGTAGTCTTGGATACCAAGCACCTTCTTTGTCACCACTCTCTATACGTTTATCTGCATATTTTTTGGCAAGTGCAGATGTGATGCTTGAGTCTAGACCACCAGATAGTAATACACCATAAGGAACATCACTCATTAATTGTCTGTGTACTGCTGCGTCTAGTGCTTCGCGTAAATCATCAATACTTGTTTCATTGTCTTTTACGTTGTCGTATTCCATCCAATCTCGGGTCCACCAACGTTTAAGTTGACCATCACTACTGTGCAAATAATGTCCAGGAGGAAATAGCTCTATTTTAGTACAATAACCTTCTAAAGCTTTTAACTCGCTTGAGACATAAAAAGTTCCATCTTTGTCCCAACCCATATAGAGTGGGATGATTCCCATATGATCACGAGCAATTAGGTATTCGTTTTTTTCAACATCGTATAATGCAAAACCAAATATTCCGTTAAGTTCATCTAAAAATGATGCGCCTTTTTCTTTGTATAATGCTAAGATTACTTCGCAATCACTTTTTGTTTGAAAATTATATTTCCCATCAAACTGTTTACGAAGTTCGTTATGGTTATAAATCTCTCCATTAGCAGCAAGCACAAGTTTTTTGTCTTCAGAAAATAAGGGTTGTTTTCCCGAAGTTGGATCTACAATAGCAAGACGCTCGTGTGCTAAAATGGCACGCTTATTATCATAAATACCACTCCAATCTGGGCCGCGATGTCTTAGGCTTTTTGCCATGGTTAATAATTGAGGTCGTAAATCTTTACTAGCTTGCTTTAGGTCAAAAGCACATACAATTCCGCACATAGTATTTGGTTTTTATAATTCAGGATATTCCCGAATTTCTTTTAGTATTAAATTGGTTTCTTTTATGTTTTCTAATAGTTGCCCATTAGGCAAAAAAAAACCGCCAAGTTTTTAAAAACTTGGCGGTTAAATATTAGGTACAAGTTTCTGTTACGTCTTGGCGTTATTAATATTAAAATTATTATTTATTACAGATGTAAACATTACTTGTATTTTGTTTTTATTGATATTCAAATTTAGAGAAATAATATAACTGTGCAAGTTTCGTGTTGCTTTTTCTGAAATAATATTTTTTTAGAACAGAGTTGTGTTTATTGTAATAAATTGAAATAGTGTGGTTTATAGTAAAAATCACGTATGATAAAAAGTTTTAATTTTATCGAAAACAATTTGCTCATTTAGCTCATAAAAATACTCTAATTGCCATTTTTGAGTGCGAATGGCTTGTTTGCTAGTGGCAATATCCCAAGCTGGATAGACTCTAAAACCTCTTTTTCCTTCTTTAGTAGCCGTAGAAAGAATTCCTTTTTTTATCAGTATAGATTTAGGAAAAACAAATTGACCTAGCTTATCGTTTGCGGTTACATTGATAATAAAAAAATCGATTATGTCTGTAGCATCAAAAGGAGCAATGGGGCCATTTTCATTACGTTTCCAAAAGGTCACAAATTGGCCAACTTTTTTTGGAGTGATTTTAGAAGACCTACTTATAATTTGCAAATCATCAAGTTTAAACTGACAAGCATGATATTCTGTACTTTCTTTTTCAGTACTAAAACCTGTTATTTTAAAACCACAAGGATCATAAATGTTTGTTTTTATAGTAGAAAGCAACTTGTCCATTATATATGATTCTGTTATAGATTTATAATTAAAAAGCTCAGTCAAATAAGCTTTTTAATTGGAGGGCTTATTAGACTGAGCTTGTAAAAATAGTATACCTGACAAAGAATATTAGTTGTATAAAATTATCTCAATGAAGGATATTTCTCAGGGTTTACTTCGTGCATCATAGCGTATACCTTTTCAAACACATCTTCTGTAGATGGTTTACTAAAATAATCACCATCTGTACCATAAGCAGGTCTATGAGGTTTTGCTGCTAATGTTTGTGGTTTGCTATCTAAATATTTATAACCGTCTTGATTGTCTAAAATTTCAGAAAGGATATAAGAAGAAGCACCTCCTGGAACATCTTCATCTATCACTAATAACCTGTTTGTTTTTTTAACACTTTCTACCATTTGCTTATTTAAATCTAATGGTAATAATGATTGTACGTCGATTACTTCTGCGTTAATACCTACTTGAAGTAGTTCTTTTGCTGCAGTTTCAACAATACGTAGTGTACTTCCATAAGAAACAAGTGTGATGTCGCTTCCTACTTTTATTGTTTCTACAACACCAATTGGGGTTTTAAACTCACCAAGATTTGAAGGTGATTTTTCTTTTAAGCGATATCCATTAAGGCATTCTATAATTAGTCCTGGCTCATCTGTTTCTAATAAAGTATTGTAAAAACCAGCGGCTTTAGTCATATCTCTAGGAACAAGAATATACATACCACGCAGTAGATTGATTAGACCTCCCATTTGAGATCCACTGTGCCAAATACCTTCTAATCTGTGACCACGAGTACGAACTATTAAAGGAGCTTTTTGTTGCCCTTTAGTTCTGTATTGAACCGTTACAAGATCATCACTCATAATTTGTAAAGCATAGAGTATGTAATCTAAGTATTGTATTTCGGCAATAGGACGTAGTCCTCTCATTGCCATACCGATTCCTTGTCCTAATATAGTTGCTTCACGAATACCTGTATCACTTACGCGCAGTTCTCCGTATTTTTCTTGCATTCCTTCGAGTCCTTGGTTTACGTCACCAATCTCACCTGCATCTTCACCAAATATTAAAACCTCTGGGTGTTTACTAAAAATTGCATCAAAGTTATCACGTAATACCATACGAGCATCTACATCTTCTGTAGTATCGTTATAGGTAGGTTTTACTTCTTGGATATCTGTTGCTTTTACTTTTGCTTCACTATATAAATGACTGCTATAATTAGGCTGAATAGTTTCAAAATAATTATTGATCCAATCTTGTAATTGTTTCTTCTCTGTACTGTTTTCGGCAACGACATAGCGTAACGCTTTTCGTGCGGTAGAGGCTATTTTACCTCGGTTAGGCTCTGTATCTGAAGCTAGATCATTTTTAAGTTTCTCTATAAATACTTTGTTGCTAGAATTTTCTGCAAGATTAGTGATTAGAGTAATTGCTTCTTTTTGCTCTCTTTTTAATGGCGAAATAAAAGCTTCCCAAGCTGCTTTTTTACCTTCACGAACTTGTTTTTTTATGTCTTTATCAATTGCAGTAATTTCTTCGTCTGTAGCAAAATTATTTTCTATAATCCACTTTTTAAATTGCACATTACAGTCAAATTCACGTTCCCAACTAAGTCTATCTTTACTTTTGTAACGCTCGTGTGAACCAGAAGTAGAGTGACCTTGTGGTTGAGTTAATTCTTTAACGTGTACTAAAACAGGTACGTGTTCTTCTCTTGCTATTTTTCCAGCCTTTTGATAGGCTTCTACAAGTTCTGCATAATTCCATCCAGTAACTCTAATAATTTCATAACCATTAGCGTCTTGGTCACGTTGAAATCCTTTTAATATTTCAGAAATATTTTCTTTAGTAGTTTGGTGTTTTGCGTGTACAGATATACCGTACTCGTCATCCCAAACACTCATTACCATTGGTACTTGTAATACACCAGCAGCATTTATAGATTCCCAAAATAAGCCTTCGCTTGTACTTGCATTTCCTATGGTTCCCCAAGCAACTTCGTTTCCTTTATCAGAAAAACTACTGAAATTTTCTAGGCCTTCAACTTGTCTAAATATTTTTGAAGCTTGTGCAAGACCTAATAATCTAGGCATTTGGCCTGCTGTAGGGGAGATGTCTGCACTACTGTTTTTTTGGTTTGCTAAATCTCTCCAAGATCCATCTTCATTTATAGATTTTGTAGAAAAGTGCCCTCCCATTTGGCGACCTGCACTCATTGGATCTGCTCCTTCGTTTGTGTCTCCATATAATCCAGCAAAAAATTGCTGAATGGTAAGTTCACCTATAGCCATCATAAATGTTTGATCGCGATAATATCCACTACGCCAATCTCCGTTTTTAAAGGCTTTAGCCCAAGCAAGTTGTGGAATTTCTTTACCATCTCCAAAAATACCAAATTTGGCTTTGCCAGTTAACACTTCGCGACGTCCTAAAAGGCTGCATTCTCTGCTGGTTACAGCAAGTTTGTAGTCTTTTATAACTTCTGTTTTAAAGTCTTCAAAGGATAAATTTGTATCTGTTTTTGGGTCTGTTTTCATATGTAGTTGTTGAGACTACAAAAATAGGTAAAAAGCAGGCTTGAAACAATGCTAAAGTTTTATTAAATCTTTAGTATTTGCGCGATATATGTGTGAATATGTTAATTTAACCCTTTATTTTAAGGAATACAATACGAATCAATAATAGAAAAGGTGTTCCGTGTAATAATACATCAAACCAATCTTTAAATACCATTCCTTTAGCACCACCCGCGATCCATTTAAGTTTTCCCCAGATATGAGGTTCAGGGAAAAATGGAGCTAATCCTAATGTTAAGCAAAGCAGGATAATAAGTTTCCAATTGTTAATTAGGTCATTCATATACTTATTTAATACCACTCTCTCGTAAAAAGTTTAAAGAGCGTGTTAGGTGTAAGTGTCACTATAAATCGTATTTTTTCATCATAATTTGGTAGGCCGGGTTCCCAACCAAGGCTAGAATACATCGGAAAATATAACTCAAAATAATCTGCAACTAAACTGAGTCTAATTCCTGAATCAAACACAGCCTTTGTGTTCAAGTTTTTGTTTCCTACTAAACCTACATCACCATAGGCGTAGATCCATTTCCAAATATTTGTACTTGCATTTATAGTTGTGATCCAGCTATCTGCAAAAGCAGGCTCTAGTTGAGATTTAAAACCTCCTTCTGCAACAATTAATTGCTGACTAAAAAGCCCATCATCTTCGCTTCGGCCATAGTAGTTATAGTCAAACAAATAATCTGTAGGTCTATCTAAGGCAAAACTAAAAAAGTTTCCATTATTACGTGTTTCATTAAAAAGGAAAGCACCTGCAAAAGCTCTAATGTTAAGTTGCCTGTTATTTAAAAACAGTTTTCGGTAACTAAAAGTAGCAGCTATTTTGCTAAAGTTTGAGGACAATTCATAATCCACCTTACCGCTAAAATGATTTATTAAATTTGGGTTAGAGTAGGTGTAGCCAATATTAAATACACTATAATTGGGGTCTTGGTTAAGGTCGTTAGGGTTTTCATCTTTAAAAACATTAATATTTCTAATGCTTATAAATTGTTTTTCATTGTCTCTTATGTCGTCGTTTCTGAAAGAGAAAGTCATAAAAGGAGTGATTCTCTTATAAAATAAGTCTTTGTTATAGGAAAATCTATTACCTGAAATCCCCATTTTAATAGCGTAAGGGCTGTTGTCATTGTAATATTTTGTATAAATAAAGTTTCCTGAACCTACTAATGATTTTGAGGCAAAGCCATATTGTGGCTCTATTTTGTATTGTAGTGGTTTAGGGAGAAGTGTTTTATTATAAAATTTAAAACCTGTGGTCAGTCCATCATATAAATTATACTCAAAAACAGGCATTGCAAACAGTTGATTATAACGATGGTCTTGTACATCTTGGAATAATCTAAATTGTACTGGACGGTTTAAAAAACCTCCAATTTTTCGGAAGTTATTTCTCTTATTTGTTTCAGGAATTATTTGTTCCTGATTAAGTACGAACTTATCTATGTTTTGTCGCTTAAAAGAAATTCTTGTAGTAGAATCAAATGGTTGTGTCCATTTTTTTGAAATGATTTCACCTTGTTTGTTTAACGCATACACAGAGACTGGTATCTTACTGTTATGTTTGTTTTTTAGGGTGAGAGTCAATGAATCTTCACTTTTCTTTACTCTCGATATTTTAAAATCTAAAGGATTTCTTTTGTTTACAAAATCATCAAAAAACCAATCTGTAGGTAAGTCTGTGGCAGCCTTTACTTTTTCCTGAAATGAGCTAGGTTGAGTAGGTTTTAACGTTTCCGAAGTGTAATAAGACTTAATAATATGATCTAACTTTTCTTTACCAATATAATCTGCTAAATAGGAGAGTCCTTCTGCGCCATAATAACCTTGTGCTATATTCGCATTATATTTAACTAAAGAATCTAGAGGAGTAGAAAGCGATTGTTGTAGGTTGTTACGAACCATGTTTTGATACAATAGAGAGTATTGATCATTAAACTCAAGTTCTGAAAGATGCGACCATTTAATAATCCAAAAATTACTGAGACTACCTATAATTTTTTGATTTGGATAATAAGTATCTACATACTCTTTTAAAAGGTAAATATGTATAGCGTCTTTAAGCCAATAATCTTCTCTAGGATTTAGTAGTAAAACATTATCAATCATAGCTCCAGAGATAGATTTAAAATGTTCTAAATCAAATTCGAAACCATTAGGGAAAGGACTAATAAAACTAGGTAATTGATTAAAACCATATACTGGATTTCGTTTATAATCTTGGTTAGAGATTAGTATTTCGTTATGAGGGTAGGGGCCAAGCTTTTTATCAATAAAATGAAGGATTCTATCTATAATTAATGCCCTGCTTGTTGGTGGTAATTTTGTTTCAGGAATACCTGTAATAACAGTTCCTTTTTCTGTTACGTAGGTGTCAAATGCTCTTTTGTTTATATTGAGGTGAAGGTTAAGATTTACTCGATTTTCACCAAAGAGTTCGGTTGTTTTTACTCCCGATACTGTGTTTTCAGATATTTGATCTAATTCTGAGAATAAATTAAATAAATCGGGATAACTAAAAGATAGCGTTACATCTGTTGGTGCTGAATAAAGATCACCTAAATCTTTATTGCTATAAGCTTGCCAGGTTCCCTCTTGAAATACAGCAGGAGAAATATACCAATAACGAAGATTGTAATTTCCATTAGATGTAACCCCGTAACGTGTAAATCTATCTGGTGAAACTTTTATTGTATAAGAAAGTTTAATGGTTGTTTTCTCTCCTGCATCAAGTGGGGTTTGCAAATTAACGATAAGTATATCTGCTTCTTTTCCACGTTTCCAAGAAAGCTCATTGTTGTTGGCTGATGTAATATTTTTTATAATTGTTTTTCCTCTGTTTTCATTTTTTTCAAAATGAAATTGACGATCATATTCTTCAGCAAATCTAGTAGCTAGAGGAGTGGTTTTACTACTAAAACTATTAGCCCAATCATTAAAGTAAATTTCAGATAAAGACTGATTGCTAGTGTTAACAAATTGTACCTCTTGCTCAATGGTAATCTCTTGGGAAACTGGATTTAAAGATGCATTAAGATGCATTTTCTGTTGTGCCAAAATAGGCATACAAAAAAGCAATAGTAATATGAATCCCAATAGTTTACGCATCTATTTTTTGAAAATTATAGTATTAGCAGATTTTGTATCGTCTTAAAAATTAGGACTATGATCTACTTTATTGTAAAAACTATTAAGGATATCTAAAACTTCATCTTCTGTGTCAACAATATGTATGAGATTTAAATCTCCAGGACTGATATTATTATTTGCTTCAAGCACCGTTGTTTTTATCCAATCTATTAGTCCAGACCAAAAGGCTGTACTCACTAATATAATTGGGAATTTGGCGATTTTATGAGTTTGGATTAGAGTAAAAGCTTCAAAAAATTCATCAAGAGTTCCCATTCCTCCAGGCATTACGACAAATCCTTGAGAGTACTTTACAAACATAACTTTGCGAACAAAAAAGTAATCAAAATCAATGCTTTTGTCACTGTCTATATAAGGATTGTCATGTTGTTCGAAAGGGAGTGTAATGTTTAAACCTACAGAGGTACCTCCAGCTAGATGTGCACCTTTATTTCCGGCTTCCATAATACCAGGGCCACCACCTGTAATTACACCATAACCGTGTTCAGTGATTTTTTTTGCGATATTTTCAGCTAGTTGATAATATTTATGATCTGGTTGAGTACGAGCAGAACCAAAAATAGAGACACAAGGTCCTATTTTACTCATTTTTTCGTATCCATTGACAAACTCTCCCATGATTTTAAAAATAGCCCAAGAGTCATTTGTTTTTACTTCATTCCAGTTTTTATGATGTGATTCGTTTCTCATTCTTAAAATAATTCTTTTAGCAAAGATGCATGATAAATAATTTCTTTTAGCCTAAGAGGTGTTAATTAAGTGTCATGGAATACACATAACCTAAGCTTATTTCACTAAAATCTGCTTGTCCTAAATTTGCATTAATATGCGCCCCTACATATACATTATGAGTTGGAGCTTGTTCAGTTCCAATAAAATAATACTTTAATCCCATTCGTGTTGAAATTAAACGTTTCAATTTATAAAATTCATCTAACTCACCAAGGACCCTAAATGTAACAGGACCTGTTCCTGGATAGGTGTTTGTGTAACTATAACCAGAATTGATTATATAATCTATTGTGAAAAAAGGTTTACTGATATTAAAACCTAGTTCAACCTCCATACCAATATGGTTTAATTGAAATTCTCCAATAGCAGAAACACCAATTGCAGATGCATTAATATAAGGATGATCTGCTAAGTAAGGATAATCAGGCAGAAGATCTTCGCCAAGTTCAATATAATCATAATAATGTCTATAAAACTTATGAAAAACTCCTAATCCAATTTTATATGTTTTATTGATGATTAACCCTGCAGATACAGAGGTGACATGTACGGGTCTTCTATCATTAAGTTCTTCGGTAAAAGCATTCATACCTAATCCTCTACGAGCAGATACAAAGAAACTTTTTGTATCTGTAAATGATTCTTTTTGGTTGGTTAAAAAAGGATCTGTTTGCTTTTCTGGAGTATATGCCAATTCTGCACTTATTGATGCTGAAAAAGAATTTAATCCTTGATTAGGAAAACGAGTGTGGCCGTTAGATTGATGAAAATACCCCACACCTAATCGCCAGTTTGTTTTTGCTTCTTTACTCAAATTATAAAAAAGCATTGTTCGGTAAGAGAAATTTAAATGTGTCGCAATTTTTTCATTTTGTAGATTTTGATCAAGATCAAAAGTTTTATTAAAATACGCAGCACCAAAAGCGAGGTGTATACTAAAATTAGACGCTCCTAATTGTAATTCAATGTTAGGTAATACCGATATAGAATATCCTAAAATATCATCGTGACCATATCTAGCTAGACCAACACTTATACCTGTTTTGGGTTGTTTTAACCTATGTGCCCATTCATTAGAATTGGTATTTTGAAATGAGCCAAAATTAAAAAACCAAGCTTGATGCAAACCTACATCTGGAAAACCCGTATTGGTAATTGAAGTCTTACCTAATGTATATTCTGCAGTTATAAAATTGCTATAATCTTCTTGCCCGTAACTCCATATATTGCTTAAAAAAAACGCAATGATTAGCAAGTATCTTTTCTTAATTTCTGAAATCTTATTCATTTAATAATTGGTTCAGTTTTTTTGTGAATTTCTCTCCTCCGATAGGGTTCAAATGATTTTCATTTACATAGTCCTTAACACCAAAAGTAATGGTGTCTTCTTCTAGGTTTAAAAATCTTACTTTCGGAAATTTTTGATGAATATCTTTTAAAACCGAATCTCTTCTTTTTAAGATTTCAGGATTCCGCTTTTCGAGATAGGTTTTATAGGTGGGGATACAGCTTACTATTACGTCTTTATTATTATCAAGAGCAGTTTGTATCATACTATAGAAAAAAGGTGTGTTGTATTCAAACATAGCGAGGTCTTCCTTAGCGCTAATCATGAATTTTCTTTTTTCAATTTTCTGTTCATCATAGTTTGCTAAACTAAAAGCTCCTTTATAATTATTTACATTATAGCCAAAATCATTAAAAACGGCATCATAAGAATCTTTGATATAATAGTTGACAAAAATTTTAGAATAGACAGATGGGTTAGAAAGAAATACAAGCTTGTCTTTAAAATAAGGAGTGTGTTCAAAAGCATTCACACCATAATATTTTAAATAGATGGTTTTCTTCCAAAAATACTTGCTATTATGAGGAAGCTCTAAATGTGAATATGATAGCTCAAAAACGATAGTTTCTAAATTAGGAAACTTATCCAGGCTTTGTACCATTATAGAGTTATCTTGATTATGGTGCTGCGAGGTTGATCCATAATTTATTGCAGCTTTATCTAAAAATTCTGGATTGACTGCATTTTGCATTTGTGATGAGCCAAGCGTCATTACTTTAATTTCGTTATTTTGTGTTTTTATTTTATGACTTATTTTATCATAACTCATAGGGATTCTAAGAACACTATATTCTATCAAAGCATAGCCAAGAAGCACGGGTATAAAAAATACCGTGATTTGCTTTAGTAATGAAATATGTTTCTTACTAAAATTGAAAATAGATAAATTGCTCTTTTGGTCCTGCATACCTAATTATTAAAAATATAAGTGCGTAATATATCATCCAACGTACGGGCCTACTAATATGTTTTTGTAACTCGTAAAATGGGTGTGTTTTAAATCTTGTTGAATATTCTGTTAATATAAATACAGGAATGACTAATATTTTAGCACCAATAATAAACGAGAATGGTATTTCACTTGAAAAAGAAAATAATCTAGTTATAAGTATAGATAGTTTATCTAAGCTAATTGCCCTAAAAAGCATTGATGTTATTGTGAGAATTCCAAACACATAAATAGTGGTGAATATTCGTGGTGCTTTTAGTGATAGCTTTACTATGTTCATCCCTTTTTTTCCAAATCTAAGTCTTTCAAGGATAAGGATTACACCATTAAAAAAACCGAATAAAATAAATGTCCAAGTTGCACCATGCCAAAAACCAATTAGTGTCATTGTTAGGAGCAAAGCAAAGAAACCAGTAGTTGCAGAAATTTTCTTGTCTTTTTTAATATAAGCTAATGGTTTGTATAGATAGTCTGTAAACCATTGTGTAAGTGTAATGTGCCATCTTGACCAAAACTCAGATAAGTTTTTTGCTAAATAGGGTGCTCTAAAGTTTTCACTCAATTTAAACCCAAATAATTTTGCAGTTCCAATAGCTATGTCACTATACCCAGAGAAATCACAGTAAATTTGAAAAAAGAATAGGATGGAAGCGTATAAAATTGATAAGGTTCCATAATCTTCTGGAGTTGCATAAATTACATTAACCGCGCTCGCTATATTATCTGCAACTACTAATTTTTTAAATAAACCCCATAAGATTTTTCGTAAGCCTTCTTTAGTTTCTTGGAAATCAAATTTCCTTTTTTCTTCAAATTGGCATAAAAGCATTTTTGCTCGTTCAATAGGGCCTGCAACAAGTTGTGGGAAAAAGCTAACGAAACATAAAAATTCTAAAAGATTATTTGTAGCCTTAATTCTACCTCTATATACATCTATAGTGTAGCTCATAGTCTGGAAAGTGTAGAAACTCAGTCCTACTGGAATTACGACTTTAAGAAAATGATACCCTTTGTCTGGTACAAGTATGCCAAATAACTCTGCAAAGTTTTCAATAAAAAAGTCATAATACTTAAAAGTGAAAAGTACACCTAGGTTCCAGAGAATGCTGAGCCAAAGAAATATTTTTTTATAACTTATTTTAGGGGTAGCCGTTATAGCTTTACCGGCAATAAAGTCAACTAAAGAACTTGCAATAATTAACAATAAAAAATTCCAGTCCCACATTCCATAAAAGAAATAACTAGATAGAAGTAGTAATACGTTTTGTGGTGTGCGATTTTTAGTGCCTATTAGCCAATATAGCAAATAGACAATTACTAAAAATAAACCAAAATCAAAGGAGTTAAAAAGCACTACAGTTATTTAGAAACGCCAAATATAAAAAAAGGCTACCTATTGGTAGCCTTTCAGAATATAAAATACGTTGGATGTTATTTAATTTTTTTAATCAAAGTAACTAAAGGTATCACCATCCTTCATATTAAGTAGCGTCTCATATATAAGTTTAATCACATTCTCTACATCATCTCTATGTACCATCTCTACTGTAGTGTGCATGTAACGTAAAGGTAATGAGATTAGGGCAGAGGCAACACCACTCCCGCTATACGCAAAAGCATCTGTATCTGTACCGGTAGCACGAGATAAAGCAGCACGCTGAAAAGGGATGTTTTTTGATTCGGCAGTACTTGTAATTAAATCACGTAGTTTTTGTTGTACAGCTGGTGCATAAGCAACTACGGGTCCGGCGCCTATTTCAGCTTTCCCTTGTTTTTTCATGTCAATCATTGGAGTAGATGTGTCATGAGTCACATCAGTAACAATCGCTACATTAGGTTTAATACGCTCTGCGATCATTTCTGCACCTCGTAAACCTATTTCTTCTTGTACAGAGTTTGTAATGTATAAGCCAAAAGGTAATTCCTTTTTGTTTTCTTTTAACAGTCGAGCTACTTCAGCAATCATAAACCCACCCATTCGGTTGTCTAGTGCGCGACAAACAAATTTGTCATCGTTTAATACGTGAAATTCATCTGGATATGTAATTACACAGCCTACATGAACCCCCATTTTTTCAACTTCTTCTTGGTCTTTAGCACCTATGTCAATAAATATATTGTCAGGTTTTGGAGCTTCTTCTTTAGATTTGTTGCGAGTATGGATTGCTGGCCAACCAAATACTCCTTTTACAATTCCATTATTAGTATGAATGTTTACAATCTTAGATGGAGCTATCTGATGGTCACTACCTCCATTACGGATTACATAGATCAGGCCATTTTCGCTTATGTAATTAACATACCATGAAATTTCATCTGCATGTCCTTCAATTACAACTTTGTATTTAGCTTCTGGATTAATTACTGCAACAGCAGTACCATAAGTGTCTGTAATAAATTCATCCACATAAGGTTTTAAGTAATCCATCCATATTTTCTGCCCTTCCCATTCATAACCTGTAGGTGCTGCATTGTTTAGGTACTTTTCAAGAAAAGTCAATGATTTTTTATTCAATATTGTTTTAGCCATTTGAGCAAATTTTATGTTTTCCTCAAAATTAGGAATTTATTAGAAGTTTGCCCCATACAATTTATTTAATTTTGATACGATTATAAAGTAACAGATATCATTATTCAATTTATTAAGTGAAACAATTATTTACATACCTATTATATAGTACACTTATGTTGTTTGGTGTTTTTGTCTTTGCTCAAAAAGATTTAGGGCATACAGATAAAAAAGTAGATAGTACGAATACCTTATATTATATAATTGAAGGAGATACCATTCCTAGGGAGTTTATTGATCTAGAAGAGGTGGTGCTTCTCAATAAACTTTCATTCAACACTAAAGAAGATAGAAAACGTTACTTAATACTTCGTCGTAAAACCCGTAAGGTGTATCCATATGCTAAACTTGCTTCAGAAAGGTTAAATACAATGTATCGTAGGTTAGAAGAAATTGAAAACAAAGGAGATAAAAGAAGGTATACAAAACGTATTCAGAAATATATAGAAGAAGAGTTTTCTGAAAAACTAAAAAAATTAACCCGGACAGAGGGGCAAATACTTGTAAAGCTTATTCATAGGCAAACAGGTATAACTGCTTTTGATTTAGTAAAAGACCTGCGAACTGGATGGAGAGCTTTTTGGTATAACACAACTGCAAATATGTTTGATATATCTATAAAGAAAGAATACAAGCCTTTTGAGGTGAAAGAAGACTATCTTATAGAAGATATATTAGAACGAAGTTTTCAAAGTAACCGCCTTGAAAGACAAAAACCAGCATTTCCTATAGATTATTTTGACCTTTCTACCCATTGGAATAAGAAGACTGAATAAAATAATCTCACTATAATTTGCGTAGTAGTTTAGAAAACAGTAATTTAGATGTTCGCTCTTTAAATTTAATCATTCATTTCTCATTATTTTTTACTGATTATGGTGTTTTATTTAGCCTAAAGAGGCAAAATAACCGGGCTTTCCGCTATATCTTTTTTGCAGAAAAAGCAAAAAAGGATGCCGCATCAATCCCTAACACAAAAAAGATTAAACTGTAATGTTAAGATAAGCAGCGTGTTAAAATAAAAGTGTCGTTTATTTTAAAAATACTTCGTCTTAAGTTTGGTGATTAAAGATAAACGGTAGTATATTTGCAGCCGCTTAGAAAAGCAATGAGAGTTGAGATTTTTAAGTTGTTTAAGTTCTTTAAAATTTAATTAAAATATTTTTTCAAAAAGGTTGCTAGTTTAAAAAACAGTAGTATATTTGCAGCCGCTTAGAGAATTAAGTGTTTTAGTAAAAGGTGATTTGGAAATACAAAGAGGGTTCGATTCCTTCGCATCGACAAAGAGGTTTTAGTTTTATAAAGTAAGATTAAAATTTTTATCCTTAACAGGGTAGTTCATTGACATATTGAAATTGACAGCGTATGATTATAAAGAGGAAACTTTTTATAATTGTATTGAAATAACTAAACTAAGAATAACACCTGAGAATTAATTTGAGAGAGCTCGATAAGTTGTATAAATATATTTAAGATTTAACGATGAAGAGTTTGATCCTGGCTCAGGATGAACGCTAGCGGCAGGCTTAACACATGCAAGTCGAGGGGTAACAGAGGAGCTTGCTTCTGCTGACGACCGGCGCACGGGTGCGTAACGCGTATGGAATCTACCTTATACTGGGGGATAGCCTTTGGAAACGAAGATTAATACCCCATAGTAAGTATTTGTGGCATCACAGATATTTTAAAGGTTACGGTATAAGATGACCATGCGTCCTATTAGTTTGTAGGTGAGGTAACGGCTCACCTAGACTACGATAGGTAGGGGCCCTGAGAGGGGGATCCCCCACACTGGTACTGAGACACGGACCAGACTCCTACGGGAGGCAGCAGTGAGGAATATTGGACAATGGAGGAGACTCTGATCCAGCCATGCCGCGTGCAGGAAGACGGCCCTATGGGTTGTAAACTGCTTTTATACAGGAAGAAACACTACCTCGTGAGGTAGCTTGACGGTACTGTAAGAATAAGGACCGGCTAACTCCGTGCCAGCAGCCGCGGTAATACGGAGGGTCCGAGCGTTATCCGGAATCATTGGGTTTAAAGGGTCCGTAGGCGGATAGCTAAGTCAGTGGTGAAAGTTTGCAGCTCAACTGTAAAATTGCCATTGATACTGGTTGTCTTGAATCGTTGTGAAGTGGTTAGAATAAGTAGTGTAGCGGTGAAATGCATAGATATTACTTAGAATACCGATTGCGAAGGCAGATCACTAACAACGTATTGACGCTGAGGGACGAAAGCGTGGGGAGCGAACAGGATTAGATACCCTGGTAGTCCACGCCGTAAACGATGGATACTAGCTGTTCGGTCGCAAGACTGAGTGGCTAAGCGAAAGTGATAAGTATCCCACCTGGGGAGTACGTTCGCAAGAATGAAACTCAAAGGAATTGACGGGGGCCCGCACAAGCGGTGGAGCATGTGGTTTAATTCGATGATACGCGAGGAACCTTACCAGGGCTTAAATGTAGTCTGACAGGGCCAGAAATGGCTTTTTCTTCGGACAGATTACAAGGTGCTGCATGGTTGTCGTCAGCTCGTGCCGTGAGGTGTCAGGTTAAGTCCTATAACGAGCGCAACCCCTGTTGTTAGTTGCCATCGAGTAATGTCGGGAACTCTAACAAGACTGCCAGTGCAAACTGTGAGGAAGGTGGGGATGACGTCAAATCATCACGGCCCTTACGTCCTGGGCCACACACGTGCTACAATGGTAGGGACAGAGAGCAGCCACTACGCGAGTAGGAGCGAATCTATAAACCCTATCTCAGTTCGGATCGGAGTCTGCAACTCGACTCCGTGAAGCTGGAATCGCTAGTAATCGGATATCAGCCATGATCCGGTGAATACGTTCCCGGGCCTTGTACACACCGCCCGTCAAGCCATGGAAGCTGGAAGC
>ABCO01000011.1:50000-142904 GCA_000170815.1 unidentified eubacterium SCB49
GACTTATAAGTAGAACTAACGGGAAAGTTTGTTTACCTGTAGATAGATGTACATGACCGTGTTCTGAACCTTTAGAGAAAAACTCTAGACCTATTTGTATCAATATTCCTATCATTATAAATATGCCAGGATTACCTTCTAAATTTTCAAATACTTCAGGTAATAATTCAAATAATGTGATAGAGAGTAAAAAAGCACCACTAAATGCTAGATAAAGTGATATGTTTTTTACGTTTTTTGAGCTTAATATTGAAGCTACAATATATCCAAATACTACAGCTAAAAATAAAATTATAAATTTCATCGTTTAAAAATAAGAATTAATCTCTCTGAATTTTGTTTGTTGTACTCATTAAGGTGATAGTCTCCAAAAACTTCTATATTTTTTGCTCCTGCATTTGTCAAGTATATTAAAAAATCTTGTTTTGTTAATGCTTTTACTTTTTCAACAAAAGAATACGTTTGACCGTTATCTTTAAAATTTATATGTTTCAATATATAGCCATCAACTATTTCTCTTTTAAGATTAAAAGAAATACCATTTACTATTTTGATTTCATCTTTAACTAAGTTGTCTTTTACAAAATCAATATTTAGAAAATCAATAACTCCATTTGCCTTTGGCTTTAGTTGTTTAATAATTGCATTGATCGTTGTTTGATTATCTTTTTCATTTTCAAAATATCCAAAACTTGTAAATAAATTAAATACAGCATCAAATTTTTTATTTAATGGAATACACATGTTATGAACCTTAAATGTGAGTCCTTTTTCTTCATATTGTTTCGCGAAATCAATATTTGATGTGGATAAGTCGATTCCAGTGACATTATATTTTAAATTATGTAATGTTTTTGAATGTCTACCACGCCCACAAGCTAGATCTAATATTTCAGCTTTAGGAGGTAATTTAAGATATGATGTTAGGTTTTTCATAAAGTGAGCTGCCTCAGAATCATCTCTATCTTTGTATAGAATATGATAGTAAGGTGAATCAAACCAGGAACTATACCATTTTTCTGTTTCTTTTTGCATGGGTATCATTAAGAGGTGCAAAAATACTGTATTTTTGCTCTTTTAATAAAGTTCGTCTCTTTGTAATTTAATTAATTACAAAGATTTATTGGATTCCTGCCTTCTCAGGAAATATATATGGAAAAAAACTTTAAAATGGTAGCGAAGACCTTATATGGTCTTGAAGAAATATTAGCTCAAGAACTTAGAAAATTAGGTGCTTCTAATATAGAAATTGGAGTAAGAATGGTTTCTTTTGAAGGTGATACAGGCTTTATGTATAAGGCTAACCTTTGTTGTAGAACAGCGATTAAGATATTAAAACCAATTACAGGATTTAATGTGTTTACAGAAGATGATATTTATAACAAGATAAAAGCAATTCCTTGGGAAAAATATATGGAATCTAATGGCAGTCTAGCTGTTGATGCCACAGTGCATTCTAAGCAATTTACTCATTCTCAGTATATAGCTTTAAAAACTAAAGATGCAATTGTAGATCGTTTTAGAGAAAAGGAAGGTGTACGTCCAGATGTAGATTTAGATCATCCTACCTTAAGAATAAATATCCATATTGATAGAAATATATGCACTGTAAGTCTTGATAGTTCTGGACAGTCATTGCATAAAAGAGGTTATAAAACAGAAGCTACTATTGCGCCAATAAATGAAGTACTTGCTGCTGGTATGATTATGCTTTCCGGTTGGAGTGGTCAGTGTGATTTTATGGACCCTATGTGTGGTAGTGGGACTATTGTGGCAGAAGCTGCTATGATTGCCTGTAACATACCTCCTAATCTTAATAAAGATGAATTTGGTTTTGAAACTTGGCCAGATTTTGATGTAGATCTTTATGAACTTATCGAAAATGCAGCTCTCAAGAAAATAAAAGATTATCATTTTAAAATTTATGCTTCAGATAAAGATTATGGTGCACTTACTAAAGCTAAGCAAAATGTTAAAAATGCGAACTTAGATGAGTTTATCACATTTCAGCAAGCAGATTTTTTTGAAACTAAAAAAGAAACAGATCGTTCCTTATATATTATGTTTAACCCTCCTTATGATGAGCGTTTAAGTATAGATAATATTCAGTCTTTTTATGGTCAAATAGGTAATACTTTAAAACGTGGTTATCCTGATACTCAGGCATGGATGATTACTTCAAATCTAGAGGCACTTAAAAGTGTAGGTCTTAGGCCTTCTAAAAAGATTAAACTTTTTAATGGTCAGTTAGAAAGTAAATTTGTTCGTTATGATATCTATGAAGGTAGTAAAAAAGCGAGTAAAAACAATTATTAATCTTGAGAATACAAAGTAGGAAAGAAGAGTTTTGGAATGTAATAACTCATGGTTTTGGTTTTATAGCCAGTATTATTGGTTTGGTTTTATTGCTTCTGAAATTTTCTGAATCGACTACCGTTTCTATAGTTTCAATCTGTGTCTATGGTGCAAGTTTGATTGTACTTTATTTAAGTTCTACACTCTATCACGCAGTAAAAAAAGAATCGCTGAAGTTTAAATTTAGGGTGTTAGATCATATAAGTATATATTTTCTAATTGCGGGTACGTACACTCCAGTTACTTTAATAGCATTAGAACATTCTTTGGGCTGGTCTCTTTTTTATGCCGTTTGGAGTATGACAGCTGTAGGCTTATTTTTAAAACTATTTTTTACAGGACGTTTTGAGATAATATCTCTTATCCTTTACGTTGTAATGGGGTGGCTTATCGTATTTGATTTTTCTGAATTAAAAAGCATTGTCCCACAAAATGGTATTAATCTATTAATGGCTGGAGGCGCTTTTTATATGGGAGGAATCGTATTCTATGTTTGGAATAAGTTAAAATACAATCATGTAATTTGGCATCTTTTTGTGCTAGCGGGTAGTATATCTCATTATTTATTGATCTATTTTTATCTGTAAGTTTAATTCTCAAAAATAGGAATTAGATACGAAATAGAGTAACCATAGCCTACACCAAACTCACTAAAGTCATTTACTTGATTAAAGCCTGGGATATAGATATTTCCGAAATTATCAGGTGTGTCTTCTATGATTTTTCTCTTTAATTCAAAATGAAGATCTATAAAGATGTTTTTTGCAATCTCTGTTTTAAGGCCTAATTGTATTTCTAGCCAATGTGCAGTAAGACCAGTAAATTCTGTGTTTGATATAACAGTATTTGCAGGGAAAGTTTGGTCAACTACATATACTTGATAAGCGAGTAGCTCTTGCTTAAATGTAGCAAAACCGTACCTTAAACCAGTGTAAATACTATTGTTTAAACCGAGCCAGTTTTTATGCGTGTTAAAATTGACACCCAGTTTTATATAACTACCAGATGTAATTGCGTTTAAGTTTTTTTCGTAAAAGTTTTTAGTTTCATTTCCCAGTTCTGCAGCTAGGTACATGTTCTTATTATATCTAAAATCTCCAAGTATTTGAAACCCCTTATAATCACTATCAATAAATGATCGAAAAGGTTTGGCAATATCTACCCCTAAACGAAGTCCGTGTTTAATTTTGGTTTGTAATGTATCTACAGGTTCAGATTCTTGTGCCATCATAGTCGATGAAAGGCACAAAATACTAATGATAGATAGTAATATGGCTTTGAATTTCATCCGCTACGTTGGTTTGATTTATCTCGTAATTAAGTATCCACGATGCACTATCGTTGTCTGAATCTGTCACATTTTCGCTAAAAGCTAAATTGTTAAATATAGTTTTATAAGCACATGCTCTATTAATGTAGATGTCTTCTGTTTGATAGTTTGCTAAAAATACATCAATTATTTCTGCACTTGTGTCTGTTGCTGCTCGCACTAATTTATACTGCGTATTATTTGTTGCTGTTCTAAGGGGTATTGCGATTGAGTCTGTGGTAACTTCGGTTAAAATTTCGGCCTCAGGTGTGTAATCCCCAATAACAGATAGGCCTACAACTTCCTTCGCATCGTCACGATTTAAATTATCTTTAAAAGTGATAATTAAAAAAGGAGTAGTGGCCTCGTTAGGGTCACAAATGTCATCACGCGTGCATCCATTAAATAGGAGCATCATTGAAACTAGTACTTGTGGCCAAAATTTTAAGAATTTCATTTATCGTCTTTCTAAAAGTACCACGTTCTCTACGTGATGAGTTTGTGGAAACATATCTACGGGCTGAACTTTAGTTACTTTGTAGTTTTCATCTAATAACGCTAAATCACGTGCTTGTGTTGCACTGTTACAGCTTACATATACAATTTTTGGCGCATTTAGATTGATAAGCTGTTGCACTACATCTTTATGCATACCATCTCTAGGAGGGTCTGTGATCACGATATCTGCTTTACCATGGGTATTTACAAAATCTTCATTAAAGACATCTTTCATATCTCCTACATAGAACTCTGCATTTGTAATGTTATTACGTTCTGCATTTTCTTTGGCCGCTATAATAGCATCAGGTACTGACTCTACGCCAATTACTTTTTTTGCTTTTTTTGCAACAAACTGTGCAATAGTTCCTGTACCTGTGTAAAGATCATACACGAGTTCTTCACCTGTAAGCCCTGCAAAATCTCTTGTTATTTTATACAACTCAAATGCTTGCTCACTATTGGTTTGGTAAAAAGACTTGGCATTTATTTTAAAAGTAAGCCCTTCCATTTCTTCCATAATATGATCTTCACCAGCGTAACATAGTACGTCTTGATCATAAATGGTGTCATTTCCTTTATTATTTATCACGTATTGTAATGATGTAATTTCAGGAAATTTTTCTTGAATCGCATCTAATAAATCGATACGGCTTTTAGTGTCTTTAAACATCTGAACCAAAACCATTATTTGTCCAGTGCTCGATGTACGTATCATTAGGGTTCTTAATATTCCTGTTTGATTTCGTACATTATAAAAAGGGATGTCTAATTCTTGTGCTTTTGCTTTAACAAAATCTCTAATCGCGTTACTAGGATCTTGTTGTAAATAACATTTGTTTAGGTCAAGTATTTTGTCCCACATTCCAGGTATATGAAAGCCTAGTGCATTTTTATTATCAATAATAGCATCACTTTGTATCTGTTCAAGTGTCAGCCATTTATTATCGCTAAATGAAAATTCCATTTTATTGCGATAGAAATACTGCTCATTAGCTGCTTTTATAGGAGTTATTTCTGGTAATTCTATCTTCCCAAGACGTGTAAGATTATTAACTACTTCTTTCTGTTTATAAAAAAGTTGGTGTTCATAGCCCATACTTTGCCATTTACAACCTCCACAAGTTCCAAAATGTTCACATTTTGGATCTACACGTTTGTCAGATAATTTTGAAAAAGAAATAGCTGTTCCTTCAAAATACGCTTTTCTTTTCTTTGTGGTTTGTATTGTAGCTACATCACCAGGAACTGCATTTTTAATAAATACAACTCTACCATCTGCAGCTTTTGCTACAGATTTTCCTTTAGCACCTGCGTCTAAAACGAGCAGGTCTTCTAAAATTACTCTTTTATTTTTTTTTCTTGCCATTATGGCAAAAATATAACATTCGGTTAGTATTTCGATGAAGACAGTTAAAAAAGTCTGCACTAATTTTAGTAATTTGCAAACGGATGATTTCTCTCCTTTAAAAGAAGGAATAAAAGAAAATTATTTTAATTTAAAAAATTATGTCAGTTACTCAAACAACAAAATCTCAAGATGCCATAGCCGTAGAGGATAAGTATGGTGCACACAATTATCACCCTTTACCAGTTGTATTAAATAGGGGAGAAGGTGTTTTTGTGTGGGATGTTGAAGGAAAAAAATATTATGACTTTCTTTCTGCATATTCTGCAGTAAATCAAGGACATTGTCACCCAAAAATTGTGAATGCTATGAATGAGCAAGCACAAACACTAACTTTAACTTCGCGTGCTTTTCATAATGATGTATTAGGGAAATATGAAAAATATGCCGCAGAGTATTTTTCTTTTGATAAAGTACTTCCGATGAATACAGGTGCTGAGGCGGTAGAGACTGCTTTGAAACTTTGTAGAAAATGGGCTTATGAAGTAAAAGGTATTAAAGAGAATGAAGCAGAAATTGTAGTTTGTGAAAATAATTTTCACGGAAGAACAACTACGATTATTTCTTTTTCAAATGATCCTGTAGCTCGTAAAAACTTTGGTCCTTATACAGATGGTTTTGTAAAAATAGAATACAACAATCTAGATGCTTTAAAGCAAGCTTTAGAAAGCAATAAAAATATAGCTGGGTTTTTAGTTGAGCCTATTCAAGGAGAAGCAGGAGTTTATGTGCCTTCAGAAGGGTATTTGGCAGGTGCTAAGGCTCTATGTGAAGAGTATAATGTGCTTTTTATTGCAGATGAAGTACAAACAGGAATTGCTAGAACAGGTAATTTATTAGCTGTTGATCACGAAAATGTTAAACCAGATATTTTAATTTTAGGAAAAGCACTTAGTGGAGGAGCATATCCTGTATCTGCTGTTTTAGCAAATGACCCAATAATGAGTGTGATAAGACCAGGAACTCACGGTTCTACTTTTGGAGGAAATCCTGTTGCTGCTGCTGTTGCTATGGCAGCTTTAGAAGTTGTTAAAGAAGAGTCTCTTGCAGATAATGCAGAAAAGCTTGGTGCAATATTTAGAAATGAGATTAATGCTTTTATTGAAACAAGTAATATTGCAACCTTAGTAAGAGGTCGCGGGTTACTAAACGCAATTGTTATTAATGATGTAGAAGAGAGTGATACTGCTTGGAATATTTGTTTGCGTTTACGTGACAACGGATTATTAGCAAAACCTACCCACGGAAATATTATACGTTTTGCACCTCCGTTAGTGATGACAGAAGCTCAGTTAAGAGATTGTGTTTCTATTATAATCAATACATTAAAGGAATTTGAGAAATAGTGATTTTTAGAAATTAAAATTTGAATCAAAAAAAAGCGACTCTATTTTTAGAGTCGCTTTTTTAATGTTGTAATCTTGTTAGGTTATTCTATACCGTAATCTTGCATCATTTGTTCGTTCATTTCAATAATTCCATCCATACCAATTGTTGGAAATTTGTTTATAGTATATAAAGAAATTATAGAATAAAAAGCAGCAACAAATTCGCCTCTAAAAAAAAGAACTGTGGCACGTTGTGCGCCACAGCCAAAACATTCTAAACCGAAGATTTTTTTTATAGGTACAAGTAAACATATAGTCTTCAATTCCCTCTACGATCATTTTATGTTATTTCTTATTAAAGATTGTTACCTTATAATCAAGAACTAAATTCTCTTCAGTTGTTAGCTTAACTATATAAACACCGTCACTAAATGAGGCAGTAGGGAAGTTGTATCTAGTTTGGTTTCCAATATTTCTTTCTGTATGCACTAATTTTCCAGACATATCAAATACAGTAGCTTCTTTTATATCAAAACGCTCAGGGTTTAATATTTCCATTATAGCCGTTCTGTTGTCTTGAAAAAGGTCAACAGTTTCTTGAGCTAATTTTAACCCAGATTGATCTGTAATTTGAGAAACAATTTGTTCAAAAGATTTAAATACAATATAAAATCTATTGGTTGTTTCACCAACATCTTCAATGTTAGCAGTTGCAGAGTTACCATCAGTAATTAATTGGTACGTTGCGTTATAGGCATCGTACAAGTATGCTTTAGTAAAAGGGAGGTTAGTTTCTTCATATGCATTGAGTACAATACTTCCTGGTAAGTCTGCTTTAACCATTAGAGGTACAATAGCATCAACATTCCAGGGGATTGTTTGAATCACTAATTTTTTACCATCTTCAAGTGTCATTGCCATATCTGATGTAGCATCCATAGGGTGGTTTGCATCATAACCTCTGTCAAAACCTGTTGTTGATTGATTTGAAAACATTAGTACCATAGGTCTTCTGTGACTGCCTGGGAAGTATGCGTTTAAACGCATGTAAGATTGATCATAGGTAGCGCCATTTACATCTGTAATACTAGCCTTTTCTGTATTGTTATTTTCTTCTTCTGTACTTCTAAAAAGTGAATTAGTACCATCCATAGGTACAAAAACTCTTTGTTCGTTTGTAAAACTTACAGTTGTATTAATATTTGCATCTAACATAAAACCTTGACCTATTGGGGAAAACCTTCTAGGGTAGGTGTCTAGACCACCATATCCAGCATCTCCAGGTTCTGGGTTTCCATTACCATCATAGTTCAAAAAGGCTGGAGCTGCATACATTCCTGGTAAAGAATTACTTGCATTTGCACCACTTGGAATCCAAGTTGAGTACCCACCAACATTATCTATATAATAATGTGAGTTAATAGACCTATCCTCATCCCAAAATTTAATTTCATTAAATCCTGAATTATTATTAAAAAATATAGCCAAATCTAATGCTGAAGGATAAGGGTTTCCTACAAGTGTAGATTCGCCGGCATTAAGATTTAAAGTTACAGTACCAGTATTTGGTCTCCCTCTAAAATCATAAGTTTGAGCATTTGGGTCTTCAAACGCTGTAGCTGTAGTACTTGTATTAGTACCTTTCATAGAAAAACCATAACCAGCATTTATACCGTCATTACCACCTATGTGTTGCCATCCTATTTGTTCATTAGGTAAACTATATAGCCAATACGATGCAATATTAAGTGTATTATTTGTAGAAGAACCGGCGTAACCACCTATAAAATTAGTAGTCCCGATATCTGTAGGGGTTGTACTTCCTGCGCTATCATCACTCACATTTATTCGTAAAGGACCGTTTATTGTGTTCCCAATAGTTCCTGTGTTTACGCCTACAGGAGAAGACCAATAATTATAATCATATTGATCTGCATTAGTAGTTTGATATACAGATAATATACCATCACCAGAATTATAAGTATTATTGTCCCCTTGAAAAAGTTGTGCTTGATCTCTTAGGTAGATACTACCTTCATAATCACCTACAGCATTTTTCTGTAACTCAATTGTTCCTTCTACAAATAGCTCTATGTTTTCAGCATAGATATACGATGGAGTTGCTCCATTTGGTTTTACAAATAACTGCGCAGTAGCACTAGCTGCAATTAAAAGTATTGTTGTGGTTAGTAGTAGGTTTTTCATAATGCAAAAATTAGTTTAAATACACCTGGAATGTTGTATCAACAGATAATCTACAAAAATAAGTTTTTTATTTAAAAAAAAATACTTCTAACAAGCTTAAAATTAAGGTGTTTATTAACAATTCATTGTTTATTTTTGGAGTTTAATAATTATTTAAAACACAATTAAAATTAAGAATACATGCAGATAAATGATAGAATTAGTGTCTTAGATGATGATATTTCAGGAGTAATTATTAAAATTAAAAACGACTGGGTTACAGTGTTGTGTGATGATGGTTTTGAAATAGATTTTAACGCTTCTCAGATAGTAGTTATGGATAATCTTTTAGCAAAAAATGTGTTTTCAAGTGCTTCTGCAAGGCAGGTCTTAAATGAAAAAGTAGAAAAGCCAAAAAAACAGTCACAAAGAATTAAGCCCAAAGAACGTGTAAAACCCTCTATGGAAGTTGATTTGCATATTCATCAGTTGATACCTTCTGAAAAAGGCCTGACTTCTCATGATAAATTAAATATACAATTGGATACGGCAAAACGTCAACTTGAATTTGCTATTTCAAAAAAAATACAACGTGTTGTGTTTATACACGGTGTAGGAGAGGGTGTGCTAAAAGCAGAGCTCCAATACCTTTTTAGGCGGTATGATAATGTCTCTTATGAAGATGCAGATTATCAAAAATATGGTAGGGGAGCTACTATGATATTCATTAGGCAAAATTAAAGTCTATTGAAATTCTGGAGCTAAAATTATAGTATCATTAAGTACATCTGAAATTGCTCCCAAACTTAAAGACTCTTGGACAATTGTCTCGTCGGCATTGACTAACACAAGATTAAATAATACAATAGAGATGGATGCGTTTCTGTTTACGGAGTGAAGTATATATTCTTCTATTTCAAATCCGGGTATTGCAACATTTGCATTTAAAAAATCGGGGATTCCGCTACTTTCGTCATTTATATCATTAAGAGGGTCAATATCTCCATCAGTACTTTCATTTCGAGTTAAAATTCCGTCGCCATCATCATCATCGTCTAAATAATCTGGAATACCATCACCGTCTGTGTCTTTATAAATTCCATTTTCTTCATCAGTTTCATTTTCAAACAACTCAAGGCGTGTTGGCACATTATCACCATCGTCATCAGCATCATAATAATCTGGAATACCGTCACCATCTGTATCCATAGGTTCATCTTCATTATTACCTAGCTCTTCTTCTTCAGGAACACCATCATCATCATCTAATATAAGTGTGTTGTCTATTGCAACAGTACCACTTTCAGCTAAGTATTCTGAGTTTACTTGTGGTGAAGTAGGAGGTACGCTTGAGCAAAAATAAGAAGCATCAATATCTCCATTGTACTTTCTGTATGTAACAAAATTTGTTGTAGATAATTCGATGTCTTCAATCTCTTCTTGTAAAAATATGTCAGAAGTACTAGCTATGTTTAATGCAATACTTTCTTGAGCGTCATTATTAATTTTAAAGAAAACCAAAGCGTTTTCGCCACCACAAATTTGTAAAGTTTGATCTTCAAAATCAAAAGATGTTACAATAAGATCCCCATCATCACAAGAAGAAAAAGTGTTTATAATAACTACGGAAATAAGCCAAATTTTTAATTTCATGTTGTCTATTTATAATAGAAAGTGAAAGTACTATTTTTATTGCACAGCTCCTTTTATTCAGCGAAAAAAATGATGTACTTTTGTTTTTGTATGAAGAAAGTTTATTTTGATAGTGCAGCAACCACAAAACTTCGCCCTGAAGTAATTGATTGTATGACACAAGCGCTTAAAACTGAGTATGGTAACCCATCTTCCACACATGCTTTTGGAAGATCTGCCAAATCTCTAATAGAAACAGCTAGAAAAGAGATAGCTGAAATACTAAATGTAACTGCAGCAGAGATTATTTTTACTTCTGGTGGTACAGAAGCAGATAATCTTGCTCTAAATAGTAGTGTAAGAGATCTTGGTGTAAAAAGGATAATTACGAGTAAAATTGAGCATCATGCTGTTTTACATACCGTTCATGCACTAGAAAAGCATCATAATATTACTGTAGAATATGTAGATTTAGATGGTTGTGGGCATGTTACTCTTGATTCGTTAGAGACTTTGTTAGCAGAATCTGACCAAAAAACATTAGTTAGCTTAATGCATGTTAATAATGAAGTGGGTAATGTTTTAGATATTACAGCTGTAGGGCATTTATGCAAAAAATATGACGCATTATTTCATAGTGATACGGTACAATCTGTTGGGCATTATAAATTAGACCTTCAAGAAACCCTTGTAGATTTTCTAGCAGTAGCTGCACATAAATTTCACGGTCCTAAAGGTATTGGTTTTGCTTTTGTACGTAAAAATTCTGGTTTGAGACCTCTTATTTATGGAGGGGAACAAGAACGCGGACTAAGAGCAGGTACAGAACCAGTACATAACATTGCTGGAATGAACGAAGCACTAAGAGTTTCGTATCAAAATCTAGATAAAGAAAAGGCGTATGTTACGGACTTGAAAAAATATTTTAAAGAGACTATTAAAAAAGCTATTCCAACGATTTCGTTTAACGGTGGTTGTGATGATCTTGAGCGTAGTACATATACATTGCTAAATGTGTGTTTACCTATGAGTTCAGAAAAGGGGATGATGTTGTTGTTTCAATTAGATTTAAAAGGAATCGCTTGTTCTAAAGGAAGTGCTTGCCAGAGTGGTGCTACAGGAGGTTCTCATGTGTTAAATGAGTTTTTGTCTGCAGAAGATTTAGCAAAACCATCGCTACGATTTTCTTTTTCTAGTTTTAATACTAAAGAAGAGATTGATTATGTAGTAGCTAGCTTAAAAGAATTATGTGAGGCTTAAAAAAAATGTAGTTAAGTAACAATAAGATAAAAAGAGGATGAATAAAATAGAACATATAGAAAATGAGATTTTTGAGTTAAGAAATCAACTAAAGAATCACAAGCTATATAAAAATTTAAACACCATTGATGATATAAAAATTTTCATGGAGAATCACGTATTTGCCGTATGGGATTTTATGTCTCTATTAAAAAATCTGCAAGTAAATCTTACAAATGTTCAAACACCTTGGACACCATCAAAAAATCCAAAATTATCAAGATTTATTAATGAAATTGTTCACGGTGAAGAAAGTGATATTAATGAATTAGGTGAACCAAAAAGTCATTTTGAGATGTATTTGGATGCAATGTTACAAGTTAATGGTGATACAAATAAAATCGATGCATTTATTAAACTAATAGAATCAGGGGAATCTGTTACAGATTCTTTAAATCAAATTAGTATAGATAAGAGGGTTGCTGATTTTGTGAAATTTTCATTTTCACTTATAGAAACAAATAAACCACACTTAGTTGCCTCTTCATTTACTTTCGGTAGGGAAGATGTGATTCCAGATATGTTTATAGAAATCCTTAAAAAGTCTGATTCTGAAAACAAAAAATACAATAAGATAAATTACTATCTTGAGCGTCATATAGAGCTTGATGGTGATGAGCATGGTCCTCTATCTCTGGAAATGATTTCAGAACTATGTAAAGACGATGACCAAAAATGGAAAGATGCATTAGTTGTTGCAAAACAATCTTTAGTGAAACGAATTGAGCTTTGGGATGCAATAACAGATCTAATACACCAGAAAAACGTTACTACTTTATAATTTGCTTAAATCAAGAGTGTTAAATAGGCTTTTGTGTCTTTTTGCCTTCCTTTTTATATTTTTAAAACTTCATTGTAGTTCTAATATTAAACACTCTTGGTGTTAAGTAATTAGGAATAGAATATTGAGTTTTTGTATATACATCACGTACAAAGGTGTTTGTAATTGAATTTTGAACATCAAATATGTTGAAAATTTCAGCACCTATTGTAAGTTCTTTAAAGTGACGTAAAATACCTTCATCTTTTAGGTTGTTGCTATCTATTATAACATATGAAACTCCTAAATCTGCTCTTTTATAGTCTGGCAAACGTTCTTGATAATCATAAGGATCGGCATAACTAGGTGAACCTCCAGGAAGTCCTGTGTTATACGTTAAATTAAGATACCCTTTTAAGTTAGGTATCACCTTTACGTAATCTTGAACAAGAACTGCAAACTTTAATCGTTGATCTGTTGGTCTAAAGATGTATCCTCTGTCATCAATGTTTTCTTCGGTTTTCAAATAACCAAAACTTACCCAACTTTCTGTACCTGCTACAAACTCACCCGCCATACGTACATCAAGACCATAAGCATATGCTTCTGCGTTGTTTGTTGCACTGTATCTTATACGAACGTTTTCTAATGTGTATGGGTTTACGTCTGTAAGGCCTTTGTAATAGATTTCACTATTTAAGGTAAATGCTCTTCCCCAAAGGTCAAAACTGTAGTCATTTCCGAAGACAATATGTGCACTTTGTTGTGCTTTTACATCTGGGATAACTGTTCCTGTTTGGTCACGTAACTCACGATAAAAAGGAGGTTGGTGATATAACCCTCCAGATAAACGAAATAACATATCCATATCCCAATTAGGTTTTAATGTTATTTGACCTCTAGGACTAAACGTTGTTTGTGTAACACTTTCTATTCCATCACCACTTACTGTCCAATTGTGAGCGCGAACTCCTGCGTTTAACCAAATATCATTATCACCCAATTCTGCTCTTCTGCTCCATTGAGCGTATCCACTGAATCGATCAATTTGCACGTTATTTTGAGCTCTAATCTCAGTATAAGGTTCTATAGCTGAAGTGTATGGAGTGTATGGTTGGTCGTTAGCAAAATCAGCAATAGGAGGGCGGATAGAGAAACCAGCTGAATCTATAATCTCATATTCTTCTACACGATCTCTAATGTCTTCGTGTGTGTATTTAATACCGTATTCAAGCGTGTTTTCGCCCACAGTGATTGTTCCTTTATTTTCTAGATTGATGATCAATGCATCTAGATCATTTCGGGCGTGTGTAAGCTGAGAACCAACTCCTTCACTAAACTCAACCTCACCTAAATTTTCATCACCAATATTAGTATTAGGTTGTCCTAATCTGTATTGTGCTAATATGTCAAAATATTCTTGTTCTTGTGTTTGATAAATAGAAGTAATAAATTTTGTGGTGAAATTTTCATTCACAACATAGGTTCCTTTTAAAGCACCAAAATAGGTGTTGTATTTGTCTTCTTCTTGCCCTTCATAAAAAACCAACAAAGCAATAGGATCTGTTAATGTCCCAAAATTAGTCTGACGGCTTAGTGGTTCATAACTGTATTTGTTGATGGCTATATTTCCTAAAAAACCTAATTCAAATTTGTTACTAAACTTATAACTTAAATAGGTTTGTGCATCTGCAAAAGTGGGTTTAAAGTTAGTTTCGGTCTCTTTAGCGTTTACAAAGAGACTGTTATCACGATAACGAAGACCAACAATACCTCTAAATTTTTCATCTTTTGAAATTCCTTCTGCAGAAACACTTGCTCCTAATAAACTAGCATCTACTGTTGCTCCAAAGCTTGATGGATTTCTATATTCAATATCAAGAACAGAAGAGAGTTTGTCTCCGTATTTTGCCTGAAATCCACCTGCAGAAAAATCTACAGAGCGTGTAAGGTCACTATTTACAAAGCTCAACCCTTCTTGCTGCCCGCTACGTATTAAAAAGGGACGATAGACTTCAATTTCATTTACATACACAAGGTTCTCGTCATAATTACCACCACGTACAGCGTATTGGGTACTTAGTTCGTTGTTCCCGTTAATTCCTGGAAGTGATTTTAATAAGGTTTCCACCCCGGCATTAGCTCCAGGTATGTTTTTTACGGCCTCTGCAGAGATTGTTGTAATACCAACAACTCTTTTTCTTTCTTTTATATTTAATACAACAGTTTCAAATTGCTCTATATCTGTTTTTAAAACAGGGTTTAATTTATAATCCTCATTTGGAGCAAGAGTAATATTTAATACTACATTTTCAAGACCTAGATAAGAGTAGGTTATTGTTATTGGTTCATTAGCAGGGATTTCTAGGCTATAATATCCGTCTAGATTACTTTGTGTTCCAGATGTACCATAGGTTATGTTTACACCAGGGATAACATTGTTAAATTCATCAAATGTAATACCTCTTACATAGGCTGTTTGTGAGAATAAAGTGCAAGTGGTTACTAATAATAAAGCGAGTGTTGTATAAAATGTTTTCAAAAGTGATGTTTATGATTGTTTTCTGAAAAATGTAGCCTCAAAAATAGTACTATTTCCTACGTTATCGGTCACAATTAGTTTCAAATTATTCTCTGAATCTGTGATGATGTTATCATCAAAGTCATAAGTGAGAACGTTTTTTTTGTATTCATATTCTGTGAGAATAAATTTTCCGTTGAGTGTAGCGCGGTATGAGCTAATACCACTTTCATAATCTGTTATTTTTAATTGGAGCGTTTTGTTATTACTAATCCATTTTCCATCAGAAAAATTAACAGGTCTTATTTTTGGGTTGGTTGTGTCTGAGGCAATTACATAGTCGCCAAAAGTACGCACCCTTGTTTTTAGCACATTACCTTCTAGCTTGGTGTTACTGTAATATGGTACACCTTTATAATTAAGTCTTCCTAGGTATAATTTGCTTCTGTCTGCTGTTTTATAGTTTGAAATATCTGCCGAAATAGTGATGTTTTTATGAATAGGTACTATGTCTTTGTGAAATGAAAGTGTATCACCACGGGCAGAAATATCTAGATACATATCTTCATACAAGCTTTCTGCCGGAAAAAAGATATCAAATTTTCCGTGAGACATAGAAGTGTTTCCAGAAGAAACAATATACTCTAAGTTGTTGTTATCTGCTTTGCTTTCTAGTTCTTTTTGAGCAACTCCTTTGATAGGGATGGTAATAAGTACTTTATTATCTCTATAGTCACAGACCTCAATAGTAAAGATACTTTCAAAAGTGTCTGAAATAGTAATGAAACCATTTTGTTCTTCGTTTTTAATAATACTTAAAGGGTTGTTAGATTCTCTAAATAATTTTTGAACTCTGCTTCTGTTTTTTTTGAAATATTTATAATCTATAAAACGGTTAATATATCGAGTTTCGCTAAAAGAAAATTTTTCGAAAAGCACATTAAATTTTTCTTGACCATTATGTGCTGTGCTTATTTGATATACGCCATTTTTATTTGAAGCACCATTTTGCTGATCGTAGGTAGAAATTCCAAAACCTATTTTTCCAAAGGCTTCTATATTTTCAGCTTTATAAGAGCCGTCTTTTTGTTTATGTAAACGTACTTTATAAGGTTTTGAGTTACCATTTACTTGAGCATTATCACCCATAGGGTAAGCAAAAACACTATTGATGATAGGTTTTTTTGTGTCAGGAATTTCAATGCCAAAAAGCATTGGGTTCATAGGTCTTGAAGCCGCGTCTCGTATTTCAAAGTGAAGGTGTGGGCCTCCGCTACTTCCACTATTACCGGTATATCCAATAATGTCACCTTTTTTTACAGGTATATCTGCAGGTTCAGGGAAAAGTTCAATCTCATACTTCTCTTTTTTATACTGGGCATTTTTTACCATTTCTTGAATATTTCCTTCGTAACGCTGCATATGTGCGTAAACCGTACTATATCCATTAGGGTGCTTAAGGTAAAGTGCTTTTCCGAAGCCAAAATGACCTACTTTTATTCTACTTACATAGCCATCTGCAGGGGCATGAATAGGAACGCCTTCTACTTGTTTGGTTTTAATATCCATCCCAGAGTGAAAATGGTTGCTGCGTAACTCCCCAAAACTACCTGAAAGGATAAGTGGGATTTTTATAGGATTGTCAAAATAATCTTTAGGAATTTCTTTTTGTGCAAAAGTGTTTCCAATGATTAATAATGTGAATAAAGATGTAAATAATTGTTTCATAGATTATAACCGTCTAAGTATAATGTATAGAAGATGTAAATATTGCAAGATACTATGAATAATACGAAAAAAAATAAAAAAGAGTTGCCTTCTATGAATTAGAATCTTAACTTTGTGAACATAGCGTTGAAGAATAAAACAGATGAGTACGATACTTGAAATCGTTGATTCTCTTGAAAATAGAGTGAGCAAACTATTGCGTGAGCATGATGAGCAGAAGACTAGACAAGCAGAATTACAGAATGAAGTAAACGATTTAAGAGCACAACAGGTGAAATTTCTTGAAGAAATAGACCAATGGCGAGAGAAGTATAATACTATGAAAGTTGCAAATTCTATGCTTGGCAGTGACCAATATAAACGAGAAACAAAACTAAAGATTAATACTTTAGTAAGAGAAATAGACCAATGCATAAGTCAACTCTCTGAATGAAGTGAATTGATTTTTTACACTCAAGTAAAAAAGAGCATTTTTTAACTGATGAAAAAAGTTAATTAGCTTCAATACAAAAATAAAATATGTCAAACCCTTTAAAAATTAAGATTTCTATTGCAGATAGGGTATATCCATTAACCATAGATCCATCACAGGAAGAAAGTTTAAGGAAAGCCGCAAAGAAAATAGAAACAATGATTAAAAGGTTTGAAAAAAGTTATGCCGTAAGAGATAAACAAGATGTATTAGCAATGTCTGCTTTACAGTTTGCTGCTCAGGTAGAACAAAAACAAATAGATAGTTCAAGTGATTCTCAGCAATTAGAAGAACGCCTTAAAGCGTTAAACCAATTGCTTCACGAGAAAATATCGTAACGTTCATTACATAACATTAGGTAACTGCCTATATTAATATACATTTTGGTAAACTCAACACTAATTCTTTTAAAAAGGGTGAGTTAAAGTTGTAAAAGAATGCCGCTAGAACCTTGGTTCTCGGGCGGACCCTTGATCAGCTTGGGAGCCCTAAACTTTTTTAAATGGAGTTTACACAAATCACATTATTAATATAGGCTTTTTTATGTTTTATAGTGAACACATTAATTAATATTAAAGTGACATTATACCTACTGTTGTAGGTGTTTTAAATAAATAATACCCATAAATAATTAAATTATAACCATCAAATGATCGAATATATAATACCAGTAATAGTTGCAACTGTTGTAGGTCTTCTTATAGGCTTTTTTATAGCAAAACAAATGGCAAAAAGCAGTGCCTCTAGTACAGTTGTCGCCGCAGAGAAAGAGGCAGAGGCTATCAAAAAAGAGGCAAATGCTGTAAAAAAGGAAGCAGATGCAATCTTAAAAGAAGCTCACTCAAAAGGAGAGACCATTAAAAAAGATAAAATGCTTCAGGCAAAAGAAAAGTTTTTAGAACTTAAATCTGAGCATGAAAAAGTTATCTTATCTCGTGACAAAAAAATGAATGATGCAGAAAAGAGAATTCGTGATAAAGAATCTCAAGTGTCTAGTGAGATTGCAAAAACAAAAAAACTAAATAAAGACATTGAAAGTAAGAAAAAGAATTTTGATGAGCGTTTAGCTTTTTTAGATAAAAAAGAAGCTGAAATTGAAAAAGCACACCGTGCACAAATACAACAATTAGAAGTGATATCTAGTCTCTCTGCAGATGAAGCAAAAGAGCAGTTAATGCTTAGTCTTAAAGATGAAGCTAAAACCCAAGCAATGGCCTTTGTTCAAAACTCTATTGAAGAGTCTAAAATGACGGCTCAACAAGAGGCTAAAAAAATTATTATAAATACAATACAACGTATTGGTACAGAAGAGGCTGTAGAAAATTGTGTGTCTGTCTTTAACCTAGAAAACGATGATGTTAAAGGTAGAATTATTGGTAGAGAAGGGCGTAACATTAGAGCTATAGAAGCTGCTACAGGAGTTGAGATTATTGTAGATGATACTCCAGAGGCAATTATACTTTCTTGTTTTGATAGTGTGCGTCGTGAAATAGCAAGATTGTCTTTACATAAATTGGTAACAGATGGTCGTATTCACCCGGCACGTATTGAAGAGGTTGTACGAAAAACAACAAAACAAATAGAAGAAGAAATTATAGATATAGGTAAACGTACTGTTATAGATTTAGGTATTCACGGTTTACATCCAGAATTAATAAAGGCTGTTGGTAGAATGAAATATCGTTCTTCTTATGGACAAAACTTATTGCAACACTCTAGAGAAGTTGCAAAATTATGTGGTGTGATGGCTAGCGAGTTAGGTTTAAATCCTAAATTAGCTAAAAGAGCTGGACTTTTACATGATATAGGTAAGGTGCCAGATACAGAAACAGAATTACCTCACGCAATATTAGGTATGCAGTGGGCAGAAAAATATGGAGAGAAAGCCGAAGTGATAAACGCAATTGGGGCTCACCACGACGAGATAGAAATGACAAGTTTATTATCGCCTATAGTTCAGGTTTGTGATGCCATTAGTGGTGCGAGACCAGGAGCTAGACGTCAAGTGTTAGATTCTTACATACAGCGTTTAAAAGATCTTGAAGATATTGCTTTTGGATTTAGTGGTGTTAATAAAGCATACGCAATTCAAGCAGGACGTGAGTTACGTGTTATGGTAGAAAGTGAAAAGGTGAGTGATGATAAAGCGGCTCAGTTATCGTTTGAGATTTCTCAAAAAATTCAAACAGATATGACGTATCCTGGTCAAGTAAAAGTAACGGTAATACGTGAAACTAGAGCTGTAAACATAGCAAAGTAAAGTTTAGCTTCTGAAAAATTATAGTAATTTTAAATGCCTCAACTATTTAATAGCTGAGGCATTTTTTTTGTTATTACCTTGCCCTTAAACAAGCTCAGGATGACAGTTAACAATCTTATCACGCTTAGCTTGTCCAAAAACTTAAGGCATAATAAAACCCCGATTAACGCCTACACAATTAACTCTTACGTGGATGAAACTTATGGATCACCTCGGTTAAATGACTTTTATCTATATGCGTATAAATCTCTGTTGTTGTAATACTCTCGTGACCTAACATTTGCTGAATAGCCCGTAAATCTGCTCCGCGTTCTAATAAGTGTGTGGCAAAAGAATGTCTAAACGTATGTGGACTCACATTTTTTTGAATGCCAGTCTTTTCTAATAGTCGTTTTATGATTGTAAATATCATGGCTCTTGTAAGCCCCTTGCCGCGTCTATTTAAAAACAAAGTATCTGAAGCTTCTGGCTTAATAGGCTCGTGCACTCTTATTTCGTTTCGGTATATGTTGATAAACTTGATTGTATTATCGCCTATGGGAACAAAACGTTCTTTATCTCCTTTTCCAGTCACTTTAATGAACCCTTCTTCAAAAAACAGATCAGAAATTTTAAGATTTATTATTTCAGAAACCCGTAAACCACAACCATAAAGAGTTTCTAGTATGGCTCTATTGCGTTCACCTTGTGGTGAGGATAAGTCAATCTCGGATATTAATAAATCTATCTCCTTCTCACTTAGTGTGTCTGGAAGTTTTCTACCTATTTTAGGGCTTTCCATTAATTCTAATGGATTTGTGGTTCTATACTCTTCAAAAACGAGATAGTTGAAAAATCCTTTTAAGCCAGATATTACTCTGCTTTGCGAGCTAGGTGCAACCGTTTTTGCGATTTCATATATAAATTCTTGTATTGTTTTTTCTGAAATATCAATAGGGGAGATTGCCATTTCATTTTCCTCCAACCACTTTGTTAATTTTAAAATATCTAAAGCATAATTGGCTATAGTATTGTCTGATAAACCTCGTTCTATACGTAGGTAATCTTTATACATTTTAAGGGTAGGTTGCCATTTCATGAGGTTAAAAATAGCGTTAATATTTATCTTTTATAATTTTTGGTCCTTAAGTTTTTTGTAATTAAAATTTTACAATACTTTTGTTATTTATATTTAATCTAAATAAAAATAAGGATGAAAAAAATTTATTTATTACTAGGACTATGTCCTATTTTAAGTGTTCAATCTCAAAATTTTGAAGAAGTAGAAACTGATATGAAAGACTATTATTACTCTTCAAGTAATGTCGCTGATTTTGATGGCGACGGTTTTGTTGATATAGTATTTAATGGAGCAATAGACTCAGACAATAATGGTGAGGTAGACACTACTTTTAATGAGGTTTATAAAAATGATGACGCTACATTTACTTTATTTGATGATTTAGGGTTGTACGCAACACATCTAGGAGATATAAAGTTTTTAGATTTTGATAATGATGGTTTATTAGACATTGTATCTACAGGTTTAAGTTATAATGATATTACAGATTATCAGCAGTACAGGCTGAAGAATACAGGGACATCTCTTGAACTTGAAGAAAACATATCAGGTAAAATTTTTGGGTCATTAGAGGTTTTTGATTTTAATCATGATGGTTTTGTTGATTATGCCCTTAATGGAATACAGTATATAGAAGAGGATCAAGCTTTTTCTTTTGATCTAGATTTTTATCAAAATAACGGTGATGGTTTTGATGTTACACCAGCTTGGTTGTCAGGAACACAAAGTGGAGCTTTTAAGGTACTTGATTTAAACAATGATAACCTTTTAGATTTAGTTATTTCTGGTTTTAATATTGATTATGAGCCTATATTTAAAGTGTACTTAAATAACAATGGAGTTTTAGAATTTTCTCAAGATTTAGCGCCTATAAGTGATGGTGAAATTGCTTATACAGATTTTAATGCAGATGGTTTTTTAGATTTAGCTGTTGTAGGGGTAGATTTAGATTATAATGAGTATTTGGCAGTTTTGATAAATGATGGAACTGGTAATTTTACAACTAATGTGATTGATAATGAGGGAGTTTCTGGTTCAAGTATAGATGTAGGAGATCTTAATAATGATGGATATTATGATTTTATAATAATTGGAAATGATGCAGACTACAATGGTTGGGTTAAAGTATTCTTATATGATAATAATACAGAGTCATTTACAAAATCTGCAGATACAGGTCTTTATAACTTAGGAAGTAATGGAGATATTAACTTGTTTGATTATAATAATGATAATCATTTAGATGTTATGATGTCTGGATTTGATTGGGCAGATAGCGATTTTCCTTCATTAACTAAATTATTTACAAACCTGTCTACAGAAGAAAATCAAAAACCACTTCCTCCAACAGAGTTGGATCTAACTCAAGATGATAACAAATATACTTTTACTTGGAGTGGCGCTAGTGACGATAAAACACCAACAAATGCTTTGCAGTATGAAATAAAGGTTGGGACTACTTCAGGAGCTCAAGATGTAGCAAAATATATTGTTACAACACCTTCTTGGTTTTTAGAGTTAGAAAATATGCCAGAAAATCTTTACTGGAGTGTTAAATCAATAGATGCATCTAAGATTTTATCGAATTCTTCAGACGAACAGCAACTTTCTGTTTCAGATTTTTCATTGCTTAATAATATTAAGGTGTACCCAAATCCAGCTTCAGGTAAAGTGTTTGTGAGTGCAGAAGGTTTAATTGCTGTTGAGATGTATGATATTCAAGGTAGAAAAATAAACGTAAAACTTAATTCAGATTTCTCTTTAGATATTTCAGGTTTATCGAGTGGTGTGTATGTACTTAAAATGAATGTTGATGGTGTATTGGTTTCAAGAAAGTTAAGTGTTAATTAGGGTTAAATTGTATTCTAAACTTTTAAAAGGGAGCGCTATTTGCGCTCCTTTTTTGTTTTGTATGATTTTTTATCTTTACATCAAAGCATTAAATATGAATCAAATACATAATTTTCTCATCTTAATATTAGTATCAGTTTCAATCAATTCTTTTTCACAAAATGATATTGCCAAGTTTGGATTTAAAGCGGGTGTAAATTTTTCGTCTATAGCAAGTGGTCAGTTTAATACTCCTGGAACACCTCGAACAGGAATTTTAATAGGATTTGTTACAGAAATGACCATTGCTCCCGAAATTTCTTTTTCACCAGAAATTGTTTACTCTCATCAAGGTAATTTAACTAGAATAGAGTCAGCTGGATTAACTTCAACAATTAAAACAAACCTAAATTATATTAACCTACCACTTCTTTTTAAGTATTATCTAAATGAAAAATTTGCTATAGATTTAGGGCCTTATGTTGGATTTAATGTTATTTCTAAAGAAGTGAATAAAGGTGCTGGTGGATCTAACTTTTCGGATATTGATGGTGTAAATTTTATAGATAGTGGTTTAGCAGGTTCTATAAGTTATAATATAGGACAAGATTATTTTTTCTCTGCACGCTATTCTCGAGGTATAACTTCTGTTTTTACTAATACAGCAGATGGTTTAGGTTTACGTGCTAAAAATTCGGTGTTTAATTTATCTTTCGGTTTATATTTGTAGTATGAAAATTATTATTATTAACGGTCCCAATCTTAATTTACTAGGTAAACGCGAAACGAATATCTACGGAAATCAAACTTTTACAGCGTATTTCGAAAATTTAAAAGCTAAAAACACGGAAATCTCTTTAGAATATTATCAATCTAACATAGAAGGTGAGCTTATAGATAAGCTGCAAGAAGTAGGTTTTGATTATGATGGTATTATATTAAATGCTGGAGCCTACACACATACTAGCATAGGTATTGGTGATGCTGTTAAAGCAATTGAAACACCTGTTGTAGAAGTACATATTTCAAATACTTTTGGTAGAGAAGAGTTTAGACATCACTCCTATATTTCTGCAGGAGCAAAGGGGGTGATACTTGGGTTTGGACTTGTGAGTTATGAGTTGGCTTTGGAAAGCTTTAAGCTGTAGATTTTATGCTTTAAACAATGAAGTCATAATACACAAATCTGTTGTGTGTAAGCAAAGTAGAACACTATTAATGAAGACTATCTTAGAAACAAATCGACTTTTATTAAGAGAATTTAGTAGTAATGATGCTGAAAATTTTTACAATTTAAACCTAAACCCTAACGTCATAAGATACACTGGAGATTCTGCCTTTAGGAGTATTGAAGAAGCTAAAAAATTTCTAGAAAATTATAAAGACTATCAATTAAATGGATATGGAAGATGGGCTGTAATAAATAAAGAAAAAAATGAATTTATTGGTTGGTGCGGACTAAAGTTAGGTGAAATAAAAAATGAAACTGACATTGGATTTCGTTTTTTTGAAGAAGTTTGGAATAAAGGTTATGCGACAGAAAGTGCTGAAGCTTGCTTAAATTATGGTTTTGAAAAACTTAACTTAAAGCGAATTATAGGAAGAGCAATGAAGGAAAATATTGGCTCAATAAAAGTTTTGGAAAAAATAGGACTTGAGTATGAACGAGATGTTGACTTTGAAGGAAAAAATGCCGTAATATATAAAATAGAAAAAAGCCTTTACACGTATGAGTGAGATTTGTTTCGGCACAGCTTTATCGGTCTTCGACTGCGCTCAGACTGACAGAACAAAAAAAACCACTATTCAATAAATGAATAGTGGTTTTTTAAATTTTTACTATAGCCTAAGACTATAAATGTATCACCTCATCATAAGCATCTGCAACCGCTTCCATTACCGCTTCACTCATAGTAGGGTGAGGGTGGATGGTTTTTAATACTTCGTGACCTGTTGTTTCTAGTTTTCTACCAAGAACAGCTTCTGCAATCATATCTGTAACTCCAGCACCAATCATATGGCAACCTAGCCACTCTCCGTACTTAGCATCAAAAATTACTTTTACAAAACCGTCTTTAGTTCCTGCTGCACTTGCTTTACCACTTGCAGAGAACGGAAATTTACCAACTTTAAGTTCGTAACCAGCTTCTTTTGCTTGCGCTTCTGTCATACCTACACTTGCAATTTCTGGAGTAGCATATGTACATCCTGGAATATTTCCGTAATCGATAGGTTCGCAGTGCTCGCCAGCAATTTTTTCTACACAAAGTATTCCTTCTGCAGAGGCAACGTGAGCTAGGGCAGGACCAGGAGTAATATCTCCAATAGCATAATAACCTGGCATATTAGTTTGGTACCATTCGTTAACCATTACTTTGCCTTTATCTGTTACAATACCTACGTCTTCTAGACCAATTCCTTCAAGGTTAGTTGCAATACCCACGGCAGATAAAACTACATCTGCTTCAAGTATTTCTTCTCCTTTTTTAGTTTTTACAGTAGCTTTAACAGTATCTCCAGAAGTATCTACACTTTCTACAGAAGAACTTGTCATTACTTTAATACCTGCTTTTTTAAATGATTTTTCAAATTGCTTAGAAACATCAATATCTTCTACAGGTACTAGATTTGGTAAATATTCAACAATTGTTACCTCTGTACCCATTGTGTTATAAAAATGAGCAAACTCAACACCAATCGCTCCAGAACCTACAACAATCATAGATTTTGGTTGTTTTTCTAGGGTCATTGCTTCTCTGTAACCTATTACTTTTTTACCATCTTGTGGTAAGTTAGGTAATTCTCTAGAGCGAGCACCTGTTGCGATTACAATATGGTCTGCACTATATTCTGTACCATCAACGTCAACTTTTTTTCCTGGTTTTAACTTTCCGAAACCATTAATAACGTCAATTTTATTTTTCTTCATTAAGAATTGAACACCTTTGCTCATTCCTTCTGCAACATTTCTACTACGCTTTACCACTTTTGTAAAGTCTTTATCTGCTCCAGTTACAGAAAGACCGTAATCTTCTGCGTGGTTTAAATAATCAAAAACCTGAGCACTTTTTAACAGTGCTTTTGTTGGGATACATCCCCAGTTAAGGCATACACCTCCAAGGTTTTCTTTTTCAACTACGGCTGTTTTTAAGCCTAGCTGAGAAGCACGAATGGCAGTTACATATCCACCTGGGCCACTTCCTAAAACGATTACGTCGTATTTACTCATAATGCTGAAATATTCTATTTTGATTAACAATGCGAATTTACAAAATACTCGGGGTTATTTGCAATTTTGAAATGTTTTAGTTTTTCTGAAATGTTAATTCGGTATTTGTGGTGGGTTTAGTTGAGGATTGTGCTAGTTTTAGTTAGTAGCATTAATCTAGTTCTAGGCTAGGACGATTTGCCCCACGATTGTCCCGCAAGTGGGACTTCACGATACACGATGTGTAAAATGTAACCTAGTTAAAGTCGTGTTTCAAACCGTCCCTATTTTAAGCTAAGGTTAAATGTAAAGACAAAAAAAACCAGCAAAAGGTGTGTTGCACCTAAAGCTGGATAAATATTTAAAATTTCCGAAGTAAGATTACTCCTTTTTAAAATCTACAGAGAGAGAGTTCACACAATAACGTTGTCCTGTTTCTGTTGGGCCGTCGTTAAATACATGTCCTAAATGGCTACCACAATTGGCACAAAGAATTTCTGTACGAATCATACCAAATGTAGTGTCTTTAATATACTCAACACTGCCTTCTATACTTTGGTCAAAACTAGGCCAACCACAACCACTATCAAATTTACTGTCACTATTAAATAATGGTGTTTTACAAGCACCACAAGCGTAACTTCCTTTTTCGAAAGTAAGGTTGTATGCGCCTGTATGTGGACGTTCTGTACCTTTTTCTCTTAGAATTCTGTAACGTTCTTCACCAAGTTCTTTTTTCCACTCGGATTCTGATTTGTGCAAGGGATATTGTTTACTCATTTTTTGCAGGTATAAAGTCTAATGCAGCACCATTAATACAATGTCTTTCTCCAGTTGTTTCTTTTGGACCATCTCTAAATACGTGACCTAAATGACCGCCACAAGTACCGCAATGTTCTTCGTCACGTGTGTAGCCTATTTTATTATCTGTGCCAAAACTCACATTGCCTTCAATAGGTCTGTCAAAACTAGGCCATCCTGTACCGCTATCAAATTTATGTTCACTTTCAAATAATGGAGTGGCACAAGCTGCGCATACATAAGTTCCTTCTTCGTAATTTTTATTTAACGGACTTGAAAAGGGTGGTTCTGTACCAGCTTTTCTCAAAATGTCATATTCTTGTCTATCTAATACTTGTTTCCATTCTGCATCTGTCTTGACAACGGTAAAACTATTCGTTTTTGCGAGTGTTTTTTTGTCTTGTGCTTTTGAGTTACAACTAAAAGCGATAAACGCAATTGCTATTAATAAAAGGTGTTTCATGAATTTGGGTATGTTTAAGGTTGTTATTCTGTAATAGTTGCTATTTCTAATAAATCACTCATATCCAAATCAGCATTTGCAAAATCTGCTGGTAATATGGCAATTCTAAAAATTTGGTCGTTAGTAAACTCATTACCTAACGTGTTTAGGTTAAAGTTTGCTCCTAAAAACAAACGCACATCAACAAATGTGTGATCAAAGTTATATACTAAAGTTCCTTGTGAAGGGAAAAATGTTTGTGGAAGTTGACTCCACACATCTAATGAACCCCCTTGTCCATCTGGAACCACGTCTTCTAGTAAATAAACTAACACAACATCACTTTCAAAAACTTCAATGTTTCCAGGAATTGTAATAAGATTACTATAATTGTTATTTGCTGTAAAATTTACGGTAGTTTCAAAAACATTCCCTAAAATATTAACACCGTCTTGTCCAGGATCTCCTTGGATACCTTGATCGCCTTGACAAGAAGTTAGTAATAGTATTGTAAAAATGCTAAGTAAGGTTATTATCTTTTTCATAATATTCTATTTTTTTAAATTTAGAAGCAAAAGTTATTCCATTTATGGTGTAATTTCGATTTAATGGACAGTATTAGCGTTAAAAATGTAAGTAAAGATATAGACGTTATGGTTGAAATTTCTATTTTTATCAAACAATAAACCATCATTATGAAAATTAAAACTATTTTATCTCTTGTAGCTATTATTGCATTTGCAATAGGTTGTACTACAAACCCTTTTACAGGTAAAAAAACGATAGCATTAGTTCCCAATTCACAAATATTACCAATGTCGTATCAGCAATACGATGAGTTTTTAAGTACCAATAAAGTGATTACCGGCACGGTAGATTCAAAACGAATTAAAGATATTGGACAAAAGATATCTGTAGCTGCCGAGCGTTATTTAAATGCAAATGGTTATTCTGGTTATTTAAAAGATTATGCTTGGGACTATAACTTAGTACAAGATGATGCCATAAACGCTTGGTGTATGCCAGGAGGAAAGATTGTTTTTTATACAGGAATTTTACCTATTGCCAAAAATGATGCAGGAATTGCAGCGATTATGGGGCACGAGGTTGCTCACGCTTTAGCAAATCACGGACAACAACGTATGAGTGCTAGTCAAGTTCAGGCATTAGGCGCAGTTGCAGGTAATGTTGCTTTAGCTAATAATGCTGAAAATCAAGAAATGTTTAATCAATATTATGGAGTAGGTTCAAATGTGTTAGGAATGTTACCTTTTAGTAGAAGTCACGAGAGTGAAGCAGATAATATAGGTTTAACTTTAATGGCAATTGCAGGATATGAGCCATTAGCTGCAGCAGATTTATGGAGAAGAATGAAAGAAGCAAGTGGAGGTAGTTCTACATCAGAGTTTCTGAGTACTCACCCTTCAAGTGATACGCGTATAAGTAATATTACTGCTTGGGCAGATGATGCTAGAGCTGAAGGTAGAAAATTTGGAGTTACCACATTTAAAAAAGAATAAAAACTATTTAAAGTTGTAATTTAACACCCGCTTAAAAGCGGGTGTTTTTTGTTTTAAAAAATAGATATGAGGAATTCTTTAGAAAAAGGAAGTAAGAAATTATTAAATGCATGGGCATTTTATGATTGGGCAAACTCTGTGTATAGCCTAGTGATTGCCTCTGCCGTTTTTCCTATTTTTTATGGGGCATTATTTAAAAAAGCAGGTGTAGAAACGGTGACTGTTTTTGGCGGTGTTATTAGAAGCACTCCACTGATTAGTTATACAACAGCTGCAGCATTTTTATTAGTAGCAATTTTATCACCATTACTTTCGGGTATTGCAGATTATGTAGGAAACAAGAAAAATTTTATGAAATTTTTCTGTTATCTAGGAGCGCTATCTTGCATAGGGTTGTATTGGTTTAATTTAGAAAATATTCATACGAGCTTATTGTTTTACTTTTTTGGACTTGTGGGTTTTTGGGGGAGTTTAGTCTTTTACAACTCATATTTGCCAGATGTAGCTCATAAAGAACAACAAGATGCTATTAGTGCAAAAGGATATTCATTAGGTTATATAGGTAGTGTTGTATTACTTATTTTTAATTTAGTTATGGTCATGCGTCCACAATGGTTTGGATTAGAAGCTAATGGAGAGGGTAGTATTCTAGCGATGAAAATATCATTTATCACTGTAGGAGTATGGTGGATTGCTTTTAGTCAATATTCGTTTTACCACCTTCCAAAGGGTAATAAAAACAAGGATAAAATTACTAAAGATGTGTTGTTTAATGGTTTTAAAGAATTAAAAACAGTCTATAGTAGTCTAACTGAAAACCTAAAACTTAAACGTTTTTTACTTGCCTTTTTTGTCTATAGTATGGCGGTACAAACAGTAATGCTAGTAGCAACGTATTTTGGGGAACAAGAGATTGCTTGGGGCGATGATGATGCTAAAACACTGGGGTTGATTATCAGTATTTTGATAATACAATTGGTAGCGGTTTTTGGAGCCTTTTTGACATCCTTTAGCTCTAGACGCTTCGGAAATATTAATACTTTAGTCGTTATTAATATTGTTTGGGTACTATTATGCGTAGCCGCATTTTTTATCACAGAACCCATCCAGTTTTATACAACGGCAGGTTTTGTAGGGTTAGTAATGGGAGGGATACAATCTTTGTCTCGTTCTACTTATTCAAAATTTTTACCAGAAACTAATGACACAACATCTTATTTTAGTTTTTATGATGTTGCAGAAAAGATAGGAATTGTAATAGGGATGCTATTATATGGATTTATTGATCAAATAACAGGGTCAATGCGTAATTCAATCTTATTTTTAGTGATTTTCTTTATAGCAGGAGTCTTTTTACTTTTGCGCATACCTAAAAAATAAGCCTTTTATGCAATTTTTTGGTATGTTTGCGTTTAATACAAAACTTAAAACTTATCTATGAAATTATTTACTTCACTTAGATGGATGATGATACCAATGGTTGTCCTTTTATTTGCTTCTTGTGATAATGAACCAATTGATGCCAATTTTCCAGATATTGAGGAGGAAGTGATACTAGAGCCAGGTCAGCTTGTCGCTACATTTAATGGAAATTCTGCATTTAATGCAGGAGTTACATCTGGAGTCTTATCTTCAGATGGTTTTTTAGTTCTATCTGGAGCTAATCAAGGATCAGATGAAATACTTTCATTATCAGTAGAAAATGCTGAAGTAGGATCTTTTAGTTTAAATGCAGGTGAAGGAACTCTTAACTCGGCAGTATTTACAATTGTAGAAGAAGCAGCAAACCCATATACTACAGCAACTGCTTTAGGTGGTTCTGGTTCAATGATTATCACAGAGCTTGATATGACCGAACAAATTGTAAGTGGTACGTTTGGTTTTATTGCTAATAGAATAAAACTAGATGCAGCAGGTAATCCGGTAAATGATAGTTCTGGTAACCCAATTATAGAAACACTATCTGCTTCTAATGGTGAGTATTTTCAAATTCCTTTTACACTAGAAAACACTGATGATGGTGGAGGTGAAGATGATGATACTATTCCAGATGGTGATCAGAACGTGAGTAATTCATTTGAAGCATATATTGATGCCGAAGGAAATGAAAATGATGGTCAATTTGTTGGAGAAACAATAGTGACTGATCTTGCTAGCGTAGGGGGAGTTCCTGTAGTGAGAATTACAGCGATCAATACAGATGGAGAGTCTATTAGAATTGATATTCCAGAAGAACTTGAATTAGGTACCTATGATATGGTAGATTTATCTGATGGTACAGAGTTAATTGCATTATACAGTGATGGTCAAGGTACTGCAAATCTTACTTCAAACCCAGGTACACTTACAATAACAGATTTTAGTAAAGCAACAGGACGAATTGTAGGAACATTTGAGTTTACAGCTACAGATCCTTTAGATAATAAAACAAATATAGTGGAAGCTTCAAATGGTGAGTTTACAATTTATTACGAGCCAAATCCAGAAAATATTCCAGAGCCTATTACAGTTCTTATAGATGAAGTTGCCCTAGTGCCTACAGAAGTAGAAACGGGTGTTTATCTATTTGCAGGATCTGATGCAGAAGTTGTTACTTTTACTGCTGCAGACGAATTACAAAGTGTTACAGTTACATTCCCAAGAGATATTACTACTGGAACGTATACAATGGTACCTGAGCAAATAGACGGTAGTGAAGTAATTGGTTTCTATACACCAGATACTGAAATTATAGTACCGCAAGTATTTACATCTATCACAGGAACTTTTAATGTGAATAGTTATGATACTATAACAGGTAACATAGAAGGTACTTTTAGCTTTACAGCAACAGACCCAACAGGGCAAGATAGTACGGTATATGAAATCACAGAAGGTACTTTCTTTTTTACTATTGAAGATTAGTAGCGTATTTCTGAAGTAATAGATATTTAACAAAAAAAAATGCCACGATTTATCGTGGCATTTTTTTTATAAGAGAGTATTTTAGTCTGATTCTATATCTCCAGAACCACTCACTTTTGTATCTGTTTTATCTGGATTACCACGATATGTAATATCTCCAGAGCCATTAACACGTGCTTTGATACTCTTTTTAGCATTTACGTTTAAATCACCTGATCCAGAAACAAATGCGCTTGTATGATCTGTTAAAAGGTCATTTGCGTCAAAATCTCCACTACCACTCACTTTAGCTTTAAAGTTTGTAGCATTTCCTTTTAAACGAATATCTCCACTACCTGTAAGATTTGAATCAAGGTTTTCTGTTTCTACTAAAAGGTTAATATCTCCAGAACCTGTAAGTGTCACTTCCATAGTGCTTGCTTTTATAGTTGCGTTACTTTCAATATCACCAGAACCTACAAGTGATACTTTATCTAAATCTGTAAATGGAACTTCTACAATAATCCCTTTTTTAGAACGAATACCATTAATAGTATTTCTAAGCGTAATTTTAAGCTTACCGGCTATAGAGGTTATTTCAACATATTCGTGTAGATTTTCATCTGTTGTAACTGTAATTATACCTTCTGCACCTTTAACAAGTGTAACGTCCATAGAGCCAACAACGTTTATTTCGTCATAGTCAGATACTTCTATGGTTTCTGTCGTGATTATACCATTTCCTTTTGCCCCTTTACTACCCCAAGACTGTGCACAAGAGGTTAAGGTGAATAGCGATAACGCTATAAGAGTTGTAATTTTTGTGATTGTTTTCATATTATTTTATTATTGATTGATTTAGTTTTTAAAAAAAGTAACACCGCCGTAATCTGAGGTTATACTCACTGTGTTTCCGCTATTTTCAGTTTTGTGGTATCCAGCATATCTTTTTTCGGTACTATCTTTATGAGATTTAGTTATTTCTACAGTGTCAGAACCTTTAAAGCTTGCATAATCTAGGTTTAATGTAAAATCAAAAGTATAATCTTCATCAAACCCAACTTTTACACCAGTATAGTCAGAACGAATTACCACTTCTTTAGCACCGGCGGTTAATTTTTCTACTATAATAGAGCCATAATCTGTATTAAGGTTTAAGTCACCATTAATGATGCCTAATTTATTTGAAATATAATCACCACGCCCAACTACATTTGTAGCTTTCCCTACTTTTACGGTACCATAGTCACAGTCATAATCAAGGTCTGCAACTTCACCAATCTCGCTACTCGTGTAATCTGCTTCTAGTTCTAGTTTTTCTACTTTATCTAGTGTGAAACCAGAATAATCTGCATCTATATGACCACTTTTCATATATTGAATAGTAGATTTACTTGTATAGTCAAATTCAAGATAATTGTCATCTGCGAGTAGCTCACCAATTATTAATTGGCCATAATCACAATTTATACGAGCGTGACCTTCTAGTCTATCAATACGGATAGTACCGTAATCATTGTCAAGATCTACAGCGTTTGTAATCGGAATTTTAATGGTGTAGTTTATTTCCATAGAGACATTATCATTATCTCCAAACCAGCTACTCCATAACGATTTGTTTTCACTACCAAAACGTGTTACAGCTTTTACTAAACTACTATTAGCTGTAAAGTCTACTTTAATTTCTTTTAGCTTTTCGTTTGCTTTGCTCTCGCTATTAGCGTGAGTAGTAATAGAGACGTCAATAACAGTTCTGTTTTCATTCCAGGTAACAATATCAATACTTCCGTAGCTATTATCTATTTCTAAAGCTGCGCTTGGGCTTACTTCATATTCTTTATGGATTTTCTTTTCTGCTTTATACTTGCCTCTTGGGCCTTCTGTATTAGCTACTGCCATAAAAGGGAGTAGTAAGGCTACTACTAGTAGGTTATAATATATTTTCATTATGCTCTATTTTAAAGGTTTTTAACTCGTCTATTTGTGCAGCTACTTCTTTTAATAAGTCAATTCTACTCTGAAAATTAGCAATCATTGCATAAATAACACGTTTGTCTTGACCGCTTTTAGTAAGGTCTACTTTTAATAATTTATATTCTGTTTCAAGGATGGTTAGTTGTTTTATGGCATCGGCTACCATTTTTTCCGTTTCGGGTGTTTTGATACTTTGTAAATCCCGTAATTCTTGATTAATAGCATTTGTAAAAAATGATTGTGTCTGTTGCATTTCTGGCGAGACACTTGCTAAATCTGCTTCTTGAGGTTTAGTTTGAACAAATAGTAAGCTAAAACCAAGTAGTATAATTACAGAGGCAGCGATAGACAATGTTCTCCAAGAAAAATCATTTTTCTTTTTCTCTTGAATAGCTTCACGTTGTTGTAGTCTATCTGCAAAGCGATGTTTATGTCCCGCTTTAGGTTCCTGTGTTTCTAGATCTTCTTTAAGTCTAGCAAACATGTCTTTCATAGGATCATTGCTCATAATCGTTCTATTTTAGTTCTTAAACTTTCTTTTGCACGAGATAATAATGTTCTTGCATTACCATAACTCACGTTTAGTATTTCACTGATCTCTTCATAATCATAGCCTTCCATATAATGAAGACTAATTACTTGTCTGTATTTATCATTTAAAAGGTCCATTGCTTGCATTAATTGACCCGCTTCTACGCTTTTATAATCTTCTTCAGAAATACCATTACTTGCTATTTCTTCTGTTTGATCTTCAATGGTCATTCCATCATAATCGTCTACAGATATAAACCGAGCAGATTTTTTGTATTGAGTAATACTATTATTCACTACAATTCTTTTTAACCAAGCCCCAAAAGTTGCAGTTCCTTTAAAGCTGTCAATTTTGTCAAAAGCAGCTATAAACGATTCTTGCATCACATCTTCTGCTTCGGCCGTATTTTTTACAATACGCAAAGCCACATTATACATCGCTTTATTGTATCTATTATAAACCTCTAGTTGTGCTAGTTGGTTCTCCTTTTTACAAAGCGAAACAAGATTGGATATGTCTGTTGTGGTTAGTGACACTTAAATTAATGGTTGTTAATTTTGATGGTTGTTTATTAAGAGATAAAGATAAATCTGGATTGTTACACTTCTAAGTAAAATTATTTTATTTTTTTCTGAAATGCGCTAAACTTGGGGCATTAGGCTAGTAAGGCAGTGTGCTTAAAAGTCTTTAAAGAGCATATAGATTCTTAAATATAAAAAATCAATATTGCTTTCCCGCGCTTGGCATAACAATTGAAAGATATAGTATCCTAACTTGTTAAAGCCTCGTATTACAAGGTTTTAGTATTTCTAGAGCAAATAACTTTAAAAATCAAAAGATGATGTGTCAATATTTGTGACACAATGTCGTTAAACATATATATGTCAAAATCAAAATTATTATCAATAGACAGGATGTCATTGCAAGATTTGCAGGATGAAGCAGAATTAATACCATTAATGAGTGCAGAAGATGAAGATGAAATGCAGCGTGAAGAGTTACCAGAAACATTACCTATTTTACCTTTAAGAAATACGGTGTTGTTTCCTGGCGTAGTAGTACCTATTACTGCAGGTCGTGATGCTTCTATAAAATTAATAAATGAGACAAACAATGGCGGAAAAGTCATTGGTGTTGTTTCTCAAAAGAATGAAGAGGTTGAAAACCCAGGAATAGATGATATTAATACGGTGGGTACGGTTGCTCGTATTTTACGTGTATTAAAAATGCCTGACGGAAACACAACAGTTATCATTCAGGGTAAAAAGCGTTTTGAGGTTTCAGAAATTGTAACTACAGAGCCTTACATGACTGCAACGGTAAAAGAAGTAGCAGAAGCTAGACCCGAAAAAAAGAATAAAGAGTTTGACGCGATTATAGAGTCTATTAAAGAATTAGCGTTAAAAATTATAAAAAGTAGTCCCAACTTACCTAGCGAAGCTTCATTTGCGATTAAGAACATAGAGAGTGATTCTTTCTTAATTAATTTTGTGAGTTCAAACCTTAATATTTCAGTAGAAAATAAGCAACATATACTTGAGATTAATAATCTTAAAGATAGAGCATTGCAAGCACTGAAATATATGAACATAGAATTTCAGAAATTATCTTTAAAAAATGACATTCAGTCTAAGGTTCAAGAAGGGATGAACCAGCAACAGCGAGAATACTTTTTACACCAGCAAATGAAAACCATCCAAGAAGAGCTTGGAGGAAATGGAAGTCATGCTGAGGTTGAAGAAATGAAGGCTAGAGCTAAAGCAAAGAATTGGAGTGAAGAAGTACAAAAGCATTTTGATAAAGAGATTGCTAAGTTACAACGTATGAACCCGCAGGTGGCGGAGTTTAGTATACAACGTAATTACCTTGATTTAATTCTTGACTTGCCTTGGGAGAAATTTAGTAAAGATAAGTTTGATTTAAAACGAGCAAAGAAAATACTAGACAGAGATCATTACGGTCTTGACGACGTAAAAAAACGTATCATTGAATACCTAGCCGTATTAAAATTACGTAATGATATGAAATCGCCAATACTTTGTCTTTATGGACCTCCGGGAGTTGGTAAAACATCTTTAGGTAAGTCTGTTGCTGAAGCTTTAGGGAGAGAATATGTACGTATTAGTTTAGGTGGTTTACGTGATGAAGCAGAAATAAGGGGGCATCGTAAAACATATATTGGTGCTATGCCAGGTAGAATTATTCAGAGTTTGAAAAAAGCAGGAACTAGTAATCCTGTGTTTGTTTTAGATGAAATAGATAAATTATCTACTGGAAATCAAGGGGACCCGTCTTCTGCGATGTTAGAGGTGCTTGATCCAGAGCAAAATGGTGCTTTTTATGACAATTTTTTAGAGTTAGGTTATGACCTTTCTAAGGTGATGTTTATTGCCACATCTAATCGTCTAGATACCATACAACCTGCATTGCGCGATCGTATGGAGATTATTAACGTGTCTGGTTATACCATAGAAGAAAAGGTAGAGATTGCAAAGCAGCATTTATTACCTAAGCAACTAGAAGAACACGGTCTTACCAAAAAACACTTAACGATTGCAAAACCTCAATTAGAAAAAATTGTTGAAGGTTATACCAGAGAGAGTGGTGTACGTGGATTAGAAAAACAAATTGCAAAAATGGTGCGTTATGCTGCTATGAATATTGCAATGGAAGAAAAATATGACATCAAGGTAAGCAATGACGTTATTGTTGAGGTATTAGGTTCACCAAAATTAGAACGAAATAAATACGAGAATAACGATACTGCAGGAGTTGTAACGGGGCTTGCTTGGACAAGAGTAGGTGGAGATATTCTTTTTATAGAAAGTATTCTTTCTAAAGGAAAGGGAACTTTGACCATGACAGGTAACCTTGGTAAAGTAATGAAAGAATCTGCCACTATTGCCTTAGAATATATTAAAGCAAATGCAGAAAAATTAGGTGTAAACCCAGAAGTGTTTAGTAAATATAATGTGCATTTACACGTACCTGCGGGGGCAACCCCAAAAGATGGGCCAAGTGCTGGTATTACAATGCTAACTTCATTAGTATCTTTATTTACACAGCGTAAGGTTAAGAAAAGCATTGCCATGACCGGTGAGATTACTTTAAGAGGTAAGGTATTACCTGTAGGCGGAATCAAAGAAAAAATATTAGCAGCAAAACGTGCTCGTATTAAAGAGATTTTATTGTGTGAAGAAAACCGAAGTGATATTGAAGAAATTAATCCTGATTATTTAAAAGGCTTAACTTTTCATTATGTGAAAGATATGAGCGATGTACTTACTTTAGCATTAACTAAAGAGAAGGTAAAAGGTGCTAAAAAATTATAAGATATAATTCTAAATTATTAGAACCGTAAATCATAGAAATTAAACCATTCTATTTTTTACGGTTTTTTTGTTAGTAATCCTTTTAATAATCGACTTTATAAAAGCTTTTTTACCTTTCAAAAATAAATTAATATTGTAGCCGTTACTAGAATAACAATTGGTTAGAAACCCTATATGCAAAAGCAATCCTTTTTACTTTTATTAATATTGATAACAACGGTGAGTTATTCTCAAATAGGTGGCCAATCTACGTATCAGTTTCTCAATTTAGTGAATAACCCTAGACAAGCAGCTTTAGGTGGTAAAATAGTCACTAATTATGATTATGATCCTACTCAAGGTTTATTTAACCCCGCGAGTATTAATCCAGAAATGGACAACCAGTTATCACTTAATTATACCAACTACATAGGTGATGTTAATTATGGTACTGCAACCTATGCTTATTTATGGGATAGAAGAACACAAGTGTTACATACAGGTATTACATACGTAAACTATGGACAATTTGATGGTTATGATGAAAATGGAGAGCCTACTGCTAGTTTTACGGGTAGTGAAGTAGCTCTTTCTTTTGGTCACGCGCGTAACATTGCTTTTACAGATTTTCATATAGGTGTAAATGCAAAATTAATTTCTTCTAGTTTAGAAAGCTATTCTTCTTTAGGTATCGCGGTAGATATAGGTGTAATGTATGTGTATGAAGATTGGGATTTACATATCACAGGAGTTGCTCGTAATATAGGTTCACAGATAACACCTTACGACACAATATATGAGCCTTTACCATTAGATATTATCTTCGGAATTTCGCAAACTCTTGAAAACATTCCTATAAGATGGCATTTTACAATGGATAATCTACAACAATGGAAATTAGGTTTTGAAAATACTAATAGAGATGTAACAGATTTAGAAGGAGGCACAACGTCAGAGCAGATTAATTTTATAGATCACGCTTTTCGTCATATGATTTTAGGTCTTGAATTATTTCCAGAAAGTGGTTTTAATTTAAGATTAGGTTATAATTTACGTAGGGGAGAAGAATTAAGAATATTAGAGCAGCGATCTTTTGCTGGTATTAGTGCAGGATTTTCTATAAAATTAAATAAGCTACGTTTAAGTTATTCTTATGCTAAGTTTAATGGAGCGGCATCTTCAGGTTATCTCGGACTCAATATTGATCTCAATGATTAAAAAAATAACCATAGCTATTGACGGCTATTCTTCTACAGGTAAAAGTACAGTTGCAAAACAACTGGCAGACTACTTGGATTATATTTATGTAGATACCGGTGCAATGTATCGTGCTGTCACTTATTTTGCAATGCAAAAAGGGTATATCTCAGAGAATCATTTTGATAAAGAAGCACTCATTAATTCTTTAGATGAAATTACTGTTGGTTTTGAAAAAGCAAAACCTTTTGAGACTGCAGACGTTCTTTTAAATGGTAAAAATATAGAAGCTGAAATTAGAACACTTGAAGTTTCTTCTTTTGTAAGTCCAATAGCAACTGTTCCAGAAGTACGTAGAAAATTAGTGCACCAACAGCAATTAATAGGTAAGCAAAAAGGAGTCTCTATGGATGGAAGAGATATTGGTACGGTAGTTTTTCCAGACGCAGAACTTAAAATTTTTATGAATGCATCTGCAGAACAGCGTGCTAAAAGGCGTTATGAAGAGTTGTTAAAACGAGGTGACAAAGTAGTTTATCAAGATGTCTATGATAATGTAGTAGAACGTGATCGCATAGACACAACTCGTGAAGACTCACCATTAATCAAGGCTGATGATGCAATTGAAATTGATAATAGCGAGATGAATCTTGAAGATCAATTTCATATTATCTTACAACTTGCAAAAGACCGTATTGCAGGCAGAATTTAATCTTTAATTTTTTCACATTTTATCACAACTTTACTGTTGTCATGTAAAGTTGAAAAGAAAAGATAAGTGTCACCACCATCTTTTAATTTCCATTTTTTTCTAATAGCTGCTACCGTTTCTGTAAAATTTCGAGTAGTCACATTTGCTTTTATTCCAGCAATATTAGCTTTCATTTCTTTTTTAGAATACGGAATCACTTCTACTATTTTAAAACGCCTTCCTGGAAAATCCATTAACATTTCAGAAGTAAAAAGATGTGTGTGTTGATGTAGTTTAAAAAGCCCCTTTTTATCAGAAATATGACTAAAACCACCCGCCTTTAAAATCGCTGCGTTTGGTTCGTATAGATAAGTAGAAGGTGAGGAGTAAGTGGATTGAGAAACGGTGTTTAATTGAAAATTAAAACACTCATTTTCGCTATTTTTTATATTAATGGTTTTAATCTGTACATGTGCTACGGCATTTGGCTTACATAACCATAATAGTTCTTTTACTTCATTATTCACAGCAACAACGTGAATCTCAGATACGTTTTTTAGCTCTTGTAAACCTACTTGTATATCTAACATTGGTGAGGTTTTAATCATTAAAAGAGTACAATGATTAAGAAGTTCATCAATATGTTTTGGCACGTTTGGTAAGCAATCGTTTAAGAAAAAAACTTTCTGTTTGCTTTCTGTTCTTCTAGACGGATCTATATAAATCGTATCGTATTTTTTTTCAGTATTTAATAGAGCTAAACCATTTCCATTTACTACGGAAATATTAGGGGCATCAAGCTTGTCAAAATTATGTTTAGCTATGGTTACGAGATCTTCATTTAATTCAAAATAATCAACGTTTTTAGTGTTTTTAGAAAAATGAAATGTATCAATACCCAAACCTCCCGTTACATCGGCTAGTTCTTCTCCTATGATGAGTGAAGCCTTATAAAGCGCTGTTTGTTGTGATGAGGTTTGCTCTAGATTAATTTTTGGTGGAAAATAGATGTCATCTACTTCGAGTAAATAATCTAGTTTTTTATTAGCCTTTAACCTACCTTCTATTTGTTGCAAAAGGTCTTGAACCGTGACTTCTGGAAAAGGACTGCCAGAAAAAGCGAGTTTAGAGAGATCACCTTTGTAGCTTTTAATAAACTTTTGAATATGAGGGGCTAATACTGCTGTGTTCAATGAATTATAGGTTTTTAGTCAAACGTTGGACTATTTTATATTCAGATAAAAACTCTTTAGACATCACTTTTAAAGCGGTGTATACAGGGACAGCAAGTATCATTCCTGCAATTCCGAAAAGAAAACCACCTATTAAAATAACAACAAAGATTTCTAATGGATGTGACTTAACACTTTTTCCAAAAATAACAGGTTGTGTGATGAGGTTGTCAAATAGCTGAGCTAAACAATATCCTATAAAGACATAACATAACACAGGAAATAACTCTGTAGAAAAATCTGCTGCAAGATTATTGGATAAAACAATAAGCATCATAAGTCCTCCGGCTATTAATGGCCCTAAATAAGGAACTATATTTAAAAATGCGCAAATAATGGCAATGGCAATGGCATTGTCAATATCAAAAACTAATAAAAGAATGCTGTAAAAAACAGATAGAATAAATATCTGTACCATCAAACCAATAAAATATCTTGACAGTAAGTTTTTAATTTTGGTAAATACTAATAAGAAACGTTTTTCATTTCCTTCTTTAGCAAACGAAGTTACCGCACTTGGAATAAAATTTTCTTCTTTGATTAAGAAAAATGAAATGAATAACACAGCAAAAAGGCCAACAAGTCCATCCCCTAAATTAGAGATAAAAACATCAAAAAAACTAGGAACCAACCCTAGGTCAAAACTTTTTATTTGTTCAGATTTTTTAATGGACTCAATAATATCTATTTGTTCTACGCCTAGAAAATCGCTTGCCTGAATACTTAATTCATTTAGATCTCTTTTAACCATATCAAAATCTATCTCAGCAATATTTTGACCTTGTTCAATAACGATTGGCACAAATATTCTAATAAGTAAACTTACGGCAAGAATTACTAAAAATAGTGTAGTGAAAGTAGCAAGGGTATTACTAAATTTAAGACGTGTTTTGAAAAAAAACATAATCGGTCTCGCGATTAAAGAAATAACTGCCGCGATACCAAAAAACAAAAACAAAGCTTTAATACTATACAAAAACCACCCTAAAATTAGAACCGCTGCAATAATGGTTATTGAGCGTAAAATTCCATTAGAAATAGTTTTAGCTTTAAAATTCATAGTTTAATTAAATGAATACTAATGTAAATAAATTTCAGTCATGATTGGTTAGCCCCATCATTTTTGTGAAATTTTAAGATATTATTTTTTTGGTTATCTCATAAAGAGCGATTCCTGTAGATTGTATTACGTTCATACTACTATTGTTGCCAAACATAGTAATATGGTACACAGAATCAAGATACTGTAAAATATCTTCCGAAATACCGTGTTTTTCACTTCCTATAATTAATGCAATGCTAGTTTGTGTGTCAATTGTTAGCTCTTGGATAGCAGCACTATCGGAAGTGATTTCTAAACCTATTAGTCGAGTGTTATTTTGTTTTAGCGTAGCAATGGTTTCTTTAATATCTGAAACACAAGAGTAGGGGATTAGTTTTTCTGTACTTCTTGCGGTTCTTTTTAATCGTGAAGATTTGATGTCTATAGTATTTCCGAAGAAAATAATATTATTTACACCAAAAGCTTCACAGACTCTAAATAAAGCGCCTTGATTTGCAGGACTATCTAGGTGGTCACAAATGACGGTTATAGGAAATGATTGGCTAGAAAATTTATTTTCTTGATGTGAAAGTTGGTGACTCATAACAGTATAATCGGGATTCAATTTTCAAATACGTATGAGATGATATTAGCTCCCATGCGTAACGCTTTTAGTCTTACTTCTTGCGGATCGTTATGAACTTCTTGGTTTTCCCAACCGTCACCCAAATCACTCTCAAAAGTATATAATAAGACTAATCTACCTTCTATAGTGATACCAAAGGCTTGTGGTCGTGCATTTTCGTGCTCGTGAATTTTTGGTAAACCATCTGGAAACTTAAATTTTTGATTAAATATAGGATGATTTCCCGCCAGTTCTTCTAAGGTTTCATTTGGGAAAAGTTTTGTTAATTCTTTACGGATATACTCATCCATACCATAGTTGTCATCAATGTGTAAAAAACCACCACTAAGCAAATAGGTTTGCAGGTTTGTAATATCATCTTCGTTAAAGAAAACATTACCATGCCCTGTCATATGTATAAAAGGATAATTAAATAGGTCTACACTATCAGGTTTTACAACCTCGAGTTTTGTAGATAAGGTTGTGTTTAATTCTTGATTACAAAATTTAGCAAGATTTGGTAATGCTGTAGGGTTTCCATACCAATCACCACCACCGCCATATTGCAGTACTGCTATTTCTTGGCTATAAATCGTTTGAGATATAGTAAGTAAACATAAAAAGAATAAGGTCTTCAACATAAGACCAAAAATAGAATAAAAAGGATACAGATGTACTTTGTCTTGCTTATATTTTTTCTATCATTTCAGAAAAAATGGAATTAATAAAAAACTTATGCTCAAGTTTTAAATCTTTTTTAATAATAATTTTTGAAGGTGTAGAAACGGAAGTGTTTTTTTCTTCAGTTAAAATAGAACGTCTTCTCTTAGTGGTTTTTTTTGAAGGTAACGATTTAATGTCAGCCATGGTATCAAATATTGATAGTTAAGCGTTCTTTAAGAGGGATCGAGAACAAGAATTTGTTTGTTGGTTGCAATATACTATATTTTTATGAATATGAAAGGTATATAATATTAACAATCAATGTTTTCGAAAATCAGTCATTTAGTACAGAAAAAGTATGACAGGCAACAATAGCGGCCGTTTCTGTTCTTAATCTTCTGTCACCTAAAGATACTTCTGTAAAGTCTTTATCCTTAGCCTGTTTTATTTCTTTTTTAGAAAAGTCACCTTCTGGTCCTATGAGTAATAAACTATCAAAATTTGGTTTGATACAGTTTTTAAGCGCTTTTTTTGTTGGTTCATTTTCACAATGTGCAATACTTTTAAAGTTTTCGTCGTGAGACAGCTTCATAAAAGCAGTAAAAGTAATCGCATCATTTAATTTTGGTAAATAACAGGAAAGTGATTGTTTCATGGCACTCACTATTATTTTTTCGTAACGTTCTTTTTTAATTACTTTTCTTTCGCTGTGATCACAAATAATAGGAGTTATTTCTGTGATTCCTATTTCTGTAGCCTTTTCAAGAAACCACTCAAAGCGATCATTAAGTTTTGTGGGAGCAACTGCCATATGTAGTTGATAGGGTAGTGGCTGTTCTAGGCTAGTTTCTGTAACGGTTGCAATACAACTTTTAGGGTTGCTACTTAAAATTTCTGTAGTAAATAAGTAGCCTTCACCATTTGTAATATGTAATTGGTCACCTTCTTTTTTTCTTAAAACCTTATGTATATGTCTACTTTCGTCTTTGTCAAAAACGATTTCGGTTGCTGTAGGTAAGATGCCTTGTTGGTAAAATAAATTCACGGTCTTTAATTTATATTTTCATTCTGGCATTTGCCGAAACATTAAGGTTTGTAAAAGATTGCTCTTTGTATTTTAACTCTCCTACGATGGCTATCATAGCTGCATTATCTGTGCAGTATTCAAATTTTGGAATATGAGTTTTCCAGTTGTATTTGCTTTCTGCTTCACGTAATGCTTTTCTAATTCCGCTATTTGCCGATACACCGCCACCAATGGCAATTTCTTTAATACCGGTATGTTTTACGGCATTTTTAATTTTATCCATTAAATAAGAAACAATTGTGTATTGTAAACTAGCACAGATATCTTCAAGGTTTTCTTCTATAAAATTGGGGTTGTTTTTAACTTCTCTTTGTACAAAGTATAAAACGGCTGTTTTGAGACCACTAAAACTAAAGTCCATTGGTCCTACTTTTGGTTTTGTAAAAGGAAATCTTTTTGGATCGCCTGTTTGTGCATATTTGTCAATTAATGGACCTCCTGGATAGGGTAGTCCTAGTATTTTTGCACTTTTATCAAAAGCTTCACCTACCGCATCATCAATAGTTTCTCCAATTACTTCCATCTCAAAGTGAGAGCTTACTTTTACGATCTGTGTATGTCCGCCACTAATAGTCATGGCCAAAAAGGGAAAATTTGGTTTTTCATTATCTCCATCATCTATAAAATGAGCAAGTATATGTCCCTGCATGTGGTTTACTTCAATAAGAGGGATGTTTAATCCCATAGCTAAAGACTTTGCAAATGAGGTGCCTACAAGTAAAGAACCCATTAATCCAGGACCTCTCGTAAAAGCGATGGCTGATAATTGTTTTTTGTCGATATTTGCTTCGCGTAATGCTTGATGAATAACAGGTACAATATTCTGTTGGTGAGCACGAGAGGCAAGTTCAGGAACAACACCGCCATAGGCTTCGTGTATTTTTTGAGTTGCCACAACGTTAGAACATATTTTGTTGTTATGTATTACAGCAGCAGCCGTATCATCACAAGATGATTCAATACCTAAAATATATGTGTTTGTTTGCATAAAATGAAAAAAGGGCATATTAATTGGTATCAAAAGTAAAACATTAATAGCTATCAAAAAACTAGGAAAAATACTTGTTAGAATACTTATGGTGATCATAGTACTAATCATACTATTGGTCATTGTATTATCTATTCCTGCTGTTCAAACTAAAATAGCAAAACGGGTTACAGATACTGTTAATGAGACTTATGATGTAGATATAAATATTGACAGAATAGGTCTTAACTGGCGTGGAGAGGTTGACGTAAGAGAAGTATATATTGCAGACCATCATCAAGATACCCTAATTTATGCACAAGAACTGCAAGCAGATGTGCTTAACTTTAAAAATCTATTAAAGGACTCTTATGGTTTTGGCGATATTTTTCTAAAAAAAGCAAAACTTCATTACAAAACATACAAAGATGAGGAGAGAGATAATCTTTATATTTTTTCTCAAAAGTTTAATACAGGAAAAAAATCAACGAATGTTTTTGTTCTATTTGCAGATCATTTGGAATTAGATGATAGTGAAGTCTATATTATTGATGAGAATAAAGAGAATCCAGAAATGCTTATGCTGGATGGTTTGTCAATAGATGCAGATGATTTTAGAGTAGAAGATATTAATGTTACTGCTAAAATAAATGACCTGTCTGTTGAAGCGCAACGAGGTTTTAAAATTGAAAAACTACAAACCAATTTTTCATATACTTCAGAAGCTCTAAAGCTTGAAGCGCTTGATTTAGTTTCTTCAGATTCAGAATTAAAAGGAGATTTAATCTTTAATTACACCGAAGAGGAGGGGATGTCAGACTTTATGAATGGAGTGGTCATTGACGCTACATTTGATGATAGTAAATTAGCTACAAATGATCTTAATACTTTCTATAATGAGTTTGGTTTAAACCAAATACTATCTGTAAACGGTAAATTTAATGGGACCTTAAATGATTTTGTTTTTAATAACGTTAAGATACAAACAGGCGACACTAGCATAACAGGAAACTTTACAATAAAAGACCTTATTTCTGAAGATAAAGAATATTCTATACAGGCTAAAAGCCATGATATTTCTACTAATTATTATGATTTAAGACGGTTTATGCCAAGACTTATTGGCGAAAATCTTCCTGAACAATTAAAATCATTGGGTAATTTTAAATTTAGCGGAACAACAAATATTACGACTTCTACTTTAAAATCAAACAGTATTTTAAAAAGTACTATTGGACATGCAAATGTTGATGTTGAAATGGGGCAAATAAATGATTTTGAAAGCGCTACCTATAAAGGCCGCGTAGAAGTAACAGATTTTGATTTAGGGAAATTAACAGAAACTTCTACATTAGGGAAAATTTCAGCAAAACTTAGAGTAAAAGGAAGCGGGTTTTCTCAAAAATCGGTAAATACTAGTTTAAAAGGAAGGGTCTCCTCTTTTGATTTTGAAGGGTATACTTATAAAAACATTACAGTGACAGGAACTCTAAAAGACCCTGTTTTTAACGGAGATCTTTCAATAGATGACCCTAATGTTAAGCTAGATTTTAAGGGGATGGTAGATGTTTCTAAAGAGTTTAATCAATTTGACTTTGAAGCTGATGTAGAATATGCAGAGCTTAATAAGCTAAATTTAATGAAACGTGATAGTGTTAGTGTTTTTGCTGGTAGACTTGTTGTAGATATGGATGGTACTACAATAGATGATGCCACTGGTACTATTAATTTTAAAGAAACTTTTTATCAAAATGAACGCGACGATTACTATTTTGATGATTTTAATGTCGTTTCTAGTTTTGAAGGAGAAAAAAGAACAATTGAAGTAAACTCGCCAGATATTATTGATGGTAGTATATCGGGTATTTTTACAGTAGAAGATATTCCTAATCTATTTATTAATGGAATAGGTAAAATTTATGCCAACTACATACCACAAGAGGTTTCTTCTGATCAGTTTATAAATTATAATTTTACTGTATACAATAAAATAGTAGAGCTTTTTGTACCGTCTCTTTCTCTTGGAGAAAACACTAAGATTAACGGGTCTGTCTCGTCTGATGAAACTAAATTTAAGCTGAATTTTAACTCTCCTGAAATATTATTATACAATAATTATTTAGGTAATATAGCAGTAGCTGTAGATAATAGTAATCCGCTGTATAATACGTATATTGAAGTAGATTCTGTATATACAGGAGTATATGATTTAAAAAATGTAGCCATCATTAATAAGACAATAAATGATACACTTTATGTGCGTTCTGAGTTTGCAGGTGGTAAGACTAAAGAAGATGTTTTTAACCTAGCATTATATCATACAATTAACCCAGAAGGTAAATCTGTTGTAGGTTTTTCTAAATCTGATATTAAATATAATGACAATATTTGGTATGTAAATAAAGAGAATAACAAGCAGAACAAAATAGTATTTGATGATACTTTTAAAAATATTGAGATAGAAGACATTAAGATTAATCATAAAGAAGAATTTATAGACCTTAAGGGGGTTATTACAGATTCTACTTATAAAGATCTTAAGGTTCGTTTTACTGATGTAAATATTGGAAATCTTGTTCCTAAAATAGACAGTCTTAGTCTCGGTGGAAATATTACAGGGGATCTTAATTTTCTTCAAAAAGGAAATGCTTATTTTCCAAACAGTAATGTGAAAATTGAAGATGTAGTTATTAATGACACTGCTTTTGGAGATCTTACCTTAGATATTCAGGGTAACGAAGACTTAACTAATTATAAAATAAATACAACGTTAGTAAATAATGATATAAAATCTATTAGTGCTGTTGGTGATATTAATGTTTCTAATAACGATCCTCAAATAGCACTTGATGTAGCGTTAAATGATTTTAATTTAAAGGCTTTTAGCCCTTTTGGTGGTGATGTAATTACAGATATAAGAGGTTTAGTTTCCGGAAACGCCATAGTAAAGGGTAATTATAAGTCTCCCGATGTATTAGGAAGACTTGTTTTAAAGAATAGCGGAATGAATATAGTAGAGTTGAATACCAACTTTAATATTGATGATAATACAATTCTTAACCTCACTAAAGATAAAATTACAATTGAACCTACGGGTATAACAGATGCAAAGTATAAAACAAAAGGACTTTTATCCGGAAACGCAAGGCATAACAACTTTTTAGACTGGGCGCTTAATCTTAGAATAGATGCTCCAGAAAGATTGCTAGCTCTAGATAAACCATTTGATGAAGACGCTTTGTATTATGGTACGGCTTATATTAGTGGTAATGCTACAATTGTAGGGCCGATACAAGAATTAACGATAGATGTAGAAGCAACAACAGAAAAAGGAACTACCTTCAAGATTCCTATTTCAGAAACTGAAAGTATAGGTGATGACTCTTTTGTACGCTTTATCTCTCCAGAAGAAAAGGAAGCACGCATTAGTGGTGAAGAAATAGAAATAGAAGAGATAAAAGGTTTAACACTCAATTTTGAATTAGACATAAACCAAAACGCAGAGGTAGAGGTCGTTGTAGATCAAACAAGTGGTTCTACATTAACCGGGCGTGGAGCAGGAATTTTGTTGATAGAGATTAACACTCTAGGTAAATTTAATATGTGGGGAGATTTCTTAGTGATTAGTGGAGATTATGATTTTAGGTATGGTGGTTTAATTCAGAAAGAAATAGAAGTTGAATCTGGTGGAAGTATCACCTGGGATGGAAAACCAGAAAAAGCAAGACTTGATCTAAAAGCGATTTATAAAACATATGCCAACCCTTCTCCATTATTAGATAATCCTACGGCAAATAGAAAAATAGAAGTAGAAGTTATTGTAGAACTATTAGGAGAATTAAGCCAACCCGATTTAAATTTTGATATTGAATTTCCTAGCGTAAGTTCTATTGTTAAGACTGAGCTTGAATATAAACTCCAAAACGAAGAACAACGACAAAATCAAGCCATATTTTTAATGGCTTCAGATTCTTTTGTGACTGATGATTTTGCAGGAGCTGGAGGTATAGGAGGAAATTTACTTGCAGATCAAGTGTCAAATATATTGGGTGATTTATTACAAGATAAAGATGGTAAAATCTCTTTAGCTATAGATTATCAGGCGGGTCAAAATTCACCTACTATAGAAACTGCAAATGAATTAGGTGTTACGATTTCGGCAAATATTACAGACAAATTATTGATTAACGGAACTTTAGGGGTTCCTATAGGTGATGTAGAAGATACAGCTGTAGCAGGAGAAGTAGCAATGCAATGGTTGGTAAATGAGGATGGTAGTTTAAGAATGAACTTTTTTAGACGCCAAGCAGATGTTCAATTTATTGGAGAAGATCAGATTTTTGAACAAGGTTTTGGATTGTCTTATTCTGTAGATTTTAATACTTTTAAAGAGCTGGTTTTTAAGCTTTTTAATAAAAAACTCTCTTTAGAGCAAGAACAACAAGAAGAATTACCTGTTGTACCAGACGACAATACGATTCCTGATAATTTTGGAACTTTACCTGAGGAGGAAAACTAAATAGAAGTTTTATTTGATCATTGCGATATTACTAAGTTTTTCAAAGATTACTTCAATTTGACTAATGGGTAGCTTAACAACAGAGCATATTTGTTCTGTATCATTTTCTATAAATAAAGAACCCATCTTATCTTCTTCATAGCCTACTTCTTTAAAAGAGAACACAGCATTATCAAGATTAATTATTTGCTTTCCATCTTTAAACCACTTGTAGTCTGCCACATATTCTATTGTAGTATCACCTAGTTTAATAGTCTCTTTTCCATAAGTGTTCCATAGCGATATCCTTAATAAGTAAAACCCTATAATCCCTGAAAGTAGTGGCCCAATTATATGTCCTATTTTAAGTTCGTTACCTAAATTAATTGCTCCAATTACTCCTAATACAGGAAGTAGTACAGTGGCGGCAGCAATTATGAACATTAGTACTCTTATGATAACAGGAGATTTTTTCACATATAACTCTAGTGTGTTATCTATAAGATCATATTGTTTCATTTATTTTAGTTTAAGGAAATAATATAGTTTTTATTTATAGGCACATTTGTCATTATCTGCTGGCAATAACAGAAATTTCAACATTAACGTACTTTGGTAAATTTGCAACTTCTACGGTTTCTCTAGCTGGAGCAGTATCATCACTAAAATAGTTACCGTAAATGGAGTTTATATTAGAAAATTGCCCCATATCTTTTACAAAGATGCTTGCTTTTAAAACATTGTCAAATGTCATTTCTGCAGCTGTTAAAACGGCTTTTAAATTTTCCATTACAAGTTTTGTTTCTTCTTCAATACTTCCTTTAAAAAGTTCGCCTGTTTTAGGATCTATTGCTATTTGCCCAGAAGTATATAACATGTCACCGTGTAATACAGCTTGATTGTATGGGCCTATTGGTGCTGGAGCATTTGTAGTCGTTATTATTTTTTTCATCATCTATTTATTTTTTAGTTTGAAATAGTATAAAAATGCTATCATATTTCCGAAGGTAATGCTATAGACTTCTGTCTGACACCCTACGTTTATCGTATTTAATATCGCTAAGAATACTGCTTTTTATACCTATAAAAAAGTACCAAGAAGTATTTATACTCCCAATAGGTGTCCAGTTAAAACTCATTTGCCAACTTTCTAAATCTCTCTGAAACCTAAACTGCGTTAGAGTTACACCTTTATTCTTAAAATCGTAACCCGAAGACACACCAACACGCCAACGCGGGGAGAGGTCTAGATTAGAACTAAACATAAGTGACTGAGATGAAATCTCATCCTGACGTTGATTATTACTGTAAGTCATGGTGTACGCTAATCGAAAATCCCAAGGGATACTAAAATTGTAAAACTCTTTATTTTCGTAATCAGATTCGTCTTTATCTTCAAAAATACTCCCGTCTATTCTACTCGTAGATTCACCAAAGAGGTCATCTTGTCTACCACCGTTTCTAAAAGTATCATTGTCTATTTGCTCTTGATCTTTGTTGTTTGCGCCTTCTAGATCTTTACTTGAAAATGAGTAATTAAGACTAATATTAGCATCTGTAAGTCTAAAGAGACTTCCACCGTTTTCAATGTTCCAAACATCAATTGTGGTATTGTTGTTGTCTAGTGCGTATGGATTTAAAGTACCTCTTAAATTTATATCTAGTTTATCAACTAAAGGAATACTACCACTAATGGTTAACGGGCTTAATTTTAAAGAGTCTCCAGCAACATTATAAGCAGTAGCAAAATTAAGATTATTAAGTATTGTTACTTTTTTTGCCTCTGTAGCAGTACTGTCTTTAGAACGTACTTTTGCCTCTAGTGTGTTACTTAATGAAAGCCCAATACTACTCGTAAAGGTCTTTCCTGGAGCGCCGTAAAGCGTGTTTTCAAACCTAGAGTATTCTACAATTTCTGTTGAGGCTGCTTCATCTGCAGTGGCAGGAGTGTATACCTCATACTCATCATAATACTGATCAAAAGCAGGGTTGATACTGTAACTAATGGATGGGCGCATGACATGACGTAGGCCTTGTATTTTTTTATCTTCTCCTCTGTTAAAAGTACCGTAAACTGTCGTTCCTAAACTAGTAGAAAAATTATACGTACGATAGCTGTCAAATCCAGGAATTGTATCCTCTATAACGGCGCCAGCATTATCATCTGCTAAGTAATCATATCTTCTATTTATGGTCTTTAAAACCCAAGTTTCTTGATAGCTAGTACTCATAGATGCACTTAAATAGTCTAGTATTTTAAAGTTGGTAGAAACAGGAATACTATGTCTGGCACCAATTTGTGCGCTATTAAACATCTCTGGTTTAAAAAACAAAGAATCTACAGTGCTTATTCTATTTTCTGCTGTTACATTATATTGTACATTAATGTTATCTATAATCCCTTGTTTTGTTCCTACTTTTGGAGCAAAAGGATAAATACGAGCAATACTACCGTTAAAATTAGGAAGAGACATGTTTATTGCTTCTGTCTGAGTGTTCTGCGAGTGTGTTGCAGCAAGACTTATATTAACTTGCGGTTCTATATCAAAAGTTTTTGAGTAAGATATAGATGAGCTAAGCGTGTTAACTAAAGCACTGGCATTGTTTGTTTCGTTTTGTGATTCTTGAAAATATTTACTACTTCCTAAATTTACATTGGCAGAAAAACGCGAAGAAGGATTAACTTTTGCATCTTGTGTATGTGACCAGCGTATGTTATAAATAGAGCTTTGACTAAAATCATCAAAACCACGTTCGCTTGTAATATTGTTTTCATACCTTAAACTTAGGTTACCACTAAACTTGTATCTTAAAGCATAATTAGTTTCGCCACGCAAAGCATAACTACCATTAGTAGCGTAGTCTCCTATTAATGTAAGATCTATATAATCACTAAGATTAAAATAATATCCACCATTTTGTAGAGAAAAACCATTGTTGTTATCACCATATGAAGGTAGAATAAAACCAGAAGCGCGATCTTCTGTTAATGGAAAATACCCAAAAGGAAGTGCAATAGGAGTAGGGACATCTGCAATGTACATGTTAGTTAGTCCTGTTACAATCTTGCGGTTAGGAACAAATTTTGCCCTACGTGTAAAAAAGTAATAATCTGGATCATCAATGTTTTCAGAGGTGGTAAACTTTACATTCTTTAAAAAGATTACAGAGTCATTTTGTTTTTTAGTTATTTCGGCAATAACATTAAAACCACTTTGTTGTGTGCGAGAATTGTAAACTATGGCTTTTTCTGTAACATTGTTAAAACGTAAAGAGTCTGGCTCTACTTTATTCATTCCTTGTACAAAAACAGGCTTTTGCAAGTAAACACCTGCACTATCTATACCTCGAGCATAAATTTCATTTGTATTATAATCTAGAATAATCTCACCGGCATCGATACGTGTATCACCATAAATAACATAAGCTTTATTATACATATAAGCTCGATTATTTTTTTTATCTAGGTACACATAATCTTCACCATAATAATCTACAATGTGTTTTAAATCTTCTTTTGGCGGGCGTATTGTATCTGTTTTAACAACACCCTCTTCTAATTTTTCTGTAGTTGGTAATGTTTTTTCTGCTGGATTTATGGTGTCATTTTCTATTTCAGCAGGAAGTATGATTGCATCTTTAGGTGCTGGATCTTGTGCATAGAGTGATATACCACCTAATTGTAGTATGAATATAAGTAGAAAATAAAATTGCTTAGGTATCTGCAATGCTTTTTTTTTAAGGCACTTTTGTTTCTTAAAATTTTCTGAGTGTTACAATATTTCTTTACTTTGTGTTATTGTTAGAAGGTTCTTTAAAAACATTCTTGGCTCAGTTTTTGAAAGTTCAAAATTAATCATAATTTTTGGCTTAGCTTTTAAAATAACAAGCAAAAAACTTCCGTTGTATCCTTATGAAAACGAAACTATTATTCATTTTAGTACTTACCCTTTCAATTGGCTTGACTGCCTTTACTTTAAGAGACGATTCTAAAACCGAAAACATTTCAGTTGAAGAAAAAAAACCTTTTATTGTTGTGTTAGATGCAGGGCACGGTGGGCACGATTCTGGAAATAGAGGTAACGGCTATTTTGAAAAAGATATTGTTCTTGATGTTACTTTACAAGTTGGTAAAATACTAGAAGTACTTCCAGATTTTAAAGTAATATACACTAGAAAGACAGATGTTTTTAAAACATTATATGAACGTGGTCCTATTGCTAACGAGGTAGATGCAGATATTTTTGTCTCTATACATTGTAATGCACACCATACGCAAGCCAATGGAGCAGAGACTTTTGTAATGGGTATTGATAAGTCTGGAAAAAACTTAGAAACTGCAAAAAAAGAAAATGAAGTGATTTTTCTTGAAGAGAATTATGAAGAGTCTTATGCGGGTTTTGATCCAAATTCGCCTGAGTCTTTAATAGGACTCACTATTATGCAAGAAGAATACTTAGATCAGAGTATTATGCTTGCGGGCTTAATACAAAATAATATTGTAAACAATTTAAAACGAAAAGACAGAAGAGTAAAACAAGCTCCTTTTTGGGTACTACACAGTAGTTATATGCCAAGTGTTTTAGTTGAATTAGGTTTTTTATCTCACGATACCGAAGGTAAATACATAAACAGTAAAAAAGGGAGAAAAGAAATGGCAGAGCAAATCGCTAATGGTATTTTAACGTATAAGAAAAACCTTGAGCTGGCTACAAACGATTTTCAGAACCCGGTGATTACAGAACAAGATGTTGATGAAGCCATTAAAGTTTCAGAAAAAAAAATATATGACGCAATTGATTTTAAAGTACAAATTGCTGCTTCTGGAAATAAACTCGAAACAATTCCTCAAAATTTTAAAGGTTTAAAAGGTGTAGAGAGAGTGAAGACAGGTGGCCTTTATAAGTATTACTACGGAAATACCTCAGATTACAACAAAATTAAAATACTACAAACTCAAGCAAAAGAAAAAGGCTATACTTCTTGCTTTATAGTGGCTTATAAAGATGGAAAAAAGTTAAATCTTGCAGAAGTTCTTAAAACCGAAGATAAATAAGGTACGCTAGTGTCTGATTTATTCATAAATTTGCCTTAATAAAAAGCATCATATTGAAAATATCTAGAGAAGTAAAAACAGGAATTCTTGCCATTGGAGCAATACTGCTATTCATTTTTGGATACAGTTATCTCCAAGGTACAAACCTACTTGAAGAAAATCGTACCTTTTTTGTAAAGTATGATAATGTAGAAGGACTCGCAAAATCTGCACCAGTAACCATAAATGGTTTTGTAGTAGGTAAAGTAACAGACATTGACTTTGAAGATACAAGTGGAAGACTTGTTGTAGAATTTAATGTAGAAAATGACTTTGATTTTTCTGATAAAAGTGTAGTTCGTATTTATAGTGCTAATATTATGGGAGGCAAATCTTTAGGGATCTTCCCTGATTATAGTGGCTCTTCTGTTAAGTCTGGAGATACACTATCTGGGCAAATAGAAAAAGGTATGTTAGATGCTGTTACAGATAAACTTGGGCCTTTAGAAGAAAAGGTAAACACGACTTTATCTACCTTAGATACCCTTTTAATGTCATTTACACAGGTGTTAAACCCGCGTACGCAGAAAAATCTAGAAGAGACTTTAGCTAATCTAAATAAAACGTCAAAAAACTTTATAGGTATTTCAGGAAACCTAAATCAATTACTTGATGGAAATCAAGAAAAGCTTAATGCTACATTTACTAATCTAGATGTGACTACTAAAAATTTCGCAAAAATTTCTGATTCTTTAGCTCAAATTAATACAGGTGAAATGGTGAGAGAAATGGAAGAAACCATTTCTAAATTAAATGCTATAATGACAAGTATAGATAATGGAGAGGGAAGTGTAGGTAAACTTCTTAAAGATGATAAAATGTATGACAACCTTGAAGGAGCTTCAAAACAGTTAGAAGAATTGTTGCAAGACATGAAGCTTAACCCTAAAAGATATGTTCACTTTTCATTATTTGGAAAGAAAGATAAAGGATACACAAATCCAGAAGAATCTAATCAATAATTTATGCAGTACTTACCAAACATAATATTTTTACTGATTCTCGTAGCGGGAGTTGGCTATTTCACGTATAACATTAAGAAAGTTATTAGAAACATTAAGTTGGGATTACCCGTTTCTGTTTCAGATAAGGCAGAACGTTGGGCAAACGTAGGCCGTATTGCTATAGGGCAATCAAAAATGGTTGTACGCCCAGTATCTGGTGCTTTACACATTGTAGTTTATCTCGGTTTTGTTATCATGAATATAGAGATGCTCGAGATCATTATTGATGGACTTTTTGGTACACATCGTATCTTTTCTTCTTATTTAGGTGGACTTTACGGCGTACTTATTGGTACTTTCGAAATTTTAGCTGTTTTAGTTTTTGTCTCTGTAATCGTTTTCTGGATACGCCGAAATATTGTGAAAATTAAGCGATTTATGTCTAAAGAGATGACAGGATGGCCTAAAAATGATGGAAATACCATTCTTTATTTCGAAATGGTATTGATGGGATTGTTTTTGACAATGAACGCAACAGATGTTCATTTTCAAGAGATGAACAATGGTAATGTAATTTCTCAATATATCGCAGGATGGTTTTCAGGTGTAGAGGTAGGAACCTTACATATCATAGAGCGTGCTGCTTGGTGGATACATATTACCGGTATACTTATATTCTTAAACTATTTATACTTTTCAAAGCACTTACATATCATGCTCGCTTTTCCTAATGTTTTCTTCGGAAGAGTAACACCTAAAGGTCAGTTTAAAAATAACGAAGCCGTTACAAAAGAAGTGAAAATGATGATGGATCCTAATGTAGATCCATTTGCAGCGCCACCAGCAGGAGAGGAGCAAGCTGTGCCAGCAAAGTTTGGTGCTAGTGATGTTATGGATTTATCGCAAGTACAATTATTAAATGCCTATACCTGTACAGAATGTGGTCGATGTACCAGTGATTGTCCTGCAAATATTACAGGTAAAAAATTATCTCCTCGTAAAATTATGATGGACACACGTGACCGTCTAGAAGAGGTGGGTAAAAATATAGATGCTAATAAAGGTGTTTTTGTACCAGACAACAAGCAGTTATTAGGAGATTATATTTCTGAAGAAGAATTATGGGCTTGCACAAGTTGTAACGCCTGTGTAGAGGCCTGTCCGGTAAGTATAGATCCATTATCGATCATAATGGAAATGCGTCAATACCTAGTAATGGAAAAAAGTGCTGCACCAAATGAGCTTAACGTTACTATGACAAACATAGAGAATAACGGAGCACCATGGCCTTTTAACCAACAAGACAGACTTAATTGGTCGCAAGAATAAGAATAACGATTATAGATTTTTTGAATTAATCATAGTGTCAGGTTGAGCGTAGTCTAAACCTCCTTGAACAATAGCTATTTTAAAGTTTAGACTAAATAAAATTAATTAAGTCAATAAGGATAAGAGATTTCCTCATTCGAGGGAATGAAAAAGAAGAAATAATGAATAAGAAAGAAGCAGAAGAGTTACTACACGCAAAAGTAGAAGCAGGAGAAACAGTAAGTCCAGTATTACCAGAAGGTGTTAAAAACTACTTGATAGATATTGATGGTACCATTACAGAAGATGTACCTAATGAAGAACCAGAACGTATGGCTACTTGTGAGCCATTTCCTGACGCGCTTCAAACGTTAAACAATTGGTATGACCAAGGACATCTTATTTGTTTTTTTACATCAAGAACAGAAGAACATAGAGAAGTAACTACAAATTGGTTAAACAAGCACGGTTTTAAATTTCATAGCCTTTTAATGGGTAAGCCTCGCGGCGGAAATTATCATTGGGTAGATAACCATCTAGTTAAAGCCACTCGTTATAAAGGGAAATTCACAGATTTAGTAGATAAAGAAGTGACTATTCAAGTGTTTGAAGAGTAAAAAATAACAGCATCCATTTTTAAGAAATAAATATGAGCGAAACAATAAAAGTCCCAACAATGGCCGAATATATGGCCCAAGGAAAGCAACCAGAAGTTCTTTTCTGGGTAGGCTGCGCCGGTAGTTTTGATGATAGAGCAAAGAAGATTACAAAAGCATTTGTCAAATTATTGAACAATGCAGGTGTAGATTTTGCCGTTTTAGGAACAGAAGAAAGTTGTACAGGGGATCCAGCTAAACGTGCTGGTAATGAGTTTTTGTTTCAGATGCAAGCGGTTACCAATATTGAGGTGATGAATGCTTATGAAGTAAAAAAAGTAGTGACGGCTTGCCCGCACTGTTTTAATACGATCAATAACGAGTACCCACAATTAGGCGGAAACTATGAAGTAATGCACCACACACAGTTTTTAAAGTCTTTAATGAATGAAGGTCGCCTTAAAGTAGAAGGTGGTAAGTTTAAAGGTAAGCGTATTACTTTTCACGATCCATGTTATTTAGGTCGTGCTAACGGAGAGTATGAAGCACCAAGAGATTTACTTCGCAAACTAGAGGTGGAACTCGTAGAGATGAAACGCTGCAAAACAAAAGGATTATGCTGCGGAGCAGGGGGAGCACAAATGTTTAAAGAACCAGAACCAGGTACAAAAGACATTAATATTGAGCGTACCCAAGAAGCAATAGAAGCCAAACCAGAAGTAATCGCTGCCGGTTGCCCATTTTGTAACACGATGATGACAGATGGAGTAAAAGGAGAAAATAAAGAAGGCGAGATAGAAGTAATGGATGTTGCAGAGATGATAGCAACAGCGCAAGATTTATAAAAAAGGATCAGTAAATATGCTAATAGATTTCAAAAACCTCCCAGACGACTCAAGAATCTGGATTTATCAATCTAACCGTAAATTTTCGGAAGATGAAGTGGCTATTATTTCAGAAAAAACAAAAGACTTTTTAGCCCAATGGACAGCTCACGGTTCAAATCTAGAGGCAGGTTTTGAGATTAAATACAGTCGTTTTATTGTTCTTGGATTAAATCAAGCTAATGCTTCGGCTTCTGGATGTAGTATAGATGCTTCTGTTCATTTTATTCAAGCATTAGAAAAAGAATTTAATCTTGATTTAATGGATAAAATGAATGTCACTTTTTATAATGGTGAATTCATCGCGCATAAAACTTTGTCAGATTTCAGGAAAATGGCAAAAAACAGGTCTGTATCTAAAAACACAGTGGTTTTTAATAATTTAGTAAATACTAAAGAAGAATATAAGGAAAACTGGGAAGTACCTGCTTCAGAGAGTTGGCATAATCGCTTTTTGTCTTAACTATGTAAATAAAGCAACTAAATAGCGACTATTTTTTTACATTGACTCACTTTTTACCGTAATTATCCGTTGTTATTTTAAACCTGATTATTCTCAATGAAAAAAATAGTTACACTCCTTTCGCTTTTATTAGTTTCAGTTTCTTCATTTGCACAACAAACAAATCCGTTAATTGTAAAAAATGCACTTACGTATCAGCAAAAATGGGTAGATAGTATCTATGGAGAGATGTCACTACAAGAAAAAGTAGGGCAGCTTTTTATGGTCGATGTTTTTTCAAGTGATCCCATAGAAAAGACAGAAAAAATAAAAAAACTGATAAGAGAACAGCATATTGGGGGAGTTATTTTTTCAAAAGGAGGTCCTGTTCGACAAGCAAAACTTAATAACGAATTTCAGAACGAGGCTAAATATCCATTAATGACTGCTATGGATGCAGAATGGGGATTGTCTATGCGTTTAGACTCTACATTTGCCTACCCTTGGAATATGACATTGGGGGCAATTCAAGATAACGATATTGTAGAGCAAGTTGGATATCGTATAGGAACGCACACAAAAAGAATGGGAATGCATATTAACTTTGCTCCCGTAGTTGACATAAATACCAACCCTAAAAATCCTATTATAGGTAATCGTTCTTTTGGAGAAGATAAAGAGAATGTGAGTGAAAAGGCGACTGCCTTTATGAAAGGAATGCAACGCGCAGGTATTTTAGCCAATGCAAAACATTTTCCTGGTCATGGAGATACAGATCAAGATTCTCATAAAACACTACCTACAGTGGGGTTTTCTAAAGCCAGAATCGACAGTATTGAGTTGTATCCTTATAAAAAATTAATTGCAGAAGGACTTAGTAGTGTTATGGTTGCTCATCTTAATATTCCTAGTTTAGAGAGCAGAACTGGATATCCTTCTAGTATTTCAGAATACATTGTCACAGATATGCTTAAAGGCCAACTAGGTTTTAATGGGCTTATTTTTACAGATGCATTAAATATGAAAGGTGCGGCAAATTTTAGCGCTCCTGGAGAGATTGATTTGGCTGCGTTTTTGGCAGGTAATGATGTACTGCTTATTTCTGAAGATATACCAAAGGCACATGCATTATTAGTAAACGCTTACAGAGAAGAGGTAATATCAGAAGAGCGTTTGGCGCATTCTGTTAAGAAAATTTTATTTGCAAAGTTTAAGGCGGGTTTACATCGTTATCAGCCCGTTAATTCTTTTGGCTTAGTAAATGCTTTAAATTCGGCTACAGACGATGTTTTGTATGAAAAAGCAATGGAAGCAGCTATTACAGTAGTTAAAAATGATAGTTTGAATTTGCCTATTGTAGACCTACAGAACAAAAAATTTGCTTATGTAGAACTTGGTGATGATTCTGGAAAACCTTTTTTAGCAGCTCTTAAGAAATATGATAAAATTGATCACGTTGTGGCAGGTGATCTGCCTACCTTATTAAAAAAATTAAAGGGATATGATAAAGTAATTGTTGGTTTTCATAAAAGCAATGATAATCCTTGGAAGAGTTATAAGTTTTCTGCTTACGAACTTAATAAGCTAGAGGCTATTGCGAAAAATAATGATATTATTTTAGATGTTTTTACAAGTCCCTATGCTTTGTTACAAGTTAAAGACTTTAGTACTATCGAGACTATTATTGTTTCATATCAAAATAGTGATGTAGCACAATCGTTGTCCGCTCAAATGATTTTTGGAGCACGTCAAGCAAAAGGTAGATTGCCAGTAAGTATTGGCACAGAAATACCTGTGGGTTCTGGGGTAGATACAAAATTATTAAAGCGTTTGCAATATGGTAAAGCAGAGAGTGTAGGTATCAATAGTTATCTTTTAAACTATAAAATAGATTCATTAGCTCGTGTGGGCTTATGGGGAGGTATGACTCCAGGAATGCAAATACTTGTTGCTCGTAATGGTAAAGTAGTCTATGATAAAAATTTTGGATATCATACACAGTCTCAAAACGAATTGGTAAAAAATGATGATCATTATGATGTAGCTTCTTTGACCAAAATACTTGCAACACTGCCAATTATAATGGATTTATATGATCGCGGGATTTTAACGATGGATACCAAGTTAAAAGATATGTTGCCCGAATATAAAGGGACGGATAAAGCAAATATAACTTTACAACAAATGCTTACGCATACTGCTAGATTAAAAGCTTGGATTCCTTTTTACACAAAAACTTTAGACTCGGTTACAAAAAAACCTTCCTCAAAATGGTATAGTAAAAATAAGGAAGATGATTTTACAATTCCAGTTGCTAAAAATCTCTTTATGAAACGGGAATATCGAGATTCGATATTTCAACGTATTAAAGAGAGTGATTTGAGAGTTAATAAGGGATATAAGTACAGTGATTTACCATATTATTTATTAATGAAATATGTAGAAGAATTCTACGGAACACCTCTAGAAGTTTTAGTGCAACGTAATCTTTATGAATCTTTAGGTGCTAATAATACGACTTATTTACCTTTAGATAAATTTTCTAAAAGCAATATAATACCTACAGAAAATGATCAAATATATAGACAGCAAGTTGTACATGGATACGTGCATGATCAAGGAGCTGCTATGCTTGGCGGTGTAGGAGGGCACGCAGGATTGTTTAGTAACACGAATGATGTTGCAAAAATTATGCAGATGTATTTATGGAAAGGAACCTACGGCGATAAGCAGTATTTTAAACCCGAAACGATAGATGCTTTTAATACATGTTATTTTTGCGAAGATAATGTAAGGCGTGGCGTTGGTTTCGACAAACCACAATTAGGTGATGTAGGTCCTACTTGCGGATGTGTTTCTTTGAATAGTTTTGGGCATAGTGGTTTTACCGGTACTTTTACTTGGGCAGATCCAGATCAAGATATTGTTTATGTCTTTATGAGTAATAGAACATATCCAGATGCAGGCAATAGAAAATTAATAGGAAGCAATCTTAGAAGTAATATTCAAGAAGCGATTTATGAAGCTATAAAAGTGAAATATTAATCATTATCGCATTACTAATAAAGTGATGAGAAAGCAGAAATAAAAATATATGAAAATAGCAATGGTTTGTTATCCTACGTTTGGTGGGAGTGGGGTAGTAGCAACAGAACTTGGTGTGGCACTAGCAGAGAGAGGTCACGAGGTTCATTTTATTACTTACAAGCAACCTGTGCGATTAGATCTTTTAAGTCCTAATATTTATTTTCATGAAGTACAAGTACCTCAATATCCTTTGTTTAAATACCAACCTTATGAGTTAGCTTTATCAAGTAAACTGGTAGATATGGTTCGTTATTATGGTATTGACCTAATGCATGTTCATTATGCAATCCCACATGCTTATGCGGGGTATATGGCAAAAAAAATATTAGAAGATGAAGGTGTGATTATTCCTATGGTAACTACCTTACACGGTACAGATATCACACTGGTAGGTAATCACCCTCATTATAAGCCTGCTGTTACATTTAGTATTAATAATAGTGATAAGGTAACTTCGGTTTCAGAAAGTTTAAAAAAAGACACATTAAGGCTTTTTTCAATACATAATGAGATAAACGTTGTGCCTAACTTTATCGATATGAAAAAACATGAAAACACGTTTACAGATTGTCAACGTGATTTAATGGCTTTACCTGAAGAAAGAATTATTACTCACGTTAGTAACCTTCGTCCTGTTAAAAGGGTTATTGATATCGTAAATATATTTGCTAAAATTCAGGAAGAAATTCCTTCTAAGTTATTGATCGTTGGAGAAGGTCCAGAGAAAGAACCAGCACAAGAACTAGTAGATAGTTTAGGATTGACTCAAAAAGTTGTGTTTTTGGGTAATAGTAATGAAGTAAACAAGATTTTATGTTTTACAGATTTATTTTTACTACCATCAGAAAAAGAAAGCTTTGGTTTGGCTGCCCTAGAGGCGATGGCTTGTGGAGTTCCAGTCATATCGTCTAATGCTGGAGGGCTTGGAGAGGTAAATACCCACGGTGTGAGTGGTTATTTAAGTGAAATAGGAGAAGTAGAAGATATGGCAAAAAATGCGATGCGTATTCTAAAAGACGATGAAACATTGCAGCGATTTAAAGAACAAGCAAAAAAAGAAGCGGCTAGGTTTGATACCGATAATATTGTCCCTTTTTATGAAGATATTTATGAGCAGGCAGTTAAAGAAAGCCTGGTAAAGAAATAACCTGTATTATTTTTACAAAAAAGCGCCTTCTTAGAGTAAGAAGGCGCTTTTTTTAAACTATTTTTTTTGTAGCATTCGGTTGCTGTCTGGTTTAATTTAATCAAATTGATATCTAATACCTAAAGCAAAATCAAAACCAAGATCATCTCTATAATCACCAAAACCTAATTCTGGTCTTACATCAAGTGAGAGTAATATAGGGAAATCAAAGTCATATTCTATACCTACGGTTCCTGCAACAAATAATGATAACTCATTATCGGTGTCAAAACCTTCAGGAAATCTATCATCATCAAAACTAACTGAAGCTAAACCTGCACCTGCACCTGCGTACCAGTTAAAGCCTCCTTCAATGTTCCAAACCCATTGATATAAACCTGTTGCTTTAAAAACAGATACGTTATTGTCTCCGTTAAGTTGTAAACCAAATTCTAATCTATTGTTATCACTTAATCCTCTTTGATAATTGATCTCTGTTCCAAAACCATCATTATCTCCTATACGAAGACCTATTGCGTTTTTTGAAATTTCTTGAGCTTGTGCTTGTAAAGCAAAACTAAAAATGACAACTGTTAGTGCTAGTATTTTTTTCATTTTATATTGTTTTATTGTTCTTTACAAAAATAGATGTTCGTCTAAAGTATCTGTGTTAAGCATCTATTAAACATTTCATAATTATAACCACATGTTTTTGCTATTTTTGGGTATAACATTTCCCAAAATGACCCAAGCAACTTTAGCAACATTTAAAGAGACCTTTGATGGTGACTTTAAACACGATTCGCTACACAAAACACTATATGCAACAGATGCTTCTGTTTATAGAAGAATACCTATTGCTGTAGCATTTCCGAAGTCTGAGAAAGGCATACAGCAACTTATAGACTTTGCTAAAAAGTATAAAACATCTTTGATACCTAGAACCGCGGGTACATCGCTAGCGGGGCAATGTGTAGGTGATGGGATTGTTGTAGATGTTTCTAAATATTTTACTAAGATCATTTCTTTTAATAAAGAGCAAAAAACGGTGACCGTACAACCCGGTGTTATTAGAGATGAATTAAATGATTACTTAAAGCCGCATGGGTTATTTTTTGGCCCTAATACCTCAACCTCAAATAGATGCATGATAGGAGGGATGGTAGGTAATAATTCTAGCGGAACTACGAGTATTAAATATGGCATTACGCGCGATAAAGTGGTGGCTTTAAAAACCATATTATCTAATGGCGATAAGGTGTACTTCGGAAATTGTAAAGAAAAAGATATTTCAGAAAAAATAAAATTAGAAACACTTGAAGGGACTATCTATAAAACCGTTTTTAATACCCTTTCAAACTCTGAAGTTGTAAAAGAAATTAGAGCGCAATTTCCTAAACCAGAAATACACCGCAGAAATACAGGTTATGCCGTAGATGCTTTGCTTGATGCTGAAATGTTTGAGGGGGATCAAGATTTTAATATCTCAAAATTATTAGCAGGTAGTGAAGGTACACTTGCTTTTTCTACAGAAATCACACTGCAATTAGATGCACTTCCTCCAGTTCACGAAAGGATGATTGTAGCTCATTATGAGTCTGTTGGTTTATGTATGAAAGATGTGGTTGTGGCTATGAAACACAACTTGTATAGTTGTGAGATGTTAGATGATACGATTTTAAATTGTACGAAGTCAAATAAAAAATTTGAACCCTATCGCTTTTTTGTGGTAGGAGATCCTAAAGCCATTTTATTGCTTGAGGTCAAAGGAGTGAGTGTAGCAGATGTAGAACAACAAACAGAAGCGCTTTTAATGAGTTTAAATGCTAGTGAGTTTTCTTATGCTGTACCAGTGCTTAAAGGAGCGGAGATTGATATGGCTATGGAACTCCGTAAAGCAGGCTTAGGCTTGTTAGGTAATATGATAGGTGATAAAAAAGCCGTTGCCTGTATAGAAGATACAGCAGTAGCTTTGCCAGATTTGCCAAATTATATAAATGAGTTTACTACTATCATGAAAAAATATGGCCAAGATGCTGTTTACTATGCACATGCAGGTGCTGGCGAACTACATTTAAGACCAATTCTTAATCTTAAAGCGAGTGATGGTGTTGCATATTTTAGAAAAATAACGACAGATGTAGCACATTTGGTTAAAAAATATAAAGGTTCTTTTTCTGGTGAGCATGGAGATGGTATTGTGAGAGGAGAGTTTGTTTCTTTGTTGGTAGGAGAAAAAAATTACGATTTGTTTAAAACCATTAAAACTACTTTTGATCCTCATAACATATTTAATCCTGGAAAAATAGTAGAAGCATACCCAATGGATGAGGCGTTACGTTATGTGCCAGACGCTTTGGTAAAAGAAATTGATACAAAATTCGATTTTAGTGATTCGCAAGGTTTATTACGACTTGCAGAAAAATGTAACGGTAGTGGAGATTGTAGAAAAACAGAACGATCTTTTGGTGTGATGTGTCCTAGTTATCAAGCTACAAAAAATGAAAAAGATAGTACGCGAGGTAGAGCTAACGTGTTACGTGAAACTCTTACAAATTCTGATACTATAAATGCTTTTGATTCTAAAGATTTAAAAGAGGTTTTTGATTTGTGTATTAGTTGTAAAGCTTGTGCAAATGAATGCCCAAGTAATGTGGATATGGCTACAGCAAAAACAGAATTTTTATATCAATATCACAAATCCAATACACCAACACTCGCTACAAAATTGTTTGGTTTTAGCTCAAAATATGCTAAAAAAGCAAGTCGTTTTCCAAGATTGGCAAACGCAATACTTAGAGGGAAACTAACGAGTAATATTGCTAAAAATTTTAGTGGAGTTCATCACAATCGGAGTATTCCTTTATATTCAATAAAAACTTTTGATAAATATACACAACTATCTGTAAGTCAGAATAATGTGTCTGAATACGACTTAGTGTTGTTTGTAGATGAGTTTTCTAATTTTCAGGACACTTCTTTAGCAAAAGATACTTATGAACTTTTAATCGGTTTAGGGTATAACATTAAAGTAATAACAGGTTTAGATAGTGCCAGAGCTTTAATGTCAAAAGGTTTTTTGGATGAAGCAAAAATAGAGGTTGATAAAAACATTTCATCATTAAAAAATCTAGTTACAGTTGATGCTCCATTAGTAGGTATTGAGCCTTCAGCAATTTTAGGATTTAGAGATGAATACCTTCGTTTAGCAGAAGATAGAAAAGGGGCAGAGCACATTTCGAGAAATACGTATTTGATAGAAGAGTTTTTAGCAAGTGAGATGCAAAAGGGCAATATTAAAACTGAGCAATTTTCTGAAGAAACCAAATCGATAAAAGTACACGTGCATTGTCATCAGAAGGCATTAAGTAATACAAAACATACATTTGATGTTTTAAATTTCCCAAAAAACTATTCACCAACGATTATAAATGCAGGTTGCTGTGGTATGGCAGGGAGTTTTGGTTACGAAAAGCAACATTATGAGATAAGCATGAAAATAGGGGGGCAACGTTTGTTTCCTGCAATTCACAAGGCTGCTGCACATGTTATTATTGCTGCAAATGGAACTAGTTGTCGCCATCAAATTAAAGATGGTACTAATCGTGACGCTTTACATCCTGTAACTATTTTAAAACAAGCTTTAAAACCTGTTGTTACTCTTCAATAAAGAAGGTATCTATAGTTTGAGTACTAGTTATACTGCTATTTTCTGGTAAAGGTAGTTCTACACCTAGATCGCTAAGATCTTCAAGAGTAAAAGAAATAAGTACCTGAGAGTCTGTAAGTCCAATACCTTCTGTATATGTATTAGTGGCTACAAGAACATCTTGTGACTGCATTATAGTAAACGGAATAGTAATAGGTCCAACAACAATTAAAGCTATAATTTCCATAGATACACTAAGTTGCGATGCTATTTGTAGCTGCCCTTCTGATGAGGCGTCTGGTGTAGGAAGCATAGTACTAGTAATACCATAATTAATCTCAATAGGGATCTCCATAACTTCTTGTGAGATGCTTCCAGAGCTAAACCCAATCACGGGGTCTACGCTTATATCTGTTGTTGTGTCAAATAATTTTAGATCGTTTAATGGTATTGAGATATCTGGTAAACCTTCAATAGGTGAGCCAATTTGACCATAAATGTATAATTCTGTTTCTGTAGTTCTTAATAGGTTTTCTGATAACAATTGAGACATTAAGCCACTTGCAGGAAGATTTGCATCAAGATTTACATAGGTAAAACCGTTTTGGGTTTGGTTTCCCACTACGTATAATGAATCTCTAGTTACACCTGTTTCAGCATTTTGATTATTATAAGTCCAATAAGAATTTGATTTTAAAGGAAAATATAATGTTTTGTTTTCAATGGTATCTTCTGTAGAGGCATCATCTGTTTTGCAAGAGATCGCTATAACACTCAGAAAAACTAAAAAAAAGTACTTTGACTTCATAAAAGATATTTTTCGCAAATATAAGATTCCTAAATTAAATGGGTTTAATGCGGGGCAACTGTGGATAATTTTATAATATTGTTTCAGAACATTAATTATTAAAATAGCGTATGGCAGGTAATAGCTTCGGAAATATCTTTAAAATAACCACTTTTGGCGAATCTCATGGTGAAGCAATAGGTGGTGTCATTGATGGTTGCCCTGCTGGTTTGACTGTTGATTATAAGGCAATTAATGCCGAAATGCAACGAAGAAAACCAGGTCAATCTACGATCGTTACTCAACGAAAAGAAGAAGATGAAGTCCGTTTTTTGAGTGGTATTTTTGAAGGGGTAACAACAGGAACTTCAATAGGTTTTATTATTGAGAACACTAATCAAAAGTCTAAAGACTATAGTCATATAAAAGACACGTACCGACCTAGTCATGCAGATTATACCTTTGATAAAAAATATGGTGTGCGCGATTATAGAGGAGGTGGAAGGTCTTCTGCTCGCGAAACCGCTAGCCGTGTTGCAGCTGGCGCAATAGCAAAACAATTATTAAAAGGGATTACCTTTAATGCCTTTGTGTCTTCTGTAGGTGATATTTATATAGATAAACCTTATCAAGCTCTAGATTTTAGTAAAACTGAAGACACACCTGTGCGTTGTCCAGATATTGAAACAGCAGAAAAGATGATTTCTAGAATTAAAGAGATCAAAAAAGAAGGCGACACTATAGGCGGAACTATAACTTGCGTTATAAAGAATGTCCCTGTAGGCTTAGGTGAACCTGTTTTTGATAAATTACATGCAGAGCTCGGAAAAGCAATGCTATCTATTAATGCTGTAAAAGGTTTTGAATATGGAAGCGGTTTTTGTGGTACAAAGATGAAAGGAAGTGAGCACAATGATCTTTTTAATACAGATGGTACTACAAAATCTAATCTTTCTGGAGGAATACAAGGAGGTATCAGTAACGGAATGGATATCTATTTTAGAGTAGCTTTTAAGCCTGTGGCAACGATAATGCAATTGCAAGAAACAATAGATAAAAACGGAAATATAGTTGAAATGCAAGGAAGAGGACGTCACGACCCTTGTGTAGTGCCTAGAGCAGTGCCTATAGTAGAAGCTATGGCAGCGCTGGTTATTGCAGACTTTTGGTTATTAAATAAGTTAGCAAAGATTTAAAAAGATTAATAAAACATAGAAATAGATAGATGAAAAAATTAGCATTACACTGGCAAATTTTATTAGGAATGGCACTTGGGGTGATTTTCGCTCTTGTTTTAACCAATTTTGCTTGGGGATCAGATTTTATAGGTGATTGGATAAAACCTTTTGGAACCATATTTATAAAGTCGTTAAAATTAATTGCTGTGCCTTTAATATTAGCTTCACTAATTAAAGGAGTTTCAGATTTAAAGGATATAAGTAGTCTTTCAAAAATGGGTTTTAGAACTATTATAACCTATGTTTTTACGACCATTATAGCGGTGTCAATTGGTCTAGCTGTAGTAAATATAGTTAAGCCAGGAAGTTCTATTAGTGATGAGACGAGAGATGAATTAGTTGTTGCTTATGGTGGCGAAGCAGAAAAAAGACAAGAAGCTGCAAAAATGCAAAAAGAAGCGGGACCTTTACAGGCCTTGGTAGACATTGTACCAGATAATATTATTGGTGCTTCTTCAAGTAATAAAAACATGCTTCAGGTTATTTTCTTTGCTATTTTCTTCGGAATAGGTATGATATTAATACCAGAAAAAACTGCAGCTCCTGTAAAAGGGTTTATTGATGGATTTAATGAAGTCATTTTAAAAATGATAGATTTAATTATGCTAGCGGCACCCTATGGTGTATTTGCTCTCTTAGCTGCACTAGTGGTAGAAGCACCAAGCTCAGATTTATTTACTGCATTAGGTATGTATGCCTTATGTGTAATTGTAGGCTTAGCTTTAATGGTTTGTGTGTATTTGTTATTAGTATGGGTTTACACAAAAAAGTCCCCTCGTTTTTTCTTAAATGGAATGGCTCCAGCACAATTATTAGCTTTTTCAACAAGTAGTAGTGCTGCAACCTTACCTGTTACTATGGAAAGAGTAGAAGAGCATATAGGTGTCAAAAAAGAGGTAACTAGTTTTGTGTTGCCTATAGGGGCAACTATAAATATGGATGGTACAAGTTTATATCAGGCAGTTGCTGCTGTATTTATAGCACAAGCCTTTGGTATGGATCTATCGTTCTCTACACAATTAGGAATTATTGCAACAGCAACTTTAGCATCTATTGGTTCTGCCGCAGTACCAGGAGCAGGGATGGTGATGCTTGTAATTGTACTAGCGCAAGCTGGAATACCAGAAGCAGGTCTTGCCTTAATATTTGCTGTAGATAGACCTTTAGATATGTGTCGTACTGTGGTTAATGTAACTGGAGATGGTGCTGTATCTATGATAGTGGCAAAATCTCAAGGAAAACTAGGTGCACCACACGTGAAAGATTGGGATGATAATTATGAAGGATAAAATTTAACTTAAGTGCGATAAGTACTTTGTTTATTAATATACATCAAAAACAGGCTTTTATTCGTTAATAAAAGCCTGTTTTTTTATGTTAATTTAATTCAGACTTAACTTTAAAGTTGAATGTCAATTGTAGATTTGAAAATTATCAATAATAGCGCTAGTTCTTCAAATTTTGCAGTAGATAAAACACTTACAAAAAAACCTACTTTAAGCCCAAATGCTACTTTTGATTTGGCAGACTATATAATTACTTCTTGGATTTGTGATGGGCTAGGTTCGCATAATTATTAATGTAATATAGTATACAGAAAAGCATTTTTAGCTTCATTAAATCTTTTAAACTTTTATTATAAAATTCTTTCAAGTAACTATTTACTAAAAATGATAGCGTTTATTTTGTTCAAATTTTAATTATTTTTTCGATTTATTTTATTATATTGTTGTAAATCAGATATTTATCTTCATTTTCTAAATATAATAAGGTCATGGATATAAAGCACTTTTTATTTATAATACTCTTTTCAACATCCACAATTGCACAAGTAGGAATAGGGACAACTACGCCAAGTAAAGGTTCGTCATTAGAAATTAGTGGAACTATTGCTACAGATTCTGGTGTTAAATATGTGGGGTTAATGCCACCAAGAGTAGAAAACACTCTAGAGCGAGATTTAATAAATGTTAACTCGTCAGATATTGGATTAATTGTGTTTGTAAAAAGCACAGGAAGTATTGATATGTTTAATGGGATACATTGGGAGTGTGTTTTTACACTTACAGGTTATGCTATTGTTGCTGCCTCACAAAATTTTGATACAGAGACAGGTTGGACATATACAAATACCCCAAATTTTTATTACGACTTCTTAAATGATGATATATGGGGAGTTATTACAGGGTTTCAAGATACGAATGCAGATAATAATATAGATACTTTGTATAATCAGTTTTTGGGAGCTAGAGATTTAGATAATCCAATTAGTAATCCAACAGGTGGCACTATTAATTTTTACCATACCATTGCTTTTGATAATGTGGATATATCAGGATTAACAAATGTAAAAATTGAGTTTGATTATGACGCTTATCAGTTTAATGGTTCAGATCAGATAAGGTATACAGTTTATTATGATAATGTACCACAAACTACAGTGGTTTTGTTAGATGGTATTACCGGAGGTATTACTGCAGAAGGTACCGAAACAATTACAATACCTAACGGAATAGCTACATTAATCAGATTAGATTTAGAAGTGAAAATTGATGGAAATGATAACTATGCTGGTTTTGATGATTTTAGAGTGTATGGGCAATAATTTCAATTTAATTCATAAAAAAAGGCTGTCTAAATAGACAGCCTTTTAAATAGTTAGTTAAAACTTTTTTAAGCTTCTTTATGTATTTCAACACTATGTGGATAAGGAATTTCAATACCTGCAGCATCTAATGCTATTTTAGCATTTTCTAATGTAGCAAAATAAACATCCCAATAATGCTCAGACTTACAAGAAGGTCTTACCGCAAAATCTACCGAGCTATCTCCTAAACCACTAACTTCTACAAGTGGTGCAGGGTCTTTTAATACTTTATCTTGTGCTGTAAGAACGCTCATAAGTACCTCTTTAGTTTTCTTGATATCTGCATCATAACTTACACCTATCGTATGAAATACTTTTAAAACACCATTTTCAGAATAGTTTGTAATATTTCCATTAGATAACGCACCGTTAGGTATAATAACAAGCTTGTTTTGAGGTGTAGTAATTTTAGTTGTAAATAAGTCAATGTCTATCACATTTCCTAACTCTCCTTGTCCTTCTATTAAATCACCAATTTTAAAAGGTTTAAAAATCATAATTAAAACCCCTCCAGCAAAATTTGATAAAGAACCTTGAAGTGCAAGACCAACTGCAAGACCTGCAGCTGCAATAATTGCTGCAAAAGATGTTGTTTCAACACCTAGCTTAGCTAATATAGCAAGGATTAATAAAATGCGAAGTCCCCAGCCAATTAGATTCCCTAAGAATTTTTGTAGACTTAAGTCATATTCTTTTTTACTCATTAAACGCTCAATTGCACTAATAACTTTTTTGATAATCCAAGAACCAATTATCCAAATTAATATTGCGCCAACAATTTTTGGCCCATAATCAACTATAAAATCAATTCCTTTTTGAGCCCACATTTTAACATCCATAAGTATAAATTTTTAAAATTAAATTTTCACAAAATTACCTATATCCTTATCTTTCCTAAAAGTTTTTAACCGAAATATGCGTTATTTGTAGAAAATTAAAGACAGTTAGTATGAATGTTTGCTTTATAATGTATCCTTGGGAGGATATGGACCCGGAAAACGATACAACTTTATCGTTAATTAATGAATTTGCAAAACGCTCTCATGGTGTAGCAGTAACAACCCCTGCAAATCTAACAATTAGAGATAGCGAGGCATTTGCTTTTTCACGTTGCTTAAAACGTATGGAAAAAGTGCCAAGTAACCTTAAGTCATTTCATAAAAAAGCTGTCTTTTATGATGAAATGTTACCTCTTGCTGGTTTTGATGTAATTATATTGCGTAGCAATCCGCCTCTTGATATGATTATGCTAAACTTTTTAGATAGTGTTAAAGATGATGTCTTTATAATGAACGATCTAGATGGTATCCGTAGAGCCAACAACAAGCTATATACGGCAGTTTTTGAAGATCCAAATAATGATTATATTCCGCGAACTCACGTTACTAAAAATAAAAAATATTTAAAGAAAATTATTAAAGAAGGACCAGATAAAATGATCTTAAAACCTCTTAATGGTTTTGGTGGATCTGGAGTGATTTTAATAGAAAAAAGAGCCATGCTGAGTATTAGCTCTTTGTTAGATTTTTATATTGATAATGCAGACGGAACTTCAAACTATGTTATTTTACAAGATTATATAGAAGGCGCAGACCAAGGTGATGTTCGTATATTATTGTTAAACGGGCAACCTATTGGTGCAATGAAACGGGTTCCAGGTGAAGATGATCACAGAAGTAATGTAAGTGCTGGAGGAAGCATTAAAAAACACACATTGACACAACAAGAAAAAGAGTTATGTCGTCGTATAGGTCCAAAATTAGTTAAAGACGGATTGTATTTTTGTGGAATAGATGTAATAGGAGGTATGCTTGTTGAGGTAAATGTCATGTCTCCAGGGGGTATTACATACATCAATAAAGTATATAAAATAAGGCTACAAGAAAAAGTAATTGATTTTGTAGAAGATAAAGTACAAGAGCGTGTTAATGCTTTTGAACGTAGAACGAAGTTAAGAAAACACGTAAAAGATGCTTAAACGATAACTCGCGATATGTCTTTGTGAAAGTTTAAAAGACTAATGCGAAAATGGGATTGGTTTAAATTTTGTACAATCAGAATATAACCTATTTAAAATTTCAGAAATAAATAGTATTAGGGTAATTATGGAAAGACTTTCTGTTTCAGAAATAATAGATAAAATAAATAATGAAGAGTTTTTTGAAGCTGTTGCAGATGACTATTCATTTTCGTTAAAAATTGACGCATATGTCCCTTATCTATGTGGTGCAGTCCATGACGGACATCAGTTTAGAAAAGAACTTTGGAGCAATTGTTTACACACAGAATATGATCGTTGGTTTGAAGAAGACCCCTGTACAAAAGAGTTTGTAAAAACACACCCCATTGTGATTGCTGGTTGCGATAGCCGTTTTGAATATGATTTAAATCGTGATCCAGAAAATGCTATTTATGATGATGCTTGGGGTAAAAAACTTTGGAAACAACCTCTAACCGAAACGCAACACGCAGAAAGTCTAACTAAACATGCTACTTTTTATCTTGTAGTTCATGCTTTGATGACTAAGCTAGAAGAAAAATTTGGTCATGTCATTGTGTACGATATGCATAGTTATAACTGGAAAAGGTGGGATAGAGAAGTGCCTGTGGTAAATCTTGGCACCTCAAATATTGATAATGGCAAATACGGCAAATTTGCAGAGTCATGGAGAAAAAGTTTGTCGGAACTCAAATTGCCTCATAACATAGCGTCTACCTCTAAGATTAATGATACTTTTCAGGGTAATGGCTATTTTTTAAAATTTATAACTCAACATTTCAAGCAAACATTAGTACTAGCAACCGAGTTTAAAAAAATATATTGTGATGAATATCAGCAGATTTTATTTCCAGAAGTGGTTCATGCTATAGAACATCAATTGCAGTATAAACTGAAAGAGCACGCAGCTGCATTTAATCGTGCTTTTAATGAATAATTAATATTTCAGAAATTAATATTGATTAAAATAGAATGTGGAGTTTCCGCAAAATTTCTTTGAATGAAAATGAATAATCCAACGATACAAGATCATCCTTATCTCTTTAAAATAGACGAAAGTCTTAATAAAATGGTGAAGAAGATTGAGTTGCTCAACTATATAAACCCAATAAATATAGAGCAGGAAAAACGTAATTTTTTCTCTTCAAAATATAATATCAATCCATCTTTTAAATACAAAAAGATTGATTTTGATGCTCATAAAATACAACAACAACTATTTTCTCAAGACATAAATAGCATAGAAGATGAAGAGTCTCGTGCTTTTTATCGCGAAGTGATTTATGATTACAGCGGTTTAATACAATGCATAGAGACCATAGGGCAGGGGCGTAAATTTTATTATAATGCTTTAAAGTCTTTTGGTACTCCTACAGAAAAAGATGTAGAGAATGCAAAGTTTATACTTCATTTTAGCGATGAGCATTTTGATGAAAATAAGATGATTCCAATGTATTCGGTAAATGAAGCTGCAGCTTATTTTGAAGATTTTGTTAAACGATACAACTTTAATTTAAATATTAAATTATCTACTAAAATTGCAGCGGCTGCAATGGTGCAAAACAATACGCAAACGCTCATTTTAAAAAAGAATCATAAATTTAGTGCTAACCAATTAAAGGTGCTTGCTCACCACGAAATTGGGGTTCATCTTGTAACAACTTTCAATGGCTTAGAACAACCTTTAAAGATTTTTCATAATGGATTTCCTAAAAATGTAGAAACCCAAGAAGGGCTTGCTGTTTTTAGTGAATATATGAGTGGTTGTCTTACTATGCACAGACTAAGGGAATTATCTTATAGAGTGATTGCTGCAGATAGTTTACGTAGAGGGTTTAATTTTTGTGACACGTTTGATGTGCTTCACAATCAGTATAAACTAAATAGAGAAGAGGCATATAATATTACATTGAGAGCGCATCGTGGAGGTGGTTTTACTAAAGATTACACATACCTCACAGGTCTCAAAAAAGTGTATGATACCTATCATAATAAGGAAAGTCTTAATCCTCTTTTAGCAGGTAAGGTTTCTTTAGAACACGTGTCTATTGTAAATAAATGGTTAGCTCAAGGAGTAGCTAAAGAGAATACTTATGAAAACTTTGCTTTTAACCAAAATGAAAATATAAACCCTAAGCTTGATTTTATTTTAAAGAATTTAAAGTAATTTAATTTTGTCTGTGCGAGCGCAGTCGAGAACTATACTTCTTTATAAAATAGATTTCGATTGCGCTCAATCAGATAATAGCTAGAAATTAACCGTCTTATATCTAGGATATTTTATCACATAAGATAATCTTTTTGCAGCATCTTTATTTGCGCCAAGAGTAATCCTCCATTTTAAAATTCCTTTTTCTTCATCAAATTCTGCATCACCATACTCGAGGTCGTCTATTTTAATTTCTTTGTTTTGAGATATTGGAATTCTATCTTCAATGAGTAGAGTAATAGTACTTTGTTTTGTGTTTTTTACTTTAATTTCATATGCCTTGGCAACAATTCTATTAGCTCCTAAAAACGACTTGCTTTTAAAGTTGTCTAGTTTTTTTCGTGTTATTATTATGTTAGGATCAACACCCATAGAGAGTTCAAGTTCTTCTTCTGTTGCAAGAGGATTTATTATTGTTTTACCAGCATAGGTTCCATTAAAGTAAATGTTAGCTTCACCGTAGAGAAGATCATATTTTTCCCAACCTTTAATGTTTGCAGTTAAGAATACATTTTCGTTTAATTCTGGAGCAGCATAATGTTTAAAGGTTGCTGGGAAATCAAACTTATTCACCTCGATAACAGTAATTTCTTGATTTGACTTAATAGTGTATTTCTTTTTTATCTCAAAACGAGTATTTGTTAAACCTTCTTCTTTAAAATTACCAGATGCTGTTTTGTTTTTAAGGGTGATTACAACAACTCCGTTTGTACCTCTAGAACCATATCTAGCAGTTGTTGCGCTATCTTTAAGAATTGTTATATCTGCAATCATGTCTTCATCTATGTCTTGAAGTTGACTTTCGTTCATAGGAACACCATCTACAATGTATAAAGGAGAATCGGCTCCAGCATTAAGTGAGCCAGCACCTCTAATGCGTACATACGATCCTTGACCTGGCTTTCCGTTTGCTGTGGTTACTTGTACACCAGCAGCTCTACCTTGTAGTGCTTTATCAATATTTCGGGCAGAAGACCTACTGTAACCAGCAATAACGACTTCATCAAGTTCAGCTCCTTGATTAAGAGTTACATTTACAGTACTTGCGCTAATAGGCAATTCTTGAGATTCAAAACCTAGATAGCTAAACTGTAAAGTTCTTGATCCAGAAGTATTTAGTGAATATTTCCCATTAAAATCTGTTTGAGTCCCGTTTGATGTTCCTTTTAAAATCACATTAGCGCCAGGCAATGGATGTCCATCATTATCGTAAACATAACCACTTACAGTTCCTACCTTTGGATTGTATTTTCGTGAAGTATTACCCACCGCTTTATTTGCCCTGTAATTTGGACTCACAAATCGTAGCCATTTACTTTCTAAAAATGGTTTTGTATTATTTGTAGTTGGATCTCCAGTAGAAAGAATCACATTTACATTGTTCCAGTCTGTTCCACTTTGTTGATATACATTTGCCTTATAACTAAAGCTCACTGGGCTATTTATGTCTGTTGCTCTAACATCATATAATGGAAACCAACCCGCGTTATTAATATTATATGTAAAAGTAAGTACTAGATTAATAGCAGAAGGTGCGTCTAGTTTTAGGATAATCTCGCCGCGCTCTTTTTCTTTATTGTCTTGAAGTTTGAGCATTTCATTACCATAATCCCTAATAGCTTCTGAAATTTTAACCTTCTGAAGATTTAGCTGTTGTAATTCATTTTTGATTTCTGTAATGCGCTTACGATAATAAGTAGTTAATATTTTTACTTTTTCTAAATTTAGGTCAGATGTTTCGCTACTGAGTTTTCTATTGTTTGAAAGTAAATTTAATTCTTCATTATAACCAGCAACCTCATTATCAATCAAAGTGTTTTTTAAATCAAGTGAATCAATTTTATTTTTAAAACTTAGGTGCTCTTTAGATAATGCTTTCTTTTCTAAAAAATTAATATCATAAGATAGAGAAAGGATAGATGTGTTTTTTAATCCCGAAAATTGGATACTACTTTCATCAATATCTGGAGAGAGATCATTAAAAATGAGTATATTTTCTCCTGGAGCTATATTAAAAGTTGCTGTTCTTTCAATAGAAGCTCCTTCTAGAAAGACAGTTACATTTTTAATTGCAGATACTTTTGGTTTTATTTCTTTTGCAAATAGAAGTGAAGGAATGATAAGTAATAGTAGATACAGATTTTTCATTTGATGGTTGTTTTAAGTTGATGCAAACTTAAACGGAACCATTTAGTCTATAAATGATGAATTAGTAAAACAGTCTAAACAGCTAGTCAATAGGTTTTTTGAATGAGGGAAGCTTAGACTTAGTTTTCATATAGCAAATAGACAAGTTGAAAATTTCAGTAATATCATAAGAACCTTCATAAAAGTGATAATTTTATAGTTCCTAAAACTTTTACAAAAATTTAGACTTTAACGCTGGAGTAGGAATCATGCAACTATCCTTTTTTCCATACCATTTGTATCTATTTTTAGCTACAAAGTCATAGACCCAGTTCCTTATAAATGTAGGAATGATTATAAAACCAAATAGTAAGGGCCAAGCACCAGATAATTTGCGAGCCACCCTAAGCGCAGCAGTAGACTTTACATAGGCTTTATTGTTTTCTATCAAGATAATTGAATCTGTATTTGAAGTGTCAATATCATATTGTTTTAACAATGATATCCCAGGTTCTTCTTGTAATGCGGCAAACTTAAAGCGATCATTTTTATCGTGTTTAATCACAAAATTAATCGAAGTGTTGCAAAGATTGCAAACGCCGTCAAAAAGTATAATATTATGTGATTGTTTTTGTTGCATTAAGACACTTTTTCGAGTTCTGAAATATTCACTTGAGAGATAAACATGCCGTAGTTTACAAAAGCTTTTTTCTTTTCAAATTTATCAATGGTACCAATGGCGCGACCATCAATCATACGTACACGATCACCCACTTTTAAAACCACTTTAGGTTTTGGAGGTAGTTTTGCAGCTTTTATTTTTTCTTTCTTTTTTTCTTTACGAATAACAGCTACTTTTTGTTCAACCTCTTGTTTTATTTTGTGTTTTTTCTGTCTTTCTACCTTTTTCTGTTTTGGAGCTATTTTTTTACGCTTGCTATTTTCTGTCATGACAAGTTTAAATAACTCGTCCATCATTGGTTTTTTTCGCTTGTTGTTATGAAATCGCTCTGCAATAGCATCAAACTTTTTACCTAGACTAATAATTTTTTGATTAGAATCGTAAAGCTCTTGATAGCTTTCAAGTTTGGTTTGTACTTTGGCATTAATTTGTTCTAACTGCTTGCTTTCTTCAAGTGCTTTTTGTGCTGAAGTTTCTAATGTTTCAGAGGTTTTTCTGAGCTTAGAACGTTCTTTTTGTAGGTTAGCAATTGTTTTGTCAAAACGAATTTTACCGCGTTCTACTTTCTTTTTAGACTTGTTAATCAGGCTATAAGGAATCCCGTTTTTTTGAGCTACTTCAAAGGTAAAAGAACTTCCAGCTTCTCCTACATGCAGTTTGTATAAAGGCTCTAAAGTTTTACTGTCAAAAAGCATGTTTGCATTAATGGCTTCGGGTAGCTCATTTGCAAGTAACTTTAAATTGGCGTAATGGGTGGTGATAATTCCAAAAGCCTCTCTTTCGTAAAATACTTCTAAAAAAGTTTCGGCAAGGGCACCTCCTAATTCTGGATCACTTCCGGTACCAAATTCATCAATTAGGAATAAGGTTTTGTTATTACATTTCCGAAGAAATTGATTCATCTTTTTTAAGCGATAACTATAGGTGCTCAAATGGTTTTCTATAGATTGATTATCGCCTATATCTGTAAGTATACGGTCAAAAAAACAGAACTCACTGCTAGAATCTACAGGTATTAGTATACCGCTCTGAAGCATAACTTGAAGTAAGCCTACCGTTTTTAGCGTGATACTTTTACCTCCTGCATTAGGTCCAGAAATTACAATAATCCTTTTGTTAGGAAGTAATGAAATAGACTGCGGAAATGTTTTTTCTTTTCGTTTTTTGTTAGTTAATAATAAAATTGGATGAAAAGCATTTACAAGTGATAAGGCTTTACCTTTAGAAAGTAATGGTAAAGATGCGTCAATCTCAATCGCATAACGCGCACGTGCATAAATAGAATCTATTGTTATTAAATAGTTTTGATAGCTATCTAAAAGCGTTGCATAAGGACGAATTTGCTCTGTAAGTTCTTTAAGTATTTTTTTTACCTCTTCTCGTTCTTCATACACTAGATTACTTAATTCTGTAGTGAATTCGTGTGTTTCTTGTGGTTCTATATAAGTAATACTTCCTGTTTTGCTTGATCCAAGCACAGTTCCTTTCACCTTTTTGCGATACATTGCTTTTACAGCGAGAACACGTCTATTGTCTACAATAGATTCGCGAATTTCATCAAGATAATCTGAACCCGCATAACGGCTTAAAGCTTTGGTAAACGATGAGTTAATTTGGCTTTTTACAGAAACTAATCTTCTTCTAATTACAGCTAATTCTGGAGATGCATCGTCTTTTACTTCACCATATTTATCAAATATTTTATGAATTACATCAGAAATAAGTGGAAGGTAATTTATAGCTTCAGAAAAATCTTGAAGGGTTATATAGAATTCTTCAAATTTCTTAAAGAATTTTAATAGATCCTTTGTTGTTTCTGTCACAGAAAGAATTCTTCTAAAACCAGAAGCTTCTAGTACACTGTTTTCTATTCCAAACAATTGTAATTCTCTTGTGATGGCTTCAAACCCGTGATTAGGAATAGGGGAGTCACTACCAAAAGAGGCTGTAAATTCTTTTACTCGAGTTAGTGATGGTTTGATATCTGTAATAGTTTCAAACGGTTTAATAGCACGCACTTCGTCTGCACCTAATGTGGTGATACAGTGTTCTGCTACGTGATCTAAAACTATAGGAAACTCTAAATCTTGTAATGTTTTATTATCTATTCTAATCATGGAAAACTCCTTGTGTGGAGTATGGCTATTAAATGCTGTCTATTCTACACAGTAAATCTATGCTAGATGGCAGTAATTTTTTGTTAATTTTGTACAAAAATACGGAATATGCACGTAAAAATCGATGAGAGTTGGAAGGAACAATTAGGTTCTGAATTTACAAAAGATTACTTTAAAGATTTAACGAGTTTTGTTCAGTTGGCATATAAAAATAGTACGTGTTATCCACCTGCTTCTGAAATATTCGCTGCGTTTAACTACACTCCTTTTAATGAAGCTAAAGTCGTGATAATAGGACAAGATCCTTATCATGGAGCGGGACAAGCAAATGGTTTGTGTTTCTCTGTAGCAGACGGGATTGCACATCCTCCTTCTTTAAAAAATATATTTAAGGAACTACAAGAACAATTAGGTATTGATGTTCCTGTTTCTGGAAATTTAGAAAGATGGGCGCAACAAGGGGTATTGTTATTAAATGACACATTAACTGTAGAAGCGCATCAGGCTGGAAGCCACCAAAAGAAGGGGTGGGAACAATTTACTGATGCAGTAATAACTAAAATTTCTGAAGAAAGAGAAGGGCTTGTGTTTTTATTATGGGGAGGTTATGCTAAAAAGAAAGGTCGAAAAATAAATACCGAAAAGCATCTTGTTTTAACTTCGGGTCATCCATCTCCTTTAAGTGCAAATAGGGGATATTGGTTTGGGAATGAACATTTCAGGAAAACAAATGAATATTTGTTAGAAAAAGGAAAAGCTCCCATAAAATGGTGAACTCTTATATTTTAAATGCAAAATAGGTTTAAAACCGTATCGTTTTGTTGCTGTGACAACTATTGTATAATGAAGTGAGAAATGTTAATCTTCTTTTCCTTTCATTTCTGGATCATTACAGCTAAACTGTAATAATAGAATGTTTGTTACTAAGAGGCATCCGAGAATAATTAAAAATATTGTCATAATAAAAGTGATTTCATTATTAAGATGCAGCATTTTTTTAAAGGTTGCGTAAATAATTAAAAAAAAAATAACACGCTGATAAGCGAACAGAAAATAGTATTAATGGAGAATCTTATTTGTTGGTACTGTATCTGTGATTAAATCAAGTTGCATCAGTTTCTTCTGTATTTTTTGAAGTTGATTTTCTGTCAATTGTTCTTGACTCCATTCTGTAATTGAAAGCCATTGACGTACATCTTCAAGTGTAATGCCATAACGATTTGAAATCATTTTGTCAATACTAGGTATGTCTTTAAACTCTAAAGTTGTATTATTAATTACTTCTAGAATAGAAGCGATTGCCTCCGGTTCATTTTCTAATATTTCATTGCGTACAGCAATTACAAAACAAGGCCAAGGTGTTGGGCATTCGCCTACAATATTTAGAGGTCCATTATCTACGTGTGGTTTTGTCATAAATTTTTCCCACATAAAATAATCACCACGTCCTTCTGGTAATGCTTTTAGAGCACCGTCAAGATTTTTTATAACTTCAAAATCAAGGTCTTTTTCAGTATTCCAACCTTGTTGTTCTGCATTTACATAAGCCATTAAATGTGATCCTGATCCATATCTACTAATAGCTGCTTTTGTGCCTTTTAATGATTCAATAGAAGTGTAATCGCTATTTTCTGCTACGTGAATCCCCCAAATTAATGGTGTTTTCACAAAAACTTGAACAATTTTACATTCATTACCGTTAATGATATCGCGCACAATACCTTCAGTAAGAATGACTGCCATGTCAATTTCTTTATCACGTAAGGCTTTACACATTTGTCCAGTTCCTCCTGGGTAGTCTGTCCAGCGTAGATTTATGTTTTCTTCGTGGTACTCTTTATCTCTCAAGGTTAAATACCAAGGAAGGTTGAAATGTTCTGGCACACCGCCAATTTTAATTTTTTTCATATGTAAATATGTAAAAGCAGAGATTTAGTCTAGCTAATAGTGTTGCAATTTTAATGTTTTTATTTATGAGTATAACTATTAAAAGACTAAGATATTAACCCATTAAAAAAACAGCAATACAAAAATAGTGACATGTTTCACATGAAAATGAATATCACAAATACAATTAGCAAAGTATTTTCCATGTTATTGCATTAGTGCTAATTTTTCCAATGTCCTTACAATTAACAAATTTACGGCCTTTTTTGGTGAATCACTAAAAGTACCATTTGCTCTATTGGCTAAAATAGCATTTAAACTAATTGCGCGATGCCCCAAGAGCATAGAAAGTCCGTAAATACCAGAGGTTTCCATCTCTAGATTTGTGATTTTTTGTTGCTTATATGTGAACATTTGCAACTTGTGATTCAAATTATTGTCTTGTAATTCTAAACGTAATTTACGTCCTTGAGGAGCATAAAAACCTACATTAGTCGCTGTAATACCTTTAACAAAATCATTCGTGCTAAAATGTTTGATTAATTGAGTGTCACCACAAACCACGTATGGATCAGATTTTTGCTTAGACCATTGCGCGTGTTCTTTTAATGCTTCGGAAAAAGGAATGTCTAAAAAATCTGTATTAGAATAAAAATGTAATAAATTGTCAAAACCAACCGCTTTTTCAGAAATAAGAAAACTATTTATTGGAATTTCAGACTGTATAGCTCCACTTGTGCCAATTCTAACAAAGGTTAGTGCTGTGTGCATTGGTTTTATGGTACGAGATTCAAAATCAATGTTTACTAAAGCATCAAGTTCATTAAAAACAATATCAATATTATCGGTACCAATACCAGTAGATACTATAGTGAGCCTTTTGTTTTTATAACGACCTGTGATGGTTTTAAATTCACGCCTTTGCACTTCTAGTTCGATCGTGTCAAAATGTTTTGCGATATCCATAACACGCTCTGGGTCACCTACGGTAATAATGGTGTCTGCAATTTGCCCAGGCTTTAATGCTAAATGGTATATGGAGCCGTCATCATTAAGAATGAGTTCGCTAGGAGCTAATTTTTCTTGATTTTTCAAAAAGGAGTGATTTATATATTAAAATGTAGGTAGTTAACTAGTTTTGTTGCTACAGTAGTTTTTTATCCGCCTACTCTTTTAGTTTTAAATCCTTTCTTTTTTAAAAAGTCCATAATACGATCTCTATAGTCTCCTTGAATGATTATTTGCTCATTTTTAAAACTACCACCTACGCTAAGCATCTGTTTAATTTCTTTTGCAAGTTGTTTAAAGTCGCTATCTGCACCGGTATAACCTTCTATTATGGTAATTGGTTTTCCTTTTCGCTTTTCATATTTACATATAAGAGGATCATCTTGCAACCATATGCCGCCACTAGTATCTTCTGTTTTAGGAACTTCTTTCTCTTCGTGATCTGGAAAAAGGTTTTTTAGTTGGTCTTTTAAATCCATTGTTTTGTAATTTATTATTCTTTAATCAACCCAATTTCAACCAATCTTTGGTGTAAAAATTCACCTGCTGTGATATCTTCAAAAGCTTTTGGGTGCTCTTCATTGATACATTCTGGCATACAATTTAGTTTCATGTCACCACGAGGATGCATAAAAAACGGGATACTGTAACGAGGCTTGTCCCATTGCTCTTTTGGAGGATTTACAACCCTGTGAATTGTAGAACGTAGCTTATTGTTTGTATGACGCTCTAGCATGTCTCCAACATTAATGACTAACTCATCTTCTTGAGGTATCGCGTCTACCCATTCACCTTCTTTGGTTAAAACTTGAAGTCCACCAGTAGAAGCCCCCATTAATAAAGTGATTAGGTTTATATCTCCATGAGCACCAGCACGCACAGCTCCCTTAGGTTCTGATGTGATAGGTGGGTAGTGGATAGGGCGTAAAATGCTATTTCCGTTTGCGGCCCAATGATCAAAATAGTGCTCATCAACACCGATATATAATGCTAAAGCTCGAAGTACATAGATTCCTGTTTTTTCTAACATTCTGTAGGCTTCCATTCCTGTTTTGTTGAAGTCAGGTAATTCTTCAACCGTAACATTTGCAGGATAGTCTTCAGGAAGGTTAGCGTCTGCAGAGGGTTCTTGACCAAAATGCCAAAACTCTTTTAAATCACCTTCTTTTTTTCCTTTTGCATGCTCTTTACCAAAGCTAACATAGCCTCGTTGTCCACCAAGGCCTTCTATTTCATACTTGCGCTTTGTTTCAACGTCTAAGGCAAAAAATGATTTAACTTCTTTATATAACCCTGAAACAAGTTCGTCACTTAAAAAATGATTTTTTAGGGATACAAAGCCAATATCTTCATAGGCATTACCTATTTCGTCCACAAATTTTTGTTTACGTTTAGGGTCATCACTTAAAAAATCGGCTAGATTTACACTAGGTATGTTAGTCATAATTTAATCTTTAAAGAAGCAAATATAGGGAAAACAAGGCGCATTTCCGAAGTCAAAAAAAAGTGTTTTAAGAAGAATAACCAATGCTTTTTTTCTACATTTGATTTTGCTAAACAACAGATATGAGTACAACAGCTAAGGATCATACATTTTATAATTACGATCGTAGTGATCTAACAGATCAAACTTTAATTCATCTTTACAAGTCTATGCTTAAACCGCGTATGATTGAAGAAAAGATGCTTATTTTGTTAAGACAAGGTAAGATTTCAAAATGGTTTAGTGGTATTGGTCAAGAGGCAATCTCTGTTGGAGTTACAGCGGTATTGGATAAGGAGGAGTATATTCTACCTATGCACCGAAATCTAGGCGTTTTTACTACAAGAGAAATCCCATTATATAGGTTGTTTTCTCAATGGCAAGGTAAAGCAAGTGGTTTTACAAAAGGACGTGATCGTAGTTTTCATTTTGGGACACAAGAGTTTAACATTGTGGGAATGATCTCTCATTTAGGACCGCAATTTGGGGTGGCAGATGGTATTGCTCTCGGAAATCTTCTGAAAAAAAACAACCAAGTTTGTGCTGTTTTTACTGGGGAAGGAGGAACAAGTGAAGGAGATATTCATGAGGCATTAAACGTTGCTTCTGTCTGGAATTTACCCGTTCTTTTTTGTATTGAAAATAATGGTTACGGTCTCTCTACACCTACAAAAGAACAGTATAATTGCGAAAATCTCGCAGATAGAGGCAAAGGGTATGGGATGGAGTCTCATATAATAGAAGGCAATAATATTTTAGAGGTGTACACTAAAGTGAAGGAACTTGTAGTGGATATGCGAAAGAATCCGCGTCCTGTTTTACTAGAATTTAAAACTTTTAGAATGCGAGGTCACGAAGAGGCAAGTGGTACAAAATATGTTCCTGAGCAATTAATGGATACTTGGAGTGAGAAAGACCCTCTACTTAATTTTGAAAACTATTTATTAAAGCAAGGTCTTATTTCTGAAACATTAATTGAACAATGGAAAGGTGATATTAAAATTGAAATAGACGCAAATTTAGATCTAGCTTTTAATGAAAACTTGATTGAATCTACCGAAACTAAAGAATTAGATGATGTATATGAAGCATTTGTATATCAAGAATATAAGCCAAATAATAAAACGGAAGAGTTGCGTTTAATTGATGCAATTTCTCAAGGTTTAAAACAAAGCATGCAGCGAGATGATACAACTGTTATCATGGGACAAGACATTGCAGAATATGGAGGAGTTTTTAAAATAACAGAAGGCTTTTTAGAAGAATTTGGTCATACAAGAGTGCGTAATACTCCTATTTGTGAATCTGCAATTGTATCTGCTGCAATGGGGCTTTCAATTAACGGGTTTAAAGCGATTATGGAAATGCAATTTGCAGATTTTGCTACCTCAGGTTTTAACCCAATTGTAAATTACTTGGCAAAATCTCATTATCGTTGGAGCCAAAAAGCAGATGTGGTGATTCGTATGCCTTGTGGTGGTGGTGTAGAGGCGGGGCCTTTTCATAGTCAGACTAATGAAGCTTGGTTTACACATACACCTGGTTTAAAAGTGGTGTACCCAGCATTTCCATATGATGCTAAAGGTTTAATCGCATCTGCGATAGAAGATCCTAATCCAGTTTTGTTTTTTGAACATAAAGCGCTTTATAGAAGCATTAGACAAGAAGTGCCTACAGATTACTTTACAATTCCAATAGGGAAAGCGGCATTATTACAAGAAGGTAACGAAGTGACAATTGTAACCTATGGAGCGGGTGTTCATTGGGCTTTAGAAACTTTAGAAGGTAAAGCTATAAAAGCAGACTTGATTGATCTGCGTACTTTATCTCCTTTAGATACAGCAGCAATTTATAGTTCTGTTAAAAAAACAGGAAGACTTATTATCCTGCAAGAAGATTCTATGTTTGGGGGTATAGCGAGTGATATAAGTGCTTTAGTGAGTGAGCATTGTTTTGAATATCTAGACGCACCTATTAAAAGAGTGGCTAGTCTTGAAACACCGATTCCTTTTGCTAAAAATCTAGAACAACAATACCTTTCAAAAAACAAGTTTGAGGCTGCTTTAAAGAAGTTATTGGCTTATTAAAACTTTAACAAAAGGCGTTAATTTTTAAATAAACTTCTTGTTTGTTGAGGCAATCCTGTTGTATATTCGTGTGTATTAATTTTTAAATAACCATCAAATGAAAAAAATATTTTTGCTTACACTTGTTGTTGGGCTTCTTGCTTCTTGCGGAGTTCCTAAGACAGTGATTCAATCTAAAAAAGTTATTAAAGGGGACTGGACAATAAGCGATATTTCGTATAGTGAATCAGGTACTTTTAATACTACATTGTTGAATGACGCTTCTAAAGAGTGCTTTGAAAACAGTACTTGGCGTTTTATTCCAAATAACAATACTGGTATCTATAGCATAAATAATGGTAACTGCGCAACAGGCGATCGTTATTTTGCATTTACAATACAAGAAATAGATGCAGATACGGGGTATTATGATTTCTTATTAAAGCCTACAGACGAAAAAGGAAAATCTGAAACCAATGCTGGATTTAGGTTGCGCTTATCACAATTAAGTGATACAAATATGCAATGGCAACAAACGGTAAATGCGGGAGGTAGCCCACTTACAATTAGTATGAATTTTATTAAAACAGTAGAGTAATGAAAAATATAATTAAAAATATAGGAGTTATTGCAATGGCAATGGTATTAACTGTAAATCTCACAAGCTGTGAGGCGACACAAAATGCTAATAATAAGCAGAAAGGTGCTGTTATAGGTGCAGGTGCTGGAGCGGTTTTAGGTGCCATCTTGGGTAATAATGTTGGTAAAGGAGGAAATGGAGAATTAGGCGCTGTACTAGGTGGTGTTGTAGGTGGTACTGCAGGTGTGCTTATTGGAAATAAAATGGACAAGCAAGCGCAGGAAATTGAATCTGAAATTCCTGGTGCTGAAGTGGAGCGTGTGGATGATGGAATTGTGATTACTTTTGATGAGAACAGTGGAGTGTATTTTGATACAGCAAAATATAACATCAATACAGCGTCACAACAAAATTTAGATAAGCTAGCAGGGGTTTTACAAGAGTATGTAGATACAAATGTATTAGTTGTAGGACATACCGATAGTGTTGGGAGTGAAGATTCTAACATGTTGCTTTCTCAGCGTAGAGCTCAGGCTGTGACTAATTATTTTACAAGTACCAAAGGATTAAGTTCTAGTCGTTTTACTACAAATTGGTATGGAGAACAAACACCTGTAGGGGATAATGCAACTCCAGAAGGTAGAGCTCAAAATAGACGTGTAAATATTGTGATTGTTCCAAATGAGAAGATGAAACTAGATGCTGAAAAAGAAGCAGGAAATTAATTTTTTGTCTTTTGTTTAAAAAAATCCCTGAAGGCTTTATGCCTCAGGGATTTTTTTATTAGTTGAATACATCTATAAGTTTTGACAAAGCATTAAGGTGTGTTATCTTTAAAAAAAATAAGAATTCAAAAGAAGTAACTCGTAATTGACTATTGTCCATATGAAAAAAACAGCATTAATTATTGGCGGAAATAGTGGGCTAGGGCTTGCTACTGCTCATAAACTTGCAAAAGAAGGATTTAATCTTTGTATTGTGTATCGTGATAGAAAAAGTAATGCGATTAAGAACGAAGCTTATTTTGATGAAATGCGTTCTCATGGCGTTAATGTAGACACTTTTAATAAAGATGCTTTAAAAGAAGAGAATATAAATGAAATGCTTTCTAAACTTTCTGATAAATCTATATCTGTTTTAGTACATAGTATAGCAAAAGGAAGTTTAAAACCCTTAGTGTCTTCTAGCAGAGTTCTTGGGATGGATGATCTTGAAATTACGATACACGCTATGGGTACTAATTGGTGGCAGTGGGTTCGAGCTTGTATCGCAAATAATATTTTTGCAAAGAATGTTAGTAATATAGCTTTTACAAGTGAGGGAAACCAAAAAGTTTGGGAGTCTTATGGTGCAGTCTCTGCTGCAAAGGCAACGCTTGAATCGTTAATGAGGCAAATGGCTGTAGAATTAGCTCCCTTAGGTGTTAAGAGCAACTGTGTTCAAGCAGGAGTAACGCAAACAGCTTCTTTTGACATGATTCCAGATAGTGAAAAATTAGCTGAGTTGGCAAAAAAAAGAAATCCTTTTTTACGTTTAACACAGCCTGAGGATGTCGCAAATGCTGTGTACTTATTGACGTTGCCAGAATCTAATTGGATTAATGGAAATGTAATAAAAGTTGATGGGGGGGAATCTTTACGATAAATAGTATGACAACAAAAGAAATTATTTCAAAATTACCATATTCAGAACCTTTTCTGTTTGTTGATTCGTTGGCATATGTGAATGATGATGGAGCAAAAGGGAGTTATACGTTTAGTAAAGAATCGTATTTTTACAAAGGTCATTTTAAAGATAACCCTGTTACACCAGGGGTGATTCTTACAGAATGTATGGCGCAAATAGGTTTGGTGTGTTTAGGGATTTATCTTTCTAAAACGATTACTTCAGAAATGCAAATGGCGTTTGCTACAATGCAAGTTGATTATTTTCGTCCCGTTTTCCCTGGTGAACGTGTAACGGTAGTTTCAGAAAAAATTTATTTTAGATTTGGTAAATTAAAGTGTAAAGTGAAGATGATGAATGATAAAGAAGAAGTTGTTGCTACAGGGGTGTTGAGTGGGATGACTAAAAACACATGAGTTCTACATAAAAGTAGAAATGCAAAAACAATAATGATGTAAAATCTTACAATTTAATGAAGAGAGTAGTAATAACAGGTCTTGGTGTTTGTGCACCAAACGGAATTGGTGTACCAGAGTTTACAGAAGCTTTAAAAAATGGAAAGTCGGGGATTAGTCATTTTAAAGATTTAGAAGATCTTAAATTTTCTTGTCAAATAGGAGGAATGCCCAGTCTTTCGGAAGAAAAATTACGCGATTACTTTACAGAATTGCAATTGCGTAATTTTAAAAGTAATGTGATTGCTTTTGGTGTAATTGCTGGGATGGATGCATTAAAAGATGCTGGTATTTTGGTAGGTGGAGATAAAGCTCTTTATGATCTTGGAATTATTATGGGGTCAGGAGGTACAAGTGCAACGAAGTTTAGGGAATCATTGTATAAAATTGATGAAAAAAAAGTGAAACGTTTAGGCAGTACTGCTGTAATACAAATAATGGCAAGTGGTGTTAGTGCGTATTTAGGCGGAATGACAGGAGCTGCCAATATGGTTACAACTAATTCTTCTGCTTGCGCTACTGGAACTGAGTCTGTGATTTTAGGATATGAAAGAATAAAGGCGGGTAAAGCAACCCAAATGTTATGTGGTAGTACAGGTGAAGGGGGTCCGTATATTTGGGGTGGTTTTGATGCTATGAGGGTGATGAGTTACAAGCACAATGATAAGCCAGGTGCTGCTGCAGGACCAATGAGTGATAATGCAAGTGGTTTTATACCAGGAAGTGGAGCAGGGGCTGTTGTGTTAGAGTCTTTAGAGAGTGCAATAGCAAGAGGTGCAAAAATATATGGAGAGATTGTAGGAGGTGCGATTAATAGTGGAGGTCAACGTAATGGAGGCAGTATGACAGCACCAAATAGTGAGGCTGTACAACGATGTGTTAAAGATGCAGTTAAAGAGGCTAATATAGATCCGAATGAGATAGATTATATAAATGGCCACTTAACAGCAACAGTAAAAGATCCTGTAGAGATTGAAAATTGGTGTAAAGCATTAAATAGAAATGGAAATGATTTTCCTTATATTAATTCTTTAAAAGGAATGACAGGGCATTGTTTAGCTGCTAGTGGAAGCATAGAAATAGTAAGTACAATTTTACAAATGGATAATAATTTCATTTTTCCAAATATTAACTGTGATACGATTCATCCAGAAATTACTAAATTAATTCCTGAAGAAAAAATACCTCGTACTATGGTAAAATCAAACATAAATACTGCAATAAAAGCTAGTTTTGGTTTTGGTGATGTAAATGCTTGTATTGTGTTTAAAAAATACAAACAGTAGTTTTCGTTTAAAAGGATTGAAAAAACTTAATTTAAACGAATTGTTGTTTTAAATCATTGTGATACTGTATTTTTACATCGTTTATTATTTATAACCTATGACAGAAGAAGAGATTTATACGAAATTAGTGGAAATTGTTAAGCCCTATTTACCTGAAGGTGTAGAAGAAAGTGCTATAACTCCTACTAGTGATCTCACTCAAGAGTTAAACATTAATTCTGCTTATTTGGTAGATGTTTTACTTGATGTGGAAGATGCTTTTGATGTAGAGTTAGATAATGCTGATATGGAAACTTTACGTAATTTGAATGATGCAGTTGCAATTATTCAAGATAAAACAAAATAATATTTCTTTCAATAAATTACTTCCCGATATACAGCCGCAAATATTAGCTGTTAAGCTCACTAATAAAGGTGAGCGTTCTGTAAAATCAAGGCATCCTTGGTTGTTTTCTGATAGTTTAGATAAAATTAATAAAGAAGGGGCTTCTGGAGATGTTTCTGTTATTTTTAATAGAACGACAAATAAACCCATGGGAGTTGGTTTGTATGATCCAGATTCACCTATTAGAATAAAAATGCTTCATTTTGACGGTGGTGCTAAGTTAGATTCATCTTATTTTTCGGCTAAAATAGATACTGCTTTTTCTTTACGCTCAGACTTATTAGACACAAATACTAATAGTTACCGATTACTTTTTGGCGAGAATGATGGATTTCCAGGTTTAATAGCAGATGTGTATGCGTCTGTATTAGTTGTGAAAATCTATAATGCAATTTGGTTTCCTTTTATTAAGATGATATTTCCGAAGTTGTTAGAGGTGTCAGGTTGTGATACTTTAGTGCTTAGGTTGAGTCGTAGTTTACAAACAAACAAGGCAAATTTAGAAGATGGCGATGTGCTTTTTGGAACTTTAAAAAGCGAAGTGGTTCAGTTTGTTGAACATGGTGTTGCGTTTTCTGCTCATGTAATTAAAGGGCATAAGACCGGCTATTTTTTAGACCATAGAGAAAATAGAAGAAGGGTAGGGCGTTTAAGCAAAGGGAAAACTATGCTTGATGTGTTTAGTTATGCTGGAGGTTTTTCTGTTCACGCTTTAGCAAAAGGAGCTACAGAAGTTACAAGTCTAGACATTAGTGCGCAAGCCCTAGAAGTGGCTAAAGAAAATGGAAAATTAAACAAACATAAAGGAAAACACTTTACGATTATTGGAGATGCTTTTTTAGAACTAGAACGTTTGGTTGTTGAAAAAAAGCAATTTGATGTTGTAGTTATAGATCCGCCTAGTTTTGCCAAAAGTAAACGAGAAATTGTTGTGGCAAAGAAAAAGTATGCACAGTTAGCGAGATTAGGAGCGCAGTTGGTGTCTAAAAATGGATTATTGGTTTTAGCATCTTGTAGTTCTAGAGTTACGGCAGATGAGTTTTTTCAGATTAATACAGAGACTTTAAAAAGGAGCGGTAAGTATTTTGAATTTATAGATAAAACCTTTCATGACACAGATCATCCTATTGGATTTCCGGAAGGTGCTTACTTAAAATGTGGTTATTATAGATTCTAGTTTTAAATGAGGGAATGCTTTATAATGTATATTATCTTTTTTCGCTTCTTTAAAAAATAAACATCAGTAAATTTTAGCTCTTTTATTTTAGCAAAGATGTTTGTGAAAAAAAATAAAGCCAGTATAGAGTTTAAATTCTATACTGGCTTTATTTAATATTTAAAAAAATATTAATGTGCTTGCATTTTGTCTTTCCTTTTCTGTACCTGAACTTTAACTTCGCTAACAGCTTTTGCTATAGAAGCTTCAAATGATGTATTGTTAGTAGAAGAGAAGAGGGTTGTTCCGGGAACATTTAGTCTTATTTCGACTATTTTACCATCATCTACCCCTTTTGTATTTTCAGTTTTAAAATAGACGTCTGCCGCTACTATAAAATCGTATTTATTCTCTAATTTCTCTAGCTTTTCTGTAGCTAATGCTTCAAGTCTCTTACTTGCTGCTACATCTTTATATTCAAAATTAATATTCATATAGGTATGTTTTAATATTTGTATTTAAATATACGAACCTATTTTATTACTTCAAAGGAAAATGATACCCTTTAAGAAAAAAATAGCATTTATTATTAACTAGCTATTAAGGGTTAATTAATAAATTATAAATACATTGCTAGAAATGTTCTATAATTGAGACAATATGATAACTTATTATTAAA
>ABCO01000010.1 GCA_000170815.1 unidentified eubacterium SCB49
AGAATAAATGCTGAAATACCAAAACCTTTATATATAAATAAGTTTCCAATCCAACTTCTGCTTTGCTAAGCCAGTTTTTTGTAACAACTTCTCGGTTACTTAAATGGGTGAGTTCACTTTGATCAGCTTGCCACGTAAAGAAATAAGATAAAAATGAAAACACTAATCCTAGCCCCAATAACATTAAAAAACTTCCTAAGAGAATTTTTTGCTGTTTAGTGAGTGTCATCGTAATTGGTTTACGAGGTGTTTTCGTTTTTGTTGTGGTTTTCTTTTTTGCTTTCGCCATTTAAATTAGGATTGTCAGGAAACAAAAGTACATATTTTGTAAACGTTTATTTTAGGTTTAGATTTTAAAATTTTAGTAGCTTTTATTCTATTTTTTTTACAATATCATTGCAAGATTAAATTTATTAGATTTGTTACAATAAAACATTTAGCATTCATATTATCGTTATATATTTTTGTGATTAATTTGATACCTTATACAGATTATATTGCAAATTGCTAAATACGCACTTTGCGAGCAAGGTTGCAACTGCACGTTAGAAACCGATTTACACTTACATTTTCATTGTACAAATTGCATTGAAACTGTTTGTTTAACCGATCATAAAATACCACAAATTAAAGTACTAGAAGGATTTGTTTCCGAAAGTATAAATTTGGTAGTAAAAGGGCTTTGTAATAAGTGAAGCAGATAGCTTTTACTTATTGCGCTGTTTATATAAATAAAATACGCTCTATAATTTATCAACTTTTTTTAAGTGATAAGGGTGAGCGTATTTTATTTTTACGCTATAACCATCCTAGTTTAGGTATATAAATAATACATCCCACTAAAACGGCGGCAATAGCAGCAAAAAAGACGGCGCCAGCAGCGATATCTTTTATATAGCCTATTTTATCGTGAAAATCTGGATGCACAAAGTTTGCAATTTCTTCTGCAGCAGTATTTAGTCCTTCAGAAGCCATCACAAGACCAATAGCAAAAATCTGGAACATCCATTCGGTGTTTGAAATTTTAAAATAAAAACCTGCAGCAGTTATTAAAACTGCTAGAACAAATTGCACTTGTATGCTAGCTTCGTTTTTAAGGAGTAAAAAAGCTCCTTTAGCGGCATAATATCCACCTTTAATTCGCGTAGCTATAAAAGATTTTTTCATTAAGATAAAGCGTTAATTGCAGCTTCATAATTTGGTTCGTCACCAATTTCTTTAACTTGTTCTGTGTAAAGTACACCATCATCTTCATTTAAAACAACAATTGCTCTTGCATGGAGTCCATCAAAAGGACTTCCATTAACTGTTACGCCATAATCTACACCAAAGCAGCCATCTTTAAAATCACTAAGCATTGTTACGTTTTCTAAACCTTCGGCACCACAAAAACGGGCTTGAGCAAATGGTAAGTCTCTTGATATACATAACACTACGGTATTATCTAGACTGCTGGCTTTTTCGTTAAAATTACGGGCAGATGCAGCGCAAACACCTGTGTCTACACTTGGAAAAATATTTAAAATCTTCTTCTTTCCTTTAAAGTCTTCAAGTGTTTTTGTAGTTAGATCTATTGCAGAGAGCGTAAACTCTGGTGCGATAGTATGTACTTGAGGTAATTCTCCTATAGTTTCGATTGGGTTTCCGCCTAAAGTTATTTGTGCCATAAGGTGTTATTGCTAAAATTTTAAAGTTTATTTCAATTTATAAAAATAAGAATAAGAAGGCAATTATATAGGGGTTTATAAAAGAAAAGCACGCTTACTAAAATTAGTAAGCGTGCTTTTATCAAAATATAAAAAAAAATATTTAGTTGAGTTGTGTTGTTAAATATTCTGCAACACCTGTTCTGTCTGCGTTCATAGCTGTTTCTCCTTCTTTCCAGTTAGCAGGGCAAACTTCACCGTTAGTTTGTACGTGAGTGTATGCGTCAATTAATCTTAAAAATTCAGATACATTACGACCTAAAGGCATATGGTTTACACTTTCGTGAAAAACGGTACCTTCTTCATCGATAAGGTATGTAGCTCTATAAGTAACATTGTCACCGTCTACTAAAACAGAACCAGACTCTTCGTCAAAACGTTCGTTAGTAATATCAAGAATTCCTAATTGGTTAGAAAGGTTGCGGTTGCTATCTGCAATAAGTGGATAAGTTACACCTTCTATACCACCATTGTTTTTTGGAGTATTTAACCAGGCAAAATGAACTTCTGGAGTATCACAAGAAGCACCTATTACTAGTGTGTTTCTTTTTTCAAATTCATCCATAGCTTGTTGAAAAGCGTGTAATTCTGTAGGGCACACAAAAGTAAAGTCTTTTGGATACCAGAATAAAATTACTTTTTTATTCTCTTGTTGTGCTTTTTCTAAGATGTTAATTTTTACGTTTGCGCCTGTTTTGTCAATCGCGTCTACGTTTAGATTTGGAAACTTTCTACCTACAAATGTCATACTCTTTACTTTTTGTGATTACTGTTAGTTTTTCTGAAAAGATCAAGGTAAATACCTTTCGTTTTCAGCGTGTAAAAGTAAGGTGTATTATAGATTTTTTAAATTGTTTTGTCTTAAAATTTTCTGAAATTTTAAGTGTTTTAATAGCTTCTACTTTTTTGTTTCTTGAAGCATTTTTATTTTAATTCTAAAAGCGGCAAATAATAATGTAACAAAAGGGCTCAGCCAGTTAAAAATGGCGAAATACATATAATCTAATACGGGAACTCCTAAAACACCACTATGGTAGGCTCCACAAGTATTCCAAGGAACTAATACCGAAGTTACAGTTCCGCTATCTTCTAGGGTTCTTGATAGATTTTCTGGTGCTAACCCTTTTTCTTGAAACGCTTTAGCATACATTTTTCCAGGAACAACTATGGCTAGATATTGATCACTAGCAGTAAGGTTAAGAGCTAAACAGCTCGCAACCGTACTAGCAAACAGTCCAAAGGTTGTATGAAACATTTTAAGTAGTGCTTTACTTATTCTAGCAAGGGCTCCAATGGCATCCATAATACCACCAAAAACCATGGCGCAAATAATTAGCCAAATTGTACCAAGCATACCGCTCATACCTCCTGCAGAAAATAAATCGTTAAGTGCTTCATTGTCAGTTTCTATAGCAGTGTCTACGGTCATTGCATTCATTATGCCTTTGTAGCCCGATATAAAATCTAAGTTTTCAGACCCGCCAATAGTAGCAACGATATTTGGTTGAAATATAAGAGCCGCTAATCCACCTAATAGAGTTCCTGCTAACAATGCGATTAATGGAGGTGTTTTTTTTACAATCATTATAATCACAAGTATGGGAACAATAAAAAGCCAAGGACTAATATTAAATGAAGTATCTATAGACTGTAAAATCGTATCTGTATCTGCAATACCAGATGGTTCTAAACCTAAACCTATAATAATAAAAACAATAATGGTCACTACAATGGTTGGGACGGTAGTGTATAACATATATCTAATATGCGTAAATAAATCTGTTCCTGCCATGGCAGGGGCTAAGTTTGTTGTGTCGCTTAAAGGGGATAGTTTGTCGCCAAAATATGCACCTGATAAGATAGCTCCTGCCGTCATGCCTAATGAAATGCCGAGGGCTTCAGAAATACCAATTAATGCAATACCTACTGTGGCTGAGGTGGTCCAACTACTTCCAGTTGCTACAGAAATAATCGCACAAATAATAACACAAGAAGCTAAAAATATGGTGGGGTTTAATATTTGTAAGCCATAATAAATCATGGTAGGAATAATCCCGCTTATAAGCCAGGTGCCGGCCAGAGAACCAACCATTAATAAAATAAGTAAAGCACCAGCTGTAGACTTTATATTTTCTGCTACTTCCTCTAACATTCTTTTGTAGCTAACTTTATTAAAAACACCTACCATCGCAGCAATTGCACCGCCTAACAATAAAATAAATTGATTACTACCACTAAGTGCGTCATCACCAAAAGCAAAGAATACATTAAAGAAAAGCATAATTACTAATGCAATTACAGGGATAAGTGCTTCCCAAATTGATAGTTCTTTGTTGTTAATAATTTTTTGATCTTCTATTTTAATTTCTTCAATATTATTTTGGTCCTGCATGTTGGCTATTTTATGATATGTAATGTTACGATTTTGATTGTTGCTTTGCAAGTCATTTATTAAAAAGACTAAATTAGTGTTAATTAAATGTGTAGTAATAGTTTCTTTTTAAATCAATAAATGTAACCTTATTGTTAATGAAATTAAAAAAAAGTGTTTTTAGTCGTGGTAATATGTAACGTACCGAAATCGTAGTTTTTTATCTCTGTTGTCGTAGGTGTTTACTCGTATCACGAGTACTTTTGCGCAAAAATTGTATTGTTATCAGTCATGAAAAAGTTTATATTTAGTTATTGTTTAGCCTTAATATCAGTAATAAGTCATGCCCAAGTGGGGATAGGTACAACGACTCCGCGTGCCGCTCTTGAAATTTCAAGTAATGGTCAAGGTGGTGTTCTTATACCAAGTTATTCATTAAATGGAAGTGATGACGTTACTACGGTTGTAAATCCGCAAACGGGTAACTTGATAACAGGAACACTAATTTATAATACAAATACTGTAGTAGGTTGGAATGCCATAGCTGAGGGCTTTGTGTATTGGGATAATGATTCTTATGGTTGGGTAAATGTTTCTGCTACAAGTGGTGTTGGTGATTCGGGTGATTCATGGAAACTAAACGGTAATTCAGTGACAAATTCAGATTTTTTAGGATCGACTAATTATCAATCTGTTTTTTTTAGAGCAAATAATACTCAGATAGGGAGATTTCATCCAGGTGGAGGTGTTAGTTTTGGTTTTGGAAGTACAGCAACAACAAATAATTCTATAGCGCTTGGTAATGGAGCCACTGCAAATCAAAGTGCTGTTGCAATAGGTCAAGGTGCAACCACAAATAATAACGAGTCTGTTGCAATAGGTTATCAAGCAGAAAGTAATTATCAAGCTTTTGCCGGAGGTTATCAATCTAAAAATACAGGTAATGAGTCTGTAGCTTTAGGGTATAAAGCAAGTTCGAGTTTTCAATCTTTGGCATTAGGGCACAATGCAAAAACAACAGGGAATGGCTCTATTGCTCTTGGTCAATCTGCAAATGGTGTAGGATATCTAGCCACAGCTATTGGTAATGGTGCAAGAGCAAACAATAACAATGATATTGCTTTAGGGAATAATAGTCAGGCATCTGGTCAACAAAGTTCAGCATTAGGAACACAAGCAGTCTCTAGTGGTCAAAATAGTACAGCTGTTGGGTATTTAAGTATTGCTGCTTCTGCTAATAGTTTGGCATTTGGAGCATCTGCAGAGGCAAATAATACTCGTGCCACAGCTGTTGGATATAATGCAACTGTTACAGGACTTGACGCCACAGCATTAGGTAGTAATGCTGTAGCAAATGGACAATATGGAGTAGCAATTGGGCCGTCAAGTAGTGCATCTACAAGAAGTTTAGCTATTGGATATGCAACTAAAGCAACAGCAGATGATGCTACAGCGGTTGGTCGTGCAAGTGAATCTACTGGGGCTAATTCTGCAGCTTTTGGTCATTTATCAAAATCTACAGCGTCTAAGTCTACTGCGATCGGTCATATTTCTGAAGCTACAGCAACAAATGCGAGTTCTTTTGGATATAATTCAAAAGCAAAAGGGAGTAATTCTTTGGCTATTGGTTCGAATTCGTCTGCTAATGGTACAAATAGTACCGCTATTGGTAATGGGGCAGTAGCTGCAGCAAATACAATCCAATTAGGTAACAATGCTGTTACAGATGTAATGACTAATGCAAATATAACAGCTAACTCTTTTACGTTGTCTAATTTAAATACAGCACCAGCAAGTGCTACAGCCGCTGGAACAAAAGGAGAAATACGTGTAACTGCAACACATATTTATGTGTGTACAGCAACTAATACATGGGTGCGTACTGCATTAGCTACTTGGTAGTAAAATCTAATAAAGTTATATAGTTTTATAAAACAAAAAAGGGCTACTATTTTTTAGTAGCCCTTTTTTGTTATTTCAATTTGTTTACAACACTCCAACTTGTACCATACATTCACGCATCATTGTGTATGTACGTTCTATATCTGCGTCAAGCCCAATAGAAAAACGAATTAACCCATCGCTTAACCCCATTTCCCTTTGTTCATCTTCTGGTATTTCAGAAGAAGTAGAAGAGCCTGGCGCGCTAAATAATGTTTTATAGAACCCAAGACTAACTGCCAAGTATCCAAGGTTTTTTTCTTGCATTAACTCCATTAAAGCATTTGCTTTGTCAAGGCTTCCCGCATCAATGGTTAGCATACCGCCAAAACCATATTGAGCGTTCATTTGTCGTTTCATTAACTCGTGACCTGGATGCGATTTTAAGCCTGGGTAAACAGTGCGTAAACCATCTGCTTCAAATTTTTCTGCTAGATACATTCCGTTTTTGCTATGTTGTTGCATTCTAATATGAAGTGTACGTAAGTTTTTAAGAATACTAGCAGCTCTTAAACTATCCATAGAGGCTCCTAGAAGCATACAAGCACCATCATTTACATTACGTAAGGTGTCTATTAATTCTTGAGAGCCGCATACTACACCGCCCATAGTGTCACTAGCGCCGTTAATAAATTTTGTTAAACTATGCATTATTACATCTGCACCAAGCTTTGCTGGCGATATTGATAATGGAGAAAACGTATTGTCTACTAATAAAGGAAGGTTGTGTTTTTTGGCAATTTTAGACAGCCCTTCTATATCTGCAATTTCTAGTAATGGATTACTCACGCATTCACAAAAAATGGCTTTTGTGTTTGGGGTAATGGCAGCTTCTACAACATCAAGTTTCGTGATATCTACAAAAGAGGTGCTTATATTAAGTCTAGGAGCAAAGTTTTTTAAGAATGCATATGTGCCGCCATATATGGTACGGCTAGACACAAGATGATCTCCAGCTTGACAAAACTGTAAAATAGTAGGCGTAATTGCGCCCATACCACTAGCGGCAACATTTGCGGTTTCTGTACCTTCCATTGCGGCAAGTGCTTCACCTAAATATAAGTTAGAAGGCGTAGAGTGACGGGAATACAGATAACAACCATCTGCGTTTCCTTCAAAAGTATCAAACATCGTTTTTGCTGATAAAAAGGTATAAGTTGATGAATCTGAAATAGAAGGATTCACGCCTCCAAATTCTCCAAAATATTGAAGATCTTGAATATTGTTTGCGGGTTTAAAATTTTTATTATCTGACATGGGCTCGTTTTTAATTTCGGTAAACATATAATTAATTAGAATTTATATCAATCACTTTTGTTTTATTTAGTTAAAATTTCTAAATTTATATTTAATTGTAGATTAAATGTTATTTTTGAAATGAGATTTAATAAGTTTTTCAGAAAAATATTCAATATGAAATTAGACGCATTAGATAAGCAGCTCTTGACATTGCTTCAAAAAGACAGTAAACAAACTAATAAGCAGTTGTCTCAACAACTCAATTTGTCAGTCACGGCTGTTTTTGAGCGTATAAAAAAACTAGAGCGTAATGGAGTGATTAAACAGTATGTAGCTTTGCTCGATAAAAAAATGGTAGATCTTGGTTTTACTGTTTTTTGCCATATAAAACTTAGAAAACATGAACAGGAGGCTATCACTCGTTTTGAAGCAGAAATAAAACAACTTGTTGAGGTCTTAGAATGTTATCATGTGAGTGGTGATTATGATTATCTAATAAAAGTAGCAGTGACAGATATGGAGCATTTTAGAGAATTTATGGTTACTAAATTAACCTCTCTTGAAGAAATAGGAAGTACACAAAGCTCTTTTACTATTCAAGAAGTGAAAAACAATACTGCGGTTAGTTTGTAAACTTTTAAACGCTAAATTTTTAAACTTACCTCAGCTATTGTACCTTTGCGATAGCTATGTTTTATTTTTGAATAAGGGGTAGCAAATAATTAAAATTTCACCATTAAAAATAAAGATTATGTCTGTATATGACGTTGCAGTAATTGGTTCTGGACCTGGAGGATATGTAGCAGCAATTCGTTGCGCTCAATTAGGAATGAAAACCGCTATTATCGAAAAATATAACGTGTTAGGAGGAACCTGCCTTAATGTGGGTTGTATACCAAGTAAAGCACTTTTAGATTCTTCTCACCGCTATGAAGATGCTATTAAGCATTTTGAAGATCACGGAATTGAAATTCCGGGTGAAGTTAAGGTGAACTTCAAGAAAATGGTAGAGCGTAAAGCATCTGTTGTAGATCAAACGACAAAAGGAATCGATTTTTTAATGAGTAAAAATAATATAGATGTTTTTACAGGGGTTGGATCTTTTGTAGACGCAACTCATATTGAAATAAAAGGTGAAGAAACGCAAACGATCGAGGCTAAACATACTATAATTGCTACTGGATCTAAACCTTCTACATTACCATTTATTACTCTAGATAAAGAACGTGTGATTACTTCTACAGAGGCTTTAAAGCTTCCTGAGGTACCTAAGCATTTAGTTGTTATTGGTGGAGGGGTAATTGGACTAGAATTAGGTCAAGTATACCGTCGTCTAGGAGCAGAGGTTTCTGTAATTGAATATATGGATCGTATCATTCCTACAATGGATAGTGCTCAGAGTAAAGAGCTTACTAAAGCGCTTAAAAAACAAGGTGTTAAGTTCTTTCTATCTCATAAAGTATCTGATGTTACTAGAAAAGGAGACGAAGTAACAATAACAGCAACAGATAAAAAAGACAAAGAAGTTACTTTTACAGGTGATTATTGCTTGGTTTCTGTAGGACGTAAGCCTAATACAGAAGGACTAGGAGCAGATAAAGCTGGGATAAAAATAACAGAACGTGGACAGGTAGAAGTAAATGATCATTTACAAACAAATATTTCAAATATTTATGCCATAGGTGATGTTATAAAAGGAGCAATGCTAGCACATAAAGCCGAAGAAGAAGGTGTGTTTGTTGCCGAAACATTAGCGGGTCAAAAACCACACATAGATTATAACTTAATTCCTGGTGTAGTTTACACGTGGCCAGAAGTTGCAAGTGTAGGTAAAACAGAAGAACAATTAAAAGAAACGAAAGTTGCTTATAAAGTTGGTCAATTTCCTATGCGTGCTTTAGGTAGAAGTAGAGCTAGTGGAGATATAGAAGGATTTGTAAAAATCTTAACGGACGAAACTACAGATGAAGTTTTAGGAGTTCATATGGTAGGAGCAAGAGTTGCAGATTTAATTGCTGAAGCAGTTGTAGCTATGGAATTTAGAGCAAGTGCCGAAGATATTTCTAGAATGAGTCACGCACACCCTACGTATGCAGAAGCGGTTAAAGAAGCAGCATTAGCAGCAACAGGAGATAGAGCGTTACATATTTAAGCAAGTAACCCATATTTATAAAAAAACCATTTTGAATCTTTTCAAAATGGTTTTTTTGTTTTCAATATCTTTGCTACTAAATACCATAATATTTTCATGCGTCATATTGTTACAAAAAAAATAGCCCTTACCGCTGCCTTAAAGACGCGTCTTCTAAAATGGGCACAACAGTTTGAAGAAGTAGTGTGGTTAGATTCTAATAATCATGTAGATAGAAATAGTACCTTTAAAGCAATACTTGCTGTAGATGCTTTTACTGCTATAAAAACAGACAGTCAAAATGCTTTTGATAAGCTTGAAGAGTATCAAACACGCTCTAAAGATTGGTTGTTTGGGTATTTATCTTACGACCTTAAAAACGATGTAGAGCGTTTAACATCTAAAAATTTTGACGGATTAGGTTTTCCAGATTTATACTTTTTTCAACCTAAAAAAGTGTTTCTTTTCTCTGATACCGAAGTGACCTTGCAATACCTTAATATGGTAGATGATGAGGTAGAAAGTGATTGGGAAGAAATATTAAAAACTCCAAAGTTTGATGAACATACTATTTCAGAATCTATTAAAATTAAATTAAGAACTTCTAAAGATGCTTATGCCACACAAGTAGGGAAGATGCTCAGCCATATTCATCGAGGTGATATTTATGAGGCTAATTTTTGTCAAGAGTTTTTTGCCGAAAATGTTACGCTAGATCCAGTGCGGTCTTTTATTCATCTAAATGAAATATCAACTTCTCCTTTTGCTACTTTCTTAAAGTTAAACAAACATTTTGCTTTGTCAGCTTCACCAGAACGGTATCTAAAAAAAACAGGTACAACACTTGTTTCGCAACCCATAAAAGGGACTGCAAAGCGATTACAAGATGTGATTGCAGATGAAAAAATGGTGGCAAAGCTTCAGGAAGACCCTAAAGAGCGTAGTGAAAATATTATGATTACAGACCTGGTGCGAAACGATCTTTCTAGAATAGCAGAAAAAGGGACGGTAAAGGTTGATGAACTTTGTAAAGTTTATAGCTTTAAGCAAGTACACCAGATGATATCTACCATTAGATGTGAGGTAGCTAATGATGTAACACCGTCAACGATATTAAAAAATACGTACCCAATGGGGAGTATGACTGGAGCTCCTAAGGTTGCTGCAATGAAAATTATTGAGCAACTTGAAGATGCTAAACGTGGTTTATATAGCGGTGCTATTGGTTATTTTACGCCAGTGGGAGATTTTGACTTTAACGTTATTATTAGAAGTATCCTTTATAATGAAGCTAAAAAATATGTGAGTTTTTCTGTAGGTGGAGCCATTACTGCAAACTCGATTATAGAAAATGAATATGAAGAGTGCTTAGTCAAAGCCAAAGCGATGCGCGAAGTTTTAGAACGTGTATAAGATAGTATGCTAACCCTAGAGGTGCTTTAATTTTTTCAAGATGTAATAAAATGATTAAACCGTTAAATAAACATATCACTAATACGTTTCCAAACCTGAAAGACAAAAAAATTATTGTTGCTTGTAGTGGAGGCTTAGATAGTACGGTGCTTACGCGCTTGTTAAAACAACTAGGCTTTACTATTTGTATCGCCCATTGCAATTTTAGTCTTAGAGGTGAAGCTAGTGATGGTGATGCTGCTTTTGTAGAAAACCTAGCTACAGAACTAGATATACCTTTTTATAAAACGGTTTTTGATACAAAAGCATTTGCAAACGATCACAAGTTATCTACACAAATGGCTGCACGAGAATTGCGATATCAATGGTTTAAAGAATTACGCACACAGATTAAATTTGACCTTATTGCTACGGCACATCATGCAGATGATATGCTAGAAACTGTGTTAATCAACCTTTCTAGAGGAACAGGCATAAGAGGTCTCACGGGGATTCCAGAATTAACAGAAACCATTATACGACCATTATTGCCTTTTTCTAGGACCGAAATATTAAACTTCGCGAAAAAATCAGAATTTTATTGGAGAGAAGACGCTAGTAATGCGTCTACAGATTATTTACGTAACGATCTTAGGCATAATGTGATTCCTGCTTACAAAAACGCTTCAAAAAACGTGTTAAAAGGATTACATAATACGGTGAGTCACTTACAAGCCACAGAACAACTTGTGGGCGATTATATAGTATTATTGTATAATTTGCTTGTTAAAGAAACTTCAGAGGGCTATGAAATAGATTTAATTAAACTGGCAGATATACCCAATCAATCAGCAGTGCTTTATGAGTTGTTATCGCCATTTGGTTTTACTGCTTGGGATGATATTATTAATTTAACGAATGCACAAAGTGGAAAAATGGTTTTTTCGGAGAGCCATAGGTTGTTAAAAGATAGAAAAAAACTGATTTTAACATTACAAGATTCAATTGAAGGTATTTCAGAAGAAAAAAAGATAAAAAAAAATGAACGTCAAATAGTAAATCCTGTTCCATTAACCTTAATTCCTACGGATAAAATGGGGTACGTTGATAGCAGTGTGATATACGTTGATGAAGCATTAATTGAATATCCTTTAATTGTTAGAAAGTGGCGTGAGGGCGACACTTTTAAGCCGTTTGGGCTCAAAGGAAATAAGAAAATAAGTAAGTTTTTTAAAGATGAAAAGCTATCTTTAGCGGCTAAAGAAAAAATCTGGTTATTGTGTAGCGATACAAAAATAGTTTGGGTGATTGGAATGCGTGCAGACGATCGCTTTAAAGTTACAGAAAATACCACAAAAATTTTAAAAATAACAACCAATTAATCTATGAGAAAATTTGCATTTTTAGTGTTAGCGATGTTTGCTTTTATTTCTACCTCAACATCTCAAATACTTGAACCGGTAAAATGGACATCTGAAGTTAAGAAAACAGGAGAAGATACTTACGATCTTATTTTTAACGCAGAGATAGAAGACAAATGGCATTTGTACACACAGAATATTCCAGAAAATGGACCTATCCCTACGACCTTTAATTTTGAGAATGAGGAAGGGAAATATGAACTAGTAGGTGACGTTTCAGAAAGTAAATCTCATAGTAGTTTTGATAAGATTTTTGAAATGGAGTTGTCTTATTTTGATCACTCTGCTCAGTTTATTCAAAAAATAAAGGTTTTAGATCCTTCTTTAAGTACCATTGTTACTAGTGTAGATTTTCAGTCTTGTGATGATGAGAAATGTATTTTTGAAATGGCAGAGCTTGAGTTTGCTTTACCAGCGGTATCTTCAGATGCAATTGCTTCTTTAAGCTCAGATTTAGAACAAGAAAGTCAAATACTAGAGCCTGTTAAGTGGGCGTCTGATGTAAAAAAGATAGGAGATGATACCTATGAGTTAATTTTTAACGCAGCGATAGAAGATAAGTGGCATTTATACACACAAAATATTCCAGAAAATGGACCTATTCCTACAACTTTTAACTTTGAGAATGAGGAAGGGAAATATGAGTTAGTAGGAGGCGTTTCAGAAAGTGAATCTCACAGCAGTTTTGATAAGATTTTTGAAATGGAGTTATCTTACTTTGACCACTCTGCTCAGTTTATTCAAAAAATAAAAGTTTTAGATCCTTCTTTAACAAAAATCGTTACTAGTGTAGACTTTCAATCTTGCGATGATGAGAAGTGTATTTTTGAAATGGCAGAGCTTGAGTTTACACTTCCAGGAGCAGATGTTAAAATTGAAGAGGCTACAGCAGGAGTTTCTAGTGTAGACACAATTGATAGTGAAGATGAAGAAGAAAGCCGTGGTATGCTTACTATATTTATATTGTCATTTTTATCTGGTTTTGCAGCGTTACTGACGCCTTGTGTTTTTCCTATGATACCAATGACGGTTAGTTTTTTTACAAAGCAAAGTAAAAACAAAGCAGCTGGGATAAAGAATGCCATTATGTATGGTATTTTTATTATTGTTATTTATGTTTTACTTGGTTCATTAGTAACCGGAATTTTTGGAGCAGATGCTCTAAACGCTTTGTCTACGAATGTTTGGTTTAATGTAATTTTCTTTTTTCTTTTAGTAATATTTGCAATGTCGTTTTTAGGGGCTTTTGAGATTATGTTACCTAATTCTTGGGCAAATAAAATAGATAGTAAAGCAGATAAAGGAGGAATGATCGGTATCTTTTTTATGGCACTTGCTTTAGCTATTGTTTCTTTCTCTTGTACAGGACCTATTGTAGGAACACTCCTTGTAGAAGCTGCTTCTAAAGGTGGTTTAGCGCCTATTATCGGTATGCTTGGATTCTCATTGGCAATTGCCTTACCTTTTGCACTATTTGCAATGTTTCCAGGTTGGTTAAACTCATTACCAAAAAGTGGTGGATGGTTAAACACAGTAAAAGTAGTTTTAGGGTTTTTAGAATTAGCACTAGCTTTTAAATTTTTATCACAAGCAGATTTAGTACTACAATTACACTGGTTAGAAAGAGAAGTATTTATTGCTATCTGGATTGCAGTATTTGGAACATTAGGATTGTATTTATTAGGTAAAATTACATTACCACACGATTCACCATTAACACATATCTCTGTAGGTAGATTAATGCTAGCCTTACTTACCTTATCTTTTACCGTGTATATGATTCCAGGACTTTGGGGAGCACCACTTAACCTAATTAGTGCATTTCCGCCACCACAAGAATATAGTGAGTCTCCATACGGGGTTGGTTTTTCTAAACTTGGCGGAGGATCTGCAAGTGCAGACCATAGCACACTACCAGACGGAGGGCATTTAATGGCGCCGCACGATATACTTCATTTTTATGATTATGAAAAAGGACTTGCTTATGCAAAAGAAGTAGGTAAACCTGTTATGGTAGATTTTACGGGCTATGCGTGTGTAAATTGCCGTAAGATGGAGCAAAATGTATGGACTAAGGGAGATATTTTATCTATTCTAAAAAATGAAGTGGTGTTAATTTCGCTTTATGTTGATGATAAAAAAGAGCTCCCAGAAGCAGAGAAATATGTGAGTCCAACAACAGGAAAAAAGATTAAAACCATAGGAAACAAATGGAGCGACTTGCAGATTACTCGCTATAAAGCAAACGCACAACCGTATTATATCTTAATGGATCATAGTGAAGAAAATCTAATAAAACCAGTAGGATACACTCCAGATGTAGAAGATTATGAGGCTTGGTTACGTGGTGGAATTTCAAAATTTAATTAATACATAAGAATATGAAAAATCTTTTTTTAAGTATATGTGTGCTTTTGTTTGTTACGGTGTCGGCACAAGAAGATAAGTATGATGTCGCATTAAATTACTCAAAAAAAGAGGTGTCTATTACGATGCGTGATGGTGTGAAACTGCACACCACCATTTATTCACCAAAAGACACAACAAAGGAATATCCTATTCTTTTAAAACGTACACCTTATAGTTGTAGACCTTACGGCGAAAATAACTTTCCTTCAAAACTTGGTCCTAATTCATTTACCATGGAAGAAGGTTACATCTTTGTCTATCAAGATGTACGTGGACGATGGAATAGTGAAGGAGTGTATGATAATATGCGCGCCTATATACCCAATAAAAAAGGAAATGAAATAGATGAAGCTAGTGATACATATGATACAATAGATTGGCTAGTTAAAAACGTAAAGAATACCAATGGTAATGTAGGTACTTATGGTATTTCTTATCCAGGTTTTTATACAACTTATTCTTTGTTAGACGCTCATCCAGCTTTAAAAGCAGCATCACCACAAGCTTGTATTGGTGATTTCTTTTTTGATGATTTTCATCACAATGGTGCCTATTTATTAAGTTATTGGAGGGCTACGGCTGTTTTTGGTTATATGAAAACCCAACCCACTAAAGAAGCTTGGTATTCATTTCCAAAAATAGAAAGTGAAGATCAATATCAATTTTTCTTAGATGTAGGTCCATTAAGTAATTTAGATGAATACTATAAAGAAGATAATATATTCTGGACGCAATTAAAAGAGCATCCTAACTATGATGAATTCTGGCAGTCTAGAGGGATTATACAGCATCTTGAAAACATAAAGCCTGCAGTAATGACGGTAGGAGGTTTGTTTGATGCAGAAGATTTATACGGCCCTTTTGAGACGTATAAAAACATAGAAAAAAGAAGTGACAACTATAATACCGTAGTATTTGGACCTTGGAGTCACGGCGATTGGGCAAGAGCTAAAAAACGTACAGCTGTAGGTAATGTGTATTTTGGAGATGATATTTCTAGAGATTACCAGCGCGATGTGGAAACTAAATTTTTTAGACATTTTTTAAAGAATGACGGAAAAGGGGATAGTGGTTTACCAGAAGCTTATATGTTTGATACAGGAGCTATGGCTTGGAAATCTTATGAGCAATGGCCTCCAAAAAATAGTAAGAAAAAAACATTTTGGTTACAGCATGGCGAAAGGTTAAACTCGATGATGGAAAAAAGTTACACTTTTGAAGAGTTTGTGAGTGATCCTAAAAAACCAGTTCCTTATACAGAAGATGTAAAAATGGTATTTACACCACGTAAATACATGACAGACGATCAACGTTTTGCTGCAAGAAGACCAGATGTTGTTGTTTTTGAAACACCTATTCTCACAGAAGATATGACATTAACAGGAGAGGTATTAGCTAAACTTCAAGTGGCTACTACAGGAACAGATGCAGACTGGATTGTAAAAGTGGTTGATGTTTTTCCTGCAGATGCAAAAAATACAGAAGAAACACAAGATCATCTTAAAATGAGCAACTATCATATGATGGTTAGAAGCGAAGTGATGCGTGGGCGTTTTAGAAATAGTTTTGAAAAACCAGAACCATTCACGCCAAACAAAAAGACCGAAGTAGCAATCAAGTTACAAGATATACATCACACTTTTAAAAAAGGACACAAATTGCAAATACAAATTCAGAGCACTTGGTTTCCGCTCATAGATGCAAACCCACAAACGTACGTGCCAAATATTTTTAAAGCAGCCGAATCAGATTTTCAGAAACAAACACATAGAGTTTTTAATGATTCTTCTATTGAGTTTACGATTCTAGAATAATATTAAATACTTTTTAAAAAGAATAACGGTGCTCTAAAGAGCGCCGTTTCATTTTAGGGCAAAAAAATAGAGCGTTGCTTTCACAACGCTCCTAACAAACCTAACTTAGTAAATTTTATAAGTTTTTTCTTTTCTTTTTTATCCCCACAAAAAAGAAAGAATAATAAACTACTTCACTAATTCATACCGCAAATATACACTGCACTTTTAACTTAGGTATACGTACATACACGTATATTTTTATGTTTAATGGTTTTTCTTTCTTAGTGGTGTATTTAATATGATGAACATCATGGTGGGTTTCGCTTGTTTTTTTTACGGCCTATATTAAGTGTGTGTTAATATTAATTCTAGTCTATTAGCTTAGTTTTAAGCGTGGTTTGTTAAAAAAACATTCTTTTTTATCAACCGAAAACGTTATAGTAGCTAGCAGACCCTTTAAGTCTTAATTTAAGTGCATATATTTACGGAGATGAATCTTAAAATCAAAAAAATAGCAGTCTTGACAAGTGGTGGTGATGCACCTGGCATGAATGCAGCCATTCGAGCTGTTGTTCGTTCTTGTGCTTATCACGAGTTAGAATGTGTGGGGGTTTATAGAGGATATGCTGGCTTAATAGATGGAGATTTTAAATCTTTAAATGCACGATCTGTAAAAAATATCATTAATAGAGGTGGTACCTTTTTAAAGTCTGCCCGTTCTAAAGAGTTTAGAACTCCTGAAGGTAGATTAAAAGCATTCAAGCACTTAAAAGATAATGATGTTGATGCTTTAATAACGATTGGTGGTGACGGTACCTTTAACGGAGCTATTGTTTTTAATGAAGAGTTTGATTTTCCTATTGTGGGTTTACCAGGAACTATAGATAACGATATTAATGGAACAGACTTTACCATAGGCTACGATACAGCTTTAAACACTGTTGTGGAGGCTATTGATAAAATAAGAGATACTGCAAATTCGCATAACAGGTTATTCTTAATCGAAGTAATGGGGAGAGATGCAGGAGACATTGCTTTAAATGCTGGTATTGGTGCGGGAGCAGAAGAAATTTTAATACCAGAACAAGACATGGGCCGAGACCGCCTTGTAGCATCATTAAAAAGAAGTAAAGCTGCTGGAAAATCTTCAAGTATTGTTGTTGTTTCGGAAGGAGATCAAATAGGTAAAAACATTTTTGGTCTTGCATCGTATATTCGAGAAAATTTATTGGATTATGAGTGTAAAGTAACTGTGTTAGGGCATATACAAAGAGGTGGAGCCCCAAGTTGCTACGATCGCGTATTAGCAAGTAGATTAGGGGTAGGTGCAGTAGATGCATTGCTTAATGGAGAAAGAGATGTAATGATAGGGATTGTCCATAATAAAGTAGTGAGTGTAGATTTTAAAACATCATTAGAAGGAAAAAATAAAATAGATAAAGACTTAATAAGAGTTGCAGATATCACTTCTGTTTAATTAATTAGTAATAAAAACGGCGACGCAAATGCAGCCAAAGAAAAGTATGAAAACAAAAATTGCAATAAACGGTTTTGGCCGTATAGGAAGAATCGCATTTAGAATCGCAGCTCAAAGTGATAAAGTAGAAGTAGTAGCAGTAAATGATTTATTAGAAGTAGATCATTTGGCTTATCTATTAGAGTATGATTCTGTACACGGTAGATATCAAGGAGATGTAAGTGTAAAAGACGGAAATATTATAGTAGATGGTAAGGTCATAAGAGTTACAAATGAACGTAACCCAGAAAACCTAAAATGGGACGAAGTACAAGCAGAAATTGTGTTAGACTGTACAGGTATTTTTACAGAAACAACTAATGCAGATGCTCATATTAAAGCGGGTGCAAAAAAAGTAGTAATATCTGCACCTTCAAAAACAGCTCCTATGTTTGTAATGGGAGTAAATCACTTAGAGGTTAAAGCAACAGATACAATTGTGTCTAATGCTTCTTGTACAACAAATTGTCTAGCTCCAATGGCTAAGATAATTAATGATAATCTTGGAATTGAAGAAGGATTAATGACAACAATTCACGCATTAACAGCTACCCAATCTACGGTAGATATGCCTTCTAGAAAAAATTATAGATTAGGTAGAAGTGGGGTAGCAAACATTATCCCTTCAACCACAGGTGCAGCAGTAGCGGTAACAAAAGTAATCCCTTCTTTAGTAGGTAAACTAACCGGTATGGCTTTTAGAGTCCCTACAGTTGATGTTTCTGTAGTAGATTTAACTGTTAGAACAAAAAAGCCTGCCACAGCTCAAGAGGTAAAACAACTTTTTAAAGATGCAGCAAATGGTGAGTACAAAGGTATTGTAGGTTACACAGAAGAACCTGTAGTATCTATGGATTATCGCAGCAACCCACATACCTGTAATTTTGATGCAGAAGCAGGGATTGCACTTAATGATAATTTCTTTAAATTAGTAGCTTGGTACGATAACGAATATGGCTACTCTGCTAAGTTGATAGACCTGACAGCTCACGTTGCTTCATTGTAATAAGCTTTATAGCTATCATTTAAAACTTGTCAAAGACTATTCCTATTGTTATGGTGAATAGTCTTTGTTGTTTTATAAGGCTTTATTAATAAATAAATTAATGATTTTAATAACCGATAGTGGTTCTACAAAGTGTGATTGGATTCTTCTTGATGAAAAGGGAGAAGTGATTTTAAAAACACGTACACCAGGGTTGAACCCAGCAGTAACACCTGAAGAAGAACTTAAAAATAGAATTGTTGCAAACGAAGCTTTACAAGTAGTTTTTAGTAAAGTTTTACAAGTAGATTTTTATGGGGCAGGTTGCGGAACCGCACAACCCTCAGCGCTTTTAAGTAAGGTGCTAGCGTCGCTATTTATGAATGCCGAAATTACTGTTTCAGAAGATACAATGGCTGCAGTATATGCAACAACAATAGAGCCGGGTATTGTCTGTATTTTAGGAACAGGTTCTAATAGTTGCTATTTTGACGGAAATACCATTCATAGTCCTATAGCATCTTTGGGGTATATTTTAATGGATGAAGCAAGTGGCAATTACTTCGGAAAAAGGCTTTTGCGAGATTATTTCTATAAAAAAATGCCAGAACAACTCGCTAAATCGTTCGAGGCCAAATTTAACCTTAATGCTGACGAAATTAAATTAAACTTGTATAAAAAGCCCAATGCAAATATGTACTTGGCTTCTTTCGCTGAGTTTATTTTTCATGAAGAAAAAAACAGACCATACGGCATAGTTGAAATTAATGATTATTTTTACGCATTATTGAGCGAAGGTATCAATAGCTTTATAGAGAATCATATATTGTGTTTTAAAGAAGCGCAGCACGTGCCTATTCATTTTGTAGGTAGTATTGCCCATTTTAGTCAAGACATTATTCGTGATTGTTTTAAGCAACACCATTTAGTATTAGGCAACATTATTCGTCGTCCTATTGATGGTTTAATCAAATATTATCGCCAGCATAAATTAAATTAGCTTAGCAAAACAACTCAATGCCCATCCCAAAAATAAACCCTACAACTACAAATGCCTGGCAGAAACTTGAAGCTCATTTTGAAGCCATTTACGATGTGCATATCCAAGAATTGTTTGCTTCAGAAAAAGGAAGACGTAAATCTATGTCTTTTGTTTGGGAAGACGTATCGCTAGATTATTCAAAAAATAGAATAAGTGCCGAAACGTTCCAGTTATTACTACAATTAGCAGAAGAATGTAAATTAAAAGAGGCGATAGACGCTCAGTATAATGGCGAAACGATTAATGAAACAGAGGGTAGGGCTGTGCTTCATACAGCTTTAAGGGATTTTAAAAACCTGAAACCCGAAGTGGAAGCCGCACTTGAAAAAATGCGTGACTTTTCAGAAAAAATAATCTCAGGAGATTGGAAAGGGCATACAGGAAAAGCGATAACAGATATCGTAAATATTGGTGTTGGTGGGAGTAGTTTAGGTCCGGCAATGACAACCGAAGCTTTATCCTTCTATAAAAATCACTTAAATATACATTATGTTTCTAACGTAGATGGAGATCACGTTATGGAAACTTTAAAAAAATTAGATCCAGAAACAACACTTTTTATTGTTGTTTCAAAAAGCTTTACGACACAAGAGACTTTGACCAATGCAAATACAATTCGTAAATGGTTTGTTAAGAATATTTCAGAAACAGCGATTGCAAATCATTTTGTAGCGGTATCTGCAAATAATACAGAAGCTCAAAAATTTGGTATTTCCGAAGATAATATTTTCCCTATGTGGGATTGGGTTGGTGGTCGTTTTTCTCTTTGGAGTGCTGTAGGTTTGTCTACATGCTGTTCTGTAGGCTATGAACATTTTGAGGCATTATTAAAAGGAGCTCATGCTATGGATGAGCATTTTAAAGATACTTCGTTTGACAAGAATATGCCTGTAATAATGGCAATGCTTTCTGTGTGGTATAATAATTTTTTCCAGACAGAAACTGAAATGGTGCTACCATACAGTCAGTACTTATCTAAGCTTGTAAACCACTTACAACAAGCCGTTATGGAAAGTAATGGTAAAAGTATTGATAGAAACGGAGCGCCTGTTGAGTACCAAACCGGAACAGTTATTTGGGGAAGTACAGGGGTAAATGCACAACATGCATTTATGCAATTGTTGCACCAAGGCACAAAACTTATTCCTACAGATTTTATTTGTTTTGAAACATCACTGTATGAGGTTGAAGAGCACCAAGAAAAATTATTAGCAAATTGCTATGCACAAGCAGATGCACTAGCAAAGGGTACCTTTGGCAAACAAGTAGAAAACAACTTTAAGCGTTTTGAAGGAAATAGCCCATCAAATATGTTGAAGATAGAAAAACTAACACCAAATTCTCTTGGAAAACTAATTGCTCTATATGAACATAAACTTTTTGTACAAGGGGTAATCTGGAATATTTATAGCTATGATCAATGGGGTGTAGAGCTAGGTAAGAAAATGGCAAATGATATACTTTCAAAAAGTAGAATTTAATCAGCTCCAAGATTTACCTGAATGAGGCTATTTTAGTTGAAGGCTCCACTCGTAATAATGAAAATAAACAAAAGAAAAAGAAGTATTTTTCTTTTGTGAAATGATTTTTAATTCATTTTGTAATTTATTAATTGAGATTTCTCTACGCTTTGGATGCATAATCATTGTATTAAAAAAAGTGTAAAAACATCGAATTAAATCTTTCTCTCTTTCATTATTTTTAGCCAATTTTTTTAAGGTTATTATTTCAGATTCCATAAGTCTTATATAATTTACTTCAAAATGAAGTATGAGAGAAAATATTCTTGCCTGAACTTTACGATATCCCATTACGCCTCTTTGATGCCATAAATTACAATGATACATACCTAAAGAATGATCTTTAAGGATAATGGCAGATTTTACAATGTTAAAATAGATATACTGTATCTGGGCTTCTTCATATTGCGCTGTGTTATTTTCTACTAAATCAATGGCTAACTCTAAATAGGCTTGCATTAATACTACATCATTCGTGTAGTATGCAAATTCTAGATTACGGGTATAAAGGATGTATTTGATATAAAATTCTGGATATTCTTTTTTGTGAGATAATTCTAAAAGTAAATTAATACCGTTTTCAAAATGTTCTTTATTTCTAGTTAGTGCAGAATGATATATGTAATTACTTATTGCGGGTAATATTTGGGTATGATCAAAAAGGTGAATGTTTTTTGTAATAAAATTTACATAAGCATAAGAAATGCTTAAACCACTTTTAAAATCAGACTGTAAATAGTTGATTAGGACATTAATATAGTACCAGTGTTCTGTAGATTTTTTACTGAGGCAATGATCTATGTTTTTTATAAGGGGTTGATTTTTAAAGTCTTTCAGTATTTTCATTTCTGCCTTAAAAAGATGTTCACTAAATTGAAATTCTCGCACCTCCTGGCGTAACATGTGATATTTGTTTTGGTTTAAGATAATAGTGTTAATTGCGGTTCTTTGTTGTCCAAGTTCTTCGAGTTTATCTTTATATCCTAATATTCCTTGCTTAAAGAGTATGATCTCTTCAAGCTCTATGAGGCGTAATATTGCTGTAAATTCTTCTTGTTTATATGCATTTGCTTTTAAAACCCTTAATTTTTTTAAAGCTTCTTTTTTCAGTCCTTTAGCAGAAAGTGCTTCTAGCATAAGGATTCCTTTTTGCAATTTATTTCTCTTAGATTTATTTAAATTATAGTTTGATAAACTTAATAATATCTTGTCATTAAGATATTTAACTTCAGAATTTTGGTACTTTTCTATACTCGTCCCTTTAAAGAGCTTTGGGAGTACTTCTTTATCATACGTTTTTAAACCTTCTATGGCATCATATATTTTTAAATAATTTTTTTCTCCTTCGCCAGCATGAAATTTTGCGTATCGTTTAAAGTATATTTTTTCGCTTTTTGTTAAACTCTTGATTAAATCAAATAAGAAATGACTCATTAGGTTTCCTATATATTTATTGTTAAAATTACTTGTAAGTTCTTGATATAGAGTAAATGTATGCAAATATTGTCTTTTAGGCTTCCTACTTTTATGTAAAAATGTTTTTTTTTTAATTATAGAATCCAAATACATTTATTTTTCAAGGTTAATAGTTAATTAACTAATAATGAGTGTTTAAACCGCCTAGTTGCTTACGGTAGCTAGGTTTTGTTTACTAATCTAAACCTTGAAATCATAAGTGTTCATCGGGATTATTAAAGTCAAATTGATTTTTTAATCTCTAAAATTAAAAGCAATGAAAAAAACAGCTACAATTGTTATGTTATTATTTAGCATGGCCCTTTTTGCACAAACTTCTTACAATATTCAGTTTCAAAATGAAACAATAAGAATAGAAGAAAACATCAACACTTTTCAATGGAGTGATATGCCAGAATCATCAAAGTTTAAAAATGGATATTATGGCTGGGTTCAGTTTTTTGAAACTCCCAAGCAATCTATTCAAGATGATTTTAAGCGTAAAGGATTAGAGCTTATTGAATACCTACCTCACAAAACATATTTGTTTTATTTTTCAGAAAATACATCTATTCAATATTTAATAGAAAGTGGTGTGAGAGCAATAGTTCCTATAGATGGACGCTTTAAATTATCTTCAGCCTTAAAGATGCCGCCTTATCCAGAATATGCGCTAGATCGAGATAATATATTGGTAACTTTAAAATTTCAGAAGCAAGCAAATTCTAATGATGTAATAAGAGAATTAGTAAAACAACAAATTGTTGTGAAACAGCAATTTAAAAGTCAAAATGTGATGACTCTTTCTATTCCTAATAACTGTTTAGAGACATTAGCTAATTTACCTTTTGTAAAATGGATTGAACTTACATCTAACTCAGCAATCCCTCACGATACAAGAGGTAAAAGTTCGCTGAGGTCTAATAATTTAGATACGCAAACTTCTGCTGGCAGAAATTATACCGGAGCAGGTATAGGTGTAATGGTTAGAGATTATGGTCCTGTTGAAAATCATGCTGATTTTAAAGGAAGGCTAGTAAATGATACAAACGGATTAGAAAATTTGAATCATGGAGAGAATGTAGCGGGTATTTTTGCAGGCGCAGGTAATATAAATCCTATAATGAGAGGTATGGCTGCTGGTGCAGATATATATAATGTTGATTCAACACAAGATTTTATGGATACTCAAACAACATCTTTACTCTATGATGGAACTGTTCAAATTACAAATACCTCTTCAGGTTTTCTTTGTCAGAATGGATATACGTTAAATGCAGTTACTTTAGACCAACAAGCCAATGATTTACCGTCGTTATTGCATGTGCTTTCTGCGGGTAATGCAAATAATTTTGATTGTGATTATGGAGCAGGGGATCAATGGGGTAACCTTGGAGGAGCTAATAAAACAAGTAAAAATAACATAGCTGCTGCAAATGTTACTTTTGACGGTACCATAGTTGGTACTAGTAGTAGAGGCCCTGCTGCTGATGGGAGAATTAAACCAGACCTTTCTGCAATGGGTGATGGACAGTGGACTACAAATGAGGGTGGTGGTTACAACGCGTTTGGGGGTACATCTGCTGCTGCTCCTAGTATTGCAGGAGTTGCTGCCCAGTTATATGAGGCATATGGTGATTATAATGGTGGTGCATTACCGCAATCTGCTTTAATTAAGGCAGCGATGCTTAATACAACTAACGAAGCAGGTAATATTGGTCCTGATTTTATTTATGGTTGGGGTATTGTAAACGGACTTCGTGCTGCTAAAATAATTGAGAATACAAATTATCTTAGTGATAACATCACTCAAGGAAATACAAACAATCATATAATTAATGTTCCTTCGGGTACTGCGCAAGTGCGCTTTATGGTTTATTGGAATGATGTTCCAGGAGCTATAGATGCAAATCCTGCATTAGTAAACGATCTTGATCTTGTGGTAACAGATCCATCAAATAATGCATTGTTTCCTTGGGTTCTTGATTCTACGCCAGATCCTTTGGCGCTTAATGCTCCGGCAACTAATGGGCCAGATCATTTAAATAATATGGAGCAAGTGTTGATTAATACTCCTGAAGCTGGGGATTACAATATAGATATATCTGGATTTAATGTTCCAGTGGGACCTCAAGAATACTTTGTAGTGTACGAAATAATTACAGATAACATTACGGTTACGTACCCTAATGGTGGGGAGAGCTTAGTGGCTGGTGATTCAGAAGTTATTCATTGGGATGCTTATAATACGACATCAGATTTTGATTTAGAGTATTCAATAGATGGAGGGAGCAGCTGGATAAGTATTGCTACAGTGCCTTCAAGCGAATCAACCTATGTTTGGACAGTGCCAGCTGTAGTAACGGGATCTGAGTTAGTTAGAATTACGAGTGGTGTTTATACAGATACGAGTGATGCAGTATTCTCTACAGCAGAGCAAGTAGAAGGTTTTGCTTTTTCGGTAGTATGTCCAGATGAAGCGACTTTTGTTTGGGATGCTGTAACAGATGCAGAGTCATATGATGTGTATTTGTTAGGAGAAAAATATATGGAAATTGTAGGCAATTCTACTACAACATCTATTACCGTACCTATAACAGATGCAGATGCAACTAATTGGGCAGCAATTGTGGCTAAAAACGATACAGATAACTGGTCTTCATTACGTACAGTGGCTGTATCAAATACAGGTTTGTTAAACTGCTCATTGCCTAATGACGTAGAGGTGCTTTCAATTTTGAATGACCTAGGAGATTTTTCATCAGTGTGTTCTGGAGTAACTGATATTATTGTTTCAGCAGAGATTTCTAATTTTGGAATCAATTCACAAAATAATTTTGAAGTGTCATATCAATTAAGTGGGCAAGCAGCAGTTACTGAAATTTTTACAGGTACACTTGCCTCTGGAGAACAGGAGGTTTATAATTTTTCAACGCCAGTTTCTGTAACAGATTCAGGATTTTATACACTTACTGTTTCTGCTAATTTGACTGGAGATGATAATCCAGGTAATAATACTAAAGTAATAGAGTTTGTTGCATTTACTGAAGCCACATCTTTAGATTTTGAAGAAGATTTTGATACTAATGGATTTCCTCCTTTAGGTTGGACTATTCTTAACCCAGATAATGATTTTACTTGGGAAGAAAGGTCAGATGTAATAGGTGTTGATGGAAACTTAACAGTAGCTGCTTGGCTTAATAATGAGTTTTATAATAATGTGGGTGAGATAGATATTTTTCAAACGGAAATATTTGATTTGTCAAATAATTCTGAAGTTGTTTTGACTTTTGATTTAGCTAAAGCTCAATATTCTGATGCTTATAATGATACTTTAAAAGTAGAGATATCTATAGATTGTGGTGAAACATATACTACTATTTATGAAAAAGATGGACTAGAATTATCTACCATACCAGATTATAGTAATAACAATTGGAGTCCAACTTCATCAAACGATTGGAGAACAGAAGAGATTGACCTTAGTTCTTTTGAAAACGAAAAAGTGATGTTCAATTTTGTGAACATTACTGGTTATAGCAATAGTACTTTTATTGATAACATAAGGGTATTAGGAGAAACATTAGGGATTGGCGAAAATGAATTGTCTGATATTTCAATGTACCCAAACCCTGCAAAAGATACTGTGTATATAACCTTGAGTAATCCAGCTGTCACTGATGCGTCTATTGTAATTGTAAATGGTTTAGGGCAAACCGTTAAAACAATTTCTAACCAAGAGTTAGGGAATGACGCAGCTCTAGCTATTGATATAGCAGACTATAGCACAGGAATATATTTTGTAACTATAAATACTAATACTATTTCAACAACTAAGAAATTGATTGTTAAATAACCAATGTTTGTTTTAGTTAGAAAAGGGACTCAATATGAGTCCCTTTTTTTTTATTGGTAGAATTTTCTAAACCTATCATTAAAAACTACCCTCGCTAGCGCTAGTTTGTAACTAGTGCTGTCACGAATCTTTCAAACAACTTAAAACCCATTACTTACATTTTAAATAATTTTCCTATCTTCACAATCAATGGCTACTTTTTTAGCCTGAATTAAAAAGGAAGTTTATGCTCACAAAAGTTTATGGAAGTGCGGTTTTTGGTGTAGATGCAACCACAATTACAGTAGAGGTTAATGTCGATAATGGTATTGGGTATCATCTGGTTGGATTGCCGGATAATGCCATTAAAGAAAGTAATTACCGTATTGCTGCTGCCTTGCAAAACAACGGATATAAAATCCCGGGAAAGAAACTCATCCTAAACATGTCGCCTGCAGATCTTCGTAAAGAAGGTTCTGCTTATGATTTAACATTAGCAATGGGAATCCTTGCTGCGACAGAACAGATAAAGACCAAACACCCTTTACGTGATTATATTATTATGGGCGAACTTTCATTAGATGGAAGTTTACAGCCTATACGTGGTGCGTTGCCTATCGCCATTAAAGCACAAGAAGAGGGTTTTAAAGGTTTTATACTCCCAACACAGAATGCAAAAGAAGCTGCCATTGTAGAAGGATTAGAGGTTTTTGGCGTAGATAATATCTCTCAAGTTATCGATTATTTTAATGAAGGTATCTCTCTAGAGCAGACTATTGTTGATATGGAGGCGGAGTTTTATGAGCATCTTGCCAACCCAGAATTTGATTTTGCAGACGTAAAAGGACAAGAGTCTATTAAACGCTGTATGGAAATTGCTGCTGCTGGTGGTCATAATATTATATTAATTGGCCCACCAGGATCGGGTAAAACGATGCTTGCCAAACGTTTGCCAAGTATTTTACCACCCATGTCATTGGGCGAATCACTAGAAACCACAAAAATACACAGCGTCGCAGGACGCACTATGGAAAAAGGAGGGATAATGACTTCGCGCCCTTTTAGAAGCCCCCACCATACAATATCAGATGTTGCACTTGTGGGAGGTGGCCAATACCCGCAACCTGGAGAAATTTCATTAGCACATAATGGCGTACTTTTTTTAGATGAACTCCCAGAATTTAAACGGGGTGTTCTCGAAGTCATGCGTCAACCATTAGAAGATAGAGAGGTAACCATCTCAAGAGCTCGGTTTACGGTGACATACCCATCTAGTTTTATGCTCGTGGCGAGTATGAATCCAAGTCCCGGCGGTTATTTTAATGATCCAGATGCGCCTGTAGTTTCAAGCCCTGCGGAAATGCAACGGTATTTGAGTAAAATCTCAGGTCCATTATTAGATAGGATAGATATACATATAGAAGTAACACCTGTACCTTTTGAAAAGTTAAGTGAAGAGCGAAAAGGAGAAGCGAGTACTGTTATAAGAGAACGAGTTAGCAAAGCGCGTAAAGTGCAAACAGATCGTTTTGAGGCATTTGATAACATTCATTACAATGCACAAATGGGCGTAAAGCAAATAAGAACCTACTGTAAACTAGAGCAATCATCACTTGATTTACTAAAAACCGCAATGGAACGGTTAAACCTTTCGGCAAGAGCTTATGATCGTATTTTAAAAGTAGCGCGTACCATAGCAGATCTTGAAAATTCAGAACAAATTATGGGGAATCACATTTCCGAAGCCATACAATACAGAAGTCTAGACAGAGATGGCTGGTTTGGGTAAAAATAACCAAAGCTAAGGTTACTGAGTGTTCCGCTTTTTCTGCGGAAAGTATCGAAGTACCGAAGCCATAGAATACAGAAGTCTAGACCGAGACGGTTGGTTTGGGTAGGTCGGGTTGATCGAACCAAAGTCCAACATTCTGAAACGTTCTAACGATGTCTGGTCGAGCGTAGTCGAGACCTCCCTCTAAACTAATCTAGCTCAAAATCAATACATATTTAAAACGTAAAGCTTAAAATAAAATTAAAAGACCTCATTAAATTCAAAACAATGAAACTAAAACTTATTACCATTTTTTCAATCACAGCCTTACTTACCAGTTGTGATATGAAAGTAAAAGAACAACCAGCTTTCAAAGAAGAAGCAAGCAAAAATGTTGAACTTTTTGAAGCCCCTCAATTCTCACTAGCCGAAGCTAATAAGCTGCTTGAACTTCCTTTGCATTGTGCAGAGACCGAGTATCCTAATCGTTTAGGACAAACCTTGGGTAGTGATCAAGATTTACAATCGCCAGAAGCATTACACCCAATATTTTATGGTTGTTTTGACTGGCATAGTGCGGCACATGGGTATTGGTCTATGGTGACGTTACTTAAAGAACACTCTAATATGGACAAAGGCGCAGAGGCAATGGCTATTTTAGAGCGAAATATCACTAAAGAGAAAGTGGCAAAAGAGATTGAATATTTTGAGGGTAAAAACAACAAATCTTTTGAGCGTACCTACGGTTGGGCGTGGTTATTAAAATTACAAGAAGCTTTAAAAACTTGGGATCACCCAAAAGCACGTGAATGGGAAACTACCATGCAGCCTTTAGCAGACCTCATTGTAGATCGTTATCTTGAGTTTTTACCAAAACTGGTGTACCCAATTAGAGTTGGTGAACATTCTAATACTGCTTTTGGGCTTACGTTTGCCTACGATTATGCAAAAATAGCGGGGCACAAAGAATTGCAAGCCTTAATAGAACAGCGCGCCAAAGATTTTTATTTAAAAGACGAGGGTTGCCCAATAACTTGGGAGCCTAGTGGTTATGACTTTTTATCGCCCTGTCTAGAAGAACTTGATATAATGCGACGTATCCTTCCAAAACAAGAATTTAAAACATGGCTTAATGATTTTATGCCACAATTAAAATCTAAAAACTACCATCTATCAGTGGGGGAAGTAAGCGATCGTACAGACGGAAAATTGGTTCACTTAGATGGTCTTAACTTCAGTAGGGCTTGGGTGTTCTACGGATTAGCAAATCAGTATCCAGAGTATGCGCATTTAAAAAATATAGCCAACGAGCACGTGGCATATTCGTACCCAAATCTTGTAGGCGATAGTTATGAAGGAGGTCACTGGCTTGGGAGTTTTGCTATTTATGCTTTGATACAAAATCAATAATTAGAGATATCCATTGTCTTCGACCCCAGTTTATACTGAGCGTAGTCGAAGTGCTCAGACTGACAATGGTAGAATACTGTCAGGCTGAGCGCAGTCGAAGCCCAACAGACTAACAAATTTTAAATGAAAAACCCATTAAAAGACATTGGCCCAGGTACACTAGTCGCAGCGGCATTTATAGGTCCCGGCACTGTTACGGTTTGTACCGTTGCGGGTGTGCAATATGGTTTTACCTTGCTATGGGCAATGGCGCTTTCTGTGATTGCGACTATCGTGCTGCAAGAGATGGCGGCACGTTTGGGTATTGTTACTCAAAAGGGTTTGGCAGAAACTATTACATCCGAAATATCAAACAAATGGCTAAGAGGTGCTGCTGTTTTACTCGTTGTTTCTGCTATTTTAATAGGGAATGCGGCTTATGAAGCTGGTAATATTAGTGGAGGTGCTTTAGGTTTGGCATCTGTTTTACCAACTTCCATTTTAGAGCTTGGATCATTAAACATTCCATTTATTCCGTTGCTTATCGGGATTGTGGCTTTCTGTATTTTATACTTCGGAAATTATAAAACCATCGAGCGTGCTTTAGTTTCATTGGTAATCGTGATGAGTCTCTCTTTTCTCATTGCAGCCGTATTAACACAACCTAGTATTTCCGAATTCTTAAAAGGACTTTTGATACCAAGTATTCCTGATGAATCTTTATTACTCATTGTGGGTTTGATTGGGACGACTGTCGTGCCTTATAACTTGTTTTTGCACGCATCGTTAGTAAAAGAACGTTGGAAGACTGTGGGCGACTTAAAAGCAGCGAGAAAAGATGTGTATGTCTCTATTGTTTTAGGCGGACTTGTTTCTATGGGGATTATTGTGTGTGGTGCGGCGATACAGCAAAGCGAAATTACAAACGCGGCAGACCTGGCAAAAGGACTCGAACCTTTGTTTGGGGCTTATGCAAAATACTTTTTAAGCATAGGGTTGTTTGCTGCCGGAATCACATCTGCCATCACAGCGCCATTAGCTGCTGCTTATGTGGCGAGCGGTTGTTTTGGCTGGGAAGATGCTATAAAATCGGCTAAGTTTAAAGCGGTTTGGATTACTATTTTATTGATAGGTGTAGTGTTTTCATCTGTAGGTTTTAAGTCTATTGAGGTGATACAATTTGCACAATTTGCAAACGGGCTACTATTACCCATAGTCGCAATTTTCTTACTGTGGATAGTCAATAAAAAATCTATTTTAGGAGAATATAAAAATACAAAACCGCAAAATATACTTGGGTTTATTATAGTGATAACAACCATTGGATTAGGTTTGAGAGGGCTTTTAAAGGTTTTTGGGGTGATTTAAAATGAAACAAACAATCAACATCAACGCAGATTTAGGAGAGGGCACAGGCAATGACGCGGCATTGATGCCTATGCTTGCGAGTTGTTCTATTGCCTGCGGTGGGCATTATGGCGATGAAGACACGATGCGAACTTCGGTGCAATTAGCAAAAAAATACGGAGTGAAAGTAGGCGCACACCCTTCGTTTCCAGATCTGGAGAATTTTGGTCGTAAAAAACTTACAATGACTAAAAAGGAGTTGCAAAAGTCAGTCTACGAACAGATTATGAAGTTGGTGGTAATTTGCAATCAAGAAGGAGTGGAGTTACATCATGTAAAACCCCATGGAGCTTTATATAATTGTGCCGCAATTGACGCGCCTACCGCAGATGCTATAGTGGAGGCGATTTTAGAAACTAAACTACGTCCAAAACTCTATACACAGCACGATTCTGTTTTATATCAAAAATCCAAGAATTTATTGCCTATTGTACCAGAAGCTTTTATAGATAGAGGATACACGTCAGATTTAAAGCTAAAACCAAGAAGCGAAGCAGGAGCATTAATCACGTCTCCAGAAATGGCTTGGGAGCAATTAAGAGGTTTTATTTTAGATCAAAAAGTAAACACAACTGAAGGGTTTAAAACTATTATGGCAGAAACGTACTGTATTCATAGCGATCACAAAGGTTCAATAGCGATGCTTACATTCGTTAAAAAGAAACTTTCCGAATATAACCTTCAAATAGGATGAAAGTAGCTTTAAGACCTTTTGGAGAACACGCGATCCTTATCGATTGGCCAGCTGTCAATAATAAAGATGTGCAGCGAGAAATCATCGCTGTAAGTGCTGCTATTCAAGAGGATTTACCGCATTTAGTGATGGAGACTGTCACTACATACCATTCAATAGCTGTGTATTTAAATAAGACTGTTTCATTACAAGATGGCTTGGCAAAGCTAAATGGCCTTGTTAAAGCAAGTGCATTAAAAACAGAGCAAAATCAACGCGTTGTAACAGTGCCTGTGTGTTATGAAGGTTCTTTTGCCTTAGATTTGGAAAAGGTTGCAACAAAAAATCAACTAACTACTGAAAGCGTTATATCGCTACATACAGAGAATTTATATTTAGTAAATTTTATTGGGTTCTTACCGGGTTTCCCATATTTAACGGGCTTAGATAAAAAATTAGATACCCCTCGTTTAGAAACTCCTAGGCAACAAATACCTGCGGGATCTGTGGGGATAGGAGGTGCTCAAACAGGAATTTATCCAAGTAACTCGCCGGGAGGTTGGAATATTATAGGGAAAACACCTTTAGCGTTATTTGATGTCAACCAAAATCCGCCCAACCTACTAAAAGCAGGAGATTACATCAAGTTTGAATCTATTAGCCTTCAAGAGTTTCGTAACATAGCACATGAAGTCAGTACAGGTGCCTTTCACTTAAAAACAAGTAGCTTATGATTCAAGTGCTTAAAGCTGGTTTGTCTAGCATCCAGGATAAAGGGAGAGTGGGGTTTCGTGCTATTGGAGTTCCTTTAAGTGGTGTGATGGATGCGCATAGTGCAAGCTTGGCAAATCAACTCGTAGGAAATACAACTCGCACAGCCGTAATAGAGTTTACTGCAATGGGGCCAACGTTGGTATTTGAACAAGACACAATTATAGCCATTACTGGAGCGAGTTTTGGTGTTTTGGTAAATGATGAGGTGCGATCTATGAATGCAAAACTCAATATAAAAGCTGGCGATATACTTAAAATCACTACACCCAAAAAAGGGTGGAGAGGTTATATCGCTGTGCAAGGTGGTTTTGACTCTCAAGTAGTTTTAGGAAGTAAAAGTATGTATCAAGGCATCACAGAAAAAGGAAGAATAGACAAGGGTGATATTTTAAAAATTGAGAGTACTTCGGAAATAATAAAGCTTGAAAATGACTCGCTAAGACCATTAAATTTTGAGTCTAAAATCATTGAAATTTTTAAAGGGCCAGAGTATGAAATTTTGGACAAAAAAACCAAAGAGAATTTAGAAAAAAGCATCTTTAAAATTCATCAAAATAGCAATAGAATGGCAACCCAAATCGATGGGCTAGGGGAGGTGAAATTTGATGATATTTTAACGGTTCCAGTACAGCCAGGAACGGTACAATTAACACCCTCTGGAAAGCTCTTGATTTTAATGAAAGATGCGCAAACCACAGGAGGGTATCTGCGTATTTTACAGCTGACAAATAAATCCTTAAACATCCTCGCTCAAAAACGTCCTCAGGAAGTCGTCACTTTTAAAATTATAGGAGCTTAGTGATGTCTATGAGGTTTTAGTCTAATCTAAATAATTTGACTAATAAATTAATAATCAGATATTTGCGATGTTTAAGTGAAGTAGTTGTTTAAGTTTTACTTTTCGCAGATATTCCAGATAACTTCATCAGGAGTTGGTGCTAAGATAGTCATTTCTTCCTTCTTTACAGGGTGTGTAAAGGTTATTTTTCGCGCGTGTAAATGAATACTTCCATCTTTATTACTACGATCAAAACCATATTTTAAATCCCCTTTTATTGGGCATTTAATGGCTGCTAATTGTGATCTTATTTGGTGGTGTCTTCCCGTCTCAAGATCGATAGAAAGTAAATAGTAATTGTCTAGTTTTTTAATCACCTCATAATGCAAAATTGCCTGCTTGCTATCGGGTACTTTTTTAGGGTAGGCGTAGCTCTTATTTTGCTTCGGATTTCGCTTTAAAAAATGAACTAAAGTATCCTTGTCTTTTGGTGGCTTTTCTTTAACCACAGCCCAATACGTTTTCTTTGTTTCGCGTGCAGCAAAAGAAGCATTTAATCTAGGGAGTGCTTTAGAAGTTCGGGCAAAAATGATAACACCACTTGTTGGTCTATCAAGGCGATGTACAACACCTAAATAGACCGCGCCGGGCTTATTATATTTATCTGCAATGTAAGATTTGCCAACTTCAACAAGAGGTTTGTCTCCCGTCTTATCACCCTGTACAATGTCACCAGGACGTTTATTAACGACGAGTAAGTGATTGTCTTCAAAAAGTACTTGGAGATTGTTCTTGTTGCTATGAGAGGGTTTTGCTTTGATACAATTTTACGTTTAATAGTTTGTGGGAACTTTAGATAGTAATCTGAGTTAAATGATTATTCTGCAATCGAAAATTAGTATTGTTCAGAGTCATTTGGAAAATCACCACTTTTTACATCATCAATGTAGCTTTCAAAAGCTCCTGTCATGTCTGAGTATAAGTCTAAATAACGTCTTAAAAACCTTGGGTTAAACTCGTGTGTCATGCCAAGCATATCGTGTGTTACTAATACTTGTCCGTCAACACCATTACCAGCACCAATTCCTATTACGGGTACGGTTAGGCTTTCTGCCACTTCTTGTGCTAGTTTTGCGGGTACTTTTTCTAGTACGATGGCAAAACAACCTGCTTTTTCAAGTAAAAGCGCATCGTCTTTTAGTTTTTTTGCTTCTTCTTCCTCTTTAGCTCTTACGGTATAAGTACCAAATTTATAAATACTCTGTGGTGTTAAGCCTAAGTGTCCCATTACTGGAATCCCTGCGTTTAAAATACGTTTTACAGATTCTTTAATTTCTTTACCTCCTTCTACTTTGACAGCGTGACCGCCACTTTCTTTCATAATTCTAATAGCAGAGCGAAGCGCTTCTTTAGGATCGCTTTGGTAACTTCCAAAAGGAATGTCTACCACCACAAGGCTTCTTGTAATTGCACGTACTACAGAAGATGCGTGATAAATCATTTGATCTAGTGTGATAGGTAAGGTAGTCTCGTGACCTGCCATTACATTTGAAGCTGAATCACCTACAAGAATGACATCGACTCCAGCGCCATCTACAATTTTTGCCATTGTAAAATCATACGCGGTTAACATAGAGATTTTCTCTCCACGTTTTTTCATATCTACTAGAGATTTAACAGTAATACGTTTATATTCTTTTTTTGCTACAGACATAGGGTGTGTTTTGTTCGGTAAAAATACTAAATTTGAGACGTAACCTAATTTTTAATTATGAAGTTTCTCTTCTCGCTCTGTCTTATTTGTCTTACGCATACCATTTTGGCCCAAAAAATACTGACTGAAAATACTGCTCGCGAGATAATCGATGTCTTTTTTGATGGTTTTCATAAAGGGGACACCTTGATAATGAATTCGGTACTGTCACCAAATGCTATTTTGCAAAGTGCCTCAAAAAATAGAGAAGGGATAGATGTGCTGGAGAATACTCACTTCGGAAATTTTAAAAAATCAATCGCGTTAAGACCATCAAACCAAGTCTGGAAAGAGGTACTCATAGACTATACCGTATCTATTGACGGAAACCTCGCCCACGTCTGGACCCCTTATGAGTTCTATTTTAATGGAAATTTTAGCCATTGTGGCGCCAATGCTTTTACATTGGCAAAACTAGAAGATGGATGGAAAATAGTACATCTTATAGATTCTAGAAGAAGGGATGATTGTAATGCGATGAAAGAGGAGTAATTCTATTTAAATCTAAACCGAAGTCGATATTAAAATAGTACGCGATAAATGTTTCGTAAATAGAGATTGCTCAAACCTCAATACTCACTACTAACTACTCAAGCCTCACCACTAATACCTCACTACTATCCTAGCAATCACTAATATTCACCTGTACGGCAAGCCCACCTTCGCTAGTTTCCTTGTATTTTGAAGTCATATCTTTTGCAGTTTCCCACATCGTAGCAATCACTTTATCTAATGGAATTTTTACATCATCAGGATTTCTGTCGAGAGCCATCTCACAGGCGTTTATTGCTTTTATAGCACCCATTGCATTACGTTCTATGCACGGTATTTGTACGAGTCCAGCAATAGGATCACAAGTGAGTCCAAGGTGATGTTCCATGGCTATTTCGGCAGCAATTAAAACCTGAGCAGGAGTACCGCCCATAAGTTCTGTTAATGCTCCTGCGGCCATAGCAGAACTTACGCCTATTTCTGCTTGACATCCTCCCATTGCGGCGCTAATGGTGGCATTCTTTTTAAAGAGACTCCCTATTTCGCCAGCTACAAGTAAAAACTTTTTAATATGCTCAAAGTCTGCTTTATGATTTTCAATGACTAAATAATACATTAATACCGAAGGAATCACGCCGGCACTTCCGTTAGTAGGCGCAGTAACTACACGTCCTAAAGAAGCGTTTACTTCGTTGACGGCTAAGGCAAAACAGGTTACCCATTTTAATATTTGACGGAATTTTACTTCGGTGTTTCTAATGGCTTCTACCCATTCGTATTTGTCTGAGTATGGTTTATCTCCTTGTAGCGATTTGTGTTTGTCAAAAGCTCTTCTACGCACATTAAGCCCTCCAGGGAGTGTACCTTCTGTGTGGCAACCCACGTACATCGAGTCTAACATAACATCCCAAATGGCTTTTATTTTATCGTCTATTCTGTATGGATCTCTTAATGAAAGTTCGTTTTTAAGTACAAGCTCGCTTATGGTTACGTTTTCTGAATTACAGTAGGCAAGTATTTCTGTTGCTTTTTCTATAGGAAATGGAAAGCTATTAAATTTTTCTACCTGTCTTTTTGCTCTCGCTCGTTCTTTTTGTACCACAAAACCACCGCCTATGGAGTAGTACGTATCTCGTGTTTTTTTACCGTTACGCAGTGTAGCTTCAAACTTAATCCCGTTAGGATGAAAGTCTAAAAAAGTACGATTAAATTTTATGTTTTCTGAAAAGTTAAAAGCAATATCCTTTTCACTATTTAATTTAAGAATATTCGTTTTTTTAAGGGCATCTAATGACGGTTGGATAGCGTTAATATCTACTGTTACAGGGTCTGTTCCCATAAGTCCCATAATCACTGCAATGTCTGATGCGTGCCCTTTTCCGGTTAATGATAGCGAACCGTAAAGGTTTACTTGTACGCTAGCTACACCTGTAAATAGCTCTTTCTGTTGTAGTTTTTTAATCCACATTTGAGCGGCACGCCAAGGGCCTAAAGTGTGTGAACTTGAAGGACCTACGCCTATACTTAACATGTCAAAAATCGAGATGCTTTCCATTAAGAAAATTTGTTTTATTTTAATTAGTAAATGTAATGAAATGTTCGCTGTATTCTCATAGAGAAACTATAAATTAATACTCAAAATCTTATTAAGTGAATTAGTTTTGTTGTGTGTTTTTGTTTTTTTTTTTGGTTCTGTAGAAAGGGTATGAAAAAATCTGATTTCTCCATTTACTTTTAGTATAGATCTGCTTATTACGACTACTTTAAGTCTTAAAAATTAAAGTACTTTTGACGAGTATTAAAATGTTAAAACTTAAAAATTTGGATGTACTAAAAATCATAGATTCTTTTATTTCTGAAATGGCTTCATTTGCTTGGGGCTTACCGCTATTAATATTGTTAGTTGGAGGAGGACTGGGTTTACTAGTTTATATTCGGTTTTTGCCTTTTAGATATTTGGGTCATGCTATTGCCGTTTTAAGAGGAAAGTATGATAATGAGGCAGATGCAGGAGAAATTAGCCATTTTCAGGCATTAACAATGGCATTGTCTGCAACCATAGGGATGGGTAATGTTGCAGGAGTTGCAGTAGCGATATCTATAGGAGGGCCGGGCGCTGTTTTCTGGATGTGGGTGAGTGCAGTTATTGGTATGTCTACTAAGTTTTTTACAGGTACACTTGCTGTTTTGTATAGAGGGAAAGATGATAACGGCGATGTGCAAGGAGGACCTATGTATGTTATAACAGAAGGTCTAGGTAAAGGTTGGAAACCTTTGGCTATTATTTTTAGTATGGCTGGGCTAGTAGGTGCTTTACCTGTTTTTAATGTAAACCAACTTACGCAAGCTTTAAATGATATTGTAATAGAGCCATTAGGTTATTATAGCGGTTTTCAGAGTAATCTTGTAATTGGCGTTGTGTTAGCAATAATAACAGCAATAGTAATTTTAGGAGGAATCACGCGTATTAGTAAAACGGCAAGTAAACTAGTGCCAGCAATGGTGGTACTTTATGTGCTAATGATATTAATTATCTTAGGTAATAACGTAACAGAATTGCCTAAATACCTTTCATTGATATTCACAGATGCTTTTTCGGCAAACTTTTATAAAGGAGATGCCTTTTTAGGGGGACTTGTGGGTGGTTTAATATTATTAGGAATAAGACGTGGTGCTTTTTCTAACGAAGCGGGAATAGGTACCGCACCTATGGCACACGGTGCTGCAAAAACCAACGAACCTATAAGAGAAGGACTAGTTGCAATGCTAGGGCCAGCCATTGATACATTGCTAATCTGTACGCTTACGGCACTTGCAATATTAGTAACTGGCGTATGGCAAGAGTCAAGCGATAGTGGTGTTACCTTAACGGTTAATGCATTTGAATCTGGAATTCTAAGTTATGGTAAATATGCGTTGTTGGTATGTATTATTGTTTTTAGCGTGTCTTCACTATTCTCATACTCGTATTATGGTACAAAATGTATGGCGTTCCTTTTTGGAACTAAATATAAAAACCTCTACAGTTACATCTATTTAGGCAGCATAATAGTTGGAGCAACAACATCTTTAAGTATGATGATCAACTTGATAGACACCTTTTTTGCTATGATGGCAATCCCTACTATGCTGAGCGCTTTTATTTTAGCGCCAAAGGTAAAAGCGGCGGCTAAGGTTTATTTTAAAAAGATAAAAGAGTAGTCTGTTTTTTGCTTTAAAAATAAGTAAACCACAATCTTCTGTGGTTAATTGCCTTCTTAGGTTTTATAACTGGCCCTTTATTGTTCGAATGATTTAAATTCATTTTTAGATTCATTTGTGTTTTGTTTATAACTGTTATGTGGAATTAGTCCAAAAGTATGGAATATTTCCTAGTTTTGTGTTATGAAATTATCAAAAGTTGGAAAATTAAGTAGAAAACAACATCGGCATACTGCGGGTGTTTCGGTACAGACAGGGTTTCCTAGCCCTGCTACACATTATTTAGAACCTACTATAGATTTGCATCAAGAGCTTATTACAAACGCAGACGCTACTTTTTTTGTGAGGGTTTCATCTAATGAATATGCACACTTAAAAATATATAACGAAGCGGTGTTAATTATCGATCGCTCCACACCGGCATTAAAAGGAAAATTAGCTTTGGTTATTATAGACGGTGAGTTTTCAATTATTAAAGTTCCTGTCAGTCAGGGTGGATCTGAAGCACATAAAACCTTTACATTATGGGGTGTGATTAACTATGTTATTAATAAAGCGATATGATTGCACTAGTAGATTGTAATAGCTTTTATGCGTCTTGTGAGCAGGTTTTTAGGCCAGACTTATGGGGTAAGCCTGTGGTGGTCTTGAGTAATAATGATGGGTGTATTATAGCAGCAAATAGAGAGGCAAAGGCACTCACAGATATTGCCATGTTTGAGCCTGTTTTTAAGATTAAAAAACAGCTTATAGCTCATAATGTGACCTTGTTTTCGTCTAATTATACTTTGTATGGCGAGCTGTCACAACGGGTAATGAATACACTATATTTGTTTTCGCCACGAGTAGAGGTTTATAGCATTGACGAGAGTTTTGTAGATCTACATGGTTTTGGTCATAAAAATTTAAAGCACTACGGAAATTTTATAAAAGAAACCATATTTAGAAACACAGGGATCCCTACGGGCGTGGGCATTGCTCCAACAAAAGTACTGGCAAAACTGGCTAACAAAATCGCTAAAAAAGGACCAGAACACGACCATGTTTTTGTGATTGATAGTGATGCAAAGCGCATTGAAATATTAAAAACCACCGAGATAAAAAGCATTTGGGGAATAGGGCGACAGCAGACAAAAAAATTAAAAGAAGTAGGAATTCATACGGCATATCAGTTTACAGAAATGCCACTCGCTTGGGTACGTAAAGAGATGACCGTAGTAGGAGAGCGCTTGTGGCGTGAGTTGCGCGGCGAACCTTGTATGGATATGATAGAAATACCAAAACCTAAAAAAGGGATAGGTACTGCAAAATCTTTTGGGCGAAAGTTAGAGCGTCTTGATTTAATAGAAGAAGCCTGTGCATACTACATAAGCGAAGTGGCAGAAGTGCTGCGCGCTCAAAAATCGTGTGCCATGTATTTACAGGTGTTTTTAAATACGAGCTCTTTTAGTGTCAATGATAAGCAATACAGAAATAAGCAAACCGTCACGCTTGCCATCCCCACAAACAATACGTTTACACTTGTTACAGAAGCTAGAAAAATTTTAAAAGCCATTTACAAACCCGGCTATCGCTATAAAAAAGTAGGCGTCAATCTCACGGGTATCATACCAGAAGCGTATGTGCAAGGCAATCTTTTTGAATCTCCTAAGACAGAGAAACACAAAGAATTGATGCAGTTATTTGATACCCTAAATTACAAATACGGAAAAGGTAAAGTGTTTTCTGGATTAACAGGTACAAGAATGAAAGAGTGGGAACTCGTTAAAGCAGATAGAAGCCCAAGGTTTACCACGCAGTGGAGTGAAATACTAGAAGTGAAGTAGGAGGAATTAAGAATTTACATTTTGCGGTTTTGAGTTTTATATTTTTCACTTCAAAAAACAGCAATCGTTAATCAGAACTTGTTCCCTCATCCCTAGCCCTTCTCCCGCTGAGAAGGGAGTAAGAAGGTTTGTTTAATTATTAAGTGAAATGCAATTGATAGCTCACACTTTTACATTTTGCGGTTTTGAGTTTTATATTTTTCATTTCAAAAAACAGCAATCGTTAATCAGAACTTGTTCCCTCATCTCCAGCCCTTCTCCCGCTGAGAAGGGAGTAAGGAGGTTTGTATAGTTATTAAGTGAAATGTAATTGATAGCTCGCACTTTTACATTTTTCGGTTTTGAGTTTTACATTTTTCACTTCAAAAAACAGCAATCGTTAATCAGAACTTGCTCCCTCATCTCCAGCCCTTCTCCCGCTGAGAAGGGAGTAAGGAGGTTTGTTTAGTTATTAAGTGAAATGTAATTGATAGCTCGCACTTTTACATTTTGCTGTTTTGAGTTTTACATTTTTCACTTCAAAAAACAGCAATCGTTAATCAGAACTTGTTCCCTCATCCCCAGCCTTTCTCCCGCTGAGAAGGGAGTAAGAAGATTCGTTTAATTATTAAGTGAAATGCAATTGATAGCTTACACTTTTACATTTTCCACTTCAAAAAACAGCAACCGTTAATCAGAACTTGCTCCCTCATCCCCAGCCTTTCTTCCGCTGAGAAGGGAGTAAGAAGATTCGTTTAATTATTAAGTGAAATGCAATTGATAGCTCACACTTTTACATTTTGCGGTTTTGAGTTTTATATTTTTCACTTCAAAAAACAGCAATCGTTAATCAGAACTTGTTCCCTCATCCCTAGCCTTTCTCCCGCTGAGAAGGGAGTAAGAAGATTCGTTTAATTATTAAGTGAAATGCAATTGATAGCTCACACTTTTACATTTTACATTTTGCGGTTTTGAGTTTTACATTTTTCATTTCAAAAATCTAAAACCCTCTTTGTCTTTTTGCCTCAAACAACAAAACTGCCGCAGCCACCGAGACATTCAAACTATCAATCTCGCCTTGCATAGGGATATGAATGTTTGCGGTACTCGCGTCACGCCATGCTTGGCTTAAGCCAGTAGCTTCTGTGCCTACGACAATCGCGCAACCCGTAGTAAAGTCTTGCGTGTGGTAGGGTTGTGATTCTTGCAAAATAGCACTGTAAATCGAGATGTTGTTTTTCTTAAGAAAAGCAATAATGTCCTCACTACTCGCCATCGCCACTTGATTCGTAAACACACAACCTACGCTACTGCGTATTATGTTTGGATTGTATAAATCTGTTCTTGGGTTTGCGATGAGCACGGCATCTACATGTGCCGCGTCTGCGGTGCGCAATAAAGCACCTATGTTTCCAGGTTTTTCTGGCGCTTCGGCAATTAAGATTAGTGGGTTTTGTTTCGGAAATACTAAAGCGTCAAGAGTTGTCTTGCTGTTTTTTACAATGGCAATAACACCTTCTGTCGTGGCGCGGTAGGCAATTTTTTGATATACATCGAGCGATACGCTTATCTTCTCTACGCTGTCTGCTACATTAGGTAGTGCATTTAGATCTGCAATTTCAGGACAAAAAAGTAAGGTTAAAATCTCGTGATGGCCTTTAATGGCTAGTGACACCTCTCTGGCACCCTCCACAATAAAAACCCCCTGCTTTTTACGCTCCCGAGATTTATCTGTGAGTGCGTTAATCTTTTTGATTAATGGATTGTTTGTGCTAGAGATTTCTTTAATCATAGTGCAAAGGTAAATATCTCACTTAGAAATATGACAAATGGTGTCTATTTTGTAGCGCTTGTTAGTCAAGATGGCGCTGTTTCTACCCAAAAACTGATAAAAAAATAACAATTATCATAAAGGTTTCTAAAAAGCTCTCGACTAAAGTTGGGAGCTTTTTATATTTATAAACTAATAAAAATAAACCCATGAAAAAAATTACAGTAGTTGTGTTTTCTATTTTCGCTTTTGTAGCGTGTAAGGAGAATACTAAAGAGCATGTCTCAGAAGAAAGTATGGTTGTCAATGATGTCGTTGAGACAGACCAAAAAGTAATTCCACAGAACGTTTCCGAAGTTCTAAATGCACACGGTGGCTTAGCACAGTGGAATAAAATGAACAACTTGTGTTTTAGTTTTGATGGTAGAGGCGGAGAAGAAGTGCATACTGTTGATTTAAAAAATAGATTTGAAAAAATTGAGAATGAAAAATGGAGTATAGGTAATGACGGGAACGGAGTTTGGTTATTACAGAACGAGCCAGAAGCGTACAAGGGTAACGCACTGTTTTATAATAATTTGATGTTTTATTTTTACTCTATGCCTTTTGTGTTTGCAGATAGTGGGATAGTTTACACATCAATGCCACAAAAAGAGTTGGATGGTAAAATGTACAATGTTTTTAAAGTGAGTTATGAAGATGGGATAGGATATTCTTCTAAAGATGAATATATGTTATTTAGTGATCCAGATACAAATAAAATGGCTTGGTTAGGCTATACGGTGACAGGTAAATCTAATGCTAAAAGTGACAAATGGAGCTTTATTAAATATAGCGAATGGCAAGAGGTAAATGGTTTACAATTGCCAAAAAAACTAACATGGTTTAAGGTAGAGGATAACCTGCCAACAGAAATGCGTAATGATGTTAATTTTAACAAAGTTACGGTAACAGAAACGGTAATACCTACTTCTGTTTTTGCTAAGCCTGAAGGGGCTGTTTTAATTACAGAATAATAGGAATTTACTTTAATACATAAAAAAGGCTCGCAATTGCGAGCCTTTTTTTATGTTTTTCTTTCTTTTCTAATTAAAAACGATATCCTAAATAAACGTCACATCTACCAATAAAAAAACTGGAGAAAGCTTATGAGCTAACTCTAGATTTTTTTTATTGCTAATTGCTTAATGTTTATTTCTTCGCAACAATTTGAGTAATCTTAACAATTACTTCAATCGCTTTTTGCATACTTTCTACAGGAACATACTCAAAGCGTCCGTGAAAGTTATGCCCCCCTGCAAATATATTAGGGCAAGGTAATCCCATAAAGCTTAATTGAGAACCGTCTGTACCACCACGTATTGGTTTGATAAGAGGTGTAATGCCTACTTCTTTCATGGCTTCTTCTGCGATGTCTACTATGTGCATTACAGGTTCTATTTTTTCACACATGTTGAAGTATTGATCTTTAATTTCTATAGAAACACGCTCTTCTCCTAATTGTGAGTTTAATTCGTTTGCGAGTTTAAGCATCATTTCTTTTCGAGCTTCAAAATGACCTTTGTCGTGATCTCTAATAATGTACTGTAGTTTTGTACTGTCTACTTCGCCGTCTATACTGTATAGATGGAAAAATCCTTCACGACCAGAGGTGTGTTCTGGGGTTTCTAATCTTGGTAAAGAGTTTATATAATCTTGTGCGATATACATACTGTTTACCATTTTCCCTTTTGCGTATCCTGGGTGTACTATTTTACCTTCTATAGTAACAACAGCACCTGCGGCGTTAAAGTTTTCATATTCAAGTTCGCCCACTTGGCTACCATCCATTGTATAAGCCCAATCTGCACCAAATTTAGCAACATCAAATTTATGTGCGCCACGTCCTATTTCTTCATCCGGTGTAAAACCTACACGTATTTTTCCGTGCTTCACTTCTGGGTGTTGAACCAAGTATTCCATTGCCGAAATAATCTCTGCAATCCCTGCCTTATCATCGGCACCTAATAAAGTAGTACCGTCTGTAGTGATGATGGTTTGTCCTTTGTATAATAAAAGATCTTCAAAATAATCTGGAGATAGTACAATGTCTTGATCTTTGTTTAACACAATATCTTTCCCATCATAATCTTCAATAATTTGAGGTTTTACATCTTTACCCGTAAAATCTGGAGTCGTATCAAAATGAGATATAAATCCGATAGTAGGAACATCGTGATCAACATTGCTAGGCAAAGTTGCCATAATATATGCGTTTTCATCGATCGTTACATCTTCTAGACCTATTTCTTTAAGTTCTTCTACAAGGGCATTTGCGAGGTCCCATTGTTTTGCAGAGCTAGGTGTAGTGTCGCTATTTGGGTCACTTTCTGTGTCTACAGTAACGTAACTTATAAATCTATCGATGAGGTGTTGTTTGTTTATCATATAATGCAAATTTGTCTAATTAAAAGAGAAGCTATAGTAGCTTTTTTACTAGTGCAAATATAAGAAAAGTGTAGCCTCAAGAAGTTTAAGAGTTTCTTAATTACTTCGGAAATTTTATAAACCCAATTTTTGTTCTTTTATATGACACTTCGCTATTGTTGTGTAGTAGCATTTTTGTTGTTAAGTCCATTAAATAAATAGACGGCTAAACTACACGAGGGCCCGATAGCCAAAATTAAAAACAGGTAATTAATTTTTATATTTGAGGCTAAGTAGCCAACTAATTCTATGCTAATCACAGTAATGGCAAAACCAATAGAAGTGACGATAGTGATGGCTGTTCCTTTTATTTCGGGCAATGAGTTATTGGCAACCAAAGACGAAAACAATGGTGAATCTCCTGCAACAGTAAAACCCCAAAAGAGCATAAAAATAATAAATAAGAAAACAGATGTTGTCTCAAAAAATAGAGGAGAGAGTAAACAACAAATTAATGATAATGATAAAAACAAAAAAGCTGTTTTTTTAACTCCTAGATATGAGCTTAGATAACCCGCCGCCACACAGCCTAAGCCTCCAGTTGCAATAATTATACAACTCCATAGTGGAATATTAAATGTTATTTGTGGCAAACTCATTATATATGCTTTAATGAGAACCGGTACAAACACCCAAAAAGTATAAAGTTCCCACATATGTCCAAAATAGCCTAGCGCAGCGATATTAAAATTCTTGTTTTTAAAAATCGTTTTTATACCTTCTAATTTTATTTTTTTTCCTTGAATGCGATAGGGACCATTAGAAATAAAAAGTAAGATGGCTATACCTCCAATTATAGATAAAATAGAAATTACAATAATCACATATTTCCAAGGTAGGTCTTCCGAAAGCTCTTTTAAAAGATGAGGTAGAGAGGTGCCTAAAACAAGCGCACCAACCAGATAGCCTAATGCTTTTCCAAGTCCGTTTTTATAGTAGTCTGAGGCTATTTTCATTCCTACAGGGTAAATACCTGCTAAAAAGAAACCTGTAAAAAACCTGAAAACCAATAAAGAGTTTAATGTGTTTTCTTCCCACAGTATACCCGCATTAACTGCTGCGCCCAATAAGGCACAGACAAAGAAAACTTTACTTGGCGAAAAGCGGTCTATTATCGCGAGTACCGCAAAAAATAAAGTACCTAAAATAAAACCTATTTGTACCATGGTGGTTAATGTCCAGAGTGCGCTTTCCTGCAGGTGATAATCTTCAATAATATTAGACATTACGCCGTTTCCAGCAAACCATAACGAAGTACAGAAAAACTGAGCGATAACGATTATTGGAAGAATGTAGGTCTTGGGTTGGATAATAATTGTTTTAGTCTAATAACTGAGTTATGTATGTAGTCGTAAAAAGCCTAATTAATAACAAACTACGCTAATAATTACTTCTCAAATGATATAAGAATGTACAAAATAGAGATATTTCATAAATCATTCTTACGAGTCGTCTAACTGTCTTATTTTTGCAAAACAATTATTCCCTTATGTATAAATCACTACTTCGTCCTATTCTCTTCAGCTTTGATCCTGAAAAAGTTCATTATTTTACCTTCTCATTAATCAAGTTGTCGCACAAGCTAGGTTTTGGAGGGCTTTTCAGAAGCATTTATAAAACGACAGATAAGCGATTAGAGCGTAACCTATTTGGACTTAAGTTTGAGAATCCAGTAGGTCTTGCTGCTGGTTTTGATAAAAATGCGGTCTTGTATAATGAGTTGGCTAATTTTGGTTTCGGTTTTATCGAAATAGGAACTGTGACGCCATTAGCACAAGAAGGAAACCCTAAAAAAAGGCTTTTTAGACTTAAAGATGATAAAGGGATTATCAACAGAATGGGCTTTAATAATGAAGGTCTAGAGGGAGCCATAGAACAACTTAAAAAAAATAAAGGGAAATTAATAATAGGTGGAAACATAGGTAAAAACACGCAAACCTTGCCAGAAAATTATACGGCAGATTACCTCACTTGTTTTAATGCACTACACCCTTATGTAGATTATTTTGTGCTAAATGTTAGTTGTCCTAATGTAGGGAGTCACGCAAAACTGAATGATAAAGACTATCTAGAAGAACTGATTGGAGCGGTACAAGAGGCAAATAAAAACTTTGATAAGCAAAAGCCAATCTTATTAAAAATAGCACCAGATTTAAACCCAGTTCAATTGGATGAGATTGTTACATTAGTACAAGATACTAAGTTAGATGGGGTGATTGCTAGTAACACATCTATGGATCGCTCTGGCTTAAAAGCTAGCGAGGCCAGACTAACAGAAATAGGTAACGGAGGATTAAGCGGACAACCTATAAAAGATAAAAGCACGGCAGTTATAAAATATCTTGCCGATAAGAGCAATAAATCATTCCCTATAATTGGAGTGGGAGGTATTCATAGTGCAGATGATGCTTTAGAAAAACTAGATGCTGGTGCAGATTTAGTACAGATATATACAGGTTTTATTTATGAAGGCCCTTCACTTATCAAGAAAATTAACAAGGCGATTTTAGCAAGGTAGCATAATGGTAGAAACGCTTTTTTCGTTTGCACTTGCAACCATTGCATTAGCGCTTTCGCCAGGCCCAGATAATATTTATGTGCTTACGCAATCGCTCACTAATGGTGTAAAAAGCGGTATTGCCACTACAGCAGGTTTAATAAGTGGCTGCATTGTTCACACATCATTATTAGCCTTTGGGGTTTCGGCTATAATAACTACTTCTGAAACGCTCTTTTTTGGTATTAAACTTTTAGGTGCATTTTACCTTTTTTACTTAGCGTTTAAAGTTTTTAAAAGTGACAGCACGATTGTTCTTCAAAAAGAAGGGGATACGGTTGGCGCATTCTTGTCCGCCGAGGAGGATCCGAAGAAATCTTACTGGTCTTTATATAAAACTGGGGTGATTATGAATCTTGTTAACCCAAAAGTAATGATCTTTTTTCTCGCGTTTTTCCCTGCATTTATATGGGAGCCAGAAGGTAATACTGTATACCAATTTTATGTGTTGGGTATTACTTTTATGGTGGTTTCGTTTATGGTTTTTAGTAGTATTACACTATTAGCGGGAGCTATTTCTTCTTATATAAAACAATACAGCAGTATTGGTCTTATTTTAAAATGGTTGCAGATTATAGTGTTTGTAGGTATTGGGGTTTTTATCTTGATTTAATATTTAGTGAGTTTGTTGCACTTCGACAGGCTCAGTGTGACACAGTGATGGGGTTTCAATTTTGACGCATGTCAGTCTGAGCGCAGTCGAAGACCAATGGACTTCACCATTTTCAAATTTTTATGCTTATTTAAATTCAAGTCAGTTTGTTGCACTTCTACTCCCGATAGCTATCGAGACAGTGTGACATTGTGCTTTACATTTTTCACGTATTACAATTGTCAGTCTGAGCTTGTCGAAGACTAATGGACCTCACCATTTTCAAATTTTTAAGCTTATTTAAATTCAAGTCAGTTTGATGCACTTCTACTCCCGATAGCTATCGAGACAGTGTGACGTTGTGCTTTACATTTTTCACGTATTACGATTGTCAGTCTGAGCCTGTCGAAGACCGATGGACTTCACCATTTTCAAATTTTTAAACCTATTTAAATTCAAGTCAGTTTGATGCACTTCTACTCCCGATAGCTATTGGGACAGTGTGACAGTGAGGTTTTTCCAAAATATTACAATTGTCAGTCTGAGCGCAGTCGAAGACCAATGGACCTCACCATTTTCAAATTTTTAGGCTTATTTAAATTCAAGTTAGTTTGATGCACTACTGCTCCCGATAGCTATCGGGACAGTGTTACATTATTATGAATTATTAATTCTCTATTCTAAATTCATAATTTTAAATATTATCTTTACGCTAATGCAAAAAGTAAAAATTATAGAATGTCCACGTGATGCCATGCAAGGCATTAAAGACTGGATTCCGACAGAAGAAAAAGTACAATATCTACAATCGCTTTTACGCTGTGGTTTTGATACAATAGACTTTGGAAGTTTTGTTTCGCCTAAGGCAATTCCGCAGATGGTAGATACAGCTGAGGTTTTGGCACAGTTAGATTTGTCAAAAACAGATAGTAAATTACTAGGTATAGTGGCTAACGTTCGTGGAGCAGAGAGCGCATCATTACATCCAGAAATTCAATATTTGGGTTATCCATTTTCTATTTCAGAAAATTTCCAGATGCGTAATACACATAAAACAATAGCGCAATCTATAGAAACACTTTCTGAAATTTTAAATATCGCAGATCGCTCTAATAAAGAAGTAGTGACTTACCTCTCTATGGGCTTTGGTAATCCATACGGTGACCCTTGGAATGTAGAAATAGTAGGTGAATGGGCAGAAAAACTAGCATCGATGGGAGTGACTATTCTATCATTAAGTGATACCGTAGGAACCTCAGACCCAGAGACTATAGATTACTTATTTAAAAACTTAATCCCGAAATATCCAAATATCGAATTTGGAGCACACCTTCATACTACACCAACGGCATGGCATGAGAAGGTGGATGCTGCATATAAAGCTGGGTGCAGACGCTTTGATGGTGCCATACAAGGTTTTGGCGGTTGCCCGATGGCAAAGGATGAGCTTACAGGAAATATGCCAACCGAAAAAATGCTAAGTTATTTTACAGCAGAAAAAGTAGATTGCAACATTAATCCAATGAGTTTTGAGAGCTCGCATAATGAAGCAACAAAGATTTTTACTAAGTATCACTAAGGAAATTGAAATTGAAAACGAAAACGAAGTTAAAATGAAAAAGTCCATATTCCATACTCCATATTCTATACTCATTTTACTAAGTGCTTTTCTCTTAGTTACAAGTTGTAAGACCAAGAAGATTACAGTACCTAAAAAGAATGTGGTTACCATTAAACTTCTTCAAGTAAACGATGTGTATGAAATATCGCCTTTAAGTGGAGGTAAAGAAGGGGGTATGGCTCGAGTGGCTTATGTGGCAGATAGTATAAGAAAACAATATTCAAACACTTATTTAACTATGGCTGGCGATTTTTTAAATCCGTCATTAATAGGAACCTTAAAAGTGGATGGCAAACGTGTAGCAGGTAGGCAGATGGTTGAAGTGATGAATGCTATGAAGTTTGATTTGGCTGCTTTTGGAAATCATGAGTTTGATTTAAAAGAACACGAATTACAAGAACGTCTTAATGAAAGTGAGTTTACTTGGACAGGAGCAAATGTGTTTCAAAAAAACGGTGAAGATGTAAGAGTGTTTCATACCATTAAAAATGGGGATAGTCTTCCTATTTCAGAAACCATTACTTATGATATAGATATCAATAAAGAATACCTTTTACGTCTTGGGTTTTTTAGTGTTTGTATAGATTCTAACCCTGTTGATTATGTACATTATGCAGATTATATGCTTGAGGCGGGTAGTGCTTATGCTGCATTAGAATCTCAGAATACTGATATTATAGTGGGGTTAACACACCTTAGCATTGAGCAAGACAAGCAAGTGGCAGAAGCATTTGATAATATCGATTTAATAATGGGTGGGCACGAGCATGATAATATGTATGTGCCTGTAAATGGAATACATGTTGCAAAAGCAGATGCAAATGCAAAAACAATGTATGTACATACTTTAACATACAATTTAGCGACAGAAACATTAGATATAAACTCTGAGTTAGTTCCTATTACAAATAAAACGCCTTCATTACCAACTGTGCAAGCTGTTGTTAGTAAATGGGAAGGTATTTTAAATAAAGAACTTAGAAGTATAATTTCGAACCCTAATGAGGTAATTTATCATGCAGAAACACCACTAGATGGAACAGATGCAGGGGGTAGAGGTAAACAAACAAATCTGGGTAATATTATTTCTGAAGCAATGTCAGTTAGTTTTGATACACCTGTAGATGGTGCTTTGGTTAATGGAGGTTCTTTTAGGTTAGACGATCACCTTGAAGGCGATATAACAGCTGTAGATGTTTTTAGAGTATTACCTTTTGGAGGAGATGTACTTAAAGTAGAAATTACTGGCGAGTTGTTGAAAGAAACTCTAGATTATGGAGAGTCTTCGGCAGGAACAGGAGCTTATTTACAAAGGCATAATTTAAATAAAAACGATAAAAATGTATGGTTGGTTCAGGGGGCGCCTATAGTTTCAGACCAAGTGTATACTATTGCGTTTAGTGATTTTTTACTAAAAGGTTTTGATATACCATTTTTAACGCCAGATAACCCTGGAGTTAAGAGTATATATAAGCCAACAGCTTTTGAGCCTGCTTTTGATATTAGAAAAGCTGTTGTAGATTTTATGAAAACATTAAATCAATAGTATTGTGAAAAAGATAATCAAAGTAATATTGCTTCTAGCACTTGTAGCTTTTGTGTTTATGCAGTTTATACGACCCGATAAAAATGAATCGGGGTATGAAACGGTAAAAGTATTTGAAACAGAAACAAATGTAAATGGTACGCTGGCTACATTGCTTAAAACAAAATGCTACGATTGTCACAGTAACCAAACCGTGTATCCTTGGTACGCAGAGATTGCACCAGCAAGTTACTGGTTAAGCGACCATATAAATGACGGAAAAAAACACTTTAATGTATCTGTTTGGAGTAGTTATAGCGCTGAGAAAAAAGACCATAAACTTGATGAGTTTATTGAGATGATAGAAGAAGGAGAGATGCCACTAGATTCTTATACTTGGTTGCACGGTGATATTACAAACGACGAAAAAGAAATGCTCATTAATTGGGCACAAATACAAAGACTACGTTATCAAAAAGAAATGTCGGAACTATAATTGATATTTTTTATAAAGCCTAATTAATATGAAACACATAATAACAACTTTTTTACTGTTAGTTTTACTAAGTTCATGTGGCGCTAAGCAGCCAACGATTTTAAGTACTACAAGTAATCCTAGTGTTTCTTCTTTAGATTATGAGCCATTTTTAGACATTACAGAAAATGCTCCTGATAAAGAATATGGCTTAGTAGAAAGTAAACCCATTAAGGTTGGAGAAAGGAGCGCAGTCAATCAACGTAGGTTTATTGCTTCTTTGGCAGGTCCAGATGGGCAAGTATTGTCTTTTTATAGAGTAGGTAGTTGTTGCCCTTATGCTAGTGAAAATGGACTAGGAGGTAGTGCTTTGGTTGATATATATCAAGTTACTTATGATGGATTGAAAGATCCAATTTTGTTGTATATCAGTTTTTATGATTTTGAAAAATTATATATTCCTAATGGTTTTGTAAAACGAGAATTATAAGCGTAATAACATTATTTATATTATCATACTATTAATTATGTCTTTATACTCCAACATTCTTAATTATATACTGTACATTTGCACGCAATTAATAATTAACCAACTTTCTATTACTTCTGAAAGATAATTTAATTGCGATGACTGCACACGATAACAAAATTCTAGGAGAAGGCTTAACGTACGATGATGTATTATTAGTACCAGCTTTTTCTGAAGTACTTCCTAGAGAAGTCTCTACCCAAACCCAATTTACTAGAAATATTACATTAAATGTACCTATTGTATCTGCTGCTATGGATACAGTTACAGAAAGTGCGATGGCAATTGCTATGGCTCGTGAAGGAGGAATAGGAGTGTTACATAAAAACATGACTATAGAGCAGCAAGCTGCAGAAGTGCGTAAAGTAAAACGTGCAGAGAGTGGGATGATTCAGGACCCTGTAACATTACACAAAGAAAACACTGTTGGTGATGCTCAATCTACTATGCGAGAATACAGCATTGGTGGTATTCCAATTATTGATAAAGATGGTTTACTTGTAGGAATCGTAACAAATAGAGATTTACGTTTTGAGAAAAACTACAGTCGTAAGTTAAGTGAAATCATGACTGTAGAAAATTTAGTAACTACAGCTCACGGTACTTCTTTAAAAGAAGCAGAACTTATTTTACAGGAAAATAAAATAGAAAAATTACCTGTTGTTGATGATTCAGGTAAACTTTTAGGGTTAATTACTTTTAGAGACATTACAAAGCTTACGCAAAAACCAAATGCTAATAAAGATTCATTTGGTCGATTAAGAGTTGCGGCTGCTTTAGGGGTAACGGCAGATGCAGTTGAAAGAGCTACAGCATTAGTAAATGCACAAGTAGATGCAGTAATTATTGATACGGCACACGGACATACAAAAGGTGTGGTAACCGTATTAAAGCAAGTAAAAGAAAAGTTTCCTGAACTAGATGTGGTAGTAGGAAATATAGCAACAGCAGATGCCGCAAAATATTTAGTAGAAGCAGGAGCAGATGCAGTAAAAGTAGGTATAGGACCTGGTTCTATTTGTACAACTCGTGTTGTTGCTGGAGTAGGTTTTCCACAATTTTCTGCGGTATTAGAAGTAGCTGCAGCGATAAAAGGAACTGGAGTGCCTGTAATTGCAGATGGAGGGATTCGCTATACTGGAGATATCCCAAAGGCAATCGCAGCAGGAGCAGATAGTGTGATGTTAGGTTCATTATTAGCAGGAACAAAAGAATCACCGGGCGAAACCATTATTTATGAAGGGCGTAAGTTTAAATCATATAGAGGAATGGGATCTGTCGAGGCAATGAAACAAGGGTCTAAAGACAGGTATTTTCAAGATGTTGAAGATGATATTAAAAAATTAGTACCAGAAGGTATTGTAGGTCGTGTACCATATAAAGGAGAGATTATTGAAAGTATGACTCAGTTTATTGGTGGATTAAGAGCAGGAATGGGATATTGTGGAAGCAAAGATATTGCGACACTAAAAGATAAAGGAAGATTTGTGAAAATTACTGCATCTGGAATTAATGAAAGCCATCCTCACGATGTAACGATAACAAAAGAAGCTCCTAACTATAGTAGATAGAAAATACTTAGTTACAAGCAAACATAAAAAAAACCTCTAGCGCTTATGCACTAGAGGTTTTTTAGTTTAATAAATACTTTTTAAAAGAATAGTAACGATGTACTATTCTTTAAGAGTGATTCCTAATTGTGTTAACACAGCACGTGTAACATCTGTACTTGGATCAATATATACCATAGAATCATTTTTTTGCATAATCAGGGTGTATTGTTGCGCTTTTGCAACAGCTTCGAGAGCAACACCTACTTCTTGATAAAGCGGTCTTAGTAACTCATCACGTTTAATTTGCATAAGTTTCACACCGTTATTTTTAAAATTAGCGATGTCATTCTCTGTGTTGAGCAAGGTTTGTTGTTTTTCTTTCTTTTGTTCTTGCGACAGACCTGCTTCAGTAGTTTTATACGTTTCAAAAAGGGCTTCGTAATCCTTGATTTTAAGTTGCAAATCGGCATCAAGCTCTTTACCGTATTCTTCTAGTCCAGTTTGAACTTGAGTAAAAGCAGGCATTTGGCTTATAATTAAATCAATGTCAATGGTTCCTGTTTTGCTTTGAGAAAACACAGAAAGTGAGACAAAAAGTAAAAGAGTAGTGATGTATTTCATAATGTATATTGGTTAAGTTGGCTAAAGTACTAAATCTAAACAAGAGACGCACAGTAGCCTTTGGTGTTGCATTTTAGGTTTAAAAATTAAATATTTTAACTTAAAAAGTTACTTATTCATTATAAAGCTGTCCTCTAGTTGGTTTTAAGCGAACTTTTAAATCTTTCATATATTGATTAGGGACAATCATTTCTGCAACCGTATGATTTGGATTAATTGTTTGTACTTGTGTAAAACTATCGTTTATTTTTTCTGAAACAATAAATTCATCAAGATGTATTACATGATGTTCTGCCGTTTTTTGAGCATTGGGACCTTTAAAATCCCAGAGCAATTTTATTCTATCTGTCATAGTTTAAATCATTATTATTTCTGAAGTAATAAAAAGAATGAAACGGCGCTAAATTTAAGCCGTCTTATTATTGAAATATAGGTGTTATTTCAAGGTCAAATTTACAATTATTCTTGAATTATTTGTCTTGCAAACATGTACTATAATTGCTTGCTAATCGTTGTAGAATGATGCTTGTTTAACGGTTGCTTTTTGTTATTTTTGCGAAGTTAAAAAACACACCTAATTTTTTACATTTATGAAACTAAAAATTACCTCAATTTTATTTATGTTACTTGTTACGCTAGTAGCAAGTGCCCAGAAGAAAAGTGATGTTATAATGACTATCGATGGTAATCCTGTGTATGCCAATGAGTTTGTGAGGGTGTACCAAAAAAACTTGGAGTTAGTTCAGGATGAATCTCAAAAATCTGTTGATGGATATTTAGATCTTTTTGTTGATTATAAACTGAAAGTAGCTGAAGCATACGAACAAGGTTTAAATAATAATGATGATTACAGAAAAGAGTTTTCTAAGTATGAAGAACAGTTGTCTCGTAATTATTTATATGAAGATAAAGTAACCACAGACCTTGCTAAATTGGCTTATGAGCGTGGTAAGTATGACTTAAAAGTAGCGCATATCTTAGTAAGATCTTCTTATGATGATGTTCCTCAAGATACTTTAAAAGCTTATAATAAAATTAAAGAAGCGCTTGATAAAGCAAGATCTGGTGAAGATTTTGGAACCTTAGCAGGAACTTATTCTGAAGAGCCTGGAGCTGCAGAGAGAGGTGGAGATATTGGGTACTTTAGCACTTTTACAATGGTGCATCAATTTGAAGATATGGCTTATGAGACGCCAGTTGGAGAAATTTCAGATATTGTAAGAACTCAATTTGGTTATCATATTTTAAAAGTAGAAGATAAAAGAGAGCGTTCTCCAGATATTACAGTATCACATATTATGATCTCTGATAAGGATAATGCAGCCCGTACATTTGATCCAGAAGAGCGTATTAATGAAGTAAATACCTTATTGAAACAAGGTTCAAGTTTTGAAGATTTAGCAAAGCAATACTCAGAAGATAAAAATTCAGGGAAAAAAGGAGGAAAATTAAATCGTTTTGGAAAAGGACAATTACGTTCTGCAGCGTTTGAAGAAGTTGCTTACGGTCTAAAAAATGTAGGAGATGTATCTGAACCATTTAAAACTGAGTTTGGATGGCATATTGTTAGATTAGATGAAAAACATACACATCAAACTTTTGAAGAGCAAAAAGAAATGCTTGAAAAGAAAGTAGGAGAAGGCCCAAGATCAAAAATTGTGGTTATGGCTGTCAATGAAAAGATAAAAGAGAAGTATGGTTTTAAAGGAGAAGATAATTTTAAGCCTTTCTTTACAGAATTTGTTACAGATAGTATTTTTAATAAAACGTGGGATTTTGATGAGAATTTTTCTCAAAAAGACAAAATGTTATTTGAAATAGGAGATGACTATACAGCTACATATGGCGATTTTGCTTCGTTTATAAAGCAATTACAATTAGATAGAGGGTTACCAAAAAACAAATCAAGAATTATAGCCGATGGTTATGATATGTTTGAAACTCAGGAACTCAAAAAATACTTTAGAACTAAACTAGAAGAAACAAATGAAGATTATGCTTCTGTGATCAGTGAGTATAGAGACGGTTTGTTAATTTTTGATGTGATGCGATTAAATGTTTGGGATAAAGCAAAAAAAGATACAATAGGATCTAAAGCTTATTACGAAGCGCATAAACAAAATTATAACTGGAAAAAACGTATTAGTGCAGATGTAATCTCTTCAAGTCAGGAAGATATGATAAAAGTGGCAAGTACTATGTTGTCTAACGGTAAGACTATACAAGAAATAAAAGAAGCGCTTAACCAAAACGATAAAATATCGATTATTGCAAGTAGTGGTAAATATGAAGAAGATGACCAGAGTCTCCCTGAAAATTTTGTAATTGAAAAGGGCGTTTCTAAACCTTATGAGCAACACGGTAATTTTGTGATCGTAAATGTTAAAGATATTATCCCGTCAAGAGTAAAACTTTATGATGAAGTAAAAGGAGGTGTGATTAGCGATTATCAAAAGCAAGTAGAAAAAGAATGGATGGAGAGCTTAAGAGATAAACATAAAGTAGAAGTTAATAAAAAGACACTTAATAAAGTTAAAAAACAATTTGATTAAGTGATGGTGAAATGGATATTTCTTATTGGTTGTTTCTTTGTTTTAAGTTCTTGTGATTTATTAGAAGGAAAAGATGATAGAACGCCAGTAGCTAGAGTGAACAATAACTTTTTGTATGAAGAAGATATAGCTTACCTAGTAGATAATATCATTTCGAGTGAAGATAGCGCTGTTGTTGTCTCTTCTTATATTAACGAATGGGCAACAGAAGAGTTGTTGGTTAGTCAAGCACTTATTAATATTAGTGAAGAACAACAGCAACAATACGATAAATTAGTAAGACAGTATAAAGTAAGCTTGTTAACTGAAGCTTATAAAAATACAATGGTGAGTAGAGATCTTGATAGTGTTATTAGTCAAGAAGAAATCGACACATTATATAATAAGGATAAGACCAGCTTTTTGCTAAACGATGACTTGTTGAAAATACGTTATGTGCAACTTGAAGAAGATAACACAAATGTATCTGAGATTAAAAAGCTATTAAAAAATTATGAAAGCTCAGACAAAATAGCCTTGTTAGATATGGCATTGCAATTTAAAACTGTAAATCTTAATGATTCTGTATGGATTAAAAAAGAAGTACTGTTTTCAAGAGTGCCTGTTTTTAAAAATCAAGATATAAATCTAACCTCAGGTAGATTTGCTGAAATAAAAGATTCTACAGGTATTTATGTTTACAAAGTAGAAGATAGATTAAATAAAGGTGACATTGCCCCTAGCGCATTTATAGCTCCAACATTAAGACAAATTATTCTTAATAGGAGAAAGCTAGAATTGATAAGAAACATTGAAAAAGACATTACTAAAGATGCAATTAAAAACAATAATTTTGAGATATATAATAAAAAATAATATAGCTACGGCTCTAGTTCTTTTAATGACTGTCACTGGTTTTAGCCAGGTGGCTGTAGTAGATAGCACCGGTGTTGTAAAGGTGCAAAACGATGCTGTTGTAAGTGAACTAGCTTCAAAAACAGATAGCTTAAAGCCATTTGAAAAGTATAAAGTAGAAGGGGTAACTGCTGTTGTTGGTGAATACGTGATTGTAGAGTTTGATATTGACTTGAGTTATCAAGAATTAAAAGCTCAAGGGATTCCTGTAGAAGAAATTTCACGTTGCCAATTAATGGGTAAATTGATGGAAGATAAGTTATACGCACACCATGCAAAACAAGATAGTATTATGGTGAGTGATAATGAAATTACACAACAGATAGACCAGCAAATGGAATATATGGTAAGTGAACTTGGTTCTGAAGAAAAAGTGGCTGCTTATTATAGAAAAGAGAGTATTAGTGAATTACGTAAAGAGTTATTTGAAGTAAATAAAACTCAAAAACTGGCAGGAGAAATGCAGCGTAGTATCATCGAAAACGTAGAGGTAACTCCAGAAGAGGTAAGAAGTTTTTTCTATAACATTCCAGAAGATGAACGCCCTATATTTAGTGCAGAAGTAGAGGTTGCTCAGTTAGTTGTAGAACCAAAAATAACACAAGAGTCAAGACAAGATGCTATTGATCAGTTAAACGAATGGCGTACAGATATTTTAGAAAACGGAAGTAGTTTTGCTACTAAAGCAGTTCTTTACTCTAAGGATGGATCTGCACAAAAAGGTGGTTTAATTGCTGGAGTGAGACGTAACTCTCCAATGGCAAAAGAATTTAAAGATCAAGCTTTTAGTTTATTAGAAGGAGAAATAAGCGAGCCTTTTCAAACAGAATTTGGTTTTCATATTTTAAAAGTAGATAAGATAAGAGGTCAAGAGTTAGATATTAGGCATATTATTATTTTTCCAGAAATCAAACAAGAGACTATGGATGCTGCTTATAAAAAGATTGATACAGTAAGAGCTGCTATTAGAGATCATAAAATATCATTTGCAGATGCTGCTCGTAAATATTCTGATGAAAAAGAAACACGTAACAACGGTGGGCAGTTAGTGAACCCAGTACGAGGAGATACTCGTTTTGATCTTACTAAAATGGACCCAACCTTAAGTGCACAGGTGTATGACTTACAAGAAGGAGAAGTATCAAAGATTTTTACAGACACAGATTTTAAAGGAAAGACTAGCTATAAGATTTTAATGATTACAAATCGTTATGACGAGCATCCTGCAGATTATGTAAAGGATTATGAAAAGATTAAAGAATTGGCTTTAAAACAAAAACAAATTAAAGCGATTGAAAAATGGCAAGACGAAAAGATTAAAGAAACGTATGTCAATGTCAACAATGATTATACAGATTGTGACTTCTCTGGTAACTGGGTGAAGAAATAATATTTCAGAAGTAAAAAGAAAAAGGTTAGTTGCTTAATAGTGGCTAACCTTTTTCTTTTTTAGGATAACCTTGAAAAATCGCTTTTAATATTTTAAATTCGTAGTCAATAATTTTAGCATATAATAATTCATGGGAGACGTAGCAGCAGTTGAGCAATTAGTTAAAAAATATAACGCACTAAAGCAAGAAATAAAAAAAGTAATTGTAGGGCAAGATGAAGTAGTGGAGCAAGTGCTGCTTTCTGTTTTTTCTGGCGGACATGCACTCTTAATTGGAGTTCCGGGATTAGCAAAGACCCTTTTGGTAAACACCGTTTCTCAGGCTTTAGGCTTGCAGTTTAAACGAATTCAGTTTACGCCAGATTTAATGCCTAGTGATATCTTAGGTTCTGAAATATTAGATGAGAGTAGAAACTTTAAGTTTATTAAAGGGCCTATTTTTTCAAATATCGTATTGGCAGATGAAATTAACCGTACACCACCAAAAACACAAGCTGCTTTATTAGAGGCAATGCAAGAACGTTCTGTAACGGTAGCCGGACAAAACTATAAGCTAGATTTACCTTATTTTGTACTCGCAACTCAAAACCCTATTGAGCAAGAAGGAACCTATCCTTTGCCAGAAGCACAGTTAGACCGCTTTATGTTTGCAATCAATCTTGGTTATCCTTCTTTTTCTGAAGAAGTCGATATTGTAAAGGCAACTACTGCTGGGGTAAAACCTACAGTAAACGCATTGTTTACAGCACAAGAAATAATCGATTTTCAAGATTTAATACGTCGTATTCCTGTTGCAGATAATGTAGTAGAATATGCCGTTACTTTAGTAGGTAAAACAAGACCTAAAAGTCAAGCAGCTACAGATGTAATTAAAAACTATATAGACTGGGGAGCAGGTCCAAGGGCTTCACAAAACTTAATTTTAGGAGCAAAAGCTCACGCAGCTTTACACGGTAAGTTTTCTCCAGATATTGAAGATGTGCAAAAAGTAGCTATTGGTATCTTGCGTCATCGAATGATTAAAAATTATAAGGCAGAAGCAGAAGGGCTTACGATAGAAGAAATTATAAAAGGATTATTTTAAAATAGATAATATGCGTATACCTAGATTACTTATTGTTTTTGGAGCTTTACTAGTGATAGTTGGAGCCGTTTTTAAATTAATGCATTGGGGACTTGGTTTTCTTCAGGCAAATACTCTGGTAGGAATAGGAGCTACGCTTATCGTGATAGCCTTGGTTATAATGCTTGTTAGTCGTATGGCTAATAAATAGTCCTATTTTTGTATGAAACTTCAAGATTTTAAAATCCCATTACTTGTTTTAATAGTAGGGTCAGCATTAGTGATTCTTGGTGCGGTATTTAAAGTACTACATTGGCCATATGCTAACATTTTTATGATGATAGGTGGTGTTTGCGAAGTTATCGCTGCCGTACTTGTTATTCTTCAGTTGCTTAAGTCTAGATAAAGATTTAATTTCTATGGAGCGAATTGAATTTTATACTAGTAAGAAAAAATCACTCCTCCTTTTAATAGGTTGTATTCTATTTGTGATTGGTGGTGTTTGGCTGATATTAAATGCAGAAGATGTAAAGCTTTATCACAGGTATAGTAATCCAATTATAGCTTTTTCTGCGGGTGTTGCATCCCTGCTTTTTTTTGGCTACGCTATGATAGTCTCGATAAAAAAAGTAGTGCAAAATAAAATTGTCTTTACACTTGACCATCTAGGGTTACATTTAAACAATACAAACTCCAAAACAGATTTAATTAAATGGGATATGATAACCCATTTTGAAGAGGTGTCTATACATAATACAACAATTATGATCATTAGAGTAAAAAACCCAGAATTTTGGATTGAAAAAGAAACAAGTGTGATGAGAAAAAAAATGTTGATTTATAATAATGATGTTTTTAAGTCACCTTTTAGTCTTTCAGCGGCTTCTTTGACAATTAGTCATCATGAACTAAAAAACAAATTGAATATCTATTTCAATTTTTATAAACCTAATGTAGATAAAATAAGTTGAGGGTTTTAACTTCAGAAATATGAATGGCTTATTTGCTTTGTGTTGTTTGTTCTCTTCTTTTTTAAAATTCAATAATCATCAATTTTTTCTATTTTGACAATTTTGGCAATGAAATTTTATCAATATCGTATAATTAGAGCTAAAACCTATATGTATTATACGAATAGCGCAACATCTGCTGCAGGTGCTATTTTTTTTTGAAATATTTGCCTTTTTAGTATCTTCGCAACACTTGTAAAATACGACGTTCTGAAGATTTTGTTGTTACTTTTTTTCTATGGATAAAGAATAAAACATGTCCAATTCTTCAGCTTTTTTTTGAATTTAAACAATAACATTTCATTATACACTATATGAGCATTTACAAAGAATACATTGAAGAAATAAAAGAAAGAAAACTTCAAGGACTTGACCCTAAGCCAATAGATGGAGCAGATTTATTAGTAAGTATTATTGAGCAAATTAAAGATGTGGAAAATGAGTTTAGAGAAGATTCTCTTAACTTTTTTATCTATAATGTGTTGCCAGGTACAACGAGTGCGGCAAGTGTAAAAGCAGAATTTTTAAAAGAAATAATTTTAGGTGATTTTGTGTTAGATGAAATCACTCCAACATTTGCATATGAGTTATTGTCTCACATGAAAGGAGGTCCATCTATTAAGGTGTTATTAGATTTAGCCTTAGGTGATGATGCTTCTATTGCGGCCACTGCTGCAAAGGTGTTAAAAACACAAGTTTTCTTATATGAAGCAGATGTAGAACGTTTAGAGAAAGCTTATCAAGATGGAAATGCAATTGCAAAAGAACTGTTAGAGAGCTATGTAGAAGCAGAGTTTTTTACAAAATTACCAGAAGTAGAAGAGGAAATAAAAGTAGTTACTTTTATAGCAGGTGTTGGTGATATCTCAACAGATTTATTATCTCCAGGTGCAGATGCTCATTCAAGATCAGATCGTCAGTTACATGGACAATGTATGTTTGAGCATAATAAAGATATGCAAAACGAATTATTAGAGATTCAAAAACAGCACCCAGATAAGCGTGTTATGCTTATTGCAGAAAAAGGAACTATGGGAGTAGGTTCGTCAAGAATGTCTGGTGTAAATAATGTAGCATTATGGACCGGAATTCCTTCAAGTCCTTATGTTCCGTTTATTAATATTGCTCCTGTAATTGCTGGAACCAATGGTATTTCGCCTATTTTCTTAACCACAGTAGGCGTAACTGGAGGTATAGGGATCGATTTAAAAAACTGGGTAAAGCAAAAAGATGAAGACGGAAATACAATTGTAAATGAAGATGGTGATCCAGTTTTAAAGCAAGAATATTCTGTAGAAACAGGAACAGTTTTAACCATAAATACAAAAACAAAGAAACTTTATAATGGTGATACAGAGTTAAAGGATATATCCACAGCCTTAACACCACAAAAGATGGAGTTTATTAGAGCAGGTGGTTCTTATGCTGTTGTTTTTGGTAAAAAATTACAAACACTAGCAGCAAAAATTTTAGAAACCGAAATACCTCAGGTATATGCTTCTTCAAAAGAAATTTCTATTGAAGGACAAGGTTTAACTGCAGTAGAAAAAATATTCAATAAAAACGCTGTAGGAAATACACCAGGTAAGGTATTACATGCAGGATCTGATGTTCGTGTAGAAGTAAATATCGTAGGATCTCAGGATACTACAGGATTAATGACTTCGCAAGAACTAGAGATGATGGCAGCAACTGTTATTTCACCTATTGTAGATGGAGCGTATCAATCTGGATGTCATACTGCTTCGGTTTGGGATGATAAATCAAGAGCGAATATTCCAAGGTTAATGAAGTTTATGAATGACTTTGGATTAATCACAGCGCGTGACCCTAAGGGTGGATACCATGCAATGACAGATGTGATTCATAAAGTTTTAAATGATTTAACAATAGATGATTGGGCGATTATTATTGGTGGAGATTCACATACACGTATGTCTAAAGGGGTTGCATTTGGTGCAGATTCTGGAACAGTAGCCTTAGCATTAGCTACAGGTGAAGCTACCATGCCAATACCAGAATCAGTAAAAGTAACTTTTAAAGGCGAAATGAAAGATCATATGGATTTTCGTGATGTAGTTCATGCAACACAATCTCAAATGTTACAGCATTTTGGAGGAGAAAATGTGTTTCAAGGTCGCATTATTGAAGTACATATAGGAAGTCTTCTAGCAGATCAAGCTTTTACTTTTACAGATTGGACTGCAGAGATGAAAGCAAAAGCTTCTATTTGTATCTCTCAAGATGAAACTTTAATTGAATCTTTAGAAATTGCAAAAAGCCGTATTCAAATAATGATTGAAAAGGGCATGGATAATAAAGAAGGTGTGCTTCAAGGTCTTATTGATAAAGCAAACAAAAGGATTGATGAAATAAAATCTGGTGATAAACCACCGCTAGCTCCTGATGAAAACGCTAAATATTATGCTGAGTTTGTAGTAGATTTAGATATCATTAATGAGCCAATGGTAGCAGATCCAGACGTAAATAATGAAGACGTATCTAAGCGTTATACGCATGATACTATTAGAGAGCTTTCTTTTTACAAAGGAGAAAAACACGTAGATCTTGGATTTGTAGGTTCTTGTATGGTGCATAAAGGCGATATTAAGATTGTTGCTAAAATGCTGAAAAACCTAGAAATGACTCATGGAGATGTTACCTTTAATGCTCCTTTGGTTGTAACTGCACCAACATATAATATTATAGACGAATTAAAAGAAGAAGGAGATTGGGAAATTCTACAAAAATATTCTAGTTTCGAATTTGATGATAATGCGCCTAAAGGTGCTGCACGTACAGAATATGAAAATATTTTATACCTAGAGCGTCCAGGATGTAACCTTTGTATGGGGAATCAAGAAAAAGCAGAAAAAGGAGATACTGTAATGGCAACTTCTACACGTTTGTTTCAAGGTCGTGTAGTAAAAGATTCAGATCGTAAAAAAGGGGAGTCTTTACTGGCTTCAACACCTGTGGTTGTTCTTTCTGCTATTTTAGGTAGAACACCTACAATTGAAGAATATAAGCAAGCAGTATCAGGAATTACACTTACTAAGTTTTCTCCTCCATTAAAGAGGTTAACTGCAAACTCAAGACCAGGGCATTTACTCTCGTTTTAATCTGAGTTTAGAGTGTTTTTTTTTTCTGAAAAAATACTGTATTTAAAATATAGCTAAACAATCCAAAATTGCTTGGCTAATCCATAACAAGGCATCAATACATATTAAGTGTATTGGTGCCTTATTGTTAAAATTCTATTTTTAATATATCTTCTTTGATTTTGAAGTGAATAGGGTATTTTTATTTCAGTGTTATCGCTAAGTATATCAATGTGTTACGTTCTTTTTTGTAATCATTCTATATAAGGTTTGAGCTTTCTTTCTTACTATATATTTCGTATCTTGATTTTTTAATAACTCGACAAAAGAATATATATATACTATGGCATTTGATATCGATATGATCAAGAAAGTTTACGCCCAAATGGCAGAACGTGTAGATGCTGCACGTGAGGTTGTAGGGAAGCCGTTAACACTTTCAGAAAAAATATTATACAACCACCTTTGGGATGGTGTAGCAACTAAAGCTTTTACAAGAGGTAAAGACTACGTAGATTTTGCACCAGACAGAATTGCTTGTCAAGATGCAACAGCACAGATGGCTTTATTGCAGTTTATGCAAGCTGGTAAAAAGAGTGTTGCAGTACCAACGACAGTACATTGTGATCACTTAATCCAAGCAAAACAAGGAGCAAAAGCAGATTTAAAACACGCAAATGAAGTAAGTAATGAAGTGTTTGATTTTTTAGAGTCTGTTTCTAATAAATATGGTATTGGATTCTGGGCACCAGGAGCAGGTATTATTCACCAAGTAGTTTTAGAAAACTATGCATTTCCTGGAGGAATGATGATTGGTACAGATTCTCACACAGTGAACGCTGGTGGTTTAGGTATGGTTGCTATTGGAGTTGGTGGAGCAGATGCAGTTGATGTAATGGCAGGAATGGCTTGGGAATTAAAATTTCCGAAGTTAATAGGAGTGAAGTTAACAGGTAAATTAAGCGGTTGGACTGCGCCTAAAGATGTAATTTTAAAGGTAGCAGAAATTCTTACCGCAAAAGGTGGAACTGGCGCAATTGTAGAATATTTTGGACCTGGAGCAACAGCAATGTCTTGTACAGGTAAAGGAACCATTTGTAATATGGGGGCTGAAATAGGAGCAACAACGTCTACTTTTGGGTATGACGAGTCTATGGAGCGTTATTTAAGAGCGACAGATAGAGCAGATGTGGCTGATGCAGCAAATAAAGTGAAAGATTATTTAACGGCAGATCCAGAGGTATACGCAGATCCAGATTCTTACTTTGATCAGGTTATAGAAATTAACTTATCTGAACTTGGACCTTTATTAAATGGACCGTTTACACCAGATCTTTCTACTCAAGTTGGAGCAGATATGACTGAAAAAGCAAATGCAAACGATTGGCCTTTAAAGGTAGAATGGTCATTGATTGGTTCTTGTACAAACTCTTCTTACGAAGATTTATCAAGAGCTTCTTCTATTGCAGACTTTGGTCTTAAAAATGGTTTAAAATTAAAAGCAGATTTAGGGATTAACCCAGGTTCTGAAACCGTTCGTTTTACAACAGAACGTGACGGAATTTTAAAATCTTTTGAAGATTTAGGAGCAAAAATATTCACGAATGCTTGCGGACCTTGTATAGGACAGTGGGCACGATATGAAGACCCTAAAAACGCACCTAAAAATAGTATTGTTCACTCGTTTAATAGAAACTTTGCGAAGCGTGCAGATGGGAATCCTAATACACATGCTTTTGTAGCATCGCCAGAACTAACGGCGGCTATTGCATTTGCAGGTAGGTTAGATTTTAACCCTATGACAGATACACTTATCAATGATAAGGGTGAAGAAATAAAATTTGCAGAACCAACAGGATGGGAATTACCGCCTAAAGGTTTTGAGGTTGAAGAAAACGGATATGTTGCTCCTATGGAAGATGGTAGTGGTGTTGTTGTTTCTGTAAGCCCAGAAAGTGAAAGATTACAATTACTAACACCTTTTGAGCCTATAAAAGATGCAGACTTATCAAATGTAAAATTACTTATCAAAGCATTTGGAAAATGTACAACAGACCATATTTCTATGGCGGGACCTTGGTTACGTTTTAGAGGTCATTTAGATAATATTTCTAATAACTGCTTAATAGGTGCGGTTAACGCATTTGGAAAGAAAACAAACTTTGTAAAAAACCAATTAACAGGTGATTTTGCAGGTGTTCCAGATACGGCACGTGATTATAAAGCTAACGGAGTTTACTCAATAGTAGTGGGAGACCATAACTATGGAGAAGGTTCTTCTAGAGAACACGCGGCAATGGAGCCAAGACATTTAGGTGTTGCAGCGGTTCTTGTAAAATCTTTTGCACGTATTCACGAAACAAACCTTAAAAAACAAGGAATGTTAGGTCTTACATTTGCTAATGAAGCAGACTACGACAAGATACAAGAAGATGATACATTTAATTTTGTAGATATTGCAAGTTTTGCACCAGATAAGCCACTAACTATAGAGGTGACTCACGCAGATGGTTCTACAGATACTATTGTTGCAAACCATAGTTATAATGCCGCTCAAATAGACTGGTATAGAGAAGGTAGTGCCTTAAACTTGATTAAAAAAGAGAACGCTTAATTTATAATATTAAGTACTATATTAAAAGCCTCTTAGTATCACTTAGAGGCTTTTTTATGCCGAAATTTTAAGGTGATTTTAAATAAATTTGATAAATAATTGACTTCAGGATTTATGCAGTAAAAATCAGCTAGCAAATCAGCTGTCATTTTAAATGTTGTCTAATACCAATAAAGTCACTTTTAAATAATTACAGAAAATATATTATGGATATTAAACAAACCCTAAGAAAGCACTGGAGCACCATCGCATTAGCGGTAATAGCTGTTCTGTTTTTTATACCGCAAACTTCTATGCCTATTAAGGTATTCTTTAATGAGTTGCTGGCGTTTAGTCCTTCAGAAATTGAAGCAGAAGAACAAGAGGTGCTTGCTAATTATGATTGGAACCTTATCGCAAAAAATAACGCTATAAACCTTAAACAGTCTAAAGGTAAAGTTGTCTTAATAAATATGTGGGCAACATGGTGCCCTCCATGTGTAGCAGAAATGCCATCCTTACAAAATTTATATGATAGCTATGGAGATCAAGTAGATTTTTATTTTGTTACAGCAGAAGAACAAAAGGTGGTCGATACTTTTATGAATAGTAAAGGGTATACATTTCCTGTTTATCTACAACGTTTTAATGCGCCAGGACAATTACAAGAAAAATCGATTCCAACCACCTTTTTAATTGCTAAAGACGGTAAAATTGTGATTAAGAAAACCGGAGCAGCAGATTGGAATAGCAGTAGTACAAGAGAAATTATTGAGAAACTACTAGTGGCTAAGTAGCTCTCGTTTTTATTTGTAATAAGTTATGTCAATCTTTTGCACTGTCTGCGTAATTAAAAAACGCTTTTCGGGAAGGTTTTTAATTGAAATAATCGTTTTTTACTCAAGCTTATGCTCCAATTGTGATAGTACAGTTGCCTATTTTTACATCTTAAAACAACAAACAGTAGAATGATTTATCATTCTCTTAACATTTCCGTAGTAATTGTGGATAACATATACCTTTCAATCACGAAACATTTGTTACTTTTGCAATACTAAAAATTTAGAATCACTAGACTATGAATTTACACGAATATCAAGCAAAACAAATATTAAATAGCTTTGGCGTTGAGATACAAAGAGGTATCGTTGCAACTACACCAGAAGAGGCAGTAGCAGCAGCAAAAAAACTAACCGAAGACACTGGAACAGGATGGCACGTGCTTAAAGCACAAGTACACGCCGGTGGTCGTGGTAAAGGTGGTGGAGTAAAACTTGCCAAAAGCCTTGATGATGTTGAAAGAATTGCAGGAGAGATTATTGGGATGGACTTAGTGACGCCTCAAACAAGTGCAGAAGGTAAAAGAGTACACCAAATTTTAGTTACAGAAGATGTATACTATCCTGGTGATAGCGAACCAGAAGAATATTACATGAGTGTATTATTAAACCGTGCAACGGGACGTAATATGGTAATGTATTCTACAGAAGGTGGGATGGATATCGAGACAGTTGCAGAAGAGACTCCACACTTAATTTTTCATGAAGAGATAGATCCTGCAACAGGATTATTACCTTTTCAAGCACGTAAAATCGCTTTTAACCTTGGGTTAAGCGGTATGGCTTTTAAGCAAATGACAAAATTTGTTACTGCTTTAGTATCAGCTTACGAAAAGAGTGACTCTGCTTTATTTGAAATCAATCCAGTTTTAAAAACTAGTGATGATAAGATTATCGCTGTAGATGCAAAAGTAACATTAGATGCAAACGCTTTATACAGACATAAAGACTACATCGAAATGCGTGATAAGCGTGAGGAAAACCCAGTAGAGGTTGAAGCTGGAGAAGTAGGACTTAACTATGTAGATCTTGACGGAAACGTTGGATGTATGGTAAATGGTGCAGGTCTTGCAATGGCAACAATGGATCTTATCAAGCAAGCAGGTGGTGAACCAGCAAACTTTCTTGATGTTGGAGGTACTGCAGATGCAGAGCGTGTAGAGGCTGCTTTTAAACTTATTTTAAAAGACCCTAACGTAAAAGCAATTTTGGTAAATATCTTTGGAGGTATTGTACGTTGTGACCGTGTGGCACAAGGTATTGTAGATGCTTATAAAAACATGGGGAATATTGAAGTTCCAATCATTGTTCGTTTACAAGGAACCAATGCAGATATTGCAAAAGAATTAATTGACGGTAGTGGTCTAGATGTACAGAGTGCTATTGAATTTCAAGAAGCTGCAGATAAAGTACAAGCAGTTTTAGCATAATACTCAATTCTTATAAAATTAAAGCCTTGGAAATTTTTTCCGAGGCTTTTTTTTATATTTGATATATGGACAAAACTAATGAAGCCTTATTGAGTGACTTAATCATGCTTGCCAAAGCAGACAATAAGATTACCGAATCTGAATATGATCTGATAGTCAAGTTAGCAAGCACCATGCAGATTAGTAAAGATGAAGTAGATTTACTTTTTGCAAATCCAATTCCATCTAAAGTACAGGGTTCTGAATTACAAAGAATTACTCATTTTTATAAGCTCATGCTTTTAATGAATGTTGATCACGAAACCCACGATAAAGAAGTTGCAATGATTCGTAATTTTGGAGTAAAAATGGGGATAAGACCAGATGTAATAGATCAAATGCTTATTAAGATGGAACAATATGAAGATAAGATTATTCCAAGTGAAGAAATCATGAAAATATTTACGACATACTATAACTAGTTTTTATATTTTGAATGAATTTTATTAGAAAACATATAGAGTCAATTTCTAAAATATCTGATGCAGACTGGGAGTATTTTTCTTCTAGATTGGTACAGCGAACTTTTAAGAAACGTACCGTGTTTTTAAAACTAAATGAAATAGAAAATTATATTTCATTTATCGCAAGTGGAGTTGTGAGATTGTACATTCCAAAAGAAGTGAAAGAAAAAGAAGTGACTTTTGGTTTTAGCTTTAAAAATCAATTTGTCAGCGCTTATGATTCCTTTTTATTGCGTAAACCTTCTAATTACGCACTAGAAACACTTTCTGAATCGGTACTTTATAGCATTTCTTATAACGACATACAAGACGTGTATGCAAATACAGAATTTGGAAATTTAATAGGAAGATTAACTGCAGAACGCTTGTTTATGCTTAAATCTAGACGTGAACAATCTCTATTAAATGAAACGGCTGAAGAACGTTATTTCAATTTGTTTAAAGAACGTCCAGAATTGATTTCTGTCATTCCTTTAAAATATGTGAGCTCTTACATAGGGGTTACCCCTCAGGCACTTAGCAGAATTAGAAAACGAATTTCTTAATTTAGATTCATTGTTTTCATATTTTTTTGTCGCTACTTTTGTTATAGATACATACCTATGACAATTCTTATTTTTATTATCGTACTTTGGTACGGAGGCCTTTTTTTTCAAACATTTTTTCTACACCGTTACGCGGCACACCAAACTTATACCATGTCAAAATTGACAGAGCGTATTGTGTTTATACTTACTTGGTTTTTTCAAGGCTCAAACTATTTAAGTGCTTATGGTTATGGCGTAATGCACAGAATGCATCATGCTTATGCAGACACAGAGAAAGATCCACATTCGCCTAAATATGATTTAAGTGTATTTGCAATGATGTGGCGTACAAAAACTATTTATACAGATATTAATAAACAAAAAATTGAAGTTGAACCTAAGTTCACTAAAAACGTTCCACAATGGAAGAGTTTTGATGCTTTTGCTAGTTCATGGTTTTCACGTGTTGCTTGGGGAGTTGCATACTTTGCTTTTTTCTTAGCTTTTTCAACAGCTTGGTGGCAATGGTTATTTTTTCCAGTTGCTTTATTTATGGCACCTATTCACGGTGTGATCATTAATTGGTACGGGCATATTTATGGCTACGTAAACTTTAAGTCTAAAGACACTTCAAAAAATCTCTTTAAATTCGACTTTTTAATGATGGGTGAGGGGTATCATAACAATCATCACAAACACAGTAGTAGAGCTAATTTTGGAGGTGTACGTTGGCACGAAATTGATGTTACCTATATGATTATGCTTTTATTAAATGCACTAGGTATAATTAAATTAAAACCGAATACAGTTAAAGTAAGACGCGAACTTTAAATAGCTTATTAATATTATAACAAGAAAGGGCAAAAATCTTAGATTTTTGCCCTTTCTTGTTTAAAGTCGTGTTGTAGCAATACGATTATAAAGCTAGATTTTGCCTAATGTAATCGAGGCTTAATCGTTCTTTATTAATTTTAGCATTCCGATGTTGTCATTAACATCCTTAATTTTTATGTGGTACATAGCAGAACTTAATCTTGATACATTTACCGTTTCAATTCCAGATGGATTATTAATGTTCATCACAAGTTGATTTAATTGATTAAAAACCTGAACTTGTACTACAGGTGAATTGGCTCTAATATTAAATTCTTTACTAGCAGGGTTTGGGTAAATGCGATATTCAAACGATATGTCTAAGTTAGTTTCCTCTATTGTTTTGTTTAGGTTTTCATACCAAACAACCCCATCACCTTGTCCAGAAGCAGATAAAACATCTATATCTCCATCACCGTCAATATCTGCAGCAAAAACAGCTTGCGCTGCTTTAGCGGTGTCAGAAATGATAATTTGTTCACCAAAATTTCCTTTTCCGTTAGTGTTTTCATACCAAGCAATTTTTCCATCAGTAAAAGAAGCAGATAATACATCATTATCACCATCGCCATCCATATCTATTGCAAAAACAGATTTTGCTCTACTGGTTTGATTAGAGATAATGTTTTCTGAACTAAATGTTCCTTTTCCATCTTCATTTTCATACCAAATAATCTCATTAGAACATAAAGAAGCACTTAATATATCAAGATCATTGTCACCATCCATATCTATTGACACGATTTTAGTAGCGCCGTGTATTGTATTACTTACGGTTTCTGCTTTTTTAAAGTTTCCTTTACCGTCTTTGTTTTTAAACCATAAAATCTTACTATTACTTGCAGAACTAGCTATAATGTCATTATCACCATCATTGTCAATGTCATCAGAATATATAGAGTAGGGCAAGTAAACATCTGTTGCTATAGTTTTTTGAGCACTAAAATTTCCTTGACCATCTAGGTTTTCATACCAGGCTACTTTATGGTCTTTTAATGAACCCGATAGCACGTCTAGATCACCATCACCATCCACATCAGTTGCGTAAACAGAATAAGCTCTTTGTGCCTCTGTTGTAATGATTAATTGTTTGCCAAAGTTTCCTTTTCCATCATTTTTATACCAAGCAATTTTATTGTCCTGTCCAGAAGCAGATAAAACATCCATAGTACCGTTATTATCTATATCTGCAGAAAAAATAGAATATGGATTATCTGCGTTTGTAGTTATAACAATCTGATTACTAAAAAAACCTTTACCATCTATGTTTTCATACCAAGCTAAAGTGTCATTGCTTCCAGTAGATGAAATGACATCTAGATCGCCATCACCATCTATATCTGTAGCAAATACAGTATTAGCATTTTTTGAATTTTCAGAAATAACATGTGTTGCAAAATCTATCTGAGCAAATGAAGTGGCTCCGACTAGAATGGAAAATGTTACAAGTAATTTTGTTTTCATAAACTCGATTTAATAAGTAAAACGTAGAAGAATTTTGAGTGTAAAATATTTAAATTCATATTTTCATTTCTTAAATTTCACTACGGAAATATAAATTTCGTAAAAAAATACGACTCTAGAAATACCATCGCTATGCTTTTGATAATGTGTAAGAAATAACGGTTAAACGTTACTTATTTATGTTGAAAATATACCCAAATACCACATTAAATTGAGCAAAGAAAAAATGTTGATTGGCACTGTCTGTTTTAGAAGCGGTGGTTCTAATGTTTGGTAAATTTATAAAACCTGCTTTTCCTTCTGTTTGTATAAAAAAACGCTCATAAAAAGTCAAGTTTAAAGCTACAACACCGCCTAAGCCATACCCTGTAATATGGTATTTATCGTAGCGCTCTTTGTTTAAAAGCTTGGTGTTTGTTTTTGTGACCACAAAACCCAAACCAGCACCTTCTTTTACGCTAATGTTTAAGTTTTTATAGTCTAACAATTGGTCTGTATGACGTAACTCAAAATTCATATAATTAAGACCGTCTGTGTGCTCAAACTTTAAGAAATCTGTAGTAATAGTAATCTGATCATTGGTATACACGCCATCGTACACGGTACCGCTATTATTTATAGCTCCATCTATGGTGGCAACTTGATCTTGCTGCAATACATATTTCATATGATCTACCCCAAAAGAGAGATCCCAATTTTCTTTAAAATAATAACCTATTCTTAAGTTGTACTGTGGCACAGTAGCCTTTGGCGGGTAAAAGTAACGTTTGATAGTAAAAGGAGCAGGCTTGTCTTTTGCCACGGCATCACTTAATACAAAATCATAATCTGCTCCAGAAAACTGAATATCAGACTTTGTAAAGCTCCCACGGTTCCAGCCCCAATAGGCATAGAATGAACCTTTTTTAGTTTTTTGAAGGTCTTGATCTAAAGGTGCTGTTTGCGAAAAAATATAACCTGTGTTAAGGGTTAAAAGGAGGAGGAGTAAATACGTTTTCATTTAATAATACTATGCGGTGGTAATACCGGCTTTCACAAAAATGGCTTTAATTTCTTCTGAAATAGGAAAGGGTTTTAATGGTGGCACATTTGCTCCACCTGGATTGCCCACAGGCACCTTACCCACAAAAGATTTTACGCCCCCAAAGATAAGCCTTGGTAGCTGCCCAAAAACCTCTTTGCTGTTTTTTATTTTAAACCCAAACTGAAGCATTTTCCAGTGTACTAGCGTATGTGCTACCGGGTATTGCTGCCCTATAATGTGTGCGCGTTCTAAGTGATGCCAAGCAGCTTGTAGGTTGCCGTTATTATACTCTAAGGTGTACAACTTCAACTCATTTTTAAAATAAGGTTTTAGGGTAGTGGGGAGGGTTGTGTTTATGGGCATTTTATATGGGATTCGCTAGGGTGGTTTTTATTAGTTATATGCGCATGTTGTGCGTAGGACTTTCTCCGTTTTTGTTGTCAAATGCACTTGTTTCAAATAGTTTCCAATGCTCTTTGTGTTCTATAAAATGCGTAGGCATAGTCTTTAAAATCGAATAATGTTCGACTAACGGTTTAAATTTCACGCCCAATTTACTTAAACAATTATAAAACAAAATAAATAATTCATAGTCTGAAAGTTGAGCTCTTAAAATTGATGAATATTTATATCGTTCATTGAAATTCAAAGTTTCGTAAATAATATCTCTGTTAGCAATATTATCATCAATTTCATTTAAACTCACGAATTCAGTTTCGTGAATTATTTTAAAAGTTCGATATAAATTACGGAAGTAATGACCAAAATCAGTATTGTGTTTTTGATACATTCGAAGGTACGCCCTATTAACTCCAATATCTTTTTTGTCCAACTCGTTTCTTAATTCAAGATATGCTCCGTAAAATACATCTCTGCCACTTATAATTTCTTCTGGTGTGCTATATCCATCTCCTTTTTTATAATCAAAGTCACTTACAATTTGATTATGAAGATTAATTAGTCCAAAAAATGTATTTTCAAATCGTTGCGCTTTTAAATTTTTATTTTGAATTACGAATTCTTTTCTCGTAGCTTGTAATTCTTCCCTTTGGTATTTAAGTTCCTTTCTTTGAAGTAAAATTGTAAATATTATTCCAGCAAATGCCAAACCTGAGAATAGTGCATTAAGTGTTCCGAACATATCTCCAAGAGTTCCACGCTCTTCATTACCCAAATCTTTTAAGAAAATAAATGTCAGAACCCAAAATAATGATATTATCAGAACGGAAATTAGCCCAGTTAAATATATTTTTTTATCCTCTTTTTTATCTTCGTTCAAGTCCATTAGTTGATTTTTGGGTAAAGTATTTTTCGTCTTACGCACAACGGTTAGTATATGAAAAGTAGGTGATTACGAGGTGCTAAACTTGCAGTTAAACACAAAGTTTGACACGAGTAAAATCCTTTATTTTATGACTGCTTCGCCTATTTTTCATATACATTGTTAGGCAATGTAATTATATGTTTTCAAAAAAATTATTTATAATATATGTATCAAAATCATCTAAATATATTGAGCATTTTTCGAGTATTTGCTTTTTACCAACAGACTTTAGTAAGTTTATAGCTTTTTCAATATTCATTTCATTGTTTTCAAAATCAATTAATTTACAATAATTAATTTTTTTAGTAATCATTCTTGGTAATCCATATTCTTCTAATACTAAGACTACAGGTGGCATAAATGCATTAGAACATTTTCCTATAAAATTTGATATATCTATAAATTTATTTTCATTAATTATTTCATTAAGTACATTAAAATCATTTAGATATCCTGAAAAATTATGACAGATTTTCTTTTCTAAAGTAAAAAAATCGTCAATAGATAGATTTTCACTTTTAAGCTCTAACATTAAATTAGGAAGAGATGTTGTCCAATTTTTTGATATAACTTGTATAAATTTTTGTGCTTGCTTGAATTGATTATTATTTCCATTATCCCATCTCATGCTATTTGGATTCAAAAAACATAATTTTCCAAGAATGCCTCTCCATTTTTCTGGGTCTTCAATGTTTAACATTTTTAAACTACTCCAATCCGAATATTTTTTTTTTAATTCTAAACATATTTTATATATTAAGTCTTCATTATTCGAATTCAGTAAATTTTCTTCTCGTAATTTTCTATAAACTCCAATGCCTAAAATAGATTCTATTTTATCTATTTGGTCGTTAGCTATTGTTTGTTTTTCAGAGCTTATTTGAGAAAGAAAATTTTCATTTGTGATTCCACCAATAAGAGAGTTGTCAATTTCAATGGATAATTGGATATCATCCATATTTTTTAGGTTTGGCTCAACTAATTCATATACATTACCAACAAAATGTTTAAACATTCGTCCAGCTCTTCCTTTAATGTTTTTATAAGATAATGACGTTAAATTATTATTACCTTGACCACTTTTTATAGACCATATAATAACGTTTTTTGCTGATGTGTTTACTCCTTCTATAAGAGAAGATGTTGAAATAAGACTATTCAATCCACTACTTTCATCATCAAATAAGAGTACTTGATATTGTGTAATAGATCTATGCAGGCGACCATTATGTATTCCAACTCCTTTTAAAATTAAATCAGCTAAATCCCAGTCTGGATAATAATTAACTTTTAACCAATTTGAAAACTCTATAAGTTTTTCATTCTTTGCATCATCAAATTTACTAATAAATAATTGTCGAAGTTTATGAATTTCTTTATATAGTGCAGCATAAATTAAATTTTTATCATTGCTACATATTTTTAAAAGAAATTCCTTTTTTAGTTCTTCATCTTTATTTATTTTTTTATATAATTTATGATGCTCGAGTACTACAGTATTAAAATCTAACTTTACAACTGGAATCATACCATCTGTAAAAGGGTTATCTTTAATGGATTTTATGTTGGGAGCTAAAAAGTATTTTTGTTTAGATTTTCTGTCAAGTTTTATAAGAGCTTCTTGCAATTTAACAGCTCTTTCTTTATCATTAGCTTTACTTATTTTATAAAACTCATCAATAATCAATAAATCAATTTCTTCAATAATATTACTGTAGTTAATAGCTCTTTCTTGAGGAAAAATAAAAATGTTTTTATCTGATAATTTTATATTGGGAGTTGTAATTATTTTATATTCATTTCCGAATTTTTTATTTATTCTCTTTCTTGTCTCATCCGTAAGAGATATGGTAGGAACAATAATTACTACATTATTTGGTTTTTTATTTGCTATAAAAGCATCTATTATAAAACTCTTTCCAAAACTTGTAGGGGCACTTAAAGCAATATTATCACCATTTAAAAGGTGTTTTAAAATAGAAGATTGTTCAAAGTGAATAGTTTGAAATTCATTACCTGTATTGACTTTAAATGATTCTTTTGCAAATCTATCACTCCAATTACTGGAGCTCTCATCTATATATTGATATAGTCCTACTTCTCTAATTAAATGATTAACCAATTCATCATACTGAATATTTTTTTCCTTTAAATCATTTAGTAAATGAATTACACCATCACGAGCTTTTAGGTAATTGTTAGTTTTAATAAAACCAAAAAGTTTTTTACATCTATCAAAATGTTCAATCATAATTCATTTCTTAAAGATTCTGCTCTAGTTAAAAAATTTGAAATTACCTTCTCTTTGTCAGGTACAGGGAAAAAAATAAAATGAAATTTTATCTTGTCGAAGTTTATAATAGGTTTAACCTTATCATTATTTTTAGTCGCTTTATTATATAATTTTTGATAAAAAGATTTAACTCGTCCTTTTTGATAATTCAAAATTTCTTCAATGTACTCATCTGCATTTTCTTTTTGTTGATTAGTTATCTTACACTCATGTAATAAAAGAATTGGAATGTTTAACCTAGCTTTTACATAATCGATAGGTGAGTCTGTATCAAGAATGTCAATGATTTTGTCAAATAATTTTTTGTTATCATTTAAATATTCTTTTAAGTCATTGCTATTGCTTAGAATCCTATTTTCAGTGTTAAAAGCAGAATCTGAAAATATGTTTAGAACGGAATTTACAATTTCATACAATCTAGCATCTTCAATACTATTGTAAAATTTAGATTCTCCGTACCAAATAGAAAATTCATTTTCTTGTTCTAAAACTATATGAACGCTATCTGAACCTTTTGCATTATCGTTGGAATTTTGTTTGTTGAATATCTTAGGAACTACGGGGAGTGCTTTATAATGATGATGCATAATACCGTATAGTAAAATCTCAGCTAGTTCACTACCTTCAGTATCCGTTGTGATATTTTTTTTATCGAGAAGTCTTAGCTTTTTAGCGGATTCAATTAGAGTTCCATAACTATCATCAATAATATTATCCCTTTCTTTTTTTGATAAAGCAGTTTGAGCAATATTATTAAAAATAAATTTTTGAAATTTTTGATATTGCCAATCTTCATCGGAAAAATCATTAGCAATACTTAAAACCTCTCTTCCGTCAATTATGTTAAAATCAACATCTGGACAAAAATCTTTTAAGCTACTATCAAAGTGGATATTGAATTTATCTAATTTTGTCATTTATTACTCAATAATTCTGTTATGTTGCCTAACACGTTATATAATCACTTTTGTCATTGTTATCCCGTAAAATAACCAGTATAACACTGTAATTTGTCTTGGTTATTTGGTAAAGTTAATTAATAAAAAAGAGTGTTTAAATACCTATAGACAACTATCTATCAACACTGTTCTCAACAAAAGAGTGTATTTCAAGATTTTATTATTTCAGCAATAAAAAAAACCAACCCAACATTATAAAAATGCTAGGTTGGTTTTAAAGTGTTTATTTGGTAAATTCTATAATCTCTGCGCAGACTACTACTTTTACGTGTTTTTCGTTTTGTATAACATCTGTGGTGATGTTCATTAACGTTCTGCTTCCTTTTAATTCTACTCCTGCATTTTTAGCATTGGCTAATAAATCTTTTTTTGCCAAAGCGATTAGACCTTCTTTATTTTTTATAGTGGTTACATTTTTTTTAGCAATAGCAGTACCAGTAAAACTACCTAACACATTAAAGTTAGCATTAGATAATACTATTTGTGTCTCGTTTACCTGGCCATAGTTACCTGTATATAACGTGGGTTTACAAGAAGCAGTTAATAAAATAAGGACAAGGGTTGAGAACAATACATGTTTTCTCATAGTAAGAATTTGTTTTGATGGTTTGCCTACTTCTATGTTTTGAGTTGGATTTTCGGCTTGTTCCCAACAAGACAAAATAAAATCTTTTTTTGCCAAAGCGATTAGACCGCTTTTGTTTTAAATATTTTGTTTATATCTATATTTTGAGGTGCTTTTTAGATCTCGTTACCTTTTATTTACTAGAATAGTATAAATAATTTTTATTCCAAACTTGAACCGTCAGAAAATATTATTTTTTCTGGTGTCCAAACTATATTTAAATCATCCATGTCTTTATTTTTTAGTCTAATGTCTTCGTCTTTAAATTGATTATAATCAGTTGTATAAGTGCCTTTGAATGTTTCACCAGCTTTGATTGGGTCATCAATAGTTAAACTAATTGTTTTTATTTCAGTTTCAAATAAATCTTGAATAGATATTGAACCTTTGAATGCACGTATTTCTTTATCTGTTTTGTTCTCAAAAGCCAAACTATAAGTTAAGTATTCTTGATAATCATATTTTTCAGATCCTTTATCATACATAGCAACCGTTAAAGCAGAACCTAATCTTTGTCTTTTTTCTTCTTCTTCTAACTTAGCTTTTTCAGCAAGAGCTTCTTGTTCCTTTTTATAATCTTTGGCTTCGTTTAAAATTTCGCTGTATGTTTTTCCTTCAAGTTTTTCGTCTGTCATTTTAGCTCGTACAATCCAACCAGCCATTATTTGCGCATCTTCATCACTTAAATCACCTGCTTCTTTAATTTCTTTTGCGTCTTCTGCAAGTGTATCTTCATTGTATTGTTTGTCTAATGGTCCTGAACAAGAGATTAGAAATGTAATTGTAACTAAAAAGAGAATTGTTTTTTTCATTTTGTTAATTTTAATTAATTATAGATTGTAAAAATTATAATTTGATTTTATTTATCCTTACGGTAAACCGTATTGTTGTCTTTTTTTTACTTTTAAAGTATAACAATACGTATTTATAAAAAAAAGACTGCTCAAATAATCTTTAAGATCATCTGAGCAGTCTTTTAAATAGGGGAGAAGTGCAAGCGGTGGTATAATTGCTTGCTCTGTACTATTTACGCTTTATTGTACCGCTTCAAAAGCAAGTATGGCTGCGTTAGGTTCCATAATAGTGTGGTCACTCCAGAAGGCTGGATCGTATTTTGATAATTGGCTCGCGGTAATTTCTGTATTTTCTGTAACTTGCTCATAAGCCGTTACACTTATATTTTCTGAAGAGAATACCACCATCTCATATTTCATACTAGAACTCGCCCCAATATCTAGATGCAATGCCAGCTCATTTTGCTTGCGTCTCCCTTTTACGTTTTTGTTTTTTTCAATCACATTAAGAGGCCTGTCTAGTCCAAATTTAGAACCGTCTTCTAGTTCTAGATACTTAATGCCATATCCTCCAGCAGCTTCTTTAGCAAAAAGCATTTTTCCTTTAAACTTATTACGGCTATAGTTAATGCCTAGTAATCCAAACTTTTTTAAGGGGCGTACATTTTCAAACTCTAATCGCACAATGGCAAAATCTTGTGTGTTAACATAGAGCACGCCTTTAAAGTCTTTTCTGCCTTTAGGTTCAAAATTGATGATGTACACGGCAGTGTCGTCTATAAAAGTGTAATCTGCATGTGTAAAACGGTAACGGTTAGATTTTTCTAGAAAGTCAAGGTCTGTTTCTTCGTGAAAAAATAACTGTTCGTGTAGTTCAGAAATACGTTCTTTAAGTGAAGGTAATAAACCGTCATCTTTAGGTTCTACTTCTTCTTTAACAAGGGCTGTTTCTTCTTGGTTTTGGCTCATTAAAGAATCTAACTCTACTTTTGTACCAATAAGACCAGAACGTATTTTAAAGTAAGAATCTGGCTTTACGTTTTCTTTAAAGATTTTTTCTAGTTTTTCTGAAATGCCCTCCACAGAAACATCTTTACTTTTATCGTGTAACTCTGCTGCCTTGTCTATATGTAGTTTGTTATTGCGATAGTCGCCATAATAATCACCTACAGCTTCTGTGAAATAGGCAGATTCTCTAGGTATAGACGCTGCAATCTTGTCAAAGAAAGGTTTGTCAAGCTCATCGATACTAGATTTTTTAAAACCGAAATCCATTTTTGTCATATGGTCTATATTGCTCTGTCTAAAAAAGATTTTCTTTTTAGAAGGGCTTATCGCATAGTTAGTGCTCAGGTTTTCTTTTACTTTTTCAATAACCTCTTCTGCTTCTAGTGGGTTCGCATTAATAAACACTTGACCTAGCTCAAAGGTTTCTGGCAGTAAAGAAACGGTTATCTCTCCTTCAGGTTGCCATAACGCTGTTTTTTGATATCCCATAGAAGATATAAAAATAGAATCTTTAATGCGGGTCATTTGCTGCGTTGTGATAGCAAATTTTCCTTCTTCATTTGTAATAAGACCGTTATGTTCTCCAGTGACTATTGTTGCAAAAGGGATAGGATCTCCTGTTTTTGCATCTACTACAGTTGCTGTTAATTGTTGTGCGCTTAATTGGTTGATTCCTGTAATTAGGGCTAAAAAAATAATTAATGTTCTCATGATGCGTTGTTTTTTAAATAGACGCAGCATTTTTAATTAGAGTTGCCTGAGGTTTAAAATAAATTGCTTTATAGTATTTTTTTATAGTGCTTTTATATGTGTATTTATTTTGTAATCAGTATGTTGTGTAAGAAAAAACCGCCCATTTAATTTTTTCAAATTATAGGAGCGGTTTGGGCTATTTTATAAAAATAAGACTTAAATCTTAGCCTGATAGGTATATAAATCGTGATATCTACCTTCTGTGGCAATTAACGCATCGTGATCACCACGTTCTGCAATCTCACCATTTTCTATTACTAAAATTTGGTCTGCTTTTTTAATGGTACTTAAACGGTGAGCGATAATAATTGTGGTTCTGTCTTTAATTAATTTATTAAGCGATTTTTGAATTAAAGCTTCACTTTCTGTATCTAGGTTAGAGGTAGCCTCGTCTAAAATTATAATTTTTGGGTTGGCTAGTATGGCGCGAGCAATAGAGATACGCTGGCGTTGACCTCCAGAAAGTTTTACACCACGTTCGCCAATTAGTGTGTCTAAACCATCTTCAAAACGATCTGTAAACTCATTAACATATCCTGCAGTAACTGCGGCTTGTACTTCTGCCTCCGTAGCATTAGGACGCGGAAACATAATGTTTTGGCGTATGGTTCCTTCAAATAAAAACTCGTCTTGTAACACCACGCCTAAGTTTTTACGGTAGCTGCTCAGTTTTACAGTGCTTAAATCTACACCGTCAATACTTACAGTTCCAGAAGTAGGCGTTAAAAAAGTAGCGGCAAGGCCTGCCATAGTAGATTTACCAGAACCAGAGCTTCCTACAAGGGCAATCACTTTACCAGCCTCTACGTTAAGGTTTATGTTGTGTAGTACGTTTTTGTCTTCTTCGTAAGCAAAAGACACGTTTTTAAACTCAAGATGCCCTTTAATGTCGCCAAGAGTCTCTGTACGGTTTTTCATTTCTTCTTCGGGTACAAGATTCATTAGCTCTTCTGTTCGGTCAAGACCAGCAAGGGCTTCTGTAAGTTGGCTCCCTATGTTACTCATTTGTACGATAGGCGCAATCATTAGACCTAAAAACAAAGTAAAAGATAAAAACTCACCCGTTGTCATGCTGCCTTCTATCATAAAGTAACCACCTATTCCCATAATCCCCACAGAGGCAAGTCCTAATAAAAATGTAGAAGAACTAGACATGAGGGCAGTGGCAATGAGGCTCTTTTTTACATTCTGAAATAACTGATCCACACCCTTTTCAAAGATTTTGTTTTCTTGTTCTTCTGCGTTAAAACCTTTTATTACTCTAACACCAGCTAGGGTTTCTGTCAATCTTCCTTTTACTTCGGCATTAATTTTTCCTCTCGCTCTAAAAATAGGACGGATGTATTTGAATGCCTTAAGCGCTACAATACCAAATAATATAACAGGAAGAAACACAAATAGGGTCATCCACGGATTAATTCTAATTAGCATTACAGTAGAAACAATCGCCGTTAATGTTCCACCTACAAGCTGAACCAGTCCTGTTCCTATTAAATTACGAACTCCTTCTACATCGCTCATAATTCTAGAAACCAATGCGCCAGATTTTGTATTATCAAAAAAGCTAATAGGCAATGAGAGTACTTTTTTCTGCACTTTAGCACGTAGTTCGCTAATAAGGTATTGTGCTTGAACGCTTAATACTTTGGTTAAAAAGAAAGAAGTAATCGCTTGTACTAACAAGGCAACACCCACAAAAATGAGTAACTCTGTTAAGGCAGACATATCTTTATTTGGGATTACAGTATCTAAAAGCGCTTTAGATTTCCACGGAAGCACTAAACTTGCTAGTCTTCCAATAATAATGAGTATTAACCCCACAAAAACAATATTTCGACGTGGCCAGATAATGGTCTTAAATGCCGAAAGCATGGTTACTTTATTTTCTTTGTTTTTAGTTTTGGGCTGTTTTTCTTGAGCGTAGTGTTGCATTTTGCAAAGGTAGAATTCTAATGGGTAATGTCACGGCATTTAACATTCTGTGTTATAGAAAATTTTAGTCTTTGGCTTTTTGGGGAATAGGGAATAGGAATTAGAGATTTGGCATTAGAGAATAGAAAATAAAATAGTTCTATGTGGTTATTTTTGCTCAAGACTCACGACTCACGACTCATTGCTTTTCTCCAATCTTCTCAATTATTTTTTCGGCTCTGTTTTTATAGCCTGCGGTTCCAGAAGGTAATTTCTGCTCTAAAATCACTTTTAGTTCTGGGTGAATCCAGTCTATTTCTGTGCCTATTAAATACAAACAGGTCATAGCGCGTGCGGTACAAGCTACTTTTTTGTCTTCTATAATCCAGTCAAAACAGGCCTCGGTAAGTATTTCTTTATGGGCTGCGGTTAATGGTGGTTTGCTGTATTTTTTAGAGGTTTTGTAATACGCTAGGCATAATTTCTCAGCAATATTAGCAAGCGGTCGTACCGTTTGTTCTTTCTTCGGAAACGTGATGCGTTCAAAAAATAGGTCTAAATGATTATGGAGTAGGCTAGGGTTTTCAATTACCACAAACTCGAGTACCCAAGCCGCCTTATGAGTTATTTCCTCTTGAGTTTCTAAATACACATAATCAATTAGTTCTGGAATGGTCTCGGGATGTTCTATTACCCAATGTGCAGCAGCAAGCCTGTTTGCTCGGTAGGCTTTTGCGTAGTTTATTTGGGCTAGGAGGGTGGACATGTTATAAAGATAAGGAGAAAGTTGTGAGTGGTTAGTAGTGAGTAGTGAGTTTTTAGTATTGAGTAGTTAGTATTGAGTGGTTAGTATTGAGTAATACGTATTAAATTCATAAATGAATTTCTCATTTTGTATTTTAACTAAAACAGCAGCCTCTTGTCAGTCTGAGCGCAGTCGAAGACAATATTCTTCGCTATTTTAAAATTGTGGAGAGTTTCTTTCCTTTAACAATTTGGGCTTCACTATGCATTTCGACTGCGCTCAATGTGACAAAAATTATTTTTTTTATTTCAACTAAAGCAGCAGCCCCTTGTCAGTCTGAGCGCAGTCGAAGACAATTTTATTCGCTATTTTAAAATAGTGGAGAATTACTTTCCTTTAACAATTTGGGCTTCACTATGCATTTCGACTGCGCTCAATGTGACAAAATTTAAAAGTTTGTTATTCAAGTAAAGCAGCAGCCCTTGTCAGTCTGAGCGCAGTCGAAGACAATTTTATTTGCTATTTTAAAATTGTGGAGAATTCCTTTCCTTTAACAATTTGGGCTTCTATACGCATTTCGACTGCGCTCAATGTGACAAAATTTAAAAGTTTGTTATTCAAGTAAAGCAGCAGCCCTTGTCAGTCTGAGCGCAGTCGAAGACAATTTTCTTCGCTATTTTAAAATTGTGGAGAGTTTCTTTCCTTTAACAATTTAGGCTTCACTATGCATTTCGACTGCGCTCAATGTGACAAAAGTTAAAAGTTTGTATTTCAACTAAAGCCAAAGCATCTTGTCAGTCTGAGCGCAGTCGAAGACAATATTCTTCGCTATTTTAAAATTGTGGAGAGTTTCTTTCCTTTAACAATTTAGGCTTCACTATGCATTTCGACTGCGCTCAATATGACAAAATTTAAAAGTTTATAATTCAACTAAACCCGAAGCCCTTTGTCAGTCTGAGCGCAGTCGAAGACAATCATGTAGCAGAGAGCATTAGTTGTTAATCATTTCAACCACCTTCAAAACTCCTGTACTTGCTTTTTCTGCTACTACGGTTAGTTTGCTATTAGAAGACAAAGAGGGCTTAGGATCTACAAAATAAAGAGAAGCATGTTGGGGAGCGTATTGCATTAATCCAGCTGCAGGATATACTTGCATAGAGGTACCTACAATAATAACGACATCAGCTTTTTCTACAATAGAGATTGCCTTGTCTAGTGCAGGAACTTCTTCGCCAAACCAAACAATATGCGGACGCCATTGATGTCCTTTTTCACATAAGTCGCCCACTTGTATGTCTTTGTCCCAATATTTAATGTCTTTACTGTTTCCGGAGCTACGTATTTTAAGGAGTTCGCCGTGAAGGTGTAGTACATTTTTACTTCCTGCCCGTTCGTGAAGATCATCTACGTTTTGAGTAATCACATACACATTGTGTTGTTCTTGCAATTGAGCTAGGGCTAAGTGTGCAGCATTCGGTTTTACTTCTAGTAACTGCCTACGGCGCTGGTTATAAAAATCTAAAACTAATGCTGGGTTTTTAGCAAAACCTTCTGGAGTGGCAACCTCCATCACGTCGTGACCTTCCCATAAGCCATTAGCATCTCTAAAAGTTTTAATGCCGCTTTCTGCAGAGATACCAGCGCCTGTTAATATTGTGATGTTCATTTTTGTTTTGATTTTAATCGTTGGCTCTAAACCGTTAGTATTGTGTTTTATTCTGTGAGTAAAAATAGTGATAAAGGTAACATTGCTGATTATTAAAATAAAGTAGCTAATCTATATTCCATACTCCATATTCTATTTTCCAAAAATTAAGAGCTGTAATTTTCTTATTCTTCACAGTCATGTTGAGCCTGTCGAAGCACAACAAACAGCAAGTAATTTTAATCCGTTAAGTATTGCCCTTCGACAAGCTCAGGGTGACTGTATCATTAATTAAGATAAAGTAACTTGTCTATACTCTATATTCCATACTCCATATTCTATTTTCCAAAAATGAAGAGCTATAATTTATTTATTCTTCACAGTCATGCTGAGCCTGTCGAAGCACAACAAATAGCAAGTAATTTTAATCCGTTAAGTATTACCCTTCGACAAGCTCAGGGTGACTGTATCATTAATTAAGATAAAGTAACTTGTCTATACTCTATATTCCATACTCCATATTCTATTTTCCAAAAAATAAGAGCTGTAATTTATTTATTCTTCACAGTCATGCTGAGCCTGTCGAAGCACAACAAACAGCAAGTAATTTTAATCAGTTAAGCATTGCCCTTCGACAAGCTCAGGGTGACATGCTGATTATTTGAGTAAAGCAAATCGTCTATATTCCATACTCTATTCTCCATATTCTATTTTCCAATCGACAAGCTCAGGGTGACATTGCTGATTATTAAAATAAAGTAGCTAGTCTATATTCCATACTCTATTCTCCATATTCCAAATACCTTACTCCACTCTTCATTTTCTGTTTTTCCTGAAAACAAAAGTCTCATTAATAAAAAAGCACACAAACCTTGTCCGTTTGCTTCCTGTTTGCTTATTTTACAACTAAAATTACAGTATATTTTGGATATAGAACTATTAGAATATTTAAAAGGTTTTTTAACCGAAGAACGTATGGAACGTTTTGAGAAAATACTTAGTGAACGCACCAAGCATTTTACGGTCGTTACAGAAGATGTGTATCAAATTCATAACACAAGTGCCGTAATGCGTTCTTGTGATGCTTTTGGGATTCAAGACTTACATCTTGTAGAGGAGAAGTTTGGAAAACGTGTAGACAAAGAGATTGCAATGGGGGCTCAAAAATGGGTAACGTTGCATAGACATTCTAATCTTGAAGACTGTGTTTCTACACTTAAAGATAAAGGATATCAGATTGTTGCTACCTCACCACACGCAGATGCAAGTTATTTGCATGATTTTGATTACACAAAGAAGAGTGCCATTTTCTTCGGAACTGAAAAAGACGGATTAACAGAAGGTGTTTTAGAGCAAGCAGATGCGTTAATAAAAGTGCCGATGTATGGTTTTACCGAAAGTTTAAATATTTCTGTTTCTGCTGCTATTATTATGCAGCACTTAGTGACTAAGCTAAAATTAAGTGATATTGACTGGCGCATTTCCGAAGAAGAAAAACAAGAATTAGAGCTGCAATGGGCAAAAAATACGATTAAATCACATAAGAAAATAGTTGATCGCTTTAATGAAAATAGAGCCTTGAAAGGTTAAATGTAAAAAGTAAAATTCAAAATGTAAAAGTTAAGTAGAAAGTGTAAAAACCTTATGAAGTTAGTCATCTTTTTATGTATTCCTTTTGCTGTGTTATCACAGCAATCACCAAGGTATTTGGGGTTTATGAAGACTATAAGTCCTGTAGATTCTTCCAAGGTTATTAAAAAGTACAAGAACGGTCAGCTACGAGAAGCGGGTAAAGAGTATGTCTTTGAAACGGAAGATTATTTATACACTTCTCTTGTTGGTGAAAACTTGAGTTATTTTAAGTCTGGAGCTTTGTCTAGAAAAACAATTTTTGATGATTTGGGTATTCAACTTTCAGATATCTATTATGATGAAGATGGTCAGATACTTCAAGAGAACTTGACTCAAAAACTTGATACTTCTGTAAAAACTGCTGAAGAATTTTTTGATGATACAAACTTTGATATAACAACATATGCTAAGTTTTATTCGTTTTCTGTAAAGTTTTGTAGGTATTACCTAAAGAAAGAAGGGGCTTGTTTTAATTATAAAAAAACGGGAGTTTGGAAAATATACAATCCAGATGGTTCACTCAAAAAAGAAAAATCATACTAAAAACTCAATACTCACTACTCACTACTCACTACTCACCACTCACCACTAACCACTCACTACTAATCACTCACCACTAACCACTCAATACTAATTTAATGAAACTCGTCTTTGCTACCCACAATCAAAACAAATTTAAAGAAGTAAAAGCTTTGCTACCTTCAAGTATAGAATTATTAAGCTTAACAGATATAGACTGTAATGAAGATATTCCAGAAACCGAAGAAACGATAGAAGGGAACGCAAAATTAAAAGTAGCCCACGTAAGAAAACATTATAATTTAAATTGTTTTGGCGATGATACAGGGCTGGAAGTTGCTAGTCTTAATAATGAGCCAGGTGTATATAGCGCCCGTTATTCTGGTAAAAATGCTACTGCAGATACCAATATGGATAAATTGCTCACTAATCTAGAGGGTAAAGAAGATCGCTCTGCACGTTTTAAAACTGCTATTGCATTAGATATAGATGGTAAAGAAGAACTATTTATTGGTTTGTGTGAAGGTCGTATTACAGAAGAGCGAAGTGGGAGTGAAGGTTTTGGTTACGATCCTATTTTTCTCCCTAATGAAGCTGATGTTACTTTTGCAGAAATGACCATGGAAGAGAAAAGTAAAATAGGGCATAGAGGAAGAGCAATGCGACAGTTGATAGAATTTTTAAATGCTTAGAGGTGTCATGTTTTTAGTGATTTTATTTTAAAAATGTAATGTTTAGGTGTTTTTATTAACCCTAAATACTTCTGAAGTAATAATAAAATGTTAATAACTAGTTATATCCAAGAAAAAGAGTACTTTTGCACCGCGTTAGCAGAAATGTTACGTAAATACAAAATCCTCAGGGAGAGGTAGTGCTAAAAGTGAAGTCGTAGGTTATTTGTCGATCGCTTCCCACAGCACACAAATAACCATTCCAATTATAATTTGAAATGGAACTTAAAAAATTTGAATTATAATGTGACCAAATGAAAAAGAAAATTAAAGCATAGCATTAGCTACGGTTTTATTTTATTTTGAAATATGGGTGCATTAGAAACGAATTTTAAGGTTTATTATAATTTATTATTGGAATAAAATAAAGACTAAAAAAATGTCAGCATTTAAAGCGTTGGGCCTCAACGATGAATTACTACAGGCCATCACAGACATGGGTTTTGAAACCCCATCTGAAGTACAAGAACAAGCAATACCAATCCTTTTAGAAGAAGATACAGATCTTGTTGCCTTAGCGCAAACAGGAACTGGTAAAACAGCCGCATTTGGTTTTCCAATGCTGCAAAAAATAGACGTAGCAAGCCGCACAACTCAAGGTTTGATACTATCGCCTACACGTGAATTGTGTATGCAGATTACCAATGAAATGAAAAGTTACGGTAAGCACATGAAAGGGCTTAACGTAGTTGCAATTTATGGTGGAGCAAGCATCTCTGATCAAGCACGCCAAATTAAAAAAGGAGCACAAATAATTGTTGCTACTCCTGGTCGTATGAAAGATATGATTAGCCGTAGAATGATTGATATTTCTAAAATAGAATATTGTGTGCTAGATGAAGCAGATGAGATGTTAAACATGGGCTTCCATGAAGATATCACAGAAATTTTATCTCACTCACCACAAGAAAAAAGTACTTGGTTGTTTAGTGCAACAATGCCAAGAGAGGTGGCGAGTATCGCTAAAGAATTTATGTATCAACCACAAGAAATTACGGTTGGTTCTAAAAATACAGGTTCAGAAAACGTTACACACGAATACTATTTAGTAAACGCGCGTGATCGTTACCAAGCTTTAAAGCGTCTTGCAGATGCAAATCCAGAAATCTTTTCTGTAGTGTTCTGTAGAACGAAGCGCGATACACAAAAAGTAGCAGAGCAATTAATACAAGATGGATATAGCGCAGGAGCAATACATGGAGATTTAAGTCAAAATCAACGTGACATTGTGATGAAGCAGTTCCGTAGTCGTCAAATTCAAATGATGGTTGCAACAGATGTAGCTGCTCGTGGAATTGATGTAGATAATATTACACACGTTATCAATTATCAATTACCTGATGAGGTAGAGACATATACGCACCGTAGTGGTCGTACTGGTCGTGCTGGTAATCAAGGTATTTCTATTGTAATTGTTTCTAAAAGTGAAGTTCGCAAGATTAGAAGTATTGAGAAAAAAATACAAAAGAAATTTGAAGTAAAAGAAGTTCCTTCTGGAATGGAAATTTGCGAAAAGCAGTTAATGCACCTTGCAAATAACATTAAAGACACAGAGATCAACGATGATATCGAAGCATATTTACCTGCTATTAATGAGTCGTTAGAAGATTTCAGCAAAGAAGAATTAATCAAGAAATTCTTTTCTGTAGAATTTACACGTTTTTATAACTACTATAATAAAGCAAAAGATATTAATGTTAAGCCAGGTCACGAAAAAGACTACAGAGATGATACGGGTAGTACTCGTTTCTTCTTAAATGTAGGTGAGAAAGATGACTTTAACTGGATGTCTCTAAAAGACTTACTTAAAGAAGTTCTTAATTTAGGGAAAGATGATGTTTATAAGGTAGATGTTAAAGATTCGTTTTCATTTTTTAATGTAGATGAAAAACACAAAGATCTTGTAACAAGTGTATTTGCAGATTTTGAAATTGAAGGTCGTAAAGTAAATGTTGAAGAGTCTTCTGGTGGAGGCGGAGGTCGCAAAGGTGGCGGACGCGGACGCGGAGGAAGATCTGGAGGTAGAGGTCGCAGTGGTGGCGGAGGCTACAAAGGCGGAAGACGTCGTGATGATGATCGTGGTGGAAGAAGCAGTGGCGGCTACAAAGGAAAGAGAAGCAGTGATGGAGGGTCTAGTGATTCTTCTAAACGAGGAAGATTTGGCGGTAGCTCTGAAGGTAAATCTAGATTTAGCGGTAAACGTAGAGGAAAATCTAAACCAGAAGGTGGAGGAACCGGAGGTCGTAGAAGAAGAGATTAATTTTTTTCTTCGGAAATATTAAAAATATCAATTGTAAATCCGTGTCAATATTTTGGCACGGATTTTATTGTTATATTTAGCTCTTGATAAAATGTGATTTCACATTGAAATTTTGCTGCATTTTTGTCGTCTATATATGTACATTTGTATTACTCTATGAAAAAATTTGCCCTTCTTTTTTGTTTGTTTTTAGTCACATCTATGACCTTTGCTCAAGATGACTTAATTATTGAGGGTACTGTTCTTAATGATGATGATGATGCACCATTAGAGAATGTAAACGTTGTAAATCTTAATGAGGTTAAAGGAACTACCACAAGTCAAAAAGGTGTTTTTAAGATACAAGCTAAAGTAAACGACACACTTTATTTTAGTTATTTAGGTTTCAAATCTATTAGAGTTCGAGTTACAAATGACTGGCTAAAATTTGGAGACATAAAAGTAAAAATGACAGAGCTAGGTATTGCGCTTGAAGAAGTGGTAGTACGTCCTGTAAATCTTACAGGGTATGTTGAGGTAGATGCAAAAATAATTCCTGTATACGATAATTATCGCTACCGCATATCTGGAATTGGTTCTGGTTATGAAGGTGGGCAGCAACAACCTGGAGCAATATCTAAAGTTTTAGGTGCCATCTTTAATCCCGCAGATTTTTTATATAATGTTTTTGGGAAACGTCCCAAACAGATGCGTAAACTTCGCCAAATGAAGGAAGATGATAATATTAGAAATCTACTTCAGAGTAAATTTGATCGCGAAACTCTTATGGCTGTCTTACAGTTAGAGCGTGTGGATGTCGATGAAATTTTAAACAACTGTAGTTATAGTGAAGATTTTATACGTTCTGCAAATGACTTACAGATCCTTGACGCTATAAGTGAATGTTACGAGGAGTATAAAGTGTTAAATAGAGATCGAGAGTAATCTGTTTTAATACATATTAGATGGGCATATTATTCTTTTCATTGTCTACAAATACGACCAGACTCACATCATTTTTTATTCTTGGATTATGTGATTCGGGACATAACTAATATGAATTTCAAACTAAATTTTTAATAGCAATACGTATTTTTTAAGTATTAAATATGACAAACTACATCGAAGCTCAAAAAGCATTTTTTATAACGCAGGCTACTAAAGATGTTTCTTTCAGGATTAAACAACTTAAAAAACTCGCTAAGCTTTTAGATGACAATGAAGCGGCTCTTCATAAAGCGATACACGACGATTTTAAAAAATCTGCTTTTGAGAATTATGTAACTGAGTTGGCCTTTGTACAGCACGATATTAAAGAAGCAATTCGCAATATTGATCAATGGACAAGAGTACAAGATGTTCAAACCAATATTGCTAATTTTCCAGCAAAAAGTTACATTATTCCAGAACCTTTAGGAACATGTTTGGTAATAGGTGCCTGGAATTATCCTTACCAATTATCACTGGCTCCAGCTGTTGCGGCAATTGCTGCTGGCAATACTGTAATCATAAAGCCTAGCGAAATGCCTAGTAATACGGCAAGAGTCATGGCAACATTAATCAATAAAGCTTTTGACCCAAGAGTACTAAAAGTAATTGAAGGGGGTGTAGCAGAGACTACAGCGCTGCTTAATCAAGATTTTGACAAGATTTTCTTTACAGGAAGTACTACTGTTGGTAAAATAGTATATAAAGCTGCAGCAGAAAAGTTAATACCTGTAACCCTTGAGTTAGGAGGTAAAAGTCCTGCCATTATAACTAAAGATGCTAATCTTAAAATGGCAGCAAAACGTTTAATCTGGGCAAAATTTTTAAATGCAGGTCAAACCTGTATTGCACCAGACTATATATTAATACATAAAAGTAAACAAGAAACGTTTTTAAAATATGCAGTTGCCGAAATAGAAAAAGCCAAATATGCTTTTGAGAATGGTAATTATGTGCAGATTATTAACGATAAAAATTTTGACCGTCTTTTCAAAATGTTAGATGCTTCAAAAACATATATTGGCGGTCAAAACAACAAAAAAGATAGGTATATAGCGCCTACTGTTTTAACAAATATTTCTTGGGATCATCCTACGATGAAGGAAGAGATTTTTGGCCCAATACTTCCCGTAATTAGTTATTATGAAATAGATGAGGTGTTTACTAATGTTAGAAAATTTCCGAAGCCATTGTCATTGTATGTTTTTACGTCTAATTCAAAAACAAAATCTCGTGTTTTAAATGAATTGTCTTTTGGTGGTGGTGCTGTAAATGAGGCAGTCATGCATATTAGTAATCCGCATTTACCTTTTGGAGGTGTTGGTACAAGTGGGATAGGGACTTATCACGGTAAAGCAGGTTTTGATTGCTTTACACATTATAAAAGCATATTGGATAAACCTACTTGGCTAGAATTGCCTATTAAATTTTCGCCGTATTCAAAAACTAAACTCGCTTGGTTGCGACGCTTATTTAAACTACAATAATGTGGCAATCTATTATTCATTACGGACTTCATTTTTCGTTACCATTATTGGTGGCCATACTTTTTTATAGGTCACAATGGAAAAAAGCTTTTTTAATAATGATTGCGATGATGGTGGTAGATATTGATCATCTTCTTGCAGATCCTATTTTTGATCCCGGTCGATGTAGTGTTGGGTTTCACTTTTTACATACTTACTGGGCAATTGGGGTGTATTTTATCTGTGCTTTTATTAAACCCTTACGACTTTTTTCTTTAGGTTTATTGCTACATATGGTGGCAGATTTTACAGATTGTTGGATGATGGGAACTTGGTAGGATTTAGGTGTTCTCTATGATAAATAACAATCTCTAGAATTCCTTATTTATGCCACGCACAGTAAAACACTTGAAAGAAAATACTCAGATTTCCATTTTCGATTTCAGTTATGAATTCTATCGGTGATGATAGGGTTCATTTTTTAATATTGTAAACCCTCGATAAATTTGCTCTACTACAAATAGACGAACCATTTGGTGGCTGAAAGTCATAGAAGACAATGATACTTTTCCGTTTGCTCTTGTGTAGATTTCTTCACTAAAACCATAAGGGCCGCCAATTACAAAAATGAGATTTTTAAGGCCACTGTTCATGTGTTTTTGTAAGTATTGGCTAAATTTTACAGAGGTGTATGTTTTACCTTTTTCATCGAGCAGAATAAGAGCATCAGATGTTTGTGTACGTTTTAAAATTTCTTCTCCTTCTAGCTGTTTTTGTTGTGCTTCAGATAAGTTTTTTGCTTTTTTGATATCAGGGATGATTTCAAAAGAGAAGCCTACGTAATGTTTGAGACGCTTGATGTAGACTTCAGTGAGTTCTATAAGCTTTTTATCGTCTGTTTTGCCAATGGCTAGTAAAGTGATTTTCATTGTTTAATTTTCTTGAATGTATTGTTTTTTAGTTTTAAAAAGTAGTATCAAGAACATTCTTCAGGATATCTGTTAATAATAATGTTTCTATAAATTCCCACCTCTTCATCATTTAACAATGCTTCATCCCAATCTTTTTTTAAGGCATGCCAAGTAGTAGAAGTAACTAGTGTGTTGAAAATATCTTTATTTATGGGCCTATTTAATAATACAAATTCTCCATTTGGCTTAATAAGAACAGCATAATAATGCCTTAAATATTTAAAAAACTCTTTTTCAATTATACCTGTATGGTCCTTTTGCCAAAACCCTTTTGGATAAAAATAGTGTTCGCCGCCACTATTTTTATTAAACATAGCAAAATCTAAAGGGAGTTCTGTTGCTAGACGCTCTTTACATTTCACAGATTTATCTGCATATTTACTTATGCGGTTAGCGTATTTTTTTTTAATCAAATTTTCGTTCGTAAAAACGTAAGAGTTTTTATCAAATTTAATTAGTGACTTTATCTTTTTGTTATTGGTTTTATATTGTTTTTTGTCGCTAGAATCTATTGGTTTAACACTCTTAGATTTTTGTCTATAAATGATTAGGGCAGCTCTATTATTATCAAAATAAGTGATTGAATCATGATTTAAAATAGACTTTACTTGTGCTAATTTTTCTGAACTTAACTTGCCAAATTTAAGATAGGGAACCATTTTTTTTATGGTTTGATTTTCAGTGTTGTAAGTTAGAACTGTCTTGAATCTATTATTGCTTAATACATCAAACACGTCTTTAGGAATTTGAATGTTATTTTCATCAAGATATATTAGCTCTTGCGCCTTTACAATTTCCGAAGAAAAAAGAAGCGAGAGTATGATAATTATGAGATTTTTATACATTGAGTTGCTTTCAGTCCTCAAAAATACTATATTTTTGAGTCTTTAAATTAGGAATAGATGATTTCAGAAAAACAATTTAACAAGGAAATACACATTACAATTGCAAATGCGATACGTGAAGATATAGGTGATGGAGATCACAGCTCGCTGGCTTGTATTCCAGAAGATGCACAAGGAAAGGCAAAATTGCTAGTGAAAGATGATGGTATTATTGCGGGTGTTGAGTTTGCAAAACAAGTGTTTGATTATGTTGATCCGGGATTGAAAATTGAAGTGAAAATAGAAGATGGTACACCTGTAAAATATGGTGATATTGCTTTTTATGTAGAAGGAAACTCACAGTCTATCTTAAAAGCTGAACGATTAGTGCTTAATGCTATGCAGCGTATGAGCGCGATTGCTACAAAAACGAATGCTTATGTAAAGCTTCTAGAAGGTACAAAAACAAAAATACTAGATACCAGAAAAACCACACCGGGAATTAGAGCTTTAGAAAAATGGGCTGTAAAAATAGGAGGAGGAGAGAATCATCGTTTTGCGCTTTACGATATGGTTATGCTAAAAGATAATCATATTGATTTTTGTGGAGGCATTACTAAAGCTATTGAAACTACGGTTAAATATTTAGACGATAAACATTTGGATTTAAAGATTATTGTAGAAGCTCGTAATCTTGAAGAAATTAAAGAGATACTTTCAGTTAAAGGGGTGTACAGAATTTTGATTGATAATTTTAATTATGAAGATACTCGAAAAGCAGTAGCTTTAATAGGAAATCAGTGCCTTACAGAGAGTAGTGGAGGGATTACCTTAGAAACAGCAAGACACTATGCAGAATGTGGTGTAGACTTTATATCAAGTGGTGCATTAACGCATTCTGTTTATAATATGGATTTAAGTCTTAAAGCAGTCTAGTGAGCGAAATTCAAGAAGAATATAATACTAATATTCCTGTAGTAAAACACATTGTAAAATGGAGTAGGAAAGTAAAACTTCCTGGCTTACATGGATTAACTTTATATCGATTAGTTGATATATATGGCACAGGAATTATAAAAGGCTCATTTTCGCCTCGAGCGAGTTCTATTGCTTATAGTTTTTTTGTAGCACTTTTTCCATTTTTGTTATTCATTTTAAACTTACTTCCATATATAAAAATTGAAGGTTTTCAAACCCGCTTTTTAATTTTTATAGAAGAAGCATTACCTGCACAAACGGCCGATTTGTTTTATCCTGTGATTGCAGATATTGCTGTAAACCCTAGGGGTGGCTTACTCTCTTTTGTGATTATACTGTCTTTGTTTTTAGCCGCAAATGGTGTAAACGCAGCTTTCAGTGCTTTTGAAGAATCTTATTACGTAACATTAAATAGGGGCTTTTTTAAACAATATGCTTATGCTTTTGCAGTCTCTTTGCTCTTGGCATTGTTGTTGATTATTACAGTAGGAGTCATTGTATATGGAGAATTTTTGATAAATGACTTGGCAGGTCGGGCGTATATAGAGAACGATTTTTTTTGGATCTCTTTATTACAAGTATCGGTCTTTGTTGTAATGGTGTATGTGGCAGTAGCAACTTTGTATTATTTTGGGACACGAGAAAGTAGAAAAATTAGATTTTTTTCACTTGGAGCATTAATAACCACCTTGCTTTTTATTGTGACCACTTATCTATTCGGTATCTATATTAATAACTTTTCAAATTATAACGAATTATACGGTTCTTTAGGGGCATTGTTGATAATGATGTTATATATTTGGATAAATGCAAACCTACTTTTATTAGGGTTTGAATTAAACATCACGCTTTTTAAACTTGATGTAAAAAGAAAGCGCACAAAAACGAACAGTAATTAAAAATATAAAAAAAATGAAAAAAGTAATTTTTCTTTTAGTAGCAATAGTGTCGGTTAATATGGCTGTTGCTCAAACACAGGTAGGTGAGGTAACACTTCCTAATACAATGAATTTTAATTCGCAAGAGTTAATACTTAATGGGACAGGTATTCGTAAAAAAGCGATGGTACTTAAACTGTATTCTGGAGGCTTATATTTACCTGTAAAATCTTCAGATGCTAAAGCGATTATCTCATCAGACGATACTATGTCAATTCGCTTAGTGATAACTTCTGGTTTTGTGGATAGTGAAGCGATGAGTGGTGCTGTAGCAGATGGTTTTGATGCCGCTACAGATGGTAATACAGCCCCAATAGCAAGTCAGATTAAAACTTTTGTATCCTTCTTTAGTGAAGAAATTGTAGAAAATGATGTGTTTGATATTACAAACCAAAAAGGAAAAGGGGTTGTAGTTTACAAAAATGACAAAGAACTAGGTGTAATAAATAATGCCACTTTTAAAGAGGCTTTATTTGGTATTTGGTTAGGTGATGACCCAGCAGACAGTAAGCTTAAAAAAGGATTGTTAGGTAAATAATATGAAACAATATTTAACGATTATAATAGTCTTATTCGTAAGTTTTACAAGCACGGCACAAGATGTCTTCGGAAAATGGAAAACTATTGATGACAATTCTGGAGAAGCAAAATCGATTATAGAAATCTATGAACGTGAGGGTAAAGTGTATGGTAAGATTTTAAAAATCATGAATAAAAACATACAGGAAGCTCGTTGTACAGAGTGTACTGGTGAAGATAAAGATCAACTACTTATTGGTTTTGAACTCATACGAGGTTTAAAGAAAAAAGGTGACGTCTATGAAGGAGGTAAGATTATAGACCCAGAGAATGGTAAAGATTATAAATGTTATATTGAGCTAGAAGATGATGATGTTTTAAAAATACGAGGCTATATAGGTTTTGCTATTATTGGAAGAACACAATATTGGAATAGAGTAGTTGAACTGTAAGGTTTACCTCTAAAATTTCAAAGCGGCAATCAATTACTATTGGTTGTCGTTTTTTTATGGTTGAAATGTTCATAAAATAAACACGTTGTGCTTTTCAATGTGATGGTGCTTGATTAATTTCACAATCCAATAAAACTGGATAATTTCAAACTAAACAATTCATTTGTATTTTATAGACGTCATATTACCTATTCCGTTAAAGCAAACCTTTACATACTCAGTAAATAAAGACGAAGCAGCGTTTTTAAAGCAGGGTTTTAGGGTGGCGGTACCTTTTGGTAAGTCTAAAGTGTATACAGCAATTGTATATCAAATACACGATCAGGCTCCTCAAGGATATGAAACAAAGTCTATAGATCATATTTTAGATGAAGAAGCTGTTATAACTCAAAAACAGATTAAGCACTGGCAATGGTTAGCATCTTATTATATGTGTACCTTGGGCGAAGTTGTAAAAGCTGCTTTACCGAGTGCTTTTTTATTGGAGAGCGAAACTAAAATCACGCTAAACCTTGCTAACAAATCTGTAGAAGAACTCCAGCAAATAGAGTCGAGCTTAACAGACGAACAGTTTTTAATTTTTGAAGCCTTACAAACGCAGCCTGTATTGCATATTAATGACTTACGTTCTATACTTAATAGAAGTAATGTAGTAAAAGTGATGCAGCAATTACTAGACAAAGAAATTATTGCGGTAGAAGAAGAGTTGACTGAAAAATACTCTCCTAAATTACGTCGATATGTCAAACTTAAAGAGGACTATAAATCGGAAGCTTCATTAAAAGCACTTTTAGAGACTTTAGATCGAGCACCAAAGCAAAAAGCTGTTTTGATGACCTTGTTTATGCTCACGGGGCAAAATCCTAAACCAGTAGATACGGTAAGTTTACAGAAAAAAAGTGAGACAACCGCTTCGGTGATAAAGGCATTAATTAAAAAAGAAATTTTAGAAGAATACTTTATTCAAAAAGATAGAGTAGAGTATGATGGTACAGCTACTGAAGCAACAAAAACACTATCTGATGCGCAAGAAATTGCGTTAAATGAGTTGCAAGTATCGTTTAAGGAACACGACATTGTATTGTTGCATGGTGTAACCTCTAGCGGTAAAACAGAGGTATATGTAAAGTTAATAGAACAGACCATAAAAGAAGGTAGGCAGGTCTTATATATGCTTCCGGAGATTGCCTTGACAACACAGTTAATATCAAGATTACAGCATTATTTTGGAGAAAAAGTATCTGTGTATCATTCAAAATACACGCTCAATGAGCGTGTAGAAGTATGGAATAATGTAAAAGAAAGTAAGCCTAAAGCGCAAATAATTTTAGGTGCTAGATCGTCAGTTTTTTTACCTTTTTCAAATTTAGGACTAATTATAGTTGATGAAGAGCACGAACCGTCTTTTAAACAATATAGTCCAGCGCCTAGATATCACGGCCGCGATAGTGCTATAGTTTTAGCTTCAATGCATAAGGCGAAAACTATTTTAGGCTCTGCAACGCCTTCATTAGAAACGTTTTTTAATGTGAAGGCTAAAAAATATGGTATTGTTACATTGTCAAAACGTTTTAATAATGTTTTAATGCCAGAGATCGAACTGGTGGATATAAAAGACAAGTATCGTAAAAAGAAGATGACAGGTCATTTTAGTGATCGTTTAATTGAAGAAATGAAAACGGTTCTAGAAAGAGGGGAGCAGGTTATTCTTTTTCAAAATAGGCGTGGTTTTTCTCCGGTTATAGAGTGTACAACCTGCGGAACCTCACCACAATGCCCTAATTGTGATGTGAGTTTAACATTTCATCAATATAAAAATGAGTTACGTTGTCATTATTGTGGCTATCACATAACCATGCCAAAATCTTGTGTAGCTTGTGGTAGTGAAACACTAGATGATAAGGGTTTTGGAACAGAACAGATAGAAACAGAAGTAAATGCGCTTTTTTCAGGATATACTGTTGCGCGTATGGACCAAGATACAACGCGTGGAAAACATGCGTATGCAAAGCTTATAGATCGATTAGAAAATCAAGAGATTGATATTTTAATAGGTACACAAATGGTCGCTAAAGGCTTAGATTTTAGAAATGTGCGACTTGTAGGAGTATTAAATGCAGATAATTTATTGAATTTTCCAGATTTTAGGGCTCATGAGCGCAGTTTTCAATTGTTACAGCAGGTATCTGGTAGGGCAGGAAGAACAGAAAAAAGAGGGAAGGTGCTTATACAGAGCTATAACCCGTTACATAAAATATTGCAGCAAGTAAGTCAGCACGATTACACCTCGATGTATAAAGAGCAGACAGAAGAGCGTTATCAGTTTAAATACCCTCCTTATTATAGGATGATCAAAATTACTTGTCGTGATAAAAACTTTGATAAGTTAGATAAAGCTGCAGCCTGGTATGGAGCAGCATTACGAATGCAGTTAAAAGATAATGTTCTTGGACCAGAACCACCTCCAGTTTCCCGTATTAGAAATAACTATATCACAAATATTTTGGTTAAAATTCCAAAAGAGCAATCGCTAGTAAAAACTAAAGAAATGATTAATCTCGTGCAACAAAGTTTTAATGGTATTAAAGCGTTTGCATCAGTGCGAATTACAATAGATGTAGATAATTATTAATGACAGTATAAGTACATGTTAAAACTAAACGGTGTAATTGTAGAGCGAGGTTTTTAGTAAACTAAAAAGCTTGCTTCTAAAACAATAAATTTAAAATAATGAGTGTTGACTTAAATGACTCTTTACTTATCTTTTGAAGAAGCAAGAGCTGTTACAAGATCAGCTTTTCGATTTCTACTCAAAGGAAGTTGCTCCTGATTAAGTTCGACTATTTTACTATTGTAGCGTTCTACTTTATCTAGATTCACAATATATGATTTATGTATACGTAAAAAGCGTTCAGAGGGTAGTAATGCTTCAAATGCTTTCATGGTAGATAGTACGACTAGTGAGTCATGTTCTGTAACAAGTTTAACATAGTCGCCTAAAGCTTCAATATATTTGAGTTCGTTAAGAAAGACTTTTCGTTTTTTAAGATTACTTTTTACAAAAATAAAATCTTCATCATCAAAACCATCATCATTTTTAAGCTTATGGTTTATGAGGGCTTTATGCACAGCGTTTAAAAAACGATCTTTAGAGATTGGTTTTCTTAAATAATCTACAGCATCATAATCAAAAGCTTTAAAGGCATATTTTGTTTTACCTGTTACAAAAATAATTTGTGGCTTTACCGTAAGATCATCAAGAAGATCAAATCCAGAAAGAATTGGCATCTCAATGTCTAAAAAAATCAAATGAATTTCAGTAGTTGCTATACCCATTTTAGCCTCAATAGCATTATTATATTCTGCTACAAGTTTTAGTGATGGGTGATTTTCTATTAATTTAACTATAGAAAGACGCTGTAAAGTAGAATCATCGACAACGGCGCATTTTAAAAGGGGTTTATCCACTATTTACTATTTTAGTTTACTTACAATATTAGTTAAATTATCGATAAAGTGCAAGTTTATTTTACTTTAGTCTTAATAACTAGACCTTTAGTCTTTTTTTTGTAATAAGTTAAAAATAGCTGTTTAAGAGGTTGTTATATAAATAAAATGTAGTATTTTTGCACGCTCTTGGCAAAGTGCTAAGAAATTAATCCAATATTAAAGATTTATATATATGAATCAATATGAAACTGTTTTCATCTTAAATCCCGTTTTATCTGAAGATCAGATAAAGGAAACAGTGAAGAAATACGAAGATATTCTTGTTTCTGGAGGTGCTAAGATGATATCTAAAGAGGACTGGGGGCTTAAAAAATTAAGCTACGCAATCCAACACAAAAAAAGTGGTTTTTATCACTTAATGGAATACCAGGTACCTGGTGAAGTTATCAATGATCTAGAGTTGGCTTTTAGACGTGATGAGCGTGTAATGCGTTACCTAACTGTAAAGTTAGATAAGCATGCAATTGCTTGGGCAGAAAAAAGACGTAACCGCGATAAACAAAAAGCATAAGTATGGCATCTATTCAAGAACAAGCAAAAGGAAAAAAAGACGGAGAGATTAGATATCTTACTCCTCTTAACATAGAGACTGCAAAGCAAAAAAAATATTGCCGTTTTAAGAAATCTGGTATTAAATACGTAGATTATAAAGATGGTGAATGGTTATTACGTTTTGTAAACGAACAAGGAAAATTATTACCTAGAAGATTGACAGGAACATCTTTAAAGTATCAGCGTAAAGTTGCTGTTGCTGTAAAAAGATCTCGTCACCTAGCGTTAATGCCTTACGTAACAGATTTATTAAAATAAAAACAAGATAGACATGGAAGTTATATTAAGAAATGACGTTGAAAATCTTGGTTTTGCAGATGATACTGTAATCGTAAAGAATGGATACGGACGTAATTATTTGATCCCTCAGGGTCACGCAGTATTAGCTACTGTATCTGCAAAGAAAGTTCTTGCAGAAAAGTTAAAGCAACGTGCCTTTAAAGAGAAAAAGATAGTAGAAGATGCTCAAGCTCAAGCTAGCAAGCTTGCAAATGTTGAGATGAAACTTACTGCAAAATCTGGTGAAGGTGATAAATTATTTGGTTCTATTTCTAATGCAGATGTTTCTGAAGCATTAGCTAAAGAAGGAATAGAAATTGAGAAAAAATACATCTCAATTGCTGGTGGTCTTATCAAAAGAACAGGACAATATGATGCAAACATTCGTTTCCACAGAGACGTTATTGCAACTCTTACTTTTGATGTAGTTGCAGAAGCAAAAAAATAATTTTTCTATTACATAGAATACAAGCCTTTCTTTCACGAGAAAGGCTTTTTTTATAAACAATAACAATGAAATACGCTAGACTTACTAAAGAGCAGTTTGAAGAACTGCATCCAGAATTCATCAATTTTTTGGCTACACAATCTATTACCGCAGATGAATGGGAGGATATCAAGAAAAATAAACCAGAAGTAGCTGAAGAAGAACTCGATATTTTTAGTGACCTTGTTTGGGAAGGTGTTCTTTCTAAAGCGCAATATTTAGAAAACATGAGCGCTTCTCAAATGTTCTTATTTCAAGTGGAAGAAACTAAAATGAGTTTAATTTCTTTAAAGGTGAATAAAGAAGATATTGATATTACTACTAAAGATGGTTACGCTTGGTTGCAAAAAAATTATATGGATGATGCTGTAGAATTTTTTACATCTGAAAAATCTTTTTCATCGGACAAAAGTCATGATATTTTTAGCATTATTAAACAAGGGGCTGTTATCACGAAAGGAAACCTGTATCAGTTTTTTGAACGTTTTGTAGGGTAGTGGCTTGGCTAACACGAATATGTATTGATTACTTGTTTTTAAATGATTAATCAAAGAAAAATCCAGCAACTGTTATTAGTCCTATAATGGCAAGTATGGGAATTAATATTAAAATTGAAATTATTAAAACAGAAAACAACCTGTCTTTAAAAGTCTGATTTTGTTCAGTCGCTTTTTTTCGTTGTTTTCTGTTTAATTTTTTGCTGAATTTTGGAACGTAACCCGCTTTTTTAGAGCTATCAATTTCTAGTTCAAGTAGCTTTTTTTGGCCATATTCACTCAGCTTAGATTTGTCACCTCGATATGTTATTTCTTGAAGTATTTGGTATCCAGAATTATTAACAGAATCTGTATAGGCTTTTACACTCTTTTTTATTCTATCATCGGTTGGTTCGTTTAAGATCCAATAACGACCAGCGGCGTCTAAAAATCCAGATTCATAGTATAATTCTGCTAATTTATTCCATAGTGAATGCTCATTTGGATATGCATTCATTAAATTACGCAAACGATCTGAAGCTTTAAGTTTTAAGCCATTATTGATGTCCTGTTCAATTTTTTCTAGTTTGCGGTCTATATTCATAGCATTGTACGAAAATTGATTTAAAGATTATTTATCTCAAACTCTGCATCTCTACCAAACTCTGGTAAACGCCTTTTTTAGCCAGTAATTCTTCATGTTTTCCTTGCTCAACGATTTCTCCTTTGCTAAGTACCACGATGTTGTCTGCTTTTTGTATTGTAGATAAACGGTGTGCAATCACAATAGACGTTCTGTTTTTCATCATGTTCTCTAAGGCTTCTTGTACTAGGCGTTCGCTTTCAGTATCTAGGGCAGAAGTTGCCTCGTCAAGAATCATTATAGGCGGGTTTTTTAGTACCGCACGTGCAATGCTTAAGCGCTGTTTTTGTCCACCACTTAATTTATTACCACTGTCTCCTATATTTGTGTTTATAGATTCAGGTAGGTTTTTTACAAACTCCCAAGCATTGGCAATTTTTAGAGCTTCTAATATCTCTTCATCTGTAGCATTGGGTTTACCAACAAGTAAATTTTCTTTTATAGTATCGTTAAACAATATAGAATCTTGTGTTACAAGTCCCATAAGGCTTCGTAGTGATGCTTGTGTGAGTTCTTTAACGTTATCGCCATCTATTGTTATAGCGCCTTTATTTACATCATAAAAACGAGTGACAAGGTTTGCTATGGTGCTTTTTCCACTACCACTTTGTCCTACTAGGGCAACAGTTTCTCCTTTCTTTACGCTTAGGGTGAAGTTGTTTAATACATAATCATCTTCATACTTAAAAGAAATAGTATTAATGCTTAACTCGTTTTTAAATTCTGTTTTGTTTTTTGCATTAGGTACATCTGTAATTGTAGAAGGTGTTTCTAGTATTTCTAGCACACGCTCTGCGGCTGCGTTTCCTTTTTTAACTCCGTAACTAGCCTTGCTAATTGCTTTTGCGGGTGTTAGGATATTGTAAGCTAAACCCATATACACAATAAATGCTGCAGGCTCTAGCGTACCATCTATTAAGACCATACGACCACCAAACAAAAGTAGTACACCAATAACTGCAATCCCTAAAAACTCACTAGTAGGAGAGGCTAAGTTTTGACGGTTTAATAAGCTATTAGAGTATTTGTAATAACGACTTGTTGAGTCTTGAAATTTATTATTAAATATAGACTGAGCATTAAACCCTTTAATGATTTTTAAACCACTTAATGTTTCTTCAAGAATAGATAGAAAATTACCTTGTTCTTCCTGTACTTGATGTGATTTTTTCTTTAACGTTTTCCCGATTTTTGAAATGATAAAACCAGAAACAGGTATAAATACAAATACAAAGAGTGTTAATTTGGCGCTTATGGTAAGCATGATAATAATCGTGAATAAAATCATTAATGGTTCGCGTACTACCAATTCTAAAATAGATAAAAAAGACGATTGTATCACTTGTACATCACTTGTCATTCGTGACATGGTGTCTCCTTTTTTCTTTTCTGAATAAAATGAAATAGGAAGGTCTAATGTTTTAAGGTACAGTGCATTTCTAATGTCTTTTAAAACTCCATTGCGTAAAAAAGTTATAAACCACATAGCAAGATAGCCAAAGAAATTTTTCAGTAAAAAAGTAGCAATGACAACACCTATCATATACATTAATACTTTCATTTCGCCATTTTCAGCTACTCTTTGAGTGAGAAAAAAGTTAAGTTGTCCTTCTAGGTAATCACTTATTTCTAAAAACCCAGTATATTCAGGGGCTTTTGTTAGTGCTTTTTTGTCATCAAATAATACTTTTAGCATTGGCATTAGTGATACAAAAGCTAAACTCCCAAAAAGTGCGTAGAATACATTGGCTATAATGTTTCCGTAGGCATACTTTTTATAAGGTCTTGCAAAGGCCCATATTTTTTTAATATATTCCAATAGTGTTTGATTTAATAGTGTTGTTTAAACTGGTTTTGAGTTGCCCTTCGACAAGCTCAGGGTGACAGTTAATTAGTTGGAACATTACAAGCCTTGTCAGGCTGAGCTTTTCGTAATGCTACCATAAATATTCTAACTAGTTAAATTATTTAACGAAGTCTGAATATCCTTAATTCTTTGGTCTAATACTGTGTCAGTATTGCCTCCTTGCACTGTCACGCTCATATAAAATTTAATTTTAGGCTCTGTTCCGCTAGGTCTTGCTGCTATTTTGCTACCATCTTCAGTATAATAGATAAGTACATTTGATTTTGGTATCTCTATTGTTTCTGAAATATTCTTAACCAGATCTTTTGATTCACTTGTTAGGTAATCTTCTATTCTAACTACTTTGCTACCGTTAATTTCTGTAAATGGGTTTTCGCGTAATTGTTTTAGTATTTCGGCAATTTCTTCGGCACCCTTTTTTCCTTTTTTCACTACGGAAATGAGATGTTCTTTGTAATAGCCCACTTCGTTTTGAACTGTATTAAAATAATCTAGCAATGTATTTCCTTTTGCTTTCTCTATTGCTGCAATTTCGCAAGCGAGTAGGGTAGCGGTTACGGCATCTTTATCTCTAACAAAATCACCTACCATATAACCAAAACTTTCTTCGCCACCACCTACAAAATCTAACTCTGGAAAGTCTTTCACCATTTTTGCAATCCACTTAAAGCCAGTAAGTCCTTCTTTGTACATAACGCCAAATTTTGCTGCGATCTTAGCAATCATAGGTGTTGATACTATAGTAGATGCAATAAAGTGCTTTTGGTTGAGTGCTTTTTGTTCTTTTAATTGGTCTAACAAGAAATAGGTTTTTATAGCCATTGCTTGGTTCCCGTTTAAAATTTGCATTTTGCCATCACTGTCACGAACGGCAATACCTAGGCGGTCACAATCTGGGTCTGTACCAATCACGATATCTGCCTGTTCTTTATCTGCTAGTGCTATTGCCATTGATAATGCCTCTGGTTCTTCTGGATTAGGAGAAACAACGGTTGGGAAATCGCCATCAGGGCTTTCTTGTTCTTTTACTAGATGTACATTAGTATAACCAGCATCTTCGAGTACTCTTGGAATCATTGTGATTGATGTTCCGTGTAGCGAAGTGAACACGACTTTAAGATTTTCGCGCAAGCTGTTATCTTTTACTTTGCAGCCATTTTTTAAAGATGCGGCTGCAAAAGCATCATCTACTTCTTTGTCAATCGCTTTAATAAGCGTGTTATCGCCTTTAAAGTTAATATCGTTATAATCTAGACTGTTTATCAAATCTATGATCTCTCCATCTTGTGGCGGAACTAGTTGGCCTCCATCTTGCCAGTACACTTTGTAGCCGTTGTATTCTGGTGGATTGTGTGATGCTGTTAAGACAATCCCACAATGACACTCTAGGTGTTTTACAGCAAACGAAAGTTCTGGCGTAGGGCGAAGGTCAGTAAAAAGATATACGTGTATTCCGTTTGCGGAAAATACATCTGCTACCACTTTTGCGAGTTCTTTACTATTGTGTCTGCAATCATAAGCGATGGCAACTTTTAAAGTTTCAGAAGGAAATTGTTTTTTTAAGTATTCTGAAATTCCTTGTGTGTTTTTTCCTAGCGTATATTTATTGATTCTGTTATCGCCAACTCCCATTACACCACGCATACCACCTGTTCCAAACGCTAAAGATTTGTAGAAACTATCTTCTAGACCTTCAGGGTCGTGGGCGATCATTTCTTTAATCTCTTCTTGAGTTTCTTTATCAAAAGTAGGGGTGAGCCAGGTATTAACTTTGTCTAATATGCTTGGGTCTATGTGTATCATTTGTTTGCTGAAATTGTAGTGTAAAAATACGAGTTTTTAAAAGAAGTATTTTATCGCATTTAATGTTGTGAGATTGAGCGAAATAAAATTGATTACATCGCTAAGTTAATTGTCTTGGGCTATGCTAAGACTAACATTTTTTTAAACTCTAGGCTTCTAGATTAAATCGTTTCTTTAATAATATAATCTGCGGTGTTCTTTTTTGTTCTTAAAATAAGTTCGCCGATAAAGCCTGCTAAAAAGAGTTGAGATCCTAATAGCATTGCGGTCAACGAAATATAAAACTCTGGTCGTTCTGTAATGAGACGGCCTGTTTCATTAATAAATAACTTATCTATACCAAGATACATCGCAAAACAGAAACCGATAAATAACATAATCGCTCCCCAGGCGCCAAAAAGGTGCATAGGTCTTTTGCCAAAACTTGATAAAAACCAAATGGTAATTAAATCTAGAAAACCACGAATAAAGCGTTCTGCGCCAAATTTAGTTTCACCATATTTACGTGCTTGGTGTTGCACTACTTTTTCGCCAATTTTTGCAAAGCCTGCGTTTTTGGCAAGTACAGGTATGTAGCGGTGCATTTCGCCAGTAACTTCTATGGTCTTAATCACTTCATTGCGATAGGCTTTAAGACCGCAGTTAAAATCGTTTAACTGTACACCCGATGTTTTACGAGCTGCAAAGTTGAAGAGTTTTGAGGGAAGATTTTTACCTAGTATTGGATCAAAACGTTTTTTCTTCCATCCAGAAACGAGATCGTATTTCTCGTTAGTAATCATAGTATAGAGTTCTGGTATTTCTTCTGGATTATCCTGTAAATCTGCATCCATTGTAATCACAACATCGCCCTTCGCCATAGCAAAGCCGGCATGTAAAGCTTGCGATTTTCCGAAGTTTTTAAGAAAACGAATTGCTTTAACCTCTGTATGTGCTTTATGTAATGCTGAGATTATTTTCCAAGAACTATCTGTACTACCATCATCTATAAAAATGACTTCATATAAAAGACCATTGGATTGCAAGGTTTTTGCAATCCAATGGTATAATTCTTCTAAAGACTCCTCTTCATTGAGAAGTGGTATGATGATAGATAAATTCATTTATTCTAAATGCGCTGGTTTCTCTACTTTCATAATTAAACCACTAATTAAAGAGATAACAAAGCCAAAGAAAAGTGACATAATAATACCCATAGCAGCCATAACTACTGGGCTAGTCATTTTTTCTGTGATAGACAAAGCCATTTCCATTTGCTCTTCTGTCATATTAGGGTTTTGTTCTACCATATCATTACTGGCTTTTTCTATGATGTTTGCAGTAAAATCTGGCTCTATAACTGTTGTAAATATAAAGTTGAAAAATACGCCTATAATACCAGCAAGAAGAGCTACTGCTAATCCTACTTTTATGGCTTCACTAAGCGATAAAAAACCGCTATTATCTTTTTTAAACGCCTTTAATGCATAAACGATACACCCTAGCATTATTACAAAACTTAATACGCTTTGCCACCAAGGCTGCTCATAGGTTTGCCCCATAGCATACACTACTACAGATAGCATTACAGATGCTAACCCTAGAATTAGCCCATATTGCATGGCTACTTTTTTTACAGATCCTTTTTCGATTTCCATTTTTAAAAAATTTAGTTGGTTTGTATGGTTAGTAAACAAAAGTACTGAAATGTTACGGGATGGTCATAAAATTTATTGGGTGATTACTATATATTAGTGTTTTCATAAAAAAACAGAAAATGTTTTTTAGCGATTAAGGTTGTGATGATACAATAACTTCTCAAATATGAATGTCTTAACTATTGTGTAAGAGATGATTCTCTTTTTGATGCTATTTAATTAAGGTACATGATGTTTTATACTTGATGTTTTTTAAGAAAGCTCTGTAAAAAATGATTTGTTGTATTGGATTTCTTAGTATTTTTGTTGGAACAATGCTTAATTTGATAGGTAAATTAAGCGTCGCTAAAATTTTATAAAAAAAAACAAAATATTGTGTTGCTATTTTAGTAATAATACTTAAATTTGCACTCGCATTTCCGAAAGGTCGGTGATGCTATTTTAAAAGAATAAAAGATGAAAAAAGGTATCCATCCAGAAAATTATAGATTAGTAGCATTTAAAGACATGTCAAACGACGAAGTTTTTATCACTAAATCTACAGCAAATACAAAAGAAACAATTGAAGTTGATGGCGTTGAGTATCCTGTTGTAAAAATGGAGATCTCAAGAACTTCTCACCCATTTTACACTGGGAAATCTAAACTTATTGATACTGCAGGACGTATTGACAAGTTTAAAAACAAATATGCAAAATTTAAGAAGCCAGCAGCTGCACCAGCAAAAGACGCAGAATAATCTTTTAGTGCTTAGCTAATGATGTATGTTTTTACATACATTTTGGTTTTATTATCATAGAATAGCCTTCGGTATTTTACCGAGGGCTTTTTGTTTTTCTTTTTGTCTGCTATTTTAATAATGGTAGTTTAAGTTAATAACTTGTTTAATTCTAGTTACTTTTAGCTTTAGAATTCATTTAAACACAATACATATATGCCTCCAATAGATATTGCGACCCTTATTATAATTGCAGCAAACGTACTAATATCGATCAAAGGATTTAACGACTTTACATTTTTTGAAAAATATAAATTTAATATTGCTAGTATAAGACGAGGTGAGCATTTAAGAATGTTTTCATCTGGTTTTTTACACGCAGATTTTTCACATTTGCTTTTTAATATGCTTACGCTTTATTTTTTTGCAGGCGTCGTTATTAATTTTTTAGGGACACCAAAGTTTGTAATTATCTATATCGCAAGTTTGTTGCTAGGTAGTTTGTTGTCTTTTTATTTTCATAAAGATGAGTACCATTATAGTGCAATAGGTGCTAGTGGAGCAGTAACAGGAATTTTATACGCTGCTATTTTGTTTGTGCCAGATCAAAATTTGTATTTGTTTTTTGCCTTGCCAATACCTGCGTGGTTATTTGGAGTAGGTTATTTATTATACTCTATTTATGGAATGAAAAATAGAGTTGGTAATATAGGGCACGATGCACATTTTGGAGGTGCGATAGCGGGTTACGTGTTAACGATTGCTTTTGCTCCGGGATTAATTACGCATTCTACCTGGATAGTTCTGTTGCTTGCTGTGCCAATAATTTTGTTATTTGTGCTTTATAAGCTAGGGAAGATTTAAGGCTACAGAGATTAAATTAGTTAAAAAAAGAAATCCATTTCAAATTGAAATGGATTTCTTTTTTTAATATGTTTTGCTAGAGATCTAGTCAAGTAGCTTTGCTATTTTAGCTCCTAAAGCAGGACCTCTTAGGTTTTTTGCAATAATCTTACCGTTTTCATCTAATAAAAATGTAGCAGGAATAGAGCGTACGTTATATTGTTTTGCAATAGGGTCGTTCCAAAACTGAAGGTTAGAGACGTGATACCAGTCCATATTGTCATCTTCAATTGCTTTAATCCATCTTTCTCTTTGGCCTTTTCGATCTAGAGAAACACTTATGATGTTTAAACCTTTATCGTGATATTTGTTGTATACAGAAACCACGTTTGGGTTTTCCATTCTACACGGTCTACACCAAGATGCCCAAAAATCTATAATGGTATATTTACCTAGTGCATCATCAAGTGATAGTGTTTCGCCTTCTGGTGTTGGTGCAGAAAATTTAGGCGCATCACCACCAATAGATGATTTTGCAACCGCATTTACTGCTGCTTTAATTTTTGTTGCTTGTGTTGATTTACTCACTTTAGGTGATAAATTGTTGACAGAAGCTAAAGCTTTATCTGCTGTGATATCTCCTTTTGTGAACATTTCAGAAATAAGCATAGCGCTATATAGTGCATTAGGATTCTCTTCTATAAAAGATAATTTAACCTCTTTTTCTCTACCCGCATCACCTCTGTTCTGTTGCTGTATTTGGATCATTTTATCACGGTCATTTGCCATACGTGCTTTGTTAAATTCGGTGGTGCGTTCTCTTCTCATAGCTGCAATCGCAGATAGATCTTTTTGAAATTGATTAAAATTATCATTTTGAGGACTTCCAGTAATTGAAGATGCGTCTATACTGTCTTTATAGATAACAGCTTTTAGATTTGTGTTTTCTGGAAAATAGAAAAGCATTTTTTTGGTATAGTCTGGTTTTAGGTAATTCATTCCTAAGGCATCTGTTTTAGGATAGGTGCCAGAAAATGATGCGTCTTGAATAATAAGGGTGTCAATTACTTTAGGTTGATTGTTTGCGTCTAGACTGTAAACGTAAACTCTAGCTCCATCAGGATAGCCAACAGTAGTTCCTTGTAAGGTGTATGTTGTAGAATTATCTGCACAACTCATTAGTAGTAACAGAGAAGAAAGTGCGAAAAGGTATCTCATAACGTGATCTTTTTTTGTAAAAATATAGAATTTAAAATAGTCTTTAGGAGAGACATCAAATATTTGTTAAAAATTGACCTGTTTCTCGTAAAACGTGTGTAATATTGCTATATTGAAGTACTGTTAAGTTGTGTAAAGAAATGATGACAAAAGGAGATTTTCCATTTAAGATAAAGGTAGGTTTTAAGAAACTTATAGACCAATATGAGGTTTTAGCTTCTTCAGATAATGATATAGTAGCTCAAAAAGCTCAAAGTATACTTGCTTATGCTAAAGAGGATAGTCGGCTTATTGATGGTTATGAAACACTGGAAGAACTGAGTGAAAATAAGGTTGTAATAGAAAAAGTTACAGAAGACTTGTTTACTTCTGTTTTGGAGCATAATGAAATTAAATTTGCAACATTACCTTTTCAAGAGATTATATTTAAATCTACACAACGATTTAAAAACATCATAAATGAAGCTGGTGCTGAGTATGTGCCAACCATACAAAATTTTGATGAAGACCATTATTATATAATGGGTTGTAGTATTATTTTAAACCTATATTATGGTTTTCAATTAGATTTTAGAAGGCCATTTTATTATGAAATTCCAGATGAAAGAGGGTTGATTAAAACCTATCGTATTCTCTATAATGGTGATTTTATTGAGTTAGAAAAAACCGAGAATGCTAAAGAAATTACAGATGAAGACGTAGCAGATTTATTAGATAATTTTGAAAACATAGATATCTGGAAAGAGAAATTTCCGCCCCATAGTTGGATATTTAAAGGATTTGTAATAGCTAATTTAATTGATGTTACTGCAGATGCAGCAATATCAAGTTTTAAAACTTTTTTGTTAAATCAAGATAGTTTGCGACCAACCTTAACTGAAAATATTGAAGAGATTTTTAGAAACCTTTTAAATTTACCAGAGTTAAAAGTTGGATTTACAGATTTTAATGAAGAGGATGATACCTTTGAGAGAATGCTCTATAAAAATGTTAAGAGCTTTATTTTAGATGGTAAAAAAACACAGGTGAGTAGAGAGGCATTATGTGATGCTTCTTATTACACTTTGTTTAAGAAAAACGAATATTATTGTATTTCAGACACAGAGCGATACCATAGACTTTATCCAGAAAACATATTATATAAAAAGCTCTTAGACCAAAATATTAAGAGTGCAATACTAGTACCTGTTGTTCAAAACGGAAATGTTATAGGTTTGCTAGAATTGGTAAGTTATCATTCAAGAAGACTTAATAGCATAAAGGCACACAAACTTAGAGATGTGATGCCGTTTTTAGAAGACGCAGTTATTAGAGCTAAAGAGGCTATAGAAAATGAACTAGAACTCATTATTCAAGAAGAATGTACTTCTATTCATAAGAGTGTACACTGGAAATTTAGACGAGAAGCCAAACGGTATGTTATGGCTGCAGCACAGCATAATCCTGTATATTTTAGAGAGATTGTCTTTGAAGATGTGTACCCTTTATATGGTCAAATGGACATAAAAGGTTCTTCTACCGCTAGAAATACAGCTACCGTGTTAGATTTAAAGCATCAATTGTCGCTTATTAAATCTATTGTAAAAAGTATTGCAAAAGTTGAAAAACTACCTATTTACGATCAAATTAACTTTAGAATAACTAGATATCTTGATGATTTACTTGTAGAGTTGCAAGTAGACAGTGAGCGTCAGGTTTTAAATTTCTTACAAGCAGAAGTGATTCCACTTTTTGCTCATTTAAGAAAAAAAGACCCTGAACTAAAAGCTTTAATTGATGAGTATTATCTAGAAGTAGATAAAAGCACAGGTCTTATTTATAAACATCGTAAGGATTATGATGATACTGTGATGACTATCAATAAAAAAATGGCTGCTATTCTAGACAAAAAACAAATAGAAGCCCAAAAGATGTATCCTCATTATTATGAGCGTTATAAGACAGATGGGGTAGAGCATAATCTCTATATAGGGGAATCTATAACTAAGAAAAATAGTTTTCATAAAGTGTATTTGTATAACTTAAGGTTATGGCAATTACAGGCAATGTGCGAAATGGAAAACCAATACTATAAATTAAAAGAGCACATGGCGGTAGAGCTAGATGTCGCTTCTATGATTTTGGTTTTTAATAGTTCGCTGTCGTTACGATTTAGGATGGATGAAAAACGTTTTGATGTAGATGGAACGTATAACGCGAGGTATGAAGTTGTGAAAAAGCGTGTAGATAAAGCTAATATAAAAGGCACAGATGAACGCGCTACTCAGGCTGGAAAAATAACGATTATTTATTCTCAAGAAGAGGATGAAATAGAATATAGAAGGTATATAGGTTTCTTACAGACCATGAAACAGCTGGATGATGATCTAGAATTTTTAGATTTAGAAGACTTACAAGGCGTAACGGGATTAAAAGCCTTACGTATAAGTGTATTGTATTCTAAAGGAAAAGAAAATGCGAAAGAGTATTACACGTACGAAGACTTAGTAGATAGTATTAACGCATAAATCCGGATAAATTAAGTACCCGGATTTGTAACTATTTTGCTTACTTCTTTTACAGCTTGTTCACTTATTCCAAATGAAATAGCAAATGCGATGATAGAAATTACAATACCAATCACAAAAATAGTATAGGTAACTCTTAGGATACGATATTTTCTATCCAACACTTTTCCTAAAAAGTATAAATCTTTAGTAAGAGAAGAGTAGACATAGTCTTTGTCTTTTATTAATTCGTCAATAGCCCATTGAAATTGCGAAAGTTCCATTTTATGAAAATTTCCGAAGAAAGTTAAGTTTACAGACTTATTCTCAACATCTTTTTTTGTAAACTCACCACGTGTTACATTAGGTCTAGTAGCGATTACAGCAAGTACCATCGTTATGGTAGATGATACTACAAAAATTGCAGTTGGCCATATTAAAAACGCATTACTATCAAGTTTAGAGAGTAGGTTTGCTATCACTACGGAAATGATAATTGCATTTACAGATAGTAAAATATTGGCTTTTGTATCTGCAATATCACTTAGTTTTATGTGGTTACGAAGGGCAACACGATAAAAAGTTTGAATTCCACGTTCTGGACTTTCATCTTTAGCTTCGGCTTTATATTTAGCCTTCATCTTTTCTTTGCGAATCTTCTTTTTTTCAGATTTTCTTTCTCTTAAAAGTTCGGCTAGGTTTTTTTCTTTTGGTAACTGCCAGTTTCTTAAAGCATATTCACTAAAATATTGATGTTTTTCTGAGAGTACTTTAATGTTTTCTTCTCTCCATTCAGATGCCGAATAGTCTTGACAGCCTTGAAGTTTGTATTCTTGTTTTAAAAAATCACTAGCTTCCTGAAAATAGTCTTTTGCAAAATGTGAAGCATCTGCATCGCGTATCATCTCTTCAAGTCGTCCCTTTGGGGTGCCTTTAAACTTGGTTGCCATAATACAATCAGTCACTCCTTTAATGATATCTTCGGGTACTTGTTGATCTTTTAAAAAGTCTTGAGCAATTTTTACACTTTCTTCTTCGTGTCCGTCAGATTTAATGATATATCCAGTGTCATGTAATAAGGCTGCTAGTTGTAAAATGGTAGCATCTTTAACATTAATTTCTGAGTTTTCAATTATTTCATTGATACTTTTATAGACGCGTTTTGAGTGCGTATAATTATGGTAAGTAAAGGTGTTAGGGAGTTTTTCTTTAAAGAGTTTTAAAATAAAATCGTCCGCCTTTTGTACTATATCATTCATAGGATACTTAAATTGACAACCAAATTACAAAAAATACATATGAGACAATTTTCTAAAGCAGAAAATTAACAGCATTATAACTTATAATTTAAGCTTTTAGCTAAATTACTCTCTATTTACGGCTATATGACTCACAAAAATTTATTTTTATTATTTATTATTTTTTTTGCGACATCTTGTGCCACCTACGCGCCACAATATAAAAACAAAGATGTCACAGTTACATTTCCTAAAGATAAAGAGGTAGTCTCACAGTTTTATTTAATAGGGGACGCTGGGTATTCACCTATGGGTGGACTTAGTGTTGGCTTAACTGCTGCTAAATCTACAATAGAAAAAGAAAATAGCGCAAACGATTATGCATTGTATCTAGGAGATAATATTTATCCATCTGGAATGCCACCTAAAGATTCAGAAAAAAGAAAGTATGCTGAAAATCATATGGATGGGCAATTAGCAACTGTTAAAGAATTTAAAGGAACTACCTATTTTATACCAGGAAATCATGACTGGTATAATAATAGATTAGAGGGCTTAACAAGAGAACAGGAGTATTTAATAGAAAAATCTGGCAACCCAGAAATTTTTCAACCTACCAATGGATGTCCTTTAAAAAGTATTTCTGTTAATGAAAACATTCAATTATTGATAATAGATACGCAATGGTATCTAGAAGACTGGAATACAGACCCTAATATTAATAAAAATTGTGATATAAAAACTAGGGAAAAATTCTTTATTGAAATTGAGTTAGAGATTCAAAAAAACAGAAATAAGACGATCTTATTTGCAATGCATCATCCTATGTTTACAAACGGTACTCATGGAGGTCATTACGGTTTAAATAAACATTTGTTTCCGTTTCAGAGTAAAATACCCATGCCATTTTTAGCCTCGTTAATTACTCAAGTGCGCACACAGGGCGGCGTGTCTGTTCAGGACAGATATAATGAGTTGTACAATAAATTAATGAACAGATTAGGTGATATCGCAAAAAGACATCCTCGTCTTGTTTTTGCTTCTGGACACGAACATTCTTTACACCATATAGAAAAAGAGGGATTAATACAGATACAATCTGGAAGTGCTTCTAAAGAGTCTGCTGGCGCTTTAGGCGATGGAGGTGAGTTTAGTTATGGAGGTAACGGTTTTGCTGTTATGACGGTTTTTAAAGATGGTGCCACCTGGGTACGTTATTTTGGGTCTGAAAACGGAACGGATCCAAAATTGCTTTTTCAAAAAGAAATATTTCCAGCGATTAAAAATACAGCGATAGAAGCTTTGCCCGCTTCGTTTAAAAATGAAAAAACAGTCGCGATATATACTAATGATAGTATTACAGAACTTTCTTTTTTCAAAACAGTATGGGGAGCAAAGTACGAAAAAGTATATGCTACTCCTGTAAAGGCTAAAGTAGCGACACTAGATTCTCTATATGGAGGTCTTAGTGTAACGAGTGAGCTTATTTCGACCAACTATAAAACCTTACAGTTACAAGATGCTAGAGGGAACACGTATAGAATGAGGTCTTTGCGTAAAAATTCTTTTAAATATAAAGAGCTGATAAACGACAAAACAAATATTGCGCTTGACGGTATAGGCGACATCAATATTATTGAAGATTTAGACCCTTCAGAACGAGATATTTCTTTTTATACAGCTTCGCATCCATATGCAACATTGGCTTTGCCTACATTGGCAAAAAAAGCAGGTGTTCATCACGCAAAATCTTCATTGTATTACGTGCCTAAACAACAAAAACTGGGTCGGTTTAATGAAACTTTTGGTGATGAACTTTACTACATCACCTTGGAGCCAAATGAAAATAGTGTTGCCGAAGGTGTATTCAATTATCCGGACGACATAGAAACGACAGATGATATTTTAATTAGGCTTAGAAAAAATGGCTGGCTAAGTGTTGATGAAAATAATTACATAAGATCACGTCTTTTTGATATGCTTGTAGGGGCTTGGGATAGAGAAAAAGATAGATGGAGTTGGGCAGAATATAAAAATAAAGATAGTCTAGATGTATTTGTGCCAATAGCTAAAAATAGGGGAGATGCTTTCACGAGTTTTGAAGGAAATATTCTAGACGTAGCAAGTTCTATCTTCGGAAAAAACACCCAACGACATATTTATAATGATGATTTAATTGACCTAAAATGGTTTAATAAAGAGGGGATAATTTTTGACAGAGCGCTGATACAAGAATCGGGAAGGGAAGATTGGAAAACGATAGCTCAATCTATTAAAGAACAAATTACAGATCAGGTAATTGATGAAGCCTTTAGTAAAGTGCCACCAGAAGTACAAGAAGAAACTCTTACAGTTATAAAAGAACATCTTAAAGCTAGAAGAAATCAATTAGTGAACATTGCAGATAGGTACTACAATTTACTCTCTAATTTACAAGTGATTGAGGCTACTGATAATGATGATATTATAGAAATTACAAGATTGTCAGACAAAGAAACAACTGTAAAAGTATATTCAAATGATGAGGATGGAACTTCAAAAATACTTGTAGATCATAAGTTTAGTGGTCTAGATACTCAAGAACTTTGGATATACGGACTTGATGGTAATGACACTTTTATAGTAAAGAATGATACTTTAAGTAATGCCAATAATAACAGGCCAATTTTTATAAGAATCATAGGAGGTCACGGTAATGATATCTATGAGATTAAAGATGGAAATCGAGTGAAAGTATATGACCATAAGACATTAAAAAATACGGTTGTAGAAAAAGAGGGGGCAAATTTAAGAATGACAGATATCTATAATCATAATATCTATGACTATCGTAAGCAAATAGATAAGACCAACGATGTTATACTAGCAATTGGCTACAATCCTGACGATGGTTTTAGAACTGGGCTACAGTATTCTTTTCAGAAAGATGGTTTTCAGCGTAACCCTTTTAGTTTTAAGCATACCTTTAATGCAGCGTATTATGTCGAGACGAATAGTTTTGATTTTAACTATGCTGGCGAATATGCAAATATTTGGGGAGATCGTAATTTAAGCTATGACCTTTATATTACAAGCCCTAATTATATTGAAAATTATTTTGGCTACGGAAATGAAACCACTAATACAGAAAGTGATTTTGATGCTAATAGAGTACAAATCCAAAAGGCAAAAGGAACTGTTGGACTGGTAAAGAATAGTGCTTTTGGTAGTTTTTTTAAAACACAGTTGTTATTTGAAACGTATAAAATAGGAAGTGATATAACACTGAATCTTCCAGCTACAAGTACTGTATTGCTAGACGAAACTAGCTTTTTTACATCGTTAGAAGGTATTTATAGTTACCGTAGTTTTGATGATGCAAGTAATCCATCACAGGGAATGATGTTTGATTTTAACCCTGGAGTGACGACAAATGTACAAGACGTGTCAAGAACCTTTGGATACCTTAATACGAGGTTAGGTTTTTATAATAGGTTGGGAAAAAATAGGAAGTTGGTTTTAAAAACAGATGTAAATGCTAAGTTTAACTTTAGTAATACTTTTGAGTTTTATCAAGGGGTTACCCTTGGAGGAGAAACGGGATTAAGAGCCTATAGAGAAGAGCGATTTACAGGGAAATCATCTTTAGTTGGAAATGCAGATTTACGATATAGTTTTGATTCGTTTAATGTAGGGCTCATACCATTACAAATAGGTGTTTACGGTGGTGCAGATTTAGGCCGCGTTTGGATTCCAAGTGGGCTTTCAGAAAAATGGCATACTAGTTATGGAGGCGGTTTATGGATTAATGGCCCTGGAGGTTTAAATGGAAAATTTAGCACTTTTACTTCTTCAGAAAGTACAAGAGTTTCTTTTGGATTAGGGTTTAAGTTCTAATATTAAAGAAACGCTAAGACAATGATTAACAGAGTAAATTTATAAGTGTTTTACGTCAATTTTAAAAACCGAAACCAAAGCCTATTTGAACCTGAGCCCCTTCTTTACTTGTAAAATATCCAGCGTTTAGACCAAAGCTATTAAGACCACTTAGCCAGATACCACCACCTTGAGAAGTGTGCCATAAATCACTGTTTTCGTTTTCTAACCACACACGACCGTAATCAAAACCGCCATATATTCCGTAATTTATCGGAATTACAGAGGTTACTATCTTACCTAGTCTTATGTTTAAGTCACTAGTTTGATAGAGGTAAGAGTCTCCAGTAAAACGTTCGTCTCTAAAACCTCTAAGACCATTATCGCCACCAATACTAGGAGCGTGGTAAAAGAAATAATCATTTCCGAAGTTTGTTTTACCTTCAATTAATGTGCTAAAAACTAAGTTTCCTGAAGCAATTAATTTTTGTTTTATACCAATTTTGGCACTTGCATAACCAAAATTGTTGTCTTCTAAATCAATATTGCTTTTATACCCCAAAGTTGCACTAAGCATAAGCTCTTTCGTAGGGAAATCTGCCGCATCTTTGTTCTCATAGAATACTGTTGCTTCTCCTCCTACATAATATTGACGGTCTAGAAGACCAGTGCTTCCAAAATTGGTTGAGTTAAAGAGTCTATCTGCATCTTCTTCAATTTCCCAGGTTTCAAATATTCCTTTTGCTTTAAAATACTTTGAAGCAAAACCTATGTCACCAATAATTTGTTCTGTTCTTGCTCTATTAAATTCAAGATCTACATCATCTTCGTCGTGGGTAGTTTCATTACCTGCTCCAAAATAGTTTTTTGCATATCCACTATTGGTAGCATAAACACCTACTTCAAGATTCCAGTTAGGAAATACGTTTGCAAAAACACCATCATAATCTAGCTCAAGAGCACTAGTTTCAAAAAAATAATTAACACTTAATGCATGTTGGTATCTAAAAGGGTTACCGTTAAACTCGTTATTGGTATAAGTGTCTGTAGCTCCTAGAAACAAGCCATCATCTCTTCTAAAACCTATAGCGGGTAATAATATGTTGTTGTTTTCTTTAAAATAGCGCCAGTGCCAAGTATTTGTTTCGTATCTATTTGTTAATTGATTGGCTGGTTTTTTATCTTCAAATTTGGTCTTTTCATGTCTCCAATCATAAACCTTTAATTTCTTTTTGTTTGAAATATCAAACTTGTCTTTACCGTATCCACCAATTAATCTTACTTTTATTTCGTGGTCACTATTATCACCGTTCACTATAAAAAGGTCATCATCCTCTAGGCCGTACAACCATATTTCTTTAGTTTCTTTGGTGTTAAAGGTTCTGTTGTAAAAGACTTTATTCTTTTTGTTTTTTAAATCACGTGCTATGGTCACTTTTGTTTTACCATTTGCCAATCTTGTAATGGTAAAAATATCGTCTTTGTTGGTACCGTGTACAGATACAATTGCATCCATTCTTTTTCCATACACTTCTGCGATATCCACTAAGTTTTGTAGTCTTCCTTTAAGCTTCTCCTTAATAGCTTCGGCTTTTTCATCCTGTACTTCTTTAGGGAGTTTTTTAAAGGCTTTTTCTATCACTTCGTTGGTAATTCCTTCTTGTATATTTTTTGCTTCTTCCATCCAGACAGAATAGTCAAATTTGTTTAGCAATGCGCGATCTAGATTATTTCCTTCGCCATTAAACCATTTTATATTAGGAATTTCAGCATCATAAGATTGCCAAAAACGCACATCGGGTAGTGCTAATCTAATGAGTGGGATGGCTATACCGTCAAATTTTGAAAAAGCGGCATCTCTGTCACGTGGCACAGGGATAAATCTAATATCATCATCATTTACTCTGTATTGTGCCCAACGCCATTGATCATTATGTCTGTCCCAATCTCCTATAAGCATATCAAAAAGGCGCGCACGTATAAAAGCACGTTGGTCTAGCGAATATTTTTCATCCTCTTTTATTTTTTCAAAAACATCTGTAGTACTTTCAAACTGAACTATTTTTCCTTTAACATCTGGATTTGCTCTATTGTATCCTTCAAAATTTTTATGTTCATCATTTGGTCTTTCTTCAATATAATAGAGTTGGTTTCCGTATTTGCTACCTAACAATTCAAATCCTGGTTGTTTAGGCAAGTAGTATAGCTGTGTGTTTGCGTGATTTATTTTTGAAGCTGCTGCCAGTGGGTTAATCACTAGCTGCATATAAGGGTGTGTGGTACTAAAGAAGTCGTATACGGCCTCTTCTGCAAAGGTGTCTTTATAGTTTTCTTCGTTAAAAGCGAGCCCTTTAATTTTAAACCTTAAAAATTTAAGCGCGTTCTTTTCTAAGCCTCTCATTGCGTATTCTTTACCTTGGGCGTCTGCTAAACGAGCTGAAAAAGATTGATGTCCACCTCCTTTTTTAGTGATAGTGAGTGGTGTTTCCCTTTGATTTAAAATGGCTACTGGAGCAGAAACAGGACGGCCAAAATATTCTCTATAGCGTTTTCCCCATATAAAATTATATACACCAGATTTATTCAGTTTTTCTTTATCTGTTGTGACTGCTATCGTTTTGTTTGCTTCGGAAATATTAGGGACGTCAAATTGCTCTTCATTTGGTATGTTTAGCGCTGGGGTAACGTTCATGGTTTTCTCATCATGCTCAGTTATAAATGAAACAGTAGCGCTACCATCTTTATAGTATTTAAGCACCGAAAAACCATTTGCACCGTGAGCATATTGACCTTCATATTTAAGTAAGCCACCAATGGTTGTAATGTTGTCTTCTTTTCTGTTAACAGGAGCTGATGTTCCCATCGCCCCACTAATAATTTGATGTACGTTTGCACCTTTTAGGTATTGTAAGCTTGGATCGTGTCCAGAAACAATGGTTACTCTGTCTACTTCTTGTGATAAGGCGGCTACTAGAACGCGTAATTCATTATAACGTTTAAAATTTCCGTAAGAAGGGGAGAAGCCACCAATCATAGAATTGTATTTACCATTATTAAAAACGGGATGATGCATAACAATCACTAGGTTTTTATTTCGGGCATCTTTTATATACCCTTCAAGCGCTTCGGCAAATCTTCTACGGGTAACAATGTCTATGCATTTTCTATTTATGTCTTCTATACGGTCCCAATTAGATATGTACCAGTTGGAGTCTATAAAAAGAATGGCGAGTTCGTCGTTTATTTCTGTATAATCTAGAGGGCAAACATTATTTGGTTGCACAGAGACTTTCTTTAAATCTTTATCCTTGATAAAGTTCTCTATCCATTCAATGTCTTTTGTTTTTTTACTAGCCCATTCATTTTCGCCTAGATTTAAGTAGGTTTTACCTTTAAAATCGTGGGTTAAACTTAATAGTGATTTAAGATTTTTCTTTTGTTTTTTATCTGTGTTTTTGGCTAAAAAATCGCCAGTAAAAAGCAAAGTACTGTTTTTTGATGCAGTAGCTAAAGCTGTTTGTAGTTTTTCGGTTAAGACTAAAGAAGGTTCTTCATTTTCTTGACCACCAGTAATATAGAAGGTATGTTCTACGTCATTATTTTTTTTAGTAAAATCAAGACCCTTAATTTGTTGCGGATTACTTGTAGCGCAAGCCGTTAAAAAAAGTAGTATAGATCCTATAAGTAAATTACTATATGTAGTTTTCTTCATTGATGATTCTAGTTTAAGTAAATGTAAGAAAGCTAATCCATAAGTAAAATAGCTTTGTGAATACTTTAATAATACTTTGTGTAGTTATTGGGTAATATATTACACATAAGTATCTTATAACTTACATAGGTAAAATACTTTTTTCCTTGTTAAAGTGATATATTTGCATGTTTAAAATAAATTATGAATTACCAAGAAAACCTAGCCATTATTATAGAAGCTTCGCTTGTAGCAGGTACAGAAATAATGAAGGTCTATGCATCAGATTTTGATGTAGAACATAAAGGAGATAACTCGCCACTAACCATAGCTGATAAAAACGCAAATGATGTTATTAATCGCTATTTAAAGAAAACAGATTTTCCAATCATTAGTGAAGAAAACAAGCAAATAGCTTTTGATGTTAGAAAAAACTGGTCCACGTGTTGGATTGTAGATCCGGTAGATGGTACAAAAGAGTTTATTAAGCGTAACGGAGAGTTTACAGTTAATATCGCGTTAGTACAAGGTGGAAATCCTATAATGGGGGTAATTTATGTTCCCGTTTTAAAAACGTTGTACTTTACAGCAGATAATGGTAACAAATCTTATAAAATAGAAGCTGTTTCAGAAGGAGTATCGGTTGTTGAAATTTTAAAAAATGCAACTGAAATCTCACCTATCTCAATAGATGATGAAGGAATAGTAAAAGTTGTAGGAAGTAGATCACACCTAAACGAAGATACAGAGGCTTTTGTATCCAAATTACAAGAAAAGCATACCGTAGAGATTGTCTCTAAAGGAAGTTCATTAAAGTTTTGTTTGATTGCAGAAGGCGAAGCACATATATACCCAAGATATGCACCTACGATGGAGTGGGATACAGCCGCTGGACAAGCGATATGTCAAGGAGCAGGTGTGCGAGTAATTGATGTGACAACAAATGAGCCTTTACAATATAATAAAGAGAATTTATTAAATCCATATTTTATTGTACAAGAATAGTGAGCGATCCATCACATAAAAGACACCTTGTAAAAACGATAACTTGGAGAATAGTTGGTACAATTGATACCATTGTTATCTCTTGGTTAATAACGGGGAACCCTATTACAGGATTAAAGGTTGGAGGTGCAGAGGTACTCACAAAGATGCTATTGTATTATTTTCACGAGCGTATTTGGTTTAAAATTAACCTGTCAAAGAACGGTGTCGTGCTTGAAAGCAAAAAACGACATTTGGCTAAAACGGTAACTTGGAGAACACTAGGTACTTTAGATACAATGTTATTGTCTTTTATAATTACAGGTAACCCACTTACGGGCTTGAAAATTGGTTTTACAGAAGTCATTACTAAAATGGTACTGTACTACTTTCACGAAAGAGTTTGGTATCGAGTAAATTATGGTTTAGTTAAAAGACAGTAAATTTGAATCTATGAAAAATATAGTAAAACATAGTTTTGAAATCACAAATAATGAGCGATCTCAATTAAAAGGACATCGGTCATTAATGATTTGGTTTACGGGGCTTTCAGGTTCTGGTAAATCTACGATAGCAAATGCTTTAGAAATAGCGCTTTTTAAAAGAAATATACATACATATATTTTAGATGGAGATAATGTACGTGGAGGGCTAAATAAGAACTTAACCTTTGCTCCCGATGATCGAACAGAAAATATAAGACGTATTGCTGAAGTTGGTAAATTAATGATAGATGCTGGGCTTGTTGTCTTGTCAGCATTTGTTTCTCCTTACCTAAAGGATAGAGAAGAAGTGCGAAAAACAGTAGGGGATCATAATTTTATTGAAGTGTATATTAACACTCCTATTGAAGAGTGTGAGAAAAGAGATGTAAAAGGGTTGTATGCAAAGGCACGCAATGGCGAGATTAAAGATTTTACGGGAATTTCGGCACCATACGAAGCACCTGTAAATCCTGAAATTGAATTAAATACAAAAGAACTAACCATCGAAGAAAGTGTAGATAAGATTCTTGACATAATAGAACAAAAACTAGCATTGTAATATGAGTAAATATTATCTAAATTATTTAGATGAATTAGAGAGCGAAGCAATCTATATTCTTAGAGAGGTTTGGGCGCAGTTTGAAAATCCTGTAATTCTTTTTTCTGGCGGAAAAGATTCTATCCTAGTAGCACACTTAGCTAAAAAGGCTTTCTATCCGTCAAAAATACCTTTTCCTTTTATGCACGTAGATACAGGTCACAATTTTCCTGAAACAATACAGTTTAGGGATGCTCTTGTAAAAGAACTTGGTGTTGATCTTATTGTAGGTTCTGTGCAAGAAGCGATTGATGATGGGCGAGTTGCAGAAGAAAAAGGAAAAAATGCCACTCGTAATGTGTTACAGATAACAACATTGCTTGATGCTATAGAAGATAATAAAGTAGATTGTGCTATAGGTGGAGGAAGACGCGATGAAGAGAAAGCAAGAGCAAAAGAACGTTTCTTTTCACATAGAGATGATTTTGGACAGTGGGATCCTAAAAACCAACGACCTGAGCTTTGGAATATTCTAAACGGGAAACATTTTGAAGGAGAGCATTTTAGAGCTTTTCCTATAAGTAACTGGACAGAAATGGATGTGTGGAATTATATACTAAGAGAGAATATTTCTATTCCATCATTGTATATCGCACATCAAAGAGATGTAGTATGGCGTAGCAATAGCTGGATTCCTGTTTCAGAACATTTAAAACTTGAAGAAGGGGAAAAAGTAGAAAACAAAAAAATACGTTTTCGAACACTAGGAGATATTACCATCACTGGCGGTTTAGAAAGTGAGGCAGATACTTTAGAAAAAATAGTAGCAGAAGTTAGTTCTATGAAACAAACTGAACGCGGTAATAGAACAGATGATAAACGTAGCGAAAGTGCTATGGAAGACAGAAAAAGACAGGGATACTTTTAATTAACAACGAATAAAATGTCAAGTGTTTTTTTGAATATTTAATATGCTGGAAGGAATGACAATGTAAAATGGAAGAAGAAAGGTTTTTAGTTTCTGGTGGAATCCCAAGAGTTTTTGGGGAATTAATGGCAGGTCATGTTTTTAAGAAAGCTGAGCTAGCTAAAATTGATTTTGAAAATAAAACATATACTTCAGTTTTACAATATACAACGCCTTCTGAATTCTGTTCAGATACTAAACCTTCAATTACGTTTGGGTGTTTCTGTATAGAGAGTGATAAAATTTATATCCCTACCAGTACACAAGTACTTATTCTTGATAGAACCACTTATGCTATTAAAGAAGTAATATCTGATCCTTTGTTTAACGACATACATGATATCTATGTGCTAAAAGGCAAACTATATGTTGCTGTAACAGGATTAGACTCAGTTTTTATTTATGATTTAAAAACAAGAAATAGGGTTATCATCCATGTGCTGGGCAAAGATCCTTTTCACAAATGGAATCCTAATGAAGCTCTTAATAAAGTGGCGTCACTAAAGCCTCATGAAGCGCATCCCAATCATTTGTTTGAAATAGAAGGTGAAATATGGGTGACACGGTTTATTCAAAAAGACGCTGTTTGTTTAAACGACCTAACAAAAAGGATTGATATAGGTGTAGGATTTCCACACGATGGATTTGTGAAAGAAAATGTTGTTTATTTTACAACGGTTAATGGTTATGTTGTTTCGTTTGATATTCATACGTTTAAAAATTTAAAAACGATAAAACTTAGTGGTGCTAACAGTACTAGTAATAAACCTTTAGGGTGGTGTAGGGGGTTATATGTGTCAGATAGATTTTTTTATGTGGGCTTTACACAACTTAGAACTACCAAATTAACCGAGAATCTAGATTGGGCAAGAAAGATGATTGAAAAGAAACGCTTGTTTGACAAACCTGCACCCACTAGAATAGAAAAATATACCTTAGATGGACAATATGTAGATCAATTTATTCTACCTAAAAGCGGGGTGTATACTGTTTTTAGTATTGAAAAAATTCCTGTTTAATAAAGTATATTTACTAGTCTAAAATAGATTAATTATGAATCATTGTGATTAAAAAAAAGATCATAAAACGAAGTATAAATGAAATTGATGCTATTTTAGTATTTATGTCAAGTATTCTTTTTTTTACTTTTTCTTCATTTAAAAACACAATTAAGGTCTTTGTTAGGACTTCATTTTTAACTCATAAAGATGTTCTTAAATCATAATTCTTTATCTAATTACTCCCTTTCAGTAAAACTTTAAAAAATGTATATTTGTCTGTTTTTACTAAGCGATTTGTTTTTTTAAAACACATTTATTTCCTACTATTATCTTTAACTCACATTATTATATATGAATGGCTTACACAAGAAACTTCAAAAAGGATTGTTATGGAGTGTTGTGCAAGTTGTTGTTAAAAGAGTATTTGATTTATTTGTAAAGCTTATACTATTAAATATATTATTTCCAGAAGATTTTGGCTTAATAGGAATTGCAGCAGCAATCACAGCGATTGTGTATGTGGTTGCCGAGTTTGGTTTAAAAGACGCACTTATTCAGCGTAAAAAACAAGTTTTAAAAGATCTTCATTACCAATCTATCTTTTGGTGGTCCCTGTTGTGGGCATTGTTTATTTTTGCTTTTGTTTACTTTGTGATCACACCTTTAGCCGTTGTTTTTTATAATGAACCTTTGTTATATAAAATTATTCCTATCTTAACTTTACCGGTTATCACCCAGGCACTTACCTTAGTATATCGCGTTAAAATGTTAAGAGCTTTAAATTTTAAGGTGTTAGCGATCTTTAATAGTATAGCAAGTATCATTGCAGGTATTATAGCCATTGTCGTTGCTTTAAAAGGATGGGGGTTTTGGTCTTTGATTTTTTATATATTGATTCCTTATTTTATCACCTTGCCTTTGTTTTTACTTTTAATTCCTTGGCGTCCAAAATTTGTTTTTAACTATGCTTTTTTCAAGCAAATAGTCACTTTTGGTATTTACACTTTTGGTACGGCACTGGTTATAACTATTTCTTTAAATATTGACTATCTGTTAATAGGTAGGTTAATTAGTATAGAACTATTAGGGGTTTACAATGTTTCATTTATGCTCACGCTTTTGGTTTTTAAGCAAGTGACTAGTATGATTGATCGGGTGTTGTTTCCTTTCTATAGTAAAATTCAAGGTAGCATACCATTGATAAAAAACTATTATTTAACTAGTATTAAATATTATACAATATTATTAGCGCCAGTGATGTTGTCTTTTATTGTCTTATCTACACCTATTGTTAAGTTTTTTATAGGTATAAAATGGATCGCTTCAGTGACCTCCTTGCGTATTTTAGCAGTTGCTGTATTGATTAATTTGTTAACTCATGGTTGTACCATAGTTTTTAGAAGTATAGGAAAACCGAAGTTGGAATTGCAAATTCTTATTGCAGTGTTGTTTTTTGTAACCGTGCCAGGTATATATGTAGGAAGTGCTCATGGAATTAATGGTGTAGCATTAGCTATGTTATTATCTTCAGTAGTAAATGCCTTAATATGTTTGTATTTTTTACATCGTGAATTAAAAATACGTCTGCTTGATATTTTAATAGAGCTGAAAGCACCAATTACAGGTTTTTTTGTTGCTTTGTTTGTCGTGTTGCCTGTGTATTTGCTTTTTTCTTTTAATGTAACACTTTTACTAGCGCTTATCATTGTTGTATATGGAGTTGTATTACATTACTTTTATAAGAAGGAAATAAAGCAATTTATTAATAAAACTTTAATGTCAAAAAACGAATTAGAATAAGCAACATTTGAAACTAGCATCCCTTTTAAATAACCGTTTTTTCAAAATCATATGCATTATATATTTGCTTTTGAAACCTTTTTACTTTTTTGATAGCGGGAGTCCTCAAATTTCAGATTTTATAGTGCTACCTGCCATGGCGCTTTATTTTATAAAAAACAGACCTTTATCTCTAATAAAAGAAAAAGCAGTCCGTTATATTTTGGCTTTTTTAGGTCTTGTTTGTTTTGTAAATATCATTTATGCTACTCTTGTTTTTGAAGGCTACCAATGGACTTTCTTAAAACCTATATTCTATTATAGTTATAATATAGTTCTCTTCTTTTTCTTCTTAAGTTTATTTAAACCTTTTGTTAAGAAAGATTACGTTATTTTATTGTGGGTCTTTTTTGGTTCCCTACTCATACAATATGCAATGATACTTCTTGATATTGACAAAGGTGTTGTAAATAATTTTCAAGGAAGAGATTATAATTTTTTCAACAACCCTAATCAATTGTCGTACTATAGTATTGTGGTGTTGACTATGTTGTTTTTTATAAGAAAACACGTGTTGGACCTACCTTATCTTTTCTCTTTATGTGTTTCATTATCACTTGTTATTATATTATGTGCTACTAGTTTCCCTACTTTAGTGGGAGGGGTTATTTTATTGTTATTGTATTTTTTAATAATAGCGAAACAACACTTTTTAAAACACCTTTTTTTATTGGTGTTTCCACTTTTACTTTTAGTGCTTGTAAAAAAAGAGGATGTATCAAGAGAGTATGAACGCATAACGGCTAGGTTTGAAAATCCAGAAAAGCGTATGAATGCCACTTATGCAGATAGAGGATATGACCGTTTATTTGAGTTTCCAGAATATGTGCTCTACGGAGCGGGAGAAGGAATGAATGAGCGTTTTGTACCGCAAGATATAAAGCGACCTCAGGAAATTCATAATCTATTTGGCAATATTTTATTTAGTTACGGAATATTTGGATGTGTTTTGTTTTTAATGTTTTTATATCATGTTTTTAGCACTGTTTCTAAAGTTGAACTTCTATATTTAGTTCCTTTACTTCTATATAATATGGTACATAATGGTGTGCGGTTTTCTTTTGTGTGGGTGTTATTTGCCTTGATTTTAATTCGGAAGAAGAAGAGTATAGATTATTTAATAACGAAATAATAATGACCTGTAATTATGAATACTATAATGAAAAGTACAGCACTCAATATTACCTTCTTTTAACATAGTTCTTAATAAATTGAATACAGTTTTTTATTTTTTTTACTTCAAACAAAGTAAGATTATCTCACGTAAATTTTTAATGTAAAATACTAAAACCATAAGGAATGATATTACGGATCAATTTTTAACATCTAACCTATAAAGTATAAGATTTAACCTTTAACTTTGAATTTTGAATATTGAATTATCTCATTGAAAGAAAAAATTTTCAAAATAGCCCCTTTATGGATTCAGAATATACTTATTAGTGTATTTAATCTTTTAGCTTATAATAAAAGATATGGTGGGAAATATAAAAGTTACTTAAAAGAGTATGAGGACTATAAAAACTTTTCCCTCGAACAATTAAAAGAAGTGCAAGCTAAAAAACTGGCTCTTTTCAGTGCTTATGTATTAAAAAACTCAGAATTTTATAAAAATCATTACAGTCCTAGTGTCACCCATATAAGTCTTAAAAATCTAGAAGCGTTACCTATAGTAACAAAAGAGCACTTGCAAAAATATACTGAGACAATGCGAACTATACCCGCAGCAAAAGGAGTCAAGTCTCAAACAGGTGGTACTACAGGTAAGCCGGTAGAAGTGGTGTTTACTAAAAATAATATGCAAGAACGTTTTGCGATATTAGACACCTTTAGAGGACAGTACGGATACGCCTTAGGCAAACGTACAGCTTGGTTTTCTAGTAAAAAAATAGTGTTTGATAAAGATGTAAAAAAGAAACGTTTTTGGAAAACAGATTACCTGCATAATATACGTTACTATTCTAGCTTCCATTTAAAAGCAGACTATCTTTATTATTATATTGAAAATTTAATTGAGTTTAAGCCAGCATATTTATCAGGTTTTCCATCTACTATGTTAGAGATAGCTCAGTATGGTTTACAGCATAATATTTCTTTTCCTGAAAATACAATTGTCGCTATATTTCCTACAGCAGAAACCATTACACCGGAGATGAGAGAAATCTTTGAATCTTTTTTTAAAGCAAAAGTATATGACCAATATGCTTCTTCAGAAGGGGCTCCTTTTATTTATGAATGTGTGCAACAAAAGCTACATATACAATTGCAAACAGGGGTTTTTGAAGTGCTGGATGATGACTTACAACCCGCATCACAAGGAAAACTAGTGGTTACTAGCTTTACCACTCAAGGTACTCCTTTAATACGTTATGATATAGGAGATCAAATAGCTTTAAGTGATGAGGTATGCTGTTGTGGAGATCATAATCCTGTGGTAGATAAGATTTTAGGTCGTTATTACGACTTTATTTATACGCCTACAAAGCGTAAAGTTAGTTTAGGGAATCTAACGGCTATGGTTTATAAAACAAAAGGCATAGTTAAATTTCAGGTGGTACAAAATCAGCTGGAAAAACTGGATATATCCGTGGTGATTGATAAGGCTGTTTTTACTAAAAATGATGAACAGGTTTTTTTACAGAATTGGCAGAAATTGTTAGAAGATAAAATGACGATTAATCTTAAGTACGTTACAGATATCCCTACCGAAGCTAGTGGTAAGTTTGCATTGATAAAAAATAATATAAAAGATGCGTAGTTAGGCCTTAGTCATACAAAATATTAATTTTTTCTATGCGAAACGAAATTTAATTATCCTGCCTTATTGAGTTTGTTTTTTAATAGTATAGGTTTTTTAATGATGAAATAACTATAATAAGTAATTAGCTTTTGAGTTTTAGATGAAAGTAATTTTTAGAAAGGTTTATTTAAAAAACACATAACACTTCTATTATTTTAGACAATCTTACAACTTACTTTTATATAATTGTATATTTGACTTTATATATGACACATATTTTGAACAAGCAAGTTTCACAAAAAAAAATACTTATTACTGGTGGTGCGGGATTTATAGGCTCACACGTGGTTAGAAAATTTGTAACAACTTATCCTGCTTATAAAATTTACAATCTAGATGCCTTAACCTATGCGGGTAATCTTGAAAACTTAAGAGATATTGAGAATCAAGATAATTACACCTTTATAAAGGGTGATATTACTGATGATACTTTTATCATGAATTTATTTGAGACCGAAAAATTTACTGATGTAATTCATCTTGCAGCAGAAAGTCATGTAGATCGTTCTATCGCAGATCCGTTGGCATTTGCAAAAACCAACATCTTGGGAACAATGGTATTGTTACAAGCGTTTAAAAAGTTATGGCAAGACGATTGGAAAAACAAACGTTTTTATCACGTGAGTACAGATGAAGTATATGGTACTTTAGGTGAATCTGGACTATTTACAGAAACTACTGCCTACGATCCTAATTCTCCATATGCAGCATCAAAAGCAAGCTCAGATCATTTTGTGAGAGCCTATGGAGAGACCTATGGTTTACCCTATGTAATTAGCAACTGTTCTAATAATTATGGTCCAAACCAGTTTCCAGAAAAATTAATCCCCCTTTTTATTAATAATATTATAGAAAAGAAACCTTTACCTGTGTATGGAGATGGCAATTATACAAGAGATTGGTTGTATGTGTTAGATCACGCCATAGCTATTGATAAAGTGTTTCATACAGGGGTAAATACAGAAACGTACAATATTGGTGGTTTTAACGAATGGAAAAATATAGACCTAGTAAAAGTGTTGTGTGATCAAATGGACGAAAAACTGTCTAGAACAAAAGGGGAGAGCCAAAAGTTGATTACCTATGTAAAAGACAGACCAGGTCATGATTTACGCTATGCTATTGACGCTAACAAAATTAAAAATAAACTAAGTTGGGAGCCTAGTGTTACTTTCGAGGAAGGATTATCTCAAACTATAGACTGGTATCTTAATAATTCAATTTGGTTAAAACACGTTACGTCTGGCGCTTATAAAACCTATTATGATAAACAATACAACAAGTAATAAAAATATGAAAGGTATTATACTAGCAGGAGGCTCAGGCACACGTTTACATCCATTAACACAGGTAGTATCAAAACAACTCCTCCCTATTTATGATAAGCCCATGATCTATTACCCTTTATCGGTATTGATGTTGGCAGGGATTACAGAAATATTAATAATATCTACACCCCAAGATCTTCCTAATTTTGAAAGACTCTTTGGTGATGGCTCACAATTAGGCTTGTCACTTTCTTATAAAGAGCAACCTTCACCAGACGGTTTAGCGCAAGCTTTTGTATTAGGAGCTGAATTTATTGCAAATGATGATGTTTGTTTAATTCTAGGAGATAATATATTTTATGGTGCTGGATTACAACGCATGTTAGAGGCTTCAATAAAAACAGTTCAAGAAGAAAAGAAAGCCGTAGTTTTTGGTTATTATGTTGATGATCCTGAGCGTTATGGAGTGGCCTCTTTTGATACCGATGGAAATGTACTAGACATCGAAGAAAAACCTAAAAATCCAAAAAGTAACTATGCTGTTGTAGGTTTATATTTTTACCCAAATAATGTGGTAAAAATCGCTAGAGAAGTAAAACCATCAGATCGTGGCGAACTTGAAATTACCAGTGTAAATTCTGCATATTTAGCGCAACATTCTTTAAAAATGCAATTAATGAGTCGTGGTTTTGCATGGTTAGATACAGGAACTCATGAAGCTCTTACAGAGGCTACTGAGTTTGTGAAAGCTATTGAAAAACGGACGAGTTTAAAAATAGCTTGTATAGAAGAGATTGCTTATTTTATGAAGTATATTAATAAAGATCAATTAAAGTTATTAGCAAAACCTTTAGGGAAGAGTGGATATGGTGCTTATTTGAATAAACTTTAAGTGGTCTATAAAAAGTAGAATAAGTAGAGCTAGGTACTATTTAAAAATAACTTATTTAATCTAATTTGATTCCTTAAAATAGAGTTAAAAACATATTTATTAACGTATTTTTGAAAAAAAAAGTATAACTGCATGCAATCGATACTACATACTGCAATTGAGGCTTCTATAAAAGCTGGAGAAGAGATTTTAAAAGTTTATTCTACAGATTTTGAAGTGATATCTAAAAATGATGACTCACCACTTACAAAAGCTGATAAAAATGCAAATGATGTGATTGTGAGTTTTTTAAAAGATACAGAGATTCCAATAATTAGTGAGGAGAACAAACAAGCAGAATACAAGGAACGTAAAGATTGGGATACATGCTGGATAGTTGACCCTCTAGACGGAACTAAAGAGTTTGTAAAACGAAATGGAGAGTTTACGGTAAATATTGCATTGGTTAAAAATGGTACTCCCGTTTTAGGTGTTATTTATGTACCTGTGAGTAAAGAACTTTATTTTACTTCAGAAGATTCTAAAACTGCTATGAAAATCACTTTGTCTTCCGAAGAGAATTTTAATGTTACCGAATTAATTGATACTGCAACTGAAATTCACCCAAAATCAATTGATAATACAATTAGAGTAGTGGGTAGTAGGTCACATTTAAACGATGAAACACAAAATTTCATCGATAATTTGCCAGGCGATACTAAAGTAGAAATTGTTTCGAAAGGAAGTTCATTAAAATTTTGTTTAATAGCAGAAGGAGCAGCAGATGTCTATCCAAGATTTGCACCTACTATGGAGTGGGACACGGCAGCTGGACAAGCAATTTGTCAAGCAGCAGGGGTTCAAGTTTTAGATCAAAACACAAACAAACCGCTACTTTACAACAAAGAAAATTTATTAAATCCATACTTTTTGGTAACTAAATAGTATGGGTAAAATTATTAAAGCTTCTCATATTAGAAGTATACTAAAAGGTATTTCGTGGCGAATTATTGCTACAACAGATACCATGCTGGTAGTCTTGTTAATTACTTGCTTAATGGGTACTTGTAGTATTGAGAATGCTATAAAAATTGGCGCAGCAGAGTTTTTAATAAAATTAGCAGTTTATTATTTTCACGAACGTATTTGGGAACATTTCAGGAAAGATGGAGACAGTTCAACAAAACGAACACTTTATAAAACCATATCTTGGAGAGTTGTTGCGACCTCTATGACATTTATTATTTCTGGAGCCGTATTAGATGGTTTTGATAAAATAGCACTTTTTATAGCTTTAACAGAGTTAATTACTAAATTTGTACTTTACTATTTTCATGAAAGATTATGGTTGCGATTACCGCTAGGAAGAATTAGAAATTATGTTTTAAGTAAATTTAAAAAGTAATGCAAGAAAACGTAATAGCACATACATTTAATGTAACCAGAGCGCAACGCAGTGCGATGAAAAATCAGCAGCCATTGTTACTTTGGTTTACAGGTCTATCAGGTTCTGGTAAATCTACGATTGCAAATGCTTTAGAAAAAGCACTGTTTGAAAAAGGAATACATACTTATTCACTTGATGGGGATAATGTGCGTTTAGGTTTAAATAGTAATTTGTCGTTTTCTGCAGAGGATAGAACAGAAAACATTAGGCGTATTGCAGAAGTTTCAAATTTAATGATAGATGCGGGGCTAGTAGTGATTGCATCTTTTGTTTCCCCTTATAAAAAAGATAGAGCAGCAGTTAAAGAGATAGTTGGTGATTTTAGATTTGTTGAAGTTTTTGTTAATACTTCGGTAGAAGAATGTGAAAAAAGGGATGTAAAAGGACTTTATAAAAAGGCAAGAGCAGGAGAGATAAAAAATTTTACTGGTATTAATGCCCCTTATGAGGCACCAGTAAACACAGATATAGAAATAGATACTTTAGAGACTTCAGTTGAAGCTGCAGTTGATATTATAATACACAAGATTGAACATAAAATAGCACACCAATGAGCAAATATTATCTTAACTATTTAGATGAATTAGAAAGCGAAGCAATCTATATTCTTAGAGAGGTTTGGGCACAGTTTGAAAATCCAGTAATTTTATTTTCTGGAGGAAAAGATTCCATTTTAGTGGCACATTTAGCTAAAAAGGCATTTTACCCATCAAAAATTCCTTTCCCTTTTATGCACGTAGATACAGGGCATAACTTTCCTGAAACAATTCAATTTAGAGACGATTTAGTGAAAGAACTTGGTGTAGAACTTATTGTAGGTTCTGTCCAAGAAGCTATTGATGATGGTCGTGTAGCAGAAGAAAAAGGAAAGAGCGCAACAAGAAATGTATTGCAAATTACAACATTATTAGATGCAATAGAATCTAATAAAGTAGATTGTGCTATAGGGGGTGGAAGACGTGATGAAGAAAAAGCAAGAGCAAAAGAACGTTTCTTTTCACATAGAGATGACTTTGGACAATGGGATCCTAAAAACCAACGACCAGAATTGTGGAACATTTTAAATGGAAAACATTTTGAAGGAGAACATTTTAGAGCATTTCCTATAAGTAACTGGACAGAAATGGATGTGTGGAACTATATTTTAAGAGAAAATATTTCAATTCCATCTTTATACCTTGCACATCAAAGAGATGTGGTTTGGAGAAGCAATAGTTGGATTCCTGTATCAGAATACTTAACGCTTGAAGAGGGAGAAAAAGTAGAAAACAAGAAAATACGCTTTAGAACATTAGGAGATATTACTATTACTGGTGGCTTAGAAAGTGATGCAGATACTTTAGAAAAAATAGTTGATGAAGTTAGTTCTATGAAACAAACAGAACGCGGTAATAGAACAGATGATAAACGTAGCGAAAGCGCTATGGAGGACAGAAAAAGACAAGGATACTTTTAGAGAACATTTCAGAAATAAAAAAAATTATGGCTATAGATAATAACCAATTATTAAGATTTACAACAGCAGGTAGTGTAGACGATGGAAAAAGTACACTAATAGGAAGACTGTTATATGATAGTAAAGCTATTTTTGAGGACCAGCTAGATGCAGTAGCTGCCACTAGTAAAAGAAAAGGTCACGAAGGTGTAGATCTTGCTTTATTTACAGATGGATTAAGGGATGAACGAGAGCAAGGTATTACAATAGATGTTGCATATCGTTACTTTACTACACCAAAGCGTAAGTTTATTATAGCAGATACACCAGGGCACATACAGTACACTCGTAATATGGTTACGGGAGCTTCTACAGCCAATGCTGCATTAATTTTAATAGATGCTAGACACGGTGTTATAGAACAAACTAAAAGACATGCATTTATAGCATCTTTGTTACAGATACCTCACGTTATTGTTTGTGTGAATAAGATGGATTTAATGGATTATTCTGAAAAAGTCTATAATGAAATCGTTTCTCAATTTGAAGAATTTTCAGCTAAGTTGAATGTTAAAGATGTGCGCTTTTTACCAATGAGTGCTCTTGATGGAGACAATGTAGTAAACAAGAGTACAAATATGCCTTGGTTTAAAGGTGCTCCATTATTACATACGCTCGAAACATTACACATAGGTAGCGATTTAAATAAAATAGACGCCCGTTTTCCTGTGCAAACAGTATTAAGACCACAGCGAGAAGGGTTTATTGATTATCGTGGTTATGCCGGTAGACTAGCGAGTGGTATTTTAAGACCTGGAGATGAAGTAGTGGTAATGCCTTCTGGATTTACATCAAAAATTAAGAGTATTGATACCGATAAAGGAGCTCTAGAAGAAGCCTATGCACCAATGTCTGTATCTGTAACATTACAAGACGATATTGATGTTAGTAGGGGAGATATGATTGTGAAAAAGAATAACCAACCAGAACCTAAGCAAGAATTTGATGCCATGCTTTGTTGGTTACATAATGATACAGCAAAACCAAGAGCAAAATATACAATACTCCATACATCAAATGAGCAAAAAGCAATGATTAAAGATGTTGTATATAAAATTGATATCAACTCATATGCACGTTTAGAAGATGATAATGAGCTTGCAATGAACTCTATAGCAAGAGTGACTATAAAAACAACAAGACCATTAATGATAGATGAGTATAGAGATAATAGGGTGACAGGAAGTTTTACCTTAATAGACAGTGCTACACATGAAACTGTCGCTGCTGGTATGATTGTTTAATTTATGGATTTTAATATTAAATATAGATACAAAAGCTTTTATCTAAGATATAGACCACTTAAAGATGATACAGGAGTTTTTATTGCTAAAAACTCCTATATACCTCGCGGAACCATTGTTGGTGATGGGACAAGAATAAATGGTAGCTGTCAAATTAAAGGAGCAGGAAAAGTAGTTTTTGGTAAGTATTGTGCTATTGGAGAAAATTTAAAAATAATTACCTCAAATCATAATCATAATGATATTAATCTGCAATATGCTCTTCAAAAAAAAATAGGATTGCCTATAAAACCAATCTCTAAACCAGTTAAGATTGGACATAATGTGTGGATTGGTGATTCAGTTATCATATTACCAGGAGTTATTGTAGGTAATGGAGCAGTAATTGCTGCAGGATCAATAGTAACTAAAGATGTACCAGCTTACGCAATTGTAGGAGGAATACCTGCTAAAGTTATTAAGTATCGATTTGACGACAATAAAATAAAAACCATAGAAAAGTCTGAATGGTGGAATTGGCCAATTGAAAAAATGAAAGAAAACATAAATTTCTTTAAACAATAATATATGTCACTAAAAAAAAAGGCTGTAAAAGGTTTCTTTTGGACTTTTTTAGAGAAGTTTTCTAGTAAATTTATAAGTTTTAGTGTTTCTATTTTATTGGCTAGGTTAATTTTACCTAAAGAGTTCGGTTTGCTCGGGCTAATCTATTTATTTACAGGAATAAGTACAGTTTTAATAAATTCGGGTCTTTCTAATTCATTAATTAGATCTAAAAATTTAAGAAACGATGATTATTCTACAGTATTTTATTTCAATATATTATTAAGTTTTTTAATATATACACTGCTCTTTTTTACTGCACCATTTATTGCAGATTATTATGAGCAGGACCAACTAACCTTAATTATTAGGTTGTACACACTCACTTTTATATTTGATGCTTTTGGGAGTATTCAAAAAACTATTTTAACTATAGAGTTAGATTTTAAAAGGCAAATGACTGTGACATTACCTGCATTAATTATTAGTAGTTGTGTAAGTTTGATTATGGCTTATTTAGAATATGGAGTGTGGAGTTTAGTATGGGGGGCAATAACATATTCATTTATCGTGTCGGCACAATACTGGTTTTATTCTAATTGGAGACCAAATTTTGTTTTTAATAAAACTAAGTTTAATAGACATTTTAAATTTGGATATAAATTAACTTTAGCTGGTTTAGTTAACATCATTTTTAATAATATCTATTATATTATTTTAGGGAAATATTTTTCAATAAATCAAGTAGGTTATTATCAACGAGCAGAATCACTTAAAGATATGCCTGTTAGTAGTCTTTCTTTGGTTTTAGATAAAGTTACATTTCCTATATTCTCAAAAATGCAAGATAACCCGCTTCAGTTAAAAAGGGCGTATCAAGACATTATGCAGTTAGTTATTTTTGTGATAGCTCCTACTATGGCTATACTTATAGTGGTTTCAAATACTTTATTTGTGACGTTGTATACAGAAAAATGGTTGCCAGCTGCTCCTCTTTTTCAAATAATGGCAATAGCTAGTATATTATATCCTATTCAGGTTTATAATGTTAATATTTTAAAAGTAAAAGGTAGGTCCGATTTAATTTTTAAGGTTGTTCTTTTAGTAAGACTTTCTTCATTAGCATTACTTTATTTAGCTTTTGATTATGGAGTTTATGTATTGGTTTTTACACAAGTAATTATCGCTATATTGTTTTTTCTAATCTATTCATTTTTTTCAGGTAGATTAATAAACTATTCAACTTGGGAACAAATTAAAGATATTGCTCCTAGTATACTATTAACAATCTGTATGGCATTGGGCTTACATTTTTTATATATAAATATATTACATTTAAATAATATACTCGTATTACTCATTACGTGTGTTTCTGGTTACGGAATTTACTTTATTCTCGCCAAGCTGTTTAAAATGAAGTCGTTAGGGATTATTAAAAATTTAATTTTAAAAAGATAATGAATATAAATAAACCAAATTTTTTTATTGTAGGTGCTCCTAAATGTGGTACTACTGCTCTTGCTAGTTATTTAAAAGAGCACGATAATATATTTATGTCCTCTCCTAAAGAGCCTCATTATTTTGCTGATGAATTTAGAGAATGGTTTTATCCTTGTAATTCAATAGAAGATTATTTTAAATTATTTGATGCGGCTACTCAAAGTCAATCGGCAATAGGAGAAGCGTCTGTTCTTTATTTGTATTCAAAAGATGCTTTGCAAAAAATAAAGGACTATGACCCAAAATCAAAGATCGTAGTAATGCTAAGAAACCCTATTGATCTTTCTTATTCATGGCATAGTCAAGGAGTATTTAATGGGGATGAAACTGTTAAAGATTTTCAAACAGCTTGGGATTTACAATATTCTCGTCGAGAAGGAAAAGACATACCAGATAACTGTCGAATACCTGAGACTTTACAATATGAGGAAATAGCAAAAATAGGTAGTCAAGTTGAAAAATTATTAAAAATATTTCCAAGAGAGCAAGTTCATTTTATTTTTCTGGATGAGTTTAAAAAAAATACAACAAAAGCATATAAAGAGGTTTTACTTTTTTTGGGGGTTGATTATAATGGGAAAGTTACTTTTGAAAAAGTAAATGCAAATAAAGTTAGGTTAGATAATAGTTTCTCAAAAATTAAAAAAACAAAGTTTGCATTATTAGTTAGAAAATTTAAAAAACTACTAGGTATAAAGCAGTTACCTTTAGTAAATAAATTAGAAAAATTAAACACTAAAACTATTAATAGAGAGCCTATTAATATTGAGTTTAAAGAGAAGTTGTTATCAATATTTTTACCTGAAATAAATAAGTTAGAAAAAATATTAGGCATAAATTTATCACACTGGAAGAAACTGTAATATGTATAAACTTCGCTTTTTTTTATTAAGAATTCTAGGAATACCATATACTAAATTAATGCGTAATCTAGATTTTATATATCTTAAAGATGATGTATTTACCCAAATGGGTACTAGAAGTTATGAAAATGGTGCAAAAGTTTGGAGATGGACTGAAAGTAAAATAGTAATAGGCAATTATTGTTCTATAGCAAGAGATGTAAATTTTATAACAGACCATGGCTCACATTTATCATCATCAATTGCTAATTTTCCTTTACTGGATAGTTTTTTTTCAAAAGATCATATCTTTTCAGACGGAGAGTCTAAAAAAAATAAGTTAAAAAAAATGATTCCTAATCAAAGCATTACTATTGGTAATGATGTTTGGCTAGGAATGGGAGTATATATTTTACCTGGTGTTAAAATTGGTAATGGTGTTACTATTGCCGCTTCTTCTGTTGTAACTAAAGATATTCCAGACTATGCGGTAGTTGGTGGGGTGCCTGCTCAAATTTTAAAGATGAAACACACTCCAGAAGTTATTAATGCTTTAAATGAAATAGCGTGGTGGAACTGGACAGAAAACGAAATAAAACAACGAATTGACGATTTTCATAAACCGCTTGATTTATTTGTCGAAAAGTATAAAAAATGAAAATGAAAATTAAAACAATTACTTGCCACGAAGTCTATAATCACGGAGCAAGTTTACAAGAGTTTGCATTACTTAAATTTTTAAACGATGAAGGTTTTGATGCAGAGACAATACACTATAAGCCACCATACCTTTCAAAGCATTTTAACTTATGGTCTGTAAGCCCGCGTTTTGATAAGCCTTTATTAAAGCAACTTTATCTTTTAGCTAAGTTGCCTGGAAGGTTAAAAGATTTACAGCGGAAAAAAGTTTTTGATGAATTTTCATTAAAATATATACCTACAGGCTCTAAACTTTATAAAAGTAATGAGGAGTTAAAAAATGATGTTCCAGAAGCGTCTATTTTTATATGTGGTAGCGATCAAATTTGGAATTCTTTTTTTCAAAATGGTAAAGACCCTGCCTTTTACTTAAATTTTGTGCCTTTAGATAAAACAAAGATTTCTTACGCTGCATCCTTTGCTATAGATCAGGTAGACGAAGCACTAAAACCTTTTGTGAAAAATAATGTAGCACGGTTAGATGCTGTAAGTGTGAGAGAGACTTCTGGATTAGATATTTTGAATGATTTAGAAATAGATAATGCAGTCCAGGTATTAGATCCCGTATTTTTATTGTCAAAAAAATTCTGGATAGATGCTTTTGTTAGTCCTATAACTGATAAATTTATTTTTGTTTACGATTTTGATTCAAATCCATTAATTAAAGAGATTGCTTTATCCTTAAAAGAAAAAGAAGGTTGGTCTATTTATACCGTAAATAATAATATTGATTATGCAGATAAAAACTTTTGGCTAAAAGGACCAGAGATGTTTTTGTCATTAGTATCTCAATCTCAATATAACATTACAAATTCATTTCATTCTGTAGCTTTTTCTATTATTTTTAATCAACAGTTTGTAGTTGTAAATAGAACAGAGGCTATTAATACACGTATGCGAGATTTATTAAACTTGTTTAAAATGGATGATAGGCTTATTGATAGTTTTGAAGCTTATAAAAATAACCTAGTGATAAATTATCAAGAAAAAGAAGCCTTGATCACCGAGCACATTCTTAAATCTAAAAAATTTCTTTTAGAAAATATTAGCTCTAAAAAATAATTTGATTTAAATAATCTTAAAAAGTATACTAAAAAATACTTTAATTAATATTCATATTAAAATGAAGCATGTTGTTTTTGTTATAGAGTCTTTAGGTTTAGGAGGAGCTGAAAAAAGTTTAGTGACACTTTTACAAAACATAGACTATACTGCATATAATGTTGATCTTATTTTATTTAAAAAGGAAGGTATATTTAAAAAATTAATTCCGGATAATGTAAATGTCAAGTATGTAACAATGCCAAAACTAGGTTTGATAGATCGATTACGTTTCAAGCTTTTAAAAATGACATATCCAAATCATCATGCTGCTCAGTTATTTTGGAAAATAATTAAAAACAAATTTGATGTAATAGATGTTGATTATGATGCAGCAATAGCCTATAACCAAGGTCTAGTTACTTATTA
>ABCO01000009.1 GCA_000170815.1 unidentified eubacterium SCB49
GGCGGAGTTGGTGGTTCTACTACTGATAATGACACAGGAAACTATCCAAGTTGCGGCTGTGGAACTATAAGCACACTATCTGGTATATCTGAGTTGACTTTTGATACTTTTGATGTGTTTGCAACTTTTGATTGGATTAAAGTTTATGACGGTGCAGATACTACTGGTACTGTTTTATACGACAACGGTTCTGGTGGAGCAAATGAAGGTGATATCACTCTTGCAGATATGATAGCTTCTGCTGGTTCAGCAACATTTACTGGTACATCTGGTGATATGACTATCGAATTTTATTCTAGTACAGTTGTCAACAGAGAAGGGTTCCAAATTTCTTTTGGCGCTTCTGGTGGTGGTGGTGATTTTCCTGCACCATACTGTGGCCCTTTAGACTACGCTAATATTGAACCTATTACATTAGTTGCTCTAGAAGAAATCAACAACGTAACAGATGCTACTCTTAATGGTACACCTGCTCACGAAGATTTCACTTCTTTAATAGCAAACTTAACACAAGGAGAAACTTACGACATCACTCTTGCAGGTAACACAGGAGGAAATTGGACTAATAGTTTTGTTGTTTATGCAGACTGGAATCAAAATGAAATTTTAGACGATGCAGGTGAAGTATTTGAATTTGCTTCTGTAATTGCTAATTCTACTGGTGAAGACGGTATCGAATACACAGGTAGCATTTTAGTTCCTGCAGATGCAGTACTAGGTGACACAAGACTTCGAGTTAAAAAAATATACGGAACTGATGGTCTTTCTGACCCATGTCTAGCAGGAGGGTTTGGTTTCGGTCAAGCTGAAGACTACACAGTAAATATAGCTGCTGCTGGTGGTGGTGATTTTCCTGCTCCATACTGTGGCCCTTTAGACTACGCTAATATTGAACCTATTACATTAGTTGCTCTAGAAGAAATCAACAACGTAACAGATGCTACTCTTAATGGTACACCTGCTCACGAAGATTTCACTTCTTTAACAGCAAACTTAACACAAGGAGAAACTTACGACATCACTCTTGCAGGTAACACAGGAGGAAATTGGACTAATAGTTTTGTTGTTTATGCAGACTGGAATCAAAATGAAATTTTAGACGATGCAGGTGAAGTATTTGAATTTGCTTCTGTAATTGCTAATTCTACTGGTGAAGACGGTATCGAATACACAGGTAGCATTTTAGTTCCTGCAGATGCAGTACTAGGTGACACAAGACTTCGAGTTAAAAAAATATACGGAACTGATGGTCTTTCTGACCCATGTCTAGCAGGAGGGTTTGGTTTCGGTCAAGCTGAAGACTACACAGTAAGTATAGCTGCTGCTGGTGGTGGTGGTGTTCCAAATGACACATGTGATGATGCGATAGCTCTTGATTGTGGAGATACTGCAACAGGTTCTACAGTAGACGCAACAGATACAGCTGGAGGAGCAGGTCCTGATGTATGGTACTCTTACTCAGGAGCAGAAGGTACTATAACTGTTTCTTTATGTGATGGCGCAACTGATTATGACAGTAGAATAAGAATATATGATGCTTGTGATGGAAATGAAATTGCAGTTAATGATGATTTCTGTGGCTTACAATCTGAAGTTTCTTTTGAAGCAGACGGAACTTCTACGTACTATATTTTAATTGGAAGTTTTGGAACTGCTGCTGGTAACTATAGCTTAGTACTTACTTGTGATGCTCCTTCTGATGATTGTGAAGCTCCTGAAAATGTTACTGTGTCAAACGAAACGGCTACTACAGCAGATGTATCTTGGGACGAAGCACCTAGTGCTGTTGATGGTTACGGAGTATCGGTAGTACTTCAAGGAGATGATCCTCTGGTAGATCCTTCTGTTTACGTTTCACCAATAATACCTCAAGGAACGTTTACTGATACAGCTACTGGATTATCCCCAGATGTAGCATACGACGTTTATGTAGTTTCTCTTTGTGATCTAGCTAATAATAATATTACTTATAGTGACCCAGTTACTTTTAATACTACTCTTGGTTTAGCAGATTCTGCATTAGTATCTTATACTATATACCCTAACCCTGCTACAAACTCAATTAACTTAAACGCTGCTTACAGCATTGAGAACGTTGAAGTTAGCAATATTTTAGGACAACAAGTATTAGTTAATAAAGGTGGTGATTCTGCACTAACTCTTGACATTTCTAGCTTAGCTACAGGTACTTACTTTGTAAGAGCTACTGTAAATGGTCTAGACGTTGTTGAGCGTTTTATCAAAAAGTAATTAATTACTTTTAAAACAAATTAGTTTTAAAATGCCATCCCTAGGGATGGCATTTTTTTTGACAAAATGTCTCGAAAAACCATCTGCATTAAAGACATTTTGTCTTAATTTAAAAATGGCGTACTCTTTGAAATATCAGGTTAAAACAATCTAAATAAATAACATTTCAGTACAATCAATATTTAGTACTGAAATACCATAAAAAAATATAAGCCATGAATTTTAACAACTATACTATCAAAAGTCAAGAGGCTATACAACGAGCGCAACAACTCGCTCAAGAATACAGCCACCAACAAATAGAAAACGAACATATTTTAAAAGCAATTTTTGAAGTAGATGAAAACGTGACTCCTTTTTTATTAAAAAAATTAAATGTCAACCTATCCCTATTACAACAAATACTTAATAAACAAATTGAATCTTTCCCAAAAGTTTCTGGTGGTGACTTAATGTTATCTAAGGAAGCAGGAAAAACAGTAAATGAAGCAAGTATTATTGCTAAAAAAATGAACGATGAATATGTTTCATTAGAACATCTTTTACTCGCTATATTCAATTCGAAAAGCAATATTGCACAATCATTAAAAGATCAGGGAGTTTCAGAAAAAGGATTAAAAGCAGCCATAGAAGAATTACGAAAAGGTGATAATGTAACATCGCAAAATGCTGAAGAAAGCTATAACGCACTTAACAAGTATGCTAAAAATTTAAACCAATTAGCACGCGATGGCAAACTAGACCCTGTAATTGGCCGTGATGAAGAAATAAGAAGAATCTTACAAATTCTAACGCGCCGTACAAAAAACAACCCAATGCTTGTGGGAGAGCCAGGAACAGGAAAAACAGCAATCGCAGAAGGTCTAGCACATAGAATAGTAGACGGTGATGTACCAGAGAATTTAAAATCTAAAGAAGTATTCTCTCTAGACATGGGAGCCCTTATCGCAGGAGCAAAATACAAAGGAGAATTTGAAGAACGATTAAAAGCAGTAATAAAAGAAGTAACATCTAGCGATGGAGATATCGTTTTATTTATAGATGAAATTCATACACTTGTTGGCGCAGGAGGTGGGCAAGGAGCAATGGATGCTGCTAATATTTTAAAACCTGCACTTGCTCGTGGAGAGTTAAGAGCCATTGGTGCCACTACACTTGATGAATACCAAAAATACTTTGAAAAAGACAAAGCTCTAGAGAGAAGGTTTCAAAAAGTAATCGTAGATGAACCAGATACAGAAAGTGCTATATCTATTTTAAGAGGAATTAAAGAAAAATACGAGACACACCATAAAGTACGTATTAAAGATGATGCAATTATTGCTGCCGTAGAGTTATCACAACGCTATATTACAAACAGATTTTTACCAGACAAAGCCATTGATTTAATGGATGAGGCTGCTAGTAAAATGCGTATGGAGATTAACAGTAAGCCAGAAGAGCTTGATGTACTTGACAGAAAAGTGATGCAATTAGAAATAGAGATTGCAGCGATAAAGAGAGAAAAGGATGAAACTAAACTTAAATCTTTACGCAGCGATCTAGCAAATCTAAAAGAAGAACGCAATGAGCTAAATGCAAAATGGAAGAGCGAAAAAGAGGTTGTAGAAAATGTACAAAACCTAAAAACAGAAATTGAAGCATATAAGCTTGAAGCAGAACGTGCAGAACGCGATGGTGATTTTGGAAAAGTAGCAGAAATACGTTACGGAAAAATTAAAGAAGCTCAAGAATCACTTCATAAAATAGAAGCAAAACTCGCAGAAAACCAAAATGAAGATTCATTAATAAAAGAAGAAGTTACACACGAAGACATTGCTGAAGTTGTTGCAAAATGGACAGGAATCCCTGTGACAAAAATGCTGCAAAGTGATAGAGAAAAACTTTTAAAATTAGAAGATGAACTACATAAACGTGTAGTAGGACAAGAAGAAGCAATCATAGCGGTAAGTGACGCCGTTAGAAGAAGTCGCGCAGGTTTACAAGATCAAAAAAAGCCTATAGGTAGCTTTTTATTTTTAGGAACAACCGGAGTGGGTAAAACAGAACTTGCAAAAGCACTTGCGTCTTATATGTTTGATGATGAAAATTCTATGACACGTATAGATATGAGCGAATATCAAGAAAGACATAGTGTAAGTAGATTAGTTGGTGCTCCTCCAGGATACGTAGGCTATGATGAAGGTGGGCAATTAACAGAAGCTGTGCGTCGTAAACCTTATTCTGTAATATTACTTGATGAGATAGAAAAAGCACATCCAGATACTTTTAATATTTTATTACAAGTGCTAGATGAAGGTAGACTGACAGATAACAAAGGCCGTGTTGCAGATTTTAAAAATGCCATAATCATTATGACGAGTAATATGGGTAGTGAGATTATTCAGCAAAAATACGACACCGTTAAAGATCCTGATACCGCTATGGAAACAGCAAAAGTTGAAGTACTTGGTTTACTAAAACAAACGGTGAGGCCTGAATTTTTAAATAGAATAGACGACATTATTTTATTTACTCCTTTATCTAAGGACGATATTTCAGAAATAGTAGGCCTACAATTAAAAGGCTTAACAAAAATGTTAGCAGCTCAAGGTATTACTATGGATGCAACGCAAGAGGCTATTAAATATCTAGCACAAAAAGGTTATGACCCTCAATATGGGGCAAGACCTGTAAAAAGAGTAATCCAGAGAGAAGTACTTAATTCACTCTCTAAAGAGATTCTTGCGGGTAATATAACAACAGATAGTATTATTTTACTTGATAGTTTTGATAGCAAATTAGTTTTTAGAAATCAAAACGCTGAGATAGAAACAGTGAGTTAATAATAGACGATTAATACAAAAAGAAAGGGTTCTCATTTCATGAGAACCCTTTCTTTTTGTATCTGTATATTTAAATAAATATACCTTAAAATCTAATTTATTTACCAATCAGCAATTTCCTTTTTGATAGCCTCTTTGGCTTTACCGGTAGATTCCTGTATGTTTCCTACCAACTTATCAAAAGTTCCTTCACTGTAAGTTTCGTCATCATTAAAGGCAATACCATATTGTTGTTTAGCTTGTCCCTTAATCTTATTCCATTTTCCTTCTACTTCTTTGCTATTCATAATTTCAATATTTAAATTAATAATAATTCAAAGATACAAGGCTAATAAGGCCTATTGTATTAAAGAAAAGCTATACATTTCACAAACAATGTTATAATTTAGCCCATTATTATAAATAAATCTTAAATTCCTATTCAAAATAACAGATTATGAGAGTTTCCTTTGCTATTGTTTTTATAAGTCTTTTCTTTTTTTCTTGCGGAAATGATAAAAAATCTGACCTTGTTAAAGAAAAAACGACAACTTACTACCTTATTAGGCACGCAGAAAAAGACAGAAGCGATAGCACGAATAAAAACCCAGAACTCAATAAAATAGGACAAAAAAGAGCAATAGAATGGGCTTCTTACTTTAAAAACATAGATTTTGACCTAGTATATTCAACTCCGTACAATAGAACACAACAAACGGCAACACCAACAGCAGTGAGCAAAAATTTAGCTATAAAGACCTACAACCCTTCTGCTATGTACGATGAAAATTTTAAAAACACCACAAAACATAAAACGGTACTTGTTGTTGGACACAGCAATACAACTCCTGCTTTTGCAAATGCTATCTTAGGTGAAAACAAATATGAAGACATAGATGATTCTGAAAACGGAATGCTTTACATAGTAACTGTTACCGATAAAGGTGTCACTTCTACTGTCCAAAAAATAGAATAAAGTTTTTAGTTTACCGCTATTTTTTCTAGCTCAATTTTAGATAAAAGAGACAAGGTACCATCTTCAAAAAGAGAATCAAGATCTTTTAATGGAATATCTAATGTTGCTGGCTTATAGTTATTATAATCTACAAAACGAATATTACCTACCATCCTGGCGTTATAAGCTTCTCTAAACCGAATACCGCCTCCATTTGTAGCATAACTATACGCAAGGTAATCTACAGTAAAATTTTCTTTGTGAATCCAATACATAAAAGCATCATCAAAATCTGTACCTCCACCTTCTTCTGTAAATGAAACTGCTACCTTATAATATGGTTCGTTTTTAACTACCCCCTCACCTACTAATTGCTTTTTTACTGCCGCATCGTTTAACCCATAAGGCAATTGAGCAAAATAATGAACAGAATTTACACCATCTGAAATAGGAATGATTAAAGAATCTGGAACTTTAACTACCGTATTATTTATAGTTCTTTTTAAACCATTATTTGTCACCTCATCTTTAATAATATTGAAAGAATCTACACTAACACGAGTTAATGAATAAGCCCCATTTTTTCGAGAACTTTTATAAACTTTACCCCTAAAATTAAAAGAAATCTTTGCCGCATCACAAAGACCATTACAAGCCGTAGTTATTGCTTTATCAACAATTTGCTGAGCTGTTAATTTTTCTGGTGTAGGTTGGCACTGAATAAAAAGTACCAATGATAAAATAACTATTAGATTTTTCATACGTTATAAGTAAATAATATTTGTTACAATTGGGTCACAAATAGAAGAACAAACTTACAAGACTCTAGAAACACTATGAAGATATTTAACGTATTATTTCTCAATTATAGTTTACTACTATGCAACCACTCATTAATTGCACAAAATTCTAACACAACCTTTGTTTTAGAAAAAATGCAGATGTATTATAACCAAGCACAATACGACAGTATTACTTCTTTATTTACGGAGGGATTTCTTCAAAAAGTGCCCACACCTGCTTTAAAAAATTTGTTTACAGAACTTAAAAGAGATTTAGGAAAATTAGAATCTTTCACATTTCAAAAACAAGTAGATATCGTAGAGATTTACACCGCCCATTTCACTAAAGGGGATTTAAAAACTTCAATAGCAATAAACGAAAATTTAAAAATTAAAGGAATCTTGTTTAAACCCATTGAAACACACACCGAACCAAACTTTACACGCAACAAGACAGCTTTCATACTACCTTTTAAAGGAGAATGGTTAACTTTTTGGGGTGGTGCCACAAAAGCCCAAAACTATCATGTAATTTCAAAATCACAGCAAGGCGCATTTGATTTTATTATACAAGACGAAAACAACAAAAGCTACCAAAGAAGCGGAACTCGCAACGAAGATTATTATGCATTTGGCAAGCCTATTTATGCCGTTTGTGATGCCGAAGTTGTAGCGATAAACACAGGAGTTCACGACAATCCTCCGGGAAGAATGAACACCACAGAACCCTTCGGAAATATGATAACTTTAAAAACTGCTGCCGAAGAATATATCGTTTACGCACACTTTGAACAAGGAACCATAAAAGTTAAAATAGGAGACCAAGTTAAACAAGGACAGTATTTAGCCAATTGTGGAAATTCTGGTAACTCTAGCGAGCCGCATTTACATTTTCATTTACAAGATCGCGCTAATAATATTCAAGCTGTTGGAGCTACTTCTTATTTTAAAAATGTGATAGTAAACAATTCATTAAAAGATGAATACTCTCCTGTAAAGTTTGATATAATTAGCCGTCAGGATTAGAGAACAAAAATTTTAAAGTAGTAAATTATAACAGTACTTTTGTAAAACAATGGCTATACAGAAAAACGTAAAAATAAAGAACAAGAAAGCAAGATTTGAGTACGAACTATTGGACTCTTATGACGCAGGTATAGTGCTAGCTGGTACAGAAATAAAGGCCATCCGAGAAGGAAAAGCATCTATCGCAGAAAGCTTTTGTGAATTTAATGACCGCAGCGAACTCTTTGTTATTAATATGACGGTTCAAGAATATTCGCACGCTACACATTTTAATCATAGCCCAAAAAGCGAACGTAAACTTCTTCTTAACCGAAATGAACTTAAAAAACTTGAAAAAGAAGTTCAAAATTCTGGGTTGACCATCATTCCTACTTTATTGTATACTAACGACAAAGGTTTGGCAAAAATGAGAATCTCATTAGCGCGTGGTAAAAAACTCTATGACAAACGAGAGAACATTAAAGACAGAGATAACAAACGTGATTTAAGCAGGCTTAAAAAGTCTTTTAACAATTAATAATTGTTTTTAAATATTAGGGCATTTAATTAAAACTTGCCTATTTAATTTTAATAAAGCACAATTAATACGCTAGTTGTTAGTTCAATAAAAAGGCATACCATCTTTTTTAAAGAATTACGTCTATTTACATAGCGGTAAGTACAAAAAGTTAACACTGTTCATTTTTTCTCTTTTGAAATAACACTTTCAATGAGTCATCTTTTTTAAACAAACAGCATCTATGAAAACAACATTACTCCTTCTCTCTTTTTTATTCACTTCCTTTTTAGCTGCTCAAATAACCGGAAATGTCACGGATAAACAAGGAAATAGCCTTCCTTTTGTAAATATCTATATTCAAGATACATATACAGGAACAACAACTAATGGGCTAGGTTATTATGAGCTTAACGTTTCTGAAGCAAAAAAATACACCTTGGTTTTCCAATATCTAGGGTATAAACAACTCATTAAAGAAGTAACACCTAGCACATTTCCGTATTCATTAGATATAGTACTTGAAGAAGAATCTGTGAGTTTAAGTGAGGTTGTGATTAATGCCACAGAAGATCCTGCTTACGAAATTATTAGAAAAACCATTGCACAACACAAAGTAAACCAAGAACGTATTGCTCAGTTTACAGCAGATTTTTACAGCCGTGGTTTATGGCGCGTATCAGATATGCCCGAAAAAATATTAGGCCAAGATGTGGGTGATTTTGATGGAGCATTAGATTCTACACGTACAGGGATTATCTATTTATCTGAAACAATTTCTGAAATAGCCTACCAACAACCGGATGATTTTAAAGAGAAAATTATTGCAAGTAAAGTGAGTGGTAATGACAACGGTTTTAGCTTTAACTCTGCCCAAGATGCCAATTTTTCATTTTATAATAACACCATAGATATTAGTGCTGCAATTGTTTCGCCTATTGCTGTAAATGGCTTGAGCTACTATACCTATAAGCTAGATGGTGTTTTTTATGAAGGTGACAAATTAATAAACAAAATCACGGTAACACCGCGAAGACCAAAAGACAGAACATTTTCTGGAACTATATATATTGTAGAAGACGACTGGCAATTATACGGTGTAGAACTGAGTACTACAGGAGAAGCGATACAAGTACCAATGATAGAGAATTTGTTTTTTAAACAAAACTTCACCTTTGATGAAAACGAAAACGCTTGGGTAAAAATCTCACAATCTATCGATTTTGCTTTTAAATTTTTTGGAGTTCAAGGCGATGGACGTTTTATTGCGGTATACAGTGATTATGACTTTAAACCTAATTTTGAAAAACGATCTTTTACAAATGAGGTCTTATCTTTTGGTCTAGAGGCAAACAAAAAAGATAGCACCTACTGGCAATCGTCACGCCCTATTGCGCTTACCAGCGAAGAGTTTAACGACTATATTAAAAAAGACAGTATTCAAACCCTTCGGAAATCTCAAAAATACACCGACTCTATTGATGCTAAAGGAAATAAGTTTTCATTATTAGACCCAATTATGGGGTATAGTTATCGCGACACCTTTAATAAATGGAGCCTTAATTATAAGGGACCCATCCCTAATATTAATTACAATACGGTGCAAGGCTGGAATGGTGGTGTTGGTCTTAATTACTTTAAAGGGTATAATGAAAATAACACAAGCTGGTTATCGGCAAATGTAGACGCAACTTATAGTATTGCAGAAGACAGAGTACGCTTTGATGGAGGGATTACACGCAGTTTTAACCAAACAAATAGACGCAGAATATCAATTACAGGCGGTAACAAAGTATCTCAATATAATGCCGCAGAGCCTATTTCTCCTATTATCAACACAATCACATCTTTATTTTTTGAACGTAACTACATGAAAGTTTACGATTTAACTTATGCGAGAGTAGGCTACGGACAAGAGATCATTAATGGCTTACGGGTAAACACTAGTTTTGGCTATGAAAAACGAAGACATCTGTTTAACAATACAGATTATGTAACCTTACCTAAAGATGATATCAACTATACGACAAACAATCCACTAGACGCAAATGCGGTTAATAACCCATTATTAGCGAGCCATGAGACTTTTAAATCTTATCTTTCTGCAGACATTACTTTTGCTCAAAAATATATGTCGTACCCTGATGGAAAATACAATTTGGGAGCTGGTAAATATCCTCGATTAAATCTTTCGGTAGAAAATGGTATTGGTATTAACAATTCAGATATAAACTTTACACAACTTAGCGCAAGATTAAGACAACGCATTACATTGAGGAATAAAGGAGAAACAATCTACAATCTAAAAGCTAGTACGTTTATTCACGGTGATGACATACTTTTTGCAGATTACCAGCATTTTAACGGAAATCAAACAAGAATAGGTACTTCTGGTAATTATACAAACGTATTTAACCTACTGCCATATTACGAAATGAGCACAAACAAATCGCATGTTGAAGGACATATTGAACACGATTTTAAAGGGTGGATTTTAGGAAAAATACCGGGCATCAACCAACTTAATTTTAATCTTGTTGCGGGAGCACATGCCTTGAGTATAGAAGGCAAAAAACCATATACAGAACTATCTTTAGGTATAGACAACTTAGGGATTGGAAAATACAGATTACTCCGTTTAGACTATGTACGCTCTTTTTATGGGGATCAAAACAAAGGCGCTTTTGTTTTTGGGTTGAAATTTTTAAATTTTATACAGTAATACATCTTCAAAACAAGCTTCACTTTATCTTAAATGCATCTGAATTTGTTTTCATCAATAAGTATGGAACCCCAATTAATAACGCTCCAAAAAAAGCAACATTCTCTATATCAGGATTATTTAACCAATCTGCTAAAAAGTAGCCAAGTATCATTACAAGAGCCATTGCAAACATTACATTTCTAAAAACCGTTGCAATACCATCAATATCAACCTTTTCGCGTTCTGCTTTAGGCATGGTATTATAGCCCGCAATTAAAAAATACATTTTCCCGTATTTAATAAGAACTCCTAACAAAATAAAAAAAAGTGCTATCCCAATCATTTTTAAGCATTTGTATAAATTAATATACCATTTTATGTAACTATTATTTTATTACATCCAGTAATCAAGTTACAAATTAAAAGCGAATTCAATTTTTATCTTCCAATAAAGGTACAAATTTGAATTCTCCAAAAGTTTCTTTCTCAAATTCAGTTTCAGAAGTTCGTGTAAAAACAGTCATAATTTGAGACGCATCACCTACAGGGATCACTAACCTTGCTCCTACTTTTAGTTGTGCTAACAAAGGTTTTGGCACAAAAGGAGCGCCTGCTGTAACAACAATACCATCATAAGGAGCTTCTGATTTATAACCAATATAACCATCACCAAATATTAGTTGTTTAGCACGGTATCCTATTTTTGGTAAAAACAATTTGGTTTTTTTAAACAATTCATTTTGTCGTTCTATACTATACACTTTTAATCCAAGCTCAAGTAAAACTGCGGTTTGATACCCACTTCCTGTTCCTATTTCTAGTACTTTACCTCCTTTTTTCACATCTAAGAGCTCTGTTTGTCGTGCTACGGTATAAGGATGAGAGATGGTCTGGTCTGCTGCAATAGGAAATGCTTTATCTGCATATGCATGTGCTACAAAACTACTATCCATAAATAGGTGTCTCGGTATTTTACTGATGGCAAGCAATACCTCTTTATTCATAATCCCTTTTTTCTGAAGGGTTTCAACTAGTTTTTTTCGTAATCCTTGGTGTGTAAATGTATCTTTCAAAAGGTGGTTTTTGGAGTTCACAAAGTAATAAAAACCCATAATATTTCCTTCGAAAAAACTAAAGATTTGTTACATAGATCTATTTCTTTACGCTTTTAAACTCGACCACAATCTCTTACCTTTGTGTAAAACATAGAACCATGTTAAAAGCAGGAGTATTAGGTGCGGGCCACCTAGGCAAAATACATTTAAAGTTACTAAAACAATCTTCTAAATATGAGTTAGTTGGTTTTTATGACGTAGATTCAGAAGCCGCAAAGGCTATTGAAGCCGAATTTGGCTACAAACGTTTTGACACCATAGAAAGTCTTATTGACGCCTGTGATATGGTGGATGTAGTGACACCTACTATATACCATTTTGAGTGTGCAGAAAAAGTAGTAAAAGCTGGTAAACATCTTTTTATAGAAAAACCAATCACTCACACTGCAGAAGAAGCTATTAAGCTTCGTGACCTTGCAAAAAAACATGGTGTTCGCGGACAAGTAGGACACGTAGAGCGTTTTAATCCAGCCTTTATGGCTGTTAACCATATGATAGACAAACCTATGTTTATCGAGGCGCACCGTCTGGCAGAATTTAATCCAAGAGGTACAGATGTTTCTGTGGTTTTAGATTTAATGATTCACGACCTTGATGCTATTTTAAGTGTAGTAAATAGCGAAGTGAAGCATGTGCACGCAAGTGGCGTTTCTGTAATTAGTGAAACACCAGATATTGCCAATGCCCGTATCGAATTTGAAAACGGTTGTGTAGCAAACCTTACCGCTAGTAGAATATCGATGAAGCAAATGCGCAAAGCCCGTTTTTTCCAGAAAGACGCTTATATTTCAGTAGACTTTTTAGAGAAAAAATGTGAAGTAGTACGTATGAAAGATGCTCCAGAAAACCCAGACGATTTTGCAATGGTGCTCACCAACGCAGAAGGCGTAAAAAAACAAATCTATTTTGACAATCCCAATGTAGATGCAAACAATGCAATACTTGATGAGTTAGAAAGCTTTGCAGATGCCATAAATAATGACAGAACCCCTGTAGTATCATTAGCACAAGGAACAAAAGCCTTAACGGTAGCGATGCAGATAATTGAAAATTTTAATGTAGTCGAAATGTAATTGATGCTACATATCATAATTAATTACAGCGCAATCATTTAAGAATAATAAAACGGTTGTAAAAGCAACAAACAAAAAACAAACATGAAAAACGTAGCAATTATAGGAGCAGGAACAATGGGTAATGGTATTGCCCACACCTTTGCTCAAAAAGATTTTAAAGTACAATTAATAGATATTTCTCAAGCATCACTTGATAAAGGAATGGCAACTATTGCTAAAAACCTTGACAGGATGGTAGCAAAAGAGCGTATCACAGAAGCTGATAAAGCAAACACACTTGCAAATATTAGCACACATACTGCTATTGCAGAAGGTGTAAAAAATGCTGATTTAGTGGTTGAAGCTGCTACAGAAAATCTTGATTTAAAATTAAAGATTTTTAAAGAGCTTGACACTGTTTGTCCTGCAAATACCATTCTTGCAACAAACACTTCTTCTATATCAATCACACAGATTGCTGCAGTTACTTCTCGTCCAGAACTAGTAATTGGGATGCACTTTATGAACCCGGTGCCAATTATGAAACTGGTTGAGATTATTAAAGGATATAGCACAAGTACAGCAACGTATAAAACTGTTGAAGAAATGTCTAAAACATTAGGCAAAGTACCTGTAGAAGTAAACGATTACCCTGGTTTTGTAGCAAATCGTATTTTAATGCCAATGATTAATGAAGCAATAGAAACACTTTACAACGGTGTGGCTGGTGTTAAAGAAATTGACACAGTAATGATGTTAGGTATGGCACACCCTATGGGTCCGCTTGCTCTTGCAGATTTTATTGGTCTTGACGTATGTCTTTCTATTCTTAATGTGATGCACGACGGCTTTAAAAATCCTAAGTATGCACCTTGCCCTTTATTAGTAAATATGGTTATGGCAGGTAAAAAAGGAGTAAAAAGCGGCGAAGGCTTTTATGATTATTCAGAAAACAGAAAGGCAGAAGTTGTTGCAAGCCAATTCATTAAATAATATTACTTCAGAAATTGTCTAAAATAAACATCGTTCTAATTCTTGTTGCTTTTCTCTTTATTAACTGTAAAAAGCAACAAGAAAAAGACGCTGTTTTAATTGAAACAACAGAACAACAAGTCACAGAAATACCTAGTCTTACTGTAACTGTAGAAACCAAAGATTTCATTTTTCCCGTAGGAAAACCAGATGCTAAAGGCTATTACAACGCACAAGGTTTTGGTAAAAACAACCATTTAGGTGATGATTGGAATGGCACGGGTGGTGGCAACACAGACCTTGGCGATTCTGTTTTCACTATTGGGAATGGTGTCGTTATTTCTGCAGAAAATCTAGGCGGAGGTTGGGGAAATGTAGTTCGTATTTTACACAAACAAAACGATGTCTTATATGAATCTATTTATGCTCATCTTGACACCATTTTGGTTACAGAAGGACAAGAAGTAAATCAAGGTGTAAAAATAGGCACAATTGGCACTGCAAATGGTAGTTATTTAGCACATTTGCATCTTGAAATAAGAGACAAAATTAATATGGATATTGGTGGTGGTTATTCTGAAGACACCGATGGCTATCTTGATCCCACTTTATTTATAAAAACACATTAAAATGGCAAAAATCTTACCTTTTAAAGCTGTGAGACCTACGCGAGATAAAGTAAGTCTTATTGCAGCACGCTCTTATGACAGTTACAGCATTGCGCAAAGAGAGGCGAGATTGCGTGATAACCCTTTTTCGTTTTTACACATAGTAAACCCTGGGTATAAATATGACAAAGAAATTAGTGGTAAAGAACGTTACGCGCTAGTTCGAAACAGGTATCAAGAATTTAAAGAAGATGAATTTTTCATTAAAGATGAAGCACCTAGTTATTACATCTACCGTATTGTTAATAGAGACGGGCGGGTTTTTAACGGTATTGTAGCCGCTGCAAGCACCCAAGATTATGAAGATAATCTGATTAAAAAACACGAAGAAACACTACAATACAAGGAGAAAATTTTTGTAGAATATTTGCAAACCGTAGGCTTTAACGCAGAACCGGTACTCCTCACCTATCCAGATAACCCAACACTTGCTGGTATTATAAAACAAGTGATGACAGATCGTGCAGATTATGAGTTTACAACCACCTATCGCGATACCCATTATTTATGGCCTGTATCAAATACAGAAATAGTAGCGCAAATTCAGGCAGCTTTTAATAAAATAGATGCATTATATATAGCAGATGGCCATCACAGATCTTCATCGTCCTATTTATTAGCTAAAAAATCTAAAGAGAACAATACCAATCACACAGGTAAAGAACCATATAATTATTTTATGAGTCTTCTTATCCCTGAAAGTGACTTAAACATATTTGAGTTTAATCGCCTGGTAAAAGATTTAAACGGACTTACCAAAGAAGAATTTTTAATACAACTTGACGCCATGTTTCGTATTGAAAATCGTGGTTTAGAATATTATAAACCACAAAAAAAACACCAGTATAGTATGTATCTAGATGGTAATTTTTATAGCCTTCAATTAAGAAAAGGCAATTATAAAATTAATAACGCGCTAGATGGACTAGACACTCAAATACTTTTTAAAACAATACTAGAACCTATTTTAGGTATTAGCGATGTACGTAATGACAAACGCATAGATTATGCAGACGGGAAAAATGATCTTGCCTATGTACAAACAGTTGTTGACAGAGGAGATTTTGCCGTTGGTTTTGGCTTACTTCCTGTAAAAATTGACGAGATGAAAAAAATAGCGGATGAAAATCTTAAAATGCCTCCAAAAAGCACGTACATAGAGCCCAAGTTAAGAAGCGGTGTGACAATTTATGAATTTTGACATCCTAACAATCTTTAATTTTTGTTACCAAAATTTAGAAATGCGCGTCAGCAAATAAAGTGATTAAAAAAATAATAGTCGTTAGAATATGTCTATACAAAAAAACATAGAAAAATACCGAGACCTAATGCCAGAAGGTGTAACCCTTGTCGCGGTTTCAAAAACAAAGCCGGTAAGCGACCTAATGGAAGCATATGAGGCAGGACAACGTATTTTTGGAGAAAATAAAATTCAAGAAATGGCATCTAAACATGAGGAGATGCCAAAAGACATAGCCTGGCATATGATAGGTCATGTTCAGCGTAATAAGGTGAAATATATGGCACCTTTTGTAAATCTTATTCACGCGGTAGATAGTCTTAAACTCTTAAAAGAAATAAACAAAGAAGCTGCAAAAAACAACAGAACAATTAACTGTTTATTACAAATAAAAATTGCAGAAGAAGATAGTAAATTTGGCATTTCAAAAGCAGATGCAACAGCTCTTCTAGCTTCGGAAATTGTACAAGATTTAAAAAACGTAAAAATAATTGGGCTAATGGGTATGGCAACATTCACAGAAGACAAAGTCCAGATTAGGTCAGAATTTAAATCACTAAAAGAGTATTTTAATACCATTAAAAAAGAACACAGGAACCTTACTCAACTTTCTATGGGGATGAGTGGTGACTTTACACTCGCAATAGAAGAAGGTAGCACAATGGTGCGAATAGGAAGCTCTATTTTTGGAGAGAGAAACTACAACTAACAAACAAGATTTTGAACTACGCAATATTAGATATAGAGACTACCGGAGGGAAGTACAATGAAGAGGGAATTACAGAGATTGCTATCTATCGTTTTGACGGTGAAAAAGTTGTAGATCAATTTTGTAGCCTTGTTAATCCAGAACGCCCCATACAACCCTTTGTTGTAAACCTCACAGGTATTAATAGCGATATGCTAAAAAATGCTCCCAAGTTTTATGAGGTCGCAAAGCGTATTGTAGAAATCACAAAGGACTGCATATTAGTAGCTCATAATGCACAGTTTGACAATAGAATTTTAACCACAGAATTTGATCGTCTGGGCTATGATTTTGATTTAGAAACACTTTGTACTGTTGAGTTGTCTAAAAAACTAATACCAGACATGCCCTCTTATAGTTTAGGTAAATTGGTGCGATCTTTAGGCATCCCTATTACAGACAGACATAGAGCGCAAGGCGACGCAAAAGCTACAGTAACTTTGTTTAAAATGTTACTATTAAAAGATACCGAAAAAGAAATAATAAAAGCAGCTGTAAAAAAAGACCCAAAACGACAAATAGACACTAAACTTCTTGATCTCATTAAACAAGCGCCATCAGAAACCGGTGTATACTATATGCACGATACCCACGGAAATATTCTGTACATAGGTAAAAGCAAAAACATTAAAAAAAGACTCACGCAACATTTTACAAATGACAATAGAAAGTCTAAAGAAATGCAGCTAAAAGTCACCTCTATTTCTATAGAAAAAACAGGAAGCGAATTACTGGCTTTATTAGAAGAAAATGATCAAATAAAAAGACATAAACCTAGATTTAATAGGGCACTTAAAAGAAGTATTTTTAATTACCAATTAGGCTCTTTTGTAGACGAAGACGGATATATAAATTTAAAAATAGAAAAAGCAGATGCTAGAAAAAAAGCAATTACAACATTTTCTAACTATCAATCTGCAAAAAACAATGTAGCTAGTTACATTGAAAAATTTAATTTATGTCAACGTTTATCAGGTTTTGAAAAAAGTACAGGAGCCTGTTTTAACTATAATATAAAAGAATGTGATGGTGCTTGTACTCAAGAAATAGCGCCAGAAGAATACAATGCTAGAGTACAAGAATTTATAAACAAACATAGTTACAGCTCTAATGATATGCTTATCATTGATCGCGGTAGAAATACAGATGAACGATCTGTAATCTACATAAAAGACGGCGTTTTTAAAGGTTTCGGCTATTATAATTTGAACCATCAAATTACCAATCCCGAGATATTAAATTCTATTATAAAACCAATGAAAAATAATAGAGATGTACAGTTTATTATACAGTCATATCTTAGAAAGAAAAAAACACTAAAAATTGTTAAGTTAGACGGTAATTCTACAAATTAAATAAACTTCTGTACATTTACTTTTAGATAAAATATAAAATTTGGATTCTAAAGATATCGCCAATTGGAAAAGTAAACTTCATACAATCATATATGAAGCAGATTCTCCTATGGGCAAATTGTTTGATGTTGTTTTACTCATAGTAATTTTGGTCAGTGTTATTTTTGTAATGCTAGAAAGCGTAAAAGGTTTTCCTCCAGAAGTATACACCCTTATTCATTATGGAGAATGGGTTATTACCATATTTTTCACCTTAGAATATATAGCAAGAATAGTTACTATAAAAAAACCAAGTCAATATATTTTTAGTTTTTACGGAATTATAGATTTTCTCTCAACCATTCCGTTATATCTATCATTTTTCTTGGTAGGAAGTAATGTGTTACTAACTGTAAGAGCGCTAAGGTTATTAAGAGTTTTTAGAATCTTAAAAATAACCCGCTATTTAGGAGAAGCAAACAAACTCACTAAAGCCTTAAAAGACAGTAGACCTAAAATATTAGTCTTCTTATTTTTTGTACTTATAATTGCGATCATCGCAGGAACACTTATGTACTTAATAGAAGGAGAATCTAGTGGATTTGTAAGCATCCCTGTTAGTGTATATTGGTGTATTGTAACCCTAACAACAGTTGGTTTTGGTGATATAGCACCAGTAACTCCTCTTGGTCAATTAATCGCTGCCATAATAATGATTATGGGTTATGGAATTATAGCAGTACCCACAGGAATAGTAAGTGCAGAATATGCTGCAAAATCTAGAAAACCAAAACCTGAAGATGATAATTATGTACACGTAAACACACAAGTTTGCCAAGAATGTGGTGCTAAAAGACATAGAGATGATGCAGATTATTGTCATCGTTGTGGTACTTATTTACATCCAGAAAAACTTATAGATGGTGATAGATAAAAAACCCACCTTACTTTGTGTTGTTGGCGCTACAGCTATTGGCAAAACAGCACTCGCTATAAAACTTGCTCAACATTTTTCTGCTGAAATTTTATCTGCAGATTCTCGTCAGTTTTATAAAGAAATGAAAATAGGAACAGCAGCTCCTACACCTGAAGAATTATCACAAGCAACTCATCATTTTGTACATAATAAAAGTATTCATGATACCTATACCGTAGGTGATTTTGAAAAAGAAGCAATTCAATTTTTAACTTCCTATTTCAAAAGTAACGAATATGCTATTTTAGTTGGCGGCTCTGGCCTTTATATAGATGCCGTTGTATGTGGGCTAAACACATTTCCTGAGGTTAAAGAAGGTGTTAGAGAAAGCTTAGAACAAAGGTTGAAAAATGAAGGTATTGAGACTTTACAAAAAGAGCTAAAGGAAAAAGATCTTGTATATTTCAACAGTGTGGATATAAAAAATCCACGACGTTTAATTAGAGCGCTCGAGGTTATTAAATCTTCAGGAAAGCCTTATTCTTCTTTCAGAAAAGGGATGAATACACAACGAGAATTTAATACTATTTTTATTGGGCTCGATGCAGATCGATCTATTATTTATGACCGTATAAATCGTAGAGTAGATATAATGGTTGAAGAGGGGTTAATAGAAGAAGCCAAAAAACTATATAAATTTAAAGAGTTAAACGCCTTACAAACTGTAGGCTATCGTGAGCTATTTCAATCTTTTGATGGCACTATTAGTCAAGATTTTGCTATTTCTGAAATAAAGAAAAATTCGCGCCGCTTTGCAAAAAGACAGGGAACTTGGTTTAAAAAAAATGAAGAAATCTCCTGGTATGATTATTTAACTCCAGCAGAAAACATAATACAAGATATTATAAAAAAAGCGCCTTAAAAAGGCGCTTTTCAACTTATATACACTTAGTCTTTTAATTTTCAACTTCACTTTTAACTACAAGTCTAAAGCCTTCTCCATGGATATTTACAATCTCAACATCATCTTCTTTACTTAGATATTTTCTGAGTTTAGCGATATACACATCCATACTTCTAGAGGTGAAGTAATTGTCGTCTCTCCATATTTTTGTCAATGCTAACTCTCTAGGCATTAAATCGTTTTTATGCAAAGCAAGTAAACGTAACAACTCATTTTCTTTAGGAGATAATTTTATTGGATCTTCTTTTTTAAATGATAAGAAACGTAATTTAGAATTTAAGAAAAAGTCTCCTATTTCAAATTCAAACTGTTTACTATCTGCTAGGCTATCTGTTGCTTTTCGCTGTATAATTGCCTTAATTTTCATTAATAAAACTTCACTGTCAAAAGGTTTATTAAGATAATCATCTGCTCCTACTTTATAGCCTTTAAGCACATCTTCTTTCATTGCTTTTGCTGTCAAAAAGATAATAGGCACCTCTGCATTCTTCTCACGAATTTCTTTTGCTAAAGTAAAACCGTCCTTATATGGCATCATTACGTCTAGTATACACAGATCGTAATCATCTTTTTTAAATTTTTCAAAACCTTCCATCCCGTTTTTAGCATGAGTTACATTGTAGTCATTCATTGCTAAATAGTCTTTAAGGACTGTTCCAAAGTTTGGATCGTCTTCTACCAGTAGTATTTTTTTATTTACAGTTTCCATATATTAAGTTATTAAGTGTAGTTTAATTATAAATGTTGTTCCTTTATTAAGCTCAGATTCTACATAAATTTCAGCATCATGATCGTCTAAAATCTGTTTAACGTATGCTAGTCCAAGCCCATGTCCTTTTACATTGTGTACGTTTCCGGTAGACACTCTGTAAAATTTTTCAAATATTTTTTTTGTTGCAGCTTTTGTCATTCCCTGCCCTTGATCTCTAATCTTTAAGATAATGCAGTCTTTTACATTTTCTGTAAGCACATCTATCTTAGGGGTATCTTCACTGTATTTTATAGCGTTATCTAAAATATTTACCACTACATTGGTTAAGTGAGAGTCATTAGCTAAAACAGAACTCTTAAAAGCTCCAAAATGCGTATTTACATATCCTCCTCTATCTTCTACAATAAGTTGCACATGTGATATTGCATCTTCTATGACATCATGGAGTTTAACACGTTCTTTATCTAGATTTAGCTCATTTTTATCAAGCTTAGAAATACGCAATACATTTTCTACTTGTGCATGCATTCTTTTATTTTCTTCTCTTATCATTCCTAGATAACGTTGTAAAAACTCTTGGTTATCTTTTACTTTAGGATTTTTAAGTGCATCTAAGGCTAAGTTAATTGTAGCGATAGGCGTTTTAAACTCGTGCGTCATATTATTGATAAAGTCTGTCTTTATCTGAGATATTTGTCGCTGTTGTAAAATCTGCCTTACAGCACTATAGAAAGCCCAAAAAATAACCCCTGTAAAGATTAAAGATAGGATAGCCATCCCCAAGATACTGTTTAAAACAATTTTATCTTGATTTGTAAAGTTTACAAAAAGCCTATACTTTGAATATGATTTGTCATCTACAAAAAGAGCAACACTATACGTTGTATCTGGATTTAGTGAAAAATTTTCTGTACCAACGTTTGTTGAAAGATCATTACTATAAACAGCAAACTCATATACTGTTTCTATATCTCTTTTGTTTAACTCTTGATCAAGAATTGTTTTTAATTCATTTTTAGAAACACGTCTGTGAATTGGTGTCTCAGCAGAAATTTTCTTAAAAACATTTTCAAACTGATTTCTTTCATAATCCTTTAAGCGTCTAAAAGTATTTTCACCTTTACTTACTCCATCTTCATCATTAATAATATTTCGTTCCTTATTAGCAAAATATTTATTCCTATTTCTATTTGTCAATAATAAACTAGACGATAGTTTAAAATCTTCTTCAATTACAGCATCCGAGAATATAAGCTCTTCTGTCCCACTATCTTTTCTGAGAGCATATATTAAATCGCTTAACGGTATACTTTCTTCAGATTTGCTTATTAGGTCAAAATAAATAGAGTAATAATCATCTAATTCCTTTAATTGAATTTTTTTAGCTGCATCAATTAAAGAATTTCTAATGTTAGTTACATACTGATCCTGTGTAGTGAGGTACGCATTTCTTATCCAATAGCCTTGAACAAACACAATCCCTAACAAGGACAAGCTCATAAAAACAAGCAATAAAACCAGAAGCTTTTTGTTCATTTACCAAAAATAGTCCTTTAACATTTACGGAAAGTCCTTTTAACCAAATGTTAACAATCAAGAAAACAATCTATAAAGTGCCTAAGAGTAATTTATAAATTTTTTTTACTTGCACTTTTGTTTCTTCTAGATCAACATTAGTAATCACATAATCGGCCTTTTTGCGACGATACGCATCATCTGCCTGGTTACGCAATCTTGCCTCTACATCTTTTAATGAGGTATTGTCACGCTGTAAAACTCTTTGTATGCGAGTTTCTAAGGGAACTTCGACCGTAATGGTTGCATCACAAAAAGCATCACCTCCTGTTTCAAAAAGTATAGCAGACTCTTTAATGCAATAGGGAGCATTTTGTTTCTCTGACCATCTTTTAAAGTTTTGAGCTACTTTGGGATGAATAATCCCATTAAGACCTGCAAGAAGCTCTTTATCATTAAAAACACGGGAAGCAATAAATTTTCTATCTGGAACTCCTTCTTTATAGGACGCATTGCCTAATAGACTGATAACTTTTCTCCTAACCACTTTAGAAGTGTTTAAAAGCCTTTTTCCTTCATCATCTGAAATAAAAACAGGTATTCCTATTTCAGAAAACATGGTAGCAACGGTACTCTTTCCGCTACCTATCCCGCCTGTTAATCCTACTACTTTCATTCTTTAAAAGTTAAATAATCAATCTTTTGTGTGGTGAGTTCTATGTGTTCTACTTTGTCTGTTTTGTTTTTTAAATGAGCAATCATAAAACTCTCATCAATATTTCTATGGTCATAATCACAGACAACTTCAAAATCTGAAGCTTTTACGGCATTAAAATGATCTAATGTGATATCAACTCTAATTTTCACTTTATTGGGTATCATTTTAATTGTCTCTCTAAAGGGCTCATTAATAAGTGTAATTGGAATTTCAAATTCTTTTTGAGCCACCTCTTTTACGGTCCAAGAAACACTAACGTTTTCATTAGACATTGTAATTCCAGAAACTTTAGGCTTCACAATTCTTACTCTTTTTGAAACATTATCGTTTAGGTTTTCTAATAACACAGTATTTGTAACAACACTATCTATTTGAGCTACATTTTTTTGAGGTCCTGATACAAAAATAGAATCTGGAACAACAGAAACTGCTCCAATAAGACGAAACCCTTTTTTATAGGTTGTTTTATTTTGAACAACCACTTTAACTTTTTTTCTAATTATTGGGTCTACAGTTAAGGTTAACTCATCAATACTTAATGTATTTGCAGACCTATTAGAAGGGAATTGAATATTTATTTCTTGAATAAGCTGATCTTCTGTGATGTTTATAGTGTTTTTATTCACACTCATATACTTTGAAACATCAATAGCTAATGATTGACTTTTTAACTTATACCCTAAAAAACCATAACCACTTGCAAAAAAGTTAAAAGTAACTTCGTCTGCATTCTTTTCTTTAATAGATACTGATTCTGGTATATTAACAAGCTCAATTGAAGCACTAATTGGTGCTGTAAATTCTTTACTAATTTTTGTAAGCACCCAAAACAATGATGCCACAACTAAGAAGAAAAGAAATGTCTTCCATTTTGAATTGTTAATACCGAAATCTGATCGTTTCATTTAGATTATTTAAAAAATAAAAATGGAAATTGTTTTTTAGGATCACGCCCCAAAAACCTAATAAAATATGTGGATTTAAAAAAAGCTACGCCATACCCAAAAAACTGCACAAATACAGCAGCAACGCTTAATACTGCAACTTTTACGCTCTTGTTTTTTAACAAACTATCTGTAAACAACAAGCATAAATACGCTAACAATGGTAAGAGAAAAACCATATTTACCACAAGGCCCATAAACAGACTACTCAACACAAATAACACAAATAAAGTTGGGAGCCAGAACGTTATTTTTGCGGCTTCTGGATGCCAACTAGAAAGTATAGGTCTAACTAAACCAAATTTACGTACTTGCTGATAAAATTTATCCCAAGATATTCTACGTTTATGATACACATAAGCATCTGGTAAAAAAGAGGTATTAAAGCCCGATTTTAAAATTCTATGTGACAAATCAGGGTCTTCACCAGGGTGTATTTTTGAATATCCCCCAGTGACTTCAAATACTTTTTTTGAAATACCCATGTTAAAACTACGAGGCTCAAATTTTGAAACACTTTTTTTACTTCCGCGTATACCGCCTGTGGTAAAAAAAGAAGTCATTGTGTAGTTAATTGCCTTCTGTAAAGAAGTAAATGATGCATGCGCTGCATCTGCACCTCCATAACAATCTACATAGTTTTCCTGTAAAAACGAATCTACTGTGTCAAGATAATGCGTGGGCAGTATGCAATCGCTATCTAGAATAATAAAATAGTTTCCTTTGGCCTTTCGCATCCCGTAATTACGAGAATCCCCAGGACCTGAATTTTCTTTAAAATAATATGAAATGTTTAATTCTTTAGCAAAACGCTTACAAACTGCTTCACATAAAATAGTTGAGCCATCTTCAATGATTACAATTTCAGAAGGAATAGTAGTTTCCATCTTTGAAAAACTATATAATAATTCTTCTACCTCATCGGGTCTGTTGTAAACTGGGATTATAAAAGAATAAACTAATTGCATCTTACAAAAATACGGAATATTAAAAAGCCATCCCGAAGGATGGCTTTAATAAAATATAATAAAGATTTTAGCGTCTTATTCTTCTACAAATTTTTCCATAACTTCATTACTTACTCCCATATTTGAGAATCCTCCGTCGTTATATAAGTTTTGAAGTGTAACTCTTTTTGTTAAATCACTAAACATGGCTACGGTGTAGTTTGCACAATCTTCTCCTGTAGCATTCCCTAGTGGTGACATTTTATCTGCATAGGCGATAAAACCATCAAATCCTTTTACACCTTGACCTGCTGTTGTAGGTGTAGGAGATTGAGAAATCGTGTTTACACGTACATTTTTATCACGACCAAAGAAATACCCAAAACTACGAGCAATAGACTCTAAATAAGCCTTATTGTCTGCCATATCATTGTAATCTGGAAAAACACGTTGTGCTGCCATATAAGTTAAAGCAACAATACTTCCCCACTCATTCATTGCGTCTTTTTTATATAACACGCTCATTGTTTTATGAAAAGATCCTGCTGAAATGTCCCAACCTTTATGGGTCCAGTCATAATTTTGATCAGTATATGCTTTTCCTTTACGAACATTTACTGACATCCCGATAGAGTGTAAAACAAAATCAATTTTTCCTCCAAGAATTTCCATAGCCTGATCTACTAAATTCTCTAAATCTTCAAGACTAGTAGCATCTGCTGGTATTACTTTTGAGTTTGTTTTTTCGGCTAATTCGTTAATAGTTCCCATACGCAATGCGATTGGTGCATTAGTAAGTACAAACTGCCCTCCTTCTGCATGTACTCTTTCTGCTGTTTTCCATGCTATAGAATTTGCATCTAGAGCTCCAAAAATAATTCCTCTCTTTCCTTTCAATAAATTGTAATTCATAATTATGGTCAGTTTAATTTTGTTGTAAATATACTTCTTATTTCAATAATTGTGTTGCGTGCTCTAATGCTGTATTACTTATATCTTGTCCACCAAGCATCATAGCAATCTCTTTTACACGATCTTCTTTAGTTAAACGCTCAATAAAAGTAGCGGTCTTTCCGTCTATATCTTTTTTAAACACTTTTAAATGATGTTTCCCTTTTGAGGCTATTTGCGGTAAATGAGTTATACTCACTAATTGCATTGCACCGCCCATTTGCTCTAATATATAAGCCATTTTTAAAGCGATCTCTCCAGAAACACCGGTATCTATCTCGTCAAAAATAATGGTAGGCAATTGCTTATATTCTGCTAAGATTGCTTTTATTGCTAGCATTATTCTGCTTAATTCTCCTCCAGAGGCTACTTTTTTTAACAAGCCTGGCTGTAACCCTTTATTTGCCGTAAAAAGCAATTGCAAGGCATCTTTTCCATCATTTTTATACGCTTCTGTCACCTCTAAAGACAAGGTAAAAGAAGCATTAGGCAATCCTAAATCATATAAAACAGTTTCAAGTTTTTGTTTTAATACAGGGAAAACATCGACTCTTTTTTTATGTAATTTTTTTGATAAAGTATCAAGTTTTTTTGTTGCTGAAATTTTATCTGCTTCAAGCAATGCTATTTGATTGTCAAGTGAGCCAGTGACGTCTATTTTTTCACCAAGCTTCGCTTCTATTTCAATAAGCTCTGCTACGGTTTGTACTTTATGTTTTTGTTGTAGTTGATAAACTAACTGTAGTTTTTCTGTAACTTGTTCTAAAATTTCGGGTGCTGTTTCCACATTTTGAGATGAGATATTTATCTCTTCATCAATATCTTCAAGCTCAATAATAACACTTTGCACACGTTCCCAAAGCTCATTAAAGGGTGTCGAAATAGTTTTTATACGCCCTAAAGCAACGCGTACTTCTTTTAAAACAGCGATAACTCCAATTTCATCGGCCGAAAGTAGCTGTAATGCTTCAGATAATTTTTCGGTTATTTCTTCGCTATTTTGAAGTGTTTCAAGTTCACTTTCGAGAGCCAATTGATCAATCTTTTTTAAATTAACCTCTTGTAATTCATTAAACAAAAATGAATTATAATCTAACTCTTTATCGATAGCTTCTTTTTTCTTTAAAAGTGAAGCTAGCAGTTCTGTTTTTTCTTTATAAATATTGAAAGCAGCTTGATAGGCTATTAATAAGTCATTATTATTAGCAACCGCATCTAACATCTCCATCTGAAATTTTTCTGAAGCCACAGTCATGGTCTCATGCTGACTATGAATATCTACTAAAAAAGGCGCTATACCTTGTAGTTGTTGTAGTGTAACTGGAGTATCATTAACAAAAGAACGAGATTTACCACTTGGTAAAAGCTCTCTTCTTATAATTGTATGTGAATCATAGTCTATATCTAACGAAGCGAAAACACCAGAAAGGTCAAAGCGTTTCAGAATAAATTCACCTTCTATAATACATTTTTTTGATGCATCACGAACGGCGCTTAAATCTGCCCGTTTACCCAAAAGTAAACCTAAAGCTCCTAGTAAAATAGATTTACCTGCACCTGTCTCTCCCGTAATTATGGTGAGCCCTGCATCAAAATCTACTTTAATATCGTCTATTAAAGCATAGTTTTTTATAAGTAATGTAGAAATCAAGTGTTTTACCTATTTAAAAAGTTAAATATTTTATTCTCTATTTACTTTTAAAAGTAGTAGAGAATTCCGCTTCTTACAAGTAAAAGAAGTTTAATATTTTATACTGTTCCAAGCAGATCTTTTAGTAGGTGCTAATTTATTTAAGTTATCGATAAGACTCGTAATTTCTAGACTAGGTCCTCCAGAAAATATAGAAGCGATTTCATCACTTTTTGCATCAAAAAATGTTCTTACCAAAAAGCTATTTGGTCTTCTATCATTGATACTCTTTAAAGTTGCTATAGCATCAATAACCCCTTGCTTTCCTTCTTTTTGACTATCATGCATTAGATCTAAGCCTAATCTATGATATTGATACATTGCTTCGTGGAATTCTTTATATACATTAGATAATAATGCGTCGTTATAACGATATCTAGACTGAAGTCCATCTGTTGCTTTCCAACCAGCAAAATTACTTGTTGCAGCTGTATTTACAATTTGTTTTGCAATTTGGAAATAAGAATCTCCACCTCCTTGGCTAAAGCTATCTGCATCTAAACCTAAAATTGTGTATATATGGTATACTATGACAGCTACTAAATTAGAATCGTAAGTATTGGTGTTAAATGTAAGATTTTCAAACTCTTTATAGACAAAGTTCATTGCCTTATCATTGTAGTTATAAATAGGGGAACTATAAGTAGAGCCAAAAATAGGACGCGCAGCTTGAACTTGTAATGACCCCGTAAAACTATCACCATCAAAACTATTAATAATTAGCGTAAAATTTGCATCTATGCGCTCTTGTGCTTTATATGAATTATCTGACCAACTTGTATTATTAATAAACTCTGTTAATTGCGTTTCAAGCGTTCTAAACACCTGAAAATTAGGCTGCCCTGTTTGTTGCGCATCAATAGTCACTGTAGCATTCATTTCTTGTGCTTGAGTAGCAACTGAACAAAAAGCTAAAAGGAGAAATATATATTTATACATAGTGTTTTTTAATAATATGTTCTAGGATATCTTGAGCGACATCCTCTTTAGGTTTAACTGCAAAAGGATAGGCATTATTGTTTGCATCAATTAAAGTTACTTTATTAGTATCTGTAGCAAAACCTGCTCCTTTGTCGTTTAGCGAATTTAATACAATTAAGTCTAAATTCTTTTTCTTGATTTTAATTTTTGCATTTTCCTCTTCATTTTCTGTTTCTAAGGCAAACCCAACCAAGAATTGTTTATCCTTTATTTTTCCAAGTGAAGCAAGTATGTCTGATGTTTTTTCTAGCTCAATAGTTAATCCCGCCTCTTTCTTTTTAATCTTTTGAGTAGCTACGGTTGCTGGCCTATAATCTGCTACAGCAGCACTTAAAATAGCTATATCGCAATCGTTAAAAACCAGATGTGCTTTCTCATACATTTGTGCAGCAGAGATTACGCGTACAACCTCAACATTATTATGCGATAATTGTTGTGAAGAAGGACCAGAAATTAACGTCACTTTTGCACCTAGATTTGCGGCTGCTTTTGCAATAGCAAATCCCATTTTTCCGCTAGAATGATTTCCTATAAAACGAACAGGATCTATTGCTTCGTAAGTTGGACCTGCGGTAATCACAAGTTTTTTCCCTTTTAAAGGCAGTTTTTCTAAAATATCATTTTCAATAAAAACTACGATATCTTCAGGTTCTGCAAGTCTACCTTCACCTACTAGCCCGCTTGCCAATTCACCATAACCCGCTTCGATTTTAATATTTCCGAAGTGAGCAAGTTTATCAAAAGAGTTTTTTGTAGATGGATGCTTATACATATCCAAATCCATTGCAGGAGCAAAGTATACAGGACATTTTGCAGAAAGGTAACAGGCAAGTAATAAGTTATCACAAGTACCATTTGCCATTTTAGACAAGGTATTTGCAGTGGCTGGTGCTACTACAAACAAGTCTGCCCAAAGGGCCAACTCTACATGGTTGTTCCATTGGGCATTATCATCATCTTCGTTTGTAAACGAAGAATATACTTCATTTTTAGAAAGAGTAGACAGCGTCAATGGAGTTACAAATTCCTTTGCCGTTTCTGTCATTACCACTTTTACCTCAGCACCTTTTTTAATAAATTCACGTACTAAAAAGGCAGCCTTATAAGCGGCTATACCACCGGTTACACCCAGTAAAATATGCTTTCCGCTTAATACAGACATAGTCTATTGTTCTAAAGCTTCGTCTGCGGTGTTTCTATGGTAGATTTTATCTTCTAACCATTCTTGTACTGCAAGAGAATGTGGTTTTGGTAATTTTTCGTAAAACTTAGAAACTTCAATTTGTTCTTTGTTTTCAAAAATTTCTTCTAAGCTATCGTTGTATGTAGCAAACTCATCAAGTTTTTCTAGAAGCTCTTTTTTAATGTCGCCATTAATCTGGTTCGCGCGTTTAGCTATAATTGAGATTGCCTCATAAATATTATTTGTAGGGGCATCTACTTTATTTTTATCAATCGTTGTTGTACTGATAGGTGCTTCGCTATTTTTTATATCTGCCATAATCGTGTATTAACTTGGGTTTTGTATTACTGACAATCGCTTGTCTATATCTTCTTTAAGCTTCACAGCTTCTTCATTTAACTCAGTCTCTGAATAATATTTATTAAAGCTATCGTAATATTCTGAGGTAGTCATTAAGCGCTCTTCTACTAATGCAGGAAAACTGTTTATTGCTAATTCATAAGAAGCTTTTAATCTTCCATAAAAAGCGTCTTTTCTATATTCAGATCCAGGGTGATTCGCAATAAAATTATCATAAGCACTAATAGCTGCCTTATAATCAGATATTCTTAAATACTGCTCTGCTATCTCAAATGCTTTATAATCTAATTTACTACGTAGATCACTAACCATTTCATTAGCTTCAACTCTTTGATCTGCGTCTGGATAGTTATTAATAAAACCTTGTAACTTTTCTAATGCCTTATTTGTATCTGCTTGATCTAAAGAATATACAGGAGAAAGCTCGTAATAGCTTTTTGCCCCTCTAAAAGCTGCCACTACAACACTATCACTTTTTGGATAACTTATTGTAAATCTCTCAAATTGATATCCAGATAAGGTATAATCTCCTAAATTGTAATATGCATTTGCATACAGAAACATTAATTTTTGCCCCTGAGGTTTTCCTCTATAAGCAGGGATAATTTGCTCCATCAACTTAACAGACTTTAAATATTTGCCTGCTGTGTAAAGCGAATCTGCCATGGCATACTTCTTTGCCGTACTATCTCCAGCTAATACTTTTTGGTATTCGCTACATGAAGCAAAGGTGATAGACAAGACTACTATTAAAAAGATATTTTTCATATTTCTAAAAAGGTGGTGCAAAAGTAAACATTTAAACTGTCATGACAATAGTTTTATTTGCTTCTCTAGCGTTCTTATTTATTAGTTAATATTCAGATTTAAAACCAGTTAGACATTTTACAAATCCAACCTCTTAAAATGTTGCTACAAATTTTTCTATTTTATTTCGCAATTCGCTGCCAACTCCTACTAATGGTAGCCTAACAGTATCACCACATATGTCTAACGTATTAAACACAGCTTTGATTCCGGCTGGGTTACCCTCTTCAAATATATAATCTATAGCTGGAGCAATTTTATAATGAATTTTATAAGCCTCATCAACTTTACGCTCTAAGCCTAATCGAACCATTTTAGAAAACGACTCTGGAAACCCTTGCGCTATCACAGAAATAACACCTGCTCCGCCTGCAAGTACCATTGGCAACGTGATCATATCATCGCCACTAATAACTAAAAAGTCATCTGGACATTGAGCTATTAACTCCATTGCTTGAACGATATCACCTTTAGCTTCTTTAACAGCTACAATATTTTCATGAGCTACTGCTAATCGCGCCACAGTAGACGGCAGCATATTTGATGCTGTTCTTCCTGGAACATTATATAAAATAATAGGCTTAGTCGTCGCCTTTGCTATTGCAGAAAAATGTTGGTAAATCCCTTCTTGTGTGGGTTTATTATACATTGGAGACACTGAAAGAATAGCCACAAAACTATCTAAATTTCTTAGCTGAAACTCTTCTATCACAGCTTGTGTATTGTTTCCTCCTATCCCTAAAACAAGTGGCAATCTATTGTCATTTTCTTCAACGACGGTATCAATAACTAATTGTTTTTCTTCTTGTGTAAGTGTTGCACTCTCTGCCGTTGTACCTAACACAACAAGGTAATCAATTCCGTTTTCAACATTAGTAGACACTACTCTTTTAAGTCCAGCAACATCTACTGAAAAATCTTCGTTAAAAGGTGTAATTAGTGCGACTCCTGTTCCTATTAATTCTTTCATTATTATTTTTTATCTGATGGTTTTAATTGACTTTTCCCAAAACGTGTAAATACTTTTTTAATTCTGTTACAAACAATTTATTTTGAGATATTTCTACTTCTATTTGTAAATCAAACAATCTTAAATCACTTTGCTCAAGTCCTACCTTAAATCGCGCAGCGCTTTCTGAAATTAAAAAATCTAAATAAGGATGTGTCCCGTTATAATACCCGATTAAAACATCAAAAGGACGTTCTAAAAATTTTTGGGCAAATTCATTATGCACAACACCTCGCCACTTTATTTGCTTATGATGTATTTGATGTTCTTCTAGTACTTCATTTTTTTTATATTTCTGAAATACCAAAACTTGATAATTACCATCTTCTACACCTAATGACGATGCTATTTCATGTAATGTTTCAATAGAAACCGAATCTTCTTCATTAATCACAAAAGCAATAGTCTTTAAGCGAGAATGAAGCTGAGACATGTCTCTGGCATCAAGATTCTTGTCTACTCGTTTCCGAAGTGATTTTAATTTTAGTTTTTCAAACATATAGATTGCTTATTGCAAAGATATTTTATTATTTGGCAATCATCGCAAGAAAATCATCTTCTGTGATGATAACCACACCTAGCTCTTCTGCTTTTGTTCTTTTACTAGGCCCCATTTTATCACCAGCAACTACGTAACTCGTTTTTTTAGAAATACTTCCAGAAACTTTACCTCCATTATCTTCAATCAACTTTTTTAGTTCAGTTCTTGAAACCTTAGCAAAAACTCCTGACACGACAAACGTAGATCCAGCCAAAGTATCTGTTTGTCCCGCTAGTTCTTCTTCTGAAATTGCCAATTGAACTCCATAAGCTCTTAAACGTTCTACCACTTCTCTATGTGTTTCACCTTGCTTTATTTCTGAAAAAAGATCTTGTGTTTCTATTTTAAAAAACGCTAAAACACTTTCTGCAATACGATCCCCTATTTCATCTACAGCGATTAACTGCTCAAAAGAAGCCTCCATTAAAGCATCTATACTTTTAAAATGTTTAGCCAATTTTTTAGCAACAGTTTCACCTACAAATCTAATTCCTAAGGCAAATAAAACTCGCTCAAAAGGTATTTCTTTAGATTTTGACACTCCCTCTACAAGATTCTCCGCGCTTTTTTGTGCCATACGCTCTAGAGGTAGAATATCTTCCACTGTTAAGGCATATAAATCTGCATAGTTTTTTATCACCCCTTCATTAACTAAAAGCGCAACCGTTTCTCCTCCTAAGCCTTCAATATCCATGGCCTTTCTTGAGATAAAATGCTGAATTCGACCTATAATTTGAGTAGAACACCCTTCTTCATTAGGACAATAATGCTTTGCATCTCCCTCTGTACGCACTAATGCTGTATGACAATCTGGACATTGGGATATATATTTTGTTGGCTGAGAATCTTCTGGTCGTTCTTCAAGATTAACACCAATAATTTTTGGAATTATCTCCCCTCCTTTTTCAACATACACCGTATCTCGCTCTCGAATATCTAGCTTTTCTATTTGATCTGCATTGTGTAGCGAAGCTCTTTTAACCGTAGTACCTGCAAGCTCAACAGGCTGCAAATTTGCTACAGGCGTTATCGCACCAGTTCTCCCTACTTGATAAGTAATCTCTTCTAAAACCGTAGAAACCTGCTCTGCCTTAAACTTATAAGCCATAGCCCATCGCGGTGATTTTGAGGTATAACCCAACTCCTCTTGTTGCTGTAGGCTGTTTACTTTTACAACTACACCATCTGTTTCATAAGGTAATTCGTGACGATGCTTATCCCAATAATTTACAAACTCTAAAACCTCTTCGATAGAGCTTGCTAATTTTGCAACAGGCGGCACTTTAAAACCCCAATCACTTGCTTTTTTTAAACCTTCCATTTGGGTGGCCACAGGCAGCTTATTTGCTACCAAACTATACAACAAGCAATCTAAAGGACGTTTTGCCACCTCTGCGCTATCTTGTAGTTTTAAACTCCCAGAAGCAGTATTTCTTGGGTTGCGATAAGGCTCTTCTCCCGCAGCTATTCTCTCTTCATTCATAGCGTTAAAGCCATCAAAAGGCAGCACTATTTCCCCTCTTATTTCAAACAATTCTGGATAGTCACCCTTAAGTTGCAAGGGCACAGACTTTATCGTTTTTACATTTGCCGTAACATTATCCCCCTGAAAACCATCACCTCTAGTTACTGCTCTAACCAATACACCTTTTTCATAAGTCAAACTCATGGATGCACCGTCATATTTTAATTCACAAGCATAATTTACATCTCCATCCACCATCTTTTTAACACGCGTCTCCCAGTCTTCTAGATCTTCTTTAGAATAACTATTGTCTAAAGAATACATTCTAAAATTATGCTTTACCGTCTCAAAGTTTTTAGTAATCTCACCCCCTACTCTTTGTGTAGGAGAATTAGCATCAAAATATTCTGGATGCGCATCTTCTAACTGCTGTAGTTCTTTTAATTTCTGATCAAATTCAAAATCTGAAACTGTAGCATTATCTAAAACATAATACTGGTAATTGTATGCCCTTAGCTCCTCACGAAGCTCTTTAATTTGTTGCTCAATATTCATAAAACAAATATAAAAAAGAAACGCTACGGCTTTTTAATTCCCGTAGCGTTTCCTATGTTATTTATGAACAGTTTTTTTTAATCATCAATAAATACATTACGTACTAAAGCTGCACAAAGCCCACCCGCAATAGGAGCAACAATAAACAACCACAACTGACTCATCGCTACACCTTTTGCAAATAAAGCAGGCCCTAAACTACGTGCAGGGTTTACAGAAGTCCCCGTAATTGGAATAGCTACTAAATGTATTAACACTAATGAGATACCAATAGCTAATCCCGCCATTGCTGGAGAAGCATTTTTAGCAGTTGTTCCAAAAATTACCATTAAAAATAAGAATGTAAATACAAATTCTGTAATAAATGCGGCAACCATATCATATTCTCCAAGATAGCCTTCTCCCCATCCGTTACTTCCTAAGCCCCAATCTGGTAAACCCGTATAAGCAGCACTACCAGAAGCTATTTGATATAATACTCCAGCTGCTACTATCGCACCTATACATTGGGAGATCACATACCCTACAGTGTCTTTTGCACTCAACTTACCCGCTGCTAACATTGCTATAGATATAGCAGGATTAATATGACAACCAGATATTGGTCCAATTGTATACGCCATTGCTACTACAGCAAGACCAAAAGCTAATGATATACCCAGCAAACCTATTCCCGCAGGTCCTGCCGTAGACACACTTGCTATTGTAGCTGCACCGCAACCAAACAATACTAAAGCAAAAGTTCCTAGTCCTTCTGCAAAATACTTTTTTAATGAATTCATAATTTCAAATTTGTTGATTAGTGCTTATGAAATTACTAAATAAAAAAATATCATAGCTTAAAAACAGTATCATCAACAACTATTTTCGCTCTAATGAAGTTTAAAACAGATTAAACCCTTCCTGGCTTCAACCACAAAGGCTTCTTTGGCGCTTTAAACTGCTCCATTTTATCCAATAAGCCTGAAACTGTTGCATCTACAATCAGTAATCGATAATTTTCCTCACTCAAAAAACCTTTAGAAACCATGGTCTTTAGCATCGCAATAAGCTCATCATAAAATCCATTACAATTAAGGAGTCCAATGGGTTTAGCATGCAAACCTAATTGCTGCCAAGTAATCACCTCAAAAAGTTCTTCTAGGGTGCCAAAACCTCCTGGCAACGTTATAAAACCATCACTTTTTTCTTGCATCATTAATTTACGCTCGTGCATATTTTCTGTGACATACAATTCGGTTAAATCTTCATAAACCACTTCTTTCACCTTTAGAAATCCTGGAATAATCCCTACAACTTTCCCTCCATTATCAAGCATAGTTTGAGCTATTGTACCCATCACCCCTATTTTTGCAGCGCCATAAACCAGCTCTATTTCATGTTTCACAAACGCAGTCCCAAGTTCAACTGCCGCATTAGTTATTTCGTTATCATTACCATCACTACTTCCGCAGAAAACACATATTCTTTTTAACTTACTCATCGTTCTGCACGCATCATTCGGTCTTTTCCGTAAATGTCTTTTTTAATTATACAGTTATTAAATCCCATTTCTTTCATCAGCACTTTCATCTCTTCCCCAAGATATTCATTGATCTCAAAATACAACAGACCATTTTTTTTCAAACTCTTAAAAGCCAAAGCTGCTATTTTTCTATAAAAAATTAAAGGATCTGTATCACTCACAAACAATGCGGTAGCCGGCTCGTGCTCTAACACATTTGCCTGCATCATTTTTTTCTCTAAATCTCTAACATAAGGAGGATTTGAAACAATCACATCAAACGACTGTTCTAATTCATCTAAAGCAAGAATATCTACATTCTTAAAGCGGACTTCTACTTTATTAGTTAGCGCATTTTCTTGAGCCACTTTTAATGCTCCTTCAGAAATATCGTATGCCGAAACCTGAGCCTTATCAAATTCTTTTGCTAGCGAAACCGCAATACAACCACTCCCTGTACCAATATCAAGAATTTCTTTATCATCCTCATTATTTGCAGCCTCTACAAGAATCCATTCTACTAACTCTTCTGTTTCTGGTCGTGGTATCAACGTATGCCTATCTACTTTAAAAGGCAAACCATAAAAAGCCGTCTCACCAATTATATACTGTATTGGCTCGTGCAACAATAATCTTTGTATTGCTTCGGAAATGTGCTGTTCATGTTCAACTGGAAAAACATCAGCCCCTTTTTGATGTGTTTCAAATTTATTGAATCCAAAATAATGTTCTGTTAGCAAATAGAAGAACGAATTAATTTCTTCTAGCGGGTAATGGCTCTTTAATATTTCAGCAAAAGCCAACCGTTGTTCTTTAAAAGTCATCTAAAAAGTTTTTAGCATTTGTACCGGACAAGAAAAATGCCCAGTATCACCTAGTGGACCATCTAAATATTCAAAACCTGTAAGTTTATATAGTTTTTGAGCTGCTTTCATATAAGTCATCGTTTCTAAGTAACAAGACTGAAAGCCAAAGTCTTTTGCCTTATCCATACATTGTTTCATCATTTCACGACCAATACCTCGTCCCCTAGCTTGTTCTAAAAAATACATTTTTTGTAATTCGCAGACATTTCCGTCGTAATTATCCAGTTTTGCCACGCCAGCACCACCGATAATTAAACCATTTTCTTCTACCACAAAATAGATTGCCTTTTCCTTATCATAAGTCTCATACATACAGTTTAAAGCAGCATCTGCATACGCAGTTCCCACCTTAGGTGCACCGAGGTCAACCAATACTTTTTTAACCAAAGCAGCAATCTGCTCGTTATCTTTTTTCTGAATCGGACGAATAATTACTTCGCTCATAGTGCTACTTATTGTATTTTTAAACCGTGAATTTACAGCAAAAATACATGTTCCGTTGCATACAACTTGCAAAAAAAGGACTAGGATACACCTACCCCAATCCGCTAGTAGGAAGCGTGATTGTGGTAGACGACAAAATTATAGGAGAAGGCTGGCATTTAGAGGCAGGAAAACCCCACGCAGAAGTAAATGCTATTAACAGCGTTACTGACGAAAAGCTATTAGAAAAAGCTACTATATACGTAAGCTTAGAACCTTGCAGCCATTTTGGAAAGACTCCTCCCTGTGCAGACCTTATCGTTACAAAAGGCATAAAAAATATTGTAATTGGGAGTACAGACCCCAACCCAAAAGTTGCCGGAAAAGGAATTATCAAATTAATGCAAGCGGGCTGTAAAGTGAAAGTTGGTGTTTTACAAAAAGAATGTGACGCACTCAACAAGCGGTTTTTCACATTTCAGACAAAAAAAAGACCTTATATATTTTTAAAATGGGCAGAAACACAAGATGGCTTTATTGCTCCAAAAACTCGTAACGAACAAGCTCCTGTTTGGATCACAAACAAATACGCTAGACAACGTGTTCACCAAATGCGCGCCGCTGAGCAAGCAATACTAATAGGCACAAATACAGCACTAGCAGACAATCCTAGTCTAACTACTAGAGATGTAATAGGCTCAAACCCAATTCGTGTACTAATAGATAGACAACTAAAAGTACCTAAAACTGCTGCTATTTTTGACGAACAAGCAAAAACAATTGTAATCACAGAAAAGAGTGCTGAAAACACAGAAACAGTACATTTTGAATGTGTTGACTTTAACAAGCCCCTAGCCCACCAAATTTGTGAGGTGCTGTTTAAACATGAAATTGAAAGTGTTATTGTAGAAGGCGGCGCTCAAACCCTGCAAACATTTATCTCTGAAAATCTTTGGGACGAAGCGCATATATATAAAGGAGCTGTTTCTTTTACAGAAGGAACAAAAGCACCAAAAATAAACGGCACTATTTTTAGTGAAACAACAATAAAAAGCGACATCTTAACCGTTTTAAAAAAAGATAGTTTGTGATTTACCTATTATTAAGCATTCTAGCATCCACTTTAATATTTGTAATTTTTAAGCTTTTTGAAAAATACAATGTTAATATTATACAAGCCATCATCACCAACTATGCTGTAGCTTGTATTTGCGGACTTATCGCCTTTAACGGTACCACAAAACTTAATGAAATATCAAGCTTTAACTGGTTTTATCACACTATTGCCCTAGGAGCTCTGTTTATCACCATCTTTTACCTCATGGCAAAAACCACACAAAGAGTTGGTATTTCTGTAGTGTCTATAGCCACTAAAATGAGTGTTGTAATCCCTATCATTTTTGGTATACTTTATTATAAAGAATCTCTCGGTATATTTAAAGGAACAGGTATTCTTTTAGCTTTAGTTGCCGTTTATTTAGCCTCTATAAAATCTAAAATCAATCTATCCATAAAACCTGTCAATTTAGTATTGCCCTTTTTAGTATTTTTAGGCAGCGGAGTTATTGACACTAGCCTAAAGTTTTTAGAAGAGAAATTTGTTGCTCACGAAGACATTCCTTTATTTTCTGCAACTATTTTTGCTGCTGCGTTCACCATAGGATGCATCTTATTACTAGTTCAGAAATTACAAGGGCATTTTACATTTAGCTTTAAAAACATCATTGCCGGTATTGCATTAGGAATCCCCAACTACTTCTCTATATTCTTTTTAGTCAAAGCTTTACGAAGTGATCTGCTAGACAGCTCTGGAATTTTCACAGTAAACAATGTGGGAATTGTCCTGATATCCACCATTATTGCAGTAACAATATTTAAAGAGCGATTATTGACAAAAAATTGGATTGGTGTTGCTCTAGCTCTAATAAGTATTATCCTTATAGCATTAGAAAATTTTTAAATGGAAGAAACTCGAGACCTATATTACACCATCACAAAACCCTCACAAGAAACGCTGTTTAAAGAAAAAGGCAGTAAGTTTTTTAATTATGCATTTCCAGTAAAAGACGAGGATGCTATTAAAAACGCACTCGAGGAACTAAAAAAAACACATCATGCAGCACGTCATTTTTGCTATGCTTGGCAACTAGGACAGCGCTATGAAGCTTATAGAGCCAATGATGACGGCGAACCCAACAACAGTGCTGGAATGCCCATATACGGACAACTACAAGCATTTGACGTAACAAATATACTTGTTGTAGTTGTACGATATTTTGGAGGTACAAAACTAGGCGTTGGCGGTTTAATACAAGCGTACAAAACAGGCGCACAAATGGCGCTAGAAGCAGCAACTATCGTAAAGAAAACGATTAACCAAAACATTAGCATCAAATTTGACTATCCAGAAATGAATGTGGTTATGCGTATTATTAAAGATGAAAATCTAAAGATCATTTCTCAAAAAATGGAACTCAACTGTGAAATAGAAATATCTGTAAGATTAAAAGAAGCCGATAGAATTTTTAAAATGCTTGAAAAACTTCATAAATTATCTGTTAAAAAAGTATAATTCTCTTTCATTTTAAATAGCAATCATTCTTTTAACTTTTCAAGTAAATAATTAGGTGCCTTCATTAACTTTTTTGTCTCATTGTTAATAAACACCAAAGTGGTCTCTGCAGTGACCAAAATCTCACCGCTATTATTTCTTATTTCATAATAAAACTCTATACGATATGTAGGTAATTTCTTCAGTTTCGTTACAACACATAATTCGTCGTCATAATACGCAGATTTTTTATAGTTTATATTTAAGTTTATTACTGGTAATATGATGTTGTTATCTTCCATCCATTTATAAGAAAAGCCTATGTTTCTTAGCCATTCGGTTCTCCCTAACTCTAGATACTGCGCATAATTAGCGTGGTAGACAACCCCCATTTTATCTGTTTCTCCGTAACGGACTCTAAAAGAATATGTAGATTTTTTCAAAATATTTTTTGTTTAAAAAGTGTTCATTTTTAGGTTTTTATAAACGCCTCCTTAGTATGCGAAAAAAAAACTTAACATTCAAGAGTATTTAGGTTTTTTTATTCAATTAATTGTTCACATATTTGCACAGCTGAAAGCTACAAATGGGACCCCTCAAAACCATTCCTTTTTAGCACTAAATTATCAAACCATTAACCACAATTTTAACATGAGTAGAACTGCCGAATCAGTTTGGACAAATTGCTTGTCCTTTATCGAAGACAACATTACATCTCAAGCCTTCAAAACTTGGTTCGAACCAATAATTGCGGTTAAACTTACAGACAATGCTCTGAGCATTCAGGTACCTAGTAAATTTTTCTATGAATTTTTAGAGGAGCACTATGTAAAACTTCTTAAAGTTGCACTAACTCGTGAGTTAGGAGCAAACGCTAAGTTAGTGTACAACATAAAAATGGAAAATACATACGGTAATAAACAACCCTTTACCGAAAAAATACCTAGTACAAACCGCAGTAATTACCAAGGATCACAGAACGTAGATGTTCCATTAAAAAATAAAAGCCCTGAACTCAAAAATCCATTTGTAATACCTGGTATTCGCAATGTAAAGATTGAGTCTCAACTAAACCCAAACTATAATTTTGAAAATTTTCTAGAAGGAGAATCGAACCGTCTTGCTAGATCTGCAGGTATTGCAGTAGCTAACAAGCCTGGAGGAACTTCTTTTAACCCCTTATTAGTTTTTGGAAGCGTAGGTTTAGGAAAAACACATTTAGCACACGCTATTGGTGTAGATATCAAAGATAAGTATCCAGAAAAAACGGTGCTTTACATTTCTGCAGAAAAATTTGTACAACAATACAGCGAATCTGTTAAGAAAAACAACCGTAACGACTTTATTCACTTTTATCAGATTATAGATGTTCTTATCGTAGATGACATTCAGTTATTATCTGGAAAAGCAGGAACACAAGATGTATTTTTTCACATCTTTAATCACTTACACCAAAACGGTAAACAAGTAATCCTGACAAGTGATAAAGCACCTGTTGATATGATAGATATCGAACAAAGATTGCTTTCTCGTTTTAAATGGGGACTTTCTGCAGAACTTAATCATCCAGATTATGATACCCGTGTTGCTATTATACAAAACAAATTATATCGCGATGGCGTAGAAATGCCTGACGATATTGTTGAGTTTTTAGCAAACAATATCAAGACAAACATTAGAGAACTAGAAGGAGCCATAATTTCTCTTATCGCCCACTCTTCGTTCAATAAAAAAGAAATTACAATTGATCTTGCAAAAAAGATTGTAGACAACTATGTAAAACACACCAAACGTGAAGTTTCTATAGACTACATACAAAAAGTAGTGAGTGATTATTTCCAGATGGACGTAGACACATTACAGTCTAAAACAAGAAAACGTCATATTGTGCAAGCGAGACAGTTAGCAATGTTTTTTGCAAAGAAGTTTACAAAAGCCTCGTTAGCATCCATTGGTTCTCAAATAGGTCAGCGCGATCACGCAACAGTATTACACGCTTGTAAAACGGTTGACAATCTTGCAAGTACAGACAAGCAGTTTAGAAAGTATGTCGACGACCTACAGAAAAAACTAACTTTATAACACTTAAAATCCTGCCTTTCTGGTGGGATTTTTAGTTTCACCCCCAAAAGAACACTTCGTAATGAAAACAAAAATCCTAATGGTTTGCCTTGGAAACATATGCCGCTCTCCACTAGCAGAAGGTATATTAACTGAAATAGCAGACGCAAACAAAGTAGAAGTAAACTCTGCAGGAACCGGCGGCTGGCATGTAGGGAGTCAACCAGACCCTAGAAGTATTGCAATTGCAAAAAAGAACGGTATCGATATTAGCCATCAACGCGGTAAACAATTCTCCACCTACGATTATGAAATTTACGATCATATATTCGTAATGGATTTATCAAACTACAATGATGTAATAAAGCTCGCTAAAACTGATGCCGAAAAAGCAAAAGTATCATTAATACTAGATGAGATTTTTCCAGGCGAAAATGTAGATGTCCCCGACCCTTATTACGGTGGCGCATTTGGATTTGAAAACGTGTATAAGATGCTATATCAAGCCTGTGAGAAAATAATGAGTAGGCTTTCACTACAAAAAGAAGCAAATTAATTACATTTACTGAAAACAAATTTGGTATGAAAAATTTAGCTTTAAGCATCGTCGCCCTTAGCTTGGCTTTCTTATGTAACGCTCAATCTATTTCACTAGAACCTTTTGCCTCTGGATTAAGCTCGCCAGTTGACATAAAAAATGCTGGAGATGATCGTCTTTTCGTTGTTGAAAAAACAGGCCAAATTGTAATTCTAGACACAGACGGCAACGAAACTTCTACATTTTTAAACATAACATCTCTTATTTCAGGAACTAGCGAGCAAGGACTTTTAGGCTTAGCATTTCATCCAGAATACAGCTCAAATGGATACTTTTTTGTAAACTACACAGATATTAATGGAGACACACAGGTTTCAAGATTCACAGTTTCAAGCAATCCAGATATTGCAGATGCTAGTTCTGAGCTAAAAATATTAGATTTCACTCAGCCCTATTCTAACCACAACGGAGGCTCTTTAGAGTTTGGACCTGATGGTTTTCTTTACATAGGAACAGGTGATGGCGGTAATAGCGGCGATCCTAATAATTATGCCCAAAACAAACTATCCCCATTAGGTAAAATGCTACGTATAGATATTGATAATACTTCAGGTGGTAACAACTACAGTATCCCTGCTAACAACCCATACTTAGGTGACTCAACTGGTCTTGACGAAATTTGGGCAATTGGCTTAAGAAACCCTTGGAAGTATGATTTTGACCCAGAAAGCAATGATCTTTGGATTGCAGATGTAGGTCAAAACGCTGTTGAAGAAATAAATCGTGTAGACTACACAGTGGCCGATTTAAACTATGGATGGAGATGCTACGAAGCTTCAAGCACCTACGAAACTAGTGGATGCCCAGCAATTGACACATTTACTTTCCCAGTATTTGAATACCCACAAACCGGAAGCGCCTGCTCAATAACCGGAGGAAAAGTCTATCGAGGAAATACATACCCAGATGCTCAAGGATATTATTTTTATGCAGATTTATGTGACACTAGAATCGGAGCAGTAAGCCCAACTAATCAAAATGTAGCATTTGGAAACTTTAGTGGTAATACTTGGACTACTTTTGGTAGAGACGTAGAAGGAGAAATCTACATTGGTAACTTTAATGGAACCATTAGTAAAATTACCGATATTGTAATCCCACTATCTATCGATAGCTTTACTGCAAATGGATTTACACTATTTCCTAATCCCGCAACAGACCAATTAACAATTAACAGTACGACACAATTAGTAACAAACGTTGCTATATACAACGTTAAAGGCAGTTTAGCTTTAAAAATAAAAAACACAAATACCCTCATTCAAAATATTAACACCTCTGAACTAAAGTCGGGTTTTTACATTATAAAAATAACCACAGAAGAAGGCAAAGTTTATTCAGAAAAGTTAGTTATTAAGTAAGATACGATGCAAAAAGAAAAAGGAAACCTTTATTTGATCCCCTGCACTCTAGGTGACACACCTCCACTAGAAGTACTACCCTTTTTAGTAAAAAAAGCAGTAGAAGAAATAAACCATTATGTTGTTGAGCATGAAAAATCTGCAAGACGTTTTATAAAAAATATAAGTCCGAACAAAAACCAAGGAAGTCTTCACATTAGCGAGATTAATAAATTTACAGCAGACGAAGACATTCCAGCAATGATCACCCCATGTTTAGAAGGAAAAGATGTAGGTGTAATATCTGATGCAGGATGTCCAGGTATCGCAGATCCAGGAGCGCTTGTGGTGCAAGAAGCACATAAACAAGGAATAAGAGTTGTACCCTTAGTAGGTCCTTCTTCTATTTTACTGGCAATGATGGCTAGCGGTTTTAACGGTCAAAATTTTGCTTTTAACGGCTACTTACCTATTGACAAACAAGAACGTAAATCTGCCATAAAAAGATTAGAAAAACTGAGCGGAGAATATAAACAAGCACAAGCATTTATTGAAACCCCGTACAGAAATAATCAAATGCTTGAGAGCCTTATTAGTAGTTTAAACAAAAACACTAGTATTTGTGTAGCTTGTGACATTACACTCTCTACAGAATACATAAAAACATTTACTGTAAACGAATGGAAAAGAAAAAAGGTAGACCTTAATAAAAGACCTACCTTATTTATAATTCAAAATCTGTAAATTAATCTAAATTATAAGATGCTTACTCTTGCTTTCCTATCAGGCTTTATAAATGATGTATCATAACCAGAGAATTTTTTTAAGTAATAGGCTATCGATACGCCATTACCATCAACAAACTGAGAAACACCTCCAGAACGCAAGTATTTCTTAACGTTTCCGGCACCAGCTAAATGCGCTGCTGCTAGTATTCCGCTCTCTGTAATCCTTACACCATTAATATATCTTCCTACGCTTCTTTTAATATCTTTTCTTAAAATCCATTTGTTTCTTGCTGTATTTGCTTCAAATGCAGCTTCTTGCAACAACGAACTTTCTAAAAAAGTATGGTGATCGTTTATACCAATCATAGCTAGAGTACCTTTCCCAAACTGGTATTTACCCATATAGCCAAATTGATTAACAACACCATAATTGCCCTGAGACTCTTTAAAGCCTAAAGCCTCCTTAAAACCTATATATCCTTTTTCAAGATAAATAGAAAAAGACACAGGAACAAAAGTATCATTCACTACCTCATCCTCATTAGGAACCGTGTAATTCAATGTAATATCATTGCTTAGCTTGTAATGAGAAAAATCTATAGAACTTCCATTAGAATATCCAGATTTTACCGTTAACACCACTAACATAACGAATAACAAAGTACTTACTTTTTTCTTCATTTTTTCTGAAATTTCAAGAGCTTAATACCCTTTATTTTCGGCGGGCAAAGATACTAGTTTTCAGGCAACCATAAAACTTTAAACGTTAAAATTTGTTAATAGATTTATGAAGAAATTTCTCACAAGAATAAGAATAGCTTCTTACACTGCGAAAACACTACAAAAACAATGTAGCATTCAGATTTTCAGTAATTTAATATTTCAGAAGAAAAAATAAAATTAACGATTTACACCATTTTTATTGATCCAATTTACGTAGGCCACCTTATTTTGATTGTGCTGAGATAAGGTTTTTGCAAATTTATGATAGCCAAAATTAGTCACATCTGCTACCATATAATAATAATCATGACGTTTATCTGCAAGAACAGCATCAATAGAAGACACGTCTGGCATTGTAATTGGCCCTGGCGGAACACCTGTATATTTATATGTATTGTATTTTGAATCAAGTTCTAAATCTTTATATAAAACACGCTTAATCACCTGATCAAAATTATTTTCATTTCGCTTTTTTGCATAAATAACAGTTGGATCAGCTTGTAAAAGCATCCCTTTTCTCAATCTATTTAAATACAATCCAGCAACTGTAGGACGTTCGTCTACTTTTGCAGTTTCTTTTTGAACAATTGCAGCAAGTGATATCACCTCTTGCGGAGTCATATTTAGTTTTTTGGCCTGCATTTTTCGTGTGTTATTCCAAAAAAACTCACTTTGCTTATACATTTTATCTCTAAAATCTTCTGCCGTTGTATTCCAATATATTTCATAAGTATTAGGAATATACATCGCAAGCGCTGTTTCTAAGCTAAAACCTTTTTCCTTTAAAAAAACCGGATCTTTTAACGCCTCAATAAAAGCAGTACTGTCTGGTTCCATTTGCTGAGCAAGATGTCCAGCTAAATTCTCTAGACGTTCTTGATTATTAAATTTTATATTAATAGGTGTATTACCAGAGCGAATACTATTAATAATATCATTATTATTCATTCCTTTTTTTAATATAAAATGTCCCGCTTTTATATTACTGTTATATTGTTTTCTTTCTGCTACAGCCACAAAGCTTTCTACATTATCCAACAATGGCGTTACCTCTTCTACAACTTGAGAGAAACTTGCTCCTGTAGGAATATACAAATGAGCTTCTTCATTATTAAACGCCGTATTAGGAGTAAAAACACTGCTATACACGTAGTACGCAAAACCTGCCATAACAAGCACTCCTATAAGTGCAATAGCTACTATAATTTTCTTGATATACATCTATTCTTTTATATATTGATATAATAATTCGTCTTTATAATTTCCTTCAGAAATTATCCAATCTTTTTTAATCCCTACTTTAATAAATCCTTGATTTTCAAACAAAGTAATACTCGCGACATTATCTGTCGTGATATTTGCATATAATTGATGTACATTAAATGCTTTAAAGGCATAATCACACAATACACGTAACGCTTCTTTTCCGTACCCTTTACCTCTCGCTTCTTCTAATAATAAGATACCCACCCCTACTCTTCTATTTTTAGGGTCAAAATCAAACAAGTCTATAAAACCAATTGCTTTGTCATTATCTGAAGTAGCAACCACAAGCCTTAATTGTTTTGCTTCGTAAATATCTTGATGCGCGTTATTTAAATACTGCGTTAGTATATGCTTTGAGTATGGAGCTTGCGTATTACTTAACTCCCATCCTGCTGTATCATTTTCTATAGAAAATAACAAATCAAGATCCTCAACTTCTAATGCTCTTAGGTAGATATGTGTTCCTTGTAAATGTATCATTCCCAAACACCTTTAAACACTAAGGTTGCCGGTCCTTCTAAAAACACATTAGAATAAACACCGTCAGTAAAGTCAAATTTAACCTGAAGCAATCCACCTTCTGTCATTAAATTTACTTGGTTTTCTTTTAACTTATTTGTTTTATGTAATGCGATTGCCACAGCAGTAACTCCCGTACCACATGATAACGTTTCATCCTCTACTCCACGTTCATAAGTTCTAACCTTAAATGTATCTTCAGATTCTTGTTCTACAAAATTCACATTGGCACCTTCGTCGCCATAGATAGAATTTCTAATTTCTTTTCCTTGTGTAAAAACCTCAAAGTTTTTAAGATTTTCTACAAGCTGAACGTGATGTGGCGAGCCTGTATTTAAAAACATATAATTTTCAAGAACATTTACATCATCTACATCTATCATTTTTAACGAAACACCATCTGCCTTTACAACCGCTTCGTGAGGGCCATCTATAGCCTGAAATGTAGTAGCACTATTGATCACACCTATTTGCTTTGCAAAATCTACAATACATCTTCCGCCATTACCACACATACTACTTTCATTGCCATCTGCATTATAATACACCATTTTAAAATCTAGCGTAGCATCATTTTCTAACAGTATTAAACCATCTGCTCCTACCCCAAACTTACGGTCGCACATTAACGCAATTAATTTTGTGTCTTTTTTAGGAAATGTTAGTTCGCGATTATCAATAATCACAAAATCATTTCCGGTTCCCTGATATTTATAAAAATTTTGTTTCATTAAGCGCAAAGGTATAAAAAGCCAATCATAATTTCTTAAATGTTAATGGTTGTTAATTTTTGAAATGTGCAATAATAATGCTCGTCATTTTATTGTTAGATAGTATGAACTTTTAAAAACAACAGCGTATGAACAAGACAATGCAATTACTAGGAGTAGCAATATTCGCCGGAGTTATATCTATTAGCGGATATAAATTGTTAGATGATAAACAGACAGATAACAACGTTGCTTTATTAGAAGAAAATTCCACTTTTATCCCGACTACTTATGCTAGTACAAACAGCGTAAATTCGGGAGTTGATTTTACTGAAGCTGCTGAAAAAACAGTACACGCAGTAGTACACGTAAAAAACAAAACAATAACATCACAGCCTACTAATATATTTGATTACATGAATGGCAAAGGTCAACCTCGCGCCACACTAGGTACTGGAAGCGGTGTTATTATTTCGCCAGACGGTTATATCGTTACAAACAATCACGTCATTGAAAATGCAAGCGAACTTACCGTTACGCTTAATAACAACATAACGTATGAGGCAGAGCTAATAGGCACAGACCCTAAAACAGATATCGCATTAATCCGTATTAAAGATAGTGATATAGATTTTCCATTTGTACCATTTGCAGACTCTAATACTGTAAAAATTGGAGAATGGGTATTAGCTGTAGGAAACCCATTTAACCTTACCTCTACTGTAACAGCTGGAATTGTAAGTGCAAAAGCGAGAGATCTTGCGGGTGATAGTGACACACAATCTTTTATACAAACAGATGCTGCTGTAAATCGTGGTAATAGCGGAGGCGCACTTGTAAACACTAATGGAGAATTAATAGGAATTAACACAGCTATCACAAGTGAAACAGGATCTTATGTAGGCTATTCTTTTGCTGTACCTTCTAATAACGCAAGAAAAGTAGTAGAAGACATTATGGAGTTTGGAGATGTACAACGTGGTATTCTAGGTATTTCTGCCTTAAATAATACGGCTGCAATTGCAAGTGGCGCAAACATTGCTCCTGGCGTACATGTGGCAGATGTAGAAAAAGGGAGCGGCGCAGATAAAGGCGGTATAAAAACAGGTGATATTATTCAAAATGTAGACGGAATAAAAATCGCGAAATTCTCTGACTTAGTAGGATACCTCGGGTCTAAACGCCCTAACGACGTAGTAGAAGTACAGGTATTACGAGATGGAAACAAAAAAAATATTCCAGTAACATTAATTAAACTTGAAACGCTAGAGATTCCAGATATAGGGTTAGAGGTAAAAAATGTTTCAGAATCTGCTTTAAAAGCTAGAGGTATTGAATATGGTGTAGAGATAAGTCGCGCCCTAACCCAAGCGACAAAACGATACAGAATAGAAGGTGATATTATTACTTTAATTGATGATATTCCAATTAAAAATATAGATGACGCAAAACGCGTAATGAGCACAAGAAGATATGAAGACGCACTTAAAATCACTTTTATTAACAAGAAAGGAGAAACGCATTCATATATTTTTAGATAGTTAAGTAAGTGTAATAGTTTAGTTTTAAAAGCCTCCATTCTTCAATGAGTTGGGGCTTTTTTTTATTGAAATTTTAAATAGCACCTTTAATAATCTATATAAAAAATAGAGCAGCATTGTAAAATGCAGCTCTTAAAACTATTTTCAGAAAAACAGCTCACCTCATCAACCCTTTAACGCTCTTCCCTTTCAGTTGTAGGTCTAACAACCCGCTCCTACTAAAACGTTTTCGATTTCTATCCCTCCAATTGATAGACTTAGGTTTCACTCAGGCTTATAATTGTTATTATTTCAGAAAAAACCGAAGCCAAACCATTACAAAAGAGTATTTTTGCAAAAAATTTTTAACCTGTTTTCTAAACCGAAAACCTTAAAATTAAACCTATTATGACTTTTGATGACGTTTATGAAAAAGAACTGTCTTTTCAAACAGATCGCCGAAAGGCAACAGTAGAATTTATTAATATTATAAGCGACTTATGGTATGACAAATCTATTGAGCTTGTATTATTCCGCAATCAACTTATTGATCGTAATGTAAGTGAGATTCTTAATCTACACGAGTATGCAGGAGAGTTTGTACAGAAACCAATTTCTATTTTTGATTCTGTTGAGATTGCTCAAGCAATAAAAATGCTAGACTTACCACCATCTAAATTAGACATTGGTAAACTAACGTATGAGTATCATTTAGAGGATAATAAATTTACCGATGCTGCTGCATTTGTTTCTTCAAAATTAGCAGGCGCAAAAGATTCTGAAAACATCAAACCAAAAGATGTGGTTTTATATGGTTTTGGACGTATTGGTCGTTTATTAGCTAGAGAGTTAATGACCCGTACTGGTAAAGGAAGCCAGATGCGTTTAAGAGCAATAGTAACACGTGGAAATATAGATAAAACTGTATTAGAAAAAAGAGCCTCTTTATTACAATATGACTCTGTACACGGTGATTTTGCTGGTACTGTTCGTGTTGATATTGAAAACAAAGCCCTTATCATTAACGGTACTACAGTTCATATAATCTCTGCTAACGCACCAGAAGATATAGACTATACAACATACGGAATTAACGATGCGCTTGTAATAGATAACACAGGTGCTTTTAGGGATAAAGAAGCACTAGAAAGACACTTAGTACCTAATGGTGCAAGTAAAGTATTACTAACGGCTCCTGGAAAAGGAATCCCTAATATTGTTCACGGTGTAAACCACCTTGACAATGACCCAGATGAGATCAATATCTTTTCTGCTGCATCTTGTACTACAAATGCAATTACACCTGTGCTAAAAGCAATGGAAGACAGTTTTGGCGTTGTTCAAGGTCACCTTGAAACAATACACGCCTATACTAACGACCAGAATTTGGTGGATAATATGCACAAAAAATACCGTCGTGGTAGAGCTGCTGCCTTAAACATGGTAATTACAGAAACAGGTGCAGGTAGTGCCGTTTCTAAAGCCTTACCTAGTTTTGAAGGTAAACTAACTTCAAACGCAATTCGTGTTCCTGTACCTAATGGATCTCTTGCTATTTTAAAACTAGAATTAGAGAAAACTACATCTGTAGAAGACCTTAATGCTACCATTAAAAAATATGCATTAGAAGGCAACCTTGTTGAGCAAATTCAATATTCATTAAACAACGAACTTGTATCTAGCGATATCGTTGGTTCTTCTGCCCCATCTATTTTTGACAGTAACGCAACTATCGTTACTAAAGATGGTAAAAACTGCGTAATCTACGTATGGTATGATAACGAGTATGGATACAGCCATCAGGTAATCCGTCTTGCTAAACATATCAGTAAAGTAAGAAGATTTACATATTACTAGAAATAGAATATATACTTCGGAAATATGCCGGAGTTGATTAAATTTTAAGCTCCGTTACATTTTGTGACGGAGCTTTTTCTTTATAAACATAAATCTAGAAGATTAATAAGCTGATTGAAATTTTACAACTACAACAAAATACAGTTTATGGAGTATTAAAGTGTATTTTTGATCGCTTTACAAAAAATTACAAAACACATAACAACGCCATGAAAGTCATAAAAGCCACCATTACCAATCTAGACCAACTTGTCCCACTATTTGACAATTACAGACAGTTTTACAACAAACCATCAGATATTGAAGGTGCTCATTCTTTTTTGAAAGCAAGATTTAACAAAAATGAATCTACCATTTTTATTGCCTTAGACGAAAACAATAACGCCTTAGGGTTCACACAACTATACCCGCTTTTTTCTTCAGTAACTTTAAAAAGAGATTACCTATTAAATGACCTGTTTGTAAGTGAAAAAGCTAGAGGAAATGGTGTAGGCAAGTCCTTATTATTAAAAGCTCAAGATTTCGCAACGCTTAATAATGCTAAAGGTATTATGCTTGAAACTGGCTTTGACAATCCTGCACAGCATCTCTACGAAAAATTAGGTTGGAAAAGAGATCTAGAGGTTTACAATTATGAATGGAAAGTCTAAAACTCATTTTTACCATTAAACTAAACAGAGTGTAAATAAATGTTTGTTTGTACTATTAGTGTTCTTTCTCAATCTCCCAATGACAATTAATAGTCTACAAATATAAATGGTAAATCAAAACACGTATTTTTGCATAATTCATATCTGACAACCACACACAGAACAAACACAGTCATGCGCATAGATATTATAACAGTATTACCAGAATTACTAAAAAGCCCTTTTGAAGCAAGCATCTTAAAACGAGCTATAGAAAAAGGATTAGTAGAAGTGCATATGCACAATTTACGTGATTTTTCTACAAACAATTACAACCAAATAGACGATTATCAATTTGGTGGTGGAGCAGGAATGGTGATGATGATAGAACCTATTGACAAATGTATTTCTAAGCTAAAAGCAGAACGTGATTATGACGAAGTGATTTACATGACACCAGACGGCGAAACCTTAAACCAAGGTATTGCAAATCAGCTTTCTTGTAAAGAAAATATCATTATCCTATGCGGTCATTATAAAGGTGTTGACCAACGGGTACGAGATCAATTTATCACCCGTGAAATATCGGTAGGAGATTTTGTTTTAAGTGGTGGAGAACTTGCTGCGGCTATTGTCTGTGATGCTGTAATTAGATTATTACCTGGCGTTTTAGGGAACGAAACTAGTGCCTTGACAGATAGTTTTCAAGACGACCTTTTAGCACCACCTATTTATACACGACCTTCAGAATACAAAGGTTGGAAAGTGCCTGATATTTTACTGAGTGGTCATAACGAAAACATTGATAAATGGCGCGAAGAGCAAGCCTTTAAACGCACAGAAAAACTGCGTCCAGATTTATTAGAAGACTAAAACAAACGCTATTTTCTTACAAATGATGTTGCTATAAGCTACTTTTAATCTTTTCTTAAAGTGACCTACACCATAATTGTAACTTTATATCTCAAAAAATCAATATACTACTATAATGGACTATGAAATCTTAACATTCATCAGTGAAGGTGTTTTTTGGATTGTAGAAATCATAATTCTTATAGCCTGTATCATATTAGTAGTAAAACACAAAAACACGTCATTTAAAATGATGCTTGCTGGCATTGTTTTATCTATGCTTTTAGCCACTATAAAAACAATAATATTTGCGTTGCCAATATTTGATACTGATATAGAACAAAGATTATTTACTAATGGAATTCTATCCATATTACAAGCAATAGGATATAGTCTTTTTGGGTTAGGTCTTATTATATATGCCTTAAATTATAACAAAAAAATTGGATAACAAGGATACAAAAATAGTAATAGAAGAATGTGTTCTTACCGCTGTCGAAGCAAACACAAGGCTCTCAGACCTTACTGCCGGTACATTTAAAACCATCACTTCTAGAAAAGCTTTTAAAAAAGCAATAAAACAAGGCTGTGTTACCCTTAATAACAAGCAAGCATATACAGGCGATTATGTGAATGAAAATGACCTCATTACTATTTATAAAGACAAATCAATTTCAAAAAAACCAAGCATTCAAATACCTTTAAAAGTTTTATTTGAAGACAACCATCTTGCTATTATTCATAAACCTGCAGGTGTTGAAGTAAGTGGAAATAAAAAGTACACCATTGAAAACGCTTTACCTTCTTTATTAAAAAAGAGCAATCAAAAAGATGCTTTAGACAGACCACTCCCCGCGCATCGACTAGACTACCCAACAAGTGGATGCCTTTTAATAGGTAAAACTTCTGAAACATTACAGGCTTTACACCGTATGTTTGAAAAAAGAGAGATTTCTAAAAAATACATCGCAGTTACTTTAGGAAATCAAATTACTGAAGGAAAAATAGACAAGCCAATTGACGATAAGGCTTCTCTAACAACCTTTAAAACGCTACAAACAATTACTTCAAAAAAATACAACGCACTTAACTTAGTATTACTTACTCCACATACAGGAAGAAGACATCAATTAAGAAAACATATGATGCAGCTTGGAAACCCTATTTTTGGAGAAAAAACCTACGGTGATATTAATGATCAAGGAAAAGGTAGCGGATTATTTTTACATGCCATCGCATTAAGTTTTAAACACCCTATAGATAATAAGACTTTAATAATCAAAAGTGAGGCTCCTAGAAAATTTCAAAAGTTATTTCCATCTCACAATCAACTCATATGCTTGTAAGTAAGAGTAAATAATCCTTATATTGCAGCAAAAAACCAATCAAATGAAAAAAATTACGCTATTATGCGCAATTTTAGTATCACAGATTTTGTTTGCTCAAACTGTGCCTACTATAGATTGCCCATCAAACATTACCGTACCTGTATTAGGAGGAAGTTGTGACTCTGTTGTGACTTTTAACGATGCAGTAGCAAATGACACCGAAGACGGTGCACTAACTGTAACACAGACCATGGGATTACCAAGCGGCAGTGCTTTTCCTCTTGGAGTTACCACTATAGAGTTTACCGCTACCGATAGTGATAGTAACACAGTAAGTTGTCAATTTACTATTACTGTAGAAGACAATCAAGCACCTATCGCTTTATGTCAAAATTTTGCACTAGAACTAGATGCTAACGGCTTAGCTACGCTTGACCCATCAGATATTGATGCAGGTAGTTTTGATACTTGTGGTGTCGCTTCATTAAGCATATCAAGAGAAGATTTTTCTTGCACAGATTTATTTACAACAACAATAGTAACGCTAACGGTAACAGATACAAGCGGTAACTTTAGTACATGTGATGCTGAAGTGACTGTTATAGATATGCTCATTCCTACTATTACATGTCCAGATGCTATAACCGTAATTACAGATGTAGATTCTTGTACTGCAACAGGTGTCGTTTTAGGTACTGCAACAGCAGAAGACAATTGTGGTATCGCCTCAATTACAAATGATGCTCCAGCTGCTTTTCCTCAAGGTGTGACTACCGTTACTTGGACTGCAACAGATTTTTCAGGAAACATCGCAACTTGTACACAAACTGTTACAGTTAATGATGCAGTGATACCAAATGCAGTTTGCCAAAACATTACAGTTCAACTTGATGAGACAGGTATGGTAGTTGTAACGCCAGAACAAGTAGACGGTGGTAGTACAGACAACTGTGGTATTGCAAGCATGGAATTAAGCAACGATACTTTTTCTTGTGACGATATAGGTTCAAACAATGTTGCATTAACAGTAACAGATACCTCAGGAAACATTAACGCCTGTGTTGTAGACATAACTGTAGAAGATAGCTTAGCTCCTACTGTAGTTTGTCAAAACATTACTGTAATGCTAGATGCTGCGGGTGTTGTTATAGTTGACCCTAGTCAAATTGATAACGGAAGTACTGATAATTGCGCTATTGACACCTATACACTATCGCAAACAGATTTCACTTGCGCTAACTTAGGCGAAAACACAGTAACTCTTACAGTAACAGATGTTAATGGTAACAGCGAATTTTGTGAAGCTATTGTAACTGTTGTAGATGATATTGCACCAACAGCAATATGCCAAAACTTTACTGTTAGTGTAGACAACGAAGGAAATGCTACAATTTTACCAACCGATATTGACAACAACAGTTTTGACAACTGTGGAATAGCAACACTTGAACTAGACATCACTACTTTTACTTGTGATGATATAGGTGATAATGCAGTTACATTAACAGTAACTGATACAAGTGGAAATGAAAGTACTTGTACTGCTACCGTAACAGTTGTTGACGAAACAGCTCCTGTAATACAATGCCAAAATCTTGAATTAGAACTAGACGAAACTGGAATGGTAACAATCTTACCATCAGATGCTATTCTAACTGCAGAAGATGGTTGTGGTGTTTCAACGATTACTGTATCTCAAGATAGTTTTAGCTGTGATGATTTAGGTGACAATGAAGTTACTGTAACGGTAACAGACACTTACGGAAACGAAACAGAATGTATTGCAATAATTACAATTGTTGAAAATACATTACCAATAGTAGTTTGTCAAGATATTACAGTATCGTTAGATGAAAATGGATTAGCTGTAATAACGGCAGATGAAATTGACGGAGGAAGCACAGACAACTGTGGCATAGACTCTATAGCTATCGATATTGACAATTTTACTTGTGATAATGTAGGAGAAAATGAAGTTACATTATTAGTACTTGACGTAAACGGAAATATGGCAGAATGTATCGCTACTGTTACTGTAGTTGATGATATGGCACCTATAGCATTATGCCAAGACATTACTATTAATCTTGATGGTGAAAATGGTGTAGCTCAAATTGACGCTTCTCAAATTGATGGTGGTAGTACAGACAATTGTGGTATTAGCTCTATACAAGCAAGTTTGACAATGTTTGATTGTTCTCATCTAGGAGAAAACATTGTAACCTTAACCGTTACAGATATTTACGGAAACGAGAGCGAATGTGAAGCTACCGTAACCGTTACTGCTACAGATGCTCCAGAAGCATTATGTCAAAATATCTCTGTGATTCTTGATGAAAATGGAGAAGCATTTATTGAGCCAGGAGATATCTATAGTGGTGATAGCGCAACTTGTAACTTAAGTATAGATATCTCTACATTTAGTTGTGATGATATAGGTACACCAGTAGAAGTTACTTTAACATCTTCTAACGGAATGGGTGATGAGACTTCATGTACGGCTTTAGTGAATGTAGTAGACAATATTGCACCAGTGATTATTTGCCCTGAAGAAACTGTAATTATAGCAGCTCTTACTCCTTATGAGTTACCTAATTTTGGTGATGACGGAACAGTGCAGGTTATTGATAATTGTGCAGACAATGTGATCTTTACACAAGAACCACCAGCAGGAACCCTTGTAGAAGAAGGAGAAACAGAAATCACAATTACAGCTACAGACCCTAGTGGAAACGAAGCAACTTGTGAGTTTGTAATATTTGTAGATCCATCTCTAGACACAAACAGTTATGCTGCTCAACTTAAAGAAATAACGCTTTTCCCTAACCCAGCAAATAGTTTTATAACGTTAGGAAATCCAAATAACCTTGAGCTTAAAAAAGCAAGCCTAACAGATGTTACAGGTAGAGTTTTAAAGACTTTTATCCTTACACAAACTGGAACAGAACGTATTTTAGACATTTCTGAAATAGCAAGTGCATCTTATTTTCTAGTAATAGAAGGTACAGAAGCTAACATTACTTTTCAGGTGATAAAAAAATAACTTCTAGTTAAACAGCCTATTAATCCCCTTTTGCAATCTACTTTGCAAAAGGGGATTTTTTATTATTATAAGTTTGCTACCTTTACATTGATAACATTCTTTAAATATGACAAAGCTATTCTTCCTTGTTTTCTTACTTTTTTCTTTGGCAGGAAGCTGTGGTGATGGTCAGAAAAAGACAACACAATCTGCAGATACTGAAAACACAGACAACTCAGTACCTCACGATTCAATATTTGAAAAATACCAAACCCCTCCTATCATTCCAGAAGGCAAAGAAGTTCCACCTAAAAAAAACGATTCAATCTAATGTTACCTTGGCATCAATACCTATTCGGACTTCTATTTATAATAGCGGGAGCAAACCATTTTAGAAAACCTAAAATTTACGAGCGAATAATTCCGCCCTATTTACCTTCGCCAAAAATGCTCAATATTTTGAGCGGTGTCGCAGAAATGGTATTGGGTTTTATGCTGCTTAAACCAGAAACTCAAACTACAGCAGCTTGGGGCATCATTACACTTCTTGTTTTGTTTATTCCTGTTCACATATACATGCTTCAAAATGAAAAAGCGGCTCTAAAAATGCCCAAATGGGCACTCATACTTAGGTTACCATTACAATTTGTAATTATGTATTGGGCATATTTATATGTTATTTAATGTCTCTTTTTTCTTCTGAAATACCACGAGAATCACAAATAGTTCCGCTAAAAGATGCTGTTGTGACCTATACGCCACATTTTTATAGCGAGCAAGAAGCAGTCCAATTATACAAAACACTACTTACTGAAATAAACTGGCAACAGGATAAAATCACACTGTTTGGAAAAACACACCTACAACCAAGACTTACCGCACTCTATGGGGATGAAGAAATCCCTTATTCATATAGCGGCATAGTGATGACGCCTAGAAAATTTTCGCGTACGCTACACCATATTAAAACAGCGATAGAAAATCATACTGGAGCTACATTTAACACGGTACTTTGCAATCTATATCGTGATGGTAAGGATAGCAACGGTTGGCATAGTGATAATGAAAAAGAATTAGGCCCCGACCCTATTATTGTTTCAATAAGTTTGGGTGAAACTAGAATGTTTCATCTTAAAAACAAACAAGCCCCTACAGAGCGTATTAAGCTAGCACTCACTAACGGTAGCTTACTGTATATGGGAAAAGGAACTCAAAAAAACTACAAACATCAACTAGCAAAAACACAAAAACAAATAACCCCAAGAATTAATTTAACCTTTAGAAGGCTCTATTAATATTTGGGGTTATCATTAATAAGTTATGTCTTACTAACCAAAAATCTCATTAAGCACCGTCGCTAAGCGTATTCCTCCTTTTTGAAGTTGAGTTCTTGTGACATCCATATAGTCAAACATATAACGGTAGCCTAGATTTTCACCAGGCTTCGTATTAGCATAAATATCTTTACACAATTCACGGCTTTCAGCCGCCCAAGTTTTTGCATCACCTAGCTGAATTGTTGCTATCTCTGCTTTTGTTAATCGTTTTCTGTTATCTGCTAGTTCTGTATAAGACATTTCATAACTCTCAATAATCTTTGTATCCCAGACAGAGTGTAAATTAGTTCCTTGATCAAACCATTGAACCTGAAAAGTATTCCCTCCTTTATCTTCTGCTAATCCTACGTGTAAGGGTTGATGAATATCTCCAATAAAATGAACTAGCATTTTTAAGTAAAATGCTTTGTCTTCTCTAGTAGAGTTTTCATCTTTTATTTTTTCGATACAGGTGTTAATTCCTGTGATAACATCTCCTTTTTCACTTTTTGGGTGGGTATCATAAGTTGCCTCAAAAGGAAAACTCACATAATGCCAAGGAGCAAAAGATCTATATTTTTTATCACTACGTATTTCGTCACCAAAAGTAGAAACTAATGCTAATGATTTTCCGTTTAAAAGCTTGTCTATCGCTTTTTGTGCCTTTTTAGACAAATGAGCTTCTGCAATAGCGCCAACGGTTCTATGTCCATTTTTACCCCAATCTGGAGTTGCATTCATTGTTAAAGAAAATAAGAATAAAAGTAAAAAAGAAAATCGAGTCATTATCATATATTTATTTGGACAAATATACGGGAGACTTTTGGGCTATTGAATATCAAAATAAAAATTAATATAAAATTTACACGTATTACTTATTTCAAGCGTTATGGTTTTAATAGTATCTTTATATAAAATTACACCATGAGACATCTTTTCTTCATAATTTCTTGTTTATTCATCTCTTTAGTTTCTGCACAAAACTATACAGCACGAGACCTTAAAGTGACCCCATTAGTAGAAGGAACATTATTAACACCTTCAGAAAAAGAAACACCCCCTTTAGCAATCATTATAGGAGGAAGCGGCCCTACAGACAGAGATGGAAATCAAATGATGATGAAAAACAATGCTTTAAAACTACTTGCCCAAAGTTTAAGCAACGATGGTATTGCCACATTTAGATATGACAAACGTATTGTAAAGATGATGCAGGACCGCACAAACTTTAGTGAAAAGGATTTTAAATTTGATGATTTTATAGAAGATGCAACAGCTGTAATTGACTATTTTTCTAAATCTAATGACTTCTCAAACATATACGTCATAGGACACAGTCAAGGTTCACTTGTGGGTATGGCAGCTATTAGCACACGTGATGATGTTGCTGGTTTTATCTCTATAGCAGGCCCTGGACAATCTATAGACAAGGTCATCATTGACCAACTTGGCAATCAAGCTCCAGGACTAAAAGAAAATGCAATACAAGCCTTTAATGATATTCGTTTAACTGGAAAATCTGAAAACTATAGCCCAGGACTTGCTTCCATCTTTAGAGCTGACATACAACCTTTTATTGCTAGTTGGATGCAATTTGACCCACAAGAACTTATCTCTGGATTAGAAATACCTGTGTTTATAATTAATGGAACTCAAGATATTCAAGTGGATGAAGCAGAAGCAAAAATGTTACAAAACGCAAACAAAGATGCTCAAATGCTACTAATAGAAAACATGAATCATATTTTTAGAATTATCACAGAGCCTGGTATGGATAATCAAAAATCTTATAACGAACCAAGTAGACCTATTGCTCCACAATTACCAACTTCAATATCAAGTTTTATTACTAAGATGTAACACAGCCCTATTTAATTAATAGCATTAAAAATTGTATTTTGCATCAAAACTAAAAATATGCAAGATACTGTTAGCGATATTATAAAAGACACCACACCATTTTTCACTCAAGACACTATTGTTTTTGGGGTTTTAATGATTACTTTAGGGTTCATCTTTTATACCTCATCAAAAAAAGAAGGCTTCTGGAAAGTTTTTTACAGCATTGTTCCTTCTTTATTTTTAGCTTACTTAATACCTGCAATTTTCACTACCATAGGCCTCATTGCTCCAGAGTGGACCACACTAGGTGATGCAGGAGAAGTCACAAAAGGAAGTTCTAACCTTTATTATATTTCTAGTCGATATTTACTACCCGCAGCATTGGTTTTAATGACCTTGAGTATTGACCTAAAAGCGGTATTCAACCTAGGGCCCAAAGCACTAATCATGTTTATTACTGGAACCGTTGGGATTATTATTGGTGGACCTATCGCTGTGTTATTAATTAGTTACATTTCGCCAGAAACCCTAGCGACACCTGCACTACCACTAGCTGTAGAAGGTGAGTTTAATGATGTTTGGCGTGGATTATCTACCCTTTCTGGTAGTTGGATAGGTGGAGGTGCAAACCAAACTGCCATGCTAGAGGTATATGGATACAATCAAAAACTATATGGAGGGATGGTCTTTGTAGATATCGTGATCGCAAATATTTGGATGGCGATTATATTAATAGGTATTGGAAAATCTGCCAAAATAGACAAATGGCTTGGTGCAGACACTTCTGCAATCGAAGCTCTTAAAGATAAAGTGTCTACTTACGCCTTAGAAAAAGAGCGTAACCCATCGCTTACAGATCTAATGATATTAGCTGCAATTGCTTTTGGAACTGTTGGTTTGGCTCATTTTGGCGCAGGACATATGAGTGGCTTTTTTACAGACTTTGTAAACGGCCTAGAACCAGGACTTACGCGTAATTTATTTACATTTTTAAGTTCTTCATTCTTCTGGATGATCTCTATTACTACGCTTATCGGAATCATATTATCGTATACTAAGTTACGTAGTTATGAAGGTGCTGGAGCAAGTAAATTTGGTAGTGTATTTATTTATATTCTAGTAGCTTCTATTGGTATGAAAATGGACTTAACACTTATATTTGATAATCTAGGTCTTATTGCAATAGGTGCCGTTTGGATGTCTATCCATGCAGGACTTTTAATACTTATAGCAAAATTAATTAAAGCGCCTTACTTCTTTTTAGCGGTAGGTAGTCAAGCAAATGTAGGAGGAGCAGCCTCTGCCCCTATTGTTGCATCTGCTTTTCACCCTTCGCTAGCCACGGTAGGTGTTTTACTTGCTGTTTTTGGTTATGCTATTGGTACTATCGGTGCAGTTGCCTGTACATTTATGATGCAATTAGTTGCAGCAGGTTAAGATTATTTTTTCTGAAATTTTCTTTATTTAAGTTCAGCAATTTTATACATCTTTGCGATCTCAAAAAAAACAAATATGCGATTATATAAAACCCTTGGAAGTGCATTGTTAACACTCTTTTTATTAGCCTCTTGTGGACCATCAGAAAATGAAATGACACTTACAGGTAATGTAAAAGGATTAAAAAAAGGAACATTATTACTTCAGAAAATAGAAGATACAGTATTAGTCACTTTAGATTCGGTAAAAATATTAGGAGATTCACAATTCAGTTTTTCAGAAACTGTTGAGAGTCCAGAAATTTATTTTTTATACGTACGCCTAGATAACGGTGTCTTACTTGATACTAGACTTCCCTTTTTTGCAGAAGCAGCCCCAATTAATATTGAAACTACATTAAAAAGTTTTGCTCTAGATGCCGTAATTACAGGTTCTACAAACCAAAAACTACTAGAACAATACCAAGCTATAACAAGACGCTTTACTGATAAAAATCTAGAATACATTGAGCAAGGGCTTAATGCTTTAGAGAATCAAGACTCTATTATGGATGCTTTAGATAAAAAACGTATTCGTTTAATGCAAAGCAATTATCTAGCGGCAGTTAATTATGCCTTACAACACAATGATAATGAGATTGCACCTTATATTATGATAAGCCAACCTCACGAAGGAAACATTAAATACCTTGACACTGTTTATAACACACTTACTAAAAGAGTTAAAGAATCAAACTACGGTAAGCAATTAAACGAAATTATTACGTTAAGAAAAGAAAAATAAAATAAACGGTATAAAATAGAAAAAGCCCTAAACACATTGTGTTTAGGGCTTTTTAGTTTTAAAACAAAGATTTATAAACTGTTGATTCTATCAATCAATTTTCTTCCTCTTTCTTCAACTTCTTGGTTAATTGCCTTAAAGTGAGCTTTTTTATCTTCTACTTTTTTAGCATTAATTTTAGCCATCAACTCGTCAAAGTCTTTGATAGCACTGTCTATAACTGCTTGAGATTCTTTTGTGTCCTTTTCTGGATTAGTAAACTCCCAGATGTATACAGCCTCTATGATATCACCGATAACATAATTTACATCTCTTTTTAAATTTCTAACATTTGCCATAATGGTCTTCTTTTTCTTTTAAGAATTATTTTGCAAAGGTACAAACTATTAAGGAATGTAAACCTCGAGAATCTCACCATTTTCCGAACTAATTGTCACCTGTTCTATACAAGCAGGTATAAGTAGGGTTTCGCCCTTTTTAAGCTCATTTTCAGACTGTTCTGTTTTTACGATCGCCTTTCCTCCTACACACATATATACCTTAAAACTATCAAAACCGGAGTAATCGATATCCAGTGTTCCATTACAGTTTATTTTTGATGTTTTAAAATAAGGGGATTCACAAATAGGTGTTATTTCTTCTGCCTTTTTATTATATGAAAGCTTAGCAGTTGCAGTGTCAAATTTAATTGCAGCTTCTGCTTCTTTTGTATGTAAAGTACGCATCTTACCATCTAAATCAGGTCTGTCCCAATCATAAACTCGATACGTAATATCTGATGTCTGTTGGATTTCTGCAAGAACAACTCCTGCTCCTATGGCGTGTATTAATCCTGGTGTGATAAAAAAGGCATCACCCTCTTTAACCGTTTCAGAATCGATAATGTCTAGTAATTTATTTTCTGAAATGTGCTGGGCATAAATACTTTGATCTACTCCTTTTTTAAACCCTATAAATAATTTAGCATCTTCGTCTGTGTGTAAAATGTACCACATTTCTGTTTTTCCAAAACTATCGTGACGTGCTTTTGCTAATGCATCATCAGGATGTAACTGTAAAGAAAGATTTTCTGATGCATCTATGAATTTAAATAATAAAGGAAAATGACCTCCAAAACGTTTTAAAACTTTTTCTCCTAGTAAATCACTACCATGAGTTTTTATTAAGTCTGCTAAACTTTTTCCTTTTAAGGCACCATTAGTTACAATTGAGATATTATCTTTTACTCCAGATAATTCCCAACTTTCCCCTAGTTTACCAACGCCTCCTTTGTTGAAAATGGTATTCAACTTAGCTCCACCCCAAATCTTTTCTTTAAGAATGGGCGTAAATTGTAATGGGTAAAGTGAGGGGTTATGCATTTTTAATTTCTTTTATAATATCTAGTGCTTTTGTAATATGAGGACCAGCACTCATCCCATCAAATTTAAAAACCAATTTGCCTTTTGTATCAAAAACAAATGTTTCTCTTCCTGGTAATAATCCTAATAATTTTCCTTTAACTTCAAAAAGTGATCTTACTACTTTTTCTTCATCTGCCAGCAATGTAAACGGAAGATTAAACTTGCTTGCAAATTTTTTATGTGAGCTTTCAGAGTCTGAGCTAATACCGATAACTTTTACATTATGAGCGATAAAATCTTCATATGCATCTCTAAAACTACATGCCTCTGCTGTGCAACCTGGTGTGAAATTTTTTGGATAAAAGTAAATTACACTTGGGGTGTTCCCTATGTCTTTTTTACTATTAAATGTAACACCATCTTGATCAACTAATGTAAATTCTGGTAATGTACTACCTATTGCTATGCTCATATTATCCGGTATATACTACAAAATTACGTGGCGTTTCATACAATTTTACTGAAATATCAAAACGGCTATCTAACCTTTTTACTATTCTATTATAAATCTCTATCGCGATATTTTCTACTGTAGGATTTACAGTTTTAAAGGCTTCGACCTCTAGATTTAAGTTTTTATGATCAAAAGGTACTTCTACTTCTTCATAGATTACTTTTTTTAAAATCTTTAAATCTATTAAAAAACCGGTTTCTTCATCTATTTCACCAGTAACCCCTACTTCTAGATCATAGTTATGGCCATGATAATTAGGGTTACTGCATTTGCCAAATATTAGAGCGTTTTTTTCATTTGACCATTCTTCCTTATACAAGCGATGTGCTGCATTAAAATGTGCTTTTCTATACACTGTTAAACTCATACTGAAAGATGTTTATAAAATTTATCAAAAATAATTTTAAACCATTCTGTATAAATAGCAGGGTTTTTTGCAATGTCAATTTTCACGTCTTCAAGATGCATCCATTTCCAAGCAGCTACTTCATCTTCATTAATAGATGGCGAATCGTTAAAATTTCCGACGAGAATATGATCTAACTCATGTTCTGTAAGACCATTATCAAATGGTGCTTTATATATAAACCACGTAGTTTCTTTAAGAGGTGTTGTAAAACCCATCTCCTCTTGTAAACGACGTAAACCTGCATCTAAGTTAGACTCACCATCACGCTGGTGTGAACAACATGTGTTTGTCCATAATCCTGGAGAGTGATATTTATGCATAGCACGTTGCTGTAGCATTAATTCGCCTTGGTCATTAAACACAAACACAGAAAATGCGCGATGAAGCACAGCTTTTTCATGCGCTTCTAGCTTAGGCATTAAACCTAATTGCTCATCTTTTTCATTAACAAGTATTACTTGCTCTTCTTTCATAAACTTTTCTATATTTTGTCAAAAATACAAAAGGCAATTTTAATACTTGAACTTAGAAAACATTTTTAATAAAAACATCATAAGAGATAGTATCTTTGTCATATAAATTTAACTATGCTTCAACAGGAAATAAATAGACGTAAAACATTTGGAATCATTTCACACCCAGATGCCGGAAAAACAACTTTAACCGAAAAATTACTATTATATGGTGGTGCCATACAAGAGGCAGGTGCTGTAAAAAGTAATAAAATTAAGAAAGGGGCAACTAGTGACTTTATGGAAATAGAACGTCAAAGAGGAATCTCTGTGGCTACTTCTGTTCTTGCTTTTGAATATGAAGGAACAAAAATAAATATTCTTGACACCCCTGGTCACAAGGATTTTGCCGAAGATACTTTTAGAACTCTAACTGCTGTAGACAGTGTGATCGTTGTGATAGATGTTGCTAAAGGGGTAGAGATGCAAACAGAAAAACTTGTTGAAGTTTGTAGAATGCGTAATATTCCGATGATCGTTTTTGTAAATAAAATGGATCGTGAAGGTAAAGATGCCTTTGAGTTACTAGATGAAATTGAACAAAAATTAAAATTAAGAGTAACTCCTCTTTCTTTCCCTATTGGTATGGGATACGATTTTAAAGGAATTTATAACATTTGGGAAAAAAATGTAAACCTTTTTAGTGGAGATAGCAGAAAGAATATAGAAGAAACAATAGAGATTGAAGATCTAAGCAACCCTGAACTAGATGAACTTATAGGCGAGACAGCTGCAGACACACTAAGGGAGGAACTAGAACTTGTCTACGAAGTGTACCCAGGTTTTAATAATGAAGAATATCTAGAAGGAACCTTACAACCTGTATTTTTTGGTTCTGCTTTAAACAATTTTGGTGTACGAGAATTATTAGATTGTTTTGTGAATATTGCTCCAAAACCAAGACCTAAAAATAGTGATACGCGTTTAGTAAAACCAGAAGAAAAAAAATTCTCTGGATTTGTTTTTAAAATTCACGCAAATATGGACCCTAAGCATCGAGATCGCTTAGCGTTTGTAAAAATTGTTTCGGGTACTTTTGAAAGAAACAAACCATACCTACATGTTAGAAATGGTAAAAAATTAAAGTTCTCTAGCCCAAATGCTTTTTTTGCTGAAAAGAAACAGATCGTAGATATTTCGTACCCTGGAGATATTGTTGGACTTCATGATACCGGAAACTTTAAAATAGGTGACACCTTAACAGAAGGTGAAATAATGCAATATAAAGGTATCCCTAGTTTTTCTCCTGAGCACTTTAAGTATATTAACAATGCAGACCCTATGAAGAGCAAGCAGCTAGAAAAGGGTATCGACCAGTTAATGGATGAAGGTGTCGCTCAATTATTTACACTAGAGTTAAATGGAAGAAAAGTAATAGGAACAGTAGGTGCTTTACAGTTTGAGGTTATACAGTATAGACTTGAACACGAATATGGAGCTAAATGTAGGTATGAAAACTTAAATGTACATAAAGCGTGTTGGGTACAAACAAATGACCCTAAAAGTGCAGAGTTTTTAGATTTTAAAAGAGTAAAATCTAAGTTTTTAGCAAAAGATAAACGAGGTCAACTTGTCTTTTTTGCTGATTCTGCTTTTACCTTACAAATGACACAAAGTAAATACCCATCAATCAAATTTCATTTTGTAAGTGAATTTGAAAAAGAATAATCACATTACCAGGTATAAAAAAAGCGTTTCATTAAATGAAACGCTTTTTTTATATCTATTTATTAACACACATTATTCAACAATAATAAACTCAGAACGTCTGTTAAGCTGATGTTCAATAGAAGTACAGTCTACACCATTACTACAACCATTAATAAGTTGAGTTTCTCCATAACCTCTACCGGATAAACGACTACTGTCTATTCCATTTTTAATCAAATAAGCTATTGTTGCTTTCGCTCTTCTATCTGAAAGATCTAAATTATAAGCATCATCTGCCCTACTATCTGTATGCGATCTAACATCTATCTTCATTTGAGGGTATTGATTTAATAAAGAAATTATTTTTTGCAACTCTATTGCTGCGTCCGATCTAATAAAAGATTTATCCAAATCAAAATAAATAGGATTGAATAAAAGACCAATATCTGTACCTATAGTATGTTCTAATTCACGTAAATCTAGGTAAACATCTAAAAATTTTCGTTTTTGAATATCATCTGGTAATGCTAACTCGTTTGTTTGATATTGTTGTTGATCTGCTCTCACAAATTTAACATCCTCATCACAACCTTTGTTTTCAAAACTATATCTCCCTAGCTCATCTGCAACCATACGGTCTACAATTTCATTATTTGCATCTATTAACGATACTGTTGCAAATGGTAAGTAATCTCCAGTCTTTTTATCCTTTACGATTCCTGCTATTACTTGATCGCAATCAGATTCTTTTTCAAAGGCTGTAAAGCTATAAATATCATCGCTTTCTGCTCCTTTACGGTTAGAAGCAAAATAACCTTTTAAAGCTGCAATTTCTGCTCCAGTAGCTACAAAAGCAAAATCATCAAAAGAACTATTAATAGGCTCTCCTAAATTTGTGATGTCTGTAAATTCAGTTCCTTCAATGGTAGCACTGTATATATCTAAACCTCCAATATTATTCTGATAACCATTAGAAGAAAAATATAATTTTCCATTTTCTGCCATAAATGGAAACATCTCATTACCATCAGTATTTAGGCTCGTTATGTTTGTAACGTTTCCGAAGGTATCATTCTCTAGAATAGTTACTGAATAAATATCTGTTCCACCTTGGCTTCCCTCTTCCATATCACTCACAAAAAACAAGGTGCTCTCATCTGTACTTAAGGCTGGATGACCAACACTAAATGCATCACTATTAAAAGGAAGTTCTACTATATTATCCCATTCACCGTTCTCTTTAGTAGCTTTATACAACTTTAAGTTCATGGCCTTCTCGCTATCTAAACCTACTTTTTTCAAATAGTTATTACGAGTAAAGTACATGGTATTACCATCTTTAGTAATTACTAATGAACCCTCATTATATTTAGAGTTTACATTTGGTGCATTTATAGATGAAACTGCATTAGCAGATACTTTAAAAACATCTGATGTAGGCTCTCCATTCCAAGAATTTATAATGTCCTCTTCATTAACAGCTATAACAAACAATTCATCATTCATTAAAAAACCAGGATATTCAGAGTATTTACTATTGAACGCCGTTTTTTCAATCTCATATATTGCTTCAACGTCTTTTAAAGAAGTTACATATTGCTTAGAACTTGTAAAAGGAATTCCTTTTAACTCATAATATTTACTTAAGTAAACATCTGCTTTGTCATAGTTTTTGATAGCCTTTAAAGACTGTCCATATCTAAACAAATACAACTCATCTTGTACTTCATTTAATTTAAATAATCTTTTATAATAAATAACAGATTTGGCATACTGAGCATTAAAATAATAGGCATCTCCTAATTTCTGAAATACATCTTCACTTTCATAACCTGATTTAACTACAGCTTCATAAGCGCTAACAGCATCAATATAATTCCAATTACTAAACTTTTTATCTGCTTTACGAGTTTCCCCTTCTTGTCCAATAGCAAAAAAACAACTGCTCATAAAAATGCAAGCAAATAATGTAGAAAGTATTTTCATAGTTATTATTTTTAAAAAAATCTTGGGGTTACCATTCTAGTAGTAATACTAGAGAATAATTCAAATCTTAAAAAGATTTCATGGGAACCATTATTATAATTAGCAAGGTCTTGAACACCATAATCATAAGAATACCCTATCATAATACTTTCGTTATATTGAAATCCTGCTAAAGCACTAAAATCTGCACTAAGCCTGTAAGCACCACCAAGGGTAAATTTATCATTAAACAAAAAATTAGCAGATAAATCAAGAGCTATTGGTGAACCTTCAACAGACTTTAATAATACTGCGGGTTTTAACTTAGTACCTGAACCTATATCAAATACATAACCACCTATCGCATAAAAATTCATCTTCTCTTTTGCAGTAGATATAGAGGATTGATCGTAATGCTCTGTTTGTAAAAAATTAGGCACCGACAAACCTGCGTACCATTTATCATTATTTAAAAAAATACCCGCCCCAATTATAGGGGTTAAACGGTTATCTATATTGTACTCAAACTGTGGGTCTGTTGGATCATATATAAGTAGTTTTGTGAAATCTACATCTAATAAATTAACACCTCCTTTTAATCCAAAAGATAAATCAAGGTCATCACCTAAAGGGATGGTATATGAAAAATCTGCTGCAATTGAATTTTCTACACTTGGTCCTATTTCGTCATTTGTAAAGGACAAACCTAAACCTACACGCTCACCTACTGGAGAATGTGCTGTAAAATTTATTGTTTTTGGTGCTCCATCTAATCCTACCCACTGAGCCCTATACAAAGCAATAGCACTAAACACATCTCTATTACCCGCATAAGCCGGGTTAAATGATGATGTATTGTACATATACTGTGTATATTGAGAGTCCTGCTGCGCATAACTCTCTGACACAGAAAACAACACACACAATGTTGCTACAACACCTATATATGCACTTTTAATATCTTTAAAAATAGATTTCATCTGTATAAATTATTTAAAAACTTAAAATAAAAACTACCTGTTTCTAATTGTAAGTAATTGTAATGTGATAAATCGCTTAATTTAAATAAGGTAAAAACTTAATCTCCATTGAGATACAAGTAACCGGCTTGCTTAACTCGCTCTGTACCATTTGCGTCTGTAAAATCATAGTTTAGAACATAGAAATAAGTTCCTGAAGGTAACTTTTCGTTTTCCTGAATTGTTAATCTACCTTCTGAAAAACCTCTAAATACGTTATCACTAGAATCATAATCTGTAGTTTCAAAAACTTTTACACCCCAACGGTTGTAAATCTCAACACTATTATTTGCTAAATTTTCAATATTATCAATAATGAAGTAGTCATTATTTCCATCCCCATTAGGCGTTACACCATTATACACTACGACATCTCCTGGTAAAATAACACCAGACTTGATTCTACCTAAGGTAAACACTCCGTATTCTTCTAGAGCTATAGCTGTAGTAACTGTTTTATTATCTACATCTACTACACCACCTTCATCTACCCATAAACCCCCTTCTTCATTCCATCGTACTACTCTAATGGTTCCCACTTGTGGCTGAGCTGTAATATTTTCTGGTGTAGTTGTATCTTCCCAACTAAGCGTGAGTAATACATCTGTAACCCCTCCTTCTTTGGTTAAAGTCCAGTGTTCAGCTCCATCTATAGCTTCTAATATTCCTGTTCTATTTTCAAGTGGATAAGAATCATTTGTTGGTTCTAAAAAATATTTACTTGTAAATACATCTCCCAGATCGTCTGGAGCACTTATAGCTGCAAAACGATAAAAACCTTTATCACCTATAGGATAAACAAAACTTTTGTCACCTGTTTTTTGTACATAGCCATCTACGTGACTACGATCAAAAACTCCAGTATGTGTAGCTTCAGTCTCAAAAACGACCAAGCCACCAAAATCATCATTTTTCACAATCCCTTCATCAAAATCTGCTTCACCAGCAACACTCAATTCATTACTTAATTCAAAAGAAGCTACATCACTTATATTATTATTAAAAAGCACATCATAAAAATAGCTTGTACTTCCTCCACTTATTTTTTGTACCGCTTTACCCTCAAATCGAGTGTAACCAGTGTCTTCTATAAAATCTACAACACCGTCATTATTGAAGTGAGCATAAATAAAAGCCTCACCATCGTTTATAAAACTAGCTGTAGATAAATTATTAAAATCCTCTACTGTAGAAAACTGTGTGCCTGGACTTACATAAACTACACCTTCATTACTGGTTTGAGCAAACAAACTTGTAGTGAGAAGAAATAACACTATATAAAATAATTGTCTTTTCATAATACTTTTTTAAATCGAATTAATCAACTTTCTGATAAATCATTGGATTTGTAATCATCAATCCTGAACCACATACACGGCTTACACTAAACAAGCGTATGGGAGGAAAGACAGATGCATTAAGAACACTATATTTTGTTCCAACACTTATTCTATCGAAAGATACTCCTGGCTTAAAATTTAATTCTACTGCTCCAACTCCATTTAATAAATCGACAACATCGACACCGTTTAATAAACCAGTAGCACTAAAATCAAGCACTGCGACTTCAACATTCCCTAAATAAGCTTTAATCTCTAAACCATCATCTAACACATTAGCATTAACAACAGCACCATCAACATCTAGCTTAACAAGTACTGAATCTGTATCATTTGATATCGTAGTAAAAAAGATCCACTGCTTTGTTGATGTACCTATACCTAGAGTTCCATTACTAATCTCCGAATAATTGGTAGTATTACCATCAATTGCACGCTCCATATTTGTTACCCCTGCAGTACCAACTGCGTCAACACTTATATTTAGACCAGACATCTCATAAGATGTTGCAAAAGCATCAATACAACGTTCAGTACTTAACAACTCTGTACACATTCCATACACATTCATAGAATTAGGGCCATCTTTTATGAAATCTATAGGTAAAACAACACTAGAGTCTGTTGTATCTGTAATACGCACTGCATTATAGGCTTGATCTGGTGTTACTGCTATATAATATCTACCTGCTGCATCCTGTACTACGCGTATCATATTATTCCCGCCTGCACTAGCATCCTTACTAGAAGCTGTTGCTATTATTGTAGAAGCTGTTACATCTCCACTTGTATTATAGGTATTATGTTTAATGTCTACTGTGAAATAATGATTCTCTAAAAGTAATACGTTTACCAATAAACCATCTAACAAGGTAGAAACTACATTACCTAAACTTCCACTAGTTAACCCTTCTAAAATATCTTCTTCAAAATCAACACGGATATAACTTGTTACTCCAGCCGCTACATCTTGATCATAACCCATTTCTACAAAACCCTCATAATCAGAACCATCCCAAAGCGCAGCACCTTCAGAATTTAACGTAGCATAACTATCAAAATCATCATCCAAAAGGTTTGCTACTTCATCTGCATTTTCTGAAGCTACAATTTTTGATAAACATGAAGACTCTTGAAAAGGAGAATCTGTAATTACTATTGGGCAAGAACTCTCATTATATCGCGTAACTTCATAAAGACGCATAGATGGAGACTCTACCCCCACACTTACCAATGACTCAATACCTACATCTACTCTATCAAAAATACCTGTAGGCACATAATCTAGCGTTACACTACCTCCAGTTTGTATAAGTGTAAGTAAATCTAAACTGTTTATTAATCCACTACTTAATGTAAAGGTATCTACTAAGCTATTTCCGTTATAAAATTTTATAGCATAGGTACCTATTAAATCAACATCTACTAATTGAGAAGTACCTATAGCCAATCTCACTTTTACATGATCTCCAGTTTGCGATGGCTGGGTAAAATATACAGATTGATAGACCCAGGCAGCAACTCCAGCTACACCTAAATTAATTGTAGAAAAATCTGAAGAATTCTCACTAATTGCCTTATAAGGATCAGTCACTCCAGCGTTATCTAAATCTCCCACACTAAGACTAAGGCCTCCAGCTCTTGGAGCTGTAAAATTAGCCTCAAAACAAGGATCTACTCCTATATCAAAACAAGCATCATACACATGTAATGCACTTTGCTTACCTGTTGGTAATAGAGCAGTAACATGGTTTGTTATTTTTATATTAGTATACGCTGTACTTGGTTTAATAGCTAAGTAAAACCTCCCTATATTGTCTTGTACAACGGTTACATTACCTGTAGTATCTCCATCTGGACCTCCAAAAGCATCTTGACTCGTTAAATTTAATACAGAAGTACTACCATTAAAAGCCTCTACTTCTATATATTGGTCCCCTAAAAGAAGACCATTAGCAAGATCAGATACCAACATCCCTATACTACCACCTGCTAAACGATCTAAAATATCTTCGTCATAGTTAATACGGGCATAGGTAATTTGATCTGCTCCAACATTCCCTAAATCCATTTGCACATAACCAATAGAAGCTCCACTTGTTAACAGATTCCCAGAATCTGCATTTAAAACGGCATAGGTTTCATTATTACCATCCACGGCATAACTTGGAAAATCTACATTTTCAAAATCAAGTAAAGTACTCGCACAAGAAGGTGTATCTAAAGGACTAATAGTAGCAGAAGGTATTGCTGCAATTTGAAGATTAATACAGGTTGAAGTACCATCATAACGCTGTACATCATATATTTTTATACCTGAACCTAAAACGGCTGCACCTATAGGGCTCACTAGCTCCACCGCGGCACTACTATATGAAATACCAGGCGCAAATGTTAAAGTGATAGGAGCACCACTAGTAAGTAAGCCTAAAGCATCGGTATTATTAAGTAAACTGCTTTGTAAAGCACGTGTATATACAATATTAGCATCTTCATCATAAAGCACTACTTGTATTGCACCTAACAAATTTGCATTTACAACACCTGCAGAACCTAAAGCTATTTTTATATTTAATGTGTTATCTATATTAGATGGTGTAGAAAAATAAAAATTTTGTCTTAAAGTAGAGGCTATATTAACATCTACTAAAGAACCAGGCTTTAAAGTAGAGAAAGTATTCACATCATTATCAATAGCATAGTTTAAATTTTGATCTCCAACCTCTATTAGACTTAGACCAATACCATCATCACCATCAAAAGAGGTTCCAAAAGGACGACCACACTCCTCACCAGTCCCGTCAAAATAAAAAGCACTATATATTTTTAATTCTTTTTCACCACCTAGATCTAGTGTTGCACTTTTTTTATGGGTAATACGGAGTCTATCATATTTAGCGTCAGGGCGTATTGCAAGGTAATTATGACCGGCAGCATCCTGTATCACTTTAACTCGTGGTGTGTTAAAACCTGATTCACTTGATCGAGATAGCACAGAAGTAGTACCATCGCGTGCATCAATAACAATTTCTTGATTTCCCAACAATAAATTATCCAATAAACCCGTTAATAAATCCCCTAAACTCCCTCCTAAAAGACCATCTAAAAGACCTGTATCATCATCCATACGCACATACGACCATGTATCTTTCGGGACATCACTTGGGAATTCTAACTCTATGACACCTTCGTAACCTCCTATTTCAATTCCTAATACCTCTATCCCTCCTTGAGCATATAACGTAGCATAATTGTTATCAACTAGCAAAGCATTATTTGGGTTGTCTACTGTTGGACCATAATTTGCAATTGATATATACCTATTATCTGGAGAAAGTACCGTTGCATTGTTAACCAAAACTTTATTTTGCGCCCAGGTTTGAGATTGTGAGGTTACTAAAAACAGCCCAACAAATAGCATGAGCTTGGTGATGCGCTCAATTTTAGTAAATATTTTTGTATTAAAGTTCATGCTGTATTGGTATAAATTATTGTGGTATGAAACTTTCTGTATTTTACTTTGTATCATAAAATGTGTAAGCTCTATATAATGGTTTCTTAAACTTTCGGAAGAAAACATAAAACACTTTGGCATTAAAGAGCGCGGTGGTTTTATATAGAGAAACTTAAACATAGGTTATAATTTTATTTTACGATACCTACTCTATTAAATGTTGTTAGCATAAAAATGCTACTATAAACAGATGCCTTGATATCTATTTAGACATCTGTTTTTATTTTATTATTTAATTACAAATATGATATTCATAAATGAACTTGAAGTTGCATTACTAATAATATCATACGTTAATACACCAGTATCACTAATAGACACGTTTGCAAAAACAGCTTGGTCGTAATAAGAGACGTAATAGTTTAACGCTGTATTAGCATATGTACTAATCGTTGTAGGTGCACTTGTATTACCCACTAAACCACCTGTATAATTAACAGAAGCTCCATTTGCACCATGTGCTACATTAAAAGCTATTCCAGAAAACTGTTTGTTATAATCGTCATATAAATCACGTGTTAAGCCTGTACCTGTAGTAGATGTATCAAAAATAACTGCTGGCATATAGAAAAAGTTAGGAGCGTTATTAGCTACTGTTTTTAAAACACCATTAGCATCTGCAACTACTACTTTATCTGCGTTATCTGAACTGGTTTGTAAACCTTCTAATCTTACAGGATCTTCTGTTGGCTCTGCCTTAACGTGTAATTGATTGGTTGGCTCTACAGTATTCACCCCTATTTTACCATCAGATTTTATATTCATTCTTGTCTCCGGAGTTGACGTCCCATCTGGCGTTGTTAAAAGCGATATTTCACCTGGCATATCACCTGGTCCACTATTTGTACTAGGATCATCTAGAGCCAATGTTATTCTTGCTCCGGTTTGGTAATTTGCTCCATCAAAGCCCTGGCCTTCAATAGCTACAGTTGTTGGCAATGCATCTGTTAGATTAGAAACAGCCCTTTGAGCAGCTGGATCAGCTGCTGTACCAGCCGCTCGCCTCATATGAAGTGTTGTTGAATTTACATCACCAAAAGAAGTCATATCAAAATCGGCATCACCATTTGTAGCCGCTGTCCCTCTTATGTCTAACAATTCGGCAGGGCTATCGGTACCAATACCTACATAACCTTTTTCATCTAGTACTACAAAATCAGCCTCTCTAGGATCTCCATCACTTTTTGAACCTAGTTTTATCATACTGTTTGCAGTATCATCAATCCAAGCATCATCAGTTGCATCTCCTTCAGTTAATTCTGAAATATCTTTCCAAGAAAGTTGCGCTATGTCATTACCCGTAGCACCATCTGTGGTTAACACTTGGTTGACAGCACCTCTATTTTCAGGAAAATTATAAGTTTCTTTATCTCCGTGATCAAATTGTATTCCGTTATCTGGAGTCAACCTAATCATCTTTTGTGTTGTACCTGCATTTTTAATAAAAATATTTAAAGATTCCTCAGTACCATACAAACCTACCTCTTTGCTTGCTGCAGGATCACCAGTTAAACCATATCTTGACTGCAACCTTACCTGTGGACTGACAGTAGCACTTCCAGGACCTATAACCATTTCTGATATTGCATCAGGCGCATTTGCTAAAGCAAATACCGCTTTTGGTTGAGCAAAAAATACTGAATAATAATCTCCACCAAAAATTGAGGCTGATGGGTCTTTATAACTTTGATCACTCGCAAACATTATACTATAATCTTCTTGCGTATACATACCTGTATATGTATTAGTACCATTATCAGTATAAGTACTCTCTGCAACATAATCACCTTTCACCTCAAACTGCTTGTCAGAAACACCATCTGCATCTGTAAACCCAACAGCTACTTTACCTGCTTGGTAAATATCTTGAGTGTTACCTGTTGCACCAACTGTACCATCTTGAATATTCCAAGGCTCTTGTACATCTACAAACAACGCCCCATTTGCATCTGAAACAATGGCATTATTATCGTCACCTGAAATTAAATTAACATTAGCATTATTTGAATCTTCATTCTCGTAAACCAATTCTCCATCCACTAGAGAAAGCGTGGTATTTATATTAGTAGCAGAATCTCCTGCTGGACCTTGTGGTCCTGTTGCTCCTGTTGGTCCTTGTGGCCCCGCTGCTCCATCTTGTCCAGCTGCTCCTGTTGCACCTATTGGCCCTTGTGGTCCTGTTGCTCCATCTTGTCCTGTTGCACCTGTTGGACCCTGTGGTCCCGTTGCTCCATCTTGTCCAGCTGTACCAGTTGCTCCAGTAGCCCCATCTTGTCCAGCTGCTCCTGTTGCACCATCAACTCCATTAGCACCTGTTGGCCCTTGTGGTCCTGTTGGCCCTTGTGGCCCCGCTGCTCCAGCAGCTCCATCTTGTCCAGCTGCTCCTGTTGGCCCTTGTGGCCCCGTTGCTCCATCTTGTCCAGCTGTACCAGTAGCCCCATCAGCTCCTGTTGGCCCTTGTGGACCAATTGGACCTGTTGCTCCATCTTGTCCTGTTGCACCTGTTGGACCCTGTGGTCCCGTTGCTCCATCTTGTCCAGCCGCACCCGTTGCTCCAGTAGCCCCATCTTGTCCAGCTGCTCCTGTTGCACCTATTGGCCCTTGTGGTCCTGTTGCTCCATCTTGTCCTGTTGCACCTGTTGGACCCTGTGGTCCCGTTGCTCCATCTTGTCCTGTCGCACCTGTTGGACCTTGTGGTCCCGTTGCTCCATCTTGTCCAGCTGCTCCTGTTGGCCCTTGTGGTCCCGTTGCTCCATCTTGTCCAGCCGCACCCGTTGCTCCATCAGCTCCATTAGCACCTGTTGGCCCTTGTGGCCCCGTTGCTCCATCTTGTCCAGCTGTACCAGTAGCCCCATCAGCTCCTGTTGGCCCTTGTGGACCAATTGGACCTGTTGCTCCATCTTGTCCTGTTGCACCTGTTGGACCCTGTGGTCCCGTTGCTCCATCTTGTCCAGCCGCACCCGTTGCTCCAGTAGCCCCATCTTGTCCAGCTGCTCCTGTTGCACCTATTGGCCCTTGTGGTCCTGTTGCTCCATCTTGTCCTGTTGCACCTGTTGGACCCTGTGGTCCCGTTGCTCCATCTTGTCCTGTCGCACCTGTTGGACCTTGTGGTCCCGTTGCTCCATCTTGTCCAGCTGCTCCTGTTGGCCCTTGTGGTCCCGTTGCTCCATCTTGTCCAGCCGCACCCGTTGCTCCATCAGCTCCATTAGCACCTGTTGGCCCTTGTGGCCCTGTTGGTCCTTGTGGCCCCGCTGCTCCTGCTTGTCCTGTTGCACCTGTTGGACCCTGTGGTCCCGTTGCTCCATCTTGTCCTGTCGCACCTGTTGGACCTTGTGGTCCCGTTGCTCCATCTTGTCCAGCTGCTCCTGTTGGCCCTTGTGGTCCCGTTGCTCCATCTTGTCCAGCCGCACCCGTTGCTCCATCAGCTCCATTAGCACCTGTTGGCCCTTGTGGCCCTGTTGGTCCTTGTGGCCCCGCTGCTCCTGCTTGTCCTGTTGCACCTGTTGGACCCTGTGGTCCCGTTGCTCCATCTTGTCCTGTTGCACCTGTTGGCCCTTGTGGTCCCGTTGCTCCATCTTGTCCAGCCGCACCCGTTGCTCCAGTAGCCCCATCTTGTCCAGCTGCTCCTGTTGCACCTATTGGCCCTTGTGGTCCTGTTGCTCCATCTTGTCCTGTTGCACCTGTTGGACCCTGTGGTCCCGTTGCTCCATCTTGTCCTGTCGCACCTGTTGGACCTTGTGGTCCCGTTGCTCCATCTTGTCCAGCTGTACCAGTTGCTCCAGTAGCCCCATCAGCTCCTGTTGTCCCTTGTGGCCCCGTTGCTCCAGCAGCTCCTGTTGGTCCTTGTGGCCCTGTTGCTCCATCTTGTCCAGTTGCACCCGTTGCTCCTACTAACGAATCTAAAAAGTCTTGCACAGAACCGGTGTTACCAGCATCCAACCATTCTTGATATGCAGATGCGCCTGTTGCTCCATCTGCTCCTACTAACGAATCTAGAAAATCTTGCACTGAACCCGTATTTCCAGCGTCTAACCACACTTGATACGCAGACGCTCCGTCAGCTCCAGCTGGTCCCGCTGCCATATTAATAATAGTCTGAACATTATTTTCATCTGTATAAGTTATTGTACCATCACCATTATCTACCAATGTTGTTAAAGATTCATATTGAGCTACTAAAGCTGCTATATCCAACACTGTAGCAACTCCATCTTCATCTATATATGTGATAGTTCCAGCATTGATATCTAAAGAGAAATATGTTAATGTCTCAAAATTTGATATCATTGCCGAAAGATTTAAATCTGTAGCAACTCCATTTTCATCTGTATAGGTAAATACACCTGTAGCTGGATCAAAACTTGATGACGTAAGGGTTTCGTGTTGTGCAATTAAAGCAGCTACATCTAATACCGTAGCAACTCCATCTTCATCTATATATGTAATCGTACCTGCTGCAACATCTTGAGAGATAAAAGTTAATGTCTCAAAATTTGATATCATTGCCGAAAGATTTAAATCTGTAGCAACTCCATTTTCATCTGTATAGGTAAATACACCTGTAGCTGGATCAAAACTTGATGACGTAAGGGTTTCGTGTTGTGCAATTAAAGCAGCTACATCTAATACCGTAGCAACTCCATCTTCATCTATATATGTAATCGTACCTGCTGCAACATCTTGAGAGATAAAAGTTAATGTCTCAAAATTTGATATCATTGCCGAAAGATTTAAATCTGTAGCAACTCCATTTTCATCTGTATAGGTAAATACACCTGTAGCTGGATCAAAACTTGAAGAAGTAAGTGTCTCGTGTTGTGCAATTAAAGCAGCAACATCTAATACTGTAGAAACTCCATCTTCATCTATATAAGTAATAGTACCTGCTGTTACATCTTGAGAAATAAAAGTTAACGTCTCAAAATTTGATATCATTGCCGAAAGATCTAATGTAGTAGCAACACCATTTTCATCTGTATAGGTAAACACACCCGTAGCCGGATCAAAACTTGAAGAAGTAAGTGTCTCGTGCTGTGCAATTAAAGCAGCAACATCTAATACTGTAGAAACTCCATCTTCATCTATATAAGTAATTGTACCTGCTGCTACATCTTGAGAGATAAAAGTTAATGTCTCAAAATTTGAAATCATTGCTGAAAGATTTAAATCTGTAGCAACACCATTTTCATCTGTATAGGTAAACACACCCGTAGCCGGATCAAAACTTGAAGAAGTAAGTGTCTCGTGTTGTGCAATTAAAGCAGCAACATCTAATACTGTAGAAACTCCATCTTCATCTATATAAGTAATAGTACCTGCTGTTACATCTTGAGAAATAAAAGTTAACGTCTCAAAATTTGAAACCATTAATGACAGATCTAGATCTGTAGCAACACCATTTTCATCTGTATATGTAAATACACCAGTAGCCGGATCAAAACTTGAAGAAGTAAGTGTCTCGTGCTGTGCAATTAACGCAGCAACATCTAATACTGTAGAAACTCCATCTTCATCTATATAAGTAATTGTACCTGCTGCTACATCTAGAGAGATAAAAGTTAATGTCTCAAAATTTGAAATCATTGCTGAAAGATTTAAATCTGTAGCAACACCATTTTCATCTGTATATGTAAACACACCAGTAGCTGGATCAAAACTTGAAGAAGTAAGTGTCTCGTGCTGTGCAATTAAAGCAGCAACATCTAATACTGTAGAAACTCCATCTTCATCTATATAAGTAATAGTACCTGCTGCTACATCTTGAGAGATAAAAGTTAATGTCTCAAAATTTGAAATCATTGCTGAAAGATCTAAATCTGTAGCAACACCATTTTCATCTGTATAGGTAAACACACCCGTAGCCGGATCAAAACTTGAAGAAGTAAGTGTCTCGTGTTGTGCAATTAAAGCAGCAACATCTAATACTGTAGAAACTCCATCTTCATCAATATAAGTAATTGTACCTGCTGCTACATCCTGAGAGATAAAAGTTAATGTCTCAAAATTTGATATCATTGCCGAAAGATCTAATGTAGTAGCAACACCATCTTCATCATTATAAGTAAATATTCCAGTAAGTGAATCAAAAGAAACCGAAGTTAATGTTTCATTAGCAGCAATCATTGCAGCAACATCTAATACTGTCGTACTACCATCTTCATCTAAATAAGAAATTGTACCTGCAGACACATCTTGTGATATAACTGTAAGTGTTTCATTAACATCTATTAGATTAATAACATCGTCTTCATTAGTAACACGCTGCCATTTTGATCCATCCCAATAATGGTAACCTGGAGTTACATCAGCTACTGTAGCCAAATTAAAAACCAACAAGCTTAAAACATTACCATTAGTGATTGAAGTTAAATCTACACTATTAGATAATGAAACTCGAGGAATCAAAAGACCTCTATCATTAGAAACAATATCTAACTGCGCAGAAGCATTTGGAAGCGGAGTTCCAATCCCCACCTGAGCATGTGAAGTCCCCACACCAATGATAACAAGAAGTATAGTAATTATTTTTTTCATAATAAATTTAGTTTAAATAGCGTTTTTTGGTCTCTTAATTAACTTAATTGAAAGCTCAATGAAATTAAAATCATTAAGCGCAATAATTATATATAGTATTATTCTCGAAGAGCTAAAATCTCTAAAAATGAAAAACACAGGTAATATTAAAAAATTAAATAATTGATAGAAATAACTAAAAAAAACACTTTATCGGTTTTATCAGTAAATCAAACTAAACTATAGAGAGGAGAAAATCAAATAAAGATTAAATACACTTTAAATCGATAATGCGCTACAGTCATATGAGAATTGAATAAATATATTTCTCATTTAAGAGATAAAGTTATTATAATAATTTACAAAAACAAATAAAAATAAGACTAAAGTGCTTATTCATAGATTAAAAGCTAAAATATTCTACATTAAACTAAAAAAATAAAAATGTTAAATTTTAACATTTCAAACAATAAAAAAAGAAATAAAATAAAAAATGTGTGCAGATTAACCCATAGATAGGGGTCAATCTGCACACATTAACACTAAAAAACTCTTAATATATATAGCAACACAAAAAAAGGGGGGCTATACTAATATTTTATGTTTTTTACGCTTCACCTGTTGGGCCAAAAGTAATAGGAATTGAAGGTTGTTTATTTTCTTGTATTACACCATTTTGTTGTTCATATTTAGAAACATTTTCATGAAGTGCTTTTAATAACCTTTTAGCATGTTGCGGCGTTAACACAATTCTAGATTTCACTTTACTTTTAGGTACTCCTGGCATAATAGAGATAAAATCTACAACAAATTCAGATTGTGAATGATTTATAATTGCTAAATTACTATATATACCTTGTGCTATATCAGCGTCTAATTCTATATTTAATTGTCCCTTTTTAGGGGCGTCTTTTTGATCTTCCATTTTAGTTAAATTTTAAAACTGATAAAAACAATCAGCTATTGATTTCTTTAAAAATACAAAATCCCGCAACTATTGTCACGGGATTCTTAATTAATATAAGGTTAAAGTCTACTTTTAGTTAAAGTTTACTTCTTCTTTTTTCTTAGTCATTTCATTCAATTCCTGCTTAGAACCCACAATAATTGAATCGTATTTTCTCATACCTGTTCCGGCTGGTATACGCTTACCTACAATAACATTTTCTTTAAGACCTTCTAGACTATCAACCTTACCTGCTACTGCAGCTTCGTTTAACACCTTAGTTGTCTCTTGGAATGATGCCGCAGAGATAAATGACTTAGTCTGAAGTGACGCTCTAGTAATCCCTTGTAAAATAGGAGTTGCTGTAGCATTTACAGCTTCTCTTGCTTCTACTAAAGTTTTATCAGCTCTTCTTAAAATAGAATTCTCATCACGTAACTCTCTTGCAGTTACCATCTGTCCTTCTTTTAAAGTTTCAGAATCACCTGCATTTTCAACTATCTTAAGACCAAAAATCTTATCATTTTCTTCAATAAAGTCAGACTTATGAACCAACTGATTTTCTAAGAATGTTGTGTCTCCACTATCAACGATACGTACTTTACGCATCATTTGGCGAACAACAACCTCAAAGTGTTTGTCATTAATCTTCACCCCTTGTAAACGATATACTTCCTGTACTTCATTTACTAGATATTGTTGTACTGCTGAAGGGCCTTTAATTCTCAAGATATCTTCTGGAGTAATAGAACCATCAGAAAGTGGCATACCTGCACGTACATAATCATTTTCTTGTACAAGAATCTGATTACTTAACTTCACAAGATATTTCATTACCTCACCAAGTTTAGACTCGACAATGATCTCACGATTACCACGCTTAATTTTTCCGAAGGAAACAACACCATCAATCTCACTTACTACAGCTGGATTAGAAGGGTTACGTGCTTCAAACAATTCTGTTACACGTGGTAAACCTCCTGTAATATCACCCGCTTTAGCAGATTTTCTAGGAATCTTAACAAGAATCTTACCTATCTTAATTTTATCTCCATCTTCTACAGAAATTAAAGCTCCTACAGGTAAATTGTATGAACGAATCACTTCGTCTTTATTATCTACAATTTGTAAAGTAGGTATCTTTTTCTTGTCTCTAGATTCTGTAATTACTTTTTCTTGGAATCCAGTCTGTTCATCAATTTCTACAGAGTATGTAATTCCTTGCTCGATATTTTCGTAACGAATTTTACCAGCAAATTCAGAAATAATAACACCGTTATATGGATCCCATTGTGACACAACATCACCAGCTTTTAATGTATCGCCATTTTTAACAAAAATGGTAGAACCATACTGAATACTATTTGTACTTAATGTAATTCCTGTTTTTGTATCAACTAATTTTACTTCAGATGTACGAGAAATTACAATATCAATAGGGTTTCCTTCATTATCTTCTCCTTTAACCGTTTTAAGGTCTTCAATCTCAGCAACACCATCAAACTTAACAGTTAACTTATTTTCATCAGAAATATTACTTGCAACCCCTCCAACGTGGAAAGTACGAAGCGTTAACTGTGTACCAGGTTCACCAATAGATTGTGCTGCAACAACACCAACAGCTTCACCTCTTTGCACCATTTTATTGGTTGCAAGGTTTCTACCGTAACATTGTGTACAGATTCCTTTCTTAGCTTCACAAGTAAGCGGAGAACGAACTTCTACAGTATCTAATGGAGAAGCTTCAATTGCAGCGGCAATTTTTTCATAAATATGTTCTCCGGACTTCACTAAAACTTCTTTAGTTAAAGGATGAACAACATCATTTAAAGCAGTTCTACCAACGATACGTGCTCCTAATGTCTCAACAACTTCTTCATTTTTCTTTAAAGAAGAAACTTCAATACCTCTAAGTGTACCACAATCTTCTTCATTAACGATTACATCTTGAGATACATCAACAAGACGTCTTGTTAAGTAACCAGCATCGGCAGTTTTAAGTGCTGTATCGGCAAGACCTTTACGAGCACCGTGTGTAGAGATAAAGTATTCAAGAATTGAAAGACCTTCTTTAAAGTTAGAAAGAATAGGGTTTTCAATAATTTCTCCTCCTCCACTGTTAGATTTTTTAGGCTTAGCCATTAATCCACGCATACCTGTAAGCTGACGAATCTGTTCTTTAGATCCACGTGCTCCAGAGTCAAGCATCATATACACAGAGTTAAACCCTTGCTGATCCTCACGGATACGTTTCATAGACAATTCTGTCAATTCTGCATTAGTAGCTGTCCAGATATCAATAACTTGGTTATAACGCTCATTGTTTGTTATAAGCCCCATGTTGTAGTTACCTACAATAGAATCAACCTGCTTATTTGCATCATCAATCATTTTTTGCTTCTCTGGTGGTATAATAATATCACCAAGACTAAATGATAATCCTCCTTCAAAGGCAAACTTATATCCTAATGTCTTAATTGCATCAAGAAAAGCAGCTGTTTCTGGTACACTTGTTACTGCAAGAATATCACCAATAATATCACGTAAAGACTTTTTAGTCAATACTTGATTTATGTATCCTGCTACTTCTGGAACGTGTTCATTAAAAATAACTCTACCTAAAGTAGTAGTTACAATTTGCATTTTTAACTCACCATTTTCATCAAAATCTTTTGTTCTAATTTTGATTTCAGCATTAAGATCTACCATTTTCTCATTGTAAGCGATCATCGCTTCTTCTGCAGAATAGAATGTTAAACCTTCACCCTTTACTTTTACCTCTTCCGTAGACTTACGGAGTTTAGTCATATAATAAAGACCTAAAACCATATCCTGAGAAGGTACAGCTACTGGCGAACCGTTTGCAGGGTTCAAAATATTGTGAGATGCCAATAATAATAATTGACATTCTAAAATTGCCTCTGGTCCAAGTGGAAGGTGAACGGCCATTTGATCCCCATCAAAATCGGCGTTAAATGCCGTACATACTAATGGGTGTAATTGGATCGCTTTACCTTCAATTAATTTTGGTTGGAAAGCCTGAATACCAAGTCTGTGCAACGTAGGGGCACGGTTAAGCATCACAGGGTGACCTTTCAATACGTTTTCAAGAATATCCCATACTACTGGTTCTTTCTTGTCTATAATTTTCTTTGCAGATTTTACAGTCTTAACAATACCACGTTCAATCAACTTACGTATCACGAATGGCTTGTATAATTCTGCCGCCATATCTTTAGGAATACCACACTCAAATAATTTAAGTTCTGGCCCTACAACAATTACAGAACGTGCAGAATAATCAACACGCTTACCTAATAAATTTTGACGGAAACGACCTTGCTTACCTTTCAATGAATCTGAAAGTGATTTTAAAGGACGGTTACTATCTGTTTTTACTGCAGAAGACTTACGCGTATTATCAAAAAGTGAATCTACAGATTCCTGTAGCATACGCTTTTCATTACGTAAAATTACTTCTGGCGCCTTAATTTCCATTAATCGCTTTAAACGATTGTTACGGATAATTACACGACGATATAAATCATTTAAATCTGACGTTGCAAAACGACCACCATCTAGCGGTACAAGCGGACGTAATTCTGGTGGGATTACAGGTACAACCTTCATAATCATCCACTCAGGATTATTCTCTCTATTTTTGTTTGCATCACGTAAAGCTTCAACTACTTGAAGTCTTTTTAATGCTTCTGTTTTACGTTGTTTAGATGTTTCGTTATTTGCTTTATGACGAAGCTCAAATGAAAGTGAGTTAAGATCGATACGTTGTAATAACTCGATCAAACACTCTGCACCCATTTTTGCGATAAACTTGTTAGGGTCTTCATCATCTAGGTATAGATTTTCTTGTGGAAGACTATCAAGTATATTTAAGTACTCTTCTTCAGTTAAGAAATCTAATTTTTGTACAGGTTCACCTTCTTCATTTTTAGCAATACCTGGTTGGATTACTACATAACGTTCGTAGTAAATGATCATATCTAATTTCTTAGATGGAAGACCTAATAAGTATCCTATTTTGTTTGGTAAACTACGGAAATACCAGATATGTGCTACTGGTACTACAAGACTAATATGCCCTACTCTATCTCTACGTACTTTCTTTTCTGTTACCTCTACACCACAACGGTCACATACGATCCCTTTGTAGCGAATTCTTTTATATTTTCCACAAGCACATTCATAATCCTTAACAGGACCAAATATACGCTCACAGAAAAGACCGTCACGCTCAGGTTTGTGCGTACGGTAGTTTATTGTTTCTGGCTTTAAGACTTCACCTTTAGATTCTGCTAAAATCGCTTCTGGTGATGCTAATCCTATTGAAATTTTTTCAAATTTCTTTGCCGGTTGTTCATGATTATTTCTTGCCATAATGCTGTAAAATAAATTGTAATGTTGTTAAAAAAGAAATTTTAATCATTAATTTAAAATTTCCGAAGGAAATGAAAATAGTCCCCGCCTAAGCAGGGACATATAATTATTCCTCTAATCTAATGTCAAGTCCTAGACCTTTCAGTTCGTGCATCAATACGTTGAACGATTCTGGAAGTCCTGGTTCAGGCATCGTTTCACCTTTAACAATACTTTCGTATGTTTTAGCTCTACCGATAACATCATCAGATTTAACAGTCAATATCTCTCTAAGAGTACTAGAAGCACCATATGCTTCAAGTGCCCATACCTCCATCTCACCAAAACGCTGACCACCAAATTGTGCTTTACCACCTAATGGTTGCTGTGTAATTAATGAGTATGGTCCAATAGAACGTGCGTGCATCTTGTCGTCTACCATATGCCCTAGTTTAAGCATATAAATAACCCCTACTGTTGCAGGTTGATCAAAACGTTGTCCAGTTCCACCATCATATAAATATGTATGTCCATATCTTGGTATTCCAGCTTCATCTGTCAACTCATTAATTTGGTCTATTGTAGCACCATCAAAAATAGGAGTCGCATATTTACGACCTAATTTTTGACCAGCCCAACCTAGAACCGTTTCATAAATCTGACCAATGTTCATACGCGATGGTACCCCTAATGGGTTCAACACGATATCTACTGGAGTACCATCTTCTAAAAATGGCATATCTTCATCTCTAACGATTCTTGCAACAATACCTTTGTTACCGTGACGTCCCGCCATCTTATCTCCTACTTTAAGTTTACGTTTTTTAGCTACGTAAATCTTAGCAAGTTTTAAGATACCTGAAGGTAATTCATCTCCTACAGAGATTGTAAATTTATCACGACGAAGGTTACCTTGTAAATCGTTTTCTTTAATCTTATAATTGTGCATTAAATCTGCTACTAACAAGTTAGTCGCATCATCTGTTGTCCATGTACCACCTGTTAAGTGCGTATAATCATCAACAGAGTTAAGCATTTTTAAAGTGAATTTCTTTCCTTTAGGAAAAACAACTTCACCTAAATCATTACTTACACCTTGTGCTGTTTTACCAGAAACTATGGTAAATAATTTTTCAATTAATGTATCTTGAAGGGCTTCAAATTTTGCATCAAATTTAGCCTCAAGAATTTCTATATCCTCTTTATCTTTTGCTCTCTTACGCTTATCTTTTAATGCTCTTGCAAATAACTTTTTGTTAATTACAACACCACGTAAAGAAGGCGAAGCTTTTAATGAAGCATCTTTTACATCTCCAGCTTTATCACCAAAGATTGCACGAAGAAGTTTTTCTTCTGGTGTAGGATCACTTTCTCCTTTAGGGGTAATTTTTCCAATTAAAATATCACCAGGTTTAACCTCTGCACCAATACGGATCATTCCGTTTTCATCAAGGTCTTTAGTTGCTTCTTCTGAAACGTTAGGAATATCATTAGTAAGCTCTTCGTTACCTAATTTTGTATCTCTTACTTCTAATGAGTACTCATCAATATGTATTGATGTAAAGATATCTTCACGCACTACTCTTTCAGAAATTACAATGGCATCCTCAAAGTTATACCCTTTCCAAGGCATAAAGGCTACTTTCATATTACGACCTAGAGCAAGTTCACCTTTTTCGGTTGCATACCCTTGACATAATACTTGTCCTTTTTTAACTCTATCACCTTTATTTACAATAGGCTTTAAGTTAATAGATGTTCCTTGATTCGTTTTTCTAAACTTAACAAGTTTATATGTTTTTTCATCACTTTCAAAACTCACCATACGAGCTTCCTCTGTACGGTCATATTTAATTGTAATTTCTCTAGAATCAACATACTGTACAACACCGTCACCTTCTGCGTTAATTAAAACTCTAGAATCACTAGCTACTTGTCTTTCAAGACCTGTACCAACAATAGGAGAATCTGCAATTAATAAAGGTACTGCTTGACGCATCATATTCGATCCCATCAAGGCACGGTTGGCATCATCATGTTCCAAGAATGGAATTAATGAAGCTGAAATAGATGATATCTGATTTGGAGCAACATCGGCATAATTTACTTCTGTTGGATCAATTACAGGAAAATCACCTTCCATACGAGCAATTACCTTAGCAGAATCAATTTTTCCAGATTCTGTTAATGGTATGTTTGCCTGAGCAATTAACTGACCTTCTTCTTCTTCAGCAGATAAATAAATTGGCTCATTTTTAAAGTCAATTGTAGCATCTGTTACTTTTCTATAAGGAGTTTCAATGAAACCTAAATTGTTCACTTTTGCATACACAGAAAGTGAAGATATAAGTCCAATGTTTGGTCCTTCAGGAGTTTCAATAGGACAAAGTCTTCCGTAGTGTGTATAGTGAACATCACGTACCTCAAACCCTGCTCTTTCTCTTGATAAACCTCCAGGTCCAAGGGCAGATAAACGACGCTTGTGCGTTATTTCGGCCAATGGATTGGTTTGATCCATAAATTGAGATAATTGATTCGTTCCGAAGAAAGAATTAATTACTGAAGATAAAGTCTTTGCATTAATCAAATCTATAGGAGTAAACACCTCGTTGTCACGTACATTCATACGCTCACGAATTGTTCTTGCCATACGAGCAAGACCTACACCAAACTGAGATGATAACTGCTCACCTACGGTACGTACACGACGGTTAGATAAGTGATCAATATCATCAATCTCTGCTTTAGAGTTGATAAGTTCAATTAAATATTTTACAATTGTAATGATATCTTCTTTAGTCAGGACTTGCTTGTCCATCGCGATATCTAATTGTAATTTTTTATTCATTCTGTAACGTCCAACCTCTCCTAAGTTATATCTCTGGTCAGAGAAGAATAACTTATTGATGATTCCACGAGCAGTTTCCTCATCAGGCGGTTCAGCATTACGTAATTGTCTGTAGATATGTTCAACGGCTTCTTTTTCAGAGTTCGTTGGATCTTTTTGTAATGTATTGTGAATTATAGCATAATCAGACATGTGATTATCTTCCTTATGTAATAAGATAGTCTTACTACCAGAATCAATAATCTCTTCGATATGATCTTTTTCTAGAACAGTATCACGGTCTAAAATAATTTCATTACGCTCTATAGATACAACTTCACCTGTATCTTCATCCACAAAATCTTCGTGCCATGTTTTTAAAACACGAGCAGCAAGTTTACGTCCTAAATATTTTTTTAATCCTGTTTTAGATGCTTTAACCTCTTCGGCAAGATCAAATATTTCAAGAATATCTTTATCTCTTTCAAAACCGATAGCACGGAAAAGTGTAGTAACAGGTAATTTTTTCTTTCTATCAATATATGCGTACATAACGCTATTGATATCGGTAGCAAATTCAATCCAAGAACCTTTAAAAGGAATTACTCTGGCAGAATATAATTTGGTTCCATTTGCGTGGAAAGATTGTCCAAAGAATACACCAGGCGAACGGTGTAACTGTGATACTACTACACGCTCTGCACCATTAATACAAAAAGTACCTGATGGAGTCATGTAAGGTATAGTACCTAAATAAACGTCTTGTACAATAGTCTCAAAATCTTCGTGTTCTGGATCTGTACAGTATAATTTTAAACGTGCCTTTAAAGGGACGCTATAAGTAAGACCACGCTCTATACATTCTTGAATGGCATATCTTGGCGGATCTACAAAGTAATCTAAAAATTCTAATACAAACTGGTTGCGTGTATCTGTTATCGGGAAATTCTCTAAGAAGGTCTTGTAAAGTCCTTCTTGGCCTCTTTCATCTGATTTTGTTTCTAACTGGAAAAAATCCTGGAAGGATTTAATCTGAATATCCAAAAAATCCGGGTAATCGGGTTTGTTTTGGACAGAAGAAAAATTCAATCTTTCAGTTAACGTTGCTGACATCTATGGACGGAATTAATTTAATTAAATAGTGTGTGTGTATACAGTAAAAATTGTAAACCTTATATATACACAAAATGGTCTAGGCCTTTCCGAATAAATCGGAAGACCTAAACCTTAAGGTTTGGAGTTGCGGCAGCTTATTTAAGCTCAACCTCTGCTCCAGCTTCTTCTAATTGAGCTTTTAAAGCCTCAGCTTCGTCTTTAGATACACCTTCTTTGATTGGAGAAGGAGCGTTGTCTACTAAATCCTTAGCGTCTTTAAGACCAGCACCAGTTAATTCTTTAACAAGTTTTACAACTGCTAATTTAGAACCACCAGCAGCAGTAAGGATTACGTCAAATTCAGACTGCTCTTCAGCAGCTTCACCTGCACCACCACCAGCAGCAACAGCTACAGCTGCAGCAGCAGGCTCGATACCGTACTCATCTTTTAATATAGTTGCTAATTCGTTAACTTCTTTTACAGTTAAGTTAACTAATTGTTCTGCGAAATCTTTTAAATCTGCCATTTTCTATCGTTTTAATTTAATTTGTATTATTTGTATTTAATTAGTGCTAAATTTATTCAGCTCTTTCTTGAAGGGTCTTAACAAGTCCTGCAATAGTACTACCTCCACTCTTAAGAGCAGATATAACGTTTTTAGCAGGTGATTGTAATAATCCAATAATATCTCCAATAACTTCTTCTTTAGATTTGATATTAACTAGGTTTTCTAGTTGATCATCTCCAACATAAACAGCTTCTTCAATATATGCTCCTTTCAATAAAGGCTTTTCAGATTTTTTTCTGAATTCTTTAATCACTTTAGCTGGTGCATTACCAGTTTCTGAAGTCATTATAGAGGTATTCCCCTTTAATGTTTCAGGAAGTGCTCCAAATTCTTTATCTGAATTCTCCATTGCTTTTTCAAGCAATGTATTTTTAACTACAGCTATATTTACTCCTGCTTTAAAGCAAGCACGACGTAAATTAGAAGTTTGCAAAGCGTTTAATCCTGAAATATCTGCTAAATAGATAATAGGACTATCAGTTAATTGTGCCGTTAAGCTTTCAATTACTTGTGATTTTTCTTGTCTTGTCATAATTTCTATCTATTTACTGCTCAGTAAAACGTTTTGTATCAATCTCAATACTAGGACTCATCGTACTAGACATAAAGATACTCTTGATATAAACACCTTTTGCCCCTTGAGGCTTAAGCTTTACAATTGTAGTTAATAATTCTCTTGCGTTTCCTGCTATTTTCTCAGCATCAAAAGATGCTTTTCCAACTGATGCATGTACGATACCTGTTTTATCAACTTTAAAGTCAATTTTACCAGATTTCACATCTGAAACCGCTTTAGCGATGTCCATAGTTACTGTACCTGTTTTTGGGTTAGGCATTAGTCCACGAGGTCCTAATACACGACCTAACGGTCCTAACTTACCCATAACACTAGGCATAGTTACAATAACATCTACATCTGTCCATCCTCCTTTAATTTTATCGAGGTATTCATCTAATCCTACAAAGTCTGCACCAGCTTCTTTAGCTTCTGCTTCTTTATCTGGAGTAACGAGTGCCAATACTTTAACATCCTTACCAGTACCGTGAGGTAAAGTAACAACTCCTCTTACCATCTGATTTGCTTTACGAGGGTCTACATTAAGACGTATCGCTAGATCTACAGAAGGATCAAAGTTTGCATTGGTGATATCTTTAATTAAAGCAGATGCGTCTGCAACTGTGTAAGCTCTAGCCTCCACTTTTGCACTTGCTTCTTTAAGCTTTTTTGTTAATCTTGCCATTTTAATAGATTCTTTTCTTGATTAAAAAGGAGCTGCTCCTTTAATTTTAACTCCCATTGAGCGCGCTGTACCAGCAACCATCTTCATTCCAGACTCAACTGTAAATGAATTTAAATCTGGTGCCTTATCTTCTGCAATTGCTCTTACTTGATCCCAAGTAATAGTTGCAACTTTACGTACATGCGGTTCACCTGAGCCACTTTTAATTTTGGCAGCTTCTAGTATCTGTACTGCTGCTGGAGGAGTTTTAATTACAAAGTCGAAAGACTTGTCTTTAAAAACCGTAATCGCAACTGGAAGTACTTTACCCTGCTTATCTTGAGTTCTTGCATTAAATTGCTTACAAAACTCCATAATATTCACACCAGCCGCACCTAATGCAGGTCCTACTGGAGGAGATGGATTTGCAGCACCACCTCTAACTTGCAGTTTTACTACTTTATCAATTTCTTTTGCCATTTCTAAAATTTAATTTGGTTATTCGTAAGTGGAAGCCTAAGAATAAACCTATTATAATGTAACAGTTAAATTTTCTCTACTTGCATGTAACTTAATTCTAATGGTGTCTTTCTTCCGAAAATCTTAACCATTACTTCAAGTTTGCGTTTTTCTTCGTTGACTTTCTCAACAGTTCCGTTAAATCCATTAAATGGACCATCTACAACTTTGACAGTCTCCCCTATTGTATAAGGAATATTAACACTATCATCTTGAACTGCTAATTCATCTACCTTTCCAAGCATACGATTTACCTCTGCTTGTCTCAAAGGAACTGGATCTCCACCCTTAGTTTCACCTAAGAAACCAATAACTCCGTTAATAGATTTTATAATATGAGGAATTTCACCAGCTAAACTAGCCTGTACCATAATGTAACCAGGAAAAAAAACACGTTCTTTTTGAACCTTCTTTCCGTTACGTACTTGAATTACTTTCTCTGTAGGTACTAAAATTTGCTCAATATAATCAGCCAAGTTAAGACGTGTTATCTCAGATTCAAGATAAGACTTAATCTTATTTTCTTGCCCGCTTACAGAACGAACTACATACCATTTTTTTGTGCTTTTTGTTTCAGCCATCTTACTTACGACTTAATCCATTCAAAATAAGTCTCGATTGCTCCACTAAAGACAACATCAATACCCCAAACAATTAAAGCTAACACTACAGTAAAAACTGCAACTATAACTGTTAATCGCTGAGCCTCAGCCATAGTAGGCCAAGTCACATGATTCGTGAGCTCATTCCAAGATTCTTTTATATAATCAACCATTGTATTTTGGTTTTTACTTTTATTAAAAAACTAAAAACTAGTTTCTTCTAATGCACGGGATGCGAGACTCGAACTCACGACACCTGGTTTTGGAGACCAGTGCTCTACCAACTGAGCTAATCCCGTAATTATAATTCTAACAAAAGAATTATACTTCATATTTCCGAAGAAATAATGGACCGACATTCAAATACCAATCCTTTTATAAAAGTCAAGGCATTCCGAAAGAACGGAACACCTTTGACTTTTTATTTATTGATCAACTAAAATTTAGTCTAAAATTTCAGTAACCTGTCCTGCACCTACAGTCCTACCTCCTTCACGGATTGCAAAACGTAAACCAATGCTCATTGCAATTGGAGAAATCAACTCAACGTGAATAGTTAAGTTATCCCCTGGCATAACCATCTCAACTCCTTCTGGAAGAGAAATGTTACCAGTTACATCAGTTGTACGTACGTAAAACTGTGGACGATAGTTATTATGGAATGGAGTGTGACGTCCACCTTCTTCTTTTTTCAATACGTAAACCTCAGCCTTAAACTTAGAGTGTGGAGTTACAGATCCTGGCTTAACAATTACCATACCTCTAGAGATCATTGACTTTTCAATACCTCTTAAAAGAATACCTGCGTTATCTCCAGCCTCACCTCTATCAAGAATCTGACGGAACATTTCAATACCAGTAATAGTAGACGTTAATTTCTCAGCACCCATACCGATGATCTCAACAGGATCTCCAGTGTTAGCAATACCAGTCTCAATACGACCAGTTGCTACAGTACCACGACCAGTAATAGAGAATACATCTTCAATTGGCATTAAGAATGGCTTATCAACCTCACGTAAAGGCTCTTCAATCCAAGCATCAACCGCTTCCATTAAAGAAAGAACAGTATCAACCCATTTTTGCTCACCATTTAAAGCACCTAATGCAGAACCAGCAATTACAGGTCCATTATCACCATCATACTCATAGAAAGATAAAAGATCTCTAACTTCCATCTCAACTAATTCAAGTAATTCCTCATCATCAACCATATCTACTTTATTCATAAATACAACGATACGTGGAATACCTACCTGACGTCCTAAAAGGATGTGCTCACGTGTTTGTGGCATAGGCCCATCTGTTGCAGCAACAACTAAGATAGCACCATCCATCTGTGCAGCACCTGTAACCATGTTCTTTACATAATCGGCGTGACCTGGACAGTCAACGTGTGCGTAGTGACGATTAGCCGTCGCATACTCAACGTGAGAAGAGTTAATTGTTATACCACGTTCCTTTTCTTCAGGAGCGTTGTCAATTTGATCAAAAGCTGAAGCTTCTGAATATCCAGCATCAGCTAGTACCTTAGTAATAGCAGCTGTTAATGTTGTTTTACCGTGATCTACGTGTCCAATAGTACCTACATTTAAATGCGGTTTCGAACGATCATATGTTGCCTTTGCCATTTTTGTATTTATTTAACTTAGTTATATATTAGTGTTCAATTGTAATTATAATAATTATGAGCCAATGACGAGAATTGAACTCGTGACCTCTTCCTTACCAAGGAAACGCTCTACCCCTGAGCTACACCGGCGGGTTTTTGCTGGATGCAGGTTTTAATATCAAATTAAAACCAAAGTCTCAGTTACCTGCTTCTATAAAACAGGAAATCCCTCACTAAAAGTGAAGGTGAAATTAGAGCGGGAGACCAGGTTCGAACTGGCGACATTCAGCTTGGAAGGCTGACGCTCTACCAACTGAGCTACTCCCGCTTTTTAAATCTATTCTTCAATAGATTTCAATTTCATTACCTTTAAGATCATTCTCTCAGCTACTAACTGAAAGCGGCTGCAAATATAAAACTTTTTACAACCAATTCCAAACTAAATTTTAGATAGAATTATTTTATTTTTTTCAATATGTTTATCGTCACAAACAAACCGAAAACCACTTAACTTGAAAGTGATTTTTTTGTGGGGAGAGCAGGATTCGAACCTGCGAAGACGTAGTCAGCAGATTTACAGTCTGCCCTCGTTGGCCGCTTGAGTATCTCCCCAAACCAATTACAATATCACTACTGTAATTAATAAAATTTCATTCTAAAAAAGAACTTTTAAAAGAGCCGATGGAGGGACTCGAACCCACGACCTGCTGATTACAAATCAGCTGCTCTAGCCAGCTGAGCTACATCGGCTTTTAAACCACTTTTACAAAGACAATCGCTTTATAAAAACATCTGTTATTTCTAACGGAGTGCAAATATACAGAACATTCTAAGTTCTCCAAAACTTTTTTCAAAAAAAATTCAATAAAAATGCAAAAAAAAATAGCTGGATTAATTAACTCCCATTCTATGAGACAGATACGATTTGAAGTATTTTTAAAAAAAATATGCTTTTTATTTAAAAACCTATTTTTTACTTCTAGGATGAGTCTTTCTATACACTTCTTTTAGTGTTGCAATACTATTGTGAGTATAAACTTGTGTTGAAGCTAAACTGGCATGACCTAAAAGTTCTTTAACAGAATTTAGGTCTGCCCCTTCATTTAATAAATGTGTCGCAAAAGAATGACGCAAGATATGAGGACTCTTTTTTACTTTTTGAGAAGTTGTACTGAAATAACCATTAATTAAACGGTACACCAGCGTTTCATAAATCTTCAATCCTTTATTTGTGAGTAACAAATAATCACTATCCACCACAACAATCTCTTTTCTAAATTTCAAATAAAGGTCTACCGACTTTAATACAGATGGCAATAAAGGGATTAATCGCTCTTTATTTCGTTTTCCCAATACCTTAACAACACCTTCTGCCAGATCAACATCTTTTAACTTTAAAGAAATCAGCTCCGCTCTTCGCATCCCAGTACCATAAAAAAGCGCTACTATTAACTTATCGCGTGCTGTTTTAAAATCTGTGGGATGATCTAACAAGGTAATCACCTCATCAATTTCCGTTTCATAAAAAGGTACTTGGATTTTTTTTGATACTTTAAGAGACTTATGTTTTGCCAATGGCGTTGCCGTTATCTGCTTTGTTTTTAATAAAAACTTATAATAAGTCTTAAGACTGGAAACCTTTCTATTAATAGAGCGATTGCTAATCCCCTGCTCTACCAAACACACAATCCAAGACCTAATCATACTATAATTAACATTTACAGGATCTTCTTCAGAAAAAGTAGTTTTTAAAAACTTAAAAAAAGTTTCTAAATCTCTTTCATAAGCAACAATGGTATGCTTAGAATAATTCCGCTCTAATAAAAGGTAATCTATAAATGAGGTTAGCGGCATGACTTGACTTCTTGTTTTACTTCTGAAATATTAAAGATATATAAAATTGTACAGTAAACTTGACAGCTATCACATTTACCAAGATGGCATAAAAAAGCCGCTACTCATAAATGAATAGCGGCTTATATATATTTAGGCTGCCGAAGCAGATCTACTTATATTTCTTCAGCGTCTCTAAGTCCCTGAATGTACTGAGCTTTCTGAATCTGCTTTCTTCTAACAACTGATGGCTTACTAAAAGCTTGTCTAGATCTTAGTTGACGCATTGTTCCTGTACGATCAAACTTACGCTTGAAACGCTTTAGCGCTCTGTCTATATTTTCTCCGTCTTTAACTGGTATAATTAACATAGTTCCATAACCTCCTCTCTTTTGGAGCGGCAAAAATACTACTTAATTACAAACTACAAAACAAGAATCTTATTTTTTTTTGAAAATGCAAAAAACAGCACTACTAATATTTAGCATAGGGTTTTAAAAAGAAACCCCTACTCTTTTACTATTTTTTTTACAACACTACCATCTATTGTTTCGATTTCAATAAAATAAACACCTGCAGGAAGTTTTGAAACATCTAAAAGCGCTATACTTTTCGTTATACTTATAAGCTTTTGACCGTTTATACCATATACGTGTATACCATTAACTGGCTTTAAAGAAGTTATTCTCAATTCTTCTTTTACAGGATTAGGATAAACGCTTATTTGTGGTACTTGAAAACTTTGGGCGCTTAATAATACGCTATTATAATATGCTTTGTCTCCAATGCCGTTAGTAACTACTAAAGCTAAATCATCCCCATTATTAATAACCTCGTAAGTATAAGGGTTGAAAAAGCTAATATTGTCTGGTGCAAAGTAGATACCATTGTGCTGTGTAAAGAAATTCCATTCTTCATCTGAACAACCACTATCTGATAGAAATCCTATATCTCCAAATAATTCAAATACGTTATTAGGCAAGTAGTTTAGGCTACTGAAAGATCCTGTGTCACAACAAAGATTCGCTATAGAAAAGTCCATATCTTCAAAATAAACCATACCATAGTAAGAACAATTAACATCTGGCGGATACACCTCAGTATCATTAATTAACAATTTATCTATATACCAATCATTCTCTTGTAACTGAATTTCTTGAGCGCACACTAAACTCAAACAAAAAAACGCAACAATTAAAGTTATTACCCTTTTCATAATGTTAGTTTTTGAAAGATTTAAAAAATCTGCTTGGATAAATTTTTACTCTTTTACAAACCTTTGTAAGATAGTTTTTCTTTAAATAAAAATACAATTACTCTTTAAACAGGGATGCCCTTCTACTCAAATCTTTAATAAGCTTATCTTCTTCTTCAGATTCTAGGAGTACATTATAGTTTTCCCAAAATTCTTCATTATATGGTCGAGGTAAAAATACATCTTCATTCCATTCTTTATTTGCTAGTGCCTCTGCAATAAGCTCTGGCTCTTGTATGATATCTGTAAAAAGTATTTCTTGAACAGCATAATAAAATTGTTCTTCCTTTTCTTTAGCCAATTGTTCTTTGGTTTTCTGCCAAGCGTCTGAAGAACGATCTCCTAGATTTAATAGTTTAGGCGTTTCATAATACATATAGTTAGGATACATTTTATCTTGGTATTCCATATAAGTAATGACTAACTTATGATTTTCATAAGTACCTAAAAGACTTTTACTACGTGCTTTTTGTTTTGCTGATGCTGCCACAAGGTTATATTCAATCTTTTTGATGGCAAAGCTGTCCCAATAAATATAGATCCAGCCATTAGGCTCAAAACCTTCATTATAAACACCATCTGTATCAAGCCCTACAAAATCTACACCTTTTGATATAGCTATCTTATAAATCTTTCTATCATTAATCACCTGTACGGTGTCTAGTTTAAAATGATGTGATGCCAATACATCTTTTCCAAAAATCGCGCCTTTATCAACCGCGTTTCTTACAAGATTCAATCTTCCTCTAAACAAAAGATCTAAACCGTTAGTACGGGTATCATTCCATCGTATAGCATCTATTAAAGTTTGAGTTTTTATTGTATCACGTTTCAATGCTTTAGATTTTGTATTAAAACCAGGAATCGTATATTTTAAATAAGTATAATACGCATAAAGACTATCTACTTCTCTCAGATCATAACTCTTACGCGTTTCATCCACATTAATCTTTAAGTTCTTTTTTGCTCCAGAAGCATAACTAGAATCATATAACGTAATTGCACTTTCTATCAACCACTTATACTCTTTGGTATTACGCTCTTTATGACGTAAAAAACCTTTTTGCAGATATGGTTGTTCAGGTAAGTTATCTTCTAATTTTTCTATCGCACGCAAAACAATATCATTACCCGTTTTAGGTCTTGTTTCTGCAACGATTAACACCTCATCAAGACTTGCTGTGTCTTCTTCTAGAGAAATATCCATTGCAGGATCAAACTCACTTACAAGCACTCTATAACTTTTATAACCAATAGAAGAAATCACTAAGGTGTCATTCACTAATTCTTTAGGTACTCGCAAAGAAAACTTACCATCTGCATTTGTAATAGTCCCTGTGGTGCTTCCGTCTACATAGACACTTGCACTCTCAATAGGCATAAAGGTTAAAAAATCTGATACTTTTCCTTTTAATTCTTCTTGTGAAAAAGCAGAAAAGGAGCACATCAAAAAGAGTGCTCCCATTATTATACTTGTATTCTTAAAATTCAAATATTTCATAATTAATTCTGTTTATTATTATGATCCAAAATTCATGATTTTGATATCAATATTATGTTGCCGGCTTATACGCTACACCATCAATCACCATCTTAGAGATAATTTCTTTTAAGATTTCTGATGTACCTCCACCAATTGGCCCTAGTCTACTATCTCTCAAATTACGTGCCAATGGATATTCTTCCATATACCCATAACCTCCTAATAACTGCACACACTCATAAGCAACATCATCACTTACTTTGGTACTTAACAACTTAGACATCGTTGCCTCTTTTACTACATACTCTCCATTACCAAGTCTTTGTGCTGTAACATAATTAAAGGTTTTACACATTTCAACCTCAGAAGCAAGTTGTGCTACTTTATGACGCAATGCCTGAAATTTAGATATCGATTTACCAAAAGCTGTACGCTCTTTCATATAAGCAATGGTATACTCTAAAGCCCATTCACTTCGCGCGTGAGCATTTACAGCCATAATTAATCTTTCTAAAGCAAAGTGCTGCATAATGTAAGGAAAACCTTGATTCTCCTCTCCCATCAAATTAGCAGCAGGAATTTTTACATTATCAAATGCAATCTCTCCTGTATCACTTGCTCTCCATCCTAGTTTATCCAGTTTTGTTGCACTAACACCTGGCATATCTCTGTCTAACACAAAAATACTAATCCCCTTATTCCCTAATTCTGGTGATGTTTTAGCCGCTACAATTAGATAATCACTATAAATTCCATTTGTAATAAAAGTTTTACTACCATTTATAATATAATGATCTCCTTCTTTAACAGCTGTAGTTCGCATCCCTCCTACATCACTTCCACCAAAAGGTTCTGTGATACAAAGACATCCTATTTTTTCTCCTGTCACACTAGGTGCAAGGTATTTTAATTTTTGCTCGTGGTTGGCTTCTTTATTTAAATGCGTCATGGCAAGATATTCGTGTGCCCACATAGCAGCAGCAAAACCTCCAGAGTTAATACGCTGTAATTCTTCAATAAAAATTACTGTATAAAATATATCAAGATCCATCCCACCATAAGCTTCTGGAGTAGCTAGACCAAAATAGCCCATCTCACCAAATTTCTTCCAGATAAAACGATCTATCGTTCCTGTTTCTTCCCACTTATCAATATGTGGCACGACTTCTTTTTTAAGGAAATCTCTAAAACTCTTTCTGAAAAACTCATGCTCTTCTGTAAAATATAAACTCATATACTGTGTATTCTTATTTATTATTAAATGAAAGACATTAAAACGACTTTCAATCTGCAGACAAATATAACTTAATTAGGTTTAATTTACTTGTGGTAATTCCGTCAATAGTAGCGAGTTCATCTAAACTCAAGATTTGCTCGCGGAGCACCCTATATTCCCAAATCTCTTTAGCCAAGTCAAACGAAATCCCTTTTATGGTAGCAATATCGCTTGCAGAAGCTGTATTTACATTCATCTTTTCAATTAGCTTAGGTGTTTTTACGGCAAACAATTTAAGTGTTCTTGCGATTACCACACTATCTACCCCCCAAACACTTGCCAGTTGAGCTTCATTAGAAAAACCTTGCAGGGTTTTATCTCTGTACTTAATAATGCGCTCACTAATTGCTGGACCTATACCTGACACTTTTTGCAATTGTTCTGCAGTAGCTACATTTAGATCTGTTTTTTGCGCAAAGGTTAAAACAACTTCTTTTTTCTTCGGAAATGTGCCAGAGGTATAACTATTAGTCTTAGGGTTTGTCACCCAATCTGGAAACTTAAAATAACTACTAAAAGTATCTAACAAAGAATCTGAAACTTTTGTCACCATCTGAAACTCTTGAATAGAATTAACCCACTTATCATTTTGGCGGAAGCGTTGTAAACGATTATGCTCTTCTACACTCATCCCTAAAGTGTAGGCTTTATATTCAGTAATAAAATTAGGGTTAAAAGGGTATATTTTAGGCTTTTTTTCTTCTAGGGCAATTGCCTTTAACACTTTAACTTCAGTATTAACAGCTATGACCTCTGGTGAAGAAATATCTAACGCACTCTGACGATCTGGTGTATATAAAAAATAAAAAAGTAGCGACCCAATAATGAGCGCTACTAATAATAAAATCCCAAAACGTTCACTTTTATTAAAAACGAATTGGGATTTCATATTTTAAGAATTTAAATTTTTAAGCTTTTATTTTTTTACTCTTAATAGCATTTATATATCTATTTAACTCTTCTCTCACCTTCGGAAAGAGGAATACAAGTCCTATTACATTAGGAACTGCCATCGCAAATATCATTGCATCCGAAAAATCTGTTACAGCACCTAAACTAGCAGCAGAACCAATAATAACAAATAAACAAAATAATATTTTATAAGCATAGTCTGCCGCTTTAGAACGTCCAAATAAGAACATCCAACCTTGTAAACCGTAATAAGACCAAGAAAGCATAGTTGAAAAAGCAAATAACACAACTGCGACTGTTAGTACATAAGGAAACCAAGGTAGTACAGAAGCAAATGCTTTAGACGTCGCAAGTACTCCATCTGGTGATTTTACTCCATATTCCATAATTCCACCATCCCCGTTGGTTATAATAATTACTAACGCAGTCATAGTACAAACAACTACTGTATCTATAAATGGCTCTAATAAAGCTACTAATCCTTCAGATGCAGGATATTTTGTTTTCACAGCAGAGTGAGCTATTGCAGCAGAACCAACACCTGCTTCGTTAGAAAAAGCCGCTCTTTGGAATCCAATAATTAAAACTCCTAAAACACCCCCTGTGATACCCTTCACATTAAATGCACCATCAAAAATTTGCTGAAAAGCATCTCCTATCAAATTATAGTTTGCAGCTAAAATGATAATTGCTGCTATAAAATAAATACCAACCATAAAAGGCACTACTTTCTCTGTGATATTACCTATCCTCTTAATACCACCAATTATTACTACCCCTACTAAAACAGCCATTACAACACCAAAAACTAAAGATGTTGTCAGGTCTTGCGAGCCTATCATACTACCAAATTGTTGGGCTGCTTGATTGGCCTGAAACATATTTCCACCACCAAATGAACCTCCAATTACCATTATTGCAAAAAGTACAGCAAGTACTTTTCCTAACCCTTTTTTACCAACATCTGCCATACCCTTCTTTAAGTAATACATAGGTCCGCCATAAATCGTTCCATCTGGCCCTACATCTCTATACTTAACACCCAACGTACATTCTACAAATTTTGAAGACATTCCTACTAAACCTGCAACAATCATCCAAAAAGTAGCCCCTGGACCACCTAAGGACAAAGCTACTGCAACACCCGCAATGTTACCTAAGCCTACTGTCCCAGACAAAGCAGCTGTTAGTGCTTGAAAGTGAGAAACCTCCCCGTCATGACCTTCTACTCTAATTGTCTCAATTGCATCTCCACCCGGTGTAGGGTCTCCTGCCATCACATCAGAAGTTACATGGTCAATTTCATCATATTTACCCCTTACAATATTTATAGAAGTAGGAAACAATCTTATATTCACAAATTTAAAAAGAATCGTGAATAACAAACCTGCCAATAATAGCACTATAATCACAATTGGCATCTCTACGCCATCACCAAGGTTAATTGGATAAAAGACAAAACCACCCCACGCATCTGCCACGGGTTTAAATCCTTCATTAATTTTTTCGGCTAGACCTTTTTCGTCAGCCTCTTGTGCAAAAGAAAGTAAAGGTGTAATTAAAGTTAATAGGGAAAGAAGAAATTTCTTCATAATATGTTTAAAATATTTAATTAATTGTTAAGAATAGCAAGATGCTAAAAAAAAGATGCAATTCAAATAGAATCCCGTTAAAATGTTAAGAATAACTTAAACATTATAGAATTTTTTTAGGGCTTCTATCTGGTTAGGACGTCCTATTAAAATAAGTTTTGAGTTTTTTTCTACTCTTAAAGTTGGCTCTGGATTTACTAAATACTCTCCTTCTGGAGATTTATATCCTATAACAGAACAGCCCGTCTTTTTTCTAATATCTAGCTCTAAAATGGTTTTCGCTTCACCCGAAGGACATACGTTCTCAAAAGACACTTGCTCTACATTAATACTATCATCATCTCCAGATATTGAAAGATTATCTAGAAACTCTATCATATCTGGCACGACAACAAGGCTTGCCATATGATCGCCACCTATTTTATCTGGTAAGATTACATTATCAGCTCCAGCAAGTTTCATTTTTCGATAACTTGTTTCTTCTGTCGCTCTACTTATTATTTTTAAATCAGGATTAATTTGCCTTGCAGACAAAACAATAAATAGATTATCTGCATCACTTGGCAAAGCACATATAAGCGTACTGGCTCTTTTTATGCCTGCCTCTATTAAGATGGCATCTTCATTTGCATTACCTAAAACAAAAAGGAAATCATCTTCAGAAAATCGATCTACAATCTCACTATCCTTTTCTATAATAATAAAAGGTTCATTATAATCTTTTAACTTCTCTGCAGCTTGTTTACCGTTACGACCAAAGCCACAAACTATTACGTGATTTTTCATTTTATGTATTTTATGAAGCGCTCTTTTCTCTTTAAAGTTCCCTAGATTATTTTTACTTAACAAATACTCTGTGATTACACTTACCGCATACCCCACAATAACAATACTACTCAATATTAAGACAGAGGTAAAAAGCTTATCTGCAACAGACATAGGATGCACTTCACCAAAACCCACTGTAGCGACCGTAATAACAGTCATGTAAATTGCATCTACCCAAGAGTAGTCTGAAATAAAACGGAACCCAAAAACTCCTACTGCAAAAACCAGCACAAGCAACAACATTGCTATTGTCAATTTCGTTCCAAATAATCTTCTCATAAATCAAAAACCGAAGTTCGTTTTGAATACACTAAATCTTTTAGTCGTAACAAAAACGCTAATGTAAGGTACATTCCAAAACCTATTCCTAGTGTAGCAAAAGATAGGTACACAAAAAAAAGTCGGATACTTTTTGCTCGCATCCCTAAACGATCTGCAAATCTAGATGCCACGTTAAAACCGTGTCTCTCAAAATAATATCTAATATTGTAAACCCATTGTAACATAGCAGCAAAATACACAATTTAAATCACAATTTATAAATCAAAAATTTCAAAACGCCATACACTCTTATTTTCCTAATAATGAATTGCCCACAGCACAATGAAAACATTTATTCTTATCACAATATTCATTTTTAAGTTGTAATAGCCCTTGTGAATCTAACGCCGAGGTTACAACATTTTTTAACGAATTGAATTTCTTAATTATGCTATTACTTTCTGCAGGGATTGTAGCTGCTAGTTCAAAAAGGGTTTCGGAAATGTCTTTTCCTTGATATTTAGCGTAACAATACTTTAAAGGCAACACCGTATTTATTAATAGTAAATGGATAAACGCTTTGGTTAACTTTTTCTTTCGTTTTGTAGATGCGACTCCAAAATTATAATGCGTATCCCAATATTCTGAAGCTGCTACGTCAAAAATTGCATAATAATCGTCTAACGAAGTGGCAGAAATCACCATAGTAAATAGTTCTTTTTGCTTTACATACAAACTTGCCAATTGTGACAACCTCACAGTAGGAAAATTAGGCGGACGTAATCTAAAATATTTAGGACTAATTACAGCAGAATTATCTAATTGAAACTTGGCTTGTAGAAAAAGATACTCCTCCTTTAAGGTTAAAAAATACGCATCTTCATTTTCTAACAAAAAAAATCCCGCTTGCCCAAAGAGCAATGCTTCTAGTGATTTATTAGATGCGGCACATTTTCGCGCTACGCTAAAATCTATAGATTGCCCTAAACTTAAAAAAGAAGCACCGTTTACTTTGAGACCGAAATTTTTACAGAGCAATACAAACAATAATGCCTCCCAGTCATTTTTAGAGTTTGAAAGTAGACCAAGTAACATCCCGTTTTTAGATTCAATGCGCTCAATAAACAAGCGTTCTATCCAGTTGCTGATTGTAAAGTGATCTACGTTAGCAAAACTAGATTCGCAGTTAATCCACTGTTCTTTACTTCCAAAAAGTTGATAATAAGCATCTAGTGTTTGTTTCATCACACGACCTTTTAAAACCAAGGTTGGCAAAGGTGTCCCAGATGTAGTGAATACATCTACGTCGTGTTCCCAGACCACATGCAAAATCACATTATCATAAGCCGTATCAGTCTCGTGATTGTGCGCATACCAATCGCTGGATTTTATATGAATTTCAATATTACCAGCCCAAAGTTGGTCATTTACACGCACCTGCCCATTAAAAAAGTCTGGCCCAGCATTTAGGTTATGTTGCCCCACTTGTACGATTGACAATGATGCTCCATCTGTAGTCTCTAAGTTCGTTGTATTAAACTTTGAGAATTTCCAGACATGATGGAGAAAGTCTTCTTTCATAAGGTTTAAAGATACAAATAAAACAGTATCCAAACACTCAAAACAAAACATAACAAACTGAACAGAAATCACTTAAGACTCCGTAAAACATAACCAAGTAAGATTAAAACAAGAGATTAAACTGTAGTCTGTACTACTTCAAAAATTTGATTTTCATCACATTTTAATGTTTTTGAAGGGTATTTTAAAAGTAAGGCATAATCGTGTGTAGCCATTAAAATGGTATTGCCTTGCGCGTTTATTTCTTGAAGCACTTGCATTACTTCAACACTAGTTTGAGGATCTAGGTTTCCTGTTGGCTCATCTGCTAATATGAGTTCTGGCCTGTTCAGTAAAGCTCTAGCAATAGCAATGCGTTGTTGTTCTCCACCAGAAAGTTGGTAAGGAAATTTAAACGCTTTGGTTTTCATACTCACCTTATCTAGCACCTCATCAATACGCGTATTCATTTCGGCCTTATTTTTCCAGCCAGTAGCCGTTAAAACAAAAAGCAGATTGTCTTTTACGGTACGATCATTCAATAATTTAAAGTCTTGAAAAACCACTCCAAGTTTGCGTCTTAAAAAAGGAATATCTTTTTCTTTAAGCGAAGCTAGATCAAACCCCACAATGTGGCCTTCCCCTTTTTGTAGTGGCAGGTCGCCATAAAGTGTTTTCATAAAACTACTTTTTCCGCTTCCGGTTTTTCCTATAAGATAGACAAACTCACCTTTATCAATGCTTACAGAAACATCGTTAAGGATTAAATTTTCGCGCTGGAATATTTCGGCATTTTTAAGTTGGAGGACTGCTTCTGGCATTGATCTAAGTTTCTATTTTGAACAAAAATACTATTTGGTTTATTTACTAACGCAAATTAATCTTCTTTCTTTTCCAACAAATCTAATCTTTCTTTAAGTTCTTCTAGTTGAGTTTGCTGTTCTATGGTATACAAAGTTAGTTCTTCTATTTTTTCAAGTAAAAGCAAGTTCATTTTTTTAAGCGCTAACCCTTCTTTGCTTAGCGTAGTTGCAGCAGGTATTTTAGGCAAGTGATGATTCGCTTCAATAAAGACAGCAAGATCTTTTAAAGAAGGCATCGTATAAGAAGGTGATAATGTTGAATTTCCGTCAAAATAAGCTTCAAAAACATAATCTGGCGCTACAGCTCCGTTTAAATCTACAATCACTTCTTGCGTGTGTATTTTTCCTTTTACCGTTAATAGCTCATCAGGCTTGTTAGTACCTATTCCTATTTTTCCATTTTTTTCTGAAATATTCTGAAACGGATTCTGTGCACCACAAGTAAAAACAGTGATACCAAAAAGAAAAGTAAACAATAATGATTTCATAAAGCTGAAGTATTAAAAATTTGAAGCCTAAAGATATGCATAAATAAGAATTTAACTAAGCTTTCTATTCTTTGCGTTAAGATATTATACAGAGATTCGCTGAGTAGCGCAGAGACATTAGTCTGTAATTATGTAGTCTTCTTCTAATAAATTAACAGTAACTCTATATACTAAACTCATAAGTCTTCAGTACATTATTAACACTCACATTGGGTTTTTGAGTTAGCAAAATACTTGCTAGCACTCTTAATGCATTACTGTATTTACATGCTTCATATTTCATTATCTTAATTTGAGGATGGTACGCATAACCATTAACAAATTTTTAATATTTCAGAAATCATTTACATATACTTTGTATTTTTTTTTAACGTTAATATATGCAACAACCCATTAATAAAAGTAATTAACAAAGCACTTCTACACTTAATAACGTGTTGACAACATACATTAAAATCACGATAAGATGATGATGTATACTGTATTTTTATACTAGCAAAAAAACTTATATTTATGATTAAAAATTGCCTAGCAATCCTATTGCTTTTTTGTGTGTCTTTCACAACAATGGCACAACGTACCGCAGCTTACACGAATGACAAAGTAGAATTTATTCGTGCGGTAGAATTATACAACAACAATCAATTTTTAGCTGCTCAAAATCTTTTTCAGAGGGTTAAAAAAGAATCTGATGACCAGACCGTAAAAGGTGATGCTGCATATTATATAGCGAGTAGCGCTGTACGATTAAACCAGCAAGGTGCAGATCGATTAATGGAAGATTTTGTAAATGATTATCCTACAAGTTTAAAACGAAACTCTGCTTACCTAGATGTCGCTGGTTATTATTTTGATACAGGTAAATATTCGTATGCGCGTAAATGGTATGACAAAGTAGATGGTGATAACCTACCACCTAGCGAAAGAGAAAAATACTATTTTAACAATGGATACGCGTTTTTTCAGAATAAACGTTTTAACGAAGCTAAAAAATATTTTAACCGTGTGAGTGACTCAAAAGAATACGGTTCGCAGGCAAAATACTACTTAGGGTTTATAGCCTATGAAGGTGATGATTATCAAGAAGCCAACGATCTTTTTGAAGGAGTAGAACAAACCGAAGAAACAGACAAAGAACTCTCTTACTTTAAAGCAGACATGAACTTTAAGCTCGGAAAGTTTCAAGAAGCAATAGATTTAGGATTAGAACAATACGACCGTTCTAGTCCGGCAGAAAAGAGCGAGCTTTCTAAGATTATTGGAGAGAGTTATTTTAACCAAGAAAAATATGCAGAAGCCATTCCGTATTTAAAAGCTTATAAAGGAAAAAAAGGAAAATGGAATAATACCGATTATTATCAATTAGGGTATGCTTATTACAAACAAGCGCAGTATGCAAACGCTATAGGTGAGTTTAATAAAATTATTGATGGACGAAATGCAGTAGCTCAAAATGCCTACTATCACCTAGCAGAATCTTATGTAAAAACAGAAAAGAAGCAACAAGCTTTAAACGCATTTAAAAATGCAAGCGAAATGGATTTTAGCGCAGAGATTCAAGAAGATGCTTATTTAAACTACGCAAAACTGAGTTATGAAATAGGAAACAGTTATAAAAGTGTTCCTGAAGTCTTAACCGATTTTATGGAAGCGTATCCTAACAATGCTAGTAAAAGCGAACTTAACGACCTTTTAATTGATTCGTATATTTCATCAAAAAACTACAAAGCAGCATTAGCTTTACTTGAAGGAAATAAATCTTTTGAAAACAAACTTGCTTACCAGAAAGTAGCTTTTTACCGCGGTTTAGAACTATATAACGAAGGAGATTACAAACAATCTCGTGAGTTTTTAAATCTATCTTTAAAAGAACCTCGCGAACCTGTATTTACTGCAAGAGCAACCTACTGGGTTGCCGAAAACGACTTTCAATTAAATAATTTTGAAGAAGCCCTTGTAGGTTACAAGCAGTTTTTACAATTACCAAATGCTTCTAGCACACCAGAATATGCAACAAGCAGCTATAACTTAGCGTACAACCATTTTAAGCTAAAACAATATCCAGAAGCGATAAGCAATTTTAAAAAATACACTACAGGTACAACAGAAACTACCAGAGAGAAAGATGCTTATTTACGTTTAGGTGATAGTTATTTTGTGACTAGCGACTACTGGAAAGCAATGGAAAACTACAACAAAGCAGTCGAACTTAACTCGCCTGATAAAGATTATGCTGCATTCCAGAAAGCTATAAGTTATGGATTTGTAGATAGAACAGACTCAAAAATCACAGAACTAAGTGCATTTGGCTCAAAATATCCAAAATCATTTTACAGAGATGATGCCTTGTATGAATTAGGAAACTCATACGCTTCACAAAATAAAAACAACGAAGCCATTTCTGCTTATGACAAGTTAATTACATCACTACCTAATAGTAGTTATGTTTCAAAATCTTTACTTAAAAAAGCCCTTCTTTTAGATATCTCTGGAGATAGTAATGGTGCCTTGACTACCTTTAAAAAAGTAGCCAAAGACTTCCCTTCTACCCCAGAAGCAATACAAGCAGTTTCATCTGCAAAAGTGATTTACATAGATGAAGGTCGTGTAGATGAGTATGCAGAATGGGTAAACACCTTAAACTTTGTTGCTATTGAAGACAACGAACTTGATGATGCTACTTATCAGGCTGCAGAACAACCTTACTTAGAAAACAAAACAGGACAAGCAACCACCCGTTTTGAAGCATACCTCAATGATTTTCCAAATGGAAAGCACGCATTAAGCGCACACTTTTATCTAGCACAGTTATACTTTATAGATGACAAAAAACAAGAAGCGATACCACATTACACCTTTGTGGCAGAGAAGCAGCGAAGTGAATTTACGGAACAAGTACTTGCCCGTCTTTCTGAAATATTCTTGACACAAAAGAACTACGCAGAAGCAAAAACCTACTTAAAGCGTTTAGAAGCTGAAGCTGACTTTCCTCAAAATATAATTTTTGCACAAACCAACATTATGAAAGCTAGTTATGAACTAGAACAATATAGCGAAGCTGTAACATACGCAGAAAAAGTATTAGGTAATAGTAAAATAGATATTCCAATAAAGACAGACGCCCAGATTATTGTTGCCCGTTCTGCTATAAAAACCAATGATGAAGCTAAGGCTGAAATAGCCTACGCAGAAGTAGCAAAAATAGCAACAGGACAACTCGCTGCAGAAGCGCTTTTTTATGATGCCTACTTTAAAAATAAAGAAGCACAATTTGAGGCTTCTAATCTTGTCGTACAAAAATTAGCAAGCGAATATTCTGGCTATAAATTTTATGGTGCTAAAGGCTTAGTAGTTATGGCAAAAAATTTCTATGGTTTAAATGATGCCTATCAAGCGACATACATTTTAGAAAGTGTGATTACAAACTTTACAGATTTTCCAGATGTAGTTGAAGAAGCACAACAAGAACTTGCAACTATAAAAGCCAACGAAGCAAAAACCAATTCTTCTGTAGAAACAGGCGGAAATTAAAAAATTCGCCATAAAAAACACCACTCTAAAATATAGAAATGTGTCTAAACTTTACTTACAGAAGTCAAACTAACAAATAAGTAAATTATACTCTATGTTTCAATCCATAGCAAATACAATACAATCACAAAGCAAGCTCATCTTAACATTAGCTGGGCTTGGCTGCATCACATTTTCGCCGCAGGCAATCGCTCAAGAAGAAGAACAAGACTTGGGCACCGAAGTAGTAAACGTAGTTAAACCATACACGCCTACTATTAGTGATGCTTTTAAGGTAAAACAAACTCCTGTTTTAAATGATGATGCTAATACCGCAAAAAAACCGGTACGCTATCAAATATTCTCTGTTCCTGTAGCCTCTACTTTTACACCTGCAAAAAGTAAAGCTTCTGGGATAAAAAAAATAAAAGCACCTAAATCTTGGGACAATTATGCCACTTTAGGCTTTGGAAACAACACCACGATTTTAGCAGAGCTTTTTAGTAATTTTGAAATAAGCAGAACAGAAAATGCAGGTGTCTATTTAAGACACAACTCATCGCAACGTGGTATTGATGGTCTTGCCATAGACAACAAATATTATGACACACGCCTTGATGGTAATTATTACAATCGTCAACGCGATATGAGTTATGGAATTGAAGCAGGTGTAGAACATCAAATTTACAACTGGTACGGCTCTCACTTTAACGAAATGGCCGAAGCCATCTCATATAGTTTTCCTGAAGATGTAAACCAATCGTATTTGAGCGCATATGCAGGAGGAAACATTGCTTTTGACGACAGTTATTTTAAGAAAGCCACTGCCACTTTAAGATATACAGGAGATGCCTTTTCTACTTCTGAAATTAATTTTAGAGCGCAGCCAGAATTTTCTTTTCCAGTATCAGACTTAAATTTTAAGGTGCTAGCAGATATCGATTATTTGAGTGGTAGGTTTGAACAAGGAATATCAAGTACAGATGAGATAAAATATAGCTTTTTAAACGCTGGCCTCTCTCCTTCTCTTGTGTATTCAGATAATGACCTTACTGCAAATATTGGGGTAACTGGTTATGTATCATTAGACACAAATGCTAGTGAAACTAATTTTAATATATATCCTAACATTAACGCCTCTTACAACTTACTAGACGAATTATTAGTTGTTTATGCAGGTGCAGAAGGAGGATTAGAACAAAACACCTATTACCAGTTAAAAAATGACAATCCATTTATTTCGCCAACACAACAGATAAAACCTTCTAGTAAACTATACGAAGGTTTTGGAGGTGTAAAAGGTAAACTTTCTAGCGTCATCGCCTATAACCTAAGAGGTTCATACAGCAATACAAATGACCAAGTATTATTTACAAGAAACGCAATTGACAATTTGTATTTTGTGGATCAACCTTATCAGCAAGCCAACTCATTTAGCGCCATTTATGATGATATAAAAACCTTAAATATATTTGGAGAATTACAAGTAGAAGTTTCAGAAAACTTTGCGATTGGTGGGCAAGTTAATTTTAACTCGTATACACTAGAGTCACAAGTAGAAGCCTGGAATTTACCCAAAATAGACGCGACACTTTTTACACGATTTAATATTACAGAAAAATTATACGGAGGAGGTTCTATCTTTTTTGTTGGCGAGCGTGAAGCACTAGTTTCTTATTTTAATGACATATACGCTCCAGAGAAAACAACACTTGATAGCTATTTAGATCTTAATGCAAATTTAGGTTACCGCATTAGTGACCGTTTAAATGTTTTTGCTAAAGGAAGTAATCTATTAGCCAAAAATTATGAAAAATGGTTAGACTATCCAGTACAAGGCATTCAAGTATTAGGAGGAGCAACTTATAAATTTGACTGGTAATACATGCGATTTAGTCATATAAATAATGTTACAATTATTGCCGTAGTTTCAATTGTATTGGCAATTTTAGAGCACGTGTTTGATCTTGACCTAGGCGTTCAAAAAGAAGAAATGAATGTCTTTGAGCTATTAATGATGACTGCTATTATTTTTACGATACTTTGTTCACTATACATTATAGGCAGTATAATCCATAAGTGGATCTCAAAATTACGACGTGTTAAATCTTAAAAAGGTTTAGCAAACGTAAAGTTATTAAAGCATCTCATTATTGAGATGCTTTGTTTATTTTTACTTAAAACTTACCCTTATGCGCCATCTACTATCCTTTCTATGTATTGCTAGTCTTTTTTCATGTGCTCCAGAAAAGATTGACGCAGACTTGCTCATTAAAAACGGAACAATCTATACTGTAAATACCGATTTTGACGTCACCAATGCTATTGCTGTAAAAGATGGAAAAATTTTAGAGACAGGCAAAAAGCCAGAACTAGAACTTAAATACAATTTTACTGATGTCTATGATGCTAAAGGGCAAACCGTATTACCCGGTCTCATTGATGCACATGCACATTTATACAACCTAGGGATAAGTATGCAGCAAGTAAACCTTAGAGGAACTAAAAGTTTTGAAGAGGTCATAGAAAGAGTTGTGGCATTTCAGAAAGAAAAAAATGTAGCATACATAAGAGGGAGAGGTTGGGATCAAAATGACTGGGAGGTAAAAGAATTTCCGAATAAAACATTGCTAGACTCACTTTTTCCAGATACTCCTGTGGCATTATCCAGAATAGATGGGCACGCCATGATTGCTAATGCAAAAGCGCTAGAACTAGCAGGAATTACGACTAAAACAAAAATGCTTGGAGGTATTGTTACACTTGACCAAACTGAGCGTAGAAATCCAAAACTCACAGGTTTATTAATAGACAGCCCTATGGAGCTTGTGTTTGCCTCTTATCCTGAAGAAACTATAACAAGTATAAAAAATGCACTACTAGACGCAGAAGCTGCTTGCCTCTCTTTAGGGCTTACCACAATACACGATGCTGGTTTAAACAAAAATGTAATAGATGTTATAGACCATATGCAACAAAAAGACAGCTTAAAAATGCGTGTCTATGCGATGATTAGTAATAGTCCTGAAAATCTAGACTACTACTTAACTAATGGAATTATAAAAACAGACAGGCTTAATGTTAGATCTGTAAAAGTATATGCAGATGGCGCCCTAGGTTCTAGAGGCGCTGCCTTAAAACAGCCTTACAGTGATCAAGACCATCATTTTGGAGCAATGATAACACCACAAGAAGATCTTAAAAATTTGGCTAAAAAAATTGCAGCAGCAGGATACCAAATGAACACACATGCCATAGGAGACTCTGCAAACGTTGCCGTAATTAATGCTTATAAAGAATCGATAGATACCACAAAAAATATGCGATGGAGAATAGAACACGCTCAAATAATAGATACAAAAGATTTTGAGGCATTTTCTAAAAATATAATCCCATCCATCCAACCAACACATGCTACAAGTGATATGTATTGGGCAGAAGATCGTGTGGGAAGCAAACGTATTAAAGGGGCATATGCCTACAAAACACTTTTAGACAAAGCAGAAATTGTAGCCTTAGGCACCGATTTTCCTGTAGAAAAAGTAAACCCAATGCATACATTTTATGCCGCTGTAGCACGTAAAGATTTAAATAAATATCCTGAAGATGGATACAGAATGGAAGAAGCTTTATCTCGTGAACAAACCTTAAAAGGAATGACTATTTGGGCAGCCTACGCTGGCTTTGAAGAAAAAGAAAAAGGTAGTATTGAGCAAGGAAAACTTGCAGACTTTACAATTTTAGATCGTGATATAATGAAAATTCATGCAGACTCAATACCTAAAACTAAAGTAATGGCTACTTTTATTAATGGCGAACTTGTATACAGCAAACACTAATTATTTACCTCCTTTTGCTACCAAATCTGCTAAGCATAGTGCATCTAGTTCTGGTATACTTTCTACCCCTCTATTTTCAAATCTTGTTTTTATAGCTGCTCTAGTCGCAGAACTAGCGTAATACATTAAACAATCTTCAACAACACAGTGTTTACTATGCTCGGTATCTTCGTGACCTTCAGTATGGATATCATCATCAGATATATTAACTAAACCAAACAGATGACCAAATTCATGCGTTGTTGTAAGCACCTCAAGATCTGCGAGAGACACATCGCCTGTACCGTTTATAAACTCTTGTAAAGTATCGCTATAAACCACTATAGAAGTATTTTGATAAGCACTCCCTAGCGTAACCGAAGTCTCTGTATCATTTTCTGAATGGCCATTTGCAAAATAAACAGACACCGCAATATCATCTTCCTCTGTGTATTGGGTTCTGTACTCATCTTCAATTTCTCTAATATCATCTAACGAAAAAGTTTCGTTGGTAGGTGCTGGGATTAGAGTTTCAATAATATGCACACCGCCTGGCTTATTAGCTCTATCATAAACAAAATCTTGTATTAAAAGCTTAGACTCAATAGTTGGCTTTGTTGTTTCAGAAAACAAAAACTCTATGCGTAATTTAGAATAATTATCTGCAGATAAAATATCTTCTGAAGATGCCCCTAAACTTTTTCTATTTTCAGCCTTTAAATCCATAGCTGCACCTTCGTCATCAGTACTTTTACAAGATACTACAGATACCACTGTTAAGATAATCACTGCGGAAATTTTAAAAAAATGAGTCATTGGTATGTTTTTTGTACTTTAGCAAATCTAATATTTAATAAATCGTAATGAAAATCAAATCTTTATTATTAACGGTATTCTCTCTGTTTTGTTTTAGTATGATAGGTCAAGAACTATCAAGGCAAGAAAGCATAATTAAATACCTCACTATTAATGGCACACAGGCACAATATGAAAGTGCGTATGACCAAATGTTTGATGTACTAGAACAACAATTTAAAGACGCAAAAGTACCTACAGAAGTATGGTCAGAGCTTAAGTCTAAAAAAACAATGGCTATCAATCAAGTAGTGAGTATGCTAGCTTCTGCATATCGTGACAACTTTGATAAAGCTGACATTAATACGCTCATTGACTTTTACAGCTCTGGAACAGGACAACAGATTGTTCAAGACCCAACAAAACTAACAAAAGAACAAAATAAAGAACTTGCCAATTTTCACGAAAGCGTTACGGGTCAAAAAATGTTTGAAGTACGTTCAAAACTAGAAAAAGATATTGCTCAAATTTCAGAATACTGGAGCCGTGACCTATACAAAGGAACAGTAGATGGGTTAATTGCAAAAGGATACCAACCCGTATATTAAAACATCTTAAAATAAATAAAAAAGAGAGCCACTAGTTTTAGTGGCTCTCTTTTTTTATGCGTTAACTTATCATTAAACTATTTCATAAAGTTTTGAGCATTCATCCATTAATCGTAACATTGCAATTAAACAATAAATAACTATGGGATTAGCAAAAACCGAAATGTTTACAAACCTTCAAAACGAGATTGCTTTATACGCAAAAGTGTTTGGACACCCGGCAAGAGTTGCCATTTTAGAACAACTTTTTAAAATAGACGCCTGTTACTGTGGCGACCTTGTTAATGAGATAGGTCTAGCACAACCAACCATCTCCCAACACTTAAAAGAACTAAAAAACTTAGGTTTAATAAAAGGAAATGTAGAAGGAACAAGTGTATGCTATTGTATTCACCCAGAAAACTGGACTAAAATGAAAGCAACAATGCATCTGTTTTTAAATCAAGATGTGTCTACAACAAAAGATTGCTGCTAATCAAGATTTCTAAAAAAACAAAAATTACATGCACACTACTAAAACAAAGGTATTACCCGAATTAGAAAAATTAATATCAGGATTAAACGTCCAGAGTATTTCTGCAGAAAGAAAGATCATATTACAACCGTTGCTAGACTATATACAGCAAAAAGTAACCCACAAACAAGATGTGAGAGTTAATTTTATTTGTACACATAATTCGCGCAGAAGTCATTTATCACAAATTTGGGCACAAACAATGGCAGGTTATTTTGGCCTTAAAAATGTGTTCTGTTATTCTGCAGGGACAGAACGCACAGCGCTTTTTCCGATGATTGCAGAAACCTTGAGTAGCGCTGGGTTTCAAATCAATCAAATTTCTGAAGGAACAAACCCAGTGTATAGCATAAAATATGCAGCAAATGAACATCCAATTATTGGATTTTCCAAAACACTTGAAAATGCTTTTAATCCTAATGATGATTTTGCTGCCGTGATGACATGTGATGCTGCAAATGAAGCTTGTCCCTTTGTTCCTGGTGCCGAAAAACGCATTCCAATAACTTTTGAAGATCCAAAAGCTTTTGATAATACACCGCAGCAGGCCCAAAAATATAGCGAAAGAAGCCAACAAATAGCAACCGAATTATTTTACATATTCTCACAAATAAATTTTTAAAAAATGGCAATCAAAAAATTAAGCTTTCTAAATAAAAACCTCACTTTATGGATATTTATAGCTATGGCTATAGGTGTGGCTCTCGGTTATTTTATACCAACTTTTCCAGATATTATAAATTCTTTTAGCAGCGGAGCAACTAATATACCCATAGCAATTGGATTAATATTAATGATGTATCCTCCTTTAGCAAAAGTGAATTACGCTTTATTACCCAAGGTTTTTAGAAACACAAAAGTGCTATCTATTTCTATTATTTTAAACTGGATTGTAGGTCCTGTATTGATGTTTTTTTTAGCCATCATTTTTTTAAGGGATTATCCAGAGTATATGGTTGGACTTATTTTAATAGGCCTCGCTCGTTGTATTGCAATGGTTCTTGTCTGGAATGACCTAGCAGATGGTAGTAGCGAATATGGTGCAGGATTGGTAGCTATAAACAGTATTTTTCAAGTGTTTGCTTATAGTTTTTATGCTTGGCTTTTTATAACTGTACTCCCGCCCTATTTTGGTTTTGAAGGTGCCATAGTTGATATCTCAATAACGACCATTGCAGAAAGTGTTGCCATTTATCTAGGAATTCCATTTTTAATGGGAATTTTAAGCCGTTTAATATTTGTAAAACTCAAAGGAGAAACCTGGTATAATCAAAAATTTATACCTGCGATATCCCCTTTAACTCTAATCGCATTACTCTTTACAATTATCATTATGTTTTCACTAAAAGGAGAATTGATTGTCCAGATACCCATGGATGTACTTATAATAGCCGTACCCTTGCTTATCTATTTTGTATTCATGTTTTTTATCTCATTTTTCACCACTAAAGCAATGGGAGCTAGTTATGATAAAACTGCATCTGTCGCTTTTACGGCAACAGGTAATAATTTTGAACTAGCAATCGCTGTAGCAATCGCTGTTTTTGGATTAAATTCTGGACAAGCCTTCGCAGGCGTTATTGGACCATTAGTAGAGGTTCCAGCCTTGATCTTATTGGTTAGGATTTCTTTTTGGTTGAAGAAAAAATATTATGCATAAATTTTAATATAATAAACACTTCATAAAAAAGGTGTATAGCAATGCAGTACACCTTTTTTATTGTTTTGTTTGCATCCTATTATTATTGTAACTTTACGTAAAAACATTCATAAAGTGCTGCTTATAGCATATTATAGTAGTATAACAACAATAATAATCACTTATAACGTGTTGTATTTAATTGTGATGCTTCTAAGGAATGGATGTATTTCAGAGTTTGAATAATGAGGAGATATAGGCACTTTTAAGTGCTCAAGTCTTGTGCGATTGGCATCGTGAAAATGTATTTTCAAACGTTGGTAACGTACAAAAGACTTGGTAAAGCTAGCGAAAAAAAATGAGAATGTCAAGGTAGCTAGCTCTATATCTGCGATTTATGTTTCTGAAATAGCTCATAAGCGACTTTGTTTATACCCATATAAAAAAAATAGCTTCTGATCATCCTGGGTTTATGTATTATCAGCTGTATGTGGAATCATCACAACTACGTTACCATAGCAGTAAAAGATTGAGCAGAGAAGATTGCTATAGTAACTAAACACAACAGGAGGATATAACCCATACCTCTTACGGCATTCTATTGAAAGATATTACAATTCTTTTAATTGTAGTATCTTTATCAAAGGTCTTGACTCGGTACGGGTCATATCCCCTAACGTTGGCAACAATATGAAAAAAACAATCCTGCTTATAATTTTAATCTTTTTCAGCTATAATTTTCTAACTGCTCAACAGGCCATTTCCGAAACTGAAAAATTAACTTCACTTGGGAAAATTTATGGATTCCTCAAATATTATCATCCAGAAGTTGGAAAAGGAAAATTTGATTGGGATAAAGAGTTTATTAAGATACTTCCAAAGGTTTTAAAGGAAACAGATAAGGAATCGCTATCACAAGTTTATATCAATTGGATTGAGAGTTTGGGAAAAATTGAAAATTGTAAAAAATGTAATTCTGAAGAAGAATATTTTGACAAAAATTTTGATTTGTCTTGGACACAAGACACAACGCTTTTTAGCAATGAACTTTCATCAAAACTCAAATTTATTGAGAAGAACAGAAATCAAAGAGAAAATTTTTATGTCACAACCGAACCAATAGGAAATATAAAAATAATAAACGAACCTACTTACAAAGATTTTGAATTTCCAAAAGAAGAATATCGATTATTGGGACTTTTTAAATACTGGAACATAATAGAATATTTTTATCCATATAAATATCTTACTGACCAAGATTGGGATTTTGTGTTGAGTGAAATGATTGATAAAATTAGAAATGTTAAAAATAAGGACGAATATCAGGCAGTTCTTAAAGAACTTATCGCAAATTTAGACGATTCACACGCTTGGATAAGTTTTAACGATTCATCAAAATATAAATTCCTTCCAGTAAATATATCAAATGTAGAAAACCAAGCTGTCGTCTCTGAAATCTTCAATGACTCTCTTGCAGAAATTAATGATTTAAAAAGTGGTGATATCATTGTAAAAATTAATGACAAAAATATTGAATCAGAATTGAAAAACACATTGAAATATGTTTCAGGCTCTAATCTTAACTTTAAAACAAATAAGTCTTATAGTACAATTTTCAGGGATACATTAGACTCTATGCATCTAACTATAATGCGGGATGGTGAAATCCAAAATATTTCTACAAAACTGTACAATTTTAATTATTTTGGATATATAAAAAATAAACGCAGATTAAAATCAAAATCTATTACTGAATCTATAGGATATATAAATATGGCCTCTAAATTTACACCAAAACAATTTGAAGAAATATTTGAGACGTTTAGTACAAAGAAGTCAATTATTATTGACCTTCGAGCATATCCAGAATTAAAGTATAAAATGTTTACTCGATATTTTAATACCGAAGACAAAGTTTTTGCTTTGAAATACAATCCTGATATTTCTTATCCAGGAAGATTTGTTTTTGATAAAAGTGCAAAAACAGGTAGTAGCCGAAAAGCTTTCAAAGGAAAATTCATTCTTCTCGTAAATGATAATTCTTTAAGCTTATCAGAATTTACGGCTATGGCTTTTCAGACAGCAGACAACATTATAACCATTGGAAATCAAACTGCTGGTGCAGACGGTAGGAATATTGCTATTGAATATTTAGGAGGTTATACAACAAGATTTTCAGGTTATGGTATAATGTATCCAGACGGAACTGAATCGCAAAGAAAAGGTGTTAAAATCGATGTAGAAATAACACCAACAATAAACGGATTGAGGCAAGGTCGTGATGAAATTTTGGAGAAAGCAATTGAGATTGCGAATAAATAAAATACTGTTGCCAACAAAGTACTGTGGTAAAAAACAAGTAAAAAGGCATTAATTTTTCACTAAAGTACTTCTATAATTATTATCATAGGTTAGTCCTGATTTTGCAATAGCAAAAGCCTGTTTTAAGAGTTTATTACAGACAGCAATTAAGGCTAGTTTTTTACTCTTCCCTTTGGCCACTAATCTATCATAAAGTGCCTTGCAAGCTTGGTTGTATTTACAAGCATTAAAACTGCACATAAACAATAAATTTCGAAGCTTTTGATTTCCTATTTTACTGATTCGACTACGTCCATTTACACTGCTTCCACTCTTGCGAATCACAGGAGTTAATCCAGCATAACTACACAATTCACTGCCGCTTGTAAAGCGCTCAAATCCATCAGTAAGAACCACTAGCATTAGGGAAGTTTTCGCTCCAATTCCAGGTATCGTTTTCACACGGGTCAACAGATCTTGATGTACCTCTTTAACCAATATCAAAAGTTTATCTTCCAAGATTTTTAATTCTTTTTGTACTTGTTTTAAACTGCGGTTTAGAGAACTCACTACTACTTTACTTGGATTTCCTAAAACAGCTTCACCATGTATTTTGTTTTTTAGCATTGTGCTCTGTTTTGTATACACAGAAAGGAGTCTGGTCATTTGAAGACACTCTGTTTGATGTTTTGAGTTACCTTTCCAAAGCTTTAATTCTACTTGTTTTGCATATGCGCAAATCAGTTTAGAGTCACTTTTATCGGTCTTAATTTTTGACAGCTTCATTTGGATAAAGCGCTTAACTGCTAATGGATTTTCTACAGAAACCTTTATCCCAGACTCTAATAAATAATAGGCCAACTGATAGTGATAATAACCTGTAGCTTCCATCACGCAATGACTATTAACATCTAACAATTTTACAAGCTTTTTAAAGCCCGAAATAGTGTTTTTAAACTGGTAATAATTCCCTTCAGAATCAGTAACATCAAAAACTAAATGACTAATATCTATTCCAAAATATTTTATATCTTTATTCATATAAGAAAATGATTTTTGAAAGGACCACTACGCGAGTTTCAACACTTCGACTACGCTCAGTACAGGCTAAAATCGAGGTCTAATAGCCTCATAGAACTGTACGAAATCTGTGTAGTAAAAGAGAGGGGGTTTTCAATGTTGACGAAGTCTTAAGCTTCTGCGTGTATATTAACCTTATTCCTCTCTTTTGTTCTTTCTGATTATAAATTAAATATAGTGTTTTTATTAAAATGCTAACTTAAGCCGTGTATAATTCATTGATAGTTCTTGCCTACTTACGAATCCCGATAGCTATCGGGACTCGCGGATTTTCTATTCGGTTTGTATTTGCTAAATTAGATGCTTAAACCACAAAACAAACCATATACAATACCGTAACCCAACATTATGACCCGTCCTGAATAAAGGCTACATAATTTTAAAATAAGAAAAGGAAATAAAGCAAAAACACTGTCTTAAACAGAGGATTAACAGATAACAACTATAAAAAACAACTAAGTGTTTAGTTTAAACTAAGTATTTAGTTATATTTGTTATTCACTTAATATTCCGTTATATGAAGTATTTCCTTTTAATTATAGTTTTTTTATCGTGTAGCTTGTTTACAGAAGCTCAAACAACAAAATACTTTAAACATCTCGTTTTTCGTGAAACGCCATTTTCTGAAACAAAAGGAAGAATACCACTAACAGAAAAGGAAGTTCTAAATGTAAATTATTTTAAATTGGATTATGATTCAATAAATAGATTAATATTAGTTGAATACAAATACAATCAAAACCTTATCGAGTTAAATAGAAGCGGTATTCTCGATGGTAAAAGAGCATTGGCGTCTAAGACTCAAATAATATATGACGAAAATACTGAAACACGTTTATTTTTTGACGTGGATAATAAACCAACAACGAATGGAATGGGAGTATTTAAGGAAGTGTATTCCTATAATAAAAAAGGAAAAAGAGTTGGTTTAAAATTTTATGACAAAAATGATGAACCTATAAATAATAGCTGGAATGTTTCTGAATATACTTGGAAACACATTAATAATAATGCTGTATTAGAGACTAGAAAAGATGTAAAAGGTGCAAATGTAACGATGCGACCTTATTATAAATTTTATAACGTGTTATACAAATTCAACGATAAAGGTTTATTACTTTCTATGAATAATGTAGATCATGAGTTGAAATTAATAAATGATGAAACTGGAATAGCCATAGATAAAGCTACGTATGACAAAAATAATAACCTCATTAATTTTAAGTTTTTCAATGCAGAAAATGAACCCGAAGTTGGTTCGTTTCTTGGTACAGCTGGTGGCTTTGCGACCTATGACAAAAATGGAAATTGTTTAAAATATGCCACAGTGGGTTTAGATGGAAACTATCAAGTTGATAAAAGAAGTAACGATGCGTATTCAAAATACAAGTTTGATAGTATTGGTAACTTAATTGAAAGAAGTAATTATGACATAGGTAACAAAATACAGATAAGGAATGGAGTTACAAGCGTAAAATACATTTACAATCAAGATAATCCTGTACAACTTTTAAAAACCGAGTTATACCATACAAAACCAAATAAAAAGGTTAAGGACTCCATTATTAAAAAATTCAACAGACAGATTGAAAAAAACAAGTTAGTTGCAGATTTTAATCAATTACTAGAAACATTAAAAGAACATCCATCACAGTTTGAATTTATTGGGAGAGATTCTTACGAAAAGCTTGTAAATAGTCAACGAGATAAATTAAGAGATTCTATGACTATTACCGAATTTTATCGAGTAACATCTCCAATAGTTGCAAGTTTAGGCTGTTTACATACACGTATAGTAGATACCCGCTTTTTTAGAACACCTCAAAAATATTGGCTACCATTAATGGTATGGTTTGAAAACGAAAAAATGTATGCAATAAACAATTGTGTAGAAAATATGGAAATGAATGCTGGTTCGGAAATATTAGAAATTAACGGTATCCCATCAAGTGAAATCTTACAAACTTTAAAATCAACTATTTCTGCTGATGCTTATAATCAAAGTTTTTATAGAGGAGATTTAAATGTAAACTTTCTGTATTACTACCACAGTTATTTTGGTTTTGATTCTGAATACAAAATAAAATTTAAACCTAATAATTCTAAAAAAATAATAACAACAGCATTTCTTATTGATGAACCTGCCCCAAATTACAAAGTAGAAATAAATAACACTCCAAGATTAGGTATAGAGATTAATAAAGAAAGTAAAACTGCGATCATAAAGATTAAGAACTTTAGCTACTTTCCTAGAGGTCGAGAAAATATTGATTTTTTTAAAGAAAAGATAGATTCTTTTATGAAACAAATAAAAGATGAAAACATACCTAAAGTGGCTTTTGATTTAAGAGGAAATAGAGGCGGAAACCCAGAATGCGCTAAGCATATTTTATCATATATAATTGATAAAGAAATTAATTTTTATGAAGATAATGAATTAAACAAAAGGCGAAATAGAATAACAAACGTAATGCCAACAACAACAAACAATATTAGTTATGCTAATACTTATATGCTAACAGATGGTCGCTGTGCTTCTGCAACAGCACAAATGTTAGCTGTTGTAAAGCATAATAAGTTAGCAACCATAATTGGAGAAGAAACAGGAGGCACTTACAGTACGCATCCAGGGAGAGGAACAGCAGCACTAAAAAATACAAAGCTTGGTTTGCAAATAGGTACAGAGAGAGAATCTGTTAATGTCCCTAAATTAGAATTAGAAAAAGGCATTATTCCAGATAAAGAAATTAAATTACAACTATTTGATATCCTAAAAGGCAATGACCCATTATTGAACTATATATTGGAGAAATAAACAATCGGAATGAAAAACCTACGCATAACAAAGAATTGAAGTGAAAAACAACTCTTTTCTTCATTCATTTTGAGACATTATTATTCTAGGCTCAGAGATTCACATTTGTGATTCTTGTTTCTTCTCAGAGCACTATAGGTAAACTTTGATGGTATACTCAATACTACCTCTCCGTGCATTTTATTCTGTGTGGCAGTACGGTATTTTATAAAATTATTTTATACATCTTTACTAATCACAACTCCAAAAGTTTCTTTATATTTATTCATATAGATTGATTTGTAAAAGAACTAGATTCTGGTATTAAATAACTAAAAATAAGTGTTTTAATAGAAATAAAACTTAAGCCGTATAAAAACAATTGCGGTTTAGAGTTAATCAACACTAGTTGCGTCTATTGTAAAAAACGAACAGAAAATGAAATTAATAATTGGAGTTTTTATAGTTACAATCGGAATTTTAGCATTACTTAAAAAGAGAAAGTTTGAAAAAACAAAAACTTATAAATGGGAAACTGAAAAGAAAAAATTTGAGAAAGATTTCACAGAAATAGTATCGAAAAATCCGAATTTAGAATATTTAATTATTGAATTTGATTCTTATTATATACAATACAAAGGTTTTATTGAGACTAAGGAATTTTATGCAGAAATTGTGAGTAATGAATTTCTTAATGAAAATAAAAAATACTCTGAAATTAAAATTGAGGAAATTTTAAATCTTGAGTTTTCAAAACCAAATGAAAAAGATAATGAAGGAAATGTTTCACCTAATTACTCAAAATGGTATAAATCTGAAACAAAAAATGAAATTGAATTTATGCATAAAGAACTAATCAGAATATTGAAATCAATCTTTAAAATGAAAAATGGAACTGAAATAAAAGTTAGATATTAAAAATACAACACTGTATATAATCTATTGCTAATTTTAGCCTTCGTACCAATTACCATAGCTATCGAGACTAATAGATTTTCTATTCGGTTTGTATTTGCTAAATTAGATGCTTAACAAACCATATACATACGCATTACCACACATTTGAGAAATGACCGTAATAATAATATTTTTTACAATTATAATTGGACTGAATTGTATTCCTTACTTAACCAAAACAGAATTCCCCAAATTTGAAAAAATAATTAAAAGAGCTTTAATCGTTAGCTCAATTATTCTTCTCGTAATCGTAATCTTTTTATATCATGGGTACCGACTAAAAGGAATTTATACGAATTCATTTTTTGAATTGGCATTTATAGTATTTACTCTATTATTTTTTAGTTTCATAAAAAACAACAGAACAAAACTATTAACACTATTTCTTTTAATACCATTAATTTCTTTTACCTTTTTACTTTTCATATTAGAACAGGTAAACGATGAATATAAAGTTAACGAAACTTATAATATAGAAGTCTCTAAAAGTGGGTTTTTTAACTGTGGAGAAAGAGTTTCAATTACTAAATCGGTATTTGGAATATTTAGAAAAAGAATATTAACAAGAACAGATTTATGTTTAATAGGTATAGATAAAATAGAAACGGTTGAATTTAACGAAAATGGTGCCGAATTTTTAATTTATCACAACGGAATTTATGATAGTGAAAATCCATATAAATTCGAAATAAAAAATAAAAACGTGTGGTAACATCCTATTTAATTTATTGCTGGATTCTAGCCTAATACCAATCACAATAGCTATCGAGACTCATAGATTTCTATTCGGTATTTATTTGTTAAATTAGTTGCTTAAACACGTAACAAACCAGATACAAACACGGTGTGCTTCATTACCACAAACCGCTAACCAATGATAAAATTCTTTAGAAAAATTAGACAAAATTTAATTTCAGATGGTAAAACAGGGAAATATCTTAAATATGCTATTGGAGAAATAATACTTGTTGTCATCGGAATTGTTTTTGCACTTCAAATAAATAATTGGAATGAAAATAGAAAGAGTAATAATATTTTAAATAATTATTACCATCAAATATTAACGGACTTGGCTAAGGACTACAACCGTATTCATTATGATTTATATGCTTTAGAAACAGATTATATAGAAACATACAACGAGTTTATAAAAAACTTACCCGCTCAAGAGAGTCCTGAAGCGATTATTACAAGCTCTAAAATTCTTGAATATACTACAACTGCATACACTAATTTTAATACAAACACTATAGAAACCCTGCAATCAACAGGTGATATTAAATTAATACCAACAGAAATTAGGAATAAACTTATTGAATTAAAAAATGATCAAGACATGTCCTACAGGGCAAGCAACATTAATTATGAAAATTTTTTAACTGAGATAAGCAGAGCTACAGCTTTAGGGTATAACCCCAATCTTTTTCCATTAGACGGCACAGAAAAGGTGCCAAAGCAACTCTATAAAGATTTAAAAATAGAAGAAAATTATTCGGAAATTGCTCTCATTATAGTTTCATCTTATTTTGTAAAAAACTTAGGTGAAATGGACACTTTTAGATCTCTAAAAGCTATACAAAAAGATGCACATAGTCTCTTCAAATTAATAAATGAAGAACTAGGTAATCCTTATACAGACATTGAAAAAGTTACGAGTGAATTCAAAACTTTAAATAAACTTTTATATACAGGAAAAACAGCCGACGATATTATTGCGGTAATAAAGAAACAAGATAAAGACAATCCAGACTATGATATTTCTGAACTATATATAAACGGTTTAGGCTATTATTATTTGAATACCGTAAAGCAAAAAAATGATGCTTTAAAAATTTTTAAACTCAATATTGATATGTATCCAGAATCTTGGAACCCTTATGACAGCTATGCTGAATGCCTATTGCGTATGGGTAACAAAGAACAGGCTATTCAATACTACAAAAAGTCTTTAGTTTTAAATCCAGAGAATGAGAATGCTATTAAAGCTCTTTCTGAACTATCAGTAGAAAATTAAGCTATTTAAAAGCTACAAGACTGTAGACAGTTAAATAGAATTGAAATTATCTAAACTTAAAAATACTTCAGAAAATGTATTAGTAATAGTTTGTAGCTACTTTAAAATAAAAAACAACGTTGTTGATATTGAAATAATGGCAACTGTCGTAAGTTGAGATTTTAATGTCAAGCTGTAATCTGAACAAAAAAAAACTGCATTATACAAATACCCTAGGGCAATGTATAATGCAGTTTGTTTTTATTCAACCTATAATATTTCCGAAGAGGAAATTATGTGATTTTATTACGCTTTCTGTCTACAGCCTTTAAAAACACTTTACGGATACGTAAGTGATTAGGTGTTACTTCTACGTACTCATCTTTTTGTATAAATTCTAGAGCTTCTTCTAAAGAGAATTTGATAGCTGGGACAATTTTTGCCTTGTCATCTGCTCCACTAGAACGTACGTTAGAAAGTTTTTTAGTCTTTGTGATATTTACTTCCATATCATCTTGACGTGTGTTCTCTCCAATTACTTGTCCTTCGTAGATATCTTCATTAGGGTTTACAAAGAAACGACCTCTATCTTGTAATTTATCAATAGAGTAAGGGATCGCAGATCCATTTTCCATAGATACTAAAGATCCATTTTGACGTTCTGGAATACCACCTCTTAAAGGCTGATACTCAAGAAAACGGTGTGTCATTATTGCTTCACCTGCCGTAGCTGTTAATAATTGATTACGTAAACCAATAATACCTCTAGAAGGGATTATAAATTCGCAAACCATACGGTCTCCTTTAGCTTCCATAGAAACCATTTCTCCTTTACGGATGGTTACAAAGTTTACAGCTGTACCACTAACATTTTCTGGTAAATCTATAGTTAACTCTTCTACTGGCTCACATTTAACACCATCAATTTCTTTAATGATTACTTGTGGTTGTCCTATTTGAAGTTCATACCCTTCACGACGCATAGTTTCAATTAGTACAGATAAGTGCAAGATACCACGACCAAATACTAAAAATTTATCGGCACTTCCTGTTTCTTCTAAACGTAAGGCTAAGTTTTTCTCAAGTTCTTTTTCAAGACGTTCTCTAATATGACGAGATGTTACAAACTTTCCATCTTTACCAAAGAAAGGTGAATCGTTAATTGTAAACAACATACTCATTGTAGGCTCGTCAATTGCGATTGTTTGTAGTCCTTCTGGATTTTCGATATCTGCAACAGTATCTCCAATCTCAAAACCTTCTAGCCCTACTAAAGCACAAATATCTCCAGCTTGAACTTCTTCTACTTTTTTACGTCCTAAACCTTCAAAAGTGTGTACTTCTTTGATTTTAGTTTTTACAATACTTCCGTCTCTTTTTACTAGAGAAACGCGCATTCCTTCTTTTAAAGTTCCACGAGTTAAACGACCAATAGCAATACGACCTGTAAAAGAAGAATAATCTAATGATGTAATTAGTAACTGAGGAGTACCTTCATCAAATTTTGGTGTTGGTACATGCTCAAGAACCATATCTAAAAGTGGCTCTACATTTTCAGTTTCTTTTTCCCAGTCATCACTCATCCAGTTGTTCTTTGCAGAACCATAAACTGTAGGGAAATCTAACTGCCACTCTTCTGCTCCAAGCTCAAACATTAAGTCAAAGACTTTTTCGTGAACTAGTTCTGGTGTACAGTTTTCTTTATCAACTTTGTTTATTACAACACAAGGCTTAAGACCTAAGTCTAATGCTTTTTGAAGTACAAAACGTGTTTGTGGCATAGGTCCCTCAAAGGCATCTACTAACAAACAAACACCATCTGCCATGTTTAATACACGCTCTACCTCTCCACCAAAATCGGCGTGACCAGGGGTGTCAATAATATTAATTTTTGTGTCTTTATAAATAACCGAAACGTTTTTTGACGTAATGGTAATACCACGCTCACGTTCAAGATCGTTATTATCTAAGATTAAATCACCTGTGTTTTCGTTATCACGAAATAATTGACAGTGATACATAATTTTATCAACCAAGGTAGTTTTACCGTGATCTACGTGTGCAATAATTGCAATATTTATAACTTTCATTCTTAATGCCCGTGAAGACGGGTAACCATTTAATTAATAGTGTTTTGTGTAGGTGAAATTAAAAAAAATGATAACCCCCTCTAACAGGGCGCAAAAGTAGTGTATTTTAATGTATTAGCGCATTTTTTTAAGAGATTATTTCTTCTGAAATAGTAAAGGTTTTAGATTTATCTTTATTTTTTGTTTTTAAAGACATAACATCAGAATATTCTACCTTTACAATCTTAAATAAAAAGTTATGACACTTTCACAAATACCAAACATAAAACACACTACTTCAGACAACTTTTTTCTACTTGCAGGCCCTTGCGCTATCGAAGGAGAAGATATGGCCATGCGTATTGCAGAACAGATTGTCTCTATTACAGACAAATTAGAGATTCCTTTTATTTTTAAAGGAAGTTACCGCAAAGCAAACCGTAGTCGCATAGATAGTTTTACTGGTATTGGTGATCAAAAGGCATTAGAAATTTTAAAGAAAGTTTCAGAAACCTTTAAAGTACCTACGGTTACAGATATTCACGAAGCTGGAGAAGCAGCAATTGCAGCTCAATATGTAGATGTTTTACAAATTCCTGCTTTTTTAGTGCGCCAGACAGACCTTGTGGTGGCTGCAGCAAAAACAGGAAAAGTGGTCAATTTAAAAAAGGGACAGTTTATGAGCCCTGAAGCGATGCAACATGCCGTTCAGAAAGTAAAAGATGCGGGCAGTGATAAAGCGTGGATTACAGACCGAGGAACTATGTTTGGCTATCAAGATATGATAGTAGATTTTCGTGGCATCCCAACCATGAAGCAATACGCTCCTGTTGTGCTAGATGTTACTCATAGTTTACAACAACCTAATCAAAGCGTTGGGGTTACTGGCGGAAGACCAGAAATGATAAGTACCATTGCCAAAGCTGGTATTGTAACTGGCGCTGACGGACTTTTTATAGAAACACATTTTGATCCTGCTAACGCAAAAAGTGATGGCGCTAATATGCTAGACATTGCTAATCTTGAAAAATTGCTTACAGATCTTGTTGCAATTAGAAAGGTGGTTAAAAGATTATAAAATTCACCCTTCAACAGCATCAAAACAACCCTTCTTAATTAGAATAACTTAAGTGGGGTCACACTTCTTCTTTCCAAGTCAATAATCGTTAATTTTATTGCAAAACCTTAAATGACAAAGATATTTTTGATATAAAGTTATAATCTCTCTTTTCCTTTAGTATTCTCGTTTTCTATTTGAACTTTCAATAACTCTATTTTTAGTTTTAAATATTTCATTATTCTAAAAAAGAAAATCACACCAAAAACGATTATTGCAAAATAGAATAGTATTGCCAAAGAAGGTAGGAAATCTACCCATTGAAATCCGTTTTTTGGCTGAATACTTTCTTGAGCAATGTTTATAGTTAACATATTATTCGTTTTTATTTATTATTTAACACTTAAATAACTAAGCATTCTATATTGTAAAGAAAGGGGAAAATAATATAAGTTTTAATAAATATTACCAACAAACAACTATATTTCAAAACCTACCTAGGTATTTTACTTTTAAAATATAAATTGTAATAGCTGTATAATATAAAAAATATTAATCCTTATAAAACTCAGGTACACCTAATAAAATACCAGTAGTTAAATCAAACACATATAAAACTCTTGCATTTTGTACATATTTAAATCCATAACCATTTATAGTTAATCCAAATTCAAGTTGCCCCTCTAGTCTTAATCTTAGTTGATTATTATCTTCATCTATAGTAATTAAATGGTTTTCATTTTGAGTCCAATCTCTTAAAGCAGTATTTCCAGAAAGGAATGAACTAATATTATCAATTTCAATATTATTATTTCCATTCCTTTGTATTTTAACATCAACATGCAATTTAGCACCTAAAATAGCGTCTATACTAAAACTATTACTTTGAACAATTGTATTTTTTTTCAAAGTAATATATATATAAAATCGATTAACACAGTAGTTCCATATACTATTTAAAAAAAATCAAACATCAAATATCAAGACGTATATCCCTTCTTCTTTGTTCTATTAGCCTCTTCTAGGCATTCAATTAAAACTTTTCCATCTAGATCTTCTGGTTTAAAATAACGGAGCGATTTTACAAACTTCCTGTTTTCTGAAACCAGCACATCTAAGTGAACATCAAAACCCTCGCGTGCCCAAAAACAGACATCTACATAGCCTTTTTTTGCATTCACATTAAAATAACAAACGGGACAACCTGCACTATAAAAAATAGGCAGTCTCCATTTATAGAGCATCTCACATGCGGGTAAGGATTGCTCTATAAGCACTTGCGCCTCAAGTAAGATAGCTCTAAAAGGTTCTGGCTGTCGGAGTATGTAATCTTCTGCTGGGTTCATTTTATTTAGCTAAAACACAAAGAAACTTAAAAATGGAGTGAATACATTTAGGGCTTAGATTTTGACCTTTAAACAACCAAAACATTACCTATTTTTAAAAGATAAATAACAGATACCGTAATTGCGCCACTTATAAATAACGCACCAGTCCAATAAAAAGTCCTCGCCCCCCATTGTTTAAACAACTTTTTACCGTATTGTTTTTCAGCATAATCATGCGTAAGTTTCCAATAAACAAAAGTGATTATTGCAAAAAGAGAAATGACTATTAATAACATCCAAATTGTTTTCATTTGTTTGATTTTTAAAAGATTTTCATAAGGCTTGTAGCGTGTAAATTAGCGATTATTTTCGGATTATGCACAAACCCGGTTTTTAAATGTTGCGATCTCTTTTTTAATAAAAATCGTCAAATTTAAAATTTGGTAGTCTAGGTAAATAGACACAGAATTTAAAGTAAACACAAAACTTCGTATTAGATATTAATGTTATTGAAAGTGCTTTTATTTTTCATTCAGTTTATCAAAATATTTTTTTCGATAAAACGAGTTGATATCTCTTTTTATAGTGTCGTTTGCTGATTTTAGGATATAATACTCAAAATCAGAGTCAGTCTTCTTATATATAGAATCACCTAAAGTCAACTTTTTATATATAAAAAAAGGCACTTTTTTTCTCCATTTATTACCAATAAGAATTGGCCTTGTACGACCTTGAGTGTCATTTAACAAACTTGTTATTTTTCCAGAGTATGAATCCTTTCGGATTTTCATATACTTTTTTTCAAGATAACTTTCAGAATTGCCTTGAAGTATTGAGATCAATATAACTCCAATAAAAATTGGAATAAAGACCAAAGCAAGGCTTTTTCGAATAGTCTTTTCTTGTGTTACTAATTCCTCTTTGTTTTCCATAATCAAATAGCAAATCATCTACATCTAACTCATAAAAATACTATTTCAATTAAAAACAACACTCATTTTTTATAGAATAATCTTCTCAATTCTAAGCGTTTTTTAAAAGTGAACTAAACAACCATTACAAAACGGTTTTAAGAAAAATGACAACGCTTAATTGATTAGTAATATCGAATACTAAATAGGTACTAAAGAGCCCCTACACTGCTAGTAAATTTGTAGAAACAACAAGCAACCACAAATGAAAACATTTAAATTTTCGGCAATCACAGCGATTATATTTTTTGCCATAGGCACACTATTATTCATCTTACAAATGGTCACAGATAATTTTAGTTTGTTAACTATTATTGGATTCTACTTTGTTGTCGCAGCGGTAATAATCAATTGTATTATTCTATTGTCACTCATTGTCTTACTCATCCTTAACAAAGATTACCCAGAAAGTCTAAAATCAATTGGCGTCACACTGGCTAACATCCCTATCGCACTACTTTACTTTTATATAATCATAGAATTCGCATCAATTTAACTATTAAAACTAACTCACATGGAACACAAAAACGGAAAATTCTCGACTTGGCTTAAAACATCTATCACTGCAAGAATGCTTGTAGTAGGAATGTTAATTTTAGTATTACTCATACCGCTTCAATTTGTAAAAAATCTTATTTACGAACGTGGTGCAAGACAGTCTGAAGTAATACATGAAATTAATGAAAAATGGGGTAATGATGTCATCTTGTCTGGCCCTATCTTAAAAATACCGTACAAGACATTCAAAACAACGAGGTTATTTAATGAAGCGACAAAAAAATATGAAACAAATACAGAAACCATTATCAAAACTGCTTTTGTATTTCCAGACACATTAGACATTAAAGCAGATGTTAAAACAAAAGAAAGCAATCGATCCATATACAAATCTGTAGTTTACACAGCAGACATGGCTGTTTCTGGAACATTTCCGAAGATAGACTTATCAGAACAAGATGTAAAACCAGAAAACATTATATGGGAAAAAGTAAGTGTGGTCATACAAACTTCTAACATAAAAGGGATAAAAAGTAGTATGGCTGTCAACCTTGACGGCACATCATTGCCTTTAAACCCAAAATTTACAAAAGACTATCTAAACACCATACAGAGTGTGGTAATCCCAGATTTTGATACTATGGCTAAAAAAGAAATGCCTTTTACTTTTTCTGCTAAAATAAACGGAAGTGAGCGCCTACAGTTTATTCCTATCGGAAAAGAAACAAAGGTTGCCATGAGCTCAAACTGGCATTCTCCTAGTTTTAACGGTAACTACTCGCCTATGGACGAAGGAAAATCTATCTCCGCTCAAGGGTTTAATGCCCAGTGGGAAGTGTACCAAATTAACCGTCAATTTGAGCAGGTGTTTTTTCATGCTTTGCCAGACTTAACCAATTTTGCTTTTGGCGCAGACCTAATAATTCCCGTTAACGAATACCAAAAGAGCGAGCGTACAGCCAAGTATGGTTTTCTGGTTATTGGTCTTACTTTGCTTGTTTTCTTAATGATACAGATAGGTAGCAAAATGTACATTCATCCTTTTCAGTATGTAATGATAGGACTAGCATTAGTCATGTTTTACACATTATTAATTTCTATTAGCGAGCATAGTTCTTTCTTAAAAGCATATATCACCGCAGCTAGTGCCGTCTTACTATTAATTACAGTGTACAGCCGTTTTATGTTTAAAGGATGGAAACTACCGGCACTTATAGCCTTTTCATTAGCATCACTATACGGTTTTATCTATGTCATTATCCAACTAGAAAACTATGCTTTATTAGCTGGAAGTATTGGTCTATTTATCATTCTTGCCATCGTGATGTTTGCCTCTAGAAAAATTGATTGGGGCGGAAATGAATAACCTTCATTTTTTAATAATATTTAATTAAAACTGTCTGTTTGGTCGCAGTTAAAAATCGCCACAAGATATTGACTCCGCTCAAACAGACTATTAAAACAAAAACCATGAAAAAAACAGTAAATCTATTCATCCTAATTCTTGTTACAGAAATCGCTAATGCCGTATTTAGGCTACAAAGAAGCCTATACAAACTAACCCGTAAAACCGCTACTGTTAAGCATTAAAAAATACATTATGAAACGAAACATCATAGCTTTCTTATTGCTTTTAGCAACCGAAATTGCCATCGCAAAATTCTATTTCACAGAGTTCATACGTCACGTTGTAGGTGATGTATTAGTAATACTGCTGCTCTATTATTTGGTAAGAATCTTTACAACTAAAATATCTAAAAAAATTACCATTATTAGTGTTCTACTTTTCGCTTTTTTAATAGAGATTTTACAATGGTTTCAGATTACTGAAATATTAAACATAACAAACCCAACTTTAAGAACAATTACAGGAACCACCTTTGATTACAGAGATATGATTGCCTATACCGTAGGGGCAATACTCGTTGTAATCCTCGAAAAAATTCACAAACATGAAACTAATTAAAGCATATATATTTCAGCATTTTGAAACCCTATTCACTTTGTTTTTTGCAACAGTGAGTTGTATGTTTCTTTTAGCAATACGTCTAAAAATAACACAGTCTTTCTTCCTTATTTTTTTGGTGTGGAATTTATTTTTGGCAGCGATACCATATTTTATTTCCTCTTTTCTTACGGCGAAAAAAACATCACGATTTGTAAAAAATGGCTTACCCCTATTATGGTTATTGTTTTTACCTAATGCGCCATACATTATAACAGACTTAATACATTTAACACATGCCCAATCTTATAACAAATTTTTTGACGCAATACTTATCGGATTTTTTGCTCTAAGTGGTTTGCTTTTTTACTGTGTTTCACTACAACAAATACTAGCAATGTTTCAGCAAAATTGGAAACCTTGGAAACTAGTTTTCTTAAAATGGTCCATTCCTTTTTTATGTGCTTTTGGTATTTATTTAGGTCGATTTTTACGTTGGAACAGCTGGGATATTTTACAAAACCCAATGGGCTTATTAAAAGACATTATAACCCCTTTTATTTCACCATTTGAACATCCTGTTGCTTGGCTTACAACCCTTAGTTTTGGCTTTGGATTATATGCTGTGTTTTTTGTGTTTAGAAAATTTCAGAAACAGAAAACATGATAATGTAATTACCTTACTTTTACACAAACAATTATTTTAAGATGAAATTTTTACTTTTTTTACTTTTTCTTCCTACCCTAGTGACAGCGCAAAAATCCCTTCCTGCCATTTTAGGTGCGCCCTCAGAGTCTGAGTTTGAAATGAAGAACTACGAAAAAGACACAGAAGCTCCAGGACTTATTCTTTATGATCAAGGATATAACTATTTCAAAGTAATTAATGGATATGTCAAAATAATAAAGAAATACCATCACAAAACTAAAGTGTTTGATGCCAAGAATTTTGAAAATGAAACGGTAAAAATTAACTTATATCAGTTTAATGATTCTAAAGAAAAAATAGTTTCTCTTGTTGCATATACACATAATGGCGCTACTAAAATCGAAGTTGAAGATAAAGATATCTTTACAGAAAATGAAGATGAAAATACTATTGCAATAAAATTTGCATTTCCCAATGTTAAAGATGGTAGTATTTTAGAATACGCCTATGAGGTTGAATCTCCTTTTATTTATAATGTAGATGATTGGCTGTTTCAAAACACATTACCTACGCTTTATTCTGAATATAGATCTGACATCCCTTCTAATTATCGCTACCTGAAAAAAATATACGGATCTGATAGATTAGCTTACAAAAAAGGGGTAATTCTAGAAAAATGCTTTAGGATCCCTAATCAAGATTATGCTGATTGCGAAAGTAACACTTATGTAATGAGAGATGTACCTGCTTTTAAAACCGAAAGGTATATGCTTTCTTCAAAAAACTACGTATTTAAAATAAACTATGCATTAGCCGAAGAGATAAGTTTTTATGGAAAAAAAACAAAAAAGAAAAGTACTTGGCATGCATATGACAAAATGTTCAGTGCTGGCAGTTGGTACGAAGACGAGACAGATCAATTAACTTTTTTTGAAAGAAACATGCCCAAAGATCTTTTTGAGATTGAGAATGATCTTGAAAAAGCAAAAGCAATTTTCTATTATTTCCAAAATCATTATGACTGGAACAACTATGTAGGGACAAACCCAGAAGACATTAAGAAAGCTTTCAAGAATAACGAAGGTAGCCAAACTCAAATTAACTTGTCTCTCTATAATGGATTAAAGCTCGCAGGGTTTAATCCGAAGATATTTTTGAGTAGTAGCAGAAATAACACTATTCCAGATGAATTACAGCCCCTTTTTACAAGCCTAGATTACCTATCACTTACCGTTGTAATAGACAATAAAAATTATTTTTTGGATGCTTCTAGAAAAGAACTTCCCTTTGGTCTAGCAAATCCCAAAACCATCAACGGTAAGGGTCGTGTCATCAATTTTAATGGCCCAAATTATTGGTCTCCTGTCATTTCTGAAATAGAAAACAAACACATTGCACGATTAAAAATTGAAGTAGATGATGATGATTCTTCTTCTTTTAACGCTAAGGTTACAGAACAGTTTACTGGATATCTAGCATTATCAGAGAGAGAAGAACTAGGAGACACAAATGAGAATGACTACAGGAATGAAAAAGAAAAGCATAGCAAAAATGCGACCATTTCAGAAGTACAAATTGAAAACAAAACAAACAATAAGGTTCCCCTTGTCATAAACTATGATGCTACTTTTGAAGCAGAAGAAGTTGGTGAAAAATCATTAATTTATCCCTTTTTCTTTGAGACCTTCTTTGATGACAACCCTTTCAAATTAGATGAACGTTCTTATCCTATTGATTTTGCTTACCCTATAACTAACACGTATATAGCGATGATAGACATTAAGGATAAGTATGATATCATCTCTGTTCCTGAAAATAAAATAATGCAACTGAAAGGTAAAACAGGGAGTATTTCTGTTACTTACACAAAAACAAAATCTACCATAATAGCTCGTTTAAATTTTGATATTGCCGAGCCTAGTTTTGCACCTTCAGAATATTTAAATTTAAAAGAATTGTTACAAGAATTAATAGATAGTCAATCTAATCAACCTATTATCCTTGAGAAAATATAATTATTTTCCTGCAACGTAATCTTTTAAATATTCAAAACGCTCTGAAAGCTTTCCTTCATTAGTAGTCATTCTTGCACGGTTTAAAACACCATCTTTATCGCCATCAAAAAATGCAGGTATAACGCTTTCTAAAAACATTTCGCCAAAACCTTCACTAGCGTCTTTAGGCAGCTCACAAGGCAAGTTGTCTACAGTCATCATAGTGATCGCTCCTTTTTCATCCATTGCCACTTCACTTTCTGTTTGCGGATCATACCCAAAAAACGGATCTGCAATCGTAGATGCTTTTATGGTGGCAGCAACCGGCCCATCAATATCACAAGAGATATCTGCAATAAGGTTTATTCTAAAATCTTTTTGTTTTGCATCTTCTCTAGTAAATAGATAAGGAGCATTATTTCCGTAAAAATGACCTGCAATAAAGAAGTCTGTCTCTCTTGCATAAGGCATAAAGTTACTCTCATAAGGCGTAGGATCTTTATAAAAAGCAAATTTATCTCCCACTTTACCATCTTTACGTTTTGCATATTCCATCACATCTGCCATTACATAAACAGGCTCTGTAAATTGTGAAGTGAGGTATAAAGCGTCACTAATTTGCTTGATTTTTAAATGATCTAAAATTTCTTTTGCCCCAAAAGCAACTTTACCCGTTCCGGTAAGTAAAATTTTAATTGCTGGTAATGTAATTTTATCAAGTTCTGCTTTCACAGCATCTAGATCTGCCAAGCTTTCCACTTTAGGAAGATTAAATAAACCTTCACGAATACCTAATGCTCTAAAACCATTATAAGCACCAACAAGACCAGCATAACGCCCAAAACCAATAAGTCTTGCGCCATTATTTTTCACTATGGTTTCATGATCAAACATCTCTATGTTTTTTTCTAACATAGCGACTAATAATTTGCGGTTATAAGGCTGTTTTTTAATCGTATGTGAAAAATAAAAATATTTTTTATTAGGTATTAAAGCTTCTACAGGTACTTCTTTTACACCAAGCATAACATCTGCCTCACTAACATCTTGCAGTACTTCAAATCCTGCTTCTTTATAAGCGCTATCAGGAAAAATACGTATATCACTAGCTTCTACAATAAAACGAGCTTCTGGAAATTGTGCTGCAGCTTCTTTCAGTTTTTCTGGCGAAAAAACAACACGACGATCTGGTGGATTTTTACGCTCTTTAAGTATTGCAAAAGTGATTGGCATTTGGTATAAAATTTGTTGTTAACTTATTAGCTCAAAGATACTAGAATTCTAGTATCTTTGCCATCCTCTTTTGAGGGGTTTAGGCAAAGGGTTTATTTTATGAATCTTGCGCTTAAAATTTACACCAATGGGGCCGACTGGTTTTGACAGCGGGTTTTCGGGTATGGTAAGCATGTAGAGCGCTGGGAAACAGCTCTTAAATCTCATTTTTCACACTTTTTAAACGGCGAGAATAACTACGCCCTAGCTGCATAATCTGAATCATAGTAAGATTACGCCTCGGCCCGCAAGGCGGGCAAGCAGGAAGTCACTCGAGAGCCTTGGTTTACGGCAATCGATATAGTGACTTCGTAAAAGTAAACCTATCAAGTGTAGTGTCTAGATACATTTGAGACATCTAATTTAGAATAAGGGACGCGTTGGTAGTTTTCGACCGGCAAATTCACGAAAATTTAAATGGAAACTAAACATGTAGAAAGCTGTGCAAGTGCACGTTTGGACGAGGGTTCGAATCCCTCCGGCTCCACTTTTAACCCCCGTATCACCAATGATTACGGGGGTTTTTATTTTTAGGTGTCAAAATAGTTGACACTACTCTCTTATATACACTTTCAATTTCAGCAATTAAAACCAAATTAAGCAGCTAAAAACTACACAATGTGAGCTATTAAATAAATCACTGAAAAGCAATAAAATACATTTTGTTTAATTTTATGATAAATTTATTAAACAAAAATAGATTCTTATTCTTAGAATACGCTATTTTTGACCCAGACAGCAAATAAAATATAGTGGTAAAGACAGAATTTAGCATAAAAGACCTAGAAAATTTAAGTGGCGTTAAAGCGCACACTATCAGAATATGGGAAAAAAGGTACAATTTATTAAGCCCAGATCGTTCAGACACCAATATTAGAAAATATAATATTGAGGGCTTAAAAAAACTACTCAATGTTACTCAACTTTATAATCAAGGACATAAAATTTCTAAAATTGCATCTTTAAGTGATCCTGAAATTTTCAACCTAACGAAAGAACATAATACTTCTTCTCAGGATATTTATGCTATCAATCAGTTTAAGACAGCTATGCTTAGTTTTAATTACGAGCTGTTTAATAACACATTTAATGAGCTAGAACAGACCTACTCTTTTTCAGAAACATTCGGAAAAATATTTATTCCTCTGTTAATAGACATTGGAATTTTATGGCAAACTGGAACTATAGACCCTGTTCATGAACGCTATATATCTGAACTTATAAGACAAAAATTAACTTTAAAGATTACCCAATCACTAAGTACTTTTAAAAAGAAAAACGATCTAACTATCGCACTTTTTCTTCCCCTTAACGAGATTCACGAAATAAGCTTATTATTTGTTCAGTACCTTTTAATAAATGCAGGATTTCACACACTTTACCTTGGGAGTAACATCCCTTTAGAAAACCTTTCACACATTACAAATCACCATGACAATATCTTTTTTATAACATACCTTACAACAGAACCCTCCTCTGTAGAAGAGTATTTAGAAGACTTTGATAAAAAAATGTGTAAAGAACAGCCTATTAATTTGTGGTGTTTAGGTCCAAAATCAACAGAAATTAACACTAAAAACATAAAACCTAACATTAAGGTAATCACAGATATTGAAGAATTTAATAACCAAATAAAACAGCTAACAAATGCCTAAAAAAATATTAATTATCGGCGCTGGATTTTCAGCATTAGCCGCAGCAGCGTACCTAGCAAAAGCTGGAAATGAGGTTGTTATTTTTGAAAAAAACAGCACAATTGGTGGAAGAGCTAGACAATTGCAGCGTGATGGTTTTTCTTTTGACATTGGCCCAACCTGGTATTGGATGCCTGATGTTTTTGAACGTTTTTTTAATGATTTCAATAAAAAACCATCAGACTACTATGAGCTTATAAAATTGAGCCCAGCGTATTCTGTTTACTTCGGAAATAACGATTACATTACAATAGAAGATACCTTAGAGAAAATTTGTGCTGCTTTTGAGAAAGAAGAAAAAGGAAGCGCTGTTAAATTAAAAAAGTTTATTGCAAAAGCGCAAAGCAACTATGACATTGCAATTAAAGATCTCGTTTACAGACCTGGAGTCTCTCCTCTAGAACTTGTAACACCAGCAACCGCAAGAAAAATAGATCAGTTTTTTAGCACCATAAGCAAAGATGTTAGAAAATCGTTTAAAAATCCAAGACTCGTTTCTATTCTAGAATTTCCTGTATTATTTTTAGGTGCCAAACCATCAGACACACCTTCGTTTTATAGCTTTATGAATTATGCCGATTTTGGCCTAGGCACATTTCATCCAAAAAATGGAATGTACACCGTTATTGAAGCTATGCGTGACCTAGCTATTGATCTTGGTGTCACAATTAAGACTTCTCAGAATATTTCAGAAATACTAACTGAGAATAACACTGCCACAGGAATTGTAGCAAACAACACAGCTGTTTACGGAGATATCGTGCTTAGCGGTGCAGATTACCACCATACAGAAACGCTATTACCACAAAACTTAAGACAATACTCAGAAACCTATTGGGAGAAAAAAACATTTGCTCCCTCTTCCCTATTATTTTATGTAGGTTTTGATAAAAAAATAGAAAATGTAGAGCACCATACCCTGTTTTTTGACGTAGATTTTGCAGCACATGCACACGAGATTTATGACCATCCAAAATGGCCAGAAAACCCTTTATTTTACGCTAGTTTTCCTTCTAAAACAGATGATATTGCTGCGCCAGAAGGCAAAGAGGCGGGTATATTTCTAATCCCTTTAGCCCCTGGACTAGAAGATACTATAGAATTGCGTGAAAAATATTTTGACATAATTATCAATAGATTTGAAAAACTCACCAACCAAGATGTTAAAAAATACGTTATATTTAAGGAATCCTTTTGTGTAAATGATTTTATAAAAGAATACAACTCTTATAAAGGTAATGCGTACGGATTGGCTAACACATTATTTCAGACTGCTTTTTTAAGACCGAATTTGAAAAGTAAAAAAGTTAAAAATTTATTTTTCACAGGTCAATTAACTGTTCCTGGACCAGGTGTTCCACCTGCTTTAATATCAGGTAAGCTAGTAGCAGGACTTATACAAAAAACAAGCTAAATGAAAGAAATCTTCGACAACATATCGCAAACATGCAGCAAGAGTGTGACTAATGCTTACAGCACTTCTTTCTCTTTGGCTACAAAAATGCTCGCACCTACAATTAGGCAAGACATCTATAATATTTATGGTTTTGTTCGCTTTGCTGACGAAATTGTAGATTCTTTTCATGACTATGATAAGGCGACACTTTTTGCAAATTTTGAAACTGAAATGGATTATGCCCTCAAGCATAAGATTAGCTTAAACCCTATTCTTAATTCTTTTCAGTATACAGTTACTAAATACAACATAGACCGCGAACTTATTAATTCTTTTATGGATAGTATGCGATTAGACCTTACTAAAAGCGATTACTTGACAGAAGATGAATATAAAAATTATATATACGGATCTGCAGATGTAGTGGGGCTCATGTGCCTTAAAGTATTTGTAAAAGGAGATCTTCAGAAATTTGACGAATTAAAAGAATCTGCCATGTCATTAGGTTCTGCTTTTCAGAAGGTAAATTTTTTAAGAGACTTAAAGGATGATTTTGAAGGTTTAAATCGCACCTATTTCCCTAACACGAACCTCAACGCCTTAGATGAAGCGTCAAAGACCGCTATTATCGAAGACATTAAAGAAGATTTTTCAAAAGGATATAAAGGCATATTAAAACTACCAACAGAAGCAAAATTCGGTGTTTTTATGGCGTATCGCTATTACAATAGACTGCTTACTAAGTTACAAAAAACACCGGCAATAGACATTAAAAACACTCGAATTAGAGTTCCAGATTATGAAAAATTTGGACTACTTACGCGTAGTTACGTTAAATACCAATTAAAACTAGTTAAATAAATTATGGATATATTTCTTTGGATACTTATCTTTTTAATCACCTTTAGCATTATGGAGTTTATGGCATGGTTTACCCATAAGTATATAATGCATGGATTTTTATGGAAACTTCATAAAGACCATCATCATAAAGATCATAATAGTTGGTGGGAACGCAATGATTTTTTCTTCATCTTCTATGCAGTAATAAGCATAGGTTGCTTTATATCTTGGGACTTTTATGGTGTTTGGGCAGGATTACCTATTGGTTTAGGCATATTTGCTTACGGTGTAGCATACTTTTTTATTCACGATATTTTTATTCATCAGCGTTTTAAACTTTTTAGAAACGCCAATAATCGCTATGCAAAAGGAATAAGAAGAGCGCATAAAATGCACCACAAACACCTTGGAAAAGAAAAAGGGGAATGCTTCGGAATGCTAGTTCCGCCTTTAAAATATTTCAAAAAATAACTTATGAAGAATTTATACCTCTATATCAATATAGGGTCTTTTATTATTCCTTTTCTTTTCAGTTTTCATCCCAAACTGCAGTTTTACAAAAAATGGAAATACTTTTTTCCGGCCACAGCTATCATGATGGCTTTTTATATATCTTGGGATATTGTTTTTACTAATGTTGGCTTCTGGGGCTTTAACGATGCTTACATAACAGGTTACAAATTATTTAACCTGCCTATAGAAGAATGGTTATTTTTTATCTGCATACCTTATGCTTGTTTATTTACGTTACACTCGTTATCATATCTATTACCCAACTTAACCTTTAATAAACAGCATACATCAATCATTCATACACTATTAATAAGCACAATGATTGTTTGTCTTTGGTACTATTATGATAGATGGTATACGCTAGTAAACTTTACTTACACCATTCTTATTTTAGGATTGGTTTACAATAAAATGCCGACAAGACTAGGCCGTTTTTTACCTACTTTTTTTATTATTCTACTTCCATTTTTATTAGTCAATGGCATACTCACGGGTTCTTTTATCGAAGATCAAGTAGTCTGGTATGATCATACACAAAATATGGATATTCGTGTTTTTACAATTCCGGTAGAAGATGCTTTTTATGCCTTAGGGATGCTCCTTACCGTATATGTATTAATGGAATGGTTTGAAAGTCGAAGCAAAAAAAATAAATCTGACTTATAAAAAAGCGCTGCTTAACAGAATAAAGTCTCGCTTTTATTTTCTGCTATTAAACAGAGATAGAAGAGATTTCTACCTTATTAGCCACGAACAGCATAATTATAGGAGGCTTTACGTTTAGTCTATCAAGATGTACAGTTTTGTGGTTACCTCACATCTTTTCTATAATAAAAAAACACGAGCTCAGTAAATGTACTTTACTTGAGCTCGTGTTTTTACTTTATATAATTCTCCTAAACTTTTATAATTAGATTTCTGTCTAGGTATTTTTGCGAGAAATGGTTAATTAGCTACTTCACTAATAAACTTGATGCGATACAATCTTAGTTCTTCAGTATCATATTCACCATCAAACTCTTCCATTGCAGATTCAATATCATCATTTTCTGCTTCTAAAAAATACTCGTGAATTTCTTCTTGTTGATCATCATCTAACAAATCGTCTAGCCAGTAATTAATATTAAGCTTAGTACCACTATAAACAATGGCTTCCATTTGTTTAATAAGTTTTGGCATTTCAAGACCTTTAGAGCCTGCAATATCCGTGAGTGGTAACTTTCTATCTACATTTTGAATAATATACAACTTGTTTGCGCTATTGCTTCCGGTAGATTTTACAACAAAATCATCTGGTCGTTCTATATCGTTATCTTCTACATATCGAGCTATAAGACTTACAAATGTTTTACCATATTTTTTTGCTTTACCTTCCCCTACGCCATGCACATTAGACATTTCTTCTAAAGTGATCGGGTACTTTAAAGCCATATCTTCTAATGAAGGGTCTTGAAAGATTACAAATGGCGGTAAAGTCATCTTTTCGGCAACTTTTTTCCTTTCTTCTTTTAATAATTTAAAGAGTTTTTCGTCTGCGACCGCCCCTCCTTTTTGGTTTACAATAATAGAATCATCATTCACCTCTTTAAAAATATGATCTTCAGACATTAAAAAAGAAGTTGGATTTTTTAGAAACTCACGCCCCCGTTTTGTCACCTTTACAACACCATAACTTTCTATATCTTTCTTTAAATAACCTGCAACAAGTAGCTGTCTTAGTAGAGCGAGCCAATGTACATCTTCTTTATCTGCACCAATCCCAAAAAAGGCTTGTTTGTCGGTTCTATGCGATTTTATCATCGCATTCAACTTTCCTGTAATTACGTTTACTACTTCTTTAGATTTATACTGTTCATTCGTTTTTGTAATCACAGAAATCACTTTTACAGCATCATCTTTAGCTTCATGCTGCTTTTTAGGATGACGCATATTATCATCCATATCTCCACCTTCACCAGTTTCGTTATCAAAATCTTCTCCAAAATAATGAAGAATAAACTTTCTTCTAGACATAGATGTTTCAGCAAAAGCCACCATCTCTTGTAATAAAGCATGACCTATTTCCTGTTCTGCAACAGGTTTACCGCTCATAAACTTCTCTAGTTTTTCAATATCTTTATAAGAGTAGTAAGCTAAACAGTGTCCTTCTCCACCATCTCTTCCAGCTCTTCCGGTCTCTTGATAATAGCTTTCAATACTTTTAGGCATGTCATTATGAATCACAAACCTTACATCTGGTTTATCAATTCCCATCCCAAAAGCAATAGTAGCCACAACCACATCACACTCTTCCATTAAGAACATGTCTTGATGTCGCACTCTTGTTTTTGCATCTAAACCTGCATGATAAGGTACCGCCTTTATTCCGTTTACTTGTAATATTTGAGCAAGCTCTTCTACACGTTTACGGCTTAGGCAATAAATAATACCGCTTTTACCTTCATTCTGTTTTACAAATCTGGTAATATCGCTATCTATATTTTTTGTCTTTGAACGTACCTCATAATATAGGTTAGGCCTATTAAAAGAAGCCTTAAACGTATTTGCAGAGGTCATTGCAAGGTTTTTCAGAATATCTTCTTGCACTTTTTCTGTTGCCGTAGCGGTAAGTCCAATAATTGGAATGTTTTCTCCAATGCGCTCTATAATACTTTTTAAATTCCTGTATTCTGGCCTAAAATCATGACCCCACTCACTTATACAGTGTGCTTCGTCTATTGCTAAGAAAGAAATAGTTTGATTTTGTAAAAAATCTACATATTCATCTTTAGTTAAAGACTCTGGAGCTACATACAAGAGTTTTGTAATACCACTTTCGATATCACTTTTTACCTGTTTAACTTCAGTTTTATTGAGGGATGAGTTAAGCACATGGGCAATACCCTCATCAGAAGAGATTGCGCGCAAGGCGTCTACTTGGTTTTTCATTAAAGCAATAAGAGGAGAAACTACAATAGCAGTTCCTTCATTCATAAGAGCAGGTAATTGATAACAGAGAGATTTTCCACCGCCTGTTGGCATTATAACAAAGGTATTCTCTCGATTAAGAATACTTTGTATCACTACTTCTTGTAATCCTTTGAATTTTGAAAATCCAAAATATTGCTTTAAAGCTGCATATAAATCAACTTTAGTCACGTTTTGTTTTTTGTATTTATAAAGATAACACCTTTAATTGGCTAAACTGTTGTATTAACCTAGCAACAATCGTAATTTTGTATCTCACGAGTTTGCTCGAAAAGCACTAGGTGTTCTAGACATATTTTTTCAGTATGAAATATACTAAAATTATAAAATATAGCAAGCCAATAAACCCATAGAGTTGTGAACGATTTTAATTCTATTATAAAAAACGCAAAACAAACGATTCTCGCCGAGGCAAAAGCTATCGAAAACCTAGCTTCTTTGGTAGACGATTCATTTGCTCAAGCTGTTACAGCCATACTGCAATCCTCTGGACGTGTTATTGTTACAGGAATAGGGAAAAGCGCCAATATCGCAACAAAGATTGTGGCAACATTAAATAGTACAGGAACTCCTGCTATTTTTATGCACGCAGCAGATGCAATTCACGGAGATTTAGGAACAATTCAAGAAGACGATACCGTTATTTGTATCTCTAAAAGTGGAAATACACCAGAAATAAAAGTGCTGGTTCCGTTAATTAAAGCTCGAAAAAACAAAATAATCGCGATTACTTCTAATAAAGAATCCTTTTTAGGGGAGCAAGCAGACTTTATTTTAAATGCTTATATCGAAAAAGAAGCTTGTCCTAACAATCTAGCACCAACAACTAGTACTACAGCCCAATTAGTCATGGGTGACGCACTAGCTGTATGCTTATTAGAACTAAGAGGTTTTACTAGTAAAGATTTTGCAAAATATCATCCAGGTGGTTCTCTTGGAAAGCAGTTATACCTAAGAGTTAGCGATCTAACCAGCCTTAACGAATTACCGCAAGTAGCACCAGAGACTCCTTTGAAAGAAGTGATTATAGAAATTTCTAAAAAAATGCTTGGAGTTACAGCCGTTATTGATGCTGACAAGATTGTAGGAATTATAACAGATGGAGATTTAAGACGTATGCTAACCAAAGTTGATAGCATGGCTGGATTAACAGCAAAAGATATAATGACTAAAAACCCTAAGTTAATAGATAACAATGCGATGGCTGTAGAAGCTAGTGCAATCATGGAGTCTAACGGAATTACACAAATACTTGCACATAGTGAAGGTATATATAAAGGTGTAGTACATATACACAACCTTACTAAAGAAGGTATCTTATAAACTATATGAAAAAGGAAACAGCCACACCAGAAGCAGAAATGTCTTTTCTAGATCACCTAGAAGAACTACGCTGGCATTTAATACGGTCTACACTAGCAGTTGTTGTTATTGGGATCGCCGCTTTTATTGCTAAGGGATTTATATTTGATGGCATTCTTTTATGGCCCAAAAATGCAAGTTTTCCTACCTATCAGTTTTTATGTAACGCTGCAAAAATTATAGGTTTAGAAAGTTTTTGTTTTACCGAAATGCCATTTGCCATACAAAGTAGAACCATGGCGGGACAGTTTTCTGCCCATATTTGGACCTCAATCACAGCAGGTATTATTGTGGCATTTCCATATATAATCTTCGAATTTTACAAATTTGTGAGTCCAGGTTTGCACGAAAATGAACGCAGAAACAGTAAAGGTTTTATTATTGCAGCATCCTTATTGTTTTTTACAGGCGTACTTTTTGGTTATTTTATCGTTACTCCACTATCAATCAATTTTTTAGGAACTTACCAGGTAAGTGAATCTGTACTTAACGAGTTTGACCTTGACAGTTATATAGGCTTAGTACGTGCTTCTGTACTCGCTTGTGGCATTGTTTTTGAACTCCCAATAATCATATATTTCCTAACAAAAATAGGATTAGTAACACCGGAATATCTTAGAAAATATCGCAAATTAGCACTCGTTCTAGTTTTAATACTCTCTGCAGTAATAACGCCACCAGACATTGCTAGTCAAGTAATAGTAGCCGTTCCTGTACTTATTTTATATGAAGTTAGTATCTATATTAGTCGCGGTGTAATACGCAGACAAGAAAAAGCAGCAAAACAAAACGCTTAATCACAGTTCAATGAATCAAGTAGAAGAATTTAACGCATATCGTTCAAAAATGAACGCGCGTATTTTAGAAGACAACAACAAGATTATAAAACGTATTTTTAATCTTGACACCAATGCCTTCACAGACGGCGCTTTACCTAAAAAAACGAAAGAAATTTTAGGTTTAGGAAACTCATTAGTACTCCGTTGTGACGACTGTGTAAAGTATCACTTAGAAGCTTGCAGCCAGCTTAATGTTACTACAGAAGAGCTAGTAGAAGCTATGAGTGTTTCTCTTCTAGTGGGAGGGACAATTATGATTCCTCACCTACGTAGAGCTTATGAATATTGGGACGAACTACAAGAACTTAAAAAGTAATTTTTTTTCTTCGGAAATTTTAATGGTATTTTTAACGTTATAGGTAAAACAACTCTTATGAAACTTAAAGCAGAAAATTTAATGAAATCCTACAAAGGCCGAAAGGTTGTTAAAGGAATAACTGTAGAAGTAAATCAAGGAGAAATTGTGGGGCTACTTGGCCCTAATGGTGCTGGTAAAACAACTTCATTTTATATGATTGTTGGCCTTATAAAACCTAACGGCGGTACCATACATCTTGACGGTACCGAGATTACAAAATACCCAATGTACAAACGTGCACAAAACGGAATTGGATACCTCGCACAAGAGGCATCTGTATTTAGAAAATTAAGTGTAGAAGACAATATATTAAGTGTTTTACAGATGACTAAGCTTTCTAAAAAAGAACAGAAAGCTAAAATGGAATCGCTGATTGAGGAGTTTGGTTTAGGTCATATCCGTAAAAACCGAGGGGATCTTTTAAGTGGTGGAGAACGAAGACGTACAGAGATCGCCAGAGCATTAGCAACAGACCCTAATTTTATTTTACTAGACGAGCCATTTGCCGGGGTAGACCCCGTTGCCGTAGAAGACATACAACGTATTGTAGCAAAGCTAAAAAACAAAAACATTGGTATTCTTATTACCGATCACAACGTACAAGAAACACTTGCCATTACAGACAGAACCTATTTAATGTTTGAAGGCAGCATCTTAAAGCACGGAAAACCCGAAGAACTTGCCGCAGACGAGATGGTACGTAAAGTATATTTAGGGCAAAACTTTGAGCTACGAAAAACGAAGATTGATTTTAACGCTTAGTAAATAGCTTTCGATATACTATTCTTGCTGAAGCTTGTCGAAGTGAATCAAAAAACAAACATACCACTGTCACACTGAGCGCAGTCGAAGTGAATCAAAACCCAAACGCACCACTGTCACACTGAGCGCAATCGAAGTGAATCAAAAAGACTACTTTTCAATGTATTTACTCAATAACAAAACACGTGCTTAGACAAAACTTGAAAAATTGTGACAAGCATTGTCTTCGACTGCGCTCAGACTGACATTATGATTTGTTTGAGTCTTCGACAAGATCAGGGTCACAGGTAGATTATTTTTCAAACTTTTCAATGTCATGCTGAGCTTGTCGAAGCACAACAACATCACAAACCTAACGCAGTTAACTCTTGCCCTTCGACAAGCTCAGGGTGACAGTTAGTATAATAATAAAATCCAAACGCACCATTGTCACACTGAGCGCAGTCGAAGGGCATCAAAAAGACTACATTTTAATGTATTTACTCAATAACAAAACACGCGCTATGGCAAAACTTGGAAAATTGCGACAAGCATTGTCTTCGACTGCGCTCAGACTGACATTATGATTTGTTTGAGTCTTCAACAAACTCAGGGTCACAGATAGGTTATTTTTCAAACTTTTCAATGTCATGCTGAGCTTGTCGAAGCACAACAACATCACAAAACTTAACGCCGTTAACTCTTACCCTTCGACAAGCTCAGGATGACAGTTAGTATATTAATAAAATCAAAACGCACCACTGTCACACTGAGCGCAGTCGAAGTGAATCAAAAAGACTACATTTTAATGTATTTACTCAATAACAAAACACGTGCTATGGCAAAACTTGGAAAATTGTGACAAGCATTGTCTTCGACTGCGCTCAGACAGACATTATAAAACCTTCTTACCTTGCCAAACTTCCACATACTTACTAGCAACCCGAACGTGATCGTGAATCTCAGCCACAAACTTTGAAGCACGCTCCCCTATTTCTGTAATCAATATTGGGTTATCAATTAATTTACTCAATTCATCTACAAGATAAGTTGCATCTGGCAATGCATTAATAGCAACTGGTGCTTTAAGATTATAATAAGTTTCAAATGCTGCCTCAGCTCCCGTAAAAACTACTTTTCCTTTTGCCATTGCTTCTAGTGCATTATACCCTTGATCATAGGCTAATACTTGATCTAAAAGTATGTGTGCTTTATTGTATCGTTCTATATACTCGGCATAAGGTAAATTCTCTACAATGTCAATTATAACTTTATCTCCGTATTTCTCTTTTATAACTTTTAGAGCTTCTTCAAAAAATACAATTCCTTTTGTGTGATAATTACCTCGATTTATTCCCATAAAAATAACAACAGGCTCTATCACTTCATTTTCTATAATAGTTAGTCTAGACAGATTTACAGGATTAGGCATTAGCCCAACATATTTAGGGTGGTCAAGCAAAGGCAAATGATAATCCATGTCTGATGCAATCACACCATCAATACGCTCATAAATATAATCGTGTAAGGCTTTAAATGGAGCAGTCAAGTATTTTGTCATAGATGCAAAACGCTCTTTTGCAAAAGAACCATCTTTATAGCCAGACAACACAGAATAAGGATGTGCATTACTCATAGCATGAGAAACACTCACAAAATCTGCTCCACAACTTAAAAGAAAAAGTTTTTTATTATGCTCGCTTAAAAATTTGACAATCCTAATTTCCTCTTTTGGCTGTATTGTAAATGGACTTTCATTAATCAATTGTACAACATCAAAACCTTTTAGTTGATCGCTTTTTTTAAAAAATTGATTTGCAATATTTCGGGAAGTGATATCAATACCAAACAATTTATAAATCCCTACTTTTACCTTAGCAGGTATACCGCTGTCATATTTTCGCGTAAGCAAAATATCGCTTGGGTATTTTTTAAAAAAATCGCCGGTAGAAATGAGTAAAACCTCATGACCTAGCACCTGTAACCCTTCTTTTAAAGAATTATGTAATCTGCTATACTCACCTACTAAAAGTATTCTCATATCTTTGTGCTTCAAGAAACAATAAGTTGCCCAAATATAGCCATATAAAAGTTTGTATTGTCACGATTTCTCTCGCAAAAGGCGGTGCAGAACGCTCTACGGCAATCTTATCGCAAATGCTAGATTCTCAAGGTTTTGATGTCCATTTAGTAACACTCACAAACGAGATTGTCTACCCATATGCAGGTAAATTGTTCAATCTAGGTGTATTTAAAGACCAACAAGACAACACATTAAGTAGGCTTAGTCGTTTTAAACAACTTCGGAAATATCTAAAACAGGAACAATTTGACCTCATCATTGACAACCGAAACAGACAATCTGCCTTAAAAGAACTGTATTATCTTAATTATATATACCGCAAACAAAAAATAGTATATGTGGTTAGAAGTTTTAATTTAGACCAGTATTTTCCTAAATTAAAAGTAGTTTCTCAATTAATGGTGAAACGTGCTGTAAAAATAGTTGGTGTTGCAGAAGCAGTTTCTGAGGCAGTTAACACCAAATTCAACACCAACAAAGCCGTTACTGTTTACAACCCAACACCGCAATTTAAAACTTCAAAAACACCCTCTCCTTTTAAAGAAAAGTATATCATCTTTTTAGGACGTTTGGTTGAAAACGTAAAAAACTTCACCCTTTTATTAGAAGGCTATAAAAAATCGAATATTTCTGCTGCAAACGTACACCTCAAAATAATGGGTGAAGGGCAAGACAAAAACTTTATTTTAGATAAAATAAACGAACTTAATCTTTCTAAAACTGTTGAGATCTTACCTTTTACACCTAACATACAACCTTTTGTTGCCCACGCAGAATTTTTAGCATTGACCAGCCATTATGAAGGTTTCCCAAGAGTTCTTATAGAAGCTTTATCTCAACAAACACCTATTGTATCTGTTGACTGTAAAAGTGGGCCAAGCGAGATTGTTGTACCAGAAAAAAACGGGATTCTTGTTCCAAATTATGATGCAGAAGCGTTGGGGAAAGCTTTTACAAAAATGATTAACGAACCAGATTTTTTATTACATTGTAAAAACAATGCGCTATCGAGTATTGCACATTTAAAACAAGATTACATTGCAAAACAATGGCGGCAACTTATAGTGGATGCCGTAAAATGATGCTATTTTTAAGTTTGATTAATATTAAAAAAACACTATCTTGATATAAATATTTGTGTTATGAAAACTATTGAAATTAAAAAGAAATTAATCAATCAAATTAATTTATCTAAAAACAAAAGTTTACTTGAGGAGTTTTATCGCTTTCTCAATCTTGAAAATGAGACCCACGAAATTTATGAGCTCAACCTAGAGCAAACAAATGCAATAGCTGAGGCTCGAGAGCAAATTAAAAATGGTGATTACCTAACAAACGAGCAAGCAAATCAAGAGATTGATCAATGGTTAAGCAAATAATCTGGTCGAGAAGAGCACAAGCTGACAGATTAGATATATTAAACTACTGGAATCAAAGAAATAAATCTAAAACTTTTAGCAAAAAACTAAATGAGCTTTTTAAAGAAGCTGTAAAACTAATCGCAGAATATCCAGAAATTGGAAAGCTAACGGATGACAAAAATGCAAGAATAAAAATTGTTAGTGATTATTTTATTATTTATGAACTTGATGAAGAATACCGCTTATACATACTTACAATTTGGGACAGTAGGCAAAAACCAGAAAAACTCGAGCAAATATTACGTAAATAATATACAATCAAGAAACTTTAATTTCACATTCGATTGTACAAAATAACAGCAAATTTCTGCAATCACATTTTCACACACAAACGTAATAATACGACTTCTTTTAATACAAAAACATAAGCTAGATAATGAACATTAACGACATACAACTTACAGAAATACCTAAAATTAGTGATCCAGATGGTCGCGGAAATCTTTCTGTAATTGAAAAAGACGTGCTACCCTACAAAATAAAACGTGTTTATTATCTTTATGACGTACCTAGTGACGGAACTCGTGGAGGACACGCACATAAAGAATTACAGCAGTTTTTAATTGCATTAAGTGGTAGTTTTGATGTCGTACTTGATGATGGCGAAACCAGAAGAACAATCACGCTTAATAGACCCAATAAAGGCTTACTAATCCCTTGCGGAATGTGGCGTGAGTTAGAAAATTTTTCTGCCGGTGCGGTGTGTCTTTCGTTAGTGAGTGCAGAATATGACGAAGAAGATTATATACGTGATTACCGTAAATTTGTTTCAACCAAATGATGATACTCTGAGTCCTAAAAACTCCATACTTTCTTTTACTTTTTTTATAAACCGCAATACAATCAATGGCTGATTGAGTAAAAATCGTTGTTTTCTATTTAAATTTTTCAAATCTATTCCGGCAGCATACTTTTTAAAAGACACATAGTCGCCCGCAAGCTTATGTTGTAAACCAAAAGAATACCTATTTAAGTCTAAATATTTTTTAAGAAAAATATCAGTTTCAGCCTCTTTATTATAAACATCTAAAGGCATATAATCTCTTGTTAAAGTTGCCGTATGTGATATTCGATTACTACCTATTAGATTATGCTGTGCAGTAATGGTGTTACAAAAAACAAGTGGCGATTTTAAAGCGGCCCTCAACCACAAATCTGTGTCCTCTCCCGCTCCATTGGTAATGGCATAATCAAACCCATTTAAGGCCTTAAAAAAAGAAACCCGCATGGCTACTGCCGAAGTCCACGCTAAAGCATCTACTAAACTATTTTTAAAATAGTTATCTACCAATCCACACCAACCTGACTTTTCATCCCGTATAGGTGATCTCATAGAAGTAACTAGACTTGACGTATGCTTTTTTTCATAAGCAGTAGCGTACCAATTAGCCTCAGGAAATAAAGCAACAGCATTTAAAAGCATTTCTAAATGATTGGGGTGCCAATAATCATCTGCATCTAAAAAAGCAACAAATTCTGTTGTAGCTTTGGTGACTGCAAAATTTCTAGTTTTTGCTACTCCTTGATTTTGATTGTCATAAATATAAAACCGATCATCAGCATACTTTTTTACAGCTTCAAGGCTGCCATCTGTAGATCCATCATTTACAATAATAACCTCAAAATCTTTAACAGTTTGCTTCAACAAAGAGTCTATTGTTTTAGCAATATCTTTTTCTTTATTATACAAGGGTATGATTACCGAAATCTTAGACATATTACCAATTTACAATTTTAAATAATAACATAATCTATACACATCAAACCAAAATAAAGAGGGTTGAGATGAAATCAGATTTTTTTCAATTGGTCCTTTAAAAAAAGTAAGAAATGCTTTTGCAAGCATTGTGGTAATTGGGTTTTTTAATTGCTCCCCTTTTTTTGACAAAGAAGTTTCTTCAGAAAGTATTAAATTTTCGTTGACAAACAATTTTAAAGCCTCTACAGATTCCATAGATTTTCTTAAAAACACTTTACTACTCTCTAGCCCTAAATGAATTACAGGATTATCAATATGCTTAATCTCTAATGCTAGCTTTTTTGCACCTAAAGCAAATAATGTGTCTTCGTGACGAAGATTAGGTATTTCTTCATTAAAACGATGTGCTTTAAAAACCGCTTTTTTAATAAAAAAATTAAGTGTTAAAAACCGAAGATAGGGTTGTTTTTCTCTTTCTGAAACAGGCAATGCTTCACGCTTATTCCCATATATCCAACGTAATAGTTCATCTTTAGCTGGTGGTTCTTTTTGATATACAATTCCACCATAAATAATCTGTATAGATGGTGTGATAGCGTCAAGATACTTCTGAATAAAATCTTCTCTTACAACCTTAGTATCTGCATCTAAAAAAAGTAGATTTTCATACTTCGCAGTATCTGCTAATAAATTTCTAATGGCACTTCTACCAATATTTTGTGATAAGGGTTTAAAAGTGGTATTAGACAAAGAGTTTAATACATCGTTTTCAGCTATTAGCTTTCCAGAAGCATCATCAAACACAATAATCTCAAACACAACATTAGCTGCTTCTACTTGTTTATGTAGCGCTCTAACAAGTGTTGTGATGTCATAATTATATGTAGGAATGAGTATAGAAATCACGAGTTGTGTTTTTAATAAATAAGATTTTACTTGTCAATTGCATTTGCGCCCACACTAATCTTCCTTACTTTATAAGGTCTTTGTTGTTGTGTTTCATAATAGGTACGCATTTGTAAATCTATAATAATACCTACCGTAAAAAGCTGAACACCCATGAGTACAAATAAGACACCTAAAATAAGTAGTGGTCGTCCCCAGATATCATGGCCTTGAAGCTTTTCTATCAATAAATAGATATTGATAATCCCCCCTAGCCCAAATAAAAACAAACCAATATTTCCGAAGAGATACAAAGGTTTCTGTAAATAATTACGCTGAAAAAGAATCAATAAAATATCGTTAATTACCTTGATCGTTCTACCTAGTCCGTATTTAGATACTCCAAATTTTCTTGGGTGATGTTTTACCGGAACTTCTTGTATTCTTGCACCATTTAAAAAAGCCAACAATGCAATAAAACGGTGCATCTCACCGTAAAGATTTAATTCTTTTGCGGTCTCTTTAGTAAACACTTTTAAAGCACAGCCTTGATCTTTAATATTAAGTTTAGTGGTTTTTCTAATGATGAAGTTGGCAATTTTAGAAGGGATCTTCTTTACAAAACTATCTTTTCGTTTTGCTCTAATTCCAGTGACCAAATCTAGCTCTTCATCAATAGATTTCTGCAACATCATAGGGATGTCAGTCGGGTCGTTTTGCATATCACCATCCATCGTGATAATAAACTCACCACTGGCATAATCAATACCAGCTGCTAAGGCTAAACTCTGTCCATAATTACGTTTAAGCTCAATTAAATGTACAT
>ABCO01000008.1 GCA_000170815.1 unidentified eubacterium SCB49
CGATGAATAAACTGATTTTCATATTGACACTTCTACTCTTTATTTCTTGCAATGAGAAACGAGAAGGATATAAAGTGAATGACAAAACGAAAACAATTGTTGGTTCTGAAAAAAATGCTCTCGAAGATGTTAGCAAAGATGAAGAAAACATTGTACCTAAAGTAAAATCGAAATCTAATTCTGACTATTTACAACAAGCGGAATTATTTGCGAAATCAGTTCTAAAAGAAAATTTTCGGACTCACAAAATTGACATTACCGCTCAAATTAAACCAACTCATACTGAAATCTTTCAGAATGTTGGTTTGATAAAAATCAATGCTTATTCGAACCAAAACTATCCAGAAAAAGTTGAACCTAACAGATACGAACATTTTATCCTTTTTGTTGCAACTTATGACAGTGAGATTAATGCGCTCAAAAACTTTGCTTTGATAAAAATGGCCTCAGAAAAAGAACCAGCCGAATATCTATTATCCAACAAAAAATTTACTAAGAAAGTTGAGGCACTTAAGATAGGTACTAAACCAGGCGGAATGATTATTCAAAAAGACAAACAAATATTTAGTTTAGTCGAAACTTGTAGACGTGTTCCAATACATGGAATTTGGAATGATTATGAAAATAAATTAATATCACATTTAGCAGATGAAAATGGAGAAGAATTTCAAATCCTAAATAGCAACTGCGGAGATAACTTCTACCGAATAGAAACGCGAAAAGCCATCAAGCAACAAGGTATATAGCTCATAGCCTGCTAGTTGCTTAATCTAAATTGAGGTATATTTGAAATATCGCCAAATTTTTAATTTTGAAGATTTCCAATAAAAAAAGACCCGCCTGCAGGACGGGCAGGTAAATAGTAAAATTTAAAAATATGGCTTGTGTTTATTACTAAAATAATCACTATTTTAATCCGTAATTGACGGTTATACGAGACTGTTGGCAAACATTTGAGAAAAACCATTCTACAGAATAAAAATGGGAAGAAAAAATTGGACAAATGAAAAGATTTTCGACCGATTAATGAATAATAAATCGCAGAAAGCCTATTGGAATAATATCTTAGAATTGCGAAAGAGAGCAAACGAAGATGTTTATGATCAAGCATTTAAACTTGCCAAATCTGAAAATGATAAAAAGAAAATTATTGGAATAGATGTTTTAGCTCAATTAGGTTTTGACCCAAGAATTGGACAGCAAAAAACTATAAATCTGTACTTTGACTTATTAGAAAACGAGCAAAGTGATAACGTTCTATTTGCATTGTTTTTTGGAATTAGCCACAACAATGAAAATCTAACAAAAAAGCAAGTTTCAAAACTTATAGAATTTAAAGATTCGAAAAATACTGATGTTCGTTATAGTTTGGTATCTGCTTTGTCCGGTATTGCGAATCCAGAGGCAATCGAAACATTAATAGAACTTTCCGAAGACAAATTTTCATCAATCAGGAATTGGGCAACTTTTGGAATTGGAACTTTAAGCAAGGAGAATAACGAGCGAATTATAAATGCATTGTGGAAAAGAACTAAAGACAAACATCAAGAAACAAAACTAGAGGCTATTGTTGGATTAGCAATTCGTAAAGAAGTCGCAGTAAAAGAACAAATTATTAGCGAACTTAAAAATGGTAAGTACACAACTTTACTTTTTGATGCAATTAAAGAACTTGATGATAAAGAATTAATTCCATATTTATTAAGCGAATTAAATTCGGCAAAAAAAGATAGTAAGACCAACAAAAAATGGCTTGCGGAATTAAACGAGTGTTTGAATAAAATTAGCACATAAAAACGTGTGGTAACACCGTCTATAATTAATTGCTTGGCTCTTTCCTACTTGCAAAAATTCTTGCGGAATTTATACGGGTTCGTAAATGTTTGTTAACTTAGTTGCTTAACCATACACTAACACGTTAGCATAATTATGAAAAAAACTTTCAGCTTAGCAATTTTACTATCACTCGTAACTTCTGTTTCGTTTGCTTGTAGTTGTTTTAATGTGAGTGTCAGAAAAGCTCTAAAGCAATCGGAAACAGCATTTATTGGAAAAGTAGTAAAAGTTACCAAGAATGATTTTATTGAAACATATCCGAAAAAAGATGGAACGGTTTATAATTTTGAATATTCACTTTATGATTTCGAATTTGAAGTAACGGAGGTTTTTAAGGGTACAATGGAAACCAAAATAATTCGAATTACAACATCGGGAAATGAAGGCGATTGCGGTGGATATTATTTAGAAAATGAATCGTATTTGATTTATGCATACTCAACTGATAATAATCCTTATTTCGATAGTGAAACTAAAGTTAAACCATATTTAACAACCGATATCTGTATTGGTTCAGAATTAATTGCAGAACTCGAAACCAAACGTTTGAAAAAATTGAAACGATACAAAAAACGGAAAGAATAAAAATTGCTGTCAACGCATACAAGCAATGCGGGAGTCTGTGCTTAATTAAAAGTTAGGGTATAGTGCTTTTGTTACATCTGTTTTCCACCCACACCCCCTCTGCACATTTTTAATACAAATTAAATTGAAAATTACACAACATGACAGTTTTACATTTGTAAACTAATAGTGTTACTATTATATTTGCACGTATAAATATTGAGTTATGCAAGAATTATTAAAAAACTTCCAGATTCAGGTTAATGAAAAAACTTTTATTAAAAATCCTGAAACGTCTGAATTAGGTAAGCGCATAGTCGAGCACAGTATCACGCTCATTGATGATATTGGTTTTGATGCATTTACTTTTAAAAAATTAGGTGTAATCATTTCATCAAATGAAAGCTCGATATATCGTTATTTTGAAAATAAGCACAAACTGCTATTATACCTTACCTCTTGGTACTGGGCTTGGATGGAATATCAAATCGTTTTACAGACTTTTAGTATTACTAATGCAAGTGAAAAACTAGAGAAAATTATTTCTATTATAACAGCGACAACTAAAAGAGACTCAAATTTTTCTCACATAAATGAAAAACTTTTAAATAAGATTGTGATTAATGAATATTCAAAATCCTTCTTAACTAAAGAAGTAGATACTGATAATAAAGAAGGATATTTTTCAATTTATAAACGGCTTATCACACGTATTAAAGATGTTATAATTCAAATAAATAACAGCTATCCGTTTCCAGCTTCGTTGGCTAGTACCCTTGTAGATGGCTCTTTACACCAACATTTTCTTGTAAACCACTTCCCTACTATCACAGATTGTGGAAAAAAACATACACCACAAGAGTTTTATACACACCTAATATTCAACACGCTCAAAAAGTAAATTAAATGAGAAAAAAAATGAAGCCATGGCAACGTTTTATAAACTTGCTAAAATTGGACAGAAGGGATATTAGACAAATTTTCTACTATGCTGTTTTTGCAGGATTGGTTGCGCTAACCTTACCATTAGGTATACAAGCCATTATTAATCTTATTCAGGGAGCAGAAGTATCTACATCATGGATCGTATTAGTTGTGCTTGTTACCTTGGGAGTAGCCTTTCAAGGAATTTTACAACTCATGCAAATACGAATACTAGAAAATATTCAACAAAAAATATTTACTAGATCCTCTTTTGAGTTTGCATATCGTTTTCCAAAAATAAAATGGAATGAACTAATCGAAGACTATCCACCTGAACTAGCCAATCGTTTTTTTGATACTTTAACGGTACAAAAAGGATTGTCCAAAATTCTAATTGATTTTCCAGCTGCAATTCTTCAAATTTTATTCGGTTTGATATTGTTATCACTCTATCATTCCTTTTTCATTATTTATGGCTTACTACTTTTAATATTGGTTTATGTAGTATTTAATTTTACTGCTAAAAAGGGCTTAGAAACTAGCCTTAAAGAATCTAAATCAAAATATGAAGTGGCGCATTGGCTTCAAGAAATTGCGAGTTCTATTACAAGTTTTAAGCTCTCTGGAAATACAACACTAGCAATGGAGCATAATAATAGGCTGACCGAACATTATCTTGAAACTAGAGAGAATCATTTTAAAGTATTGATGACACAGTTTATTCAAATGATTGGTTTTAAAGTTTTAGTAACCGCTGGATTATTACTTATTGGTGGATTACTTGTTTTAAATCAACAAATGAATATTGGGCAATTTGTAGCGGCAGAAATTATTATTCTTTTGGTTATTAGATCTGTAGAAAAACTGGTTACAGGATTAGAAACTCTTTACGATGTACTTACATCTTTAGAAAAAATAGGGCAAGTCGTTGATAAAAAACTAGAAGAACAAGAAGGAACAGATCCTTTTTTAATAAATGAAACGGCTTCAATAGCAGTGCATAATCTTAGGTACCAAACTAAAGAAGGAGATATCGTTCTTAACGATGTAAATCTTAATTTAAACAATAAAGATAGATTATTAATTAAAGGTCCAGCAGGTTCAGGAAAAACTACACTTCTTAAAGTACTTTCTGGCTTAATAGAGCCTTCAAGTGGTGCTATCTACATTAACGATCATAGTTTTAAAGGAATGGACGTTAGTGAATATAGGTCTAAAATAGGGCAAGTACTTCCAGAGCAAATACCTTTTAAAGGTACGATACTTGAGAATATAACATTTGGAAATAAGAATATTTCAATCGATACCGTGAGTAATATTATAAAAGAAGTTGGCCTGCAAGATTTTGTTAGAAAACAAGCTATGGGTATAAACAATGAAATTTTATCACAAGGTCAAAACTTGCCCCATACTGTTTCTAAAAGACTATTGTTAGCCAGAGCTATTGTACACCAACCAAAAATCTTATTGCTAAAAGATGCATTAGAACATTTTGAACCCACCGAAGCTAAACGTTTGATAAATTATTTGTCTAGTCCAGAACAACCCTGGTTGCTTATCGTCGCAGGAAATAATGAAGACTGGAAAAATGTTTGTAATAAAAAATTACGTTTATAATCAAATTAACAAGCCCAAAAATGCTTAATATATCTCATAATCAATTAAATAAAAAAGTGAACCCTGACTGTTATTCTGCTTTAGCAAAAACACAAAAGGTCAAACACAATAAATATTTTAATCGTTTTTTACTTGCCTCTGCAATAATAGTCCTCATCATACTTTTTTTACCTTGGACACAAAATGTTACAGGTGCTGGCTATGTAACAACACTTACACCAGACCAACGACCACAAACTATTCAATCACCTATTCCAGGTAGGATTGAACAATGGTTTGTAAGAGAAGGTGATTATGTAGCAAAAGGCGATACTATTTTATTTGTTTCTGAAATTAAAAACGAATACCAAGACCCACGTCTTGTTGAGAGAACTATTGCTCAACGAGATGCTAAAAATAATGCTGTGACTTCTTATAAAGATAAAGTTCGCGCTTTAGAAAATCAAATTAATGCATTACAGTCTGAACGTAAATTAAAAATTGAACAAGCAGAAAACAAACTAAAACAAACACAATATAAAGTAAAGAGTGATAGCATAGATTTGGTAGCCGCAAAAACCAATAAAGAAATTGCACAAAAACAGTACGACCGAACGGTTACATTACAAACCGAAGGATTAAAATCAAAAGCTGATGTAGAAAGTAAACAGCTAAAACTACAAGAAACGGAAGCCAAATTAATTGGTCAAGAAAATAAATTACTCGGCAGTAAAAATGAATTAATAAACGCTCGCTTAGACATTAATAGAACTGCTACAGCATATGCCGAAAAAATAAGCAAAGCTCAGAGCGATAAATTTACAGCTAGTTCTGCGCAATTTGATACAGAGGCACAAGTGTCAAAGTTAGAAAATGCCTCTACTAATTATGAACTTAGAGGTAAAATGCGCTATATACTTGCACCCCAAAATGGGTATATAAATAAAGCTATAAAAACTGGTATTGGAGAAACATTTAAAGAAGGAGAACAATTGGTTGGCATAATGCCAGCCGATTATGACATTGCAGTTGAAACATTTGTTGCTCCTATAGACTTGCCTTTAATTCACGTAGGCGAAGATATTAGAGTGCAATTTGATGGTTGGCCTGCCATTGTATTTAGCGGTTGGCCTGATTCATCATTCGGAACATATAGCGGTACTGTAATTGCCGTTGAAACTTTTATTAGTGCAAACGGAAAATTTAGGGTGTTGATAGCGCCTAAAAAAGACGCAGAACAATGGCCAAAAAATGTACGAGTTGGTTCTGGTGCTCGCACGATCGCCTTACTTCAAGATGTGCCAATTTGGTACGAATTATGGCGAAAACTTAATGGTTTTCCACCAGATTATTATGTCCCTACAACGACAAAAAATGAAAAGAAATGAAAAGGTTGAAACACATATTTTTAGTCATTTTAGTCTTTTGTGCTACAAGTTCTGTTTTAGGTCAGACACAGGAAGAAAAATCAGTTATTATTCCAAATGAAATATTAACGTATAATGAATTCCTTGGGTTTGTTAAAAAACATCATCCTTTAGTTAAACAAGCCAACCTTGTCCTTAGTATTGGAGAAGCAAATTTATTAAAAGCAAGAGGTGGCTTTGACCCTAAAATTGAGGTAGATTTTGATCGTAAGAAGTTTAAAGACATCGAGTATTACGAACAATTAAATACGACATTTAAAATACCTACTTGGTATGGTATAGAATTAAAGGCCAATTTTGAGCAAAATAGTGGGCAATACCTAGACCCAAGCCTTACGGTACCCGAAGAAGGTCTTTATAGTGCTGGTGTCTCATTTTCACTCGCTCAAGGACTTTTAATTAACGATCGGATGGCAGCATTAAAAAAAGCGAAAATATTTGTCAAACAATCACAAGCCGATCGTGAGCTTTTAGTAAATGATATAATTGTAGAAGCTAGTAAGGCGTATTTTGAATGGTTGCAAGCTACTAATGAGCAAAACATTTACACCAATTTTCTTGACAATGCACAGGAGAGATTGATAGCCATAGAACGAAGTGTTGAAGAAGGAGACAAAGCAGCTATAGATATCACAGAAGCAAGAATAATATTTCAGAATAGAAAACTAGAACTAGAAGCTACAAAATTAAAAAGAAGAAAAGCAGCTCTTAAAGTAAGTAACTATCTATGGCTAAATGAAATTCCGTTACAATTGGAAGATCAAGTAGTCCCAAATTCCCTTGAAATTGAAAATCTCGAAAATATTTTAAATATTAATTCCATTGTAAACAGCAAAATACCGAGTGAGAATCACCCTAAATTATTAAGCTTACAAGCCAAAATTGATGGATTAGAAGTAGAACGAAAACTTAATAGCAATAATTTATTACCAAAAGTCGATTTGCAATATAATTTTCTTTCAGAGGATTATGACAAGCTTAATAGCTTTAATACGGCAAACTATAAAGCCTTTGTAAATATGAGTTTTCCATTATTTCTACGGAAAGAACGAGGGAAATTAAAATTAACAAACTATAAAATTCAAGATACAGAATTTGAACAGGATGCAGTTATATTAGAATTAACCAATAAATTAAATGCAATACAATTTGAAATAAACTCATTAAAAGAACAAGTTCAGATAATCAAAGAAATTGTTATTGATTATGAAACATTGGTTAGTGCTGAAGAACGAAAATTCTCATTAGGAGAAAGTTCATTATTTTTAATAAATACACGTGAACAAAAATTAATTGATGTACGGTTAAAAGAAAATAACTTACTTACTAAACAACTTGAGTCGTATGTTTCTTATTTCAACCTTTTAGGTTTGGCAGATATAACCTTAAATTAAACAAATCAAGAAAATGCTGCATTAGAATACGTATCATTTAAGATTGGTAACGAATGTTTTTGGGATGGTAAGGCAAATGAAAGTAGAAAATGTAAAATATGAACTAGATTTGATGAACTTATAATATACAGACAAAGAAAATAAGACCATTTCAGTAAATTTAAAAGCATCCAGAAAATAGAGTTGCAATAAACAGACAACATTTAATATGGTTTAGATTTTTTAACTTTGATATATTTAGAAAAACCTAAATGAATCACAAAAAACTATTCCTGAAAATTAACTAAGAACATCAAGCGATTGAGACTAAAAAAATACAGCATAACACTCTTAGCAATTATACTGAACACCTTTATAATAGACTAAATAAATTTAATTTTAAAAATCACTATAAATAAGTAAGTTAATTGATTAGATCTGGTACTAACATATGCTTATCATACTTTAAAAAGTCTAATTAAAGATACACTTCTATACTGCAACATTAGTCTAAAAAAATATAGCTCTCCTCTATTTAAATATGCCTATCTCCAACTAAAGAAATAGGTCTTGCAAACTGTAATAAAAACTACGCGCATTCATTACAAATCCCAGTAAGAACACAATTTGTATTTTGAACTTTATAACCATTAGGTAATGAATATGAAACTGGTACTTGTAAACACTCAATGGATTCACAAATCAAACAACGAAAATGAAAATGATGGTCAATAATTTCTGGCTGATTCTCACATTTTTTGCAAATAGCAAAGTATTGTTTTCCATCTTCTGCAACTATTTTATGAGCGATATTGTCCTCACAAAACCTATTCAACACCCTATAAATTGTAGCTCTATTAATTTTAATATCTAATTGTCTTTCTATAGCATCTTGACTTAATGCTTTTCTTGAATTAATCAACAAATCTAGTACCGCTTCTTTTGTAGGTGTATTTCTTCGATTCATAACTTATTGCGATTTTGTTGCAATAATACAAAAATACGGTATATTTGCCAAGCTACTATTGCGACAATATCGCGATTAGTTGTTTTAAATTATGACAAGAAGGGAAATAATAAAACTATGTGGGGTATCAGGTTTAGCACTTACAATACAACAACCTTTATCACTCTTTGCTCAATTCGATAACAAAATGGAGAAAAAAAAATTTGAAGTAATTATAATTGGCGGAAGTTATGCTGGACTGTCATCAGCAATGGCATTAGGACGTTCATTAAGAAAGACATTAATTATAGATGCTGGTAAACCTTGTAATAAACAAACACCATATTCCCATAATTTTCTAACTCAAGATGGAAGAACACCAAAGGAAATTTCTGAAATTGGAAAAAATCAAGTTGCAAAATACAACACTGTAAAATTTTATAATGGACTTGCTGTTAGTGGAAAAAGAAGTAAAAACGGATTTGAAATTACGACTTTAAAAGGTGATATTTTTACGGCTAGCAAATTGATTATTGCCACAGGAATTAAAGATCTAATGCCAGAAATAAATGGTTTTTCTGAATGTTGGGGAATATCTGTTGTGCATTGCCCTTATTGTCACGGTTACGAAATTCAAAATAAAAAAACCGCTGTAATAGCAAACGGAGAAAAAGCAATTCACCTTGTATCTTTAGTAAACAATTTAACAAAAGATATAACTTTAATCACCTCAGGAAATAAAGACTTTGATGAAATCAAACTCGAAAAATTAAAAAACAACAACATAAAAATTATAGATAAAGAAATTTCTGAAATAGAACATCATAATGGACAATTAGAAAAAATTATATTTAAAGATGGAAGTATAGAGGATTTTGAATGTGCCTACGCTCCTATTCCATTTGAACAAAACTCAAATATCCCAAAAGAATTAGGTTGTGAGTTTACAGAAAATGGACATATTAAAGTAAATTTTATGCAAAAAACCACACAAGAAGGCATTTTTGCTTGTGGTGACAACAGCACAATGATGCGTTCTATTGCACTTGCGGTTTCAAGTGGAAATGTTTCAGGTGCTGTTATTAACAGTGAACTTACTGAAGAAAATTTTTGATGCCCCGTTTTAAACAAAAAGCTCGTAATTTTAAACTTTAGGTATTGAAATGACAAAGTAATTAGATGATAATCTGAAGCTTTAAAAAAAAAGATCTAAACTTATTTATAATACAAGTATTGTAAAAATTAAAATTTGAAAGTTTTAAATAGTAATAATATACAATTACAAAACATGTAAACGGTAAATAAAAATAAGTCTTTATAGCAATAAAACCTCTACTGAGTTGTTTAAAAAAGAATTATAAAAAATATAATTAATGTATACATACAAATAAGATTACACTTACCTTTAGAACATAAAACACCATATTTGGTATATAAATTATCCCATTAAATTTATTTTAGCCATATTTAAGGACAAGACATTTTAAAAACTAAATTAAATGGAAAAAAATGTTTAGACATCAAGGCAAAAGCAGAACTTTAAAACACAATCTGCGAATTGCTACAATCTTGTCCTTTGTTGCTGGAATTGTGAATGTAACGGGATTTTTAGAATTTAAGCAATTGACTACAAACGTAACAGGCCATTTCGCTCTTTTTATGAATGATGTTGCTCAATTTGAATTTTGGAAAGGGACAATTTATTTCCTTTATATTTTTTCTTTTCTCTTCGGTTCTTTTTCATCAAGTTTTCTAATCGAAAAATTTAAGGAAAATAAAAAACTTAATGTTTTTGTTTTACCAACTTTAATTGAATGTCTTCTTTTATTTTCAATCGCTATTATAAGCAATTATGAAGTAATAAAATATCCTGATGTAATAGTTTGTATATTACTTTTTGCAACGGGACTTCAAAACTCTTTTGTGACAAAAATTTCAAATGCTGTTGTAAGAACAACACATCTAACAGGGCTATTTACAGATTTAGGAATTGAGCTATCTCAACTCTTCTTTCCTAAATCTCATCCAAATAAAGAAAAAATAAAATCGATGATAAAACTACGAGTTTATATAATTTGTTTTTTCTTTTTCGGAGGAATAATAGGAGGATATCTATACTCTGGACTTGACTTAAAACTAAATACCCTCATTCTTGGTGCTATAATTTTATTAATAAGTCTATTTTATGATGATTTTAGATATAAATTAATTCGAGTAAACAGAAAATATAAACAAAGAAAAAAATATGGCACTCAACAATAGCTTCTATAAAAAATATTAATCATATTCTTAACACACACAACTAACCTCCACAACATAATTAGCTAATAAAATATTCCTGAAATGAGCCTTAGATTCTAAATTCATGCGATTTAGATTTTTAAAAAATATTTAGCCTATAAAAACAAAGAAACTATAGATGAAGTTAAAGATTGATAAATTTGTTCTAAGCATAATTGGAACTATTTTAATAGCTTATTTTTTCCCTCAATGGGGCGTACAAGACAGTGAAATTCCTATCGACACAATTAGTGCGGTAGGAATTTCACTTATCTTCTTTTTTTACGGGCTTAAACTAAACCCAACACAACTAAAAACAGGACTCAAAAACTGGAAATTACACCTTTTAGTTCAAGGTGCTACATTTTTAATGTTCCCACTTCTCGTCTTATTATTTAGACCATTAATTCAAAGTGAAGAACAAGAAGTTATATGGCTTGCTTTCTTTTTCTTAGCTGCTTTACCTTCTACAGTATCATCATCTGTAGTTATGGTATCTATGGCTAAAGGAAATATCCCTGCAGCTATCTTTAACGCAAGTATCTCAGGGATTATTGGAATTTTGATTACGCCACTTTGGATGGGCTTATTTGTAACAAATGAACAAACCGATTTTGATTTTACAGCCATCTATCTTAAACTCATTATCCAAATTATTTTACCTGTATTATTAGGGCTTCTTTTACAGCGTTATCTAGGTGCTTTTGTACAAAAACATAGCAGCAAACTAACACTCTTTGATAAATCAATTATCTTATTAATCATTTATAAAAGTTTTGCAGTTTCCTTTAATGATCAAATTTTCACTGCAGTATCAATTTTAGATTTAGCAGTCATTTTTATAGGTGTTTTATTCTTATTTGGTATTGCTTTTTGGCTAACAGGTTTTCTATCTAGAAAATTAAAATTTAACCTCAAAGATCAAATTACAGCTCAGTTTTGTGGCACTAAAAAATCATTAGTTCACGGCACTGTTTTTTCTAAAATATTATTTGGAAACATTGCTTCTTTAGGTGTTATATTATTACCGCTTATGCTATTTCACGCCACACAAATCTTAATTATCAGTATTATTGCTTCAAAAAAGAACAGACTTGATACCTAGAATTTAGATTATTCGTGAATTAAACGAAAAAAAAGAACCAAAAGTGGAATTAAAAAATTAATATTGGGTAAACAAAAACACCTTTGTTTTTTATCTCCTCACAAAAAATGAATTCTAATAACAAAAACAACATTTACATCATTACGGCTGTACTATTTTTAATAACAGCCTCTGTTAATATAGAAATGCCTCTTTTTAGGGTTTACACAGAAAACGAGAATTTTGGTGTAGGTATGGTTGGTTTTGCATTTGCATCTTACATAGGAGGGCTACTCCCTACGGCACTGCTTTTGGGTGGTCTTTCAGATAAAATTGGAAAGAAAAAAGTATTATTAATTGCCTTACTGCTCTCTACTCTATCTGTATTAATTATTAGCATTTTCCCAAACTTGTATGTGTTATTTGTGTCAAGAATACTCGTAGGCTGTGCCGTGGCCTTATCTATTTCTACAGGGAGTAGTTTTCTTTCTGAAATGTTCACAACACACAAAGAGACCAATTCATCAAATATAGTAGCATTATCAACTGCATTAGGTTTTGGAAGTGGTGCCTTATTTACGGGTATTTATTTAGCATTTTACACCACTTTAGTCCCATTAACATATTGGGTTGTACTAACACTCTCTGTCATTTTATTATTTATCACAACGACCCTTCCGGAATCTAAATTTGATACCTCAAAAAAAATGATCAAACTTCCTTTATTTCCGAAAGGATCATTAAAATACAATATATCTGTTTCGCTATTTTGGGCAGCAACAGGAGTGGTTATTTCTATTATTCCTACACAAATATCAAAATTTGATTTAGGAGGATGGAGTGGTTTATCTTTATTTTTAATTAATGGTACTGGGGCTTTTATATCACCTGTAGCCAAACGTTTTTCTGTAAGAAATTGTATGACTATCTCATATGTATTATTACCTATTGGTTTTGCTTCTTTAACCTATGGTAGTATTTACGGCCAACTACCGTTTGTATTATCAGGCTGCTCTATTATCGGTATTGTCGCTTATGGTTTTGGTTATTTTGGAACCCTTAAGGGTGTCTCAGAACTTAATCCAGATGAGAAACCAAGAGTGGTTGCCGGTTATTTATTATATGGATATTTAGGGTTTGGGGTACCTAGTATTATATTAGGGTTAACTTCAGAAAAATTTGGGATTGAAAACTCTCTAATAAGCTACTTTATTTTTACAGTGGTTGTTATCGCTTTTTTACTTTTATCACATTTCAGAAAAACAAATACCTCGAGGACGTTAATAAATTAAACATGATTTTTTAATAAATAGGTCCACAATTCTATTCAGCAAAATGAAAAACAGATGAGGTGGTATTTTGGAGGAATAAAATATTCAAAAGAACATCATTGGTATCGAATAAACACTTCTTATTCATAATAACAAAGATTTAACACTTCTGTATCCTAATAATAAGGTGAAGACATTCTATTCGCTTTCAAAATTTTTATATTTGAAAAAACGAAAAAATTTAGGGTGTTTTCTAAAAAAAACACCTTATTCTAAACATTACCCCCTAAAAAAAACCAATCCCCATGAAAAAATCGATTTTATTTATCGCTTTAACTACAATCAGCATATTCACTTCTTGCCAAGACAAGCAAGAAAAGTCTGAAAAAGTGAACGAAAATATAACTAAAATTAAAGCACAAAAAAAAGAATTAAAATTTACAAACGAGCAGTTTTATGACGCTGATGGAAATTTTTTAGAAGAAAAAGCGAAGGATGCTCTAATTGAAATGCTTGAATATCATAACTACCCAATTTTTGATGGTTTACGAGAAAAGATCTGGCTTACAGACTATAATAAAGGAGATTATGCAAATCTAGGCTTGGCCTCTATCATGTTTGTAAACAATGAAGAAGATCAATATATGTTGATGGATATATTTCTGTTACCAGGTCAAATGTTAGGAGAGCATATGCACTTTGCGGCTAAAAATAATCCTGCAAAACTAGAAGGATGGTTGGTAAGACACGGAAAAAGTTACATTGCAGGAATGGGAGAAAATAATCGTGATCAATTTCCGGAAGTAATCGTACCAGAAACACACTGGAGCGGAAAAGTAACGGCGAATCATATAGTAGAGGCAAACGAAGGTGATTTTGATCATTTGGCAATTGTTGAGTCTGCGCATTGGCAAATGGCAGGACCTGAAGGTGCCGTAATTACAGAAGTAGGTAATGTACATACTAATGAAGGAGTACGTAGATCTGATCCTGAAATGAACTAAAACAACATTAAAATTATGAAAGAATATTTTAAACTAAACAATAATATCAATATTCCAGCTATTGGCTTTGGTACTTGGCAAACCCCAGATGGTCAAACAGCTATTAATGCTATAAAAACAGCAATCGATGCGGGTTACAAACACATAGATGCTGCTGCCATTTACAAAAATGAAAAAGGGGTTGGTTTGGGTATCAAAGAAGCCAATATAGACCGTAAAGATCTTTTTGTTACAAGTAAAGTATGGAATGAACAACGTGGGTATGAAAACACTCTAAAGGCGTTTGACAATACAATAAATGATTTACAGTTAGACTATCTTGATCTGTACCTAATTCATTGGCCTGCCGCTGCTCATCAATTTGAGAATTGGAAACAGCTTAACAATGATACTTGGAGCGCTATGGAAAAACTTTATAAAGACGGAAAGATTAAAGCCCTTGGAGTTAGTAATTTTATGGAACACCATTTAACCCCATTGTTGCAACACGCTACTATAAAACCTACTGTAAATCAAATAGAATATCACCCAGGTTATATGCAACAAGACTGTGTACAATTTTGTAATGATAATAATATACAAGTCGAAGGATGGAGTCCATTAGGAAGAGGCGATGTATTTGACAATGAGGTTTTAAAGCAGCTAGCGCATAAATACAATAAAACGGTGGCACAGTTGAGTATACGTTGGGCTATACAAAACAACGTGATTCCTTTACCTAAATCTGTAACACCTAACAGGATAATTGAAAATTTTGAAGTTTCAGATTTTAATATTTCAGAAAGTGATATGGCATTAATTAATAAAATAGACACAATTGCTAATTCTGGTTTACGTCCAGATTCTGTTTCATTTTAATTCCATTATCTTTATTAAAAGAAATCACTCTTAAGTATGACAAATTATTTTATACTACTGTTATTAATAATAAACACGGGGCTGTCAGTTGCGCAAAACAATGAAAGCTTAAACCAAGAAACAAAAACCTTATTTGAACTTCAAGTTAATACAGATAAATATATTGTTGAAGATGGTGAAGTTGTTGATATTAACGGAAAACTAAAAAACCCAAAAATAACCATCAAACAACTCGTTTATAAAAAGTTTAATGCTGGTAATCTCGAATTTAAATATCCTAGCAATTTTAGTTTTGAGGTTGAAAAAAGTGAAGGGTATAGCAACTGGACTTTAGATGGAAATAATTATGTTGTAATGATTTTTGATATTGATGGAGACTCTCAACTCACAGACATCATAGAGGAAATGATTTCACAATTTGGGAGAGAAAAATGTAGTACAAAAGAAATAGAAACTAACATTGGTGATAAACTCTTAAATGGTATAGAATTACTAGTTGAATTAGTAGGGCAAAAAACGGTAATCAACTTTTATCAATATCACAGTTCAAATACAAATAATAAGTATATCGCTTTTCAAGACAATATCACAGAAGATGGTGAAGAAACTAAAGAAAGTGTTTTAACTTTAAAGATGATTAGTGATAGTATTATATACAAATAATAACGCTTTACTTTCTACTAAAAAAGGTACAACTATTCTTACTATCCTGAGTATTAATTTATCACCTAAAACGATAAAGTAACACATAAATACACTTTAAGATTATGAGTAAAAAGATAAGCTTAAAAGATGCAATATCAATTGGGATAGGTGGTATGGTTGGCGGTGGTATTTTTGCTGTTTTAGGCCTTGCGGTTTCATTAGCAAAAGGAGGAACACCATTAGCTTTTTTGTTTGCAGGTATTATTGCACTACTTACTGCCTATTCATACGCTAAACTTTCAAAAAAATATCCTGAAAATGGTGGCACTGTAAAGTTTATTGAACAACAGTTTGGCTCTGGTATTTTTGCTGGTGGAATAAACAACTTACTTTGGGTGAGCTATATTGTTATGCTAGCCTTATACGCTTCTGCTTTTGGGTCTTATGGAGCAGAATTAATTTCTATAACAGGAGAAAAACAAATTGATGTTCGCATATTTCAAACTTCAATAATAAGCTTAGCGCTGCTTATTAATTATCTAAGTGTAAAACTTGTAAGCACCATAGAATCTACAGCCGTTGTTATAAAATTAATCATTCTTATTGGCTTTATTGCTGTTGGTTTTTACGGTTTAACAGTACATCCAGAAAATATAAACCAGTTGGCACCTAAAAACTGGGAAAAATCTATTTTACTCCTCTCTGGGGGTATGGTAATATTTGTTGCTTACGAAGGTTTTGAACTAATTGCTAATTCTATTTCTGACCTGAAAGACAGAGAGAAAAATACCGAGAAAGCATATTTCGGTGCTGTTGGCTTTGTCGTGGTTTTATACATATTAATAGCAATTGTCACCGTAGGCGCATTACCTTTTGATGAAATTTTAAATGCCAAAGACTATGTTTTAGCAAAAGCTGCAGAACCTACTTTAGGTCAAATAGGTTTTACCATAATTACAGTTACAGCTCTTATTTCTACTTTTTCTGCAATTAATGCTACTGTATTAGGCAGTGGTAGAGTAAATTATAATATTGCAGAAGACGGAGAGCTACCAATGTTTTTTTGCCATAAATTTTGGGGTAAACCAATAGGATTACTCATAACAGCCATACTATCAATTATTTTAGTAAATCTATTTAATTTACAAAGTATCTCAACAGCAGGAAGTGCAGGTTTTTTACTGATTTTTACAATTGTCAATTTTATTGGGTTTAAAAAACACCAAGAACTACATTCAAATAAACATATTCATTTATTAGCTACCATCCTTTGTTTTATTGCTTTTTTAACTCTTATATTTCAACAGCTTACAGAAAATAAAACAGGTGTATTTACTGCCCTAGGTATTATTTTTTTAAGTTTTCTATTCGAATTAATTTATAAAAAAACTACACAAAAGACTCCCCGTAAATAATTGGTGAATACTAATCTTCATTTGTAAAATATACTTAAACCAAAGTTTAATCTTTTTAATAGGGATAGTTTATATTTGTTTATACAGACAAATATAAGCTGAATATCAACATTTTACAGCATAACAGATCTAAGCAAGTAAAAGTAACCGCAAGACTATGACAACCACACCCGAACACGATGAGAGAATAGCCCAAATGACATTTGCAGGGGTATATCCACATTATGTAACAAAAGTGGAAAAAAAAGGCAGATCAGAAACAGAATTACTTGAGGTGATAACCTGGTTAACTGGTTTTAGCCCCCATCAAATACAAGAACTCATAAAAGAAAAAGTTACTTTTAAAACATTCTTTAAAAAGGCAACACTAAATCCTAATGCACATTTAATTAAAGGTGTGATTTGTGGGTATAGAATAGAAGATATTGAAACGCAATTAACTCGTGAAACTCGCTATTTAGATAAATTAGTAGATGAATTGGCTAAAGGGCGTAAAATGGAAAAAATTTTGAGACAAGCGTAGCGCTTGCATTCTCTTTAAATTAACACCGAAATAGTATTAAATTTTACATTTATGAAAGATATTTTTACAAAACAAGTTACAGACGAGGTCATCTCAAGAATTAACGCATTAGAGGTAACAACACAGCCCAATTGGGGCAAGATGAGTGTAGACCAAATGCTTGCACACTGTAACGTAACGTATGAAATGGTTTATGAAAACAAATATTCTAAGCCTATGGTTATAAAAAAATGGCTCATGAAAACTTTCATAAAAAACATTGTGGTAGGCGAAAAACCTTTTAAAAAAAATAGTAGAACAGCTCCAGAATTTGTCATGGCAGGAGATAAGGATTTTGAAGCTGAAAAAAACAGACTTATAGCACATCTACAAAAAACACAAGAATTAGGTGGGGCCCATTTTGAAGGCAAAGAAAGTCTTTCTTTTGGACCATTAACTAAAAATGAGTGGAACAATATGTTTTACAAGCATATAGACCATCATTTGACACAATTTAATGTGTAATTAAATGTATTGAGCTTACTATAAACGCACAAAAAAACCGTCTAACATTATATTAGACGGTTTTTAAATATCTACAATAAAAGCCTATTAAGCTTCTTCTTTTTTCTTTGCTTCACGCTTTAGTTTGATATTTTCTATCAATGCTCCACCAATCCAATAAGGGATTATTGATACTAAAAATATCATTAACCAAAAACCTATAGTAAGTATTGTTAAGAAAGCTAAAAATCCTAAATATTGGTCAAAATCAAACATAGTGCGTATTATTAAGTTCTTGGCAAAGATAGGGAGTATTTTTATAAAATAAAACCTCCTATTAAAAAAGAAATAGAGTTTTCAACAAGTTTTTAACCTTCTTAATCGGTTCTTCAATAAAAAAACAATGGGACTCGATTAAAATATCACTTTTTGATAACCCTTCGCTGTAGCTTTTTACCATTATAATTAGCTTGTACTAAATATATTCCATTTTTTAATGCCGAAATATCAATCGTTTCTCCATCGGTCACTATACCAGAAAAAACATCTCGTCCTAAAGTATCAAACATACGTATGTGCGTTAAACCTTGAGTCGATATAAATAAATCTGTGGTAGCTGGATTAGGATATAGCTTAAATTCAAAAGTGAACGTTTCAGTAATAGCTAATATTTCTTCATTAATTACACCTACAGCATCAAGATCAAAGCCTCCAGAATAAAAGGGCGTACTAAAAGGCTCGTTTATAACATTTCCGAAGTCATCATAACGTGCATACTCAGGATCTATACTTCCTACTACATCTATAATTTTTATATGCGTAATCGCATTTTTATCTAACAACGAATTATCAGGTACTTCTGAAAGGTCAAATGGCGTTCCAAATAAAGCGCGGTACTTACCTGCAAGATTATTTATATAAGTTGGGTCTACATTGCCAAATCCTTCAACCTGTTCGTTAGTTTGCGTTTGGCTATGAGAAGGAAATCTAAAAAAATTAGTTCCATCTGAACTCACCTCAACAAATGCTAATTCTAAAAAAGTATCGCTAAAGCTATTTTCAAACACAGCAAAATCAAAACCTTCACCATTTCCTATTGGCGTATCAAAAGTAAGAACAGCTTCTCCCCCATCGCCTAAGCTAACTGGGTTTACTGTAGCAACACCTAGTGCATCTTCTGGCGAACCATAAGATGCAAAAGTGCTACCATTATCTTCAGCTGTAGGGTCTGAAATATCAATCAAGCCTCGCGTTACCTCAATACCTGTAGCCCAAGAGACAAATACGGTACTCTCTGCTGCAATAGCAGTAGAACCCTCTTGTCCCGCAGCGGGCGGATAACTTTGTGCGTGTAAAAACGAGTTTACTAAGAGTAATGCGAAAGCTAAATATCTCATTCTACAATTAATTTTTGTGTACTTGTTGATCCATTATTTTCAAGTTGAACTACATAAATTCCTGCTTTTACTCCTTCTAGAGAGATAGCTTGATTTGAAGATGTAGTTTCTAATACCTTTTGACCTGTAATAGTATATAACGTAACCGCAACAGTTTCTGTAGTATTTAGATAAAAACTACCAGTAGCTGGGTTAGGAAATACTTTAATTATTGATGAAGCTACATCATTTACCCCAAGTTCTTCTTCTTCATACTTATAAAAACCATTAGGTAATGGACCAACAACGTTTTCTGACACAAAAGTACCATCTTCTGCATATATAAATACACTCCCTTCGTTTACATAATCATTAGCATCACCAATGTATAATTGATCGTCTATTTTATTAAAACCGTAAGGAATAGCGATACCTTCTGATGTTGTATCTATAAAAGACGAAGTAGGTAATGTAGTTGCTGTAAGCGCCATTTTATAAACAGTACTACCTATCATATAAAACACATCTGTTTCATCTAAACCTAAAAATTGTGGATGCGTTATTTCAGGAAAAGTAAACGTCTCTATTGTATCATAAGAACTTAGATCTATTTTCACTAAAGCCCCTGTAGTTTCTACATCTGCATAACTTGGTTTTCCACTACATAACACATATAAAAAGTCATCATCAATACGCAATGTAGAAGGCACATCACCTACCGTGATACTTTCTACAGCATTAGTTGCTGCATCTATTACAGAAATAGTATTTCCGAAACCATAACCACCTTGATGCGCGATAAATAATTTACCTTCTTTTTCTACAATTTCTTCTGGACCTTCTGCTACAGGAATTGTCTCAAGTACTGTATTAGTTTCAAGATCTATCACAGCAACATAATCATCGTCTGTTACGCCTCCATCACCCCAGTTAGTTACATATCCTTTTCCATCAAAAAAGGCTATATTACGTGGGTTTTCCATCTGATCTGTAATGGTAGTTACGGCTTCAAAGTTACTTCTATTTACTACTTGTACGGCATTACTTCCATTTAAAACAATGTATGTGTAATCTTCTTGAATACCCATTCCTTGTCCTGTATTTCCTAGTTCAGCACCTCCATTTTGTGTGCTGTAAATATTGTTTTCAAGTATTCCATTTTCGTCAAAATGAGATACCGCGGCAGAAGGAGTTCCAAAAAGCCCTTCATTTAAAACAAAAACACCTTCTGTGTAATCTTGAGAAAAAGCGCTAAAAGAACATAAAAGTCCTGTAATAATTGCAATAGATTTTTTGTAATAATTTTTCATTTAATTTAAATTTATAAGTATATATTAATTGTTGAAATAAAAAGAATTTGGAATTATAGCTACTGTAAATTGTTGCTGTAATGCTCCATTAAGATTATAAATAAAAGTTTCGCCATTAGAAGCGTAGTCTTTTGCATCTGCTAAATAAATAAGACCTTCAGCTACTGTAAAACCATAAAGTATTTCTAGCCCATCTAAAGCAGGCTCAAAAATAGGCGTTGTAGGAAGCTGAAAATTAGCTGTAGTCATAGCATAAACAGATCCTTCTTGTGTGAAGTACAATGTATTATTGTCTAATTCTAAAAAACTAGGGTGTACACCTTCAGGAAAAGAAAGCGAAGCTTCTGTAGTATATGTATTGGCGTTAATTTTATACAATGCGCCTTGGGTCTCTTCGCCAGTATAAGGAGCTTTACCTGCACATAACACATAGAGTGAGTTATCTGAGATTACCATTCCAGTTGGAACATCTGAGACTTCAATATTTGAAACCACAAGTTGTGTTTCTAAATCTATAACTGTAATCGTGTTACCATAACCGTATCCTCCTTTTTGCGCCACAAATAGTTTTCCGTTATGAACCACCATTTTCTCTGGACCTTCAGACACTATAATTTTTGACTCTACAAGATTTGTCTCTAAGTTAAGTACCGCTACATAATCATCATTAGGATCATTAGGATCTCCCCAATTTGTAATAAAACCATTGCTGTCACTAAAAGCAATATAACGCGGATTTACAATTTGAGAAGTTACTGTTGCTATGCTTGTAAAAGTATTTCTATCTACCACCTCAACAGTAGAAGAGTTATTTACAACAATGTAGCCATAGTCTTCATTAAAGCCCATACTCTGTGCCGTGTCACCAAGGTTTTTATCATTAACTCCAGCAAATATTGATTGATATAATTGGCCTTCATTATCTAAAAATGAAACAGAGGCATTTGATGACCCATACCCTCCTTCATTTAACACAAAGAGACCTTGAGTATAATCGCCCGTAATAGGCACTTCTTGAACAGGATCATCACGGTCATCACTAGTACAAGAGAGTATCGCAAGACAGATGATTGATAGTAATATGGTTTTATTTAGTTGTATTTTTTTCATAATTAAATAGTGATATTGAGATATACATTAAGATTACGCCCCGGCAATGGCCTATTGAGCACGCTCTCATAATCTTCATTCCAAAGGTTTAATATTTGTGCGCCTATTTTATAGGTATTGGCTTTTCCGAAGTTATACTCTGCTCCTAAATTTGCAACCATATAACTGTCTAAAATGTCTTGTGTAGAATTATCTGAAGTGGTGAAAACCTCACCGTTATTAATGTATTGATAATATGCATTTATGTTTTTAAAACGATAGCCTAAAGCCATTGTAAACTTGTGATAAGGAACATAAATAAGCTGTTTTTTAATTTCTGTATTTTCAGATACTGTGTAGGCATACGTAGCATTAACTGTTACCGTATGGTTTGCAATTTTCTTCTCATAACCAAAAACACTTTCAAGACCATAAATAACAACATTGTTTGTGTTTTCTGGTCTAAAAATACCATCGGTTCCTGGTACATATCGTAATAAATCTGAAACTTTATTATAGTATCCAGTCACCAAAAGCGTTGCTTTTTTATAAGAAAAAACATGACTCATCTCACCTTGGTAAGAAGTTTCTGGTTTTAGATTTGGGTTACCTAAACCTGTCCAGTATAAATCGTTATACGTTGGTATTCTAAAGTTTTTTGAGGTATTAAGCTTAAATTGATAAAAAGGAGAAAACGTATACCGCAAGCCTGCAGAATAAAGTAAAGGGTTGCCAAAGGCTTCATTAGTTTCTTGCCTTAGCCCTATTTCATATAAAAACGTAGAAGAAACCTTATGTTTCATACTTAAAGTTGCGGCTCCAAGATTTCGAGTTGCCGAAGAAATATCAGACCCACGACCATCATTGTGTGTGTATTGCGCTCCGGCAGTTAGCAACACCTTAGACGAAACAGAATAATCTAAATTATAGTGAGCAATAAAATTCTGAACATTTCCGAAGGTAAAATAATCACTATCTATATTTGCAAAATATTGATATTCTTCTGTAGTGACGGCCATTTTAAGATTTGAAACAACCTTACTAAAAGTACTTTTCCAAGAGATTAAAGAACGGGTATTAAAATCGGTATACTTCGTCTTTAAAGCATTAGGTGTGGGTAATGAAAAGTTACGTCTACCTTTATAGATATTAGCAAATACATTGATCGTGTTTGTTTTGTTTAGTTTAAATCCAGATGCTAAGCTAACATTTGTATTATTGTATTGACCATTTTCATTTTTACGATCTGTATTAGGATATGGGTAATCATTTTCAGATTCGTTTCTGGAAAGACCAAGACTAAAACTTGCTTTCTCTGTGGCATACTGCGTTTGGTTGTCAATACCATAGGTATTAAACGCACCATAGTTTACAAAAAGCTGATTGGCAAAACCTGTATCGTACTTGAGTGTATTTACTAGATTAATACTCCCGCCTATGGCTCCACTACCTGTAGCTACACTACCACCACCTGGTGTAACCTCTATAGTATTAAAACCACGTGTATTTATGGTGTTAAAATCTGTTTGTCCTGTAGTTTGTGAGTTAATATTAATTCCGTTCCATAAAACAGCGGTTTGAGAGGCGGTAGTCCCTCTAAAAGATGGAGAAGAAACCATTCCTAACCCATTTTCTTTAAAATATACCGTGCTATTAAAATTAAGCAAATTGGTAAGTGAAGGCTGACTTAAACGCAGCACACTATCTTTTAATACCAATACATTTGTTGTGTAAACAGAATCTTTTAATTGTTTGTTGTATAGCATTACCTCTCCTAATACATTAATAGTATCGGATTGAGAAAAGCTAGCATGAGAAAAACACATGCTACAAAATAATAGGCATACAACTAGTTTCATAAACGCAAAGCTTTTTACCCGAAAGCTACCGTGTTAAATTAATAAAGACTCTGGGCAGGTCTCCTGGCTTATCTCGTGACACCTTCCCGTTCGCTTTGGCGACAGTGGCAAAAAGAATCACTGATTTACAAATAGTAAACCGACTTACAGTTGCGGGAACAGCTTGGGTTTTACACCCAATTCCCTTTTAAGAACATTAAAAATGTTCACCTAAAATCTGGCGCAAAAATACGACTATTTAGTATATCTCTCACTACTCTTTTAGTTTAAACTATAGAACAAGTACATTTGTGTGCATTTTAAATACTTTTTATGATTTACACTAAAACTTTCTGGAGATTATCATTTGTTCTCTTATTCATTACTACCATAACGAGTTGTAATACTAACAAATCTGATATTTTTGATGATCAAAAGATATGTAGCTGTTATCAAAATTCTGAAAGAAACAACCATCAATCAAAAATTATTGAATGTTTACAGCCTATAATTGAAACAGCAGAAAAAAAAGCTATAGATGAAGGCATCAGCGCAAATTTATACATTAGTGCAATGCTTGATAAAACGACAATTAAACTCTTTAAAAATTGTGCCTTATTTCAAGAAGAATTTAATCAAGATTATTTATCAAAATATGACACAAAAAATGAGACTGAAAAACTATTCAGAAAAAAAGCGTTAAACGATATTCTTACTAGTGGAGTTACAACTCCAAAAAACCAAATCCAAGTCGCTATTTATCAAACAATGGAGGCAAATTACGATGAAGCAATTAGCATTTTTAGCACCTTAGATAAAACCGATGAATACCTAATTGACATCTATAATTTTAGAGCATTTATCTATCACCAAAAAGGGGAATTTAAAAAGGCCCTAAATGAGTTAAAAAAGCTAGAAGCAGAAGCAACTAAAAAAGGAAATGTAAAGATGCTAGATTTAGCAAAAACATGGATTTTAAATGTTAATCAAGAAATCGCTAAATCAAAGAAATAATGCACATTAAATATTTCCTCTCCCTTTGTATTGGTTTAATTTTACTCTCTTGTAATGAAAATAAAACTTCATTAGAAGTTGAAAACACTAAAACAACAGAAGTAAACTTCGCAAAAGGTTTTACAATAAGCTCAAATGAAAACCTTACTATAATTACCATCACAAACCCTTGGCCAGAAGCAAAAAAATCTTTCCGTTATGCTTTAGTTAAAGATGAGGCTTCGGTTAAAAGCTTAGAAGGAAAATATGATGCAGTTGTAAAAGTACCCTTAACAGATATTGTGGTAACTTCTACTACTCACATTCCTTCTTTAGAAATGCTTGGCGTAGAAAAATCATTGGTCGGTTTTCCTAGCTTAAACTATATATCTTCTCAAAAAACAAGAAAGCATATTTCTGAAGGAAAAATTAAAGAATTAGGGAAAAACGAATCCATTAATACAGAAATGCTAATCGAACTTAATCCCCAAGCTGTGATAGGTTTTGGTATTGACGGGAACAACCCTACTTTTAACACTATAGAAAAACTAGGCACGCCTGTATTATATAATGCAGACTGGACAGAGAAACACCCACTAGGGAAAGCAGAATGGATTAAGTTTTTTGGTGCCCTTTACGGGAAACAAAAAGAAGCTGATAGTATTTTTTCTGAAATAGAACGAAATTATAACGAAGCACAAAAAATTGCAAAAACCGCTACAACGAGTCCTACTATTTTAAGCGGCGCTATGTATAAAGATGTTTGGTATATGCCACAAGGAGATAGTTGGGCAGCACAATTTATAGCAGATGCAAATGGAGATTATCTCTGGAAAGACTCTGAAGGCACAGGAAGTATTGCACTAAATCTAGAATCTGTCTTAGAAAAAGGTCAAAACGCCCAAATATGGATTAGTCCTGGACAGTTTAAAAGCACAGAACAACTAGCAGAAATGCACCACATGTATACACAATTTGACGCTTTTAAAAATGACAAGGTGTATAATTTCACAAACAAAACAGGTGCTACAGGCGGTGTGATTTATTACGAACTAGCACCTAACAGACCAGATATTGTATTAAAAGATATTATTAAAATATTGCATCCAGAATTATTACCAGAACACGAACTTTATTTTTTTAGTAAGATATAAAATTATGGTGGTGCGTGTTTAGATGTCTGGCTGTTAATGGTCTTCGACTGCGCTCAGACTGACATAGTGAAAAGTAAAACCCACGACAATGTCACATTGAGCGCAGTCGAAATGAAACAAAAAGACGAAATATTAATAAAGAAGCTAATTTAAGTATCATTGCGTAGTCAATGCTTGAAAAATTGTAATGACCATTGGTCTTCGACTGCGCTCAGACTGACATAGTGAAAAGTAAAACCCACGACAATGTCACATTGAGCGCAGTCGAAATGAAACAAAAAGATGAAATATTAATAAAGAAGCTAATTTAAGTATCATTGTGTGGTCAATGCTTAAAAAAATGTAACAACAATCGGTCTTCGACTGTGCTCAGACTGACATAATGAGAACATGAAACCCATCACAATGTCACATTGAGCGCAGTCGAAATGAAACAAAAAGACGAAATATTAATAAAGAAGCTAATTTAAGTATCATTGTGTGGTTTATGTTTGAAAAAATGTAATAACAATCGGTCTTCGACTGCGCTCAGACTGACAGGAATGAAAAAAGAAAGCTATAGCTATGTCACATTGAGCGCAGTCGAAATGAAACAAAAAGATAACTAATCAACATGACAGTCCACATACCTTCATACAAAAAACACTTGCTTTTGTTGGCTTTGCTAACTATTGTGGTGTTTTTTATCAATGTGAGTTTGGGTTCTGTTTATATTCCTTTTAAAGAAATTATTACTGGATTATTTACTGGAAACACAGAAAAATCTGTTTGGAGCCTAATTCTTTTTGAATACCGAATTCCAAAAGCAATTACAGCAATTGTAGCTGGTGGTGGTTTGGCCATTTCTGGCTTATTGATGCAAACCGTTTTTAGAAACCCTCTGGCTGGTCCCTTTGTACTTGGTTTAAGTAGTGGCGCAAGTTTAGGCGTGGCTTTGTTAATTCTTGGCGCAGGAGCATTTGGCGGTATTTTCGGGATGTTACTAGGTAATAGTTGGAGTCTTGTTATTGCTGCTGCCTTAGGAAGTTTTTTAGTATTACTTGCTGTACTGGCAATGACTGTAAAAGTAAAAGACACAATGGCAATATTAATTATCGGATTAATGTTTGGTAGTGTTACTGCAGCTGTTGTTGGCGTACTATCATACTTTAGTAGCGCAGAGCAGTTACAGCAATATGTATTTTGGTCTTTAGGGAGTTTAGGTAATCAATCTTGGACAGGAGTTTTTATATTAGTAAGCTGTTTTATTACAGGATTAATAATCGCACTTGCCACTTCAAAATCCCTAAACGCTTTATTGCTAGGAGAAAACTATGCAAAATCAATGGGAATAAACATAAAAAAACAAACCCTTTTTATCATTATTGCTACGAGTATACTTGCCGGGAGTATCACTGCATTTGCTGGGCCTATAGCCTTTGTTGGTCTTGCCGTACCCCATCTTACACGTCAGATTATAAAAACCTCTAATCATCTTGTTTTAATACCAGCAGTCACCCTAATGGGGGCTATATTATTGCTTGTATGTGATACAATTGCACAAATACCATTTAGTGAATACTCATTACCCATCAATGCCATTACAAGTATTGTAGGTGCTCCTGTTGTTATATGGTTATTAATAAGAAAACGTAAACTCTTATTTTAATGGCTTCAAAAAAATCACATACTCGTATTACTGTTCAAGAAGTGAGCATTGGTTATACTTCAAAAAAGAAGGAAGTAATAGTCGCTAAGAACATCAATTTTTCTTCCTCAAAAGGAGAACTCATAGCATTAGTTGGCCCTAACGGAATAGGAAAATCTACTTTAATACGTACAATTACAGGTATGGAAAAGCCTATTGCTGGAAGTATTAAAGTTTCGGAAGTTGATATAAAAAACCTATCACCTGCCCAATTAGCTTCGCAAATAAGTGTAGTACTCACTGAGACTTTAGCTTCAAGAAATCTGACTGTTTATGAACTTATTGCGCTAGGAAGACAGCCTTACACGAACTGGCTAGGCGTACTTTCTGATAACGACAAAGAAGCTGTAACTAAGGCGATCACCATCACAGAAACAACAGATTTACAACACAAAAAATGTTTTGAATTAAGTGACGGAGAGCTTCAACGTGTATTAATTGCAAGAGCCTTAGCCCAAGATACAGCAGTCATTATTCTAGACGAGCCTACGTCTCATTTAGACTTATACCATAAGGCATACGTGCTAAAACTATTAAAACGCCTTACTGTTGAAGAAGGAAAAACAATCTTTTTCTCAACACACGAGATAGGAATTTCTCTTGGTTTAGCAGACAAAATGCTCGTGCTTCAAAAAGACGCTATCTCTTTTAACACCCCTAAAAAATTGGCTCAAGAAGGTGTTTTTAATACACTTTTTCCTTCAAACACAATTAATTTTGATATTGAAACGATGCAGTTTCGTGTTAATAATTAATACCATATAGTCGGGTTAATTTTTTATTGCTTTGTATCTTTATGTTTTACGACATACACTCGACCATATCTTAATAATGTAAAACTAAACTTAACATAGTGAATCAAACTTTTATCTATTTTTTAATAACCATCATCGCCTTTATTATTGGTGCTGTAATTGGACACCTTATCGCTAAGCTCAAGCAAAAAGCAGAAACTAGCGCCCTTAATGAACGCCTGCAACAAAATGAAATAACCCAACAACGACTTGAGATAGAGTTCAAGGAGAAACTTAATGCATTTTCAGAACGAGCATCTTTACAAGAAGAAAAGTTTAGCGAACAATATGAAAATGTTGTAAGAGAGCGTGAAAATATTAGAAAAGAGAAAGAATTTTTAAACCTAGAACTTACAAAACGTGCTGCTATTGTAGAAAACCTAGAAGAGAAATTACGTAATGAACGTAAGGAGGTAGAAAAGCTACAAGAAAAATTCACAAATGAATTTGAAAACCTTGCCAATAAAATATTAGATAAAAAGTCGGAAAAATTTACAAAACAGAACAAAGAGAACATAGATGTCATTTTAAAACCACTTCAAGAAAAAATAGAGAAATTTGAAAAGCGTGTTGATGACACACACAAAGAAAGCATTACAGGACAAGCAATGCTACGCCAGCAAATAATTGGTCTAAAAGAACTTAATGAGCAAATGAGTAAAGAGGCTGTAAACCTCACTAAGGCTTTAAAAGGAGATAGTAAAATACAAGGAAATTGGGGGGAACTCGTACTAGAAAAAGTACTAGAAAAAAGTGGTCTAGAAAAAGACCGTGAGTATTTTGTACAACAATCTTTTACAACTGCAGAAGGAAAAAGACTATTACCAGATGTGGTAATACATTTACCAGACAACAAGCGTATGGTTATAGACAGTAAAGTGTCTTTAGTAGCATACGAACGATTTGTGAATGAAGAAGATGAAGTTACACGAGAAAGTCATTTAAAAGACCATCTTATGTCTTTAAAAAGACACGTAAGTCAATTAAGTGAGAAAAACTATCACGATCTTTATGAGATGGAAAGCCCAGACTTTGTGTTGCTTTTTGTACCTATTGAACCAGCTTTTGCTATTGCTATAAATAAAGATGCCAGTATCTATAACAAAGCCTTCGAACAAAACATTATCATTGTAACCCCTTCTACCCTATTAGCCACTTTACGCACCATTGATACAATGTGGAACAATGAAAAGCAACAACGAAATGCTATTGAAATTTCTAGACAAGCAGGCGCTTTATATGATAAATTTGAAGGTTTAATAAAAGACCTTACAAGTGTTGGTAAAAAAATGGACGATGCTAAAAATGATTATTCTAGCGCAATGAATAAACTTTTTGAAGGTAGAGGAAACCTAATTACAAGTGTAGAAAAGTTGAAAAAGATGGGTGCAAAAGCAAAGAAATCGTTACCAGAAAAAATTATAAAAAGAGCCGAAAACAATGAGCTTGACTAATACATTTGAGTGAAATTAAGTATATATATATGATTCATAAACATCTTAATTGAAAAAAGACCATCAATAATAAATGCATTTAGGTATTAGAATTATCTGTATTATTGTTGGTATTATTACGTAAGAAAAATTTAGCTTGTTTGATAAAACAATACAATTAAAAAAATAAAAATGAAAAAAATACTTTTTATAATCCTTGGTGTATTAATCGCATTATACTTTTCATATTTTGCGTTTGTATCATTTGTTCCCTACAGCGAAGGGACAAGAGCTGGAGAACTCATTAAGTTTAGTAGTAAAGGGGTCTTCTTTAAAACCTACGAAGGAGAAATAAGCCAAGGGATTAGTGGTGCTCAAATATTTTCTTTTTCTGTACTTGACAAAGAAGAAGGTATTATTGATAAACTAGAAAAATACCAAGGGCAATATGTAAAACTCACTTACGAAGAACGTTTTGCTACTTTCTTTTTCTGGGGAGATTCTAAATATTTTATTAATGATGTTGTTTTAGAAAAATCACCTCATTTTAATCGTAATTAAAGTTTCAGTAAAAAAAACTCGCCAATTAATTGGCGAGTTTTTAATATTAATATTTCTGAAACAAATATTCAGAACGTATTATACTGTTAGTGAATCAAGTTTCACAAAAATAAGATTAGCTCTTTTTTAACATTACTTTTTCTTGAGAGAACTCATACGCGGCATTTAACCAAGGTAACATGAGTTGCCACTCTGAAGCCGTATATTTTCTTTTAGCGTATACTTTTTTGGTAGTATATGTAAGAGTTCCGTTTTCCACCTTTGCAGTACTAATAAACGAACCTGTCTCATTTGAAACATTCTTTTCTAGCTTATCTAAACCAACAACAGTAAAGCCTTCTGGAATTTTTATAGTTACTTTATCATGGAAAGATTTTGCGTTATTAATATACACACCTAATCCTCTTTCTTTTTCATTTTCTTTTATTTGGACTTGTCCTCCTATAAAACGCCCCACTTCTACAATATAGTTAGCTCCTGCTTTTTTTATAAAAGCATCATTGATTGTAAAATCTTCTTTAACAATTAATGGCTTGTCACTATAACGATTAGCGTCTATAACAGTATAATCATAAGTTTCTGGAGTCGCATCAAATTCATTCTTAATATTTTCTTTTAATTTTTTGTCGTGTTCTACCTTAAACGTAGCGTATAAGGCTTCCAACTTATTTTGAATTTGTTCAAACTTTTTATTTTGATTAGATCTACAATTATAAAAGTGTTTTGTACCATAATGCTCAAACTCTTCATTCATATAATCTTGAAAAAATAAGCGTTCTCCTAATTCTTCGGTTTTAAAATGCCCTGAAAATTCAGATTCTCTAGATACCGATACCGTTTTAAAATCTTCATTAAAAGTAATGTCATTTACAGTACTTGTTAAATTTTCTTCGGCAGTAGTAACAGGGAGCGTATCAAAAAGAACAGCGTCTACTTTTCTATTTTTAACTACAGTAAGTTTATACACTTTTGTTCCTTCAAGATATTTAGAAAAATAATCTGCTTGTTCGTGAGAAGAAAGATTAAAGAAATATAAAGGTTTATCAAAGTTAAAACGTAAACCGTATGTTGCATTACTTCGAATAAGGAGATCATCTATACTTCCATTATATTCTGGCGTTGCAATAATAATATCATAATCTATCTCTAGTTGCTTTGCTATACCTGACATATATTTAACATATCTATTTTGATCTGAAATCATAATTTGCCCCGAAGTACATGGAACTGGGTAAAAATCAATATTGCTTTCTCTTGCTAAATAAAGTTCTATAAATTTATTATAGTTAATATGTCTTATATAATATAAAGCCTGAACCATTTGTTCTCGCTTATCTACAATACCTAAGCCTTCAATATAGTCTAAAACATCTTTTACGTATTTACGTGAATACGTATCAAAACGCTCCCCGTAATAATCTAAAATCTCTTCATTTGTCACCCCTGTTTTTCGCTCAGCATCTTTATCTGCAATAAACACACTCGCTCTTGACTCATTAGAAGCCTTAAGTGCAAATACCACTTGAAATTTAATTGCTGGCAACTCTGTTAAAGGATAATACCACCTTGGAAAGTCACTCTTTTCAATATCTCTAGCTTCTAAAACATACCTACGGGTTGCACGTCTATCTGTTTCTTCTTCTACAATTGAAGGAGCTCCATTAAAGGACTCCATATTTAAAAAATAGTCATTTTCTACCTCTACAGCTACTTTACGATAAGCAATTGGGTAATCTGAACTTAACACCTTTTGTTGTGATTCGTACTCGTAATACCCACTAAATGCTTTTAAAAAATCATCTTCATAAACAAAAATATCAAGAATATCTCCAACTTCTAATCCAGGAATAGCAAGCTTATTTGTATCATCCTGCAATATGGTCTCTGCTTCAATATCTAAAATATTTTCTGTCCCATCAGGCTTAATTATTTTAATTCCTATGATCGTTTTATCTCTTGAATAGTTTATAAAACCTACACCTATTTTTTGATCTTTATCATACTCAAATTCAGAAAAATACTCCACCGCTGCTTTATCTTGTAATTTTACACGCTGATGAAAAGAAGATGGATTGTACATCTTTTTATTATTATTTCTATATTCAAAGTGTTCACTTTTGTACAAAATAACCGCACTCTCATTAGCCCATTTTTCTGGCACATCTACTGTCAATGCTTGAGGATTATCCTTATTCCAAAATTGTTCACGTAACTCTAGCTCTTGTTTTGTTTGTGCAGTAATTACAGACCCCATAAACAGAATAAGACAAAGTGTGTTAAATATTTTAATCATAATTTCGTTTAATATTATTGTTTTATCAAAGTGATTTGCTGTGTTCCGTTATCTTTTAAAATTTCAAAAGAAGAATTCCAAAGTTCAAAATCCTTTTTCTTTATCCATCGCTCTTTTAAATTAATGGCTTTTGTATAACGTATTTTGTTATTTTCCTTTTTATAAGATACACTTAGAGAGACTAGGTCATTATTAATCGTTACAGGTTTTGGAAGCTCCCCTATTTCATACCCTATTGGGATTTCTAAAAGCACTTCTGTTATATTTTCACGATTCATTCTTGTTTTATAATCTGCTTTTCTATTTTTTAAAATGTAGCTATCAGCAACCTTTACTGGATCTATATCAACATAAAGAACTCCATCAAACTCAGAAACAGAACTCCCTAAATCTACCATGTATTTTATGTTTAAATCTTCATCGCGTTCTTCTACATCAAAGGGGGCTATTTCTTTCACTTTTAGGTTACTGTTACCACCTGTAAGATAATTACTGAGAACTTCTTCTTGATCTCCTTTACCAAAATTGGTGTATATATTCTGAAATTCTACACGACATTCTCCTCCGTAAAACCTATTTACATTTCCTACAAGTTGCTCATCTGAAATAGACAAATCATAACTTGTTTTATCCCTATTTAAATTTTCCGAGTTTTTAGGAACTGTCAATACTTTAAAGCTATCACTGTCTTGTAACAAAGCTTGTTTATTTTGAATACGAGTCGCATAATCACCAAAACGGTTGTATTTTTCTGTACCATCAAGAAAAATAGTTTCTCCTTCTAGTTGTACCGCGCAAATCATATGATTATCTACAGAAAGTGAAGGAATACTATAATCATAAGCTAAACGATCTGTACCTATCCAAACCAATCGTGAGTCTAAACCAGCTTCTTCTAGCATACTTTTTGTAAGTATTGCCATCCCTTTACAGTCGCCATAGCGTTTTGTAAAAACATTTTGTGGGCTATCGGGTTGAAACCCTGCTATTCCATCTTCAAAGGCAATATATCGTATGTTATCTTGTACCCAATAAAAGATGTTTTTAACTTTTTGAACATCTGTAGTCGCTCCTTTTGTCAGATCTTTTACCTTCTCTGAGTAGACAGAGGCATCTACATTTATGTTTTTCACTAAACTATTATACCAAGCATAAAGATCACTTACATCTCTAAATAGATTGTTTTCTTTACCATCATCTGTATAACTTTTTGCGATAAATAAAACGTGTGGATAAATGTGTGAAGGTCCAGGAGTATTTGGTTCGTTAGCTTGAGGTGCTATGTTTTTAAAAGTGTAAGTTATAGTATGCCCATCGTCATCTTTAATGCTTTCTTTAGAAATATCATATCCTTCAAAATTAAACTCTTTTAATTCTAAAGTTAACCAATCTGGAATATGAACTATAAGCTTTCCTTCTTGTATTCTATATGAATCTATAAAATACTCACTCGTAAAATATTTAACATCATTATACTTTTTCTCTGTTTTAATCTTCTTGCGTATACCTTGTAATTGAAAATTAAGGTTTACATATTTAACACGATAATCTGTATGAAAAAGATCATTGTCTTTTAGATATTCATCTTTCACTTGAGCACTACCTACCGCATTAAATCTACCTTTGCTATCTGCAACATTAAAGGTCTTCACTTCAGATTCTGCATCATAAAAAACAGGGTACTGCATTACTGCACTTGGCGAGATATTTAAAAAACTGACTTGTTTTTTTGTAGTTGCTTCTACAAGTCCTTTTTTACTGTTTTTTTTAAAAGTAACACTTGTTTCTTTTGACAGTTGTACAATATCTTCTTCTGGATAAGTAAATTTAAGCGCTTTTGCAGTTGCAATATCTTCAACTGCTGCTCCTCTACCTCTTTGTGCCACAGCTGTAAAACTAATTATTAGCAACAACATTAGTATAAGCTTCTTTTTCATTTTAAATATATAATTAATGTTGCTTGACTGTAGATACAACTGATTCTTAAAAATAAAAAACCCACAAAATTTTAAAAAAAAAATTTTTGTGGGTTTTTTTAATAAAGTAATTACTTACTTAAATACATTTTCCTTCGTGCATATAAATCGTAGAACTGATCATCCTTCAAGCTATCTATAAACAAAATACTCTCTCCTGTACTCTTCATTTCAGGTCCTAGTTGCTTGTTTACATTTGGAAATTTATTAAAACTAAATACCGGTTGCTTAATTGCGTATCCTTCTAGATGCGGTTTAAAATCAAAATCAGTAACTTTATTGTGACCCAACATCACCTTAGTAGCATAATTTACATATGGTTCTCCATAAGCTTTTGCTATAAACGGTACTGTTCTAGAAGCTCTAGGGTTGGCTTCAATAATGTACACTACATCGTCCTTAACTGCAAACTGAATATTAATAAGTCCAACTGTATTTAAAGCTAATGCTATCTTTTTAGTATGGTCTTTAATCTGTTGCATTACAAACTCACCTAGATTAAAAGGAGGTAATGTTGCGTTAGAATCACCAGAGTGAATACCACAAGGTTCTATGTGCTCCATAATACCTATAATGTACACGTTTTCACCATCACAAATCGCATCTGCTTCTGCTTCGATAGCACCATCTAAATAATGATCTAGCAATAATTTGTTGTTTGGTATTTTTCGAAGTAAATCTACTACGTGTTCTTCAAGCTCTTGTTTGTTTATTACAATTTTCATTCCTTGCCCACCCAATACATAAGAAGGTCTAATTAATAAAGGAAAGTCTAATTGGTCTGAAAGTGCTAATGCTTCATCTGTTGTTTCTGCAACACCAAACTTAGGGTAAGGAATTTCTAAATCTTTTAATATTGTAGAAAAACTTCCTCTATCTTCTGCTAGATCTAATGCTTTAAAGCTTGTACCTAAAATTTTAACGCCATAACGTTCTAGTTTTTCAGCAAGTTTTAAAGCGGTTTGTCCACCTAATTGAACAATAACACCTTCTGGCTTTTCGTGACGAATAATATCATAAATATGTTCCCAGAATACAGGCTCAAAATACAACTTATCTGCAACGTCAAAATCTGTAGAAACAGTTTCTGGGTTACAGTTAATCATTATCGTTTCGTAACCTACTTCAGAAGCTGCTAAAACTCCGTGAACACAACAGTAATCAAACTCAATACCTTGACCAATACGGTTAGGTCCTGATCCAAGTACTATAATTTTTTTCTTGTCTGTAACAACACTGTCATTTTCTGCAAAGGTAGCACCATCTGCAGTTTGCATATTATTTTCAAAAGTAGAATAATAATAAGGTGTCTGTGCTTTAAACTCTGCTGCACAGGTATCAACTAATTTATATACACGCTGTATATTTAGCTCTTCTCTTTTACTGTATACTTCACTTTCAAGACATTTAAGCATGTGCGCTATTTGTCTATCACCATACCCTTTTTGTTTTGCTTCTAATAGTAGCTCTCGTGGTAAAGTATCTAAAGTAAATGTTGAAATTTCTTTTTCTAATAGATAAAGTTCTTCGTATTGTTTTAAGAACCACATATCAATTTTTGTAATCTCATGAATACGGCTCAATGGTATACCCATTTGAATTGCATCATAAATTACAAACACACGATCCCAACTAGCATGTTTTAATTTATCTAAAATTTGTTCGTAATCTGTATAACTCTTTCCGTCTGCTCCTAGTCCATTACGTTTAATCTCAAGAGATTGAGTTGCTTTATGTAATGCTTCTTGGAACGAGCGTCCTATACCCATTACCTCTCCTACAGACTTCATCTGTAAACCTAAAGTTCTATCAGAACCATCAAATTTATCAAAATTCCAACGTGGTATTTTTACAATTACATAATCTAATGTTGGCTCAAAAAGTGCCGAAGTAGATTTTGTAATTTGATTATCTAGTTCATCTAAATGATATCCAATAGCTAGTTTTGTTGCTATTTTTGCAATAGGATACCCTGTAGCCTTAGAAGCTAATGCAGATGATCTGGATACACGAGGGTTTATTTCAATAGCAATAATATCTTCTTTTTCATCAGGACTTACTGCAAACTGAACATTACATCCACCAGCAAAATCACCAATACTACGCATCATATGGATCGCCATATCACGCATTCTTTGATAAGTTTTATCGCTTAATGTCATTGCAGGAGCAACTGTAATCGAGTCTCCTGTATGAATCCCCATAGGGTCCATATTTTCTATGGCACAAATAATAACTACATTATCATTAGCGTCACGTAACAATTCTAACTCATATTCTTTCCAACCGATTAAGGCTTTATCAATCATCACTTCATGAATTGGAGACACCTCTAATCCGTGTGTTAATAATTGATCAAAATCTTCTTCTTTATAAACAAATGCTGCTCCAGCACCACCTAAAGTGTACGATGCTCTAATAACGAGTGGAAAACCAAACTCTTGTGCAATTTCTTTTCCTTTTAAGAAAGATGTTGCAGTAGCTTGTGGTGCCATAGGGACACCAATGTCAAGCATTAAATTTCTAAACTGTTCTCTATCTTCAGTAATGTTAATAGCAGCAATATCAACTCCTATCAACTCTACATTAAAATCTTTCCAAATTCCTTTTTCATCAGCTTCTATAGCAAGATTTAATGCAGTTTGCCCTCCCATAGTAGGTAATACAGCATCAATTTGAGGATGTTCTTTAAGAATCTCTATTATAGACTTCGTTGTTAATGGTTTAAGATAAATATGATCTGCCATTGACGGGTCTGTCATAATGGTGGCTGGATTACTATTAATAAGAATAGTTTCAATGCCATCTTCTCTTAGAGAACGAAGGGATTGAGATCCAGAGTAATCAAATTCACAGGCTTGTCCAATTACAATAGGGCCAGAGCCAATAATTAAAACCGATTTTATTGAGGTATTTCTAGGCATAAGTGAGTTGCTTTTTTTCGGGGTGTAAATTTACAAATTCGACAGGGTATAAAAAAAAGGTGTTGCTTAAAAACAACACCTTTTATATATGACTTATCAACATTATTTCTTGTGACGAAATTCAGAAGAAACAGAAATTTTCTTTCTGCCTTTAGCTCTACGAGCTTTAATTACTTTTCTACCGCTTACAGACGCCATACGCTCTCTAAAACCGTGCTTGTTTCTTCTCTTTCTTTTTGATGGCTGAAATGTTCTTTTGCTCATGGTATGATTCCTTTAATCTGAAACTATATTTTTAAACTTATTCTTAATTTTTTACCTACTTTATCATATTTCTAAAAATATGCTTTATCATTATTCTTCGTAGGCGGCTGCAAATATACAAACATTTTTTACACACTCAACTGCAAATTGCAAAAAAAATTTAATTGTTTTACTTACCTTTGTTCCCGCTATAAAAACAAGCCATATGTTTCACAAAAATATTAAATTAATTCTTGCCGTATTGTCTATTTCTGCTGCTGTTTGGCAGTTTATTGAAACAAATATAGGAAATGGAATTATGTTTATTCTATTAGCTGCAATTTTCGTTTTCTTATATTTTAAGAACGAAATAATCTTACTTTCTTTTCTAAAATTAAGAAAACAAGACTTTCCGGGAGCAAAAAAATGGTTAGATAAAATCAAAAACCCTGAAGCATCACTTATAAAGAAGCAACAAGGATACTACAATTACCTTAATGGTCTTATGGTAAGCCAAACAAACATGAATGAAGCTGAAAAGTATTTCAAGAAAGCTGTTACTTTAGGTTTGAGTATGGATACCGATATGGCTATGACTAAACTTAATCTTGCTGGTATAGCAATGGCTAAAAACAGAAAACGTGAAGCCGAAATGCTACTTTCTGAAGCTAAAAAACTAGACAAGCACAATATGATGGAGGAGCAAATAAAGCAGATGAAGCAACAAATGAAACGTGCTGGTGCTCCTAGACAACAATTTGGTGGTGGTCGTCAAAGCAGAGGAGGAAGAAGATAGTCCCTCTACATTTTACTATATTAAATTATAAACTTACAAAGTAAATCATACTTAGCAAATTAAACATTTGCATAAAAATTGTATATTTAACTAATATTAAGCTGTTTAGATGGTAAAAAAACTACTTATCCTTATTTCTTTAATTACCTTTTCTGCACAATCACAAAAGATTGAGCAAAACAACTTATTGTCTTATAACATAGGTAAGAACATAAAGAATTACCGTATTAAATCTAAACTCGCATACCACGACAAACGATTTGATGACGCAAACGCTTTATTTGATTCTCTTGTAAATAATGTAATTAATGGCAGTCGTATGGATAACTTTACGGCAAGAAAATTATCTGGGAAAAAAATTGAATTTAAAGATTACGACAAGCCTGTATTTTTAATGACTTACGCATCTTGGTGCACTCCTGGTGTTGGCGAAATCCCTGCATTAAATGATGTTGCTAAAAAATATAGCGACAAAATTGATTTTGTAGTATTGTTTTGGGATAACAAATCGAACGCAAAAAAGGCTACTAAAAAATACAATTCAAAAATCAACGTCCTTTACATTGATGAAGCAGACAATAAACATTGTCGTGTAATTAGACTATTAAAGCACAGTGTAGGCTTCCCTTCATCATTTTTTATTGATTCTGAAGATGTCGTTATACAAATGAATCGTGGGATTTCACATCATTTTAAAGAAGACTACAACACCTCTTACAATCTAAATTATAATTCGTTTACAAAAGGGATCTCTGTTTTAATGAACTCTTCTTCTGAACAAGTAGATGATTATACTTCAATAGAAGAATAAAATCTCTACAATTAGCACAACCTACTATATTTATTTAGTAAAAAACATCTTTACAGCAGCAATCAATAAAATGACTGCAAAAGATTTTTTTAATACATTCTCTGGTATTGACACAGCAAATTTAGAACCTATAAGCCCACCTACCACAAAAGATAAAGCTATAATAATCCCAAATTTCCAACTAAAAGGTTCTTGACCTTCTAAGGGATTTACATAATATGTATACGCAGCTAAAAAGGTAACAGGTACAGCTAACACTGCCAAACTAAGCCCCTGAGCTTGATGTTGAGAATACCCTAAAAACAAAACCGCAAGCGGGACCATAACAACACCCCCTCCTACTCCCATAAATCCACTGAGAATTCCAGCAATTAGACCTATTACTATTAAAGAAACAATAATTGTAAAGTTCATATATTAATTTAATTTAGCTGGTAATACCCTTCTTCTGGGATTTCAATAATATACTCTTTTTTAGAGGCATTATTTAAATACGTATCACGCAACCAAGGATTGTGTATTTTTAATATTTTATAATTTACACCCTGTTCCTTAGACCAAACTGCAAAATCTTTAACCGGATAATCAACAAGTATTTTTTTAGTCGGAATTTCTTGATACAAGTCTGAAGGTCTTACATTAAACCCATATTTTTTAGGATTAGACATAATTTCTTTAAACGCTAATATCCTAAACACATAACGACTGGTTTCAGAGTTTAGAAGCAAATCATAATAGTCATCTGCACCTTGTCTTTCTAACTGTTTATTTACTCCTCCATTTCCCGCATTATACGCTGCACAAGCTAAAGTCCAAGTCCCAAAACGATTTTTAGATTTATTTAAATATTTTGCTGCCATTTCTGTAGCAAGATCAAGATTATAACGCTCATCTACATAATCATTTACTTCTAAGCCATATTCTTTTGCAGTACCTTTTAAAAATTGCCAAAATCCTGCCGCTCCTGCTGGAGATCTTACATTATCAAGACTGCTTTCTGCTACTGCCAAATATTTAAAATCGTCTGGTAAGTTATGTTTTGCTAAAAGCGCTTCTATTCTAGGAAAATACTTATTGGCACGTTTCATTAAAATAAGCATATTAGATTGCCAGTATGTATTTACGTGCAATTCACGATCCATTCGCTCCATAATATCTGGATTTTCTAAAGGAACACGTTCTCCTGCAAATTCAAGATATGTTGGCATAGGCAATGCATGAACACCATAGTCATTGGCTACTTTTTCTGTAACAGACGCGTCTGTTTTAGGCGACTGAACCGCATATATACTTATAGACACAGCTATAACTAACAAAACTCCTAATCCTACTTTCGTCATCATTTTCATGTTTATTCTTTATTTTTAAAGATATGAATTTGTACCTCACTATAAAAGTACATCTCTTAATTATTAGTAACAATTTTATCTAATTGATCTACCACCCAAGTTGCCCGGTTAAGCAACATAATATGTGTTCCACCTGGGCAAATTATAGCATTTTCAATATGTTCTATGGGAAAAACCTGATCTTGATCGCCGTGTAAGTGTATAATACCTGCTATTGGTTTTTCTCTGCTGTACGTTACCATATTTTCAATCGCCCAATCTAAGTATCTTTTATCCCGTACATGTAAATACTCATTATATAGTTGCAATCTTTTTCTAGAACGTGGACCAATTGCAAATCGGGTTAAATCTTTTGCACTTACAACAAGACTTGTTGGTGCAATTTTATAAAGTCCTGTTTTTTGAACAAAACGCAATCTTTTGGGTAATTCGTTCCTAGATTTTACACTAGAAATGATAATTAACTTCTGGAGCGATACGTGTTCGCTCATGGCTTGAACCACTACACCTCCAAAAGATACACCTACCAAAATCGCATCTTTTTCTCTAACATCATTTGCCATCCTTTTAGCATAATCTGAGAGCGATTCTTTCTTTTTAGGGATCTTCCATTCTATGATATGCATAACATACTCATCTTCAGGAAGTTTAATATTTCTGAAGATTTCAGTGCTTGCAGCAAGGCCTGGAACAAAATAAATGTGTTTTTTTGCCATATTCATCTACTAACTTGCGTTTAAAATAGTAATTCAATCAAGATATTTTGTAAATTTACAGAACCCTATACAAACTTCAAGCCAGTTTAAGATTATAGAGTATCAAAAAATCCTCAAATTATGATCGAAGATGTTGAAATAACAGACAACGAATTTTTACGCCAATTTGAACTAGAAATAGGTGATAATATGGCACGAATTGAATACGCGCTTCAAGAACGAAAAATATTTCTTACAAAATTTGAAATGCCAGAAGATCTAATAGATCAAGGTTTTAAAGAAATTTTCATTAAAGCTGTATTTGCAAATATTAAAGAAAGAAACATTAGTATGATGCCAACAGCACCAGAAATAATTTCTTTTCTACGTAAAAACAGAAGAAAATATAAGTCTTTACTCCCTATTGGTATTAATATCTAGGAGTTAGATAAATAAAAACAGTGCCTCTATTACGGTTCTAGATTCTTTTAGCTCAATATTTTATTAGTTACAAAATCGAACCTCACAAGTCCATCTTCATCAATTTCGGATAAGGTTATCGTGTGTAATGTATTTACTAATTCTGGATTCCAATGTGTTTTTACTTTCACATAATTCTCTGTAAAACCGTGAATAAAGCCTTCTTTATTTTCACCTTCAAATAAGACTGTTAAAGTGTTATTTAATTGACTTTCATAAAATGCTCTACGTTTTTTAGCCGAAAGACCACGAAGCATTTTACTTCGCTTAGCTCTTACTTTTTTAGGCACAACGCCTTCCATTGTTGCAGCTTCGGTATTTTCTCTTTCAGAATAAGTAAAAACGTGTAAATAAGAAATATCTAACGTGGTCAAAAAATTATAGGTTTCTAAAAACAGTTCGTCTGTCTCTCCCGGAAAACCTACAATTACATCTACACCTATACAAGCATTTGGCATCACTTGCTTAATTTGTGAAACACGATCTACGTACAACTCACGCATGTAACGGCGTTTCATTAATTTTAACAAGGTATTACTCCCACTTTGCAAGGGTATATGAAAGTGTGGCACAAAAGTTTTTGACTGTGCTACAAAATCTATCGTCTCATTTTTAAGCAAATTAGGTTCTATAGATGAAATACGCAATCGTTCTATACCTGCTACTTCATCAAGCGCCTGGCATAGTTCAAAAAAAGTGTGTTCGTGTTTTTTATTCCCAAACTCCCCTTTTCCGTAGTCACCTATATTAACTCCTGTTAAAACAATCTCTTTTATATTTTGTGCGGCTATTTCCGAAGCATTTTTAAGTACATTCTCTAATGCATCACTTCTAGAAATCCCTCTCGCTAATGGAATAGTACAATAAGTACATTTATAATCACAACCGTCTTGCACCTTTAAAAAAGCACGGGTACGATCGCCAATAGAATATGAGCCTACATAAAAATCTGCATCTTCTATCTCACAACTGTGTATCTGAGCATCTCCTTTACTTCTGTCTGGCGAAGCGAGTAATTCGCTTATATAAAAAGGAAGTTTAAATTTTTCTGTTGCACCTAAAACCAAATCAACACCATCTACATCTGCTAATTCTTCTGGTTTTAACTGCGCATAGCAACCTATAGCTGCTACAAAAGCATCTGGATTTACCTTTTGCGCTTGCTTTACAATAGACTTAAAACGCTTATCTGCATTTTCTGTTACAGAACAAGTGTTTACCACATATATATCTGCTTCTTCTTTAAAATCTACACGCTCATAGCCTTCTTTCGTAAAATCACGAGCAATGGTAGAGGTTTCGCTAAAATTTAGCTTACAACCCAGTGTGTAAAAGGCTACTTTTTTTTGTGCAATCATGCTTATAAATTAAGGTTGCAAAAATACAAACTAATCTTTAGTTCTAAAATTTTAAACATGTATTACTTCGGCTATAAAAAACAAAAATCAATGTATATTTGTTTCTAATTAAGAATCTTCTTTTGGCTGTAGCATTTCATAAAACCATAAAAGTCATACCACAAAACTCCTTGCTGCTTTTTGCAGCCGTACTTTTTTTAACACTTGTTACAAGTTGTTCTAATAACACAGATGCTTCTCGAGACCACTTAGTGTTTAGGTATAATGAGCATAGTAATATTGCTTCTTTAGACCCTGCTTTTTCTAGAGCGCCACAAACTATTTGGGCTACAAACCAACTGTTTAATGGTTTAGTTCAGCTAGACGACTCATTAAACATTGTTCCAGATATTGCTAAATCTTGGGTGATTAATGACACAACATTAACCTATACTTTTACCTTACGTGATGATGTGTATTATCATAAAAATGAGGTCTTCGGAAATGCTAAAACCCGTACTGTTGTTGCAGAAGATTTTACCTACAGTTTTGATCGCTTATTAGATGAGAGAGTGGCTTCGCCAGGAAGTTGGGTGTTACAAAATGTAGCATCATATCAGGCAGTAAACGACAGCACCTTTACCATCCAACTAAAAAAACCATTCCCTGCCTTTTTAGGGTTACTTTCTATGCGGTATTGTTCTGTTGTACCAAAAGAAGCGGTAACACATTACGGAAATACTTTTAGAAGAAACCCTGTAGGTACAGGACCTTTTCAATATAAAATGTGGGAAGAAAACATCAAATTGGTGTTTAGAAAAAACCCTAACTATTTTGAAAAAGACGAACAAGGAGTTCAACTCCCTTACTTAGAAGCTGTTGCCATTACATTTTTACCGGATAAACAAAGTGAATTTCTACAGTTTATACAAGGTAACATAGATTTTATGTCTGGCTTAGACAATTCGTATAAAGACGAAATTGTCACTACCACAGGACAATTACAGCCTAGATACGAAGCCAGCGTTAACCTCATCACAGCTCCTTTTTTAAATACAGAATATCTAGGGTTTTATCTCGACACAGAAACACCAGAAGTAAATTCTAGGGCTTTACGCCAAGCAGTTAATTATGGTTTTGACAGACAAAAAATGGTCACCTATCTTAGAAACGGAATGGCATTCCCTGCCGTACATGGCTTTATCCCTAAAGGGTTACCTGGTTTTGAGGCTATAGAAGGTTATACGTATAACCCTCAAAAAGCTGCCGCACTTATTGATACTTATATTGCCGAAACTGGCGATACACAACCCGAAGTCTCTATTGGTACGAATGCACAATACCTAGATGTTTGCGAATACATACAACGCGAACTTGAAAAACTAGGATTAAAAGTTACTATAAACGTAGTGCCTCCGTCTACGCTACGCCAAATGAAATCTAGCGGCGAACTAGATATTTTTAGAGCAAGTTGGATTGCAGATTATCCTGATGCAGAAAATTATTTATCGTTATTTTACAGTCCTAATTTTGCGCCAAATGGCCCCAATTATATGCATTATAAAAATGTAGCTCTTGATAGCTTATACGTGGCTTCTCAGCATATTTCAGACATAAAAATAAGAAAAGACTATTACAAAAAAATGGATAGCTTGATTATTGCAGATGCGCCTATTGTGCCTTTGTATTATGATATGGCGGTACGTTTGGTTTCAAAGAAAATAACGGGACTTGGCATTAACCCTCAAAATTTCCTTATCTTAAAACGAGTTAAAAAAGAAAAGAAGAAATAACATGAAAATCATTATAAACCTATTTGTATTACTAATAGCAAGTACTACATTAGCAAATGACCTTTTTAAGTTTTCTGTACCCGAAAACATACATCTTGAAGGCACCTATTCTTCTGAAACAACAGAGAATGGTAGTTTTCACTTAATTATAATGAAAGAAAAATACAAAAAAGTTTTTAAAATAAAACCTGTATTTATTCAAGACAACAATAAAATTACAGATTTTGAAGAAGTAAGCCTCACTTATGAACCAACTATAATTTCTCATCATACTTCTGGAGATATTTCTAGCTTTGTTATACTGAATGAAAAAACAAAAAAACTTGCTGTCCACAATTTCAATACAAATGATCATAGCCACTCATCAAATGAAATTGATGATATAAAAGCCCCTTCATTAACATTTAGGTTAGCAGACCAAACACTATTATTTGATTTTGAGAAAAAGGGAAAATCAATCAATTTTTATAAAATCACCTCAGACAACACTATAAATCATCAAGAAATAATAGTTCCTATAGAGTTACAAGATGTAACTAAAGAGGCAATGGCTGCGGTTGCTATTAACCAAAATGAATATGTAACTAAAGGAACACTAAACAATGTAAAAGCCTTTGTTAAAAACAATAAACTCTTTTTTTCTATAGATGACGAAAAAAATAATAAAAGTGAAGTTTTATCAATTGGTCTAGATGAAAAAGCAACATTTAGCCTAAAAGAACTACATGTGAGTGATTCTAACATTGAAAAAATTAAAGACTATAATTCTTATTTGTTTGACGATAAATTATACGCTATTGTAGCTGGAAAAGATGATTTTGAATTAAATCTATTTGACATTGAATCTGAACAAGTTTTAAAAACACTCTCCCTAAAAGAAGATATCAGTAAAAATAACAGTCTTGATAATTTTACTGATTATTTAGACAAAGTCTCTAAAGGGAGAATTCGTCCAACGATTACTGCAAACAAAACTAAAAAAGGAAATCTTAAAATTACAATTGACCAAGCAGACATAACGGTATATAGATATAATTACAACTGGTGGTGGCATCATCATATCTTTCAACAACAGATGATGATACAACAAGAAATGATGATACGACAACAACGTCAATTGATGCAAAGTATGCCTCCTGGAGGTTTTGGCCCTAATATGGACTATTATGACAATCATCCAGAGGTATATTTTAAAAAAGAAGACCTAAAACCTATAGTTATAATTGTAGATTTATCAGGAAATTTATTACCTCAAACAGACGAAGAAACTGTTCATAAAAATATTGATAAAGAAAAAAACATTGAACTATTTGAAGAGGACAAAAACATTAAAAAGTTAAGCGCATGTTTTTCTTCTTCAGAAATGAGATATGTGTATCAAGATAGAAAGAGTAAAACTGTATTTATTAAAACACAGCCTATTAAAGAATAATTAATTTTTTAACATCGCTGTAACCTTTTGCTTTAGTTTACGTATAAATAAATGTATGAGTTTTGGAACAGGAATCTGGGTAGTGCAAGCCATGCGAAAACATCGCAAAGAACTTAATGCGCGAAAAGGAGATCCTTATTTTGAAAAAGAAGTTTCTACAGAAACTATGTACGGCAAATTTGAAGACCACAAAAAGATGTCTCCAGAACAGTTTAATGCCTTTAAAGTTAAAATCGCTCAAGAAGAAACAAAACGGTTAAAAAAACTCATTTTAATTTTTGGATGTATCGGTTTAGTCATCTTGAGCGGAATCGCCTATGTTCTATTTTATTATAACTTCTAGAAAACAACTAATCCTTTCTCCATTTAGCAGCTTCTTCAAATACATATTCTAAAATAGCAGCGTCTTCTGGTGTAAAATCTACCGATCTTCTCGCCATTACTATTTTTGCAACTTCAAAGGCTTTGTTAGTTTTATAGGTTGTCATTCCAGCACTACCGCCCCAGCTAAAACTAGGTACAAAGTTGCGAGGAAATCCGCTACCAAAAATATTAGCACTCACTCCTACTACAGTTCCTGTATTAAACATGGTGTTAATTCCACATTTACTGTGATCTCCCATCATCAATCCACAAAACTGTAGTCCAGTTCTTGCAAAACCTTCTGTTTCATAATCCCATAGACGCACCTCAGCATAGTTGTTTTTTAGGTTAGAGTTGTTTGTATCTGCACCTAGATTACACCACTCGCCTAGCACGCTATTGCCTAAAAAACCATCGTGCCCCTTATTAGAGTAGCCCATTAAAACAGAATTATTTACTTCACCTCCTACTTTACTGTGAGGACCAATTGTGGTGGCACCATATATTTTTGCACCCATTTTTACCGTAGCATTATCACACAAAGCAAAAGGGCCTCGAATCGTTACACCTTCCATAACGGTTGCATCTTTACCTATATAAATAGGACCATCTTCTGCGTTTAATGTACAATTATACAGTTTTGCACCTTCTTCTATAAAGATGTTTTCTTTATTAAAAGTGATTACGTGTTCTGGGATTGACTCAGAAGTTTCATCTTCAGTTAATAGCGTAACATCTTTTGATATAGCTTCTGCATTTTTAGAAAAAATATCCCAAGTATGTTCTATACGCAACACATCGTCATGAGTGTATTCTACCACATCAAAACTATCAAAATCAACTTCTTGTTCTTCTTTTGCGTAAAATGCTAAAGGTTCGTCTTCATAAAAAACAGCCTGATTTACTTCAAGTCCTTTTATCATCGCAACCAAGTTGTCTGAAGGAATAAAAGACGCATTAATCATTATGTTATCTTCTAACTCAACCATCGGATATTTATCTACCAGATAATCTTCTGTAATCGTTGTTGTAGTCGAGCCTAACATTCGCTCCCATTTTTCACGAATGGTTAAAATACCTACGCGTATATCTGCTACAGGTCTTGTATAAGTAAAAGGTAGTAACTGGTTGCGTACTGCGCCGTCAAAAAGAATATAATTCATGATATGATAATGAATAGTTAGTTTTTAATCGTTGGTTGAGCATTAAAACTCATTATTTTTTAACATTTCAAAAATAACCAACTAAACTAATATTATAGATGCATTCTTATAATTTCTGATATGATTTTATAACTTCGGAAATGTTCGGTTTAAATACTAAAAAGCGCCTCAACACGTATGTGGGGTATTTACTCTTTTAAATCTCTTGAAACCTTTTAGTATTTATAGCTTTACATTTTATAAAAGGAAAACTCACCAACGATTAATTTACACGTTAAATTTCTGTAATTTTGCTGACACACATCGTATGCAAAAAATCATTTATTATATTATTTACCCTTTATTCTGGCTATTGTCTTTATTGCCTTTGTCAGTTTTATATGTTTTTTCAGATATTTTTTATCTTATAGCCTACAGGCTTATTGGCTATCGGAAAAAAGTAGTGAGAGCTAATATTGCTATGGCATTTCCGAAGAAAAACGAGGTAGAACGAAAAACAATTGAACGCGAATTTTATCATCACTTATGTGACATTGTGGTAGAGTCTATCAAGTCTATTAGCATTTCGGAAACAGAAATAAACAACCGTTTTAAAATTTTAAACATGGAGGTACTTAACGACCTCTATGCAAAAGATAAAAGTGTTTTGCTCTTATGTGGGCATTATGCGAGCTGGGAATGGAGCGGTATTATAAATAAATGGATGCCCTATAAAGGCTATGCGGTTTACAAACCTTTACGAAATAAAAAAATTAATGACCTTGTTCGAGATTTACGCGGTAAATATGGTGGTGATATTGTATCTAACAAAAAAATAGTACCTATCCTTTTTAGAAATAAGAGAGATGCTGTAAAGTCACTTACATTATTCTTATCAGACCAATCGCCTAAAAAATCTAATGCGAGACATGCAGATACTTTTATGGGCATTAAAGTACCTGTATTTACGGGTGCAGAAGAGTTGTCTAAAAAACTGGATACTGCCGTTGTGTATTTAAAAATAGAAAAAAAGAAACGTGGATATTATGAAGCGTCTTTTAAAACCCTAGCCGAAAACACTGGCCATATCCCAGATTATCAAGTTACGAGAATGTTTTTAAACGAAGTAGAAAATCAAATACACGAAGCACCTGCTTATTATTTATGGTCCCATAAACGTTGGAAACATAAAATGGATTAAAATTCAAACCAGTTTTCCTGACAAGCTGATGTTACTACTTTTTCTTCAGAGACATGATGGTAAGTGGTACCATGAATTACATACTCCTTAGCCCATTCTTGTGCGTTTTCTGCTACTTCTTTTATTGCGTTACACACAAAGTTTACCTCATCATCTGTTGTAGTAGGGTGTATTGACACACGTACCCAACCCGGTTTTAAATGAAACTCTCCACTAAATATTTTATCAATTAGACCGTCTGATGTAGGTTGGTCAATATCAAACAGATAATGTCCATAAGTACCAGCACAACTACACCCACCTCTAGATTGTATGCCATAACGATCATTTAAAATTTTTACAGCTAGATCGTGATGTATACCCTCGATTACAAAAGAGAATACCCCTAAGCGATCTTTATGATCACCTGCTAATATTTTAATTTTTGGATGATTTTCTAATTCAGAAAACAAGATGGTTAATAGCTCATGCTCGCGTGCCATCATTTTATCTACTCCCATTTTTTCTTTTAACTTAATGGCTAGTGATATACGAATAGCTTGTAAAAAACCAGGTGTTCCACCATCTTCTCTAACCTCTATATCGTCTATGTATTTATGACCACCCCAAGGGTTAGTCCACGCCACTGTGCCTCCTCCTGGATTATCTGGCACAGCATTTTTATATAATTTACTATTAAACACTAATGCGCCACTCGTACCTGGCCCCCCTAAAAATTTATGAGGCGATAAGAAAATAGCATCTAAATAAGAATCCGGTTGATCTGCAGGATGCATATCTATATCGATATAAGGACCAGAACAGGCAAAATCTACAAAACAAAGTCCGTTTTGCTCGTGCATTAAACGAGCTACTTCATAATACGGCGTTTTTATTCCAGTTACGTTAGAGCAACTTGTAATAGAAGCTATTTTATAAGGTGCGTCTTTATAGGTATTAAGTACTTCTTTAAAGTTTTCTAAGCAAAACAAACCAACCTCATTACAAGGAATCACAACAACCTCTGCGATTGTTTCAAGCCAAGAAGTTTGATTGCTATGGTGCTCCATATGTGTTACAAACACAACAGGACGAGTTAGTTTATCTAAATCTAACTGCGATTGTAAATTTTCTGGCGCTTTTAAACCTAAAATACGTTGAAACTTATTAATCACACCTGTCATTCCAGAACCACAAGTAAGTAAAACGTCATGCTCATCTGCTCCAACATGTGTTTTTATAATATCACGTGCTTTTTGATATGCATGAGTCATGGTAGTCCCCATTACAGAAGTCTCGGTATGTGTATTAGCAACAAAAGGACCAAAATCCTCTTTCATTTTGTTTTCTAATGGAGTATATAATCGCCCACTTGCGGTCCAATCTGTATAAACTATTTTCTTTTCCCCGTAAGGACTAGTAAACGTTTTATCAATTCCTAAAATTTGATTTCTGAAAGGTTCAAAGTATGATTCTAAGCTAGTTACACTTTGTTCTACTTTTCCGATAGACTTTATAAACATTTGATTATCAATTAATTGTATGCGAATCTACATTAAATTTATTGAAACCTTAAATGATTTGAGCAAAAAAACAACCTATTAATCGTTCCGAAGAATAAAGAGATAAATGAATATAAAGCGCATAAAAAAACCATCGTATGACTACAATGAGTAGCGATACGATGGTATATAATTATTTGAATAGAACTATTTTGAAATAGCTGCTATTTCAGCAATAAAACGATCTGCAAGATCATCTGCTAATTGTTGAGAAGCTGCTTCTGTGTACACACGAATAATTGGTTCTGTATTAGACTTTCTTAAATGCACCCAATTTTCTGGAAAGTCAATCTTAACACCATCAATGGTAGTAATCTGCTCTGATGCATATTTATCTTCCATAGATTTAAGTATCGCATCTACATCTATTGTAGGAGTTAATGCTATTTTCTTTTTACTCATAAAGTAGTTAGGATAACTAGCACGTAATTCACTCACTGTCATTTTTTGTTCTGCAAGGTGGCTTAAAAATAATGCAATCCCTACTAGACTATCACGACCGTAATGCGATGCTGGGTAAATGATACCTCCATTACCTTCACCTCCAATAACCGCTTTTGTATCTTTCATCATGTTTACCACATTCACTTCACCCACAGCACTGGCTTGGTATTTTCCGCCGTGTTTTTTAGTAACATCACTTAAAGCACGTGAAGATGACATATTTGATACGGTATTTCCAGGGGTATGTTTCAACACATAATCTGCCACGGCAACAAGTGTATATTCTTCTCCAAACATTTCGCCTTTTTCATCAACAAAAGCTAGTCTATCAACATCTGGATCTACCACAAGACCAAAATCTGCGTTTTCTTTAACCGTCAAGGCCATTAAGTCTCCTAAATGTTCTTTTAAAGGTTCTGGATTGTGCGGAAACTCACCATTAGGCTTACAGTAAAGTTTTACAGGCTCTACACCAAGTGCTTCTAATAATAAAGGAACAGCAATACCTCCAGTTGAGTTTACACCATCTACTACCACTTTAAATTTAGCGGCCTTAATTGCTTCTACGTTTACCAACTCAAGGTCTAACACCTCATCTACATGAATATCCATATATGCATCATTTACATAACGCTTACCTAGATCGTCTACTTCTGCAAACTGGATAGCACCACCTTCTGCAATGTCTAATATTTCTTGTCCAGCTGCACCGTCTAAAAATTCTCCTTTACTGTTCAGTAATTTTAAAGCATTCCATTGCTTTGGATTGTGGCTTGCGGTTAAAATGATACCTCCATCTGCAGCTTCTAGTGCTACTGCTACTTCTACTGTAGGTGTTGTAGATAAATTAAGATCTACAACATTAATCCCCATCCCTATTAGTGTGTTAACCACTAACTCTTGTATCATCTCACCTGATATACGAGCATCTCTACCTACTACTACTTTATGGTCTTCTTTATTACGTTGTTGTTTTATCCAAGTTCCATAAGCTGCAGCATACTTTACCGCGTCAAAAGGTGTAAGATTCTCACCTTGAGCACCACCAATGGTTCCACGTATTCCCGATATTGATTTTATTAATGTCATTTTTCTGAAATTTTAACACAAAGATACTTGTTAATATTAAGAATACTAAAAAACGATTTTTGTAATTTGGCATAATGAATTTTCTCGCGCACATTTATCTTTCTGGTGACAACGAAGGAGTTACTATTGGTAATTTTATTGCAGATGGTATTAAAGGAAAAAAATACCAAAAATACCCTAGCACTATTCAAAAAGGAATATTACTACATAGATTTATAGATAGTTTTACAGATAGCCACCCTACAGTAAGAAAAAGCACCAAACGTTTGCACGAAAAACACGGACATTACAGCGGTGTTGTTGTAGATATACTCTACGATCATTTTTTAGCTAAAAATTGGAATCAATATAGCGATACTACTTTAGAGAATTACGTGAATAACTTTTACGAAATGCTTCAAGATAATTATGTAATGCTCCCCACCAGAATACAAAGAATGATGCCATATATGATTGCTGATAATTGGCTACTCTCTTATGCAACAATACCTGGTATTGATAAAATACTCACACAAATGAGCGTACGTGTAAATGGAAAGTCTAATATGAATTTTGCCGTATTAGAATTAAAAGAATTTTATACTGAGTTTGAAGAAGAGTTTACTAGTTTTTTTGAAGAACTACGAGCTAGCTGTAAAGAAAAACTAGTAGAAATCGAACAAAAATATTGAAATGAAAAAGGTCTTATTTTTAATATTTATACTTGTCATAGGTTGTAAAAATGACAACCCTATTTCTAAAATAAAAAAACCGCAACTAGGTGTTATTACAGATAGTGCTATGGTAGTATCTGCACGGCAAGAAGCTTCTAAAATAGGGGTATATATTATGAAAGAAAAAGGCGGAAATGCCTTTGATGCTATGATCGCTACTGAATTTGCACTAGCAGTTGTTTACCCTTACGCTGGTAATCTAGGCGGTGGAGGTTTTATGGTTTTTAGAACAGAATATGGCGAAATTGGCGCATTAGATTATCGTGAAAAAGCGCCCATGGCAGCATCTAGAGACATGTATCAAGATAAAAACGGAAATTATATAAGCGACAAAAGTAAAAAAGGAGCCTTAGCCGTTGGCGTTCCCGGAACAGTTGCCGGTATGTTTGCCGTACATGAAAAATATGGTTCGTTACCTATGGAAGAAATTATTGAACCTGTGATAAAATTGGCTTCAGATGGTTTCTTACTTACCAAAGATCAAGCGGGTCGATTTAATAAATATGCGCCAATTTTTGAAGAAATAACTGGAACAAAAAGTATCTACTCTAAACAATGGAAGGAAAACGATCGCTTTGTTAATAAAGCGCTCGCAGAAACATTTACACGTATATCTTCAAATGGAAGATCTGAATTTTATGAAGGAGAAACCGCAGATCTTTTAATAAAGTTCTTAGCTTCAAGAAACGGAATTATCACAAAAAAAGACCTACTAAACTATGAGGCCGTTTGGAGAGAACCTGTAACTTTTGATTATAAAGATTTAAAAATCATTTCGATGGCGCCGCCATCAAGTGGTGGAATTTGCCTTGCACAGATTTTAAATGCTGTAGAAGCATACCCCATTGCAGACTACGGCCATAACAACACAAAATCTATGCAAGTGATTATCGAAGCTTCTAAACGTGCCTATGCAGACAGAAGTGAGTTTTTAGGTGATCCTGATTTTGTACATATTCCCACAGACAGTCTAATTAGTCCTTTTTACTTAAAGGGAAGAATGGACAATTTCTCTTTTGACAAGGCTACACCTTCTGTTGCTATTGCTGCAGGAAAACCATTAGGACAAGAATCTACAGAAACCACCCATTACTCTATTGTAGATTCCTTCGGAAATGCTATTGCTGCAACTACGACTCTAAATGCGGCATTTGGGTCTAAGTTATACAGTAACGAACTTGGATTTTTCTTTAATAACGAAATGGACGATTTTAGTGCAAAACCAGGCGAACCTAATATGTTTGGGCTAATAGGCGGAGAAGCCAATGCAATCGAGGCGCAAAAAAGAATGCTAAGCAGTATGACTCCAACAATTGTAGAAAAAGAGGGCGAATTTTGGATGAGTGTTGGCACACCAGGAGGTTCTACAATTATCACTTCGGTTATGCAAACGATTCTTAATGTGTACGAATATAATATGACCATGCAAGATGCTGTAAATGCACCTAGATTTCATCATCAATGGCTACCTGACGAAGTAATGGTAGAACCTCGAGGGTTTAATAAAAAAGTACTAGACTCACTTTCACAAAAAGGATATATCATCAATCAAAAAGACGCTCCAGTTATTGGAAAAGTAGATGCCATTTTAAGGCTACCTAATGGCAAACTAGAAGGTGGTGCAGATTATCGAGGAGATGATACAGCCGCTGGATTTTAGATTTAAACTACATTATTAAAAGTAAGTCTTAAAGTTAAAAAAAAGGGATACCACAACCCTTAAACATCTGATTAACAGACTTAAAACCGTTATTCTACAAGATCTATTAACTCTTATTAAAGAACAAGTTTTTTTTTAATACTATACCTCTTAGGTAGGGATTTCTATGTTTGTTTTGTTCTATTAATAGAAACCTTTACTGGTTTTTAATACTAACAAAAAAAATCTAACCTATGAAATTAACAAAAGTATTACTCGTAGCATTACTGTTCACATGCTTTGCTTGTGACAAAAATAATGATGACACAAACGTCACGGATGACATGGACGATGTAGGAATAATTGACATGAACACATTTGATGAAGATTTCAAATTAAATTATGGAGCACCTATACAGAAAGACATCATGGTTTCTGTTTTTGACATCGACGGAAACCCAATTCCAGATGTAACAATTACGGTGGAAAATGACAACACCTATACTAATGATGACGGAATTGCCGTAATAAAAAACGCTTCAGTCTATGAGCGTTTTGGATATATTAAAGCATCAAAATCAGGGTTTATACACGCTTCAAGAAGTATCGCCCCTACTCCGGGTGTTAATCATGTACGTATTATGATGCTCGCAGAAATCGTTTCTGGATCAACAGAAAGTGGTGAAACGGCAACAATTACAAATGGTGCAGGCGCATCTGTTGTATTAAACGGTAATTATATTAATCCTAATGGCACAGCATACACTGGTAGTGTAGATGTTATTTTACATCACTTAGATCCTGCAGATGAGGAAATGCGCGATCAAATGCCAGGTATGCTTTATGCTCAAGATGAAGATGGTGAAGAACAAGGCTTAATAACACTAGGTATGCTAGCTGTAGAACTAAGAGGAAATAATGGTGAAGACCTTAATCTAACACCAGGAAGTACAGCAACCATTACAATGCCAGTAGACCCAAGCATCATGTCTTATGCTCCTCCAACCATCCCTTTATGGTATTTTGATGAAGAAAATGGAGTTTGGATTGAAGAAGGAGAAGCAACATTGGTAGGAAACGAATACATAGGAGAAGTAAGCCATTTTTCTTTCTGGAATTGTGATATTCCAGTAGATGCAGATGTTATTTGTTTTGTTTTAACAGATCAAAATGGAAACCCTCTCTCTGGATCTTTAGTGACGATTACAAGTCCGACTGCTGGAACTAGGTCTGGCTATACAAACACTCTTGGTGAAGTATGTGGTTATTTACCTTCTAATGAAGTATTAGAATTAAATGTATATAGCGACACTTGTACTCAAACTTCGCTTTATAATGCAAATGTTGGACCTTACAGCGCAGACCAAACCGTGCCAATAACAGTAACTCTTACTGGAGTGGTCGTGACCGAAATAGTAACAGGATTTCTTAATGATTGTAATGCTACACCAGTATCAAATGGTTATGTAACCATAGACTATCTAGGAGGTGGAGTAAATTCTTTAGTAGCACCTGATGGAAGCTTTGAAGCGTCTATTATAAGATGTACAAACGACTTAAACTTTACTGTTAAAGGTACAGACATTGATAATTTACAACAAACACAAATTCAGAATTTTAACTTCACGACTCCGCTTACAAATGTTGGTAATTTACTAGCTTGTGACACGTTAACAGAATTTATTGAATACAACTTAGATAACGGAACACAGACCTTTTTTGAGACAGAAAATATCACTGCAGATTTTTATCCAAATAATAATCCTCCATCTTTAACAATATATAGTTATGACCAAAATAACGACTCAGGTTTATACCTTTATGGAAATCTAATGCCTGCCCCATATGTTGGTGTTTACGATTCTTTAGATTGGGGAGATCCATTAGATTTAGGATTTACTTTAGAAGAGTTTTTTGGGGTAATGGTCAATGACACTATGGTATATAATCTTACTGCAATTGGAGCTGTAGGAGAATATATAGATATTAGTTTTTCTGGAACTTATGATGATCAAGGAGGCACACCTCATACACTTACGGGTACCATACACGTATTAAGAGATAATTAAATAGCCCCCACAAATTAGTTAATTATTGGAAAGCCCTTGATATTTGTATCAAGGGCTTTTTGTTTGCCAAAATTTTAAAGATTTGAGAGATAGAAAGCAGTCTATTGTTTATTCTTAAATATTATAGATAATTAACATTTCCGAAGGAATGCCTACACTTATATTCTAAGGTCATTTGAGTACCTTTGCAAACTATGGCAAAAAATGAAGATGTTATTGAAGTTTTAGGAGCTCGTGTTCATAATTTAAAGGACATTGATGTTACTATTCCAAGAGAAAAACTGGTAGTAATTACAGGATTATCTGGTAGTGGAAAATCTTCACTGGCTTTTGATACTATTTATGCAGAAGGACAACGCCGTTATATAGAAACATTTTCTGCCTATGCACGTCAGTTTTTAGGAAGCTTAGAACGTCCAGATGTAGATAAAATAGACGGACTATCTCCTGTTATTGCCATTGAGCAAAAAACAACCAGTAAAAGTCCGCGATCTACCGTTGGAACCATAACAGAAATCTACGATTTTTTAAGACTTCTTTACGCAAGAGGGAGTGATGCCTACAGTTATAACACTGGTGAAAAAATGGTGAGCTATAGCGATACGCAAATAAAAGACCTCATCATTAGTGATTATAAAGACAAAAAAATAAGCATTCTTGCACCTGTAGTTCGTTCTAGAAAAGGGCATTATCGTGAGCTTTTTGAACAGATCGCTAAACAAGGTTTTATTAAAGTACGTGTAGATGGTCAAGTACAAGATATTTTAAAAGGAATGCGCATAGATCGCTATAAAAATCACGATATAGAGATTGTTATAGATCGATTAAAAATTACAGACAGTCCAGATAATGATAAGCGTATTTCAGAAACCATAAACACTGCCATGTATCATGGAGATGATGTTTTAATGGTTTTAGACAATGACACTAACGAAACTCGTTTTTTTAGTCGTTCATTAATGTGCCCTTCTAGTGGTGTTTCTTATCCAAATCCAGAACCTAACAATTTTTCATTCAACTCCCCAAAAGGGATGTGTACCAATTGTAAAGGTCTTGGACAACTGTATCAAATAAACGAACAGAAAATTGTCCCAGATGCTTCTATCTCAATAAAACAAGGCGCATTAGCACCACACGGACCTCATAAAAAAAATTGGATATTCAAACAACTCGAACTCATCGCAGAACGTTTTAAGTTTAAGCTTAGCGACCCTTGGAGTAAAGTGCCTAAAGAAGCACAACAAATGATTTTTCATGGAGGGAGTGACAAGTTTGAAGTTAATAGTAAAAACCTAGGCGTTACACGTAAATACAATATAGATTTTGAAGGTGTTGCTACATTTATTCAAAATACCTATGATGCAAACGAGTCACGGTCTTTACAACGATGGGCAAAAGAATTTATGGATAAAGTTCCTTGTCCAGAATGTCAAGGCTCTCGTCTGCGAAAAGAATCTTTATACTTTAAAGTAGACGGTAAAAACATTGCAGAGCTTGCGCAAATGGATATTGTGGAGCTGGCAGAATGGTTTGAAGGAATTGAAAAAAGATTAGGAAAAAACCAATTAAAAATAGCTTCCGAAATTATTAAAGAAGTAAGAACCCGACTTCAGTTTTTAATTGATGTAGGTCTTACTTATTTAGCATTAGACAGAAGTTCAAAATCACTTTCTGGTGGAGAAGCCCAACGTATCAGGTTGGCCACACAAATTGGATCTCAGTTGGTTGGTGTGTTATATATTCTTGATGAGCCTAGTATTGGATTACATCAACGTGATAACGAAAAATTAATTCATTCTTTAGAATCTTTACGAGATGTGGGTAATTCTGTAATTGTAGTAGAGCACGATAAAGATATGATAGAAAGCGCAGACTATGTCATCGATATTGGTCCAGCTGCTGGAAAATTTGGTGGTGAAATTGTTTCTGAAGGGACGCCTACCGAAATATTAACACACAAAACCCTCACTGCAGCTTATTTAAAGGGAACGAAAAAGATTGAAATTCCAGAAAAAATAAGAGAAGGAAACGGGAAATTTCTAGAATTAACAGGATGTACAGGAAATAACTTAAAAAACGTTTCTGTAAAATTTCCGCTAGGAAAAATGATTGGAGTGACAGGTGTATCTGGAAGCGGAAAATCTACTTTAATTAATGAAACCCTCTACCCTATTTTAAATGCTTATTATTTTAATGGTGTTAAAAAACCAATGCCTTATAAAAAGATTAAAGGTCTGGAGCATATTGATAAAGTAATAGACATAAATCAATCTCCTATAGGTAGAACTCCGCGTAGTAATCCTGCAACATATACAGGCGTTTTTTCTGAAATAAGAAGTCTTTTTGCTAAAGTTCCAGAAGCAATGATACGTGGTTACAAGCCCGGAAGATTTAGCTTTAACGTAAAAGGTGGACGATGCGAAACATGTAAAGGGGGTGGTCTTCGTGTCATAGAAATGAATTTTTTACCTGATGTATATGTAGAATGCGAAACATGTCAAGGAAAACGTTTTAACCGTGAAACACTAGAAATACGTTATAAAGGCAAATCTATTTTTGATGTTTTAGACATGACAATCGATGAAGCCTGCGATTATTTTGAAAACATCCCTAAAATTTTTAGAAAACTTAAAACCATTCGCGATGTCGGTTTAGGTTACATTACACTTGGACAGCAATCTACCACACTTTCTGGTGGTGAAGCACAACGTATAAAACTTGCTACAGAACTTTCTAAAAGAGATACCGGTAATACCTTTTATATTCTTGACGAACCTACCACAGGTTTGCATTTTGAAGACATAAGAGTGTTAATGCTTGTGCTTAATAAGTTAGTAGATAAAGGGAATACAGTACTTATTATAGAACATAATCTAGATGTTGTTAAAACAGCAGATTACATTATAGATATAGGCCCAGAAGGTGGTAAAGGCGGTGGTACCGTTGTTGGTAAAGGAACACCTACAGAAATTAGTAAACTTAAAAAAAGTCACACAGCCAGATTTTTAAAAAAGGAACTGAATGCCTAAGTTATTCTCTAAAATGAGTATTCTTTCATTAAAACCATGAATTAAGCATAAAGACTTTTACAACAATCTCTGATTAAGGTGTATTAAAAAACAAAAACGACCCACTTATTACAGTGGGTCGTTTTTGTTTTAAGGGTTTAAATAAATTAAACACTGATTTAAATTTAATTCTGGATTTTTATTTAAGAGATCATCTACCCAGATTTTTAACTCCTCAATTTCATAAGGAAGTAATCTGTCCATCGCCTTTTGTAACTCTTTGCAAAATAAGCTTACATCAAAACTTACTTTAGAAAGTACTGCTTTGGTATAGTCAAACATAGCTCTAGCCATTGTATTCAAAATTTAGTTAAGTAGTTTTTTAGAATAGGCGTATCGTTTTATTTTTAACTATCTAAAGATAGTGAAAATTGTATTATAAAATGTTAAAGTATTGTTGTAATTATTAACAATCAAATTTTCTAAAATCTATTATCACCATCCAGCAAATCCCCTAAACTACCGAGAATACTTCCCTCTCCTTTATCTTTGCCTCCCGATTTTGGTGCTGCTGCCCATACTCTATTTGCCAATCTACTAAAGGGTAAAGATTGTACATACACAGTTCCAGGACCCGTAAGCGTTGCAAAAAATAATCCTTCGCCACCAAACACTGTGTTTTTAATTCCACCTACAAACTCAATATCATAATTTACAGAGCTATCAAAACCAATAATACAACCTGTATCTACTTTTAATTTTTCACCAGGTGCGAGTTCTTTAGTTGCAGTAGTTCCTCCAGCATGTACAAACGCCATACCGTCTCCCTCTAGTTTTTGCATAATAAAACCTTCACCTCCAAAAAGCCCTCTTCCTAATTTTCTAGAAAATTCTACACCTACAGCTACACCTTTTGCCGCACATAAAAATGCCGACTTTTGACAGATAAACTTATTACCAAATTTACTTAGATCTAAAGGGATTATTTTACCTGGATATGGAGAAGCAAAACTTACGTGTTTCTTACCACTTTGTACATTATAAAAAGCAGTCATAAAAAGACTTTCGCCAGTAAGTAAACGTTTACCCGCACCAAAAATCTTACCCATCATTCCAGAATCTTTTTTAGAGCCATCTCCAAAAATGGTCTCCATTTTAATTCCGTCGTCCATCATCATAAAACTACCTGCTTCAGCAATTACGCCTTCATTAGGGTCTAGTTCTACTTCTACATATTGCATTTCTTCTCCAAAGATGGTGTAGTCAATTTCGTGTGATTCCATAATAATATCTGGTTTAAGGGTTAAAGTTCCTTATATAAGGTTCCAGAATATAGGTAGGTATGACTTCGGAAATGTTACAAAAAAAATACTGAAAGAAAATTATTTACTTAGCTTTCTTCTTCTTAACCGTCCATTCAAAAGAAAACTTAGAAACTACATCACCAGCTTCATCAATGCCATCTGCATGCATCCAGCACACTTGACCTTCGCCAGTAGCAACGGCATCTTCAATAGTTTTCTTAATAGCTAAGCCATCATTACACGTATAGGTAATTCTTCCTTTTGCTTTCTTAGTAAAGGTTGCTTTGTTATTGGCAACTAACATAGAGACTGGCGCACCAGACTCTTTAATATAACCCATCACTAAAGCTCCAGTACTTAACTCTGCCGCCATCCCCTGCACTGCCCAAAACATGGAGTTAAATGGGTTTTGATTAATCCATCTATATTTTACTGTGGCTACAGATTTTGCATTATCAATAGATGTTAAACGTACTCCACAAAAGAATGCAGATGGTAGTTTCAGCATTAAAAATAGATTAAATCCTTTGGGCTTTTTTAGCATGATTAGGGTTTTTAGCGAATATAGGCAGTTGTAACAATTATAGCAAAATAACTTTAGCGTAAAAAATAAAAAATCAGAAAAAAGCACGGTAAAGCCCATTTTCACTACACATAGAAAGATTTTAAACATAAATAATCTAAAAAGATAAATGTTAATTTTATGTTAATATTCAGTACTATGTGTTACATAATACCTTTTAAAAGACATATATTTGTATAAGATTCTAATATACTATGGATACTACACCAACAAAAAACGACACACAATTGGCTGCTGCCATTCATCTTTCAACATTTGCGAAGTACCTCTTCCCATTTGGTAATTTTTTATTACCTATTATTTTATGGCAATCTAATAGTGATAAAAAATTAATTGATCAACACGGAAGACAGGCCGTAAATTTTCAATTAAGCATATTACTATACAGTATTGCAATTGGAGTGGTTTGCATTCCGTTCTTTGTCATATTTGCGACAGACTTTGTTTCGCTAATAGAAGCAATTGATAACGGGATGAATAGCACAAAAATGAGTGAAATAAAAAACCTAACAGGTTATATTTTATTATTTGCAGTTGCAGCGCTATTACTTACAGGATTATTCTTTTTTGAATTATATGCTGTAATCACAGCAAGTATGAAAGCGTCTAGAGGTGAGTCTTACCACTACCCTTTTAGTATCAATTTTTTTAATAACAGCAACACTACTACCACTTCTGTAAACACAGGTGTAGTAGCTTCAGAAACCAATCAACACACACACTAATGAGTACTATTGTAGAATTTATTACAGCCATAGCATTCAGTTTACTTGGCTTTTCAGAAGAAATACCAGCAGATTACTCAAATGAGAATGCCACGATAGAATGTTGTGAGATCGAACCAGCAGCATCTTTAGACACGTTACAAACAACTAACATTTCATCAATCAATATCGAACAAAACAAAACAGAAAACATACTCCTATGAAAATTGAAAACACAAAAGCGCAAATGCGTAAAGGAGTTTTAGAATATTGCATCCTTTCTATATTAAAAGATGGAGAGGCGTATACCAGTGATATTCTTAAAACACTAAAAGATGCTAAGATGCTTGTGGTAGAAGGTACTATTTATCCCCTTCTTACACGTCTTAAAAACGCAGGACTCTTGTCGTATAGATGGGAAGAGTCTAGCAGCGGACCACCACGTAAATATTATGAACTCACAGAAACTGGGAGACTATTTTTAAAGGAATTAAACAGCACTTGGAGCGATCTACAAAAGGCCGTGAATATTGTAACCACTACAACACCAAAAAAATGAAAAAAACAGTAAACATAAATTTAGCAGGCACCTTTTTTCATATTGACGAAGATGCCTATGGCAAACTTTCACGCTACTTAGACGCTATAAAAAAATCATTGAGCGATCCTCAAGGTAGTGACGAAATTATACGTGACATTGAAGCGCGTATCGCAGAACTTTTTTCTGAAAAAATAGAGTCGAATACACAAGTAATTTCTATTAGTGAACTTGACGAAGTTATAGCTGTAATGGGACAGCCAGAAGATTATTCTGTAGATGAAGAAATCTTTGAAGATGCACCTTTAAACTCAGGTAAAAGAACAACATACAACCAGCTTTTTAGAGACATTGACAACAAGTTTATCGCTGGTGTTTCTTCAGGTCTAGGTCATTATTTTAAGATAGATGCCATTTGGGTTCGCCTTATTTGGATTTTCTTAACCCTTGTAACCTCTGGAATGTTCATCCTAATTTACATCTTGCTCTGGATTTTAATTCCTGCTGCAATTACAGTAAGTGACAAACTTAAGATGAACCGTGAAGCCGTTAATATTACAAATATAGAGAAGAAAATTAAAGAAGGGTATGAGACGGTCGCCGATGGAATAAAAAATGCTGATTATGATAAATATGGCAAAAAGATTAATAAAGGTGCCTCGGGTTTTTTTGAAACGTTAGGTAAAATATTTAAAACCATATTTAAGATTTTCGGAAAGTTTTTTGGTGTATTAATGGTTATTGTAGGTTTTGCTACCGTAATATCATTAATTATTGCACTTTTTACTGCAGGAACATTAGGCATCTATAAAGATGGCGCATCTATGGATTATATACATATGGCTAATACAAGTGACGCCCCTATTTGGCTTGTTTCTTTATTACTTTTATTTGCTATCGGAATTCCATTTTTAGCGCTTGCTATTCTAGGTCTAAAGATCCTAATAAAGAATCTTCGTTCTATGGGATGGACAGCTAAAGTAATTCTAATTGTTTTATGGTTAGCATCATTAGTAGGTCTTGCAATTATTGGCATACACCAAATAACAGAGCAAGCCTTTGACGAAGAAGTAATCACAGAGCATATAATACCTGTACACGCTGGCGAAACGCTTCATCTTGCTATGAGAGCAAACTCTACTTATGACACAGATATTAATAGACACTATGGTTTAACTCTAAAATATAATGAGAATGACGAACAAGTAATCTACTCTAATGACGTTCGCCTTATTGTGCGTAGCTCTAAAGATTCTATAGGTAAAATGCTAATAGAAAGAAAAGCTGAAGGTCGTAGCTCACTTAATGCAAAACAAAGTGCAGAAGCCATTGACTATGACTTCACAATGGAAAATGGAAAATTAATATTGAACGGTTATTTAACTTCTAAAGCTGAAGAAAAGTTTCATGACCAAGAGGTGGAAATTATCCTTTATTTACCAGAAGGTGTTATTCTTAACGCAGATAAAAACACATACTCTTTTCATAAAAATGAACGTTATTATAATGACATTTTAGATAACGGAATGGAAGGCTATAATTTACTAGTGGAAGATGACTTTTTAAAATGTCTTGACTGCCCTCAAGAGGTAATCGAAGAACTTTATGATAACGATGACGACGACGGAAATGTGAACATCGATATTGATAATTTTAAAATGAATATTGACAGTAAAGGTGTTAAAATTGACCTAGACGGTGACGGCGAGTCTGAAATTAAAGTTAAAAGCTACAACCTAGATGGAGATCTTAAGGAAAAAATAGAAGAAATTAAATATGATATCCAATCTGACCTTGAAGACAACTAAGAGGCAACACTGCTATCGCGCCACTTAGGTTTTAAAATCTGCCACACCCATAGTGTTGGCAGATTTTTTTTTCTTAAACCCAAAAAAATCCCCAAGTCGCCTTGGGGATTTTTAATTCGTATTTCCGAAGAAAAAAGCAGCTGTTTAAAACTACTCTAAAGTTGCTAAATAACGCTCTGCATCTAGTGCAGCCATACATCCTGTTCCTGCAGCAGTAACAGCTTGACGGTATTCTTTATCTTGAACATCTCCACTAGCAAAAACACCTGGTAAGTTTGTTTTTGTAGATTTTCCTTCTGTTATCAAATAACCAGTGTCATCCATAGTTACTTGACCTTTAAAAATGTCTGTATTAGGTTTGTGACCAATAGCGATAAATAACCCTGTAATGGCAATATCTTCTTTATCTCCTGTTTGGTTATTTTTCATACGTAAGCCTTCTACCACCATATCACCTAATACCTCATCTACTTCTGTATTATATTTTACAGTGATATTTGGTGTAGTATTAACTCGGTGTTGCATAGCTTTTGAGGCACGCATATGATCTTTACGAACCAACATCGTTACATTATTACAAATATTTGCTAAGTAAGTAGCCTCTTCTGCTGCAGTATCTCCAGCACCAACTATTGCTACATCTTGTCCTTTATAAAAGAATCCATCACATACAGCACAAGCAGATACTCCTCCACCTCTCAATTTCTGTTCACTTGGTAAACCTAAATATTTTGCTGTAGCTCCCGTAGAAATAATTACAGATTCTGCTTCAATTTGAGTTTTATTATCAACAGTTACTTTGTGTATTCCTCCTACTTCTGTGCTAAAATCTACTGCAGTAACCATCCCAATACGTACTTCTGTACCAAAACGTTCTGCTTGTTTTTGTAGTTGCACCATCATAGTTGGCCCATCAATTCCTTCTGGGTATCCAGGAAAATTGTCTACCTCTGTAGTAGTTGTCAATTGACCTCCTGGCTCCATACCAGTGTACATAATTGGTTTAAGATCTGCACGTGCAGCATAAATAGCTGCTGTATAACCAGCAGGACCAGAACCAATAATCAAACATTTTATTCTTTCTATTGTATCACTCATAACTGTATTTCTAAATTTTTTCGGACGTAAAAATAATAATTTTTGTTGGTTAAGAAACACCTAGTTTATATTATAATTCTATAATATTATAAATAAAATTTAACAGGTAACTTTTAATAAAATATGCTGGGCATTATTAATTGAGAATTTAAAATCTAAATAGAAAATATGAGAGTGGAATATCGATTATAGAATAGGGCCAAAAGTTAATATTTACCTAATTGTCAGAGGCATAATTTAATTAACAATTAAAGAATTTTGATTGCTTATTTTTGAATTAAAAAAAGAGAAATAAAACCCCACAATAACTCACAACACATTAAACTCAGGCTTCATTCTTAGATATTTTTTGTACATTTAAGCAAAATTTTGTTATGAAAAATCTATACACACTACTTTGTTTATTAAGCTGCTCAATTTTATTTGCGCAAAGCAGCGATTTTGTCAATGGTAGTCTTGATAATTGGACCAATGTAGATGGTACAACAGATATGTTAAGTTCTGTATTTGTTGATGGTACTATTAATGATTATTTGCAGAAGATATGTGACAACTCAAATACGGCTATTGGACAAATGGCGATTAAAAACGTTGAAGATCTTAATTTGAATTACAACTGTGGTGATTCTGATTTTTGTGGTGCTACAATGGGTATTTCAGTACGGAACCCAAACAATTTTCCAATACACATTAGAATAGGACTTAAAAGTAGTCAAAACACTACCATAGTTAGTACTCAAGCAGTTATCGTACCTGCTAATGCAGATTGGACTTATTTAAATTTTGAACTTTCAGAACATTCCAATTACACAGTAACAGATGGGACTAACACAATAGAAGAGGTATTAGACGATGTACAAGAATTTAGAATTTTTCATAATGAGAATATTTCATTTGATGGTCAAAGTGAAAACGGGAATTTAGAGATTAGATCTATTGAAGTTTCTTTTTTATTAGAAACAGATGACCATTTAATGGGTGATATAACCTTATTCCCAAATCCCACAACAGATTTAGTTAACTTAAATTTCCCCGAAGTTACTCAAGGAACCATTGTTATAGATGATATTAAAGGACTTGTTATAAAAACAAAAACATTTAATTCTAATAACACAGCTATCGATATCTCAAACCTTGCGTCTGGTTCTTATTTCGCTACAGTTATCATAAATAACACTAAGAAAACATTTAAGATATTAAAAGAATAATTGATGTTTTTTTAACTTCAATAGCTCTTTTTTTCAAACTCCCTGCTTTCAGCTTCGATTTTAATTTCGTTTTCAAAAACTACTATTCACGCATAATACTTTGTCATACGCAGAATAAAAAGTATTTTTGAGATAGAAATTAATTCTGAAAAAATATCCCAATGAATAAAGATCAATTTACCGAGAACCTTTCTTTACCAGTAGTAGCGGCACCTATGTTTTTAATCTCTGGACCGGAGCTAGTAATTGCAGCCTGTAAAAAAGGTATCGTAGGAACTTTCCCTGCATTAAATCAACGTACCACAGAAGGTTTTGAAGAATGGGTTGTACAAATTAAAACAGAGCTTGAAGCTTGGGAAAAAGAAACAGGTAAAAAAGCAGCCCCTTTTGGTGTTAATATTATTGTTCACGGTACAAACCCACGTGTACAAGCAGATTTAATGGTATGTGCTAAACATAAAGTTCCATTAATTATTACTTCTTTAGGTGCAATATCTATGGTAGTAGACGCTGTACATAGTTATGGAGGTCTTGTATTTCACGATGTTATAAAAAGACGTCACGCAGAAAAAGCGATTGAAGCTGGCGTAGATGGTTTAATCTTAGTTTGTGCAGGTGCAGGTGGACACGCAGGTACTTTACATCCTGTTCCATTTATCAACGAGATTAAACAAATTTTTGACGGTTTCATCTTACTTTCGGGCGCATTAAGTACAGGACAAGATGTTGCTAGTGCTATGCAAATGGGTGCAGACCTTGCTTATATGGGAACACGCTTTATCAATACAGACGAAAGCAATGCAAATGATGAGTACCGTAAAATGATAGAAGATTCACAAACCACAGATATCACGTATACAGCAGCGATAAGCGGTGTAAATGCAAATTTTTTAAGCAAAAGCCTCGATGCCGCTGGTATTACTGAAGAGCAATTAAAAAGTACAGCAAAGATTGATTTTGGTAAAGAAATGGATACCGAAGCAAAAGCCTGGAAAACCATTTGGTCTGCAGGACAAGGAGTCGCTTCTATACAAGATTCTTTACCTATGAGCGATCTTATAGACAGAATGAAAACAGAATTCAGTAACGCAATTGATCAGCAACTAAAATTATTAGAGAAATACAGTAAGTAAAATACTTAACATTTAATTAGCAACTCTTTTGAAACCATGGCATAAGTTTTGCCGTATATATAAATAGGAAAGAGACCTAGTTTGGTTGGTTACTGGTGTACTCAATAAAATTCCTAAGCCCGAATAACACTTGTTGTTCGGGCTTTTTCTTTTTTGTACCTTTTCGGTATAAATAAAAAATATGAAAACGAGTTTATTATTAGGTCTATTTTGCGTGAGTCTCCTTTCTTGTGGTGCTCCAAAAAAAGAAAAAGACATTGCTATCAATACCGTAAAAAGAACCTATACAATCAAAAAAGTTGTTGAAAACCTTTCAAACCCTTGGGGAATGACATGGCTTCCAGACGGCAGTATGCTTATCACAGAAAAAAGTGGTACACTCATTCATTTTAAAAATGAAATCAAAACCGAAATAAAAAACGTTCCAGAAGTTTACAATCGTGGACAAGGTGGTTTATTAGACATAAAAGTACATCCTGACTACGCTAATAATGGTTGGATCTATTTTACTTACGCATCTACAGAAGGTAAAGCTGAAGGTGGTCATACAAAACTAAGTCGAGCAAAATTAAAAGATGACGCTCTCACTGAAATTGAACATCTTTATAAAGCAGGACCAAATACAACAAAAGGACAGCATTTTGGTTCTCGTATAGCATTTGATGGAGAAGGTTATGTTTATTTTTCTATTGGAGAACGCGGAGAACGTGATATAAACCCACAAGATATTACAAGAGATGGTGGTAAGGTTTACAGATTACACGAAGATGGGCGTATTCCAGAAGACAACCCGTTTATGACTACTGCTGGGGCAAAAAAAGCAATTTATACCTACGGAAATAGAAACCCACAAGGTATGGCACAACATCCTACAACAGGTAAAATATGGATTCACGAGCACGGCCCAAAAGGAGGCGATGAAGTGAATATTTTAAAAAGTGGCGCTAATTACGGCTGGCCATTAATCTCTTATGGTGTAAATTATAGTGGTACAAAGTTTACAGACAAAACAAAAATGGAAGGTATGGAAGACCCTATTTACTATTGGGTTCCATCTATCGCACCTTGCGGGATGACCTTTGTAACTGGTGATAAATACCCAGACTGGAAAGGTGATTTACTTATTGGCTCACTTAAATTTAATTACGTAGAACTTCTTAAACTAGAGGGGAACAAAGTAGTAGATCGAGAAAAAATTGCAGAAGATATTGGTCGAGTTCGTAATATACAACAAGGTCCAGATGGCTATATTTATATTGCCGTAGAAGGCGATGGTATTTTTAGAATTATGCCATCAATCTAATAATCTCAAATTAATTAATTTGTCACACTGAGCTTGTCGAAGTGCAACAAAATTTCCAAGCATTAATTATATCACAAAAACAAAACATGAAAAACATACTAACATTACTAACCCTTACTCTATTACTCATAGCCTGCGGAAGTAAAGAAAACAAGAAAACAGAAATAGCAAGCTACACGACAGAAAAACAAACCCCATTAGAAAAAAGTATTGCCGATGGTAAACTTGTTTTTAAAGATTTCTGTAGTCAATGCCATAGATCTAATGGAAAAGGAGTAGGAAAAACCTTCCCTCCTCTTGCAGGTTCAGATTGGTTAAGGGATAAAAGAACAGAAAGCATTCATGCTGTAAAATATGGTCTCAAAGGTGAGATTGTAGTAAATGGTAAGACCTATAATGGTATAATGACATCATTAGGACTAAGCAATCAAGAAACTGCAGATGTGATGAACTACATTATGAATTCTTGGGGAAATACACAGGATAAAATGGTGACTGTTGAGGAAGTTAAAGCTGTTTTAAAATAATTTTTATTCACAGGCTGTACTCATATAAACCAAAGAGGTTGTCAAAACCAATTTGAGAAGAATTTATTATTTATAAATGCTTTTCTAAGCATAAAACTTTAAACCTTAGTTTAAAATTTTTGAGGATAAATTATTAAATTTGAAAACCTAAATAACACAACAAAAACAACATGAAATACAGAATTGAAAAAGACACGATGGGTGATGTTCAAGTACCTGCAGACAAACTGTGGGGAGCACAAACAGAACGTTCTAGAAATAATTTTAAAATAGGTAGTCCTGCATCTATGCCTCTTGAGGTAGTATACGGATTTGCTTATCTAAAAAAAGCAGCTGCTTATACAAACCACGAATGCGGAATTCTTGATGAAACAAAAAGAGATTTAATCGCAGCAGTATGTGACGAGATTCTTGCTGGACAACATGATGATCAGTTTCCATTGGTAATCTGGCAAACAGGTTCTGGTACACAAAGTAACATGAATGTAAATGAAGTCGTGGCAAACCGCGCGCATCAGCTAGCTGGTAAAACAGTAGGTGAAGGTGAAAAAACCTTAGCTCCTAATGATGATGTAAACAAATCGCAATCTTCTAATGATACCTTCCCAACAGGAATGCACATTGCGGCTTATAAAAAACTTGTAGAAGTTACTATTCCTGGTGTAGAACAATTACACAAAACATTAGTGGCTAAATCTGAAGAGTTTGATAACGTAGTAAAAATAGGACGTACACACTTAATGGATGCTACTCCCCTAACCTTAGGACAAGAGTTTAGCGGGTATGCTTCTCAATTAGCTCACGGTCTTAAAGCCTTAAAAAATACGCTTGCGCATTTAAGCGAATTAGCACTAGGAGGTACTGCGGTAGGAACAGGAATTAATACACCAGAAGGATATTCTGAAAAAGTAGCAGCACATATTGCAAACTTCACAGGGCTTCCATTTATCACAGCAGAAAATAAATTTGAAGCCTTAGCGGCACACGATGCGATTGTAGAATCTCACGGAGCTTTAAAGCAACTGGCGGTTTCGCTTAATAAAATAGCAAATGATGTACGTATGCTTGCCAGCGGACCTCGTAGCGGAATTGGTGAAATTACCATCCCAGCAAACGAGCCAGGATCTTCTATTATGCCAGGTAAAGTAAACCCTACACAATGTGAAGCATTAACAATGGTTTGTGCTCAAGTAATTGGTAATGATATGGCAATCGCTGTTGGTGGTATGCAAGGACAGTATGAATTAAATGTATTTAAGCCTATGATGGCAGCAAATATCATTCAGTCTGCACAGCTTATTGGTGACGCTTGTGTTTCTTTTGACGAGCATTGTGCACAAGGAATCGAGGCTAACAATGAGGTTATAGAAAAACAACTAAACAACTCTCTAATGTTAGTGACTGCTTTAAACCCTAAAATAGGATATTACAAAGCTGCCGAAATTGCAAACACTGCACACAAAAACGGTACTACTTTAAAGGAAGAAGCTATTAATTTAGGATATCTTACCGAAGAAGAGTTTGACCAATGGGTAATCCCAGGAAATATGGTTGGAAAATAAGAACCCTTCTATAAGAAAAAAATCGCCTTTACTATTAATTTAGTAAAGGCGATTTTTTTTGTTTAAATTACAATAAGGTCACAATGTTATACACACAACATATTTAGAAAGACCTTACTGTTTTATTTTTTATAATATTTCTTATTCTTAAACCAAGAAGCTACTGCAAGAATAAAAATGAATACTAAAATAACGTAAACATAAGTAGGTGTTACAGGTACATCTCCCTTTCCGTAAGAGTGTAATCCTGTAAGATAAAAGTTTACACCAAAATAAGTCATCATAATAGACGCATAAGCTGCAATTGCCGCAACACTAAAGCCCCATCGTCCTCTTAATCCAGGAATCAATCGCATATGTATTACAAATGCATATACCATAATACTAATTAAGGCCCAAGTTTCTTTTGGATCCCAACCCCAGTAACGACCCCAACTTTCATTAGCCCATTGTCCGCCTAGAAAATTTCCGATGGTAAGCATTACAAGACCTACGGTAAGTGCCATTTCTGTAATAACCGCTAACTCTTTAAGGTTGATATCCATCTTTTTAAAGTTGCGATCATTAGTTAGTAAAATGAGTACTAGGGATGTAATTCCTAAAATCATTCCTAAGGTAAAAGGACCGTAACTAGCCACAATTACCGCCACATGGATCATTAACCAATAACTATCAAGTACCGGCTGTAAGGTTGCGATAGAAGGGTCTAACCAACTCTTACTTGCCACCCATAAAATAATACTTGCTACAAATGCAGTAGAAGCAATTGTCAAATCACTTTTACGACCAAAGGCAAGACCAAAAAATACGGTAGCCCAAGCCACATAAATAATAGATTCGTAAGCATCTTTCCAAGGTGCATGACCGTTAATATACCAACGTAAGGCAAGACCTAACGTCATCATTGCAAAGAATGACCACATTATATACTTACAAACATTGATCGCCTTTTGCAACCACTTCTTCTCTGTAAAAATCCCATAAATAATAAAGAAGAACATAAATGCTCCAACCAATAAAAAGAACTTATACAAGCGGTTAAAAATATCTACCTTATTATAGAATATTTCTGCTTCCAGTTTATTTTCTGTAGGTAATACGTCTGCCCCATTTTTAGTTTGGTATTCATGTAATATTTCTAAAACCTCATCTGCTTTACTATAATCTCCAGTGGCTCTTGCTTGTGCTAAAGTTGTAAAATATGCAGGAACATAACTTCTTACAAATAAAGAATCTTTGCCTTTAAGTCCAGACTCGTTTAATTCTGCTGCAGCAATCCATTTATTATTATCGTCATTTGGCTTCGGAAATAATTTTAAAATACTACCACTAAACGCTTGATTTAATAAAGCAAAACTTTCGTGGGCTTTAATAAAATCTTTCTGAAACTGATTTGGATTATTTGTACTTGTAGCAGCTTGCAAATATGGTTCTAACTTATAAGATCCCGTTTTTGTGTCAAATAGATCTATCAATGAGATTTTTTCAACATCTTCTTTAACACCGGCAATAACACGTATACTGTCATTTCCTCTTTTCAGCTTAATAATGTTTGCTTGAGACCAATACCTCGGAAACTCTAACATAGAAAGGAATACCTGGTTTGCATCTAATCCTTCAAAACTATTCTCTGCGCTTACTTTTCTTAATAATTCACTTGCAAAAGTATTCACAGGCTTCATACGTCCATCATCCTGTATGACCATTTTACCAAACTTTGCAGCGTGTTCCTTATCGACAGCATTGGCAACAATAAATTTATCTACATGCTCAATTTTAATAAGCTCATTATGTTCTGCATGAGATTCTTGAGGTGCCTCTTGAGCAGATAAACCTAAACTCATAAAAAGAAATAATACGCTTGACATAGCAGCTTTTTTCTTTTTAATCTTAGTTAATTGTTTTTCTAAGAATCCAAAACGAGATTTAGGATCAAACAAAATAGCCATCAAACCAATATATAATAGAGTATACCCAATATATGTAATCCATGTTCCCCATTGGTCATGGTTTACAGCTAGAATGGTACCTTTTTCATCCGGATCAAAACCAGATTGAAAAAAACGATACCCGTCTTTGTCCATCACGTTATTCATAAAAATCTCTTGATCTGTACTAGTTCCATCAGCATCTGTAACAGTCACAATACTTTTAAAAGCAGAATAGCCTTTTTCTGTACCAGGATATTTATCTGCTATAAAGTCATTTAAAGTAATATCAAAAGGAAGTTCATACACTTTAGAACCATAGGCTAGATTAATCTCAAGACCTCCTACTTCTACTTTAACAGGTTCTGGATTTGTACCTTTTCCTCCTAAAAGTTCTACTGTTTTCGTTTCGCCACCAGCAGATACATCTAAAAACAAACCATCTAAAACAGAACCTTCTTCTGCTCCTGCTTTAATAACGCCTTGTTTTCCTGTAACTAAAGGCTCTGGTATTACAAAAGCCATATCTGCCATTTGATATAAAGAGCGTAACTCAAAAGGTTGTAGACTATCTTTTAAAACGATTCCTTGTGCTCTGTCTGCCATACGCATATAACTACCATCAAAAGGACTGTCTATTGTAAAGCCATCTTCTTCTGTAAAGGCAATATTAATAGCTCCCGGTGTAGGTAAGTTTACGGCAAAAAGTATGTTATGAATATCTTGTACTGTACCAGACTCAACATAATGATCGTGACGATTACCATCACCTGCTTCTACAATTTTAAGGTATTGCGAACCTTCTTCAGATTCAACTAAACCTTCTTTTGCTCCTTTGATAAAATCTTTATAAGCTATTGTAAATGGTTTATTATTATAGTTGTCTTCAATCTCAAAATCATTATCTAATCGGTCACTTAAATTTAATTTATAAGGCGCTATATTTTTACGTAATGCTTGTCCGTTTACAATAGAATCTCCATCTACAAAAGCACTTAAATATACGTGCTCAGATAACATAATATTTGATGTTTCGCCCTCACGAATATGCACAACGCCCTCATAACCAATATAACGAGTAATACCCGCGCCAACCAAGACAAGTATAAAAGCTAAGTGTAACAGCAGCGTTGACCATCTTTCTCGTTTATGCAAACCATAGCGAAATATATTTCCTAAAAAGTTTACTAAAAACAGTATCATTATGGCTTCAAACCACCATGCATTGTAAATAAGTTCTCTAGAATAAGGTGTAGGTGACGTTTCTGAAGATGCGTCTAAAAACGTACCTACTGCCATTGCAATGGCAAAAACGATGAATAATGTCCCTGTTAATCGGGTTGAAAAAAGAATGGAAGCTAACTTCTTTTGCATCGTGCTATTTTTTTTGCAAAAATACTGAAACTTGGCGGTTTTGCTCCCTTCTATTTCTTAAAAATAAGATAATTAACACTCGTAAAAAAAACATAATTTAAATAAACCTTGCTGCTCTTAATTAATTGTTTTTTGACACAAAATCAACCAATTAAATATAAACCATTGTAATCTACCATTTTAACCAAAAGCAAGTATAAACACTTGGACAGCGTTCTGTGAGGTATTGATTTACATTTTTAAAAATAATAGTGATTAATGGCGCCTCATTTAAATCACTTTTAAAATCTGTATTTTTGTAAGATGATTTCGGTAACAATTATTGGTTATGGCAATGTAGGATCGCATCTTGTGAAAGCAATATATGGTTCTGCTTACGCGAAAATAACCCAGGTTTATTCCCGCAGTGCCTTTTCATTGCCGCATACAATGGATCACATTGCATGCATTAACAGCTTCGATGACCTTGCAGAAGCAGATTGCTATATCATTGCTGTACCAGATGATCATATTAAGCACGTTTCGGCACAACTACCTTTTACAGATAAACTCGTGGTACATACTTCGGGGAGTGTTTCTATGGATGTTCTTGACCCAAAAAATAGGCAAGGCGTTTTTTATCCATTACAAACCTTTTCAAAAAATAAGGACGTAGATTTTAAAGAGATACCCATCTGTATAGAAGCAGCTCAAGCAGATGATCTTGAGCTTTTAAATAAACTTGGCGCATCTATTTCAGAAAAAGTGAGCAAAATCACTAGCGATGAACGAGCTAAAATGCATGTTGCTGCTGTCTTTGTAAATAACTTTGTGAATCATTTATATCATATTTCCGAAGAAATCATGGAAGAGCACAACCTAGATTTCTCTTTATTAAAACCGCTTATTAAAGAAACGGCCTCAAAAATAGAAACTCTTTCTGCAAAACAAGCACAAACAGGTCCTGCAAAACGAAACGACCTACAAACTATAAAGCGTCATACAAACCAACTTACAGACGATACCCAAAAAGACATTTATTCATTGCTTACCAAAGCCATTAAAGAAACCCATACTACAAATGAAAGAAAGTTATAAAGTACTACTCAATAAAATAAACACCTTAGTTTTTGACGTGGACGGCGTGCTCACAGACGGCTCTGTACAAGTGACTACCAACGGCGAATTATACCGCACAATGAATGTAAAAGATGGCTATGCCTTAAAAACGGCAGTAGATCGTGGGTATAACATATTAGTTATTTCGGGCGGCTCTAATGAAGGTGTTCGAAAAAGACTCTCTGGTTTAGGGATTACAGATATACACCTAGGAACTCACAAAAAAACAGACGTACTTTTAACCTATATGAAAGATAAAAACCTAGACAAAAGCCAAGTGCTTTATGTTGGAGATGATCTTCCTGACTATGAGGTTATGCAACAGGTAGGTTTACCTTGCTGCCCTCAAGATGCAGTACCAGAAATTAAAGCAATAAGCACCTATATTTCGCATAAAAATGGCGGAAAAGGTTGTGCACGTGATATTATTGAGCAGGTTTTAAAAGTACAAGGCAATTGGATGAAAAGTGGAGAATCTAGCGCTAAATATGATTAATATTTAAGCTGCTTTATGCCCATATTAAAACTCCTCAGACCCATAAACTTGTTGTTACTCATTTTAGTACAATGCCTTGTGAAATTTGCATTACTAGAACCGCTAAACGTAACATTAGGATTAGATACATTTGGTTTTATTGCATTAGTTATCGCTACGGTTTGTATTGCCGCTGGCGGAAATGTGATCAATGACATTCACGATATTAAAATAGACCGTGTTAACAAACCCAATAAAGTAATCGTTGGTAAAAGTGTTTCAGAAAAAACAGCAAACTATCTATATATTGGACTGACATTTACTGGGGTTTGCGCTGGTTTTTATGTGGTGAACGCTATTGGAAGACCTAGTTTTGCCATTATCTTTATTATTATAGCGGCTTTGCTCAATCTGTACGCAGTGAAGCTAAAAGAAAAATTACTTTTAGGAAATGTACTGGTGTCTTTTTTGGTGGCAAGCGCATTACTCGTTTTTATCATTTTTGACATTCTCCCGGGGCTAAATGAGGCAGAACGTCCTATTCAATTATTGGCTACACACACCATAATACTGTATGCTGGTTTTGCTTTTTACATCAACTTAATGCGTGAGATTGTTAAAGACATTCAAGATATAAATGGTGATCAAATAGGAGGAAAAAACACACTAGCCGTTGCTCTTGGTAGAACACGATCAAGAAACATTGTCTTTGCCATGGGTATTATGGCGCTAATTGCTATTCTAGGTTTTACCTATTTCTATTTGTATCAATTTCAAAAAGTAGCGTTCTATTTTGTGTTTTTTATAGGGGGGCCATTGTTGGTGTTTTGCATTAAAGCCTTTAGTGCAGAAAAGGAAAAAGAATTTAAAACACTTTCTATTTTATTAAAACTGATTATGCTAACAGGGGTCTGTTCGCTATTTTTTTATACCGAAATTTTATAGTGTTGAATATGATATAAAATATTTTTAAAAACATGCTAAAACAAAAACTATACAACCATAAAATAATTCTAGCTTCTGGCTCACCGAGAAGGCAAGATTTCTTTTCAAAACTAGATATCGATTTTACTATTGACGTTCGAGAAGTCGAAGAAATATTTGATGAGAGCCTAAAACGAGAAGCTATAACAGACTATTTATCACAGCTTAAAGCGAGTGCATTTAATGATATTTCAGAAAAAGAAATTGTAATTACTAGCGACACGATTGTTTGGAAAGACAACAAAGCCTTAGGAAAACCAATAGATGCAGCAGATGCTAAAAAAATGATACGGTCTTTAAGCAATACTATGCATGAGGTTTTTACTTCTGTAACCTTTACAATGGCAAACAAGCAAGTAACCGTTAATGACTGTACAAAAGTTTGGTTTAAAACTTTAACAGACGAAGAGATTGCTTTTTATGTTGACAATTACAAGCCCTTTGACAAAGCAGGAAGCTACGGAATTCAAGATTGGTTGGGCTATATTGGTATCGAAAAAATAGAAGGTTGCTTCTTTAACGTAATGGGTTTACCTACACGTAAGGTATATCAAGGTTTGCTAGATATTGCAACTAAATAATACAGAATAAACGTTGCTTCTTTTAAAACAGAATGAAAAAATGTTAAAGAACAGCCAATAGATTAAGGTTTTTTAGTGTTTTAGGTATATTTGGAGGGTATAGACAAATCACTCAAATGATACGAAACCTCACAACGGCATTTCTTATTTTTTTAATTAACGCCACACCCCTGCTAGCGCAACAGCCAGAAAAACCTACAGCTTCACAAATATATCACGACTTACAGAGCCTTAACTTTATTGGTTCTGCCTTATATGTTGCTGCACATCCAGATGATGAAAACACACGGTTTATTTCTTATCTCGCAAACGATGTACACGCACGCACAGCCTATTTATCACTTACACGTGGCGATGGTGGACAAAACCTTATTGGGCCAGAAATTAGAGAGCTTTTAGGTGTCATACGTACTCAAGAGTTACTGGCAGCACGTCGCACAGATGGTGGTAGCCAGATGTTTACTAGAGCTAATGATTTTGGATACTCAAAACACCCAGATGAAACCCTAGATATTTGGGAAAGTGACGAAGTTTTAAGCGATGTGGTAAGAGCCATCCGTAAGTTTAAACCAGACATTATTATTAACCGTTTTGACCACAGAACACCTGGAAAAACCCACGGGCATCATACGGCTTCTGCTATGTTAAGCTACGATGCTTTTGATCGCGTCGGAAATGAGAAAGAATTTCCTAAATCTGCTGCAACATTTGGCACTTGGCAACCTACACGTCTCTTTATGAATACCTCTTGGAGATTTTATGGAAGTCGTGAAAACTTCGAAAAAGCAGACAAAACAAATCTATTTAGTGTTGAGACAGGTAATTATTATTCTGACCTTGGTTTAAGCAACGGAGAGATCGCTTCATTAAGTAGAAGTATGCACAAGTCACAAGGTTTTGGAAGCACGGGAACTAGAGGAAATGAAACAGAATACCTAGAGTTTTTAAAAGGAGAATTTCCGAAGGAAAAAACAAACCCTTTTAGTGGCATTAACACAAGCTGGTCACGATTAAAAGGAGGCGAAGCAATTGGTGCAATTTTAAATCCCTTAGAAGCAAATTTTGATTTTAAAGATCCATCTACCATGGTAGAACCTTTAATGCAAGCCTATCAGTTAATTTCAAATTTAGAAGACACACACTGGCGTGCTATCAAACTAGCAGAAATAGAGCAATTAATCATAGATTGTAGCGGTTTGTTTGTAGAAGCAGTTGCAGATACACAAACTATTAATAATAAAGGTAAATACAATACTACTTTTGAAGTTGTAAATCGTGGAGCTGTACCGTTTAACCTTCAGAGCATTCGTACTAAAGACGGTACAGACATTTTAGTACCTAATGAAACCTTAACACAAAACGAAAAATTTAATTTTAAAGCAAGCATAACGAGTAAAGCTACTTCTAGTTCTGCGCCATACTGGTTACAAGAAGAAGGAACCTTAGGAATGTATAAAGTTAAAGAACCGCTCATTGGATTACCAGAAACACCTGTACAAGAGCAAGTAGTTTTTTATTTACAGTATAGAAGAATGACTTTACCTATTACAAGAGACGTAATCTATAAATACAACGATCCTGTAGACGGCGAAGTGTATCAACCTCTTGAGATTGTCCCAGAAGTAAGCACAAGCATTGCAAATAAAGTAATCATTTTTGCTAACGAAGATGCAAAACAAGTTGCTGTTAAAGTGAGAGCGGGTAGAGACCAGGTAAATGGTTTAGTACAATTAGGAAAACCTGAAGGTTGGACAGTAAACCCTGCTCAACAATCATTTTCACTTACAAGAAAAGGAGAAGAACAAACCATTATATTTACAGTAACTCCACCAGAAAACCAAAGTGAAGGGTATTTAAAACCTCTAGCAATAGTAGGAGATCGTTTTTATAGTAAAGAATTAGTGACTTTAGATTATGATCACATTCCATATCAAAGTGTGTTGCTTCCTTCTAAGGCTAAAGTTGCTCGTTTAAACATCAATAAAAAAGGAGAACAAATTGGCTATGTTAATGGTGCTGGAGATGCCATACCAGAAAGCCTTAGACAAATAGGATATACAGTTACTACTATTGACCCCGAGAATATTTCGGCAGAACATCTTAATAAGTTTGATGCCGTTGTAATGGGGATTAGAGCTTACAACACAATTGATGTGCTTGCTTTTAAACAAGCGGAACTCAACAAATATGTAGAACAAGGTGGTACCCTGCTTGTTCAATACAACACAAACCATAGATTAAAAACACAAGACATTGCACCATACCCTTTAACATTATCAAGGGATCGTGTGACAGATGAGTTTTCTCAAGTAGACTTCTTAGCTCCAGATCACGCTGTATTAAACACACCTAATAAAATAAGCCAAGAAGATTTTAAAGGATGGGTACAAGAAAGAGGTTTATATTTTCCGAGTAAATGGGATAAAAACTTCACCCCTATTTTAGGAATGCACGATAAAGATTACCCACAAACAGAAGGTTCTTTATTAGTGACTGACTACGGAAAAGGACATTTTATTTATACTGGACTTAGTTTTTTTAGAGAATTACCCGCAGGTGTTCCAGGAGCATATCGATTATTTGCTAACCTTTTATCAATAGAATAATGACAGAAGAAAATGAAAACATTATAGAAGTTGTAAAACAAAAGTTTATCTGGAAATGGAAATTTACCGCCGTTCTAATAGCAAACGCCGTGTATATTTATCTCATGTATTTATTAATGAATCATTTTGCCTAAATGCAACATCTAGACTGGTATATATTAATTGGAGCTCTTCTTTTTATTGTACTCTACGGTACGTATAAATCACGCTCAAACAAAGACGTAAAAGATTATTTAAAAGGAGGTAGCGACTCCCGATGGTGGACTATTGGTTTAAGTGTGATGGCTACTCAAGCCAGCGCAATTACTTTTTTATCTACACCAGGACAAGCATTTCATAGCGGCTTGGGGTTTGTTCAATTTTATTTTGGACTTCCAATTGCGATGGTTATAATTTGTCTGGTATTTATCCCCATTTACCATAGGCTTAAGGTTTTTACCGCCTACGAGTATCTAGAAACAAGGTTTGACTTAAAAACAAGAACCTTAACCGCTATTTTGTTTTTAATACAACGTGGTCTTGCTGCAGGGATTACCATTTTTGCGCCTTCTATAATTTTATCTGCCGTACTGGGTTGGGACTTAATGTATCTTAACATTGGTATAGGTGTTCTCGTGATAATCTACACCGTAAGTGGAGGTACAAAAGCCGTGAGTGTGACCCAAAAACAACAAATGGGTATCATATTTCTAGGAATGCTTCTTGCCTTTTTAATTATCCTTAATTATTTACCACTCGATGTTAATTTCACCAAAGCTCTAGAGATTGCAGGTGCCAGCGGAAAACTAGATGTTCTAGATTTTTCTTTCGATTTTAATAATAAATACACCGTTTGGAGTGGGTTAATAGGTGGAACCTTTTTAGCACTCTCCTATTTTGGAACAGACCAAAGTCAAGTACAGCGTTACTTGAGTGGTCGCTCCATGAAAGAAATGCAAATGGGAATGATCTTTAACGGGCTCTTAAAAGTACCTATGCAGTTTTTCATTTTGCTTGTGGGTGTTATGGTATTTGTTTTTTACCAGTTTAACAGCTCCCCTGTTCACTTTAACCCAAGCGCGGTAGAAGATGTGCGTAATTCTCCTTTTGCGGCAGAATATGCTTCGCTTGAAGACGAACAAATAACACTAGAAGCTGCTATAAAGAAAAAACAAATAGTCTTTAGCAGAGTAGAAAATCAAACTGAGAAAAAACAACTTTTATCAGAAATTGCCGGACTTAATAAAGAACAAGAAGCTTTAAGAGAGCGTGCAAAAGTAACGATCAAAAAAGCAAACCCAGATGCAGAAACTAATGACAAAGATTATGTCTTTATACACTTCATATTAAACAACCTACCTACAGGTATGATTGGGCTATTGCTTGCCGTGATACTAAGTGCCGCGATGTCATCTACGGCATCAGAATTAAATGCCTTGGGCTCTACCACTACTATAGATTTATACAAAAGAAACGTACGTGGTCGTGGCGAAAAGCATTATGTACACGCCTCAAAATGGTTTACCTTACTATGGGGAATCATTGCTATCTGTGTCGCCTCTGTTGCAAACTTGTTTGAAAACTTGATTGAGCTTGTAAATATCATAGGCTCTATTTTCTACGGAAATGTACTCGGTATTTTCCTTTTGGCTTTCTTTATAAAATATGTAAAAAGCCGCGCTGTATTTATCGCAGCCATCATTACACAAGCCATCATCGTTTATTTCTGGTGGATTGACCTTATGCCTTATTTATGGCTCAACGTTGCCGGTGCGGGGATTGTTATTGGGATTGCTGTTATATTACAAACAGTTGTGGGAAATAAGCCTGATGACACTCTTGAAACGGCTGATGTTGTAAAATAGGTAAATAACTAAAGTATTATGCTAAAATAGAATGATTGAATTAATAAAATTAGCATTAGAAACTTTAGCCGAAGTCTTTCGTAATAATACGAAAATAGCTGTCTTTGCAAGTATTTTAATCATTCTAACTTGGATTATAATCTTTATATGGTTTCCTGTTTAAGCTGAAACTATAAGTAGTTTTTAATCTGCAAGTATTTCGTATTTTTCACAGGTAAATTACTTAGACAAAATTTAAAAAATGAATACAGTTTCACTTAAAATAATAACATTAATAATCTTATTATTTAATATAACTATTTGCGTTTCACAAGACTATTTAGTCACTAAAGATAAAGATACAATTTACGGCAACATAGAATGGAAGTCTAATCTTTTTGTCTATGTTAAAAATGAAGATGGAAAACAAAAATTTAGAGCTGATCAAGTTGACTTTTTCCAAAGAGGTGCCTTTAAATTTGTTTCTGTGGATACAAAATTCCCCGAATTTTTACTTGAAGTTAAAAAAGGCGAAATTTCATATTACCTTGAATCACATCTAAAATCTAGATTTACTATTGATTACGAAAAAAAGGTGTTTCTTAAATACAAAGACAAATTATATCCAATTACAGTCAAAAGTAATCTAAAAAATAAAGGGTTTTTAAGTAATAATTTAAATAGTAATACTACAGATAAGCATTCAGTTGGTGATGTAGATGTTTCTCTCAAACAAAGTAATACAGAAGAACCTTTTGTTTCTCAATCATCTAATTTCAAATGGACTTTTCACCAAATTTTAGGTAAGGAAAACACCCTCTATAAATTAATTAAGAAAAACAATTACACATTTGAGGATATTGAGTTATTAATTGATTTAGCAAACATTTCATTTAAAAATCAAACTGAATTCAAACACCTTATCGACACTACACTAAAAAAAGGTTATGCGCAAGGTTATCTTATTCGTAAAAAAAACGACACAATATTTGGTTCAATAAAAATGAATGGGAGATTTATTTTAAGTGATAAAATCAATTTTATTTCAAAAAACGGAACAGAATCGAACTTTAACCCTAAAGATTTAATTGAATTTAAAATTAACGATAGAACATATAAAAATGTTCTAATTAAAAACAAGAAACAAGTACTGGTCCAGTTAATTGATGGTGAAATTTCTATGTATCGTGACCTAAAGAAAGGACAAAGCTACCTGACCAAAGACTTCAATGAATTTTATGATGTCGATAAAAAAGAAAAATATCTCGAATTATTTAAAGACAAACCTGATGTCTACAAGAGAATCATTGATAATGAATACAGATACTTCGAAATTAAGAGTATAGTGAAATTATATAATAATACCCATAAAATATAAATCCCTACGCATTGTTTCTTAAAAAACTAGCACAAAAAAAGTCCCCAAAATAAATTGGGGGACTTTGTAGCGAGAAGGGGACTTGAACCCCTGTCCGCCTCTCCGGCGGATATGAATCCTCCACATTTAATTGCTTTTTAAAAACGCTTGTACCAATGTATCTTTATGTCTTCTACCTGCTCCTGTTTTAAACCACTTTTCTTTGGATAGAGCTTCAGGTTTAGTATCAAAAAATGCTATATGTATTACCTCCCAAGGTCTGTAACGAACAGTCCAACCTTTTTTAGCATAGGTGTTATGTGAATGAAATCGTGAAATGATACTTGAAGTACACCCAACATAGGTTTTATCAAATTTCTTAGAATATAATATGTAAACTACATGCTCCATAATACAAAAAAAGTCCCCAAAATAAATTGGGGACTTTGTAGCGAGAAGGGGACTTGAACCCCTGTCCGCCTCTTCGGCGGATATGAATCCTACCATCTAATTGCTTTTTAAAAAAGCCTGTACCAATGTATCTTTATGTCTTCTACCTGCTCCTGTTTTAAACCACTTTTCTTTGGATAGAGCTTCAGGTTTAGTATCAAAAAATGCTATATGAAATACCTCCCAAGGTCTGTAACGAACAGTCCAACCTTTTGTAGCATAGGTGTTATGTGAATGAAATCGTGAAATGATACTTGAAGTACACCCCACATAGGTCTTATCAAATCGTCTTGAATATAATATGTAAACTACATGTTCCATAATACAAAAAAAGTCCCCAAAATAAATTGGGGACTTTGTAGCGAGAAGGGGACTTGAACCCCTGTCCGCCTCTTCGGCGGATATGAATCCTACCATCTAATTGCTTTTTAAAAAAGCCTGTACCAATGTATCTTTATGTCTTCTACCTGCTCCTGTTTTAAACCACTTTTCTTTGGATAGAGCTTCAGGTTTAGTATCAAAAAATGCTATATGTATTACCTCCCAAGGTCTGTAACGTACAGTCCAACCTTTTGTAGCATAGGTGTTATGTGAATGAAATCGAGAAATGATACTTGAAGTACAACCAACATAGGTTTTATCAAATCGTCTTGAATATAAAATGTAAACTACATATTCCATAATACAAAAAAAGTCCCCAAAATAAATTGGGGACTTTGTAGCGAGAAGGGGACTTGAACCCCTGTCCGCCTCTTCGGCGGATATGAATCCTCCACATTTAATTGTTTTTTAAAAAAGCCTGGACCAATGTATCTTTATGTCTTCTACCTGCTCCTGTTTTAAACCACTTTTCTTTGGATAGAGCTTCAGTTTTAGTATCAAAAAATGTTATATGTATTACCTCCCAAGGTCTGTAACGAACAGTCCAACCTTTTTTAGCATAGGTGTTATGTGAATGAAATCGTGAAATGATACTTGAAGTACACCCCACATAGGTCTTATCAAATCGTCTTGAATATAATATGTAAACTACATGTTCCATAATACAAAAAAAGTCCCCAAAATAATTGGGGACTTTGTAGCGAGAAGGGGACTTGAACCCCTGACCTCCGGGTTATGAATCCGACGCTCTAACCACCTGAGCTACCTCGCCAAATTGCTAAAACAGATATTTTAGCGGCTGCAAATATAACAACTTAAAATACGCTTGCAAATATTACTTTTAATTATTTTAATCTATTTACAAGTTCATCAAAATTTAAAGACGCTTGTTCACCAGTTTTCATGTTTTTTAGAGTAAATTTTTCAGCTTCCATTTCTTTGTCACCAGCTAATACTGTGTAAGTTATCCCTCTTTTATCTGCATACCCCATTTGCTTTTTCATTTTTGCTTCGTCAGGATACAATTCTGCAGAAATATTTTTAGCTCGAAGTTTTGTTATGCTTTTCATGGCATATAAAGCCTCTTTTGCGCCAAAATTGATAAATAATACCTTCGTATTTGCAGAAACTGTTTCTGGAAACAAGCCTAATTCTTCTATAACAAGGTAAATTCTGTCTAGTCCAAAAGAAATTCCTACGCCACTCATATCTTTCATCCCAAAGATACCCGTAAGATCATCATAACGACCACCGCCTCCTATACTTCCCATTGCGACACCTTCTGGTGCAGCAACTTCAAAAATAGCACCTGTATAATAGTTAAGTCCTCTGGCAAGCGTTACATCTATTTCAAGATTGGCGCTTTGTAATCCTATTTCTGAAATATTATCAACAATAAAACGCAGCTCCTCAATACCCTTTTGTCCCGTCTCAGAGCTTGCTAACATTGTGTCTAAACTCGCCAAGTTTTCGGTTGCAGTTCCAGTAAACGAAAAGAGGGGCTGTACTTTTTGTATTGCTTCTTCTGTAATACCTTTTTCACGCATTTCTTTTTTAACGCCTTCCTCCCCTATTTTGTCAAGCTTATCTAGTGCTACTGTAAAATCGATTAACTTATCTTGAGCACCTATAACCTCTGCAATACCGCTTAATATTTTACGGTTGTTCATTTTTATGGTTACCCCTTTTAAATCTAAAGCTGTAAATACAGTGTCATACAATTGTACCAACTCTACTTCTTGCCATAATGATTTACTTCCTACAACATCTGCATCGCATTGAAAGAATTCTCTAAAACGTCCTTTTTGAGGGCGATCTGCTCTCCAAACAGGTTGTATCTGGAAACGTTTAAAAGGAAATGTAATTTCGTTTTGGTGTTGTACTACATATCTCGCAAAAGGCACTGTTAAATCATAACGGAGTGCTTTTTCTGAAATTTTAGGAGTCATTTTACCACTATCCTTTGCAGAATATAACGTATCATCAACTTTTCTTAAATAATCACCACTATTTAATATCTTAAAAATAAGGCGATCACCTTCTTCGCCATATTTCCCCATTAAAGTATCGCTGTTTTCAAAACTAGGTGTTTCAATAGGTTGAAAACCAAAATGTGTAAAACTTCTTTTTATGGTATCCATAATATAAGTGCGTTTTACGACTTCGGATGGAGAAAAATCTCTGGTTCCTTTAGGTATGCTAGGTTTTTTTGACAAAGCTTATGATTTATGAGTTATGAGTGGTGAGTTTTGAGTTCAATCACTATAACTTTAATTATTAATTTTTTTATTTCGAATTTTATAAGGAGGTCTCGACTGTGCTCGATCAGACATCGTTATTTTTCAAATCGATTTCATATTCCCTCGCGCAAATATCCAAAAATTTAAGCAGATTGTGACGCTAGCACATTTCAGAAATAAGAGAAATTTTTAATAATCTCTTTTTGATGTAACTTTATAGACCAAATGCAGTCTTATATATCAAAATAACCACCATTATGTTTTCACTTTTTAGAGAGAATGTGCTGATAGCACTAGATTCTATTAAAAGCCAAATGCTAAGAACTATCTTGACTGTTGTCATTATTGGTATCGGAATCTGGGCACTTGTTGGAATTTTAAGCCTTGTTAAGGTTTTAGAAGACAATATTTCGGGAAATTTTGCGTCTATGGGTGCAAATACATTTAATATACAACGCTACGATTTTACATTTGACTCTAATCGAGGTGGTGAAAAACGTAAGGTTAACCCAGTAATTAGTTATAATAATGTTAGAGAGTTTATAGATTTATATCAATTTCCTACGGCACAAACATCTGTTTCATTTACGGGTACGGCTACTGCCGAGGTGAAATTTGAAAATGAAAAAACAGATCCTGAAGTTCAGGTACTTGGTGTTAATGAAAATTTTCTAGAAAACTCTGGTATTAAAATAGATGAGGGTAGAGATTTCACATCGTTTGATATAGAAAACAACACAAAAGTATGCTTAATAGGAAGTGATTTTTTGAAATCTCTATTTAAAAACGATGCCCCAATAGGTAAAACAATTTCTATTAGAGGTGCAAAATTCAAGGTCATTGGCGTTATGGAATCTAAAGGCTCAAGTTTTGGAAATAGCCAAGATTTAAGGGTGATGATTCCTATTCAGGTGGCAAGAGGAATGTTTACGCAAGCTAATATTAACTACAACATCAGTGTAAAAGTTGATGATAACCTATTAATGGATCAAGCGCAAGACGAAGCGATTATTACTTTAAGAAACATTAGAAGATTAAGCCCATTAGACGATAATAATTTTGGGATTGTACGTAGTGATGATTTATTAAATCAAATTTCAGAAATTAGCGGGTATCTTAATACAGCAGCTTGGTCTATTAGTATTGTAACAATATTAGGGTCTTCAATAGCATTAATGAATATTATGCTTGTGTCTGTAACAGAACGTACCCGTGAAATTGGGGTACGAAAAGCACTTGGAGCGAAACGATCTACTATTTCATTACAGTTTTTTATTGAGACCATTGTTATTGGTCAATTTGGTAGTATTCTGGGTATAATTCTAGGTGTACTTACTGGTTGGGCACTCTCCTATGGTTTTGGCACCGAATTTGAACTCCCCATTACCGCTATGATAGCGGCTACCATTATTACATTTGTTGTAGCAGTTATTGCTGGTTCTTACCCCGCTACAAAAGCGGCTAAATTAGACCCTGTAGAAAGCTTAAGATATGAATAGTCTATAGGAAAGTTCGTTTATATTTATAAATGACACCTAACGCGCAGTTTTCGCCTAATATGAATACTTAATACGTTTTAACTAAGCGCTATATTGACAACAGAACTTAGACCATACAAACTATTACCAGAAAACAGTTGGATCATAAAATGACCTATATTTAGAGCTATGTGCTATTACTGTTACATTAATTTAAAATACAATAGGCTTCAATAAAAATGGCATCCCTGATTAAGGATGCCATCATATTTTTTATAAAGTTTTTTAAGCTACAACTTTACAGAAAGGCTTAAAATAATTTGTTCTGGCCTAGTATCTACTCTACTTTCTGTTACCCCTGTTAATAAAGCTTCGTTTTCAGATAAACCTCGCTCATAACGAATATCAAGACCAAATTGCTGAAAATTAAGAGCTACTCCAAATTGAGCTCCTATAGTAAACTGATCTTCTGGATCTTCAATATTAATATTTCCGAAGTCACTAGAAAGTATATATTGAAAATCTGGCCCTGCAAAAACACTTAGTGGACCTAATATATCAACCCCCACGAGTACCGGAATATCTATTTTTGAAATAATCAAATCTTCTACAGGATATTCACTTGAGGTTCTTGTGTAAACAAATTCTGGTCTTAAGTAAATTGGTCCAGCATCAAGTTTTCCGAATACACCAAGATGAAAACCTATATTTTTTGATGAACTTTCATTAGCTTGAAATTCTCTTGTAAACTCACCATTACTGTTATAATTAAGCCCCCCTTTAAGACCAAAACCACTACCTGATTGGGCAAATGAAAATGTTGTAATTGATAAAAAACTTATTAAAAATAAAAATCTCATAAGATTATGGTTTATTAAATTTAGAGAAAACTGGTTTTATAAAAACTCTAATTATTTGGTTTTAGTATGGAAAAACTTAAAAAATACTATTTAAACAATCGCTATTTCAGCCTCTTTAATTGCTTTAAAACCACCTGCTACATCTATTACATTGTGAATGCCACGAGATTTTAAAATTGAGGCTGCGATTACTGAGCGATATCCACCTGCACAGTGAACATAAAAAGGTTTGTCTTTTGGAAAAGCATTAAGATGGCTATTAATGATTTCTAATGATGTATGTGTTGCATTAGGTATATGAGCATTTTTATACTCACCATCTTTACGAACATCAAATACCGGAGCTCCTTCGCTTATCTTTTCTTTTAGTGTACTTGCAGAAACAGATAACATACTCGCAGTTTCTTTTCCTGCATTTTTCCAAGCTTCTATACCTCCTTCTAAAAAACCTAAGGTATTATCAAAACCTACACGTGATAATCGAGTGATTGTTTCTTCTTCCCTACCTTCTGGGGCTATTAATAAAATAGCTTGTTCTGTGTCTGCAATCAAAGCTCCAACCCACGGCGCAAAACCACCATCAATACCAATAAAAATAGCATTTGGTATATGCGCTTCCATAAAATCTTTTTGATATCTTACATCTAGCATAATTGCTCCAGATGAATTTACTAACTCTTCAAATGCATCTGGAGTTAATTTTTTAGTTCCTTTTTGAATAATATTATCTAATGAATCATATCCTTCTCTATTCATTTTAACATTCAACGGAAAATAATCAGGTGGAGGTAATAAGCCATCGGTCACTTCTGTAATAAATTCTTCTTTGGTCATATCTGCACGCAAGGCATAATTCATCTTTTTTTGATTCCCTAGAGTATCTACTGTTTCACTCATCATATGTTTTCCACAGGCAGAACCAGCTCCATGCGCAGGATACACAATCACATCATCTTCAAGCACCATAATCTTGTTTCTCAAGCTGTCAAATAATATTCCAGCAAGATCATTTAAAGTCAGACCTGCACCTTTCTGTGCTAAGTCTGGACGACCTACATCCCCTAAAAATAAAGTATCACCACTAAAAATACAATGGTTTTTACCGTTTTCATCTTTTAATAGATATGTTGTACTCTCCATAGTGTGACCTGGAGTGTGCAATGCAGTAATGGTTATCTTACCTATTTTAAACACCTGCATATCTTTTGCAATAATAGCGTCAAAACTTGGGTTTGCTGTAGGACCATAAATAATAGGAGCTCCAGTTATTTGTGATAAAGAAACATGACCACTTACAAAATCTGCATGAAAATGAGTTTCGAAAATATATTTTAAAGTTGCCCCATCTCTTTCAAGTCTATTTAGATAAGGTACAGATTCACGCAATGGATCTATAATTGCCGCTTCTCCTTCACTCTCTATGTAATAAGCTCCTTGCGATAAACACCCAGTATATATTTGTTCAATATGCATAGTAAAATAATTTTTTGCAAAGATAATAAATGCGCAATATGGCGTGTGTTAGTCTGAGTTAATTATTTAACAAAAAGCCAAAATTGCCCTTAAAGACTTTGTATCTTTGTTAAACTTAATAATTATAATATGAAATACATTGCTTTTATTGCCATAACAGTAATAATGAATGCTTGTTGTGCTACAAAATCTGACAAAAAAGAAAGTGGAGACCTTTCTGAAAAATATGCTAGTACAATCACTGCAGAAGAGCTAAAAACACATCTTTACATCTATGCAGGAGATGAAATGGAAGGCAGAATGACAGGGACTAAAGGTCAAAAAATGGCGTCAGAATATTTACGTAACTTTTATCAGGATCATAAGATTCCTTCACCTATTGAAGAATTAAATTACTACCAACCCGTTCCTGCCTCTTATTTTAAAAGAGTAAAAGATCCTAAAGATTCTGAAAATGTAGTCGCATTTATAGAAGGTAGTGAATTCCCGGATGAAGTAATCATACTTTCTGCTCATTTAGATCACGTAGGTGTAGATGATGAAGGAAATGTTTTTAATGGTGCAGATGATGATGGTAGTGGTACTGTAGCCATGTTAGAAATGGCTGAAGCTTTTAAACAAGCTGCTGAAGACGGTAATGGACCTAAACGTTCTATTTTATTTTTACACGTTACAGGTGAAGAACTAGGTTTATATGGATCTGCGTATTATTCTGAAAACCCTATTTTTCCTTTAGCAAACACCGTAGTAAACCTAAATACGGATATGATAGGACGAATTGATCCAAATAAAGCTGATAACCCAAACTATGTTTATTTAATAGGTAGTGATAAACTAAGTCAAGAACTTCATGATGTATCGGAAGCGGTTGCTGCAAAATACAGTAGTGATATTGAACTAGACTACACATTTAATGATGAGAATGATCCTAATCGTTTTTATTATAGAAGTGATCATTACAATTTTGCAAAAAATAATATTCCTGTTATTTTTTACTTTAACGGTGTTCATGCAGATTATCATAAAATTACTGATACTCCAGACAAAATAGAATATGATCTTTTAGAAAAAAGAACTCGACTTATTTTTCATACGGCTTGGGAAATAGCAAATCGAGAAGGTAGGATTACAGCTGATAAGCTATAAGTAATAAAAAAAGCATCCATTTTATCTGGATGCTTTTTTTTGCTATTGTGTGCACTTCGACTGCGCTCAGTGTGACAGTAGAATACCATTTCTCTACACTTCGACTGCGCTTAGTGTGATATGCTTAGATGTTTCGTGATTGTGTTTTTATTAAACGTGTCAGTCTGAGCGCAGTCGAAGACCATTATATCACCTCTTAAAAAACAATTCCAATAATTAATCCACTTCGACTGCGCTCAGTGTGACAGTAGGAAGCCTTTTTCAACACTTCGACTGTGCTTAGTGTGATGTGCTTAGATGTTTCAAGATTGTATTTTTATTCAATGTGTCAGTCTGAGCGCAGTCGAAGACCATTCTATCACTCTTAAAATAATCTCGCTAATTAATCCACTTCGACTGCGCTCAGTGTGACAGTAGGAAGCCTTTTTCAACACTTCGACTGTGCTTAGTGTGATGTGCTTAGATGTTTCAAGATTTTAATTTTATTAAAACGTGTCAGTCTGAGCGCAGTCGAAGACCATTCTATCACCTCTTAAAAATAATCTCGCTAATTAATCCACTTCGACTGCGCTCAGTGTGACAATAGGAAGCCTTTTTCAACACTTCGACTGTGCTTAGTGTGATGTGCTTAGATGCTTCTAGATTGTATTTTTATTAATCGTGTCAGTCTGAGCGCAGCCGAAGACCATTCTATCACCTCTTAAAAATAATCTCGCTAATTAATCCACTTCGACTACGCTCAGTGTGACAATAGGAAGCCTTTTTCAACACTTCGACTGTGCTTAGTGTGATGTGCTTAGATGTTTCAAGATTGTATTTTTATTAATCGTGTCAGTCTGAGCGCAGCCGAAGACCATTTTCTATTGCTAAGAAATCTTTAGACCGTTCTCAACTTTTATCCCTGGATGCAATAATGTGACATCTTTTCCATCTACCGCGCCTAGCACTAAACATTCACTCATAAAAGTAGCAATTTGTTTCTTCGGAAAATTTACTACCGCTACAATCTGACGTCCCATCAAATCTTCTTTTTTATATAAGGTTGTAATTTGAGCAGAGGTTTTTTTAACACCTAGTTCATTTCCGAAGTCTATATGCAGTTGATAGGCTGGGTTTCGAGCTTCAGGAAAATCATTCACAGCTACAATTGTACCTACTCTCATATCTATTTTAGTAAAATCATTCCAGGTAATCTCCATTTTGTAAATTTGTAACTAAAATAGCAATTTTGCGACATATAGCTTAGCAATCGCTACTTAAAATCTCACACATATGGCTCTTACCCCTTCTAATATGCTCCCGCTCGGAACAAAAGCTCCGGACTTCACTTTGATAGATGCAGTAACTAAAAACGCTATATCTCTACAGAGTATAAAAGGCAAAAAAGGAACAGTAGTAATGTTTATTTGTAATCATTGCCCTTTTGTTAAACACGTCAATGAAGAACTTGTACGATTAAGCAATGATTATCGAGTTACTGGTTTTGGTTTTGTAGCCATTAATAGTAATGACGTAGTCAAATATCCTGATGATAGTCCAGAAAACATGTGGAAAGTAGCTAGAGAAGAAGGATATCCTTTCCCCTATTTATTTGATGAAACACAAGAGGTTGCAAAATTGTATGACGCGGCGTGCACCCCAGATTTTTATCTTTTTGACGAAGAGTTAAAACTAGTATATCGAGGACAACTTGATACATCTAGACCCGGAAATGGAATTCCAGTTAATGGTCGTGATTTACGCGAAGCAATGGATCGAATTTTGAATAACACTTCTCAACTTAAAGATCAAATACCTAGTGTAGGCTGCGGAATCAAGTGGAAATGAGGTTTTTATTTCTCATAAACATCTAATGTTTTTTATTTTTATTCCAATCACCAAGTATATTGCTTCTCACAAAAAAACATTTTATGAAAAAAATAATTTTATTATTCGCTTTTTTTAGTTCAACACTTATTTTTGGACAACACACTTTTTCTATTGTAGCTGTAGACCCAGTTACTGGAGAAATAGGTAGTGCAGGGGCAACTTGTATTGATGCTCAAGATGGAGCACTTGCCATAAGTGATATCATACTAGGCGTTGGAGCCATACACACACAGTCTTACTGGCATCCCACAAATCAAGCAAACGCACGTGTAAGAATGGAAGCTGGAGATTCTCCACAAGAGATTATGGACTGGCTTGTGGCTAATGATGTAAGTAATGCACCTGCATCTAGACAGTATGGTGCTGTAGATCTAAACGATGGTTCTCCTAGAGCAGCAGCCTTCACAGGTGATGAATGTTTTGCTGAATACATTCACGTTACTGGTCCAAATTATGCAATACAAGGAAACATCTTAATCTCTGAAGAAGTTGTAACAGATATGGAAGCTGCTTTTTTGGCTGAGACAGGTACTTTAGCAGATAAACTTATGGCAGCCCTACAAGGTGCAAAACGCCCTGGAGCAGATGCACGTTGTTTAGATATTGGTATTAGCTCTGCTTCTGCTTTTATAAGAGTGGCAGACCCAAGCGATACAGACAGCAGCTATGGCAATCTTTCTTTAGACTTAAATGTATGGATCACTTCTGAGATTTTTGAACCAATTGATGCTTTACAGGATATGTATGATGCATCATTAGGAATTAATAATTTTGAAACTTCGTCTTATTCAGTGTTTCCTAATCCTGCTAAAAACTACATCACAGTGACTAGTAACAAAAGTACTTTTAATGAATATGAACTATTTGATGTAGGAGGTAAACTAATTGAACAAAATATTTCGGCAAAAGAAAATAACCGATTAGTTTTAGATGTTTCAGCAAGAAAAAGCGGAATCTATTTTTTAAAATTACGCAACAACGGAGTGATCCTAACTACAGAAAAATTTCTTATCAAATAATTTTAAATTGATAGTATAAAAAAAAACGCTCCTAACAATTAGGAGCGTTTTTTCTATTATTTTAAAATAGTATTAGCCTTTAATGTCCATTAACTCTACATCAAAAACTAAAGTAGCGTTTGGTGGTATTACACCTCCAGCACCTTGTGCTCCGTATCCTAAATCACTAGGAATTACAAAACGTGCTTTATCGCCTTTATTAAGCATTAAGATTCCTTCGTCCCATCCTGCAATTACATGTCCCATTCCTACTGGAAATTCAATTGGGTTTCCTCTTTTGTAAGAAGAATCAAATGTAGTACCGTCTGCTAACATTCCTTTGTAATGTACTGCTACCGTATTACCAGAAGTTGGCTTAGGCCCATCTCCTTTTTGAATAATTTTGTAGTGTAATCCACTTTCTGTTTTATCAAAACCTGCAACAAGATCTCCCATTGCTTCTTCTTGTGCTTTTTTTGCGGCAGCTTCTCTTTCTGCTTTAGCACCATTAAATTTTCTGAAAGTTTCAACAGCATTAAACGCTTTTGCTTCTTCACCAACTCTAATGATTTCCATCTTTTCGATAGTGTGGCCTTGAGCGACACTATTTACAACATCCATTCCTTCAATAACTTCACCAAAAACAGTGTGTTTTCCGTCTAGCCAATCTGTTGGTACGTGTGTGATAAAAAACTGAGATCCATTTGTTCCAGGACCTGCATTTGCCATAGAAAAGATTCCTGGCTTATCATGCTTTAATTCTGGATGAAACTCATCATCAAACTTATATCCTGGACCTCCAGCTCCTGTTCCTGCTGGATCTCCACCTTGAATCATAAAATCTGGAATTACACGGTGAAATGTTAACCCATCATAATATGGTGTTCCTTGTGGTTTTGCTTCGTTTTCTAGGTTTCCTTCAGCTAGTGCTACATAGTTTGCTACCGTTCCTGGTGTTCTTTTGTAATGAAGCTGACCAAGGATTTCTCCTTTTTCTGTTGTGATTTTAACGTATATTCCGTCTTGCATGTTTCGTTTTATTAATTTTTTGCAAAGATACAGGATACCCTTACAATTGTAAAATGCTTTTAGTCCTTTTTCTTAGGTTGCTTGGGAGGCATTGGACCTCTTAAATGTATGATTAGTCCGTTTAAAAAATTGCGTAAAATTTGATCGCCAACTTCCATATATTTAGGGTGTGTTTCATTTCTGAAAAAGGCATTCAATTCACTTTTAGTCACACTAAAATCTACTAGTTTTAGAATGTTTACAATATCATCATCGCGCAGCTTGTGTGCAACTCGTAGTTTTTTAAATATATCGTTGTTGTTTAATGGCATATTTTTGTTTTAGGTTGGTTGAAATTAACGCTCTGGAAAATTCGTAAATTATCTCTGAAATATTAGATTATTTTTTTCCCATTCAAAGCCTCAAACTCTGTAATAATCTCTTCTACAATGGCAGCAGCTGGTTTAATATCATGAATAAGTCCTGCGATTTGTCCTATTTCTAGTTCTCCTTCCACAAGGTCTCCTTCAAACATTCCTTTTTTAGCTCTTGCTCTTCCAAGTAACTCTATAAGCTCTTCTTTGCTTGGGTTTGTTTTGTATAATTCCATGACGTCATCAAAAAACTTATTTTTCAATAATCGTACGGGTGCTAATTCTTTTAAAGTTAAAAGGGTGTCGCCTTCTTTAGCTTTAACTACTAGATCTTTAAAAGCGCGGTGCGCACTAGATTCTTCACTAGCAACAAATCTGCTTCCCACTTGTACAGCGTCTGCTCCAAGAACCATTGCTGCAAGCATACCTCTTCCAGTTGCAATACCTCCGGCAGCGATTAAAGGAATATCTATTACCTCTTTTACCATTGGAATTAACGTAAGTGTAGTCGTCTCATCACGACCATTGTGACCTCCAGCTTCAAAGCCTTCTGCCACCACAGCATCTACTCCGGCCTCTTGTGCCTTTAATGCAAACTTGACACTACTCACCACATGAACTACTGTAATACCGTGAGATTTTAAACGTGCTGTATGTGTTTTTGGATTTCCTGCCGAAGTAAAAACAACCTTTACCCCTAGCTCAATAATTATCTCTATGATCTCTTCGATGTTAGGGTACAACATTGGGACATTGACCCCAAAAGGTTTATCTGTTGCTCCTTGACATTTTAAAATATGCTCTCTTAGTACATCTGGGTACATAGATCCCGCACCAATAATCCCTAATCCGCCTGCATTACTAACAGCACTTGCTAAACGCCAGCCACTGTTCCAGATCATTCCTGCTTGGATAAGTGGATACTCAATATTAAAAAGTTGGGTTATTTTATTCATGTTAATTTTTTAAAACTCAAAGATCAGCATCATCAGATTTCTCTAAATATCTTCAAGTTTGATTTCAGTTTCGATTTCGACTTCAAAAAGATTTATTCTTTAATAACTTTAAAGCTGTTTGTTTTTCCATCTGCCGAAATGCTTGCTAAATAAACACCCGACTTTAAATTTGAAACTTCGATACTATTATTTGAGATCGATATTTGTTGTTCCATTACTTTAGATCCTAATATATTATATAAGGTTAAAGTGGCCTGATTTACTTGACTTGGAAAAGAAATATTCATTCTATCTTTTAGTGGGTTTGGATAGATTGCAAAATTATTTTCTAATAATTCATCCTCTACAGATAAAGCTTGAAGTGACAAATAAGCCGTCTCAAAGTTAGGAATACCATATCCCATTTCGTCTGTTGGATTGTTGTATAAATGAGCAGACTCTCTAATAATCTGCATTAATTCTCCATTTGTAGTTACAGGTCGGGATTGCCATAAACTAGCTACAGCTCCTGCCATTATAGGACCACTAAAAGAAGTACCACTACTTGTGGTTACGTTTCCATTTATATCTACCACAGCTGCACTCTCTCCCTGAGCCATTACATCTGGTTTAACACGCCCATCTACTGTTGGTCCTCTTGAGCTAAATGATGTATAATTACCATTACTATCTACGGCACCAATACTTAGTACGCCAGGAGCATCTGCAGGTGTTGCTACTGTTCCAAATCCATTACCATCGTTTCCTGCAGAAGTGACTAATAACATTCCTTTATCAAAAGCGTGATTAGCTCCTCTAGCAGCAATTGTAGTTTGACCGTCTAGATCTGAATATGAATGAGTGTATGATGAATCATCATAATCTTGATAACCTAGTGATGTATTTACTACATCTACCCCTAAACTATCTGCTCTTTCTAATGCTTCCACCCACCAAGCTTCTTCTACTGGATTTTCAGAGGTATACTCTGTAACAAATAAATAATAAGAAGCATCTGGAGCAGTACCTACAAACTCATTTTCAATTATTGCAGCTGCATTACTCAATGTATTAGCTCCATGAGTACCAGTACCATCTGCATTAGTTTGTCTTAAAGGAAAATCATAAGTACCTAAAAAACGATTTTCATCTACGACATGGCTAAAAGCAGGATTTGTAAATACATTAGGATAACCATTATCCATAAAAGCAACAACCATTCCTTCACCAGTAAAATCTTGTTCGTGAACAAAATCAATACCAATCATCTCTGTTTGGTTTGTAGCATCTCCATAATTATAAATAACTTTAGGTAATCCATTTTCTTCTTCAAATTTATCTACACCTCCAGATGGAAATATAGGTGAGAGATTTAAAGATTTATTCATAAACTCAACCTCACTTACATAGTTGTTATCTACAAGGTTTTCAATATTTGTCTGACTTCCGCGTACATAAGCAGCATTCATCCACTTTGATTTAGAATATACGGTAATACCAGGCTCAGCTTTTAAAAGTGCTATATAATTTTCATTTACAGGAACATCCCTTTCATCTATAGCTACACCGTGCATATCTTTTCTATCTAGTGCATCTTGTGTTAAGATTGTTAATGGATTTTCTAGCGCTGCTTCAACACCTGCTTTATCTTCAAAAAAGACTAAGGCATCTTCTTGTGCGTTTGCTGTTTGTATAGCTAACATTGCTACTGCTAATAGTAAAAATTTTTTCATTGTGTTTATTTTATCAGGAAATTACTCCACTTCCTATTAATTCTTCATTTTTATACCACGCTGCAAATTGGCCTTCAGCTATGGCAGATTGTGCATTCTCAAAGATAACATATAATCCGTCTTCAACACGATGTAACGTTGCCTTTTCTAGAGGTTGTCTGTATCTTATACGAGCTTCAACTTCCATTTTTTCGCCAATTTCTATAGCTAGATCTTGACGTACCCAATGTATTTCATCTGCCTGAATAAATAAGCCACGTCTATACAATCCTGGGTGTGTTTTTCCTTGTCCAGTATATACTACATTTTCTTTTACATCTGTATCGATAACAAACAATGCTTCTTTTGTTCCTCCTACAGCTAGACCTTTTCGTTGTCCTTTAGTAAAGTAATGAGCCCCTTGATGGGTTCCTACTTTTTTTCCATCAGAGACAGAATAGGTTTGTTTAGAAGACAAGGATTTAAGTGCTTCCGTTTCAGATGAAAAAGAGACATCTTTCTTTTGATATACCTCACTATCTGCAGGAATCTCAACAATAACACCCTCTTTTGGAGCTAGTTGTTGTTGTAAAAATTCTGGCAATCGCACTTTTCCTATAAAACAAAGCCCTTGAGAATCTCTCTTTTCTGCTGTAATCAGGTTTTGCGCTGCAGCAATTTTTCGCACTTCGGGTTTTAATAATTCGCCAATTGGAAATAACGTTTTTGACAATTGTTCTTGCGATAATTGGCACAAAAAATAACTCTGGTCTTTATTTGAGTCTTTACCAGATAATAATTGATAAATTGGTTTCCCGTCTGCAGTTGTTTCTTGAGAAATCCCTTTTCTACAATAATGCCCTGTTGCTACAAAATCTGCGCCTAGCTCTAAAGCTATTTTTAAAAACACATCAAATTTTATCTCTCGATTACAAAGTACATCTGGATTAGGGGTTCGCCCCATTTTGTATTCACGAAACATATAATCTACAATACGTTCTTTATATTCTGCGCTTAAGTCTACGGTTTGAAAAGGAATATCTAGCGCTTGTGCTACAAGCATTGCATCATTACTATCATCTAACCACGGACATTCGTCGCTAATGGTCACTGAGTCATCGTGCCAGTTTTTCATAAAAAGGCCAATCACTTCATAGCCTTGTTCTTTTAATAAATAGGCTGTGACACTGGAGTCTACTCCTCCACTAAGACCAACAACAACTCTCTTTTTTTTCATAGTTACAAAGATAAAAAAAGTCCTCCCAAGAGAACTTTTTAAGCTAAAAGACATTTAGCAGTCTTTTAATTTTTAGTATTCTTTTCTATTGGCTTCGGAAATTTTTCTTCTTTTTCTAATTGTCCATTTTTATAGGTTTTCCAAATCCCTTTTTTTCTATCGTTTACATAATGACCTTCCATTAGTTTAGCACCAGTTGCATCGTAATAAGTAGCTAAACCTTCTAATACGTCGTCTTTATACCTTAGTACTTTCAATAATTTTTTTTCATAGCTGTAATACTTACTTGTTCCGTTAAGCAAACCTTCACTATAAGATGCTTCTTCTGCTACAACTCCGTTAGCATAATACGTATAAACGACACCTGAGAGTTTTCCATTTTTATAGTTTTCTCTAGACATCACTTCATTACTCTTCTTGTGATAATACACCCACTCCCCTATACGCAATTTACCGTCCATTTTTCCTTCACTCACAAGTTTACCTCTTATAGTGTAGTATTTAACGTTTGCAACGTTATCTGTTTGTGTAAACTCTTTTACAACGGCGGGTTGATCTCCACATTCTTCACAATAAAACTTAAATGTACCTACCTCTTTACCATGTTCAAAATTACCTTCATAACGAAGTTGTTTGGTTTGAGGGAAATATTTTTTCCAGACTCCATGACGTTTGCCATTAGCGTCCATTTGGTTGATTTCTTGTGCATTTCCGAAGGAAACAACAAATAGCATTATAGGAATTAAAAAACGCATATGATTATTTTATAGTCTAACGTAAATATTGTTCATCTATTGAACACGGTTGTAATTATTCAAAAAGAATGCCAATGTGTAATAAACAGAAACAGTTGCAGCATTCAGTTAAATCTACTACTGAATATTGCAACTGCAACTGAAAATTTATTTTTTACTGTCACAGTAACTGTGTCAGGACATTATTATTTCTTACCAGCATTTTTTTGCTGCTCTGCCTGCTCCATCATATCAGCCATTTTTTTCTGAAACTTGTTTTGTTTCTTTGGCTTGGCTTTATTGACTTGTATTTGTGCATGAATTTTATCTTCATCAATAATCCAATTTTTAATAACAAGCATGATCCCTATTGTAATAAGGTTTGAAATAAAGTAATACAATGATAATCCACTTGCATAGTTGTTAAAGAATACCAACATAAATAATGGTGACAGATACATCAAGAACTTCATGTTAGGCATTCCCGGTTGTTGTTGCGCCTGCATGCTTTGTCCCATTGTCATCGTCATATAAATAAAGATCGCTATAGATGCTAAGATTGGAAACAAACTTACGTGATCTCCATAAAAAGGAATTGTAAATGGTAAGTTGATTACAGAATCAAAGCTTGATAAATCGTCTGCCCATAAGAAGCTCTTTTGCCTTAAATCTATCGCTGTAGGGAAGAATGTAAACAAGGCATAAAAAACAGGTATTTGTAATATGGCTGGCAAACATCCTTTTAATGGGCTTGCTCCAGCTATATTCTGTAGTTTCATGGTCTCTTGTTGGATTTTCATTTTATTGTCACCAAACTTTTCTTTGATAGCATCAATCTCCGGCTTTAATACTTTCATTTTTGCTTGGGCTAAATACTGCTTGTATTGCACAAAAGAAAGTAGTAATTTAATTAAGATGGTCATGACAATAATTGCAATACCCGCACTTAAATAGGTACTTAAGAAACCGTATAAAGGAATAATAAAATATTTATTTATAACTCCGAAAATACCCCAACCTAAAGGCATTGCCTCGTCTAGATTACGATCGTATTTTTTAAATATCTTATAGTCTGTAGGACCGTAATACATATTCATATTATACGATAATGCACCTCCTTTAGGAGTTAATAGCATTTTTGCACCATAATGTTTTGTATACACAGTATCAACCTCTTCATCTTCAACTAGATCTATAGATGATAATTTTACTTCTTTAAAAGGATCGCCTGTTAATAACATAGAACTAAAAAAGTGTTGGCGAAAATTCATCCAACTTACTTCTTTTTCTGTCTCTACATCTTCTCCAGTAGGGTCTAATTTAGAGTGCTTACTTCCTTCATATTCATAAGTTAAACGCGTGTATCTATTTTCATAAGAAATACTTTTTGCGTGACGATACCCTTTTAACTGCCAGTCTATCTCTAATGGCTGAGAGGTATCTAGCATTCCATCTAAACCTTGAGATCTAATACTAAAGTTAGTCATATACTCTCCAGGTAAAATCTCATAACGGTATTCAATAAACTTATCTTCAGCCGTTTTTAAACGCATGGTTAAAACTTGATTCGCTCCGTTTTGAGTTAATGTTGGCTCAAAGTATAAGTCTTTTGTATTTAATGTTCTGTTTTCTGAAGTGAACTTTAAATTAAAAGAAGAATTCCCATCTTTTATTAAATATACCGGAATTGAATCGTAGGTTTTAAATTCCTTTAACCTAGCTTCTGTTACATAACCACCTTTGTTACTAACTTCAAGATATAATACATCATTTTCTATCACTGTTGTATTACTTGTAGCAGAAGGTAAACTTCCAGAATAAGCAAAAGAACCTAATTTATTTTTTAACTGCATCATAGCAGCAGAGTCATTTGGCTTTACCGCCATATCTTCTGTAGCTTGTGTTAACGTAGTCGTTTGGTTTGCTTTATTTTCAGCTTCAATTTTAGCTGCCTTAGCTTCTGCTTCTATTCTAGCTTCTTCTGCTAAAATTTCTTCTTCACTAGGTTTATTTAAATAAAGCATCCAAATAAGGATACCTCCTATTAATAAGAAACCAATGAGTGAATTTAGATCAAATTTTTTATCTTCCATAATGGGATGCCTCTATGTGAGGGTATTAATGTTTCAGCAAAAAAATGCTGTTTTATCTTTTTGTTGTTTTCAACAATCTAGCCTTTATATGTCTTATGCCAAATTGTCTGTTATTTTGACTGCTCGTATGCCGCTTTCACAAAAGCAACAAATAAAGGATGTGGATTTACAACCGTACTTTTATATTCTGGATGGTATTGTACTCCCACAAAAAATGGATGTGTCGGAATTTCTACTATCTCAACAAGTCCTGTTTTTGGGTTTACACCTGTAGTCGCTAAACCAGCTTCTTCAAGTGCTTCTTTGTATTTATTATTATACTCATAACGATGTCTATGACGCTCATCAATAGTTCCAGAACCATACACATCATATACTTTACTATCCTTAATCAGGTCACATTTCCATGAACCTAAACGCATAGTTCCACCCATTTCTGTAATATTTTTTTGATCTTCCATCAAGTTAATTACAGGGTTTGATGTGTCAGGATCCATCTCGATACTATTTGCATCTTTTAATCCAAGTACATTTCTAGAATACTCAATTACAGCCATCTGCATACCTAGACAAATTCCTAAAAATGGTAAGTTATTTTCACGTGCATAACGCACTGCTTCAATTTTACCTTCAATTCCGCGCTCTCCAAAACCAGGTGCAACAAGAAGGGCATTTAGTCCTTTTAATTCTTCTGAAATGTTAGCGGCATTTATATGCTCACTATGAATAGAGCGTACATTTACTTTCATTTCATTTTCTGCTCCTGCGTGAGTAAAAGCCTCTAATATAGACTTATAACTATCTTGAAGCTCAACATATTTACCTACTAAACCAATAGTAACTTCTGCCTTTGGATTTTTATGTCTATCTAAAAACTCGTTCCATTCTTTAAGGTTAGGCTCAACGGTGTTTAATAACTTTAATTTATGTAAGGTTACTACATCTAGACCTTCTTCTAACATTAAATTAGGAACATCATAAATTGTAGACGCATCAATAGATTGAATAACGGCTTCTTTCTGAACATTGCAGAAAAGTGCCAATTTATTTTTCAAATCTTGACTTAGTTCATGCTCAGTTCTGCAAACAAGTATATCTGCTTTGATACCACTTTCCATTAAAGTTTTTACAGAATGCTGTGTTGGTTTTGTCTTTAACTCACCTGCCGCAGATAAATAAGGTATAAGTGTTAAATGAATCACTAATGCATTATCATCACCTAGCTCCCACTTTAATTGTCTAACAGATTCTATATAAGGTAACGATTCTATATCACCTACTGTACCTCCTATTTCTGTAATCACGATATCATAATCACCGCTCTTACCTAAAATCTGGATACGTTCTTTAATTTCGTTTGTAATATGAGGAACAACCTGAACTGTTTTACCTAAAAATTCACCACGACGTTCTTTTTCGATAACGCTTTGATAAATTCTTCCCGTTGTAACATTATTAGCTTGAGAGGTAGGTGTGTTTAAAAAACGCTCATAGTGACCTAAATCTAGATCTGTTTCTGCACCATCATCCGTTACATAGCATTCTCCATGCTCATAAGGATTAAGTGTCCCTGGATCAACGTTTATGTATGGATCTAATTTTTGAATCGTTACACGGTACCCTCTAGCTTGTAGTAACTTAGCTAAAGATGCTGCGATAATTCCTTTTCCTAATGATGATGAAACTCCTCCCGTAACGAAGATATATTTTGTAGTAGTCATGATACCTTTTCTTGATGTGTTTACGGGATGCAAAGATACACTATTAAGCCCTACAGTAATGAATGAAAAGACAAAAAAGTCTCATTAATTATTAAGCAGCAAAAACCCTCTAGTTTAAGACTAAAGGGTTTTTATCATTATGAAAAAAAAAAAAACTTAAATACTAATTGATGATAATTCTTCCAGGTGCTTTCTTTGAATGTTTAAAAAGCATCAATATCGATGCAAAACTAGAAAAACCTAAAAACAACAAAGCTTCTACTAGACGCTTTAGTCCTTCTGGATAAAACGATTCTATTTTTATTAAATCTGAAAATAGTGCTAAACTTAAATACAAGGTTGCCATTAAAAAAACAAAAGCTGTGATAAGCCCTAATGTTTTGTTATTCCACAAAAACAAAACCATTAATGGTATAAGAAAAAGAATTGCAATTGGATTAAAAACTGAAGAGGTCAAAGACCAGTAATATAAAACTACAAGACTTAGTAATACTTCTGGAAAGAATCTAAAGGCAGATTTTAGTACAATTAATTTCATAAGCTATTGTTTTTATACTAAGAAGATGCCTAATTACATAAGAGGTTGCGTTAATTCATTAATATTTCCGAATAAATTTTCTCACTAATGGCTCTAACCCATTAATTTTAATCTCATCCATTTCACGCATCAGCCTTCCTAACTTGCCTTCTGGAAAGCCCTTTTGTCTAAACCATGTATAATAAGGCTCTGGAAGATCTACAAGATAGCGTCCTTTATACTTACCAAAAGGCATTTTGTAATTTGCTAGCTCTATAAGGTGTTTAGGGTCTGGCCCTATATGCTGAGGAGCATCGTTATTTCCAGTCATTAAGTTCTATTAATAAGTCTGCCACTTTTTGTTCCCATTCACGTTCAAACTCCGGGAAATTAGAGTGTCCTGTTTCTATATCAAAATCAGCTTGAAATATGGTGCGCTCATACTCATTTTCTGAATAAACCTGCGCTACTTTCTCTTTAAAATCTGGTGCTGTTTGATCTAATTCTGCAATTTTTTTACGCAATTTTCTTGCATAAACTTCTGAAATATCAAAATGTGTTTGCTCATGCTTCAATATATAAGCACTTATATTTCCTGGTCTGTACCAAGATTTTTCAGGATAAAAATAGCTACCCACTTCAATCGTATAACTTACTTTTCCGTTTTCTGTTTTACTTCCAAAACTTAATGAAATACCAGAATGAGTACTTGCCACATAATCTGTAGATTTATCTGGTGTTCCTCTAAAATCTTTCCAAGTTAATAACCTAGATTCATCCCATTTCATTTTTTCTTCTTGAGACATCAGGTTTGATGACAACAACAAAAAAAACACTACAAATAGAGTTGAAAATTTCATGAAACAGTTATTTTTTTTTTAAGAAACGAAGCCTTTATCTATTCCCAAATAAAAGAAATATCTTTCTTAATATCTGGATGTAAGCTATAATGTACAGGACACGTATTCCCTGTTCGTTCTAGAATAGTTTGATCTTTTTTAGATACGCCTTCAGGAAAACGAAACACCACTTTTATTTCTGAAATACGACGTGGGCTACTCGCCATAGTTTTAGTGACAACTGCGGATGCTCCATCAATAGACAGATCCATTTGGTTTGCTTTTATACCCATAACGGTTAACATACAGTTTGCAAGTCCTGTAGCTACAGTATCTGTAGGAGAAAAAGCTTCTCCCTTTCCATTGTTATCTAATGGCGCATCTGTTAAAAAAACATTTCCAGATCGTATGTGTGTACACTCTGTTCGCAATCCTCCCAAATATGTTACTGTCGCTGTATCCATTGTATTATTCTAAAACTTCAAATTCTAACTTATCTGTATACTTTAATATGTAAATAGCTTTGTTTTCATATCCAGAAAACATTTTTTTCTCGTATCTAAATCTGTTTTCAACATATTCTGTCATAAAATCATCATCACTAGCCTTATACACATCTTCTTCATTTGCTAATCGCAACAAAACATCATAAGTCACATCAAACCCTCGTACCGCAAAACGATTAGGCAACACACCGTATTTATTCTTATAACTCACTAAAAAAGCATTTTTAGATTTATAATCATAACTTTTATTTACAGACGGAAAAGTGAAATTTAAATTTGCCAATTGTACGTTAGAGACATCATTAGACTCATAAGCATTATTTTTATTCATGGTAAACAGCCTAATATTATAATCTCCTGGAATACCATTTAACATAGGTACCACATTACTAACTATAATTGGATTTTTACTCGCTAATATTACCCAATTATCTTTTTCTCTAGTTAATTGCTTATCTACATCTGCTACATAGATATACCCTTTATCTTTTGGTGTTATCACTATTGCACCCGGAAAAGCTGCTATTAATTTTGAACGATCACTAGCACTTTTGTTATCAGTAACGATTATTACATTTTTATCAAATGCTAAAGGTTTCATATAAGCTATTAAACGATCTCCTAGTAAATCATCACTTGGGATGGTTTGAAAAAGATTTGACGTCATATTTATAGAACGATTACTCAATGGAGAAAAAACCGGAACATTATCTTTTTTTAACTCCGTAGCCGCTCTAACCACAGTCACACCTCTTAAAGGCCCGATTACAGCATCTACATCATCAAAATTATTTGAATTAATAATACTAGACACTTTAGACTCACTACCTGCCGTATCATAAACATCAACAACAGTAGAGATTCCTTTATCTTTTAAAAACTCCGTCGCCATCATTGCTCCGCTATAAAAATCTAACGCAACACGCATTGCAGAGTTTTTCTTTAAAAGCGCTTCATTTAAATCTAAAGAATCACTTGTTGACTTAGCCAACTGAAAAGGCAACATAAATGCTATTTTTTTTGATTCGCGGTAATTAATAGACGTTGATAAATCTACTATACTTGCTTTGCCAGATACAGAAACACTTGTATTACTTTTTGGGATTTTAAGAATCATACCTTCTTTTAAACCATCTTTAGCATATGGATTTAAAGCAATAATTTCTTCTTCTGATAATCCTAAGTTTTTTTCTAATCTATAAAAACCTTCTTTTTGCTTCACAGTATAGAAGCTATAAAGTTCATCGTCTATATTAGCAGATCCAGTTACCGTTTTACTTGGCACATTGAGCACAGAACCCATTGATAAATCTTTAGTTAATCCTGGATTCATCGTAATCAATTCGTCCATGGTTATGCCGTACATTCTAGCAATTCCATACACTGTTTCTTTTGCTTTTACCGTATGTTTTTCTGTTTCTGCGCTAGAAACTACAGCATCAGGAATATCGGCAGAAGTTTCCGTTTTGGTTATTTCTGTAGTTGTACCTTGTGGTATTTTTATTCTATCGTTTTTACGTAAATTTTCAGAATACAACTGCTTGTTGTATTTTTTTATATCATCAATAGATACATTGTATTCTTTAGAAAGACTAAATAATGTTTCTTTTCGTCTCACTTTATGAACAACAAATGAGATACCCGACCCAGGCTTAGCTATCACGTCGTTATTAGGTAAAATAATTACAGCATGCTCACGCACGCCGTCTTTTGCATCTGGATTGAGTTTTAAAATCGCTTTTTCAGAAACATTATACTTTTTGCTAATTGTACTTATAGTTTCACCATTTTCAACAATATGGCTTCTATATTTTTCTTGTGCGAAAACATTTCCGCTTAAGAAGAATAACACTAAAATGGGGATAATTAGATTTTTTTTAAACATATCTTTTCTATTGTGAAGTATTTGTTTGCCTTTTTTAAAAACAAGAATCTTGCCAGTATTCAGAATTAGTAAACAGTATTCTTTCATAAAATACGCGAGCAAAAAACTTAATAAACTCTAACTTAAGTTTAATGAATCGTTATTTGCTCTCGTATCTATATTTTTATATTGCTTTCCACCTAAACAAAACTGAAAAGACCTATTTAGCTTATTCCCACTCAATAGTTGCTGGCGGCTTACTACTAATATCGTAAACTACTCTATTAACGCCTTTTACTCTATTTATTATATGATTGCTCGTTTCTTGTAAAAACTCATATGGTAAGTTTACCCAGTCTGCAGTCATTCCGTCTGTACTTTCTACAGCTCTTAAGGCCACAACTTTTTCATAAGTACGCTCATCGCCCATTACACCTACACTATTAACAGGTAGTAACATAGCTCCCGCTTGCCATACTTTGTCGTACAAATTCCATTTACGCAAACCATCAATAAAAACAGCATCAACTTCTTGAAGTATACGCACTTTTTCTTCAGTGATATCTCCTAAAATTCTAATTGCTAATCCTGGTCCAGGAAAAGGATGACGACCTAATAATAATGGATCGATACCCATCTCTGCTCCTACTCTACGCACTTCATCTTTAAACAACATTCTAAGAGGCTCTACGATTTTAAGTTTCATAAAATCTGGTAAACCACCTACATTATGGTGTGATTTAATTGTTACAGAAGGTCCGTTAACAGAAACACTCTCGATTACATCTGGATAAATTGTTCCTTGCGCTAAGTACACTACATCTTCAATAGATGTTGCCTCATCATCAAACACTTCAATAAATGCATTACCTATGGCTTTTCTTTTAGCTTCTGGATCAGTTAATCCTGCAAGTGCATCAAGAAAACGTTTAGAAGCATCAACCCCTTTTACGTTAAGCCCCATATCTTTATACTGGTGCAATACATCGGTAAATTCATTTTTACGAAGTAAACCGTTATTCACAAAAATACAATACAGGTTTTTTCCGATAGCTTTATGTAATAAAATAGCAGCTACAGTAGAATCTACACCACCACTTAAGCCCAACACTACTTTATCATCACCTATCTTTTTTTGCAATTCTGCAACTGTAGTATCTACAAAAGCCGCTGGTGTCCAACTTTGCTCTACACCTGCCATGTGTACTAAAAAGTTTTCCAGAAGTTGTTTACCGTCTGTTGTATGGTATACTTCTGGGTGAAACTGAATAGCGTAAGTATCTTCATTCTCTATTCTATACGCTGCGTTTGCTACATCGGCAGTACTTGCCAATCTTACACCTCCTGTAGGTAAAGACGCAATAGTATCACTATGACTCATCCACACTTGTGTGTCTTGAGCAATATTAGAAAAAAGTGCTTCTCCCTCTTTAATCATGCTTAACTTAGCACGACCGTATTCACGAATGTTTGAAGGGGCTACTTCACCTCCAAAATTATGAGCCATAAACTGAGCTCCATAACAAACACCCAATAAAGGCAATTTGCCTTTAATGTTTGATAAATCTGGCGTAGGCGCATCTTCTGCTCTCACAGACGACGGACTTCCAGAAAGGATTACGGCTTTAAAAGAAGATAGATCTTCAGGGACTTTATTATATGGGTGGATCTCGCAGTAAATATTTAACTCGCGTACACGTCTAGCGATTAGCTGTGTATATTGTGATCCGAAATCTAAAATGAGGACGTTATTTTGCATAGGCAAAAATAATTTATTTATTGCTTTAATAAACCCTCAAGTAAAATAATTTTCAGCAACTAATAAACAAATTTACAAGTCGATCACAGAAAACCTTAAATCTAATGGTTTAAGTTCTTTTTTAATCTTAGAAATTAACGAGTAACCGTTATTTAAATAAAACTCAGAAAAGTTTGTATTTCGCTCTTGTAGAGACTGTTGCGGAAACACACTGTTTTGCAACCTTGTCACTTTATCAAGCAGCTCCTTATATTTCCTTTTTTGAGCTTTAAGCAATCTTTTTTCTAGATGATTTAAGCCTTTTAACTGCTTTTTTTCTTGCGCAGCAACAGCTCCTATAAAAGAGGCGTCTGTATTTTCTGCAATCGTATACATTTCTTTAAACTGAAGTTTAAGATGCTCACGCTGTTTTGTGAAATCTATTTCAATTTCCGATATTTTACGTGTATAATCAGCCTGTAAATCGATTTGTTTTTTAAAAAGATCTTCTAGTTTCAAACCTAATTTACCTAAAGATTTGATTTCTTTTTCTAAAATAAGCACTGCAGAGTTACGCAATAACAAAATTGGAAAAGGAACTTCAACACTCTTAAAATAATCTTTTAACTGAAACCAATAGGCCAGCTCTCCCCCACCTCCAGTATAACAAAGGTTAGGTAAAATCACTTCTTGATACAATGGGCGTAATAGAGCATTAGGAGAAAATCGTTCTGGATGAGCTTCAAGCTCCATCAGTATTTCTTTTTCTGTAAAAGTGATATCTGTATCATTCACCATAAACATTCCATCCGTTTCGATAATACGCTCACGAACACCTTCTATTAAGTAAAAGAGATTTATTTCTCTAGGATGCACCTGCTCTCCGTAACCAGATTTTACAAGCGCCGCTGTTGTTTGAGAAACCTTATTAAATGACAAATGCTCTAAAAGTTCTTTTTTAGCATAAGGCACAAAAGCACTCTTTAACAATTTATCATTACCATCAACAATGACAAGTCCAAAATCTTTAAAAAGTTGATTTCCTATGTATCGTGTAGCCTCAGATAATGTTCCGTGATCTAAGTAAGCCTCTTTAAATAATTTTAATAATTGCTTCGCATTTTTAGTAAAGCCAAAACTTTCTTTTAATTCATTTTCAAAAGCCAAAAACACACGTTGCAAACCCTCTGTTGTAAACTCACCTACTGCACCACCGTCTGGTCTATCCCAAACTACTTTTTTACCTCTAAAATTAAAATAATTAATCTCGTCAAAATCGTGATCTTCTGTTGCCATCCAATACACCGGCACAAAATGCTTATCTGGATATGCGACATTCAATTCTTCGGAAAGGTTAATAACCGAAATAATCTTATACAAAAAATACAATGGTCCTGTAAAAAGATTTAGTTGATGCCCTGTAGTAATGGTAAATGTATTGGCATTTGCTAAAGCATCAATATTATTTTGTGTGCTTTCTGAAACAGCAACACCTTTATATTGCGAATTAAGTTGTGCCACCAGCACTTTTCGAGCTGTATCTGAAAAATACTCGGTCTTTTGATCTATTTGATTTTTAAAATTTTCTAGGGTTGGAAAATTTCCGTAGAAATCCTTTAACGATGCATCTTGTGATAGATAATCACAAACAGTTTTCGAAAAATAGCCTGTATCGGCGTAAGCAATATGTTGGGTTGGCATAGATTTAATCTTGAAACAAAAATAAACACTTTTTAATTGGTTCGTTTTAAAGTATTGTTAATTACATAAATCTTAAAAAAGACTGTAATTTTGCAGTTATGAAAACAGCAGTTGTCATTCTTAACTGGAATGGTAAAAAATTATTAGAAACTTACTTACCTACAGTAGTAGCACACTCTAAAGAGGCTACTATTTATGTAGCAGATAACGCATCTACAGACGATTCTGTAGCGTATGTGACTTCTAAATTTCCGACGGTTAAAATTATACAAAATACTACAAATGGTGGGTATGCAAAAGGTTATAATGAAGCGTTAAAGCATCTTGACGAAGATCTATTAGTACTTTTAAACAGCGATGTAGCAGTGACCGAAAATTGGTTAACCCCTGTGTTTACTGCATTTCAAAATAATAAGAACCTAGCAGCTGCCCAACCAAAGATTCTTGACGATAAAAACAAAACGCATTTTGAATATGCAGGAGCCGCAGGAGGTTTTATAGACGCTTTAGGGTATCCATACTGTCGCGGTCGCATTTTTAACACTATCGAAGAAGATAAAGGGCAGTATAATGATACCACTACAATTTTTTGGGCTACAGGCGCCTGTTTATTTATAAGAAATACAGATTTTAAAAAAGTAGGAGGTTTTGACCAAAGCTTTTTTGCCCATCAAGAAGAGATTGACCTATGCTGGCGACTTCACGGTTTAGAAAAAGAAGTAAAATACATTGGCACTTCGACAGTATACCATCTAGGCGGTGCGACATTAGAAACACAAAACCCTAAAAAAACGTTTTACAATTTTAGAAACTCACTATTGATGATGGTAAAGAATATACCTGGCTTAAAGGTAATCCCTCTATTATTCATTAGAATGGTACTTGATAGTATTGCTGCATTTCAATTACTTTTACAAGCGAAACCATTACATTTTTTTGCCGTCCTTAAATCACACTTTAGTTTCTATTACATGTTACCGGGATGTTTAGCCAAGCGACGTCAAATAAAAAAACAGAAAGACTATGCAACCCTTAGAAGTATTGTGTGGCAATATTTTATAAACAGAAAGCGTTTTTACAACGACCTAAACTAATTGATAAATTATTGTTAATCCGTATTGCAACGGTCTTACTTTTAATAATTTTGTCTTATATTATAATTTAAATCTAATACTCATCTATGAAAAAGCTAATTTTATTAACCCTATGTGCAGGGCTTACACTTTCTTCTTGTGTTTCTAAAAAAGAATTTGCTGCATTGCAGACAAAGCAAAAAGAAACAGAAGATCTATTAAACACAGCGACAGTTAAACTTAACTCGTGTTTAACTGAAAAATCTGCTGCAATAGTAAAAGCAGAAGGATTAGAAGATCGATTAAATGATTTAAAAGCATCTAATCAACAATTAATAGAAAGCTCAAAAGATTTAACAATACTTACTTCAAAAGGAGCAGACAATCTAGAAAAGTCACTAGAAAGCTTAAAAGAACGTGATCTTAAAATAACACGTTTACAAGATGCTTTATCTAAAAAAGACTCTGTAACTCTTGCTCTTGTTTCTAGCCTGAAAAAAGAAGTTGGTATGAACGATCAAGACATTCAAATCAATGTAGAAAAAGGTGTGGTATTTATCTCATTAAGCGATAAAGTATTATTTAAAAGCGGAAGCTACAACTTATCTACAAGAGCAAATGAAATACTTGGTAAAGTAGCAACTGTTATTAACGGAAAACCAGACTTTGAAGCACTCGTAGAAGGTCATACAGATAATGTACCTTATAATGGTGGTGGAGTTTTAATTGACAACCTTGACCTAAGCGCAAAAAGAGCTACAGCCGTTGTTAGACAATTAATATCACTTGGTGCTAACCCATCTCAATTAATTGCAGCTGGACGTGGTGAGTTTGTTCCATTAGTACCAAACACAAGCGTAGAAAACAAAACTTTAAACAGAAGAACAAAAATCTACATACTTCCTAAAATCGACCAATTCTATGAAATGATAGAATCTGAAATGAAAAACCTAGAAGGAAGCCCAGAATAATATAAATTCTGAAATTTAAAAATACTGAAGGCCCGTTAGTTTGTTAAAACTAACGGGCCTTTCTCATGCAATTATTTCTGCCCTATAAACAACAATTCAACACACTAATAATTAGTAACGCAAACAGTCTAATCTTTGCAATAAACAACTTCTTTCCTGATTTCAAAAAGACCATTTAAAATATGAAACCATCTTATCGTTACAACCAAATAAAACAAATTAATAAGCCGAAAAACAAAAAATAATAAACACCATAATAGGCTGAAAATAAAGGACAAAGAATACAAATACGTTTCGACGAACAGCGCTTTTATGCGCTGAAATACACATTTATCTTGTTTTGAAAAGAAATAAATATATATTTGCGACTTAAAACAAACTTATATGAAATCCTCACATTTAACTTTATTTATCCTATCCCTATTCTTAACATCTTGCTCACAAGAAGAAAACTATTATGAAAATTATGACAAAAACTTAAAAGTCTTCTCACAATACACTCCAATAGAATTAATAGAACAAAACATTTTAAACGTATCTTATGGGGAACATCCAGATCAGGTTTTTGATATTTATTTACCCCAAGGAAGAACTCCAAATAAAACCAAAGTGATAATGGTTGTACATGGTGGAAATTGGATGAATGGTGACAAAAGTAGTATGACAGATTTTGTACTAGATTTAAAAGCACAAAACCCTGATCACGCGATAGTAAATTTAAATTACATACTTGGTGGAAGTACTCATTATGCATGTCCAAATCAATTTTTAGACATAGGTCAAGCTATAAACCTCATTAAAAACAATAGAGTTGAATACCAAATTAACCCAGAATTTGGATTATTAGGTAGTAGCTCTGGAGGTCATTTAACACTCCAATACGCTTATAAACACGACGTAAATAATGATATTAAATTTGTAGGTAGCCTAGGAGGACCAACAAATTTTTTAGATTCTTTTTATGATGATTACTTTATCAATCTTGAGGATCTTTTAGTAGACAAAGACTACTACTATGACATTTACAATTCAACAAATATTAATTTTGCTAAAATATTAAGTCCAATTTATCAAGTTAGAGAGGACAGTCCTGCTACTATTTTATTTTATGGAAACGAAGACCTCGTGGTACCCTTTAGTAATGGCGAGATTTTAGAACAATACTTAATAGATAATAATATCCCTCACGATTTTAACATGTTTCAAGGAGGTCATGGTGCTTGGTATACAGATAGCTATGAAGCAACATTACACAGCAATATTTCAGCGTTTATTGAAACCCACTTACCTATTAATGAGTAATTATAAAAATATCCAGTCTCAAATAGAGAAACCGATAGCATTTTCACACTAAAAAAAAGCTTCGTTCCCTCTAATTAATTTGAGATTGAAACCATATATTTTCTACTATAAAAGCCCATCAGTAAAAAAACTGATGGGCTTTTGTTTTATAATAATACTTACGATAAATAGCGCGTGAATCTCTAAATCTCTAAACTTCCTTTACCTTCTCTTACTAAAACAGGCTCTCCGCTTGTAATATCTATAATTGTAGACGCAACATTATCTCCATAACCACCATCTACAACAACATCAACAAGTTTTTCCCATTTTTCAAATATCAACTCAGGGTCTGTTGTATATTCTAATACCTCATCTTCATCTTTAATAGAAGTAGAAACAATTGGATTACCTAATTCTTTTATAATAGCCTGTGTTATAGTGTTGTCTGGAACCCTAATACCTACTTCTTTTTTCTTTTTAAAATACCCTGTTAGGTTATTATTACTTGGTAAAATAAAAGTATAAGGTCCAGGAAAAGCACGTTTCAGTAGTTTAAAAGTAGTCCCATCTATTTGTTTTACATAGTCTGAAAGGTTGCTTAAATCTTCGCAAACAATACTAAAGTTTGCTTTTTCAGGTTTTACTCCTTTTAATTTTGCAAGACGTTCATATGCACTTTTATTGGTCACATCGCAACCTAAGGCATACACCGTATCGCTTGGATAAATAACCAAACCACCTTTTTTGATAATACTTACCACACGCTTTATATCCTTTTCATTAGGATTGTTATCGTATATTTTAATAAACTCAGCCATATATATGTAAATTTAAAACTAAATTACAATAATTTTAAAATTTCAGAAACAATAGTATAAACACACACAAGAGATTTTATACTGTTTATTACTTAAAAAACTAATCTAGCACATTTAGTTTCGCAAATCTTAATAAAAGCTTCTTTAATCCTCCATTAGAAAAATTAATTTCTGCTTTTGTGTCTGCTCCTACCCCTTCTATTTTCACAATTCTGCCTTTACCAAATCGTACATGCTCTACAAACGAGCCTACTTTAATATTAGCTGCTGCAGGGTCATAATTTTTATCTGTATCACTTTTTACAGGACGCAGTCTTCTAAGTTTACGCAGCTGCTCTTCAGTTGGTCCAGATGGTGCTTTTCCAGCTGTCGGTTTTTTAAGACGTAGTTTACTTTTATCTACTTCGCCAAAAATATCTGAATCTATTAAAGGCTTGTATCGCTGCTCTGTAATAGGCGTTAAATACTCTAAAAAAGATTCGTCTATTTCTGTTATAAAACGACTAGGCTCTGCATCAATTAGTTTTCCCCATCGGTATCTAGATTGCGTGTATGTTAATGTTGCCTGTTTTTCTGCTCGCGTTACCGCTACATAAAACAAACGACGTTCTTCTTCTAATTCACTTCGAGTGTTCATACTCATACCACTCGGGAACAACTCTTCTTCCATCCCAACAATGTACACATAAGGAAACTCTAATCCTTTTGCTAAGTGCACTGTCATTAATGCCACCTTATTGTCATCACCTTTATCATTATCTGCATCTGTAGCAAGCGCCACATCTTCCATAAACTCAGCCAAAGAACCATTTGTATCTGCAATTTCTTTTTGCTCCTCAACAAAGTCACTCATACCATTAAGCAGCTCTTCTATGTTTTCCATTCGAGCAATCCCTTCTGGCGTTCCATCCTTTTTAAGTTCTGTAACAAGACCTGTTTTTTTAGTAATATGCTCTGCCATCATAAACGCATCATAGCCATTATTGAGCACTTGAAAACTTTGAATCATGGTTACAAAATCTTGTAATTTTCCACGAGTTCCTTTGTTTATTTTTAGATCTACTCTGTCTAGTACTTGCATCACTTCAAACATAGAACGTTCGTAATGATTTGCTGCCACAATTAATTTATCTATGGTAGTTTGCCCTATACCACGTGCAGGATAATTAATTACACGTTTTAAGGCTTCTTCATCTTTTGGGTTTAAGACCAAACGTAGATAAGCAATGACATCTTTAATCTCTTTACGCTGGTAAAAACTAAGTCCCCCATAAATACGGTATGGAATGTCTTTTTTACGCAAAGCGTCTTCCATGGCACGAGACTGTGCATTGGTTCTATATAAAATGGCAAATTTATCAAAGGGCAATTGTTCATTCATTGCATTTTCAAAGATATCTGAAGCCACAAAACGTCCCTCATCACCATCTGTCATGGTTCTATTTACTCGTATCTTAGCTCCATCATCATTTGCCGTCCAGACTACTTTATCTAGACGTGTTTTATTCTTTTCAATGATGCTATTTGCCGCATTTACAATGTTTTTAGTAGAGCGGTAATTTTGTTCTAGTCTAAAGGTTTTAACATTATCATAATCCTTCTGGAAATTAAGAATATTATTAATGTTTGCGCCCCTAAACGCATAAATACTCTGTGCATCATCTCCTACCACACATATATTTTGAAAACGATCACTTAGAGCTTTTACAATTAAATACTGGCTGTGGTTTGTATCTTGGTACTCATCTACAAGTATGTATCTAAAACGATCTTGGTATTTAGCTAACACTTGCGGAAAACGAGTAAGCAATTCATTTGTTTTAAGCAATAAATCATCAAAATCCATCGCTCCAGCTTTAAAACATTTGTCTACATAGCGTTGATAAATATCGCCCAAACGCGGCATTTTTGCCATAGCATCTGCCTCCATTAATTCGGGATTATTAAAGTACGCTTTTACAGTAACCAAGCTATTTTTATAGCTTGAAATACGAGAATACACCTGTTTGTATTTATAAATATCCTTATCTAGCTGCATCTCTTTTATCACAGCTCGAATTACACTTTGCGAATCTTGTGTGTCGTAAATGGTAAAATTTCCTGGATACCCTAGTTTATCGGCTTCAAAACGTAAAATCTTGGCAAAAATACTGTGAAAAGTCCCCATCCACAGGTTCTTCCCTTCACTTGCTCCTACAATAGTTGTAATACGAGATTTCATCTCACGAGCCGCTTTATTGGTAAATGTTAAGGCGAGTATATTAAAAGGATCTACACCTTGTGACATTAAATAAGCAATACGAAAAGTCAATACACGTGTCTTTCCAGACCCTGCTCCTGCAATGACAATCATCGCTCCGTCTTTCTGTATCGTAGGCGCTAACTGGGCCTCATTTAACTGATCTAAATATTGTTGCACGTTTTTTTCTGAAATTTTAAGCACCCGATTATCACTTCGGAAATGTGCTTGTTTTGGATTAATTTAAGGACTGACAATTTACGCATTCTAAGAGGATTGAAACAATTGATATTTCCGAAGTTATAAACAGTTTAAAAATTGAATTTTAATTAACGTTTTAAATATAAATAACTAAATATTAATTATACTTTAGTTTTAAAAGAGTTATAAATATCTTTAACAAACTTATTTTTTAGATGATGAAAAAAGGCTACACGTTTTTATTTATGCTATGTTATATCTGTACTAGTATTGTTATGACAGCACAGGAAGATGTTAATATATCTACGGGGGTATTTTTTGAAGGGGAACCTTACCTAAAAGTAAATCCTGAAAACCCAAATCACTTAGTTGTTGCATGGATGGGGTATGTAAATGCTTCTCAAAATTTAAAAATAAAAGTAAGAACTAGTTTTGATGGCGGAATAACTTGGTCACCTATAACTCAAATAGAAAATGCAAACCCTAACTATACCTCTGCAGACCCTTCTATTGCTTTTCATCCTTCTGGTGACGTGCTTATAGCTTTTATAGATTGGACTGGCACCGATGCAGATGTACTTTTGGGAGGTATTTACTACAGCCGTTCTTTAGACGGTGGCCTCACTTTTGGCTCACCCGTAGAAGTGTTAAACTTAGACGTAATGCCAGACCAAAAAATTATTGATAGACCTTGGATGGTGATTGACAGAAGTAATACCAATACTGCTGGAAACATCTATATCACTTCAATGAATGCAAAAGATGCAGCGCCAGAATATCACCCTTTTATTTCTACTTCAACAGATAATGGTAATAGTTTTTCATTGGCTACCATAGATGGAGAAAATTGGCTTTCTGGAGATTTTGTAACATCTCCCATGCCTACTCCAACGGTTCAGAACAATGGCGTTTTACACGTGATCTATCCTTCATTAGTTTTTTCTCAAAACACAATGGCTCAATATATTTTAGCTTCAAGTTCTGATGGAGGCACTACATTTAATTACCAATCTGTTTTTGCCTCAAACGAAAGTGCGAGTAATAATGACCCATTGCCTAAAAAAGGATATTTGTTGCAAAAGGATCCCTCAGACAATAACCACATTGCATTTTTCTTTCCCTCTAATGTCAATGACGATTTAGACATCTATTTTACAGAAACTTTTGATGCTGGAGCTAATTGGTCTAACCCAACACGAATTAATGATGACCCCATTGCTAACGATAGATTACAAGATTTAGTTTGGGCAGATTTTAATGAAACAGGCGACCTCATTGTCACTTGGCGAGATAGGCGTAACGCCCCAGAAAGTGGTTATGAAACTGCCTCAGAAATATGGGCAGCGTATAGACCTAATGGAAGTAATACATTTGAATCAAATTTTCAAATTACAGACGAAACAGTGGCTTACAATGAAGTTCTAGCCCTAGCAGGTAATGACTTTATGAGTGTTCAACTTGTAGACCAAATTGTCCATACAACTTGGGGTGATACGCGAACAGGTACATTAAAAATATGGTATCAAAGATCTGACACAGAAGGTAATTTACTATCCTTAGATGACATTGCAAACAAACAAGAATCACAATTTGTCTTCCCAAATCCTGCCAATACACACGTAACAATACACATTGAAAACTGGACAGAACTCACCGTATATTCTTTAGATGGAAAGAAAATAGAATTGATAAAAAACAATACACAAGGTATCGACAATGTGATAAACATCGCTCATTTAAAAAAAGCTACTTATCTATTTGAAATAAAAACAAGTTCTGGCAAATACCAACAAAAGGTTATTAAATTATAATGGAAGCTCGTTTTAAAAGTTTTAAACACGATAACAGCTTTTACCTTTCTAAGAGAAACAGTATAGCTGTAATACTTTTACTTATATTTCTATTACTCTTCTGTATTTATAGTCTAACTAAATTAAAAATAGGCGTATGGGTTTCTTTTAGCGCTTTTCTATTAGTAGCATACACAACTATTATTAATTTTTTTAACCTATTTTCTACAGAGAAACCTAGAGGTACATATAATCGCGACTTGGTATTAAGTCAAAATCATATAACGATACATAAATCAACATTTAAAATTTCAGAAATAAACAAAATAGAGTTTTCATTGTATGATGATCGTAAAGGAAAATTCAAACACCACAATACCTATTTTGAACCTTCAATTTCTCATGGTTTAAATAATAGATTGATTTTACACCTTAAAAAGGGTAAGAAGGTTACAACTTCCTTTTTACAAGAAAAGAACAGATCTTTAAAACAGCATCCAGAAGTATTGATTCATTATCATAAAATGGGAATTTTACACTGGTTACAACTAATTGATATTCTAGAAATTACTGATTATGACAAGATTCAAAAATTCAAAAAACAAATCAACGCTGTAGATTAATTATATTTGCTTAAAATCACTTTTATATGTCAATGCTCCACTTAAAACTCGAAACAGACCCACGCTGGGTTACTATTGTAGAAAGCAACCTTGAAGAAATACTAACAGATCACGCTTGGTGCGAGCAAAAAGCAGCAACAAATGCAATCACCATCATCACCTTAAACAGCGAACACGAAGAGCTTGTGACCGAGCTATTATTACTTGCTCAAGAAGAATTAGAGCATTTTCAGATGGTACATGACATTATAAAAGAACGTGGTTACACCTTGGGGAGAGAACGTAAAGATCACTATGTAAATCAGCTTTTTAAATTTACTAAAGCTGGCGGAAACAAAACCAGAACAGAAGCCATGGTAGACAGACTTTTATTTTCTGCTATGATAGAAGCAAGAAGCTGCGAACGTTTTAAACTTTTAAGCGAGCGTATTAGCGATAAGAAACTATCTAAATTTTATCGCGAATTAATGATAAGTGAAGCAGGACATTATACCACATTTTTAGGTTTTGCTCGTAAATATGGTAAAGACCTAGATGTAGAAAAACGCTGGCAAGAACTCGTTGCTTTTGAAGGTGAGATTATTAAAAGCTACGGAAAGCAAGAAACAATACACGGCTAAACCTTTTCAAAAAAGTAATATTTGCTATCAAAAAAAACGTACGCATATTCATTTTAGCCCTTAATTATAAAACATTTTAAAAAAAATATCGGATTAAAGTTCCAAATTAAAATTATTGTACTAATTTTGAAACCACAATAAAAAACATGAATACACAAATACATCATCATCGCTTTAACTCTGGACTACAGTCGAGCAAGAAGTGATATGTGTATAAAACAATATATTATGAAACCCGTCTGAGTAATTAGACGGGTTTTCTGTTTTTAAAAAACTTCCCGATCATTACTCAGCATTTATAAAATAATCAAGTAATGAAACCATTAAAAATAGCCATTCAAAAAAGCGGACGTCTTAACGAAGAATCTCTAAAACTTCTTAAAGACTGCGGACTCTCTGTAGACAACGGTCGTGACCAACTAAAAGTAACTGTTCGTAATTTTCCACTAGAAATTTACTACTTACGTAACTCAGACATCCCTCAGTATCTCGAAGACGGAGTTGTAGACATCGCTATTGTTGGTGAAAACCTCTTGATAGAAAAAGAGAAAAATGTAGCTATCGTAGAACAATTAGGTTTTTCTAAATGCCGCGTCTCTCTAGCAGTACCAAAAGATGTAGAAGTAAATGACATCTCTTATTTTAATGGAAAAAAAATTGCAACATCTTATCCTAATACTCTTAAAACATATTTAGATAAAAATAATGTAAAAGCAGACTTACACGTAATTTCTGGCTCTGTAGAGATTGCACCAAATATTGGGCTTGCAGATGGTATTTTTGATATCGTTAGCTCAGGTAGCACCTTATTTAAAAATGGATTAAAAGAAACGCAAGTCGTTTTAAAATCTGAAGCTGTTTTGGCAAAATCACCTTCTTTAAGCAATGACGCACAAAGCATATTAGACAAGTTATTATTTAGAATTCAAGCTGTGCAGCGTGCAAAAAAATCTAAATATATTTTACTCAATGTTCCTAATGATAAAATAGAAGCTGTAAGCAACATATTACCTGTTTTAAAAAGTCCAACCATATTACCTTTGGCAAAAGAAGGATGGAGCTCACTACACAGTGTTATTGAAGAAAACCAGTTTTGGGAAGTCATCGACCAATTAAAAACTGCCGGAGCAGAAGATTTACTTATTGTTCCTATAGATAAAATGGTATTATAATGAAAAACTATAAAAATCCATCAAACACAACTTGGGCTTCGCTTTGCAAAAGACCTATTGCAGACAATAAAGCGATTGTACCTGCTGTTGCAAAAATATTAGACACCGTAAAAAAAGGAGGCGACAAAGCACTTTTAGACTATACGCAAAGGTTTGACAAAGCCACTTTAAACGAATTGAAAGTAACTGCTCAAGAAATTTCTGAAGCAAGTAAAAACGTTTCAAATGAGTTAAAAGAAGCCATCAAAATCGCTAAAAGTAATATCACCGCTTTTCACAAAGCGCAAGCGCTTGCTCCTCAAAAAATTGAAACCACAAAAGGCGTTACTTGCTGGCAAGAAAGCAGAGCAATTAGCAAGGTGGGGTTGTATATTCCTGGAGGTAGCGCTCCCCTATTCTCAACGGTTTTAATGTTGGGGATTCCGGCTACAATTGCAGGTTGTAATGAGATCATTTTATGTTCGCCACCTGATAGCGAAGGCGCTATTAATCCTGCAATTTTATACACCGCTCAATTAATTGGTATTAAAAATATTTTTAAAATAGGTGGAGCACAAGCCATAGCTGCAATGGCATACGGGACAGAATCTGTACCGCAAGTCTACAAGATTTTTGGACCAGGAAACTCTTATGTAACAACCGCAAAACAACAAGTACAACAAGAAGGAGTTGCTATAGATATGCCAGCAGGACCAAGCGAAGTATTGGTCATTGCAGACGAAACAGGCCTACCTGCGTTTATTGCATCAGATTTATTATCGCAAGCAGAACACGGCCCAGACAGTCAAGTAGTATTAGTGAGCAATAATGAGCGAATAGCTTCGGAAACTTTAGCCGAATTAAAAATACAGCTAGCCGCTTTGCCACGTAAAGAGATCGCTACAAAAGCATTAGAAAACAGCACATCTTTCGTTTTTGAAACGATAGACCAATGTATAAACTTTAGTAATCAATACGCGCCAGAGCATTTAATTTTAGCTTCAGATAACACAGACAATTGGTTATCACAAATAGAAAATGCAGGTTCTGTATTTATTGGTAATTACAGCTGTGAAAGCGCAGGTGATTATGCCAGCGGAACAAACCACACATTACCTACAGCAGGTTTTGCTAAAAATTATAGCGGTGTTACCCTTGGCAGTTTTACGAAAGAAATCACATTTCAGAAACTAGAAAAAGAAGGGATTAAAAACATTGGACCAGCAATAGAAATAATGGCAGAAGCAGAAGAGCTAATAGCACACAAAAACGCCGTAACGTTACGACTAAAAGCATTAGAAAATGAATAATATATCAAATTTAGTAAGACCAAGCATCGCTGCTCTCAAAGGATATTCTAGTGCCCGTGATGAGTTTACAGGGCAGGAAGGTATTTTTTTAGATGCTAATGAGAATCCGTATGGTAATTTAAATCGCTATCCAGATCCATACCAGCGACAGTTAAAACAAGAAATCTCAAAACTAAAGCACGTTTCAGAAACAAACATCTTTATAGGTAATGGTAGTGATGAAATTATCGACATTACTTTTAGGGTTTTTTGCGAACCTGCAAAAGACAAAGCAATCATCCTCACTCCTACTTATGGTATGTATGAAGTTTCGGCAGCTATAAATAATGTTGCGCTTATAAATGTGCCTCTCACCAATAGTTTTGATATTGATATTGAAGCTACTAATAAAGCCACAGAAGATCCTGATGCAAAGCTTTTAATTATTTGTTCTCCTAACAACCCAACAGGGAATCTGTTAGACAGAAAATTAATGGAAAAAATAATTACTAATTTTAAAGGTGTTGTTTTAGTAGATGAAGCATACATAGATTTTAGTGAAGAAGTTTCTTGTAACCAATGGATAACTAAATTTTCTAACCTCATCGTTATGCAAACGCTAAGTAAAGCCTACGGATTAGCTTCTGCACGTGTGGGAATAGGCTATGCAAATGAGACTATTATTAGTTATTTTAACAAGGTAAAACCTCCTTATAACGTAAGCGGACTTAATCAAGCAGCTGCAATAGCTACGCTTCAGAATAATGAAACGTATCTATTTCAAAAAGAAAAAATTACTATTGAAAGAGAAAAACTAGAAGAAGCACTTGACCAAAATAGTCTTGTAATAAAAAGATATCCTACAGTAACTAATTTTATTTTAGCAGAAGTTACAGATGCAGACGCTATTTATGATGCGCTTACTGCAAAAAATATTATCATCAGAAATAGAACAAAACAAATTAATAACTGTCTGAGGTTTACAGTTGGAACACCAGAAGAAAACGAGCAATTAATCAACGCCCTAATCAAACTTGCACCATGAAAAAAGTATTATTTATAGACCGTGACGGCACCCTTGCAATAGAACCACCTATTGATTATCAACTAGATAGTCTAGAAAAATTAACTTACTATCCTGGTGTATTTTCAAACCTTTCAAAAATTGCGAGAGAGTTGGATTACGAATTAGTGATGGTTACAAATCAAGATGGATTAGGTACAGATTCTTTTCCAGAAGACACGTTCTGGCCAGCACAAAACAAATTAATAGAAGCTTTTAAAAATGAAGGTGTTGTTTTTTCTGAAATATTAATTGACAAAAGTTTTCCTGCAGATAATGCACCTACGCGTAAACCTAGAACAGGCTTATTACACAAATACATTCACGGAGATTATGATTTGGCAAACTCTTTTGTGATAGGAGATCGTGCCACAGATATTAAACTGGCAGTGAACTTAAAAGCACAAGGAATTTTTATAGGCGAGGCGAATGACGATGCAGTTTTAAGTACTTGGAGTTGGGAAGAAATTTATCAATTTTTAAAAGAAAGACCAAGAACCGCAACGGTAGTTAGAAATACTTCTGAAACCAAAATTGCAATTTCTTTAAACCTTGATGGAACAGGAAAAAAAGACATAAGCACAGGCTTGGGCTTTTTTGATCATATGCTAGAGCAACTTGCCAAGCACGGTAATATGGATCTAGATGTACAAGTAGAAGGAGATTTACACATAGACGAACACCACACCATAGAAGATGTTGCCTTAGCACTTGGAGAAGCTTTTAAACTAGCTTTGGGTTCTAAAAAAGCAATACAACGATACGGTTTTTTATTACCTATGGACGACTGCTTAGCGCAAGTCGCAATAGATTTTGGCGGAAGACCTTGGTTGGTTTGGGATGCTCCTTTCAGCAGAGAAAAAATAGGAGATCTACCTACAGAAATGTTTATGCATTTTTTTAAGAGTTTTAGCGATACAGCACAATGCAACTTAAATATTAAAGCCGAAGGTGATAATGAGCACCACAAAATTGAAGCAATTTTTAAAGCTTGGGCTAAGGCAATAAAAATGGCCATTGGTAAAACGGAAGACTTTAGTATTCCTAGTACAAAAGGTGTATTATGATAGTGATTGTAAAATATAACGCAGGAAACGTACAGTCTGTTCAAAATGCAATTGCGCGTTTAGGATATGAAAGTGTCATTACAGATAACCCAGAACTGCTAAAAGCAGCAGATAAAGTTATTTTTCCTGGTGTAGGTGAAGCCAGCACAGCGATGCACTATTTAAAAGAAAGAGAGTTAGATCTATTGATCCCTAAGTTAAAAAATCCTGTTTTAGGGATCTGTTTAGGGATGCAACTACTTTGCGCGTACAGTGAAGAAGGCGATACAAAATGCTTAGGTGTTTTTGACAATCAGGTAAAGCGTTTTCCTGCGCAAGACATTGTACCACAAATGGGATGGAATAATTTTACATCTGTAAGCAGTCCCCTATTTAAAGGAATATCAAAAGAAGATGATGTCTATTTTGTGCATAGTTATTATGCAACCATTACTAAAAACACGGTAGCAGAAAGCGATTATATTTTACCTTTTTCGGCAGCGCTGCAAAAAGACAATTTTTATGCAACACAATTTCACCCAGAAAAATCTGCCAGTGTAGGCAATACAATACTTAAAAACTTTTTAGAATTATGAGACTCATCCCAGCCATAGATATCATAGACGGTAAATGTGTACGCTTAACAAAAGGCGATTACAGTACAACCAAAATATATAATGAAAACCCACTAGAAGTTGCAAAGCAATTTGAAGCCCACGGAATTAAACACTTACACATGGTGGATCTTGACGGTGCCAAGGCTAAAAGCATTGTAAATTATAAAGTACTAGAACTCGTGGCTAGCAAGACCTCTTTAAAGATTGATTTTGGAGGCGGCATAAAAAGCGATGAAGATATTAAGGTGGCTTTTAACTCGGGTGCTCAGCAAATAACCGCAGGAAGTATCGCTGTAAAAAACAAAGCACAAGTTTTAAAATGGCTGTCTACCTATGGTTCAGATAAAATAATACTAGGTGCCGATTGCAGAGATAAAAAAATTGCAACCCAAGGCTGGACAGAAACCTCATCGCTAGACGTTATTGACTTTATAAAAGACTATGAGTTAGCAGGTATTAAATCTGTTATTTGCACAGATATCTCAAAAGACGGGATGCTCGAGGGTGCTTCGGAAATATTATACAAGGAAATTATGGAACAAACTACCATTAACTTAATTGCAAGTGGTGGTGTTGCAAATATGGATGATTTATACTCTTTAAAAGCCTTAGGCTGTGAAGGTGCTATCATTGGAAAAGCAATTTATGAAGGGAGAATTACAATGAAACAACTAGAAGAACTATGTTAAAAAAGAGAATCATACCTTGCTTAGATATTCAAGACGGACGTACCGTTAAAGGAGTAAATTTTCTAGATATTAGAGATGCCGGCGATCCTATTGAGTTGGCTAAAAGATATGTAAAAGAAGGTGCAGATGAACTTGTATTTCTAGACATTACAGCTACTGTAGAAAAACGAAAAACATTAGTTGAATTAGTCACTAAAATCGCAAAAGAAATCAACATTCCTTTTACTGTTGGTGGTGGCATAAATAGTGTAGAAGATGTTGCCGCTCTTGTAAAAGCCGGAGCAGATAAAGTAAGTATTAACAGTGCTGCAGTAAAGAATCCAGATTTAATTAGTGCCATTGCAAAACGTTTTGGGAGTCAATGTCTGGTAGTGGCAATAGACACAAAATTTGAAGACAACGATTGGTGGGTTTACACACACGGAGGTAGAAACAAAACGACATTAAAAACAGTTGCTTGGGCACAAGAAATTGAACGTTTAGGTGGCGGAGAGATTCTGTTAACTTCTATGAATAGTGACGGGACAAAAGATGGGTTTTCAATAGACGTTACCCAGAAAGTTTCTGAAGCCATTTCCTTACCTGTGATAGCTTCTGGAGGTGCAGGATCAGAAAAACATTTTAAAGAGGTATTTGAACAAACCAAGGCAACAGGCGGACTAGCAGCAAGTATTTTTCATTTTAACGAAATTCCAATCCCTGTTTTAAAAGACTACCTATCAAAAAATAATATCTCAGTAAGAAAATAAAATTATGAAATTACAATACAAAGACAACGGATTAGTACCCGCAGTAATACAAAACGCAGCAACGCTTCAAGTATTAATGGTGGGCTACATGAACGAAGAAGCTTTTTTAAAAACCAAAGCAGAACAACGGGTAACCTTTTTCAGCAGAAGCAAACAACGCTTGTGGACTAAGGGAGAAACATCTGGTAATTTTCTAGAAGTAGTATCTATAAAAGAAGATTGCGATCAAGATAGTTTGCTAATAAAAGTAAATCCTGTGGGGCCAGTATGCCATACGGGATCAGCTAATTGTTTTGATGACAATAGCGTACAGGGATTTTTATATGAGTTAGAGCAAACTATTGCAAAACGTGTTGAAGAAGGCGATGAATCATCTTACACTGTCTCTCTTTTTAAAAGAGGAATGAATAAGATCATCCAGAAATTTGGAGAGGAAGCTATCGAGCTTGTTATTGAAGCTAAAGACGACAATGATGATTTATTTAAAAATGAAGCTGCAGATTTATTCTATCACTTGTTAGTAATGTTCAATGCTAAAGGTTTTAAGATAGAAGATATTGAAGAAGTGTTGAGGGAGAGATCAAAATAAATGTATATTTCAACTTAAATCAAATAATGAGATGATAAAAATTACCGCCTTAGATATTGACGAAGGAGATGAAATGATACATTATTCATTTTTCGCAAATAATGAGGTTTGCTCTGCAGAGGTTGAATTTTATGGTTATGATGATTCTTTTAAAGATTTTGCCGAAAAACTTTCAAACTTTCCGAATAAAACAAATGATAAAGTAAAGTTTGAATACGGGCAAAAAGATGATAAATATTATTCTTATTTAATGTTAGAACTTCATTGTTTCGACCCAAATGGAAAATCCGCGATTGAAGTTGATTTATGTAATAATGGAAATACAATTTCTAGATATGAGGCAAAATTTCAAATAATTGCAGAAATTGCTTCAATAAATAAGTTAGGACAATCTTTGAAATTATGGAATCCAATTAAAGATTCTCAATTTGAATGGAAACCCTTCTCAGAATAAAAAAATGGGAACAAAACGTTTCAAGTTTTATTCCCATTTCTAATCAAATTCCTTCAGGGAGTATTATCTCGCGAAGTTCAACGGGTATCTTTTCTCAGCTGTTTTACTTAAGCACCCCGATTTAATGTGATATAAATATAACATTTACCACAACACAAACAGATATATATATCAGGTATTTAACATTTCCGAAGCTAAAAATAATGTATAAAAAAAGCATCTCATTTTTGTGAGATGCTTTTTTAAAACAATGAGATGCAATAATTACATTGCTCCCCATTCTTTTAAAGATTTCATATTTAATGCTACGTAATCAGCGTTTCCTGCTTTTTCCGCAAGAGCCATAGAAGACTTCGCTGCATTTATTGCACCTTTTTTATCTCCAGATTTTGCGTAAATTAAAGACTGTTGTCTTTGGTACCAAAACGCTTCTCCATTCATAGAAACTGCTTTATCAATCCAAGTTTTTGCTTGGTTAATGTCTTTACCATTTTCTAGGTAATACACTGCAGCACTATAATAATCATTAGCACTAGGACCAGCCATAACTTTTTCTATACTTGCAGTTACTGCCTTATCTGTCATCGTCTTTATTGGTAATGCTACATATACATTATCCCACATAAAACCAAGATTAGCATCACTCCCTTTAAAATCATCAAAAGAAATAGTAAAAGTCTCTATAGACACAGGCATAGGCTGTACAGTTGCGTTAACCGTCACTGCTATTTTACTTTCGTCCCACGTTGCTGGTAACCCTCTGTTATCACTGTCTGTATATAAGTATATTTCCCAATTTGTTGCATTTGGTTTTGAATAAATAGCATACGTACCTGCTTTTACTTCTTTTCCCCCAATCATTACAGCTTCACTAAAAGAAATTGTAGTATTAGCGTTAGCTCCTGTACGCCATACTTTACCATAAGGTACTAAATCTCCAAAAATAGTTCTTCCTTTTTTTGATGGTCTAGAATACTCTACAGTCACATCTGTAAGACCGACTTTTTGTTCTATTTTTTGAAGAGGACTAGGTGCTGGTGTTTCAATTTGTGCAGAAACTCCCGCAGTCATTGCAACTGCCGCAATAAATAACATTAATTTTTTCATGGTTTGTGTTTTATGTTTGATGGTTACGAAAATATTAATTCAAATCTTTATTTGAGTTAATTAATTCTTAAAAACTGAACATATAAGTCACTCTTATTTTACTAAACAATCTTGTAATCAACACCACAATGTTAATTATTGTTTAATCTTTATTAGAAATCATTAAACATTATCTACTTTTGACACATAGACAACAGCATTATATGAGGATTTACAGAAAACATTCAAAACAAAAATTACCCATCACAAAACAAGAGGCTTGGGATTTCCTTTCAAATCCTAAAAATCTAGCTACAATAACTCCAGATTATATGGGATTCATCATACTATCGGGAGCAGATAGACCGATGTTTGCTGGTCAAATAATTCAATATATTGTTACTCCTTTATTAGGAATTAAAACAAAATGGGTTACCGAAATCACTCATGTAAAAGAGGGAGAATATTTTGTAGATGAACAACGTTTTGGGCCTTACGCGCTTTGGCATCACAAACATTTTATCAAAGAGATTGATAATGGTGTAGAGATGGAAGATATTATTGACTATAAAGTTCCTATGGGTTGGTTAGGTCAACTAATTCACCCCTTTATCGTAAAGCCAAAACTTGACGAGATATTTGAATATCGAACAAATAAGCTTAATGAACTCTTCGGAAAATTTAAATAAATGAAAAACATACTTCTTATTGGTGGTTCTTACGGAATAGGCCAAGCACTTGCAAATAAGCTAAGTGACACACACAATGTACACATAGCAAGTAGAACAAAAGAGCACATTTCAGAAACAATAACACATTATACTTTTGATGTAAACAAAGACGATATAACTACTATAAATTTACCTGAAAAACTAGACGGATTAGTGTATTGTCCTGGTAGTATTAATCTAAAACCATTTACAGCTTTACAAGTTGTAGATTTTGAAAAAGATATGATGCTTAATTTTTTCAGCCTTGTCAAAGTAGTAAAAGCATTACTACCAAAACTAAAAAAATCGGATCAAGCAAGTTTAGTGTTTTTTAGCACGGTAGCGGTTAAAATTGGTATGCCCTACCATACATCTATAGCTGCTGCAAAAGGAGCTTTAGAAGGTTTTGCAAAAGCACTTGGCTCAGAGTATGCGCCAAAGATTAGAGTAAATGTGATTGCACCTTCACTCACAGACACCCCTCTCGTATCAAAGTTACTTTCTACAGAAGAAAAAAAGAAAAAAATAAGTGATAAACACCCGCTTAAAAGAGTGGGGTCTGTAGATGATATTGCAGCTATAGCTCAATTTTTATTAAGTGATAATTCGTCATGGATCACAGGACAAGTTATTGGTGTTGATGGAGGTTTGTCTACCTTACAAACAAAATAGCTATTTTAGGTAAACGTATAGTAAACAAACACAACAGTCATGCTGAGTCTGCTGAAGGAAAATAATTAATTTCTTTTGAAAATCTTCGACAAGCTCAATTTGACTTCCTTTTAATAATAGTATCATTAATATGACAGATAAAGTAAATGTATTTTGGTTCAGGAGAGATTTAAGATTGGATGATAATCTAGGCTTTTTTAAAGCTTTGCACGGTAAATATCCTGTGCTCCCTATTTTCATTTTTGATTCTGAAATATTAAATGAATTGCCTAAAGATGACGCTCGTGTTACATTTATCTTTAATACGTTGCAAAAAATGCGAGATGCATTGCAAGAAAAAGGGAGCAGTCTCGCAATGTATCAAGGCAAACCACTTGACATTTACAAACAACTCATTAAAGATTTTGATGTTCAAAATGTCATCACAAATCACGATTATGAAGTATATGCTCAAGATCGTGATGAAGAAATTAAAACCTTTTTAGCGCAAAAAGACATTGATTTTTACACTTTTAAAGATCAAGTAATTTTTGAAAAAAATGAAGTTGTAAAAGACAATGGCGATCCATATGTTGTGTACACACCTTATAAAAATAAATGGAAAGCTGCATTTAATGAAGACAAACATTTAAAAATACATTACACGAGTCAGCATCTAGACGCGCTTATTGAGCATAGTAGGTTGCCTAACCTATCATTAAGTGACATTGGTTTTACAAAATCTAGCATTGAAGTCCCGAGTTATGATGTTAGGCCTACTTTAATTCAAGAGTATGAGAACACAAGAAATTTTCCGGCAGTAGACGGTACTTCTCATCTAGGACCTCATCTTCGTTTTGGAACCGTGAGTGTTCGTAAAATGATGCGTAAGGCGATTTCAGAAAAGAATGAAACTTTTATGAATGAGCTGATTTGGCGCGAATTTTTCATGCAAATACTTTGGCATTTTCCTAAAACGCAGCATAACGCTTTTAGAAGTAAATATGACCGTATTACTTGGCGAAACAATGAAGAAGAATTTGAAAAATGGAAAAAAGGAGAAACCGGATATTTACTTGTCGATGCAGGAATGCGAGAGCTAAATAAAACGGGCTATATGCATAATAGAGTACGCATGCTTGTTGCTAGTTTTTTATGCAAACATTTATTAATAGATTGGAGATGGGGCGAAGCTTATTTTGCAGAGAAACTTTTAGATTATGAACAGTCTAGCAACGTAGGTAACTGGCAATGGGCAGCAGGTAGCGGTGTAGATGCTGCTCCATATTTCAGAATATTTAACCCAATAACACAAGTAGACAAGTTTGACAAGGATAAAACATATATTAGAAAATGGATACCAGAATTTGAAACGGACAAATACCCAAATAAAATGGTAGATCATAAAGAGGCTAGAGAACGTTGTTTAAAAGTTTACAAAGAAGCATTAGCATCGTAAATTGTAATGTTAATTAAACTTTAACATTACAGAAATAATTTTTGCTTAGTTCTTTTGTTTTAAACTAGACAAACTTACTTTTGCACTATGAAAAAAATATTATCATTATCATTACTATCCCTACTCACTTTCAATGTTTTAGCACAATCTAACACTGAAAATAATAATAGCATTAAAAACCAATTTATTGACGTCGTTGATGGCTCAAATAGTTATCAAGAGTTTAAAGTAATTCCAAAATCAAAATTGATCGTTTTACGTAAAAACGTGTCAGATTCCATAGATAAATTAGAACAAACCATCTTAGCTTCACAAAATAAAATTGATGAGCAGAAAGCACAAATTTCACAATTAGAAAATACGCTATCTAATACCAATGCAGATTTAGCTGTTTCTAAAGAAAAAGAAGATGGTATTAGTTTTTTTGGAAGCCTTGTAAAAAAAGCTACATATAATACCATAATGTGGAGTATTATTGGCGGACTTATTCTTGCACTAGCCTTTTTTATCTTTAAGTTTAAAAACAGTAATGCTATTACCAAAGAAGCAAACATAAAGCTTGCAGAAACAGAGTCTGAGTTTGAAGCACACCGTTCTAAAAAATTAGAAGAAATTCAGCAAATACGTCGTAAACTACAAGACGAGATTAATAAAAATAGATAAATCTAAGCTTAAATACTAAGCCAATAAAAAAATCCCAAACCTTCAATGAAGATTTGGGATTTTTTTTATTTAAGAGTAAGTTTCTATGAATCTAATCGAGTAATCTTCGCTCCTATTGCTCTTAGACGCTCGTCGATATTTTCATATCCACGATCTATTTGTTCTATATTATGGATGGTACTCGTTCCTTTTGCAGATAATGCCGCAATAAGCAATGAGATACCCGCTCTAATATCTGGAGACACCATTGTGGTCGCTTTTAAATCTGAAGTAAAATCGTGACCAATTACTGTTGCTCTGTGTGGGTCACATAAAATAATACGTGCGCCCATATCAATTAGCTTATCTACAAAAAACAAGCGACTCTCAAACATTTTTTGATGAATAAGCACACTCCCTTTTGCTTGAGTACAAACAACCAATACAATACTTAATAAGTCTGGCGTAAAACCAGGCCAAGGTGCATCTGCTACGGTTAAGGTAGAACCATCAATATAGCCTTGTATTTCATAATGCTCTTGAGAAGGAATGTAAATATCATCGCCTTTTTTCTCTAGAGTTATACCTAGTTTTCTAAAGGTATCAGGAATTAAACCAAGATTTTCCCAACTCACATTTTTAATTGTAAGTTCACTTCTTGTCATAGCCGCAAGACCAATCCAACTTCCTATCTCAATCATATCTGGTAGAATACGATGCGTACAACCTCCTAATTCTTTTACACCATCAATAATTAACATATTAGACCCCACACCTTTAATGTCTGCTCCCATAGAGTTTAACATTTTACAAAGCTGTTGTAAGTAAGGTTCACAAGCTGCATTATAAATAGTAGTAGTTCCTTCTGCAAGTACAGCAGCCATAACAATATTAGCTGTTCCTGTAACAGAAGCTTGATCTAACAACATATAAGCCCCTTTTAAACCATTAGGAGCCTCTACGCCATAAAAACGTTCTTCTTTATTATATCTAAAAGTAGCACCAAGATTAATAAAACCTTCAAAGTGAGTATCTAACCTACGTCTCCCTATTTTATCTCCTCCAGGTCTTGGAATGTATCCTTTACCAAAACGAGCTAATAAAGGCCCAACAATCATTATTGAACCTCTTAGAGAACTTCCTTCTTCTTTAAAAAGTTCAGACTCTAAGTAGTCAAGATTAATATCATCTGCAATAAAAGCAAATTTACCTTTACCAAGTTTTTGAATCTTTACGCCTAAGTTGCCTAAAATTCCAATTAACTTATTGACATCCCTAATATCTGGAATGTTTTCGATAATTACTTTTTCTGGTGTAAGTAGTACGGCACATAATATTTGAAGTGCTTCATTTTTTGCACCCTGTGGATGAATCTCACCTTTTAGTCTGTGTCCTCCTTCAATCTGAAAAGTTCCCATAAATAAGTTTAGTAGCGTTTACGATTATTAGTTCGGTTGTTGTTACTTCTACTGTTATTATTGTTATTCTTTTTATTATTAGAAGTGTTATAACGTTTTCTGTGCTGCATCAACTTTCCTGAATCACTTAGTTTTTCGTCACTTCCTTTTAGGTTTAATTTCCCTTCAGAAAGTTCATATAAATGAGCAAAAATCACATCATCATCCACAGTATCTTTGTTCCAATTTAAGAAACATTTTTTCATGTGGTTTGCAATCGTTAAAACAAGTCCGTCTTTTTTTTCTCCATCTTCCCAACTCACAGCAACATCTATCATTTTTTTGATATTGTTTCCATAAAAGCGGTATTTAGGAAAATTTTGAGGATACTCAAGAGGTTCTGGACGTTCATTCAGTGCTTCACGAGTTAAAATTTCATAAGGTGACTCTACATCTAACTTAAAATCTGAAATGATAAAAAGCTGATCCCATAACATATGCTGAAAATCTGGTACATCACGTAAATGTGGGTTTAAATTACCCATCACTGCTATAATACCCTTAGCCATTTTATTTCGCTCTTCTGCATCTTCTATGCTAACCGCATGGTCTACCATTTTTTGAATATGACGACCATAATCAGGTATATTGAGCTTAGGACGCTCGGTATTGTATTCTAAATTATATATCAATGTGTAAAATATTTATTGGAAGTAATTGTACTTAAAAAGAAGTGTAATTGGTATTCATTACGCAAAATACACAATTATAACGAGATAACTCCTTCAATATTGGAAACTTCAAGGTATTTTTCTATTACAGCATCTGGAGATTCCATATCTACAGAGATCGATACACTTGTATAGGTCCCTTTAGAGCTATCACGGGTTGTGATTTTTGCATCAAGACCATCAAAAATCACTTCAATTTCTGCAATTTTCTCATTACTTGCTGGCACAATAAACTTGTACAAATATGGGGCTGGCCAGCTTGTATACTGCTCCAACTGCTCTTTTAATCTTGCGTAAAATTCTTCAGTTTTTTTTTGGTCTGCCATAGGGTTATAAATCTATTTGAATCACAAAGATACAGCCTTTAAAAATGATTTCGAAATTGAAAAAAATAAAAGGCAAATAGAAGATGGATTACATTTCATAAATATTCACGTACTTTGTATCTTAAACCCTTACTTCTGAAATTTTAATGACTTGTAACAAAGTGATTATATTTCTGAAATACGTAATTAAAAAACAAGACTTAGGCTTGAAGCAAACAACTAAAAGAATCGTACTTGCAGGTGGTCCTTCTACAGGGAAAACCACACTCATAAACCACTTATCATCAAAAGGATATGATTGTCAAGAAGAAATATCTAGACAAGTAATTCTTGAAGCTCAAGCTAAAGGAATAGAGCAGTTATTTTTAACAGATCCATTATTGTTTAGCAAAAAACTGTTAGAGGGTAGATACGAGCAATACAAAGAAGCCGAAAACAACAAAACGGACTTACTTTTTTACGACCGCGGAATGCCCGACGTTACCGCATATATGGATTATATAGGTTCTCATTATCCACACAGTTTTGCACAAACTATTTTTGACCACAGATACGATCTAGTTTTTTTACTACCGCCCTGGAAAGATATACATGTAAACGATAATGAAAGATATGAAACCTTTGAGCAAGGACAGCGCATTTACAACTACTTAAAAAAAGGGTACAAACAGTTTGGTTATGATGTGATCGAGGTACCCTACGGATCTATTGAAGATCGTACTGAATTTCTTTTAAAAACCATCAATACACATATTTGAAAAACCCAAACGACATACTAAAACAGTATTGGGGGTTTTCGTCTTTTAGACCCTTACAATTGGATATTATCCAATCTGTTATGGATGGTCGAGATACGGTTGCCCTACTCCCTACCGGAGGTGGAAAATCGGTATGTTTTCAAGTACCTGCTTTAGCAATGGATGGCATTTGTATTGTCGTTTCTCCTTTAGTAGCTTTAATGAACGATCAAGTTACTGGTTTAAAAAGCAAAGGCATCAGGGCTTTATCTATCACTGGAGGTTTATCTTTTGCTAATTTGATGACCACACTTGATAATGCAAAACACGGAAATTATAAATTTTTATACCTCTCTCCAGAAAGATTACAACAAGAAACGGTACAGAACGCCATTAAACAAATGCCTGTAAACTGTATCGCCATTGATGAGGCTCACTGTATCTCGCAATGGGGAAATGATTTTAGACCTGCCTACAAAAACATCACCATTTTAAGAGAGTTATGTCCACTTGCTCCAGTAATAGCACTAACAGCAACAGCAACTCCAGAAGTACTTAAAGATACAATCGCCGAGTTAAAAATGGAACTTCCAGCCATTTTTAAAAAATCTTTTGTTAGAAATAACATTGCATATCAAGTTTTACAAGAAGATGATAAACTTTATCGCATAGAACAGTTATTAAAAAACAATACGGGTAATACAATAATCTATATAAGAAATAGAAAAGGAACCGTTCAATTAAGTGAAGAGCTTAACAGCCTAGGTTTTAGAAGTCAGTTTTTTCACGGAGGCCTAACTCCTAAAGAAAAAGAAAAGAAACTTGAAGATTGGAAAGCAGAAATCACTCCAATTATGGTCGCTACAAACGCCTTTGGAATGGGTATTGACCACCCTAATGTTAGGTTTGTAATCCATACTCAACTCGCAGAGAGTCTAGAAAGTTATTTTCAAGAAGCCGGAAGAGCTGGTAGAGATGGTAAATATGCACAAGCAGTACTCATTTATAACACATATGACAAAACCATAGTAAAAAAACAACATGTTGATTCTTTAGCTTCTGTAAATGATTTAAAACTCATTTATAGAAAACTCAATAACTATTTTCAAATTTCATACGGCGAAGGCACTAATACAAAACACAGTTTCGGCTTTGCCAAGTTCTGTAAAACATATCAATTAAATACATTAATAACATATAACGGTCTACAGGCACTTGATAGACTAGGTATATTACAACTATCTAAAGAGTTTGGACGTAAATCTACCTTGCATTTTACCGCTCATAATGACATTGTTTTAGATTATTTTTCGGGAGACCCACTCGCATCTGTGATAGGAAAAACGATACTTAGAATTTATGGTGGTGTGTTTGATTCGCCCACTCAGGTTAATCTAGATTTTGTACAGTCTAAAACAGGGCAATCCATACCGGTAATTGAAGCTACATTACAAAAAATGGAAGCGCAAGGATTGTGTACCGTTACACTACAACAAACAGACGCTTCGATTACATTTTTAGTTCCGCGTGAAGATGACAAATCAATAAACGTAATATCTCGCGAAGCCAAAGCACTTAATGACAAAAAGAAAGCTCAAGTTGCCGCTGTTTTAAAATATGTAACAAACACAGAAACATGTAAAAGTGTACAGCTAGTCACCTATTTTGGAGAAACTACCGCAACCGCCTGTGGCATTTGTTCTGTTTGCACTATGCAAAAAACAACCACTACTAAGACCGAAATACTACTTATAAAAAAAGCAATTTTAAATGAATTAGAGCTAAGTAATAAATCTTCTAGAGAACTCACAGAAAATCTTACTTTTGCTGCATCTAAAATATTAAACGTATTACGATTATTATCAGAGCAAGGTATTATAGGCATTGATGCAAAAAATCTGTATTTTATAGTATAATATATACTTAGGCATTATAATTTCAGAAAGAAAAACTCCCAGAACTACGGGACAAAAACAAGCTGCGTTTCACGACGTTAAACTTCAACACATATTAAGATGAATAAAGATTTAAGAATAGTTTTTTTAGGTACTCCAGATTTTGCTGTAGGAATTTTAAAATCACTTATAGAAGCAAAACATACGATTGTGGGGGTTATTACAGCTCCAGATAGACCCGCAGGGCGTGGTAGAAAACTAAAACACTCTGCCGTAAAAGAATATGCACTAAGCCAAGGTCTACCTGTTTTACAACCTACAAACTTAAAGAATGAAGATTTTTTAGCATCACTTAAAGCTTTACAAGCCAATCTTCAAATAATTGTAGCATTTAGAATGTTACCAAAAGTGGTTTGGTCGATGCCAGAGCATGGTACTTTTAACCTACACGCATCCCTATTGCCACAATACAGAGGTGCTGCCCCTATTAACTGGGCAATTATTAATGGTGAAAAAGAAACAGGTGTCACTACATTTTTTATTGATGAAAAAATAGATACAGGTGCCATATTACTGAAATCTTCTGTTGCCATTAAAGAAAATGAAACCGTTGGAAGCTTACACGACACCTTAATGGATCTAGGGAGTGAATTAGTTTTAAAAACTGTAGATACAATAGCCCAAGGCAACGTAGAGACTTTTCCGCAACCACTAGAAGGTGTATTAAAAGACGCTCCAAAGCTGACACCAGAAAACATGAAAATAGACTGGTCGCAACCTGGAGAAAAAATTGTCGCACTCATTAGAGGTTTATCCCCTTATCCAGTAGCTTGGTGCCAATTGACACAAGATGACCAAACCAATAAAGTGAAAATTTATGCCGCAGAGTTTGAAGCAGATTCACACAAACAAAACATTGGGCACATTTTTACAACAAAAAAAACAATGAAAGTAGCTGTCATAAATGGCTATGTTCTTATTAAAGAAATGCAATTGCCTGGAAAACGAAAAATGGACATCGTTTCTTTACTAAATGGAAACGATTTTTCTGAAAACGCAAAAATGTCATGAACCCCCATCAATGCTGATTTCATCAAAAAATATACAAAAACGCCCTTTTGTTGTTAATAACCCCCTTAGTTATTAACAATACACAGGATTTCCCCCGTCATTGCTTGTGCTACCAATGTATCCTACTATATTTGTTATGTAAATTAATCAATGTTTAACAGAAATTTAATTCAAACAAAATTATGAACAAATCAGATTTAATCGATGCAATGGCGGAAGACGCTGGAGTAACAAAAGCAGCAGCTAAAAAAGCATTAGAGTCATTCTTAGGAAACGTAGAAGGTTCTTTGAAAAAAGGAAACAGAGTTTCTTTAGTAGGATTCGGATCTTGGTCAGTAACTAAAAGAGCTGCCAGAGAAGGTAGAAACCCTCAAACTGGTAAGACAATCAAAATCGCTGCTAAAAACGTAGTGAAGTTCAAAGCTGGATCAGATTTACAGAGCTCTGTAAACTAATCTATCTTAAAGATTATGTAAAAGCCTGCTTGTTCTAAGCAGGCTTTTTTTTTGCTATATTTCAACTCTATCAGGCTAGTATTTTGGTATGTTAAATTTATTTATTAGTTTTAAAATAACAACAACTAACCAATGATTTCACTAAAACCAAAAAAAGGCCACTTATTAGTAGCAGAACCCTCTATTATGGGTGATGTCTCTTTTAATAGATCTGTCGTATTACTAGCAGAATACAACCAAATAAATGGATCTGTAGGCTTTATCCTGAATAAACCTTTAGATTATAAATTAAAAGATTTTGTTCCAGAAGTAAGTTCTTCACTTACCGTGTACAACGGTGGTCCTGTAGAACAAGACAACCTATACTTTATTCATACCATTCCAGAACTGATTCCTAATAGTGTCGAAATTTCTAATGGTATTTATTGGGGAGGCGATTTTAATGCTATTATTGAACTCCTAAAAAACGATACACTTACCGAAAAACAAATACGTTTTTTTCTAGGCTATTCTGGTTGGGCAAATGAGCAACTAGAAGAAGAACTATCTCTTAATAGCTGGAAAGTAGTTTCAAACGAAGATAAAGAAGCTATAATAGGTAATTCTAATAATGATTACTGGAAAAAGAAAATGATCGAGTTTGGTGGAAACTATCTAATTTGGTCTAACGCACCTGAAAACCCTAATTACAATTAGCATTTTAATCAAAACAAAAGCAATTAAAACCCTAAATAGGGTGTTTACGTTGCCTGTTAAATTACACTGCTTTTAATCTACTCGTCTTAGACAACTGCTACTATCTCAAGCATAAATGAACTACAATATGAGTAGTTTTTTTTAGTGTTTAAAGGGTTACAAATAGGCATCTAAATCTTAGCCGAACAGTTTATATATTCGCTTTTAACTCGCGTAAGTTTAGATTAGACAATCTTTTTATTACTGAAACCTTGCCTTAGCATTCAACTTACCTAACAACTCTTTAGCCACGGTATTATCATACTCTTTTTTACGATATTTAGTTATAGGCTGAATTCCTGTAATCACATTTGTTACAAATAACTCATCTGCTTTTTGAAGTTCAAAAGGAGAAATTGAAGCTTCTTCAATAATGTAATCTGGCACAGCGGTAAGTATGGCTAAAATTTGCTTTCTAATAATTCCTTTTAGGCAACCATCTGCTAATGGCGGCGTTTTAATACGGCCATTTTTCACTAAAAACAAGTTGCCATTTAGAGCTTCAATAACTTGTTTTTTATCATTAAGCATTAAACAGTTTTGATAATCATTTTCTTTTGCCCAAATACTCCCTACCACATTAATCACCTTATTTGTCGTTTTTAAAGTAGACAACAAAGAAGACATAACATAATGATCTTTATAAAGCTCTACCTCATAAGGATCTTCATTAAGCGTGTAAAATGGTGTATCTAATATTTCAGAAGAAATACTATACCCTATTTCATTGTCTGATGGTGTATATTTTCCTTCTGCATCACGCCAAACTAACAACTTAACACGATACGTTGTTGCTTGCTCTAAGTCTAATGTTTTTAAAATTTCGGTCTCTAAAAACTCTAGAGTAAATGTTTGCGGGATTTCCATGCGCAATATTCGCATTGACGCCATTAGTCTAAAATAATGATCTTCCCAGAAAAGTATTTTTCCTGCCGAAATTTTAAGCGTTTCAAATAAAGCATCACCAAATTGCATCCCTCTATTAGTTATAGCAATGGTTGCTTCCGATTTTTTAACAAGTGTTCCGTTTAAGTTTATCATAAAAAAACCGTCTTATTTTTATAAGACGGTGTAAAGATACAAGTATCTATTAATTTGTTAATATATTATTTTGATCCTAAAATCTGTTTTAGATTTCCAATCATATTTTCCCATAATAATTTTCCTTCTTCCACCTCATCTTCTTCGGCAAAATCAATAATCATTAGCGAAACATCTTTTGTGATTTCATCTACTTGAATACGGAGTTCAAAGAAGTACTCTGTATCTTCATCTTCCATCCATTGAAATTTAATTCTGTGCGGACTTTTCTTACTCAGTAGTTTTGCTTTCTCTTCGCTACCTTCCCATATAAATGTAAAGAATTCGCCGCGAGAATTAACGTTATCAGCATACCACTCACTTAATCCAGAAGGTGTAGAAATGTAGTTATACAGCATTGCTGGTGATACGTAGATCACAAACTCCATTTCATATTTAATTTTGTTTTCCATTAGTTTTTGTTAGTGCTAGCAATATAAATATTCTAATCAATAACTAAAAGGTTGGATTCATTTTTTTTCTAAAACATTTATCACTTTTCGATAAAAAACTACTCTAAAAGTAGTTTGCCTACAAAAGAATCAAACTCTTCTACAAACGTTGTATATGCTCCTCCTGTTGCTGGTCCATTAAAACCCGTATGAATTTTTCTGACTTGCTTTTTTTTATCAATAATAATGGTGGTAGGATAAGATAAAACATGATTTAACATTGGTAATTTTTCTTGAGCTAACTTTTTACTCACACTTCCGTGTTGTGCGAGTAATATAGGATATGGCACTTCTATTCTTTTTTTCAATCTATTTATAGACGCTATCGCTTTATCTTTTGTAGGAGCATACTCAAAAGCTAGAGCTACAAATTCAATATTTTTCTTTTTATTATCATTATAATACTTGGTATAAAACTTTGTTTCGTCTAGACAATTAGGACACCAAGACCCCATAAGTTGTACAATGACAACTTTATCATCAAATATTTCGTCTTCTAAAGAAACCATCTGCCCTTCTGTATCTGGAAAACGAAACGAAAAGGCATCATATCCCTCTTTTAAAAAAGTTAATGAATCTCCTGCCGGAAGTGAGTAATTCACGTTTTTCTTGGCAGTAAAAGGTTCGCTCCAATGATTACCGCTGTAAAACATCCCATTCATAACTGAATCGTTGACAACCGCTTTAAACAAAAAAGCATGAGCTCCATCAAAGGTAGAAAGCTTCAATGAATCTCCCTCAACTACACCTTCAAGATATCTATAATCACCCGTTGTTGTTCTAAACGTCCCGGTAACCTTGCCGCCTTCTTGCTCAAAAACCCCTTTTGCAATGTATTTATTCTTACTAGACTCGGGACTAAAAATAGTTTCCCAATTCCCTTGAACCTCTGTTGTTGCAGGCCTATTAGTAGTAAAACGTTCCGCATTCACTTTTTGCATTGAAAATGGAACTATTCTGTTCAAATTAGGTTTAATAAAACTCCCAGATATTGTGTTTTCTGTAAATACCCCTTTTAAAACCCCTTCATAAACAGGCATCTTAATTATAATAGAATCTTTAATTATCGTGATTTCTGTAACTTCTATTTCTTCTTTAGCATTATAAACAGTAAAGGTATTATCTGCATGATAATCTAATAAAAAAGGCAATATATTTCCATCACCTAAATCTAGTGTCGCTCTCCACTTTCCTTCATTTGGTTTTAGATCTGTATTCTTTTGGCAAGAAACCATCAATAGAACAATTATAACAGGCGCTAAGTATTTCATATTTCAATTGTTAAAAAATCTTAGACAATCGTTTTTAAATATACTTACAAAAAAAAAGGATTAATGTTATCTTTGCAGGCTATAACAATCCATCATGAAGATTTCTTATAATTGGCTTAAACAATTCATTAACCTCGACTGGGAGGCAGAAAAAACCGGCGAACTACTAACAGACCTAGGTTTAGAAGTAGAAGGTATCGAGTCTTTTTCTTCCGTAAAAGGCGGTTTAGAAGGCGTAATTGTAGGCCACGTTTTAACTTGCGTACAGCATAATAATGCAGATAAACTAAAAGTTACCACCGTAGATTTAGGTGCAGGTGAGCCTGTACAAATTGTTTGTGGTGCACCTAATGTGGCTGCAGGGCAAAAAGTACCTGTTGCAACCGTAGGCACCACCCTATACGATGAGGAGGGGAAACCATGGAAAATCAAAAAAGGTAAGATTCGTGGCGAAGTAAGCATGGGTATGATATGTGCCGAAGATGAGCTTGGTTTAGGTAAAAGCCATGACGGAATTTTAGTTTTAGATCCTTCTTTAACACCTGGAACTCTTGTGTCTGATGTTGTTGATGTAGAAAACGATCTGGTTTTTGAAATTGGCCTTACCCCTAACCGTGCTGATGCTATGAGCCACTGGGGCGTAGCTAGAGATTTAAAAGCAGGATTATTACAAAACGAAGTTTCATTAGAGTTAATTACACCTTCTACCTCAAAATTTAATGTAGAAAATAGAACATTAAAGATTGAAGTTAATGTAGAAGATAAAAAACTAGCACCTCGCTATTGTGGTGTTACCATATCTGGAATTACAGTAAAACCTTCACCTAGTTGGTTACAAAATAGACTAAAAGCTATTGGCCTCACGCCATTAAACAATGTAGTAGATATCACTAATTATGTGTTACATGATTTAGGGCAACCGTTACATGCTTTTGACGCAAGTAAAATTTCTGGACAACAAATAAATGTAAAAACAGTTGATGCTGGAACTTCATTTACAACACTAGACGGTGTTGTACGTGAATTAGACGCAGAAGACTTAATGATCTGTGATGCAGATAAGCCTTTATGTATTGCTGGAGTATTTGGTGGCAGTGATAGCGGTGTAACAGAAAACACAAGCGCTATATTTTTAGAAAGTGCCTATTTTAATCCCGTAAGCGTAAGAAAAACTGCAAAACGCCACGGACTTAATACAGATGCTTCTTTCCGTTTTGAACGTGGTATTGACCCACACACTACAGATTACGCACTTAGGGTAGCAGCAATCATGATTTGTGATATTGCTGGTGGTCAAATTACTAGTGACATAACTGATGTATATCCTAAAAAAATAAATGACCACCAGGTCTTTTTAAATTTTGATAATACAACAAAATTAATAGGCGAAGAAATATCTAAGGAAACAATTAAAAGCATCCTTACTTCTCTTGATATTAAAGTGAATAACGTAACAGAAACAGGCATTGGAATGACCATTCCTGCTTATAGAAATGATGTTACCCGTGAAGCAGATGTTATAGAAGAAATACTAAGAGTATACGGTTATAACAATATTAATTTTACGCAAAAACTTAATGCTTCTATTTCTGGAAAATTACCTATAGAAGATTATGAAATACGCAATGTAATAGGAAACCAACTAGCAGCACTTGGTTTTAATGAGATGCTCAACAACTCATTGACTACTTCTAAATACCTTTCTCTTTCTGAGAATTTAAAAGAAGAACACTCTGTGACTATGTTGAACCCTCTTAGTAATGACCTAGCAATAATGCGTCAATCTATGCTTTTTAGTGCTCTAGAAGTAGCCGCTTACAATAGCAATAGAAAAATGCCTGATTTAAAATTGTTTGAATTTGGTAAAACCTATCACAATTATTCTAGTGGCCGTGAAGAACGCAAACACTTATCTGTATTGATTACAGGTAAAAAAGCAACAGAAAACTGGAACAGTCCTTCAGAAACTTCTGGATTCTTTTACATAAAAGGAATTGTCTCTGCAATATTTGAGCACTTAGGCATTGTAGACACTAAAGAAGGAGTTTTAAAAAATGATTTATTTGCTGAAGGTATTACTATAAACTCAAATAAAGTGACACTTGTCGAACTAGGAGTGCTTAGAAAAAAAGTAACCAAAGCTTTTGGTCTTGATAGTGAAATGGTCTACGCAGACTTTAAATGGGATGCAGTTCTAGAAGCTTTAGCTAAAAAGACGTTTAAACTTAAATCTATTCCTAAGTTTCCACAAGTAAAACGTGATTTTGCCTTACTATTAGATGAGAATGTAACATTTGCAGATCTTAAAAATACGGCATATCAAACAGAAAAGTCTTTATTAAAAGAAGTAAGTCTTTTTGATGTATATACAGGAGGAAATCTTCCAGAAGGTAAAAAGTCGTATGCGTTGAGTTTTACACTACAAGACGAGAAAAAGACCTTGACAGATAAACAAATTGACAAAATAATGAACAAGCTTCAAATGAGGTTTGAAAAAGATTTTGGAGCTTCATTGCGTTAAAAACAACTAACTGATGTGCATTTAAAAACACACCATTTAGAATTAACAACACATTTAGTTTACAATACAAAAAGTCCCAATTCAGAGTTTTGAATTGGGACTTTTTATTTTACGCTACCATTTTTAAGAACCTAAGCTATTCTTCTTCTGAAATAAAATAACCTTCAACTATATGGAAAAATCCTTTTGAGTGATAGAAATCTGACTCTTTAATCTTAACTTGACTCTCTCCATCAAATAAAATTAAGTTTTTACGCACCAATTTTACTCCTAGGTTTTTACCGCTTAATGTTTTAAGGTATAAAGGCTCTCCATTTCTTTTTTCTATTTCGTGCTTCATAGACCTTTTATCTATTCTACCTGGAACTATAAACATTCCTAAAACTTCTTTTTGTTCACTTTCATTAGTCATAGCTAAAAAAGCATCACGATCTTCATCTTTCATATCATCAAAAAATGAATCTGGTGCTACAAAAACCGTATAGCTAGCTTTTGAAGTTAAAGAGGCTAAGTTAGGCTTAGAATAAAGAGAATCTGTATATGAGAATGAATCTGACAAAGCTAGATTATCCACTAGAGATTTTTCTGAAGAAAACATTGTTCCATTATAATCTTTAGTAACAACAGGATTAGCTTTTGTTAAGCTTTGGGATGTTGCTCCTACTGTAAATAACACGAGTGTGAATGCTATAAAGTATTTCTGTATCAATTTCATAATCATATTTTTGTGTATAAAAGTAAGTAAATACCTAACCAAAACGCAAATCGTAGTGTTTTATTTGACACTTGGCCCATTTAATTATTAATATGTTAAATCTTTGTTTTTAGTACATTTCCGTAGTAAATTTAAGACAAAATTAAAAATTATGGACAAGCAAGAACAAACAGTACGCATATATACAGGGCCTGCAATGATTGCTAATGGGCTAAAAGCACGCTTATTGGATATGGATATTCTACCGATTATTAAAGATGATCATCAAAGCGGTATTACTAGTGGTTTTGCCGTAGGTGTACCCAATCAAGTACGATTATTTATCAGGCAAGAAGAACTAGACCGCGCAAAAGTGATGATTGATGAGTATCTAACAGAGATAAAAGAAAAAGAATAATTAGAAGCTACCTTTTATTTATCTTAAATCAAGTATTTCAGGAAATAAAAAAGGGTGTCGTTGTATAAACGACACCCTTTTATAGTATTAAAACTAATGTTTAAGAATACATAGCATCTCGCTGCTCCTTAATTTTCTTATCATTCATATATTCATCAAAAGTCATATATCTATCAATCACTCCTTTTGGTGTAAGTTCGATTATTCTAGTACCCACAGTTTGTGCAAACTCGTGATCATGTGTTGTAAATAACACAGTCCCTTTAAAGTTTTTTAATGAGTTGTTAAATGCTGTAATAGATTCTAGATCTAAGTGATTTGTTGGTTCGTCAAGCATTAAAACGTTTGCTCTTATCATCATCATTCTACTTAACATACAACGCACTTTTTCTCCTCCAGAAAGCACATTACATTTTTTTAGAGCTTCTTCTCCACTAAAGATCATTTTTCCTAAGAAACCTCTAATAAAAACTTCTTCTCTTTCTTCTTCTGTAGTAGCATACTGACGTAACCAATCTACTAGATTTAAATCGCTCTCAAAAAAAGAATGATTATCTAAAGGCAAATAACTTTGACTAGTAGTAACACCCCATTGGTACTCTCCAGAATCTGCATTTCGTTTATTGTTGATAATCTCATAAAAAGCAGTTGCCGCTCTAGAATCTTTAGAATAAATAACCACTTTATCCCCTTTGCTCAAATTGATATCTACATTCGTAAATAAAGTCTCGCCATCTTGAGTTGCTGAAAGTCCTTCAATGTTTAAAATTTGGTCACCAGCTTCACGATCACGTTCAAAAATAATCGCAGGATAACGACGACTAGAAGGCTTTATATCTTCAATATTTAATTTATCAATCATTTTTTTACGAGACGTAGCCTGTTTAGATTTTGCTACGTTTGCGCTAAATCGCATGATAAATTCTTGTAATTCTTTTTTCTTGTCTTCTGCTTTTTTGTTTTGCTGTGCACGCTGTCTCGCTGCAAGCTGACTACTCTCATACCAGAAAGTATAGTTACCACTAAAATGGTTTATTTTACTAAAATCTATATCACTAATATGTGTACATACAGCATCTAAAAAGTGTCTATCGTGAGAAACGACAATGACACACTCTTCATAATTAGCTAAAAAATGCTCTAACCAAGAGATGGTTTCATAATCCAAGTCATTGGTTGGCTCATCCATAATTAGCACATCTGGATTTCCAAAAAGAGCTTGAGCTAATAACACACGTACTTTTTGTACACCATCTAAGTCTGCCATTAAAGAATAATGTAAACTTTCGTCAATACCAAGGTTAGATAACATAGAAGCTGCATCGCTATCTGCATTCCATCCATTCATCTCTTCAAAAACAATTTGAAGCTCCCCTATTCTTTCTGCATTTTCGTCTGTATAATCCTCGTATAACTTATCAATCTCTGTTTTAATTTTAAACATCTCTTTGTTACCGCGCACAACAGTCTCTAACACCATAAACTCATCATAAGCGTTGTGATTTTGTTCTAACACAGACATACGCTTACCCGGCTCTAAATGAACATGCCCTGAAGTAGGATCCATTTTTCCTGCAAGAATATTAAGGAAGGTAGATTTTCCTGCTCCATTTGCTCCAATGATTCCGTAGCAATTTCCTTTTACAAACTGCGTATTTACCTCATCAAAGAGTATTCTTTTACCAAACTGAACCGATAAATTATTTACTGATAACATAGCTTAAAATTTTTGCAAAAGTAATATAAATATGTGATGGAATAAACAGGTTTAATCAAGAAGTATTTTAAAGTTTTTATTTAACCTAGTATTAACAAAAATGACGAACTGAGAACCCTATTTTTGATTTTGTCAACTATCATTCTCATGTATAAATCATTACTCTTTCTTATTTGTTTATTCGGCCTTTTTTCTTGTAATAATAAGGTGGGTAAAAAAGCGAACGGAACCTACATTGCGGGAGTAATAGAGAACCCAAGAGGGAACAATGTCGTTCTTTATCATAACGACATAGTTATAGACACCTTAACTCTAGATGACAACAATAGATTTTCTTACAGAAACGATTCATTAATAGAAGGACTATACACCTTTAGACACAGAGAATATCAACGTTTTTATTTAAACAAAAACGATAGCATCCTTATACATGTAAACACAATAGATTTTGACGAATCCCTTAGATACAGTGGTATTGGAGCAGAAAAAAACAATCTTTTAATGAAGATATTTTTAGATAATGAGAAAGTTCAGGAAAGACTTCCTAACTGGTTTACATTATCACCTAAAAATTATCAAAAAAAACTCGACTCTGTTAATAACGCACACAGTAAATTATGTGCAAAATTTTCAACTACCACATATCATTCTTCAACAGCATTTAACCAAATTGTCAAAGCAAACCTTACCTATGATATGTTTTTGTGGAAAGAACTATACATATCTGCAAACTTAATGAGAGGCAATGCAGATATCCAAGAACAAGTACCTGTATCATTTTTAAACCATAGAAAAGAAATTGATTTTGGTAACGACCTTATGCGTTCGCATTACTCTTACTATCGATTTATGGACAACTACTACAACAATGTAGCTTTTAATAAGTATAAAAACGTAGATTCATTTAATCGTAAAAACTTTACACATGCATCTTCAAAAATGCTTGAAATAAAAAACCTTACTCACAATGAAGCGTTACGCAATAAACTATTAAGACGCAGTGCACTTGATTACCTACTCCACACAACAGATGTAAAAAAAGCAACACAACTTTTTAACCAATTTAAGAGCTTTTCATCAAATCAAGCAAACATCAATGAAATCCGGAACATACTTGACAGAACAATCAAAATAATACCCGGCAATATAATACCTGACGTTCAGCTTGTAAACCTTGACAACGAAACAAAAACACTACATGCAGTACTAGAAAAACCTACCGTAATATATTTCTGGACATATGAGTCTGCTGTACACTACAAAGAAGTACACGACAAGGCTAATAATTTAAAAATTAAATATCCGGCGTATGATTTTATTGCCATAAACGCTGATGATAACTTTAGAAAATGGAGGAGAATCTCAAATACAATTAGTACAGATAACAAAACAGAATACCAATTAGACAACTTACAATCTGCAAAATCTGTATTGATACTTGATATTCCAGAAAAAACGATCATAGTCGATCAAAATGGTAAAATAAAAAATGCTAGCGCAGCAATTACAGACTTAAGCTTTGAAGATGTTCTGTAAAGACGTATCAAAATAAACTCACCAAAGATTATTACGTTTTACATCACAAGATCATAAACGACTCATAAAAAAAACACCAATTCTGTTATAACAAAATTGGTGTTTTTTTATATCGCTATTTTATATTTCTCTTAATTCCCTTTTTTATAATCTTCTAAAAATTTAGCAAGACCACTATCTGTTAATGGATGCTTTAATAAACCTTCTATAGACGAAAGAGGTCCCGTCATTACATCTGCTCCTATTTTTGCACATTCTAAAACATGCATAGTGTGACGCACTGACGCTGCTAGTATTTCTGTTTCAAAACCATAGTTATCATAGATTAATCTAATTTCTGCAATTAGATTTAATCCATCTGTAGAGATATCATCAAGTCTTCCTATAAAAGGTGACACATAAGTAGCTCCTGCTTTTGCAGCCAATAAGGCTTGACCCGAAGAAAAAACTAATGTACAGTTGGTGCGAATTCCGTTATCACTAAAATACTTAATCGCTTTAATACCTTCTTTAATCATAGGCACTTTCACAACAATTTGTGGGTGCAATTCTGCTAGCAACTCCCCTTCTCTGACCATACCTTCAAAATCTGTAGATATAACCTCTGCAGAAACATCTCCTTCTACAATTTCACAAATCTTTACATAGTGCTTTAAAATATTATCATGGCCAGTAATACCTTCTTTTGCCATCAATGATGGATTTGTAGTTACACCATCTAAAACACCTAAGTCTTGTGCCTCTTTAATTTGCTCTAGGTTTGCAGTATCAATAAAAAATTTCATAGGAATATTTGTATTTTATATTTAGTAAAAGTAAGAAAATGATTTACGATATCCGACTTTAAAAGGATGATTTAATAGAAGTAACTTCAGCTTGAGTACTCTCGAAAACCAATAATCTTATCAATTTAATTTACATAAACTAAAAGTCGATTTTTAGAAAGAGGGTAATTGTATTTAGACAATGTGCACCAAACCGTTTCATAATAAAAATACTACAATTTATAGTGTTTCATTAACATACGCTCGTACATTTTATCAGGTAAAATTCTTTTTAAAACAATAGAAAATTTTTGAAGAGGCGCCCCTACTTTATAATGTATTTTTGGAGAATCACTTATAATAATCGAATGTATCACCTTTGCCATAGCTAAAGGATCTTCACCAGCATCTACATGCTCATTCATCATTTTAAGTGTATTACCATAGTCTTTTTTATAAGGAGAGTTTTCTAATTCTGGCGCATGATATCTTCCAGCAGCAATATTAGTTGCAAAATCTCCAGGAGCAACATTAGTCATACGTACCCCAAACTGTTTCACTTCCATTCTATAAGCTTCTGTCAACAACTCTAAAGCCCCTTTAGTTGCAGAATACACGCCGCGATACGGAAGTCCCATATACCCAGCTATTGATGAGATATTTACAATGGTTCCGTGATTTTGTGATCGCATCGTAGGTATTACGGCGTTAATCATTTCTACAGGCCCGTAAACATTTGTTGCAAATGCTTTATTTATTTCAGAAGTTGGCGTCTCTTCTATAGGACCCGTTATACCCACACCGGCATTGTTCACTAATACGTCTAAGCGTCCTTCAATTTTTAAAATTTCGGCAACACAAGAAACGATACTCTTGCTGTCTGTAACATCTAAAGCAACTAATTTTATAGGAAAAGACGCGTCAAAACGAGATGGATTTCTACTAGTACCATAAACAATAAAGCCTTTTTCCTTTAGATAAATACCTACTGCTTTACCAATACCTGACGAACCACCTGTGATTAAAACTACCTGTGACATATTTATTTCTGAATTTGTGCAAAGATGCGTTGAGAGCGTGTGATTACCAAAATTTTATACAAAAAAAGTTAGCTCAATTATTAGGTACTAGAAAACCCTATCAATACAAACACATACCATTGCTGTAAAAAGACGTAAAAAATTTAGTAAAAAAAAAGGAAGAAAGACAAATTGAAACATTTGACTTTTGGGTACAAAAAAAGGCAAGCTACCTACATCACACTGCTACGACCGTGTACCCTTGCTGTGTTCCCACCCTGGGGGATTAAACAGGAGCTAGTTGTGTAGGACTTGCCGGCTGCAAAGATAATATAAATTAAAACTCACCACAAGCATTTTATGGTATCAATTATTATAAATATCTTGCTTAAAAATTTACACGCCCTATGACCATTCATAAGTTACTAATTTTAACCATTTTGACTATCGTTATCACTTCTTGCGGAAATGATAAAAAAAAGAAAATAGATCTATTTGATGTAGAAATAGTGAATGCAAAAAAGCGTTTTACTACTTCTGAAACGCTAGAAGTACAATTAAAAAACAAAAAAAACACTGCTATTACTAGTATCAAGTATTTTTTGAATGACAAAGAAATTAGCACCGTAAATGGGAATACTATTTCAGAAATACCGCTGTCAAACTTAAAACTAGGAACTCAAATAGTTAAAGCAGAAACTACCCACGAAGATGGTGTTGAGGTAGACTTCACGTCAATAACAGTAGTATCTTCAATAAAACCTAAACTATATGGGTATAAAATTTTAGAAACATACCCACACGATATTGCGGCTTATACTCAAGGACTTGAATTTGTAGGCGATGAATTATACGAAAGTACAGGACAATATAAAATGTCTACATTACGTAAAGTAGATTTACAGACAGGAAAAGTATTACAAAAAACAGACTTAGCACCACAATATTTTGGAGAAGGCCTAACTGTAATGGGTGACAATATATACCAACTTACCTGGAGAGAGAACATTGGTTTTGTGTACAACAAAGAAACACTAGAACAAAAAAGCATATTTAATTACAACAACAGTAAACAAGGCTGGGGTCTTTGTAATGACGGTAATGTTATTTACAAAAGCGATGGAACCGAAAAAATTTGGATACTAGATCCTGAAACACAACAAGAACAAAACCACATTGAAGTTTACACCAACACTAGCAAAATAAAGACTATTAACGAACTCGAGTGGGTAGACGGTCATATTTATGCAAATATTTACCAAAAAGATGCAATCGCTATTGTAGACCCTAAAAACGGGGCCGTACAAGGAGTAATCAACTTAAAGGGTTTAAAAGACAAAGTCACTCAACACTCAAAACTTGATGTTCTTAATGGTATTGCTTATAAAGGTGAACCTAACATTCTTTACATCACTGGAAAAAACTGGGATAAGCTATTTAAGATTGAGGTTATTGAAAAGTAACAAACAATTAATTTTAGCTCATTAAACACAAATATAAACCCGAAAGATCTTTAAGATTTTTCGGGTTTAATTTTTATTAGAAATCAATGTAACCCATGAAACCAAAAACTTGAGATTGGCTTAGTGATATTATTTTCATCGCTCATACCCTGGATTAGACCAAATACTCACTCAAACAGCACGTTCCCTAATTATTCATTTTATGAGCTTTTTAATACTTGTTTATTTACAATGTATTTAAAACCAATCGTATGAAAAAAGCAATAAAAATTAGTATTCCAGAACCTTGTCACGAAGATTGGAACAAGATGACCACCACAGAACGAGGTGCATTCTGTAAAGTATGCACCAAAGAAGTAATTGATTTTACAAAAAAAATTGACGAAGATATTGTGAAGCACGTACTAAACACGATAATACTTGTGGTCGTTTACTAAATCTCAATTAAACCGCAATTTAATTTTAGAACGTAGTTCTGGGCAAAAATTTGCACCACTTGCTGCTTCCTTACTTTTACCATTAACCATGATGGCTAGCACTTTAGGAACAACTAAGCAAGGTGGTTATAAAACTAAAACATTCACTTCTCTTGGCATTGGCAGTCTAAACAAAGAACCGCTTAGAATTCAAATTACCGTAAAAGGACACATTACAGACACCTACGGAAACCCCCTTAACAAAGTAACTATTGAAGTAAAAGAAACAGGGCAAAAAACAATAACTGATAAAAAAGGGAATTATCAAATAACATTTTTCGATAAAGAAACATTACTATTCTCTAAAGATGGTTTTGAAATAGCACAGCAGAAATTTGGAAACTACAATGAAACATTCAATTTGAAAATGACTGCTACAGAAATTAGCATTACAGAAAATATTGTAAGTGACGTTAAAAAAAATAACGACAACTCATTATTCATAAGTGGAACAATTACGGATGATGATGGACTACCACTTCCAGGGGCTAATGTTATTATTAAAGGAACCTCAACAGGGACACAGTCTGATTTTGATGGAAACTATAGTATTAACACCCCTAAAAATTCAGTTTTAATTGTGAGCTATGTGGGCTTTAATAACAAAGAAATAACAGTTTCAAACATTGATACTACTTTTGATATTAGCTTGGAGAGCTCTAATTGGCTAGGCGGAATAATCATAGTTATGGGTGCATTTAATAACACAAAACCCACTATCCCCTATTTTGGAAAACCTGAACATCGGGAAAACACCTATGAGGAAGACAAAAGAAAAGCTGAAAGACAAAAACGAAATGCAAATATGCTAGCCTTCAAAAAAATAAAAAAAGCAAGGATTAAAAACGAAAGAATAAAAAAAAGGGCGCTAAAAAAAAGAGACTAGATTTGCTTTATCACCAATCCATCCCACTTGTAGTTTAGATACTAACAAGTGGGATTCTTTTAAAATTTCAGCAATAAAATGGAGTGTATTAAGTTATATTTGTAACCAATTTTTCTTGCATGAAATACCGTGAATCTAAAATAAATTATAATTATTAAAGGATTACAGTATTCCATCTTCTTATTTATCAAATATTTTATAAAAATGAAATATGTTTACGCGTTGGCTATTTTCTGTAGCCTTATACTTTGGAGTTCTTGTCGTAATGATTTTGAAGCCGAACCAAACACTGGTAATCTAGAATTTTCTAGGGACACAGTGTATCTTGATACTATTTTTACCAATATAGGTTCAAGCACTTACAACTTAAAAGTATATAACAACAGTAATGAAGATATAAACATCCCAACAGTAGGCTTAGCTAAAGGAGATAATAGTCTGTATCGTCTTAATGTAGATGGATTGGCAGGAAAACAATTTGAAGATATTAGAGTACTTGCAAAAGATAGTATTTTCATTTTTGTAGAAACTACAGCAGACATTCAAACATTACCTGGTAGTGACCCTAATTTTTTATACACAGACCAAATAGTGTTTGATAGCGGTGCTAATGAGCAAGAAGTAGAGTTAGTTACATTAATACAAGATGCCGTATTTTTATTCCCAGAACGTTTTGATGACGGAACTACAGAAACACTAAACCTAGGAACAACAGAAGAACCACTACTTATTGATGGTTACTTTTTAGATGATGACGAGCTAACATTTACTAACGAATTACCCTATGTAATTTATGGCTTTGCCGCTGTTGCACCAGGAAAAACACTCAACATCTTACCAGGAGCACGTGTTCATTTTCATGCCGATAGCGGAATTCTTGTTGCAAACACAGGTTCTATTAAAGCAAACGGAGCACCTAGTGTAGATGCAGAACTACAAGAAAATCAAATTATATTTCAAGGAGATCGCCTAGAACCTTCATTTGAAAATGTACCAGGACAATGGTTTTCTATATGGATGACACAAGGAAGTACCAATAACGAGTTTAGTTATTGCACCATTAAAAACAGTATTGTTGGCTTACTTATGGACAGTAATGATGGTGACGAAACACTTACCTTAAAAAATGTAGAACTCTACAACCACTCTAACAACGGACTACTTGCTAGAACCAGTAATGTATATGGCGAAAATGTAATTATTAACAACTGTGGTTTGTCTTCTTTACAATTATCTTTAGGTGGTAACTATACTTTTAACCATAGTACTTTTTCTAACTATTGGACTAACGGTTTTAGAACAACACCTACAGTAAGTATAGATAACTTTTTGCAAGTAAGCCAGACAGAAGTATTAACAGCCCCTTTAAACGCAAACTTTAACAACTGTATTATCTACGGAAATGAGCGTAGAGAGATTGGATTATTAGATATTGAAGGTGAAGAATTCAACTTTAATTTTTCGAATTCATTGATTCGTTTTGAAGATCCTCAGGGAGATTTTGAAGGTTTGGCTAATTATGATTTTACAAACACCGCTCTATACACTAACACCGATTTTAATGCAGATCCTGTTTTTCAAATACTGGAGAAAACAACTTAAACATTGAGTTGGGTATTTCTGCGGCAGAACGTATTGGTAATTCGGCAACAGCAAATCTGGTACCTATAGATGCAAATGGCACAAACAGAAATACAAATGCTCCAGACGCGGGAGCTTACGAGAGTGTCGCATTTCCGGAAGAATAAAAATCAAAAACTTTAGGTCAAACGAAATTGACCTAACTACAAAGCATAAAAAAAGCTCATCTAACGATGAGCTTTTTAAGAAATAAAAATGTATATATTACAGTACTCTTACGTTTACTGCATTAAGACCTTTGTTACCTTCTTTTAGTTCAAATTCTACCTCATCTCCTTCTCTAACCTCGTCGATTAATCCTGAGATGTGTACAAAATGATCTTTTTCTTGTCCTTCTTCAGTGATAAAACCAAACCCTTTAGAGTCGTTGAAGAACTTTACTATTCCTTTATTCATTATAAAATATATAAAATTATTAAAGTACAAATGTATACTAAATAAAACGAATAAACTAATTATTTGGTTTTTGTTATATTTAATAAGCAAAAACAAGCGCTAAAAAGTAATCAATTTAATATGAGAGAATTATACAACTTAAAACAAGAAAAAACAAAAGCTTTCGAGAACCTCGAAAGCTTTTGCTCATATTACTAAAATGTTAATTCTCTAAGCGACAAATAATGGCTTATCTTCCATCATAGCATTTACTTTTATTGCAATTACATCTAGCTGTGCTTCATTTTCAAAATTAACCAATGCTTCATCTACAAGATCTACAATGGTTTTCATATCCTCTTCTTTTAAACCACGAGTAGTAACTGCTGCAGTACCTATTCTAATTCCACTAGTTACAAATGGAGATTTATCATCAAAAGGCACCATATTTTTATTTACCGTAATATCTGCTTTACCAAGTGCTTCTTCTGCTTGCTTACCGTTTATGTTTTTATTACGTAAATCAATAAGCATCATGTGATTATCAGTACCTCCACTAATAATTTTGTACCCCTTTTCTACAAAGGCAGCAGCCATTACAGCGGCATTCTTTTTAACTTGCACCATATAATGTAAAAACTCATCTGTCAATGCTTCACCAAAAGCTATTGCCTTTGCTGCAATAATATGCTCTAATGGTCCACCTTGGTTTCCAGGGAAAATACCACTATCTAATAAAGATGACATCATTCTCTTTTTACCACTTTTTAAAGTAATACCAAATGGATTTTCAAAATCTTCTCCCATCATGATCATCCCTCCTCTTGGTCCACGTAAGGTTTTATGTGTTGTAGTCGTTACTACATGACAATGCGGTATCGGATCACTAATAATTCCTTTGGCAATTAATCCCGCAGGATGCGCAATATCTGCCATTAAAATAGCCCCTACCTTATCGGCAATTTCTCTAAAACGTTTATAATCTATTTCGCGAGAATAAGCAGAAGCTCCCGCAATAATCATTTTTGGTTGCTCTTTTACAGCAATAGCTTCAATTTTATCATAATCAAGCATCCCTGTTTCTTCTTCTACTCCATAAAACACAGGATTGTAAAGTTTTCCAGAAAAGTTTACTGGGCTTCCGTGTGTTAAATGCCCTCCATGAGAGAGATCAAAACCTAAAAATGTATCTCCAGGCTTTAAACAAGCTGCAAAAACAGCTGTATTTGCCTGAGATCCAGAATGAGGCTGCACATTTGCATAAGCAGCACCAAACAATTCTTTAGCACGATCTATAGCAATCTGCTCTACTTCGTCTACTATCTCACAACCGCCATAATAACGTTTGCCAGGATACCCTTCTGCATATTTGTTTGTTAATACAGAACCAGCAGCATCCATTACTTGCTGACTCACAAAATTTTCTGAAGCAATAAGTTCCAGACCGTTTAACTGTCTTTCTTTCTCTGCTTCTATTAATTCAAATATTATTTCGTCTCTTTTCATACTCTAGTAAATACTTGCTTGCGCCTTGTTATTAAATAAGTTATCAATAAATATATATGTGTCCAAAAAGTTTTAAAAACTAAGTGGATAAAAAATTAATATTTCCAAAGAAAAAAAACGAATGACATTTAATATCGTTCTAACTTTGCTCACAGATTGAACTTGTGTAATGTTAATTTTATTCAAAAATAACAAAAGCATTTGTTACCTATATCTTTAATTATATATTTGATATGTATTTTACTAACAGAAAATAAACAGTATGCCTTTAAACGCCAATAATCCTTCACGCAAATCCTGGATAGAAGTATCAGAAGACAGCGATTTCCCAATACAAAACATCCCTTTTGGAGTATTTTTAACAAGAGATGACATCATAACAATAGGTACCCGCATAGGAGATACCGCCATAGATTTAGGTGCTTTACACCAATTAGGATACTTTAAAGGTATCGACCTTACAGACGACATTTTTTTACAAGACAGCTTAAATGATTTTATAGCAGATGGCCGTAAAACATGGCGTCTTGTTCGTGATCGCATTAGCGATATCTTTTTAAAAGGAAACCACGAGTTACAAAACAATAACGCTCATTGTGATAAAATTTTATTTAAAATGGACGAAATTGAAATGCAACTTCCGGTTGACGTAGGAGATTATACAGACTTTTACGCAAGTAAAGAACATGCTACTAATGTAGGTTCGCTTTTTAGAGATCCAGAAAATGCATTATTACCAAACTGGCTGCATATCCCAATTGGGTATCACGGCCGTAGTAGTTCTATCATACCATCTGGCACACCTATACATAGACCTATAGGACAAACAAAACCAACTGAAGAAGGTGGTCAACCAGGCTTTGGTCCCTCTAAAGCGCTAGATTTTGAACTAGAAATGGCTTTTATTACAACAGACGCTAACCATTTAGGTAAACGTGTAAAAATGGAAGAAGCTGAAAATTATATTTTTGGACTAGTACAATTTAACGATTGGAGTGCTAGAGACATTCAAGCATGGGAATATGTGCCACTAGGCCCTTTTTTAGGAAAGAGTTTTGCATCTACAATCTCTCCTTGGATAGTAACACTTGATGCCCTTGAACCATTTAGAACAGATGGTCCAAAACAAGAGCCTGCGCCTCTACCTTATTTAGAACAAGGCAAAAACATGAATTTTGACATCAAACTAGAAGTAGGAATAGAACCAGAAGGAGGCGAAGAAACAATACTTGCAAAGTCTAACTTTAAATACATGTATTGGTCTATGGCACAACAATTAACGCACCACACCTTAAACGGTTGTAATGTACGTAGTGGTGACATGATGGGAAGCGGTACAATTTCTGGCCCTACAAAAGACAGCTACGGCTCTATGCTAGAACTCACTTGGCGCGGTGCAAATCCTGTAACTTTAAAAGACGGTACAGAACGTAAATTTATCAACGACGGCGATAACGTTAAAATGAGAGCTTATTGCGAAAAAGACGGATTACGCATTGGATTTGGAAATTGTGACGGAAAAGTACTTCCGGCTATCAAATAACAGATTTACGTTATTTAATAAACACATTCACAACAACTTATCACTTTAAACTTTCTTCGGAAATTTTAACTCTTTAAAGTTTCCGAAGAAAATAATAGTATCTTAGCTGCAACAAACAACAACTCCCTCCCGAAAATACCAACTCAGCAATTGAAAAAGTTACATTGAAACAACGGACTATTTATCATGAAAAAAACAGTTTTTATACTTAGCCTAGTATTTTTATTTTTAAGTTGTAACAGCTCTAAAAAAAACCTAAAAGCACTTTTAACAGGAGACTATGACGAAGCAATAGAGCTTGCCGTAAAAAAATTACAACAAGACAAGACTTCTGGTAAAAATGACGATCGTATAGATATTCTTGAAAATGCATTCCAAAAATTAGTTGAACAAAGTCAAAGTCGCTTAGCACTATTAAAAAACTCAAACAGTGTATCTGCCACTAAAGAAACGTACTATATTTATCAAAATTTAGCTGAAACACAAGAGACAATATACCCACTACTCCCTCTAAACTATATTACAGGTAAACAAGCAACATTTAATTTAGTTGATTACAACAGTGATATTATAACAGCAAAAAAAGACCTTATAAGCGCACTCGCTATAGAAGCGCAATACTATATGGATAGACAAACCATTCAGGATTACAGAACAGCATATAATGTATACTGTGATCTTGAAGAACTAGACCCTTACTATCCCAATTTAAGAGACCTTAAAGATGACGCACAGTTTTACGGAACAGATTTTGTTCTTGTTTCCCTAGACAATAGAAGTGGTCAAATAATACCAATGGGATTAGAAAATGACTTATTAGACTTTAACACCTATGGTTTAGATGATTTTTGGACGCAATACCATTCTAATATAAATCAAAATATTCCTTATAATTATGGAATCACCTTATATTTTACAAACATCGCTATATCTCCAGAAAAAATATCTGAAAAGACTGAAAATAGAACAAAGAAAATTCAAGATGGCTGGGAATACACTATCAATACAAACAGTAAGTCTAAAACAGACAGTATAAATAATTCTGTCAAAAAAGCAAAATACATTACGGTATCTGCACAAGTAACCTATACAGAGCGAACTAAAGCAGCGTACGTTGAAGGTAATGTAATATATAGAGACTTAATTAATAACAGAGAGATAAATAGATATCCACTAGCAAGTGAGTTTGTATTTGAAAATATTTTCGCACGTTTTAGAGGCGACGAAAGAGCATTAACTTCTGAAGACAATAGATTCATAAAATTAAGCCCTATGCCTTTTCCAACAAGCGAACAAATGATTTATGATGCTGGTGAAGACATAAAATATAGACTTAAAGAAATTTTAAACAACAATAGACTACGATAAAAAAAAGCTCCATAAAATGGAGCTTTTTTTTATATAAAATTTTCTAATTCCCGTGCCTGAATAGCACTATGAGAAGCATGTGCTACTGCCACACCATCTTTTATAACAATAAGCTGAGGGCTTTGGTGTAATACTTGAAAAGTAAAACCCACCTCATCACTAATAGTTCTATTAGAAAGAAGATCTAGATAATATAATTTAAGCTGATCATCTTTTAAAGAATAACTAGCCTCAAATTGACGTAAAA
>ABCO01000007.1 GCA_000170815.1 unidentified eubacterium SCB49
GGAGATTGGTTAGCTGCCGATTGTGATGGTGATGGAGAGACAAATGGTGAAGAGATTGATAACGGAACAGACCCATTAGATCCTTGTGTAGGTGGAGATCTTGCAAATGTAGACTTAACAGATACAGATAGCGCTTGGTACTTAGCTGATTGTGATGGTGACGGTGTAACAAATGGAACAGAAGTAGATCCTGATATGGATGGTACAGCTGGTCCTGATAATACAGATCCAAACGATCCTTGTGATTACAACGCAGAAGATATTACAGTAGCACAAACCGGAGATTGGTTAGCTGCCGATTGTGATGGTGATGGTGTAACTAATGGAGATGAGATAGCAGATGGAACAGATGTAAATGATCCTTGTGATTTTGTAACAGGAAGTATCACATTACCAGTAACGGCAATTACAGATTGTGATGGTGATGGAGAGACAAGTGATACAGATCTAGATGATGCTGATCCTTGTGTAGGCGGAGATCTTGCAAATGTAGACTTAACAGATACAGATAGCGCTTGGTACTTAGCCGATTGTGATGGTGACGGTGTAACAAATGGAACAGAAGTAGATCCTGATATGGATGGTACAGCTGGTCCTGATAATACAGATCCAAACGATCCTTGTGATTACAACGCAGAAGATATTACAGTAGCACAAACCGGAGATTGGTTAGCTGCCGATTGTGATGGTGATGGTGTAAGCAATGGAGATGAGATAGCAGATGGAACAGATGTAAATGATCCTTGTGATTTTGTAACAGGAAGTATCACATTACCAGTAACGGCAATTACAGATTGTGATGGTGATGGAGAGACAAATGGTGATACAGATCTAGATGATGCTGATCCTTGTGTAGGTGGAGATCTTGCAAATGTAGACTTAACAGATACAGATAGCGCTTGGTACTTAGCCGATTGTGATGGTGACGGTGTAACAAATGGAACAGAAGTAGATCCAAATTCTGATGGAATAGCTGGTCCAAATGATACAGATCCAAACGATCCTTGTGATTACAACGCAGAAGATATTACAGTAGCACAAACCGGAGATTGGTTAGCTGCCGATTGTGATGGTGATGGTGTAAGCAATGGAGATGAGATTTCAGATGGAACAGATGTAAATGATCCTTGTGATTTTGTAACAGGAAGTATCACATTACCAGTAACAGCAATTACAGATTGTGATGGTGATGGAGAGACAAGTGATACAGATCTAGATGATGCTGATCCTTGTGTAGGTGGAGATCTTGCTAATGTAGACTTAACAGATACAGATAGCGCTTGGTACTTAGCCGATTGTGATGGTGATGGTGTAACAAATGGAACAGAAGTAGATCCAAATTCTGATGGAATAGCTGGTCCAAATGATACAGATCCAAACGATCCTTGTGATTACAACGCAGAAGATATTACAGTAGCACAAACCGGAGATTGGTTAGCTGCCGATTGTGATGGTGATGGTGTAAGTAATGAAGATGAGATTTCAGATGGTACAGATCCAAATGATCCTTGTGATTATTTAGAAGGAAGTATCACAGAGACACAAACTGGAGATTGGTTAGCTGCCGATTGTGATGGTGATGGAGAGACAAATGGTGAAGAGATTGATAACGGAACAGACCCATTAGATCCTTGTTCTGGTGGAAATCTTGCTAATGTAGATTTATCAGATAAGGATAGCGATTGGTACTTAGCAGATTGTGATGGTGATGGTGTAACAAATGGAACAGAAGTAGATCCAAATGGAGATGGAGTTACTGGACCAAATGATACAGATCCAAACGATCCTTGTGACTTTAATGAAGAAGATATTACTTTACCACAAGGAGGTAACTGGAATGATGCAGATTGTGATGGTGATGGTAATCCAAACGGAACAGATGATGATCCATTAGATCCTTGTGTTGATGCGGATATATCTAATGTAGACTTAACAGATACCGATAGCGATTGGTACTTAGCCGATTGTGATGGCGATGGTGTTGTAAATGGTGTTGAAGTTGACCCTGATGGTGATGGTGCTGCTGGTCCAAATGGTACCGATTCAACAGATCCTTGTGATTACGATGCTTCAGTACAAGATGTAAGTATAGTAACTTCACAATGGTTAGGAATGGATTGTGATGGAGACGGAGTATCAAATGGTACGGAGCTTAATGATGGTACGAATCCACAAGATCCGTGTAATTATGATGCTTATAGTCAAGACTTATCAATAGTAACACCAGAATGGGAAGCCTTAGATTGTGATGGTGACGGTGTTAATAATGGTCAAGAGATAATTGATGGAACTGACTTATTTGATCCATGTGACTATAATGTCGATAGTCAAGACATCACACAAGTAACAATAGAATGGGAAGCATTAGATTGTGACGGTGATGGTGTAACTAACGGTGATGAAATTACTGACGGAACAGATCCACAAGATCCTTGTGACTTTATAGTAACGAGTCAAACAGTTACTCCAAGTGATGATTGGATAGCATCAGATTGTGATGGTGATGGTGTAACTAATGGAGATGAAGTAATTGACGGTACGGGTCCATTAGATCCTTGTGAATTTCAGATTGAGAATGCAACAGTACCTCAAACTCCAGAATGGGAAGCCTTAGATTGTGATGGTGATGGTGTAACTAATGGTGATGAACTATTAGATGATACAAATCCATTAGATCCTTGTGATTACGAAGTTGACAGTCAGGATATATCTATAGTGACTCCAGAATGGGAAGCCTTAGATTGTGATGGAGACGGTGTTACTAACGGTCAGGAGATTGAAGATGGAACAAACCCACAAGATCCTTGTGATTTAGTTGTAGCAAATCAAGATACTACACCAACAACAGAATGGGAAGCCTTAGATTGTGATGGAGATGGTGTTAGTAATGGTCAAGAAGTTATTGATGGTACAGACATATTTGACCCTTGTGACTTTATTGTTGAAAATCAAGACACAATACCAACTGAAGAATGGATTAATGCTGACTGTGATGGTGATGGTGTAACTAATGGAGATGAAGTAATTGACGGTACGGGTCCATTAGATCCTTGTGAATTTCAGATTGAGAATGCAACTGTACCTCAAACTCCAGAATGGGAAGCCTTAGATTGTGATGGTGATGGTGTAACTAATGGTGATGAACTATTAGATGATACAAATCCATTAGATCCTTGTGATTACGAAGTTGACAGTCAGGATATATCTATAGTGATTCCAGAATGGGAAGCCTTAGATTGTGATGGAGACGGTGTTACTAACGGTCAGGAGATTGAAGATGGAACAAACCCACAAGATCCTTGTGATTTAGTTGTAGCAAATCAAGATACTACACCAACAGCAGAATGGGAAGCCTTAGATTGTGATGGAGATGGTGTTAGTAATGGTCAAGAAATTATTGATGGTACAGACATATTTGACCCTTGTGATTTTATTGTTGAAAATCAAGACACAATACCAACTGAAGAATGGATTAATGCTGACTGTGATGGTGATGGTGTAACCAATGGAGATGAAGTAATTGACGGTACAGGACCATTAGATCCTTGTGAATTTCAGATTGAGAATGCAACAGTACCTCAAACTCCAGAATGGGAAGCCTTAGATTGTGATGGAGACGGTGTAACAAATGGAGATGAATTACTTGATGGTACAGACCCACAGGATCCTTGTAATTACGAAGTTGATAGTCAAGATTTATCAATAGTCACTCCAGAATGGGAAGCTATAGATTGTGATGGAGATGGTGTAACCAATGGAGATGAAGTTTCAGATGGAACAGACCCACAAGACCCTTGTGATTTAGTTGTGGCTAGTCAAACTGTTACTCCAACTCAAGAGTGGTTAGATACAGATTGTGACGGTGATGGAGTTACCAATGGTGATGAACTTGATCCTTCAGATGATGATTTAGATGTTACAGATCCATTTGATCCTTGTGATTTTAATCTTGCTGATCAGTTATTACCACCAGATCAAGAGTGGTTAGATGCTGATTGTGATGGTGATGGAGTTACAAATGGTCAGGAATTAGAAGATGGTACAGATCCAAATGACCCTTGTAGTTTTGTAGTTGAAAGTCAAGATATTGATAATGTATCAGATACTTGGTTAGCTGCAAATTGTGACTGTGATAATATTCCAAACGGATTAGAATTAGGTGACGAAAACAACAATGGTATACCAGATTATCTTGACTGTAATAATGGTGATGTAGAAGTTGAAGATAACTTAGAAGTATTTGATATTATGACACCAAATGGAGATGGATTAAATGACGTCTTTGTTATTAGAGGTATTGATCAATATCCTAACAATACAGTTCGTATCTATAACCGTTGGGGAGTTAAAGTATTTGATGTAGATGGTTATGGAACTCATAGTAGTAAATTCTTTAAAGGTATCTCTGAAGGTAGAGTTACAGTTTCAAGAGGTGATAAGTTACCAGTAGGGACATATTACTATGTTATTACGTATGTGAATGCTAATAAAGAAGTTAAAGAATTAGCAGGTCCATTATATATTAATAGAAGATAAGATAAAGGTAATAACTCTCTTGTGGTCATTAATCACAAGAGAGTTTATATTAAACCAAAGAGGTATGAAAAAAACAGCAATTTTACTTTTAACACTGTCTGTTATAGGACTGTTCTCGAATAACGCCTATGCACAGCAGGATGCTCAGTATACACAATACATGTACAATACATTAAGTATTAATCCAGCTTACGCAGGTTCTAGAGATGTACTCAGTATTTTGGGTCTTTATAGAACACAATGGGTAGGTCTAGATGGTTCTCCAGAAACAGCAACATTTTCATTACATTCCCCTGTGAGTGATCACGTAGGTTTAGGATTAAATGTTACTCGTGATGAAATTTTTATTTCTGATGAAACTTATATCGATGGAAACTTTAGTTATTCATTCAATGTTTCAGAAAGAGGAAAACTAGCATTAGGTCTAAAAGCAGGGGCTCATTTATTAAATATAGATAGCTCTAAAGCGATTACAGGTCCTTATGATATAGGTGATTCTGATTCAGAGTTTTTCGTTGATAATAAATTTTCACCACAATTTGGATTAGGTGCTTTTTATTATACACAGAACTATTACTTAGGTTTAAGTGCACCAAGTATTTTAGAAACTGAACATTATGATACTTCATCTAACTCTAATAGTTCTACTGCAAAAGAAAATGCTCACCTTTATTTAATGACTGGGTATACTTTTCAAATGGGTAGTGATTTGAAGTTTAAACCAGCAGGTTTAGTTAAAGTTGTAGAAGGAGCACCATTGCAGGTTGATATTTCTGCAAACATGTTAATGAAAGAGAAATTTACATTAGGTTTAGCTTATAGATGGAGTGCAGCACTAAGTGCAATGGCAGGTTTTCAAATATCAGACCAGTTAATGTTAGGTTTTGCGTATGATGCAGAAACTACTGAATTAGCACAATACAATGATGGTTCATTTGAGTTCTTCTTGAGGTATGAATTTTTCAAACGAGATAATCGTTTAATTTCACCAAGATTCTTTTAATAGTGTCAAACTAACCTCTTAAAAAACGTATTTAGATTATGAAACATAAATTACAATCAGGATGTTTACTAGTTTTTTTAATGCTAGTAACAATTGTTACAGCACAAGAAAATAAACTAGAGAAAGCAAATAAAGATTTTGATAATTTTGCTTACGTAGATGCGCGTGAGGCTTATTTAAAAGTTGCTGAAAGTGGATTTCTATCTGAGGACTTATTAATGCGCTTAGGAGATTCCTATTACTTTACTGCAGATTATGTAAATGCTGCTAAATGGTATGGCTCATTAAATAGTTTTACAGATACTCCAGAACCAGAATATTTATATAGATATGCTCAATCACTTAAAAGTAGTGGGCAGTATGAAGCTTCTAATAAAATAATGGAAAGATTCAATCAAACAAATGATGGAGATGTTAGAGCTTCATTATATGTAAATGAACGTAATTATTTGGAGGAGATCGAAGCTCAATCTGGACGTTTCGAATTAAAGCCAGTAAATTTTAATTCTAATTTATCAGATTTTGCGCCTGCTTTTTATGGTGGAAATATTGTGTTTGCTTCAAATAGACTTAAGGGAAAGAATTCATCACCAAGAATTCACGATTGGAACGATCAACCATTTTTAGATATTTATCAAGCAATTAGTGATGCTGAAGGTGATGAGGGTATAAAAAGTTTTAGTTCAAAAATTAATACTAAATATCATGAATCTACAGCTGTTTATTCAAGAAATGGACAGACAATGTATTTTACAAGAAATAATTATACCGATAATAAATATAGAGAAGATGCTGAGGGTACAAATAAGTTAAAATTGTATAAAGGTGTTATGACTGTTGAAGGTAAATGGGAGGTTTCTGAAGTAACTTTTAATAGTGATGATTATTCTATAGCGCATCCTGCTTTAAGTAAAGACGAAAAGACGCTTTATTTTGCAAGTGATATGCCTAACGGTAATGGAATGTCAGACCTATATAAAGTATCGATAGAAGGAGATACATTTGGTGAGCCTGTTGCTTTAGGCGGTAATATAAATACTGAGTTTAGAGAGACATTTCCTTTTGTGAGTGAGGATAATAAGTTATATTTTGCTTCTGACGGACATCCTGGATTAGGAGGTTTAGATGTTTTTGTTACTGACCTTAATACGGAAAATGGTGATGTTTTTAATTTAGGAAAGCCAATCAATAGTTCTAAAGACGATTTTACATTTATTGTTAATGAAACTACAGGTACAGGTTATTTTGCATCTAATAGAGAAGGCGGTATGGGTGATGATGACATTTATTCTTTCCAAAAAGTAGAAGGTGTAGATGTTATTACAGCTTGTGAGCAGTCTGTTAACGGTGTTGTTATAGATAAGCATACTAGACAGCCAATACCAAATGCAAAAGTTGTTCTTATGGATCCTGCTAACCAAGTTATTGATCAGTTAATTGCTGGAGAAGATGGTTCTTTTAGTTTTCCGTTAGAATGTAGTACTGCGTATTGTGTTAGAGGTTCAAAATATAATTATGGTTTTGATGAAGAATGTTTTACAACAACTACTGAATTAGAATTGGAATTAAATTTATCACTTGAGCTTGAATCATTAGATGCTCCAAAAATTGGAGATGATTTAAATGACATTTTAGATTTAAATATGATTTATTTTGATTTAGATAAAGATTTTATCCGTGCTGATGCTCAAATAGAATTACAAAAAGTAATCAAGTATATGAAGAAGTATCCTAACTTAAAGATAGATGTGCGTTCACATACTGATAGTAGAAACTCTCACGCTTATAATGAGGATCTTTCATCTAGAAGAAATAAAAATACGATTGCTTATATTGTAAATCACGGAGGTATATCTGCAGCTAGATTAACTGGACGTGGATACGGTGAGACACAATTAACAAACCATTGTTCAGATGGTGTTCAATGTAGTGAAGCATTACACCAATTAAATAGACGTTCTGAGTTTATTATAGTTGAGTAATCAATGGATTATATAGTTGTTGTATTATAAATATTCCTCTTTTATAGAACTGTATTTTTACAATTTATATTCCATAAAAAATGCCCTTGAAGTTTTCAAGGGCATTTTTTATGGAATATAAAATAAATATTAGTTGTCTCCAGAGACGTCCTTCATTTTACTTTTAATTTGATCTCCAGCTTTTTCTATCTTTTTTTCAGCTTCATCTTTAGCATCATTAACAGCTTCTCCTGCTTCGTCAACTGTTTTTTCAATAGAATCTCCAGCATTGTCTAAGGCTTCTCCTGCTTTATCAGCAGTCTCGTTTGCTGTTTCTCCAGCTGCATTCATTAATTTGCCAGCTTCATCTTTAGCTTCATTAATTGCTTCTCCAGCATCATCAGCCATTTTTTCTGCACTTTCTGTTGCATTTTCTGCTGCGTTTTCAATATCATTTGCCGCAGCTTCCATTGCGTTTTCTGTTTTTTCTGCTGTTTCTCTACAAGAAGATATTGACACGATTAATGCTAATGCTGCAAAAGTTGTAATTACTTTTTTCATAATGTAAAATTTAAGTTAGTGTGTATAATTGTTCAAAATTAATTTATTTTTTTCAAATATGAGTGAATATGTTTAAGATTTAATTGCTTGAAAGACATTATTTTAATTGCTTTATTTCCCTGCTATTTTTCACCTATATTTCTTTAATTTAATAATTTTTATAAAACGGAAAAATTCCTAGCCAAAACTTGGAATATATCCAAATTGTAGTATATTTGAATATGGAAAACAATCTATCTATCGAGTGTAGACGTTTTAAAAAAGTTAGAGAAGAGCAAGGCTATACACAGCAATCTTTTGCTCAGCTTTTAAAAATAGGAGCTACAACAGCAGACATTGAGCGTGGTAAAACAAAAATATCTGGTCTCGTTGTTATGGAATTATTACAGCAGTTTGGTATTAACCCTTTATGGCTTTTTGGTAAAAGCTATACTAAAGTGATAAACATTGACGGTGGAGACGTAAGTCCTAAGGTTGTGACTCTAGATATAGAGCAAAATGAGACAATCGCATTAGTAAATCAAAAAGCGGCTGCAGGTTACCCACATAATATTCAAGATGTAGATTGGTATGAAACATTACCTGCTTTTAATATCCCTCTACCTCAATATAGAAATGCTACATATAGAGGTTTTCAAGTAGAAGGCGATAGTATGTTGCCAAATATAAGGCCTAATGAATGGGTATTAGGAAAAGCTGTTCCAAATGTAAGTGAGGCTAGTGATAGTAAAATCTATATTATTGTGTTAAGAGACTCTGTACTTGTTAAGAAACTACAAAAAGTACCTAACTCTCATGGTAAAGTTCGTTTAATCTCATTAAATCCAGAATATTTACCTATTGATGTTTCAATTATAGATATTCAAGAAATGTGGCTTGTAAATAGCAAGTTAACTTTTGGAATAGACGAACCTAATGAAAGTGGATTGCTTAGAGAATTACAGCAGTCTATGGAAGAATTAAAAGGTCAAATTAAACAACTGAATACATAATTTAAAATTTGCTATAAAAAATAAAGCGATGCTATTTTTTATAGCATCGCTTTAGATTATAATATTAGGGGATATATTATTTATTATCATCAGTACCTCCAGTACCTGTGTTTTCTTTAATTTCATTTACACCTTCGTTAATGACATCTTCAGATTCGTCTACAGCATCTTCTATAGCATCACCTGTATCATCTATGGCGTCCTCAATTTCGTCGTTTACATCGTCTACATTGACTTCAATGTTTTCTTTTTTTGTATCCCTACAAGAAACAAATGCAGAACTTAATGTAAATAGTACCGCTAAACTTAAAACTAATCTTTTCATAATAAATGGTTTGTTATATGGTTAGTAAATAGAACATCCTATTTACATTTCAAAAATAGATTTTACATAGGTTGTTATGTAATAAGGAAGTATTAATCTTTTCTTTAAGTAATCTTAAAAAATAATATTAAAACAATGAATTTCAGTAATTTATTCTCATTCTTAGAGAGACTTCAAGAAAATAACACCAAAGATTGGATGGTTAATAATCGTTCAGAATATGAAATGGTTAGAGATGATTTTATTGTTTGGTTAGAACAAATGAATACTAAAATTGCTGCGATAGATTCTGATTATTATAATACACCTGGTAAAAAAGCCATTAATAGAATAAATAATAATTTGATGTTTCAACCTAATAAACCTATTTATAAAGATCATTTTGGGGCAGGTTTAGATCAAATAACAAAACAAGGGGATTTTTACATTGAGCTTGGTGTAAACCATTGTTATATGGGTGGTGGCTATTGGTATCCATCCTCAAAACTTTTAAAGAGTTTTAGAGAAGCAATAGATTTTAATGGCGAAGAATTTAAAGCAATTTTAAATAAAAAGTCTTTTAAAGAATGTTTTGGAAATATGATAGAGGGGCCTAAATTAAAGACAACACCACGTGGTTATGATATCACTCATCCTCACATAGACTTATTGCGTAGAAAGTCTTTTGCTGTATCACATTATGTGACTAGAGAACAAGTTGTGGCATCAGATTTTCAAGAAAAAGTGGTTAAAGTGTATAAAGAAATGCTTCCTTTTAGAAGGTATTTAAATCAGGCGGTTACGGTGTAAAATCATTATAACCTTTGTCTATTTAAGCATAATCAACATTTTTTTTTGTTTGTTTCTAGAGAAATCTGTTAACATAATCACATATCTGTTTGGTCGCACCAGTATTGCTGTTAATCCAATGTCCACAAATCATACCTGTTTTACTTCGGAAATTAGAATCATTCACTAACTTAGTCATAATTGAAGAATATTCCATTGAATTGGATACGGAAAATAATCCAGCTAATGATCGAAGCCTTTCTGCTTCAGGAAATTTCTCGAAATTTTTACCAATGACAACAGGGACACCAAAAGTTGCAGGCTCTAGAATATTATGCAAACCATCTGTGCCCATACCACCACCCACATAGGCAATATCTGCATAACTGTATATTTTAGTGAGCATTCCTACATTGTCTACAATTAAAACAGAAGCTTCGTTTAGTGATACATCTGTCATTTTAGAATGTCTGACAGCTGGTTTTTTAAGTTTGTTTAAAAAAGATTCAATTTTATTACTGTCAATTTTATGTGGTGCCATCACAAACGAGACTTGAGAAGGTGCATTATTAATGTATTCTATTAAAACCGCTTCATCTTCTGGCCAAGTACTTCCGCAGACAACACAAAGACGGTCTTTTTTAAAAGTGTCCATAAATGGCAAACTGTTGTTCATCTCAATTTGATGACTCACGCGATCAAAACGAGTATCGCCGCTTACAGTTACATTGTTTAAATTTATAGCGGTTAGCAATGTTTTTGAAACTTCATTTTGCACAAAAAAATGATCAAATGTATTAAGCGCTTTTCGCATTAAGCTACCGTGACTTTTAAAATAAATTTGATCTTTTCTAAATGCTCCAGAAACTAACACTGCCGGTATTTTTCTCTTTTCAAGCTCAAATAAATAATTAGGCCATATTTCATATTTTACAAAAAAGGCACAAACAGGATTAATAGCTTTAATAAATTTTTTGGCATTACTTTTAGTGTCCATAGGGAGATAGACGGTTACATCTGCTAGAGAATTGTTTTTTTTAACTTCAAATCCAGAAGGAGAGAAAAAAGTAACAACTAGCTTGTAATTAGGGTGTTTCTTTTTTAATTCTTCCATTATAGGAACCCCTTGTTCATATTCACCTAGAGAGGCACAATGAAACCAAATTGCGCGATCTTGAGGCGTTAAACTTTCAGATATAATATCAAAAGTATTTTTTCTTCCCTGAACAAACAAGCGCAGTTTCTTGTTAAAAAACTGAACAATATGCAGTGCGAAATTTGCAATATGGATGAGTATGTTATAGAAAAATATCAAGTGGCTAAAGTACAAAATTGATGTTTGAGAAACTCCTGTAAAAATCATTTTAATATGTAGGTGTTTTGCAAGTCACAATCGTGATAGTATTTTGTATTTTTGTAAGTAAGGAGCAACTAATTAATAGGTTGTTCATCTTATTGAAAAGCAATATGAAAAAAATACAAATGGTTGACCTAAAAGGTCAGTACGAACATATAAAAGACCAAGTAAATACTTCAATACTAGACGTAATAGATAACACTGCGTTTATAAACGGTCCTGAGGTGCACGCGTTTCAAGCAGAATTAGAGGCTTACTTAAATGTAAAACACGTTATTCCTTGTGCTAACGGAACTGATGCTTTACAAATAGCAATGATGGGTTTAGGTTTAAAACCTGGTGATGAAGTTATCACGGCAGATTTCACCTTTGCTGCAACTGTAGAGGTAATTGCATTATTACAATTAACTCCAGTACTAGTGGATGTAGATCCTGTAAATTTCAATATTGATATTGAAGCTTTAAAAAAGGCAATTACACCAAAAACAAAGGCAATTGTTCCGGTTCATTTATTTGGTTTAGCAGCAAATATGGACGCTGTTATGGAATTAGCAAAAGAACATAATCTTTATGTTATTGAAGATAACGCACAAGGAATAGGTGCAGATTTCACTTCAAAAGATGGAACAAAAGCAAAAACAGGAGCAATAGGTCACGTGGGTTCTACTTCATTTTTTCCGTCAAAAAATCTTGGATGTTATGGAGACGGTGGGGCTATATTTACCAATGATGATGATCTAGCATATACAATAAGAGGAATTGTAAACCACGGGATGTATAAACGATATCATCATGATGTAGTAGGTGTAAATTCTAGATTAGATAGTATACAAGCAGCAGTACTTAGAGCTAAATTGCCGCATTTAGATACGTATAATAGCAAAAGAAGAGCAGCAGCAAAAAAATATACTGAAGCCTTATCTGGAAATAAAAATATTATAACACCTAGTAGTAACTGTAGTACAAGTGATTGTTATAGCGATACGGATAATAGCCATGTATTTCACCAGTATACCTTAGTGGTAAAAAATACGGATAGAGATGGTTTGGTCAAGTTTTTAAATGAAAACAATATCCCTTGTGGAGTTTATTACCCAATCCCGCTACATGCCCAAAAAGCATATAAAGATGAGCGATACAATGAAGCAGATTTTACAGTAACAAATCAACTTGTTAAAGAGTGTATCTCTTTACCAATGCATACAGAACTTGATGATGAGCAGATAGCTTTTATTACAGGAAAAGTGCTTGAATTTGTAGGTGAATAATAAAATTTATAAAAACGTAATACTAATACTATGAAAATACTTGTAACAGGTGGTTTAGGTTATATAGGTTCGCATACCGTTGTAGCTTTACAAAATAGCGGCTATGATGTAGTGGTGGTGGATAATCTTTCTAACAGTTCTATTGATGTCTTAGATCGTATAGAATCTATTTCTGGAACACGTCCTCAATACCAAGAGCTCGAATTAAGAGATAAGTCTGCGGTTACTTCATTTTTTGAAAAGCATAAGGATATTAATGGTATCATTCATTTTGCAGCAAGTAAGGCAGTTGGGGAGAGCTTAGAAAATCCTTTATTGTATTATGAAAATAATCTGAATACACTTGTTTACCTGCTTCAAGAATGTGAAAAACATAAACTTGCTAATTTTATTTTTAGCTCGTCTTGTACCGTTTATGGCGAGCCGGATTCTTTGCCAATTACAGAGGCGGCACCCGTGAAAAACGCAACTTCTCCCTACGGAAATACTAAACAAATTGCAGAAGAAATATTAGTAGACCTGTGCCGTGTTTCTGAAACACTAAACAGCATTGCACTTCGTTATTTTAATCCAATTGGGGCTCATAAATCTGCAGAAATAGGAGAGCTGCCTAAAGGTGCTCCGCAAAATTTAGTGCCATTTATAACGCAAACTGCAGCTGGAATTAGAGAACAGCTTTCGGTTTTTGGAGATGACTATGACACTGAAGATGGAAGTTGTATACGTGATTATATTCACGTTGTAGATCTTGCTAATGCACACGTAGTGGCGTTAGAGCGATTGCTTAATAAAAAGAATAAATCTAATTACGAAGTTTTTAATATAGGAACTGGAAGAGGTAGTAGTGTGCTAGAAGTAGTTCATGCCTTTGAGAAAGTTACAGATCAAAAACTAAACTATAAAATAGTTGATCGCCGCCCTGGAGATGTTGTTTCTGTGTACGCAGATACAAACAAGGCTAACAATGAGCTAGGTTGGAAATCTGAGAAAACAATGGAAGATGCACTGGAAAGTGCTTGGGAATGGGAGAAGAAAGTAAGAGGGATATAGTACCATTGACAAGTTAATATCAATGCCACATTGAGCGCAGTCGAAATGTGTGTTCAATCCAAAACATAAACCTAGTAAATGGGAGTGATAGTTTTTTTGTGATATATAAAAAGTGACATCCATTGGTCTTCGACTGCGCTCAGACTGACAGATGTTATGAGTTTTATTATAGCTGTTATGATTACGATATCACATTGAGCGCAGTCGAAATGTATGTTCAATCCAAAACATAAACCTAGTAAATGGGAGTGATAGTTTTTTTGTGATATATAAAAAGTGACATCCATTGGTCTTCGACTGCGCTCAGACTGACAGATGTTATGAGTTTTATTATAGCTGTTATGATTACGATGTCACATTAAGCGCAGTCGAAATGCTTATAAAATTCTAAACATCCAAGTAGTAATAAAAATCTCAAACGAGAAATAAAAAATCAAATGCCAAAACAAAAAACAAGACTACACCCACGTAATAAAAACCGAGAGCGTTACGATCTAGAAGCATTGGTTGCTGTAAAGCCAGCGTTAGCAGAGTTTGTTAAACCTAATAAACACGGTGAAGATTCAGTAGTTTTTTCAAACCCTAAGGCGGTAAAGTTACTTAATCAAGCCTTGTTGCATCATTATTACGGAGTAGCGCATTGGGAATTTCCAGATGAGTATCTAACACCACCTATACCAGGCCGTGCAGATTATTTACATCACGTAGCAGATTTGTTAGCGGGTTCTAATTTTGGTAGAATCCCAGAGGGAGATTTGATTACTTGTTATGATATAGGTGTAGGAGCAAACTGTATTTATCCCATTTTAGGTGTTGTAGAATATGGATGGAATTTTATTGGTTCTGACATTAATCAAGCGTCTATTGATATTGCTAATAAACACATTGAAGCAAATGAAATTTTGCAGGGTAAAATAGAATTAGAGTTTCAAGAAAACTCAAAGGATGCATTTTTTGGGGTCATTGCTCGTGACGAAATTATCGATATTTCTATTTGTAATCCTCCATTTCACGCTTCAAAAGCAGATGCGGTTGCGGGTACAAAAAGAAAAATAAAAAACTTAACTGGTGAAGACAATGAAACACCAATTCAGAACTTTGGGGGAGTACACCAAGAACTAGTTTGCTTAGGTGGAGAACTTTCTTTTATTACAAATATGATTAGAGAGAGTGCTCGTTATGGAGGTAATTGTTTCTGGTTTACAACATTGGTTTCAAAGCAATCTAATGTAAGAGCGATTCAAAAGATTATTAAAAAACACGAAGCAACAGAGCTTAAAGTAATCCCAATGGGTACGGGTAATAAATCTACCAGATTAGTCGCTTGGTCTTTTTTAACAAAAGAAGAACAACATGAATGGAGTGCTAACAGATGGAATAAGAAAAGCGAAGCGGAAGAATAGAGATTGTTGAAAATAGATTTTTGGAGTATATAATTTTTTATTTTTTTGTATTTTCAACATCCTAAATAATTAACAGTCGGGATTAATCTAAAACTGCATTTAATACAAGAACAATGGAATTAGAAACTGAAATTACTGTTGCTATAATCGCATCTATAGCATCACTCATTGTTGGAGTAATAAATATTATTTTCAATACTAGAATATCTGCTAAACAGAATGAAATAGAGTTGAAAAAAACTAGAATTGAACTTCTTGAAGCACGTAGACAAAAAATCGAAGTTGTAAAGTCTGAAATTTCTAATAGAGTTATAGATTTAAGTGATGTACAGGATTTTGTATTCGAAATACACTTCCCAAGAATGGTAGATTTTTTTCAAAAAAATTCTAGTAATATATTTTCTATTGGACACTTAATTGATGAAAAATTCATTATTGAATTAAAAGCTTTGAATAAGCGAATCAATGGCTATATAGCTAAATCCAAACAGCGGATTAAAATCGATGATCATGAAGCTAAAAAAGACATTAAAGAGATGTCTAATATAGGAGATAAAATAAATGACAAATTAGATGAAAGTCTAAATAATATAGAAGTAGAAATAAACAAATTACTTAAATAAAATACTAACCTCAACAATGGTTATTAGTAATTACTTGTTCTCATTCCCTTTTAAAAATTCGCGAGGATTTTAGTTTTGTGTTATTTGCTAAGTTTAACACTTAACCATGTTACTACTCTTAGCTGAGACCGTACTAAAATCAACTATCAAAAACCGTTAATCTCCAATCTTTAAATCTCATAAACCCTTACCTTCTTTTTCTTAAGGCGTTGGTTGTTTACAAGTGGCAATAATTTATCTAGAGCTGCAACCTTTACAGATACAAAAGCACAATCTACTTTAAGTTCAATAATACCCAGTGCGTCTCTGTCAAGTTTCCCTTGCTTAAAGAATAAACCTGCAATATCTCCTTTGCTTATTTTGTCTTTTCGGCCTCCAGAAATAAACAAAGTGCACCATTCTGATGGTAAAGGTAAAGAAGCGTTTAGTACTTTTTGTATTGGATAATCATCCATAAATGGAGGTAGTTTGTCTCCTTCATATTTCAGAATAAATGCTGTACCGTTACTATTCATACGTGCAGTACGTCCGTTACGGTGTGTAAATTCTTCTTCACGAGTAGGTAAGTGGTAATGTACAATAAAATCAAGCTCTGGTACATCAATACCACGCGCTGCAAGATCTGTTGCGAGTAATATTTTATGCGTTCCGTTTCTAAACTTTATTAAAGAACGTTCTCTGTCTTTTTGTTCCAGCCCTCCGTAAAAAGCACCGTGAGATATATTGTGTTCTGTAAGATACTCACTCACTCGGTTTATGGTGTCTTTAAAATTACAGAAGATAATCCCATGTTGATGCCCTAAAGAAGCCATTAATTTAACTAGTGTTTCTAGCTTGTCTTTGCTAGGTGAGATAACTTGTTTAATCTTTAACTGTGTCTCGTTTCCGTCTAGATAATCTATAGTGATAGGGTTTTCAAGACCTAAAAAAGCGGGCATACGCACCCCAATTGTCGCCGAAGTCATTATCTTCTTTTCTACATTAGGAAGCATTTCTATAATCTCGCTCATTTCGCCTTCAAATCCTATTTCTAGAGACTTGTCATACTCATCGAGTACTAATGTCTTAATAGCGCCTGTAAAGAACTCTTCTCTCCTTAAATGATCTGCAATTCTTCCTGGCGTACCAATTAAAACTGCTGGACGGTGTGCAAGCTCTAGTCTGTCTTTAGAGGCTGGACGACCTCCATACACACAGTTTACTTTATAGCCGGTTCCCATCTCGCGTAACACTTGCTCAATCTGTATCGCAAGTTCTCTCGATGGTACGATGATAATAGCTTGTATTTCTTCGTTGTCTATGTCTAGTTCGTTGAGTAGGGGTAATAAGAAAGCCACAGTTTTACCTGTTCCTGTAGGCGATAACAAGATGGTTTCTTTGCTAGCCATGATAGCTAACTTTGCTTCTTCCTGCATTGGGTTTAACTGCTCGATGCCTAATTTTCTTAAAATTTCGGCTTGACTTTTAAAATTACTTTCCATTTTGTAAAGGTAGTTTGTTGTTTATAGATTTATGCACGCAATCTTCGGAAATGTGCTGTCATTAAGAGTAGCGATTTAAAATAGATATAATAAAGTAGTCTTTTTTTAAAAGATATATTCAAAAATCATTGAAAATCAAGGTTTAACCAAGCTTTAACGCTTATTTTTTGGGTTTGGCCTTAATAAATGGTTTCTTTGCGGCTCATTACAAAAACGAAGTGATTATTATGAAATTGATATCTGTAAGAAGAAAAACAAAAAATGAAAAACGGTTTTCAGAAAAAATGGGAATGTTAACAACAAAGGTAGTGTACATTCAAAAACGTTTTTTAAATATTCCGGTTAAGACGCTCCATAAATACCGAGAAACCTATTATGGCGAAATGAAAGATTGCGAAGATTGTAAGATTTCTGCTTAATAAAATATATAAAAACAAAAATCCCGATACTAAAAATAGTATCGGGATTTTTGTTTTTACTGATGTCGTAAATTAAATAGTAGCTTTTGCGGTAGCCGCGCTTCTATCAATTTTACGCATCAACCCTTGTAATACATTTCCTGGACCAACCTCAATAAATTCTGTAGCTCCATCTTTAATCATGTTTTGAATACTCTGTGTCCATTTTACAGGAGCAGTCAACTGAGAGATTAAATTTTTCTGAATTTCTGAAGGGTCAGTAACTGCAAAGGTGCTTACGTTTTGATAAATAGGGCAGGCTGGTGCCTTAAAAACAGTAGCTTCAATTGCTGCAGCAAGTTCTTCGCGAGCTGGTTCCATCATTGGGCTATGAAAAGCGCCGCCTACAGGTAGTAATAATGCACGTCTTGCGCCAGCTTCTTTTAATGCTTCGCAAGCTTCGTTTACTGCGCTAATTTCACCACTAATAACAAGTTGTCCTGGGCAGTTATAGTTTGCAGCGACAACAATACCACTTTGAGCAGCACAAATATCTTCTACAATTTTATCTTCTAGACCTAATACGGCAGCCATTGTAGATGGTGCAGCTTCACAGGCCTTTTGCATGGCAAGCGCTCTTTTATACACTAGTTGTAATCCGTCTGTAAATGCTAGCGTTTTATTTGCGACTAATGCAGAGATTTCACCTAAAGAGTGTCCTGCAACCATATCTGGTGTAAAAGCATCTCCCATTACTTCTGCAAGAATTGTAGAATGTAAAAATATAGCGGGTTGTGTTACTTTGGTTTCTTTAAGCTCATCTGCTGTACCTTCAAACATTACTTTTATAATGTCAAAACCTAAGGTTTCATTTGCTATCTGAAATAAGTCTTTAGCTTTTGCAGATGCTTCGTACAAGTCTTGTCCCATTCCTGTGAACTGAGCTCCTTGTCCTGGAAAAATATATGCTTTCATGAGTGTTTGTTTTTAATTTAAGGTTGCAAATTTACTTCTATTTTCTTTCCCAAGTTTCATAGGTAAAAGCAAAATTATGTTTCTCATCTTTTTCGTGATGTGTTTCTGAAATTTTCTCCCATTGAGATTTGTCTATTTCAGGAAAAAAAGTGTCTGCGTCAAATGAGCTATGTACACGAGTGAGTTCTATTTTATCTGCGACTTCCATCCCAAGATTATAGATCTCACCACCACCAATAATAAAGGGTTGTTCGTCGTGAATTGCTTTTAATAATGCAGCATCTATTGAGGTAGTTACAAGTACATCTTTTTCTCTTCCTTCAGGTATAGTAGGTGAATATTCTGTGTTACGAGTAATGATAATGTGTAGACGATTAGGTAATGGCTTCGGGAAAGATTCAAAAGTTTTACGTCCCATGATTATTGGGTGTCCCGTAGTTAGCTTTTTAAATCTTTTAAAATCATCTGGTAAGTGCCAAACAAGATCATTGTCTTTCCCAAGCTCGTTATTTTCGCCAGCGGCGGCAATCATTGTAATCATTTTATTCTGGTAGTTGGTTTGGATTGTTATTTTTAACTTGAGTCAAAGTGTTGGCATCATCACGTGTCATTTCTTTTAAAGCTTCTTGTTCTTTGGCAATTTTGTTCTCGCGAATAGTTACTTCTTGCAATGCCTGTTTTTTTAACTCTGCAACACGAACTTCTTGTAATGCTTTTAGTTTTTCAAGTTGTCTGTCTTCCCATTCTTTGCCCATAAACTTGTTGGTGATAAACACGTTAAAAAGATGAATGATCAAAAAGAAAGCCCAGATAATAATTGCCCAAACATACCAACCTGGTATTAGTAGATCGTGCCCTCTTTTTAAAATGGCATCTAGAACAATAAATAAAATGGAGCCAGCTAGAAAAAATATAAAATGGCGCATCAACCCTTTTTTCTGAGCAATACGTTTACGTGCATAATCATATTGTTCTCTAGATTCAGAATCTAATTTTTCTGTTTTTTTATTTTTTGAAAACATAGTTAGTTATCTTTAGCTATTGTAAAAATAGCTATTATTTACCTTCATTAAGCTCACATTATGGAAGATTTAAAAAATGAGTTCCCTGCACTTAATAAACAAATATATTTAAATACAGCGAGTTCTGGTTTGATGTCAAAGTCTCTTTTAAAATGGCGACGCGATCTTGATGAAGATATTTGTAATAACGGCGTTGATTTTATTAAACGTAAACAGATTCCAGAAGACGCACGTGCTAGTGTAGCAAGAATGTTTGATGCAAGTATTTCTGAAACAGCATTAATCCCTAACTTTTCTTTTGGTTGTAATATTGTGATGGATGGCTTATCACGAGGTCAAAAAATGTTGTTGCTTAAAAATGATTATCCTTCTTTAAGATGGCCTGTTGAAACTAGAGATTTTGAAGTGTGCTACGCAAATATTGATGAAAATCTTGAAGATGGTATTTTGCAAGCCATCGAAAAGTATCATCCAGATATTTTTATGTTTAGCATTGTACAGTGGCTTTCTGGTATAAAAATAGATTTTGAATTTTTAAAACAATTAAAAGCGAGGAATCCAAATATGCTTTTAATTGCAGATGGTACTCAGTATATGGGTACAGCTCCGTTTAGTTTTAAGAACAGCGCGATAGATGTATTAGGGACAAGTTGTTATAAATGGTTATGTGCTGGTTTTGGTAATGGTTTTATGTTGGTGAAAAATGATGTTCAAGAACGCATTTTTCCTAAAACAATAGGTTTTAACTCTGCAGATACTTTTGAAAGCAAACCCAAAGACACACGTTTTATTAAATATTTTGAGCCAGGGCATCTAGATTTTATAGCCTTTGGTAGTCTTGATCAGGCTATTAAAAAAGTAGAACAAATAGGAATCGAGAATATTTCTGAAGCCATTAAAATAAATACTGTCTGTGCTATGGAAGGTCTTGTAGAAAAAGGTCTTTTACCAGAAAAGAGTATGAATAGAAAAGAACATTCTTCTATAATAAACTTTACTGGCGACCAGTTGTTGTTTGAAAAACTACAGTCTAAAAATATAGTTTGCTCACCACGAGGCGGTGGTATTAGAGTGAGTTTTCATTATTATAATTCAATGGATGAAGTAAACGCTTTGTTAGCTGTACTTTAATTATTCGCTAATTTCAACACCTTTCCAGAATGCTACATAACCTTCAATGGCTTTTGCAGCGTGTGAAGTTTTAGGGTAATACCAAGCTGCGTCTTTATTTTCTGCTCCATTTACGTCTAACGAAAAATAAGAAGCAACACCTTTCCAAGGACAATTAGATTGTGTCTCACTGTGTTTAAAAAATTCTTGGTTAATGCTGTTTGCTGGAAAATAATGGTTGTTTTCAATGACAACGGTATTGTCGCTTTCTGCGATGATTTGATTGTTCCAAGTTGCTTTCATAGTAGGGTTTGTTTTTTTAAATTGTCTTTGTGTGATGTTGAAATAGACTGTTATTTAGTGAAGACATAGTTTTTATAATATCCCTTACTGTCAGTAAAATCTTTTGCGATTTTTAATCCAGCTTCATTGGCGAGCCAAGCTACTGTTTCATCATCATATTTTTGTGATATTTCTACGTGAATAGTTTCCCAAGGTTTAAAATTGATGGTTAAATCTATTGCCTCTATATGTACTTTTTGTTCTTCTGTCGCTACTAAATAACTTTTTGCTGTTCCCGATTCTGGGTCGTAATATTCCCAATGTTTAAAAAGATTTATGTCAAAATCTGCTCCCAGTTCGGAGTTGATTCTAAGTAATATGTTTTTGTTAAATGCAGCTGTAATACCTTCTGGGTCATTATATGCATCTAGTATTGTTTGAGGGTTTTTCTTTTGGTCAAAGCCCATAAAAAGAACGTCACCTTTGTTCATCGTATCCTTTAATTGTGTCAAAAATTCAATGGCACGAGGATGTAAAAGATTTCCTATGTTAGATCCTAACACCATAATTGCTTTCTTTCTGGTGTCTAGTTTCTTTAATCTTTCAAGTACTTCAAAGTATTCTCCTTTCTCTGCATCAACAGTTAAGTTAGAGATTTCTTTTGCAAGAGTTTCTGATAAAGAGTCAATAGCATTCTGGCTTATGTCTATTGGTTTATAAACAAAATTATAGTCGTTGTTTACCAAATGTTTTAGTAAGACCTTAGTTTTTTTTCCATCTCCAGCCCCTAGCTCAATAAGGTCAAAACCTTTAGTAGATTCGTTAAATATTTTTGCAATTTCAGCAGTGTGAATAGATAGTATTTCAAACTCACAATCTGTCAAGTAATATGACGGCATTGCCATGATATCTTGAAAAAGTTTATCGCCTTTCTTATCGTAAATGTATTTTGAAGAAAGGTATTTTAGCTCATTTGTTAAGCCTTCGTATACTTCTCTTTTAAAAGAAGTATTTAGTTTTTGTGATATTTCCGTAGTCATTATTTTGCGAGTCTAATACCGGTATATTGCCAGCGTAAATTTGTTTGAAAAAAATTGCGATACGTATATCGCGTGTGGTTACTAGGCGTGGCAATAGAGCCTCCTCTTAGTACTTTTTGGTTTACCATAAATTTACCATTGTATTCTCCAATGGCACCTGGTGGTTTTTTGTAGTTAGGGTAGGGTAGATATGCGCTTTCTGTCCATTCCCATCGTTGTCCCCAATTAAATTTTTCTTGCGCAGCCTCCCATTCAAACTCTGTTGCAAGGCGACAGCCTTTGTATTGCGCATAGGCAAATGCTTCAAAATAAGAGATATGCGTAACAGGTGTTTTAGGATCTACCTTTTGCAAACCATTTAATGTGTAATGATGCCAAATTCCATCTACTTTATGCCAATACATGGGTTGCGTGATACTGTTTGTATTTATCCAGTCCCAAGCTTCTGCGTGCCATAAATTGTGGTCTTTATATCCGTTATTGTCTATAAATTCTATGTAGTCACCATTAGTTACTAAGTTGCTTGCAATTTCATAGTTATGTAAATAAACTTTGTGTCTACCTAACTCGTTATCATAATGAAATTGTGTGATGTCTTTATGTCCTATTTCATAAATTCCTTCTTCCATTTTAATCCAATCTGAGTTGTTTGATTGGACTTTATGTTCTAAAATAGCGTCGTTATAGTTTGGTAAAAGTGGGTTGTTACCTAAAATATATTTTATGTCTGTAAGAAGTAATTCTTGATGTTGTTTCTCGTGATGTATTCCAATTAGCACGAGCGATTTTAGTTCTTCAGAACTATTATTGCTTAATAGCTCTTCCATTTCTTTTGTGACATAAGTGCGGTACTCATATACTTTTGCTACACTTGGTCGTGATAGATTACCACGATCACTGCGTACTACTCTCTTGCCTACAGTTTCATAATAACTATTGAATACAAAGGCAAAATCCTTATTAAAAAGCTGGTAGTTGTTTTTGTATTTTTTTAGAATGAATTCTTCAAAAAACCAAGTGCTGTGTCCTAGATGCCATTTTGGTGGCGAAACATCTGCGATTGGTTGTACTACATAATCCTCTATTTCTAATGGCTCGCATAATAGTTCTGTTTCCTGACGTGTTTCAGAAAAAAAAGTAATGAGTTTGTCTTTTTTGGTCATAAAAAAAAGTGTCTGGACATTTTAGTCGAGACACTTTAAAGATACTTAATTGAAAAGTATATTTTCTTAAAGGAATGTTTAAATTATTTTCCCGTTTTAAAGTTAAAAGGGACCTTGTATTTAATTGCGCGTGGTTTTCCACCTAACATTCCAGGTTTCATTTGAGGGATTAACATAATGTTGCGTCGTGCTTCTTCTTGTAACCCTTTGTTTCCTCCAGTGATACTTTGTATTTCAGGTAATCCTTCTTCGTTGATAACAAAATCTACAATTACTTTACCTTGTATATTGTTTTTGTATTCTTCTGCAGGGTATTTAAAGTTAGTAGAAATATGTTGGCTTAGATTGCTGTTAAAGCAAGATTTTAAAGCAGCTTTAGATCCAGTACAACCTGGCCAAACAGGTGCAATTTCTACCATTGTTAGTGTGTTTCCTTTCATGTCACCCCATTCTTCTTGAGCGAAGGTTGCGGTAGATAATACAAGGGCAAAAAGGAGTAGTATATTTTTCATTATTTAAGGGTTTAAATTGCAACGGCACCTTTAATGTGCGGATGCGGGTTATAATCTGTTAATGTGAAACTATCAAAAGTAAAGCCAAATATATCTTTTATATCGGGATTTAAAGTCATTTTCGGTAAAGGGCGGATATCTCTAGATAATTGAAGTTCAATTTGTTCCATATGATTGCTGTAAATATGAGCGTCACCAAAGGTGTGGATAAAATCTCCTGCTTCATAACCACATACTTGTGCCATCATCATTGTTAATAATGCATAAGATGCAATATTAAACGGTACGCCTAAAAAGATATCTGCACTACGTTGGTATAACTGACAAGATAACTTGCCGTCTGCAACATAAAATTGGAAAAATGCGTGACAGGGCGGTAATGCGGCTTTTCCGTTTGCTACGTTTTCAGAAAAAGGTTTGCTTGTGTCTGGCATCACACTTGGATTCCAGGCGCTCACCATCATTCTTCGACTATCCGGATTGTTTTTTAAAGTCTCAATGATATCTGCAATTTGGTCTATGCCTTCGCTATTCCAGTTGCGCCATTGGTGTCCATAGACAGGGCCTAAGTTACCATTTTCATCTGCCCATTCATTCCAGATACGTACACCGTTTTCTTTTAAATATTCAATATTAGTATCTCCTTTTAAAAACCAAAGGAGTTCATAGATTATTGATTTTAAGTGTACTTTTTTTGTGGTAACCATTGGAAAACCTTCGCTAAGGTCAAAACGCATCTGGTAGCCAAACACACTTTTTGTGCCTGTGCCTGTGCGATCAGCTTTTAGCGTACCTTCTTTAAGTACATGTTTTAATAAGTCGTGATATTGTTTCATGTGTGTTTTCTTCTGAAATGCTAAAAATATAAAATCCATTACTTAAAGCCGAATAACTTGACTTTAATTCTTGAACCACTTCTTTAAATTTAAAACTAAAACAGCTTGATAGTGGTACTTTCTTTATCCAATTATCATTCCGGCAATTGCTGCAGATATTAATGAGGCAATTGACCCGCCTAGTAAAGCTTTTAAGCCAAGTTTTGAAAGTGACTTACGTTGTCCAGGTGCTAAAGACCCAATACCTCCTATTTGAATACCAATAGAAGCAAAATTAGCGAAACCACAAAGCATATAAGTTGCCATGATTATAGATTTCTCATAATTAAGATGCAGCGCATTACTTGTGTCTTTTAATTCTGCTAACTGTATGTAGCCTACAAATTCACTAGCGGCAAGTTTTATTCCTAGAAGTTGTCCCATCATCATCATATCTTCTTCTGCAACTCCTATTAGCCACATAAGTGGGGCAAAAATAGTACCTAAGATAGCTTCAAGTGATAAACTAGGATAATCAGTGTTTGCAGCCATCCAGGCATTTATTGGTGTTAGGTCTCCAACCCAACCTAGTATGCCGTTAAACATAGCTATAAAGGCTACAAAAACAAGTAGCATAGCACCTACATTTACAGCTAAACGTAGTCCTTCTGTAGTACCATTTGCAATAGCATCAAGAATGTTAGAACCTATTTTTTCTGTAGATACGGCTACTTCTGTATTAATTTCTTCTGTTTGAGGATATAATATTTTTGAAATAACAATAGCACCAGGGGCTGCCATAACAGATGCTGCAAGTAAGTGTTTTGCAAAAACTAATCTTAATACAGGGTCATCTCCACCTAAAAAACCAATGTAAGCAGCTAAAACGGCTCCAGCTACTGTAGCCATACCACCCACCATGACTAAGAGTATTTCACTCTTTGTCATTTTTTCTAGATAAGCTTTGATGAGTAATGGTGCTTCGGTTTGGCCTAGAAAGATATTACCCGCTACACTTAAGCTTTCTGCACCAGATATTTTTAAAACTTTTGATAATAGCCATCCAAAGGCTTGTACAACTTTTTGAATAACACCAAGGTAAAATAATACAGAGGTTAAAGCTGAAAAGAATATGATTGTAGGTAAAACTTGGAAAGCAAATATGAATCCAAATGTATCCATATCTACAACTAAACCTTCAAATAAAAATTTACTTCCTGCTCTTGTAAAACCTAAGATGCTTATGAATACTCCACCTATAGCTTCAAAAATAGATTGAATAAATGCTATTTTAAGTACGCCAATAGCAATGATTAATTGAAGTGCTAGACCTAAACCAACCGTACGCCAGTTAATAGCTTTTCTATTAGAACTAAATAAAAAGGCGATAAATAATAGAGTTACCATCCCTAAAACTCCACGCCATAAGCTATTAAATGAAAATCCTTGAGAAGGGATAACCTTTACTTCATTAGTCGTATCGACGTTTGTTACAGCTTTTTGAGTGTCTACGGTAAATGACATTTTAATGTCACCTTTAGAGAATACTAATGTTGTGTCTGAGAGTTTACTTACTCTATACCTGTTAATTGTATTGTCTGGATCAGAGTGGAAAAATATGACTAAATTATCTTGGTAAATGTAATCTCCGGTAGTAGTGGTGTTTCTGTTTTCAGTTGAGAAAGAGAAAGTCCCATCTTCTAGGGCAAGCTTCTTTTTTGTTTCGGGAATTTTATAAATAGAATCTCCATCTGTAGTCGTCATCGAGACAAAATTCCAATCTCGTTCTATAGTTTGTCCTTGTGCAAAGACAAATGAAAAAATAGCAAGAGCACAAATAAGTAAGTTACGCATAAGACTAAAGATAGGTTATATTTTAGTTTCTTTTAGATAATTCGTCACGAAGTCGAGCAGCTTTTTCATAATCTTCATCTGACACTGCCTTTTCTAACATGGTATTAAGTTCTTTTTTAGAGAATTTCGCAAATTTATCTGTAGCTGTTTTTTCCGTTTCTGTCTCTTCTCCAATAATTAAGTCTTCTATGAGAGCATCTTCTTTTTCAACTTCTGAGGGTTTCTCTTCACTACTTCCCGCTTTAAGATATACCCCGGCATTGTCTAAAATGTCTTTATAGGTAAATATTGGAGCGTCAAATCGTAAAGCTAATGCAATAGCGTCACTTGTTCTTGCGTCAATAATCTCTTCAATGCCTTCTCTTTCACAGATGATACTTGAATAAAAAACTCCGTCGACTAACTTGTGTATAATCACTTGTTTAATGATTATATCGAATCTGTCTGCAAAGTTTTTAAATAAGTCGTGGGTGAGTGGGCGTGGAGGTTGTATTTCTTTTTCTAAGGCTATAGCGATAGATTGAGCTTCAAAAGCACCAATAATTATGGGTAGTTTGCGTTCTCCATCCACTTCATTTAATATAAGTGCATAGGCGCCATTTTGGGTTTGGCTGTAAGAAATTCCTTTTATGTTTAAGCGTACTAAACTCATGCGAGATGGTTCAAAGTTTTAGGTTTAAAATTTAAAGTTACTGTGAGTAACTGTAAACTTAACAAAACATTTTTCTCTTTTTATAGAGATTGAAGGGAGGTAAGGTCCCATTTTTCAAATATAGAAACTAAAAAAGGCTGTTTAAATGAGGTGTTTTCCCTATTTAAACAGCCTTTTATTAGAGGCACAAATTAATAAAAAAAAAGCGTTGTTTCCATTCCTTTTTTCAGAAAAAGAAATAGGCGGCTTTTTAGTAATTAATTTTATTAACTATTCTGTGCTTTAAATGCTTTTAGTTTTTCATTTAATTGTGGTACTACTTCAAAAGCGTCACCTACAATACCGTAATCTGCTGCCTTAAAGAAAGGAGCTTCTGGGTCATTGTTGATTACGACTTTTACTTTAGAAGAGTTAATCCCTGCAAGGTGTTGGATCGCTCCACTAATACCAATTGCAATATAAAGATTAGAAGCTACGGGCTTACCAGTTTGACCTACGTGTTCACCGTGTGGTCTCCATCCCATATCACTTACTGGTTTAGAGCAAGCAGTTGCCGCACCTAATATGTCGGCCATTTCTTCTACCATTCCCCAGTTTTCTGGACCTTTAAGACCACGACCAGCACTAACAACAATTTCTGCGTCAGCAATTGTTACTTTGTCTGTTGCTTTGTCTACAGAAACTACTTCTGTTGAAAAATCTGAGTCAGATAAAGATGGTGAGAATGCTTCTGCAGCACCAGCACCACTATTTTCTTTTAATCCGTAGGCGTTTTTACCAAGTCCAACCACTTTTACATCGGTTGATATTTCCGAAGTAGCAAAAGCCTTATTTGTAAAAACGGTGTGTGCTACCTTAAATGGAGCAGCACTCACGGGTAAAGCAGTTGCGTTTGCTACATATCCTGCTTCTAGGTTTACGGCTACTAATGGTGCCATAAATTTACTGTCTGCACTTGAAGTAAGTACGACTACTTTTGCGCCCTCTGCCTTAGCGGCTTGAGCAACTACATCTGCATAAGCAGCTGCGTTAAAGTTGTTTAATTTGTCGTTAGAGACTTCAAGTACTTTGTCTGCACCATAAGCGGCTAATGCACTTGCATCACCTCCGTTTACTGATACTGCAGTAACAGATGATCCCATCATGTCTGCAATTCCTTTTGCGTAAGAGACCGCTTCTAGAGCGATTTTCTTAAACGTTCCTTGTTCTGATTCTGTATATACTAGTATGCTCATTGTGTTATAGTTGTGAGTTATGAGTAGTGTGTAGTGAGTGATAAATTAATTTGTCGCTCTAAACCTTTACTCAAACTTTGATTTATATTACTTTAGCTTCGTTGTGTAATAAGTTGATGAGGTCATCAACATTATCAACAAGTTTTACGGCTCCTTTTGCAGCAGGCTTTTCAAAGCTCACTGTTGTAGTTTCGCTTTTTGTATCTACTGCATCTTTTACGTGAAGAGGCTTAGATCTCGCTTGCATTATACCACGCATATTTGGTATACGAAGGTCGCTTTCTTCTACTAATCCTTTTTGACCACCTACTACTAGAGGTAAGCTAGTTTTAATAGTTTCTTTACCACCGTCGATTTCACGAATTGCAGTTGCAGCTGTACCGTCAATCTCAAGACTAATACAAGTGTTTACAAAGTTTGCTTTAAGTAACTGAGCTAACATTCCTGGTACCATACCACCGTTATAATCGATAGATTCACGACCACCGATTACTAAGTCATAACCACCATCTTTAACAACTTCTGCAAGTTGTTTTGCTACAGAATAACCATCTGTTGCTGGTGTGTTGATTCTAATAGCTTCATCTGCACCAATCGCTAGGGCTTTACGTAGTGTTGGTTCTGTCTCAGGTCCACCTACATTTACAACATGCACGCTTGCACCTTGCTTTTCTTTAAACCACATGGCTCTAGTTAGGCCAAACTCATCATTTGGGTTGATGACAAATTGAACACCGTTTGTGTCAAACTTAGTGTCACCATCTGTAAAATTAATTTTTGAAGTGGTATCTGGCACGTGGCTGATACATACTAAAATCTTCATATATCGTTGCTTTAAATTAAGTACTAATTATTAGTATTACTGAAATGCGGCGGATTGTATGCCTTATAAAAAAATTTCTTGTAAATACCGATGGCGAATATAATGAATATTTGTGTGATTTACTATGCGTGCATAGTATTTTTTTAAATGAATTAAAGAAGTGTGTTCTAATTTTAGTAAACATAATGTTCATAATTAGAAAATACTGTTATTTTTGTTTTTCTGAAAATTTTAAACAAATCGTTAAAATATGTATTGTTTAAACTATTCAAAATAAAGATTTATTAAGTGTTTGTAAAGACAAGCTAATTAAAATATCCGCATTTCTAGCGGTACTGAAATATGAAAACATTACAATTTAGAGAAGCCATTTGTGAAGCAATGAGCGAAGAGATGCGCAAAGACGAGTCTATTTACCTAATGGGAGAAGAGGTTGCTGAGTATAATGGTGCCTATAAAGCTAGTAAAGGAATGCTAGATGAGTTTGGAGCAAAACGTGTAATTGATACACCTATTGCAGAACTTGGTTTTTCTGGGATCGCAATTGGTTCTGCTATGAACGGAAATCGTCCTATAGTAGAATATATGACTTTCAATTTTTCACTTGTAGGGATTGATCAGATTATAAATAACGCAGCTAAAATACGTCAAATGAGCGGTGGGCAGTTTAATTGTCCTATTGTATTTAGAGGGCCAACTGCTTCTGCTGGGCAACTTGCAGCGACACACTCACAAGCTTTTGAAAGTTGGTTTGCTAACACACCTGGTTTAAAGGTGGTAGTGCCGTCTAATCCTGCAGATGCTAAAGGGTTACTTAAAAGTGCAATTAGAGATAACGATCCAGTAATTTTTATGGAGAGTGAGCAGATGTATGGTGATAAAGGCGAAGTGCCAGAAGGAGAATACTTAATTCCTTTAGGAGTTGCAGATGTTAAGCGTAAAGGAACAGATGTAACGATTGTTTCTTTTGGGAAAATTATAAAAGAAGCTGTTAAAGCTGCAGATGAATTAGCAAAAGAAGGTATAGAATGTGAAATAATTGATCTTCGTACCGTGCGTCCTATGGATCAAGAAGCTATTTTAACTTCTATAAAGAAAACAAATAGATTAGTAGTTCTTGAAGAAGCTTGGCCTTTTGGGAATGTGGCTTCTGAAATTACTTACTTGGTACAAAATGAAGCGTTTGATTATTTAGATGCGCCAGTGCAAAGAATAAATACCGCAGATACTCCTGCTCCTTTTTCTCCAGAATTATTAGCAGAATGGTTGCCTAATAGTAACGATGTGGTAAAAGCAGTGAAGAAAGTAATGTATAGAGATTAGTGAAAATATAGAAAGTTCATAAAAATGAACAAAAATCTAAAATCTATTTTTTTAAAGTTAATGGCTCGTTATTCTAATAACGAGCTTTTTAATTTAGAATGCTGGAAAGAGATTGAAGCAAAACATTCTCAAAAATCTAGACATTACCATAATTTGACTCATGTATGTGCAATGCTTGAACAGATAGATTTAGTGCAGGACTCAATTAAATTACTGGATGTAATGTTGTTTTCTGTTTTTTATCACGACATAATATATAAGAGTTCACGTAGGGATAACGAACACCAAAGTGCGCTTTTGTTTAAAAAACGAATAGCGAATACGTCATTCTTAAAAGTGGATGATGTAGTAAAACAGATAGAAGCAACTAAGTTACACCAGCTAAGTGCTTGTAGTGATACAAATATTTTGCTCGATATTGATATGAGTATTTTAGGGCAAGACCATCTTACATATATGCAATACGCTAAAGCTGTACGTAAAGAATATAAGATGTACCCTGATTTTTTATACAATCCTGGTAGAATAAAAGTGTTAAAAAGCTTTCTTGAGACTCGTATATTTAAAACACCATACTTTTATGAGCGCTATGAAGTTGTTGCTCGTAAAAATATAAACCTTGAGCTAGAAATGCTGTCTGCCTAAACTTTAAGATTACTTTGGTTGTTTACGGTCTTATTTTTGGTTTAATTTGCACACTTATGTTACAATCTAACTCAGGCTATTGTTTAGTTTGTTTCAAAAACGATATATGAAAATATTTTTTTTCCTTTTAACTATAATGACAACTGCCATTACTTTCTCACAAACTAAAGTGAGTGGTGTTGTTGTGGATGAGACAGGTCTTTCTGTTCCTTTTGCAAATGTTGTGTTTAAAGATAGTAACGAAGGAACAATAACCAACGAAGAAGGAAGGTTTTATATTGAGAGTGCCGCTACATATGAAACCCTTATAGTTTCTTTTTTAGGGTATGAAACAAAAGAAATTAATATTTCAGAAAAAACAACCTACAAGCTTGAGATTGTGCTTGTAGAAGAAACCGCTTCGCTTGGGACGGTTCAGATTTACTCTGGTAAGACGGATAAGAAAAACAATCCTGCCATAGATATTTTGCGTAAAATTTGGGAAAATCGCCGTGATAATGGTGTGAAAAAGTTTGATCAATATAAATACGATAAATACGAAAAACTTGAGTTTGACCTTAATACTATAGATAGTTCACTTATTAAAAGTAAGGTGTTTAAAGGGATGGAATTTATCTTTGAGCAGATAGATACTTCAAGGATTACAGGGAATAGTTACCTTCCTATTTTTGTGAATGAAGCTTCATCTAAAGTATATGGGGATAATAAGTTTAAAAGTGAAAAAGAGATTTTAGAAGGAAATAAAAACTCTGGATTCAGTGATAATCAGACGCTGATTGCGCTGATAAAAGATCTGTATAGCGATTATGACATATATGATAATTATCTTAAGTTTTTTGATAAGGCTTTTACCAGTCCTTTGTCTAGAACTGGTATAGATGTCTATAACTATGTCTTACAAGACAGTGCTTACCGAGATACTAAATGGTGTTATAATATTGTGTATTATCCTCGCCGAAAAAACGAACTTACTTTTAAAGGTGATTTTTGGGTAAATGATTCTACTTGGGCTGTCAAGGAAATAAACATGCAAGCTTCTAAAAGTGCAAACCTAAACTGGGTTCGTGAGGTATATATAGAGCAGGAGTTTGATGTGCTTAATGATTCGATTTTTCTAATTACAAGAGATTACTTTTTAAGTGATTTTAGTATTCGCCAAAAAGAAGAGGCGCAAGGAATTTATGGAAAACGAACTACCATCTACGATAACTACGAGTTTGATATTCCTAAGGAGAAATCATTTTATAAAAAACAAGTAGATCCGTATGAGTATGAGGTGTACAATCGAGATGATGATTTTTGGGAAGAAAGGCGATTAGAGCAATTGAGTAAAGATGAAGAGGGTGTGTATAAAATGCTAGATACATTAAAGACAGTACCTCGATTTAAGATGCTTTATGATGTAGGGGCTACTCTGGTTTCTGGGTACTATGAGGTAGAATCTTTACATCTAGATATAGGACCTATTTTTTCTATTTTTGGTTTTAATGAAGCAGAAGGATTACGCCTTAGGTTAGGAGGTCGTACCTATTTTGGGCAAAATGACCCTTGGCGTTTAGAAGTTTTTGGAGCTTATGGTTTTAAAGATGAACGCTTTAAATATGGGGTTTCTGGTAAATGGCTGCTGAATAGAAAAAATAGACTTACAGTGTATGGAGGAAATAGGAAAGACACAGAACAGACAGGTGCTAGTTTAACCACAAGTAATGATGTTTTAGGTCGTAATCTAGCCTCTTCTTCGTTAGTCTCTGTAGGGGCAAATGATAAGCTTACTAGGTTAAATTTATCTTCCTTCGGAGTTTCTATGGAGCCTGTAAAAAATCTAGAAATACGTTTAGATGGTACGTATAGAACTTTAGAATCTGCAACAGATTCTTTTTCTTTAGACTATTATGATGATAATGGTGATGTACAATCTGTTATTAAACAACCAGAATTATCATTGTCATTAAAGTACACGCCAGGACGTAAAGTTTCTGGTTATGGTGTAGAGCAAACGTTAGTTAATGATTTTGGATTTCCAACGTTCTTTTTAAGTTATTCTAGAGGTTTAGATAACGTATTAGGAGGTGATTTTACATACAATAAGTTTCAAGCGCTTTATACACAGCCTTGGAATATAGGAGGTCTAGGAAGATTGTATTCTACAGTAGAAGTGGGAACAACAGTAGAAGATGTGCCGCTTGGGCTTTTGAGTCCGATACCAGGTAATCAAACATTGTTTAGTGTTTATAATTCTTTTTCTCAGCTCGATTACTATGAGTTTGTTAGTGATACCTACACGTCTCTTCACTTACAACATAATTTTGGAGGACGCTTGTTTAGTAGAGTTCCGTTGTTACGTAAATTAAATCTAAGAGAGATTATTGCCTTTAGAGCAGTTTACGGGACTGTTAGTGATGAAAATCAAGCTCGTAATGCATCAGGTATTCCGTATAGATCGCCAGAAGATATTTATTATGAATACTCTCTAGGAGTGGGTAATATTTTTAAAATATTTAGAATAGACTTTAATTTTCGCGGTAATTATCTAGATAAAATAGAAAATCCAGACGCCAGAAAGTTCGGAATTACAGGGACTTTTAGTTTTTCTTTTTAAAATAAAGTTAAATACAGACAAAATATCTTATTTTTGCCCACCAAAAATAAGATGAAAATGAGCGCAATAGCTAATAAAACATTCGATGTACTAATCGAAATACCAAAAGGAAGCCGTAATAAATACGAATACGATTTCGACCTACAAAAAATACGTTTTGACCGTATGTTGTATTCTTCAATGATGTATCCAGGAGATTATGGTTTTATTCCAGAAACCTTAGCTTTAGATGGAGATCCTTTAGATGTATTGGTAATGGGTACAGAGCCTACATTCCCTATGTGTGTAATGGAAGTAAAACCAATTGGGGTTTTTCATATGTCTGATGAAAAAGGTCAAGACGAAAAAATAATTTGTGTACCTGTTACAGATCCTATCTGGAATTCATACAATGATATTTCAGACTTAAATCCACACAGAGTTAAAGAAATTACTCACTTCTTTCAGGTGTACAAAGATTTAGAAAATAAGAAAGTAGATATAGGAGCTTGGGGTGATGCTAAAGAAGCATACGAAATCTGGAATGCTTGTATTGAACGCTATGAAAATAGTGAGCATAAAGCAAAAGGAGATTTTAAAATCTAAGCTTTTAAAAGTATAATTGTAAAAAGTCCTATCAAAGTTAATTTGGTAGGACTTTTGCTTTTTATCTATTTTAAAGTACAGATGCTTTAGCCTGTATTTTTCTACTTAATGTTATTATTTCATTAAAGTCCTACTGCTTATAGTGGGACTTTAAATTTATACGATTATTTTTAACTTCAATAATTAGCTATATGCCCTTATTCTCTAAAGATCCATTACAGATTATTACTTTTCAAAGCTATGGGACAAAAAACCTGCTCTATGCTAGAGGGCGAGCTATTGAAGATGAAAGTATTAACCTAGAGGGAAAAGGTTTTTTAAAACTATTGATTAATAATTGGAAACGTTTTAGTACTGATAATATTAAGAATACTGAAATTATCATCCGTTTAAAAGATGGGCGTATACTTGAAAATAGGACTGATGAGAAAGGGTATTTTAAAATTTCTGAAGTCATAGAAAACCTTAGTGATTTAGTAAATGAAGAAGGTTGGATGACATATGAAGTTTCTTATAAAGCCCTCTCTATTTCACGTCATATTCAACAAGAAAACAGATTTCCTGGCGAAGTCTTGATACCTTCTTTAAATGCTTCTTATGGAGTGATAAGTGATATTGACGATACTATTTTACATACAGGAGTGGCTTCATTATTAAAATGGCGGTTGCTTTACAATACTTTTTTTAAACGTGCAGATAATAGAATTCCCTTAGAAGGAGCTGCTGCTTTTTATCACAAATTGCATAGAGGTGTAAAAGGTGATGAGGCAAATCCTATTTTTTATGTTAGTCATAGCCCTTGGAATATGTATTGTTATTTGGTGTATTTTTTAACTAAAAATAATTTTCCAAAAGGGCCTATTTTACTTCGGAATTTACCAAATCCCTTCCGAAGAAAAGAAGGAGGAGAGAAGCCACAAAAACAAAACGAGATTATCAGTCTGTTAGAGATGTATCCAGAAATGTCTTTTATTTTAATTGGAGATAGTAGTGAGCACGACGCTGATATCTACATAGAGATCGCAGAAACATACCCAAATAGAATACTTGCTATTTATTTAAGGAGTATAAAACACAAGAAAAAAAAGTTGCGCATTAAAAGCTTGCTAGAGGCTCATAAAGCTACACCTACTGTTGGTGGGCTCAAGTAAAGAAGCCGAAAAACACGCACGTAAAAAAGGTTTTATTGCTTAGCTTTAAAATAATCGTAGGTTGCTAGTTGTGACTGCACTTTAGGTTCGTTATTCATCACGTATGTATTGCTTTGGTTTTTATCAATAATACGTGCTTTTACATTGTCTCTTAGTTGGAGATTTACAAGGTCTAACAAAGTTTTTTTATGGTCTACATCGTAAATAGGTGTGATTACCTCAATGCGATGACTTAAATTTCGAGTCATCCAGTCTGCAGAGCCTATAAATGTTTTTTGCGCTCCACCAGCGTTAAAAATATAAATACGTCCGTGTTCTAAAAAACGGTCTATCACAGAGGTAATGGTTATGTTTTTACTTTGTCCTTTTATGCCTGGTACTAAAGTGCATATTCCTCTTATGAGCAATTGTATCTTTACACCAGCATTACTAGCGCGATAAAGTAGCTTAATCATTTGTTTGTCTTGAAGACTATTCATTTTTAATATAACCGCTGCATGTTCGCCACGTTCTGCAAAAGCAATCTCATTGTTTAGAAGTTCAATAAAGCGCGCTCTAGTTGTAAAAGGAGAAACGATTAATCTTTTTGTCTTAGGAATAATGGTTACCCGGTTAAGAACTTGAAATACCTTTTTAACTTCTTTTGTAATTTTTCTGTTGGCAGTCATTAATCCAAAATCAGTGTACAGTGTTGCGGTGTTTTCATTAAAATTACCTGTAGCAATATAAGCATACCTTGTAGTCTCATTACCAACATGTCTAGTGATATTTAAGATTTTGCTATGTACTTTTATGTCTGGATAGCTGTAGATTACTTGAGCTCCATTGTCTTCAAATATTTTGCCCCATTTTATGTTGTTTGCCTCATCAAAACGAGCTTTTACTTCTATAAAAACAATTACTTTTTTTCCGTTTTTTGCAGCAAGTGTAATAGCATCATTTAGTCGAGACTCTTTTGCCGCACGGTAAATAGTGATTCTTATTTTTTTGACATATTTATCTGTCGCTGCTTCTTCTAATAAACGAATTACAGGTTCAAAAGATTGATACGGATAATGGATTAATCGATCTTTTGCATCAATGGCATCAAACATTGAGTCGTATTCACTTAAGAGGGGGTGAGGTAGCGGTGTTAGTGTTGTATTAGTTAATTGATTTTCTGTAGGGTTTGGAAACCTAAAAAAATCTTTAAAATTATGGTAGTTGCCACCTTTTATAATGTCTAAATTAGTGACGTCAAGTAGGGTGTTTAGCTTTTCTAGATGGTTTTTTGGCATCTCGCTGTCCACTAATACACGTGTGGCTTGTCCTGTTTCTCTTTTGTGTAATGCTTCTTTTATTTTGTCTTTAAGATTCCCAGAAAACTCATCTTCAATATACAATTCTGCATCTCTTGATAATTTAATTGAATAGTAGGTTTTTTTTAATTCACCTTTAGCAGTTTGTTTTAGGTTGTATTTTAAAACATCATCAATAAAGGTGATATAGTGTTTGCCGTTTTGCTTCGGAAATATAAAAAATCTAGGTGCTTCTTGAGGAATTTCTACCATTTCTAAAGCATTGTCATCTAATAATGACGAAAGGTAGAGTGTTTCATTTTTAAAAAAAGCATCCTCTTTAGTAGCATCTGAGTATGTTTTTATAGCGATCTTGTCTTTTAGACATTCTGTAAAATAGTTTTTAGCAACTAGTTTTTGGGTAGAGGTAAATTGATTGTGATTAATGAGGTGAATACCTTCTTGTTTAAGCGAAGGAATAATCTGATCATAAAAAATTGCTCCAAATTCTTGTTGTTGTTTCTCAACCTGAACCTTTAGTTCTTTGAGTACCTTGTTTGGTTTAGAGATAAGCCGTTTACGTAAGGGCTTTTCTATGTCTTTTATTTGTCTAATATCGCTAACACGAACTTTGAAAAACTCATCCAGATTAGAGGAGAATATGGCTAAAAATTTGATGCGTTCGTACAGAGGATTTCTTGTGTCTGCAGCTTCCTGCAGCACTCTATGGTTAAAACGTAACCAAGATAAATCACGATGATAATATTTATTAGTATATAATGAAGCCATAATATTTTCGCCTAAGTGAAATCGCTATTTGTTATGGCAAAATAAGGCTTAAAAGAGCTCATCCTATGTTTATAGAATGTTAAGTTTTTTACAAAAAAAATGGTCGCTTAATAAAGCGACCATTTTTATAATATTACTTGTTTTCTATTACAAGTCATTAAATGTATAAGTCACATTAATAACACTTGTTTGGCTAGTTTCACCTTGTTCAAAAGAAGTTTCTTGAGAAGCCTGAAGTACTAAAACATCATCTGTAAGTGTTGTTACTTCAAAATTTGCTATTTCACCATTATTTGCTGCAATAGTAAGTGTGCTCCCGTTTAAAGTCCAAGTCCCATCTTCGTCAAAAGCAAGACCAGATTCTGAAGATGTGTATGTTTCAGTAGTAGCCTCACCGTTTATAGTGGTAGTTAGTACAATATCATAGCTTCCTTGAGCAGAAAAAGTGTTAGGGTTTTCTTCAAAAGTAAATGTAGAATTGATGTTTTCTCCTACACCATTAAAAGAAGATTCGATAGTGTCTGAGCCAGTTGTAGAAACAGAAGTTCCTTCATATGTAAAAGCGACTAAGTTCCATGTTTCAGCTAAGTCATTGTCGTCAGTTGCATCGTCGTCGTTACCACAAGAATAAAGTGATACTGTAATTAATGCAAGAAATAAAAATTTGAATGTTTTCATAGTTTATTTTTTTTATAAGGCGGCAAAACTAGCCAAAAAACTATAGAGTAAAAAATAAAGCTTAAAACAAACCATTAATCTCAGCATCAATCTTATTGATAACAGCTCCTAGATGCTCAGGGTTGTCTACAAAGTCTAGGTTATCTACATCAAGAATGATTAGGTTTCCTTTGTTGTAGGTTGTAATCCAAGCCTCATAACGCTCATTAAGGCGGCTTAGGTAGTCTATGCTAATGCTGTTTTCATATTCGCGGCCGCGTTTGTGTATCTGGCTTACTAGATTAGGTATAGAACTGCGTAAATAGATAAGAAGATCTGGACCTTCTGTTACACTTTCCATAAGATCAAAAAGTGATTTGTAGTTTTCATAATCGCGATTGGTCATTAGACCCATGGCATGAAGATTGGGTGCAAAAATATAAGCATCCTCATAAATAGTTCTGTCTTGAATTACTTTTTTGCCTTTCTCTCTAATCTCAAGTATTTGTCTAAAACGACTGTTTAAAAAGTAAATCTGGAGGTTAAAAGACCAACGCTCCATTGCGTTATAAAAATCATCTAAATATGGATTGTCTTCAACATCTTCATATTGAGGTTTCCATTTATAATGTTTTGCTAATAATCGAGTTAGGGTAGTTTTTCCAGACCCAATATTTCCAGCTATGGCAACGTGCATATTATTACTTCTTTGTTTGTTTTAGGCTAAAAGCCACTATTTTTTCTCCGTTATAAATATAGAGTAAATCTTGACGAAGCTGCAAGTTTACTATTTGAGTTTCTTTAAATTCAAGAGGTACAAAATTACTGTTTTCTTTTAATTTTAAAAGCAATTGTGAGGGAGTCATTACAAGTAAATTTTCATTGTCTTGAACTACTGCGATTCCTTCCGAAATTTTAAAGACATCTAATAGGCCTCCATAGATATTATACTGTCTCACTTCTTTATTAGTGAGAATAAAAAAATAATTAAAATTTGAAGCCACATCTATTATTTCGTCAGTAATAGGTTGACTTATTTGTAGTCGTTTTTGAGTGTTATAATTATAAAGCTCTACTTGTTGTGTGTCTGTGTTTACTAACCAAAGATTGTTATTTCCTGCATTTCTAACAGCTCCAGTGTTTATGAAATCTGGGAGGTCATTAAAATTTATTCTCTTTATCTCATTTAATTTGTTGTCTAAAAAAACAACGGTATTAAAAGCGTTGTAATACACTGCTACTTTTAAAGGGTTTATAATATCTACCGAAGTGACATTGCCTAATTGAATCTCACTAAATTGAAAATTAGCGTTAGGTCCAGTTTTCGTGATCGTGTTTTCTGTAATAGAATAGGTGTTTTGATAACCATCAATGCCTATAAAAGTGTCTGCATTTAAAGGGGGTTTTAGTTGTCAGGCTTGTCTCTTGTGCAAAGCAGGAGATGGTGGTTAGTAAAAAAAATAGTAGGTATTTCATACTTTCACAAGATACAAAATACAACAGCTTATTCAAGACTAAAATATTAAATTCGTTTTTCCGTTTTAACAACTAATAAAACCAACTATTATGAAAAAAAATAACCTATTGCTCTCTATTGTTTTTTGTTTAATGACAATAGTTCTAAATGCACAGAGTATTAAAGGAGTTGCTACCTATAAGACCGACACAAAAATGGATATGAAGATAGATAGCACAAAAATGAATGTTGACTTGCAGGTTTCTTTAATGGCTCAATTAAGAAAACAAATGCAAAAAGAATACACGCTTGATTTTAATGCTGAGGAGTCTATTTACACAGAAGTCCCAAAACTTGACGCACCATCTGCCCCTTCTTCGAGCGGCATAAAAATTGAATTTTCAGGAGGTACAGATATATTATATAGAAATACAAAAGAGTCGTTAGTGGTAAATGAAACCGAAATAATGAGTAAACCCTTTTTGATAAAAGATACCGCAGTAAAACCAGCATGGGTTTTAGAGAAGGATATTAAAAGCATAGGGAATTACACGTGTTTTAAAGCCACTTGGACAAGAGACGTAGAAAAACAAAGATTTGACAGTCTAAAAAAGGAAATGGTAAAAGAAACTGTTTCAAAAACGACCACTGCTTGGTACACATTAGATCTTCCGGTTCAGCACGGACCTTCTACTTTTTGGGGATTACCAGGCTTAATATTGGAGATTGAAGATGGAAAACAAACTATATTATGTTCTAAAGTGGTTCTTAATCCAGAAAAATCAAAAGAAATCGTACAGCCAACTAAAGGGAAAGAGGTGACACAAGAAGAGTATGATGCCATTAGTGAAAAAAAGAACGCAGAGATGATGGAGCAATTTCAGCAAAGAAGCAGTAAAAGGAAAGGGAGTGTAAATACAATACAAATAGGGGGCTAGATACGTCTACTATTTTTCATCTAAGTTAAAAACTAGTTTGACTTTAGCGAGGTAATTAAGATTTAGTATCGTCTAATGGATGTGATTACTAATTGTTCTCCTTAAATTTTTAGAAGTAAACACGACAAAACACATAAAATATATACTATGAAAAACCTATTTTTTATTGCAATTGCGCTAGCGAGTTTTACCCTTGGGGCTCAAAATGTAAGCGGAAAAGCTTATTACGAGTCTAAAACGACTGTCAATATGGACGATTTTGGAAGGCCCGGCATGAGTGAAGAAATTAAAAATCGAATTATGGCTAGTATGAAGAGTGAGTTAGAAAAAACATTTATTCTTTCTTTTAGTGGTAATGAGTCTTCTTATAAAGAAGAAGAAAAGTTAGATACAGGAAATTCAGGTTCTTATGGTCGTGGTTTTAGGGCAGCTATTGGGAGTGTAACACCTGGGGTACAATATAAAGACGTAACGAGTAATGAACTTTTAGAAGAGCGTGAGTTTTTTGGGAAAGAATTTTTAATTAAAGATACAATTGCAAACCTAGAATGGCAGGTAACCAAAGAGCAAAAAATGATTGGCGAATATTTTGCAATAAAAGCAACTGCTGTAAAAAAATTAAACGACACAGATTTTAGTTTTGCGCGTAGAAGAGCTCCTGGAAATAGAGAAGACAATGCGGCAGAAGACAAAAAGCAAGATAGTATTAATAAAGCAAAAGAAAATGATCCTTTAAGCCAGATTGAAGTGCCTAAAGAAACCGTAGTTACTGCTTGGTTTACACCACAAATACCAGTGCAAAATGGACCTGCAGAATATGGCGGATTACCAGGTTTAATTCTCGAGCTTAATATTGATAGACAGACTATTTTGTGTTCGAAAATTGTGTTGAATCCTACAGATGGAGTTGATATTAAAAAACCTAGTAAAGGTAAAAAAGTGAGCCGTGAAGAGTTCAATGAAATCGTTAAAGTGAAGACAGAAGAGATGCGTGAAAATTTTAGAGGCCGAGGTGGACGTTCTAGAGGATAAGCTTATTTAGTTTCAATAAATCAAAAAAATATTATGAAAAATATATTAGGGGCAATCGTCCTACTATTGTCTATTGCCGCTTCTGCTCAGAGTGTAAAAATGAGAGGTTTTATTACAGATTCTATTGGTGAACCTTTAGAATTTGCAAATGTTATCGCTACTAAAGTAAGTTCGGGAGATTTAGAGACCTATGCTATCACAAATTATGAGGGCCAATACCAATTAAATTTACCTAAAGGAGATACTTATTTGTTAAAAGCAAGTTTTTTAGGGTTTCAGACACAAGAAAAAACAGTAACGGTCCCTGAAGATGGCGAAAATTTCACCCAAAGTTTTGCTTTAAATCCATTAGCATCACAACTTGATGGAGTAGAGATTGTATATGAAATGCCTGTAACGGTAAAAGGTGATACTATCGTTTATAATGCAGATAGTTTTACAACCGGTGAAGAGCGTAAACTCGGTGATATTATGGATAATCTTCCCGGTGTTGAGGTTAACGAAGATGGAGAGATTGAAGTTGAAGGAAATGCCGTACAGAAAGTGATGATAGAAGGGAAAGACTTTTTTGATGGTGACTCAAAGCTCGCTACAAAAAATATACCTGCCGATGCCGTAGATAAGATAGAAGTGTTGCGTAATTATAATGAGGTTGGTCAATTAAAAGGCTTAGGGAATGATCAAGATAATGTGGCTATAAATATTAAGTTAAAAGAAGGTAAAAAGAATTTTTGGTTTGGAGAGATTTCAGCTGGTGGTGGTATTGTAGGTGATGATACTGCAGGGTATCTTGCGCACCCAAAATTATTTTATTACAATCCCAAATACAGTCTTAACTTTATTACAGATTTTAATAATATAGGGGAGGTTCCTTTTACGTTTAGAGACTATATTAATTTTACTGGTGGTTTTAGAAGTTTTAATCAGTCAGGAGGTACACGTTTTAATATAAGCGATAGTGGTCTAGGTTTTGCGGTGACTCAAAATGATAGAGCTAATGAGATTGAAACTAAGTTTTTTGCGGGTAACTTTAGCTATGCTGTTAATGAAAGCTTAGATATAAGTGGTTTTGGTATTGCTTCAGACAATACAACAAATATTGTAAATAACTCTCTCCGTCAATATGTGTCTACTGGATTAGATGAAAGCACGAGCGCTACTACAAACCAAAGTAATAAGCTAGCAATGCTTAAGTTAAGCGCAGTTTACAAACCTACCACAGATTTGCAAGTGGATTATGACGTACTGCTTAGAGCAAGCTCACAAGAAGAAGATGCAAATGTTTTTTCTGTATTTGATGGGGTAACGAATGATATTACAGAAATCAAAGAAAACAAACCGTATTCTATTAGCCAAAACGCAAATGCGTATTATACCTTAAATGAAAAAAACATTTTTGCAGGACAAGTGCAGCAAGTTTACCAAAATGAAGATCCTTTTTATAACGCGGTAACAGATTTGGTTCCCTTTGGAGGAATATTGCCTATAGATGAAAATCAAGACCCGTACAGTATTAATCAAGATAAAAATGTAAAAACGAATAAGATTGATGCAAAAATAGATCATTATTATGTGCTTAATAATACGAGTAATATCAACTTTACTTTAGGAACAACTTATAGCAATCAAAAATTTAATTCTAACATCTTTCAGTTGCTAGGTAATGGCGATACGTTAGACTTTAATCAGTCTACAGCGGTAGATGGTGAGGTTTTTCCACTTGTTAATGATGTAGATTATACTTTTAGCGATGTGTTTTTAGGAGCACATTACAAGGTGAAAACAGGTAAGTTTACGTTTACACCGGGTGTAACATTACACAATTATAATGTGTCAAGTGATCAGCTAGGTGTAAGTAGTAGTGATAATGAGGTGAGTGTATTACCAGATTTAAGTGTGATATTCGACTTAAAAAAGAGTGAAAGCATTCGTTTTAATTATGACATTAGTGCACAATACACAGATGTAAATGATTATGCAGAAGCTTATGTTTTTAATAACTATAATCGCCTTTTTAGAGGAAATAGAAACCTAGAAAACTCTTTAGATCATAACTACAGATTAACGTATTCTAACTTTAACTTATTTAATTACACAAACATAAGTGGTTCTTTAAATTATAGTAAAAAAGTAGAAGGCTTTAAAAATCAGACTAATATTTTATTGCCAAGTGATACAAATGAATTATTAGCTGTTAATCAAGTAAGTTCTCCTTTTAATATAGATAGTGATTTTCCAGATGAAACCTTTTCTGCTAATGCACGTTTCAGTAAAAACATTAAAAAGTTTGTGTTAAGAGCTAGTGGTAGTTTGTCATTAAGCAAGACTTATAATGAAGTAAATAGTGCGGTAGCAGAGAGTGAAAGTTTCACTCAAAACTACACAGCAAGTGCTGGAACAAACTTTAGAGATTGGCCTAATTTAGAGTTAGGATATCGACTCAATATCAATGAATATGATAACGGTGGACTAGCACAGACTTTTATCACACAACGTCCATATGCTAGTTTTGATGCTCGATTCTTGAAAAACTTTACATTTAATGCAGAGTGGGATTTTTACGATTACACAAACGACCGTAATACCATCGAGAATAGATATTCGTTTTTAAATGCAAATTTATATTACCAACAAGCTGATAGTAAGTGGGAGTTTCAAATACAAGCAGATAATGTGCTAGATACTGCATTTATAAATAATGATAGTTTTGACGACTCAATAAACACGACAACAACAACGCAGTATTTTGTACTGCCTAGAATTTTAATGTTTGTCGTAAAATATGACTTATAGGATAGTATTGATTAATTTAGCCAGGGCCTGCCTTTTTAAAAGTGCAGGCTTTTTTTTTGTACCTTTAGTAAAAAGTAAATAATGCGTAAAATTCTTTTTGGAATTGGGATAGCCCTCGTTTTGGTTTTTGGTCTTAGATATTGTGAACATCAAAAAGAGGATAGAGAACAAATAATTGCAAACACTAGCTTAATTGAAAAGCAATTAAAAAATGTAGGCAAGCTAATCGTGACAGAAGGGAGTTATGCCCAGGTTTTTAGTTACGAAGATTCTAAAAAGTTTTATTTTGATGTGTTTTCGGCTAAGAAAAAAGCATTAGTAATAGTAAATGCATCTGCAACAATTAGTTATGATTTAAGTGAGATAACTTCGGAAATATTACAAGAATCAAAAACGGTACGTATCACTTCTATCCCAGAGCCCGAATTAAAAATATACCCAGAAATAGAATATTATGATGTGACTCAAGATTACCTAAATCAGTTTGAAGCAAGAGATTATAACATTATAAAAAAGCGAGTAGAAAGCACGTTAAAAAAGAAAATTGAAGCTTCAGAATTACGTAAGAATGCTCAAAACAGATTCATTTCTGAATTACAAAAAATCTATATACTTACCAGTACAATGGGATGGACTTTAGAGTATAATGATACGACTATTGATACTATAGTTCGCTTTAAGGAGTTGGATTGATTAATAAAACTTATCAAAAGTAACAAGATTGTGCTGAATGGCATAAATGACTAATCCCGCTACATTTTTAACATCTGTTTTTAACAATAAATTGTTTCTATGTACTTCAACTGTTCTACGGCTTATGTAGAGTTTTTCTCCAATCTCGACAGTGGTAAATTGTTGGCAAATAAGCTCTAGCACTTCAAGCTCTCTTTTTGATAACATGTTTTGATTAAACCCACTAAGGTTGATGGAAGTGTTTCTTTTATTAGCGCCATTTTTAATATAACCAAAAACTTTTTCATCGTAATAAAAACCATTCGTGTGAACTTCTCTGATGGTTTTTACCATTAAAGCTGGTGTGCTGTTTTTAGCAAGATATGCTACTGCTCCAATAGCAATCATATTAACTATAAAAGGTTTTGTGAAGTAGCTCGTTAATGCAATAACCTTGATATCTGGATAAGTATCTAGAATGATTTTCGTTGCTTGAACGCCATCCATTTCGGGCATTTTTAAATCTGTAATAATAATTTCAGGTTTTACCTTTGCTGTGTTTAGCTCATCTACTAGTTCTTTTCCGTCAGAGGCATCAAATAGAATGTTGATGTCGTCATGTTTGCTTAATATGGCACGTAAACCTTGTCTAAAAAGAAGCTCGTCATCTGCTATGGCTATATTTATACTCATATTGTTTGTCTTGTTTTAAAATTAAAGGAACTTCCCGAAGGGATGTTACTTTCTATAGTTAAATCGCATTTTAATATTGAGGCTCTACTTTTTAAATTTTGTATTCCTAGTCCAGATTTAAAGTCTTTATTTGATGGGTTAAACCCTTTTCCATTGTCTGTGAATGTCAATTCAAATCCTGTAGTAGTTTTAATTAGATCTATTTTTAATTGAGTAGCATTTGCGTGCTTTAATGCATTATTAATGAGCTCTTGTACTATCCTAAAAATATGTAGTTCATCCATACTTGATATATTAGGGATAGATTCAATATGATATAGAATTTGCAGTTTTGACACCAAAATATAGTCGTCTAGCAACTCTTCAATTGCTACTTGGAGACCAAATTTTTCTAAAATAGGCGGTAATAAATCGTGAGCTATTTTTCTTGAACTCTCTAAGACACTGTTATTAATTTCAAGAAGATGTTGGAGCGATACCGTATCTTCTTTTTCCATTTTATCATTTTCCAACAGTAAATTTGCTGTAAGACTTATTACGTTTAGCTTAGAGCTAATAGCATCGTGTAAGTCTTGCGCAATACGTTTTCTTTCTTCTTCTTGTGTTGTAATCGTAGCATGTAAGATCTCTCTTTGGTTTTTTAATTTAAGTTCAATCTTTTCAAGCTCTTTTTTAGTTATTTTTTTTCTTGAATAGAAAAAGAATAACATTAATCCAGTAGTAAGTAGTACAATGAAAATAATACAGTATACAAGAATGGCAATTATTTTTTCAGGTGTTTCCATTTAAAAATTGTTTTCTTCCATTCTACAATAAATAATATAAGGAAAAATAAATATAATATGTTTTGAATAGTCCAAATGTTTCTTGCTGTCTCAATGCTTATTCCGTGTTCTGTCGCATCTGCCATTAAAAATGTCCCTAAAAAGAAAACTATTGTTGAACTTGAAATGTAAACAAGAATAGCTCCATTTATGTAAAAGTAGCTTTCTTTGTCTGATAGCATATTGTATAAATGTATAATGCTAAAAAAAATAAGAGGTACGTTAGTTATGAATATTTCATACAAACTAAGTTCAAAGTATTTTTCGGGCTTTAAAGCATAATAAATAATTAATGATGTAACTACTAAAACGATTAATCTAAACACCCATTTTTTTTGATTGGGTTTAAAAATCTTTCTGTAAAATAAGCTTAAAAATAAAAACTGTAGCCAAAAATAATAATGCGCAACATATAAGTTGTTAAGACCTTTATAAGCGGTGTACATTGTAATACTATGAGTGACAAATAGAGATAGTATAAAAAGTGCAAGATATCTGGTTTTTGCAGATCCTTTATTTTTGACCCAGCTGTACAGATATAAAATTGTATTTATTAGGGTGCAAATTGTAATTAAATCTTTTATTATATCTCTGAAAATTTGCATCAACTGTTCTTTTTAATGGAATAAAGGACTTTTTTTATCACAAAATACAGGGCATGGATAACAAAAATTAAATGCTCCGCTACCAGAAAGAGGTACCTTAAGAGAGTTTGATGTTCCTTCAACCTGATCCTGATATTCGTCACCTACTTCTACGGCACCTACTAGTACCATTTTTTCTGTAGTTACTCCATTTTCATCTGGGCCAATACCTAAGTAGGCTCTAATTGCAGGGTTTAATGGGTTGTTTGTGTTTAGTTTATATGTTCCTGATCTTGTTGCGTCTAGCTCTAAAACGTTTAGCTCTTTTAAGAGGTTGATAATAGCTTCCATAGGTAGCAAAAAAGCTTTAGAATTATTAGGGTATTTAGATTGCCAAGCAGCTGTCCAATCTATGGCATCTTCAATAGTTATCCCTTTTTCAGGAAGTTTATTATTATTCATAATGTTAATTTTATTTGATTAGTAGGAGCTAAGTTCACTAATTAATTTCAAATAAAATAGAAATCAGTCATAATTAGGGGAAAACACTTAATTTATAAAATACGTATTTATACGTAATATGGGGGTATTTTTTTATCTTATGTTTGTTGCATACAGAAATATTATTTAAAATTAAGTTCGTTTTAACCAAATAAATTTTAAAGATAACTCTGAATATTATGTATATTATAAGCATAAATAAATTCCCTGGTAGTTTGAGGAGACTATTGGGGTTTTTTTTATTCCGAAATATTACAGTTTTTTATACAATGAATGCCATCCGCCTCCATTCATACTTTCAATCCCATTACTTTTTAAAATCGCCGAAGCACTTCCGCTTCGCATACCACTGGCACAACAGCAAATAACAGGTTTGTTCCATTTTTTTATTTCGTTCACCTTCGCGGCTACTTGTTGTAGCGGGATGTGTTTAGAGCCTGGTATTGCTCCGCCATCATATTCTGCTTTAGAGCGAACATCAAGAATTATTGCACCCCTGTCTGAAAAATCTTTAATCTTGTTTCCTTTATTTCCAAATATAAAATCTAATAGTCCCATTTTTTCTTTTCTATTGTTTGTTGATGTCAATAAGCGCAAGACCAGCCTCAATTAAATGCTTTACTTGTGGTTTGTTATTTTGTAATGATTGTAAATGCTGTAATATTTCAGAAGCACGTGTTAGCTCATACATTTCCAGCGCTAATAACCAGTCGTTAGGATGCTCCGCTTTTATCGTTTTAAACGCATTTTCTATTTCAGAAAAAGTATAGTTGTCACGCTTAGACTGTCGTAACGTTCTAATTTCTTTGTATAAATTATTCAATGCTTTTTCTTCTTCTGAAATAGCAACGACATCACCCAATGTGCTTAATTGGTGTTCTACAAGATTAAATGATAGGTAGTCTGCTGCTCCAGCAAATGCCGAAATAATCTCTTTACCTACTGCCATGTCAAAATCTCCTTGTTCTGGAGTAAAAAGCACTTCGTCTTTATAGGTTACGGTACAGTCTGTAAACTGAATGAGCATAAGTTCGCCTTTCAGGTTACGCATTCCTGTAACGTTCATACCTTTTACTTTAATGCCGCTTTCAAACTCAAATTCAATAGGTTTTCCGTCATAAAAATCATAGGCAGAAAGATCTCTCGGTCCCATGTTTTCTATGGCAAGGTTTATCCCTTTTAGCTTTCCTAGTGGACTCCTAAAACCGTTTGTGTGTCTTGTTACTCCGTGACCTATTATTTCTGTTTCACGGTAAGCAAGTGCTGTTTCACCTTCGGTTTCAAAATAAACGACCTCATTATCTTCGTTTCTAATCATTCTTGTAAACACGCCAGATACTTGTAAGCCAGTAGAGATCTCGATGGTTCCTAATTGTTTAGACTCTATCAGCTTATTTAATCCTCGCCATCCCCCTTTACGTACGGCCATTGTGTTTGCAAATTCTTCTAAAACTTGTTGTAAATAAGCAAAATCTGGAGTGACATAAAGCTGAGGTTGTGGTTTTGTTATATCAAAATCTTGATAAGCAGCTTCTATGGAGTATGGTATTTTTTTAACTTCATCTTTCATACACCATTCACTTTCGCCAATGGAAGATAGTAAGCCAGCGCCATATATTTTTGGGTTTTCAACGGTTCCTACCATTCCATATTCTACAGTCCACCAGTGTAGGTTTCTTATTAGTGCAATTTCCGAAGCGACTACTTCTTTGTTTTGTAAATCTTCAACACGTTTTTCTGCGTTTGCAATTTTTTCTTCCGAAATACCTTCGGCTTCTTTTAAAATAGAGAGTTCTCTTACGGCTTCATACATTTCCATGTCATGAGCGCTAGAGATTGCTTTGGCTCCTATTTCTCCAAAACGTCTTAGGTATTCTGCATAATCTGGACTTGCAATAATAGGGGCGTGACCGGCGCCTTCATGAATAATGTCTGGTGCTGGTGTGTATTCTATGTTTTCTAGTTGACGGATGTCACTTGCAATCACAAGTACTTTGTAGGCTTGGAATTCCATAAAAGCATTGGGAGGTATAAAACCGTCTACTGCAACTGCAGCCCAGCCTATTTCTTTTAAAATTCGGTTCATGCCATACATAGACGGAATCTCATCTATAGAAATACCTGTTTGCTTTAAGCCATCTAGATAGCTTCCGTGTGCGACTTTACTAAGATAGTCTACATTTTTACGCATAACAAAACGCCATACGGCCTGATTAATAGGGGTATAGTGTTCGTAATTTTGTGGCTTGATATATTGTTTTAAATGTGGTGGTAATCTATCAAGTAATTCGTTGCTGTCTATGCGTTCTTCTATCATATATCAAAAGTAGGAAGTTATTGGTAAAACTTACAATAAATATTAATATTTCGGCCTTGATTAACAGAAACCTAAAGAAGAATTGTAATTTAGTAGTCAAATTAAAAACAGTCATGAAAATAGCAATCATAGGAGCAGGTAATTTAGGGCAGTCCATCGCAAATGGATTGTTGCAGGATACCCTTGTAGTATCATTGTACATCACTAAAAGAAACGTGTCAGAAATATCGGCGTTAAAAAAACATGAAAATGTGGTGGTCACTTCAGATAATATAGAAGCGGTTAAAAATTCTGAACTATTAATTTTTGCAGTGCAGCCAGCTCATTTTGAAGGAGTTTTAAATGAAATAAAGCCTTATATCACAGATAGGCATACCGTTATTTCTACAATAACGGGATATTCTATAGCTAAAATAGAAGCACAATTAAGCGTAAAGCAAGCGATTATTAGAGCGATGCCCAATACCGCTATTGCTGTTGGAAAATCTATGACTTGTATTTGTAGTAATGTCTCGGCAGAAAAAAGGGTAGATGTTGCACAGAAAATATTTAATAGCTTAGGGCATTCGTTGTTAATTCCAGAATCTCAAATGCAAGCGGCAACGGTTGTTTGTGCTAGTGGTATCGCATTCTGGATGCGACTGATTAGAGCTACCACGCAAGCAGCGATTCAATTAGGGTTTGATGCGAAAGAAGCACAGCAGTTGGCAATGTTTACAAGCGAAGGGGCTGCAAATTTATTGATACAAAGCGGTAAACACCCAGAAGAAGAAATAGATCGAGTAACGACCCCAAAAGGATGTACCATAGAAGGTTTAAATGAGATGGAACATAAGGGTTTAAGTTCTTCGCTTATTCAAGGAATGGTGGCATCTTTTAATAAAATAAATACGATTAAAACAGATCAGCTTTAGCTTTACAAATTTTGAAAAGTGAAAAATCCGTTTCGTTTTCGATTTCAGTTTCGATTTCAAAACGTATCTTCGTTCTAAATGAAATCTACTCGCAAACAAGAAATAATAAACATAGCAGCCCGGCTTTTTAAAGAACGAGGCTTTAATGCTGTCTCTATGCGTGACATAGCATTGGCAATGGATATGAAAGCAGCGAGCTTGTACAATCATATTTCCGGAAAACAAGAAATTTTGGCAACGCTCATACTAGAAGTAGCAGAAGAGTTTATAAATAAAATGAATTCAATTGCTTCTGAAACGTCAACTCCATTGCAAAAAATTAAAAAAGTAATTGAAGTGCATATTGATATCACCGTTAATTATTCTGAGCATATCGCAACACTCAATAATGACTGGATACACCTAGAAGGTGATGCCTTAAAAAGTGTTGTTAAAATGCGAGAAGATTATGAAGAGAATTTTCGAAACATTATAAAACAAGGTATTTCTGAAAAGCAAATAAAACCACAACATCCAGAAGTGATCTTGTTTTCGATACTCTCTACCTTGAGAAATTTGTATCTCTGGAATGAAAAGCGTGGAAAAATGGATGTAAATGTCTTAAAGAAAGATATGGTGTCTGTTTTGATTAATGGAATCATTTAATTAAACTATTTTATTCTGTATATTGCTAATTAAACTTTTAAATTATTGATTGTTAGCTTGTTATAGCTTTGTGTTTGATACTTAAACTACATTTGTGATTCTAACTAACAATTGTTAGTTTTGTGACAACTAAATCAAAAAATACCTGTGGCTATATTTCACAAACTCAAGATAAAGGATATCTACAAGGAGACAGACGATACGTCTGTAATCACCTTTGATATTCCTTCAGAAATTTTAAGTGAATTTAAATTTCGTCAAGGACAACACTTAACCTTAAAAGCCGATATAGATGGCAAAGACACAAGACGTTCTTATAGTCTTTGTTCGGGCCCAGAAGAAGGCGAATGGAAAGTGGCTGTTAAAAAGATCATTGGAGGTGCTTTTTCAACCTTCGTAAATGAAACACTACAAACCGGTGATACGCTAGAAGTTATGGCGCCTAGTGGTAACTTTGGAGTTGCCTGTCAACCTTCCGAAGCAAAAAACTATTTGTTCTTTGCAGCAGGAAGTGGTATTACACCTGTGCTGTCGATGGTAAAAGCACATTTGGCTGCCGAGCCTCAGTCTACTTGTAAGTTGTTTTATGTAAACAAAACGGCAAAGTCTATTATTTTTAAAGAAGCATTAGAGCAGCTTAGAAATAAATATTTTGGAAGATTTGAAATCTATTATTTCTTAACCAAAGAACGTCGTGATATCGCATTGTTTAACGGTCGTTTTGACGATGAAAAAATGGCGGTTTTAACCAAGAATTTTATTGATATTCCAGATACAAATGACGTGTTTCTTTGCGGGCCAGAGGCAATGGTGAATTATGTAAGTGAGTATTTGGTTACAGCAGGTTTGCCTAAAGAAAATGTACATTTTGAGCTGTTTGTAACAGGATTAACCGAAGAAGATATAGCAAGAGCAGAACGCTTAGCAAAACAAAATGTAGAGGGAACAGAGGTGACAATCGTTGATGGTGGAAAAGAGTTCTCTTTTGTGATGACTAAAGAATACGATAACATACTTGATGCAGCCTTAGGTGCTGGGGCAGATTTGCCTTTTGCGTGTAAGGGAGGTGTTTGTAGTACTTGCAAATGCGAAGTGAAAGATGGTGATGTAGAGATGAAAATAAATTATGCGTTAAGTGATAAAGAAGTGTCACAAAACCTAGTGTTGAGCTGTCAAGCAGTGCCAACCACAGATAAAGTAATAGTAGATTTTGATGTCTAATTAGCTTATGGCTTAAGGCCTAAAGCATAAAGCAGAATAAAATGAGCAACGAACAGATTAAAAATTTAGAAGAGATTTTTGAAGCACGCATTGCGCGAGACGAAAAAATAGAGCCTAAAGATTGGATGCCAGAGAAGTATCGTAAAACACATATTAGACAAATGAGCCAGCACGCTCATAGCGAGATTATAGGAATGTTACCGGAAGGAAACTGGATTACAAGAGCGCCTTCTTTAAGAAGAAAAGCGGCCTTGTTAGCTAAAGTGCAAGATGAAGCTGGTCACGGTTTGTATTTGTATTCTGCTTGTGAGACTTTAGGGGTTTCTCGTGATGAGCTGTATGAGCAGTTGCACACCGGGAAAGCAAAATACTCCTCTATTTTTAATTATCCAACAGTAACTTGGGCAGATATGGGGGCAATTGGTTGGCTTGTAGATGGTGCAGCCATAATTAATCAGGTGCCTTTGTGTAATACCTCTTTTGGTCCTTATGCCAGAGCAATGGTGCGTGTGTGTAAAGAAGAAAGTTTTCACCAAAGACAAGGATTTGAGATTATGTTAAAACTTTGTAACGGTACTCAAGAACAGAAAGACATGGCGCAAGATGCTTTAAATAGATGGTGGTGGCCTAGTTTAATGATGTTGGGACCTACAGATGCAGAAAGCATTCATACAGAACAATCCATGAAATGGAAACTAAAACGAAAGTCTAATGATGATCTTCGTCAACAATTTATCGATCAAACAGTGCCTCAGGCAGAACTTCTAGGTTTGACCATTCCAGATCCAGACTTAAAATGGAATGACGAAAAAGGAGTCTATGATTTTGGCGAAATTGATTGGGATGAATTTTGGCAAGTTGTAAAAGGTCACGGGCCTTGTAACAAGAAAAGAATGAAAGACAGAGTTAGTGCTTGGGATAATGGAAAATGGGTGCGTGATGCAGCTATGGCTCATGCAGAGAAGAAAGAAGCAAAAAAATTAAAAGAAGCAATTTAAAATAGTAGTGAGTATTGAGTTATTAGAAATGAGAAAATAATTCTCTGCTTATAATTCAATACTCACGACTCAATACTATAAAAGATATGAGTAAGAATTGGCCCTTATGGGAAATCTTCGTAAGAAGTAAAAACGGATTAGAACACAGGCATTTTGGTAGTTTACACGCTTCAGATGCAGAAATGGCATTAGAAAACGCAAGAGATGTGTACACCAGAAGAAGTGAAGGAGTAAGTATTTGGGTGGTAGAGAGTAGTAATATTACCGCAAGTAATCCAGAAAACAATGGAGAGCTTTTTGAACCAGCACAAGATAAAGTGTATCGTCATCCCACGTTTTATGATTTGCCAGACGAAGTCAAGCATATGTAAATAATTAACGATTGTAAATTTTTGATTGCAGATTTCAGAACTGAAAACTCAACAACCAAAATAATTTATCTCCAATTTTCATCACAATGTCACTCTGAGCGCAGTCGAAGAGCAACATATAGACAAAGTTAAAAATGAAGAACCAAAATCTTTATAACTACATTATATCAATAGCAGACAACAGTTTGATCTTAGCACAACGACTAGGCGAACTTTGTGGTCACGGTCCTACGCTAGAAACAGATATAGCAGGTACTAACATCTCACTTGACTTAATTGGTCAAACAAGAAATTATTATCAATATGCAGCTAAAATTCAGGGAGAAGGTAAGACAGAAGACGACCTTGCTTTTTTGAGACTAGAGCGCGAATATAAAAACGTTTTACTGGTAGAGCAGCCAAATGATCATTTTGGTTATGTCATGGGCCGTCAATATTTATTTGATGTGTTTCATCTATTGTTTATGACCGAAATGTTAAACAGCAAAGACGAAACGCTAGCTGCCATCGCAAAAAAAGGAATTAAAGAAGTAAGCTATCACAAACGTTTTTCTGGCGACTGGATAAAGCGATTAGGAGATGGGACAGAAGAGAGCAATGCTAAAATGCAAGAAGCTATTGATGATCTCTGGGTATATACAGATGAGCTTTTTGATATAACAGAAGCTGATGCCGCTATGATTTCAGAAGGAATAGGAGTGGACACTTCAAAATTTAAGGAGTTGTATTACACTGAAATTTTAGCATTACTAACAGAAGCAAATCTTACAATTCCAGAAAGCAAGTATTTTACAAGAGGTGGTAAAAAAGGAATACATAGCGAACATATGGGATACATATTAAGCGATTTGCAATATATGCAACGCACCTATCCAAATATGGAGTGGTAGTTTTTGAAATCGAAACTAAATATAAATTAAAATATCGCCCTAAGCTTGTCTAAGGGTTTTAAGATGATCACGACTTTAGCAAATATCGACCAACACTTACTTCCAATTTTGGAACAGGTTTCTGATCCAGAAATCCCAGTATTGTCTGTTTTAGATCTAGGAGTGATAAGAGAAGCTGTTGAAGTTGATGGTGTTATAAAAGTTAAACTCACACCTACCTACAGCGGTTGTCCTGCAATGGATGTAATAGGTGACGACCTACAAGCAGCTTTTAAACCACTAGGAAAAACTGTTGAGGTAGACTTAATATTAAGCCCTGCTTGGAGTACAGACTGGATTAGTGAGGCAGGTTTGCAAAAAATGGAGGCATACGGAATTGCAAGACCGCTTTCAGAAACAGCAGATAAAGATGTATTGTTAAACAATGCGAAAAAAGTGGTTTGTCCACAATGTAAAAGTACAAATACACATTTAGTAAGTCAGTTTGGATCTACAGCCTGCAAAGCATTATTTAAATGCGATGATTGCCAAGAACCATTTGATTATTTTAAATGTTTGAAATAATACAAGTAATATAAAATTAACTGTCACCCTGAGCTTGTCGAAGGGCAACAATAATAAGAGGCTTCGACAAGCTCAGCCTGACAATATCATATGAATCTACCAATATTAAAAAATATACAAAACGGAGTTGCAACGCTAACTTTAAACCGCCCTGAAGTTTTTAATAGCTTTAATCGTGAGATGGCGCTATTGTTACAAAAAGAGTTAGATGCTTGTGATCAAGATGATGCGGTGAGAGCTATATTGTTAACAGGAAACGGCAAAGCATTTTGTGCTGGGCAAGACTTAAAAGAGGTGACATCGCCAGAATTAAACCCAGGCTTTAAAAAGATTTTAGAAGAGCATTACAACCCAATAATTTCAAAAATCAGGAAAATAGAAAAACCTGTGGTTTGTGGTGTAAATGGTGTCGCGGCAGGAGCGGGAGCAAATATTGCATTGGCTTGCGATATTGTTATTGCTTCAGAAAAAACAAGTTTTATACAGGCATTTAGTAAAATTGGCTTAGTGCCAGATAGTGCTGGAACCTTTTTTTTACCGCGTTTAATAGGCTTCGGAAAAGCATCTGCATTAATGATGTTGGGTGATAAAATTTCTGCAGAAGAAGCAGAAAAAATGGGTATGATTTATAGCGTTGTAGCTTCAGATAGTTTGATGGAAGAAGTAAATGCAACCGCCTTAAAGTTAGCGAGTATGCCAACAAAGGCATTAGGGATGACAAAACGATTATTAAACCAATCGATGACAAATGATTTAGATACTCAGCTAGATTTAGAAGGGAAATTACAAATAGAAGCGGCACAAAGTGAAGATTATGCAGAAGGGGTTGCTGCCTTTGTTGAGAAGAGAAAACCTGTGTTTAAAGGGAAATAGGTGATTAACGATTGGAGATTGTGGATTGCTGATTTTTGAAATAAATAAATATGAAACCTAACCAATTAGAAAATCGTTTAATTCAATTTACTGTCGAAGTAATTAAGCTTTGTAAAAGCATTGATAAATCATTTGCAGCAGAACACTTAACAAAACAATTGATTAGATCGAGTACTTCTGTAGCATTAAATTATGGAGAGGCAAGAAGCGGAGAATCTAATAAAGACTTTCTTCATAAAATGAAGATTAGCTTAAAAGAATTAAGAGAGTCTTACGTTAATATGAAAATACAAAAAGGAGCAAAATTAATTTTGAATGAAGAAGAATTGGATAGACTGTTAGATGAAAATAATCAGCTTATTTCAATTTTTGTAGCAAGTATTAAAACTGCGTCCAAAAAATAAATTTAATGACAACGCAAAATCAAAAATCGACAATCAACAATCAACAATCTCCAATTAATAACATTGGAATAATAGGGGCAGGAACAATGGGTTCTGGCATTGCACAAGTGGCAGCCACTGCGGGTTGTACTGTAAAATTATTTGATTTAAATCAGGCAGCTTTAGATAAAGCAAAAGCTAGTTTAGAAAAAATAATGACACGCTTAGTAGAAAAAGGGCGTGTTACTGAAGAAGAAAAAGCACGCATACAAGAAAATATTAGTTATGTAAATGCTTTAAAAGAATTGGCAGATAGTGATTTAACTATCGAGGCTATAATTGAGGACCTTGGTATAAAAAAGAAAGTTTTTCAAGAGTTAGAAAGTTATGTGTCTGACAGCTGTATCATTGCTTCAAACACATCTTCTTTATCAATTGCTTCAATAGCATCGTCATTACAAAAACCTGAACGTTGTGTAGGAATTCACTTTTTTAACCCAGCACCTTTAATGAAACTTGTTGAGGTGATCCCGGCAATTCAGACGAGTGATGCTGTTCTTAAAATTTCAGAAGAAACAATAAAGAGTTGGAAAAAAGTGGTGGCAGTTGCAAAAGATACTCCTGGCTTTATTGTGAATAGAGTGGCACGTCCATTTTATGGTGAAGCGCTCCGTATCTATGAAGAAGGAATGGCAGATTTTGCAACCATAGATTTTGCAATGAAATCTCTAGGAGGTTTTAGAATGGGGCCTTTTGAGTTAATGGACTTTATAGGAAACGATGTAAACTACACGGTTACCGAAACCGTTTTTACCGCATTTTATTACGACCCAAGATACAAGCCTGCATTTACTCAAAAACGTTTTGCAGAAGCAGGATATTTAGGGAGAAAATCTGGAAGAGGTTTTTATGATTACTCAGAAGGAACGGTTAGGCCAGAACCGTCTAAAGATCAAAACCTGTTAGAAAACATAAAAAATAGAATAGTGGTGATGTTGATCAATGAAGCTGCAGATGCTTTGTTTTTAAATATTGCTAGCGCAATAGATATCGATAATGCCATGACAAAAGGCGTTAATTATCCTAAAGGACTATTAACTTGGGCAGATGAGTTAGGTATTGATAATTGCGTGAATGCGCTAGACGCGTTGTATGAGGAATATGGCGAAGATAGATATCGTTGCTCTCCTTTGTTAAGAAGAATGAATAGAGAGGGTAAAATGTTTTTTAGGAATTAGGAATTAGGCATTTGGGATAAGAAAAAATAATATGAAAAGTAAATACCATTTTAAGTTTGAAGATTTGAATGTTTACCAAAAGGCCTTGGATTATGGAGAGATTGTAAACGAGCAAGTAAAAATTTACCCAGACTACGAGTTATATGCACTTTCATCACAATTTAGAAGAGCTTCAGATTCTATAGCACTTAATATCGCAGAAGGATATCCAGGTTCTGATGCGCAATTTGTAAAACACATTAATCATGCAATTTATAGCGCAAATGAATGTGTAAGTTGTAGTACTAAATCGAGAAGAAGATCTTATATCGATTTTGAAATGGACGAAGAAAATAGGAGAATGGTTTCTGAAATTACTAAGATGCTATCTTCTCTAAGAAGTACAATTATTAAAAGAATAAATAAAAACTAATGCCTAATACCAAATCCCTAGGACCCCTCGCAGGAGAAAGAATACCACATAAAATGCTAGCTCAAGATGCGTACTCAACTTGGTTAGGAATTGAAATACTAGACTGCAAAGTTGGACATGTAAAAGTAGGCATGACCATTCGTAAAGAAATGCTAAACAGCATGGGTAAAGCTCACGGTGGTATAAGTTATTCACTTGCAGATACGGCTTTTGGATTTACAGCAAATACCCACGGAAAATATGCTGTGTCTATTGAAACGAGCATCAATCACATTGAGGCTTTAAACGAAGGCGATTTTATCACGGCAGAAGCAACATTAGATTTACAAAAGAATAAAGTAGGTTTTAATATTGTTGAGGTAAGAAGAGGTGATGAGTTAGTGGCACTTTTTAAAGGAGTTGTGTATAGAACGAATAAAGACTGGGAGGAATAAAAGAATAAAGAATATCGAACCGCAGAATAACGAATGATGAAGTTTTTGCTTAGTTATCCGGTATTCATAATTCGATATTAAAAATAAATAAAATATAAAAGTTTCGATTTCAGTTTCGATTTCGATTTCAATTTTAAAAGAATGGAAGCATATATAATTGACGGTGTTAGAACGCCAATAGGAAATTACAAAGGAACACTAAGCGCTGTTAGAACAGACGATTTAGGAGCACATGTAATTAAAGCAGTAACAGATAAAAACCCTAATATTCCTAAAGAAGCATTTGACGATGTCATTATGGGCTGTGCTAACCAAGCTGGAGAAGATAACCGTAATGTTGCACGCATGAGTTTGCTACTTGCAGGATTGCCTTTTTCTGTGCCTGGCGAAACTGTAAACAGATTATGTAGTAGTGGTTTATCTGCGATTATTCACGCAAACAGAGCGATAAAAGCAGGTGATGGAGATTTATTTATAGCAGGTGGTGTTGAGAATATGACACGCGGTCCCTACGTAATGGCAAAACCTTCAACGGCTTTTGGTGGCGATAGTAAAATGTACGATTCTACTTTTGGATGGCGTTTTGTAAATCCAAAAATGCAAGCATTGTACGGTACAGATGGTATGGGTACAACGGCAGAAAACCTTGTAGAGAAATACAATATCTCAAGAGAAGATCAAGATGCTTTTGCATACAACAGTCAGATGAAAGCAGCAGCAGCTCAAAAGTCTGGTCGATTAGCAAAAGAAATTGTTCCTGTTGAAATTCCGCAGCGAAAAAAAGACCCAATTATCTTCAAAGATGATGAGTTTATCAAGCCAAATTCGTCTAAAGAAATTTTAGCAAAATTACGACCAGCGTTTAAAAAAGAAGGAGGTAGTGTTACTGCTGGTAATGCTTCTGGATTAAATGATGGGGCAGCAGCAACCATTATTGCAAGTGAAGATGCTGTAAAAAAATACAATTTAAAACCAATGGCTAGAATAGTGAGTTCTGCCGTGGTGGGTGTAGAGCCAAGAATTATGGGAATAGGCCCTGTCAATGCATCAAACAAAGCATTAGCAAAGGCTGGTTTAAAAATGGAAGATATGGATGTAATTGAGCTTAATGAGGCATTTGCTTCGCAAGCTTTAGCGTGTATTAGAGCATGGGGCTTAGCTGATGATGATGCAAGAATAAACCCTAATGGAGGTTCTATTGCCATAGGACACCCACTTGGAGTTACAGGTGCTAGAATTGCGTATTCTGCCGCTTTACAGTTACAAGAAACTAATAAAAGATATGCGTTGATAACGATGTGTATAGGCGTTGGACAAGGATACGCTGCGATTATAGAACGAGTTTAATATAAAATACCAATCCCCTCTCAGTGGGAGAGGGCTAGGGTGAGGGAAATTATGCAAAAAACACAACACTACATACAAGGCCAATGGCAATCTGGAAACGGCGAAGGAATTCCTGTTTTTGATGCTATTACTGGAGAACATTTTACAAGTACAACAGTAGAGGGATTAGATGTTCCGTCTATATTACAATATGGTCGTGATAAAGGCGACACTTTACGTAAAATGACATTTCAGCAGCGAGGAAATATGCTTAAAAGCCTTGCACTTTATCTTACAAAACGTAAGAAAGCTTTTTACGATATTAGCTACCGAACAGGGGCTACAAAGCGTGATAGTTGGGTTGATATAGAAGGAGGTTTTGGTAACCTTTTTGCCAATGCTTCATTACGTAAGTTATTTCCTAACCAAAGCTACCATGTAGAGGGAGATCCTATAGATTTATCTCGTGGAGGTCGTTTTATGGCACATCATATTATGGTGCCTCGCGAAGGGGTTGCGGTTCATATTAACGCATTTAATTTCCCGGTTTGGGGAATGTTAGAAAAATGTGCCGTAAACTGGATGGCAGGAATGCCAGCAGTGGTTTTGCCAGCACCACAAACAGCATATTTAACGGAGGCCGTTGTAAGAGAAATCATTGCTTCGGGTATTTTACCAGAAGGAGCATTACAGCTTATTTCGGGAACAACAAAAAACATATTAGATACCGTTGGGTCTCAAGATGTAGTGACATTTACGGGATCTGCTAAAATAGGTCGCATTCTTAAAAATCATCCACAATTAACTGCGGAGTCTGTTCCTTTTACAATGGAAGCAGATAGTTTGAACGCAGCGATTTTAGGAAAAGACGCAGTGCCAGGTACTCCAGAGTTTGATCTGTTTGTCAAGGAGGTTCGTAATGAGATGACAACCAAATGTGGTCAAAAATGTACGGCAATTAGAAGAATTATTGTTCCAGAAAACTTAGTTGGAGATGTGCAAAGTGCATTGATAAAACAGTTAGACAAGGTAACAATAGGAGACCCTCGCTTACGTGAAGTGCGTATGGGATCTTTAGTGAGTGATGCGCAAAGAAACAGCGTGAGGGAGCAAGTGGCTAAAATTTCAGAAACAGCAGAGATTGTCTACGGAAATTCTAATGACTTTGAAGCTATTGGTGCAGATGCCCAAAAAGGAGCATTTATGAAACCTGTATTGTTGCGCGAAGACCAACCTTTACAAAATGAAGCGGCGCACGTTACTGAAGCATTTGGTCCTGTGAGTACGATTATGCCTTATAAAACTTTAGAAGATGCGATTACTCTTGCAAAAATGGGGAAAGGATCTTTAGTAAGTTCTATTGTGACAAACGACGATACCATTGCTAGAGATTATGCTGTAAATGCAGCGAGTCATCACGGGCGAATTTTAATATTAAATAGAGAATCTGCCAAGCAAAGTACAGGACACGGAAGTCCGTTGCCAGGTCTAATTCACGGAGGACCAGGACGTGCAGGTGGAGGAGAAGAAATGGGTGGAATGCGTGGTGTAAAACATTATTTACAACGTTGCGCCATACAAGGAAGTCCTACATCATTAACAGAAGTGACGGGGATATACCAGCCAAAAGCTGATTATAAAGAATCTCCAAAACACCCTTTTGCTTATCATTGGGAAGATATTAAGCCAGGGATGTCGCTTAAAACGCATAACCGAACCATTACAGATACAGATATTGTAAACTTCGGAAATATTACTTGGGATCATTTTTATGCGCATACAGATACAACAAGTCTAGACGGAAGTATTTTTGAAAAAAGAACGGCTCACGGCTATTTTATTATATCTATGGCAGCAGGATTGTTTGTATATCCTAACAAAGGGCCAGTAGCTGCAAATTATGGCTTAGAAGAAATTAGATTTTTGCGTCCTATTTATGATGGTGATACACTATACGTACGATTAACGTGTAAACAAAAGATAGATAGAGATTCTAGAGGGACAGAGCATCCAAGCGGAATTGTAAAGTGGTATGTAGAGATATTTGATAAAAATGTAGATACAGCAAATGCTATTTTGCCAGAAGGAGCAGAAAAAGAAGATCCTTTGGTTTGTATCGCGACTATTTTGACAATGGTAGAAAAGAAACAAGAAGTTTTTACCGAAATGACAAATGAAACGATACAGTCATGTCTCAATAAACTTTCAGAAGATAGCAAGCCACAATGGGGGATTATGACCCCACAGCATATGCTTGAACATTTGGAGTATACGTATAAAATAGCAAGTGGAGAGATACAAGATTTTGAAATCTCTACACCAGAAAAGTACATCGATATCATTCATGATAGTTTGTATAATTATAAAAAGTTTCCACAAAACTCTCAATTTCCGCAATTAGAGAAAGAAACTTTAGCTCCGTTAGTACACGAAGATTTACAAACAGCAAAAGAGAAGTTTTTAGAACAACGATTTAAATATTTGGCATTTTTTAAAGAAAATCCAGATGCCGTATTAAAAAACTTAGTCTTTGGTGAATTAAATAAATACGAGTCTTATTTATTAGAGCGTAAACATTTAAATCATCATTTTGAACAATTTAATTTATTATAGAAAAAACCATTTATGACAGAAATCTTAACGACAATATTTTTCCTTTTTGCAGTGATAGACCCTATTGGTTCTGTACCTGTTTACCTTGAAGCAACAAAAGAATTTGATAAAAAGCACAAACGAAAAATTGCTATAAGAGCTTCGTTTATTGCTTTTTTAATCTTGCTCTTTTTTATTGTAATAGGTCAATTAATTTTAGAAGGGATGGAGGTGTCGTTAGATGCATTTCAGATTTCTGGAGGGGTTATTTTATTTCTTTTTGCATTGACCATGATTTTTGGAGATGGAAAACCAGAAATAGAAAAAAGTAAAATTACAGACTATAAACATGTAACTATATTTCCTGTTGCAATACCTTCTATCGCTTCTCCAGGGGCGATAATGGCGGTTGTATTATTGACAGACAACCATATTTACACAATTGAACAACAGTTGTTAACAACAGGTCTTGTACTCGTTGTAATAGGGTTGACATCAATTATGCTTTTGGCAGCAAGTTCTATCCAAGAACGAATAGGAGCTTATGGGATTACGGTAATTAGTAAAATTATGGGATTAATCTTAGCGTCTTATGCCGTACAGAGCATATTAACAGGAATTAGTGATTATTTTTAGTATTAAGATAACAATAGATAATTTATAAAAATGACAACAGCATACGTAAAAGAACACATAGAAAACGGAATCTCAACCATAGAGTTTTTTCACCCTGCACACAATAGTTTGCCTGGTAGTATACTTGAAAAATTGAGACAAACCATAACTGCAGCAGGAGAAAATGACGCTGTAAAAGTAATCATCTTAAAAAGTGGTGGCGAACGTACTTTCTGTGCAGGAGCAAGTTTTGAAGAGCTTATCAATATTGATGATGCAGAAACAGGACGTGTGTTTTTTAGTGGGTTTGCAAACGTAATTAACGCGATGCGAAAATGCCCTAAATTTATCATTGGTCGCGTACAAGGAAAAACCGTAGGAGGTGGAGTAGGTGTTGCAAGTGCAACAGATTACTGTATGGCTAGTAAATTTGCAAGTATTAAACTTAGCGAATTAAATATTGGGATTGGACCTTTTGTGGTTGGACCAGCAGTAGAAAGAAAATTAGGCTTAACAGGAATGAGTCAGATTGCTATAGATGCCAATACTTTTTATGATGCAGAATGGGCTAGACAAAAAGGATTGTATGCAAGCGTTCACGAATCTACCGAAGCATTAGATGAAGCAGTTCAGGCTTTTGCAGAAAACCTATGTAAATATAACCCAGAAGCCATGAAAGAAATGAAAAAGATCATGTGGGCAGGAACAGACGATTGGGATACTTTATTGGCAGAAAGAGCTGTTATTTCAGGAAGACTTGTGCTTTCAGATTTTACGAAAGAAACATTGAAAAGATTTAAATAAAGGAGGAAAAGACAAAAGGACAAAAAGACGAAAGGACGAAAAGAGGAAAGGAATAATGAGATAGTACATGGCTTTAAAACATAATTTTAGAAAACTAACAATCTGGAAAGAGTCAAGAGAGCTAGTGTCTATTACATATAGAATGACAAAAGCGTTTCCGAAACATGAAACCTATGGTCTTTCAAGTCAAATACAGCGTTGCTCAATTTCCATTGCTTCAAACATTGCAGAGGGATCAGCTAGGAATTCTAATAAACATTTTGTTCAATATCTTGAGACATCTTTGGGTTCTTCTTTTGAATGGGAAACACAGTTAATTTGTGCTTATGATCTAGGATATATAGAAGAACAAGTATATAATAAGCATATATTATCAATACATAAACTTCAGGCGATGATTTCAAATTTTAAAAATACTTTACTATGATTAAAGCAATCTGTCCTTTTCGTCTTTTAAGTCATTTGTCTTTTAATCTATTAACATCATGATATATAGTTTCAAAGGTCACATACCTGTTGTACACAAGTCAAGCTTTGTACATCCATTAGCTGCAGTTACAGGTAATGTAATTATTGGTAAAAATTGCTACATAGGTCCAGGCGCTGCGATACGTGGTGATTGGGGCGAAATCATACTGGAAGACGGTGTTAACGTACAAGAAAATTGTACCGTACATATGTTTCCGGGTAAGAGTATTGTCTTAAAAGAGGGGGCACATGTAGGTCACGGTGCGGTAATTCACGGTGCAAACCTGGGGCGCAATTGCCTTATTGGAATGAACAGTGTGATTATGGATGACGCAGAAATAGGTGATGAGTGTATTGTTGGCGCCATGGCATTTGTAAAAGCCGAAGCCGTTTTTGAAAAAAGACAATTAATTGTAGGTAATCCTGCAAAAGTAATAAAAGAAGTAAGCGACGTAATGATTGCTTGGAAAACTGCAGGGACTAAATTGTACCAGCAACTACCAACAGATTGCCACGAAAGTCTAAAAGAAGTGGAACCTCTTAGAGAAATTCCAGCAGATAGACCAAAACAAGAAGATTTTTATAAAACGCTTAATAAATTCCTGCGCAGGCAGGAATCTCAAACGGATAAAAAATGAACATTTGGTACGTCTCTATAATGGCAAATAAGTCTAATAGTGTGCTATATATAGGATGTTCAAATAATATTGGAGAACGAGTAAAAGAGCATAAGTTTAAAGTTTTTCCTAGAAGCTTTAGAGCGAAGTATAATTGTGATAAACTAGTATACTTTGAAGAACATAAGAGTGGAGCAGAAGCTTCTAAGAGAGAATTACAAATGAAAAAATGGAAGCGTGAGTGGAAGTTAAATCTCATTAAAGAGATGAACGAAAGTGGGAGTGATATAAGTATGAATTGGAATCTAAATTTTAATAAATTAAGAAGATGAGTGACGAAAAAAGATTCCTGCCTACGCAGGAATTTACAATGCCCAAAATGGGCGAAAGTATTACAGAAGGAACAATCCTTAATTGGTTAGTTCAAGAAGGAGATACTTTTGAGGAAGGCGATATCTTAGTAGAAGTTGCGACAGATAAAGTAGATAATGAAGTTCCTGCCCCAGCTGCTGGAACAATGATTTCACACAAAGTTTCGGCTAAAGATGTCGTGGCTGTTGGAGCTGTAATTGCTATTTTAGAATTAAGCGATATTGCTTCCGCGAAAATGTCACAGGCTGAAAAAATGCCAGAAAAAGGAACTTCGGCGAATACTAAGAAGCCTGCCCTTCGACAAACTCAGGGTGACAGTGCTGCTAAATCAAAAGCCTTTAAGGTAAATGAAAATTTATTTATCTCACCTTTAGTAGATGCCGTAGCTAGAAAAAATCATATTTCTTATGAAGAATTAGCTCGTATTACTGGTACAGGTAAAGATGGAAGATTACGTAAAAGTGATGTTACTAATTATTTAAATGAAGGCAGACCGTTTCAGTTTGCACAAACCGTAGCAGCGCCTTCAGGTTTTCAAGTTCCAGACTTAAAGTTTGATAAAGGAACTGGGAAGCTAGTAGAAATGGATCGTATGCGTGAGATGATTGCAGACCATATGGTGTATAGCAAGCATACTTCGCCACACGTTACAGCGTATGTTGAGGCAGACCTGACAGATATGGTTGTTTGGCGAAATGCTAACAAGTTAAAGTTTCAGGAAAAACACGGAGAGAAATTAACTTTTACACCGCTCTTTATCGAAGCAGTAGCCAATGCGATTAAAGACTTCCCGATGATTAACTCATCATTAGACGGTAAAAATATTATTGTAAAAGAAGACATCAATATTGGAATGGCAACTGCATTGCCTACAGGTAATTTAATTGTGCCAGTAGTTAAAAATGCAGATAAAAAAGACTTAAAAGGTTTGGCTTCTGCTACAAACGAACTCGTTAGCAAGTCTCGCTCCGGAAATTTGAAGGGTGATGATATGAAAGGAAGCACATTTACAATAAGTAATGTAGGAACTTTTGGTAGCTTAATGGGAACTCCAATAATCAACCAGCCCGAAGCAGCAATATTAGCTACGGGAATTATTAAAAAGCGTGCTGAGGTAATCGAGAAACCAGAAGGTGATGTTATAGAGATTAGGAGTATGATGTATCTGTCACTTTCATTTGATCACAGAATTGTAGACGGATATCTAGCAGGTTCTTTCTTAAAAAGAATAGCAGATAATATGGAGAGTTTTGATGTAGAAAGGACATTTTGATACACGACCGTTCGCTGACGCTCACTAAACGATACACGACAATTAACGATTGATAAATGAGAAGACATAATTTTAATACGTTGTGTTTCGTACAGCAAACGCAGTTTGCGATCGTGATTCAAAACGTCAAACAATAGAATAATATTACAATAAATGAATAGATTAATATCCAAAGACCTAGTTTTAAAAGCCTTCAAAAACCTTGTCACTGCAAAGTCAATGACAGCGTTGTATGAAGAGAACTTTAAAGTAGTTTCAAAGTATGTGCATGCAACCTCACGAGGTCACGAAATAATACAAACTGCCGTTGGTATGCAATTGCAACCACAGGATTATATGTTTCCGTATTATCGTGACGACTCTATGTTGCTTGCTATAGGGATGACACCGTATGAGTTAATGCTACAGGTGTTAGCAAAAAAAGACGATCCATTTTCTGGTGGGCGAACGTATTATTCGCATCCAAGTTTAAACGATATTGACAAGCCTAAAATACCACATCAAAGTAGTGCAACAGGAATGCAAGCGATACCTGCAACGGGTGTTGCTTTGGGATTTCATTACAGAGAGGGTGGTAATGTTAAGGCAAATAATACTCAATACAGCAGTATTGTAGAAGAATTAGCAAACGTTGATGGTGTCTATAATCAAAAGGTACATACTCAAGATGCTCGTTTAGACGGTAATGCCCCGGTAGTAGTTTGTTCTTTAGGAGATGCCAGTGTAACCGAAGGTGAAATTGCAGAAGCGTTCCAGATGGCGGCTTTAAAACAATTACCTATTCTTTATTTAGTACAGGATAATGGATGGGATATTTCTGCCAATGAAGCTGAAACAAGAGCGCAAAATGCAGCAGAATATGCAGCAGGTTTTCACGGTCTCGAATCGGTTTCAATAGATGGGACAGATTTTGAAGAAAGTTATAAAACCATTAACCAGGTAATAGAAAAGATTAGAACCGAGCGTAGACCATTTTTAGTACATGCAAAAGTTCCTTTGTTAAACCACCATACATCGGGGGTTCGTATGGAGTTTTATCGTGATGATCTTGACGAAGCTAGATCAAGAGACCCGTATCCAAAAATGCTCAAGTTACTTTCAGATTATAACGTTTCTGAAAAAGAAATTGGAGAAATTGAAACCGAAATCGGAAACGAAGTTCGAAGCAGTCTTGATCGTGCTCTTGAAGCAGAAGACCCAAAACCAGCAGATCTTTTTACACATGATTTTGCACCAACTCCTATAACAGAAGAAGTAGGAGAGCGCTCGCCAAAAGGTGGTGATAAAGTGGTGATGGTAGATTGTGCTTTGTTTGCGATAGAAGAGTTAATGAGCAAACACCCAGAATGTTTGTTGTATGGTCAAGATGTGGGTGGACGTCTTGGAGGTGTGTTTAGAGAAGCGGCGACCTTGGCACAGAAATTTGGTGATAACCGTGTTTTCAATACGCCTATTCAAGAAGCATTTATCGTGGGTTCTACGGTGGGTATGAGTGCTGTAGGATTAAAACCAATTGTTGAGGTTCAGTTTGCAGATTACATTTGGCCTGGACTCAACCAGTTATTTACAGAAGTTGCTCGTAGCTGTTATTTGTCTAACGGAAAATGGCCAGTTTCTATGATTTTACGTGTGCCTATTGGTGCTTACGGAAGTGGAGGTCCTTATCATTCATCTTCTATGGAAAGTGTGGTAAGTAATATTCGCGGAGTTAAAATAGCGTACCCTTCTAATGGAGCAGATTTAAAAGGATTAATGAAAGCGGCTTATTACGACCCTAATCCTGTGGTTATTTTTGAACATAAAGGGTTGTACTGGAGCAAAGTAAAAGGTACAAAAGGAGCAACCAGTATTGAGCCTAGTGAAGATTATATGTTGCCTTTTGGCAAGGCTTGGGTTTTACAAGAAATCTGGCCTCAAGAAGAGGAGGAAACACTTTCGATTATTACTTACGGAATGGGAACGCACTGGGCATATAATGCTACCCGAGAAATGGAGATTACAGATCGTGTTGAGATTGTAGATTTACGAACCTTGCATCCATTAGATTATGACACGGTTTTTAAATCGGTTAGAAAATGTGGAAAATGCTTAGTTGTAACAGAAGAGCCTAGCGAAAACAGTTTTTCTCGTGCCTTACAAGGGCGTATACAAGAAGAATGTTTTCAGTCACTAGATGCGCCTGTGATGGTTATTGGTAGCGAAAATATGCCAGCAATACCATTAAACGCAGTTTTAGAGGAGACGATGATTCCTTCTACTAAAAAGGTGAAAGATAAGATTTCTGAAATATTGAATTATTAAAGACTTTCCTGTTCTCATTATTACCATTGTTATAAACAGGGTTTTAAGAATACTAAAGATAAAATAAAGGCTCCTAATTTTAGGGGCTTTTTTTTGTTAGAAGGCACCTTAATCATGATATATTACTTGAAAACGATTTGCATCTTCTACACCAAATGCAACTGTATATCCAAAGGTGCCACCACCTTCTGCGCTTGCTGTCATTTCTATAGTATGGGTTCCAGCTGGTAATAAGACATAGCCGCTTCCGTTTAAAGCAAAACTTGCAAAAACACTTGTCAAGTCGCTAGAAGTATATGAGCTAGCATCATAGGCTACATCTATTCTTTCATTTGTGACCTCTTTTACCGCTTCAACTTTTATGTCATAACCTCGGGTAATACCATCATTAATAGGACTCCCAGATCTATCTGTTACGGCACAACCTGCATAAAAAACAACTTCGAGTAATGTTTCTCTATTTAACGCTACTGTCCTGGTATGAATGACCATACTTTTTGGTTCACCAATGTTGGACTGCAAAATAGAAGCGTCGTGTAAAAAGGTATCACTATCACTTTCATTTATATATAGTTTAGATATAGGTTCTTGTAAAACAAGATCACCTTCTGCATTTACCATTACCGATGCGTTTTCAGTACCACCAAGATTAAATTCGTTGTTATCAGCACTTAGGCCATCTACTCTTATGGTTTTTCCTGTGCCACCTACATGTAGTTTTCTTGCTGGGTTATTTTGGTCTATGCCTACGTTACCATCTTTAAAGTTAAGTTTTTTTCCGTTTATGTCATACGTTCTCAATAGGTCTAGTTGTTTCAAATCGTCTTTAGCCAAGTTGAGATCTGAAATTGAAATCCATTTCGCTCCATCCCAATAAAAATATCCTGGCCCAGTGGTCGTATTTGTGTTGTAGGCTAATATTCCTGATGTTGTTCCTTCTGTAACAGGCGTTATTGTGTTAAGATTGTTAATGTTTAGTCTAGGTAAAATGATTCCTTTGTTATCACTCTTTATGTCTAAAATAGTACCTGGCGAAATTGAAGTAGTATTAATTCCTACTTGTGCATTTGACGCCACAGATATCAATACCCCAAAAGAAAGGAGTTGATACTTAAACAGCTTATAATTCATTTGGTTAGATGTTTGGCTGAAATTAAATGTAATAATTATAATAAATAGATTAAACGTCTATTTATCAAGACGAAAGATAATAAAATTAAAAATGAGTATTAAGTTAATTTAACATTTAGATGAAAAAATAGTTTTCTTATTTTTTGAAAAAGGCTTTTACGGTTTAAATCTTTTAGGGTAGAGATGTAGATTAGTATATTATGTCTAGTAAAATGGGTGGTTTAAGTAAAATACATGGAAGTTTTCCTCATAAAAAAAGCCCTCATTTGAGGGCTTTTTTTATGAGGAACATATTTTTTATAATTGCTCAGGTGGGTATTCTGATAAAATTTCAGAAACAATTAATTGAATTCGCTCTTCTTTTTTATCTATGTTGCTTCCTGTGTAGAGTGAAGATCTTCCTACGCCTTGCCAAACAAGTTCTTTGGTTTTAGCGTCTATAAGGTCTATATATAAAGTTCCTTCGGTGCTTGTAGAAACGGTGTTTCCCCAATTTCCGCCATAACTAAAACCTGGTCCCCAACCCCAAGCGCCACGACCCCAACCAAAATTATTGTTGTAGACCGACACACGCTCATTTTCTTTTGTGAAAATACTCACCAAAAGATCTGGTTTTTCGGCTTTTGTCATGCCTTGTAAAGTCATGTTAGCATCAATGGCACGAAGAATACGACGTTTGTCTAGATCAGATATCTTTGCTTTGTCTATACCGGGTTTAAAAAATGCATACGTATTATAACCGTTAAAATTAGCTTCTCTGTCATAGTCTGTAGCAACTCGTACAGAAGCACAAGAAGTCATAAATAAAATGGCAAAAACAGGAATTAGTTTGAAAATTTTCATAACATTAATTTTTAAAAAGTGATTCGTCTACAAAATTAGGCAGTGTTACTTTTAAAGAGGGATTGCGTTCCATTTCTCTTTTAATCGCAAAAACAGCTTCTTCGTTTCTTGCCCAACTACGTCTTGCGATTCCGTTATTTACATCCCAGAAAAGCATAGATTCTAAACGTCGCTGTGCGTCATTACTACCATCAAGTACCATACCAAAACCGCCATTAACCACTTCGCCCCAGCCTACGCCACCACCATTGTGAATGCTTACCCAAGTGGCACCTCTAAAACTATCTCCTATTACATTATGTATCGCCATGTCTGCCGTAAAGCGACTTCCGTCATAAATATTACTTGTTTCGCGATATGGAGAGTCTGTTCCAGAGACATCGTGGTGATCGCGCCCTAAGATTACGGTGCTTATTTTTCCTTCAGAAATAGCTTTGTTAAATGCACTTGCTATTTTCATTCTTCCTTCTGCATCTGCATATAATATACGAGCTTGGCTTCCTACAACGAGCTTGTTTTCTTGTGCCCCTTTAATCCAGGTGATGTTATCCTGCATTTGTTGTTGGATTTCTTGCGGCGAATTTTTCATTATTTCTTCTAATACCTCACAAGCTATAGCATCTGTTTTTGCTAGATCTTCTGGGTTGCCCGAAGCACAAACCCACCTAAAAGGACCAAAACCATAGTCAAAACACATAGGCCCCATAATGTCTTGCACATAACTAGGGTATTTAAAATCAACACCATTTTCTGCCATAACAGCTGCACCTGCGCGCGAGGCTTCTAATAAAAAAGCATTTCCGTAGTCAAAAAAGTAGGTGCCTTTTGCGGTGTGTTTATTAATCGCTGCTGCGTGTCTTACTAGCGAGCGTTGTACTTCTTTTTTAAATTGGTCGGGATCATTTGCCATCATGGCAACAGATGCTTCGTAAGAAAGACCAACAGGATAATAGCCCCCAGCCCAAGGGTTGTGTAAAGAGGTTTGATCGCTACCTAAATCGATATGAATATTTTCTTTGTCAAAATGTTCCCAAACCTCAACAATGTTACCGTCCCAAGCAATGGAGACTGTTTCTTTGTTAGCAAGGGCATTTTTAACTCTTTCTGAAAGTTGCTTTATATCTGAAATTACTTCATCAACCCAACCTTGGCTATGTCTTGTTTGTGTTGCTTTTTTGTTGACTTCGCCACAAACGGTTACACAACCTGCAATGTTTCCTGCTTTGGGTTGTGCGCCACTCATTCCGCCAAGACCAGAGGTAACAAATAAACCGCCTTTGGGTGATTTTTTAATTTTTCTGAAACCATTGAGCACCGTAATTGTTGTGCCGTGAACAATGCCTTGTGGTCCAATGTACATATAACTTCCTGCGGTCATCTGGCCGTATTGTGTTACTCCAAGGGCATTAAATTTTTCCCAATCGTCAGGTTGCGAGTAGTTAGGAATCATCATTCCGTTTGTGACTACTACACGAGGTGCATCTTTATGAGAAGGAAATAAACCCAACGGATGCCCAGAATACACCACCAAAGTTTGCTCGTCTGTCATTTGCCCTAAATAAGACATGATTAAACGATATTGCGCCCAGTTTTGAAAAACGGCACCATTACCACCATAGGTGATTAGCTCGTGGGGGTGTTGTGCTACCGCGTGATCCAGGTTGTTCTGAATCATTAACATAATCGCTTTTGCTTGCTCGCTTTGTCCTGGATATTCGTTTATAGGACGGGCAAATATTTTATAATCGGGGTGAAAACGGTACATGTAAATACGCCCGTACTCTTCTAGTTCTTTTTTAAACTCGGGTAGGAGGGTGGCATGATGTTGCGGTTCAAAATAACGTAGCGCATTTTTTAAAGCAAGTATTTCTTCTGCTGCAGTGAGTATTTTTTTACGTTTTGGCGCGTGATTTACTGCTGTGTCATACGGTTTAACTTCTGGAAGTTGTGCTGGTATGCCTTGTAGGATTTCTTCTTTAAAATTCATGCGTTTCTTTTTTCTGTATATTTTATGTGCCGCAAAGGCTTAAAAGAACAGTGATTAGGTTGATTTTCCTGTTTTTTTGTTAAACCCATACGGGCAATGACGGCAACCACTTTCACAGCAATATCCTCGTTTTAAATGGTATTGTTCTGTAAAGCATTTGTAGCCTTCTGGAGTGAGGTAAAAATCACCTTCTTCAATTTCTATTTTCTTCTTTGGGAATAACATTACACAAAAATAAACATTTAATATTTCTACTTCATATTGTTGGTTTAGGAAATAAGAATGGTATGATTTCTGTTCTCTTTTATAAAAATAGAACAACATATATTTGCGTAACAAATGTCAGGTTGAGCGCAGTCGAAACCCGATTTTTAAAACAAATTAATCTTTAAAAGTAAATGATTTTTATAGTGTCTAGTTTTTTAGTGCGACAAGGTTTTAATGGAATCACCATATGGCCCTTTGTGATTGCACGTAACAAGCACTTAAAAGAAGATCCTGTATTTATAAATCATGAAAAAATTCACTTGCGTCAACAGCTGGAGATGCTTGTGCTTCCGTTTTATGTATGGTACACATTAGAATACCTACTGCGACTGCTGCAATACAGAAATAGACACACTGCTTATAGAAACATTAGTTTTGAACGCGAGGCCTATGCAAAAGAAAACGACCTCAACTATTTAAAGCGGAGGTCGTTTTTTGGGTTTTTAGAGTATGTTAAGTTTTTGTTTTCTTGGGTTGGAGAGTCTTTTGTGTTTTTCTCAACAGAAGAAGTGTTTTTTTCTTTCAAGTTTTGAGTTGGTACTGCTATGGTTGGTTTTTTAACATCCATAGCTTCTACAGAAGTTTTCTCTCTAATAGTTGAAGGAGTTTGCTTTTTTCCTATTTCAGAAAACATTGATTTGCTTTTAGGCTGCCCATATAATTCTGGTGTTAAATACTTCCCTTTTCTTTCTCCTTCTTTTTCTATAACAACCTTTCTGCGTTCTGGATTTTGAATTAAATAGGGGTCATTCCTTTCAGCGGTTAAGCTCCACGAAACCTTTTTTCCTGGCTCGCCTCCAGCAATAATGAAAGTTCCCGTTCCATCAATTTCTTTTTCGATGTAAAGGTTAGGCATAGCAGCACCAATAGGTGTAAGTTGGTAAGATGCGTTTTTGTTTATAGAGAAGTAATAGTCCGGCATTGTCACCTTAACATAACCATTTGCGTCAAAAGTATCTACACCTCGATAGATGTTAAGTACTTCGTTAGATTCAATAGAAAAATGTTTTAGTATTTTGTTTGCAGGATCTTGTGGGTGGTCAATTGTAAAAGACTTTGTGCCAGAAGCTCCTAAATCTCCCTGTGCGAATACTCCATAATTACCTCCTTCACCACGAACTCCAATCCCCCGGTTAGCTCTAGGTTGAGAATACCCAGAAACACCTATATGGTTAGCATTATCGGTTCCAGTATAAGCGAAATCTGCTACAGAAATAGTGCCGGAAATTGTGTTGTTTTGATTTTGCCCCAGTATAGCAGAGCCTTGTCCTATATTTACACTAAAGATACTTGGATCTGTATTGCTTGCGTTTAAAGTGTTAAATTCTGAATTTCTACCTTCAGAACCCGCATGGAGAATTATCATCCCATGGCCTTTTCCGTTTTGACTTCCAGCATAAACAGTACCGTTTACTGTAGTTCCTGTGGTTGCTGTTGTTGTGTTTAAAGATCCATTAAAAGCATAGACATCTCCAGAGGTTGCAGCATCTACAAAGACCCCATTTCCATCTTGATCATCTAGTAATATATATTCACCAATACCACCGGCTGCCGTTAAATCTGTATAAATACCAAAATTATTACTGTTTATTTGATTAAGAATACCCAACCCAGTTGCTACTTGATTGTAAAATCCAATTGAACTGCCTGAGTTTAATGATATTAATCCAAATCCATTACCTGTGTTTTGTGCTAAAACTCCAGAGCCTGTACCATTATTCTGTCCGACTATACCTACGCCATTTGCAGATGCAAATCCATTTATAGCAAATTCATTTGCTGCTCCCAAAACGGAAAAACGATTTCCAGCTGCAGGTGTATTGTCATTTACAGAAACCTGTCCATTTGCAAGTAAACGCATACGCTCTGTGTCATCAGTTTTGATTATGAGGTCTACTGAGTCAGACGTTCCTAGATAATTTGTTCCCGGTACAGTACCTGCATTACCGGTTAGTTTCCAGTCGTCATTAACGGGTAAAATACGTAACGGTATAAAATCTGTACCGTCCCAGTAATGATAGCCTTCGCCTGTTGTAGTATTTGTGTTGTATACTAAAAGGCTAGCAGCGGCGGCTTCTTCTGCTGCTCCAGCGATTCCTGTGATTGGGGCGATAGTGCTTAAGTCTGCAATATTTACTCTAGGGATAAATATACCTTTATCGGTGCTTTCTATGTCTAAGATAGCACCATTTTCCGGGGTTGTGGTATTTACACCTACTTGGCTATATATTGTGTTTGTACTTAATATACATATTATTAAAATGCAGATATGGACGAGTCCAATGTTTAGAGTAATGTTCTTTTTCATGGGGGATTATTTAGGTTTTGATTTAAATGTTGAAATCAAATATAATAAAATCAGGTAGTTAATTTGTTGTTAGGGTTAATTTGCAAAGGGATAATTCATTTTTTGATAGTAATAATAAGATATTTTCACTTGTTTTTTATAAAGTATCTGATGTCTTATACAACTGTAGTGGTTTAGGTATAAACATTAGTTAAGGACAAAAGGCCTATGTAAAAGAAAACGACCTCGGCTATTTATAGCGGAGGTCGTTTTTTGGGTTTTTAGGGTATGTGAAATAGAAATGACTATTAGTTCTTTAAAGAGTTTAAGTCTTCTTGTATTTTAGAAACAAGTACTTCTAGATGTTCTATTTTTTTATTTTGTGTTTCTATAATCTCTTGTTGTTCTTTAATTCCTTGAGTTAAAATTGGGATAATCCTTGTGTAATCAACAGTTAAAAAAAGTTCTTTCTTTAAAGGTTCATTATTGTTGATTTCACTTTTTCTTGCCCCTTTTATTGGAATCATTTTTTCTTTTACTACGTTAGGTAATACGTTCTTTAATTCTTGAGCAATAAAACCATATTCCAAATTCGTATTCATACCCATGTCTGGATATTTCTGTATATCAAAATGATATGATACCGGTTTAATGCTCTTTATGGTTGCGAGTGCATTACTTATATTATTTATATCTTTTTTTAATCTTTTGTCAGAAGTACTCCAAAATCCTCCTGTATACCCTAAATCATTAATAAATAATCCCCCATACCCTAAGTCAAATCCTCCAGAATCAAATCTACTACCAACAACACCAATATTCTGCCAGTCGTTTGTAGACCCAGTAATACCAATACCTCCGGTGCCTGTTGTGAGTGCGACTCCAAACACACCGGAATATGTACCGTCGGTTGCTCCTTCAAAACTATTGTATATGTTTGAAGTGTTTGAGTTATACGAGGAAAGGGCTACCCCTTCAGTACCATCGTTTTCAAATAAGGCCATTGCTGCTACTCCTATATTTCCAGTATTTAGCATATGAAAGTCACTGCTTGGAGTTGTGGTGCCAACTCCTATTTCTCCAGTGTTTAGAACTCTCATACGCTCTGTATCATCAGTTTTGATTACGAGGTCTTTCGTGTCAGATGTTCCTAAGTAATTTGTTCCAGGGACAGTTCCTGCATTTCCTGTTAGTTTCCAATCGTCATTCACAGGAGCAGTAGTTAAGGGTGTAAAATCTGTACCGTCCCAGTAGTGATACCCTTCGCCTGTTGTAGTATTTGTGTTATATACTAAAAGACCAGCAGCAGCGGCTTCTTCTGCTGCTCCAGCGATTCCTGTGATTGGGGCGATAGTGCTTAAGTCTGCAATATTCACTCTAGGGATAAAAACACCTTTATCGGTGCTTTCTACATCTAAAATAGCACCTTTAGCTGGGGCTGTAGTATTTATTCCAACTTGGCTAAGTGTTACATTTGTGATAAAAAAAAATGTAGCTAATAGGTTAAGGTTTATTATTGTTATTTTTAAATGATGTTGTTTTTTCATAATAAGTATGTAGTCTAATTTATTTGGTTAAATCAAATATAATAAAATCAGGCAGTTAATCTAGGGTTTATGCTAGTTTAACCTGTGAAAAATGAAGTTTTTTTATTTTTTTATTTAAACTAAAACTATTGTTTTTGTGTGTTTTTCTCGGCTATAATTTTGATCCTCTTTATTTTTGCAACACGATTGTTTTTGATGTAGAAAATGATCTAAAAAATCGCATTTTTTTTATGGTTACAACAAAAAAAATTCTATTAGATACTGGGTATCAATTTTCGTTAAAGCGAGAAGATTTGTTGTTTCCAGATATTAGCGGTAATAAGTTTAGAAAACTTAAATATCAATTAGAAAAAATAAAGAAATCTCCAGTTACCACTATATTAACTTTTGGAGGTGCATACTCTAACCATATTGCTGCGGTGGCAACTGCAGGAAAAAAATACAATTTAAAAACGATAGGGGTCATTAGAGGCGAAGAGCTTGCGACTAAATATTTAGAAAATCCTACCTTGACTTATGCAGAAAAGCAAGGTATGGACTTGGTGTTTGTAAGTAGAGAAGCCTATAAAAACAAAGAATCTCAAGCCTATATTGAAAGCTTAAAAGCTACGTATGGCGCGTTTCATTTAATCCCCGAAGGAGGTACAAATGCGCTAGCCATAAAAGGGTGTGCAGAGATACTACAGCCAGAAGATGCGAATTATGATTATATCTGTGTGCCTGTAGGGACCGGAGGTACGCTAGCGGGTATAGTAACAAGTTTATTGCCCCATCAAAAAGCGATTGGGTTTTCGGCATTAAAAGGAACATTTCAGAAAGAAATAGTATCAAGCTATACAAGCAATACTAATTTTGAAATACTAGATGATTATTGTTTTGGCGGCTATGCTAAAATAGATGAGACGCTTGTTCGTTTTATCAATACGTTTAAAGAAACTCACGGAGTTCAACTTGATCCTGTTTATACGGGAAAGATGTTATATGGTATTCAAGATCTGATGAGAAAAGAATATTTCAGAAAAAATAGCAGTATTTTAGCAATTCATACTGGCGGTTTACAAGGAATTACTGGAATGAATCAACGATTACAAAGACGAAAATTACCTATTATTATATGAATATAAAATTAAAATACTCTGGCTTTATCTTACTTTTTTTAGTTGGATTTGTGGGTTGTAAATCTAAAAAAAAGGTGGTGTATAAAGAGAGAGCACCGCGTGTGGTAATAGATAATTCTAAAGAGAAACCTGTAGTTGCTACAACAACTCCTACTAAGCCTAGTGGTGGTAGTACAGATGTAGTGTCAAATTATATTAATACCTATAGTGAGATTGCTATGCAAGAGATGAAAGTGTATCATATTCCTGCTAGTATTACCTTGGCTCAAGGGATTTTAGAGAGTGGTGCAGGTAATGGAACACTTAGTAAAAGAGCAAATAATCATTTTGGTATTAAATGTCACACGGGTTGGACCGGAGATCGTGTGTATCATGATGACGACGAGGCTCAAGAATGTTTTAGAAAATACGTAGATCCAAAAACCTCATTTAGAGATCATTCGCTGTTTTTAGCAGAACGAAGCAGGTATCGTTTTTTATTTAGCTTAGATAAAGACGATTATAAAGGATGGGCAAAAGGGCTACGAAAGGCTGGATATGCTACAGATCCAAAATATCCAGACAAATTAATTAGCCTTATAGAGCGTTATGATCTTGATGCCTATGATGCTGCCGTGTTAGGAGGAGCAAAAACACCTGTTAGCACTACTAGTGTTACAGCAACTAGAGGGGCTTCTTATACCGTAAAAAAAGGCGATACATTATATTCTATAGCAACAAAGCATCGTTTAACTGTAGATGAGCTTAAGGCTATAAATGGATTGACTTCAAATAATATTTCAATAGGGCAAATCGTATATTTGCAACCTCAATAAAACATATCATGCAATACAAAAGAAGTAGTGCGCTTTTTAAAGAGGCGCAAGACGTAATTCCGGGAGGCGTAAACTCGCCCGTAAGAGCGTTTAAAGGAGTGGGTGGTCATCCTATATTTATTAATAGTGCAAAAGGCGCTTATTTATTTGATGAAGACAATAACCAGTTAATCGATTATATTAACTCGTGGGGGCCTATGATTTTAGGTCATGCCTATCATCCCGTAGTCGAGGCGATTACAGATACGGCAAAAAAAGGGACTTCTTTTGGTGCTCCTACGGTGCTAGAAACTGAGATTGCTCAGCTGGCTGTTGCTATGGTGCCTAATATAGATAAAATTCGTTTTGTGAATAGCGGAACAGAGGCTTGTATGAGTGCTGTTAGGCTAGCAAGAGGATATACTTCTAGAGAAAAAATAATAAAATTTGCAGGTTGTTATCACGGCCACAGTGATTCTTTTTTAATTCAAGCGGGAAGTGGTGCAATTACACTAGGAGTGCCTAATAGTCCTGGAGTTACAGCAGGTACTGCAAAAGATACTTTATTAGCGCAGTATAATAACTTAGCGCAGGTAAAAGAAATTTTAGAAGCCAATAAAAATGAAGTTGCGTGTATCATTATTGAGCCAGTAGCAGGTAATATGGGGTGTATTCCGCCAGCTCCAGGTTTTCTTGAAGGGTTACGCGCTTTATGTGATGAACACGGTGCTTTGTTAATTTTTGATGAGGTAATGACAGGTTTTAGACTTGCAAAAGGTGGTGCTCAAGAGTTATTTAATATAAAAGCAGATATTATTACCTTCGGAAAAGTGATAGGTGGTGGTTTGCCGGTAGGTGCATTTGCAGGTAGGGCAGAAATCATGGATTATTTAGCGCCAATAGGACCTGTGTATCAAGCAGGAACTTTAAGTGGAAATCCGCTTGCTATGGCAGCCGGAATTACCATGTTAAAAGAGCTAAATGATAATCCTGATGTATTTACAGCGATTAACAAAAAAACCGAAAGGCTTCATTTAGGTATGGAGGCAGAATTGAAGAAACATAACATTCCTCATACAATCAATAGAGTAGGTTCTATGATTTCGGTACATTTTTCTGATGATCCTGTTGTAGACTTTGCTTCTGCAGCGGCGGCGAGTGGTGAGAGGTTTAACTTATTTTTCCACGGGCTTTTAGCAGAAGGGATTTACATTGCGCCAAGTGCTTTTGAGACTTGGTTTATCTCAAATGCTTTAACGGATGCCGATATAGATAAAACAATTACAGCTGTAGGTAAGATTGTAGCTGCTTGGTAAAAAAAATAATCCCGTTTTATACTGAAACTTGTTCAGTGTAAAACGGGGTTTTTATATAACGGTGCGTTATTATTAGTTGTTGTCCATTGCTTTCCATTTAGCATATTGACCGTCTGTAAGTGCTTTACGCATAGCTTGATCAAAAGCAGCATCGTATTTAGCTTTGTTTGCTTTTGCGTCTACAGCAGAGACTTTATCGTTATTTACATATCTTTTGTAGTTTACTTCTTTTTGAACAAAAGCTCTAAAAAGCGTACGTTCTTGATCTGCAGTAAAATCTAGTGATTTGTCTAATTCTGCAAGCTGTATTTTTGCAATTGCTTCTGGTCTGTTGCCGTTTTGAGATAAACTCTGTGCATTCACAGATTGGCTACCTAAAGCAAAAATAAAGGCAAATGCTATAACTGATAAAAACTTTTTCATTCTGTTTGGTTTTAATTTGAGAGTACTAAAATAAATATTTTGATTAACTATATTCAATTATTGAGCCAAAATGTGTTAAAATATAAGAAAGCTGATACTTTAATCTAAATTTTGGTCCTATTCTTCAATAATATCTAGGTATTCTATAAGCATTGCTACAGCTTCTTCGTGGACAATTGTTCGACCTAATTGAGGCATTCTGTAAGTTGGTATGGTGCTTTGTGTTCTTGCTTCAATTTCTCCTCTATTTGCGTAAATTCCAGTATCAACTTGTGGTGTTTCGTATCTAAAATCGATTGCGAAATTAGTTACTTCTCCTCCAGGTTGGTGACAATGTGCACAGTTCACATCCATATAAGCACGTGCTCGCTCAAAAATAGTGTACGTAGCTTCGTCAGTCCAATCTGGTAAAACGCTAATTTCTGTAGGGTTTGAAAGTCCTGTTAATGTTTCGTTGTCTATAAAGGTTTGTAATTGGTTTTGATTTCCTGAATTGGCAGGAGTAAAATTCATGCTTCTTAATTTTAAACCTATAGGAAATGTATTTCCATTATTGTTATGACAAGTAGCACAATCTTGTTTAGAAGGAATTTCGTAACTGATGTTTTGGGTGTTTCCTTCAATATCGATATAAGAAATGGCTTCTACGCTAGAGGTTTCTCTATATGTAGCGTCAGTTTGGTCCTCGTTCCAGATATAGTCTCCAGCTTCCCAAACGCCATTAATTTTTAAGAAAATACGCGTTTCGATAATTTGTTTTCCCAAAGAAGGATCTCTGTCATCTATGTTGTAATAAAAGGTTTTAGCAATTAATGTGTTGTTTGGAAAATCTGGAAGTAAGTCACTTCCTGTATATTCCATAGCCTTACCTTCTGGAAGTCTAATTAAGCGTTGTTTTGCAGCATAATCTGTAAAAAGCGTGCTGTTTATTTCGTAAAGTTGCACTCCTTGTGCAGGTGTTAAGCTTGAAAAAGTTCCTTGAAACACCCCCATATCTGTTAGGCTGTCTTCAAAAGCCAAAGGGATAGCATCTGTAGTGGCTATCACAAGGTTACTTGCTTCAGATTCGTCATTGTTTGTGCCTACTGCAGTGACGTAATAGGTGTATGAGCTGTCCGCTTCTAGGCTTGTTACCACTTGTTGTGTTTCGGTTACATTACTAAAGATTACAGTGTCGTCTTGGTATATGTTATACCCTATAACCTCGTTTCCTTGGGTAGGAGGATTCCATTGTAATTCTAATGAATTTTCATTAAGAATAATGGCTATTAAATTTTGTGGAGCAGATGGAGTTGTGTCTACCGCAACATAATCGTCATCACCACCACAGCTAAAAAGTAGCAAGGCAATGCTAAGGGTAAAAAATAATTTTAAACTTTTCATAGTAATCAATTTTTTCAAATGTATAAAAATACAATCACACAAGATGCAGTAGCTGATACTTATTTAACTCATTCAATTACACGGTATACATACTCAAATGAGGTGTTTGCTATTTGGTTGTTTTAGATTTTAATGCTTTGGTTTAGATTTGTTTAAGCCCAATTAAATATGTTGTTTGAACATATTCATTATCTGTAAAATTAATTTTAAGCGTGTGTTAATTGGTTTCGCTAAGGGTAGGATAAAGATTTTTTGCTGTTGATTTTGGTATGAGGTAACACCAAATTTTAGAAGGAAAAATCTATGAATAAGAGCTTTTTTGAAACACTTTAAAAATCTTACCGTCTTAAATGTGAATAGTGAAGTTGATTTCTTCCTAAAACCGTTCAGAATACTGTATTAAGTTACAGGCCGCCTATGCCAAAAGGAAGGTTTTTTCTGAACGGTTTTTACTTATCTACTCACGAGCTCTAGGGTTACATTATAAAGATTTTGCTGTGTCATTTTTGCTTTTAGCCAAGCGTAAAAACTCATTACAAATATGTCTTCACGCGCTGTACCTATCCATTTAAAAGAAGTTTCTACCTTGTTTTCAAAATCCTGACTGGTTACTTGAGATGGGTTGTCGTAATATTGTTGTACCATATTTATAAAAGTAAGTGCTCTATTTTCTCCTGCTTTTTTAAGTTTTGAGCCAAACCGTTTTTTAAAACTTTCAAGCCTTGACCATACTAGATCAAGCTTGTCTAATTCTACAAGGATTAAAATTTCGATAATTGCTTTTTTAACCACCCAGATCCAACCCATTTTTTTTTCATACCACTGGTCGCTATGGTTTAACTGTTTGAAAATATGATAAGCATCACTAAACTGAGATTGTTGAAAATAACACATGATGAGTGTGATTTGTCCGTCTAAAGAATTGTGTTTGTGGTTTTGTAATAGCGCTATTGCTTCTGTAGCTGCCCCGCTGTAATTAAGGTTGATCGCTTGGAGCTCCATCCATTTGTCTTCAAAAAGGCGTTGGTATTTTCTTTTTTGTTTTTCCATCTGTAGCTTCATTTTAGCCGTGAATGATAACGAGGCGGTAAAGTCTTTATTTCTGAAATAGCTCACGGCCATTAAATGCAATATTAAAATATGGTAGTACAAATGCTTTTCTGCGAGTGCTTCTTTTTCTGAAACAATAGTGTAGAGTTCATGCATGTAGCTTGCAATTTCAAAATAATTACGGTGCATTTCTGCCGCTGTAACTAGCACATTCATTAATTGAAACAATGACTTAAAGGTAAATCCAGTATTTGGTGAGATATTATAAGTGGCGAGTACTTCTATAATCACTCGTTTTGCAGATACTTTTGGGTTGTCTGCTAATCTGGCTTTAATAGTGGCATAAGCCATGGCAAGGTGTTGCTCTTGATTAAAGTATTTTAAGTTTTGTTCTGCAGCTGCGATGATGCTTTCTAAAGATGTGTTGGTCTGCAAGTGTGCATACTGGATTTTTGTATGGTAGATTTCTGTGAGTATTGCATATATCTCAAACTGTAGTGCTTTTTGCTCAGCCTTAGCCAGTGTCTTTATTGCTATTTTATAATGGCGTTGTTCAAAAAATATACGAGCTGCTAGTAATAATCTTAAGGTGTCAAGTTCTTCAGAGGTTTCTCCTTTAAAACTTTGTGAAGCTACAAAGTCTATCACAGCATCTTGTAATCTTTTATGTAAGGCGTGATATGCGTTTCTGGCAGGTTTGCCATAAATTTTTTCATCAATTTTTTCGGTGTTATTGGTGCGTAATAATTTATATAGTTGGAGGTTTTTTGTGTCGCCTCTTCGGTTCTTTTGCTTGAGGTAACGTGTAAACTCTTGCTCATCTTCTTCAGAAAACTGCTGTATTATTAAAGAAATATTACTCATTTAATCGTAAGTAAATTGGTGCTTAATTTTAGTAAATATATGTGTAAATAAGTGTTTATTATTTATTTAATCGTAAGTTTTTTAAAAAAGTAACATTTCCGAAGCTATGAATGCATCGCATCTTTGTACCCACATAAATAATTAATACCAGTTTAATTATTTAATGGTGTATTGCTAATTTGAATTATTTTTTGTTCAGATGAAAGGAGAAAAATAAAGCATAGCAGTAGCTACGGTTTTTATTTTATCCTGAAATATGGGCTAAAAAGAAACAAATTATATGCGGCATTAGATTGTTATACTGGTATCCATCATCAAAATTTAAAATTATGGAAAATACATTTTCAAGTAACAAGAAACCAGTAAACGCTCCTTTAGTAAGTAGCATGGAAAACAAGAAGTCAAAGTCAGCTAAAAAAGTTGAAAAGTTTAATTGTAAGCCTACATCTGCCTTTATAGGTGCGTCTTGGACAGCGCTTTTTGTGGGTATGGCTGCCTTTTGTATTGGATTATGGAATGCAGAGATGTGGCTTAATGAGAAGGGGTATTACTTTACCATTTTACTGTTTGGATTGTTCTCAGTGATTTCGGTACAAAAAAGTGTGCGTGATAAAATGGAGGGCGTTCCGGTAACCGATATTTATTACGGGATAAGTTGGTTTACGACTATAGCTTCTATTTTACTACTTGCAGTAGGGCTCTGGAATGCAGAGCTAGAATTAAGTGAAAAAGGTTTTTACGGCATAAGTTTTATGCTCGCCATCTTTTCTGCGGTTGCGGTTCAGAAAAACACCAGAGATGTGAAGTTTTTTAATGAAAAAACACAAGACAACGAGTAGTAGTTTAGTTTATAAAAGAGTAGCTTGCTTATAAGCTGCTCTTTTATTTTTAAATACATAAGATGATGAACTCTAAAATAGAAAAAGAACTTGACAAACTGCTCGAGGCAAAAGTGATTTCGCGCTCGGTACAGGAAGATATTAAAGCGTATTATGCAAAAGATACGGTAGAAAAACCTAATAAATTATTTGCCATTTTTGGTGTGCTTGGCTCCTTGTTAACTGGCTTGGGGATCATATTAATTCTAGCTCATAATTGGGACGATTTTTCGCGTGCTACAAAAACCTTTTGGGCATTTGTTCCTTTGGTAGTAGGGCAATTATTTGCGGCCTATACGTTATTTAAAAAAAGGAGTAGTGCCTGGAAAGAAACCGCTGCAGTATTTCTGTTTTTTGCTATTGGTGCAAGTATGGCTTTGGTGAGCCAGATTTATAATATACCAGGAGAGATGTCTTCGTTTTTACTTACTTGGATTGTGTTAGCGGCGCCATTGGTGTATCTACTTAAATCTCATGCAGTAGCATTGTTGCATCTATTGTTTGCTACAATTTATGCCTGTAATGTTGGGTGTTTTAATGATACCACTCCTTATTTGTATCTTCTACTATTGGGATGGTTGCTACCTTATTATTGGATGCAATTAAAATCTAAGCCAAGTAGTAATATCACAGGAATTTTTAATTGGTTCTTGCCATTAAGTTTGTTAATTACACTAGGCGCATTTGTACAGTGGGATGATAGTTTTGTTTTCTTAACGTATATCTTTCTTTTTGGGCTATTTTATAATCTAGGAAAATTACCATTTTTTGAACATCAAAAAATGCGTGCCAATGGATATTTACTACTAGGTTCTTTAGGGACAGTTTTTACATTGTTTATTACAAGTTTTAGTTTTGTTTGGGATGAGTTTATTAATGATTTTTTGAGCATTAACGATACAGCTGTAACCATTGTTATAGGTCTTGTTACGCTAGCAGTGATTGCATTTATGTATTCTAAAAAACGTTTAAGGCCTTTTAATCTTTTTCAGTATGTATTTGTTCTTTTTTTTGGTATTTGTCTTTTTAAAGAAGGAGGGAGTTTTGTACCTACAATACTAGTAAATATTCTCATTCTAGCCTTAGGAGTTTTTGCGGTAGAAATGGGCGCTCGTAAAAACCTTTTTAGTGTTTTAAACTATGGTTTGCTTATTATCACGGGGCTCATTACCTGCAGATTTTTTGATACAGATATTTCATTTGTGCTTCGAGGGTTATTATTTGTAGCCATTGGTGCAGGCTTCTTTGGGGCAAATTATTTTATGTATAAAAAGCAACAGAAACAACAAAAACTTACAATAAATGAATAAGATATATTTAATCATAGGCTTTATCATTATGGTAGCCGCACAATGGTTTGTTCCAGGACAAATGATTGTAGAACAAGAAAGCGTACTAACAGAAGGGACGGCCTATAAGTTTAAGACAAGGCCCATAGACCCCAGTGATCCTTTAAGAGGAAAATACATTACCCTTAATTTTGAAATGCAAAAGGCTTTTACAAAAGACAGCACCATAAACTATGGTGATGCGCTATATGTCTGTCTAAAAAATGATGCAGATGGTTTTGCAAAAGCGACTATAGCTAGTAAAGAGAAACTAGATAATAAGCTAGATTATATTAAAGTTGAAGCAAATTATTATTTCCAAGACACCATAAGCTTTAGGGTTCCTTTTAACACTTTTTATATGGAAGAAAGTAAGGCGTATCCAGCAGAAACTTTAGTGAGACAAGCAAATCGTGATAGTATTTTAAATAACTGCTATGGGCTAGTTTATGTAAAAGACGACAGAGCCGTGCTAGAAAATGTACTAATAAATGATGAACCTATTAAAGACTATGTGGAACGACATATAAAAGAAAACACCGAGCGCTAACTCGGTGTTAATTTTGATGATTGGGGCGACTCTTTTCTTTAGCGAGATGGAGTCGTTTTTTTTTTTGTTTTGTTAAGCTATTTTCACAAATAAACCTTCATCGGTCTTTTCTACTTTTGCAACACCGTGCTTGGTTAAACCTTTAATGGTTTTATCCCATTTCTTGTTGCTTAAGCCAGATTGTTCTTTAAGTGTGCTAAGCTCTAATGGTGAGTTTGCTTTTAAGATGGCAAGTACAGCTTTTTCTTCATCGTTTAAAGCAACCGCTTTTTTCTCAGGTCTCATTTGAGGGAAGAATAAAACTTCTTGTATCGAAGGGTTGTTTGTTAAATACATAATCAAACGGTCCATTCCAATACCCATTCCACTTGTAGGTGGCATACCATATTCTAACGCGCGTAAAAAGTCGTGGTCAATAAAAGCAGTAGCTTCGTCATCTCCTTTTTCTGCAAGTTTTAACTGTGCTTCAAAACGCTCACGTTGATCTATTGGGTCGTTTAATTCACTATAAGCATTTGCAATTTCTTTACCGCAAACCATAAGCTCAAAACGCTCAGTTAACTCTGGGTTGTCTCTATGCTCTTTACATAGCGGGCTCATCTCTTTAGGGTAATCCGTGATAAATGTAGGTTGTATGTAGTTTCCTTCACATTTTTCACCAAAAATTTCATCGATCAGTTTTCCTTTACCCATCGTGTTATCAACAGCGATGCCCATATCTTTAGCAGCAGCTCTCAATTCGTCTTCACTTTTTCCAGTAATATCAAATCCTGTAAAGTGCTTTATAGAATCTGCCATTGTTACTCTAGCATACGGTGCTTTAAAGTCTATCTCGTGCTCGCCAAAAGTAGTTTTAGATGTTCCGTTTACTTGTATTGCACAGAACTCTAATAACTGCTCACAAAAATCCATCATCCAGTTGTAATCTTTGTAAGAAACATAGATTTCCATGGCTGTAAATTCTGGATTGTGTGTGCGATCCATCCCTTCGTTTCTAAAGTTTTTAGAAAACTCATATACCCCATCAAAACCACCAACAATCAGTCTTTTTAAGTACAATTCATTTGCAATTCGCATATATAATGGAATGTCAAGCGAGTTGTGGTGCGTGATGAATGGGCGTGCCGCAGCACCACCAGCAATAGGTTGTAGTATAGGTGTTTCTACCTCAAAATAATCGCGCTCGTTAAAAAAAGTACGCATCGCATTAAATAGCTTCGTACGTTTTTTAAACACTTCTTTTACTTTAGGGTTTACTACAAGATCTACATAACGTTGTCTATAACGTAGCTCTGGGTCGTTAAACTCATCATAGGTTTTTCCTTCTGCATCTGTTTTAGGGAGTGGTAAAGGTTTTAGCGTTTTAGAAAGAAGTGTAAACTCTTTTACTAAAACAGTAGGTTCTCCTACTTGAGTCGTAAAAAGCTCACCTGTTATCCCTATAAAATCACCAAGATCTAATAGTTTTTTAAACACGTCATTGTAAAGGGTTTTGTCTTCTCCTTCACAAATTTCATCACGGTTAAAATAAACCTGAATACGTCCTTCACTATCTTGAAGTTCGCCAAAAGAAGCTTTTCCTTGTATCTTTTTACGCATTAAACGTCCTGCAATTACCACCTTTTTACCTTCTTCAAAATTCTGTTTTATTTCAGAAGACAAGGTGTCTACTGGAAATAAATCTGCTGGGTAAGGATTGATTCCAAGGTTTCTAATTTGTTCGAGTTTTTCTCTACGAATAATTTCAAGTTCAGATAACTGCATAATGTTTGTTAAAAAATAAGCCGCAAAGATAATGATAGTGGGGGAGTGTGTCAACGGCAAATGCTTTTTTTACTTCGGAAATATTTAAATGTCATTTTATGTCTTTTTTAGAAATAATTCGCTCCTTGTGACAAGTGAATAAATTATATGTAACATTAGTGTTGTAGTATAGTCTAACTTATAATTGTAATTTTGTTTCTATGAGTATTTGGAGAGTATTATTGTCTATTTTATTACCGCCACTAGCTGTTCTTGATAAAGGCTGTGGCTCTATTGTTATTGTAACAATTTTGACCATTTGTGGTTGGGTTCCTGGTGTGATTGCCGCATTAATTATCCTTAATAATCCTAATAAATAAAATTATGAAAAAGTTATTGCTAGTACTAACCCTTGCTGTTGGTCTTACTTTTGTGAGCTGTAATGTGCAAGAGCGTATTGTTTTTAATCAACAAATGGGTGGTGTATACGAAACAAGTTTTGATTTATCAAAAATGCTTGAATTGTCTGCGAGTATGGGAGCACCAAGTACTGATGCTACTTCAAAAAAAATAGACACCGTTATCGTTTTTAATGATGTGCTTGTACAATACAAAGACAGTATTGCGACATTGCCAAAGGAAAGACAAATGCAACTTGAGAAGATGAAAGACATGACCATGCGTATGCACATGGATAATGATGCTAGTATATTTAAGTTTAATATCTCAAAAGATTTTGAAAGTTTTAATGATATTGAGTTTGTGAGTTACGAAATAGACGAAATGTTAAGTCTTGCGAAGAATAATACTGAAGATGCGCCAACAGGGCCAGGAAGTGATCTATTAAAAACAGATAAAGTACGTTACTTTTTTGAAAACAACAGGTTTAGACGTGTAGATGAAAAGCTATTAAATGCTGATGAAGTAACTGATGAGGTAGTGGAAGACGAAGCAGATTTATTGACCAAAGGGATGCTGGCAGAATTTGACGATATGCTAACAGGTAGTAAAATAACATTAACCTATGTGTTTCCTAAAAAGATAAAGTCGGTATCCATGGATTCTGCGATAATCGCTACAGATGGAAAGACAGTTACCTATGAAGTAGATTGGAAAACATTGTCGGATAATAAAAAGCTTCTTGAAAATTTTGAAGTGCTTTTAGAGGATTAAATAACGATCAAGAAATTAGGTGATTTTATTGCCGTACTTTTGCAACATAAAATATTCAAGATTTGAACAAGCAAATACAACTTCAGGATTTAGGATTAAAAGACTATAAAGAAACTTGGGAGTATCAAGAAGAGCTCTTTCAGTCTGTTTTAGATACTAAAATTAAAAATAGGCGTGAAGATACTGAACTGCCAACACAAAATCATTTTCTATTTGTAGAACACCCTCACGTATATACTTTGGGTAAAAGTGGCGATATTTCAAACTTGCTTATTTCTGAAGAAAGGCTAGCCCAAATTAATGCAACATATTATAAAATAAATCGCGGGGGTGATATAACGTATCATGGCCCAGGACAGATTGTTGGGTATCCTATTTTAGACCTTGAAAATTTTTTTACAGACATCCATAAATACCTTCGTTTTCTGGAAGAAATGGTGATACTTACCCTTGCAGAATACGGCTTAAAGGCAGCGCGTAGTGAAGGTGAAACAGGGGTTTGGCTAGATGTTGGAACTCCTTTTGCTCGTAAAATATGTGCTCTTGGTGTTCGGGCAAGTAGATGGGTCACTATGCATGGCTTTGCGTTAAATGTAAATGCAGATTTAGGTTATTTTGACAATATGATTCCTTGTGGGATAAAAGGTAAAGCAGTGGCTTCATTAAACGTTGAGCTTGGGAAAGAAGTGGTAGATCTTGAAGAGGTTAAAGGTAAATTATTAAAACATTTTACAGCTCTTTTTGAGGCTGAAATGATAAAGAAATAAGATTTTCTAGTTCACTTGATAACAAAGAATTTCTTTATCACTTCCCGTTGTCACTAATACAAGTTTTTTTCTGCCAGCGAGATTCGTTTCAGAATTTGCAAAAACAGGAAACCCATCTACAAGTTTTCTATTTTTGGTATATAGATATACTTTGTGTTCTTGTAAATCTGTCACCGCAACATAGGAGTTTTTGTTGTAGTTAACAATCTGAGGTTCGCTATACATTCCATAAGGGAGCTCTACGAGTGCCTCATTGATGCGTAATAAGTTATCATCTAGTGTAACCTTAGTATTTCCTAAAGTTTTAAAATAATAAGTACCCGATGTGTTTAAGTTCTGTGAAGTGCTATCACCTGCAGAAGTTATAATATGTTTCTTATTATCTGTTGTGATAATCACAAAACTAACACCCTCTTTTTGGATGGGTGTTTTTCCAAATTTAAAAGTCTTATTTACTTTAATACGTTCTTTTCCTGTTCTTGATAGAAAAGTTGCTTTTCCGTTTTCTTCTGCCAGTACAATAAAATCTTTAGATCCTGTACGTATGTGTTTTGGAGCAAAAACGAGTGGGCTTTCGGTTTTCTTAAAAGTAAAACCTTTCACGGTTTTTCCTTTACTGTCATACATAAAAAGTGCGTTTCCTTGGGTGATTACAAAACGGTATTTTCTATTGTTATCATAGTCAAAAACAGCAAGTGGTTGTGTAATCTTGTCTTTAAATTCTTTTGGGAAAGGTGCCACTTCTTTACCATTTCTGTCTAACACATAAAATGTATGTTGTGTAGCAAATGCAAGTTGTTTCTTGCCATTTCTTAAGATGTCAATTTCATTGATTTCGCCTAAAATCGCACCATCTAGTTTTTTGCTCCATAGCTTTTTTCCGTTAATGGAGTAAAGGTGTAGTGTATTTGTTACATCTTGAACAACTACATCTTGTCTTCCAGTACGGTGATTGGTGAAAAACTGTGGATTTCCTAGAATAGTTTCTGTAAGCGAAACAGAGAATTGCTGGTTTACCGTACCAGAAACTTGTTGTTTTTTTGAGACTTCTTTGGTTACAAAATTTAGATGAGCAAAGCTACTGTCATAACTGTATTGTAATACTGCCAGCGGGTAGCTGCTGTTCGATTTTACAGGAGTGTCTATGTCTAGAATGCTATTTGTTATTTTTGCAACTTCACTACCTTGTCCCAATGTGTACAACGATGAAGTGGAAAGCATTTGAGTATTGACTAAAGAATAATAACTGGTTTGGTCGAGTACTTTTTTATTCTGAAATGTGCTAACAACATCTTTTGCAACTGCCAAAGAGCTCGCGCAAACTAGATGATTATCTAGTAGTACTAAAAAAGGATATTCTTCTGTTGTAGTTAATAAAGGTGAAAAAACAGAGGAGATCAAACTAGTGAGGTTGTTTTCGTAAATAGTAACATCTCTAAAAACCTCTAGTTCTTTAATGTCAAGATCTATTGAAGATAAAGACTGTGCTGTGTCTATACTAGACATTACAAGTAAATTACCGTTACTTACTTGTACTTCTGTAATCTCTGTGAGTGTTTCTAGAAGCGGATGTATGGTTGTTAATGTCGAGTCTTTTTTTAGATTTTTCAGCTCCTGTATTAAAAGTCCGGCATCAGAAAAAGTAAAACCATTTGCTTTAGAGAAATTAGTAGGCAATACTTTGGTTATTTGGCTAGCTTGTGGTGTTTGTCCTTTAAAAAGATCTATAATGCTACTGTCTTTACTTTTTACAATTCCAGAAACCTGAATCCCATCGGGTAAGATGTGTACGGTTTGAGAAGTTTGTAGTTGTTCTGTTTCAGAAATGTGCTGTGCATACAGCTTTGTTGTTCCCGTAATATTTAGTTCGCCTTCTTGAGGGAGGCTCAATAGTTTGTTTAAGTCACTGTTTAAAGTGTGTTCTTTTTGTTCTAAAATGGAAAGCAAAGACGTTTGGCTAGTAGAAAAGATATTCACACTATCTTTAATAGCCGTAAAAAGCGAATCTTTATTTAAAACTATTTTTGTGATTACTCTATCATTTACCTCTATGCTTTTTACAATAGCGTTGGGTATTGAGTCTGCCCGAAATGAAAGTGTATCCTTTGCTTTTGAAAAAACAATATTGGTTGCTCCGTTTTCTTTTTTAGTGCTGAAGTAAAAAGGAGTTTGCGATTTCCAATGACTTATTATTTCCGAAGTACTTATAAAATCTAAAACACTATTGTTTTTTTTGTCTAAAAGGCTATTTGCTTTTAAGTCTGTTTTAACTTGGCTTGGATGCGCAATTTTAACAATAGTCGTTGCATCTGCTCCTAAATAATTATAGGGCAGACCTTTGTGATTTTCAGGATTTGTACAACCAAAAACACAAGTAATAATACAAATCCAAACAAGAATAAAGACCTTCTTCATAGTACAAAAATAACGAACAGAATGGAGAGATGGTGTCTCTATGTTCAAAGTTTTTATTTTGGTTTTCAATTAACTATACTTTTAATTTTAATTGTTCTGGTAGTAACCTAAAACTTTTGCGATGATACGGTGATGGACCGTGTTCTCTTATTGCAGCGCGATGCTCTTTTGTAGGGTAGCCTTTGTTTTTTTGCCAGTTGTACATCGGAAACTTTTCATGTAGCTCTTGCATGTATAAATCTCGGTGCGTTTTTGCTAAAATAGAAGCGGCTGCAATGTGCAGAAACTTTCCGTCGCCTTTAATAACACACTCATACGGAATCTCTGCATACGGTTTAAAACGGTTGCCGTCTATGGCAATAAATTGCGGAGCGGTTGTGAGCTTGTCTATAGAACGATGCATGGCTAAAATAGAAGCATTTAGAATGTTTATTTTGTCAATTTCGTCCATCATCACGTGACACACGCCGTAGCTAATGGCAGCTTCTTCGATAATAGGTTTGAGCTCCATTCGTTTTTTGTGGCTCAGTTGTTTTGAGTCTGTAAGCCAAGGATGCGAAAAATTATCGGGTAAAATTACAGCTGCAGCCGTAACTGGGCCAGATAAACAACCGCGGCCTGCCTCGTCAGTTCCGCACTCAATTAACGAAGTATGTATTTTTAATTGTAACACAAATGCAAATTACAAATAACATTCCTATTAAACCATCGTTCTTACTTTAATACTGTCTAAACATTTATATTTGCCTTTTCTATTCTTACTTATGAAAAACTGCTTACTTATTTTATGTTTTATATTGCTGCCATTGTTGTCGTACGGGCAAACTGGAGGCGGCCAAAATTCGCAGGGTTCAAATCAAAATAAAGATTCAAAAAAACAAAGTGGTACTGATGCACAGAAAAAAGCACCAATAGACTTGTATAAAATTATAAGTGCAGATAGAGATACCATTGTTTTAGATACGACACTCACCTTAGCTAAAGAGTATAAGTTTAATTATTTAAGAGAAGATACTTTTGAGTTATTACCCTTTGCAAATGTGGGGACACCCTATAATGAACTAGCAAAATCATTTGATGAGGTAAACTTAAAACCCTTATTTGGCGCAAGAGCACAACATCGTAATTATAAGGAAGTAGAAGATATTTTATACTATCGAGTTCCAACACCACTTACCGAATTTTATTTTAAAACCGCTTTCCAACAAGGGCAGCAATTAGATGGGTTGTTTGCGATAAATACGTCAGAGCAGTTTAATTTTTCTTTAGCCTATAAAGGAGTTCGCTCGCTAGGTAGTTATCAAAACAGATTAACTAGTACGGGTAATTTTAGATTTACAACAAGCTATTTTAGTAAAAACAAGCGTTATTTTTTAAGAGCGCATTTGGCTGCTCAAGATATTCTTAACGAGCAAAACGGTGGTATTACAGACGAAGCTTTGCCTTTATACGTAAATGATGATAGTAATTTTACAGATAGAGGAAGACTAGAAGTAAATTATGAAGACGCCGAAAATTTTTTAAAAGGGATTCGTTATTACATAGACCAAGAATATCATGTGATAAAGCAACAAGATAGCTTGAGTCATAGCTTGTTGGCTATTGGAAACACACTTACTTACGAAGAGAAACAATATAGATACCAACAAGACACTGCTTATGAAGCATATGGTGAGGCTTATGAAAGTACAGGCCTGAGGGAGATTGTTAGGTTGCAAGATTTAAATGCTAAAATGTATGCTCGATTTAGTAATAACCTAATAGGTGATTTAAGCGCTTTTATTGATTACACAGATTTTAATTATGGCTATGATGCTGTTTTAATTCTTGATGATGGAAGAATAGACAACCGTATAAAAGGAGGTGTTTTGGCTGCGGGTGCGGGTTACCAAAAAACATACAAAGGTTTTGACTTACAGGGTAAAGGTGCCATAAATATAAGCGGTCCTTATGACGGGTCTTATCTTACAGGTCAAGTGAGTTTCGAGTTTTTAGATGATATTAAAGCGGTGGCAGGATTAAAAATTCATAGTGTTGCGCCTAATTTTAACACCTTACTTTATCAAAGTGATTATGTAAGTTATAATTGGCAAAATAATTTTGATAATGTAAATACACAGGAACTTAGTTTTGGTATTGAGTCGCCTACCTTCGGAAATATTAATGCGTCATATACTGGTATTGATAATTACACTTATTTTGGCACGACTATTTTGGAAGCAGCTACAGACGAAACCGCAGAGGTGATAAGTCAACCTACGCCATTTCAGGCTACAGAACGAGTAGATTATTTAAAAATAAAATTAGAAAAAGAATTTAAATACCAGAACTTCAGATTAGCAAACACGATTCTATATCAAAATGTGGCTAGTGGAGAAGCTGTATTTAAAGTGCCTACTTTTATAACGCGTAACACGTTGTACTACCAAGATCATTGGTTTAAAAAGGCTTTGTTTTTACAAACAGGAGTAACTTTTAAGTATTTTCCAAAGTACGAGATGGATGCGTATAGCCCTGTTTTAGGTGAATTTTATGTGCAAGACACAGAAGAAATAGGAGGCTTCCCAATGATAGATGTGTTTTTTAATGCAAAAGTACGCCAGACTCGTATTTTTGTGAAATATGAACACGTAAACGCACTCTTTAAATCAACTAATGACCACTTTGCAGCTCCAGGATATCCTTATCGTGATGCTTTTATTCGCTTTGGTTTAGTTTGGGATTTCTTTTTGTAATACGTCCCATTGTTTCTATTATAATATTTATTTTACAAACTTGATCTAGCTATCAATTTTATAGGATGTTTGTGTCTGTTCTTTTTTCCAATTCTTAAATTTTAATGTCACAATCACTTCTTGTATTCCGTGAATTTTTTCTTTAAAGTCAAAATACGGATAGTACTCGATATTGTATTTTTTTAATGAATCATCAATCATAATTTTATCCAATTTCGCTTTTTTGAACTTTTTTCTAAAAGTGTTTAGTTTAGCATAAGCAGTTACAAGAAATGTAATACCAGCCCCAATAATTCCAATTTTCACACCCCAAAGAAAACGGCTTTGTATTGACCATTCAGAAAAAGTAAGTCCAGTAAAGATTAATGAAAAACCAATGAATATGAGAAGGTAAAAACTTAAATGCGTTGTGTTTTTATTTCTTTGTATTATTTCCAGATTGAGATTGGTCATTTCTAATTTCTTTAGAAATTTTTTATCCTTTTTAATGAAAGCACATGTGTTTTTAAAATTGGGGTTTCTATGGGTTAATTTACAAATCAGTCCTTTGTCAAGGCTCATTGTTTGATGCTCGCATAAATCACAGTGGCTTGAAAAGTTCATTTATTCCTATAGGTAAGTTTAAATATGCTAGAATCTTTGCTGTTTATTTTGGCTCTTTAGTAAAGGTAAATCAAATAGGGCAAGTATAAAAGTTCATGGTATTTTTGCAGAAGCATGAGGTTTAACTTTTTAAAAAAGATAAACTCTTTGTGTTTTATTGAGCTTAAGCTGCTCAATTTTCTTTAGTGATAGCCTAATGGCGGTTCATTAATGGCGCGATAAAATACGGTAAAGTGATAGTGTTAAATGACTTAGTTATTTGTAAAACTTCATCATTCCACGATAGTTTAAAGAAAATCAATACACTATCTTTGCAAAAAATTAATAATGCACTAGTTTATAGTGTTTTAAAAAGACACCTGTAAATTACAGGTAAGAAGATGAGAAGAAACGAAAATAAAGGTAAAGGAAAAACTTCAGGAAGAGGAGCAGGTAATGCACGTGGCAAAAGTAATGCTAGAGGTAATTCGTCTACAAGTAAAAAAGAAGGGCAAAAAGCCAAACAAACTGCCTCAAAAGGGAGTGGAGCAACAAAAAACACGAATAAACAAGAAGGAATACGCTTAAATAAATACATATCTAATAGTGGTATTTGTTCTAGAAGAGAGGCAGATACGTACATTGAGACAGGTCTTGTGTCTGTAAATGGGAAGATTGTTAACGAGATGGGTTACAAGGTAAAACTTGAAGATGATGTTCGTTTTGATGGTCGCAGAATAAATCCAGAACCAATGACTTATGTGTTGTTAAATAAACCAAAAGGTTTTGCAACAACCACTAGTGAGAGCAAAGGGAATACAGTGATGGATCTTGTTGCAAACGCATCAAATTCACGTATTACTCCTATTGGTCGTCTAGGTAGAAATGCTACAGGATTATTGTTGTTTACTAATGATGATAAGCTAAAAGAGAAGTTAAGTAAAAAAGGAATGTCTCGATTGTTTCACGTAGAGCTTGATAAGAACTTAAAGGCAGCAGATATTCAGAAAATTAGAGAAGGCTTTACTATTGCAGGAAAGAAAATTGAAATAGAAGAGATTAATTATGTTGAGGGTAAAACTAAAAAAGAAATTGGTCTTAAAATAAAAAACCTAGGTAATAGTGTTATTCGTGACATCTTTGCACATTTTGAATACGATATCGTTCGTTTAGATTGTGTAGCACTAGCACATTTAACTAAAAAAGATTTACCAAGAGGGAAGTGGAAAATTTTGACAACTCAAGAGTTAAACTTATTCTCTATGCTCTAGATTTTTAAACAAAAAATAGCATAAACCTGCCTTTTAATTTAAAGAGGCAGGTTTTTTTATGTCTAAATGGTATTGAAAACACAGTTTAAATGTGTCCTTAATCATTGTAATTCAGTTGCTTATGTTTTTATTTAAATTTATATTAAAATTTTAAACAAATAATTTTCTAAATCAAAATTTAGTATACATTTGCGATGTAATTCTGCAACTTATATGTAGAATAGCTGAACAATTTGAAACGTGTTTCTATGTTCGGGTTTTTGAAAATTAGGAAGTCATATTCAAAAACTGCTCGCCAAGCGAGTCACCGAATTCTAAAGCTAGCTTCCGCTGCACCACTGGCACTTGCCACTTTCTTAGAATCGGTGCGTAAAACTATGGGCTCGCTCCATAACGTAGCCTATTGGCTAAATCCTATCCGTATCTGAAAATTTTTGTACTATTTCTGTAGTATGATTTCTTGTGTCTTTTTTTGACTCAAACTAATGTGTTAATAGTTTGATCTATAGATGAGTACTGCGTAAATGTGCCTTTTTTAAAAAAGGTGTCTCAATCATTTTTAATATTTCATCCACATTTATTTATAATCATGAATACTAAATACATTGATCTAATCAATCAAACTTACGATTTCCCTCAAGAAGAATTTACGCTCAAAGGTGACCAACTGCAGTTTCACGATGTCGATTTAATGGCACTTGTAGCTCAGTATGGAGCTCCTTTAAAGTTTACATATTTGCCGAAAATTTCAGAAAATATACAACGTGCAAAACAATGGTTTGAAAACTCTATTAAAGCACAAAACTATAAAGGCTCGTATAATTATTGTTATTGTACAAAAAGTTCACACTTTAAACACGTGTTGCATGAGGCGACAAAAAATGATATTCATATCGAAACGTCATCTGCATTTGATATTAACATTATTGAAAATTTAAAGGCCGAAGGGAAAATCACAGATAAAACCTTTGTAATCTGTAATGGTTTTAAACGTGAACAGTACATTACAAATATCACGAGATTGATTAATGATGGTCAAGAAAACTGTATTCCTATCATTGATAATTATGAAGAATTAGATTTATTGTCTGAAGGTATTAAAGGTGATTTTAAAGTAGGCATTCGCATTGCAAGTGAAGAAGAACCTAAGTTTGAATTTTACACATCTCGACTAGGAATAGGCTATAAAAACATAGTGCCTTTTTATGAAAACCAAATAAAAAATAATGAAAAAGTAGAATTAAAAATGCTGCACTTTTTCATTAATACTGGTATGCGAGACAACGCGTATTATTGGAATGAATTATTAAAATGTCTTAAAGTGTATACAAGGCTTAAAAAGATTTGTCCAACACTCGATAGTTTAAATATAGGCGGAGGTTTTCCTATAAAAAACTCATTGGCTTTTGAGTATGATTATCAGTATATGGTTGATGAAATTATCAATCAAATTAAGATTACTTGTGAAGAAGAAGGGGTTTCTGTACCTCATATTTTTACAGAATTTGGAAGCTTTACTGTAGGTGAAAGCGGTGGCGCTATTTACGAGATACTTTACCAAAAACAACAAAATGATCGTGAAAAATGGAACATGATTAACTCGTCTTTCATCACTACATTACCAGATACTTGGGCGATTAGTAAACGTTTTATTATGATGGCAATTAACCGCTGGAATGACACCTATGAGCGAGTTTTACTGGGCGGATTAACTTGTGATAGTGATGATTATTACAACAGCGAACAAAACATGAATGCTATTTATTTACCTAGATATAAAAAAGAGCAGCCTTTATATATTGGTTTTTTTAATACGGGAGCATATCAAGAAAGTATAGGTGGTTTTGGTGGATTACAGCACTGTCTTGTGCCAAGTCCTAAACATATATTAATTGATAAAGATAAGGACGGAAATTGTACCACTCGATTGTTTAGCGAACAACAAACTAGTGAACAATTACTAGGGATATTAGGCTATTAAAAAACACAATAACACACACACACACACAAAGTAACAATCAAATAAAAAATGAACACAAAAACGTACGCAGGGATTCCAAAGGAGAACGCTGCACTTGAAACATCAAAAATTGTATTAATTCCAGTGCCATATGATGGGACTAGCACATTTCAGAAAGGAGCAGATAAAGGGCCAGATGCTTTTTTACACGCTTCAGAAAATATGGAATTATACGATATAGAAACAGAAACCGAAGTCTACAAACAAGGCATCTGTCTGTTAGATCCAATTACAGAAAATAGCTCACCAGAAGCGATGGTGGCAGCTGTTTACGCAAAAACAAAACAGATGATTTTGCGTAATAAATTTGTCACTGTTTTTGGAGGTGAACATAGTATTTCTATAGGTACTATTCGTGCGTTTAATGAATGTTTTGACGACTTAACTGTGTTACATATTGATGCACACGCAGATTTACGTAAATCATACGAAGGAACATCTTGCAATCATGCCTGTGCGGTGTATGAAGCTAGTCAAACCACAAATCTACTTCAGGTAGGGATTCGGTCTATGGATGTGGCAGAAACAAGGGTGATGGACAAAGAGAAAACTTGGTTTGCACACGATATGGTTAACAATGAATATTGGATTGATAATGTGATAGCGGCTTGTAGTGAGAATGTATTTATCACTTTTGACCTTGACGCTTTTGATCCTTCTATAATGCCTTCAACGGGTACACCAGAGCCAGGCGGGTTATTTTGGTACGAAACGTTAGAATTTTTAAAACAGGTTTTTGAAGAGAAAAACGTGGTTGGGTTTGATATCGTAGAGTTAATGCCACGTGAAGAAGATAAATCAAGCGATTTTTTAGCCGCTAAGTTGTATTACAAAATGCTCAGCTACAAGTTTGTTGGGCAAGAAGAAGATGAGGATTTTGAAAGTCACATTTCAGAAAAAAATAAAGTAACAAAATTTAAAAACAATCAAGATGACTAATAAAGGCGCGATTTCAAATTTTATAGAAAAGTATTATTTACACTTCAATGCAGCGGCTTTAGTTGATGCAGCAAAAGGCTATGAAGAACAATTAAATAATGGGGCAAAAATGTTAGTGTCTCTTGCTGGAGCAATGAGTACGGCAGAGATAGGTAAGATTTTTGCCGAAACGATCCGTCAAGACAAAGTGCAAATTATTTCTTGTACAGGAGCGAATCTGGAGGAAGATATTATGAATTTAGTGGCGCACAGTCATTACAAACGTGTTCCTAATTATAGAGATTTAACACCTCAAGATGAGTGGGATTTATTAGAAAAAGGGCTTAATCGTGTTACAGACACTTGTATTCCAGAAGAAGAGGCTTTTCGTAGAATCCAAGAACATATTGTAAAAATATGGATGGAAGCAGAAGCTAAAGGTGAGCGCTATTTGCCACATGAATATATGTATAAGTTGCTTTTAAGCGGAGTTTTAGAGCAATATTATGAGATTGATATTAAAGACTCGTGGATGTATGCAGCGGCAGAAAAGAATTTACCTATCATTTGTCCAGGATGGGAAGATAGTACTATGGGTAATATTTTTGCAAGCTACGTGATGAAAGGAACCTTACAAGCGCATACTATGAAGAGCGGAATAGAATACATGACTTTCCTTGCAGATTGGTATACCTTAAATAGTGAAAACGGAATAGGCTTCTTCCAGATTGGTGGTGGTATCGCAGGAGATTTTCCTATTTGTGTAGTTCCTATGTTGTATCAAGATATGGAGCGTACAGATACTCCTTTCTGGAGTTACTTTTGTCAGATTAGCGATTCTACCACAAGCTACGGAAGTTATTCTGGAGCAGTGCCAAATGAAAAGATTACCTGGGGAAAGCTCGATATTGATACACCTAAATTTATTATTGAAAGTGATGCGACTATTGTAGCGCCGCTTATTTTCGCCTATTTATTAGATATGTAATGTTGCACAAAAGCATTGATAATATTGAGCTTTCTTATCTTACTATTGAAGATTATCAAGAATTAAAAGAGGCTACCGAAGCGTCGTATTTAAGGATGCAAGATTCCTATTGGCCAAAAACTGCGATTCAAAAATTGATTGATATCTTTCCTGATGGACAGGTCGTGATTAAAATTGATGGTGTGATTGCAGGTTGCGCTTTATCTATTGTTGTAGATTATTCTCAATTTGATGATAATCATACCTATGCAGATATTATTACAAAAAGTTCGTTTAAAAATCATAATAATGATGGTGATGTGCTTTATGGTATAGAGGTTTTATAAAGCCTAGTTTTAGAGGGATGCGATTGGGACGGAGACTTTATGATTATCGTAAAGAATTGTGTGAAAGTCTAAATTTAAAAGGTGTGGTTTTTGGAGGAAGAATGCCTAATTATCATAAGGTTCAGGATCAATACACTCCTAAAGAATATATAAACTGTGTAAAACAAAAAAAGCTCCATGACCCTGTACTTAACTTTCAAATTTCAAATGATTTTCATCCAGTTAGAGTTATTAAAGGGTATTTAAAAGGAGATGATGATTCTGCAGATTATGCGGTGTTGATGGAGTGGGATAATATCTATTACACAAAGCCGACAAAGTCACCATTAACGGTAAAAACTATTGTGCGACTTGGTTTGATACAATGGCAAATGCGACCTTATGATGGTCTAGATCAATTAATGCAGCAGGTTGAATATTTTATTGATAGTGTTTCTGGTTATCGCTGTGATTTTGCTGTTTTTCCAGAGTTTTTTAATGCTCCTTTAATGGCCAAATTTAACCACTTAAAAGAATCTGAAGCGATTAGAGAATTGGCAAAATTTACAGATGAGATAAAAAGAAGAATGTCTGAGTTTTCAATTTCATATAACATCAATATTATTTCTGGTAGTATGCCAGAACTGGTAGGTGACACACTCTATAATGTTGGGTATTTATGTCGCAGAGATGGAAGTGTTGAACGTTATGAGAAAATTCACGTCACTCCAGATGAGGCAAAAGTTTGGGGAATGCAAAAGGGTACATATTTGAAAACTTTTGATACAGATTGTGGTAAAATTGGAATACTTATCTGCTATGATTCAGAATTTCCAGAATTATCTCGTTTATTGGCAGATGAAGGCATGGATATATTGTTTGTGCCTTTTTTAACCGATACTCAAAATGGATACTCAAGAGTCCGACTTTGTTCTCAAGCTAGAGCTGTAGAAAACGAGTGTTATGTTGCAATATCAGGTAGTGTGGGTAATTTGCCTAATGTTGAGAATATGGATATCCAGTATGCGCAGTCGGCAGTATTTACACCTTGTGATTTTGCTTTTCCTAGCAATGGAATAAAAGCAGAAGCAACAACAAATACCGAAATGATTTTAGTAGCAGATGTAGATATTAGTTTGCTACGGGAATTACATTCTTTTGGTGCGGTTAAAAATTTAAAAGATAGGCGTAAAGATCTGTATGATGTTATTCGTGTAAATTTATAGTTGTATAAGAGACATTTTTATCAATATTAAGCCTCTTCTTATTTTAAATAGGGGAGGCTTTTTTCTTCTGAAATGTTAAGAATCTAATGTTAGGAGCAAAAGAAGTAGACTAATGTCTTAATTTTTTAGACAAAAGTCTTATCTTTGTAAAAAGATATGGATATGGGAGCAGTAAAATATAAAGAAGGTGATGATGGTTTTAATACCGTAAATGAGGCTATAAGTATGTATGTTAGTCAAGATTTACCAGATGCTAGTGTAGCCTCTGCACAGTTTTTTAAAAATAAAATGCTTGTCGTTAAAACAATCCGAAAGGGTTTGCCATTTGCCATATTTTCTCTCATCAAAAAAATCACACCATTTAGTGATGAAGATTGGGCTAATTATCTTAACCTCTCCACAAAAACGTTGCAACGTTATAAAAATGAGAAAGACTTTTTATTTAAGCCTATTCATACAGAAAAAATTCTAGAGCTCACCGAGGTTACAAATATGGGGGTTAGTGTTTTTGATGATCTAGAGAGTTTTCATGATTGGTTAAATACTGCTAGTTTGGCTTTAGGAAATCACAAACCAGGAGAATTATTGCAAGATAGTTATGGTAAAGAGTTAGTGCTCGCAGAGCTTAACCGCATTGAGCATGGTATTTTTGCATAATGAGAGTATTTAGACTTTCTCGTAAAAAATATGCCAAAACACTAAGTGGTAAGGGGGCGGCCCTGTTTGGTAATCGTTGGAACTCTAAGGGTGTAGAGATGATTTATACAGCCGAAAGTAGAGCTTTGGCTATGGCAGAAGTAGCGGTGCATTTGTCTATTGCAAGACTTCCTAAAGATTATATGATGCTCGAAATTGAAATCCCAACATCAGTTTCAATTTGCGAATTAAAAAAACGTCCTAAAAAAGGTTGGAACGACAATCCGCCAACTTCTATTTCACAAGAATTAGGCGATGATTTTATTAGAGATGCAGCTTGTGCGGTACTTAAAGTGCCTTCTGCAGTTGTTCAAGGGGATTTTAATTATTTGATGAATCCATATCATTTAGATTTTAAAAAGATAAAAATCGTTTCTTCGGTTGCCTTTCCTTTCGATACTCGTATGTTTAAATAGGTGGGTTAAACCACGCTAGTAGCTTTGTTTTATGAAGTTTATTTCTGTAAAAAATTTCAATGAATGCACATCCAATAACAACAGTGTATTCTATTGTTACAAGAACTAAATTTTCGCTAAATCCATTTTCACCATAGGCAGCATAGCTTAAAATCACCATAAAACTCCATACGATAGGAAATTTATATCTAGTAAAAACAGATAAAATTAAAGGCGTTGCTACATACCAAGGGTGTACCGTTGTAGATAGTAAGAAGTAAAAAGACACACTTAATAAAATGGCGGTAATTAGCTTTTGGCTAGTGCTGTTTCTGCGGAAAAAGGCCAAAGACAAAATAAAGGCAATCACAAGTAGCGGAAGTATTTTTCCTACAGTACCGATAATATTCCAGCCTACGGTTTGAAATCCAATCCATCTAATGATATAGTATACGCTTGCGTTAAATTCAAAGTTTTGAAACCAAAGTCCAATGGTTGCTGCAAAGTTTGCGATAAACTCTTTGGATAGAAAAGGAGCAAAGGTGAGCAAAACGGTGCCTAAAGTTATAAGATAAAACAGTACTGTTTTTGTGATACTGCGCGTGTTTAATTGTAAGCCTAATATTGAAGTTCTAGCCTTGTCATTGCTTAATAAATATTTGAAAAACAAGGGTAGAAATAGAAGGGGTAATAACTTCACCGAAACTGAAATCCCTAATAAAACAGCTGCCCAAATCCATTTTTCTTTATGTAAGAGGTAAAGAGACCAGACCACAAAAAATAGCATTACACCTTCAAAATGAAGATTTCCTGTTAGTTCTACAATGATAAACGGGTTGAGGAAATACCAAAAAATATTTTTAACGGGAAGATTAAGTTTTTCTAACAGCTTTTTTCCGAAGTAAAGAATACCTATGTCTGCCGCAATGATTAATACTCTAAGCGAAATGACAGCGCCAAGAATAGCACTTTTTGAAAACAAGGCTGCGATTGCAAAACAGAGTTGATTGATGGGCGGATAGTTACTGTAATGACTGGCGTTTAACTCGCCCATCCCGCTGATGAGTTGTTGCCATTGTGCAATGCTGTCTATTGATGTTAGACTGAGTGCTGTCGAAGCCCCTTCTAGTAGTTGTTTTGGAGTAAATAAATAGGGGTTGATACCCTGAATTAACAAGCGACCATCCCATAAAAAGCGATAAAAATCTTGACTTAGGTTAGGGATCGCAGGTAAAAATAATAATCTGAAAATAACACCCACTCCTGCAAGTGTCCAAAAATTAAAATGAGTTGCTTTTATAATACGCCAAGTACAATAAAATAAACCTGAGTACAATAAAAGCAGGTTTAAAAAATCACTTCGTTCTAAGTAATACGAAAATAGAATGTAACATATAACGGCGCCAATGATAAAAAAGGCTTGTTTTTTATGCAGTTTTATAAGATTCAAGATGTTGTATATTTTATTTTCTTGAATATTTGTTGAAATAACATAATCTAATTTTTGGCAGTGTTTGTTAAAATGCTTTTTGCTTTTACAAGTATAAAAATATCAAGTTAGTAAAAGTAAAAAAACTTAGAAAATAATTTATTTTCTAAGTTTTGGAGTTTTTAAGTAGTGATAGATCTTGGCTTTTAGTCAATGCCAAGGGCTTCTTTTTCGGTAGTTCTAAAATAGGTGTTTTCTTCATCGGTTAATAATCTTGATTGGATGAGAAATCTTAATCCTAGTGGTATTTCAACAGAAAAGCTTGAGCCTCTTCCTTCTGTTATATCTATGGTAAGATGAGTGTGTTTCCAGTATTGATATTGGTCGATATTCATATAAAAAGGAATGCCGGCAACGTTTCCTAATAAAACATCGCTGTCATCTAAATAAAAATCGTCTTTGGTAATCAACATAGGGGCAGACCCATCACAGCAACCACCACTTTGATGAAATATAAGGTCTCCATGTTGTTCTGTCATTTGTGCTACAATTTCTTGAGCTTTAGGTGTAATGTCTACTCTTGATTTAATCATATTGTAAAAATTAAAAGGGTCGAAATATTCATATTTCGACCCTTAAATGAATTAATTAACTACTAAAAGAAACCTAACTTTTTCTTGTCATAAGAGATAAGCATGTTCTTTGTTTGTCTGTAATGATCTAACATCATTTTATGGTTTTCTCTACCAATACCAGATTTTTTATAACCTCCAAATGGAGCGTGTGCAGGGTATGCGTGATAGTTGTTTACCCAAACACGTCCTGCTTGTACTTTTCTTGCTACTTTATACGCTTGGTGTGTGTCTCTTGTCCAAACTCCTGCTCCTAAACCATATAATGTGTCGTTTGCAATTTCGATTGCTTCTTCTTCATCTTTAAAAGTAGTCACACAAACTACAGGTCCAAAAATTTCTTCTTGAAACACTCTCATTTTGTTGTTTCCTTTTAAAATGGTTGGTTGTATGTAATAACCACCTTCAAGACCTTCGTTATATGCAGCATCTCCACCAGCAAGTACTTCACAACCTTCTTCTTTTCCTATTTTAATGTAGTTCAATACTTTTTCATATTGATCATTAGAAGCTTGTGCACCTTGCATTGTTTCTGGATCTAATGGGTGTCCTATTTTAATTGCATTTGTTCTATCTACAACGCGTTTAATAAAATCGTCATAAATGCTTTCTTCAATTAAAATACGGGATGGGCTTGTACAAACTTCACCTTGATTAAAGGCAAACATAACAGCTCCTTCAATTGCTTTGTCAAAGAATTCGTCATCTGCTTCCATAATACTTTTAAAGAAGATGTTTGGAGATTTACCACCTAGCTCTAATGTTACTGGAATGATGTTTTTTGAAGCATATTGCATAATAAGTTGCCCTGTAGTAGTCTCTCCTGTAAAGGCAATTTTATTAATGTCTGGATGAGACGCAAGTGGTTTTCCTGCTTCTACACCAAAACCATTTACAATATTTATAACACCATCAGGAAGAACGTCTTTTATTAATTCTGCTAATACCATGATACTTACTGGTGTTTGCTCTGCTGGTTTTAATACCACACAGTTACCTGCGGCAAGTGCTGGTGCTAATTTCCAGGTAGCCATTAATAGTGGGAAGTTCCAAGGGATAATCTGTCCAACTACACCAAGTGGCTCCCAAATATTAAGAGAAAGTGTGTTTTCGTCAAGTTCGCTAGCACCACCTTCTTCACCTCTAATTACTCCGGCAAAATATCTAAAATGGTCAACTGCTAAAGGAAGATCTGCATTAAGTGTTTCTCTAAAAGGTTTCCCGTTATCCCAAGTTTCTGCTTTTGCTAAGGCTTCTAGGTTTTGTTCTATAATATCTGCAATTTTTAAAAGTGCATTACTTCTTTCTGTGGCAGAAGTATTGTTCCATTGTGGTGCGGCTTTCCAAGCTGCTTCAACTGCTAGATCAATATCTTCTTTTGTTGAGCGTGCAATTTTTGTAAACGTGTTTCCGTCTACTGGAGAAATGCTGTCAAAATACACTCCGTTAACAGGTGCTACCCATTTTCCACCAATAAGATTATCGTATTGAGATTTAAATTGAGGTTTCTCAATGTTAGCTCCTTTCATTGTTTCTGTATTACTCATAATGATAAAATTTTAATGATTATTTTATTGTATATTTAATTATTATAAAGATAAATTGTTAATCACGTAATTATTTGAACAATCCTACAGAAACATAACACAAAACTGTAAACCCTAAAAAGAAGAAATTAAATTTTGTAATATTGAGTATGAGTCACTTATTATCAACACATAAAGCTGCCCGAAAACTATACACGCTTGTAGAAAATAGAACAACCTATAATGCTGCCTATTCTGAACTTAACATTTTTGAAACTCATAAGGTCGCTAATCAAGTTTCGCTCACTTTTGATTTTCCGGTAATAGCAAGTATGCTTACTGGTAAAAAGATTATGCATTTAAATGAGCTGTCTCCTTTTGAATTTCTTCCAGGAGAATCTGTTGTAATGCCTGCCCACCAAGAAATGGTTATAGATTTTCCTATTGCTACAAAAGAAAAACCAACGCAATGTTTAGCGCTAGGGATTGATGCAGAGAAAATACACGAAGTTGCCTATAAGTTTAATGAGCAAATTTTATTAAAAGATGAAAAAGATGTTTGGACTTTAGAAGAAGGGACAGCCTCGCACCTTACAAACCAGATAGAAGTTAATTATTTAATAGAACGATTGGTAACTACTTTTACTAAAAACACAGCTTCTAAAGATGTCTTATTAGATTTAATGATTCAAGAGTTAATTGTAAGGCTGCTCCAGACCAAAGCAAAGCATAGTATATTAAATGACCATTTGCAGATATTTAGTGATACCCGCATTGGTCATGTGGTGAAATTTATAAGAGAAAACCTAACCGATAAAAATATTAATGTAGATCAATTAGCCGAAAAAGCATATATGAGTACTTCAAGCTTTCATAAAAAGTTTAAAAACACATTAGGTATTTCGCCCATAGATTTTATAAATTCCGAAAAAATAAAGTTTGCAAAAAAGTTAATGAAGAGAAATAAAAAAATGTTGATTTCTGAAATAGCTTATAAATCTGGTTTTAATAATGTGAGTTACTTTAATAGACAGTTTAAAAAACTAGAATTTATGACCCCGCAGCAGTTTAAAATTTCTTTAGGGAGTTAACGTCATATAAAATAGTTGCTACTAAGCCACCTTCATTACAATTTCCATAGTGGTACCTTCATTAATGATACTGTTGCATACGCGTATGCGGCCTCTGTGATATTCTTCTATAATTCGTTTTGCAAGAGAAAGTCCTAGGCCCCAACCTCTTTTCTTAGTGGTAAAACCAGGTCTAAACACATTTTTAAAATCCTTTTTAGGAATCCCTTTACCTGCGTCAGTAATTTTAATTATCACAAGATTTCCTTTGTGTTCCATTTTAATGCTAATAGTCCCTTTGCCTCTCATAGCATCAATACCATTTTTAACAAGGTTTTCTATAGTCCAGCTGTATAACTGCGGATTGAGTTTTACGATTATTTTTTCATCTGGTATCTCAATATTAAAATCTACAAGTTTAGAGGTTCTAGTTTTAAGGTAGTCGTATGCGTCAATTGTTTCTTTAACAATATCATGATCATTGAGAACAGGAACAGAACCTACTTTTCCAAAACGATCTGCAATTGTTTCAAGTCTATTAATATCTTTATTCATCTCGTCTAGATATTCTGGATTTACATCTTCAGAGCGTAAAATTTCGCTCCATCCTAATAGTGATGAAAGCGGTGTTCCTATTTGGTGAGCCGTTTCTTTTGCCATACCAGCCCAAAGGCGATTTGTTTCGGCAGAACGGGAGGTTTTATAAAAGAAATAAAGAGCAGAAATAAATAAGGCGACTATTAAAACTAATAATAGAGGGTATAACTTGAGCTTATTTATTAAAGGTGAATTTCCGTAGTAAATAGTGTTATAGGTTTTTCCTTTGTATTCTGAAATAATAGGTTCGTTCTCTTCTGCAAAACGAGTAATAAACTGTTCTCTTTTTTCTGGAGTATCAATTAATGATTCGTCAAAATTTTTATGATTATAAGTACTGTCTATATGATTGTAACTAATCATAGGAGTAGTCGTATTCATCTTCAATATGTTCAAGACGAGGTTAAGTTGAGTGCTTTCTAAATCTTCGGTAGCATATGTTTTTTGTGCCTCCGTCCAGATTTCCATTTTAACACGCTCATTCTCTTTTAAGCTATTAAAAAAGGAATACGAATTCCAAAAAACAAGTGAGATAATCACTAAGGATACTATTATTAAAAACCATCTACCAAATGCAGAATTTTGAAGCATAAACTAATTTTTACAGTGCTGAAATATGAAATACTTGACAACAGCAATTTTGTTTTAAATATAAAGTAAAATTGTTAATATTATTGTGCAAACCTATTTTTACAAGGCAGTACCTTTGTCTACATTTGCGGCTATGTTAAGTATATCACCTAAAGACCTAAAAACAGCGCAATTGCACGGATACCTGCTAGGTGCTGTATCTCCTAGACCTATTTGTTTTGCAAGTACCGTTGATAGCGACGGAAATGTGAACCTTTCGCCTTTTAGCTTTTTTAATGTTTTTAGTGCGAATCCTCCTATATTGGTGTTTTCGCCAGCAAGACGTGTAAGGGATAATACCACAAAACACACGCTCGAAAATGTTTTGGAAACTAAAGAAGTGGTCATAAACATTGTAAATTATGATATGGTACAACAAATGTCTTTATCATCTACAGAATATGCTGCAGGTGTAAATGAGTTTGTTAAAGCTGGGTTTACTGAAGCTGCTTCAGAAAAAGTAGTACCACCAAGAGTACTAGAAGCTCCTGTTCAACTTGAGTGTAAGGTAAACGAGGTGGTGGCCTTAGGAACAGAAGGAGGTGCTGGAAACCTTGTTATTTGTGAAGTAGTACACTTGCACATTGACGAAAAAATACTTGATGCAAACGGAAAGATAGATCCAGCAAAAATTGATGCCGTTGCCAGAATGGGCGGTAATTGGTATAGCAGATCTAATGTAGGAATGTTTGAAGTAGAAAAACCATTAACGACACTTGGCATAGGAGTTGATGCTTTACCAGCGGCAATACGTAATAGTAAGGTGTTAACAGGAAATGATTTAGGGATGCTTGCAAATGTAGAGCAGTTACCGTTTGATAACATTTCGGAAGAAAAAGAAATTCACAAGAAAGCGCAAGTGCTATTAAACAATGGAGACGTAATGTCAGCTTGGCAGCTTTTAAGTAAATAAAGTAAATTAATTAATAACTAAATAGATTGCCATTAAGCTTATAGGCTATGATGGAAACACAAACAGATGGAAGTACAAGGGAAAATTAAAGTAATTGGAGAGACGCAAACTTTTGGTAGTAACGGTTTCAGAAAAAGAGAAGTAGTTGTAGAAACACAGGAACAATACCCACAACCTATTATGGTTGAGTTTGTACAAGATAAAACAGACTTACTTAACAACTTTGGCGTAGGTCAAGAGGTTAAAATAAGTATTAATTTAAGAGGTAGAGCTTGGGAAGATCCTAAGACAAATACAACACGTTATTTTAACTCAATTCAGGGTTGGAGAATAGAAAGCTTAGCTGGAGCAGGTGCACCAGAAATGCCGCCAATGCCTCCTATGGATTCTTTTAAGCCAGCAGAAAACCTAAACACAGATGATAATGATGATCTTCCTTTTTAATTAAAGGTTATATCTCAAAATCTAATAACAAAAACCACACATTGATTTGTGTGGTTTTTTTGTTTCTAAAACCTGCTGAGCGATAAATGAGTTTTAGAGTTTCAAAATCCTTATTTTGCATTTTTTATAGTTTCATTTTTTTTTAAAGTTTACCAAATTGATTCCCTTTATAGATTCATTATTTTTTCCAGATCCTCACGAGGCTAGTGTTGATGGTTTGCTTGCTTATGGTGGAGCATTAACGACAGAACGATTGTTGCTTGCCTACAATAGCGGGATATTTCCGTGGTATAATCAGGACGAGCCAGTAATGTGGTGGAGTCCAGATCCAAGAATGGTGTTGTTTCCAGATAATTTTAAGGTTTCAAAATCTTTAAAGAAAACAGTTAGAACGAATAAGTTTAAAGTTACTTTTAATACAGCATTTGAGAGAGTGATTACGCAATGTTCAACTGTAAAAAGAGAAGGGCAAGATGGAACATGGATAACGACAGAAATGTTAAGTGCTTATAAAAAGTTACACGAGTTGGGTCATGCGATTTCTGTTGAGGTTTGGTTTGAAGAACAACTAGTAGGCGGCCTCTATGGAATAGACTTAAAAGATAAAAAGATTTTTTGCGGTGAGAGCATGTTTGCTTTAATGAGTGATGCCTCAAAAGTGGGTTTCTATCATTTGGTTACCAGGTTAAAAAAAGAAAATTATCAACTTATAGATTGTCAAGTTTATACGGCACATTTAGAAAGTTTGGGGGCAGAAGAAATAAATAGATTCACATTTTTATCATATTTAGAAGGTTAAGGTGTCAGATTATCAGTAAATGACCGACTATTTGGGTATATTTGGAACCCTTTAAACTATTTCTTATGAAATTTACATTACGATTGTTTCTTCTTTTTGCTGTTGTTTTTTCAAATCAGCACATTTTTTCGCAACAAAATCAACCATTACCTAAAGGCTTAACAGAGGTCGAAAAAGGTTTAATTACAGATTATCAATTTACAAAGCCGCAAAGAACTCCTGCGCCAAGTTCGCCTGTAAGGGCAGCCGCAGAGTGGGAAGAGGTTGAATACCTTGTGGTAACTTGGGAAAATAATTATCCAAATATTTTAAGGCAGATAGTAGCTGTTGGGGTGCAAGAAGCTACTGTGGTTATCATTACTCAAAATGAAAATGGAGTGAATGATTATTTAGAAAATAATGGAGTTGATACATCTAATATCATTTACTTAAACAGAGATTGGGATAGTATCTGGATTAGAGATTATGCTGGTAATACTGTGTATACAGATGATGTAGGTGAGCGTGCGCTAGTAGACTGGATTTATAATAGGCCAAGACCAAATGATGATGATGCACCTGCAGCTCATGCGGCTTTATTGGGTATAGATTTTTATGAAACAAATAGTAGTCCTAATGATTTAGTAAATACCGGAGGTAATTATATGTCTGACGGTCTAGGAAATGCCTTTGCATCAGAGTTGATTCTTGAAGAAAATCAAGCGGGGAACCCTTATGGAGTTTCGGCAAAAAGTGAAGCTCAAATAGATCAGATTATGGAAGATTATATGGGGATTACAAACTATATAAAAATGGAAACTTTACCGTATGATGCGATACATCATATAGATATGCATATGAAACTTCTTGATGAAGAAACTTTGCTAGTAAGTAGGTATCCAGAAGGAGTGGCAGATGGACCACAGATAGAAGAGAATATAGATTATGTTTTGAGTAATTTTAATTCGCCTTTTGGTACGCCTTATAAGGTGAAGTGGATCGATGCGCCACCAAGTACTAGTGGGAATTATCCAGATAATAACGGGTATTATAGAACGTATAGTAACTCTCTAATTATCAATAAATCTATTTTGTTGCCTACATACAGACCAGAAGTTGATGCAGCGGCTATAGCTTATTATGAAGAACTAATGCCAGGATATAATGTTGTGGGTATCGACGTAGATAATAATGACGAGCCTTTAATTGCTGCCACCGGAGCGATACATTGCATTACACACACTATAGGTGTTTCTCAGCCTTTATTAATTGTGCATCAGCCTATTGCAGATGCTGTGCCATCGTCTACAGTAACAATAGATGCATCAATAAAACATATCTCGGATATAGCTGGGGCAAAAGTTTTTTGGAGAATACAAGGTGAGACAGACTATCAAGAAGTAGCAATGAATGCTGCTGGAGATGATGTATGGACTGCAGAATTAAATATGCCAGATGCAAGTGGTGTTGTAGAATATTACATTTGGGCAGAGGCTAATTCTGGTAAATCTCTAACAAGACCCTTAGTTGCTCCAGAAGGTTTTTGGAGAATTAATGTAGAATTATTAGCAACGCAAGAGTTTGCTGAGGCTAGTATTGCAGGGCCATATCCAAACCCAACTACTGGGGCTGTAAAGTTTAATTTTACAACACCCTTTTCAAATATGAATGTGAGTATTACAAACATATTAGGGCAAGAATTGTTTTCGCAAGATTTTGATAATGTGCAAGGAGAGTTAAGCTTAGACTTACAATCACAATGGCAAGGTACACTGTTTGCTACCTTTAGTGGTGACTTCGGAAATGTGACTAAAAAGATATTGAAGCTTTAATAAAAAAGAAAAACTATATTATTCAAACCGCTTCAAACAGAGGCGGTTTTTTAATTTCCTTAATTCATTTGAGCTCATTATATCTGAAACAACTTTCCAAGTGGTCATTTACCATCCCGGTTGCTTGCATATGTGCATACACTACAGTACTACCCACAAATTTAAAACCTCGTTTTTTTAAATCTTTACTCAAAGTGTCGCTCAATGCTGTATTTGCAGGAACGTCATTTGACGTTTTACAATGATTTTGTATGGGTTTTTGGTCAACAAAACCCCATATATACTTACTGAAACTTCCAAACTCTTCTTGGATTTTTATATAAGCTTGTGCATTTGTAATCGTAGCTTTTACTTTAAGTTTATTTCTAATGATGCCAGGATCTTGTAGCAGTTCTTGTTGTTTTTCTTCAGAATATTTTGCGATTTTTTTATAGTCAAAATTGTCAAATGCCTTTCTAAAGTTTTCACGCTTTTTTAAAACCGTAATCCAACTTAATCCTGCCTGAAAAGTTTCTAACATTAAAAACTCAAAAAGGAGTTCGTCATCTTTAACTGGAACTCCCCATTCTGTATCGTGATAAGCAACATAAAGTGGATCTGTACCGCACCATCCGCATCTCGTTTTGGTCATAATTGTATTTTAATTTTCTGTTTTTTAAAGATAGTAAGAATTTGTAAATTGTCTCGTCAAAAGAGTATATGGAAACAATAAACACAAATACACTTGTTGCAGAAAGTCTAAAAACTGCAATGAGTTATACAGCATATAGAGCGCTCACAATAGAGCACGCGGCTAATAAAACGAGTACTGGAGCTAACCAAAGTGAAGCGTATGTGAATTATACAAAACTGGGTGATGCTAGAATGAGAAGACTGGATAAAACGGTTAAAATTTCAGAAGAAATACAAGCTGTAGCAGAAAGTGTAAAAACAAATAAAACGTGGCTTGTAATTTCTGAGTCTTGGTGTGGTGATGCTGCAAATGCTTTGCCTGTAATTAATAAGATCGCAGCTTTAAATGAAAATATAGATTTAAAAATTGTGCTACGTGATGAAAACCTAGAATTAATGAATCAATTTTTAACCAATGGCGGGATGTCTATCCCAAAATTAATTCAAATTGAAAACGACGAGGTAACAGCAACGTGGGGACCAAGACCAACAGTAGCCACACAAATGGTGAACGATTTTAAAGAAGCAAATGGTGGTTTAACTCCTGAGTTTAAAGAATCACTACAAGTGTGGTATAACAAGGATAAGGGACAAAATATCGCAAGTGATATTTCGGCTCTGCTCAGTTAATCTTGGGCTTTTATTAGGTCTTCAAAAGCTTCTATTGAAATAGCATTATCTACAGAGAAGTCACCTATTTTGGTTCTTCGTAATGCAGAAAGATGGGCGCCATTATTAAGTGTCGCCCCAAAATCGTGCGCTAAAGATCTAATGTAAGTTCCTTTGCTGCATGCAACTCTAAAATGTGCATCTGGCATATCAATACTTGTAATGTCAAATTCAGATATCGTGATTTTTCGAGTAGGAACCTCTACGGTTTCACCAGCTCTTGCGTATTCATACAAGCGTTTTCCTTCCTTTTTTAGGGCAGAAAAAACAGGAGGGCGTTGGTCTATTTCGCCAACAAACTGCTTCGTGTTTTCAAGAATCTGCGCTTCATTTATTTCCAAAATGTCAAAGGTGTTGTCTATTTCGGTTTCTAGATCATAACTTGGCGTTGTGGCTCCTAGCGTAATTGTACCTGTGTATTCTTTATGTTGTGCTTGATAGGTTTCTATCTGCTTCGTAAACTTTCCTGTACACAAAATAAGTAGTCCGGTTGCCAAAGGATCTAGCGTCCCTGCATGTCCCACTTTAATTTTCTTAATTTTAAACTGTTGTTTTATCAACCAGCGCACTTTATTGACCACTTGAAAAGAGGTCCAGTTAAGTGGCTTGTCAATAAGAATGACTTGGCCTGCTTGATAATCTTCTAGGGTGAGGGACTTGTTCATTTTCTAGTTTTTAATTTTTAACAATGTCAGTCTGAGCGCAGTCGAAGACCTTATAGATGCCTATGCTTTATTGTCTTCGACTGCGCTCAGGCTGGCAATAAGCTTAATTTGATGCAATCAATTTTTTTGTTCGATTATTGAATATTCTAATAAAATCATCCGTGCTGCTAAAACTTATACAACCCCCATGACGCAAATCTAGTGTCGTGATTGTTCGATTGTTTTTTATCGTCTTGTTTATTAGCTTGTTTGGATCACCTTCTAAGCCGTTTTCACTCAGAAGTAAAATTGGTTTATTCTCTAAAAAGAATGCCAAGGCTATTTGATTAATTGCTTTTTCTATCCAAATAAGCTCTTCTTTTTCTAATTGACTTTTCTTCTCGTAAGCTGATTTTAACTTCCAAATAGAATTTAAAGTTTGGGTTGGTGTGTTTGCTATATAATTTACAGGAGTATAGTTGAGTAGTTCAAAGTACTCACGCTCTGCTTTAGGTAAATGATCTAAGTTTTGAGCTTCTGTAAAAGAGATGAATAAAAGGCCTATTATTAAGTAAATCCATTTAAGCATACAATCCAACTCCAATAGCAATTATTCCGACCACTAAACAGTAAATAGCAAAGTAAGAAAGTTTACTTTTCTTCACTAGGCTAATCATCCAAGTACAAGCAATAAGTCCAGATAAAAATGCTGCTACAAAGCCTAATCCCATAATAGTGAAGTCTGTAGATTCGGTAGTGATATCACCACTTAAAATATCTTTAGCAATTTTTCCGAAGATTAGTGGGATGACCATTAAAAATGAAAAGCGAGCTGCCTTGCTTTTATCATTTCCTAATAAAACTGAAGTAGAGATAGTAGCACCACTTCTAGATATTCCTGGTAGCATTGCGATTGCTTGCGAGATACCAATAACAAAGGCGTTTTTGAAAGAAACTGGTTTTTCGGTGCTTTTAGCTTTGTCTGCAAAATAGAGTAGGACTGCGGTAATGATAAGCATAGCGCCCACAAAAGCAATGTTCCCTCCAAAAAATGCTTCTAGTTGTTCTTCAAAAAGGAGACCGACTACTACGGCTGGCAGCATAGAGATTCCTATTTTAAAAATAAACTGTGTCTCTTCATTCCATTGAAACTTAAAAACGGCTTTTAAAATTTCGAGAATGTCTTTTCTAAAAACCACAATGGTACTTAAAGCAGTAGCAAAGTGTAAGATTACTGTAAATAAAAGGCTTTCTTCTGGTACAGAGTTGTCACCAAGAATGGCTTTTCCTATTTCTAAATGTCCGCTAGAAGATACAGGTAAAAATTCTGTAAAACCTTGAATGATCCCAAGAAGAATCGCATCGATTACTTCCATTATTTTTCTTCTTTATTTGGGTTGAGTAAAATAGCGTATACTTCTATCCCAAAACCAATTAAAATAAGCGCTGGTGCTAGACGAATGCGTCTCCAGTTGTATATTTCTGGGTTAAAAACATTGGGGTCGTCACTACCTCCACCTGCCATTAAAATAAAGCCAAGTGTGATAAATGCAATACCGATTAACATAAACTTATAGTTTTTGCGCTGAAACACAAAGTATTGTTTTTGCTGCTCTTCTTTTCGTTTCTGTTCTCCCATTTTTTGATGCCTTTACAAGGTGTTTTTTATGAATATATTGTCTGCCTTTTTACTATTTCAGAAAAAGCTAGTAGTATAAGTCGTCTGTTCTTAGGTTTAAAAATCGTTGTGTTGCAATAAATGTGCTTAGCCAAGTAATTATAAGACCCATTAAAAAGATGAATAAAAATAAGCCGCCTAACATCATTCTGTCTTGTATAATCTGTAATTCTGGAAAGCTTTTATCTGCATAATATATAACAGCCGCCAAGCCTGCCATTGCAACAATTGCACCTACAAGACCTAGACGAACACTGCGCCACACAAAAGGTTTTCTTATAAAACGTTTTGTAGCTCCCACCATTTGCATTGTCTTTATGGTAAATCGTTTTGCGTAAACAGATAGCCTAATGGAGCTGTTAATGAGTAAAATGGCAATCACTAAAAATATACCAGCAATTACAAGCATCCAAAAACTAATCTTACGCACATTACTATCTAGTTTTTCTATAAGGGGTTTGTCGTAAACAACATCGTCAACAAAAGACTTGTTTTTAATTTCACTTACAATTTCTTCAATTTTTTCGGGTGTCACATAGGCTGCAATGACTCTTACATCGATACTGTTTTGTAGAGGGTTATCACCAAGATATTCCATAAAATCCTCTCCGATTACTTCGCTGTGTTCTTCTGCAGCTTGCTCTTTTGTAACGTAAGTGGCATCTTTTGTGTATTCTGCTAATGCCAGGCTTTGTTTAAGTTGAGTAACTTCTACATCTTTTGCAGCATCTTTTAAAAAGACCACTATGGGTATTTGCTCTTTAAAATAATCACCTACTTTTTTGCTGTTAAGTACGAGCAATCCCAATAAGCCCAATAAAAATAATACCAGTGATATACTTAATACTACAGAAAAGTAAGAAGTGAAAAGTCTTCTTTTTTGATACGTTTCGAAAGATTTGCTCATAGATTATTGCTGCCGTTTAATTCACAAAAATACATGGTTTTATTGATAACGTAATCTTGATGTAAAATTGTATGTAATTTTATGTTTATGATCTGTTAGGTAGCCTTTTTTTATTCTTTAATTAATTGTCTCATTCTTGTGTTTGGTCAATCTTTTCAATGTTATAAATGATTGTGCGATTATTGCCTGTCTTATAGAATGATTTGCCTTATCTTATTTTTGTTTAGATTCTTTTTTTTCATTGAATAGCCCTATTTTTGAACCCTTAAAATTTCAGAAGTAATGAGCAAATATCATTTTAACGATATAGAAAAAAAATGGCAAAGCTATTGGGAAGAAAACCAAACGTTTAGAGCCGAGAATAAAAGTGATAAACCTAAATATTATGTGCTAGACATGTTTCCTTACCCAAGTGGTGCGGGATTGCACGTTGGGCATCCGCTGGGTTATATTGCGAGTGATATTTATGCTCGTTACAAGCGTCATCAAGGCTTTAATGTATTGCATCCGCAAGGCTACGATTCTTTTGGTTTGCCGGCAGAACAGTATGCGATACAAACAGGACAGCATCCTGCAGATACAACACGTGTAAATATTGAGGGTGGTGTAGATAAGCAAGGAAATGAAATTACGGGATATAGAAAACAACTAGATAAAATAGGCTTTTCTTTTGATTGGTCTCGTGAAGTTCGCACTTCTAATCCAGACTATTATAAGTGGACACAATGGATTTTTATACAGTTGTTTGAAAGTTGGTTTAATACAAAAACCAATAAAGCCGAAGCTATAAAAACATTGATTGCGCATTTTGAAACCTCAGGAAATGCTACTGTAGAAGCAATTTGTGATGAAAACGTAGAAATCTTTACTGCCGAAGATTGGAATCGCTTTTCTGAAGTGCAAAAACAAGAAATATTATTACAATATAGACTCACATACCTTGCCGAAACCGAAGTGAATTGGTGTCCTGTACTAGGAACTGTTTTGGCTAATGACGAAATTGTGAATGGTGTGAGTGAACGTGGTGGGCATACCGTAGTTCGAAAAAAAATGACCCAATGGAGTATGCGTATTTCTGCTTATGCAGAACGTTTACTTCAAGGATTAGAAAATGTAGACTGGAGTGAATCCATTAAAGAGACACAGCGCAACTGGATTGGGAAGTCTGTGGGAGCTACAGTGACGTTTAATGTTCAAGACTCAGCGAGTAAAATACCAGTTTTTACTACACGCCCAGATACCATTTTTGGGGTGTCGTTTATGACATTGGCGCCAGAACATGAGTTAGTAGCTCAGATTACTACTGCGGAACAAAAAGCGGAAGTAGAAGCGTATATTGAAGCAACAAGCAAACGAAGTGAGCGAGAGCGTATGGCAGATGTAAAAAACATTAGCGGTGTGTTTACAGGGGCTTATGCAGAGCATCCATTTTCTAAAGAGCCAATTCCAATTTGGATTGGAGATTATGTACTTGCAGGTTATGGAACGGGAGCCGTGATGGCAGTACCATGTGGTGATCAACGTGACTGGGATTTTGCAACTAAGTTTGGAATTAACATACCTAATGTTTTTGAAAGCGTAGATATCTCTGAAGCTGCACACACAGAAAAAGAAGGGACCGTGATTGCTAATAGCGATTTTTTAAACGGGCTGAAATATAAAAAAGCATTAAAACTTGCGATATACGAATTAGAAAAGTTAGGCGCAGGAGAAGGGAAAACAAATTATCGCTTACGTGATGCTGTTTTTTCTAGACAACGTTATTGGGGAGAACCTTTTCCGGTATATTACATAGACGGAATGCCGCAAATGATAGCAAAAGAACATTTGCCTATTCTCTTGCCAGAAGTAGAAAAGTATTTGCCTACTGAAGAAGGAGAACCGCCTCTAGGTAGAGCAGATGTTTGGGCTTGGGATACGAAAACAAATGCTGTTGTAAGTAATGATTTGATTGATCATAAAACAGTACATCCATTAGAGCTAAATACTATGCCGGGTTGGGCTGGAAGCTCTTGGTATTTCTTTAGATATATGGATGCTCAAAACGAAAATGTTTTTGCAAGCGAAGAAGCATTAGACTATTGGAAAGATGTTGACCTATATATAGGAGGAAGCGAACACGGAACAGGGCATTTATTATACAGCCGTTTCTGGGTGAAGTTTATGAAAGATAGAGGTTTTGTAAATGTTGAGGAGCCTTTTAAAAAGATGATTAACCAAGGGATGATTTTGGGGAATAGTGCTTTTGTTTATCGCCTGTTTGGATGTAATCCCTTAATTGGTAAGAAGATAATTGAAGGGCAAGAAAAAGTAGCGACAAGAAGTTTCTTTTCTTCAAATATTTTGGTGTCAAGATCTATAGCTGATAATATAGAAAATGGAAGACTTGAGGAGAATGTTTTCTCTGAACTTCTTGGTTTAATAAATAGTAAAGTTAGAAAAGAAGAGGGGCATGAGGAGTATAGTAATTTAAAGGTAGTTCCTAATCATACTGATGTATCTCTAGTAGATACTCATGATAATCTTGACATTGAAGCTTTTAAGAATTGGCGAGAAGAATTTCAAGATGCAGAGTTTGTCACAGAAGAAGATGGGACGTTTAAGGTTAGTCGTGAAGTCGAAAAAATGTCTAAATCTAAATACAACGTCGTAAATCCAGATGAGATTTGTGAGCAATATGGAGCAGATACCTTGCGTATGTACGAGATGTTTTTAGGGCCATTAGATCAAGCAAAACCTTGGAATACAGCAGGATTAAGTGGTGTGCATTCTTTTTTAAAGAAGTTTTGGAGATTGTATCATAGTGGTGCAGACGAAAGTTTTGAGGTTTCTGATGAAAAAGGAACAAAAGATGCTTTTAAAACATTACATAAAACCATAAAAAAAGTACAAGAAGATATAGAGAACTTTAGTTTTAATACTTCGGTGTCTACGTTTATGATTGCAGTAAATGAGTTGACGGCACAAAAATGTAATTCACGTGAGATTTTAGAGCCTTTGGCTGTTTTGATTTCGCCATACGCGCCGCACATTTCAGAAGAATTATGGAATAAATTGGGTAACACAACAAGTGTAGCAACAGCTCCTTTTCCTGTTTTTGAGGCAAGTCATTTGGTGGAGAGCAGTAAAGAGTATCCTATTTCTTTTAATGGTAAAATGAAATTTACGATGGAGCTTTCTTTAGATTTAAGTAAAGAAGAAATAGAAGCTGCCGTTATGGCAAACGAGAAAACACAACAAATTTTAGATGGTAGAACTCCTAATAAGGTAATTGTTGTACCAGGAAGGATTGTGAATATCGTAGGTTAAGTGCCTAACATCGAAAAATAGTAAGAGTATAAAAAGCGTGCAGCAAAAACTGCACGCTTTTTGCTATCTTTATTTTTAATAATATTACGCTTGGTTAAATAAGCGTATTTTTTTAAAGTTTAATTAATAAATAGCTGTTTTAGCAGACAACATTATGATAGGATATTATATACTAGCTGGGGTTATTTTTTTAGTAAGTACTTATGTGAGTAATAAGCTAAAAAGTAAATTTAAACACTATTCTCAAGTTTCATTACGCAATGGAATGAGTGGTAAAGAAATAGCAGAAAAAATGTTAGCCGATAACGGTATAACAGATGTTAAGGTGTTATCAGTTAAAGGGCAATTAACAGATCATTATAACCCTGCAAACAAAACAGTTAATTTAAGTGAAGTGGTTTATAATGAAAGAAACGCTGCTGCTGCGGCTGTTTCTGCTCATGAGTGTGGTCACGCAATACAGCATGCTACGGCATATAGTTGGTTAAAGTTGCGTTCGGCTATTGTTCCTGCGGTAGGGATATCAGGGAAGTTTTCAAATATTGTAATTATGGCAGGTCTTGCTTTATCTGCAGCTGGTACAGCTTTTGGCTCAACGGTGTTTTTGGTAGGTATTGTTTTGTTTGCGATAACAACTGCTTTTACTATGATTACTTTGCCAGTAGAATATGATGCGAGTAACCGTGCATTAGCTTGGTTAGAAAGTGCAAATATGGTGACAAAAGAAGAGCATGCGGGTGCAAAAGATGCTTTAAAATGGGCGGCAAGAACATATCTTGTAGCTGCTTTAGGGTCTCTTGCTACATTACTTTATTTTATAAGTATTTTTATTAATAGAAGATAGTGAGTTCATAAAACATAAAGAAGAAGTATAAAAAAGCCACATTTCAAAATAATGAAATGTGGCTTTTTATTTTTTATAGAACACTAGCCTACAACGCTATCAGGGTTATACCCTAAATAAGGCACTTCTTTTTCAGTAAAGTTGATGCCGTATTCTTCTAGTTCTTTTAAAATTGGTTCGTAAACTTCTTTGTTAATAGGAAGTTGAACACCAGGTGTTGTAATCTCTTTGTTTAAAATCTTAATGGCTGCTATAGCAACGGGAAGTCCAACAGTCTTTGCCATAGAAGTGTAAGTTTGATCGTCACCTATGCAAATCATATTACTGTCTATTTGGTGTTTTTTGCCATCAAGCTCGTAACCAAATTTATGATACATTACAATCATATCTTTGTCATCTTCTGCTAATGTCCAGCTGTCCATTAATATTTTTTGAAGACATTGCGCAGGCGTTGCCTCTTTAATACCTATTACTTTTTTATTGCTTAGTATGTCAAGATCTACGATTTTTTCCCACATTAAATCATCTTGATCTATTTTCAAGTTGTGTCTTAGTTTTAGTTCTACACTGTCGGTAGGTGAGTAGGGTAAAAAACTGTTTACAAAATCTCGATAAGTGAGTGTTTCACTATCAGGAAGTTTATATGTGTCGTCTGTCATACCTAACTGTACAAACATGTTCCAAGCTTTACTAAAACCTACACGACGAATGGTTCCTCGATAGAGTGTAAGTATGTCTTTTAGGCCGTAAATAGATTGGTATTTTAGGGAGTTTCTATTTGCGTAAACTTCAAATTTGCCATAACCTTCAACTTCAATAAACTCTGTTCTTCTAAAGAGTCTATTATAAGGTATGTATTTGAATTTTCCCTCTTGAATAAACTCAGCGGCACCGCCTTGTCCTGCAAGTACTACATTGCGTGGATTCCAGGTAAATTTATAATTCCAAAGATTGTTGTCGCTTTCTGGGGCAACAAGACCTCCTGTAAAGCTTTCAAATAAAAGCATCTTACCACCTTGGTCTTTTATGCGGTCTATAATTTGCATTGCGCTCATGTGGTCAATGCCTGGGTCAAGACCTATTTCGTTCATAAATACAAGACCTTTTGCTTTTGCCATAGGGTCAAGTAATTGCATCTCGTTACTAATGTATGATGCTGTGACTAAGTGTTTGTTAAATTCTATACAGTCTTTTGCGACTTCTATATGGAAGCGTGCAGGTAGCATAGATATTACAAGATCTGAGTTTTGTACAGCTTCTCTACGTTGTGGTTCATTAAACACATCTAACAGAATACCACGTGCGTTGGAGTGGCCATCTGTAAATTTTTGAGCATTCTGTATATTAAGGTCTCCTATGGTAATGAATAGCTTTTCCTTTTTACTTTTATCGAGTAAATACTTGATTAAGCTAGTGGCAGAACGTCCAGCACCTATTATTAAAATGTTTCTCATTTTATGGATTTTGGTTACCTTTGATAAGGTAAAATTTGTCATACGAAAGTACTAAAATCAATACGTAGATCTTAATAATGAATAAAAAAATAGTCGGAACAGCAGCCATACTAGTGGCAATAACTATTGCAATAGGGGCTTTTGGTGCACACGGACTTAAAAAACTTGTCGATGCATCATCATTAACAAGTTTTGAAACAGGCGTGCGATATCAAATGTATCATGCACTCGCTTTATTTGTAATAGGGCTCGCAGCTACTATTTCTGAAAAGTTAAAAAAACGTGTCTTTTGGTTATTCCTCTTTGGGATTCTCCTTTTTTCTGGTTCTATCTATTTGTTGTCATTACAAGCGGTTTTACCGTTTGCTGTTAAGCGTATCGCTTTTTTAACTCCTATAGGTGGTTTTCTTTTTATAATAGGATGGGTTTGGTTGGCAATTGGTCTTTTTAGAAGTGATTCATCTTTATGATTTTAATCTAGTTTCTTTATAAATAAGGAGTAGCGATATTATTGATATTGTTTTTTATTACTCTTATTTTTAGAAATACTCAATACAGTCTATGTTTTGCGGCTAGATATTATTATTTTCTTAATTTAACGCTATTTATTTTTTCTTTTGTTAACAAACTTTAATGATAATTAAGATGATATAAAGGGGGTGTGTATTGCTATTTTGTTATTTTTGTAGTACAACAATAATAAAATGTGTGATGGCTCAAAACCAAACTACTAAAACGATTTCGGTTGATAACTACGGTATAAAAAATGCCAAGGTCAACTACCAGCTTTCTTCGGAAGCACTTCACAACGAAACACTCAAACTCAATCAAGGAATAGAAGCGAACAACGGCGCACTTGCAGTAAATACAGGTGAGTTCACAGGTCGTTCGCCTATGGATCGCTTTATCGTAAAAGATGATGTGACTAAAGATGAGGTTTGGTGGGGAGATATAAATATCCCTTTTTCTTCAGAGAAATTTGATGCTTTATATGATAAAGTGACAGACTATCTTTCTGAAAAGGAGATCTATGTAAGAGACAGTTATGCATGTGCAGATGTTGATTACAGACTAAATATCAGAGTTGTAAATGAACATCCTTGGACAAACATGTTTGCTCATAATATGTTTTTACGTCCAACGGAAACAGAGCTTGAAGGTTTTGACCCAGAGTGGATAATTGTAAATGCGCCAGGTTTTATGGCAGATCCAGCATTAGATGGAACACGTCAACATAACTTTGCGATTTTAAACTTTTCTAGAAAAATTGCTTTAATTGGTGGAACTGGTTATACAGGAGAAATCAAAAAAGGAATTTTCTCTGCGCTTAACTTTATTTTGCCTGTACAGAAGAATACGTTGCCTATGCACTGTTCTGCAAATGTGGGTGATAACGGTGAGACAGCTATCTTCTTTGGTCTTTCGGGTACTGGAAAAACAACGCTTTCAGCAGATCCTAAACGTAAGTTGATAGGTGATGATGAGCACGGATGGACAGCAGATAATAAAGTCTTCAATTTTGAGGGCGGATGTTATGCAAAAGTGATTAACCTTTCTGCGGAAAATGAACCAGATATTTATAATGCTATTAAGCCAGGAGCAATTCTTGAAAATGTAGTGATGGATGAAAATGGTGAAGTTGACTTCACTGATATTTCAATCACTCAAAACACAAGAGTAAGTTATCCAATTTATCATATAGATAATATTAAGGTGCCATCTATTGGTGAAAACCCTAAGAATATATTTTTCTTAACGGCAGATGCTTTTGGTGTGTTGCCTCCTATCTCAAAGTTAACACCAGGTCAAGCGGCTTATCACTTTATTAGTGGATATACTGCAAAAGTAGCTGGAACAGAGGCAGGAGTTACAGAGCCAATGCCAAGTTTTTCAGCTTGTTTTGGAGCGCCTTTTATGCCGCTTCATCCTACAAGATATGCAGAGATGCTAAGTAAGAAAATGAAAGATTCTGGTGTAAATGTGTGGCTTGTTAATACAGGTTGGACTGGAGGTCCTTATGGAGTTGGTTCTAGAATGAAATTAAAATATACAAGAGCTATGATTACTGCAGCAATGGACGGAAGTCTTGACGCGGCAAATAGCGGTAATTATCATACGCATTCTGTTTTTGGATTAGCGCAACCTAGAACTTGCCCTAATGTGCCTACAGAAGTGTTAAGCCCAAGAGCTACTTGGAAAAATGATGAAGGTTATTATGAGACAGCTCATAAATTAGCGGCTTCATTTAAAAAGAACTTCAAGCAGTTTGAAGACTATGCAAATGAAGAGATTTTAGCGGGTGGACCACCTACGCTTTAATGCTTAGAATTATATAAATAAAAAGAGAGCTGAATTTTAAAATTCAGCTCTCTTTTTTGTTTGTAAATTTTTTAGATATTAGACAGAAAAGTAATTGCTTTTCTGTCTAATATAAATCTTACTGTGGGTTACTTTTTGTTTTGTTCTTTAATATACTTCTCAAGAGCCATAGTCATAGAAGGTGTGTCTGGCGTAGGTGCTTTAATGTCTACACGTAAGCCACTTTCTCCAGCTGCTTTTACAGTAGTGTTCCCAAAAACGGCTATGCGCGTGTCGTTTTGTTTAAAGTCTGGGAAGTTGTGAAGTAAAGATTCGATTCCGCTTGGTGAGAAAAACACAAGAATGTCATAAAAAACATCTCTTAGGTCGCTTAGATCACTAATTACGGTTCTGTAAAGTATAGCTTGTTGCCAAGATACTTTTAAGTCGTTAAGTACTTTTGGGACTTCGTCTTTAAGTTTATCTGTAGAAGGTAATAAGAACTTTTCGTTTTTATATTTCTTAATTAAAGGAGAAAGTTCAGAAAAAGTACGTTTACCAACATAAATTTTACGTTTTCTGTAAACGACATATTTTTGTAAGTAGTAAGCAACGGCTTCACTTTGGCAAAAATATTTCATAGAATCTGGTACTTTGAATCGTAATTCTTCTGCAATTCTAAAGTAATGGTCTACAGCATTTCTACTTGTTAGTATGATAGCTGTGTAATCATTAAGATCTATCTTTTGATTTCGAACTTCTTTTCCAGGGACACTTTCTACATGTATAAAAGGGACAAAATCAATTTTAACTTTTTGTCTATCTATTAAGTCAAAATAAGGCGAGTTTTCAACCTTTGGTTCGGGTTGAGAAACTAATATAGTTTTCACTTTCATACAAGAGTTTTTTTTTAATCTTTCCTATTACGTTACTGCTTTATACAGAATCATATAGGGTGCAATTTCGAGAGCGCAAAGATACAAAATAAAATATAAGAAATGAGGGATTAAAATACTTCGGAAATTTTTATAGCTAAAAAGGAGCCAAATTCCGTTAAAAGCAACGGTAGCAGCTAGTAAGATAAGTAAAACTGTTCTGTTTGTTCCAAAAGAATAAATGAGTAAGATGTTACAAACAAGAATAAAAATGCCAATATAGTTTCTATAAGTTAATTTTTGATAGAGATATTGGTTGACCAAATTTTCTATATTGAAGATGTTTCCTATAATTTTTTCAATAAATATTTTGGCGCCAATAAAAACGGCATATAATGCGCATATCTGTATGTAAAATAACCCTGGACTGTTTTTGCTATTGTAACCTATCTCGTTTAAAAAAATAAATATAAAAAGAGACATCGCTAACAGTTGTATGCTAATAAATAATAGGTTGAAACCATGACTTAAGGAGTCATCTCTACCTTGAACTAAAAAATATTTATTGTTAAGAGGCAAATAAATAAACTCTTCAAAACGTTTAGGGAATAGCAGCTTTGCAGCAGTCATTAATAAGATGCAGCATACTATTATTATGGTGATCCAGTCTGTCTGTGTGCTATATCGTTCTAGTAAATTCAATCTTTATTTTTATGGGGTAAAGGTACAAGAATACGATGTAATTGTGTTTGCTAATCCTGTAGATATTAGTTTAAGTTAAAGTTAAAAAAAGTACCTTTGCACCTTATGAGTAGTACTTTAAATGCGGTCATAGTTATACCAACTTACAATGAGATTGAAAATATCGAGAAGTTGGTGCAAACCGTTTTTTCATTAGAACATGGTTTTCATATCCTTGTTGTAGATGATAATTCGCCAGATGGTACGGGTTTGATTGTTGAGAAGTTGATAAGTAAGTATCCCGAGCAATTGCACTTACTTAAACGTAAGGGGAAAGAAGGTTTGGGAACAGCTTATATTGCTGGTTTTAAATGGGCGTTAAATAAAACGTATGATTATATTTTTGAGATGGATGCAGATTTTTCTCATAATCCAAAAGACCTCATACGATTATATAATGCTTGCCACATAGATGGCAATGATCTAGCAATTGGATCTAGGTATTCAACAGGAGTGAATGTTGTAAACTGGCCTATGAGTAGAGTATTGCTTTCTTGGGGTGCATCAAAATATGTGCATTTTATTACAAGAATGAAAATTCACGATACAACTGCTGGGTTTATTTGTTATAGACGAAATGTGCTAGAAACAATTGACCTGAATAGGATCCAATTTTTAGGATATGCATTTCAGATAGAAATGAAATTTAAAGCCTATTTAAGTAAGTTTAAAATAGTAGAAGTGCCTGTAATATTTACAGATAGAACAAAAGGAGAATCAAAAATGAGCACCGGAATAATTTCTGAAGCTATTTTTGGGGTTATAAAAATGAAGATGAAAAGTCTTTTTAATCGATACGAGATTTAATGAGTAGCTATTTAATAAAAAACGCAAACATTGTAAATGAAGGTAGCATTTTTGCTGGTGATGTATTAATACAAAATGATCGCATCGCCGAAATAGGTGAGAGCATTAGTGTGAAAAGCAGTGAGACAAGAGTTATAGACGCAGATGGACATTATCTCATTCCTGGAATGATAGATGATCAAGTTCATTTTAGAGAGCCAGGATTAACACATAAGGCTACCATAGCAACAGAGTCTAAAGCGGCAGTCGCTGGTGGGATTACTACTTTTATTGAAATGCCAAATACCGTCCCACAAGCCACAACCATAGATTTGCTAGAAGATAAGTTTGCTATAGCAGCAAATGATTCTTGGGCAAACTATAGTTTTATGTTTGGAGGAACTAATGATAATCTTGAAGAAATTTTAAAAGTAGATCCAACTAAGGTTGCTGGTTTAAAACTTTTTTTAGGATCTTCAACAGGAAATATGCTTGTAGACGACCCAAAGACGTTAGAGAATATTTTCAGTAAAACCAAGCTGCTTATCTCTGCACATTGTGAAGATGAAGATACCATTAAGGCTAATTTAGAGAAAGCTAAAGAAGAGTTTGGTGATGATATACCTATAAGTCAGCACCCTATTATTAGAAGTGAAGAGGCATGTTATATCTCTTCTTCTAGAGCAATTGCTTTGGCTAAAAAGACTGGGGCTAGATTGCATGTTTTTCATGTGTCTACGGCAAAAGAAACAGGGCTTTTCAGCAACAAGAAAAAATTAAAGGACAAAAAGATTACAGCAGAAGTTTGTGTGCATCATCTGTGGTTTACAGATAAAGATTATGAAGCGAAAGGCACAAAAATAAAATGGAACCCAGCCGTAAAGACTGAGAAAGATCGTGATGGACTTTGGAAGGCTTTATTGGAAGATAAAATTGATGTAATTGCGACAGATCACGCACCTCATACTATTGAAGAAAAAAACAACGGATATTTAAAAGCTCCTTCTGGAGGTCCCTTAGTGCAACACGCGGTAGAGGCTTTGTTTGAAATGCATCATAGAGGAAGAATTTCTGTAGAAAAGTTAGTTGAAAAAATAGCGCATAACCCAGCGATATTATTTGAAATTAAAGATAGAGGTTATATTAAAGTAGGATATAAGGCAGATTTAGTCTTGATAGACCCTAATTCACCTTGGACGGTAACAAAAGAAAACACAGATTATAAATGTGGTTGGTCTCCTTTTGAAGGAACAACGTTTAGGTCTAGAATTACACATACTTTTGTTAATGGAGGTTTGGCTTACGAAGGTGGGAAATATGGAAATAAACCTAAAGCAGAGCGTATAACATTTAATAGATAATGAAAGGGTTTTACTATATAGCAATCTTATTTTTGGCCATTGGTTGTCAGAGTGTTAAGTATCCTGAAAAACCTGACAACTTGATCCCTCAAGATAAGATGGTACAGGTGCTTACGGAGGTTTACCTAAGTAATGCTGCGCGTACTAATATTCGAAAAGTACGCGAGAGTGGGTATAAGCTCGATTCTATGTTATATGTAAAGTTTGATATCGATAGTAGCCAGTTTGCGAAAAGTCATGCTTATTATTCTGCAAATATTGAAGATTATTTGACGATGTTTGATAATGTAAAACTTAACTTAGAGAAGATAAGAGTTGGGGCAGATTCTTTAAAAGCAGTCTATACTAAACGAAAAAAAATAAAAGATTCTATTAAAAAAGATAGTTTGAGGGCTGAAGAAATGAAAAGACTAGGTGATTCGCTTGATAAGAAATCAAACAGAATTAAGCCGCTTGAAAAAGCAACTAGTTTAGCAAATTAATAGTGGATTTATTTGGCGTTAAAAGCTGTGCTTACTCTTTTAATAGTAGCTTCTTTTTGAGTGTAGTTAAATGGAATGTAGGTAGTGATTTTACTTCCGTTGTATTCCGAAATGTTCTGCAATGAGTGAATGTTAGATTTATTTAAATTAGGTTTTTTCCCCGTAAAAATACTTGCTATGTTTTGAAAAAATGCAAGGATAAACAATTGCCAATTTGCTACCGAAGATTTTGGTTTTTTAGCCTGTATTTGTTCTGCGATTTCAGAAATTATTTCTTGATAGGTTAAGTTAAATCCAGACAATACAAACGATTTGTTTTTTATGTCACTCTGCATTAGAAGAAATAAGGCTTGACTAATATCTTGTACGTCTACAAATCCTGTGCTTCCACGAGGAAATTTAGGGATTCCTTTCTTGATCGTTGTAAATAGTTTTCCAGATGCACTTTTCCAATGTCCTTCGCCTATAATAACACTAGGTTGGATAATAATGATGTCAAGGCCTTCTTGAGAGCCTCGCCAAACCTCCATCTCTGCACCAAATTTAGAAATGGCATAGGCGTTATTGTTTGCTTCGGGATTCCAGTGTGTCTCTTCAGAAATAACAGTACCAACTAGCGGTTTGCCTAAAGCAGCTACAGAGCTTACGTGACATAGTTTTTTTATATCGTTTGCGATACAAAGGTTGACAACGTTTGCGGTTCCTTCAATGTTAACTTTTAATAGTTGTTGATAATCTGCTTCGGCAAAGCTAACGAGTGCAGCACAATGATATACGTAGGTGATGTTTATAAAGGCATCTTCAAGTGTTGGGGTGTCTAGCACATCTGCAGTAACCCATTCTATTTTGTCAAATAAAGCAGCAGCATTATAAGATTGAAAAACATTTTTTACAGGATTAAGGTCGCTATTTGTTCTTTTTATAGCGCGTACAGCCTTATCTTCTTTCAAAAGAAGATGTAAAAGATGAGAACCTACAAGTCCTGTGCCGCCAGTAACTAAAATCATTCTGTAAAAATACTCTTTTTAGCCTTACTCTTTTTGTCTTCTTGAGCTTACTGTTATCTTTGCTCAAATTTTATATTCAAATGAAAAACTTTGTAGAAGAACTTCAATGGCGAGGAATGGTACACGATGTGATGCCAGACACAGAAACACATCTTTTAGAGCAAATGAGAGCAGCTTATGTGGGCTTTGATCCAACGGCAGACTCACTGCACATAGGTAATTTAGTGCCTATTATGTTATTGTCGTTTTTTCAACGATCTGGGCATAAGCCTGTCGCTTTAGTAGGTGGAGCAACAGGTATGATTGGAGATCCTTCAGGGAAATCTAATGAGCGTAATTTTTTAGATGAAAAAACTTTGCGTCACAATCAAGCTTGTGTGCGCAAACAATTAAGTCAGTTTTTAGATTTTTCATCGGGTGCAGCTAATGAAGCATTATTGGTCAATAATTATGACTGGATGAAAGAGTTTAGCTTTCTAGATTTTATTCGTGATGTAGGTAAACACATTACGGTTAATTATATGATGGCAAAGGATAGTGTGAAAAGTAGATTTTCTGGCGAAAATGCAGACGGGTTATCTTTTACAGAGTTTACGTACCAGTTGGTTCAAGGTTATGATTTTTTACACCTTTTTAAAAATCAAAATATTACACTGCAAATGGGCGGTAGTGACCAGTGGGGAAATATTACCACAGGTACAGAGCTGATAAGAAGAATAGGTGGAGGTAAGGGTTATGCGCTTACTTGCCCTTTAATCACTAAAAGTGATGGTAGTAAGTTTGGAAAAAGTGAAGGCGGTAACGTATGGCTAGATCCAAAGAAAACTTCGCCGTATAAATTTTACCAATACTGGTTAAACACAAGTGATGAAGATGCAGAAAAGTACATTAAGATATTTACTTTTTTAGATAAAGAGACTATAGATGCTCTTGTGGTTTCTCATAGAGAAGCACCGCATCAACGTGCATTGCAAAAACGTCTAGCACAAGAGGTAACAACAACCGTGCATAGTCAAGAGGCTTATGAGACTGCTGTAGCTGCTTCTGAAATTTTATTCGGAAAATCTACTTCAGAAGATTTAAAGAAAATTGATGCAGATACCTTTTTAGATATATTTGAAGGTGTGCCTCAAGCCGAAGTTTCAAGACAGAAAATTACGGATGGTTTAGATATTATTGGTGGCCTTGCAGAACAAACAGGATTTTTAAAATCTAATGGTGAAGCGCGACGTGCCTTAAAAGAAAATAGTATTTCAGTAAATAAAGAGAAGGTAAAGGAAGGCTATAGCATTTCTGAAGCAGATTTATTAAACGACCGTTTTGTGTTATTACAACGTGGTAAGAAAAATTACTTTATCATTTCTGTGATATAGTCTCTTAACACAAATAACGCTTTAAAAGAAAAACCCTCCATTTCCATAAGGAATGTGAGGGTTTCTCATACTAACTAACCAACCAATTATGTAAAAAATCATTGCAATTTGCAATGCTTAACATTAATCTTAAGCTAAGTCGTGAGGTTATTTTGTTACTTACATTTTTTTTATAAAAAATTTGAAACTTCTGGATAAGGAACCAAAGCGCTTATTAGTAAAGCGATGCTATCCTTTGCTATGAGCGTGATGCTTAGTAATAATGCTACAACCATAATAGAGACAGCAAAATTATTTTTTTGTATTTCTTTAAACTCATTTACACCTTTTGTTAGAAAACTAAACAAAACAAAAACAGAAGCATTAATACATAAAGCGACAAAAAAACCTATAATTAGGTATAGGCTAGAATATTTAGCTACAGTTATAAAGTCAATACTTTCTTGTTGGGTCATAGATATTCTAACAACATTTGTGATAGAAGGTAGTATTTCGCTTAAAATGAGTCCAAGAGAAAGGATAATACCAGACATAAATATGGTGAATGCCATGTGATTGCTGGCTACGTCTTGGTCTTTAAAAAAGAGTTTTTTTAAAATGCCGTAAGAAACATATACAACTGCAACGGTGACAACTATTGAGAGAATAATCTCAAATAATGCTAAAAAGAATAGTGATGTATTCATAATAAAATAATTATTGTTTTAAATATTCAAACCTATTTTTATAGGCTTTATTTGCTTGTTAGTATTACATTCCAGTGTGTTAAGTTGTCAAAGCCATAAGGTAATTGTCCTGCTTTGTAATACTTGGAAGTTGTCTCCCACACTTTATATTTTTTACCTTTATAAATCTTATGATCTCCATTGGTAGGTAAGTTTATTCCTATGATAGAGTGTCGATAAAAATCACTGTTTAATATAGCAACATCATAGTTAAACTGTTTTAAAATACTATAAATTAAAACGGTACGTGTATCACAATCTCCCTTTAAGTTTTGTATAAATGAAACGGGATTTTGGATACCGTAAGCAATATTGCCAATACAGCAATCTGGACAATCTATAAGCACTTGTTTTATACTGTCTTCGTAGTTTTCTGCGGGTAAACAGGCATCCTGAAAAACCAATGAGTACGGTATGTCTTGAATGCAAGTTACAACCATGTCTGCAAATTCCATTTGGTTTAAATTTTGTTCTTTGTTGATACGATCAAACTCTGCAACAACAAGATCTAAGTAAGGACTGTCTTTGTTATCAATGTATTGATATAGCTTCCCCCAAAAATTAGGGGTTTCAATATAGGGGTAAGTGTTAATGTGGTTGTATAAGGTGTTAAAGTCTGAGTCTCTTACCGTTAGATTTGCAGTATAGCTGCTGCCGTAGTTGTCTTGCCAAGTTCTATTGCTTTCATACACTAAGGTAGAGTCATTGTCAATGAGTTTTATTGTTTTGTTTACGCCTTCTTCTTTGGTGAAATTGTGGTCGGTGTCAAAAGTTAAGGGTCCTAAAAATGATACAGCTTGTTTCAGTAAGAGTATTCCAAAAATTAAAAAAGCCGTTATCTGTAAAATTGATTTTAAAGACGGGATTCCCAGCCATTTGAGGGTTAAATATCCTGCGCCAAGAAGTGCTATAATAATGGATAGCCCTTCGGGAATAGAAAAGATAAAACTTAAAAATAGAAAGAGACCTATTGTCAGAAAAAAACCAACAAGTATAAAAAAGCAACCTCCTGTATTTTCTTTAGCTTTTACCATTAGTCAAGTACCATTAAATTACAACCACGAATGTCGCTGTTGTCAAATCTTCCCATTATGGTAAAATGCTCATTGTCTTTTGTGACGCCTAAGTCCTGGGTGGCAATAAATGAACAAGAGTAAATGTTTGCAAGGTCTATTACATTAATACCGCCAGTTTTATTGTTAACCAAAGTAAAAGGATCTTCGGTGTCTCTTGTTAAAATTTTCATCCAAGGCGGGCAGCTAAAAACGCCATCTTCTTTACTGTAGGCTTGCGATAGCAATTCTGTCATGCCATATTCGCTATGTATGTTGCTTGTGCCAAAACCCTCTTTAAGTAATGCGTGTAATGCGGGCTTAATAAGTTCTTTTCTTCTCCCTTTCATTCCGCCAGTTTCCATGATTATGGTATGCTGTAGTGCAAACTTTCTTTTTTCTATCAAGTCAAGTAATGCGTAAGAAACCCCAATAAGTAATGTTTTTTTACCTGCTAGCTCTAGTGCATCTAGTTTTTCAATAAGTGCGTCAAGGTTATTGAGGTAAAAACCACTGTCTGCAGCTTTACTATCTTTTATAAGTGCATCAACCATATATACTAGTGACGATCCTTCACGTTCTAAATAGGAAGGTAGTAAGGCTAAAATGGTAAAGTCTTGCACATTTCCGTAGTAAAACTCAAACCCTTTTTTAAAGCTCGTTTCGTAAATAGTTGTGTCTGCTATATGGTGTTTACTTGTTACACTACCCGTTGTGCCGCTACTTGTAAATGTGGTTTCAGGAACTGTATCACTCGAAATAATAGCCATCTCTTTAAAAAAAGTAATAGGGAGAAAGGGTATTTTGTAAATCGTATCTACAGTATCAATATTTATCTTGAGTAGATCACAATATTTTTTGTAAACCGCACAGTATTTATATTGATACCTAAAAACCTGAAGTGCCACATCTTGAAAATCTGTTTGATTTTTAATAGAAAAAATGGATGGGATAAGTGACGTCATAATATAATTTACAAGGCAAAAATAAGCATAAAAATACCCCTTATCGACGAAGAATCTTTAGAATTATGGTAAAACAAAGCGATGAGCTTCAATTAACTATAAGGTCAATAAACTTGTGTTGCTCTAGGGTTGCGAACATTTAGGTAAGCGGTGTGTAATATTAAGTAAAGGTTAAGAAAAGTGAAAAAGAATAGCTCCATTTAGAAAATGAGTATCTTTAGACCGTATAATGAAGCACTTAGAATGAAGAAAAAAGATATTAAAATTTTACTTGTAGATGATGAGCCTGATATTTTAGAAATAGTAGGTTATAATTTGTCTAATGAGGGTTATCAAGTGATAACAGCAGAGAATGGGCGTGAAGGAGTGGAAAAAGCTAAAAAAGAGAAGCCACACCTTATTATACTAGATGTGATGATGCCAGAAATGGATGGTATTGAAGCTTGTGAAAAAATAAGAAGTATTCCAGAATTGTCTGAGACAGTCATAACTTTTTTAACGGCTAGAGGCGAAGATTATTCTCAGGTAGCAGGTTTTGATGCAGGCGCAGATGATTATATTACAAAACCAATTAAGCCAAAAATATTATTAAGTAAAGTAAAAGCTTTACTTCGCAGGTTTAAATCACCTTCAAAAGTTGATACTGTAGTTAAAATTGGTAACATTATTATTAATAGAGAAGAGTATCAAGTTACTGTTGGTAAAACAGAATTAGTGCTCCCTCGTAAAGAGTTCGAACTTCTTTCTTTATTGGCTTCAAAACCTGGAAAAGTTTTTAAAAGAGAAGAAATACTAGACACTGTCTGGGGAAATGAAGTAGTTGTGGGAGGACGCACAATAGATGTTCACATAAGAAAGCTAAGAGAAAAAATAGGGGATGACCGTTTTAAAACGGTAAAAGGTGTTGGCTATAAAATTGTAATTTAATGGCGAGTCATCAAAAAAGATCCTACAGTTTTGCGGGTTTTACGGCCTTGTATATTGCGGTATTTTTAACACTCATTACGGGTGTTTTTTTTTCGTTTTTGGGGACAGTTTCATATTTGTTTCTCATTCCTGTTGCATTAATTTCCTTTTTGTCTTCCTTCTTTATTATTCAAATAAGGGTGGAGAAGTTTATTTATAAGAAAATTAATAAACTGAATAAAGAAGTTTCTTTGTTAGAATCAGCAAGTTTTGGGCGTGATCAGATTACAACAGATATGGATACGCTTACAAAACAAGTAAGGCGCTTTACACAACATAAAAAACTAGAGATAGAGGCTTTAAAAATTCGAGAATCTTACAGAAAAGAGTTTTTAGGTAATGTGTCTCACGAACTTAAAACCCCTTTGTTTATGGTGCAAGGTTATGTAGAAACCTTGCTTAATGGAGCGCTAGATGATGAAAATGTAAGAGATAAATACCTTGAACGGGCTAATAAAGGGATAGAACGTCTGGCGTATATTGTTAAAGATCTAGATATGATTTCTAGGCTTGAAGTGGGCGGACTTACTTTAGATAAAGAAAAAGTAGATATTGTTGAGCTGTTTAATAGTGCTTTTGAGTTATTAGAGATGAAAGCCGCAAAAAAGAACATATCACTAGTTTTTGATAAAGATTACCCTGACCCTATTTATGTAAATGCAGATGTAGAACGTATTCAGCAGGTGCTTACTAACCTTCTAGATAACTCTATTAAATATGGTAAAAAAGCGGGAACTACAGAAGTAAGTATTGAGGGACTTATGAAAGATAAGACCATTGTCAGAATTACAGATAATGGTGTTGGTATAGAACAAAGTTACCTTACCAGAATTTTTGAGCGCTTTTTTAGGGTAGATAAAACAGGTTCTCGAAAAGTAGGAGGCAGTGGATTAGGGCTTTCAATTGTAAAGCATATTATCGATGCACATTCCGAAAAAATTTATGTAGAAAGCCAATTAGGGATTGGTAGCGAATTTTCATTTACCTTAGAAAATGCTGAATAATTCCTTAAAATCTTGAGGGTTAACTTCAGAAATTGGCCAGCTCAAAAAATTGTTAGTTAAAGCTAATTGCTCTAGGGTAAAATTATCTTGAGAACAGCTAGGTACAATCTGCTTATCGTGGAGTCTTTTTGCTAAATACTCTTGCTCAAATTGTCCGGGAGTAGGAATCAAAAACGCCTTTTTGTTTAAAGCTGCTAGATCCATTATCGTGGTGTAGCCTGAGCGACTAATAATGAGATCGCTTTCGTTTATTAGTTTTTCAATTTCAAGAGTAGTAGCGTAATTTAAGATTTTTAAATTTCCTTTTGAGCTCCATTTCTGCTTGTCTTCAACAACTCCTTGTATGAGTGCTACTTTTTTGTTTGAATGAGCTAATTGCGAGATTAATTTTTCTTCTAGTAAAGTTCGTTGCGGTTCTGGTCCCGACAGTACAGCAAGAATATCATAAGATTTACGTGTCGCTTTTGGTGTCATTCTAGAAAGCGGCCCTATATGTTTAACAAGCTTATTTAATTTATTTACATGACCCAAACGGCCACTTAAATTGGGTTCTTTTTTATAATCTGGAACCCAACAAGCGTCAAATTTCACAATGTATTTTTGATGTAATTTGCTGCTCAGTAATGTTGTATTTCCCGTGGGCACTCTTAGCTGGTGTGTTATATACACACAGGGTATGTTTTTGTTTCTTACGCCGAGTCTATTGTCGCTAATAATGCCGTTAATAGTGCCTTTTTCTACTAGTTGGTCGATGATTTTTTTCTCTCTTTTAACGGCAGTATATAGCTTCGGAAATTTTAAGACCATATGCCATGTAAACAAGCTCCCGTTTTTCGGGTAAGTAATATTGTAAGAAGGTAAAATTACCGATGGTAAGGCTGGGAATTCCTGTTTTAATAATTTTAACGCAGCCCCATCGCTAGCTAGAATAACGTTATAGTTGTGTGCTAATAAGGCTTTAATTATCGGAATACATCGCGTAGCATGCCCTAAACCCCAATTTAATGGAGCTACAAGTATGGTCTTTTTTATTGAAGTACTCAACGAGGCAAAATTTTAATCGTAAAGATAACTGTTAAAAATACAATTTCTATTTCCGAAGCAAGACAAAAAGAGTATCGATAACAAAGGAGTGTCTACTCTAATTAAAAGCTTATTTTTGCAACAAAATTTTAAAGGTGGGAAGTAAAAATAAACTCAAAAGATTCAGGGAAAATGAAACGTTTTCAAATGTAATTCAACCTACACGTGAAGAAGCGGTTACAGATGGGCTTAATTTAAAAGGAAATTGGAATAAAAATTTCTTTAAAAATGATAATCCTATAGTCTTAGAATTAGGTTGTGGTAAAGGCGAATACACAGTAGGGTTAGCTGAAAAATATCCAAACAAAAATTTTATTGGGGTTGATATTAAAGGTGCTCGCTTTTGGCGTGGTGCAAAAACAGCATTAGAAGAAGGAATGGCTAATGTAGGTTTTTTAAGAACCCAAATTGAGCTCATAGAAAATATGTTTGCTGAAAATGAAGTCGATGAAATCTGGATTACTTTTCCGGACCCACAGATAAAATATAAGCGCACAAAACATCGCTTAACAAATGAAGACTTTTTTACAAAATACAAAAAGATATTAAAGCCTAATGGGATCATGCACCTTAAAACAGACAGTGAGTTTATGCACGGTTACACCTTAGGGTTGTTGCATGGATTACGTCTTCCTATTCACTTTGCACATCATGATGTGTATGGTATTGGGGATGAAGCTCCAGATGAGGTTGTGGGAATCCAAACGTTTTATGAAAAACAATATTTAGAGATTAATAAAAGAATAACTTATATCAGGTTTTCTTTAGACTCATAAATTTTGGGTATCTTTCCATAACGAACAGTATTGATGTCTTTACTTCTCAATTTTATTATCGGTTTTGTAGCCGCATTTATTGGAGTTATTCCGCCGGGATTACTCAATATGTCTGCGGCAAAAATAAGTTTAGAAGAAGGGCGAAAACAAGCGTATCTTTTTAGTGCGGGTGTTGGTTGTACGGTGTTGATACAAACGTATATTGCGCTTATTGGGGCAAGATACCTAGATAGTAATCCAGAAGTTATAGCCATACTTCAAAAAGTAGGCTTAGGTATTTTTATCTGTCTTACCATCTATTTTTTATTCATCGCAAAAGACACTCGAAGAGAAGTGCCTAAAGAAATGGAGCGCACAAAAACCAATCGTTTTTTTAAAGGTATGATGATTGCGGCTCTTAATTTATTGCCGCTTCCATATTGGGTGTATATAGGGGTTACTTTTGCAGGCTTTGGTTGGTTTTCTTTTGAGCAACCTAGCCTTATTACTGCCATCATTGGTAGTGCTTTGGGTACAATAGCTATGTTAGCTTTGTATATTAAATTTTTTAAGCGAAAAGAAAATAAACCAAAAGTCCGTACAAATATGAATCTTGTTATTGGTTTGATTACGGCGGTAATTGCAATAATAACAGCGTTTAAGATATTTACTACTTTATAATGGCAGACACAGGTTTCTTTAAAAAAGTACACGAGACCGCAAAACTCATTCCCTATGGTCGAGTGACTAGTTATGGGGCAATCGCAAAATATCTAGGTGCAGCAAAAAGTGCTCGTATGGTAGGTTGGGCCATGAATGCTTCGCATAATGATCCAGACATACCTGCGCATCGCGTAGTGAATAGAGTTGGACTACTCACAGGAAAGCACCATTTTGACGGAACAAATTTAATGCAGCAACTTCTAGAAGCTGAAGGTGTCACTGTAATAGACTTGCAGATACAAGATTTTAAAACGCTGTTTTGGGATCCCACTATCGAGCTTGGGCCAAAGCAATAAGCGTTGTTTTTACTACCGAAATGTTATAAAAGTTAAGAAATACATAATCTATTCAAAATAGATGTGTTGCTTTAAAAAAATGCCTCAATCCCTCTTTATTTTTCGAAGACTAACGAGTATATTTGTACTTTAGAAATAGTCTAAATAAGCGATATGAAAATTGAAAAAAATACAGTTCTTGAAGCCCTTAAAACGATAACCGTTGCGGGTGAAGGTTCTAATATGGTAGACAGTGGTGCTGTGACAAATGTAATGATATTTGCAGATGAGGTAATTGTAGATTTAACAATTTCTACTCCTGCATTACATATTAAGAATAGAGCAGAAAAAGATATAAAAGAAACGATTAAGAATAAAGTTTCTAGTGATGCAAAGGTACAGGTGAATATAAAAGTAGAAGCTCCTGCAAAACCTGAGAATCCAAATTTAATTAAAGGGAAAGCAATACCTGGTATTAAAAATATTATCGCAGTTGCCTCAGGAAAAGGAGGTGTAGGAAAATCTACAGTAACTTCAAACCTAGCTATTTCATTAGCAAAAATGGGCTTTAAAGTAGGAATTCTAGATGCAGATATTTACGGACCTTCTATTCCGTTAATGTTTGATGTTTTTAACGAAAGACCACTTTCTGTAAATGTTGATGGTAAAAGCAAAATGAAACCTGTTGAAAATTACGGGATAAAAGTGCTTTCTATTGGCTTTTTCACAAAACCAAACCAAGCGGTTATTTGGCGTGGGCCTATGGCGGCAAAAGCTTTAAATCAGTTGATTTTTGATGCAGATTGGGGCGAACTTGACTTTATGTTGTTAGATCTTCCTCCGGGGACAGGAGATATTCATTTGAGTATCATGCAGTCTTTACCTATTACGGGTTCTGTAATAGTAAGTACTCCACAAACGGTTGCACTTGCAGATGCACGTAAAGGGGTGGCAATGTTTAGACAAGATAGTATAGATGTTCCTGTGTTAGGGCTTATTGAGAATATGTCATATTTTACACCAGAAGAACTTCCAGACAATAAATATTATATCTTCGGAAATGGAGGTGGAAAAAACCTAGCAGAAGATCTAGATATGCCTTTCTTAGGAGAAATTCCTTTGGTACAGAGCATTCGTGAAGCTGGAGATGTAGGGCATCCCGCAGCTTTGCAAGAAGGAACACCTATTTCAGAAGCGTTTACGGCTATTACTAGAAATGTAGTAGAAGAAACGGTAAAGAGAAATGAAGACTTACCTGCAACAGAGGCGATAAAAATAACAACAATGGCAGGATGTAGTGCCGTAAAAAAATAATATGACAGCAGCAGAACTAAAAACAAAAGTAGAGATTGCATTGGATGAAATTCGTCCTTTTTTACAAACAGATGGTGGCGACATTTTGTTGTTGGGTATAGAAGATGGAACTACAGTAAAAGTACAGTTACAAGGTGCTTGTGTGGGATGTTCTGTAAATCAAATGACCTTAAAGAGTGGTGTAGAAATGACCATTAAAAAACACGCCCCTCAAATAGAAAGAGTGATTAATGTAGAAGGATGATTTTTGTCATTTAAAGTGTTGTTTACTTTAAATAAATTTGTCTAAAATAATAAATTAAGCCTTGTTTTTCAGGTACTAAAGGGATCTGTGTAACTGGGTGATAAAAATACCCGTCTTCACGGGAACTAAAGATGATTAAAACCGATATACTTATTATTGGAGCAGGTCCTACAGGACTTTTTGCAGTTTTTGAAGCAGGATTATTAAAGTTAAAATGTCATTTAATTGATGCATTGCCGCAACCTGGAGGTCAGTGTAGTGAGATTTACCCTAAAAAACCTATTTATGATATACCTGCTTTTCCAGAGGTATTGGCGGGAGATTTAGTAGATAATCTTATGAAGCAGATTGAAGCATTTCAACCTGGTTTTACATTGGGAGAAAGAGCTCAGACTATCGAAAAACTTGAAGACGACACTTTTATTGTAACCACGAATAAAGGAACAAAACATCACGCACCTGTAGTGGCAATTGCTGGAGGTCTTGGTAGTTTTGAGCCGAGAAAACCACCTATTACAAATATTGGAGATTATGAAGATCACGGCGTAGAATATATTATTCGCGATCCAGAGATGTATCGTGGTAAAAAAGTTGTCATTGCTGGTGGTGGTGATAGCGCCTTAGACTGGTCTATCTTTTTAACGGATATTGCTGAGAGTGTTACTTTAGTGCATAGAAGAAATGAGTTTAGAGGTGCTTTAGATTCTGTAGATAAGGTACAAGAATTAAAGGATGCTGGAAAAATAGAGTTGATTACACCTGCAGAAGTAATAGATGTTGTTGGAAATGGAAAGGTTGAAGGAGTTTCTGTAAAAAGAGGTGCGGAGGTTTTTAATAAAGAATGTGATCATTTTATACCACTTTTTGGTCTAGCGCCTAAGTTGGGACCTATTGCAGACTGGGGATTAGAAATTGAAAAAAATGCCATTGTTGTAAATAACGCGCTTGATTATCAAACAAACATTCCGGGTATTTACGCCATTGGTGATGTGAACACGTATCCTGGAAAGTTAAAGCTAATTCTTTGTGGGTTTCACGAAGCGACATTAATGTGCCAGAGTGCTTATAAGCGAATCTTTCCTGATAAGCGTTATGTTATGAAGTACACTACTGTAGGAGGTGTAGAAGGTTTTGATGGTTCAAAAAAAGAAGCGCCAAAAGCAGTAATAAAAGCGATTAACTAAAAACAAGTCACAGGTATCTAGATACTAAGTTTTACCATGCAAGACATAACATTACACATAACCGATAGAGAAGGGGTGGAGCACAATATTCAAGCTCCTACAGATATGAATATGAATCTTATGGAGGTCATTCGTTCTTACGAGTTGGCACCAGAAGGAACTATTGGAATTTGTGGCGGTATGGCTATGTGTGCTTCTTGTCAATGTTATATAGAGAGTGATCACGACTTACCAGAACAAAATTATGATGAAGAAGCCATGCTAGCAGAGGCTTTTCATGTAAAAGAAAATAGCAGGTTGGGTTGTCAACTTTTTATATCTGATGCCTTACACGAACTGAAACTTACCCTTGCTCCAGAGGAATAAAGAATACTCGCACTCAAATTTGAAATTCATATAAATGCCAAGTTTTAGCTGCTAGGGAAATTTACTTGCGCTAGTTTTTGTTTTCTTCTAATTTTCAGTTTTATAGTCAATTAATTTTTGAGGTCCTTCTAGTAAAGTGCGAATTACTTGAAGCATTCCGTTTTCTGAGGTGGCAATATGCCATTTAATTAATGAGATGTTACCGTTTTCAATCTCTAGTCCTGTAATACTTCTTGGGTGTACGCAGCTGCCGTCGTTAAAATATGCAATATCACCAGGTTTAGGGAATCTAGGACGATGTGTGTGTCCTGTTATTGTAAATAGATTCTTATTGTCAATAATCCATTTTTTTGTTTTGCGTTCAACCTTTTTTAGTTCCAGGTAGTTTTTTGCTGGACTTGTAGGGTCGCCTATTCCAAAAATTTGTAATTGTCGCCAAAGAACTCTTACCATGAATCGATTAAATTTCCAAGCGACATAATTCCACCAGTCTGCTTGATGCCCATGTACTAAGCAGATTTCTTGCTGGGTTTTACTGTGTTTAAGTACAATGCCTTCTGTAAAAGTGATTTCAGGAAATAGCGGTTCGTCACGTCCGGTTACTTTATTAAAATAGCTATACAGGTATTTTTTTACGTATTTTTCTTTGAGATAAACCATATCGTGATTTCCTACAATCCTATGGAGCCTGTCTTTTTTATAAAAGAGTTGCATTAAATCAAACACGTTTTTATGGGCTTCGTGTATGGATTTAAAGGTTCTGTTTTCCCATAATTCGTCTCCGTCTCCTAGCTCAAAATACGTGAAGTTTTCCTTGTAATAATGTTTTAAAGCGTGGAAATAAATGTTTCTATTGTTAGAAAAATCATCGGCAAAGCTATTGTCTCCTCTGTGGCAGTCGCTAAAAATGATGAATTTTGAGTTGTCATCAAATGCGATGCGCTTTGCTTCTGTGTATGCTTTTGTTAATCTTTTTGAAGAAGACATTAATTTTGTTCTTTTTATAAAGATACGATAACAAATAAAAAAAGTCGCTATTCTTTAAAATAGCGACTTGATAATTTAATAGGTAATGGGTCTAGTTTTATTTAAAAGCATTTAAGCCTGTAACGTCTAAACCTGTAATTAATAAATGAATGTCGTGAGTTCCTTCATAGGTAACAACGCTTTCTAAGTTCATCATATGACGCATAATAGAGTATTCACCAGAAATCCCCATACCACCAAGTATTTGTCTTGCGTCTCTAGCAATTTTAAGTGCCATATCTACATTGTTACGCTTTGCCATAGAGATTTGTGCAGATGTAGCTTTGTCCTCATTTTTTAATTGACCTAAACGCAAGCATAATAATTGCGCTTTAGTGATTTCGGTAATCATTTCAGCAAGTTTTTTCTGTTGTAGCTGAAACTGTCCAATAGGTTTTCCAAACTGAATACGCTCTTTTGAATATCTTAAAGCAGTGTCGTAGCAGTCCATCGCTGCTCCTATAACACCCCAAGCAATACCGTAACGTGCAGAATCAAGGCATCCAAGTGGTGCTCCTAATCCAGATTTATTAGGCAATAAGTTTTCTTTAGGAACTTTTACGTCCTGAAATATTAACTCTCCTGTTGCACTAGCTCTTAGTGACCATTTGTTATGTGTTTCTGGCGTAGAGAAACCTTCCATACCGCGTTCTACAACAAGCCCGTGAATACGTCCTTCTTCGTTTTTTGCCCAAACAACAGCAATGTCACAGAAAGGCGAATTTGAAATCCACATTTTTGCGCCATTCAATAGATAGTGGTCGCCCATATCTTTAAAGTTGGTAACCATTCCGCCTGGGTTACTACCGTGATCTGGTTCTGTTAATCCAAAAGAACCTATCCACTCACCAGAGGCAAGTTTAGGTAAGTATTTGTTACGTTGTTCTTCGTTTCCGTATTTCCAGATTGGGTACATTACAAGAGAAGATTGTACAGATGCAGTAGAGCGTACCCCACTATCACCTCTTTCTATTTCTTGCATAATAAGACCGTAAGAAATCTGGTCAAGACCTGCACCGCCATATTCTGTTGGGATATAAGGGCCAAAGGCTCCAATATCTGCGAGTCCAGGAATTATAGATTTAGGAAACTTAGCAGCTTGTGCTGCTTCTTCTATTATTGGAGAAACATCTCGCTTTACCCAAGCACGAGCTGCATCACGAATGAGTTTATGCTCTTCGGTGAGTAGATCGTCTATATTATAATAATCTGGAGCTTCAAATAAGTCTGGTTTCATCTTTATAATGTTTTAGTTGTTAGAAGTCGTAATGCCTAACTGTTCATCTTCGTTTTTGTTAAAACGGGTTAAGGGCATTTCATATTTACTTCATTGTTACAAATGTAAAAACCACAAAGCTAAAGACCTACATTTTAAGATAGAAATCTTTCACTAGTGCGGTATAATCTTCTGTATAATCGTGGCGTGAATTTTCAATCACAATTTCTTCTGAAATTTGCTCGGTTTTCAAAAAGCTAAATTCAAGTAAAACCCTCTTTATTTCTGAAGCAGGAGTGCCACGTACATCACATTTCCGAAGTAGGTTTAAGTGTTGTTTTGCTGCAAGTGCCACAAATGATATCTCTTCTTTTTTAGGAAGTATCACACAAAATCTACCTTTCTCTGAAAGTAAATGTGCTGCGCAAAGTATCAGGTGTTCAAAAGGAAGAGCGTCAGAAAATCTCGCCAAATCACGTTTGTCGTCTTGTGTTTTGTATTCGTCTGTATAAAAAGGGGGGTTGCTAATAATAAGGTCGTAGCTGTGTTGCTCTCCTTCTTCGATCATCTCTTGTGCAAATTCTTGCAAAGAGGCGTGATAGCAAAACAAACGATCTGCCCAAGGTGATTGCTCAAAATTTTCTGTGCATTGCTCAAAAGCGTCATCGTCTATCTCCACAGCTTCTATTTGCACATGGCGATCTCTTTGTGCTAGTTGCAAACTTATAACACCGGTACCTGCACCTATGTCTAAAATAGCGTTAGGTAAATGGTCAAGCGATGCCCATGCGCCAAGTAATACACCGTCTGTGCCTATTTTCATGGCGCAGCGATCTTGAGAGACGGAGAATTGTTTGAATTTAAACGGTTTATTCATTTACAAATACAGTTCGATCAAGCCAATAGGGGCGTCAATAAAAATAATATTATTTTCACGATCTACCTTTGTGATTATTTCGTCATTAATAGGTATGAGTATTTGAATCCCATTTCTATCCACCTCAAAAAGGTGTTGTGACGTATGGTCGTTTACATGAGTAATCACGCCAACTTCGCCAAAATCTGCGTCGTGTACGGAAAACCCAAGTACCTCGTGGTAGTAAAATTTATCTCCTTCAAGTGGAGGTAAAGCGGTTAGCGGAAGATATAGTTCTTTTCCTATTAAGGCATCTGCTGCTGCTTCATCATACACGTCATCAAACTGGACACGTAGTAATGAAGATTTGTGCAACTGACTGCTCTCAATAAAAAATGGAATCAAGTTTTTGTGTTGTTCCACAAAAACTGATTCCATATCTAAAAATTGTTCGGGATCATCTGTATCTAGTTTAACTAGAAGCTCACCCTTAAAACTATATTTCTTAACGACTTTGCCTACGAAGAAACAATCCTTCTTTAACATAGTCTATAGTTTTATTCTTCTTCGCTAGAAGCTGCTGCATCACCTTCAACGGCTACTGCTTCTTCAACTACAGGAGCGTTTGCTGCAATACGAGCTTCGTTAGTTGCTTTTTCTGCTGCAAGAGCATCTGCTGCTGCTTTTTCTTTAGCTTCTGCTAAAGACGCTTTTTTGTTTTCTACAGATTGTCCTTTACTTTCTAACCAAGCGTTAAATTTCTCTTCAGCTTGCTCTTCTGTTAAAGCACCTTTACGTACACCACCAGCTAAATGATTTTTCATCATAACACCTTTGTAGCTAAGAATAGCTCTTGCAGTGTCTGTAGGTTGTGCACCATTTTGTAACCACTTTACAGATCCATCTACATCTAGATCTATCTGTGCTGGGTTCATGTTTGGATTGTAAGTACCTAACTTTTCTAGGTATTTACCATCTCTTTTTGCGCGGGCATCTGCCGCTACGATCCAGTAAAAAGGTTTTCCTTTTTTACCGTGTCTTTGTAGTCTGATTTTTACAGGCATAAAATTACTTTTTGAAGTACTCGACTTCGGTTATAATTGACTTTTAATGAGAGAAATACTTTAGTAGTATTTTCCCAGTTTGCAAAGATACTACATTTGTTATCAGTTTGTTTAAATAATTCTTGAAAACTAAAATAATAATTTATTAAAGTTTGCTTTTAGCAAATTCTGCAATAAAAAATGGTTGTTTTATAAGGTGTTTAACTTAGATAATGGTTTATGTTCTAGATCTAGATTTTTTTAAGGGGTATGAAGTTTTTCTTATTCAGCCTAGATGTCTTATGGTGTAGTTCACACTGTCCTGTTAAGAATAGTGACTAAGCTTAATTTGGGGTGCTGCAAATAAAATCTTAATTTTTAGTTTTGTCTATACAACGGTGATTTTTGGTATTGGTTCTAAATATTATGCTTTCATTTTTGTGGTTTCTAAGAAGTATTTAAAATTTAAGTGAGATGATAATTTGTTTTTGAAAAAAAAATAAATGAATAATTGAAATGTAACGTTAAACCTTGTTAAAAGGCGTTAAGCTTGGGTTAATTGTTTTGTTTTGGCTGTTTTCTTTTGTAGATTTATGATGTTGACACAAAACTATGCAAAGAGTTGATTCAGCTAATTTTTATTCTTTGCAACATAAACTTTTAATGAAGATGAAATACACGAAGAGGATGTCAAGTAAATTAAATCAATTACTTGAAAAAAATAATGACGCAGAAGCTGGGTATAAAAGAGCAGCTAAAATTGTGGAAGCTCCACGATTAAAGCGTTTTTTTGAGACACAAGCTCAAAATAGAAATGAATTTGGTCAAGCTTTAAGGAGTGAGATAAATAATATAGGTGGAGAATTTGTGTCAGGTACTAGCATAACTGGCGATGTTCATAGAACATGGATGGACGTTAAAAGTTCATTGTCTTCTAATGATAGAGATGTCATATTAGAAGAAGTGATTCGCGGTGAACGTGCTGCCTTAACCGAGTATAAAGGTATAGTGTATGATGCGGCTTTACCACCAAGCACAAAAAGTGTTATTGTAAAACAAATGGTGAGCGTTGAAAATGCATTAAAAAGCACCGAAAATTTTGAAATAGTGTATTCGTAATACTGTTTCAAATTATTAATAAGCATAAAAAAAGCCTTTGATTTTTCAAGGGCTTTTTTATGTTTTGAAGATGTAGACTTTTATTCTTCTCTGAATGCTGCCACCTAAGTAGAAAATGTAAATTGTGAACAACTAGCTTGTAGATTATGCCATGTAAAAAGGCATAATTTTTTACATTTACCTACAATTATTTCCTCATCAGACATTCATTAGTTTTTAACCTTTTTCTATGTATTTAATTTTTGACACCGAGACTACCGGACTTCCTCGTAATTGGAATGCACCATTATCAGACAGTGATAATTGGCCTCGTTGTATTCAAATTGCTTGGCAATTGCATGATGAAATGGGTAATGTAATTGAACATCAAGATTACCTTGTGCAACCAGAAGGTTTTAATATTCCTTTTGATGCAGAAAAAATTCACGGGATTTCTACAGAACTTGCTGCTGCCAAAGGTATTTCGTTAGAAGACATGATGGCTAAGTTTCAAGAGGTTTTAGGGAAAACGAAGTTTCTTGTAGGTCAAAATGTAGGTTTTGATCTAAATATAATGGGGGCAGAATTTTTGCGATTAGGCCTAGAAAACCCATTGCCAGATATGCCTTTGTTGGATACTTGTACAGAGGCTACAGCGCAATTGTGTCAAATTGCAGGAGGAAGATACGGGAAGTTTAAACTGCCTACATTAACAGAATTACATCAGTTTTTATTTAATAGTCCTTTTGGTGAAGCGCACAACGCTACGGCAGATGTCGAGGCTACAACACGTTGCTTTTTTGAATTAATACGTCGTCAGGTATTTAAAGCAGAAGAACTAGGAGTTGAATCTGATTACTTTGAAAATTTCAGCAAAGAAAATCCTGCACCTATAGAGGTCATTGGGTTAAAGCATATCAATCTCAAAAAAGCGTCTGAAAAAATAAGACGTGAGCTTGAAAAGCTATCTGTGACTAAAGAAATATCAGATACAGAAATTGAAGACAATCTAGCTGAACTTGCCGAGGTGCCTTTTGCGCATTTGCATAACCACTCTCAGTATTCAATATTACAATCTACTTCAAGTACTCAAGATTTGGTTAATGCGGCTATCGCAGATAATCAAAGAGCAGTGGCTCTTACTGATAGTGGGAATATGATGGGGGCCTTCCATTTTTCTAGAGCCGTAAATAATCATAATGCTGCCAAGTTAAAAGAATATGAAGCAGCACTTGCGGCTTATGAGGCTGTCGATGACACCGCAACAGATTTTGAAGGCCAAGTGCCAGACAAACCAGAGAAACCCATTCCGGTTACAGCGATAGTTGGTTGTGAGTTTTTTGTGTGCCAAGATCACCTGGATAAATCGAATAAGGACAATGGGTATCAGATTGTTATTCTTGCTAAAAATAAGGCAGGATATCACAACTTGGCAAAAATGTCTAGTATCGCTTTTACAGAAGGATTTTATTATGTGCCGCGTATCGATAGAGAGGTAATTAAAAAGTACCGAGATGACATTATTATTCTTTCTGGAGGAATGTACGGTGAGATTTCGAGTAAGATTTTAAATGTTGGTGAAAATCAAGCGGAAGAAGCATTGTTATGGTGGAAAGAAGAATTTGGAGATGATTTTTATTTAGAAATATTGCGCCACGGTCAAGAAGACGAAGACCGTGTCAACCAAACGATAATAGATTTTTCTAGAAAACATGATGTAAAATTAATCGCGGCTAATAACACTTATTATATTGATAAAGAAAGTGCCAATGCGCATGATATTTTACTTTGTGTAAAAGATGGTGAAAAGCAGGCGACACCTATAGGTCGAGGTCGTGGCTATCGTTATGGTTTGCCTAATCAGGAGTATTATTTCAAGTCTCAAGATGAAATGAAGCTCATTTTTAAAGACCTGCCAGAGGCTATAATTAATATAGCAGAGGTGATTGAAAAAATAGAGCCTTATAGTTTGCAACGTGATGTATTACTTCCTGTTTTTGATATTCCAGATGAATTTAAAGTAGCTGAAGATGAAATAGATGGAGGGAAGCGAGGTGAAAATGCGTTTTTAAAACACCTTACCTATATTGGAGCAAAAGAACGCTATGGAGAGATTACTGATGAAATAAAAGAACGATTAGATTTTGAACTTGATGTAATTGCAAACACGGGGTATCCGGGTTATTTTTTAATTACAGAAGATTTTATTCGTGAAGCACGTAAGTTAGATGTTTCTGTAGGGCCTGGTCGTGGTTCTGCTGCGGGAAGTGTTGTAGCTTATTGTTTAAAGATTACCAATATCGATCCTATTAAATACGACTTGCTTTTTGAGCGTTTCTTGAATCCAGATCGTGTGAGTATGCCCGATATTGATATTGATTTTGATGATGAAGGTAGGGGGCGTGTTATGCAGTATGTGATTGATAAATATGGTGGTAATCAAGTGGCCCAAATTATTACATACGGTACTATGGCGGCAAAGTCGTCTATTAGAGATACAGCTCGTGTGCTAGATTTACCCTTAAATGAAGCTGATCACGTGGCTAAGTTAATCCCAAACATGACCAAACTGGCAAAGGTTTTTGGGTATAGTGAGAAAGAATTAAAACAAAAATTTAGAAGTGACGAGCTTCCTAAAGTATTAGAGCTTATTGCGACCAGTGAGGGGACAGACCTTACTGCAGAAACGATAAATCAAGCAAAAAAACTAGAAGGGTCTGTTCGAAATACGGGAATTCACGCCTGTGGTGTGATTATTACGCCTAGTGATATTACAAATTATGTTCCTGTTTCTACAGCAAAAGACTCAGATTTATACGTTACACAGTTTGATAACTCTGTAGTAGAAGATGCAGGTTTACTTAAGATGGATTTCTTAGGTCTCAAAACATTAACCTTAATTAAGGATACTGTAAAACTTGTAAAGCACAAGCATGGTATTGACTTAGATCCAGATAATTTTCCGCTGGATGATGTGCCAACGTATGAGCTTTTCCAAAGGGGAGAAACGGTAGGGATTTTTCAGTATGAATCTGCGGGAATGCAGAAGTACATGAAAGAACTGAAACCTACGGTTTTTGGAGATCTTATTGCAATGAATGCCTTGTATCGTCCAGGTCCATTAGAGTATATCCCTAGTTTTATTAGAAGAAAAAATGGCGAAGAAGAAATAGAATATGATCTTCCTGCCATGGAAGAATACCTAAAGGAAACTTACGGGATTACGGTATACCAAGAGCAGGTAATGTTGCTTTCGCAAAAACTAGCTAATTTTAGTAAGGGTGATGCAGATGTCTTGCGTAAGGCGATGGGTAAAAAGCAAAAAGCCGTACTTGATAAAATGAAGCCTCGCTTTATTGAGAATGCTGTTGGCAACGGTCATGATGCCGAAAAATTAGAAAAAATCTGGAAAGATTGGGAGGCATTTGCAAGTTATGCTTTTAACAAGAGTCACTCTACTTGCTATGCCTGGATTGCATACCAGACAGCATATCTAAAAGCACATTACCCAGCAGAGTATATGGCGGCAGTGTTAAGTAATAACATGCGTGATATCAAACAGGTTACATTTTTTATGGAAGAATGTAAACGTATGGGACTCGAAATTTTAGGTCCAGATGTTAATGAATCTTTTTTTAAGTTCTCTGTAAATGATAGGGGTGCGGTGCGTTTTGGAATGGGAGCTATTAAAGGGGTTGGTGCTAATGCTGTTGCAACAATTGTTGAAAATAGAGAAGAAGCAAAATACAAGTCTATCTTTGATATGGCTAAGCGAATTGATTTAAGATCGGCAAATAAAAAAGCCTTTGAAAACTTAGCTTTAGCAGGTGGTTTTGATAGTTTTAATGCACATAGAGCGCAATATTTACATCAAGATGCTGACGGGCAAACCTTTTTAGAAAAAGTACTTAAATACGCAAATAAGTATCAAGAATCTAAAAACAGCAGTCAGGTAAGTTTGTTTGGAGAATCTAGTGATGTGCAGATACCTGAGCCAGAAGTACCGCCTTGTGAAGAGTGGGGTACCATGAAAAAACTAAGACAAGAGCGCGAAGTAGTTGGGGTTTATATTTCGGGACATCCCTTAGATGATTTTAAAATAGAAATGCGATCTTTTGCTAATTGTAAAGTAGCAGATTTTAACGAACTAGAACAGCACGTAGGTAAAGAAATGTCTTTTGGTGGTATTGTGGCAGATGTGCAACACCGAGAGTCAAAAGCTGGTAAAGGTTGGGCAATTTTTACCGTTGAAGATTATGACGATAGTTATGAGTTTAAAATTTTTGGTGAAGAGTATTTAAAGCTCAGACATTTTTTAGTGCCTAACAGTTTTATATATGGTAAAGTATATATAAAAGAAGGGTGGACAAATCGTGAAACTGGAAAAAAAGGAGATCCTCGTTTGCAGTATAACGGTATGCAGCTTTTGCATGATGTTATGGAAAATTATGCTAGAAAGCTAACCTTGATTATGCCTATTATGCAAGTGGTGGACGAAAAGATAGATTTTTTAGAATCCCTCTTTAGCGAAAATCCAGGTAAACATCAATTGCATTTTACCATCTACGAGATGAAAGAAAAGATAAAGGTGCAAATGCCAAGTAGAACGCATAAAATTAATATTAGCGCAGCATTGTTGGAGGCTTTAGATAAAGAACAAATAAAGTATAAGCTTAACTAAACATTGTTTTTATTGTAGAAATAGGCATTGTTTTTAAACCTGAATGGCATGAGTACTAAAAAAAATGGGAAATTTTTTATAGTTGCTGTTTTGCTTTTGTGTTTTACAAATGCATGTAAATCTCGCTATGATACTACTGAATTAGAAAACAACTTTTCGAAGTCTGAGATTGTGGCGTTGCATAAGATTACTCAATTTTATAAAAATCAAATTTGTGCAGATAATGAAGCAGATTTTAAATCCTGCTATGAAAAAATTCCGCACGATTCTTTAATGGCTCAAGGAACCCCTTATTGGTCTCAAATAGATTTTCAGAAACAACAGGTGCTTTATCAAAACCTTTTAGATACAACTCAAAAAGAAATCTGGACTTTTTGTAAAACGATCGATAGAAAAACACAGCTAGCGTATGCTTCTATTTGTCCTGCTTATGACGGTAGGTATCAAAAATATTTACTTGAGTTTGGTTTGCGCAATCCGTATGTGGCACATTATGTAGATCAGCTTCAAAAGTCGGGAGATTTTAATATGCTTGCCTTAAATGTAAAAGCAATTGCTTTAGGTGATCATCCATTAGATTTAAAAGATCCAAATATCCAACTAATAATGGCAATTCATTTTTTATCCTTGAATGATCAAGAAAAACGATCAGAGTTGTTTTCTGAAAATAAAATGAATAATACTAGCTTATAAGCCTAAACTATACTCATATTAAATAAGTTGATATTAAGGCTGTAAGTTTTGGAATAAAAATTGACTACATTTGTGTAATAAGATATTAATAAAATTTCTGTCAAGGCAGAATAATAAAAAAGTAATAAAATGGCTTTAGAAATAACAGACGCAACTTTTGAAGAAACAGTATTAAACAGCGATAAACCGGTAGTAGTAGACTTTTGGGCAGCGTGGTGTGGACCTTGCCGTATGGTAGGACCAGTAATCGATGAGTTAAGCAACGACTATGAAGGAAAAGCTGTAGTAGGAAAAATGGATGTAGATGCAAATCAAGAGTTTGCAGCAAAATTTGGTGTGCGTAACATTCCAACGGTATTGGTTTTTCATAAAGGAGAATTAGTAGACCGTCAAGTAGGTGTAGCACCAAAAGCTACTTACGCAGAGAAAATAGATAAATTACTATAATCACATTAAATGCCTAAGTATTAGGTGTTCGTGAATCAGGTTTTTTAAACGAAGAACCACTTTGCAAAAAAAAATAATTTTAAAGACCCGGCTTTTCGTTGGGTCTTTTTTTGTGATAAAATGATAAAAAGCTTTAGAATATCAATGTGCTTAAACCCATTGTTTTTCTTGAATGATTGGAAGCTAAAATTAGTATATTTGAAGAAATGAAAATGAAGGTGATGTCCGTTTGAATGCTTCTGATAGTAACGGGGACGAGAAGCTTTTTAAAAATGATTTAATTAACCATTCAGTTACGAACTGGAAGATAGAATAATAAAGAAATGAGTACCGAAAAGAAACAAAAAGTACAAGATAGAATAGAGAATCAACAACTAGACGACCGCACCATTTTTTTGTGGGGACAAGTAGATGATCGCAGTGCAAAACACGTGGTAGATCGTTTAATGTATCTTGACAGCATTAGTAATGAAGAGATAAAACTTTACATTAACAGTCCGGGTGGTTATGTGACTTCTGGTTTTTCTATGTACGACACCATTAAAAGTATTAAAAGCCCTGTTTCGACAATATGTACAGGTCTTGCAGCTTCTATGGGGAGTATTTTACTTTCTGTAGGAGAAAAAGGACGTCGTTTTATACAACCGCATGCTCGTGTCATGATACACCAACCAAGCGGAGGTGCTAGAGGACAAGCAAGTGATATTGAAATTACAGCTCAAGAAATACTAAAGACTAAAGAAATAAGCGCAAAAATTTTAGCAGACAACTGTGGTCAAGATTTTGATAAAGTGATGAAAGATTTTCAAAGAGATCACTGGATGAGTGCAGAAGAGAGTGTCGCTTATGGTATTGTAGATGGAATAATGGAATAGCTCTTTGATGCAATTTTATGAATTAATCAGCTTTGCTGACATTTCATAAAATTGCAATAGCGCCTAGATTTTATTAAATCACAAAGCGGTGCTAAAAAAAATGTATTGAAGCATGAATTTAGAAAAAGAAATAAACGAAATTACTGGGTTTAAAAACCTGGAGCTTTTAGCCACTCAAGTGGTTGAGGGGTTTATTTCTGGCTTGCATAAATCACCTTTTCATGGCTTTTCGGCAGAATTTGCTGAGCATAAAATTTATAATAATGGAGAGAGTACCAAACACATAGATTGGAAACTTTTTGCAAAGACAGATAAGCTGTATACAAAACGCTATGAAGAAGAGACCAACCTACGTTGTCATCTTATTATAGATAACAGTAGTTCTATGCATTATCCAGCTATCAAACAGATGGATATTAACCATCTTAATAAGATTGGCTTCTCTGTACTGGCTGGTGCTGCAATTATGAATTTAATGAAACGCCAGCGCGATGCTGTGGGTTTAAGTGTTTATAGTGATGTCTATGAATATTATAGTTCAGAAAAAGGAAGTGAGCGACATCATCAACAGTTGCTCAGTCATTTAAATGCGGCTTTAAACAAAACACGTGATAAGGTGCAGACAAAATCGTACGAGCACCTTCATCTTATTGCCGAAAAACTAAAACGTAGAAGCTTGGTCTTTCTCTTTACAGATATGTTTCAGAGTGATATTGAAGAAGAGAAGCTTTTTGAAGCCTTACAGCACTTAAAATACAATAAACACGAAGTAATACTTTTTCATACCTACGATAAGGATAAGGAGCTTAAATTTGATTTTAACAACCGACCTAAAAAGTTTGTAGATGTAGAAACAGGAGAGCATATTAATGTCTATGCAGATAATATTAAAGAAAATTATGAATCTGCCGTGCAAAGATACTTTGATGATCTAGCTGTAAAATGTGGTCAATATCGAATAAAATATGTCCCTGTAGATATAAATGAACATTTTAATAAAATTCTTACTACATATTTAGTTGAGAGAGGTAAGTTTGGATAGGTTGATTTTTAGGTAACTAGCGTTTTTGATTTGAAAAATTGAAAAAAAAATAAAAATTTTTCAAAAAAAAGTTTGTAGAAGTCAAAGGTAGTAGTATATTTGCACTCGCTTCTAGCAATAGAGCAAAAGACAAGCTTTTAAAGTCTATAAAATAGTAGCACGGTCTGGTAGTTCAGTTGGTTAGAATACCTGCCTGTCACGCAGGGGGTCGCGAGTTCGAGTCTCGTCCAGACCGCAACAAATGACTCCGCCCAAAAGGCGGAGTTTTTTTTTAAGATGTTGTGTTGTCCGCCTTTTTGGTGGATGTGGTTTAGAAATAGACCGATGAGAAGCTTTATTCGCCTTGGCGAATGGGCTTTTTTTGTTTTAAAGAGGTTTGTAATGGTTTTTTACAATTTTGGGTGTACCTCTGGGTGTCCCATCTTAAAGTTGAGGTGTGCCATTAGCTGTTTTCTGAGATCAAGCCTAATTTTTGTGTTTAAGCAAATTTTGGAAACAATCTGTTTAAGGGGCTCAAGAAACAATGGATCAAGTTCAAAAGTTGTGGGATTTAAGGATTAAGGGATCAAGTTCAAAAGTTGTGGGATTTAAGGATTAAGCAAAAATTGTAGTAAGCCTAAATAAGAAAAAATCTACGTTTCTCACCCCTCTGAACTGTGCTCTAAAGGCTTTTATTTTAGCATTAAAAGATTCTGCTGAAGCATTTGTGCTTCTGTTATCAAAGTAGTTTAAGATGTTTTTATAATGTATTGACATAGTTCTAGCGATAGTATTGAAGCTTTTAAATTCAGCTTGTCTTACTTTTTCATCCCATTTGGCAAGTCTTATTAGTGCTGATGTTTTATCTTTAGTATTGTTAAATATCCAAGATAGATTTTGGCACAACTTGTATGCTTTTTCTAGGTCTGGATATTTTTCAAATAGTACTTTTGCTCTATTAGATTGATTTTTACTCCATTTACTACTTGATTTATATAATAAATATCTACTTCTAGCTAATAGTTGCTTAAGTGTGTCTCCATTAGATAGTAGCTTTGGAGTATATTTTAAAGAGTTATTTCTGGCGTATTCTATGGCGTTATTTTCAGCGTCGATTGCTTCCCATCTATGTTTGATTCTTATTTCTTGTAGTGCATCCAAGGCTAGTTTTTGCACGTGAAATCGGTCTATTACTAAGGTAGCGTTTGGAAATGACTTTTTTACAATGAGCCCCATATTCCCTGCCATATCTAGTGTTATTTCCTTGACTTTTTCCCTTTGCTTTAGCGGGATTTTATGAAGTATCTTTATTACAGCTTCGGCTTTAGTTCCTTTGACCATTACTACTATAGCTCCTTTTCTTCCTTTAGCTTTTTTATTGGTTATTATGGTGTATAAATCACCATTTGAAAAGGCAGTTTCGTCAAGGGATAAATGAGAACCTAAATTCTTAGCAAACAATAACCAGTCTGTTGCGTGTTTCTTTTGATCCCACGCTTTAAAATCGCTTAGATTGTCTTTGTACTGCCTTTGTAAACTTCTAGGGTTGACTCCGTAGAAGTTAGCCACAAGAGTCGTACTTGAAGCGTTATTACTTATAGATCTCTTTTAAAAAAGCAGCAAATTCACTAGTTATTCTAGTTCCTTTTGCTACTAAATCCCAATCTCTTGTTGCCACTTTGCCAGTAGTTTCATTGAGCCATCGACGTCTGGTTATATGCAGGTAAACGTTCTTTCCGCGAATGGGGAAATCTTGAACTGTTGCCTCCGGGAAGAAGCCTTTAGAGTGAAGTTTGACCTTAGAAAATTCTTCTTGAATGTTATTCAACTCAGTAAAATAGAAGTGTATTTCTTCTCCCTTAATCTCATGTTTAGTTAAATCAAAATGACTTACAAGTACTTCAGGGAGTAATAAATTGGCGGCTGCAAATAAAGCGTCTGAGGACATAAAATTCTTTATGGCAAAGTTCCTTCATTTTTATCTACTCCACAACTTTTTGTGTTGAGCCGGATTAAGCAAAAATTGTAGTAAGCCTAAATAAGAAAAAATCTACGTTTCTCACCCCTCTGAACTGTGCTCTAAAGGCTTTTATTTTAGCATTAAAAGATTCTGCTGAAGCATTTGTGCTTCTGTTATCAAAGTAGTTTAAGATGTTTTTATAATGTATTGACATAGTTCTAGCGATAGTATTGAAGCTTTTAAATTCAGCTTGTCTTACTTTTTCATCCCATTTGGCAAGTCTTATTAGTGCTGATGTTTTATCTTTAGTATTGTTAAATATCCAAGATAGATTTTGGCACAACTTGTATGCTTTTTCTAGGTCTGGATATTTTTCAAATAGTACTTTTGCTCTATTAGATTGATTTTTACTCCATTTACTACTTGATTTATATAATAAATATCTACTTCTAGCTAATAGTTGCTTAAGTGTGTCTCCATTAGATAGTAGCTTTGGAGTATATTTTAAAGAGTTATTTCTGGCGTATTCTATGGCGTTATTTTCAGCGTCGATTGCTTCCCATCTATGTTTGATTCTTATTTCTTGTAGTGCATCCAAGGCTAGTTTTTGCACGTGAAATCGGTCTATTACTAAGGTAGCGTTTGGAAATGACTTTTTTACAATGAGCCCCATATTCCCTGCCATATCTAGTGTTATTTCCTTGACTTTTTCCCTTTGCTTTAGCGGGATTTTATGAAGTATCTTTATTACAGCTTCGGCTTTAGTTCCTTTGACCATTACTACTATAGCTCCTTTCTCCTTTAGCTTTTTATTGGTTATTATGGTGTATAATCACCATTTGAAAAGGCAGTTTCGTCAAGGGATAAATGAGAACCTAAATTCTTAGCAAACAATAACCAGTCTGTTGCGTGTTTCTTTTGATCCCACGCTTTAAAATCGCTTAGATTGTCTTTGTACTGCCTTTGTAAACTTCTAGGGTTGACTCCGTAGAAGTTAGCCACAAGAGTCGTACTTGAAGCGTTATTACTTATAGATCTCTTTTAAAAAAGCAGCAAATTCACTAGTTATTCTAGTTCCTTTTGCTACTAAATCCCAATCTCTTGTTGCCACTTTGCCAGTAGTTTCATTGAGCCATCGACGTCTGGTTATATGCAGGTAAACGTTCTTTCCGCGAATGGGGAAATCTTGAACTGTTGCCTCCGGGAAGAAGCCTTTAGAGTGAAGTTTGACCTTAGAAAATTCTTCTTGAATGTTATTCAACTCAGTAAAATAGAAGTGTATTTCTTCTCCCTTAATCTCATGTTTAGTTAAATCAAAATGACTTACAAGTACTTCAGGGAGTAATAAATTGGCGGCTGCAAATAAAGCGTCTGAGGACATAAAATTCTTTATGGCAAAGTTCCTTCATTTTTATCTACTCCACAACTTTTTGTGTTGAGCCGAAACAATGCGCCACACTGCTCCAAGTTTTATAGTGCACGTTCTCAAACTGTAAAATAAACACATCTTTCTTCCACAATACTTAGTGTCGCGTTGTCTTATAAAGCGTCTTTTTTGAGGGCTAAATGTTCTTTTTTTATAAAATGTTTTAATTTTTAAAGTTTCCGAAGTCTAAAAAGTGACACCTTTGAGTTTTTTAAGCAGGACTGCTAAAAATAGAGGTCTTTTTTTCTCATTTTTGTAGATTGTAATGCAATAAGATACGAGAATATTTTTGCGGTTCAAGATACGGCTACTGTTGCTTTTGTCTTGTTGAAACCTTGTTAGGGTTGTTGGTTAAAATTGGCGTATCTTTAAATTTAATTTTTTTCAAACTTCTATATTTATGAAACCTTTTATTGTCGTCTTTTTGTTAGCTGTCACTGTCTTTTCTGGCTGTAGTGAGATAAAACCTAAAGGAGAAAAAGAAATACATGCTTTTGTAAAAGAATGGAACGATATGCACATCTTGCTCAAAGCGCCTTACCTGAGAGATAGCTATATGGATGTGGTGCAATACTACGGTGTAGAACGTACTAATTTTGAAGTAGAACAGCATAAAGAAATGCTTTTTGAAGATTTTCCAGATTATACCCAACAGATTAAAAACAACCAATTAACCATCACAAAAGAAGGTGGGAGTTATCTTGTTGTGTTTGAAAAAGAAGTGCAGTATAACGGTATAGAAGCAACATACGAGTCTTATTTGTTGCTTACATTAAGTAATAGTAAGTATAAAATATTGAGAGAAGGTGTGGCTAATGATGGTAAACATCTTGATGTGCCTATTTTTCCAAATAATTTTGATAGGCGGCTAGCGGCGCAACAAAACAGAAAACTTTATGGCGACTTTAATGGCGATGATCTATCTGATTATGCCTACGTAACCGCTCCTGTGCTTTTAAATGCAGCAAAAACTACCACAAAAGCCAAAACGACTGCTTTATGTGAAGGCGCTTGCACGAGTGTTATTCATTTTAGTGCGCCTAACCTCACGGCAATAGCGGTAGAAGATGTCTATTCGTCGCAATTAGAAAATCTAAGAGACCTTAATAGTGACGGGGCAGACGAAATAGGTTTTTGGGATTTTAAATCCAATGCAAAAAGCCTTTATGTTTTTAATGCTACCACAGGTACATTACTAACCCCTCCGGTGTACATTAACACGGCGGTTCATAAAAATATGAAGCTGATTGATGTGATAAAAAAAACAGGCCCTAATAAAATTACCGTAACCCGCAGTAAAGAACAAGCGGGTACATGGATCCTAGAAAGCGAAATCGTAGTGCTAGACTAGGTTTTTATATCTCTGGCTCTTAATGGTTGTGCTATGGTTCGTTGGTGATTGTTTTATTTTCTTTAAACCAACTTAAAAGATTTGGCAGACTTAATAAATATACATTTGTTTAAACACCTAAACCCGTATTAAAAATAACTGTAGTTTTTATTGTTCCGTTATTCTTTTTTTTAAGTCCATTCTTTCGTGTAAAATTCTTGTTATTTCAATTGGATTTACTTCAGATTTTCGATAAAATATTACGTGTCGGTTGGCCTTTATTCCGAAAAGGTCAGATTTAATTACATCATAATTTTTTCCAAGTTCTGGATTGTCAGCGATGTCTTGGCAAATATCCAGAAGCATATTGTAATATCTGTCAGCTTGGTATTCAGACCAATTCTCTATAGTATATTCCCAAATTCTGTTTAAGTCAGTTACTGCCTTGTTGGTCAATACGTACTTAGCCATTTTTTCTGCGTTTGGCTTTTAATTCCTCAAGATTTTTTTTGGGGTCGAAATCATGAGCAATTCCACTATCAATTCCTTCTTGAATGGCATTCCTTAATGCAATAACTTTACTTTCTTCATTTTCTAAAAGTCGAAGTCCAGCTCTGATAACTTCGCTAACGTTTTTGTATCGTCCAGCAGAAACCTGAGTTTGTACGAACTGGTCAAAATGATTTCCGAGAGATATTGATGTGTTTTTCATGTCGCTTTAATTTTAATCAAATATACCAAAATTTGGTAAAAGTTGAATTTCACTTAAATTATACCTAACACTGTATCACTACACCGTATTCTCTTTTTTTACTTCCGAAATAGTAAGCGCATTTATATGTGTGATGTTTAAACCTACGCGCTAGGTTTGGGTGTGGCACATTTCCGAAGCAATAAAGATACTTGCGCTTTTGTAAATCTCTCTGTCTCACAGGATGGGTTGTTTGCTTTTTTGTATCTTAGAGGTGTTAATTGTCTTGAAAATGAAACATGTATAAAGACGGCTAAAACCACTAAAACGATGAATACAAGCAACAATTACCTCACTAGACTTGCTCATTTAGAGATTATGCTGGCAGGTATTTTAATCTTTATGCCACTGGTTTTATTTCTGGTAGAAAAAGGCGACACTTTTAGAGGTTGTGAAGGCGAATTAAACAGCGTTGTGGGCTTTAGAGACAGCATAAGTGACTACGTGTATATGCACAATGCTCAGATTTTTGGAATGTTTCTGGCTGCCGCTGCGATGATGTTTATCTATAATGGCATCATTTATTTTAAGAAAGAAAAAGAAATAAAACAGCTTTTAGATAGCGCCACTTTTACAAAAGCTGCCACAGAGGTGATAACAACCATCCAAAAAGAAAAACCACACGGGGGTAAGTTTTACAACATTATTTTTGGATTGAGTTTGTTGGGAGTATTGCTATTTCCGCATTGCGAATTTCCTATACCGCATTATGTAAGTGCGGTCATCTTTTTTGTGGGAAGTATCGTGTTAATGGCTTTTGCTGGAAACGAAAAATTTAGAAAAACAGGTATTGTTCTAGCGGTTATTTCTGCTGTGAGTTTAGGACTCACTTTTGCGGACATCTCTTGGTATACCTTGTTTTTTGCAGAGTGGATTGCCTTAACAGCCATTGCCATACATTATGTGCTAGAGGCTAATTATAACGCAAATTAGATTGGTAGTGTTGCATCGTTATAAAAGTTTAAAACAAAAAAAATGTCAGTTTGAGCACTGTTTTAAACCTATTGCCAAACAATAGGTTTAAAACTTAGACTGCGCTCAGCATGACATGGTACGGTGTTTTAAAACCGACGCTTTAATTTTTGTGATTTGGGTATTACATTTTAGGTAAGACCACGGTGTCAACTACGTGTATCACGCCGTTAGACTGGTTTACATCTGCAATAGTTACCGTAGCGGTATTACCGCCTTCATCTGTAAGGATAACACTTTTTCCTTTTAAAGAAGCTTTAAGTTTTGCGCCATTAACGGTTGTAAATGTTGCAGTACCTCCTCCTTTTGTGATGGCTTTTATAATAGCAGTTGCGTTATACCTACCTGCGAGTACGTGATAGGTTAACACGCCTTGTAATGTGGCTTTGTTTTCTGGTTTTAACAAAGTGGCTACTGTTCCTGCTGGCAACTTATCAAAGGCAGCATTAGTAGGTGCAAATACTGTAAAAGGGCCATTTCCAGAAAGCGTTTCTACTAGATCTGCTGCTTTTACTGCGGCTACCAGTGTGGTGTGATCTTTAGAGTTTACGGCGTTTTCTATAATGTTTTTAGAAGGGTACATCGCAGCACCGCCTACCATTACCGTTTGGTCTTTTGTCATGCCCGTATCCGCTGCCATATTTTCTGTTGTTGTTTTTGTGCTGTCGCAAGATCCTAAAGAAAGAAATGCTGCGCATAGTGCTACTGTAAATACATTTTTAATCATTGTGTTTGTTTTTAAGGTTTGGTTATATAACGCAGTAAAGAATAAGGCGGTTTTCTAATTGGGAAAATTTTGTGAGTTTTTTTATCGCTAAAAAAAAATGCTTGAAAAAAAGAACCCCAAGCAAGCCCAAGCGTTTCTTTATATATTGTTTGGGTTTTATGGTTTTCCGTAAGGTATGGTGTTTATATTTTTTTAACTTTGAGTGCACCCCAAAAAACCAAAAACAGCTGTTTTTGGTTTTAATTTTATCTAGTGTTTGTTTCAGGAATGACAGGGTAACGAAGGAAACTGAAATCGAAACTGAAATTGAAATCGAAATCGAAACTGAAATTGAAATGGAATAATTAATACAGATTAGATGAACAAACTAACACCCCAAGCCATCAGCTTAGAAGATGAGATACTTATCATCAAGGCAAAGCAGGACATGAATAATGAGAGTTATTTAATGAAGGGTTTTAATTTTATAGGCGGAAAAATAGAAGATGGGGTAGAGTTATTGCCTGCTAAGGTGCAAAGCTTTGTGTTTGATAAAACGACTTCTATTTTAGAGCAAGTGGTGCTGGTCAATTTAAAGACCATGAAAAAAGGGAAGCCTTTTAAAAAGCCGTCAAAAGTGGTGTATAAAACATTGGTGACCACTACAGGCGCCGCTAGTGGTTTTTTGGGTGCAGGAACTCCAGTGGTTGGGCAAGCCGCATTTGCAGCAGACCTCGCCTTAACTACAAAATTTATAATGCGTTCTATCATGGATATTGCTAGAGGTAAAGGAGAAGATTTACACACGATAGAAGCTCAGGTTCAGTGCTTACAAGTGCTAGCACTAGGTGGCGAATCTGCAGATGATGATGGCGCAGACACTTCGTATTATGCGTCTAGAATAGCCATACAATCTAGTATAAATAAAGCGAGTGAAGTAGGAGTGCAGGGTTTATTAAAGTCGCTGTCTTCAAGTTCTAACCCTTTATACGCACCTTTGGCATCTATTGTGGCTAGATTTAGCAGTAAAGTTTCAGAAAAAGTAGCAGCACAGTTAATACCTGTTGTAGGTGGTCTCACGGGTGGCGCTATTAATTATACCTTTATTTCTCATTTTCAGAAAATGGCAGAAGCCCATTTTACGATTAGAATGCTAGAGCGTAAATATGGGATGGCTATTGTACAAGAACGGTACAATGCGATAGAAATTTAATATTTCAGAAATGACAAAAAGCACAACCTCTCGTTCTTGGGCCACATTTTTTAAAGATCTCATTGCAGCCATTTTAGATGGTATGAAACCTGTGCCTAAACGCACCTGGCATCAACACGTGGTGCCCTATGAGGGTGACTGGGCAGTACGCAGAGAGGGCAATAAAAATATTAGCTCAAAACATAAAAAGCAGTCTACCGCCATCAATAAAGCAAAAGCCATTGCCAAAAAAAAGAAGGCTGATGTGATTATCCATGGTTTAGATGGAAAAATACGAGATCGTATTAGTTATGATTAATTTTTATTTTAGTTCGGTGTCTTTAATTTCAGACGCTTCGGGGTCTTCTGGCAGCGATACACTGTCTTTACTTTGTGTAAGATTATAAATAACTAAGATCAAAATAATACAAACAAGTGCAAAAATTCCGATTAGAAAAGAGCCCATTCCCCAGTCTACAAGAGGTAAAAAAAGTGTGTTCATAATGTGTGTTTTTTAAGTTGTATTTTTTTTATGTCTAATGGCATTCATAGTTTGCCGAAACTTCTTGTACAGAAACCATAGGAGAGGGCGATATGTAAGGGATTCCTAAGCCTAAACCTCTTAAGATAAATAAGAGCCCTACAATGACCACAAAAACCGGTATGGCTTTTAAAAATCGTTGTTTTAACGTGGCGTTTAAGAAATTTCCTAAATAAGCAGCCGTGGTCATTAATGGAATGGTACCTAAGCCAAAGAAAATCATATATAAACCACCTTGCCAACCACCCCCAGCGGCAATGCTTGCAAAAACTGCCATGTATACCAGTCCGCATGGCAAGAAACCATTTAGGAAACCAATGGTAAAAAAACCATCAAGGGTTTTCTTTTTAAGTGTTGCTCCTAGTGCAGATTTTACTTTAGAAACCCAGCGGTAAATAAAACCAGAACCATTGTATTTGCTAAACACCTTAGCGGGTAATACAATAGCGAGTATCATAAGCACGCCCACAGTAATAGAAATGTATTGTTGCAGCCCAAAAAGTTCAAGTCTTTGCCCAATAAGCCCAAATAACAAGCCAATAATACTGTAGGTAAATAGCCTACCTGCATGGTAACTTATGATTTGCAAGACCCTTTTTGTTTGGCTTTTTCTATCTAACGGAAGTAAAAAAGCTATAGGGCCACACATACCCACGCAGTGAAAACTACCAAGTAATCCCAATAAAAGCGCAGTGATTAACATAGTGTGTTTTTTTAATAAGAAATCTGCTTTTCAAAACGATAGGTTTCTCCTTCATATTCCCAAACCATCGTAATGTTCCATCGGCCTTCTAGCAAACGGTTGTCAGGAATCAGAAAATCTGAGCCTGATAGTTGTAAAGGCAGTTCAAAATCTAATTGTTTGTTAGAGGGTCTGTATCCAAATATTTTTCCAGATATTTTTTCTGGAGCATATGATTCAGGAAAACGCAATAGATACCCATTTTTTGTTTTAGCACCTGTAATTTGCGTTGTCATCGCGGCCGTATTTTGTCTGGCATAGATGTTCTCTTGCAATTCCATCTCTTTCTGGTAGTAATTTTCGGTCACCAAATCGTGATCCATATTATGATTTGTAGTCATCTGAACGACTAAAAATATGATGAACGCCATAAACAACCCCATTCCAATCACTAAACCTGTTCCCCAATTTATTTTCATAATCTTACTGTTTTTTTACTTATAACTTCTAGGGCCCAAAAAGGCTGTACGCGTTGTTTCAATCTGCTCTTCACCGCTAAAGACACCAATTACTACTTTGTCTTTATCACCACTAAGTGCACTTGCGTTTAGTTCTACAAAGAGCGTTCCTTCTGCG
>ABCO01000006.1 GCA_000170815.1 unidentified eubacterium SCB49
CACAACGGTGTATCCTTTTAGTCGAGGTGTAAACTCAAATTTGGTTTTCTTTTCTATTTCGTCTTCACTAGCATAGCGTATTAATCCTTTAGGAAGATCTACTGCCTCCATCATACTGTTACAAGCATCTATACAAGCGGTACAGTTAATACATTCTAACTGTGTACCATTACGAATGTCAATACCGGTAGGGCAGACCTGCACGCACTGGTTACAGTCTATACAGTCACCTTTACCACTAGCGACGCGATCTTCTGTTTTCTTAAACTTAGCACGACCTTCTTCTTTTTCACCACGTTTGTGGTCATAGGCAACAACAATAGATTTTTTGTCAAGTAAGGCACCTTGTAGTCTTCCGTAAGGGCAAACGATAATACATACTTGTTCTCTAAACCAAGCAAAAACAAAGTAGAACACCCCTGTAAAAATGAGTAGGGAAATTAAAGTGCTTGTGTGTGCGCTAGGGCCATCTGTGATGTATCTTAATAGTCGATCACTACCTATAAGATAAGCCAAAAAGACATTGGCTATGATAAATGAAATGACAAAAAATACAAACCATTTTAAAGAGCGTTTGGTTATTTTTTCACGATTCCATGGCATTTTAGAAAGGCGTATTTGCTTACCGCGATCCCCTTCAATCCAATATTCAATTCTCCTAAAAACCATTTCCATAAAAATAGTTTGCGGACATATCCATCCACAGAAAATTCTACCAAAGGCTACTGTAAATAAGATGATAAAAACGACGCCCGTAATCATCATAATCACAAAGATGTAAAAATCTTGTGGCCAGAAAGGAAATCCGAAAATATTAAAACGTCTTTCTAGAATATTGAAGAGTAAGAATTGATGACCGTTTATTTTAATGAAAGGTGAAATTAAAAGTATGGACAGTAAAAAGTAACTTACATATTTACGGTATTCATACAATTTACCCACTGGTTTTTTAGGGAAAACCCAAGCGCGTCCTCCTTCTTCATTAAGTGTGCCTATTGTGTCTCTAAAATTGTCTTTTCCTTGTTCTGCCATTTCCGAAGTACTAATTAATAGTTGTAAACTTTATGTGTGGTAAATAACGTAAGGTTTTGGTTTGCTGTGTATTTAGGTTTTTACAAATCACTTTTGGTTTTATGTAAACATTAGAGCAAAAGTGATTTGTTTATCAATCCTTATAATTCAGCCGTTTCTTCTGTTTCAGTAGCTGTTTCTTCTGTTGTTTCTACTGTTTCAGCAGCTTCAACTTGCAAGCTTGGATCTACCCATATTTCTCCTTCAGGCGCTTTTGGGTCTTCTGGGTTTGTACCTGTAAGGCTTAAAACATAACTCGCAACTTGAGCGATTTCAGAAGGTTTTAGGTCGTTTTTCCAAGAAACCATACCTTTTCCTGCTCTACCTCCTTCAGAAATTGTTTTAAAGACATTTTTAATACCACCCCCTAGAATCCAATATTCATCGGTAAGGTTTGGTCCAATACCTCCAGCACCCGTTGCTTTATGACAAGCAATACAATTGCTTGTAAAAACAGCTTTACCTGCATTTAGGTCACTTGCTTCTGTAAGCAGTTCAACAGTTTCAAAATCTACTAAGTCTTTTGCTGTTTTTTTATATTCAATAAGATCTAGTTCTGCTTGTTCAACAGCGGCTAGATATTCTTCGTGTTGGTTTTCGCCTCCTAATACCTCAAAACGTACTAAATATACTACGGCAAAAATGATAGAAGCATAAAAACCGTACACCCACCATGGCGGAAGCTTGTTGTCTAGTTCGCGAATACCATCATAATTATGATCTAATACAATAGTCGCTTCTTCTTCTATAGGTTTGCTACCCAACAGATTTTTATAGGCTTCCTTAATGCCTTTAAATTGGTTGGCTTTTTCTAGGGCTTCATCCTTATCATAAGCCAATTGTTGTTCTGGGCTAAGTGTTCTATAAAGAATACTCCCTAGTGTTGATACAATGATCTCACCCGCTATATAAAATAGCATAATGACAGCTAGTAATATCCAGAGCCAAGGTTGTTCTGTGAAAATAGAAGTTTCGCCAGTTGAGCCTGCAAAGTCAAGGACAAAATATCCTACGATTGCAAATCCTACAATTCTTAAATATGCTGCACTTTTCATAGGTTGTCTTCGTTTTGGTTATTGTTTTCTAATGGGATATTACTTACTTCTGCAATGTGTTCTTTTTTGGCAGTAAACACCCACCAAAAGAGTACCACAAAAAAGACAAAGAATATGACTAAAGAAATCATAGGATAGATGGCTACCCCGTCTATGTTTTCTAAATTACCTTTTATATATTTCAACATATCGAATAGATTTAGTTAGTGGTTGTTTCTTCTCCGGTTTTAATTTTAATGTCTGTACCTAATCGTTGTAAGTAGGCTATGATAGCTACTACTTCACGATCGCGCATTTCAGTAAAATCTTCTCCGTTTTCTTCTGCGTATTTTTTGTCCGCTTCATATGTTTTTACAAAGTCTGGATCAGACTTAAGGTTCTCTTCTATTTGAGTTCCTTGAGCGGTCATTGATGCTTGAGCACCATCAATTTCTTCTTGTGTATATGGTACACCTAAAGAAACCATTACTTCCATTTTCTTCTCTGTCATACTCTTGTCTAAGTCTGCTTGAATAAGCCACTTATAAGAAGGCATAATAGAACCAGAACTTGTACTCTGCGGATCGTAGAAGTGGTTTAAGTGCCAGTTGTCACTGTATTTACCACCAATTCTAAATAAATCTGGTCCGGTACGTTTACTACCCCATAAAAATGGATGGTCATACACATATTCTCCAGATTTTGAATATTCACCATAGCGTTCAACCTCACTTCTAAAAGGTCTAATCATTTGTGAGTGACAACCCACACAACCTTCTCTAATATAGATGTCTCTACCTTCAAGCTCTAGTGGTGTATATGGTTTTACTGTAGAGATAACCGGTACATAATCGTCTACGATTAATGATGGTATAATTTGAACCATACCCCCAATAAGAATTGCAATCGTAGCAAAAATGGTCAGTTTTACAGGGCGTCTTTCTAACCAAGTGTGGTATCCTTCTTTTGAAGTACGTTTTCTGGTTACTTTTTCTAATGGAGCAGCTTCTGCTAATTCATCAGTACATTCACTACCTTGTCTAATAGTCATGATAATGTTATAAAGAAGTATGAATGCTCCTAAGATAAACATTGTTCCACCTATGGCACGCATCCAGTACATAGGTACAATAGCGTTTAGTGTTTCAAGGAATGTGCTTGTAAGTCTTCCGTCTGGATTAAATTGTTTCCACATAGAAGCTTGTACAAAACCTGCCACATACATAGGAAGTGCATACATAATAATACCAAGGGTTCCTATCCAAAAATGTGCATTGGCAAGTTTGGTGCTCCATAACTTTGTTTTAAATAGTCTAGGTACCATCCAGTAAATCATACCAAAGGTTAAGAATCCATTCCAACCTAAGGCTCCAACGTGTACGTGTGCTACAATCCAGTCGCTAAAGTGGGCTATTGCATTTACATTTTTTAAGGATAGCATTGGCCCTTCAAAAGTGGCCATACCATAACAAGTGATGGCTACTACCATAAATTTTAAAACAGGATCGGTACGTACTTTATCCCAAGCACCACGTAAGGTTAATAAACCATTAATCATACCTCCCCAAGAAGGTGCTAGTAGCATTATAGAAAAAGCAACCCCTAAGTTTTGTGCCCATTCTGGTAATGCAGTGTATAGTAAGTGGTGAGGTCCAGCCCAGATATAAATAAATATTAATGACCAGAAATGGACGATAGATAATTTGTAAGAATAAACAGGTCTGTTGGCTGCTTTAGGTACAAAGTAGTACATCAATCCAAGAAAAGGTGTTGTTAAGAAAAATGCAACCGCATTGTGACCGTACCACCATTGAACCAGCGCATCTTGTACACCAGCATAAGCAGAATAACTTTTAAAAATACTTACCGGCAGTGCCATACTGTTTACAATGTGTAATACAGCAACGGTTACAAAAGTTCCAAGATAGAACCAGATAGCGACATACATGTGGCGCTGTCTTCTTTTTAAAATTGTACCAATTAAGTTAGCTCCAAAAGCTACCCAGATAAGTGCAATGGCAATATCAAATGGCCATTCTAATTCTGCATATTCTTTTGTGCTAGTGTAACCTAAAGGTAGTGTGATTGCAGCACCAGCAATAATGGCTTGCCAACCCCAAAAGTTAAGTTGACTTAACCAATCTTTCCACATACGTGCTTTAAGAAGTCGTTGAGAAGAATAATATACTCCCGCAAAAATAGCATTACCTACAAAGGCAAAGATTACGGCGTTAGTATGTAATGGACGTAAACGACCAAAACTTAGCCAAGAAATACCATCTGTGATGTTTGGAAATAAAAACATAAAAGCTAGAAGTAGCCCTACGCTCATCCCGATAAGACCCCAAAAAATGGTGGCGTACAAAAACTTTTTTACGATCTTATTATCGTAGTGAAACTGTTCTGTTTGCATAGTTGATTAATTACTGGTTGGTTTATTTTCTGATGTAATTTTTTTCTTTTCACTTTTTTTAGGCTTGACGGTCTCATCGTCAAAAAGCATCCTTACAGATGGTGTGTAGGTGTCGTCATATTGTCCGTTTTTCACCGAATAAACAAATGCAACAAAAAAAACAATTGCAATAATCACACTAACCGTAAGTAAAACATAAATGATACTCATACCTCTTTTAATATATGTTGTAAAATTAATTTTAAGCGGTCTCTTAAAATATGACTTTTGTCAGTTTTAAGTAAAAGAAAGCCTTGAAAACCACTTAAAAATTAAGCGTTTGTTTGTTTGCTTAATATGTGTGTAGCAATGGTTGTAAATACAACAATACTTATTGAGCTTAAAGGCATAAGTATGGCTGCAACTACAGGTGCTAGATGCCCAGTAACTGCAAAACCTAAACCTATAAGATTATAGCATAAAGAAAAGATAAATGCTTGTTTAATGATCCCTATAGATTTTCGAGATAAGGATAGATAGTGAGCTAGTTGGTTTAATTTACTAGCATCTATAATTCCGTCACAAGCTGGAGAAAACACGTTTACATCTTCTGAAACCGAAATACCAACATCACTTTGTGCTAAGGCACCTGCGTCATTTAATCCGTCTCCAACCATCATCACTTTATGACCTTTTTCTTGAAGGCTTTTAATGACCTCGAGTTTGTCTTTTGGTTTTTGGTTAAATTTTAATTGAGCAGAAGCTGGCAGTTGTGTTTTTAAATACGCTTGTTCGCCATCATTATCACCCGAAAGAATCATTAAGTCTACTGTCTTGTCAAGTTGGGCAAACAACTGTTGCATACCGTCTCGATAAGTATTGTTAAAAATATAGCATCCTTTATATTCGTTATTTGTGCTAATATGTACTTGAGTGTCTTTTACGTTTTTGTCAAGTTGTTTTTTGTTCTCAACAAAGGAGTGGCTTCCTATTTTTACTGTAGTAGTATTATGAGTTCCGGTGATCCCTTTACCAGCTTCTTCGCTAAAATCATCAAGTGTATAAATGTCATTGTCTTTAAGTAGGTTGTATAGTGCTCTGCTTAAAGGGTGGTTTGAAGTTCTTAAAGTGCTAGTGAGTACTTTTTGTTCGTTTTCTGATAAGGTAATGCCTTGATAGGTAATAAGATCTTTTGTGTTTTTTGTTAAAGTACCTGTCTTGTCAAACACAACCATGTCTATTTGCGCCATTTGTTCGATGGTCGTGGTGTCTTTTAAGTATAGCTTAAACTTTCCAAAAATACGGAGCATATTTCCTAAAGTAAACGGAGCTGCTAATGCTATAGCACAAGGGCAAGCGACAATAAGTACAGCTGTAAATACATTAAAAGCAATGGCAGAATCTATAAAAACCCAAACCAAGCTTGCTACTACTGCAATACTTAAAATGGCAATTGTAAATCGTCTGCTTATTTGGTCTGTCAGGGTGTTAAAAGATGTGCTTTTGTTTTTGCTGAAAATTTCATTATTCCACAATTGAGTGAGGTAACTTTGCTCAACAGCTTTTGTGATTTCCATTTCTATAATCCCTGCTTGTTGTTTACCTCCTGCAAAAATTTTATCGCCTTTTGTTTTATGAACAGGTTCTGCTTCGCCCGTCACAAAACTATAATCTATAAGAGCATTTCCATCTATTAATATTCCATCTGTGGGTATAAGTTCTTGGTTGCGTATCAATATGCGGTCGCCAGGTTTTAATGCGTATACCTGAGTTTGTTTTTCTGAAGTGGTTGCGGTGTCATTGGTCACTAACTGCGTGACAGCAATAGGGAAATACGACTTGTAGTCTCGCTCAAAAGATAAGAATGAATATGTTTTTTGCTGAAAAAACTTCCCTACCAATAAGAAAAAGACAAGCCCAGCAAGACTGTCAAAAAAACCTGTGCCCCAATCCATTATAATCTCAAGAGTAGAACGCAAAAAGAGGACTAAAATACCAATGGCGATGGGTACGTTAATATTTAAGATGCCAGATCGCAAGCCTTTATATGCAGAGGTGAAGTAGTCTCTTCCAGAATAAAAAACCACAGGCAATGAGAAAGCAAACATAAGCCAGCGAAAGATGATTTTAAATTTATCAAGCCAGAATTCGTCTACTTCAAAATACTCCGGAAATGATAAAAACATAATATTTCCGAAGGCAAAACCAGCAACACCTAGTTTGTAAATTAGACTTCGATCTATTTTCTTTTCTTTTTTGTTGAAATCTTCTAACGAAATATTAGGCTCGTAACCTATTTTACTGAGTAGTAAGACAAGTTCTTTTAAGCTAAGTTGGCTAGCGTCATAGGTAATACGTACCGATTTTTTTGGAAAATTGACCATCCCAACTTTCACCCCTGGATGTAATTTATCTAAGTTTTCGAGAATCCAAATACACGAGCTACAATGAATTTTTGGGATTATTAATGAGACAATTTGAGTTTCTTGCTCGTTAAATTCTATGAGTTGTTCAACGATGTCTTGATTGTCCAAAAAATCAAATGAATGTTCAAAGGTTTTTGGTGTTTGTCCTGGGGTAGATTGTAATGCGTAGTAATAAGTGAGATCATTCTCGTTAAGAATGTCATATACCGTTTTACAACCCATACAACAGAAGTGTTTCTCTTCGTGAATAATGGTGGTGTCACGGCATTCTTCGCCACAATGAAAACAATTTTCCATAACTTATTAAATTCCTCAGCAAAGGTGCTGATAAAGGACTTTTAAAGATATGATATTTGTCAGTTTGTTTCCAAATTTACGGGCTTTTTAAGTGTATGTTTCAGATTGAAAACAATCTTCTAGCATTTTGTATAATTCGGGTAGTTTTCTTTTTAATAATTTAGGTCTTTCAAAAAAGTATTCTGCCGCTACGGCTAAAAATTCTTGTTGGTTAGTACCTCCATAAGACCTGAGGTCTGATTCGTTTTTATTTATGGCTTCCATCTCTTTGTGCATCAGGGCAAGCCAAGGCATGGCATACTCATAAGGTATAAGTCGTTCTGGCAATCCATCGGTAAGGCCATCTGTTTTATCAATAAGGTGTACAAACTCGTGAATGCCTGTGTTTAGTTTGTCTGTTTTATTATTAAAACCGTGATGTAGGGCTTTTCTACTTAAAATCATTTGACCTTCAAACTGCCCTGTGCCCACCATTCCAAGAATACGTTTGTCTGCGGCACTGTCATGAAATTTTAAATCTTCATTAAAACTATCCGGGTAAATAAGCACGCCGCTAAGGTTGTTGTAGTGCCACTCTCCAAAACCAAAAACAGGAATTACGGCACTGGCAGCCACTAAAACGTAGTCGAGTTCTGTAAGACCTATCTCTACACCTTCTACATAGATTTCGTCAAGAAACAACTGCATTCTTTTTCTGAAATGTGCCTGCTGTTTTTTATCTAGTCTTTTATAAAAATCCACATGCTTTTTTAATAACGTATGCCAATCATTAACGGCTCGGTCTTGAGATTTTTTTTTGCTTCTAGTAAATGCGTAAAGGATAAATACGGCAAGAAGGATGGATAATATAATGTATAACATAAGTTAAAATTAGGCATTTTTTTTATTTGAAAAATGGTTTGGTCCAATTTAATTAAACGAATTATGAAACTTATTTTTGAGGAGTAGGTATGCATTGCAAGTTTTGTATTTTTGCTCATTAAATCTATTGATACCTTGAGTAATGCAACCAGATAATTTTACAACCACCTATTTTGGAATCGGGATAATGAATGGTAAAACACCAGCAAATCTTGGAGCTTTATGGCGTACCGCGCAAAATATGGGGGCAAGTTATATTTTTACGATAGGTAAACGCTACGCAAATCAAGCAAGTGATACGCACAACGCGGTAAAATCTATGCCTTATTTTCACTACAAATCGTTCGATGATTTTTTTGAGCATTTGCCTAAAGGGGTGAGAATAGTAGGAGTAGAAAAAGATGATCGCGCAGAAAACTTAGAAGATTTTAATCATCCTCGTAGATGTGTCTATTTGTTAGGTGCAGAGGACCACGGTCTTACTAAAGAGGCGATAGATAAATCACATTTTTTGGTTCAGTTTAAGTCTGAGTTTAGCTTGAATGTGGCTATAGCGGGAAGTATTGTTCTTTATGATCGCAGCAGAAATAAACCTTTGCAGTAATTGCGAGTTTTAAAATATTTTAAAAAAGAAAATTCCAAACCCTAAAATAATAAAGCATAGTAAGTCATGCTTCTTATTTTGAGATTTGGAATTTAGTTTCCTTTGAAGGTTAATTAACTAGAAATCACTTTTTGTTGGTGATTAATAGACTCTTGGTGGATGGCTTTATAGATTTTTAAAATAAACTCTTCGCTTAATTTATGCTCTTCACCTTCTAGTATCATTTTACCAAGTACTTCATTCCATCGTTTGGTTTGTAATATAGCAACATTTTGGTTCTTTTTTAATGTACCAATCTCGTCTGCAATTTTCATTCTCTTACCTAAAGCATCTAAGAGTTGATGGTCCATCACATCAATTTTTGTTCTCAGTGTATTCAGCTTGTTTGTGTATTCTACTTCGTTACCAACTTTCTCTCTAATTTTAAGATCTACCGTCATTTTGTCTAATGTATCTGGTGTAATTTGTTGGGCTGCATCACTCCATGCATTGTCTGGGTCATAATGTGTCTCGACCATCAGGCCGTCAAAATTAAGGTCTAGCGCAGTCTGGCATAAGTCAAAAATTAAATCTCTACGCCCTGCAATATGTGAGGGATCTAAAATTAAAGGAAGATCTGGAAATCTTGCCTGTAAGTCAATAGGTATTTGCCACTCTGGGTTGTTTCGGTATTTGTTTTTCTCGTAAGCAGAAAATCCGCGGTGTATTACTCCTAGGTTATTTATATCTGCCGTATGGAGACGCTCTACAGCACCAAGCCAAAGTGATAAATCTGGATTGATAGGGTTTTTTACAAGTACTGTTTTATCTGTACCACGTAATGCTTCTGCGATTTCTTGAACAATAAAAGGAGACACCGTTGTACGAGCACCAATCCATAAAATATCTACATCATGTTTTAAGGCAAGGTCTACGTGGTTTGCGTTAGCAACCTCAGTCGTGGTGAGCATTCCAGTTTCTTCTTTAGCACGTTGTAGCCACTTTAAACCAAGTGCGCCTACACCTTCAAAATTACCTGGGCGTGTACGTGGTTTCCAGATACCTGCACGTAAAACCGTAGCATCTGTGTTTTTTAATTGATGCGCGATTTTCAATAATTGATCTTCTGTCTCTGCGCTGCAAGGACCTGCGATAACTAATGGGTGTGCTAACTCCATTTTGTTAAGCCATGTTCTAAGTTCTTTTTTATTTTCCATTGTTTTTTTTTATTTAGTCTGCTATAATAACTTCTTGAAAAAGCTCTTTGTTATCTGAAATGTTATATGGTTGATTGCTTAGGTTTTGTTTATAAGCCCCGAGTACTTTAAGTTTTAATACCGCTTTAGTAAGTACTGTAATTACTTCTTGAAATAATTCATAATCTTCAAAGAGAACATCAATAAAAAATGAATATTGCCAAGGTTGTCCCTCAATAGGAAACGACTGTATTTTAGTAAGGTTAATATTAAAGGTGTTTAAAATTTGGAGTACGTTTGATAAGCTCCCAATTTCGTGGCCTAGTTCAAAACGTAATGAAGCTTTGTTGTATCCATCACTTTTTCCTGCATTTTTACTTAAAACTACAAACCTCGTTTTGTTCTCTTTTATTGTTTGTATTTTTCTGTCTAAGATAGTTAAACCATATTTTTCTGCTACTTGTTTACCTGCAATCGCTGCTACGTTTTTAAGGCCTAATTGTTTTATTTTTTGAGCTTCAGAAGCCGTGTCTTTTCCTTCAATAATTTTACAATGAGGTTGTAGCTTTAAAAGGTATTCGCTACACTGTTGTAAAGCTACGGGATGAGAGTGTACCTCGTCTATATCATGGATAGATTGTCCGGCTAAGGCCATCATATACATATCTATCGTTAAAAAGGTTTCGCCTAGAATTTGAAAATCTCCATCGTCAATAAGTTGATAGTTGGGTAATATAGACCCAGCAATCGTGTTTTCTATTGCAATAACACCTAGATCTGCTTTGTTTTGTTCTAAAGCGATGGTCACTTTTTTAAACGATGTACAAGGTACAAGTGTGATTTCGGTATCTGGAAATAACTGTTGTACAGCTAGATCGTGAAACGAACTTTCTATTCCTTGGATGGCGATTCTTAAACTCATGGTTTTAAATTTTAAATAAAAAAAATCCCGAACAAATTGCTCGGGATTTAAATAATAAATATGATAAATATCTACATAGCAATTCCCGATCTCTCTGTAAAATAGAAATACCAAAAATTAAAAAATGTAGCGTTGTTGTTCATTATACGTTTTGTATGGTACGAATCTAACCCTTTTTTTTAAAAGAACAAATTTTTTTTAGTTTTCGTTTTAAAATTTAGGAAATAAAACTGAAAATAGGTTTCAATTTATAGTTCTTCGGAAATAATACTTGTTTTTAAAATTTTTGAAAGACAATGAATCTTATCGCTTACTAATTTTATTGCCTGAAATTTGTTTTTGGCGCGTAGATTTAAAACGGCTTATTTGACTGTTTCTTTTCTTTAAATGTTTTTGACTTACGCCACTATTTACTCGTTTACGCCATCTTTTAAAACTGCTTTCTTTAAGATTGCGCCGCATTAGAGTGATGACTTCTTTTTCTGTCACGTCAAATTGAAACGTAATCGCTTCAAAAGGGGTTTTGTCTTCCCAAGCCATTTCTATGATACGATCTAGTTCTCGTGCTGTAAAAGTTCGATCTTCTAATTGTAGTTCTTTTAGATAGTTGTTTTTTGCCATAATTGTTCTGCATTAAGATAATAGCTGCCTTGATAGTTAAAAGAACACTCTGTAGGCGCTAGTACAGATAGAAAGTGAGTTTGATCTTCCCTAAGGTAGAGATGGTATGTTTGACCAACGATAGGCTCAAATGAGAATTTCGAATTGAATATCTTTTGATTAAACTCAAGTGTTTCAAGCATTGCTTCATACTCCTTTTTTAAAGCATCAAATCTAGTTTTGAGTTGATGATTTACATTTGCAACGTTTCTGTTTTTCCAAGCATTTGTATCAGGGATCTTGATGCTTGGTGCGCCTAGATTTGTCGGGTAAGGCTTTAAAGATGCATCGTACTTGTTTATTTCGGAATTGAAAACTACATTATCGGGTTTTTTTGAACTCATTTTGATTAGGTTAAAGCTTCTATTTTTTTAGCGATGCTATCTGCTTTGCTCATTTTTTCATCACTCAACTTTCTGTTGGTTGTAGAAAGGGTGTGCGCTTCTTTAAGTAGTTTTTTGTATTGAGAGTCTAGCTTTTCTAATTCACTCTTTTTTTTAAATATACCAAACATATCATTTTTTTAAAGGCCTATCAAGGGTAGGGCTATTTGTTCTGAATGCAAGACATATAATGTTTAATAAAATCGAATTAAGCTTAAACAAAGTTTAACAGTTTTTATATTTTAATATTTTTATGCTGAAATTTTCCCGACATTAGAAATTGAAAAAGAAATTATTAATGTTGGTAAAAGTGTTTTTATATAGTATACAACTCGTTTTTATTGTTATTAAATGATGAGGTAACTAATCTGTTGGGCTTTCTAGCAATGTTATCTTTATCTATTTTTAATTTAGGTTATCTTTGCAAAAAAGTATAAAATGGCACATAAAGCAGGTTTTGTAAACATAATAGGGAATCCCAATGTAGGGAAAAGCACATTAATGAATGCTTTTGTAGGAGAACGTCTCTCTATTATTACAAGTAAAGCACAAACTACAAGACACCGTATTTTAGGTATTGTAAACGGAGAAGATTTTCAGATGTTGCTTAGTGATACGCCAGGTATTATTAAACCAGCCTACGAGTTACAGGCGAGTATGATGGATTTTGTAAAGTCTGCTTTTGAAGATGCAGATGTGCTTTTGTATCTTGTTGAGTTAGGTGAAAAGGATTTAAAAGACGAAAAGTTTTTTGATAAAATAACCAATGCAAAAATTCCAGTTTTATTATTACTGAATAAAATAGACCAAGGAAATGAAGAGCAGTTAGGTGAAGCTTTAACATTCTGGCAAGCAAAAGTGCCCAATGCAACGGTATTTGCTATTTCGGCACTAGAAAATTTTGGTGTACAAGAGGTTTTTAATCATATTATTGAGTTATTACCAGAGTCACCTCCATTTTACCCTAAGGATCAGTTGACAGATAAGCCAGAGCGTTTTTTTGTTAATGAGATTATTAGAGAAAAAATACTAATGCATTATAAAAAAGAGATTCCTTATTCTGTTGAGATCGATACTGAGGAGTTTTTTGAAGATGAAAATATAATTCGCATCCGTAGTATTATTATGGTAGAGCGTAATACACAAAAAGGAATTATTATTGGTCATAAAGGAGCTGCGCTAAAAAGAGTAGGCGTTGAAGCGCGAAAAGACTTAGAGAAATTCTTCGGAAAACAAATACATCTTGAAACGTATGTGAAGGTTAATAAAAACTGGCGAAGTAACGACAGACAATTACGTCGTTTTGGATACAATAATTAATGTTTTGCTGTTTGTAAATTATAATTTTTCTTGATGAGATTACGGTTGTTTTTTGTTTTAATATTAGTCACGCTTGGCGCATTTTCGCAAGAGCGAGAAACTAATGATTATCTAGCTATAGATTATCACTACGGCAGTATTTTAAAGCATAATAAAACAGTAACAGATTTAATACATGCACATCCAGCTGGGCTTATGTTAAGTTATAATGTGCGTACTACAGGTGCTAAAAGATGGGAGCAAGAATACAACTACCCAGATTGGGGTGTTTCTATGCTGTATCAAGATTTTAACTATGGCGTGCTTGGTAAAAATTACAGCGTAGGTTTTCATTATAATTTTTATTTTTTAAACCGAAATCTTCAGTTACGAATAGGCGAAGGGATAAATTATAATACAATGCCCTTTGATATTGAAACAAACTTTAAAAACGTAGCCTACGGAAGTCATCTAACAGGTTTTACACAAATAGGACTTCAGTATGTAAAGCCAAAGCTTGTGGGTAATCTGGGACTTCGGGCAGGTGTGTTGTTATTGCATCATTCTAACGGAGGAGTTAAGTCTCCAAATACAGGGACAAATGTATTTTCTACTAGTGTGGGGCTTACCTATGATTTTTCTGACCAGCCAGTAGAAATAAAAGAGCGTGTGGAATATGAGAAATATACCGAGCCCTTAAGGTTTAATCTTGTAGTAAGAGGTGGGATAAATGAGAGCGATTATATAGGTTTGGGACAACATCCGTTTTTTGTGCTTTCTACTTTTGTAGATAAGCGTTTGAGTTATAAGCATTCAATCCAGCTAGGAGTAGATGTTATTGCTTCAGAGTTTTTAAAAAGGCATATTGAGTATACTGCATTAGCATTTCCAGATCGAGACATAGATCCAGATGTCGATTATAAGCGAGTAGGTGTTTTTTTAGGGCATGAATTTAGGATGAATAAAATAGGAATACCCACCCAGTTAGCTTATTATGTTTATAATCCTTCGGGTTATGAAAATGTACCTTATGTTAGAGCAGGTGTAAAATATTATATGTCAGAAAAATGGTTTGCAGTAGGTACGGTAAGAGCACATGGGTTTAATGCAGAAACAATAGAATTAGGATTAGGAATACGACTATGAGAAATTATATAATACTATTTGCAGCATTTTTTTTACTACAATCATGTGATAATGAAAATGCTTGGGACTGTGTGCAAACGGTTGGTGATATGGTAGAAGTACCAGTAGAAGTTGCTCCGTTTACGCGCGTAACGGTAGAAGATGATATTTTTTTAGATATTAAGCAAGGAGATTCTCATCAAGTAATTGTGCATACAGGGAGCAATTTGCTAGACGATATTAGTGTTGTGGTTGAGGCAGATGGAAATTTAAGGTTGAAAAACTTAAATAAATGTAATTTTACGAGAGCGTATGATGTAACGAGAATCACTGTTACAACACCTACGTTAACCCATATTAGAAGTGCTTCTAGAAACCCAGTGACCTCACTAAATCAATTGCATTTTGAAAACCTCGAGCTAACTAGTAATACAAATGTTGGTGTTATCGATGAGGGGAAATCTGGAAATTTTATTTTAGATGTTGTTGTAGATCGTTTAACGGTTTCTGCAAATGGTTTTAGTTTGTTTGATATTTCTGGTATTGCAGAAAACGCAACTATTCTTTTTTCAGATGAGATTCCTCGTTTTGAAGGAGAAGATTTAATAATACAACATTTAAACGTATTTCACGCAGCAGGAAACGATATGATTGTTCACCCAATACAGTCTATAAAAGGAGTAGTTCGAGGGATAGGTGATGTGATATCCTTAAATAGACCACCAGAGGTTGATGTTTCTGTAACTAATGTAGGACAGTTGTTATTTCCTTAATATCTTTTGCTTCTCAAAAAAAAATCTCAGAGGAATATTCCAACTGAGATTTTTATACTTATTCTGTTTGTCTATAATGGCTTATTTTACTCTTTTAAAGATGTACCTTGTTATATAGATACCATTTTTGTCTGTTTTGTCACCATAACTTTCTACACCACTGTTTACAAATGCGAGTTCCCAACCTTCTTCAGACATAGTGTTTAGTTTTGAAGTTACAATCGCATCGTTAGCGGCAATATTTTGAAAACGGATACCGCCAATGTTAAAGAAATTTAAAAGCTTTGTTTCGTCAAACCCCTTTACTCTTATATCTCCACGATCAGATTTGTTTCTTCCGTTGTCTTCTTCAGACTTTGTAGAAGTAAATTCTTTATAGTCTCTAGTTTCATTGACAGAAATCATTCTAGATCTTCCTACACCATTAGGGATAATAGATTCTACAACTGTTACTGTCTGAAATTCATAGACCTGAACTTATACTTTTGAAGCAAAAATACTTGCTGAAAAAGCGATTAAAATAATTTTTTTCATAATTAAGTTGTTTAAATTTTTAAAAGAAGCAAAACTAACTACAAAAAGAAAACAAAAAACCATTTAATTTTCAGAATTTTGCAGTAATGAAAGGCACTGTTTATAAATCTACTGGAAGTTGGTATACTGTTAAATCTCAGGAAGGTAAATTCTATGAATGCCGTATTAAAGGCAAATTTAGAATTAAAGGGATTAAGAGTACAAATCCTGTTGCGGTAGGCGATCATGTGAGCTTTGATGTAGAGCAAAAAGGGGATGAGGAGATCGGAATAATTAGTGATATTGAAGAGCGAGAAAACTACATAATTCGTAAATCTGTAAATCTTTCAAAACAAACGCACATTATTGCAAGTAATGTAGATGTAGCGTTTTTACTTGTCACATTAAACAATCCACCTACATTTACGTCTTTTATAGATCGTTTTTTAGTTACGGCAGAAGCTTATAAAATTAAAGCAGTCTTGTTGTTTAATAAAATAGATACTTATAATGAAGATGAAACACTCGAAATAAAATATCTAGCGGCAATGTACCGTGAGATAGGGTATGAGTGTTTGGGTATTTCGGCGGTAACCGGAAAAAATATTGACAAAGTTAAAGAGATGATGCTTGGTAAAGTCTCTATGTTTTCTGGTCATAGTGGTGTGGGTAAATCTACCTTGGCAAACGCCTTAGAAGATACATTAAAAATTAAAACAACTGCAATATCTACACAACATATGCAAGGCCAGCATACTACTACTTTTGCAGAAATGTACGATTTGCCTTGGGGTGCTCAAATAATTGACACTCCAGGAATAAAAGGTTTTGGTGTTGTAGAAATAGAAAAAGAAGATTTAGATCAATATTTTCCAGAGTTTTTTGCTTTAAAACAAGACTGTAAATTTAATAACTGCATCCACGTAGAAGAACCTAAATGTGCTGTTAAAGATGCGCTTGAAAATGACGAGCTTTTCTGGTCGCGTTATAAAAGTTATTTGCAGATCATGCAAGGTGATGAAGAGCATTTTAGAAAAGATATATACGATAAAAACACCCCGCCGCAACCATGAGAGTAGTCGTGCAAAGAGTGTCACAGGCATCTGTTGCTGTAGCTAATGTTGTGATTTCTGAAATAGCAGAGGGAGTGCTTATACTTCTTGGTATAGAAGCCTCAGACACAAAAGAAGATATTTTATGGCTTACCAATAAAATATCAAATCTTCGAATTTTTGAAGATGAAGCAGGGGTGATGAATCTTTCTTTAAAAGATATTAAAGGAGAAGCGTTAGTGGTAAGTCAGTTTACACTTCACGCGGCTACCAAAAAAGGCAATAGACCTTCTTATATAAAAGCTGCCAGACCAGAATTTGCAGCACCTATGTATGAGCAATTTGTGAGTCAAATGTCTGAAGTGTTAGGCACAGCAGTACAAACAGGACAGTTTGGTGCAATGATGGATGTAAGTCTAATAAATAACGGCCCAGTAACACTGCTGATTGATACAAAAAACAAAGAATGATTTTCCTAATTAAATTATAATTGTTAATTTGGAAACTAGATTTTTTTAGATGAAATACGCCTTTTTATTATTATTGAGTTTTAATCTTTATGCTCAAGACCCCTCCCTTTCTTTTTTAACGTTAGACAGCGCTTTGACTAATAAATCTAACAGTGTTGTTAGAGAAGAGTTGATTACTGTAGATGTTACTAAACCTAGTCAAATGACCACTAAAAGATCTAGGACTATTACAGTTTTAAATGACAGTGGTGATGATGAGGTGAATTCATATCTTTTTTATGACGATCATACAGTAATAAAAAATGTTGAACTCATAATATATGATGCCTTTGGAAAAGAGATAGAGCATTATAAAAAACGTGATTTTAATGATGTGAGTGTTGCAGATGGTTTTTCGTTGTATACTGATAACAGAAGGTTGTATGTCAATCATATTCCTAAGTCATATCCATATACTGCTACTTTTATTTCAGAAGTTAAATCAAATACCACTGCTTTTTTGCCAAGATGGTACCCTATAGGTGGGTATGCTTCAAGTACAGAAAAAAGCGTTTATACCTTGTTTTTTGATCCAGAAAATAAGCCGGATTTCAAAAAATCAAATCTAGAATCCTATAATATAAATGTAGAAGAAGGCGCATCTCAAATAACGTTTACGGCGACAATGCTTCCAGCAATTTCTTATGAAAATCACGCACCTCGCTTTATTAGTTTTGCACCTCAAGTGATGTTTGGTTTAAAAACTTTCTCGCTTAAAGGGGTCATGGGTAATGGAGCATCCTGGAATGAGTTTGGATCTTGGATGGATGAACAATTGTTAAAAGGAACAGAAGAATTGCCAGCTGAGACCATTTCAGAAATAAATAGTCTTGTTACTCCAGAAATGTCAGATATTGATAAGGCAAGAGTTGTCTATCAATACCTTCAAGATAAGGTGCGATATATTAATGTAAGTATTGGTATTGGTGGTTGGAAACCTATGCCAGCAAGTGAGGTGGATAGATTGAGTTATGGAGACTGTAAGGCACTCACAAATTATACAAAATCACTTTTAAAAGCTGTGGGCGTACCATCGTATTATACCGTTTTGTACTCTGATAGCAGTGAACGAGATTTTACAAATGACCTTGTTGCAATGCAAGGGAATCACGCGATTCTTGCCATTCCAGATGGTGAAGATTTTATTTGGTTAGAATGTACAAGTCAAGATATTCCTTTTGGGCATGTGCCTAACTCAAATGATAATCGTGATGTACTTATTGTCACAGAAGAAGGTGGGAAGTTAGTGCGTACTAAAACATATGAGACAGAAGATAACTTACAAGCTAATAATGCTAAAATTCTTATTCTTGATACCGGAGAGATTCAGGCAAGTTTTAATAGGGTGTCTAAAGGTTTGCAGTATGACAATGTGTATCATTTAGATCGGGAAACTCGTGAAAACCAGGAGCGATATTACAAAGAAAAATGGGATTATATAAACGGTGTAGAGGTTTCTGAAATCGTCTTTGATAATAATCGCACAGCTGTAGTTTTTACAGAAAATTTAAAAGTAATATCCACTAATTATACCTCATTTGCAGGTGATAATATGCTTTTAGCTCTTAATGTTTTTAATCAACTAGATTATGTGCCGCCAAGATTTAAAAAGCGAACTAGAGAAGTAGAAGTTTCCGTCGGTTTTACAGATGTAGATACGTATGATATAGTATTACCTAGTGGCTATACTGTAGATAGTTTGCCAAGTGATGTTGAAATTGTAAACCAATTTGGCTCGTATACGATTTCTGCTGTTTTGAAAGAAGATGCATCTATTGAATATACACGGAAATTAGTGCTTAATAAAGGTGTATATCCTCCAGAAACTTATGAGGAATATAGAAACTTTTTTAAACAAATCGCTAAAAAAGATAAGTCCAAAATACTACTAACCAAAAATTAATACAATATGAAAAATAGTTTTTTACTCACCTTGTTTGCTGCATTTATGTGTAGTACTAGTTTATTCGCTCAGAAATATGATTTCGGAAAAGTAAGTGTTGCAGAACTAGAACAGACAGCACACCCTGTTGAACCTGATGCAAATGCTGCTATTTTATTTCGAGAAGAAAAAACAATGTTTAAGCAAACAGAAAGTACTGGTTTTTATATTGAAACTGAAGTGTTTGAGCGTATTAAAATCTATAATAAAGACGGATTTGATTATGCTACTAAAATGATAAGAGTTTATCAAACTAACACAAGTAATGATGAAGAAGTACTTGGTTTAAAAGCACAAATTTTTTCGCTTGTAGATGGTAAGGTTGAAAAAGAAAAATTAAAGAATAGCAGTGTCTTTGAAGAGAAAGTTTCGGATTATACTGAAATAACAAAGTTTACGATGCCTAATGTAAAACCAGGTGATGTTATAGATATTAAATACACGCTAAAATCACCTTTCTATTATAATATAGATGAGTATCAGTTACAAGATAGAATACCTGTAGATCGTTATAAAATGTCTTTTGCTGCGCCAGAATATTTTTCATATCAGATGCACCAAAAGGGGTTTATTGACTTTAAAGTTGCTACAAGAAAGAATGATAGATCAATGAATTATTCATACATTGATAATCAAGGAACAGGAAGAATGGGTGGTGAGGTTAGAAGCGGTGGAACAATTCACACTACAGTTAACTTTGTAGAAACGATCTATTCTATTGATAAAACTGGAATTCCATCAATGAAGCGAGAGCCTTTATCTGGAAATATAAATAACTATATCGCTGGTTTAAAATTAGAACTTTCTTCTACTAATTTTCCAAATAGTGGAGCCAACTTCTACACAACTTCTTGGGATGATGTATGTAAAAATATTTATGAATCTTCAGGTTTTGGTGGTGAACTACAGAAAACCGGTTTTCTTAAAAATGAAGTGTCAAAAATCATTGGTAATGCTTCAAGCAATGAAGAGAAAATGATCGCTGCTTTTGAGTATGTTAAGAAAAATACAACTTGGGATGAATATTATGGGTATTATGTACGTGAGGGAATTAGAGCTGCCTATAAGAATGGTAAAGGTAATGCGGCCGATATTAATTTGCTTCTAGTGGCTGTTTTAAGAGAAGCTGGTATTAATGCAAACCCAATACTGGTTAGTACAATAAGTAATGGGATTTCTACTTTTCCTACACGTGATGGTTTTAACTTTGTAGTTTGTGGGGTAGAAGTAGCAAATAATGTTGTGCTACTTGACGCTACAAGAGATAGTGCACCAAATATTTTAAACCCTCAGTTGCTTAACTGGCAAGGACGACTTATTAGAAATGACGGGAGTTCTACTTGGGTGCCTTTAGTGCCTAGTAAACCAGCAGTAACAAATTCTATGTTAATGTATACCATTAATGATGATCATAGCATTTCAGGAAAAATGCAGAAACGTTATACAGGCCATAAGGCAGCAGGTTTTAGAGATAACTATAAAGGTCTTACAGAGGATGCGACTAGAAAACAAATGGAAGAAGATTTAGGAGATACTGAGCTTGATGAAATCGCTATAAAATTTATGGATGATGTATATAAGCCTGCTCAATACAGTACTAATTTTGAAAACACATCTGCTGTAGAAGAAATAGGAGACAAGCTATATCTAAGTCCATTACTGTTTTTGGCTTCTGACGAAAATATATTTAAAGCAGAAACACGTAACTTACCTATTTATTTTGGTTATCCTGTACAAAGTAGATCTATAGCAACAATTACGTTGCCTGAAGGATATAAGGTCGAGACGATGCCAGAATCTATTAATGTGTCTTTAGATGAAACTAAAGGTGCTTACAAGTATGTAATATCTGAAAAGGGTGGTAAGATTCAGTTATCTGTTGATAGTACGATTAATCAACCTGTTTTTTCAAATGCAGATTATGGAAACCTTAAGCGCTTTTTTGAGATGATTGTAAAAAAGGAAACAGAAAAAGTAGTGCTTACTAAAATATAGATCATGGATATTAAAAACGCTCAAGAACAAGTAGATGTTTGGATAAAACAACACGGAGTACGCTATTTTAATGAATTAACAAATATGGCGCAGCTTACAGAAGAAGTAGGTGAGGTAGCTCGTATTATAGCGCGTAGATATGGAGAGCAAAGCGAAAAAGAAAGTGATAAAAATAAAGATTTAGGAGAAGAGCTTGCAGATGTATTGTTTGTTGTCCTGTGTTTAGCTAATCAAACCGGTATAGATTTACAGGCTTCTTTTGATAAGAAATTAGACTTTAAAACTAAAAGAGATCACGATCGACATCAAAATAATCCTAAATTGAAATAATGTTTAAACGCGTAATAACACACAAAGGCTTTTTTAAATCGGCTCTAATTTTAGGGCTGATTTATGGAGTTGTTTTGTTTTTAATTCAATGGGCTTTTAGAGGTTTTTATGAGCCTTTTTTAAATGTAAAGAACGTATGTTATTCTCTGCTTTCAGGAATCATCGCGGGACTCTTTATAAGTTATGGTAAATTTTGGGCTAAACTCAAACAGATAGATCACAAAAACAAATGAAAGTACATTTAAAACATACTTCTTTTTTAAAAGAAAATACAGCGATAAAATTAGGTGGATCTAAGAGTGAAGCAAATAGATTACTTGTTTTACAGGCGCTTTTTTCGGGAATAGAGATCACAAATTGTTCTACAAGTGATGATTCGCAAACTATGATGAACGCTTTGTCGTCTGATGGAAATCTCATAGATGTAAGTCATGCGGGTACCGCAATGCGTTTTCTTACCGCATATTTCGCAACTCAAGATGGGCGAGAAGTGACCTTAACGGGTAGTAAGAGAATGTTGCAGCGACCTATAGGTTTACTGGTAGATGCTTTGAAAGCTTTAGGAGCAGACATATCTTATGTAAAGAATATTGGGTATCCACCATTGCTTATTCGAGGGAAACAATTAAAAGCTAATGAAGTAACAATTGCAGCAAATGTTAGTAGTCAGTATATTTCTGCATTAATGCTCATTGCACCTAGCTTACCAGAAGGTCTTAAGATTCGTCTTGACGGAAATGTGACATCGGTGCCTTATATTAATATGACCTTGCAATTGTTAAAGCAGTTAGGTTTTGAAGGAGGTTTTGAGGATAATGTGGTACGGGTTTTACCTGGCGCTATAACAGGTGTTAAAAAAATTCGGGTAGAGTCAGACTGGAGTTCTGTGTCTTATTTGTATGGGCTTATCGCTTTAACTCAATCTGGTAAACTCACTACAAGTACTTTTAAAAAGGAAAGTCTACAGGGCGATGCTGCTTTATCAGATATTTACCAAGAATTGGGTGTTGAGACAATCTTTAATGAAGATGATAGTGTCACACTGCAGAAAATTTCAGAAGTCACAAAAGCACATCTAGAATTTAATTTAATAAATACCCCAGATATAGCACAAACCATAGCGGTCACGTGTTTTGGACTCGGAGTCTCTTGTACTTTAACAGGTTTACATACTTTAAAAATAAAAGAAACAGATAGATTGTTTGCGCTAAAAGTAGAGTTGGAGAAACTTGGTGCTCAGGTTCATATTACCGAAAACTCGCTAATGCTAGAGAAATCAACAGCTATTAAAGCAGGTGTTGCTATTGATACCTATCAAGATCATAGAATGGCAATGGCTTTTGCGCCTCTTGTTTTAAAAACGTCACTTACTATTAATGAAGCTGATGTCGTGTCAAAATCATTTCCAGAGTTCTGGGAAGTGTTAAAAGAACTCGGTATTTTGCTAAAAATTGAATAATAAACAGTCATTTACTTGACAACGGCTATCGCCAGATTGTATATTTGCAACCTTTAACCAAAAAATTGAATAATTTATGGGAATGAAACTTTCTAATTTCGGCTTTGAATTACCTGATGAGCTACTAGCAGAATATCCATCTGAAAACAGAGATGAGTCACGTTTAATGGTGCTTAATAGAAAAGAGCAGACTATTGAACACAAGAAGTTTAAAGATCTAATTGACTATTTTGAAGAGGATGATATTTTATGTTTGAATAATACAAAGGTTTTTCCTGCGAGATTATTTGGTAATAAAGAAAAAACTGGAGCTCGTATAGAAGTGTTTTTGTTAAGAGAACTAAACTCAGAAACGAGACTTTGGGATGTATTGGTTGATCCAGCAAGAAAAATACGTATTGGGAACAAGTTGTATTTTGGTGATGATGAAACATTAGTTGCTGAGGTTATTGATAATACTACATCTAGAGGTAGAACACTTCGTTTTTTGTTTGATGGTTCTTATGAAGAATTTAGAAATAAATTAAAAGAACTAGGTGAGACACCTTTACCTAAGTATATAAAAAGAGATGTAGAAGAAGATGATGCAGAAAGATATCAAACAATCTACGCCAAAGAAGAAGGAGCTGTTGCAGCACCAACTGCTGGATTGCACTTTTCTAAGCATTTATTAAAACGTTTTGAAATTAAAGGCGTTAATGTTGCGGAAGTAACGTTGCATGTTGGTTTAGGTACGTTTAGTGCTGTTGAGGTTGAAGATCTGTCAAAACATAAGATGGATAGTGAAGAAATGCATATTGGAAAGGAAACTGTAGATTTAATTAACCAAGGGTTAATTGATAAAAGACGTATTTGTGCTGTAGGTACAACGGTAATGCGCTCACTAGAAAGTTCAGTTTCTTCAAATCATACTTTAAATGAGTTTTCAGGATGGACTAATAAGTTTATTTTTCCACCGTATGATTTTAGCATAGCTAATTGTATGATTACAAACTTTCATACACCTAAGTCTACTTTGTTAATGATGGTGTCTGCTTTTGCTGGACACGACTTCACTCAACGTGCATATGAAGAAGCAATCAAAGAAAAATATAACTTTTACAGCTATGGTGATGCCATGCTTATTATCTAAGTTTATCTAATTAATTTAAATCCCGATAGCAGTATCGGGATTTTTTTGTTTAGTATAGTTTCTACTTGATAGTTTAGATTTAATGTGGTATTTTAGTTTTCTGTAAGCTATTCTTGTTCAATATTTTAATGAAAAAAATTTTACTCGTTTTTTTACTATTTGGATATAACGTTGTGAGCCTGTCTCAGAACGAAGACTTGCTACATCCTATTAGTTGGGATTTAGGCTTAGAAAATATAGAAGCAGATATAGTGTTAGATCCTGTAGACCTTACAAGGGTGTGTGAGGAGGATCAAATTAATGATCGAGATAAAAGTCTTCCTTGGAGATATGGAATTGAGAGATCGCTTGATCTTGATTTGTCAGAGTTCGGGGAGTGGACAGTCTTAGCTAATGGTGATCGAATTTGGAGAGCTAAAATAATCTCGCCAGATGCCTTAAATTTAAGTGTCAACTTTAATAAGTTTTACCTTCCGGAAGGGACATCAATCTACTTGTATAATGATGAGAAAGATGATGTAGTAACCAGTAGTTTTAACGAGAAAGTAACTACAACTAGGTCTTTTGGTTCTTGGTTTGTAAAAGGAGAATCAATTAATATCGAATATTATGAGCCAGCCCATGTTCAAGAGCAGGTGGTTCTTAAAATAGATGGAATAATTCACGGCTATCGATTAGGGAAAGTTAATAAGTTTTTAGCATCTCAACGTGGTCTTAATGATTCTGGAGATTGTAACTATGATGTTAATTGCTCTGTAGGTTCAGATTTTGATATTAATAAAGAAGCAGTAAAGAAAGCAGTAGCGTTATTAAATTTAGGTAATGGGTTTTTATGTTCGGCTGTTTTAATTAATAATACACAACAAGATAAAACACCATATTTATTAACTGCAAACCATTGTCTCGAAGGTTCAGACCCAGCAATGTGGAGTGTGAGATTTAACTGGATGAGCCCAACACCTATTTGTGCTGCGCCAGAAGAAAGTGAAGATATACATACTAATTTTACAATGAGTGGTGCGGTATTAAGAGCAAATAACGCATTAAGTGATTTTGCATTAGTAGAACTGGTAACAGATATACCTCAATCATGGGATGTTTCTTTTGCAGGTTGGGATCGATCTGATGACTTACCCGAATTTGAGGTAGGAATTCATCATCCTAAAGGCGATATCATGAAGGTCACTAGAGATGATAGTGGAGCAGTTCATGAAAATGCAGACGGAACAAGTGTTTGGTTAGTTGGGGGTGTAAGTTCTGGTGCTGGAGATGGTTGGGAAATAGGAACGACAGAAAGCGGTTCTTCTGGTTCACCTTTATTTAATCAAGACGGTTTAGTTATTGGCCAATTGTATGGCGGTAATTCTTTTTGTGAAGACAATGAAAATAACAAAGACTATGACCTCTATGGAAGGTTTGCTACTTCTTGGGATGCTGGTGATACTCAAAATACAAGATTGTTAGACTGGCTAGACGCAGAAGGAGTTGGAGTGAGGTCAATAAACACATTACAAAATATATTAAATGTTGTTGATAATGAAATTGTAGGTGCATTAGAAGTGTATCCAAATCCAGCCTCAGATGTTATTACTATAATGAATAGTCGTTATCCTAATCTGTCTTTTTCATTCTATGATTTGTTAGGTAAAGAAGTGTTACGTGGTACAATGTCAAATACGTTCAATTATCTTTCTGTTACAGACCTGTCTGAAGGCGTTTATTTGTTAAGGCTTGTAGACGAGGATAGTGAGGCTTCAATCACTAAAAAAATATTAATTCAAAGGTAATTAGCATTGTAGTTTTTAATGTCTGCCCATTCAAGTTTATTGAATCTGGGCATTTTTTATAGTATTTCGCGACACAAAAGGCTATTTTTGCAGTAGTTATGATTTCAGAAAAAAAAGATATACGAGCGTTGACCAAAGAAGAGTTAAGAGACTTTTTTGTAGCATTAGGAGATAAAGCCTTTAGGGGGAACCAGGTCTATGAATGGTTGTGGAGTAAAGGTGCTCATACTTTTGAGGCAATGACAAATTTGTCTTTAGAAACAAGATCGCATCTTGAGGCTAATTTTGTTATTAATCATATTAAAGTAGACTCAATTCAGCGAAGTAACGATGGGACCATCAAGAACGCTGTTAAGCTTCATGATGGTCTTATTGTAGAGTCGGTTTTAATTCCTACTAAGTCAAGAACGACTGCCTGTGTGTCTTCTCAAGTAGGTTGTAGCTTAGATTGTCTTTTTTGCGCTACATCACGACTTAAGAGAATGCGTAATCTTAATCCAGATGAGATTTATGATCAAGTAGTGGCTATAGATAAAGAGAGTAGATTGTATCACAACATACCCTTGTCTAATATAGTCTATATGGGTATGGGTGAGCCGCTCATGAATTATAAGAATGTCTTAGCTTCTATAGAAAAAATAACATCACCAGAAGGTTTAGGTATGTCGCCTAAAAGGATTGTTGTCTCTACATCTGGTGTTCCAAAGATGATTAAAAAAATGGCAGATGATGGTGTGCGATTTAATCTAGCAGTGTCATTACATAGCGCAATTCAAGAAACTAGAGAGGAGATTATGCCTTTTGCTAAGTCTTTTACATTAGATGATTTGAGAGATGCGCTCATTTATTGGTATGAAAAAACCAATCGCGCAATAACTTATGAGTATGTAGTTTGGAAAGATATAAATGATAAGAAAGTAGATATTGATGCTTTGGTTCGTTTTTGTGCTCACGTACCTTGTAAGGTGAATTTAATAGAGTATAACCCCATAGATGATGGGAAGTTTCAGCAAGCTCAAGATGCTGCGGTAGATGCTTATATTTCTAGTTTAGAAAAAGCAAGAGTTCCTGTTACTGTTAGACGAAGTAGAGGGAAAGATATAGATGCTGCTTGCGGTCAATTGGCAAACAAACAATAGTTTTTTTATTTTAAAGTAAAAGCAAACAAAAGAGCGACTCGTTAGAGTCGCTCTTTTGTTATGTAATAATATATTACTTACTAATTTTGAAAGATTTTTCAACTCCGTCAATACTAACTTTAGCAATATAAACTCCAGAAGCTTGTGCAGATAAATCTACAGTCTCAGTTAAAGAAGAAAGTGCTTTATTAAGAACTACTTGTCCACTAATGTTGTAGATTACTACATTTTCAAGTGCAGTTGAAGCTTTTAATGTTAAGACGTCATTGTTAATGAAGTGCTCAAAGTTATTGAAATCTTGATTGGTAACTCCTAAAGTCATGTCTCCAGCTTCTACACCTTCGTTTGCTACAGGATTGTATGCATAATCAAAAACAGTAAAGTTTGAACTGTCAATTGATTCAAGTCCTATCCACCCATAGTGAGTTTCTCCATCTACTTCAAACTTAACACCAGCAAACCCTGGTCCAGATCCACAGAAATAACTACCTGTATAACCTACGCCATAGCATAATGATCCAAATGAATTAAATGGTGATGAGTCGTCAATTAATGTACCAGAAGCTAAAGGTGTAGTGTAAAAGTATGGCCCGCTAGAATTAACAACAACGCCATTAGTACCTGCGTCAACTTGTGTCATATCAACGGCACCGTTATTAGCTTGTAAAATTGTGATGTCGTCATTTCCATCTCCATCAAAATCAATTGCGAAAGATGATCCAGCACTTCCGGCAAAATCAGGATCTACATCTGTGTAGACAACTTGTCCCGTAGCATCAGCTACACCTGCAATTGCTACAGATAAAGCTCCATATTTAGCTAGTTTGGTACAGAATTTTTTTTTAGTATTGTTTTTCATAAAAAAATGTATTTAAGTTAAAGTTGTCATAAATATATACAAATAATTTAAATTTGAAAAAAAAACTCATGGATAGAAAAAAAATAGATTATAAAAAACTACCTATCAATGGATCATTAGCTTTATTGGCTTATGGTGACCTAGCATTTACAGCCTGGAGGAAATTAAAAGTCGAAACTAGAAAAAAAGAAAATGAAGAAAAATAAAACGCTATTATTAGGTTGGGACGCTGCAGATTGGAAAATAATAGGTCCATTAATGGCTAAAGGTCAAATGCCAAACCTAAAAAAGTTAATTCAGAATGGGGTTTATGGAAACATGAGTACTATGAATCCACCATTTTCTCCAATGTTGTGGTCTTCTGTTGCAACTGGTAAAACACCAGATAAGCACGGGGTTCTAGGGTTTATTGAGGTGGTTTCTAATAAAACAGCGGTGAGACCCGTTACAGCACGATCAAGAAAGGCGAGAGCGATATGGAATATATTGCATCATGAAGGCTATAAAAGTAATGTTGTAGGTTGGTGGCCTAGTTTTCCTGCAGAGCCCATTAATGGTGTTGTGGTAACAGATAAGTTTCAAAAAGTAGGTTCAGATCCAACAGATAAAAAACCGCTTGTAGAGGGGGCAATTCATCCACGAGAAATGACTGGAGAGTTAAAAGATTTTAGGATGTATCCTTTTGAGGTTACTAAAGAACATATTTTACCATTTATTCCAGATGCTGCTAAAATTGATCAGGATAGTAAATCAAATGGTTTGTTGGCTTTTGCTCAAATTTTATCCCATAATGTATCGTTACATAATGCTTCAACATATCTATTAAGAAAGACAGAATGGGATTTTATGGCAATATATTTTGATTTTATAGATCATTTTTGTCACTCTTTCATGAAATATCATCCACCTAAACATCCCCAAGTTGAACAGGAAATGTATGATATCTATAATCAAACTGTAAATGGAGCTTATCGATTTCAAGATATGATGCTAGGTCGTGTAATGGATTTAGTAGATGAAGATACAACGATCATTGTGATGTCTGATCACGGTTTTGAGTCGGGAAACAGAAGAATATTAAATATGCCAAAATTGGCTGCAGCACCTGCGCTTGATCATAGACAGTTCGGTATATTTGTTGCGAGTGGCCCTAATATAAAGAAGAATGAAAAAATATTTGGGCTAAGTTTAATTGATGTTGCACCTACCATTTTACATCAGTTTGACTTGCCAGTTGGTAGAGATATGGATGGTAAGGTGTTGTTGGATATTTTCGAAAAACCTACACAGCCAAAATATATTGATAGCTGGGAAAATGTGGAAGGTGATTTTGGAGAGTTAGAAAAAGAAAATATAGAAGAAGCTCTTTCCGATGATGAAACTATGGAACAGCTTATTGAATTGGGGTATATTGATAAGCCTGATGATGAGGTGGAGGTGTCTGTAGCAAAAGTGAAGTGTGATTTAAGACATAATCTAGCTAAAGTGCTTTTAGGGAAGAAAGATTTAAAAAATGCTAAGAACATCCTTATTGAACTTACAAAGACCGATGCTCCTGTAGATAAATCTGTTTATTATTTAGATATCTTAAATGTATGCTTAGCTCAAAAAGAGTATGATGAAGCTGAAAATTACTTTGATATTTTTAAAAAATTAGCGATTAAGTCTGAGATAAATTATAATACTTACTTCATAGAGTCTGAAATATTAAATGGTAAAGGTAAATTTATTGAGGCGCTAAATGTTTTACTTGAAGTAAAGAAGAGACACCTCAATCAAGAAATTCTTTATAGAATAGCAAATACTTATTTTAATCTTCAAAAATTTAATGAAGCAAAATGTTATTATGAACAAGCGATAGATTTAGAGCCGGATAAGGCTAAATTTCATAGAGCACTTGCAGAAACTTTATTTGAACTTGGTGACTACCAAGAGAGTGTTGAGCATTCTTTAATAAGTATCGAATTAGTAAAATACTATCCAAATGCACATTATATGCTTGGGAAGGCCCTTGAAAAGTTAGGTGACTTAGATAATGCAAAAATTGCTTTTGAAACAGCAGCAAGACTTACACCTAAAACCTATCATAGAGCTGAAAAGGCTTTAGAGAATGTTGAAGAAAAAATCACTACACCTATTGAATTGAGGGATAAAAATATGTTAAAGTATAGAAAAGATCAGATTGTAGTGGTCTCTGGCTTACCTCGTTCTGGAACTTCGTTAATGATGCAAATGCTAGATAAAGGGGGGCTAACCTCTTTAATAGATGATGAAAGAAAAGCAGATGAGTCTAATCCAAAAGGATATTTTGAGCTTAAAGAAGTAATGTCTATACATAAGGATAATTCTTGGATGGAAAAAGCTAAAAATACATCTGTTAAAATTGTAGCTCCCTTGCTTAGTTATATGGATATGAAGTATCGTTACAAAGTTATTTTTATGAAACGAGATTTAGATGAAGTTATTAAATCGCAAAGAAAAATGACAGGGAAAAATACAGATGTTTTACCAGTAAAATTATATAATGCCTATAGAAATCAATTGAAGATTGTTGAGATTTGGAAAGAAAAAGAGCCAGGAGTAGAGCTAATTTATGTAGATTATAAAGACGTACTAGAAAAACCGCAAGAAATGGCAAAAAAAGTTAGTGAGTTTGTTGGTCTAGAACTAGATATAGACGCTATGGCAAGTTGTGTAGATAAATCTTTGTACCGTAACAAAGTATGATTTTTATTTCTGAAATATTAAAAAGCCCCAATATCTTTATGTGTTAGATATTGGGGCTTTTCATTTTAATCATCTTTGATACGTAAATGAAACCCGTAACAAAAATAAAATTATATATTACTTACTAATTTTGAAAGATTTTTCAGCTCCGTCAATAGTAACTTTAGCAATATAAACTCCAGAAGCTTGTGCAGATAAATCTACAGTCTCAGTTAAAGAAGAAAGTGCTTTATTAAGAACTACTTGTCCACTAATGTTGTAAATTACTACATTTTCAAGTGCAGTTGAAGCTTTTAATGTTAAGACGTCATTGTTAATGAAGTGCTCAAAGTTATTGAAAGCAATGTCTTCAAAACCAACTAATTCTTGTTCTCCAGCTAAAATTCCTTCACCAGCAACCGTGTTAACTGCGTAGTCTTTTATAGTAATGCTAGATGCGTCAGCAGGAATATCCATACGTACCCAACCGTAAAATTGTTCACCACCTACGTTTAATCTTAAACCTGCATATTTGTCAACTTGTCCATCACACCACTGGCTGTTAGTGTATGCACAACCTTGCCAGTTAAGAGTCTGGTAGTTTGAGTTAGTAATCCAAGTAGATGCTCCAGAGTCAAGAACTTCACCTTCATCTAAAGCAAATGGGTAATTGTAGTTACCTCCAGCATTCATTCCTAGAACATCGTTACTTGTGTAAATTCTAGCAGTAGTTCCAGGTGTTACTCCAGAAAATACACCATCATTACTAATTTCAAAATCAGTGATAGCATCACCATTAAGGTCTAATAGAAAACGAGTACCTGTTAAAGTTTCGTCAGGATCAACATCCGTGTAAGTAATTTGACCTGTTGCGTCAGAGATACCTGCGATAGCCATGGTTAAAGCACCATAAGACGCTAATCTTTTTCCTAAATTCAAAGGAGTATTTTTTTTCATAATGTGTGTTTTAATTGAATTCCTTCTATAGGAAATCTATTTAAATTGTTAATTTTGCTATAAAACTAAGTCTTTAATAGAATATAAGCAAATATATGTCTGATAAAAAAAAAATACAGCCTGGAAAACGGGTTGAAATTACTGAGGAAGGGTCTTTGGGACTACTGGCACTAGGAGATGTAGGTCTTAGAGAATGGCGTGAGGTACGTAATAAATTAACTAAAGGAAAATCTTATGAAGAAGAAGAATAAATTATTGTTAATTGGTTGGGATGCTGCTGATTGGGATATTATTTGGCCGCTTATAGCTAAGGGTGAAATGCCCGCTTTAAAGCGATTAATAGAAAACGGTGTGTATGGAAATATGAGTACAATGAACCCGCCTTTTTCACCAATGCTTTGGACAAGTGTTGCTACAGGAAAAACTCCAGACAAACATGGTGTTTTAGGATTTATTGAGCTTGCGCCAGATTTAAAAGGGGTGAGGCCGGTGACAACAAACTCTAGAAAAACGAGAGCTGTTTGGAATATGTTGCATAATAAAGGGTACAAAAGTAACCTTGTTGGATGGTGGCCAAGTTTTCCTGCTGAGCCAATTGATGGAGTGGTAGTTTCCGAAAAATTTCAGAAAATTCAAAAAGATCCTAAGCAAAAAAATCCAATTCATGATAATGCAATTCATCCATTAAAATATAGAGGACAGCTTAGAGATTTAAGATTAAGACCTTATGAAGTAACTGCGCAACATATATTGCCGTTTATACCTAATGCAGCAAAAGTAGATCAAGATAAAGATCAGTCAATTTCTACTTTTTCAAAAATATTTGCTGAAAATGTGTCTATACACGCAGCTGCAACAAATTTAATGCGAAATACAGAGTGGGACTTTATGGCGGTGTATTTTGATTTTATTGACCACATCTCTCATGGGTTTATGAAATATCACCCACCAAGATTAAGAGAGGTGCCACCTAGGCAATATGAACTGTATAAAGATGTTGTGGTTGGGGCATATAAGTTTCAAGACATGATGTTAGAGCGTGCTATGGATCTTGTTGATGATGATACAACCATTATGGTAGTTTCAGATCATGGATTTGAGTCTGGTCCAAATAGAATTATAAAAATGCCTAAATATCCGGCAGCTCCAGCCTTAGAACATAGACAGTTTGGGATGTTTGTTGCAAGTGGACCAAATATAAAAAAGAACGAAAAAATATTCGGACTTGGATTAATCGATATTGCTCCTACGATATTGCATCATTTTGATTTGCCAGTAGGAAAAGATATGGATGGGAAAGTAGCACTAGATATCTTTAAAGATCCTAAAAAAATAAATTATATTGATAGTTGGGATGATCTAGAAGGTGACTTTGGTGAGATAGAAAAGGAAAATGTAACAGATCAATTGTCTGATAATGAAACTATGGAACAGCTTATCGAGCTAGGGTACATAGAAAAGCCTGAAGAGAATATTGAGACTGCTATTTTTAAAACCAGATGCGATTTAAAACATAACTTGGCAAGGGTCTTTTTAGGTAAAAAAGATTATGAAAGAGCTAGAGATATACTTTTAGAGTTGGTTAAAGAACCAGATCCAATAGATGTGATTCCTTTTTATATGGATCTCTTAACTATAGAACTAAAGTTTTCTAACTTTGATAAAGCACAAGAATATCTAGATACGCTACGTAAATTAGATGAAGAATTTAATTTAACTATGTATTTTCCTGAATCTCAAATTTTATTAGGGAAGGGAGATGTAGATGGAGCATTAAAATTGCTAAAAGTTGCAGTTGAAAAAAAACCGAGCCCTGCTATTTGGTTTCAAATGGGGAGAATTTATCGTAGAACAAGTCAGTATGATAAGGCGAAGCAGTCGTATGAGATGGCGATTAAATATGAGCCGGATAGAGCAAAATACCATAGAGCACTTGCAGAAGTTTTAATAAGACTAGGTGAATATGAAGAAGCTGTAGAAACTGCTTTGACAAGTATTGAATTAGTGAAATATTTTCCTGGTGCTCATTACACGCTTGGAGAAGCTCTTGAGAAAATGGGAGATCTAGAAAATGCAAAGTTGGCTTATCAAACTGCAGAAAGATTAAGGCCTAAGTCGTACCCTAGAGTAGAAAAAGCACTTGAGAACATTGAAGAAAAGTTGTCAGAGCCATTAGACTTATCAGACAAAGCTGAGTATAAATATAGAGAGAATCAAATAGTACTTGTGTCTGGATTACCACGAAGTGGAACTTCGGTGATGATGCAGATGTTAGATAAAGGTGGTGTTCCTGTTTTACAAGACGGTAAGCGTGAGGCTGATATTAGTAACCCAAAAGGGTATTATGAGTTTGAGCCAGTGATGAGACTTCACCGTGATAATGAATGGATGGGTGATGCTCAAAACAAAGTGGTAAAAGTGGTTGCTCCTTTATTAAAGCATATAGACCCTGAGTACCGTTACAAAATTGTTTTTATGAAACGTGATTTAAACGAAGTGGTTAAGTCGCAGCAAAAAATGATAGGGAAAGATACAGAAACACTCCCTATTAATTTACTCAACTCGTATCAAGAACAACTTAATCAAATAGAAGTTTGGAAAGAAAAAGAGCCAGGAGTAGAGTTAATTTATGTAGATTATAAAGATGTTTTAGAAAAGCCACAAGAAATGGCAGATAAGGTGAATAAATTTGTTGGGCTAGATTTAGACATAGAAGCTATGAAAGCTTGTGTAGATAAATCTCTGTACCGTAACAAAGTATAATTTTCTTATTTCTGAAATTTTAAAAAGACCCAATATCCTTATGTATTAGATATTGGGTCTTTTCATTTTGACTATCTTTGAAACGTAAATGAAACCCGTAGCAAAAATAAAATTACCCATCGAAAAGGAGATGGAGCTTTTTGAAAAAAAGTTCCGTGAATCGATGACTTCACAAGTTTCCTTACTGAACAGGATTACTCATTATATTGTGAATAGAAAAGGGAAGCAAATGCGCCCTATGTTTGTTTTTCTCATTGCAAAAATGTGTGATGAAGGCAATGTAAATGAAAGAACCTATAGAGGTGCTTCTGTTATAGAGTTAATACATACAGCGACACTTGTTCACGATGATGTTGTAGATGATAGTAATAGAAGGCGTGGTTTCTTTTCTATAAATGCTCTCTGGAAAAATAAAATAGCCGTACTCGTTGGTGATTATTTATTGTCAAAAGGATTGTTGCTGTCTATAGATCACGGAGATTTTGATTTGCTGAAGATTATTTCTGTCGCAGTGAGAGAAATGAGTGAAGGCGAATTACTACAAATAGAAAAAGCAAGAAGACTCGATATCACAGAAGAGATCTACTTTGAGATCATTCGCCAAAAAACAGCAACACTTATTGCTGCTTGTTGTGCTATGGGAGCAAAATCTGTAAATGCCTCAGAGGGCCAAGTAGAAAATATGCGAGCGTTTGGAGAACTCATTGGTACCGCTTTTCAGATTAAAGATGATTTGTTTGATTATGGAGATACTGCCATAGGAAAACCTACTGGTATAGATATTAAAGAGCAGAAAATGACACTGCCGCTTATTTATGTGTTAAATAATGTTTCAGAAAAAGAGAAACGATGGCTTATCAATTCTGTAAAAAACCATAACACAAATAAAAAACGAGTAAAAGAAGTAATCACTTTCGTTAAAGAAAATGGAGGTCTTGATTATGCAGAGCAAATAATGAGATCGTACCAGCAAAAAGCTTTACTCCTTTTGTCAGACTTCCCTGAGTCTCCTTATAAAGACTCTCTAATGATGATGGTAAATTATGTTATAGATCGTAAAAAGTAAAAAATAAAATTACAGTAGATGGCTTTGTGTGATCTACTATATTGAGTTTTTATATATATATTGTTATTTGTAATTCTTTTGTTTACAATGGTTTATGGTCAATTGTGGTTGTTTAATCAACTTTATTTAAAAACTCAGGCAACCCTTTTTTAAAATCTTACGTCTATAATAATAGAAGCATAAGCCAAACAACCATTGAAACTTATTTCATTACATAAAAACTACACCAAACTCATTGCTAAAGCTGCAAAGGGAAACAGAAGAGCTCAGCATGAACTCTTTGAATTGTTTGCGCCAAAAATGATGGGTGTGTGTAGAAAATATATGAAGAATAACGATCTCGCAGAAGAGGTGATGTTAACAGGGTTTTTAAAAGTGTTTACTAATCTAGACTCATTTAATAACTCAGGTAGTTTTGAAGGTTGGATTCGCAGAATTATGGTGAACGAGTCTATTTCGCAATTACGTAAGGATAAAAAGTTACATTTTGAAGACGAAACCGCTTTAGACACACAAGAACATGCAACTTATATTGATGATGTTTTAGAAGCCGAAGAGATACAATTGCTTATAGATACGTTACCCGATGGTTATAAAACAGTATTTGTGTTGTATGTAATAGAAGGATATAAGCACAGTGAGATTGCAGAGTTGTTACAAATAACAGAAGGAACTTCTAAGTCACAGTTATCTAAGGCACGTAAAATGCTTCAAACAAAATTAACGCAGCAAAACAAAATAAGTAATGGCACCCATTAAATTAGAAGACCATATAAGAGAGCAAATGGAGGAGCGAGAGATTGCACCATCTGCGGCAGCTTGGGATAAGCTAGCGACTCAACTTGATAAAAATCAAGACAAAAAACGCCCTGTGTTTATTTGGTATGCAGTAGCGGCCAGTGTGGTAGGCATGTTGTTTGTCGCTTCGCAGTTTTTTGGCAATGATACTGTCGATGTAGCTCCAAATCTAGTAGAACAGGAACTAACAGTACCTGTGAGTAAAGAACAGGAGATTCATTCGGAAATGCTAAAAAATGAAACGCAACTTGCAGAAGAAAAAGTAGTGCAAGACGTAGTAGAGCATAACAAACCAGAACAGGTACAAGTAGCCAAAAAAGAGTCAAGCATACGTAATACTGTTTCACCAGTAATTGATAAGAAAAAGAAAGTTGTGGTAAAAGAAGATGCAACAAGGGTGGCAGTTCAAGAGCAGAAGGAGGCTTCAAGTCAAGATATTTCAGAAGCAATTAATAAAGAGATGGTATTTAGTAATAAAGTAGAGGAAGTTGTTGCTGCTGTACAAAAAATAAAAGAAGAACAGAACACCGTATCTGCAGAAGAGATAGATCAATTGTTACGTAATGCTCAGCAAGACTTAGCAACACAGCGTATACTTAACGAAACTGAAATTGACGCAATGGCACTTTTAAATGATGTAGAATTTGAGCTTGAAAAATCTTTTAGAGATAAAGTTTTTGATGCGCTAGGAGATTCTTTTTCAAAAATAAAAACCGCTGTTGTAGAACGAAATAATTAGTAAATCAAACCCTATTTCTTTGGGTATATATAGCCAAAATTACTTGGCGCAATCATTCATCAATCACGTAGTAGATGCCTCTCTTGTTAAAGTGAGGGAGGTAATGCTGCAATAAAATCAATTAAAATGAAACTAAAAACTATTACAATCGGAATCTTAGTGTGGCTTACTGCCTTAACATTGGGAGTGGCTCAAGAGACAGATACTACAGTGTCTAAACTACAACAAGCGAAAGAACAAGTTGTAAAGGATGAAAAAAGTGCCTTGAAGGCTGAAGTGGAAGCTATTAATGCTAGACTGGAGAAAAAGGAAATTACCACAGAAGAGGCAGATGCGTTAAAAAAAGAGGCTGCAGAAAAAAGAGCACTTAATATTGAGAATAAAGTGGCGATTTTAGATAATAAAATGGCTCTTTTACAACGCAATGGAGCATTAAGCGAAGAGGGTGAATCTATTGGTTTAAAGTTAACCATTGGTGATGATGGAAATGAAAAGGTTTTTAATATAGGAAATGACCAAAAAGATGTAGTGTATGATCGTCGTACTTCATCTGGTCTAGTGTTTGCTTTTGGACTTAACAATGCAATTGGTGAAGGACAAAGTCTTGATGATTCTCCATACAGTATAGGTAAAAGTAAATTTGCAGAAATTGGCTGGTCTTGGAAAACAAGGATTTTTAAAAATACAAATTGGCTTAGAGTAAAATATGGCGTGTCATTTCAGTTTAATGGATTAAAAGCTACAGATAACCAGTATTTGGTAGATACAGGAGGCCAAACAGATTTACAGGTCTTTCCTTTAGATCTTGATAAGTCAAAATTTAGAATGGATAATCTGGTAATTCCGGTTCATTTTGAGTTTGGGCCCTCAAAAAAGATTGAGAAAGAAAACTATTTTAGATATTCTACGTATAACAAGTTGAGATTTGGATTAGGAGGGTATGCAGGAGTAAATTTAAAAACAATACAGAAATTAAAATATGAAGAAGATGGAGAGAATATTAAAGAAAAAATAAAATCTAGCTATAATACAAACAACTTTATATATGGATTAAGCGGATATATAGGTTGGGGTGGTACTGCTGTATATGCAAAGTATGATTTAAATAGTATTTTTAAAGACAACCCAGGCGCAGTACATAATGTATCACTTGGATTACGTTTTGATATGGATTAGCCATTCTTAAATCGAAATGAACTTGATAATAAACAATTAAAATAACTTCGATACTTTTTAATACGTCATAGTCAAAAAGGGGTTTCAGCAATGAAACCTTTTTTTGTTGATAATAATTGTACGAAGAAAACGTGTAATCAAACTCATTTTTTAATCTTTACAAATTCAAAATTCAATAAGGCTAAATGATAAGTAGGACCACCATAGATAATGTTTTTGAAGCCGCTCGTGTTGAGGAGGTGATTGGTGATTATGTGCAACTCAAAAAATCGGGAAGTAATTTTAAAGGACTCAGCCCTTTTACAGATGAGCGTAGTCCTAGTTTTATGGTTTCGCCAGTAAAACAGATTTGGAAAGATTTTTCTAGTGGTAAAGGAGGAAATGTGGTTGCTTTTTTAATGGAGCACGAGCATTTTACTTATCCCGAAGCGATTAAATACCTCGCAAAAAAATACGGAATTGAGATTGAAGAAACCGTACAAACAGATGAGCAGAAAGTAGCTGCAGATGAAAGAGAGAGTTTGTATTTGGTCAGCGAGTTTGCAAAAGATCATTTTCATCACAACTTGCTTAATACAGATTTAGGGAAGGCAATTGGTTTGTCTTATTTTAAAGAGCGAGGTTTTACAGACGAAACAATTAAAGAATTTCAACTAGGGTATTCAATAGATGATTGGGATGCTTTCACGAGTCACGCGATAAAAAAAGGCTACAAGTTAGATTTTTTAGAAAAAACAGGACTCTCTATCGTTAAAGGTGAAAAACAGTTTGATCGTTTTAAGGGTAGGGTGATGTTTCCTATTCAGAGTATGAGCGGTCGTACTTTAGGTTTTGGAGGGCGTATTTTAAAAACAGACAAGAAAGCTGCAAAATATTTAAATTCACCAGAAAGCGATATTTATCACAAAAGCAAAGTACTGTATGGTATTTACCAGGCAAAACAAGCAATTGCAAAAGAGGATAATTGTTTTTTGGTTGAGGGTTATACAGATGTGATTCAGTTTTACCAGCGTGGCGTAAAAAACGTTGTGTCTTCTTCTGGGACAGCGTTAACCTCAGATCAAATTAGGCTTATAAATAGGCTTACAAAAAATATTACAGTATTATTTGACGGAGATGCAGCGGGCTTAAGGGCATCATTACGCGGTGTAGATCTTATTCTGGAGCAAGGGATGAACGTACGTATTTGTACTTTCCCTGAAGGAGAAGATCCAGACAGTTTTGCTAAAAATAATACACTGGAAGATTTGTTGCTTTTTCTTGACGAAAACGCAAAAGATTTTATTTCATTTAAAGCTTCTTTGTTAGCTACAGATGCTAAAAACGATCCTTTAAAAAAGGCAGAAACCATACGTGATATGGTAGAAAGTATCGCTAAGATTCCAGATGTTATTAAAAGAGAAGTCTATATACAGGAGTGTGCCCGTATTATGGATATAAGCGAAGAAGTGCTTTTTAATACGCTAGCTCAAATACTTAATAAAGGAAAAAGAGAAGATACTCGTAAAAAAGAAGATGCTCCTAAACCTTTTGATATTGTAGCATCACCCAAAAAGCAATCTAAAAAAGTAGACGTACTCTGGGAGTTAGAGCGAAAAATAATTGAATTGCTATTGTTGTATGGTGATGAGGTGGAGGAGTTTGAAGATTTACTTCTAGATACAGATGAAACAGGCGCAATAACCTTAAAACCTGAAAAGGTGAATGCTAAGGTTTTTGAAAAAATATTTTTAGATCTACAAGACGATGAGGTAGAGTTTGCTAACGACGAATTTAAAGATGTGTATTATGATATTATACAGCATTTAAATCAAAATCAAGAAGTGCAACTTACTTCGTTTTTAAGTCAGTTAGAGCCAGAAAAATCATCAGCAATATCTTCTATTTTAATGGAAGATGAGAAATATGTATTGCACGATTGGGAACGAATGGAAATTTATGTAAAGAAAAAAGAACAGGGGGTCTCTCAATTAGTCAGTGAGACAATTCTTAATTTGCGACGCCATCTTATTTCACAAAAAATAACAGAACTTTCTACAATTGTAAAAGAGAATGCGGCGACAGATACAACAGAGTATTTACAATCTATTATGGATTATCAATCATTGAAATTTGTATTAGCAGAAAAATTAAGACGCGTGCTTTAAAAAGAGTTTAGCTGTACTGAAACATTCTAGATTGGTGTATAAGGTCTGCTATGTTGTCTGCTTTTAATTTTTTAAGCAGTCGAGTTTTATATGTGCTCACCGTTTTTTCGTTTATTTTCAGGGCTGTTGCAATGTCTTTATTGCGTTTTCCACTAGATAAGAGGTTAAGTACTTCCACCTCTCTTGAAGACAATTTTTTATAAAGATTTATAATGTTTGGTTTCTCTTTGTTCTTGTCGGTAAGGGTAGATGTGAGTTCTTGATTAATGGCAATACCTCCATTAGCTACTTTTTTTAAGGCTTTTAAAAAAGTTTTAGTAGAAGCCGTTTTAGGCACGTAACCCGATGCTCCTGTTTTTATAGATCGTAAGGCATAAATCTCTTCAGGATGGCACGAGTAGATTAGAATTTTTATGTCTGGATAGTCTTCTTTTATTTTTCTTAATCCATTAATTCCATTGATTTGAGGAATGTCAATTTCAATGATAATAATATCAGGTGTATTGTTTTTTAGTTGATCATTAAGCTCCTTTGCGTTAACGGCTTTTCCTACAATTTTAAAGTCGTTTAATTTTTTCTTTAGCATGTAGGCAATACCTCTTCTAACTACGGGGTGGTTATCTGCAATAAGTATTTTTTTCATAATTCTGAAAATTAAATAGATAAAGCAACAAAGAGGAATCGTACTTTTATCAGGGTTTGATGTTAAACATAGCTCAAAGTTAAAAGTTTTATTGAGCAATCAAACTTTTAAGGACTAAATTAAACACTGTCCAGACGCTATTTGGTTTTTAAGACCAGGGGAATCTCACAAACAGGTATTGGGTTCATTTTATGTTGGTTAGCTCTATTTAGTCTAGTGTATAGGTCAAATACGATTTTTTCTCTTCCAGAAAAGTCATTACTGTCCTTACCTTCGTCAGAAACCTTCATAGCCCACTCTAGCTCATCATAACTTGCTCCTATTTGGTCCTCGTCTGTACGACTATCGCCAAAAAGCCCATCTGTAGGTTCGGCATTCATTATAGAGTCTGGTACTTCTAATACTTCTGCCACTTTGTATACTTCACTTTTTAGTAAATCTGCAATAGGGCTTAAATCTACACCGCCATCGCCATATTTTGTGTAAAAACCTACGCCAAAATCTTCAACTTTATTACCTGTTCCTGCGACAAGGTATCTGTGTAACCCAGCAAAATAATATAATGTTGACATTCTTAATCGAGCACGAGTATTTGCAAGTGATAAATCTAAAAATTGATCGTCTTCAGTAAAAGGGGCTTGTTTTTTAAATTCTTCAAAAACAGGGGTGAGGTCTACCGTGCAATCTGTCACATTTGCAAAACGTTTTTTAAGTTGCTCAATATGTTCCTTGCCTCGTGCAACTTGCTTAGGTCCTTGATGTATAGGCATCTCTACGCAAAGTGTGCGCAATCCTGTGCTTGCACATAAACTAGAAGTGACAGCGCTGTCAATCCCACCGCTAACACCTACTACAAATCCATCCATTTTAGATTTTACAGCATACTCTTTTAACCAGTCTATAATGTGTTGCGTTACTTTATCTGCTTGCATAGTTTTGTTTTTCTGAAATTTTAAAAATCTTATTATATATACTTGTTTAAAGCTTGATGCTTCTCACTTCAAATTTCCTTCTTTTTGAAGTACCTTTGCATCACAAATGTAACCGAAAAACAAAATTTATAAAAGTAATCGGCGTTAAACAGACAAAATACCCTCTCTTATGAAAAATTATGTGCTCATTTTTTGTCTTTTACTCCTGGTAGGTTGTGAAGATGATAATAAAATTGAAGCTGAAATCGCCCAGATTCCAATGGACGTAAAAATTACTCGATTTGATAAAATATTTGCGGAAGCAGAGCTGAAAGATTTACCTAGATTAAAAAAAGAGTACAGCTTGTTTTTTCCGAAACAAGTGCCAGATAGTATTTGGCAACAAAGATTAACAGATACCATACAAGAAGAGTTAGATGTAGAGACAGCAAAAGTGTTTCCAGATGATACAAAATTAAATGAAGTAATTCATCCCTTGTTTCAGCATTTTAAATATTATTTTCCAGAGTTTAAATCACCTACTATTTATACGGTGACAAGTGATGTGGATTATCAGAATAAGGTAATTGCCGCAGACAGTTTGTTGGTGATTTCTATAGATAATTATCTAGGCGCAGACCACTTTTTTTACGAAGGTATTTCAGGATTTATTTCTCAAAATTTAAAACCGTCACGCCTTGGTCCTGACATTGCAGATGTGTATGCAAGGCAATTGATATCTGTGCCGCAGAACAGGACTCTATTGGCTCAAATGATTTATTACGGAAAAGCGCTCTATTTAACAGAGTTGGTTTCTGTGTCAAGTACAGAAGCAGAAGTGATAGGATACACAGAAGATCAAATGTTGTGGACTAAAGAAAATGAAATCTATATGTGGCGCTATTTTGTAGAAAAAGAATTGCTATATAGTACAGATGACGATTTGCCAGGACGTTTTTTAAATCCGGCACCTTTCAGTAAATTTTACCTTGAGATTGATAATGAGTCTCCAGGCCGATTAGGGCGTTATATAGGTTGGCAAATAGTACGCGCTTATATGGATAAAAATCCAGATGTGACCATAGCAGAATTGCTTAAAAAACCAGCTAACGAAATTTATATACAATCAAAATACAAACCAAAAAAAGACTAATGGCAAAACATACTTCAGAGATAAAGATAGACGTAGCACTTGATGAGAATAAAATTCCAGAAGCATTAAAATGGACTGCGGCAGATGGTGGGATAAAAGATCAGGAAACAAAAGCCATGATGTTGGCGGTTTGGGATCATAAGGAAAAAGAGGCCTTACGTATAGATTTATGGACAAAAGACATGCCCCTTGACGAAATGAAAATATTTTTTCATCAAACATTAAGTGCTATGGCAGATACTTTTCATCGTGCTACAAATGATGATAAAATGACAGATACAATGAAAGATTTTTGCGACTATTTTGCCGAAAAACTAGAGTTGAAACAAAAGAAAAAATAGTGTCTCAGCATCTCATATTTGTCTATAACGCCAACGCGGGTAAAATTAATGGCTTGTTAGATAGTGTTCATAAAATAATGAGCCCATCTACTTATGAGTGTAGTCTTTGTGCTATTACCCACGGTGTTTTTACAGAATCTAAGATTTGGGCAACTTATAGAAAATCATCAAATGTAAAGATGGATTTTTTTCATAAGGATGAGTTTTTAAGCCGGTACCATTCTAAGTGGTTGCCGGCATTTACTTTTCCAATAGTCTTGTATAGTAATCAAGACGGGCTTAGTGTTTTTATAACGACAGAAGAGTTAAATGCGCTTACTGAACAAGAAGCACTTATCGCGTTAATTCAAGAACGAATAAAGTGATTTTACTGTATGCGGGTGTCAGGTGTTAACCTTTCGGTTACAGTTAATGAGCAAGGAGATTTTGTAGCACAGATTTAAAAGTCAGCTTCATTTAGCTCCCCAATATAATTTAATAACTCATCACGTCCTTCGTATTTACTTGCAGAAGTGACAAAAGATCTTGGCATCTCTTCCCAAGTTTCAAGCATTTTTGTTTCGTAGGCTTTTAAATTACGCTCTAGAGCACCTGGCTTTAGTTTGTCTGCTTTAGTAAAAATTATATGAAATGGAATCCCGTTTTCGCCTAAGTATTGCATAAACTCTTGATCTATAGGTTGTGGTTCGTGACGACAATCTACAAGAACAAAAGCAAGGATTAATTGCTCGCGTTTTTCAAAATAATCTGTAATAAAACGCTGAAAAGTTTTCTTTGCCTTTTTTGAAACACGTGCATAACCATATCCAGGTAAATCTACTAAAAACCAGTTTTTGTTAATCAAAAAGTGATTAATAAGCTGTGTTTTTCCAGGACGACCAGAGGTTTTAGCCATGTTTTTCTGATCTACGAGCATGTTAATCAGTGAAGATTTCCCCACATTACTGCGGCCTATAAAGGCATATTCGGGCAATCTGTCTTTTGGACATTTTGCAACCTCACTGTTACTCATTATAAATTCTGCAGCTTTTATTTTCATGATACATGTTCCTTTTGCGGATTGCAAAGGTATCTAGAAAATTGTTAAGACCTAGGTCTAAGAGGTAATAACAAGTAGAAAAGAGATTTTTGTTAGATGTGTTAAGTGTAAACGGGGGCTAGTGAATGCTAAAACCCTCTTTTTTCTAACCAATCGATAACAATCTTGTTAAATAGATCTGGGTGTTCCATCATGGCAGCGTGCCCACATTTATCTATCCAGAATAATTCGCTATCAGGAAGTAGTTGGTTAAATTCTTCACCAACATCTGGGGGAGTTACGTTATCGTTTTTACCCCAAACAATACAAGTAGGAGCTTTCATTTCAGGTAAATCTTTTGCCATATTATGACGTATGGCACTCTTAGCGATAGATAAAGTACGAATTAGTTTTGTTCGATCATTTACGGTGTCGTAAACTTCATCAACCAATTCTGGAGTCGCTATTTTTGGATCGTAAAATACATTTTCTGTTTTACGCTTAATGTAGTCTTTGTCACCACGTTTTGGGTAACTTTCTCCCATCGCGCTTTCGTAAAGTCCGCTACTACCTGTAATGACTAACGCCTTTACGTGCTCAGGATAGAGCTTGGTAAAAAGCAGCCCAATGTGTCCACCAAGTGAGTTTCCTACTAAGATTACTTCTTTAAAGTTTTTATGATCTATAAACTCTTTTAAGTACTTCGCAAACTGTTTTACGTTGGTTTTTAAAATAGGGAGTGAGTATAAGGGTAACTCTGGTAAAAGCACATTATAACCTTTAGCCGGAAAAAAGTCGATCATTCCGTTAAAGTTGCTTAGTCCACCCATAAGACCGTGAAGTATGATGATGGGAGTTCCTTCACCTGCTTCTACGTAGTTAAATTTTCCTTCAGTCTTAAGTTGGTTTTCCATAAATAAGGGTTAATGTCAATAACAAAAGTACACATTTTTTCATCAAAAAAGCATCTTCTTATCCCTTCGGAAATTTTAATTATATCCACTCTTTTATACAACCCAAAATTAGATTGTTGAAAACCCGCTAATCTATTTGATGGTCAACAGTTTGAGTGTTTTTAGGTGCTTATAGGTGTATGTGGGTGGTAAAACTTATCAACAAAGTGGTAAAAGGTGGGAAAATGTGGTAAATAATTTCTAAATTTGTTCATTCTTGAAACACATTTTTTCGGGTTTATATAATTTCAGAAACAATTAATGCTCAACTTAATTGGGACATATGAATGCAAAGCAGATGCGAAGGGGAGGCTTATGATGCCTTCATCTTTGAAGAAGCAATTGAGTCCTGTAATGGCACAAGGTTTTGTGGTAAAAAGAGCAGTTTTTCAAAATTGTCTTGAGTTGTATCCTATGGAAGAGTGGAATCGTTTGATGGAAAAAATGAATAAGCTTAATCGTTTTAAGCGTAAAAATGTGGATTTCATTCGTCGTTTTACTGCTGGAGTGAAGGTGGTGGAGCTTGATGCGACGGGAAGATTAAATGTGCCTAAAGACCTTGCTTCTTTTGCTGGTATAACCAAAGAGGTGGTAGTGTCTTCTGCTATAAATATAGTAGAAATTTGGGATAAAGATAAGTACGAACAAGCCATTGATGATGCTGCAAGCGATTTTGCAGATCTAGCCGAAGAGGTAATGGGAGATACAGATGACATAGATGGAATATCATAATCCTGTTCTTTTACATCCAACAGTGGATGGTCTGGCAATTAAGCCAGATGGAGTGTATGTAGATGTCACTTTTGGTGGCGGTGGTCATTCGCGTGAGATATTGAAGCGATTAGGGCCTAATGGAAAACTAATAGCTTTTGATCAAGATAAAGATGCTTTGGATAATGTGATAGATGATCCAAGATTTGTTTTAGTGAATGAGAACTTTAGGTTTTTAAAACGCTTTTTACGTTTTCACGGTCATAAACAAGTAGATGGAATCTTGGCAGATTTTGGCGTTTCATCACATCAGTTTGATGTTGCAGAGCGTGGATTTTCTACTCGTTTTGAGGCAGAATTAGATATGAGAATGGATCAAGGGAGTGCTTTTTCTGCGTATGATGTTGTGAATAATTATGAAGAGTCGCAATTGTCTTCGGTTTTGTTTCAATATGGTGAGTTGCGAGCATCAAAGGGAATCGCAAGGGTAATTTGTGAAAAGAGAAAAAACGGTCCGATAAAAACAAGTGATCAATTGAAAGAAGCGGTTGCTAGGTTTTTGCCGAAACATCGCGAGCATAAAATATTGGCTCAGATATATCAAGCTATACGTATTGAGGTAAATCAAGAGCTTGAAGTGATTAAAGAGTTTTTGCAACAATCTATAGAAGTTTTGCCTGTGGGCGGGAGATTGAGTGTGATTAGTTATCATAGTCTAGAAGATAGGTTGGTGAAAAGATTTATGAGAAACGGAATGTTTGAAGGGGAGCCTGAGAAGGATGTGTTTGGTAGGGCAGAAGTGCCTATGAAGCCTGTTGGGAAATTTATTATTCCAGATGCAGCAGAGATTAAAGAGAATAATCGTGCAAGAAGTGCAAAGCTTCGAATAGCGAAAAAATTATAGTTGTAAGTGAAGCAGGGGTTTTACAATATAGTGAAAGGAAAGTTTTTGGTGAGTGATGATGCTTTTGGAAACTGGCGTTTTATCATTTTCTTGAGTTTACTTGCTCTGGTGATGATTGCTAGTTCTCATATGGCAGATAAAAAAGTACATCATATTGCCCAACTTAATAATACGGTTAAAGAATTAAAGAGTGAATATTTAGATGTGCGTAAGCAGCTCACTCAAGTTAAAATGGAAAGTAAAATAACATTGGCAATGGCTCAACGAGGATTACAACCAAGTGAGACACCACCACAAATAATAAGAATAACTAAACAAAAATAGCGGACTTGTCAACACCTGAAAAAAACATATTAAACCGCTTTTACTTCGTCGCTGGCTTTATGTTTTTGTTGGCGGTGTTAATAGCTATTAAACTTGCAGATATTCAGTTTGTACAAGGGGATAAGTATCGTAATCTCGCAGCTCAAAACACTACTAAAAATGTAATTATACCAGCCAATAGAGGTAATGTGTATGCAGATGATGGTAGCTTATTGGCTAGCTCAGTACCTAATTATGATGTTCGTTTTGATGCAGTAACAGTTTCTAAAAAAGATTTTGATGAAAACTTAGTGCCTCTGTCAAAAGAGCTAAGTAAAATGTTTGGTAAGCGAGAGTCGTATTACCAAAACTTATTTAGAAAAGCGAGGTCTAGTAAGAATCGTTATTTGTTGGTGGCTCGTAACCTTGGGTACTCTGAGTATGTTCAAGTAAAAAACATGCCGCTTTTTAGAAAAGGACCTAATCGAGGTGGTTTTATTTCTGAACAGAAAACGGTGCGTGAGCATCCAATGGGCAAAATAGGAGAACGTCTTGTAGGTAATGAAAATAAAGGGAAGCCAGGTTATTATTCTGTAGGTCTTGAAGGTGCCTACCATGAATATTTAAGTGGTAAAGAAGGAAGACGTCTCAAGCAAAAAATATCTAAAGGTAGATGGAAGCCAGTATATGATGAAAATGAAATAGAGCCGCAGGATGGTTATGATGTGATTTCGACCATAAATGTGAATATGCAAGATATAGCACATCACGCTTTATTGAAACAGTTGGAAGCGTATGATGCAGATCACGGTTGTGTGATTGTAATGGAGGTGGCTACAGGGCAAATAAAAGCAGTTTCAAATCTAGGGAAGGGGAGTAATGGTTCTTATTATGAGCGTCGTAATTATGCACTTTGGGAATCTATCGAGCCTGGTTCTACTTTTAAAACGGTAGCCTTGACCATTGCACTAGAAGATGAGGTGATTGATACGTCAACGATTGTGAATGCGAGTCATGGCTCTTATAGGTTGTATGGTCGTAATATTACAGATAGTGGTAATGGTTACGGAGATATTTCTGCTGCAAAGGCGCTAGAAGTTTCGTCTAACATTGGGTTTGCGAAAATTATTAATGAGCATTATAAAGACAAACCTCAAAAGTTTTTGGATCATCTTAAAGAGTGGAAGATGGATACCACTTTAGGGATTGATATTAAAGGAGAGGGGATGCCGGTAATTCCGAAAATAGGAGGAGAGTTATGGAGTAGAAACGCTTTACCGAGTATGGCTTATGGTTATAATTTACAGATGACTGCAATGCAGATTCTTACTTTTTATAATGCCTTGGCAAATGATGGTAAGATGGTAAAGCCACAGTTTGTAAAAGAGATTAGAGCTTGGAATGATGTTGTTTTAGAGCAAGAAACAGAAGTGATTAATGATCAAATAGCTTCTCAAGAAACGATAGACAAGGTAAGAGCGGTTCTTAAAAATATTGTGGTGCGAGGAACAGGTAGGAAGTTGTATAGTGAGAATTTTTCTATGGCAGGAAAAACAGGTACCGCTCGTAAAGAATATGGTAATTATCAAGAATGGTTAAAAAAGAAGAAGTATGTCTCTTCGTTTTCTGGGTATTTTCCGGCAGAAAACCCTAAGTATTCTTGTGTTGTAGTGATACACGAGCCAAGCACAAAAAAAGGATATTATGGAGCAGATGTAACTGGACCTGTTTTTAAAAGAATAGCTCAGAAAATTTATACAGACAGTCCATTAAAAGATGAAGTAAATGAAGAGGATGTTGATGATGTAGAAATGACAAAAGCTTTCGACGCTTATTTTGATAAAGCATCTTTAGCAAAAAGAGAAGTGCCTAATGTAAAAGGAATGGCTGGAATGGATGCTGTTTCGTTACTAGAAAATTTAGGCTATAAAGTAAAAGTCAATGGAGTTGGTACTGTGAAAAAACAGTCCATAAAGCCAGGAGCAAAACCAAAATTAGGAACACAAATAGTATTAACTGTATCGTGATAGTATTAAAAGACATATTGTATAAAGTTACCTTAGATAAAGTGCTAGGGAATACAGCTGTGGCTATACGTAATATCAATTTTGATAGTCGTCAAGTTGGTTTAGATGATGTTTTTGTAGCTATTAAAGGCGTGCAAAGTGATGGTCATGACTACATTAAGAAAGCAGTAGATCAAGGAGCAATTGCAATTATTTGTGAAACGATTCCTTCTGAAATAATAAATGGGATTACCTATATACAGGTTGAAGACAGCCAAGAAGCACTAGCTATCATGGCTGATAATTATTACGGAAATCCTTCTGCTCAAATAAAATTAGTAGGGGTAACCGGTACAAATGGTAAAACTACAATAGCAACTTTACTGTATAACCTGTTTATGGCTGCTGGGTATGAGACAGGCTTGTTGTCTACGGTAAAAATTATGGTAGGAAAGCAGCAGTATAAAGCAACTCATACAACGCCAGATAGCTTAACGATTAATCGTTATTTGCGTGAGATGGTAGATGCGGGAGTTTCATATTGTTTTATGGAAGTGAGCTCGCATGGGATTCATCAAAAGCGTACAGAAGGATTAACATTTGCTGGTGGGATTTTTACAAATTTATCACACGACCATCTAGATTATCACAAAGATTTTAAGGAGTACCGTGACGTAAAAAAGAAGTTTTTTGACCAGTTGTCAAAAACTGCATTTGCATTAGTTAACGCAGATGATAAAAACGGAATGGTAATGCTGCAGAATACTTCGGCAAAAAAAGTGACTTATGCTTTAAAGTCTATGGCAGACCATAAGGCTCAAATTTTAGAAAATCAATTACAAGGATTGCTTCTCAAGTTAGATGGGCAAGAATTATGGGTTAAGCTTATCGGTAATTTTAATGCCTATAACGTGTTGGCAATCTATGCTACTGCCGAATTGTTAGGATTGGAAACGATAGAAACGTTACAGCTGATAAGCACGCTAGAAAGTGTAGATGGTAGATTTCAATATTTTATCTCTAATACTAAGGTAACTGCAGTTGTTGATTATGCACATACTCCAGATGCTTTAAAAAATGTGCTTGAAACTATAAATACAATTCGAACAGGTAATGAACAGCTTATTACTGTAGTAGGTTGTGGTGGAGATAGAGATGTCACAAAACGTCCAATAATGGGTAAGATTGCTGCCCAGTTAAGTACAAAAGCCATTTTTACGAGTGATAATCCAAGAACAGAACAACCTGAAGCTATTATTGAACAAATAGAAGCAGGAGTCGAGCCTATAGATTTTAAGAAAACACTGTCTATTACAGATAGAAAACAAGCAATAAAAACCGCTTGTCAACTGGCTAATGAAAATGATATCATTCTCATTGCTGGTAAAGGTCACGAGACCTATCAAGAAGTACAAGGAGAACGTACAGATTTTGATGATTATAAAATTGTTAAACAGTTATTAACCGCCCTTAACAAATAAGTATGTTATATTATTTATTCGAATATTTAGAAAAACACTACCAGTTTCCTGGGGCGAGCTTATTTGGGTTTATCACCTTTAGAGCGGCTTTAGCAGTAATTCTATCGTTAGTAATTGCAACCATTTTCGGGAAAAAAATCATCAAATTTCTTCAACGAAAGCAAATGGGAGAAAGCATTCGTGATTTAGGCTTGGAAGGGCAAAATGAAAAAGCAGGAACACCTACCATGGGTGGTATTATCATCATTCTTGCAACGCTTATTCCTGTGTTGTTGTTTGCAAAACTTGAAAATATTTATGTCATCATGCTTATAGTTACCACATTGTGGATGGGAGTTATAGGGTTTTTAGATGATTATTTAAAAAAGTTTAAGCAAGACAAAGCGGGGTTGCCAGGTAAGTTTAAGGTATTAGGGCAAGTAGGTTTAGGAATTTTTGTGGGGGCTGTTATGTTCTTTCATCCAGATGTAACGGTAAAGCGTGAGAAAGTAAATCCTGTAAACTCTACAGAGTTAATCACTCAAAATTCTCCACGTGAATTTTATCCAGAGGAGAAAACGTTATTAACCACCATCCCTTTTGTAAAGGAAAATGAATTTAACTACGAGTCCTTGATTACTTGGGCGGGTGATAATTATAAAGATTACATCTGGTTAATATTTATTCCTATTGTGATTGTTATTATAACGGCAGTGTCAAATGGTGCAAATTTAACAGATGGTATTGATGGTTTGGCTGCTGGTACCTCTGCTATAATTGCTGTCACCTTAGCGCTGTTTGCTTGGGTATCTGGTAACGTAGTTTTTTCAGATTATTTAAATGTAATGTACATACCACATACGGGAGAGGTTACCATTTTTGTGATGGCTTTTGTGGGAGCGCTTATTGGGTTTTTGTGGTATAACGCTTTCCCTGCACAAGTATTTATGGGTGATACCGGAAGTTTGACAATTGGTGGGATTATCGCGGTTATCGCAATTATTATTAGAAAAGAATTGTTGATTCCGTTGCTCTGTGGGATTTTCTTAATGGAGAATCTTTCAGTGATTATGCAAGTTAGTTGGTTTAAATATACTCGAAAAAAATATGGTGAAGGAAGGCGAATTTTTAGAATGTCACCCCTGCACCACCATTATCAAGTAAAGGGTTTTCACGAAAGTAAAATTGTAACCCGTTTTTGGATTGTTGGAATTTTTCTGGCCATACTAACTATTGTGACTTTAAAGATAAGGTAGTAGGAGTATGAAGCAGAGATTGGTCATACTTGGAGGTGGAGAAAGCGGTGTAGGAACTGCTATTCTAGGAATGAATAAAGGGTTTGAAGTGTTTGTTTCAGACTTCGGAAATATTAAAGAAAAGTATAAAAAAGTTCTTGAAAATAATAAAATAGCATTTGAAGACGGAGGTCATACTTCGGCTTTAATATTGAATGCAGATGTGGTGATGAAGAGCCCAGGGATTCCAGATGAAGCCTCTATTGTTAAGCAAATTAAAGCAGGTGGCATTTCAGTCATTTCAGAAATTGAATTTGCAAGTGCATTTACAGATGCAACTGTAGTAGGAATAACTGGAAGTAACGGGAAAACGACAACGGCAACCTTGACATTTGAGCTATTAAAAGAAGAGTTAAATGTAGCGTTAGGTGGAAATATAGGCAAAAGTTTTGCCGAGCAAGTTTCAGAAGAAAAGTATAACAATTTTGTGCTTGAACTGAGCAGTTTTCAACTAGATGGTATTAAAGATTTTGCACCGCATATTGCTGTGTTAACAAATTTAAGCCCAGATCATTTAGATCGTTATGAATATGATTATGATAAATACATCGCTTCAAAGTTTAGGATTACAATGAACCAAACAGAAGAAGATTATTTTATTTATGATGCAGATGATGAAGAGATTACAAAGTGGATGAGTGTCCACGAAATTAAAGCAAAAAAATTGCCTTTTTCACTAAAACAAAAATTTGATGAAGGCGCCTATATAAAAGATAACCAGATAGTAATAACAATAAATAACACCCATTTCACTATGTCAATTGCAGCTTTAGGATTAAAAGGACAACACAACGTTAAAAACGCTATGGCAGCTACCACTGTCGCAACTTTATTAAAAATTAGAAAGGCTACTATTAGAGAGAGTCTAGAAAATTTTCAGGGTGTTGAACACCGTTTAGAAAAAGTGGTGAAAATAGGTAACGTGTTATATGTTAATGATAGTAAAGCTACTAATGTTAATGCTACGTATTACGCACTAGACAGCATGACAAGTCCGACGGTTTGGATTGTTGGTGGAGTTGACAAAGGAAATAACTATGAAGATTTATTACCGTTAGTAAACGAAAAGGTGAAAGCGATTATTTGTTTGGGTGTCGATAATCAAAAAATTATTAGTCAATTTGGGAATGTAGTTGATATGATGGTGGAAGCTTCAAGTATGGCAGAAGCTGTAAAAGTGGCGTATAAACTTTCAGAAAGAAATGATACTGTGTTACTAAGTCCAGCTTGTGCTAGTTTCGATTTATTTGAAAACTACGAAGACCGTGGAAGACAATTTAAAGAAGCAGTTAGAAATTTATAATCTAAGGCTTAAAAAGTCGGTTTAAAAAATCGACAGCGTTTCATTTGACATCAGTGAGTTTGTCAAATTGGGCGTATTGTAAGTCTGTGAGCAGGCTGCGATAATAAATATAATGTAAGAGAAATAAGAATTAAAATTTTCCCGCTTTTGCGGATACAAAATGAAAACTATACTAGAAAATATAAAAGGAGATAAAGCAATCTGGGCAGTTGCTGGGTTGCTTGCGTTGTTTTCCTTTTTACCTGTGTATAGTGCTAGTAGTAATCTAGCGTATTTGTATGATGATGGGAACACAAGTAAGTATTTGATAAAGCATTTTGCGCACTTGGTTTTAGGTTTCACTATTTTGTATGGTGTACATAAAATTCCTTTCCATTATTTTAAAGGGTTGTCTTTGATAGCGTTGCCGTTTGTTATTGTGCTTTTAATAGTTACAATGGCTCAGGGTACAACTATAGGGGGTGCAAATGCTAGTAGATGGATTAGGATTCCCTTAGTAGGAGTTGGTTTTCAAACCTCCACGCTTGCGGCGGTTGTGTTAATGGCTTATGTAGCTCGTTATTTGTCTAGAATTAAAGATAAAGTGGTTTCGTTTAAGGAGACCTTATTACCGCTTTGGGTTCCTGTTTTTTTTGTGCTTGGTTTAATATTACCGGCTAACTTTTCTACTGCAGCAATCATTTTTGCTATGGTGACGATGTTGGTGTTTATAGGAGGTTATCCTATAAAATATCTGGCAATCATATTAGCTTCTGGGGCATTGTGTTTAACATTGTTTGTTCTGTCTGCCAAAGCGTTTCCTGGGGTTTTTCCAAATCGTGTTGATACATGGGTGAGTCGTCTTGACAACTTTTTTGATAAAGAAGATACAGATGCAGATTATCAAATAGAGAAAGCAAAAATCGCAATTGCTACAGGAGGTGTTACCGGACTTGGGCCAGGTAAAAGTATTCAGAAAAACTTTTTACCTCAATCTTCATCAGATTTTATTTACGCCATTATCGTAGAAGAATTTGGGATTGTGGGGGGCTTGTTTTTAATGTCTTTGTATATGTTTTTGCTCTTTAGGTTGGTGATTGTAGCGCACAAAGCAAGTTCTATGTTTGGTAAGCTTTTAGCCATTGGAGTTGGAGTGCCTATTGTTTTTCAGGCGATGATAAATATGGCTGTAGCTGTAGAGTTATTTCCTGTTACGGGACAAACCTTACCCCTTGTTAGTAGTGGAGGAACCAGTATTTGGATGACATGTTTAGCCTTGGGGATGATTTTGAGTGTGAGTGCTAAAAGAGAAGTGCAGAAAGATGAAATGGAAGATGTTGAAAATCCATTAGATATTTTAAGTGAAACGATTTAAAAATTAAGTTATAGAGACAAATAAAACATACAGGTTTATTGTAAGTGGTGGTGGTACGGGTGGTCATATTTATCCGGCTATTGCTATTGCTAACGGGTTAAAACAAAAGTATCCAGATGCTGAGTTTTTATTTGTTGGTGCGAGCGATCGTATGGAAATGGAAAAAGTACCACAAGCTGGTTATAAGATAGAAGGATTATGGATAGCAGGTTTGCAACGTTCTTTATCGTTTAAAAATTTAATGTTTCCGTTTAAGTTGGTTTCAAGCTTGATTAAATCTAGAAGGATTGTTAAAAAATTTAAACCAGATGTTGCAATTGGAACTGGCGGCTATGCCAGTGCACCATTACTTAAAGTGGCTTCAGGTAACAATATTCCTTGTTTGATTCAAGAGCAAAACGGTCACGCTGGAGTTACAAATAAGTGGTTAAGTAAAACTGTAGATACCATTTGTGTGGCTTATGATGGAATGGAAAAGTTTTTTCCTAAATCAAAATTAGTGCTTACGGGAAATCCCGTGAGAGAAGATTTGTTGGATATTTCGACAAATAGAGCTGCAGCATTAAAGTTTTTTAAGTTAGAAGAAACGAAAAAAACAGTGTTGGTGCTTGGTGGAAGTCTTGGTGCTAGAAAGGTAAATCAGTTGGTTGCTAATGCATTACCTTTTTTTAAAAGCAATGATGTGCAGCTTATCTGGCAATGCGGAAAGTTATATGAAGAGGAATATAAGCAACACTCAAAAGGGCAAATACAAGTATCTGCTTTTTTAAATAAAATGAATTTAGCATATGCTGCTGCAGATATTATCATATCGAGAGCAGGTGCGATTTCGGTGTCAGAATTATGCTTGGTTGGTAAACCTGTGATTTTTATTCCGTCGCCCAATGTTGCAGAAGACCATCAAACTAAAAACGCAATGTCTATTTCTAGTAAAGGGGCAGCTATTGTGTTAAAAGAAACTGATGCAGATCAGAATTTTGAATCAGAGTTGGCGTTATTGTTAAAGGATGAGCAAAAGCAGAAACAGCTTTCAGAAAATATAAAAAAACTTGCAAAACCAGATGCTACTAACGAAATCGTAGCAGAGGTTATTAAGTTATTAGAAAAAAAATAGTGAACATTTTACAAGACATAAAACATATTTATTTTATCGGCATTGGCGGTATAGGGATGAGTGCGCTTGCACGTTTTGCAAACCTAAAAAGCCTACATGTTCACGGTTACGATAAAACAGACACAAAGCTTACAAAAGCGTTGGCACATGAAGGGATGCAAATCACCTTCTTGGATTCAGTTTCAGAAATCGCAAAGCTGGGGCTAACTGCTTTAGAAACCTTAGTGATTTACACTCCTGCGATTCCAAAGACAAATAAGATTTTTTCTTGGTTTTTGGCAAATGAATTTCAAATGCTGAAACGTTCTCAGTTTTTAGGTGAGATTACAAAAGATACCAAATGTTTAGCTGTAGCTGGAACACACGGTAAGACAACAACATCGGCAATATTAGGGCATTTAATGATTGCTTGTGATATGCCTGTTACCGCTTTTTTAGGTGGTATCGCAGAAAATTATAATTCCAATTTTATTTCAAAAGGAACAGAAATAACAGTGGTAGAGGCAGATGAGTTTGACCGCTCTTTTTTAACGCTTTCGCCAGATATTGCGTGTATTACTTCTATGGATGCAGATCATCTTGATATCTACGGAAATGCCGCAGAAATTGAAAAGAGTTTTAATGATTTTGCAAACCTTGTAGAAGATAAGAATAACTTACTGTATAGGAGTGGTTTACCTTTAGAGGGGCAAACCGTTGCTATTGAAGAAAAAGCTGCTTTTGAAGCTCAAAACGTACGTGTTGAAAATGGAGGGTATGTATTTGATTTGCAAACACCTTCGGTTACGTTAAAGGACTTGCGGTTTTATGTACCTGGTCACCATAATTTACACAATGCAATCACTGCGGTGGGTATGGCAATATTAGCAGGAGCTTCAACCGATGTTTTGCCTGAGGCTTTAGCGAGTTTTAAAGGGGTAGAACGCAGATTTTCGTATAAAATTAGAACAAAAGATATTGTGCTAATTGATGATTATGCACATCACCCAACAGAATTAAATGCTTTGCACCAAGCGGTGTCTGAAATGTATCCTGAAGATAAAAAAGTGATTGTTTTTCAGCCTCATTTGTTTAGTAGAACCAAAGATTTTGTCACAGATTTTGCACAGAGTTTAATGCAATTTGATCAAGTGTATTTACTTGATATTTACCCGGCTCGCGAAACGCCAATTGAAGGGGTAAATTCTAATTGGTTGTTACGTTTGATTAATGCTGAAAGAAGTAGTGAATTACCACCAGCAAAATTAGTATCGAAAGCGCATATTTCAGAAGTATTAAAAACAAGTGCCTGCCGTATTAAATTACTTGTAGGTGCTGGAGATATAGGAGCCGAAGTTGAACAAGTAGCAAAAAACTTGAAAAATGAAGGTTAATTGGGGTATCATAAAATTTATAATCATCCTTGGGATGGTAATAGGCTTATTCAGTTTTTCTGGACAACGAAATAATAGCCGAAATCTTACCAAAACTAAGGTTGAATTTGTGGACGAAACACCCCCGTTTATTACCCTTCAAGCGGTTAATAAGATGTTAATAGTAAATCATGATAGTGTTAAGAACATCGCAAAAGAAAAAGTAGTTTTGAAAGAGATGGAGTCTCGGCTGTTAGCAAATGATATGATACGTGATGCTCAGGTGTTTGTAACGGTTGACGGGGTTTTAGGAGCAAAAATTGAACAACGAGTTCCGTTGGCAAGAGTTGCTGCTCAGAATCATTATTACATAGATGCTGATGGTAAAAAAATGCCTTTATCAAATGTGTACACAGCAAGAGTGCCATTAGTTACTGGAAATGTTGAAAATATGTATGATGAAATCATCACTTTGTTAAAAGATATAAACAACGATTTGTTTATGAAAAGTAGTGTTATTGGTATACATGTTGAGGATAAAGAAAACATAGAGTTACGGTTGCGAAACAACGATTTTAAAGTGCTTTTTGGATCAATTTTAAATCCAGAAAGAAAGTTTATGAATTTGAAAGCTTTTTATCAAAAAGCAAAACGCGATACGCTGCTCTCGGCATATAAGGCGATTGATCTTAGGTATGGAAGTCAAGTAGTAGCAATAAAAAAGTAGTAGTATGGAACAAGAAAATATCGCAGTAGGTTTAGACATTGGGACGACAAAAATTGTCGCAATGATTGGGAAGAAGAACGAATATGGCAAGGTGGAAATTCTAGGAATAGGAAAAGCCAAAAGCTTAGGCGTACATCGTGGTGTTGTGAATAATATTTCTAAAACAATCGAGTCTATACAACAAGCTGTTGCAGATGCAGAAACGTCTTCAGGACTTAAAATTGAAGATGTGGTAGTGGGTATTGCTGGACAACACATACGTAGTTTACAGCATAGTGATTACATTACTAGACCCGATAGTGAGCAGGTGATTGATGATACGGATATTGATAATTTATGCAATCAGGTACATAAACTCGTTATGTTACCAGGAGAAGAAATTATACACGTGCTACCTCAAGATTTTAAAGTAGACGGTCAAGCAGAAATTAAAGAGCCTATCGGTATGTATGGTGGGCGTTTAGAAGCAAATTTTCACGTTGTTGTGGGGCAAGTTGCTTCTATCAAAAATATAGGCCGTTGTGTAAAAACTTCAGGTTTAGAGTTAAGTGGTATTACGCTAGAGCCATTGGCATCTGCAAATGCAGTACTGAGTCAAGAAGAAAAAGAAGCGGGTGTTGCCTTACTTGATATAGGGGGTGGTACTACTGATCTTGCCATTTTTAAAGATGGAATTATTAGGCATACAGCAGTGATACCTTTTGGTGGAAATATTATCACCGAAGATATCAAAGAAGGTTGTAGTATAATTGAGAAACAAGCAGAGCTGTTAAAAGTGAAGTTTGGATCTGCTTGGCCTGGAGAAAATAAAGATAATGAGATTGTATCCATACCGGGATTAAGAGGGAGAGAGCCTAAAGAAATAACGCTCAAAAACCTATCTAAAATAATACATGCAAGAGTCATTGAGATTATTGAGCAAGTGTATTTAGAAATAAAAAACTATGGACACGAAGATCCAAAGAAAAAATTAATAGCAGGTATTGTTATCACTGGTGGTGGTGCTCAATTGAAACATTTAAAGCAATTGGTAGAGTATATCACAGGGATGGACACTCGTATAGGTTATCCTAATGAACATCTTGCTGGTAATAGTGATGCAGAGACTACAAGCCCATTATACGCAACAGCAGTGGGTCTTGTAATGAATAGCTTAGAGAGTAAAGAAAGAAAACGTAATAATGAAATTAATGTCACTGATGAAGAGGTGCTTACTGAAGAATCTAATGAAATAGAAGCAGAACAAGTAGAAGAGACATTAACTCAAACATCAGAGAAGCCTAAAGAGAAAGTTAAGTTTTTTGACAAATGGGCTGAGAAATTTAAAGAGTTCTTAGACAACGCAGAATAATTTTAGTAGGCAATTATGTGTTTTTAAAATGAATACTGAAGCCTAATGAAACTTTGCAGATAAGAAATTGACGGCATTTTCGCGAAAGCGGAAATCAAATGAAAAATAAAATAAAATATATGTCTGTTTTTAATCAGACAACAAAAATAAAACCCCGCAAAAACCCAATTATATGAGTAATACAGCTTTTGAAAATATCGCTTTTGATCTCCCAAAAAACCAATCTAATGTCATTAAAGTGATAGGAGTTGGTGGTGGTGGAAGTAATGCAATTAACCACATGTTTAATCAGGGCATTAAAGGAGTAGATTTTGTAATCTGCAACACAGATGCTCAAGCATTAGAAAATAGTTCTGTGCCTATTAAAATTCAGTTAGGAATGGACCTTACTGAAGGACTAGGTGCTGGAGCAAATCCTAAAATAGGAGAGCAATCTGCTGTCGAAAGTATGTCTGATATAAAAGGGATGCTGACTTCAAATACTAAAATGATTTTTATCACGGCAGGTATGGGTGGAGGTACCGGTACAGGAGCAGCACCTATTATTGCAAAAATGGCTCGTGATTTAGATATTCTTACTGTAGGTATTGTAACAATACCATTTCAGTTTGAAGGTAAAATACGTAATGAGCAAGCATTATTAGGGGTAGAAAATCTTCGTAATAGTGTAGATAGTCTTGTTGTGATTAATAACAATAAACTTAGAGAAGTTTATGGAAATCTTGGTTTTAAAGCTGGGTTTTCAAAAGCTGATGAAGTATTAGCAACTGCTGCGCGTGGGATTGCAGAGGTTATTACGCATCACTACACACAAAATATTGACCTTAGAGATGCTAAAACAGTATTGTCTAATTCGGGTACAGCAATAATGGGAAGCGCAACAGCTACAGGTGCAAACAGAGCACATGAAGCCATAACAAGCGCGTTAGATTCACCATTGTTAAATGATAACAAAATTACAGGTGCTAAAAATGTATTATTGTTGATTGTTTCTGGTAAAGAAGAAATTACTATTGATGAGATAGGAGAAATTAGTGATCATATACAAGCTGAGGCTGGTCATTCTGCTAATATTATTATGGGTGTTGGTGATGATGAGAGTCTTGATGGGTCAATTTCAATTACAGTGATAGCTACGGGTTTTGACGCAGATCAACAAAATGAGATTACAAATACAGAGACGAAAAAAATAATCCACACTTTAGATGCAGAACAAAAAGCAGAACAAGATTTGTCTGCAAAAGTTACTGCTTCTACAGTCGTTTTGCCTTCTGAACCTTCTGAGCCTAAAGCCGAAACTGTAAAAGAAACGGTAGCGCCACCTGTAATTCGTCATTCTTTGTTTGATGAAGAAGACCTTACAAAAATGGAGGTAGCGCCAGTACAAGCACCAGCTCCAATAAAAGCGCCGGTAAAAGAAATTCCTTTTGAAGGCTATATAGATACATCAGAATTAATAAAAAATATTGATGTAGTTTCTGAAGAGGTTACAGTGCAACAGTTTTCAGATTTTGAACAAGTTGCAATTAATGATGTAGCTGAAAATAATATTGAAACAATTACGCCTAAAGTTAATGAGGTAGAGGGGCCAATTATTAGAGATGCAGAAGCTTCTATAACTCCAGAACCTAAAAAAACTGCTGAAGATGTAGAGTTTACTATTAATGAGAAACTACAATCTATAGAAAGCACAAAAAGTGAAGAGGTAATTACTCCTGAAACATCACAAGATGAAAAAATAGATCAAATTTTGATGTTTGATATGCCAATGAATAGGGCAGAAGAACCAACAGAAGTTAAACGTCACGAATTACATTTTGAAGAAGAGGAGGAAGAGGTAATTACTGATGAGATTCATGACTTAGAGGTACATGACCATATCGATGTTGTTCCGGTAAACGAAGTAACAAGAGAAGGTGTTAAGGTATATAGTCTAGATGATTATGAGGAGAAAGAAGAGCAGCTTTTAAAAGCCAAGCCAACAAGCCGTCCTGTAGAAGTTGATAATGATGTTAATTTTGAAACACGCACAGTTGCTCCTGCTCAAACTCCAGAAGCTCCACAAGAGTCTGAAGAGATTGACCCGATGAATACGCCTATCTCACAATTATTGAAAGAGCGTACAGAAGAGCGTAAACGCAAAATGAAAGACTTTAATTACAAGTTTAGAAACAGTGCTTCTAAAATAGATGAAATAGAAAGACAGCCAGCTTATAAGCGTATGGGTATAGATCTTGAAGACAAAAGTCAAGACACTTCTTTATCAAGAACATCTATAAATACAGATGGGGATGGTTTAGATATGCGTTCTAATAATTCTTTTTTACATGACAATGTAGATTAATATTATAAAGTGAATTAATACAATTAAAGGTTCTTCGTGAGAAGAGCCTTTTTTTCTGAAATATGATCTATTTAGAATTTGTGATTTTATTATTTGGTATCTTCGCATTTCAATAAAAATATCCTAATTATGAGTTTATCGGTAAAAATTATGGACGCTATGAAAGCGGCTATGAAAAGTAAAGATAGTCAGGCATTACAGGCTTTACGTGCAGTGAAAAGTGAAATTCTGTTGGCACAAACAGCAAACGGAGCAAAAGAAGAACTAAGCGAAGCGGCAGAACTAAAATTGTTGCAGAAACTAGTGAAACAAAGAAAAGATAGTGCTTCAGTTTTTGCAGAACAAGGCAGAGCAGATCTTTCTGAACCAGAATTAGCAGAGGCAGCTGTAATAGCACAGTTTTTACCAGAACAACTTAGTAAAGAAGAAGTAGCTAAACTGGTTGATGAAGCCATAGCTCAAACAGGTGCAAGCGGTATGGGCGATATGGGTAAAGTAATGGGAATGGTAAATGGAAAAGCTGCTGGGAGAACAGATGGCAAGACCATTTCTACTATTGTGAAGGCAAGACTTTCTAAGTAAAAATATATTAAATGAATTCTGTCTTATGGCAGAATGAATGGCTCAGTAGTTCAACTGGATAGAATATCAGATTTCGGCTCTGACGGTTGGAGGTTCGAATCCTCTCTGGGTCACAATACTCAATAAACCACGTTCTTTTTTGGGCGTGGTTTTGTTTTTTCACCTAATAAATCACGGTTTCAATTTAACTACTTACTTTAAAATAGTAAGTGCAATACAAAGGGTAATAATGAAAGAAATTGAAGAAGTTAAAATAAAAAGCATATTTCCGAAGATGTTCATGCTAAGGTATGTGTTATTGCTTATTGGTTTTGTAATTTTTGGTGGCACTATCGCAAATGCACAATCTATTTCACGTGAGCAATTAAGAGACTCTATTAAAGATTTACCATATTTTTCGATACATAAAGACAATTACTTTATTACAGGTGTGCCTACAAATACAGCTATAAATAGTACGACGGCAAACGTAAAGTATCAAGTGAGTTTTAAACAGATTATAACACGCGGGACCTTACCTTATGATATGTATTTGTTTTTAACCTATACTCAAAAATCTTTTTGGAATGTGTATGCAGAGTCATTTCCATTTCGGGATATTAATTTTAATCCGTCAGTTGCTATTGGTAAGCCTGTTTTTAATAAAAATGATAAATTAAAAGGGATTGCCAGTCTTGCGCTAGAACATGAGTCTAATGGGAGGGATTCTATTTTTTCGAGAAGTTGGAATCGACTAACAGCAACGTATAAAACTAAGGTGTTTAGAAAAACGAGTGCTAATTTTAAAGTGTGGTTGCCTTTTGGTTATACTGAAGGTAATCCAGACTTATTAGAATACGTAGGGCTTGCAGAAATAAACCTGTCACACGAATTAAAGAGGGATAGGTTATATTTAAATCTAATGCTCCGTAAAGGCCTTAATTTTGAAGGTAAAGGTGTTGTAAGGTCACGTATTTATTTTAATCCTTTTAAAAAGAATATATCAAACCAGTTTATCATGCTAGAATGGTATCTGGGTCAAGCAGAAGGGTTACTTAACTATCAAAACTCTAGTAGTATGATAAGATTAGGGTATGTTATTAAAACAAACGAATTTGATTTTTTTAAATAAGATTAAGACTTTATTGTTTCTTTAGCTAGGTTTTACTTAATAACAACTTCTATAATATTTGCAGATTTTTTTCCTGCTTCATTAGAAATGTAAAGTGTTCCGTTTGGGCTAAAGGTAATCCCTTCAGGTTGTGCAAAGTGTTTACTGTCTAGTTTAAATACTTTTTTAATTTCACTATTAGCATCCATGATTAATAGCTTAGGTTTTTTACCCTCAAGAATATAATAATCTCCAGTAAGAGGGTGTATTGCGACATCTGAGGGAGAAAATGTTTTGTAAATTTTCTTCTTCTTATAATTTTTTAAAGCTGGGGCGTCTAGATCTATTTTTACAATTGGCTTGTTGTTTCTTGTTTTAGTACCTAGGGGTACTTCGTATAAACCTTTAAAGTCGTCTTTGCTGTCCTTGTCTTTTGGAGCAACTATTAAGCTGTTTGTTTTGGTGTTAAGGGTTAAAGTTTCTATGTTGTTTTTAGATGAAAAGTCGGTGCTGTATTTGATGACTTTTTTATCGTTACTTCTAAAATTTTTAATTTCAAAAACATAGCCATCACTTCGTATAACATATGCATCATCATTGCAGGTTGTGATGCCTTCATAATCACCAGATCCGGCAAATTTTATTTCTTGAATAATTTTCTTCTTTTCTAAATTGTATATAAAAATAATACCATCTTCATCTTGAACTGCGACTATAGTATTATCATCTACCCACTCAATTCCGCTAACTTCATTTAAAGCTTTGGGTAACTCCCATTTTTTTATGATGTTAATAGCAGTGTTGTCATATTGTTTTTCTTGTGATAAAACAGAAGTTAGTGGTGAAAAAATAATAACAAGAAACGTGATGTAAATTATAGTTTTAATATTAATTACTGTTTTCATTGTAAAATTATGATGAGGGTGAGTTATTGTTTAAACGTGGTTTTGTCTTTTAAAATATATGATATTGATGGTTTTAACAATACTTTAATCTAATTAATATTATTTGTTTAGCGGTGCTTATTCATTTTTATTTAATTTTACATTATTATAAAAGTATATTTAATTTGAAAGCATTTCAGAAAATAATAAGCCTTTTTATGGCTTTTACACTTGCCGCACTTTCGGTGAGTGCTGCTGCAATGCCTACAGTTGATTTTCAGAATAACGGTTTTGAAAATCATAATCAAGATACCTTTACGGTAAATGAATCTGTAGCTTACTTTTTTAATACCGTAGAACATGAGTTGTTATCTATAGATGACTCTGACGGTTTTCCTTTTTCTGATCAATTGCTACCTTTCTATAAGAGATTTAGCACACAACAAAGAGGAGCTGTCACTTATACTTTTCAAACAAATTCTAAAATAAATGCTGAGCGCGCATTTGTTTTTAAATCTTACACCAAAGCGCTCATATTCCCATTTCATTCTCATTGGTAAATAGTTGTTGTTTATTTACTTAAGTCTTAAGGTTTCTTCTGAAATTTTAAGCAAAACATCATTTATTTACATTAAAATATAACATCATGGGGACAGGAATGATAATCATTGCTGCAATACTTTTTGCAATAATATTAGTGCCAATAGTACTATTAATACAATCAACAAAAAACAAATCAAGAATACTCTTAAGAGGGCTCGAAGCCGCCACTTTTAATAACAGTGTCATAACAGAACATACCGAGGAACGTAATTTTGCGATAGGTCTTGATGCGCAAAACAACATATTTTACTTCTTTAAAACTTTTAATAATAAAGAAACAACACAAGTGGCAGAATTGTCTAAAATGAAGTCTTGTAATTTGGTTAAAAAAACAAAGCAAATAAAGACAGATAAAGGTAGCTATGAAATAGTGGAAAGTATAGCCTTACGTTTTATGCCTATTAAAGGTAGCTATGTGTTAACGATAGAACTTTATAATGATAACGAGAATCTACAGCTTAATGGTGAACTGGTCGTAGCAGAAACTTATGTGAAAAAGATTAAGGAGATTCTTAAAAAGCCTAATGCTGTTAAGACAGTGCAGGATGAAAAAAATATTGAGGTAGCAATAGCGTAATATTTTTTGTTAGTGTGGCTTAAGTTTAAAAAAGGGTTGAAATTTTTCAGCCCTTTTTTTATAGGTTGGTTTCTTGAACCAATGCTTTTATTTTTCTACTGATGCTTTGTAGCCATCTCAATTGTTCCCAAATTAAATGGGCTTCGTGATAATTTTTTTCTTGACTTGGCGTGTCATCAATTAAGGCCTCGAGATCTTTAAATGTAAAATTTATAAGTTGTTTTTCGCTTGAAGATAAGCTTTCGGGTTTCTGTTTGTTTGTGTTTTTTTTTCGTGTTGTGAATTCAAGGTTTTGCTGAGCCGAAAGTAGATTGTTTTCAATACTATTTACTGCTTCTTTAAAACTGTTTGACGCTGGAGTGGTTTTATGATGTTGTAGGTATGTACTTAATGATGCAAGAGAAGAGAGCATCGCATGGTTGAGTACCACAAGCTCATATATTGCATCAATATTGTGCTGTTTAGATTTAGGCTCTTGAGCCATTCTTTGAAAAGCAGCATTCAGGTTTGAGGTCTCTAAAAAGGCTTTTTTTCTTGATACTTTATAGCTTGTTGTCAAGTTTGTTTTATCTATATATACTGTAGCAATGTGCTTAAAAAACAAAGCATTTGCAGCTATACTTGTCTGTATGGTTTTCTGGATTTCTAAAAAACCCCAAGCTGGCCAGATCCATTTTATAGCCATAAATGAAAGTGCAGCTCCAATCACTGTGTCTATAATACGATATTGAATTACCACTAAGACATCTGGACTTAAAATAGCATAGATAAAAACCACACTAAGAGTTACAAATATTGCAGAAGCTTTATAGTTTTTTTGCATAATAGAGAGCGCAATAACCAGTGTTAATACTCCCAGCGCTCCTAAGATATAGCTGTCTCTAACAAATAGAACAATACCTGCAGCCAAGATAGCACCGATTAGAGTACCTATAATTCTATCTTTTGAACGTGATTTTGTAAGTCCATAACTAGGGCGCATTATAACGATTATGGTCAATAATATCCAATAAGGGTTTTGGAACTCTAATAACACCCCAACTAGATATCCTACCATCATGGTTGCCGAAAGTCGTAATGAGTGTTTAAAAATGGAAGACTTAAAGGTTAAATTTCTTAACCCTGTTTTTAGATTGTATTCTTGAGGAACTAAAAATCGTTTTAGCTTTTCAGTAGTTAAAAAATCTGACTTTTTTAGAGTTGGATTGGTCTTTAGCCATTGAATACGCTTTAATTTGTCAAATTGTTTTTGTTGATATTTTAAAAAATTATGAAGGATAATATACTCTTCATAATTGTCAGGATTATCTAAAGGTTTTATAATAGAATCCACTGTTTCGAATAGAGACGATATTTTGGTGTAAGCTATGTCATTTTTCTTTTCTGAAAGTATAGCAAAAGAATGTAAGATCTCTGATGTTTGAAGTATAATCTCTTTAAAACATTTTTTAAGTTGTGGGTGTTTTATAAAGAGTTTATTAAGTCTATTATAATCTACGGGATTTGCTATTGCTGTTTCTAGCATTTCAACTAATTGTTGAAAAGTGAGTAGTTGCTTGTTTTGGTACCTAGAATTACCTGAGGTCTTTCGGGCAGAGATTAGTAAGTCTCGTAAAACTTCGTGATTTTCAATAAGGTCTGTTTGTACTTGGTGTAGCTTATCTTGAAGTTCAAGTGTTTTTTTACTGCCTCCTAAAAGTTTTGCTCGTGTTTTTAAAAATGTAGCGGTAAGTTCAAAAGTTTCAGAAAGCGACTCTTCGGTTTGTGCTTTTGGGTTAAACAGGTATGCGAGATAAACAAGTAGTAAATACCATAGCCCACCAAGACCAATTATTAGTGAATATTCAAGAGGGTCTAGTGTTTTTGGGGTGTGAGCAAAACTTAAGACTAATGCTAATAGCCCAGAAAAACTGATAAGTGAAGCTCTAAAGCCGTAGATAGAAATAAAAGCAATGGCAAATGTAATGAGGCCTAGTAACGGTATTAATAACCATAAGCTAACATTTAGATATGAGCCAATAAAACTTATAATGGTTATTAGAATTACTGAAAATAATATACCTGTAATTTTTTGTTGAATACTACCTTGAGTATTACTAGGTGCGCTCCAGAAAGCACCAAAACATAAGGCTAAACCTATCTCTAAATGATTATAGATGATGCCAAGAACAATAGGGATTGTTATAGCAATAGCTACAAGTAATGCTTTAGAAAAGCTAGTACTCTTTAAAAACTTAAAAAAGGAAGATGCGTATGTTTTTATTGTTGTTGAAATAGTATGTCTGTTAAAGTGTTTAAGCTGCAAATATACTTTTGTTCTAGGTACAGAAAGGTTTTTTGTAAATACTTTATCTGTATTGGGTGTGTATTCAAGAAAAAGACTCTTTTTTATCGTAAAAATTATTTAGTTGTTGCATATTGTCTTTTTTATAAGAATAGGATATCAAAGACTTTTTTTATTAGTCTTAAGATTAAGGGTAACTAAATTTAAAAAGCCCGCTACTATGTAGCGGGCTTTTAGTTTTTCTTAATAAAAGATACTTATTTAGTCTCTTTTATTAGGACGACGACGGTCATTATTTCCATTACGTCTGTCATCACGTCCACCACGATCTTCTCTTGGCTTAGGTGCTACATATCCTTCAGGCTTCTCTAACAATGCCTTACGAGATACTTTTTCTTTACGAGTACGTTTGTCTATACCAAAGTATTTTACGTCAAACACATCGCCCATATTTACTACGTCACTTACGTTTTCTGTACGTTCCCAAGCTAGCTCAGATACGTGTAACAATACTTCGTTTCCTGGAGCTTCTGTATATTCTACTACAGCACCAAAATCTAACATCTTGATTACTTTTACTTCATATGCAGAACCTACTACAGGTTTAAAAGTTATAGAGTCGATTTTTGCTAATACAGCGTCGATTCCTTCTTGTCCTGTTCCTAGAATTTCAACAATACCTTCTTCAGTTACTGGGTCTTCGTTTATCACGATAGTAGTTCCAGTTTCTTTTTGAAGTTCTTGGATTACTTTTCCTCCTGGTCCAATTAAAGCACCAATAAACTCGTTAGCAATGCGAACACCTACCATTTTAGGAGCATAATCTTTAACATCTTCTCTAGGTGTAGCGATTGTTGCAACTATTTTTTCAAGAATATGTAAACGACCATCTCTTGCTTGCTTTAATGCTGAAACAAGAATTTCATAAGAAAGACCTTTTACTTTAATATCCATTTGGCAAGCTGTGATACCGTCTGCTGTACCAGTTACTTTAAAGTCCATATCACCTAGGTAATCTTCATCACCAAGGATGTCTGTAAGTACCGCATACTTTCCTGTTTCTGCGTCAGAGATTAACCCCATAGCAATACCAGAAACTGGTTTTGTCATCTGGATACCTGCATCCATCATAGCCATTGTACCAGCACAAACAGTTGCCATAGAAGAAGATCCGTTAGATTCTAATACTTCACTCACGACACGTACTGTGTAAGGGCAATCTTCAGGAATCATTCCTTTTAACCCACGTTGTGCAAGGTTACCGTGACCTACCTCTCTACGAGAAGTTCCACGTATAGGTCTTGCTTCACCTGTACAGAAAGGAGGGAAGTTATAGTGAAGGTAGAAGTTCTCTTCTCCTTCATATGATGGCATATCTATCTTGTTTGCATCTCTAGATGTTCCTAAAGTTACTGTTGCAAGTGCTTGAGTTTCCCCACGTGTAAACACAGCAGAACCGTGTACAGATGGTAAATAATCAATCTCACACCAGATGTCACGTACTTCATCAGTCTTACGACCATCAAGACGTAAACCTTCGTTAACCGTTAAGTCACGAACTGCAGCTTTTTCAGCTTTACGATAATATTCAGAAACTAAACCACCGTACTCTTCTAATTCTTCTTCAGTAAAAGTTTCTTTTACTTCTTCTTTAATTGCAGCAAATGCAGCAGTACGTTCTTGCTTAGTAGATCCAGCTTTTGCAACTGCATATACTTTGTCATAAGCTAAGTCGTGTACACGCTTTACTAACTCTTCATCATCTCCTGCTTCTTCATATTCACGTACTTCTTTTTTTCCAACAGCATCTGCTAGACGAAGTTGTGCGTCAATCTGTACCTTAATTGCCTCGTGTGCAAACTTGATAGCCTCGATCATTTCTTCTTCAGAAATCTCGTCCATTTCACCTTCTACCATCATCACAGAATCTGCAGAAGCTCCAATCATCATATCGATGTCAGACTCTTCAAGTTGTGCTCTGGTTGGGTTAATGATAAATTTTCCGTCAACACGACCTACTCTAGCTTCAGAGATAGCGCATTCAAAAGGGAAATCTGATAATTGGATAGCTGCAGATGCGGCAAGACCTGCCATAGCATCTGGCATAACGTCATCGTCATGAGACATTAACTGAATCATTACTTGCGTTTCTGCACTGTAGTTTTTAGGGAATAATGGACGTAAAACACGATCCACAAGACGCATTGTTAAAACTTCACCGTCACTTGGTCTAGCTTCTCTTTTAAAGAAACCTCCTGGGTAACGTCCTGCTGCCGCAAATTTCTCACGATAGTCAACCGTTAAAGGTAAGAATGGTAAGTCTTTTTGTTCGTAGTTAGAAACTACTGTACAAAGCAACATACATTTTCCAGACTGAACCACTACTGATCCATGTGCCTGTTTTGCTAATTTTCCAGTTTCGATAGTAATTTCTCTACCGTCACCTAGGTCAATGACCTCTTTAAATACTTTAGGTATCATAAAACTTTTGTTTTACTCCCTTGAAAAAGGGAGACTTTTTTCGCTATCAAAAAACGATAATGAAAAAAGACATTAATAATTGGTCATCAATTGGTTCTCAATTGAAGTGTTGTTGTTGTGTTGTTGTGGTTGCCATTAAAGGCATTTTGACCAATGAAAAACTAAAGGGTAGCCTTTTATGTATTTAATAAATATTTGGTTTTTAATTTATTCTCTTTACCAAAAGCAGAGATAAAAAAATAAATGGGCTCTAAAATAGAGCCCATTTAAATATATATTACTTACGTAAGTTAAGTTCAGCAACAATTGCTCTGTAACGCATAATGTCTTTCTTCATTAGGTAGTCTAATAATGAACGACGCTTACCTACAAGCATCACTAGTGAACGCTCAGTGTTATAATCTTTGTGGTTTCTTTTAAGGTGACCAGTAAGATGCTCAATTCTGTAAGTGAATAAAGCGATTTGTCCTTCTGCAGAACCTGTGTCTGTTGCAGATTTTCCGTGCTTAGCGAAAATTGCTGCTTTTTCTTTTGGATCTAAATACATGCTAATATTATTTAATGATTTTTATGTATGAATAACGTGTCTCGTAATTCGGCTGCAAAAATACTGTTTTCTTATGAAATATACCCTAGGTGTAATTATTTATTTTCTGAAATATAAGATTTATGTTATTTCGACGGTAAAATAAAAACCCTATTTCAGTAAAATGAGATAGGGTTTTTTGTGATATTATGTAGTGTAGTTGTTACACATGATTGATTTTAAGCAGTCATCTCGCTAATTGGTCTGTTTAAAATTAAGTCTAAATATAGATTTACATTGCGTTTCATGTCTTTACGATGTGAAATGAAATCTAAGAAACCGTGCTCTAGTAAAAACTCAGCACTTTGAAAACCATCAGGTAAGTCTTTACCGGTAGTGTCTTTTACAACACGTGGTCCAGCAAAACCAATTAAGGCTCCTGGTTCACTAATGTTTATGTCTCCTAACATAGCAAACGAAGCAGTTGTACCTCCTGTGGTTGGGTCTGTACATAATGAAATGTAAGGAATTCCGGCATCTGCTAGTTGTGCAAGTTTAGCACTTGTTTTGGCAAGCTGCATTAGAGATAATGCTGCTTCCATCATACGTGCACCACCAGATTTGCTTATTAGTAAAAAAGGAATGTTATGTTTTAGAGAATAGTCTGCAGCGCGTGCAATTTTTTCTCCCACAACACTACCCATAGAACCTCCAATAAAATTGAAATCCATACAGGCAATTACGATGTCTGATCCGTTAGATTTTCCAACGGCAGTTCTAACAGCATCTTTAAGTCCTGTTTTCTTTTGAGCAGCTTCTAATCTGTCTGTGTATTTTTTTGTGTCTACAAATTTTAAGGGATCTTTAGAAGATAGGCTTTTATCTAACTCTTTAAATTTGTTATTGTCAAATAGTATAGAGAAATACTCGTTACTACCTATTCTTACGTGATAGCCGTCTTCTGGACTTACGTAATAGTTTTTTTCAAGCTCCTCTGCATCTACTACTTTACCAGTAGGAGATTTGTACCATAAGCCTTTAGGTACATCTTTTTTATGTTCTGTAGGGGTGTTAATTCCTTTTTTAGTTCTTTTAAACCAAGCCATATGTTCATCGGTTTTAGGGATATGTTTATTTATCCTGTTAGAGTGTATTGACGTTGTTTAGATCTTCAAATGATCTTTTTAGTCTATTTTTAAATGTGATTTCGCATTCGCGTAACCATTTTCTAGGGTCGTAATATTTTTTATTTGGTAATTCTTCCCCTTCAGGGTTACCTATTTGTGTTTTTAAGTAATCTTGGTGTTTAATAATGTAATCTCTCGCACTTTCTGTGTAAGCAAACTGTAAGTCAGTGTCAATATTCATTTTGATAACACCATATCCTATTGACTCTCTTATTTCTTCTAAAGTAGAACCACTACCGCCGTGAAAAACAAAATCTATTGGGTTTTCACCTGTTTTGTATTTGTTCTGAACGTACTCTTGTGAGTTCTTTAAAATTTTTGGTGTAAGTTTTACATTTCCTGGCTTGTAGACACCGTGCACATTTCCGAAGGCAGCAGCAATAGTGAACTGGTCACTTACTTTCATTAGCTCTTCATAGGCGTAGGCTACTTCTTCTGGTTGCGTGTAAAGTTTTGAGATATCTACATCAGAGTTGTCTACTCCGTCTTCTTCACCTCCTGTGATTCCTAACTCTATTTCTAGTGTCATACCAATTTTGCTCATACGTGCAAGGTATGTTTTGCAAATCTCTATATTCTCTTCAATTGGCTCTTCACTAAGGTCAATCATGTGAGAACTATATAATGGTTTTCCAGTTTCTGCAAAGTGTTTTTCACCTGCATCTAATAAACCATCTATCCAAGGTAAAAGCTTTTTTGCACAGTGATCTGTGTGTAGTATAACTGTTGCTCCATAAGCTTCTGCCATTAAATGAACATGTTTTGCTCCAGAAATACCACCAACAATAGCGGCTTTATGGTCGTCATTTGATAATCCTTTACCAGCCATAAAGGTACATCCACCATTAGAAAATTGTACAATTACTGGGCTGTTAAGTTCTGCTGCAGTTTCTATTACTGTGTTAACTGTGCTAGAGCTAGTAACGTTTACCGCTGGCATTGCAAAGCCTTTTTCTTTTGCGTATTTATGAATATCTTGTATTTCTCTGCCTGAAGCAACTCCTGGTTGAATAGAATGACTCATATAATAGTTGTATCTTTTTGGTTGATTATATTTGGGTGCAAAAGTAGCAAATTAAAATGGGTAATTAATACCAATATTAAATACGGCTTCTCTAAATGAAAAGTTAGTAAACCATCGTTTGCCAACTTCTAATGCTGGGTCGTGTGTTTTAAAACCTAAATCTCCTCTGGCTACAAAAAAGCCAAAATCATATCTAACCCCTGTTCCTGTTGCTATAGCTAGTTCTTTTAGGTCTTTTATTCCATCAAAACGATATTCTGGCGAATCTATGTCATCATATATATTCCAGATGTTTCCTGCATCTATAAAGAATACTCCATTAAAAGCTCCTAAAATTTTAAATCTAAATTCTGCGTTTAAGGCTATTTTGAAATTTGCTTCATTAAAATCTAAAACACTTCCGCTACTTCCTGGACCTAAGTCATAAGGGCGCCATCCTCTATTGTCATTGGCTCCTCCAGCAAAATAACTACGTGTAAATGGAATACTGTTACTGTTCCCAAAAGGAATGGCAATACCTAAAAATGATCTTGTGGCAAGTACGCTTCCGCTAGGTAATTCCCAGTGTTTTGAATATTCTGTCTCTACTTTTCCGTATTGTGAGTATGCTACTCCAAAAACTTCAGACTGTCCGCTAGAATTCTGGATCAAGTTAGCGCCAGACGATAATAAAGATATTAGACTACCTGCACTTTCTAGTTTTATTCTTAATCGAGAAAAGTCTTTGTCAAAAAGATTGGCTCTTGTATCTTTAATATACGTGAAGTTTGTAGCGATAATAAGATTGTTCTCAGATAATCGTTCTTGACGTTCTTTTATGCTTAATACTTCACTTCTTAAATCATCTGAAATGGTAAGGTCTTCAAAATCTTCATTGATAACGCCATTAATAAAATAGTCTGCCTCATTTGGGATGTTCCCGGCTTGTGATAATAATAATTGAGGATCAATACTATCGTCTATAAAATCAAAGTTTACTTCTTGGGCAATCTCGTTAAGTCGCTCAAATGTGCTTCTGTAAACATTAAAATAGTTTTCAGAATTTGAATTACGTACAAATTGAACATTTAAAAGGTCAAGGCTATATTTCTTAATTTTAGAAGGTTTCCAACTGTAATTATACACTCCATTTACAGTTTGTCTGTCCAATCCAATATTTTCTTGACCACTTAAACCTATACTCATATTTGTGCTAGGTGACATGTATTTTCGGATAAGTCTACTGGTGTTAAAGGGAGAAAGAATTCGTGGAAAGGATAACTTTACGTCTGTTCCAAATTCAAAAATATTGAAAAAGGCATTGTTTCCTGCTACGTCATCTGAAGATCCAACACTTCCGTTAGCGCTTACTTCTAGTGTTTCTGCGCCTTTAAAAATGTTTCTTATAAGCATACTACCGCTACCACCAATACCTATTTGTTGAATAGTAGACGTATACGTGTCAAAATCTACTCCAAAGGTGTATTTTTCTCGAGGTGTTAATAGTATGGTTGCAATTAAGCCTGTACCAGTGGAGTCTTGAGCATCTTCTATGTAGCTGATGTTTGGGTACTTAAAAATTTTAAGATCGCTTATTTGATTGTAAGTCATTGTTCTGTCTAGATCTTTAAATATTGATCTCGGACGTATAGAAATGGCATCTGTAATAGCTTTTGGCTTAAACTTAAGTTCGTCGTAGCTATAGATTTCGTACCCTCTTTGGTTTGCAGAGTCTTTAAAAACACCTCTGTCTTTATTCGCAAAAGTATAGTCTGTTACAATACGTACTTTGTTTACAGTGTATACTTTAAATGGAACACTCTTTGTGCTGTCGCCTACCTTGACTTCTCTGTTAGGTATTATGTATGTTAAGTTTGCTTTATGGTCTGTTTTTACGGTGTCAGCTTCAAATGTGATATACTCTTGATCAAAATTATAAACTCCAGAGTTTCTAAATTCAATAGTTAGTCGGTCTCGCTCATTGCTAAAATCTGTAGCGTTATACTGATTGCCTTTTTTGATAAAAGATTGTGCAACTGTTCTGTTGAACAAAGAATCTATAACGGGTGAAGCAATATTTGTTTGTATAGAATCTAACGTGTAGGGTTTAGAACGATTTACATCATAAACAATACTAGCTCTTTTTTCTTTTTTCTCATTGGGTATTATTTCTGCTTTTGCTGTAGTGTTAAAATACCCAAAGCTTCTGTAGTATTTTTTTAGTAAATCTAGAGACTTTTCTGTTTTTGCTTCAGAAATTATCGTTGGAGCATCTCCGGTTTTCTTTAACCAGTCATTAAAGTTTGTTTTACTGCTGTCTAACTTGTTTATCTGTTTTTCAGATAAAAAGTTTACCAGTTTTTCTTTTCTGTTTGGTTTGCGATGTAGCCAAGCCTGAAATGTAGAGTCGGGATTAGGTTCTGCAATGTTATAAATATGTAATCCTAAAGGGATGTTTGTAAATAGAATTGGGGGATTTGGTTTTTGAGCTAATTGACTTACTGCTCCAAACTCTGTTACTTCTTCTCCGTCTACATTTAATATGTTTTCTGTTAGTAGGTATTTACCATCGGGCACGCGCTTAACTGCATCGCATCCATAAAAGAATAGTGCTGTTAAGAGAATTAATGATATTTTTGTGAGGTCTGCGCGCAATCGAGTTTGTGTGCTTAAAAATTACCTTATCAAATTTGGTACGGTCAAAAATAAACTAATTTTGATAAGTAAAAGTCAAATAAAACTAATAACGAGTCTTTCTAAGAAAAAGTACCGTGAACAACATGGTTTTTTTATTGCTGAAGGACCAAAGGTAATCGATGAGTTTATTGCTGAAGGGCTCGAGTTACATTTTCATTTTACTACCGAAATTGTAGCAAATGAAACCCATGTCTATCATCAAGTAACTTCAGGAGAGCTAAAAAAGATAAGCAAGCTAACCAATCCCAATACTTCACTAGCTGTTTTTAAAATTCCGAAGAAAAATGCTGCCATTACAAAAGGAGTGCGTGTGGTTCTTGATGGTGTTCAAGATCCCGGAAATCTAGGTACAATTATTAGATTATGTGATTGGTTTGGGGTTTCTCAACTGATATGCTCAAAAGATACTGTGGATTGTTTTAATCCAAAAGTGGTGCAAGCGACGATGGGTTCTTTGGCTAGGGTAGTTATTTCTTATGTAGATATTAAAAGTTTGCTTCAAGAAACAACACTGCCTATTTATGGAGGTGTGTTAGAGGGGGTTTCTTTATATTCCGAAAAAATAGAAGAAGATAGTTATCTTGTTGTGGGAAATGAAGGTAATGGTATTTCTGAAGAAATTATAGCGATTTTGACACATAAAATTACCATACCGCAATATGGCGCTTCTCAAAAAACAGAAAGCCTTAATGTAGCAACGGCAACCGCTATTTTGTTAAGCGAAGTTATGCGTACTACTGGAAAGTAAAGTTTATAAAGACGCCGCGACTTCCCATTTTAGAAATGTTACTTGTATATGCGCTATTTGGGTCGTCATCACGAACAAGTTCATCGCTTGTCGCAAATACACCTCGAATAGAAGGGGTAAATTTAAAGTAGAAGAGATAGAGGTCTATCCCAAAACCTAACTCAAAATACGTTGTGTATTTTTTCATTCTAAACTGCCCTTCGCCATTGTCTTCTGGGTTGTCTTGATTACTAGATAAATTTAAAGAAGAAGACAATCCTCCTACAATAAACGGTTTAAAGTTATTGATTCTTTTTGTAGAAAATTTAACTAATAAAGGTACGTGAATATAAGTAGACTGTAATGCTCGTATACGATCATTGTCTTCTTCAAATTCTCTATATATAAGATCACGTTGTGTAAAATATAATCCTGGTTCAAGGCGTAGGTTGATATACTTGTTAATGCGCATATCACCAATAAGCCCCACGTTAAAACCTCCAGTACTATTGACTAAAATATCTGTTTCTGGACCAAAATCCTGTTCGTAGTCAAAATTAAAATCATAAGAGTTAAAGCCTAAGAAGTATCCCCACGTAAGAAACCTTTTGTCAAATGTTTCTAGATTGCTCACGCGTTCCTTGCTAAACAATTGAGCATTAGCAGACTGTGCGAAAATGGTAAAGGCTAAAATGAATAAAAACTTTTTCATATATTATTTAGTAGCGCTATAAATAGTAGCTACTCCTAGAGTTTGCGGTTTATGTTCCACTTGTTTAAACCCAATTTTTTGTAAAATATTGTTGAGTTTTTCACCAAAAGGAAAAACAGAAGCACTTTCGCTTAAATAGCGATACGCTACTTTGTCTTTTGAGAAGATTTTACCAATTAAAGGAAGTATTGCTTTAGAGTAAACACCGTATCCTTGTTTAAAAGGAAATTTAGTAGGTACAGAAGTTTCAAGTATAACAAAAATACCTCCTGGCGCTAGAACACGTAATATTTCTGACAAACCTTTTTCTAAGTTCTGAAAATTACGAATACCAAATGAAACGGTTATAGCTTCAAAAGAATTGTCGCTAAACGGTAATGCTTCACTATCGCCTTTAATAAAATCTATTTGCTGCTGTAAAGATGTTCCTTCTACTTTTTTTCTAGCCATAGACAACATTCCTTCAGATAAATCAAGGCCTACAATTTTTGTGTCAGGAAGTCTTTCTGCAAATTGTAATGCTAGATCTCCCGTTCCTGTTGCGATGTCAAGGTAAGATTTAGGTTGTTTTGAGGTGATCAAGTCAATCACTTTTTTACGCCATTTTTGGTCTATACCCATTGATATAACACGGTTTAGGCCGTCGTAGTTTCCAGAAATGTTATCAAACATTTCTTCAACTTGTTCTTTTTTTGATCCTTGATGATCTTTATAGGGCGTTATGGAAGGGTCTTTTTTCATTGCAGGTGCAAAATTACGTACTTTTTATATAATTACAGGGTGCAAACGACACGGTTTGTACTTTTTAAGTTGAAAAATTAAAAAGGACACTATGTATTTGTACATTTGCAGCCTTATATCTTAACAAACGTTTATGAAGATTATTATAGCAGGAGCAGGTGAAGTAGGATTTCACTTAGCAAAGTTGCTTTCTTTCGAGTCCCAAGATATTACATTAATAGATTCTAAGAAGTCTTGTTTGTCTAATGCTGAGACGCAATTAGATATACGTGTCATTAAGGGAGATGCCACTTCTATTTCTGTGTTAAAAGACGCCAACATCAATCAAACTGATTTAGTCATCGCTGTAACGTCTTCCGAAACCACAAATATTACTGTATGTGTACTTGCCAAACAATTAGGAGCAAAACGTACAATTGCAAGAATATCAAACACAGAATTTATAAGTCATAAAGACGAAGTTGGTTTTGAGAAATTTGGTATAGATGAACTTATTTCACCAGAATCATTAGCTTCTGCAGAGATAGGATTGTTGCTTAATCAGAGTGCCTTTAATGGAACTTACGAGTTTGAAAATGGTGCCTTAACCATGATTGGGTTGAGTTTGTCACGTACTGCAGACTTTGTGGGTAAGACCGTTCATGAGGCAGCGAGTATTTTTCCTCATTTAGAGTTTATACCTATTGCTATACAACGATATGGTACACAATATACATTGATACCTCGCGGAGATACTATTTTTAAAGAACGGGATCAAGTCTACTTTATGACTACTAAAGCTGGGGTAGATGAAATTCATAAATTGACAGGTAAAGTACGTCAAGATATTAAGAATGTAATGATACTTGGCGGAAGTAAAATAGGCTGTCAAACGGCATTAAATCTTTGTCATAATAGTTTTAACGTCAAGCTGATTGAAAGTAATGCAGAAAAAGCCTTTGAAGTTGCTGATGAGATACCTAATTGCCTTGTAATAAAAGGAGATGGTAGAAATGTAGAGCTCTTGAAAGAAGAATCGATTCAAGATATGGATGCTTTTATTTCAGTAACAGGAAACAGTGAGACAAACATTATTTCTTGTCTTGTTGCGAAGTCTAAAGGAGTTAAAAAAGCAATTGCACTGGTTGAGAATATGGATTATTTTCAATTATCTCATTCTATTGGTATTGATACATTAATTAATAAAAAACTACTTGCTGCAAATAATATTTTTAGATACATCCGAAAAGGAGAAGTGGTTGCCATGACCAAGCTTAACAATATGAATGCAGAATTGTTAGAATTTGAAGTGAAAGAACGAACCAAAGTTTGTAATAAATTAATTAAAAATATTGATTTTCCTATTTCTTCTATTGTTGGAGGGGTATTTCGAGACGGAGAAGGGTTTATTCCTTTAGGTGATTTTAGAATTGCTGCAGGAGATCGAATTGTAGTGTGTTGTTTGCCTCAGTCTATTGGTAGAGTAGAAAAACTATTTATATAATGCGTGGATCCATCCTAACACTTAATTATCGTATCATAATCCATATTATGGGATTGCTGTTTGTTGTAAATGGCGGTTTTATGCTTCTTGCTACTCTAGTGAGCTATATCTATCAAGATGGCGTGGAGCAGCAAATGTTACTTGCTTCCATTGTTACTGTTTTATTAGGAGGCTCTACAATGTTTTTTACAAAAGAGCATCGTAAAGAAATACACAAACGGGAGGGGTATATTATTGTGACTTTTGGTTGGATATTTATGACTTTAGCCGGCACATTGCCATATGTGTTTACTGGGGCTATAGAAGGATATTCTAATATATTTTTTGAGACAATGAGTGGTTATACTACCACGGGAGCAAGTGTGGTAACAGATATAGAAAGCTTGCCTCATGGGATACTGTTTTGGCGAAGCATTACGCATTGGATAGGGGGAATGGGTATTATTGTACTCGCAATAGCTATTTTACCATTATTAGGTATAGGAGGTATGCAGCTGTTTGCCGCAGAAGCACCAGGTCCTGGCGGTGATAAGCTACATCCAAGAATTACAGATACTGCAAAAAGATTATGGTTAATATACGTGGGGTACACTGTTGCCGAAACCATTTTGCTTCAAGTAGCAGGAATGAGCTTTTTTGATGCTATTAACCATTCATTGAGTACGTTAAGTACGGGAGGATTTTCTACTAAGAATAATAGTGTTGCTTACTGGAATGATAATCCGTTTATCCAATACATTATTATTGTTTTCATGTTTCTGGCGGGTACAAACTTTGTATTAAGTTACTTTGCATTTAAACGTAATTTTTCGAAAATATTAAAAGACGAAGAGTTTAAAGCATATTTCTATGGAATTATAAGTTTGACACTCGTTGCAACGTTGTTAATTTATTTTTATTCAGACATTACTGCGTCTAGTGTTGATCATCCGTTGGTTTTAGGTGAGTTCGAAGGGGTTTTTAGACATGCTTTGTTTCAGATACTAGCGATTGTTACGACTACAGGTTTTGTAACGGCAGACTATACCTTATGGGGGCCGTTTTTAATTGTGTTTTTCTTTGGGTTAATGTTTTTAGGTGGTTCATCTGGATCTACCTCTGGAGGTATAAAAGTAGTTCGTCACCTGATCATGATAAAAAATGGGATTTTAGAATTTAAAAGAACATTACACCCAAATGCTATATTACCGGTGCGTTATAATAATAAGGCCGTGCAAGCTCCTATTGTTTATAATATACTAGGTTTCTTTATCTTGTATATGCTCTCTTTTATTGTAGGGGTGCTTGTGTTTTCGTTACTGGGATTAGATTTTAAAACAGCACTTGGTGGTGCAGCATCTACTTTAGGAAACGTAGGTCCGGCACTTGGAGATTTAGGTCCTGTAGATAATTACGGAAGTTTACCAGCACTTGCAAAATGGTGGGCATCGTTTTTAATGCTTATTGGTAGACTAGAATTATTTACGGTACTCATCTTAATGACGCCTTTCTTTTGGCGCAATAGATAAGCTTTTATAGCACCAAGATTTAGAGTCAATATTGTACTTTTAATACAATCAATTATGCTTTTGTTGCGTGCGTGATTGTTGATGAGCCTGCTTTCGTTTTTTTTACTCTGAAATGCCCTTCGCTTTTAGAACTATTTCTGTGTTTTTTTAATGCTAGCTTTCAATACGTGTCTCTGTTTTCTGGCATACACGATACCATTCTTTATTCTACATTGGGTCTTGAAGTGGGTTTTCAGAAGTAATTAAAATCACTTTTCTTCATGTAATAAGAAACGGCGTTTTCTTCTTCGGAAATATTCAAAATACCACTCATTAAGTTCTTGTAGATTCTCTTGAGTTCAGCTGAAAGAAAGTTAGGTTTAAATGATTTTAATACAACAAAAAAGCGACCTGAATATCAGGTCGCTTTTAGGTAATTGTATGTTCTGAAAAAATTATTCAGCAACAATACTTAACTCGTCTACAATATGTTTTGCGTTAGAGTATTTGTCTATTAACCAAAGTACATATCTAATATCAACATTAATGGTACGTTGAAGATTTGAGTCAAAAATAACATCACCAGCCATAGCTTCGATATTTCCATCAAAAGCTAAACCGATTAGTTCTCCTTTTCCGTTGATTACTGGCGAACCAGAATTACCTCCAGTAATATCATTATCTGTTAAAAAGTTTACAGGCAATTGACCGCGCTCGTTTGCATAACGTCCATAATCTTTCTTTTCATAAATGTCTAGCATCGCTTGGTCTAAGTCAAACTCAGGATCATTAGGCTTATACTTTTTAATCATACCTTGAAACGTAGTGTAATTATTTTCATTCGCATCGTTTCTTTTATCTGCAGGTAAAGCTCTTACTTTTCCGTAAGATAAACGTAAGGTAGAGTTTGCGTCAGGATATTCTATATCACTTAACCCAGACTCGCGTAATCCTTGTACTAAAAGTCTAAAAGAAGCTTCGTAGTCATTTTGTGGTTGCACAAGGCTTTCAGGGTTTTCTCTGTATTTGTCTAATAGCTGATTAGATAATTTTAGTAGTGGGTCACTATCTAAAATTGCTTGATCAGGATATTGAAGGTATGCTTCAACACTTTCTTTAGAAGTAAATATACTCAAGTTAAATATAGCCTTTGTATAAGCGCTAAAATCGTTATTGTTTTTCCTGCCTATTTCAGTAATCAATTCTGGTAGTGGGTAATTAGATTTTGAAGCGTATAAACCTAGTTGCTTAGCAAATACTTCTTCTTCTAAAGGCATATAAAAGTCTTTATAAGAGTCGTTTATTAGTGATTGTAATCTAGGTAGCATATTTGTGCGTTCTGCTTCGTTGGCGCTTGTGTATTGTTTTAATGCAGACCCAAGACGATATGGTAAAACAGCAAACTTGCTAGAACGTAAAATACCAATTAGATAGTTACTTTGTTTTGCTTTCTCGTTTGTGAGTTCATAGTACTTATTTATGTTTTCAATCACATTTCCGTAGGTGTCTTTATTCTCTTTTTTGTTTGCCCACTTTTCAAATTTAGATTCGATTTTTGTCTTTTTTTCAACAGTTTCATGTTCTGTTAAAGCCTCAATCATTCCTCCTCTGTTTTTCCAGTAATTTGCGATTCCGGCATAAGAAGATGCGTACATTAGATTTACAGATTCATCTTTGTCCATGTATTTTTTCATGACATCCATACTTAATTTTGAGCCTTCAACCCAAGCAGGATATGCGTAGTTCACGTTTTGTGCAACACCTTGTGCTGGCATCCATCTGTTTGTTCTACCAGGATACCCTAAAATCATTGCAAAATCGTTTTCTTTTACTCCATCAATATTAACAGGTAAATGATATTTAGCTTTAAGCGGTACATTGTTTTTTGAGTATTCTGCTGGTTGACCATTTTCGTCTGCATAGACTCTAAATAAAGAGAAATCACCTGTGTGTCTTGGCCATTCCCAGTTGTCTGTGTCACCACCATATTTACCTACATTCTCTGGAGGTGTTCCTACTAATCTTACGTCTGTGTAATCTTCATACACAAAGTAGTAATATTCATTACCTTGGTAAAACGGGCGAACAGAAACGGTGTATTTTCCACCTTCATTGTTTTCTTGTTCAATTTTAGCAATCTCTTTGTTAATGATAGCTTCACGTTCTTTTTCGCTCATTGCGTCATTAACGAGTGATAAAATACGCTCAGATACATCATCCATTCTAACAAAAAAGCGAACATATAGACTTTCTGGCTTTAATTCATCTTTTTTAGATGCAGCCCAATATCCGTTTTTTAAATGGTTTTGTTCTGCACTAGATAGTTCTGCTATGGCACTGTATCCACAGTGATGGTTTGTTAAAACTAATCCGCTTTCTGAAACGATACTAGCGGTACATCCACCATTAAATTGTACTATGGCATCTTTTAAACTTTGATTGTTAATGCTGTAGATTTCTTCGGCAGTTAGCTGTAACCCCATTTTTTCCATATCGCGTTGGTTTAAGCGATCTATGTGCATTAAAAACCACATACCTTCATTTGCCATTGCTGACGAAAGTGAAAAAATAAAGGCAAAAATTGTAATAATTATTTTCTTCATATTATTTTGTTTTTTATAAGTTATAAAAATACTAAAATTTAAGGCTTTTGGTGTTGTGTGTGTTTGTTAAATATCTGTTATTTGATACCCTTGCTTGTTTGAATTATTTAGATTTTAATAAAAAAAACTCGGAGCATCATTTTAACTGATACTCCGAGTTTTTTTGTCTTCTTTATGGTTTTTTTGTGATTTTAACTAGTTACTAGTTTTTCAACTTTCATTGTGCCATTGGTTTTAAAATTAGTATGCCAGCTAAAGGTTTCTTGTAAAATATGTGGTGTATGCCCCCCTAGTTCATAAGCCTTTTCAAAATAGTCTAATAATTGCGCTTTATAATCTGGGTGTACACACTTTTCAATGATAAGTCGTGCTCTTTCTGCAGGTGCTAAGCCTCTAATGTCTGCTAGGCCTTGTTCTGTAACGAGTATGTCTACGTCGTGCTCTGTGTGGTCTGTATGTGACACCATTGGGACTATGTGTGAGATGTTACCTCCTTTAGACATGGATGGGCAAGCAAAAATGCTTAGGTATCCGTTTCTGGCAAAATCTCCAGAACCACCAATACCATTCATCATATTTGTTCCTGTGATATGAGTAGAGTTTACGTTTCCGTAGATATCCACTTCAATAGCTGTATTGATCCCTATGACACCTAAGCGGCTAATAACTTCTGCTGCATTACTTATGTTTTGGGGTCTTAATACTAGTTTGTCTTTGTATTTCTCAAAATTACTGAATACTCTATTAGAGCATTCTTCTGTAACTGTAATTGATGATGCTGAGGCAAATAATAATTTTCCAGAATCAAAAAGTTCAAAAGTACTGTCTTGTAATACTTCAGAATACATAGTGAAGTCTTTAAATCTACTGTCTGCAAAACCAGATAAAATAGCATTTGCGGTTTTACCAATACCTGCTTGTAATGGTAGTAAAGATTCTGTAAGTCTTCCTTCGTCAACCTCTTTGCCTAAAAAGTCAAGGATGTGTTTTGATATTGCCTTTGTTTTTTCATCTGGTGCAGATATTACCGCAGGGCTATCTGGTACTTCGGTGTAAACAATAGCGACTACTTTATTAGGATCAATCTTTATGTATGGATCACCTATTCTTGTATCAGATTTTAGTATTGGGATTACCCCTCTATTAGGCTGCTTTTTTAAGAGCCTAACGTCGTGAAGTCCAACGAGGTCCTCAGAAAATGTAGTGTTTATTTCTATGATTATCTTTTCTGCTTTTTCTGTAAAAGCAGGGGAGTTTCCTACAGAAGTAGTGGGTACAATGTATCCTTCTTCTGTAACACAAACCGCTTCTATTATTGCAACATCAATTTTAAATGAATCTATTTTTTGAAGCATGTCTGCAGTTTGACCTAGATGTTGGTCTACATACAATACTTCGTGATTGTTTATGCTCTTTCTTAAAGTAGGATCTGCTTGAAAAGGCATTCTTTTATACAATGCTCCATTTTTTGCTAAATCTGCATCTGTGTCATATCCTAAAGATGCGCCACTTAATACTGTAACCTTTATTTCTTCGGTAAGAGCTCTTTTAGCAACCATTGGTAAAACAGATTTACTATCTCCAGCTTTTGTAAAACCACTAACACCTAGAACATCATGATTTTTAACCAGCAAAGCAGCTTCTTCTGGGGTCTTAATTTTATTAGTATAAGGAGCGTATTTTATTCTATTCATGTTGAGGTTTTTAAGTTTTGAGTTGAAATTTTTGTTTATCTTCTTACTTAAGGATTAAGTTAAAAATAACGACTAATTTACAGATTCTTTAAGTCTCTGTCAATTGATTTTAGCCTTTTCTTTATTTCCCTCTTTGAAAAATGAATTTAAACTATTCGGTCATAGTCTGTTGTTTCGAGTATTTTTTAAGAATTATTCATTTTAACAAGCTTATTTTTTTAAATCAACAATTAAGACCTATCAATTTTGATTTTATGTTAATTAGCGAGTTTTTTTTTACTGTAAAAATTCTTTCAGTGAATTGTTATTTTTTTTATGTGTTATTTAATTAACAATACATGAACATACCACATGGTATTTTTTTGTTATGTTTGTGCCATGCAGCAGGAGTTAAAATCTGAACTTACAAAACAGCTTATTGTTAATAAGGCGTTTAATCTATTCTACGAAAACGGTTTTAAGACAACAAGTGTCGATAAAATAATGAAGGAAACAGCTTTAAGTAAAGGTGCTTTTTATCATCATTATAAAAGTAAAAAAGATTTAGGTTTAGAAGTTATCAGTTTAAAAGTCCAGAAAAGAGTTGTTGATGGTATGATATTACCTTTAAGACAACCTGGCGATGCATATCAATTAATTGAAGATGTATTTACCAAGCGTTTAAAAGCGTTTTCTTTTTATGATAAACAGCAAGGTTGTCCTATGAACAACTTGATTAATGAAATTGGTAATAGTGAAATTGCTTACCAAAAAGCACTTAGAAATATTGTAGAACAATGGAAAGTTGAATTAGTTCAACTTTTAGAAAGAGGTAAAATAGAGGGGTCTATTAAAAAAGACATTTCAAGTAAAGCCACAGCCATCTACTTAATTAGTGCTTTTGAAGGAATTAGAGGAATTAGAAAATTGTATGATGATGATTCTGTTTTAGACGAATATCTAATGGGGCTTTCATTTTACTTAAAACAAATAAAGATTTAATTTTTTTTAACTACAAACATACTAGTTGGTATGTTTTTAAAAATACTATAATGATCAACGAAAGAAGGAATTTTATTAAAAAATCTACATTATTAGGATTAGGTATTGCGGCTGTCCCTCAATTTGGTATGGCTACTAATGAGAAAAGCCAAGTAGCTGATGGTGCTATAGGTGAAAGACCTAAGGTGTTGTTTTTTGATGTCAATGAAACATTGCTAGATTTAACTGCGATGAAAGAGAGTGTTGGGAAAGTATTAGGGAACAGAAGTGATCTGTTGTCTTTGTGGTTTACTACAATGTTACAATACTCTTTGGTGTCTACGGTGGGTAGACAGTATAATGATTTTGGAATTATAGGAGCTGCAGCTTTACAGATGGTAGCTGCTAACCATGATATTACACTCACAGAAGAGCAGGCGAGAGATGCGATACTTACACCTATTAGATCTTTACCTGCTCACCCAGAAGTAAAAGAGTCTTTAGCAAGATTGAAAAAAGCAGGATATAAATTAGTTTCTTTTACAAACTCATCTAACATAGGTGTTGAGACTCAATTTAAAAATGCGGGCTTATTAGATTATTTTGAAGAAAGGTTAAGTATTGAAGATATTGGTAAGTTTAAACCAGATACAGATGCTTATGATTGGGCGGCTAGAAAAATGGGAGTTGCTCCTAGTGAATGTTTATTAGTAGCTGCGCACGGTTGGGATATCGCTGGAGCTATTTGGGCAGGATGGAGAGGCGCTTTTATTAGCAGACCAGGTGCTCAATTATATCCACTTGCGCCAAATCCTGAAATAAATAAGGCAAACTTAAAAGAAGTGGCAGATATATTAATTGCATTAAAATAAACAGAATAATGAGCAAGCTAAATAATAAAGTAATTATAGTTACGGGTTCTAGTAAAGGAATTGGTAAAGAGGTAGCTGTTTTATTAGCTAAAAATGGAGGGAAAATAGTAGTTAATCATTCAAACAGTCCAAAGGAAGCTGAAGAGACTGTTCATGAGATTAAAAGTAACGGAGGGTCTGCTATTTCAGTAAAAGCAGATGTGAGTGATAGAGATCAAGTAACACATTTGTTTGATGCGGCTCTTGAAGCTTTTGGTAAGATTGATGTTTTGGTAAATAATGCTGGAACAATGATTTCAAAAAAAATAAAAGATAATACTCAAGAAGATTTTACAAGACAGTTTGATGTTAATGTGCGAGGTGTATTTAATGCGCTTCAGGAAGCAGATGGTAAACTAGAAGATAATGGTATTATCATTAATTTCTCATCGAGTACTACAAAGTTAATGTTGCCAACGTATGGGCTTTATTCTGCAACAAAAGCTGCAGTAGAACAAATGACAAGAGTATATGCTAAAGAAATAGGAAGAGGAATCTCTGTAAATGCAATTGCTCCTGGGGCTACAGAAACGACCTTGTTTTTAACAGGGAAATCTCAAGAGCAAATAGATAGTTTAAGTGCTAGAAATGCTTTTAACAGATTAGCAAAACCAATTGATATAGCAAAGGTTGTTTTGTTTTTAGCAAGCGATGATTCTAAGTGGATATCTGGACAGGTAATAGGAGCCAATGGTGCTCTAGTGTAATTGTGAAGTAAATAATCTTATTTATTAGAGTTAAGTTGTTTTGGTTATTTATTGAACGTAAAAGGGCTGGATATTTATCCAGCCCTTTTTTAATTTTAAGTATTATGCGTTTTAGATTAACGCATCTTTAATTTGCTTCATTGCTTGCTGTATGTCTTCTTCTGCTGCTGCGTAAGAAATACGTATACAATCTGGGTTTCCAAAAGCTTCACCTGTAACCGTAGCTACATTTGCCTGTTCTAGTAAATAAAGACTAAAGTCAGATGCATTATTAATGGTAGTTCCCTTTAGTTCTTTTCCGAAGTAATATGAAATATCTGGAAAAACATAAAAGGCACCTTCTGGTACGTTTGTTTTAAAGCCTGGAATATCATTTAATAAGTCTAAAATCATACTACGGCGAGCTTTAAAAGCATCAACCATATATTTAATTTTACTTGGAGGGTTGTTAAGCGCAATTACTGTTGCTTTCTGTCCAATACAGTTTGTACCACTTGTTATCTGTCCTTGAATTTTATTACAAGCACGAGCAATCCATTCTGGAGCTCCTATAAAACCAATACGCCATCCTGTCATTGCAAATGCTTTAGAAACACCGTTTACAGTTACTGTTTGGTCATACATGTCTTCAAATTGAGCCATAGAAGCATGAGCTCCTGTAAAATTAATGTGCTCATAAATTTCGTCGCTTATCACGATGATTTTTGGATATTTTACCAAAACATCTGCTAATGCTCTTAATTCTGCTTCGCTATATACAGATCCACTTGGGTTACAAGGTGAACTGTAAATAATCATTTTTGTTTTAGGTGTAATTGCCGCTTCAAGCTCTTCGGCTGTTACTTTAAAATCATTGTCAATAGAAGTTTTTATTTCTACTGGAACACCGCCCGCTACTTTTGCTATATCACTATAACTAACCCAGTAAGGCGCAGGTAATAAAACTTCGTCACCTTCATTTAATAAAACTTGAGCAAGATTGTACAATGATTGTTTGGCACCTGTCGAAACTACAATTTGACTAGGGGTATATGTAAGATTATTGTCACGTTTAAATTTTGTGATAATAGCTTCTTTTAAATCGGCATAACCGTCTACTGGTGTATAGGCGTGAAAATTGTCATTAACGGCTTTTATAGCGGCGTCTTTTACAAAATCTGGCACATTAAAGTCAGGTTCTCCTAAACTCAGTCCTATAATGTTTTTTCCTTCTGCTCTTAATTCTCTTGCTTTTGCAGCCATGGCTAATGTGGCAGAAGTAGCCATGCTGTTTACTCTGTTTGAAAGTCTGTTGTCCATTTTTTATGCGGTTAGTGCAGGGTTCATTCCCATTTTCTTTAGGTGACTAAAGTGGGCAATGAGTGCTTTACGTGTTGTTTGATATTCGTTATATGGTAAATTAAATTCTTTTGCAGTGCTTTTTACAATTGCCGAAATTTTAGCATAATGTACATGGCTAATGTTTGGGAAAATATGATGTTCCACTTGATGGTTTAGACCACCTGTAAACCAGTTCATAAATTTACTTTTAGTTGCAAAGTTTACTGTTGTAAATAATTGGTGAATAGCCCAAGTGTTTTTCATAGTGCCTGATTCTGCTGGTAATGGCATGTCTGCAGCTTCTACTACATGCGCTAACTGAAAAATAATACTCAGGATTAATCCCGCTACATAATGCATAATAAAAAATCCTAATAGTATTTGCCACCACGGAGCACTAAAGAACAATAAAGGGATTACAATCCAAATAGAAAAATAGATAGCTTTTGTTACAGCAAGTGTAAGCCATTGTGTTGAAGGTTTTGGCATTTTACCAAAAGCTAATTTACGTTTTAAAAATCGATATGATTGTGTGAAATCTGTAGTAAGCACCCAATTAAAAGTAAGTAGTCCATAAAATAAAACTCCATAAATATGTTGAAATCTATGAAGAGGATGCCACTCAGCGTGTTTACTAAATCTTAAAATACGTCCTGCTTCTAGATCTTCGTCATGACCGTGTATGTTTGTGTAAGTGTGGTGTAAAACATTGTGTTGCACTTGCCAGTTATATACATTTCCGGCAAGAATATACATACTACCGCCCATAACTTTGTTTACCCAGTTCTTAGAAGAATAAGCACCATGGTTAGCATCGTGCATTACGTTCATCCCTACACCGGCCATCCCAACACCCATAGTAATGGCGCATAATAGGTTTGCCCACCAAGGCATGTCTGAAAATAATAAAAGAAAATAGGGACCTAAATACATGGCAAACATAGCCACTGTTTTAACATATAATCGCCAGTCACCATTTCTAGATATATTATTTTCTTTAAAGTATGTGTTTACGCGTTTGTTTAACGTTCTAAAGAACGCTGGAGAACCTCCGCGTGCAAATGTGAGAGTTTTATTTTTCAAAATAGAGGAGATTTAACTTTAGTACTACTTGCTCTAAGAACAACAAAAATACATATCTATTGCCTAATGAGGCTGATATTGGGCTTAAAATTGCAAAAGAAAATTTACTTTTGCAACATAAAACGATTATGGATTTAATAAAGAACTACTTTCCCGACCTTTCTGATACTCAGAAAAACCAGTTTATAAAACTAGAAGAGTTGTATAAAGACTGGAACCTAAAGATAAATGTTGTTTCTCGTAAAGATATAGATGAGATCTATTTAAGACACGTTTTACACTCTTTAGGCATAGCAAAAGTGATGTCTTTTTTACCGGGTTCTACTGTGATGGATGTTGGTACTGGTGGAGGGTTTCCAGGTGTGCCATTGGCTATTCTGTTTCCAGAAACACAATTTCATTTGGTAGATAGTATTGGTAAAAAAATAAAGGTGGTAGAAGAGGTTGTTGCTGGACTTGGCTTAACCAATGTAAAAGTAACTAATGATCGCGCAGAGAATATTGATGAGCAATATGATTTTATTGTAAGTAGAGCTGTGGCACAAATGGAAACTTTTGTGAGGTGGGTAAAAAATAGTGTAAAGAAAAAAAGCGTTCATCCCTTAAAAAACGGAATCCTATACCTAAAAGGAGGTGATCTTACAGAAGAATTGTCAGCTTTCCCAAAAGCAACTATTTATCCTTTAGCAGATATATTTAAAGAAGACTTTTTTGAAACTAAAACGGTTGTGCACTTGCCGCTAAAGTATAAAGGATGATTTTAGTACCTTGTATGGATGCATAAAGCGCCTTTTTTTACAAATAAAAATACTTTTACAAGTACTAAAAAACGCTGGGTGTCAAGCATATTAATTGGCCTTACAGTTTCTTTTAGTTTCTATGTTTATTTGTGTTTTATTAGGCTTTTTTTTAGATTACTTGATGATTACTCTAGCCTAGAAGCAGTAGTTGTTACTTCAACTGAACGATTTTCTCAAAATTGGCATTTTGCTATTATATCTCTTGTCATCGGAAACTCCTTTTTTTTGGCTTGGCTTTTTAGAAGACCAAATAAATTAAATTTAGGAATCCGACAAGGCACTGTCTTTTCTCAGCAATTTATGTTGAGTATTTCATTTTTTCATTGGTTTGTTAAACTAGCTACTGTTATTGGGCTTTTCTCTGGACTTATGAATTCTTTTGATTTTACCATTGTAAAAACCATATTAATCTTGGTAGCTGTAGTGTTGTTTTTAGAAGGCTATAAAGAGATTTTGAAAGTATATAGAAAAAAGGCATATAGGGCTATTTTAATAAATTTATGTGTGCTACTAGTAATGTCACCTGTGTTAGCTACGGTTCATATTTTTGATTATAAATCGTTAGACTCTGTGTCGCATAAGGTTAATCCTATAATAGATGTTCCTGTTGTGAAATATGCAGATTTAGCCCAAGATTATAGAAATAGGTACGTAAAAGTAAAACTAGAAAATAACACTTTGGTTTTTTTCTATAATGAAGTCCGTTATAATTTTAACGAATTTAAAACCGTTTTACTTCAAGAAAGTGATTTTTCATATTTTATACATAATGTTCAAATAGTGTTAGTAGCAGACGCAAACATTCCTTTTGTTGATATTGTTGATTTTAATAATTTATTGACACAGGTAGGTTTTGGTCACTTCGTTTATGCAGTAAAGCAGGATAAAGAAAATAGATTGCATCATCAAGGTTTTCAAGGAATAAAAACCTCGGTTTTACCTCTTGAAAATGAAAACTTGATAGATGATGAAAAGCTATTACCGCCTTCGCCATTTGATAGTCCAGTCTCGTTTTATAAAACAAAAGAGAAAATAGAAATTAAGATAGGTGATACTATAGAATTAGATTCTAAGTTAATTAGCGAAAAAGAATTACTTGAGTATTTTTTGGCTACGATAGATGCAAATCATTATTTTGAATATCAATATACTAGCAAAACAACTTTGCAAAATTACCTTACGGTATTAGCAATTCATAAATATGCCTTAAAAAAACTTCGGGAGGGGAGTAAGGTAGTTAAACCAACTTACGAAAATTATGGACGTATGTTAAATGAGGTTGCTTTCAAAGAAGATCAGTTAAGGCTGGTAAGGCTCTTTCCTACGGCAATCACCTATAAATTTGACAATTAGATTAAAGAGGTTGTTTACACAAACAAACTAATAACTGCAATGGTGATAAATATATCTTTAGAACATAAAGTGTAAATCGTAATTTTTACTTCGGAAATACTAAAGGTGTGTATGTCTCGTTATTTAAAAAATTACTTTCGCATATAGATAAAAAAACTACTTAACCATTAACTAATTAATTTATGTTACGTATTTTTTTTGCTCTTAGTTTTACCCTTTTATTTATTTCTTGTGATAAAGACGACGAATCTACACCAGAAATAGAAGCAGAAAACTTTTATGGTCTCACGGTTGGGAACACCTATTCTTACTCATACTACCAAAGAATTGGTGATACAGAAGATTTTGAACAATTGTCTTTCACAACTAATGTAGCGATTACAGATGAAGTTGTCATTGACGACAAAACTTATTTTGAATTTACCACCACAGCAACAGGAGAAGATTTTTTTCCTGGTGTAGAACCTGGAGTAAGTGTTAAAACCGTTAGAGAAGAAGATGGAGTATTAATAACTGAAGAGGATGAAGTGTTGTTTTCTAAAGTTGCAGATAGCGAGCCTTATCTCATTTCGGAAAATGATTGGGGAAATGTTTATTTAGAAAACCTAAATCAAACCGAACAAAAGACTGTGCCTGCCGGAGATTTTAACTGTAACGTTAATGCTCTATACGCTATTTTAGAGGGCGGTGAGCAATCTCCTGGAACAGATGTTTTGCTTTTTTCTGATGGAATTGGAGAAATTTATAGAACTATTTCAGCAGTGTCTAACCCTACTCATAATTGGGAGGTAAGGCTTACGTCATATTCTCTTGCGGAGTAATTTATTTTATTTAAAGTATAATAAAACCTCAAAGATCTATTATTTAGATGTTTGAGGTTTTTGCATTCTCATATTTACAATAGCGTTGTTTTTTGGCATTTCTTTTTTACTTACTTATCTTTAAGTCTTAATATTTCCGAAGTTGAAAGAACCAAAAGCCACATTCTCTATAAAAGATTGGAATGAAGACGACCGTCCTCGCGAAAAATTGATGGCGCAAAGTAAGGCTGCTTTAACAGATGCAGAGCTCGTTGCTATTTTAATAGGAAGCGGAAATCGAGAAGAGAGTGCTGTAGCATTAAGTCAGCGTATTTTAGCTTCAGCAAACAATAATCTTGATACATTAGGGAAATTTTCTATTAAAGAGTTAATGAAATTTAAAGGGATCGGAGAAGCAAAAGCAATCTCTATTGTCGCTGCGATGGAGTTAGGGAGAAGAAGAAAAGAAAGTGGGGCTGTGCAGTTAAAAAAAATAACCTCAAGTCAATCTGTTTTTCAGGTGATGCAACCTGTGTTGGGCGATTTACCTCACGAAGAATTTTGGGTAATCTACCTTAATAATTCTAATAAAATTTTGCGTAAAATGCAATTGAGCAAAGGAGGGATAACAGGAACATTAGTAGATGTTAGGTTAGCTTTTAAAAATGCCCTAGAGATTGGTGCTGTTGCCATTATTCTTGCTCATAATCACCCAAGTGGTACCTTAAAACCTAGTGTTGCAGATAAAAACCTCACAGAAAAAATAAAAACAGCAGGGCTAAGTCTAGATGTAAAAGTGTTAGACCACGTTATAATTACAGAACAAGCTTATTTTAGCTTTGCAGACGAAGGTTTAATTTAAAGTAAATCTTATTTAAATATGAATTTTAAAATAATGGTTCTCATAACATTAGTAGAACTAGTATCTTTGAGTATCATTATTCATAATATTGTCTAAAAAAATGCTACTAATTTTCGCTCAAAAAATATCGCCACGCATGTCTTATGTGTTTAAGCATATTTGTGTTAGAATTTTAGGTGTCGAAATATCATTTACAAGTTCCATAGATGCGTTTATAAGTCATCAAGGCCCTAAAGCTTCATATGGAGCTGTCGCCTTAGGGAATGAGTTGTTTTTTCAGAGTCATGGTATTTTAGAGGAAAATGGAGTAGAAGATCAAGAGGTTTCAGTAAAACCTTGGGATGATACCATTGGTTTTTTTGCTGTGAGTAATAATAGCGCCTTGCCTTTTGATGTCTTTGCAGCTAGTTTTTATTTACTTAGTAGATATGAAGAATATTTACCTCATGTAAAAGATAGCCTGGGGCGTTACCCAAGTAAAGAAAGCCTTGCGTATAAAAATCAATTTCTTAAAAATCCAGTAGTTGATATCTGGGCACAAAAGCTAAAAGATGTTTTTGTAACAGCTTTTCCAGAGATGGAATTTCAGAAAAAAGAAACAGCATACCAACTTTTTATACAAGCAGAAGAGCCATTTAAATATAGAACAAAAGGGCTTTTGAGAACAATTTTTAGTTATTCGGCAGATTTTTTTGGAGGTAGGTTTAAAGAGTTGTTTAATAGAACACGTGTTATTTTACGAATGCAACGTGATCCTTATGATTATTTTAAATATATCATTACAGCATCAAGAAATGCAAATTACAAAGTGTCATTTTTCTTTAAGTTAGGTGAAGCAGAAGAGTATTTAAATGGCGTAACGACTTATAAAAACAAGTTTAAAGAAACAGTAAAATATGTAGCAGATTATACAGACGTAGGTCTCGTATTGTCTATTAACGCTCAAAAAGATATTGCTTTTTTAAAAAAGGAAAAATCACAACTGGAAGAGATCATACTTCAAAATGTAAAAAGCTCATATAACGCAGCTCATATCGTAGATTTGCCCCATACCTATCGCACATTAGTCGAAATGGAGATCAAACAAGATTTTACAATGTGTTATGCAAATAAACCTGGTTTTAGGGCAAGTACTTGCACTCCTTTTCTTTTTTATGATTTAGATTATGAAATAAAAACCCCCTTAATTATAGTTCCAGTAGCGGGTGTTTCTTCATCGTTTAATCACTTTAAACAAGAAGAATCTCGCGAGATAATTAGATATTTGCAGAATGAGACCCAAAAAGTTCAAGGGCATTTTGTAATAGTCTCAGTAATGCTTGCTTCGGAAATCTTGTAAACGGAAAGTTTTGGCGTTCCATATTAACAGAAACACTTTAATGAATCATACTAAAATAACCGACGTTTTTTTGATCTAGATCACACTTTGTGGGATTTTGATAAAAACTCTGCACTCGCTTTTAAAAGAGTGTTTGAAAAACATCACATAGAACTTTCGTTAGAACATTTTTTAATAGCGTACAATCCAATTAATTTTAATTATTGGGCAGCTTTTAGAGAAGAACGTGTTACCAAACAAGAGTTAAGACGAGGAAGACTTGTTGATACATTTAAAAAATATAACATTGAATATTCTTTAGAAAAAATAGATTTGTTGGCATCATCTTATATAGATGAGTTACCAGGTAATAATCATTTACTTCCAGGTGCATTAGATGTTTTAAACTACTTAAACCCTAAGTATAATTTACATATTATTACCAATGGTTTTCATGAGGTTCAGCATGTTAAATTAGATAAAAGCGAGATAAAGCATTATTTTAAAACGATTACAAGTTCTGAAGAAGTAGGAGTGAAGAAACCTAATCCTGCCGTTTTTCATGCGGCTTTATCAAAAGCAAATACAGAGGCGAAACACTCTGTGATGATTGGCGATACTTATGGTGCAGATATTGTGGGAGCCCAAGGTGTTGGTATGGATGCTTTGCTTTACAATTACTGGAATGAGAAAACTCCTTCAGGAATACGAATAGTTGAACACCTAGAGGACATAAAAAATATTTTATAATATAGAGTCGTTTTTTTGCGTTCTATTAGTAAATCCCCTTATGAAAATGCAAACCCTACTTAAATTTATGACATTATTTCTTTTGCTTCAGGGCTGTGTAAAAGACACAGACTTTGATCAAGTGGATGAGGTTGTTCTTACACCAGAAATAGAGCTAGATCTTGTTTATTTTAACCTCGATACAACTGATTTTTTTGACAATACTACAGATACACCTAAGTTAACAGTTAGGGATACTACTGCTTTAGAGTTTTTAGACAGTAATGATATTACAGGAGCCATAAATAAAATAGATTTACTTTTTGAATTTAAAAACTCCATACCAAGAACATTTGATGTTGATATAGATTTTTTACGTAACAATAATGATATTACATATAGTAAAGGTATAACTGTAGCAGCTGGTAGTGTAAATGGAGATATAGAAACACGTTATATTGATGAGGTGATTGGAGATGATTTAAACAGTATAGAGAATGCCTCAAAGGTGGTTGTGAGTGTTACCATACCTTCTGCAGATGCTAGTTTATCGGGTAACTTGGCCTTACAGTCTAAAGCAACATATTATATAGAATATTAGTATGATGCGAATAATCCTAACATATAGTATAGCTTTCTTGGTTACTTGTTCTGTATTTTCACAAAACAAGCAGCTTTTATATGGCTTAGAAAATATTCCGCAATCTTTAATGCTTAATCCAGGTGGAGCGATAGATGCTCAAAAACATTTTGGGATACCTCTTTTGTCAGGAATTCATTTAAATGCTGGTTCATCTGGTATAAATGTTTACGATATCTTCGGTGATGATGGAGGAGATATAAATGTAAAAATCAGGGATAAAATTTCAGAATTAACAGATAAAGATTTTATAACTTTTAATCAGCAATTAGAAATTATTAACCTTGGATGGAGGGGCTATGATGGTACATATTTTTCTGCTGGTTGGTACCAAGAAACAGACTTTATTGCATATTTCCCTAAGGATTTTGCCATTTTAGCTACAGAAGGAAACAGAGATCATATTGATAAACCTTTTGATTTTAGTCAACTAAGTGCAAGAGGGGATATCACTTCTGTTTTTCATTTCGGGGTAAATAAGCAATTAAATGATAGATTAACTGTAGGGCTAAGGGGAAAAATATATTCTAGTATTTTAAATGTAAATAGTACGAACAATTCAGGAACATTTACCACAGTGCTTTCAGAGAATGGGCTCAATGTGTATGAACATCGTTTACAAAATATTGATCTTGCTATTCAGAGTTCTGGTTTGGCATCACTTGAAGATATAAGAGGTAATAATAAAGCTGTCGCTTCAAAATTGATAAATAGATCTATATTTAGTGGTAATTATGGATTAGGATTAGATGTAGGTGTTACATATCAATTAACTAATAGATTAACGCTCTCAGCTAGTGCATTAGATATTGGAGCTATTTTTCATACAACCGATACAGAAACTTATAGTGTAGATGGAGATTACGTCTTGAATGGAATCGAATTAGAATTTCCACCTATTGAAGACGGTGAATATACGATTCCTTATTATGATGACCTTGAAGATGAATTAGATAGAGAATTCTCAAGAGATACTATATCAGAATCGTATATTCAGTCGAGACCACTCAAGGTAAATGCTCAGCTTTCTTATGGCTTTGGTAATTTTGTAGATGGAGATGAAGCTTGCGATTGTCTTGATAATGGAACGGTGCGACGTCTTAATGAGGCTGGCGCTCACCTTTATGTTATAGCTCGACCTAAAGGCCTTCAAACAGCAGGGACATTTTTTTATAGAAGACGTTTTGGGTCTAACTTTTCTTTAAAAGGAACTTATACAATTGACTCTTATAGTACAGACAATATAGGTTTGGCTACAGTGATAGATGTGGGTAAGTTTAACTTTTACTTAGCTGCCGATAACCTTTTGCGTTATGAAAATCTTGCAAAGGCAAATAGCGTATCTTTGCAATTAGGATTAAATTTAAAATGGGATCAGTAATGAAGAATAGTATATGTATAGCTTTTTTTTTAATAGCAATTTTTAGTAACGCACAAGAAAAAATTGGTAACTATAGTTATATAGAGGTGCCAGATAGATTTGAATTTATTTCTGGTGATAATACATATAAAATGTCTGATATGATGGTGTTTTATTTTGAGAAAAAAGGGATGTCAGCTTATAGAAAAGCTAAAAGCCCAGATGTTTCTAAGTGTAATGTTTTGTTTGCTGATATAGAAAAGAGTAAAAGTTTTTTGTCTACAAAACTTTCTGTAGAGCTGAGAAATTGTAATGATGAGGTCGTTTTTAAAAGCGATTATGGAATGTCTAAAGAAAAAGCTTATGAGAAAATGTATCCAGATGCATTGAGACAAGCGTTTGCTACTTTTACTGCTGGGGACGTTGTTAGAGCAGAAGCAAAAATAATTGCACCATCAAGTGCTACAGAAGTAACTAACGTTGTTCAAGAAAAGAAAGATGATCTAAATGTAGAGGTTGTAACTGATGCTGTTAACACGACAATGAAATCAGTTCCGGAAGCATCATTTTCTAATTATCAGTTAAATGATAGTTCTTACTTATTGAAAAAAGTGGAGTCAGGTTTTACTTTTTTTCTTACTCAAGAAGGAGATAACAATTTTGTAAAAGTTGGAGACATTAGCTTAAAAGAAAATGGAACTTTTACCATGGTTGATATTTATGGCGAAATAAAATCTGGTTACTTTAACTCTAGTCAAGATCTCGTTGTGAAATTGTCAAGTGGAGCAGAAGTAATTTATAAAAAAGCACTCTAAAAAGAGTATTTATCTTTCCACAAGTTTTTTAAATGAGCTTTTAACTGCGATTCTTTTGCGTTATTTCCAGGCTCGTAAAATGATGTACCTTCTATTTCTTCTGGTAAAAATTCATGTGGAGTAAAATTGCCTTCATAATTATGTGCATAGGCATAGGCTTTTCCGTAGCCTAATTCTTGCATTAACTTTGTTGGTGCATTTCTAATAGATAGCGGTACAGATAAATCTCCTGTTTGTTTTACGAGTTGTTGTGCTTTGTTTATTGCCATATACGAAGCATTACTCTTAGGAGAAGTAGCTAAGTAAATAGTACATTGGCTTAGTATAATTCTAGATTCTGGGTGTCCAATCACGTTTACAGATTGAAACGTGGTGTTTGCCATTAATAAAGCATTTGGGTTTGCCAGACCTATATCTTCAGAAGCTAATATTAAAAGTCTTCTAGCGATAAATTTTACGTCTTCACCACCTTCTATCATTCGAGCTAACCAATATACGGCGGCGTTAGGGTCACTTCCTCTTATAGATTTTATAAACGCAGATATAATATCATAGTGTTGTTCACCGGTTTTATCATATAACACTGTGTTTTTTTGAACTTTAGCAAGTACTAGGTCGTTTGTGACAGTTACTTTATCTGTTCCTTCAGACAATATGACAAGTTCTAGCATATTGAGAAGTTTTCTTGCATCACCGCCAGACAACCTTAATAACGCTTCGGTTTCTTTGAGTATGATATCTTTTTTACTGAGAATAGTATCATTTATCAAAGCCCTCTCTAACAGTTGATTTAAATCGTCTTTAGAGAATGATTTTAAAATATATACTTGACATCTTGATAACAATGCGGGTATTACTTCAAAACTAGGGTTTTCGGTAGTTGCACCAATTAAGGTAACCCAACCTTTTTCTACAGCACCTAGTAGCGAGTCTTGTTGCGATTTACTAAACCGATGAATCTCATCAATAAATAAAATAGGATTTTTTGTAGTAAATAGACCGTCGCCTTGCTTTGCTTTTGCGATTACTTCTCTTACTGCGGCAACACCACTGTCTATTGCACTCAGCGTGTAAAAAGGCCTGTCTGATGTTTCTGCTATTATTGAAGCTAATGTTGTTTTACCGGTGCCTGGTGGTCCCCAAAAGATCATAGAAGAAAATACTCCTGTCTTAATTTGGGATGTAAGAGATCCTCCTTTACCTACAAGGTGTTGCTGACTTAGATATGTATCTAAAGTTCTTGGTCGTATACGTTCTGCTAATGGTGTGCTCACTTTGTAAAATTACAATTATTGAAACAAAGCTATGCTGACATTTTATCATAATTTTTAGTTTGGGCTTGTTTTTGTTTCCTTTTGTTTATGCAAAAAAGCGATCCTTTAGTTTTTACACCATCAATTATTCTGTACCCTATTCTATTTGTGTTGAGTATGTGGCTTGTGTTTTGGGCAGAAATTCGCTTCCATTTAGATTTTAATCATTTTGGAGTATTTCCGAGAACGTTAGAAGGAATGCGAGGGGTGTTGTTCTCTCCATTTATACATAGTAACCTAGAGCACTTGCTTAATAATACAGTGCCTATGTTGGTTTTAACTACTGCACTTTTTTACTTTTATCAAAAGGATAGGTGGAGAATTTTAATTTTTGGAGCACTACTTACAGGACTGTTAACTTGGTTAATAGCTCGGCCAGCTTATCATATAGGGATGAGTGGGGTTATTTATATGCTCACTGCATTTTTGTTTTTTAAGGGTGTTTTTAGTAAACAGTATCAACTAACGGCATTGGCTTTTGTAGTGGTATTTCTTTATGGTAGTCTTGTTTGGTATGTATTTCCTGGAGGTGACCCTCGCATATCGTGGGAAGGACACTTGTCTGGATTTGTTATAGGTTTTGTCTTATCCTTAATGTTTAGAAATATTCCAATAGAAAATAAAAAGTACAGTTGGGAATCCCCAGATTTTAAACCTGAGGATGATCCATTTTTAAGACAGTTTGATGACTCCGGAAATTTTATAGATCCGTTACCTGCTCAAGAAATTGAGCAAGATGAGTTGATTGAAAATGAAACTGGGCAAATTACAGATTCAGAAAATTTCGGCACGAAAAACATAACATATATTTATGTGACGAAATCTAAAAAGAATGACACTACGCTTTAGTAATTCTTTGACGTACAATTTCATAAAGTACTGCGCCACAAGCTACAGATACATTAAGAGAGTTGATTTCTCCTAAAACCGGTAAAGAAGCCTTCTCATCTACTAGTTGTAATACAGATCTAGAAACTCCACGACCTTCAGAACCCATCACGATAGCAACTGGAGTTGTGAGTGTTTGATCATATATTGTTTTTTCAGACTTCTCTGTTGCTGCTATTGTTGTAACTCCAGAGCCTTGTAAGTAAAAAATAGCATCTTTTATATGATCTACTTTTATAATAGGAATGTTAAATATAGCTCCGGCAGATGTCTTTACAGCATCACCAGAAACAGGTGCACCACCTTTTTTCTGTACAATTACTGCATGAACACCTGTGCACTCTGCTGTTCTAAGTATTGCACCAAAATTACGTACATCACTTATCTGGTCTAAAATTAAAAATAGGGGTGTAGTTTCTGTTTCAAGAGTTTTCTCAACTACGGTTTCAAGGTCATGAAACTCAATAGGGGAGGTTAGGGCTACAATGCCTTGGTGATTCCCTTTTGTTAATTTGTATAGTTTCTCTTCAGGTACGTTAGAGATGGATACGTTTAATTTTTCTAGATCGGCTACAATCTGTTCTATTTTAGGGTTGTTTATGTCTTTTTGTACATAAACCTTGTCAAATACAATTTCGGCTGCTAGCGCCTCTTTAACGGGATAAATTCCAAATACGGTATAATCTTTCTTGCTCATAAAAAAACCGCTACTTCATATGAGAAGCAGCGGTTACAAAATTACTGAATTTTTATTTGCTTATTGGTCTAAAGGCCACTCATAAAAATATGCATGTCTCTCATATGCTAAATAATCTTCAAATACTGAAGGATCATCAACAATATTGTCATCTGCATCAATACTTCTTCCTCTAAAGTAAACACTTCCAGTTTCAAGATCTGTTACTGGCACACCAAGTGCTGAAGCAACTTCTGCTTTAGTGAAAACGAGTTCTGTTGGGAAATCAGTTATTGTAGTAAGTAATACATCTGTATCTAACGGTGCAGAAGCATCATTACTGTCAAAACCTACATAAACTTTATGGTCAATAATATTTGGGTCATCTGCATCAAAGTTTACACGTACTTGTGTGCCACCTTCTTCAGCTATAAGAGAAAAACTCCAATAGTTATTTGATTCTAGTCCTTCTAAGTCTTCATTTCTATCCTGTATTGCTACATATGGATAGTTTGTTAAGTCATTAAATATCTCATCTCCGAAAGATGGTTCGTCTTCTGAACAGCTTACAAATAAGGATGCTGTTATAGACGCTGCAATAAATATGCTAAAAAATCTTTTCATGATATATCGTTTTTTAATAATCTAAGTTAAATGTTGTTCCTTCTGCCCACCATATCTTTTCAGCAACAGATGATTTCTGAACAGCATCTGGGTTGTTGTTGTTGTTAACATAGTTTGCTGGATACAACATAGAATGTGTAAACGTTCCTGGATTTGGAGCAATTGAAGGAGCTAAATCTGATGGATAGCTTGTTCTTCTAAAGTTATTGTAAACTTCGATACCGTTACCCCAAGCTGCTTTGTAGTATTCTTTAATAATGATATCAAGTTTACCCTCATTAGAAGCTGCGTCATATGCTGCACCAACACTATCTATATAAGATTGTATTTCAGCTCCAGTTGGTTCGTTACCTGCACCGTTAGCTCCTCCTTGAAAAGAAGTTACTTTATCCATAGACGCAGTTACACCAGCAATTAAAGCACTTCTTGCTGCACCAGCATTTCCGTTTAATGTCAATTGTGCTTCTGCAATTAAAAATCTAGTAAAAGCATGTGACATAATAGGTGAAATTCCAGCACCAGCTGCTCCAGATGAAGCCGAAACAGCCTCTGTTGTACCATCATTATATTTACCCCCGATTGGGTATAAACCTTGAACTGTTACTTTAGGGAAATCTGCTGCTACAGGAGGTCCTGCATCACCATGATCTCTACCTTCAAACCCATCTCCTGATGCAGGAGGATAAGCGTATGGATCAGCTCCATCTTGTTGGAAGAAATAATAGTTAAATCTTGGGTCTCCATCCATTCTTGATAACATTGCATTAGCAATATAAATGTCCGGTCCACCTATGTATTGTAATTGAAAAGTAGGATGTCTACTCTCTGGTTCTGCAGATGCTGACCAGTTAAAGTCAAAATCACCAGAATTATCAGAAATAAAATTACCTGCATTTATTACAGCATTTGCTTCAGCTGCAGCATTGTTATTATTTAATCTAGTAGTTACAGCTAATTTAAGTAATAAAGTGTTAGCTAATGCTTGCCACTTACTCATATCACCATTGAAATAAATATCACTACTTATTGCAACACTATTAGATCCATTAATTTTAGTTATTGAGTTAAGTAATAACTCTCTAGCAGCGTCGTATATAGATTCTCCACTGTCTCTACCTGGATCAAAATTATTACTACCTTGTAATGCTTCAGAGTAAGGAACATCACCAAAAGTATCCACTAATGTAACAAGAGTGTATGCTTCAAGTATTTGTGCAGCTGCTATATAATTGTTAGCATTTACATCTGGTGTTTCTATTGCTGCTGCAATCTCCTTTAATTGTTTTGTTTCATTCAGTAAATCTGCATAGGCACCTGTCCAAGCTAGGTCAAAATCACCTGCTGCATACTGACTTGCATAAAATGGAGAGACATTCATTAATTCCATTCTCATAACAGTCGCTTCTTGAAACTGTAATGTTTCAAAAAAACTAGCTAAAGCAAGTTGATTAGAGTTAAAAAGAAACTCCAAGTTTGCATCATCAGCTGTTAGTTGATTTGGATCCTCTGTGAGATCGGTTTCTATTGTTTCACAAGAAACAACAGCGAAGAGTGAGGCGATAATTGCGACACTTTTCATTATGTTCATATATTTTGTCATAATTTTATTATTTTTTGTGATTAAAATGATGCTTTTACGTTAAATCCAATTCTTCTAGAAGAAGGACTTGTTCCACCTTCAATACCAGCTCCGTTACTGTTAACACCTGTTCCTATAGAGTTTGTGTCAAGATTTAAACCATCTGGAGTATTAATAGCATTGTAATAAAGATTTTCACCAACTAATGATATTGAGAAGTTGCCAAAAGGAGTTTTATCTAAAGCCTTTTGAGAAAATACATATGTTAATGCTAGTTCTTGTAATCTAATAGTAGTACCATCATATATTCCTATTTCATCTGCACCATTATTATATTCATTAAAGAAGGCATCACCTGCAGATATTACTACATCATTTTGTGTTTCAGTTATAGTATTATACCCTGGTAAAACATATCCTGCATTTTGTAAATTATCAGTATCTGTTGTTAGTCCTCTACCTAATAAGCTACGAGCTGTTGAAGAGTAAATAGCACCACCTTGACGGTATTGTAAATTTGCTGTTAATGATAAGTTTTTATACTGTATTGCAGTAAAAAATGAACCTACCCAGTCAGGATTTGGGTCACCTAAAATTTCAGCATCAGTAGCTATTTCGTATTGTCTACCATTAGTAAGTAATTCTCCATCCTCATTTGTTGCGATAACAGTACCTTTAATTACACCTACTGGTTGTCCTTCAATTAAATAATTACCTAGTTCACCTCCAAAATCAGTATATCTAAACTCTTCTACATCTAGATCTGTAACTTCAGAGTCTGTTTTTGTCCAATTTCCACCTATGTCCCAAGAAAAATTCTCTAATTCTATAGCGGTAAAGTTCATTTCTAACTCTATACCATTTGATTCAAATTCATTAACATTTAACGGGCTAGCTGTATATCCTGTAGATGGGTCTAAGTTACGTTGAAATATTAAGTCTGTAGTAGTCTTAGTATAATAACTAGCGTCAAGGCTTATTCTGTTTTTAAATAATCTTGCTTCAATACCAAATTCTATTTCATTTACTAGTGCAGGTCCAAGCGCAGCATTAGCAAGGTTGTTACTAACAGAGTTAGTGTTAATAGATGTACCGTCTTGTGCAATAAAGATATTAGACGCTGTGTCTAGTAATTGTGTATTTGGATACGTTGTAGAAACTCCATCTACATCTGGTATATCAAAAATTGCTGAACTACCATAACCAGCTCTCAGTTTTAAAAAAGTCAAGGCATCACTCTTAATTCCTTCAAATGCAGTAGTTGGTATAAAAGACATTCCTACACCAGGATAAAATTGAGAGTTATCAGTGTAATTTGAAGTCCAGTCATTTCTAGCAGAACCTGTGATATATAAATATTGGTCTATATCAAATGTAAATTGTGCAAATACACCTGGTCTGTTAATTGCATATTGGCTAGAGTAACCTACTGTGTCAGCAAAAAAGTCATGTTGTGTACGTCCAAAAACTGTCTGATCTGCACTATCTGCACCTTCAAGAGTTTCTTCAGTTCTAAAAATATCGGCACCACCATTAATAGCAAGACCAAAAAAGTCATCTTTAAACCTTGTTTCATAGTTTAACATAAAAGTATGGTTTGTATAAACTTGTCTTCTTGTAGAAGTGCTTAATGCTCCGGTAATTAAGTCTGGATCTGTGCTTCCTTTGTTTATATAAACTTTACGTTGCTCTATACTTGTATCTAAACCATATCTATAAGTTGCAGATAATTTATCGTTAATTTCATATGATGCAGAAATTTGTCCGTAAGTACGATCTACTACTTCATCACTACTAGAGTTATTCACGTACCAATAAGGGTTTGATCCTTGAATGTCATTTTGGAAGTTTATTTCTCTTCCGTCTATTGGATTTTGTGAAGGCCAGTTTTGTAAATCAATATTTCTAGGTGTATTTAGTATACCTTGAAAAATTGCTCCTGTAAATGGAGATGTAAAATCTGTATTTGAATAGTTTAAAGTTGTAGATACAGTAAGTTTGTTTGATAAAGTTGCATTACCACCTAAAGATATTGAATTTCTACTTAAGCTGTTACCTGGTAAGAAACCTTCATCATCTAAATTTCCATAAGAAACATTATATCCTACATTATCAGTACCACCGTTCACAGCTACGTTAATGTTTTTTACAATACCTGTTTTAAAGAAATTTTCTTGAGAATTATAGTTTTTATAATCAACTCTTGAATCTGCTTGGTCAGGATATCCATCTACAAAAGCAGGGCTATTTGCTAATGGGTGTAAAATTTGACCTTGAGAATCAATATTTCCGTAATCTGTTCTACCAAATGTTGCCCCCCAGTTACCTAGGAAGTTATAGTAAGTGTCATAATAACCTTGACCTCTTTGGTCTGTGAAATCTGGCAGTGAAGCAATTTCATTTACAAATGTTGAAGCTGTAACTGTTACTTCAGTTTTTTTGTTTCTATTTCCTCCTTGTTTTCCAGCTTTTGTTGTAATTACAATTACACCATTACGTCCATCAGAACCATATAATGTAGCTGCATTTAAACCTCTTAAAACATTTACGCTTTCAATGTTGTTAGGATCTACATCTAAAGATCTACTTGTACCTGAAAACCCAGTACCATTAGTTTGTGAATTAAAACGAACCCCATCAACGATGTAAAGAGGTTGGTTGTCACCAGTAGTAGAGATACCCCTAATGTTTATACTAGAACCTGCTCCAGAAAGTCCACTTGCATTAATTACATTAACACCTGCAGCTTTTCCACGTAAAATTTTTGTGATATCACCTGTGGCTTTGTTCTCTAAATCATCAGTGCTTAATGCTGTAACAGCATAACCAAGTGCTTTTTTCTCTTTTTTAATACCTAGCGCTGTAACCACGACTTCGTCTAGCTGTGCAGCATCTTCTGCAAGCGTTACGATTAATTTATTTGTTTCAGCAGTAACAGGTTTTTCTTGAGTCACAAAACCAATATAACTAAATATTAATGTTTGACCTACAGATGTTTTTATGGAATAATTACCATCAAAATCAGATTGTGTCCCTGTTGCTGTGCCTTTTACTAAAATGTTTACGCCTGGAAGGGGTAGGCCACCGCTATCCTGGACATTTCCTGTTATTGTTTTCTCCTGTGCAAAACCTATAGAGGCCGATAGCATGAAGAGTAATCCCATAACATAATGTAGAGTTGTTTTCATAAATTGTTATTAAATTGTTAATTACCACAAAAATGGTGAAATATTTTGACTTATCAAATTTATGTTAATACTTTATTAATTCCATAATGATTCTTAATTATTGTAATAAATAGCCTATTGTTTCCTGTTATTTTTTAATGTTCTTATTTTTCTACGTCTTTTTTTGAGTTATAATTAATTTTAATTGTTTTAATTGAATATATAAAAAAAAGAGGTCACCAAAATTGGTGACCTCTTTGTTTGAACTATATGTAAGTTACTACTTATATAGAAGATTCAATAGTGAAAATCATATTACCAGAAGTGTAATCGTCGCTTCTGTCTATTTGTAATACAACTCTAAACACTTCAGCATCTTCTCCTTCAGCTGCTGCTGGTAAAGAAGCGTTACGTAAAGTAATTGATTCAAATGTACCAGTGCTTTCTCCAGCTAAAACTGTTACACTGTTTGAAGATAAAGAGTAGTTGTCTGCACTTGCTTCAGTTTGATCTGTATCAATAGATACTCCAAAAGTTCTGTCTTCAGAAGATACTTCAGAAACATAAACTGTTACTGTTTTAACTTCTTCTTCACCCGGATCATAATTTTCATTTTGACCACCTGATGCATTGGTAAATCCAACAACTAAAGGTCTATCTGCATCAAAGTCTTCGTAAGAATCGCATCCTACAAAACCTAAAGTTAATGCTACTAATAATATTAAACTTATTTTTTTCATGATTCTATAGTTTTAGTTTGAGTACCCAGTGTTTTGAACTAGATTAGGGTTTGTATCTAATGCTGTTTGAGGAAAAGGTAATTGGAATAAGAAACTTCCAGCTGGTAAATTTAATCTTTCAGAAGGAGTACCACTTCCGTCAGCAAATTCACCTGTACTTGGTCTTTCGATTCCTAAACCTCTTCTTTTAATGTCAAAGAAGTGTTGGTATTCAAAAGCAAATTCTAATCTTCTTTCTAAGAAAATAGCAGCTTCTAAAGCACTACCAGTTTCACTTCCTGGTGCAGTATCGTAACGTTGAGATCTAACAGCGTTTAATGCTGTTAAAGCAGGACCTTCTTGACCAAGTCTGTATAGTGCTTCAGCTCTATTTAACTTTGCTTCAGAAGCTCTAAAGATTTTGTAATCTACTTCTCCATTGTTTTGACCTGCACGTCCAAATAATTTAATGATAGCATTGTAGTCACCAAATGAGTTAGTTGCAGTAGCAATATATGCTGTTTTTCTAATATCATTATTACTATATAGATCAAATAATTCACTAGATACTGCATATTCAGGAATAATACTTGTTAATGGACCTTGACTCCAAGTTACACCAATTTGGTTTCCTAAAATTGGAGTTGCATTAGGGATAAAGAATACTAAACCATCTTGATTTTCATCAGCCCATATACCTGTGAAGTTGTCACGAGTTGCAACAGTTGCAGTTACAGCTCCAGCAGCATTTGCTGCTTTTTGCCATTCTCCCATGTATAAGTATACTCTAGATAATAAGATGTTTACAGCATCTCTATTCATTCTACCGTCATCATTTGTTTCATTGATGTTAGCTACAGCTTCTGTTAAGTCTGTTACGATAAAATCGTATACTTCACCAACTGTATTTCTAGCTGGTTCAATGTTTGGATCAGCTTCAAAAACATAAGCAACACCTAAGCTACTGTTAGCATCTGCAGATTGAGTAGGTATTTTACCCCAGAAAGTAACAAGGTTAAAATGAGCAAGAGCACGTAATGCTTTAGCTTCAGCAACAACATTTGCTTTGTTGTCTCCTTCAAATCCTGTAGCAAAAGATAATAGTTGGTTTGCGCGGTATATTAATGAATAGTTGTTGCTATACATTGTAGTTAACGTTGCGTTTCCATCGTAATCATATCTGTGTAGATATGCTTTTGTACCTCTACCTGCTTGTGCAAGTGTTACGTTGTCTGTTAATACATCTGGTGCACTTAACATTGATCCACCATCACCAGACCCATAGTGTCCATCAAGAGTAAGTGCAGAATATACACCTCTTATCGCGTTTTCAAAATCTGCTGCTGTAGCAAACGCATTCTCAGTACCAAACGCGTCATATGGTACTTGTTCTAAATTGTCTTCACAAGAAACTATAGCTCCTAGTGTTAAAAGACAAATTGAAATTTTACTTATTATATTTTTCATTGTATTGCTTTTTTTTAAATTAAAGTCCGATATCTACACCTATTTGGTAAGACTTTGTATTAGGGTAACTATAAAGTGTTAATTCACCAGGCGCTACTGAATCTGCAAAACTAATCGTTTCACCTGAAGAGATACCTACTTCTGGATCACCGTAAAAGTCAGAGAATGTTAATAGGTTTTGACCTTGTACATAAATTCTTAAAGAGCTTAAGAATGTTTTATCCATAACAGCTTTATCAAAGTTGTAAGAAAGTGTTACGTTTCTTAATCTTAAGTAATCACCTTTAGTTAAAAATCTATCTGAAGCAATTACTTCATCAATGTATAATGGGCTAGGGTGCACGTTAGTGTCTCCTGGGTTTTGCCAGTAGTTAAATGCACTAGTAGCTTGATTAGCTCCTATTAAAGCACCATCAGAGTTTAAGTTAGCTTGAACTTGGTCATTAATCCAGTTTCCAGTTTTGAAAACAAAGTCTGTTCTTAAACCAAAGCCTTTGTAACGAATGTTACTGTAAAAACCACCTTCTTTATCAGCAATTGTAGATTTTCCTTGTAAAACTCTATCAGTATCACCGTCAATCTCATCAGAGAATACTGTTTCACCTTCTGCATTTAAGTATTGAGGACGACCAGTTGCTGGATCAACACCTGCATAACGTACTAAGTAGTGTTCATTAATTTTAGAACCTTCTCTGTATAAAATGTTAAATGCATTTGGAGTTACGTCTTCACCATCAGGTAATTCAACGATTTCTGTGTCAAGTAAGATAATGTTACCACCTACAGTCCAAGTTAAATTTTCACCTCTAATGATATCTCCACTTAATGAAAGTTCTAAACCTTTGTTTTGAATTTTACCTAAGTTATCTGTTACAGAGAAAATACCTGATTCAGCTGCTCTTGGTACATCAAAAAGAAGATCTTCTGTATCTCTAATAAAGTAATCAGTAACAAAACGTAATCTGTTTTGGAACATGTTTAATTCTAAACCTACGTTTGTTGTAGTAGTAGTTTCCCATTGTAATAAAGGGTTAGCGATATTATCAGGAATAGTAGAAGAACCACCTGGGTAAGAACCAAATCCTACAGTACCTTGTGATGCATATCTGCTAATACCAGATCTGTTACCTACAGTACCGTATGCTCCTCTTAATTTGAAGTCATTTACTGCGTCTACGTCAAAAAAGTTTTCTTTAGCAATGTTCCAACCTGCAGATACACTGTAGAATAAACCATACTGCTCATCATCACCGAAGTTAGAAGAAGCATCGTAACGTGCAGAAGCAGAAGCTAAATAACGCTCATCATAATCATAATCTGCAAATAAACCGTAAGAAACTAAAGCTAATTTACTTCTAGTTGTAGAACCATCTGTAACTTGTGCTGCGTTAGATTGTGTACTTAATAATGCAGAAGGGAATCCTATACTACGTACAGTATATGATCTTGCTTCAGCTATGTTGTATTCGTATAAACCTAATATGTTTAAGTTGTTTTTTTCTCCGTTTAAGTTGTAGCTTAAAGAGTTAGAGATAGTCATGTCAGATAAATAAGAACCAAAATCTAATTTGTTTCCAGGGTTATCAGCATCTCCAATTAAACTGTCAAGTATTCCACCTGGCTTAGAGTAACCGTCTGTACGAGTAGTAAGACCATTTAAAGCTGCAGAAAAGTTATAAGTGAAATGATCGCTTAAACGAACTGCTGCTGTAGCACTTGCTAATAAGTTGTTGTTGTAATCAACAGAAGGCTCAGATAATAATGCTCCTCTTACGTTAAAAGAAGTTGTTGTTGGTGAGTATATTGGGTTTCCACTTTCATCATAAGTAACATTTCCATTCTCATCTAAAACAAATTCTGTTTCGTAAGGATTGTAATCTGCCATTGCTCTGAATGGGTTTTGCATGTTGTTTCTATCTCTTGGCTCATCACTTGAAGAACGAGAGTAACCAACATTAACACCAATTGTTAACCATTCTTTAGCGTCAATGTTTAAGTTCAAACGAGCGTTTGTTCTTTCATATCCACTTAGTTGGTCAATAATACCTGTGTTTCTGTCATGTCCTGCAGAGAAGAAGTAATCTACTTTGTCAGCACCACCAGATACAGAGAAGTTGTTGCTTTGAATAAATCCGTTTCTTAAGATAAGATCAGACCAGTCTGTTTGATTGTCTAATAAAAATTGACGCTCTTCACTTCCTGGTAAAGTTGTTACACCTGGTAATGGACCTGCTGCGTTAACTCCTAAAGCATTTAATTCAGCTTCGTATTGAAGTTTTTGTTCCGCATTCATTAAGTCATAGTTAGGTGCGATTCTTTCAGAATAACCTGTTCTAGAACTAATTCTTACTTGAGCATCGTTATTTCTTTTACCACCTTTTGTTGTAATTACAACTACACCATTTGCACCACGTGAACCGTATCTTGCAGTAGTTGCAGCATCTTTAAGGATAGTAATGTTTTCAATGTCTTCATTAGCTATTCCTCCAAGATCTTCTTCTCTAATTGGAGCACCATCTACTAAGTATAATGGTGAAGATGCACCTGCTGTTAAAGATCCTGTACCTCTAATACGTACAAAGGCTCCTTGACCAGGCTTACCGTTAGCTGCTGTTACTTGTACACCAGCTGCTTTACCTTGTAGTAAGTTATCTACACTTGTTGTAGGACTTAACTCAGATATTTCAGAAGCTGAAATCGAAACAACTGCAGATGTCTGTGTTGTTTGATTTTTTCTAGAATAACCAGTAATAACTACTTGATCTAATGCTGCACCAGGAACAAGGTCTACATTTATTACGTTTGAAGCTGTAACCGGTATTTCTTGGTCACCAAAACCTACATACGTAAAAAGTAATGTTTGTCCTACTGAAGCGCTGATAGAGTAATTACCATCAAAGTCTGTTTGTGTACCCGTGTTTGTACCTTTAATAACTACGTTAGCTCCCGGTAAAGGAAGTCCACTGTCGTCATTAACCGTACCGGTTACTGTTTTCTGCTGGGCGAACGATAGTTGCACAACAAGCACTAGTAAAAGCGCTAAAATTCCACTAAATTTTGTTTTCATGTTATAAATTATTTGAATTAGCCAGCTCCAAAAGTCTTAATAAAATTATAACTACACAACTTTTTTAACTTAAATTTAGATTTATTTGATATTATAAATGAGTATGATAATTTAAAATGTAGTGATAAGACTAAGGTGAATCTTAAGGTCTGTAAAAGTTAAATCTTGTCCTTTTATTTTTCCGTTTGCAATTGAGAATTTTAGCAATCCTGTTTTTGTGTAAAACCCAGTTCCAAGTCCAAAACTGTAAAGTTGGTTTTTTGTTTTGGTTTTTTGGTTTTCTATATATCCTAAGTCCAGTATGTTATGAAGATATAGTAATCTGTTTAGTCTAAGTCTATATTCTGTATTTAATGTTGTGAAGAGTGATGTTTCGATTGTACTTTCATTAAATCCCCTGATACTGTTTATTCCTCCTATTCTGTATAGTTCGTTTGTAGTGTAGGTTTCACTATCTAGTATTCCTGTTAAATTTTGAATATAAATAGAGTTTTTATCATTTAAGTTTATGATGTATGAAATATTTGATTGCAGGGATAGTTGTTTTTCTTTGTCTTCTGTTGTTGTTTTTGTTCCAGTTCCTACTTGTATTCCAAATTTTGTTTTTACTGGAAATAATTCATCATCTTGATAATACTTCCATTCAGTTCCTATTGCGATTTCTTTTTTCTTAAATGCTATTAGGTCTGTTTCTTGTGATGTTTCTTCAGAGAGTATTGTTGAGTTGATGTCTGAATATGAAATTGTTCCTTTGGCGTTAGGATTTATTTGATAATGTATTCCGGCTACTTGTTCTGTTGTCGAAAATATTTCTGCTTGTCTAAATATCTCTAAACCTAAATCGATTCCTATTGGAGTTTTAAAAATATAGGGGAGGGTTGTGTTTATTTTTAATTCTTGTTGGTCGTTACCGTCAGACTTATAATTTAGTGTTAGTGTTTCTCCAAAATTAAGATTATTGTTTAGTTGTAGATTTAAATAACCGGTGAGAATAATCTTGTTTGTGTTTTCGTCGGTGTTAAATCCAATAATTCCATCAAAATTATTGCTGTTTTGTTTTTCTATATATAGGTATAGTGAAGTTCTTTTGTTTTTAAATAGTACTTCAGGTTGTTTTGTTGAATTTGCAAAAGTTAGTGAGTTTATTGAAATATTTCCTTTTTCAATTTTTTCTTTATTGAAAATGATTCCTTTTTTTAATCCTGCTAGATATTTTAAGTATGATTTAGGAAAATTATCATATCCTTTAATTATTATACTGTCAATTGTTCTTTTGCTTTTTTGTTTGTTTACGAGTTTTGCTGAGAGTGTGTTTTTGTTTTTTTTAAATTGTGTGAGGTAGGTTTTTGCAAATGCGTCTCCTTTTTTTGTAAGATAGTTGTTTAGTTTAGAGAGGGTGTTTTCAACTTCGGAAATTTGAATAGTAAATGAATTTTCGGTCTGACTGTTTGTTATTTTAGAAATTTCTTCCTTACTGAAAATATCATTATCATAGCTAATTGTTATTGTTTCAAATTTTCGTCCTAAATAATATTGTGCTTTATATGTGTTGATCTCAGTTTCTTGTTTTGTTATTTTTAATAGTCTTGAGTCTATATATCCAGACTTTTGAATTTCGTCTAATATTCTGGTTGACTCTTTTTCTAATTCTATGTAAGTAGAAAATGTTTCTTCTGGATTAATTTGTGTTATTAATTCTTCGGGAATGTTTTCTTCAGTTTCTATGATTAGGTTTAATTTTTGTGCCTTGATTTCATTTATAGAAAAGGCATACATATATAGGAGTAGTGTTGTGTAAATAATTCGTTTCAAGAATGTTTGTGTTTTGTGGATAAAGCTAACGTTAACCAAAGTATTTTCATATATTTTTCATTGAAAATAAAAAAGTGTAAAAAAAAATAGGTCAAGAGTTTGATTAATAGGTAAATATTTATATTTTTGCACGCCCATAAATAATGGGAAAATTATATTTAATTAATAGTAACAAGGATATTATATGCCAACTATTTCACAATTAGTACGAAAAGGAAGGACCAAAATAACCAAGAAGTCTAAATCGGCTGCTTTGGATTCGTGCCCGCAACGCCGCGGTGTTTGTACGCGTGTATATACCACTACTCCTAAAAAACCTAACTCAGCAATGCGTAAAGTAGCGCGTGTAAGGTTAACAAATGGAAAAGAGGTAAACGCTTACATCGGAGGTGAAGGACACAATCTACAAGAACACTCGATAGTATTGGTTAGAGGTGGAAGGGTAAAAGATTTGCCAGGAGTTAGATACCACATCGTTCGTGGAGCTTTAGATACCGCCGGTGTCGACGGAAGAACGCAACGTAGGTCTAAGTATGGTGCAAAACGCCCAAAGAAGTAATTTTAAACTTATTTAAAACGAAGAAATGAGAAAAAGAGCAGCCAAAAAAAGACCGCTTTTACCAGATCCAAGATTTAACGATCAATTGGTGACACGTTTTGTTAATAACATGATGTGGGATGGTAAGAAGTCTACGGCTTTTAAAGTTTTTTATGATGCAATAGACATTGTAGAAGAGAAGAAAACAGATGATGAGAAAACTGCATTAGAGACATGGAAAGATGCTTTGTCTAATGTGATGCCTCACGTAGAGGTTCGTAGTCGCCGTGTAGGTGGTGCAACGTTCCAGATACCAATGCAAATACGTGCAGATCGTAAAATATCTACTGCTATGAAGTGGTTGATAGGTTATGCTCGTAAGCGTAATGAAAAGTCAATGGCGCAAAAACTTGCGGCAGAGATTCTTGCAGCGAGTAAAGAAGAAGGTGCGGCAGTTAAAAAGCGTACTGATACACATAAGATGGCTGAAGCAAATAAAGCATTCTCACACTTTAGATTCTAACAGAAATGGCAAGAGATTTAAAATTCACAAGAAACATAGGAATTGCGGCTCATATTGATGCTGGTAAAACAACAACAACAGAGCGTGTTCTTTATTATACTGGAGTTTCCCATAAAATTGGTGAAGTACATGATGGTGCTGCAACTATGGACTGGATGGAGCAAGAGCAGGAGCGTGGTATTACAATTACTTCTGCTGCTACTACTTGTACTTGGCAGTTTCCTTTAGAAAATGCACAGCCTACTCCTGATACAAAAGGTTATCACTTTAATATTATTGATACTCCTGGTCACGTTGATTTTACTGTTGAAGTAAATAGATCTTTACGTGTATTAGATGGATTGGTATTTTTGTTTAGTGCAGTTGATGGTGTTGAGCCTCAGTCTGAAACTAACTGGAGATTAGCTGATAATTACAAAGTGCCTAGAATTGGTTTTGTAAACAAAATGGACCGTCAGGGTTCTGATTTTTTAGGTGTTTGTCAGCAGGTTAAAGATATGTTGAAGTCTAATGCTGTGCCAATTGTGTTAAACATTGGTGATGAGGAAGACTTTAAAGGTATCATTGATTTAGTAAAAAACCGTGCGATTGTTTGGCATGATGAAACTCAAGGGGCAACTTTTGATGTTATTGAAATTCCAGATGATTTAAAAGCGGAAGCAAAGAAGTATCGTGGTCTTCTTATTGAAGAGGTTGCTGCGTATGACGAGAATTTGCTTGAAAAATATATGGAAGATGAAGATTCTATTACTGAAGAAGAAGTGCATGCTGCACTTAGAGCTGCGGTAATGGATATGGCTATTATTCCAATGATTTGTGGTTCTGCATTTAAAAACAAAGGTGTTCAGTTTCTATTAGATGCTGTATGTCGTTACTTGCCTTCTCCTTTAGATAAGGAAGGTATTGTAGGTGTTAATCCAGATACAGAATTAGAAGAGCTTAGAAAGCCAAGTGTTGATGAGCCTTTTGCTGCATTAGCATTTAAAATTGCTACTGATCCATTTGTAGGTCGTTTAGCTTTCTTTAGAGCGTATTCAGGTCGTTTAGATGCTGGTTCTTACGTTTTAAATAATCGCTCAGGTAAAAAAGAGCGTATCTCTCGTATCTATCAAATGCATGCAAATAAGCAAAATGCTATTGATTTTATTGAGGCGGGTGATATTGGAGCTGCTGTTGGTTTTAAGTCTATTAAAACAGGTGATACTTTATCGTCACAAGAGCATCCTATTATTTTAGAGTCTATGGACTTTCCAGATCCAGTAATTGGTATCGCGGTTGAGCCTAAGACTAAAGCTGATGTTGATAAATTAGGTATTGGGCTTGCTAAATTAGCAGAAGAAGATCCTACGTTTACAGTTCGTTCTGATGAGTCTTCAGGTCAAACTATTATATCTGGAATGGGTGAACTTCACTTAGATGTAATTGTAGATCGTTTAAAAAGAGAATTTAAAGTAGAGGTTAATCAAGGTCAACCACAGGTTGAGTACAAAGAAGCTATTACAAGGTCTGCTGATCATAGAGAGGTTTATAAGAAACAATCTGGTGGTCGTGGTAAGTTTGCTGATATTGTATTTACAATAGAGCCTGCTGACGAAGGTGTTGTTGGACTTCAGTTTGAATCTGTAATTAAAGGTGGTAATGTTCCTAAAGAATTTATCCCTTCTATTGAAAAAGGATTCAAAATGGCAATGGCAAATGGTCCATTAGCTGGATATGAAGTTGATTCAATGAAAGTTACTTTAAAAGATGGATCTTATCACGATGTCGATTCAGATCAATTATCTTTTGAGCTTGCGGCAAAACTAGGATTTAAAAACTCTGCAAAAGCAGCTAAAGCTGTAATTATGGAGCCTATTATGAAACTTGAGGTTATTACACCTGAAGAAAATATGGGTGATATAGTTGGAGATTTAAATAGAAGACGTGGTCAAGTAAGTGATATGGGAGACAGAGGTGGAGCTAAGACAGTTAAAGCAACTGTACCGCTTTCTCAGATGTTTGGTTATGTTACTACATTAAGAACATTATCTTCGGGTCGTGCAACATCAACAATGGAATTTTCTCACTACGCAGAAACTCCTTCTAATATTTCAGAAGAAGTAATCGCTGCAGCAAGAGGAGCTAACGAATAATTTTTCAGCAATGAGTCAAAAAATCAGAATTAAATTAAAATCATACGATCATAATTTAGTAGATAAGTCTGCTGAAAAAATCGTAAAGACTGTAAAGAGCACAGGTGCTGCGGTAACTGGACCTATTCCTTTACCAACACACAAAAAGATATTTACTGTATTACGTTCTCCACACGTTAATAAGAAAAGTAGAGAGCAGTTTCAATTATCTTCTTATAAGAGATTATTGGATATCTACAGTTCTTCTTCAAAAACAATTGACGCTCTAATGAAGTTAGAGTTGCCAAGTGGTGTAGAAGTAGAGATCAAGGTCTAATTTTATAAAGAATTCATTATTTTGAATTCTTTATAGATCTGTAAAATGTCTTTAACGATGGTTAAAGAAAAACGGTAAACAAAGTAACATTCGGGATCGAGTTTATTTTGATCCCGTTTTTTATTAAATAAAGTTATAGTTTACGCGAAAATGTTAAAGTTTTAGTATTTTCGCGCAAGCTTAATAAAAAGCAATAATCGAAAGAGGAATTTGGGCACCGACGTTCTAAATTCTAATTTCATAATTTAAATTAAAAATATGTCTGGGTTAATTGGAAGAAAGATAGGGATGACCAGCATCTTTGACGAGAATGGTAAAAACTTACCATGTACTGTTATTGAATGCGGTCCTTGTGTTGTTACCCAAGTCAGAACTGAAGAAGTAGACGGTTATGCTGCGCTTCAACTAGGTTTCGATGACAAAAAGGCTGTAAATAAGGCTGCTGAAGGGCACGCTAAAAAAGCAGGTACTGTCGCAAAACGTAAAGTTGTTGAGTTCAAAGGTTTTGATGAGGAGTACAAATTAGGTGATACAATCACTGTAGAACATTTTGCTGAAGGTGATTTTGTCGATGTGGCAGGAACATCTAAAGGTAAAGGTTTTCAAGGTGTTGTAAAACGTCATGGTTTTGGTGGTGTGGGTCAAGCTACTCACGGTCAACATAACCGTTTAAGAGCGCCAGGTTCTATTGGTGCAGCTTCTTATCCTGCGAGAGTGTTCAAGGGAATGAGAATGGCTGGTCAAATGGGGAACGAAAAGGTGAAAGTTCAAAATTTAAGAGTTTTAAAAGTAGTTGCTGAAAAGAATCTACTTGTTGTGAAAGGGTGTGTTCCTGGACATAAAAATGCTTACGTAACTATTCAGAAATAATGAAGGTAGCTGTATTAGATAAAAACGGAAAAGCCACTAGTAGAAAGGTTGAACTTTCTAAAGAGGTTTATGGTATTGAGCCTAATAATCACGCTGTATATCTTGATGTAAAGCAATACTTGGCTAATCAACGTCAAGGAACGCATAAAGCAAAAGAGAGAGCGGAGATTGCGGGATCTACTAGAAAGATTAAGAAGCAAAAAGGAACTGGTACTGCTCGTGCGGGTAGTATTAAGTCTGGTGTATTTAAAGGTGGTGGTAGAATGTTTGGTCCAAGACCAAGAAACTATACTTTTAAATTGAATAAAAACCTAAAGCGTCTTGCGCGTAAATCTGCTTTAACTTTAAAAGCAAATAGCGAGTCAATTTTAGTGTTAGAAGACTTAAATTTTGATACTCCAAAAACGAAAGATTTTACTGCTGTTTTAAAAGGTTTAGGCCTTTCAGGTAAAAAATCGTTGTTCGTGTTGGGAGAGTCAAATAATAATGTATATTTGTCTTCGCGAAATTTATCAGGTGTTGAAGTGATAAAAGCTTCAGAATTAAGCACTTACAAGATAATGAACGCAAACAACGTAGTGTTGTTTGAAGGTTCTTTAGAGGGAATTGAAACTAACTTAAGTAAATAGAAACGAGATGAGTATCTTAATTAAACCTATAATTACGGAAAAAGCTACACGTTTTGCTGAAGAATCTAATGTTTTCAGCTTTGTAGTGAACCCTAAGGCGAATAAGGTAGAGATCAAGAAAGCAGTGGAAGCTGCTTACGGAGTTTCTGTAGATAAAGTTCGCACAATAAATGTCCGCCCAGAAAGAAGTACTCGTTATACAAAAACGGGAATTCAAACTGGTAAAACAAATGCTGTTAAAAAAGCAATTGTACAGGTGGCGGAAGGTGATACAATAGATTTTTACAACAATTTGTAAGCTAAGCTTGCAATAAATTAGACAAAAATGTCAGTAAGAAAATTAAAACCTATCACCCCGGGTCAGCGTTTTAGAGTTGTTAATGGTTTTGACGCCATAACAACTGATAAGCCGGAGAAGTCTTTACTTGCTCCGAATAAGAGATCTGGTGGTAGAAACAGTCAAGGAAAAATGACAATGCGCCATATTGGTGGTGGTCATAAAAAGAAATATCGTGTTATCGATTTTAAGCGTGATAGAGCGGGAGTTCCTGCTACTGTTGCTTCAATTGAATACGATCCAAACCGTACGGCTTTTATTGCTTTGCTTAATTACCAAGATGGTGAAAAGCGTTATATAATAGCTCAAAATGGTCTTCAAGTAGGTCAGAACATTGTTTCTGGTGATAATGTTGCTCCAGAGATTGGAAATGCAATGACTTTAGCTAATATTCCTTTAGGAACAATCATTTCTTGTTTAGAGTTACGTCCTGGTCAAGGTGCTGTTTTAGCGCGTAGTGCTGGTGCTTTTGCTCAGTTAATGGCGAGAGATGGTAAATATGCGACAGTTAAATTACCGTCAGGTGAGACAAGATTAGTTCTTGTAACTTGTATGGCTACAATTGGTGCTGTTTCCAACAGTGATCACCAATTGTTAGTATCTGGTAAAGCTGGTAGATCTAGATGGTTAGGTAGAAGACCGCGTGTTAGACCAGTAGTGATGAATCCAGTCGATCACCCAATGGGTGGTGGTGAAGGTAAATCTTCAGGTGGTCACCCACGTTCTAGAAACGGTATTCCTGCAAAAGGATTCAGAACTCGTTCTAAGACGAAGCAGAGTAATAAATATATTATTGAACGTAGAAAGAAGTAAGCTATGGCAAGATCATTAAAAAAAGGACCGTACGTTCATTATAAGTTAGATAAGAAGGTACAGGTAAATGTGGAAGGTAATAAGAAGACTGTTATTAAGACTTGGTCTAGGGCTTCTATGATTACTCCAGATTTCGTAGGACAAACCATTGCGGTTCATAATGGGAAACAATTTGTTCCTGTATATGTAACTGAGAACATGGTAGGGCATAAACTAGGAGAATTTTCACCAACTAGATCATTTCGTGGTCACGTAGGTGCCAAAAATAAAGGTAAAAAATAATAGGCCATGGGAGTTCGTAAAAGAGAAAGAGCAGAAGCAATCAAAGAAGCGAAGAAAGTTCAGTACTTTGCTAAATTGAATAATTGCCCTACGTCACCAAGAAAAATGCGTCTTATGGCGGATTTGATAAGAGGTGAAAAAGTTGAGAAAGCACTAAATATATTAAAGTTTAGTTCAAAAGAGGCGTCACGTCGTTTAGAGAAATTGTTATTGTCTGCTATGGCAAACTGGCAAGCTAAAAATGAAGATGCTTCGATTGAAGATGCAGATCTTTTTATTAAGGAGATTCGTGTAGACGGAGGAGCTATGTTAAAGAGATTGCGCCCAGCACCTCAAGGTCGTGCGCATAGAATAAGAAAGCGCTCTAACCACGTAACACTGGTATTAGCAGCAAAAGATAACACACAAAGTTAATTAAATGGGACAGAAGACAAATCCAATCGGGAATCGCCTTGGAATTATCAGAGGATGGGAATCAAACTGGTACGGAGGTAACGACTACGGTGATAAACTTGCCGAAGACGATAAGATTAGAAAATATATTCATGCTCGTTTAAGTAAGGCAAGTGTGTCACGAGTAATTATTGAGCGTACGCTTAAACTTGTAACCGTTACTATCACTACAGCTAGACCTGGTATTATTATCGGAAAAGGTGGACAAGAGGTAGATAAGTTAAAAGAAGAGCTTAAGAAGATTACTGGTAAAGAAGTACAGATCAACATTCATGAGATTAAGAGACCAGAAATGGATGCTCATCTTGTGGGGTCAAGTATCGCTAGACAGATTGAAAACAGAATTTCTTACCGTCGTGCAATTAAGATGGCTATTGCAGCAGCAATCCGTATGAATGCAGAAGGTATTAAGATTCAGATTTCAGGACGTTTGAATGGGGCAGAGATGGCTCGTTCTGAGTCGTACAAAGAGGGTCGTATTCCTTTATCAACATTTAGAGCCGATATTGATTATGCTTTAGTTGAGGCACATACTACTTATGGTAGATTAGGTGTTAAAGTATGGATTATGAAGGGTGAAGTATACGGAAAAAGAGAACTTTCTCCTCTTGTTGGTTTAGACAAGAAAGGTGGAAAAGGAGGAAATTCCGGTCGAGGTGGAAATAATAAGTCACGTCGTAGAAAGTAATCATTTATAAAGAGAACAGAACATGTTACAACCTAAAAGAACGAAGTTCCGTAAGCAGCAAAAAGGACGTATGAAAGGAAATGCTGGTCGTGGTAATCAGTTATCATACGGTACTTTTGGTATTAAGTCTTTAGATTCAAATTTTTTGACAGCTCGTCAAATAGAAGCAGCACGTATTGCAGCTACTCGATATATGAAAAGAGAGGGGTCAATCTGGATTATGATTTTTCCAGATAAGCCAATTACAAAAAAGCCTCTTGAAGTACGTATGGGTAAAGGTAAAGGTGGTGTAGAATATTGGGCAGCGGTAGTAAAACCAGGTAGAGTTTTATTTGAAATCTCTGGAGTACCAATGGAAACAGCAAAAGAAGCATTACGTCTTGCGGCACAAAAGCTTCCAGTAAAAACTAAGTTTGTCGTATCGAGAGATTACCAAGCGTAAAAATTTGTAAGATGAAACAAGCACAAATAAACGAAGCGTCTACTGCAGAATTACAGGAAGAATTCGCAACAGCAAAAAAGTTATACACGGACTTGAAAATGGCTCACACCATTTCTCCATTAGAGAATCCAGTTCAGTTAAGAACTCAAAGAAGATCTATAGCTAGAATTGCGACAGAATTAACTAAAAGAGACGTACAATAGTACCCACTTAAAGATGGAAGAATTAAAAAGAAATTTAAGAAAAGAACGTGTTGGTGTTGTTACTTCTAACAAAATGGAGAAATCTATTGTTGTTTCTGAAGTAAAGAAAGTAAAACACCCTATGTATGGTAAGTTCGTTTTAAAAACGAAAAAATATGTAGCTCACGATGAGAAAAACGACTGCAACGAAGGTGATACTGTTAAGATCATGGAAACAAGACCTATGAGTAAAACTAAGAGTTGGAGATTAGTAGAAATAATTGAAAGAGCGAAGTAGATATGTTACAACAAGAATCAAGACTTAGAGTCGCAGACAACACCGGTGCAAAAGAGGTACTTACTATTCGTGTACTAGGTGGAACAAAGAGGAGATACGCTTCAATAGGTGATAAGATTGTAGTTTCTGTAAAAGAAGCTACACCTAATGGATCTGTTAAGAAGGGGACTGTTTCAACAGCAGTTGTTGTACGTGTAAAGAAGGAAGTTAGAAGACCAGATGGATCTTATATCCGTTTTGATGATAACGCTTGTGTTTTATTAGGACCTCAAGGGGAAATGAGAGGAACACGTGTTTTTGGACCGGTTGCTAGAGAACTTCGTGACAAGCAGTTTATGAAGATTGTATCATTGGCACCAGAGGTGCTTTAATACGAAAGTAAAATGGGAAAGCTTAAAATTAAAACAGGGGATACAGTAGTTGTTACTGCCGGAGATCACAAAGGATCAGAAGGTAAAGTGATGCGTGTGGTTTCTGAAAAGAACAAAGCAATAGTAGAAGGAGTAAATCTTATAAAGAAACATGAGAAGCCAAGTTCGGCTAATCCTCAAGGTGGAATTATTGAAAAAGAAGCTCTTATTCATATTTCTAATTTAGCAATAGTAGATCCTAAAGATGGGAAAGCTACTAGAGTTGGATATAGAGTGGAAGATGGTAAAAAAGTGCGATTTTCTAAAAAATCGAATCAAGTATTATAGTTATGGCATATATACCAAGACTTAAGGAAGAGTATAAAAGCAGAGTAGTAACTGCACTCACAGACGAATTTGGTTACAAGAATGTACACCAGGTTCCTAAATTAGAACGTATCGTAGTATCTCGTGGAGTAGGTGCAGCCGTTGCTGATAAGAAATTAATTGACTATGCAGTTGAAGAAATTTCTAATATTACTGGTCAACATGCTGTAGCGACTATCTCTAAGAAAGATGTTGCAACCTTTAAATTACGTAAAGGTATGCCAATTGGTGCGAGAGTTACATTACGTGGAGAGCGTATGTATGAATTTTTAGATAGATTAATCACTTCTTCATTACCACGTGTACGTGACTTTAATGGTATTAAAGCTACAGGTTTTGACGGAAGAGGTAACTACTCTTTAGGAGTTACAGAACAAATTATCTTTCCAGAAATTGATATTGACAAAGTAAAGAAAATAGAAGGGTTGAACATCACTTTTGTGACAACAGCAAATACTGATAAAGAGGCTAGATCTTTATTAGGTGAGCTAGGTTTACCTTTTCAAAAAAATTAAGATATGGCTAAAGAATCAATGAAAGCCCGTGAGGTAAAAAGACAGGCAATGGTAGCTAAGTACGCCGCTAAACGTAAAGCTTTAAAAGAAGCTGGCGATTGGGAAGGTTTACAGAAATTACCTAAAGATGCTTCTCCAGTTCGTTTACACAATCGTTGTAAATTAACAGGTAGACCTAAAGGGTACATGAGAACTTTTGGTATTTCACGTGTTACTTTTCGTGAAATGGCTAATCAAGGTTTAATACCAGGTGTTAGAAAAGCATCTTGGTAAATTACAATTAATTGGTTGTAGGTTTACTTCTTAAAAACATAAGTGAAAACCACATCCGCAAAATTAAATTATGAATACAGATACTATCGCAGATTATCTAACGAGAGTTAGAAATGCAGTACACGCTGGCCACAGAGTTGTGGAGATTCCAGCTTCTAATCTCAAAAAAGAGATTACAAAAATTTTATTTGATCAAGGATTTGTCTTGAGTTACAAGTTTGATGATAATGGTCCTCAAGGGAGCATTAAAATTGCACTTAAATACGATAAGCTTTCTAAGGATCCTGTAATTAAAAAGATACAGAGAATAAGTACACCTGGTTTACGTAAATATGCAGGTGCAAAAGAGATGCCACGTGTCTTAAATGGTCTTGGAATTGCAATTGTTTCAACTTCTGCGGGAGTTATGACAGCTAAGCAAGCAAAAGCACAGAACGTAGGTGGTGAAGTATTATGTTACGTATACTAATATTAAAGACAAGAAGAAATGTCAAGAATAGGTAAAAACCCAGTATCGATTCCAGCAGGAGTTACAGTTGACGTAAAAGACAATGTAATTACTGTTAAAGGAAAATTAGGAGAGTTGACTCAAGAATTCAGTGATGTAACTGTAAAAGTTGAGGGTGACGAAGTGATAGTAGAGCGTTCTACAGATCATAAAGATCATAGAGCAAAGCATGGTCTTTATAGATCATTAGTAAATAATATGATAGAAGGAGTTTCTCAAGGTTGGACAAAATCTTTAGAACTTGTAGGAGTTGGTTATAGAGCAAGTAATCAAGGTCAACGTTTAGATTTGGCTTTAGGTTTTTCTCATAATATCATTTTAGAAATTGCACCGGAAGTAAAGGTGGAGACTGTTTCTGAAAAAGGTAAAAATCCAATTGTAAAATTAACATCACATGACAAACAACTTGTTGGTCAAGTTGCAGCGAAAATTCGTGGTTTCCGTAAGCCAGAGCCTTACAAAGGTAAAGGTGTGAAATTTGTAGGTGAAATATTAAGAAGAAAAGCAGGTAAATCTGCATAAACTATAGCGTTATGGCATTATCAAAAACAGATAGAAGACAGCGATTACGTTTCAGAATACGTAAAACCGTTTCAGGAACAGAGCAACGCCCACGTTTGGCAGTTTTCAGAAGTAATAAAGAAATTTATGCTCAATTGATAGACGATGTAAATGGTAAAACAATTACTGCAGCGTCATCAAGAGACAAGGATGTAAATGCAACTGGTAATAAGGTTGAAATTGCAAAAATAGTAGGTAAAGCAGTTGCTGAGAAAGCAATCAAAGCTGGTGTTGACACTGTCGCTTTTGACAGAGGAGGTTACCTATATCACGGAAGAGTAAAATCATTAGCAGAAGGTGCGCGTGAAGGTGGCCTAAAATTCTAAGTAGTATGTATCAAGATTATAAAAACGTAGAATTAGTAAAGCCAGGAGGATTAGATCTTAAAGATCGTTTGGTTGGTGTACAACGTGTTACTAAGGTAACAAAAGGTGGTAGAGCCTTTGGATTTTCAGCTATTGTAGTTGTAGGAGATGAAAATGGTGTAGTAGGTCAAGGACTTGGAAAATCTAAAGATGTTGCAAGTGCTATTGCAAAGGCAATTGAAGATGCTAAGAAAAATTTAGTTAGAATTCCTCTTAATAAAGGAACTTTACCACACGAGCAAAAAGGTAAGTATGGTGGAGCTAGAGTTAATCTTTTACCAGCAGCGCCTGGTACAGGGGTTATCGCTGGGGGTGCTGTTCGTGCAGTCTTAGAGGCAGTAGGTATTCATGATGTATTATCTAAATCTCAAGGTTCTTCTAACCCACATAATGTGGTAAAAGCAACTTTTGATGCTTTATTACAAATGAGAAGTGCTCATACTGTTGCGAAACAAAGAGGTATTTCTTTAGAGAAATTATTCAAAGGATAATAACCAATTAAATCGATTCGTTTAGGCGAATAATAGATATGGCAAAGATTAAAGTAACAAAAGTTAAAAGTGCAATTAATCGCACTAAGACTCAGAAGAGAACGCTTGAAGCATTAGGTCTTAAGAAAATAGGACAAACTGTTGAGCATGATGACACACCGAGTATTATTGGTATGGTAAACAAAGTTTCACACTTGGTTTCATTTGAAACTAAATAAGATATTTAAAAATGGAATTACATAACTTAAGACCTGCAAAAGGTTCAGTTAAAACGCAAGGAAAGCGCATAGGCCGTGGACAAGGTTCTGGTAAAGGTGGAACTGCTACACGTGGTCATAAAGGAGCTAAATCTCGTTCTGGATATTCTAAGAAATTAGGTTTTGAAGGAGGGCAGATGCCACTTCAAAGACGTGTGCCTAAGTTTGGATTCACTAATATAAACCGTAAGGAGTATCAGGGAGTTAACTTAGATACCCTTCAACAATTAGTTGATGACAAGAAAATCACAGACGTAGTAGATTTTGACACTTTAGTTGAAATGGGTCTTGTAGGTAAAAACGAAATGGTTAAGATTTTAGGACGTGGAGAATTAAAATCTAAACTTACTGTAACCGCTCATAAATTTACTGCTACAGCTCAGAAAGCTATTGAAGCTGCAGGTGGTGAAGTTGTAACACTGTAATTTATCTAGACCAATGAAATTTATCGAAAACATAAAAAACGTTTGGAAAATTGAGGAATTACGAAATCGTATTATCCTAACGCTTGGTCTATTATTAGTGTATCGTTTTGGTGCGCAAGTAACACTTCCAGGTATTGATGCTTCTAAGTTAGGTGGTTTTGCCGGTAACTTTGATGGTGGTCTAGGAGGTTTATTAAATGCTTTTACAGGAGGTGCTTTTGCAAATGCTTCTGTTTTTGCATTGGGTATTATGCCTTATATTTCTGCTTCGATTGTTGTTCAATTAATGCAGATTGCAGTGCCTTATTTACAGAAATTACAAAAAGAAGGTGAAAGTGGTAGAAAGAAAATTAATCAAATTACACGTTGGTTAACTATAGGTATTTGTTTGGTTCAAGCTCCTAGTTATTTATTAGGTCTTGAAGCATTAGGTGTTCCAGCCGAAGCATTTATTCTAGGGAAACCATTGTGGTTTATGATTACTTCTACTTTGATTTTAGTTACAGGTACTATATTTGCAATGTGGCTAGGTGAAAAGATTACAGATAAAGGTATTGGAAACGGTATATCTATCTTAATTATGGTTGGTATTATAGCAACTTTACCACAGTCATTTGTTCAAGAATTTGCTTCTAGAGTATTAGAATCTAATGGTGGTATGATCATGATCTTGCTAGAACTAGTAATATGGTTTGTGATTATATTAGCTTGTGTAATGTTAGTTTTAGCTGTAAGAAAAATTCCAGTACAGTACGCTAGACGTACTGCATCTGGAGAGTATGAAAGAAATATTTTTGGTGCAAGACAATTTATTCCATTAAAGCTTAATGCTTCTGGGGTAATGCCTATTATCTTTGCACAAGCAATTATGTTTGTTCCTTCTGCTGTAGCTAGTATGTCTGAGTCAGATTGGGCAACATCAGTACAAGCAACTTATAGTGATATATTTGGATTGTGGTATAATGTTACATTTGCAATATTAATTATTGTATTTACATATTTTTATACTGCGATAACAGTACCAACTAATAAAATGGCTGATGATCTTAAACGTAGTGGTGGATTTATTCCTGGAATTAAACCAGGTACAGATACTGCAGAGTTGTTAGACAGAATTATGTCACAAATCACTTTGCCAGGATCTATATTTTTAGCAGTATTAGCTATATTTCCAGCAATTGTAGTTTCTCTTATGGGAATTCAACAAGGTTGGGCATTATTTTATGGAGGTACGTCTCTATTAATTATGGTAGGTGTAGCAATAGATACAATGCAGCAAATTAACTCGTACTTATTAAATCGTCACTATGATGGATTAATGAAGAGTGGAAAGAATAGAAAAGCAGTAGCGTAACACGTACTATATTTGAAATCTTGGTATGACTATTGCCAATAGCAATAACATATAATTAATAACAATAAAATTTCAGAATGGCAAAACAACCTGCAATAGAACAAGACGGAAGTATAATAGAAGCATTATCTAATGCAATGTTTCGTGTTGAGTTAGAAAACGGTCACGTAGTTACTGCGCATATCTCAGGTAAAATGAGGATGCACTATATAAAATTATTACCAGGAGATAAAGTAAAATTAGAAATGAGCCCTTACGATTTAACAAAGGCTCGCATAACATACAGATACTAAAATGAAAGTTAGAGCATCAGTTAAAAAGAGAAGTGCCGACTGCAAGATTGTACGCAGAAAGGGCAGATTATATGTAATTAATAAAAAGAACCCAAGGTTCAAACAAAGACAAGGATAAGTTATGGCAAGAATCGCAGGTGTTGATATCCCAAAACAAAAAAGGGGTGTAATCGCGTTAACGTATATCTTTGGAATCGGTAATAGCCGTTCTAAAGCTATATTGGAAAAAGCTGGAGTTAGCGAAGACAAAAAAGTAAATGAATGGAACGATGAAGAGATCGGCGCTATTCGTGAAGCTGTAGGATCTTTTACTATTGAAGGTGAATTACGTAGCGAAGTTCAATTAAACATTAAACGTTTAATGGACATAGGATGTTACAGAGGTATTCGTCACAGAGTAGGTCTTCCTTTAAGAGGACAACGTACTAAGAATAACTCTAGAACAAGAAAAGGAAAACGTAAAACTGTTGCTAACAAGAAAAAAGCAACTAAATAATAATTAGATATGGCAAAGGCAAATCCAAAAGCTAAAAGCACAAAAAAACGTAAAGTTAATGTGGAGTCTGTAGGTGCAGCGCACATAACAGCGTCATTCAATAATATTATTGTTTCGTTGACAAATAAAGCAGGAGATGTTATCTCTTGGTCATCTGCCGGTAAAATGGGCTTCAGAGGATCTAAGAAAAATACTCCTTATGCAGCACAATTAGCTTCTGAAGACTGTGCAAAAGTTGCTCACGAAGCAGGAATGCGTAAATGTAAAGTATACGTTAAAGGACCAGGAAATGGTAGAGAATCTGCTATTCGTGCAATACATAATATGGGAATAGAAGTAACAGAAATTATTGATGTTACTCCAATGCCACATAATGGTTGTCGTCCTGCAAAAAGACGTAGAGTATAATTAAAATAATTGATTCGCCTTCGGGCGAATCTTTTCTATTTTTTATTAGTACCTTTGCGGGCTCTAATAGAGAAAAAGTATAAGATGCCTTCGGGCGTCTTTTTATAGTAAATAATAATATCAATCGAGAGATTTAAAAACTAGAGGATTAACGTAAGACCTTAATTTAGTTTTTCTCTCACAAACAATTAGAAATGGCAAGATATACTGGTCCAAAAACTAAAATCGCTCGTAAATTTGGTGAAGCGATTTACGGAGAAGACAAATCCTTCGAAAAAAGAAATTATCCTCCAGGACAACACGGAAATAACCGTCGTCGTGGAAAAAAATCTGAATATGCAATTCAATTAGCTGAAAAACAAAAGGCTAAATATACATATGGTATTTTAGAAAAGCAATTTAGAAACTTATTCAAAAAAGCAACTGCTGCACCTGGAATTACAGGTCAAGTATTATTACAACTTTGTGAGTCTAGACTTGACAATGTTGTTTATAGAATGGGGATTGCTCCAAGCCGTCCAGCTGCAAGACAATTAGTTTCTCACCGTCACATTACAGTAAATGGTGAAAAAGTAAACATTCCTTCTTATCAATTAAAAGCAGGTGATGTTGTTGCAGTAAGAGAGAAATCTAAATCTCTTGAAGCGATTCAAGATTCTTTAGCTAACTCTAGTAATGTGTACGAATGGATTACATGGAACTCTGAGACAAAGCAAGGTACTTTTGTTACTATCCCGCAACGTTTACAAATTCCAGAAAACATAAACGAGCAGTTTATTGTTGAATTGTACTCTAAATAATAAAATTAAATAATAATTATATTGGTATTTGGCCAAAGGATTTATAGTGTTCTTCAAACTTTTAAATCGCGCAACCAAATAACAATTAAAACGAAGAAAAAAAATGGCAGTATTTAGTTTTCAGAAACCAGATAAAGTAATAATGATTAACTCAACTGATTTTGAGGGGAAATTTGAATTTCGTCCTTTAGAACCAGGTTACGGGCTAACTATTGGTAACGCTCTAAGAAGAGTGTTACTTTCTTCTCTTGAAGGATTTGCGATTACATCACTTCGCGTTGAAGGTGTAGATCACGAATTTTCTACCATTGCAGGTGTTGTAGAAGATGTTACAGAGATTATTTTAAATTTAAAACAATTACGTTTTAAAAGACAAATCGATGAAATTGACAATGAAACAGTGACGATTTCTGTTTCAGGTAATGATAAAGTTGTTGCTGGTGATTTTCAGAAATTTATCTCAGGTTTTCAAGTATTAAACCCAGATCTTATAATTTGTAATATGGATTCTAAAGTGAATCTAAATATGGAAATTACTATTGAGAAAGGTAGAGGATATGTTCCTGCTGAAGAAAACAAAAAGGCAAATGCGCCTCTTGGCACAATCTTTACTGATTCTATTTTTACACCTATTAAAAATGTAAAATATAGTATTGAGAACTTTCGTGTAGAGCAAAAAACTGATTACGAAAAATTAGTTTTTGAAATTACTTCAGATGGATCTATTCATCCTAAAGATGCTTTAACTGAAGCGGCTAAAACTTTGATTCACCACTTTATGTTATTTAGTGATGAGCGTATCACCCTTGAGGCTGATGAAATTGCTCAAACTGAAACATATGATGAAGAATCTTTACATATGCGTCAATTGCTTAAGACTAAATTAGTTGATATGGACTTATCTGTTCGTGCATTAAATTGTCTAAAAGCTGCAGAAGTTGATACATTAGGAGATTTAGTTTCTTTTAATAAAAATGATTTAATGAAGTTTAGAAATTTCGGAAAGAAATCTTTAACTGAATTAGAAGAGCTTGTTCTTGTTAAAGGGTTAAACTTTGGTATGGACTTAGCGAAATATAAACTAGATAAAGACTAGTTAAAACAAATAATTAATAATCATATTTTGCTCCTCGATAAACGAGTATAGAAGCAAGATGATAAAACAAATGTCATGAGACACGGAAAAAAAGTAAATCATTTAGGTAGAAAAACTGCTCATAGAAAAGCGATGTTAGCCAATATGGCTTGTTCGCTTATTGAACACAAAAGAATTAATACGACTGTTGCTAAGGCAAAAGCGCTTAAATCTTTTGTTGAGCCTTTAATCACTAAATCTAAAGAAGATACGACGCATAATCGTCGTATTGTAATGGCACGTTTACGTCAAAAAGAAACAGTAACTGAACTTTTTAGAGATGTAGCTGTTAAGATAGGTGATCGTCCAGGTGGTTACACTCGTATTATCAAGTTAGGTAATCGTTTAGGAGATAACGCTGATATGGCGATGATCGAATTAGTTGATTATAACGAGATTTACAATGCTGGTAAAGCTAAGAAGACTAAGTCTACACGTCGTAGTCGTCGTGGAGGTTCTTCTGCTAAACCTGTAGCTGCACCTGCAACTACTACAGCAACAAAAGAAGAAGAATAAATGATTTTTCATTTATAATTTTTACTAAAGGGATAAGCATTTAATGTTTATCCCTTTTTTTTAATATACTTTTTAAAAGTTCTAAAAAACGATTATAATAAAAGAGGCAATTATATTATTTTTGCTCACACAATTTGTACTATGAAATATCAAGTAAGAAAAAACGCATTAATTCTTTTAGCAGATGGAACTATATTCTATGGTAAGGCTGTAGGTGATAAAACAGGCTCTGCATTTGGCGAGGTTTGTTTTAATACTGGAATGACTGGTTATCAAGAAATTTTTACAGATCCTTCTTATTACGGTCAATTAATGGTAACTACCAATGCACATATTGGTAATTATGGTGTTAATAACGAAGAGGTTGAATCTGAAAGTGTTAAAATTGCGGGTTTAATTTGTCGTAATTTTAGTTATAATGCATCACGAGTAGATAGTGATGGTACATTAGAAGATTTTTTATCTGCTAATAATTTATTGGCAATTAGTGATGTAGATACCAGAGCTTTAGTGAATTATATTAGGGATAATGGTGCTATGAATGCTGTTATTACTACCGAAGTAGATGATATAGAAGCTTTAAAAATTCAACTTTCAGAAACGCCTGATATGAAAGGTTTAGAATTGGCTAGTAAAGTTTCAACTAAAGAGCCGTATTTTTATGGCGATGAAAATGCAACTTATAAAATTTCAGCTTTAGATATAGGGATTAAGAAAAACATATTACGCAATCTTGCAAAAAGAGATTGTTATATAAAGGTTTTTCCATATAATAGTTCTTTTTCTGATATTGAGTCTTTTAATCCAGACGGATATTTTTTATCTAATGGACCAGGAGATCCTGAGCCTTTAAAAGAAGCTATAGCTACTACAAAAGAAATTCTCAATACAGGTAAACCTTTATTTGGTATTTGTTTAGGTCATCAAGTATTAGCATTAGCTAATGGGATTTCAACTTATAAAATGCACCATGGTCATAGAGGGATTAACCACCCAATAATGAATTTGATCACAGGTAAAGGTGAGATCACTTCTCAAAATCATGGTTTTGCAATTAATAAAGAAGAGGCAGAAGCACATGAAGATGTTACGATAACACATATTCATCTTAATGACCAAACTGCTGCTGGAATAAAAATGAATAGTAAGCCAGTGTTTTCTGTTCAATATCACCCAGAAGCTAGTCCAGGACCTCATGATGCTAGTTATTTATTTGATGATTTTATAACAAACATCAAAAATTCAAAATAAAACAATTTTAAGATAAGTCAGGTTTATAAGCCTGACTTGTCTATTTACATAGAACACTAAATTTACAATATATGAGCATAATAATAGACATTAGAGCAAGACAGATTTTTGATAGTAGAGGAAACCCAACTGTTGAAGTTGATGTGATTACAGACAATGGTATTTTAGGTCGCGCTGCAGTTCCTTCTGGAGCTTCTACTGGAGAACACGAAGCTGTAGAGTTACGTGATGGTGGTGATGCATATATGGGTAAAGGTGTTTTAAATGCTGTTGAAAATGTAAACGGTAAGATAGCAGGTACTCTATTAGGTGTTTCTGTATTTGATCAAGAAGAAATTGATCAAATTATGTTAGATCTTGATGGCACAAAAAATAAGGCTAAGTTAGGTGCAAATGCTATACTTGGGGTTTCTTTAGCTGTTGCTAAAGCAGCTGCAAATGAGTTAGGTTTGCCTTTGTATCGTTATGTAGGTGGTGTTAGTGCAAAAACGTTACCGGTACCTATGATGAATATTATTAATGGTGGTTCTCATAGTGATGCTCCAATTGCATTTCAGGAGTTTATGATTATGCCAGTTAAAGCTGCCACTTTTACAGAAGCTATGCAAATGGGGTCTGAAATATTCCATCATTTAAAAAAAGTGCTACATGATAGAGATTTAAGCACTGCTGTTGGTGATGAAGGTGGTTTTGCACCAACATTAGATGGTACAGAAGATGCGTTAGATACAATCAAAAAAGCTGTTGAAAATGCAGGGTATACTTTTGGGGATCAAATTATGATTGCTTTAGACTGTGCTGCTGCAGAATTTTATGTTGATGGTAAATATGATTATTCTAAGTTTGAAGGAACTAGTGGTAAAATAAGAACAAGTAAAGAACAAGCTGACTATCTAGCACAACTTTGTGCAGACTATCCTATTATTTCAGTAGAAGATGGGATGGATGAAAATGATTGGGAAGGATGGAAGTATCTTACCGAAATAGTAGGTGATAAAGTTCAGTTAGTAGGTGATGATTTATTTGTAACTAATGTAGAGCGTTTATCTCGTGGTATTTCAGAAAATATTGCAAATTCTATTTTGATAAAAGTAAATCAAATAGGTACTTTAAGTGAAACTATAGCAGCTGTAAATATGGCTCATAATGCTGGTTTTACTTCTGTAATGTCGCATAGAAGTGGTGAAACAGAAGATAATACGATAGCAGATTTAGCGGTTGCTTTAAACTGTGGTCAAATAAAAACTGGATCTGCTTCTCGTAGTGATAGAATGGCAAAATACAATCAGTTGTTACGTATAGAAGAACAGTTGGGTGATGTATCTTATTTTCCAGGTAAAAACGCATTTAAAATTTAATTTTTAGAAACATTATATTTTTAAATAACAGAAAGTGGTCTAATTTTTAGATCACTTTTTTCGTTTTACAAGCGAATTATAATTTTAGCTTTAATTTAACCTAATTTTAAAGTGCTACTCTTTTATAGATTGTTTAATAATGCGTATCTTAGCGATTCCGTTTTTACGGGACTTCAACTAAAAAAAACAAAAGAATATATGTCAAAAATGGCCACTTTAGAGATTGATGGAAAGAAATACGAATTTCCTTTAATCACGGGTACAGAGAACGAAACTGCAATAGATATTAAAACCTTAAGAGGACAAACAGGTGGAGTCACAACTATTGACCCTGGTTATAAAAATACAGGAGCTTGTGAAAGTGCAATCACTTTTTTAAATGGTGAGGAAGGAATTTTACGTTACAGAGGGTATTCTATTGAAGAGCTTGCTGAAAAAGCAAGTTTCCTAGAAGTTGCTTATTTATTGATTTTTGGAGAACTACCTACTCAGGCTCAACTGGATAATTTTCATTCAGATATCAAAGAAGAAAGTGTTGTTGATGATGATTTGAAAAAAATACTAGATGCTTTTCCTAAATCAGCTCACCCAATGGGTGTATTGTCTTCTTTAACTAGTGCGTTAACTGCTTTTAATCCAAGCTCTGTTAATGTAGAGAGTGATGAAGATATGTATAAAGCTATAGTAAAGATACTTGGGAAATTCCCTGTATTAGTAGCTTGGACAATGCGTAAGCAAAAAGGATTACCATTAAACTATGGTGATAGCAGTATAGGTTATGTAGAAAACATCTTAAAAATGATGTTTGAAAAACCAAATGAAGATTATAAGCAAAATGATATTCTATTAAACGCTTTAGATAAATTACTAATTTTACATGCAGACCACGAACAAAACTGTTCTACTTCTACAGTGCGTATCGTTGGTTCTTCTCATGCTGGTTTATATTCATCATTATCAGCTGGAATATCTGCATTATGGGGACCATTACACGGTGGTGCAAACCAAGCCGTTTTAGAAATGCTTGAAGCTATAAAAGAAGATGGAGGAGATACTAAGAAGTTTATGGCTAAAGCCAAAGACAAATCTGATCCTTTTAGATTAATGGGCTTTGGACATAGAGTTTATAAAAACTTTGATCCACGTGCTAAAATTATTAAAGTTGCTGCAGACGAAGTACTTGGAGATCTTGGAATTAAAGATCCTGTTCTTGATATAGCAAAAGGTTTATCCTCTGAAGCATTAAGTGACTCTTATTTTGTAGATAGAAAACTTTATCCTAATGTTGATTTTTATTCTGGTATTATTTATAGAGCCATGGGTATTCCTGTAGAGATGTTTACAGTGATGTTTGCTTTAGGTAGACTTCCAGGTTGGATTGCTCAATGGAAAGAAATGCGCCAGCGCAAAGAGCCTATTGGAAGACCAAGACAAGTTTATATTGGTGAAAACGTAAGAGCTTTTAAAGATATATCTGAAAGATAATAATTTTTTATAATTACCATATTTATTTAAACACCTCCTTTGTGAGGTGTTTTTTTATAATATAAGTTGATATGTTGTACTCTTTTTAAGAATTTAATATTTTCGATTAAATTTAGCAGAAAGATTTATATTTGTTTTATGATAAAACTACACGTTAAAAATGAGTTCTCCCGTCTAAGAGCTGTTGTTCTTGGAACAGCAGAAACTAATGGGCCGACACCTTCACTGAATGATACTTATGATCCTAAATCTGCCCACCATATTAAAAATGGAACTTATCCAGAAGTTAAGGATATGATGAAGGAGATGGCTGCTGTTAAGGCAGTTTTTGACAAGTATGACGTTGTGGTTTATCGCCCTTCTGAAATCAAAAATTATAATCAAATTTTTGCAAGAGATATAGGGTTTGTAATTGATGATAAATTTTTTAAAGCAAATATCCTTCCAGATCGTGAGCAAGAATTTACTGCCATTGAGCACGTTTGGTCTCAAGTACCTAAAGAAAATAGAATTAAATTTCCTGAGGAAGCCCACGTAGAAGGGGGAGATGTTATGCCACATGGAGATTATATATTTGTAGGAACTTATAGAGGTCTTGATTATCCAGATTTTATTACAGCTCGTACTAATCAAGCAGCAATCGATTTTTTGCAAGAGGTGTTTCCAAAAAAGAAAGTTAAATCTTTTAATTTACGTAAAAGCAATACAGTAGCAGAAGATAACGCTTTGCATTTAGATTGTTGTTTTCAGCCTATAGGAAAAGGGAAATGTATCATTCATGAAAACGGGTTTTTAGATAAAGAAGAATTTAACTGGTTGGTAAATTACTTCGGAAAAGAGAATTGTTTTGAGATTGATAAGCAAGAAATGTACCACATGAATAGTAACATTTTTAGCATTAGTGAAGATGTTATTATTTCAGAAAAAAACTTTACACGCCTTAATACTTGGTTAAGATCTCAAGGTTTTACAGTAGAAGAAGTCCCTTATTTTGAAATATCTAAACAAGAAGGATTATTAAGGTGTAGTACCTTACCATTACAAAGAGATTAACCATATTTTATATTTTTATAGAAATTATGGAGTCTTAAACCTAAGAAGTTGCTTGTGTAATTAAGTTTTGTTTACAGTAATTCTATATAATTATTTTCTTGGTATTTTTTAAAAGAATTTTGCTATAGATAAATCAGATAGTTCGTTTTAGAACAAAAATTGCCGTTTTAGAACATATATTTTTTCATTTTGGTTCGTTGTTCTTTCTTTTGTATTGCATTTAACCAAATGAATTAAACATTATTAACCCTCTGTATTATTTTGTACAGAGGTTTTTTTTATGACCAAATTCATATGATTTAGTCTGTTCAGAACAAAAGTAGCCGTTCTAGAACATTTATTTTTAATTAGTTTCAGCTTTACTTTCTTTTGGATTCTGTAAAACTAAATAAATTAAATTTTAATTATTATGAATAAAATTACACAATATGTTTTTGTCTTTATTATGTGCTTTTTGAGTACTTTAAACGCACAAGAAGAAAATTCTTTTACAAGTTTAAACTCATCTGGAATACACAACAATGGGAACATTGCTTTCTCAAATCAATTAACAAAAATAACACCAATACAAACCAGAGCAGTTACATCTACTTTCACAGACAGAGATGTTTTTCAGGCAGAATGTTCAAATTTATCTTTAGAGAACTTTGCTGGCGGTGCTGGTGCAGGACAGGTGATTTCCTGCAATGAGATTAGTAGTGCTGGTAGTGCTTGTTTTCCTGCAAATGAGATTATTCCTGGATTTACTGTTACATCAAATTCAGGAAATGTAGTGGTTTTAGGTTTAGGAGTAGCATATGGAAATACAAGTGAAGCTGTAGGAGCAGACCTGTTTACTAGTTACACAATTATTACATTTACAGATCCTGATGTAGTGTCTGTTGGGATGGATATTTTATCATATTCAGGAAGCGCTCAAATTAGAGTGTTTGATGCTCTTGGAGTTCTAACCGATACTTTTCAATTTTCAAATACATCAAACTCAGGAGATTTCTATGGTATTATTGCAGATAGTCCTATAGGTAGAATAGAAATTGAAGCAACTAATAGTTCTGCTGAGGTATTTGAAAATTTAGAATTTGGAGCTTGTGTTACTGCTAATGCTGAGCCAGTTGCTGTTTGTCAAGATATAACTGTACAATTAGATGCAACTGGAAATGTGACTATTACTGCTGAAGATGTTGATGGAGGTAGCACTGATCTTGATGATGATGTACTTTCTTTTAGTGTTGATGTAGCTTCTTTTGGATGTGATAATATAGGACCTAATCAAGTTATTTTGACTGTAGATGATGGAAATGGAGGAACGGACACTTGTATGGCTACTGTAACAATAGAAGATAATATTGCGCCAGTAATAGAATGTGTTTTATTTGAAGAACTTTTAGCAAATTACCCTTTTGAGGATGATATTGAAGATAGTACAGGTACTTTTGGTAGTGCTTATTTAATAAATGGAGCAGTGCCACCTACAATAGACAATCCTTTATGTTTTAATAATACATCAGATTCTGATGGTTTACAATACGGTAATACTCCTAATATTAGCACATTAGATCTTAATAAATTTACTTTTTCTATAGATTTTAACATGTCTCAGTATCAATCACAATACTATGACACTTATGGGACTAATATTATTATGTTAAGCTATTCTTATAGGCTATTAGGAATAACAGAATTATCAAATGGAAATTTTGGTGTAATACATAATAATAATATTACGATAGATTCTGAGATTTTACTTGAGTCAGAACAATGGTACACGGCTAAAGTAGTATTTAATCAGGGTGATTTAAAAGTCTTCTTAAATGATCAAATAGTGGTAGATGAGTTTATTGGGGATTTATCAGTAACTACATCACTTAGCTTTGGGACTAGAAACTGGTCTACCGGTAGTAATTTACATGGTTGTATTAGAAATCTTTCAGTATCTAATTTAGTATCTGAGGCTAATGTAGATACAGATGCAAATTCTTGTACATATACAGTACAGGGAGATGAATTTGATGCCACGTTTATTGATAATTGTACCACCACGGTTATTACTAATGATTTTAATATGATGGCTTCACTTGATGGTGCTGTATTACCTCTTGGTGAAACATCAATCTTATGGACAGTAGATGACGGTAATGGTCAAATAGAAACGTGTACTACTACAATAGTGGTAGAGGACAACACTGCACCAATAATTACTTGTCCATCAGATCAAACAGTAGATGTAGATACAGATTGTGCCTTTACAGTTCCAGATTTTACAGACTTAGCAACAGCAACAGATAACTGTGGTACACCATCCATGACACAAACTCCAGCAATAGGAACAGTTTTACCTATAGGAACTACTGTGGTTACATTAATAGCAGATGACGGTAATGGACAAACAAGCGAATGTACTTTTACCCTTACCGTAGAAGATAACACAGCACCAATAATTACATGTCCATCAGATCAAACAGTAGATGTAGATACAGATTGTGCCTTTATAGTTCCAGATTTTACAAGCTTAGCAACAGCAACAGATAACTGTGGTACACCAACCATGACACAAACACCAATAATAGGAACGGTTTTATCTACAGGAACTACTGTGGTTACATTAACAGCAGATGACGGTAATGGACAAACAAGCGAATGTACTTTTACCCTTACCGTAGAAGATAACACGGCCCCAGTAATTACTTGCCCATCAGATCAAACAGTAGATGTAGATACAGATTGTGAGTTTACAGTTCCAGATTTTACAAGCTTAGCAACAGCAACAGATAACTGTGGTACACCAACCATAACACAATCTCCAGCAATAGGAACGGTTTTATCTGCAGGAACTACTGTGATTACATTAACAGCAGATGACGGTAATGGACAAACAAGCGAATGTACTTTTACCCTTACCGTAGAAGATAACATAGCACCAGTAATTACTTGTCCATCAGATCAAACGGTAGATGCAGAAGAGTCTACAATGATGTATGAATTACCAGATTATTGGGCAACGGGAGACGCTACTGCGACAGATAACTGTACAGATCCTGTAATCACTTCGCAAGATCCTGCGGCAGGAACATTAGTACCTGTAGGAGTACAAATTGTAACACTTACTGCGACAGATGATGCTGATAATGAGGTTGTTTGTTCTTTTAATGTTACGGTAGAAGAAGTTTTAGGAGTAGAAGATGTTTCTTTAGACATAAACAGTATCACAATGTTTCCTAACCCAGCAAAAGATATTATTAATCTTTCTAATCCATCTAATATCTTAATTCAAGAAGTTTCTGTAAGAGATATGTTAGGTCGTGTTATAATTTCTAAAGAAATTAATAATACAAATATTGTAAATAGCATTAATGTTTCTACGTTGAGCAATGCGACATATATGGTAATTATTACTATTGATGGAGCAGTAACAGCAAAACAGTTAATTAAAAAATAGGACCTTAAACTTAGGTTTATTAAAAATAGTTCCTGTTTATAATTTAAAAGCCTTTTACAAATTTGTAGAAGGCTTTTTGTTTAATAAGCTCTATTTGTCCCCTAGTAAAATCTAAAACCCCACACCCTTTTATTTTATTGTAATCATTATTAATGAGTTGATTGTTGAAAAAAAATAAACTTACATATTATTTAATTGCTTTATGTGTTTTGAGTGGAAATGGAATTTTTTCTCAAACAATTGACTATGATTCGACCTTAGATTCGATTAATGCTAGTAATAAATTAGGGGCTTGGGATCTTGTGATTTATTTAGCGAATAACTATATGGTTACCTATGATAGTGTTCCTCAATCACAAATAGAGGTTCTACGTCTAAAAAAAATTGAAGGGTTAGTTGCAGAAGGATTTTATGAAGATGCTTGGCAAGTTGCTAATGACTTAAAAGAAAAATCGTCATTGTCTATTGAAGATAGGTCTTACTTGTTGTACAGTTTGTCTAAAATTTATCAGAATACAAGACAAGAATATAAAAGTCATCAAAGCCTTGATCAAGTGGCTGTGGTGTATGACACAACTCATAAAACAGATTTATATTCAAAATATTTAAATAGAAAATCGTCTGTGTATCGAACATTTGGAAAATTTGATATGGCAAGAGTTTATGCTTTAGAAGCTTTACGCCTTAGCAAAAAAGATAATAACAGATTAGAACAAGCAGAAGCATATGTTAATTTAGGAGAATTACAATTTAAAGATCCTCAGGTTAATCTTGATTATTTGTCAAAGGCTTACACAATTTTTAATGAGTTAAATCTTTTTTATAAACGAGCCAGAGTGTCTTTGCATATGGCAATAAATTCAATAAAAACAGAAGAGTACGAACAAGCGTTACAATATTTAGAGCTTTCAGAAAAACACCTGCCTCAACGTATTAACAAGGAGCTTTTAAGCCATTTGTTTGCTTATAAAAGTATCGTGTTTGAAAATATGAATGAGTTAGATTCTGCTTTAATTAATGAACGTAAATCTAGGGTGTATTTCACTGATTTTCAATTATCCATAAGTAATTTTAAAGTGCGGCAACTAAGTTATAAGTTTGATGAATTACAGAATATTGAAGAAAAAAAAGAGTATATAAATAACATAAGAGCGTTAGAGAATGACAGAAAAAGACTGTTACTATTAGTATTGATAGGAGGTATGTTTATAGCAATTATCACATCTTTTTTTATCAAGAACAAAAAGAATATTAAAAAAATAAGACTTCAAAGCAGAAAGATCATACATCAGAACAATTCTTTAGAAACTTCACTTAATGAAAAACAATTACTACTTAATGAATTAAATCATAGAGTAAAGAATAATCTAACATTAATAGTAAGTCTAATTAAATTTCAGTCTAAATCTTTAAAATATCCTGAAGACAAACAGAAGATGCTTGATCTAGAAAATAGAATTCGAACTATCTCATTAGCACATGAGCAATTTATTTATGGAGGTGATTTAAAAGAAGACAGGCTCTTTAATATACGTACTTATATTGATACTATAGTAAATGCAGTTAAGTCTATTTGTACAAGAAAAATAAAGGTACAATTAGATGTTGAAAATTTTGATACTACAATAGATACTGCATTACCTATTGGGATTATAATAAATGAGTTATTGACTAATAGTCTTGAACATGCAAAAATAAAAGAAGGGATTTTGATTATTAATCTATCATTAAGCGCTAATAATCAAGATGTTTTTATTTTTTATTCAGATTCTGGTACAGAATTTTTACTAAAAGAAAATAAGACAAGTCTTGGTTTATTTATAATTGACAGTATGATACATCAATTAAGAGGTAAGATAAGCAGAACAGGTTCAGAATATAAAATTGACTTAAAAGTTAAATAAAATGAGGTTTTATACATATCTACTATCAGTGTTTTTTTTCTTACTACCTATGGTCTTAAAAGCTCAACAAATTGATGTGTCTCATTATTACCAATTACATAATTTACATCAAGGTCCAGCAATGGTTTTGGCTTCTAGAGATGTAAGCGCTTCGGTAAAAATGACACAAAATACTCATTTTGAAAATAAACTTTGGGTTTTAGAGTCTGCGGGTAATGGCTATTATTTTTTAAAAAATGAAGCTCTTGGTTCTGAAGGTTATTTACATGTATTAAAAGATAACTATGATCATTTATTTTGTTCTGAAAAAAAAGAACAGTCTAACTATAAATGGAAATTTGAAGAAGCCGATTTAGGGTTAAAGTTTTCAAATAAATATTTTGGTGATAAAATAGTTTTAGATTGTGATCCTGAAAGAACAGGAGAAAATATTTTTTTTGTGGAGAATAGTCTAGCTTGGGGTCAATATTGGTTTTTAGTTAAAACGCTAAAATTGCCATTTGCGATATCCTCTATACGTGTGTATGATCTGTCAAACAATCTAATATTAGATGAATATGTTTTTTCTGCATCTTCAGCCATAATGACGGCATTAGAAACCAAGGGTAGTGTGACACTAAATAAATCTCTAACATCAGAAATTTCACTTGAAGGCCCATATACCGTTGTGATAGAATATATAAAGAATGACACACTTCATGTCAAGAAATTTTATTCCGGAAATACGTTAACAGTAGCAGATTTCTAAAGAAAAAATAGGCATTAATATAAAAATAGGGTTCAAAAGAAATATAAACTCATTTATCTATTATATTGTTTACTCATTCAAAATAAATAGCGTAAGATCAAAACATTTCATTATTTTCTATTAAAATGTTTTTACTATTGTAATCATATAGCCTCTTTAATCATCTAATTATTGAATAATTTTAAAATCACATATAGTTTAGTTGCGTTGTTTTTTTTCTTCGGAAATGAGCTTTATTCACAAACCCTTGATTATAAAAAGACACTTGATTCAATTCATGTAAATAAAAATTTAGGATTATGGCATCCTATGCTTTATATCACATCAACATACTTGTTGACACACGATTCTTTACCCGAATCTAGAAGAAATGTTTTGCTTTTAAATAAAATAGAAGGGTATGTTGAGATGGGGCTTTATGAAGAGGCTTTGCTTTTAAGAAAGGATTTGATGGAGCAAGGAAATCTATCGATTAAAAACCAAAAGATTTTGTTGTATGAAGTGTCAAAAGTTTATGAACAAACATCACTAGAATATAAAAGTATGCAGGCACTTGACCAAGTGGCAGCATTATATGATAAAAGTAAGGATAGCACTTATTTTTCAGAATATCTAATTAGAAAAGGATCTGTATTTAAAACCTTTAAAAAATATAAACTAGCAGAAGTTTATGCATTAGAGGCTTTGCGTATGAGTGAATTGAATGATCAATTAGATCAAATAGCAGAGGCAAATGCACTTTTAGCAGCCTTGCAGGTCAATAATTCTAAAAAGAAATATGATTATTTAATTAAAGCTTATAAAAGTTTTGAATTCTTAGAGTTTGAGTATAGAAGATCTCAAATAGCGGCAAATATTGGGATTTATTTTATTGAAAAAAATGAATACGATAAAGCTTTACAGTTTTTGGGTATGGCAGAAAATAATCTTTCTCAAGCTAATAATCCTAAACATTTAAGTGAGATTTATAAATATAAGAGTATCGCTTTTGAAAACCAGAAACGATTAGATTCGGCTCTTTTTTATCAAAGAGAGTCAAGTTTTTTATATAATATATTTCAAAACCAACTAGGAGGAGTTAAACTTATGCAGTTAGATTTAAAGGATAATCTGCTGGATAGAGTTAATGAAGAAAAAGAGTATTTAAATAACATATATAGTCTGAAAAATGATAAACGAAACTTATTGTTGTTTGTTTCTTTTACTTGTGTGGTGATAACAATTATTGTTTTGCTACTTATAAAAAATAAAAAACAGAATAAACAAATCCAGATTCAGAATAAAAAAATAGCCCAACAGAATAATACATTGGCGTTATCTTTAGATGAAAAAACCTTATTACTAAAAGAGTTAAACCATAGGGTAAAAAACAACCTTGCCTTGATAGTAAGTTTATTAAAGTTTCAATCTAAAAGCTTAAACAACCCTATAGAAAAGAATAAATTATTAGAATTAGAAAACAGAATACGTGCTATTTCGTTTGCACACGAGCAATTTGTTTATACTGATGATCTAAAAGAAAAGAAGGTGTTTAATCTTCAGAATTATATCTTTAATATTATAAACTCTTTAAGCTCTATAAGCACTCGAAATATAGATTTTAATGTAGATATAGAAGCATTTAACTCAAACATAGACACAGCATTACCTATAGGTGTTTTAATAAATGAGCTTGTTACAAATAGTATTGAACATGCAAAGATCGAAGAGGAGTGTTTAATGGTTACACTTAAGATAAAACATGTAAACCATATTATACATATCGATTATAAGGATAATGGAGTAGGGTTTTTACAACCCCAAAACTCAAAAAGTTTAGGCTTGTTTATAATTAGTAGTATGGTGCAGCAATTAAGAGGCACATTAAAAAGAAAAGATTCTCAATACACAATCACTTTAAAATTTAAATAAATGATGTTTATCAGGATATTTTTGACATTCATTTTTCTGTTAGCAAACCTTACTTTGTTTGGACAAGAAATTGATGCGTCAAGTTATTATCAAATATATAATCTGCATCAAGGTTCAGGTATGGTAATGGCTTATTCTGCTGAAAATTCAAAAGCAATAATGACACAAAACATACCTTTTGAAGGGAAACTTTGGAAATTTGAACCAACTGATTCTGGTTATTATTATATAAAAAATTATGAATTAGGAGCTAAGGGGTATTTACATAGCTTAAAAGATAAAAATGTATTGGTTTTATCTGAAAATATGAAGGATGATAGATTCAAGTGGAAATTTGAGAAAAGAGAATATGGATTAAATTTTATTAATAAGTATTATGGGGATAATGTTGTGATAGATTGTGATTCTAAGCCTACTGGTAGTAATATGTATTTAACTAAGATTAGTGGGACATCAGGACAGTTTTGGTTTTTCACAAAAGTTTTAAAATTACCATTTACTATTACGTCGTTACGAATTTATGATTCGGAAAACACGATTATTCTTGGTAGATACCCTTTATCTGCAGTTACGGCTCTAATAACAAAAATAGAGACTCAAGGAAAAATATTACTTGATGAAAAAATATCACCAGAAATTTTTCTAGAAGCACCTTATTCGGTGGTTATAGAATATGTAAAAGGCGAAAAGTTATATACTAAGAAGTATAACTATGGTGAGACTATAAATATCATAGATTTTTAAAAGGCAATACTTTGGAGAAAAAAAACATATTGATAGTAGAGGATGAGGTTTTAATTGCAATGACAATACGTGATACAATAACGACCCATGGGTATAATTGTGCAGGTCTTGCTATTAGCTATGAGGATGCTATAAATTTATTGAAGAACGATTCTACTATAGATTTTGTGCTTTTAGATGTTACAATATCTGGAGTTTTAACAGGTATTGATATTGCGAGAAAACTCAATGCGGATTATCAAATACCATTTATTTATTTAACTTCTTATACAGATAGTAATACTATAAACAAGTTAAGAAATACAAAACCGGTAGGTTATTTACCTAAACCTATCAATGATTTTGCTTTGACCACCATGTTAGATTTGTATTTTGACGAGTTATTAGAAAAAAACAAAGAAAAAGTATTCAATTTAAAAATAGGTAAAAATAGTTATATCTTAAATTTAGAATTATTGTTGTTTTTTAAAGTAGATCACGTTTATGTTGAATTCTATTTTAGTGATGGTAAAAAAATCATGGTGCGTGCTTCGTTATCAACAATTTTAGATCTTCTTCCAACAGATAATTTTATTAGAATTAATAGAAGTACTGTGGTGAATAAACTTAAAATCACCAAAAAAATAGGTAAAAAAATATTTGTAGGTAAGAGTGATTTTGTAGCATCTTCAAATTATATAAAAAACGTCTAAGCTTTTCTTTTGCAATTTTCAATGCCTTTTTAGTTGTGTTCTTTTCTTTTTCATATTTCAGAACAAAAAACAGGCTTTCAGAACATATTTTTAATAGTAGTGCCTTCATTTTGTTTCTTTGAGATGGATTTAACAGTGAGAGTTGTTATTACTCTTTTTGCTTGTTAATAAATCGAGGTATCTATCATTTTGATGTTAAATTACTAGTGATTGTTTATTGGGGTGAATAGGTTAATGGGGTCGCCGAAAATTAGATAGAGATAGTAATTTATTGTAAACAAGATAAGCCTGATGAAATTACTATTCACAATCATTTTTGTTGGTGGGTTTATTTCAATAAATACTATTAGAGCGTAATATGATTATGCTTTATCATATTCTTCAAGCAACAAGTGTAAATCTATAATATGTAAATCCTAATAAAACCTATTGGGCATTAACTGATGGAACAGATAGTAATAAAGGAATTTTACATAAAATTGACAGGCTAGTTGTTGCAGATGTCGATAAAATTCATCTAAAAGATAAAAATGGGGCTAAGCCTTGCTCTCATAGATAACTGATTCAAAACGTTTAAAAATAATTATTAACCATTTAAATTAATTAAAAATGAAAACAACAAAAACAAACATTTTATTCTTTTTGGCTTGTATTATAAGTACAGTAGTATTTGGTCAGGACTTAGACGGTAAAACATTTATTCTTGAAAATTATTCAAACGGTAAAGCTTTAGCTGTTAATGGAATAAATATTGGGAAAAATGGAACACAATTACATTCTTGGCCTCTAGCCAAAGCTAATAAACATCAGCACTGGAAATTTATAGCTTCGGGTGATGGTTCTAAAATGTATTATATCGTAAATGTTTCACCTCAAACAAAAAAAGCTAATTACTTAGAGGTATCTTCTTTTGAAGTTGGTAAAAATGGTGGTAAAGTTCAAATGTGGGGCTTTAATGGAGGGTCTTCAAGCTCTACAGGTGCAAACCAAGTTTGGATTGTAAACCAAAGCGCTGATGGGTATTATAATTTTACTTCTGCTCACGAAAAAGGAAAAGGGGCTTATGCATTAGAGTTGTCTGGAGATGATATCGATAAAAACGGAGGTCGAATGCAGATTTGGTGGAATAAAGGTTATAAAAACCAAAAATGGAATTTAATCGATGTGAGTAATGTTGGTTCAGAGGCTAAAATTTCTACACTCTCACAAGCATCTATAGTTCCATCAAAATTTAGAGTAAATGCATATTCAATTAATGCGAAAAGTAGAAGTGGTAATGTTTCTGATGAGCAAATTCTAGCCGATCAACAAAAAGAATATTGGTTTGCATCAACAGGAGATGGAAAAGGGTATATTAAAAGTGGAAGTCAAGTAGCAAAGAATGCTATTATCATGGAAATTGAGAAAATTGATAAAGGAAATGGAAAATTTGCAATGAAAGTAAAAAATACATCAGGTACTGACGACTATTATATAGTAGCTACAGATAATAAAACTATAAAAATTGTAGCAGGTAAAACGATACCAAATGGAGGGGTATTTAAAGCAACGGAAGCATTAACAAAGGATAAAAATAGTGCTGCGAAATATGCTTCTTTTGAGTCTGTATCTTACCCAGGTTACTTTTTAAGACATCAAGGTTTTGTTTTAAAATTGACAAGTCTTAAAGGTTTAACTGGTAGTAGTCTAGATTTATTTCAAAAAGATGCTTCTTGGAGGTTAATTGAAGTGAAATAATGAGTATTAAGATAGTAGAATGCTATTCAACAGCCTCTTTCTTTATGAAAAGGGGCTTTTTTTTTGATCCAAAAAGAATAAAAGACTAGTTGTAGTTTTATGAAGTTGTACCGTTATAATTTAGTAAATCCATCAATTTCTAAAATATAAGTACTTGGACTCGCATTATAATAACCAGTTTCACCAAGAACATTAAGGTCTTTGTCCATCACAACTACAAAGGGGAAAATTTCTCTTTTATTAAATCGCGCCAATAAATCATTATTGTGAGCTGTCATTTCTGCTGATAAAGCGTTCTCTTTTTTACGAGGAAAATCTGCTTCTAACATTACAAAATGATCACGAGCATATAGTTTAAATTGATTAGATTGAAATATTTCTTTATCTAATGCAATACAAGGAGCACACCAATCACTTCCTTGAAATACCAAAACAATAGGCCTGTTTGTCTTTTTAGCTATAGCCTGTGCTGTTTCAATGTCTTTTTGCCATTCTTGAGCAGAAAGTGATGTGAGTGTTAGGCAACAGGTTAAGAAAAACAATACAAATTTCATATAAGTTTTATTTACAAACGTAAAGGCTTAATATTTGTTTTATCCATTTTCAATTAAATGATTACATATTGACAAAATAGATATACTTTTGAAAGCAAAAAAAATCGAGATGTCACAAATTACAAACAACATATTAATGATTCGTCCGGTAGCTTTTAGGATGAACGAAGAGACTGCTGTCAATAACTATTTTCAGGAGGACCTTAATTTAAGAAACGCCGAAATAAACGCTAAAGCACAAGCTGAGTTTGATGCCTTTGTCGAAAAATTAAGAGGTGTAGGTGTAAATGTAATTGTTGAAAATGACGATTTATTGATGGATACTCCAGATTCTATTTTCCCTAATAACTGGGTGAGTTTTCATAAAAATGGAACAGTAGCTATGTATCCAATGTTTGCAGAAAACAGAAGAAGAGAGCGTCGTGAAGAAGTAATTGATAGACTAGAAGCTGAAGGTTTTTTAGTAGAAGGTTTTATGGATTATACAGTTGCTGAAGAACAAGATTATTTTTTAGAAGGTACAGGAAGTTTGCTCCTAGATAGAGTAAATAATAAAGCGTATTGTGCAATCTCTCCTAGAGCAGATGAAGAATTAGTAATTGAGTTTTGTGAAGATTTTGAATGCGATCCTGTAATATTTACAGCAAACCAGACAGTAAAGCAACAACGTATGCCTATTTACCACACAAATGTGATGATGGCACTCGCAGAAAATTTTGCGGTAATTTGTCTAGATGCTATAGATGATAAACATGAAAAGAAAAATGTAATAAAGCATCTTAAAGAAACTAAAAAAGAAATTATTACAATTACAGAAGAGCAAATGCATCAGTTTGCGGGTAATATGTTGCAAGTGCAAGGTAAAGACAATAAATATATGGTAATGAGCGAGGCCGCTAGGTCTAGTTTAAGATCAGACCAAGTAAAAGCTATCCAGAAACATTGTAAAATTTTAAGCAGTGATCTTAGTACGATAGAAACATGTGGAGGAGGTAGTGCACGCTGTATGATGGCGGAGGTTTTCTTGCCAAAAAAATTAGCGATAGTTTAAGTAAAACAAATATGCTTAATATTTATTGCTGTTTTATATCTGTATAACGAGCAATCCTTTTAATCATATTTCCGAAGATAAAATAGTGGAAAGGAAGCATACTATACCAGTATAATCTACCCCATAACCCTTTGGGTCTAAAGGTAGCGGTTTGATGTAGTATGTTTTCTTTATCTATTTTAAATTCTAGCCAAGCTTCACCAGGTACGCGCATTTCTGCAAATAAAAGTAACCTCTTGTTTTTCTTGTCTGCTAGTATTACTCTCCAAAAATCTAAGGCATCTCCTTCGTGTATTTTAGTAGGGTGTGTACGTCCCCGACGCAATCCAACACCGCCAAAAAGCTTGTCTAAATATCCACGAATTTTCCACAGACTATTACCATAATACCAGCCCCTTTTTCCGCCTATAGCCCAGATGTTTTCTAGAGCAAGCGTTGGATTTGTAAGATTAATTGTTTGTTTATCCTTAAGGCATCCATTGTCTGGTACCTCTACATATTGTTTTAAATCACTCCTAAAACGCCCACTCACCATACTGTCTTTCCAGCTTGAAACAACTTGGTTTTGCTTAATTTTTTTGAACGCTAAGGCTATTGCTTCTACATAAGATATAGGAGTGACATTCATCATTTCTTGTAACCTTTTGTCTTTTGTAATCACTTCTATGCGCATACTATCTACAAGATTAAGCGCTAACTTGTATGAAGTTGAGGTGACAAAATATAACCAGTAACTAGAGAGTTTGGGCGATAAAAAAGGTACATCAATAATTGTGAGGTTGAGTTCTCTATATTTTGAATACTCTAACATCATTTGTTTATAGCTCAAGATATCTGGCCCTCCTATATCAAAAGAATCATCGTAACAAGCCTCATTGCCTAGTACTCCTGTGAGATAAGTAAGTACATCTCTTATTGCAATGGGTTGGCATTTTGTTTTTACCCAAGTAGGTGTAACCATTATTGGGAGTTTTTCGCATAAATCTCTTATAATTTCAAAAGAAGCACTTCCGCTACCTACTATAATTGCTGCTCTTAAAACGGTTAGTTTTGCTTTTCCCTGAGATAAAATTCCTTCTACATTTTTACGAGACCATAGGTGTTTACTTAAGTTCTTTTCATTGGCAATTCCACCCACATAAATTATTTGTTTACATTTTGTAGCTGCTATGTATTCATTAAAATGTTGTGCTGCTCGCTGCTCTTTCTCATCAAAATCTTCTGTAGATGAGCTCATAGAATGTATTAAGTAATAGGCTGCATCAATATCTTTAGGTACTATTAATTGCGATATAGGTTTAAGAAAATCTATAACTACTATGGTTATCTTTTCAAGTATTTCTGGTGTGATAGAAAGCCTGTTTACATCTCTTACAGCACAGACCACTTCATGTCCTTGTTCTAAAAGTAACGGAAGTAACCGCATACCTATATATCCATTTGCACCTGTGAGTAGTATTTTCAATGTCTTTTATTTTCCTTAAAGGTACAAAACCAATATGTTGTAGTTGCATCATAAAAATTAAACTCTTGTTAATAATTGTTTACAGCGGTGCGAGATTAATTTTCAATAAAAGATTTTATAGGTTTAATTTAAAATGTTTTTATTATTTGCTCCCTTTTGGTTAAGAATGTTCATTCTTATTTTCGATATTTGAAGTGTCAATTTCCTTAAATTTCTGAAGCAATGAAAATCCTAAAAATCATTTTACTAATCGTAGGTATAACCTTAATTGGTTTTGGTGTATATGCAGCTATTGTTCCAGATGAAGTAAAAGATTTAAATGCTATAGAAGCAACAAAGAATAGCGGTATTGCAAATCAAATAATAGGAATGATCGGGTTGGGAGTGATTGCTTTACTTGCGGGTGCTTTTCTTGGTAGAAGAAAATAAATATCGAGCCAACTTTTTAAGCGGTCAATAGTAGTTTTAAAGAATGTCTTCCCGTCTTCATAAAACCAACAAAACTACTATCTTTGCAGCCTAAAAAATTAGACATATTATGTCATTACAGCAAATACTTACGAGCCAGGTAAAAGCGGCAATCACTAACATTTATAGTGCAAATTTAGAAACTGTAGAATTTCAAGCGACCCGCAAGGAGTTTGAAGGCGATATCACTATTGTGGTGTTCCCAATGTTGCGCGTTGTAAAAGGAAACCCTGTGCAAATAGGTGAAGCTATTGGGCAATATCTTGTAGATAATGTGGCAGAGGTGGTTCGTTTTAATGTGGTAAAAGGCTTTTTAAATATTGTATTAAGTGATGCTCATTTTTTAGATTTCTTCAGAAATGTGCCAGCGTGGAACAACTTTGGTGTAAAACCACAGGGTGAAGAAGCGGTAATGGTAGAGTATGCATCGCCTAACACTAACAAGCCTCTACACTTAGGGCACGTGCGTAATGTGTTATTGGGTTACAGCGTAGCAAATATCACAAAAGCTGCTGGGAAGAAAGTATATAAAACTCAAATCATTAATGATAGAGGGATTCATATTTGTAAAAGCATGCTGGCTTGGGAGCGCTTCGGAAACGGAGAAACTCCTGCGTCTACAGGCTTAAAAGGTGACAAACTGGTAGGGAACTATTATGTTAAATTTGACCAAGAATACAAAAAAGAAATAGCCGCTCTAGAAGCAACAGGGAAAACTACCGAAGAAGCAAAAGCAGAGGCGCCATTACTATTAGAAGCGCAAGCAATGCTTATTAAATGGGAAGCTGGTGACAAGGACGTTGTAGACTTGTGGAAGAAAATGAATGGTTGGGTTTATGAAGGGTTTGAGGCAACTTACAAAGCTATTGGAGTAGATTTTGATAGTTATTACTATGAGAGTAATACTTATTTACTAGGGAAAGAATTTATAGCAGAAGGATTAGCTTCTGGGGTATTCTTTAAAAAAGAAGATGGTTCTGTATGGTGTGACCTAACAGAAGAAGGTCTTGACGAGAAAATTGTATTACGTAGCGATGGTACTGCTGTTTATATGACACAAGATATTGGTACAGCGATACAGCGTGTTAAAGATCATCCAGATGTAAATGGTATGATTTACACAGTAGGGAATGAGCAAGATTATCATTTTCAGGTATTGTTTTTAATCTTAAAGAAGCTTGGTTTTGATTGGGCAAAAAATCTATACCACCTTAGTTACGGAATGGTAGATTTACCAAGTGGTAAAATGAAAAGTAGAGAAGGGACCGTTGTTGATGCAGATGATTTAATTGCAGATATGTCTAGTACGGCTCGTAAAATTTCGGAAGAACTTGGTAAAATTGATGATTTTACAGAAGAAGAAAAAACAGCCTTATATCATACCATAGGATTAGGTGCGCTAAAATATTACATCCTTAAAGTAGACCCTAAAAAACGAATTCTGTTTAACCCAGAAGAGAGTGTTGATTTTCAAGGAAATACAGGGCCTTTTATTCAATACACATTTGCGCGTATTCAATCTATTATTCGTAAAGGTAACAATGATGTTACATTGAGTGCAGTAGAAATACAAGATTATAGCTTAGAGCCTAAAGAGAAAGAGGTTTTAAAAAGTTTACAGCAATTTCCGAGTACAATAGAATTGGCTGCGGCAAATTATAGTCCAGCGGTGATTGCAAACTACACTTACGATTTAGTAAAAGAGTTTAATTCCTTTTATCAAAACGTGCCTATTTTTTCTGCAGAAAATGAAACCGAGGTTAAATTTAGAGTAGCCCTTTGTGCTGCCGTAGGAGATGTAATTAAAACAGCTTTTGGTTTGTTGGGTATTGATGTTCCTGAGAGGATGTAATGTTTTATGATTTTACAGGTTTCATTTAAAGCACATACATATTTTAATTATTCCCTTTTGGGGCATTAAAAATATCGTATTGAATGGCTTGTAATATTAATTGAAACCCTAAAATAATAGAAAGTGTTGTTATCATAATCGTCCCTGTAGGAGCGAGAGTATCTATCGAAGCGTATTGAACCCATTTAATGATTCCGAAGATAACACCAAACAAGAATAATGGAATTCCAAATAGAATATAAATAGAGCCAATACTAAATGAGTAAAAGAAATACTCTTTCAAAATACGTTTAGTAAAAGTTTTAGATAAATTTCCTAAGAAAATAAAGATCATTTTTGAGACATTCATATTCGATTTTTCATCACCATATATTGCTGGCATTGAGACATCTGTAATACGGGCTTTTTGAAAATAAAATTCAGCTAACAATGAGGTTTCAAAGTAATACCTGTTTGACAGTTTTGAGAAATCTATCTTTTTTAATACCTCCATTTTAATTGCCAAAAACCCATTTGTAGGATCAAAATTATGCCAATATCCTGTTGCCATTTTCACTAAAAACGAAAGTACAATGTTTCCAAGTGTTCTTACAATAGGCATTTTTTGCAAGGCTTTTCTATCTTTAAAACGATTTCCTTTTGCAACCAAACTCTTTTTAGAAATAATAGGTTTTAGTAAATCTGGCAAATAACTTAAGTCCATTTGATCATCTGCATCAATTTTGATTACAATATCTATATCAAGGTCTTTAGCATACTCAAATCCATGTTTAGTAGCACCGCCTACACCTAAATTAACATCGTTTTCAAGAAAATAACATTTAATGGTTTTGTTTAAAGCTTCTGTAATCTTTTTCTTAGGCAGTGGTTCTGGGCTTTTATCATCAACAATAATAACGGTATTTATATATTCTGGGATTTTAGAAACAACAGATTCAATTTGCTTAGAAGCATTGTAATATGGTATTACAATAGCAATTTTAGATTGATATAATTTGTTTTTTTTCATTTTCTATAGTAAGATAGTTTATAAATATAAGCTTATCTATTTTATTGAAATAGCATGTTTTAAATTTCCGTTTGCTAACTTATGTGAAGCGTCTAGTTTAATTGCTTTATTACAGGCTTCTATAGCTTTGTCAAATTCTTTTAATTCTATGTATGCTGCACAGATATTATTATATGCATTTGCGCTTGGTTTTATAAGGTTAGATTTTCTTGCAGCTTCAATACAAGCGCTATAATTTTTACTATTATAAAACTCTAAACTTAAATTAAGAAAATCATTAGCTGATGCCGTTCTATTCTTTTTCTTTAAAACATTGTTTAAATTGTTTTTTGCAAGTGTATAATCAGGTTTAATTTTTAAGGCTTTGTTGTAGGCTTCCACTGCTTTGTCGTTCTTACCTAAGTTGTGATAAGCTATCCCAATATTATTGTATGCTTCTGGATAATCACTTTTTAGTTTTAAAGCCTTACGGGCTGTTTCAATCGTTTTTTTAAAGTTACCCTTATTAAAATACATTAAACTAATATTAAGATACTTTTCTGGAGTAGGATTTTTTTCTATATCCTCTTCCAAGACTATTTCTACTGTTTTTTTGTTTAATGAAATATCTAAATATTTTAAAGCTGCTTTATTGTTAGGTCTGCTTTTAAGTATCGTATTAGCTAATGTATTTAGCTCTTCCCATTGATTCAATTCGTGGTAAGATTTCATAAGTAAATCTTGAGCTTTGGCAAAGTTTGGAGATATGTCGAGACCTTTTAATAATAATTCTTGCCCCTCTTTTACTCTGCCTTCGTCTATTAAAAATTTACCATAGAAGAATAATGGTCTATGTGAACTAGGAGCTAATAACATTGCTTTTTTATAATACTTTTCAGCTTCAATTTTATTTCCTTTGGCTTTATTAAGTACAGCAAGATTAATGTGTAAAACTGAATAAGAAGGAGTTAAAATTAAAGCTTCTTTAAAATATTTTTCTGCAGAATCATAATCACCTTTTGTCATTAATGCTAGGCCATAATTCATTAAGCCTCTCCCGTTATTTGGACTTTTTATAGTGACATCTTTCCATAGAGAGAGGTCATCTTTCCATACTTTATTTCGTTGATGTACTCCATAAGCATTTGCTCCTAAAAATAAAATTATAGAAAGGGGTATAAGTATTTGAGCAGGTTTAGTGTGTAATGCTTTAGAAAAATATTTTTGTACTAAATACGTTAATCCAAAAATAAAAGCTATCGTTAGGCCCATGTAGGGAATAAAACTTCGATGATCATTTAAAACTTCAGCAAAAGGAATAAAAGAAGATGTAGGTAATAATGAAATAAAAAACCATAATATTCCAAATGAGAATAAACGAGTCTCCTTTTTTTGTGAAGCCTTTAGTGCCAGGTAAAATAGTATTGCGATTATCACAATTCCTGTTATAGCTCTGTAGTCTAAAATAGATGTGTAAACTGTCCAGTCTGTGTCTGCAGATAAACTGTACGGTATAAAATAGGTGACTATATAATGCACCATTACCATTGGCTGCGTAATTAGATAATTAAATCGACTAAAGCCTCCTGGTGAGAAAGATTCGGGCAGCATCTTTGAATAAAATATTACAAAGGCGAGCGTTAGTAAAAACGCAGGTAGCACTTTTTTAAATGATTTTAAACATTTATTAAACTCTTCTTTTTTATAAAAATTTAAAAGATCTACCTTTTCTTCAAATATTAAAAAATACAAAAGTAATAGCGGTGCAAATACAAAAGCCATTTCTTTTGAGAAAAAACCAATGAAAGGAAATAGGAGGTATAGTAAACTCCTACGCCAAAATCCATCACTTAAATAAGCAACAAAACCGGCTAGTACAAAAAGTCCTGCAACAATTTCAGCACGTTGTATAATATAGTTAACTGTTTCTGCATTAGCACAAAGTAAACCAAATGAACTGGTTGATAATAAAGCCCAAAATTGATTATTCTTAGAATAAGAAACCTTGTCTAATATTTTTTTTATAAAAACTAAAAGTAGGGCACATGTGATTATGAATGTAATAAATATATGGATATGAAATATTTTAGGGTTTAAGCCACCACCAAGTTTATAATCAATAGCATTCTCTAATGTGGTTAAGGGTCTATAACTTTGATTAGTGGATAATGAACTAAAAGTAGTGCCATCTGTGAAAAATTTGACAATGTTTATTTCTTGAATAAAACTGTTGTTTTCAATAGTATGGCTGTCATCAAAATGAAAAGAATTTGAAAAGTGATTTGAATAGGCAATTACTATGGTCAAAAATGCAATTGTACTTAAAAGAATAAAAAGAGGATTTTTAAAAGAATTATGTTCCTTCTCATTAAACCCAGTTAAATTAGAAAGGGATTTTTTTATTTTCTGAAATGGTGTAATCATTATATGACTAATTTTTTAAGTACGATTTGTCACCTCTACATTCCAAAACTCAACTTATAGTTGTATAGTTAATTTTTTTTAAACGATTTATAAACAATATAAAAACTAGGGGTCATTTCTATAAAGAAATTTTAACAGTCCTTATGTAATTAAACTTCTTTTAGGTGTAAAGTTGTACATACTATATATTCATTTAGTTTATAAAAAATGATGTATATCTTTTTAGGTTTTAAACGGTTTGAATTTACGTATTGGGGCGTTGGCTTTATGGCTAAATTAATAAAAAAAGGAGAGATTTAACACGTTTTTAAGAAAATTGAAAGTGTGTTTTGTTGTTAGTAATATGTGCGTTGAATCGTGTTTTGTTATTTTTTACACCTGTTTTTATATTCTATTAAAATGGAATTTCTCTTTTTTTAAGTTTGCTTTTTTTTCAAACTTAAGAAGATTAATAAAATCTTAAAATGAATACATAAAAAGTTAAACTAGTCACAATTGAGAATTTGAACACAAATTTTTGTTTAATGATTATTAGATTTGTTTAAACAAAAAAAAACAAATGATCATGAAAAATCTATTGAAATTTACCTTAGCTTTATTTTTAACAATACCATTAATCTCTTGTGGAGACGATGATACAGACGATGTCGTAATGGAAAACGACGACATTACTATAGCAGAATTTGTAGCTACAAATTCTGATTACTCATCCCTTGCTGCTGCTCTAGATGTTGCAGGTCTTACAGCTACATTAGACGGAACAACAGAATTTACAGTATTTGCACCTAATAATGCTGCTTTTTCAACTTTCTTGTCTGCAAACGGTTTTACAGCCTTAGATGAAGTGCCAGTGTCTTTATTAAGAGAAGTTTTATTAAACCACGTAATTAATGGAGAGTTAGAAGCAGAAGATTTAACCACAGGATATGTAAATACTTTAGCTACATATAACGGTGAGGCAGATGCAAATTTGAGTATGTACCTAAACACAACATCTGGAGTGACAATCAATGGAGATACAAATGTAACTTTAGCAGATGTTGATGTTGATAATGGAGTAATACATGCAGTAGATAATGTTATAGCTCTACCAACTGTAGTTACATTTGCTTTAGCAGATTCTAATACCTTTTCAAGTTTAGTGGCTGCATTAACAAGAGACGATCAGCCAGATTTTGTATCGGTATTAACAGATGCAAATGGAGGCGATGGTAATGCTCCATTTACGGTATTAGCACCAACAAATACTGCTTTTGAAGATTTGTTAGTAGAATTAGGGGCTACTAGTTTAGCAGATATTGACGGAGCTACTTTAACTTCTACACTTAACAATCACGTGATTGCAGGTGCAAATGTGAGAGCAGAAGACCTTCAAAATGGGATTGTATCAACGCTAGGTGAAGATATTATTATTGATGCTGATAATGCTACAATTACCGACAATAACGGAAGAGTTAGCGAAATAGTTGTAGTTAATGTACAAGCTGCTAATGGGGTTGTGCATGCAATTAGTAAAGTTCTATTGCCAACACTTTAGTAAACACAAATTATAATTAAATAAAAGCCACCTCTTTAGGTGGCTTTTATTATTTAAGGTTTATCTGTAAATCGTAGGGTTATACTCTTAAACACCTATCTTTGTCGATTACAAATGAAATAACCTTTAATAATTAATGTGTTATTTCGACAAACACATTTTATGACATTTAAAGATTTAGGGTTATCTGATCCCTTACTAAAAGCTATTAGTAAAAAAGGATACACTACACCAAGCCCAATACAGGCAAAAGCAATTCCAAAAATATTAGAAGGTAAAGATGTATTAGCATCAGCACAAACTGGAACTGGTAAAACAGCTGGTTTTTCATTACCGATGTTGCATATTATTACTAAACAACCTTTCCAGAGGCATCGTCCCGTAAAAGCGTTAATTGTAACACCTACTCGAGAACTTGCAGCACAAATATTAAAAGAGATTAAAGATTATTCTGCTTTTACTGATGTTCGTTCTACAGTGATTTTTGGTGGTGTTAATGCAAACCCGCAAATAAGAGCACTTAAACAAGGAACAGATATTCTTGTCGCAACACCTGGTAGATTGTTAGACCTACATTCGCAAGGTGTGTTTAATATGAAAAAAGTAGAATTCTTAGTATTAGATGAGGCAGATAGAATGCTTGATATGGGGTTTGTGAGAGATATAAATAAGATACTCGCCATATTACCTGCTAAAAGACAAAACTTATTGTTTTCTGCAACCTTTTCAAAAGAGATTAAAAAACTTGCGCAATCATTTTTAACTAATCCAGTATTAGTTGAAGCACAACGTGAAAATAGTACGGCAGAAAAAGTAAAACAGACGATTTATAAAACCAATAAATCTGCAAAGACCAATCTAGTTATTAAATTAATAACAGAAGGAAACTGGGAGCAGGTTTTAATTTTTACAAGAACCAAGCACGGAGCAAATAGACTTGCAGAAAAACTAGGGAAAGCAGATGTCAAGTCTGCTGCAATACACGGTAATAAAAGTCAAGGCGCAAGAACAAAAGCATTAGCAGGTTTTAAAGATGGTAGTATTCGCGTTCTAGTGGCAACAGATATTGCTGCTCGAGGTCTTGATATACCATTATTACCACACGTGATTAACTATGAGTTGCCTAACATACCAGAAGATTATGTGCACCGCATAGGAAGAACCGCAAGAGCAGGAGCTAGCGGTGATGCAATCTCTATTGTTAGTGTAGATGAGTTTGAATACGTTAAAGGTATTGAAAAACTATTGGGCGAAAAACTAAATTCAATCACATTAGAAGGTTTTGAGCAAACAGAAAAACTACAGGACGTTTTAGATAAAAAAGCAGCCAACAAAGCTCAGCACCAAAAATCGAGACGAAATAATCCAAGAGGTGGCGGTAATAGAAATGGTAATGCTAGAAATAATAAGCGCCGTAACTAATATTAGATTTTTATAATAATACCTATACAAACAGTGTGTAATATTTACACGCTGTTTTTTTATATTACACACTTATTTATTGTTGTTTAATCTTTATTATTTCCTAATCTGCTGATATGTAGTTGTTTGTGTTTTTCTGAAATTTTAAATCTTTAATGGTACAACTATTTCATTATACAAATCAACTATAACAAATTAAACAAGTAAATTATGAAAAAGTTAATGATTACAGCAGGATTAGTATTAGGAAGTTTAACAGCTACAATGGCTCAAGAAACGGCTTCAGCAAGTCTTTCTAAAAATGTAACAGAAGTGGAAGCTGTGCAAGCTGTTCAAGACTATGAAGCAGTAGATTTAAAAGATGTACCTGCTCCTGTAGTAAAAGCGTTAGAAACAGATTTTAAAGATGCAAAAATCGCTAAAGTTTGGAAAAACTCAAAAGAAGAATACAAAGTAGAGCTTTTAGCAGCTGATAAATCAGTAAAAACGGTACACGCTACTAGTGATGGTAAGTGGATCAAAAAAGGATAATAATTCTTTAAAATTAATTCCCCAAAGCGCTTCTATTATAGAAGCGCTTTTTTTTATGATAATTTTAATGTTTATCTTTTCACTTTTCTTCAAACAATACGTTCTCTAAACAAAATTATACCCTCTTGAAAATACTTATTATCGAAGATGATCTTGCTTTTGGCAAGATGCTCCATATTTATCTTACTAATAAAAAATTTGATGTAAGTCTAGTTACAACTGGAGGTGAGGCGATTCCGCTTTTTTCTGAAAATAATTACGATGTGATCATTGTAGATTTGCAGTTGCCAGATACAACGGGGCTTGATATTTTAGAAATAGTAAAACAAAAAACTCCTAGTACTCAAGTAGTTTTAATGACAGGCTATGCAGATGTTACAACAGCTGTAAAGGCAATGAAAAAAGGTGCTCTAGAGTATATATCAAAACCTTTTAGACCTGAAGAATTATTAATGATTCTGAATAACGTTAATCTAAAAGAAACTGATACTGCAGCGGCAACTTCTCCAACTGTAGCAGCAGCTCCTAAAAAAACAACCTCAAAATCAAAAGTTGTTCCTAAAGACCATTCTAAACTAGAAGGGACTAGTGATGTCGCTATTAAATGTCAACAACATATACAGCTTGTTGGGCCTACAAATATGGCGGTATTAATACAAGGTGAAAGTGGAACAGGTAAAGAGGTGGCTGCACAAGCTATTCATAGCTATAGTGATCGTCGCGAATCACCATTTATAGCGGTAGATTGTGGTGCTATACCTAAAGAAATTGCAAGTAGTGAGTTTTTTGGACACGTTAAAGGAAGTTTTACAGGTGCAATTGCAGATAAAAAAGGATATTTTGAAAATGCAGATACAGGTACCATATTTCTTGATGAGGTAGGAAATTTGTCTTACGAAAATCAGATTCAATTATTACGTGCGCTACAAGAAAAAAAAGTAAAGAGAGTGGGGAGTTCACAAGAAATTCCAATTGATGTTCGAGTTATTTCGGCTACCAATGAAAACCTGAGAGAAGCTGTTGCAAAAGGAACCTTTAGAGAAGACTTATACCATCGTCTTCAAGAGTTTACCATACATGTACCCCCATTGCGTGAGCGTGGTGAAGATTTAGATAAATTTATAGCCTTTTTTATAAAACAGGCTAACCAATCTCTTAATAAAGAAGTACAAGGTATATCTAAAGAAGTGTCTATTGCTCTTAATAATTATAGTTGGCCAGGTAATTTACGTGAATTAAAAAATGTGTTGAAAAGATGTGTTTTACTTACCACAGGAACTCATATTCCAATAGAAGTGCTTCCGCACGAAGTATTGATATCTAAAGAAGTGACAAACACCACTAGCTTTTCTACAAAAGAGAATGAAAAACAATTAATCATTAATGCTTTAAAACAAGCAGGAAATAATAAAACTAAAGCGGCAGAATTACTTCAAATTACACGTAAAACACTCTATAATAAAATAGCTCAATACGCTATTGGTGAAGGTAATGATTAAGTTCTTCTATTAATAGCGTTGTTTGTACATCTAACTCATTATAAAGCGCTTTTACTTGATCCATATTTCTATTATGTTCTATTTTGTTTAATAGATTGATCACTTTGGTGGCTTCTAGTTGTTTTGCCATAGTGGTCATTTTATGAGCTGTAGCTTCTATAAGCGAATTGTTATTTAATTCTATCGCCTTTGCTAGGGTCTGTATGTTTTTTTTAGTCTCATCAATAAATATGGTAATAACTTCTTTGATGACTTCAGGGTCAGATAAAAAAGTTTCTAAAGTGCTGCTAGAAAAACTTGTTTGGCTTTTCAATTCATCAGTAGGAGTGTCATCAATTGGTTTAATCGTGTTTATTGCCGAAATGTTAAGGAGATCACCCAGTTTTTCAATGGTAAAAGGTTTGGCGATCACACCACTAAAACCTTTGTTTAAATAGTAGTTTTTTTCATATTGAAGATTTCCTGACATTAAAAATATTGGCTGATTCGAATATGCCGAAACAACTCCTTTTTTTAATTTTTGAAGAATTTCAAAACCTGTGTCTGTTGGCATTTGCATATCTGTCAATAGAAAATCAAAATGCGCAGGCGTATTCTTTTGGAAATCCACAAAGCTCGAAAAACAAAAGACTTCTATTTCTAGGCTGTTAAATAAAGCTTTTAGTAACGTAAGCAATCCAATATCATCATCTATAACGATTCCTTTTTTAAAGGTTTTTGATGGTAATGAGTGAGTTGTAATTGGTTTTTCAACTTCAATTAAAGGGATAGAAAAAATAAAATCACTTCCCTTATTTACGATGCTTTTTACGGTTAAGCTGCCCTGTAGTAATAGTGCTAGTCTTTTTGATATAGCTAACCCTAAACCGCTACCACCATATTTTTTTATGATGTTTTTATCAGCTTGTGTAAAGGGTTCAAAAATTGTTTTTATTTTTTCGGGAGCAATCCCTATTCCGCTATCGCTTACGGTTAGTGTAGTTTGTATTTTATTATTACCTCCTCTTTGTTGGTTTACGGTTAATTTTATTTCACCTTTTTCAGTAAACTTAAATGCGTTTGAAATTAAATTTATAACCACTTGTTCAATACGCATCGCATCACTTTCAAAATAGCTATGCTTTAAGGCTTCGTCTATCACTACAATGCCTTTGATTTTTGGATTAGAATGACGCATAACGGCATCATTCATTATTTTTTGTAAAAGGTTGTAGAGGTTAAAAGGGGCGTTGGTAATTTTTATATTCTGTGCTTCTAGTTCAGAAAAATCTAATAAATCTTGAGCTAAATGCGAAATGTATTGTGTGTTATCATGTATTGCATTATTGAAGTTTTTTTGCTCAACATCAAGGTTCGTTTTATCTAGTAGTTGTGTATACCCAGTTATTGTTGTTAAAGGAGTTTTTAAGTCATGCCCAACAGTAGCCATTAAGCGTTCTCTACTTTGTAATAAAGAGTTTGTTTTGTCTTGTTCTTCTTGGAGCTCATTTTTTAAACGTTGCGCTTTAAAAAAATCTGTTATTATAAAGTAAGAAAAGAGCAAAATTAAAAACGCACCAGAAAATCCAGCAATTTTTACAACTCTATTAGATGTGTAGATAGCCTTGTTTCTTAAAAGTAGTTCTTGCCTTTGCTTGTTGTCTATTTCATTAGATAGATTCGAAATTATTTGTCTTAACTGAGTGGATATCGCAATGTTATTATGTGCTAAAATATTTTCTTTCTCTAATAATGCCTTTCTTAATCTTAAACTACTGCTCTGTGCATTTCTTACAATCTCTCTAGTAGCGGTTAGCATAGAGTCTATCACCTTACTTGATACCGTAGTTTTTTTACTATTAATATAGTTTGTAAAGTCTATAACTGTTTCTCGCTGTGAATCTGTTAAGGTTGATAAGTCTTCTACAATGTTATAAGGCATTACACGCCCCATATTGAGTTCAAGAATTTCAAATTCACTTAAAATTTTATCTAAAGAATTATCCTTATTGTTGGCTGCTTTTATAAGCCTTAGTTGTTCAATGTTGGTTCGTTTTTGATTTAATAAATTTGCAATCGTATCTAATTTATTATTGTCAATTCCTTCATGGTTTTCTAGCTTTAATAAAGTCAACCCTTTAATTATCGAATCATTTTTTCTGGTATAAATATCAAAATCTTTCTGTCTTAACGATTGTATAGAGAGTGCGCCATAACTATCTGCCTCATACAATGAAGAAATAATACTACTTGTGTTTATGATGTTTTTTTCATCAAGTATGGTGCTTGGTCTATTTTGATTTAACTGTTGGTACAAGAAAATACAAACAAAAATAGCAATGGAGCTGAGTAAGACATAGCTTGCTATTACTTTAAGCGTGAGTGTTTTTTTTATAGATTCCATAGGGTGTGTGCTTGGGGATAACGCTTGTTTGAGTTTGTTATGATACTTAAAATGGTATAATTATGTTAAATGTAATAAAAACTTAGGGGACAAATTTTTAGAAGAGAACTTAAGATGATTAAACTTTTAATGGTAGTCAAATTTTTTCATTTTGAAGGGTTGAAATTACTATAGCAACAGTAAAAAAACAGGTCACTTTTTGCGTTAAACTTTTAGTTGTAAACAGACTTTGTTAACCCATGCCCAATTAGTATCTTTGCAGACTATTGTTCTGCGCTTAAATTTCAGAAGCAAGTATTACTGAAATACCATAAACCTGCAGAATTTTTTATATTTTTTGAAACTATGTTTGATAATTTAAGTGATAAGTTAGATAAAGCAATGCACGTCCTTAAAGGGCACGGAAGCATTACAGAGGTAAATGTAGCGGAAACGCTAAAAGAAGTGCGTCGTGCATTACTAGATGCCGATGTAAACTTTAAGATTGCTAAAGAGTTTACAAATACCGTAAAACAAAAGGCTTTAGGTCAAGATGTATTGACTGCTTTACAACCTAGCCAGTTAATGGTTAAAATTGTAAAAGATGAGCTTACAGCCTTAATGGGTGGTGATGCAGCAGGAGTTAATTTGCAAGGTTCGCCAAGTGTTATCTTGATGTCTGGATTACAGGGTTCTGGTAAAACCACATTTTCTGGTAAATTAGCGAACTTCCTAAAATCTAAAAAAACAAAGAAACCATTATTAGTTGCCTGTGATGTTTATCGTCCAGCGGCAATTAATCAATTGCACGTAGTAGGAGAGCAAATAGGTGTTGAGGTATATAGTGAAGAGGGCAATATGGATCCTGTTTCTATTGCGACAAATGCGATTGCTCACGCAAAACAAAATGGACATAATGTTGTGATTGTCGATACAGCAGGACGTCTTGCGGTAGATGAAGCAATGATGGTAGAGATTGAAAATGTTCACAAAGCAATTCAGCCACAAGAAACATTATTTGTTGTAGATGCCATGACGGGGCAAGATGCTGTAAATACGGCTAAGACTTTTAATGAGCGTATCAACTTTGATGGAGTTGTTCTTACTAAACTTGATGGTGATACTCGTGGGGGTGCTGCAATCTCTATTAAAAGTGTCGTTAATAAACCAATTAAGTTCATTGGTACAGGTGAAAAGATGGATGCAATAGATATTTTCTATCCATCACGTATGGCAGATCGTATTTTAGGGATGGGAGATGTTGTTTCTCTAGTTGAGCGTGCACAAGAACAGTTTGATGAGGATGAGGCTAGAAAATTACAGAAAAAGATTGCGAAAAATCAATTTGGTTTTGATGACTTTATGAAACAAATCCAGCAAATCAAAAAAATGGGATCTATGAAAGATCTTGTTGGAATGATTCCTGGAGCAGGTAAAGCATTAAAAGATGTAGATATAGATGATGATGCTTTTAAAGGTATAGAAGCAATTATTCAATCAATGACACCTGCAGAAAGAACTTCACCTGCTTTAATAAACGGAAGTCGTAAAAAAAGAATTGCAAAAGGAAGTGGTACATCTGTAACTCAAGTAAATCAGCTTTTAAAGCAGTTTGACCAGATGAGTAAAATGATGAAAATGATGCAAGGTGGCGGTGGCCGCAAGATGGCTCAAATGATGGGGAAAATGAAGTAATATCTTTTTATTAAAAGTCCCGAATAATATATAACATTTAATACTTAACAATACAATAATGACAATTCTTGACGGTAAAAAAGTCTCAAACGACATAAAGAACGAAATCGCTGCAGAAGTTAAAAAAATGAAAGATGCTGGCGAAAAAGTGCCACATCTTGCAGCTGTAATTGTAGGAGATGACGGTGCCAGTCTAACCTACGTAGGTAGTAAAGTACGTTCTTGTGAGCGTGTAGGTTTTGAGTCTACTATGGTGCGCATGAAGCACACAACGTCAGAGATTGAGTTGCTACAAAAAATTGAAGAACTTAACCAGAATGATGATATAGATGGATTTATCATTCAATTACCTTTACCTCCTCAGATTAATACGCAAAAAGTGTTAATGGCAGTAGATCCTAGTAAAGATGTGGATGGTTTTCATCCAGAAAATTTTGGAAGAATGGCGCTTGATATGTCTACATTTATTCCAGCTACTCCTTTTGGAATTTTAGAATTGCTAGAGCGTTATGATGTAAATACAAAAGGAAAACATACTGTAGTTATTGGTCGAAGCCACATTGTGGGACGCCCTATGAGTATCTTGATGAGTCGTAAAGGTTGGCCAGGAAACAGTACTGTTACCTTAACACATAGTAGTACAAAAAATATTACACAAATTATTAGTCAAGCAGATATTGTTATTTCTGCATTAGGGGTTCCTAATTTTCTTAAAGCCGAAATGGTAAAAGATGATGCTGTAATTATTGATGTTGGTATTACAAGAGTAGATGACGATACACGTCCAAGAGGTTATCGTATTGTAGGTGATGTAGATTTTGAAAATGTAAGTAAAAAGGCAAGCTATATTACACCGGTTCCTGGTGGAGTAGGACCAATGACAATAGCTATGTTGTTAAAGAATACTTTATTGGCAAGAGAACGCAGAGCAAATGTGAAAAAATAAACCGTTTCTCTTCAGAAATACAAAACAAAAACCCCGCTGTTTAATCAAACAGCGGGGTTTTTATTTTTGTGTTATTTCAGACTTAATTTGTGTTAGAAAGTCTTTAAGCTTAGAGCATTCGATTTTCTTCTTCTACTTTTCTCCCAAACTCTTTTCTGTAAATACGAACAGTTACGATAAATAAACTGATTAATAAGGGACCAAAAACTAGACCGATAAAACCAAAAAGAGGTACACCTACAATAACACCAATTAATGTGATGAGTGGATGTACATCATCTAATCTTTTGAGTACATAAAGTCTAATAATATTGTCTGTAGATCCAACAACCACGATACCGTATGCTAATATTCCCCAAGCTTGAAAAGCGCTTCCTGATGAAAGTGTTAGAATAAAAACGGGCAGAATACCTACAAAAGTACCTATAAACGGTATCATAGATCCTACTGTGACAATCACAAACCAGAAAAATGGATCTTCAACCCCAAAGATTAAAAACCCGATAAGTGCAATAATTCCTTGTGCAATGGCAACCAATGGAATACCTAAGGCATTTGAGCGTACGGTACTATTAATTTCTTTTCCTATCGTTTTTAAGTTGTCTTTATTTATAGGGATGTATTCAAACAGTGATTGTTTAAATGTACGATTTCCAACAAATAGGTAGAATAACAAAAAGTACATAATCCCTATTGAAATGAAAATATTAAATGTACCACCGGCAAAACCTTCAAGGTTTTCTGTTACCCATTTAGATATAGAATCTACATCTATCTGAGAATGTAGATTCATGCCTAGTTTGTCTTCCCATTTGCCTACTTGGTCTTTAAAAGCTAATGTTACTCTTTCAGAATTTTTTACCGCGTCTCCAATTTTATTTCCAAGCATTAATAAAATACCTGTGATTGGTAATAAGATACCTAAAAATGAAACGAGCATTAACATTATAGCTGCAATGCTAGAGTTCCATCCTCGTTTTATGAGTTTGTTCATCCAAGGTCGCAATAAAACATATATTGTGACTGCGCCAAGCACTCCAGAGAGATAGGGGAGCATTTCTCTAAAAATGAGAGATCCCATTAATAGAATGATAAGTAGGATAAAAACCTGTCTTATTGTTTTTGCTGGTATACTGTTGTTTTCGCTCATAATTTCTATTTGGCAAATAATTGATCTATATTTTTAAAAGCCTTAAATTCAAGTGCGTTTCCACTTGGGTCTTTTAAAAACATAGTAGACTGTTCTCCGGTCAACCCTTTAAAACGAGTATATGGCTCAATAATAAAAACCACGTTTGCTAATTTTAGCTTTTTTGCAAAAGCTTCAAAATCATCTAGTGACAGCACAACCCCAAAATGTGGAACAGGCACATTGTGCCCGTCTACAGGATTGCCTTGTTCGTTGGCTTTAGTATCTTCACTTAAATGAATAACTAATTGATGACCAAAAAAATTAAAATCTACCCAATGATCACTACTTCGTCCTTCTTCACAACCTAATATATCTCTATAGAATATACGGTTTTTTTCAAGCTGAGTTACTGGAATCGCTAGATGAAAAGGGTTTATAGGGGTCATGTTTCAGAAATTATTAAAAGGTTTATTGCTTGTCTTCTTCTTTGTCCCAGCCAATCATTACATATTTAAATGTAGCAGTGTCTGGTATATGACTAGCTTCTATTTTTAAGCTTGGATCATAACGTGCGTTTTCAGAAAGTTGTTTTTTGTCAATAGTGATAAAAAGATTACTGTCTTTTAAAAAGATGACTACCGAGTTAAATGTAGTTTGAATGTTTTCTATTGTGTAATTATCTTTAATATCTTTAAAGGTGCTGTTTATTGAAAGTCCTTTTGCTGTTTTAAAACGAGCGTCAAAAAACTGGATGTTTTCAATTGTAGAATTTGGGTCTGTCTCATCGTGTGGCGAAACAAGTAATAATTTTTCTCCACCTTTTTCATAAACTTCTACTTCTCCTTGTGTACCAAGCACATTTTTAATAGAGCTAAGTTTTACAATAGAATCCATCGTTAAAATAGAATCTAATTGTTTTATTTGAGTGTCCTTAGTTAAGAGTCCTACTTGGCTTTCAGAAATAGCAAAGGGGTCTTGTTTGGTTTCACATTGTACAAATACGAGCACGCTTAATGCTGCTCCTGCAATCATTGCAATCTTTTTCATTAATTATAATTTAGTATTAATATTTCCCCAAAATAGGGGAGAGGTTACTCTATTTTATCATTTTTCCTAGAATTCCTAGTACACTTCTAATCACGGTTGGACTCATAAGTGTCTTCATCAAAGTAGAAGTTGTAGCGGAACTAGAAGATTTTTTACTTTTTGATGATGAACTTTTACTTGCAGCATCTCGCTCTTTTTTAGCTTTTTCTTTTACGTCTTTTTGTTCTGCGGTCTCTATTTTCTTGTTTAACATCTCATAGGCACTCTCGCGATCTATGGTTTCATTATACTTTTTAATCAGTTTAGAGGCTTCTAGCAATTCTTTAAGTTCATTGTCTTCTAGTACATCCATTCTGCTCATTGGTGCACGAAGCATTGTGGCAGCTAGAGGTGTGGGTATACCTTTTTCATTTAAAGCAGATACTAAGGCTTCACCTATTCCTAACGAAGTTATGACTTCGTCTGTTTTATAATAATCAGATAAAGGATAATTCTCTGCAGTTAATTTTATGGCTTTCCTGTCTTTTGCAGTAAACGCTCTTAGGGCATGTTGTACTTTTAAACCCAATTGGCTTAATACGGCATCTGGCACATCTGTTGGGTTTTGTGTAACAAAATAAAGACCAACACCTTTAGAACGTATTAGTTTTACAATACCTTCTATTTGATCTAACAACGCATCACTTGCTTGTTTAAATATCAAGTGGGCTTCATCAATAAAAATAACTAATTCTGGTCTATCACTATCTCCTTGTTCAGGAAATGTTGCATAAATTTCGGCAAGTAGACTCAGCATAAATGTAGAAAACAACTTAGGTCTGTCTTGTATATCTGTTAGTCGCAAAATGTTAATGTATCCCATTCCGTTTTCATCTACACGTAATAGGTCGTCTGTGTCAAATGATTTTTCGCCAAAAAACAAGTCGCCACCTTGTTGTTCAAGCTCTACTATTTTTCTAAGAATAGAACCTGTAGAAGCAGAAGACATGCGCCCATATTCACGTTGCATAGCTTCTTTTCCTTCTTCTGTAGCGTATTGTAAGATTTTTTTAAAGTCTTTTAAGTCTAACAATGGTAGTTTATTGTCATCACAATACTTAAATAATACAGATACAATACCACTTTGTGTGTCACTTAAGTCTAGTATTCTTGAAAGTAAGATAGGTCCAAACTCGCTAACGGTTGCTCGCATACGCACTCCTTCTTGATCAGAGATGGTTAAAATTTCTACAGGAAATTTTTGCGTTTTAAATGGAAAGCCTATCATTTCATGACGCTCGTCAATTTTCGCATGTTCTGAGCCAGGCTGAGCAATACCAGATAAATCACCTTTCATGTCCATTAACAGTACGGGAACTCCTTTTTCAGATAAATTTTCGGCAAGTATTTGCAGGGTTTTAGTTTTACCTGTACCTGTAGCACCGGCAATAAGTCCATGTCGGTTCATTGTTTTAAGAGGAATCCGAACAAGGGCATTTGTCACGGTCTCACCGTCAAGCATTGCTGCGCCTAAGTCAATCGCTTCTCCTTTAGTGTTGTAGCCTTCTGTAATGTAGTCAAAAAAAGTCTGCTTATCTGCCATCATGAAATTTTTTATAAAAATAACGATTGTCTACTTGCTGCTGAAATTTTAAAGGAACATTATTGGAAAAGGGGCGTAAATAGTAGCATGTAGAATATGACGACTAACTAGAAAACTCTTGCTTTACAGCTCCTATTTAGATACTATAAAAGTATTAGTCAAAATGATTTATAGATTTCTCTTAAAGGAAATTCAGGTATGTGAGTGTTAACTTTAAAAAAGGCTACTATCCCATTTTTAGTTACCAACTGTCCCCGTTGCGTCTTACGTCTGTTTCTATGATACCATCACGTAGTCTAATAATACGGTGTGCGTGTTCTGCGATATCTTCTTCGTGTGTTACTAAGATAACAGTATTTCCTTGAGCGTGTATCTCATCAAAAAGACTCATTATTTCTACAGAGGTTTTAGAGTCTAGATTTCCAGTAGGCTCATCTGCGAGTATTATAGAAGGTTTGTTTACTAAAGCTCTTCCTACGGCAACACGCTGGCGTTGTCCACCAGAAAGTTGGTTGGGTTTGTGATCCATACGGTCTGCAAGCCCTACATCTGTAAGTACTTCTTCTGCCCGTTGGTTACGTACACTTTTAGAAGCACCTGCATACACCATTGGTAAAGCTACATTGTCTAGTGCGGTAGTACGCGGTAGTAGGTTAAAGGTTTGAAAAACAAAACCAATTTCTTTATTTCTTATTTCAGCAAGATCATCATCGCTCATATTACTCACGTCTTTACCATTTAGGTCATACGAACCAGAAGTAGGTGTGTCTAGACATCCTAACAAATTCATTAACGTAGATTTACCCGAACCAGATGGTCCCATGAGTGCAACATACTCTCCTTTATTAATAGTGAGATCAATACCCTTTAGTACCTTCACAACTTCTTGCCCTAGTGGGAAATCTCTTGTGATTTGTTTGATGTCAATTAGTACACTCATAATTGCTGTAGTCTTGGTTGGTTTTATCATTGTTTACAATTGTAGTAAATAATGACGCATCATATTATAGCATAAGACGCAAAAGTGTACTCCTTGTTACACTCTTATGGTAAAATGTTCCTTTTGTTGTTCTTTTCTAAAAAAAACAAGCCCCCATTGGTAGGTGTCTATGCTTACGGTTACTTTTGGGTGTGCGCAAATATCTTTCCAAGCTTCTGTCATTTCTGTACTCCAGTAGATGTCGTCAAAAATAATAATCCCGTCATTAGTCATTCTTGAGAGTAGTTTTTCAAAATAATCTAGGGTCGATTTTTTACTATGATTGCCATCAATAAATGCAAAGTCAATCTTGTTTCTGAAATTTTCTGATTCAAAAAACTGATCAAATTTCATTGTTGCTTGATCAATATTGTGAATACTAAAATGCTCAAAGCCTTTTCTGGCAATACCTGAAGTGGCAGGACAGCCCTCTACCGTTGTGATTTTTGAAGAAGGGCTGCTTCCAGACCAGATTGCAGCCGTCGCTAATCCTACCGAAGTACCTATCTCTAGAATTTCATTAGGTTTTAAATAGGCTATAAGCTTACTGAGCAGCCGTTGCCTTCTTTGTGTCATACCCGCATTTTTTGCAATGGCAGAAACTTTCCGAAGATTGCTTTTAAAAACTCGTGATCCGGCCCCAAAATCTGTGACTTCAATCTCATTATTGTTTTGAAGAAGCCATTTGCGGTGTTTTTTTACAATGCTAAACTTTTCAGGAGTTTGTTTTGTGTACAAACACTCAGTCAGTAATTGGTAGACAAAAGGCGAATGAACTCCATGTTGATTACTAGAGTTTTTTAAAAATTTTAGGTATGATAGTATGTGTTGAAGCATTGTTTTGATACTGCCAAAATTACATAAAATTAACTCCTTTTAATAATGAAAATTTCAGAAGAGAAATTAGTTTTCGTTTTATGGATTACCAGCTTCTAATAGTGTGGTTTTGTTAAGATTAGTGTTTAAAAAAAGCTAGTAAGGTGTCTTACTAGCTTTCTCATCTGTAAATTAATCAAAAGGTATTTTTATTTCTTTTTTTAAAAGAATAATAAAAATAATAACGGAGTAAAATTATTCAATGCTTTCACCGTGTTGACTAAGGTCTAAACCTCTTTCTTCTTGGTCTTCGCGAACTCTCATAGTTAATAATACATCTACTATTTTGAACAGTAAGTAGCTACCTCCAAACGTGAAAATTGATGTTAGTAAAAGTGCGAGTAAGTGATATAAAAAGGTAGTTGTTTCTCCGTAAATTAATCCTACTTCGTTTGCAAATACTGCAGTTAGAATCATACCTACGATTCCTCCAACACCGTGGCTAGGGAATACATCTAAAGTGTCGTCAATTTCAGATTTATTTTTAAGACTGATCATCCAGTTAGAAATAATAGAAGCGGCAAAACCGATAAAAACAGATTGTCCAATGTTAACAAATCCAGCTGCTGGTGTGATAGCAACGAGTCCAACTACTGCACCTATACAAGCTCCAACAGCAGACATTTTTCTGCCCAACATTCTTTCGTAAAAAATCCACGTGATCATAGCAGTTGCAGAAGCGATATTTGTGTTGGCAAATGCAATAACAGCATCGCCATTAGCACCAAGCGCAGAACCCGCATTAAAACCAAACCAACCAAACCAAAGTAAGCCTGTACCTAAAATAACAAAAGGAACATTTGCAGGGTTATCTTCTTCTTCTTTTCTTTTTCCTAAATAAATTGCTCCTGCTAATGCGGCAAAACCTGCAGACATGTGAACTACTGTACCACCAGCAAAATCAAGTACACCCCAGTTTCTAAACAAACCGTCTGGATGCCAAGTCATATGTGCAAGAGGACTATAAATAAAAATGCTAAATAAGATCATAAATAGAATGTAACTTCTAAATCTTACACGACCAGCAAAACTACCTGTAATTAGAGCAGGAGTTATGATGGCAAACTTTAATTGAAAAAGTGCAAATAATAAAAATGGGATGGTACTAGAAAAATCTGGATTAGGTTCTATCCCTACATTATTAAAATTAAGATACGTAAATGGGTTTCCTATAATACCACCTATGCTATCTCCAAATGCTAAACTGAAACCTACTAAGACCCAAAGTACACTAATAACACCTAGGGCTACAAAACTTTGTAGCATAGTAGATATAATATTTTTTTTATTTATCATACCTCCATAAAAGAAGGAAAGTCCAGGTGTCATGAGTAACACGAAGGCACTTGCAACAAGCATCCAAGCTGTGTCTCCTTTGTCTATTTCTGATGATAATTCTTGATAACTAGAGGCTGTAAAAGCACTAAAGAGTACTAAAACAGCTAGTATTATAAAGTTTATTTTTTTGCCCATTTTGTTTGTTTTGATATTTAATATAATTTTTGGTTAGTGTATTTAATGATGTGTTGTTATCCGGTAATATTATAGCCACCATCTACATGTCTTATTTCTCCGGTGATGGATAAATTAGGTCTGAATAAATGCACTACTTCATAAGCAAGATCAGAAGGTTTTGCATTGCCTAAGGGACTTAATTTTTCTGAAGTGTTTACATCTTTTTGGTTTAAGGTAGCATTACCTGCCTTGCTGCCCATATATGGAGAAAATCGTATCGCATTAACACGAATGCCGTGTGATCTTCCAAGCTCATCAGCTAGTTCGATGGTAATTCGTTCTAGCGCAGCTTTTGCGATGCTAATATTTCGATAAGGGTGAAATGTAACTTTTGCAGCTGCGATATAACTAAGTGAACAAATAGATGCACCTTGCTCTAATACGTCGTGTTTTAATAAATAATGTGTTAATCGTATTAATGAATAAGCAGAAACATTCATTGTGTCACAAAATTCATCTTTAGTAACATCTATCATTGGTTTAACTTCTTTATTACGTATGGTTTTATCCATAGCAATTGCATGAAGTAATCCGTTTAGTTTAATTTTTTTATTTGATAATGAGCGAGCAAAAGAAGCTATATTTTCGTCTAGTGTAACATCTAGAATCTCTACAGATGTGTCTCCTAGTTCATCATAAACAGCTTGTTTGAAATCTTCAAAGTTTTTATTTAAAAATGCTTTTGCTTTTTCAGATAGATTTTCGTGATGTTCACTAACACCAAGCCCCGTACAAACTACTTTACCTCCTTGTTTAATAATCTCTTTGGCTACATACATAGCAAGCGAGTGTTTATCTGCGATACCCGTTATTAAAAATGTTGTATTTGAAAGCATACTATTGTTGTTTTTTAAAAAAATAAGATTACCATTTATATAATGCTGTACCCCAAGTCCAACCGGCACCTACCGCTGCAAATAGAAGTAAATCTCCTTTTTCAAATTTGTCGTTCTTTAATGTTTCGTCTAGAATTATTGGAATAGTACCGCCAGAAGTATTTGCGTAGCGATCCATATTTGTTTTTACTTTGTCAAAAGGTAAATCCACTCTTTTAGCAACCTCTTTTAAAATTTTAATGCTTGGTTGATGTGGTAGTAGGCATTTCACTTCATCTATTGTTCTTTCATTTTTTGTCAGTATTTTATTAATGCATTTTGGAACTACATCAATAGCAGTTTGGTAAACTGCAGGTCCATTCATTTGAAAATAGTGTTCACCATTTTCTATAGTAGTATTTGTTGCGGGTTTTTCTGATCCGCCTGCAGGAACGGTAAAGTGGTCTTTTCCACTTCCGTCTGTGTGTAAAATAAAATCAATAAAACCTTTGTCTTCTGTCGTTTCTGAAATGACAATAGCACCTGCACCATCACCAAAGAAAACTGCATCTCTTCTGGACCAGTCTGTAATGGTTGAAAAAGTGTCTGCTCCTATAACGAGTACGTTTTTATACATACCAGATTTAATGTATTGTACTGCAGTAGAAATAGCAAATAAAGCACCCGAACATACAGCAGATATATCAAAAGCTACAGCGTTTGTTGCTTTTAGTTTTTCTTGAACAAAACACGCACACGATGGTGCAAGTCTATCTGCAGTTGCAGTTGCTAAAACAATAAGGTCTATGTCTGTTGGGGTTAAACCTGCATCTTTAATAGCGGCTTTCCCAGCTTGGTAAGCTAAGTCGCTCGTAGTTTCACCGGTAGAAATTCTACGTTCTTTTATTCCTAGGTTTTCATAAATCCATTTATCTGAAGATCCTACTTTTTCAAAAAAGGCATTTTTTACAATGTTTTTTGGCGCATAAGAACCAGTTCCTCTTATATATGCATTTGTCATACTTGCTTAATTTAAGCAGGTAAAAATCACTATTTTTTGAGAGAAAACAAATGTAAAATTCAACTAACCGCACACATTTGTGATATCATAAATTAAGCATTATCGAAAAAATGAATATGATAATTTACAGCTTTGTTAGCTTGTTGAATTACATTATTCGTAATTAAAAATTGATGTATTTTGTGGTTTTTGGACTAAAACTAGTGTGAAGGGTCATGTTTTTTGTTAAAAAAATACGAAAAATGGAGAGTTATTGTTTTTGTAATACTTAATAAGCCTAATAAAAGATAAAAATGGATTTATTTAAATTACATAAAAACTTTTTAATAGATGTTGCTAGTAAATTTTACATCAATCCAAGAAATACTTTTAATCTAATAATCTTTTTTACAGATTGATAAACCTGTTGTCTATAAATAGAGTCTCTTGACATTTCTGTAAGAATACTATTAATAGTTTCTGTTTCGTCAATAGGCATTAGCAACATGTCATTCCCCGCTTTTGAAGCTACTAAGGGAGCATTGTCAATAATAGTAACGGCTTTCATTATATTAAGTGCATCTGTAATTACTAAGCCTTTAAAACCTAGCTCTTCTTTCAATAGCCCTGTTACTATTTTTCTAGAACAACTAGCAGGTAAACCTTCTGTATTATATTTTGGGTTGTTTTCTATAGTGATATGTGCCATCATTATTGAAATTACATCTGCATCTATTAAAGGTGGGTAAATCTCTAGCTCTTGTAAGTCGCCATCAATGTAAACAGACTTTTTATGCGTATCACCGCTTACGAGTCCATGACCCGGAAAATGCTTTGCCGTCGCAATGATCCCTTGTTCTTGTGTGGTCTTAATAAATTGTTTGCTTAAGGCTACTACTTGATTCTTGTCATTTCCGAAGCTTCTATTTTTAATCGCTTCATTATTTGGACTTACATCTACAACGGGTGCAAAATTTTGGCGAAAACCAATATCTAATAAGGTCTTGTTAATGATACGCGCTACAGAGTCTGCTTGTTTGGTGTTTTTAATATCTATGGTGTTCATCATTGGAGCACTACCATTTAACCTTCCGTTATAAAGACTAGGTTCTGCATCTATAGAGTAGAGTAGCGGCAATTGGTTTTGGGTTGTGCTAATCGCATTAAGTTCGTTAATGAGTTTTTTATGATTCTCTTCACTCCCTTTTAGAAAAACAATGCCCCCTATTTTATTTTCTTGCGCAAGTTTTAAAACAACACTATTTGGTTTTCCTAATTCGCCAGCAGAGGTGACAATCATTTGTGCTACACGCTCATTGTCGTTTAGTGAGTTGAAAATTTCATCTACGCGATGTTCTACAGATGGATTATAATCAAAAAATTCTGTGAGAGAGGGCGTTTGTGATGCTGCCGAAATACAAAATAAAATAGTGAATGAGAGTGTAAGTATGTTTTTAAGCATTGTTTTTTATTTTCTTAGTTCAAAGATACCATTAGTAAGATTAGCATCATATTTTCTTTTAAAGACACATTGTATTTAGTAAACTGACAAAATTTCCGATTGTGGATTGTTGTTGGATTATAAATTAAAAAGGATAAAAGGCAAGGTTTTAACTGTTATTAGGGCTTGGGAAGGGTTTTGTTAGTTTATGTTTTTTTTATTCAATATTATGGCGTGGTTTTAGTAGCTCTAGGAAGTATAAGTATAAAAAAAATGTTTGCTACGTAAAAATTATGGAAAGAGCATTTTTAACATTAATAAATGAATATGATTCAAGTAAAAGAGAATAACACAGTTAAAGTAAATTACACAGGTAAGTTATCTGACGGACAAATTTTTGATAGTTCAGAAGTAGAAGGAAGAGAGCCAGTTGAGTTTACTTTAGGTCAAGGACAGTTAATACCAGGTTTTGAGAAAGGTTTAATTGATATGAAATTAAACGAGAAAAAGACAATTACGATTCCTAAAGCAGAAGCATATGGTGATGTAAATGAAGACTTAAAGCATGAAGTAAACAAAGCTGAGTTACCTCAAGATATGGAGCCACAAGTAGGTATGGGACTTGTTTCTAAAACTCCTGATGGTCAAGAAATGAACTTACGCATCATCGAAGTTAAAGAAGAAACGGTTATTATTGATGCAAATCATCCTTTAGCTGGTAAAGACTTAATTTTTGATCTTGAAGTTTTAGAGATTAAATAAGATATATTTTATAATTATTAAAAATCCCTTGCTATTTTTTATAGTAAGGGATTTTTTGTTTCTATCATTATTCCTGGGGTGCTATACTAGACTAAAAAAGAAGTAATTTATCTAACATTTAATCTCTAGGCTCTTATTTTGTTTTTTAATTACTTCAAAACTGCATCAATCAATTCACCAAAAAATTCACCAAGATCCATACCTGCGTCTTTTACTTGTTTAGGGATAATACTTTCAGAGCTTAATCCTGGTGTGGTATTTATTTCTATAAAATAAGGAACGCCATCTTGAATGATAAACTCAGAGCGGCAAACGCCTTTCATTTTTAAAAGGTTATAAATACGTTTTGTTTCAGCTTTAACTTTTTGAGTGTCAGATTCAGAAATACGAGCAGGAGTAATCTCTTGTGATTTTCCTTCATATTTAGCTTCATAATCAAAGAAGTCGTTTTCGCTTACTATTTCAGTAGGGTTGAAAACTTTAATATTTCCGTAGTGAGAATAAGCGCCTACAGAAACCTCTGTACCTACAAGTGCAGTTTCGATAATGATCTCGCTATCTTCTTTGTATGCACGCTCTAGGGCAGGGACAAATGCTTCTATAGTATTCACCTTACTAATACCAAAACTACTACCTGCACGGTTGGGTTTTACAAAACAAGGTAGTCCCACTTTTGTAATTACAGCATTTACGTCTATAGGTTCGCCTTGGTTATGATAATAAGAGTTAGCGCATTTTACACCAAAGTTTTTTAAAACAGACAGACAATCTCGTTTGTTAAAACTAAGTGCGGCTTCATAAAATCCAGAGCTTGTTTGTGGGATACCTAGGAGCTCAAAATAGGCTGCTAGATAACCATCTTCGCCAGGTGTACCGTGTACGGTGTTAAAAACAGCATCAGGAATAATGGTTCCTTCAAGAGTTTCAAAACTAAAATCACCTTTATCTATAGGAATGTTTGTAGCTGTTTTAGGAACATAAAACCAACCTTCTTTTAAAATGTGAATAGGATAAACGTTGTATTTATTTTTGTCTAAAGCTTGGCAGACTATGTGACCACTGTTAAGAGAGATGTTTACCTCGCTGGAATATCCTCCCATAAGCACGGCAATATTTTTTTTGTTATTTCGCATACTTTTAAAATTACAACGTTTAATAGTTTGTGCCTAACGCACGCTAACAAAAATAGTTGTTATCTTTAAAAAGATAGTAAATTGCCCGTTATATTTGCAGATTAATACAGTAACGTATGAACTTTTTTAAATTCCTTTTTTCAAAGACCTTTGTTAAGCAATTATTGTTTGCTATAGTGACTTTGGTTATTCTAGTATTTCTTTTAATGTTATGGCTAAAAAGCACTACAAATCATGGCGAGACTATAGAAGTTCCTAACCTTGCAAAGATGGAGCTTGATAAGGTAGAATCAACACTAGACGATATAGATTTGCGTTATGAAGTGATGGATTCTGCTAATTACAACCCAGATTATCCTAGTTATTCTGTGATAGAGCAAGTGCCTAAAGCGGGTAAATTTGTAAAAGAAAATCGTAAAATCTATTTAGCACTAAATCCTTCAGGATATGCAAAAATACCTGTGCCTAATGTTGTTGGTATTACAAAACGTCAAGGAGAGCCAACACTTTTAGCGACTGGTTTTAAAATAGGAAAGATTAGTACTCGAAAAAATATAGCTGAAGATCAAATCTTAGAGTTACGTTATAAAGGTAAGGTGTTAAAGCCAGGAACCAAACTTAGCAAGACTTCTGTGATAGATTTAGTTATAGGTGATGGTTCTGGAAGTTATCGTCCAGAAAGTAATACAACAGAAGACAAAGAAGATGAGCAATAATGAAATAGAAGGGCCAGAACCTGCAAGTAATGATGAAATGCACGAGCATTTTAGGTTTGTAGCTGATAAAGGACAACAGCCTTTACGTGTGGATAAGTATTTAATGAATCGCGTAGAAAACGCAACACGTAGTAAAATACAAAAAGCCGCAAAAGAAGGGAATATTTTTGTAAATAATGTGATTGTAAAATCTAATTATAAAGTGAAAGCAAATGATGTGGTGACGGTGCTTTTTGCACACCCTCCATATGAGTTACTTCTCACACCAGAAGATATTGATATAGACATAGTCTATGAAGATGATGATTTACTTGTTGTTAATAAACAACCAGGGATGGTAGTACATCCTGGTCATGGTAATTATAGCGGAACACTTATCAATGCATTAATACATCATATAGATAACCTTCCAAATAATTCAAGTAACCGTCCAGGTTTAGTACATCGTATAGATAAAGACACTAGTGGATTGCTAGTAGTTGCTAAAACCGAAGAAGCGATGACACATTTGGCTAAGCAGTTTTTTGATAAAACTACAGAGCGTGAGTATGTCGCTCTTGTTTGGGGAAATATTGAAGATGATGAAGGGACAATAGAAGGGCATATAGGTCGTCACCCTAAAAACAGATTACAAAACACTGTTTTTTTAGATGAGGATGCTGAAGAAAAAGGAAAGGCCGCAGTAACTCACTTTAAAGTCTTAGAGCGTTTTGGGTATGTAACATTAGTAAGTTGCAAGCTAGAGACTGGACGTACGCATCAAATACGTGTGCATATGAAATTTATTGGTCATACGCTCTTTAATGACGAACGATACGGTGGTGAGAAAATACTAAAAGGTACTACGTTTTCAAAATACAAACAGTTTGTAGATAATTGTTTTAAAGTACTCCCGAGGCAAGCGCTTCATGCAAGAACTTTAGGTTTTGTACATCCTACAACAGGAGAGATGATGCGTTTTGAAAGTAAAGTGCCACAGGATATTGAAGACTGTCTAGAAAAGTGGCGCAATTATAGCAAACACGTTATAGAGTAAGTTTTTTTTACTTCGGAAATGTAACAGATAAAAAATACCTGTTAGATTTCTAATTGGCACAGTAAATAGATAAAGCGCATTATTGATCATTCAATAATGCGCTTTATGATTATAGCTATTTTAGCTGGATTATTCTTTAATCCATTTTCCTAGATAGTTTGTTTGACCATCTTTTACTGAAACAAAATACACACCATTAGTCAGTTGTTTTAAGTCATATTCTAAAGATTGATTTGTTGAAACATCTGTAGTTTCTTTTAAAATTACTCGACCGTCTACAGAATAAATATTCACCTGAGCAGCTATGATGTTCACAGGTAAGTTGATATTAAGGATTCCATTAGTTGGATTAGGCGAAATGACCAGTTTTTGATTATTAGCATATTGATTTACATTTAATATTTCTTCAGTAATAAGACCATCACGGGTGTTGCTGCCTTTATAGCCGTTGCTTAATATTTTACTTTCATCATAAGGAACATCTAAGTTATATGTGTTCAGAAAAAAGGTGTCTACACCAGCACCAAAAGTAATTGAGTGTGAATTAGCTGTTAAGTCCATCATTCCATCATTATCAACATCACCTAACACGGCACCGTTTAAAAAAGTAAAGCCTTCAGGTCTTAAGGGAAAACCATCAATTTCACCACTACCGTCAGAAGAGTATGCGTGGATGTATCCAAACCCAGCAGCATCTGTTAACGTGCTTGAAAAAATAATATCCCAGACACCATCATCATTTATGTCTCCTATAGTAATAACACCTTCATTACCACCATATTTTTCAATAGGAAAGTTGGCAATGTTAGTCCCATCTGGAGCAAGTCCATAAATAGTAGGTAAGTCAGAGCCATCATTGCTGGTGTTTCTGTCTCCCATAAATATCTCGTAAGTACCATCATCATTAAGATCTGCAACAGTAGAAGGTGCGTATGTCCATCCTCCTAATGCAATAGGCCAACCAGGTGCATAAGTAGCATCGTGATTTAAAACATAAAATGCAGCATTATCGCCGTGATTGGCTCCTACAATTTCTAAAGTTTCATCATCATCTAGATCAACTAACATAGGAGATTGGTACGAATAACTAACTCCTGTTTCTACGAGTGGAAAACCATCTAGAATTTCTCCTTGGCTATTAAAAGCATACATACCTCCAGATGAGGCTGCAATAACAACATCATTACTACCATCATTGTCTATGTCACCTATAGATGGTGTAAACGCAGGTGTGGCAGGAACTTCTACAGGCCAATTAGCATTAATCTCTGTGCCATCTATATTTAATGCGTGAATAAACCCTTGAGTACTCCCAAAACGTTCTCCTGTAACAATGTCTAGAGAACCATCACCATCTACATCTGCAATAGCAGGAGCGTTTATCATCCATTTATCATCAAAATTAAGGGGCCAACCTGGTAGGTCTTCTCCATTGCTGTCTGTTACATAAATTCTTCCTACCGTGGTTGGATATCCAGTATTTATTATAATTTCTGGAGATCCATCATCGTCTAAATCTGCAATAGATGGTGGTAATAAAACTGGGCCTTCTACGGCTTTTTCAAAAAAGATAGTACCATCGCCGTGTAAAGCAAAAAGGGTGGTGTCTACTCCAAAAATAATTTCTTCAACTCCATCATTGTCTAGATCAGCTAATGTTACGCCTCTTGAGTTTTTAATGTTTGGGTTGGCAGGTCTTTCAAAAGTAAAATTTGCATCAATACCTTGCCCCTCAATTCTTGATTGAGAAACTTCAATTTCGGTAACAGATATAGTTCCGTCTTCGTTTAATGTCGCTTGTCTTCCTAGGTTATTCTGGGCTAAAATAGTAGTTGAAGCTAGTACAGAAACACATAAAACGATTAGTTTAGTTGTTTTCATATAGTTGGTTTTAATTTGGTTTATTTTTAGTTTTACTGTTAAAATATGATTGATTTGTATGTGAAACCTTAATTTAGTTGAAATATAAGACTATAATCAATAAAGTTGATAGATTCTTTGTTAAAACTGATGGTAAACACTTCAGAAAACGTATTTAAGTTATTAAATTTGACCTAAAATAATCTTATGAAAATTGTAGTATCTCCAGCTAAATCTCTTGACTTCGAAACTAAACTTCCTACCACAAGAGCTACTCAGCCTCAGTTTTTAGAGCAGGCAACAACATTAAACGCGAAGCTTGAAAAAAAATCTAAAAAAGCGATAGGTGAGTTAATGCATATTAGTGATAAATTGGCCGAGCTTAATTATCAACGTTATAAAGATTTTACAACACCTTTTACTGAAAATAATGCACGCCCTGCAGTATACGCCTTTGCTGGTGATGTCTATACAGGTTTAGATGCTTATAGTATTTCAGAAAATAAAATTGATACTTTACAAGATACACTTCGTGTTTTGTCTGGTATGTATGGTGTGTTGCGTCCATTAGATTTAATGCAGCCATATCGTTTAGAAATGGGAACAAGTTTAAAAGTGGGTAAAAGTGATAATTTATACAATTTTTGGGGAGACACTGTTACCGAAGCTTTAAATGATGAACTTAAGGATGATGAGGTGTTTGTAAATCTTGCGAGTCAAGAATATTTTAAAGTGATTAATAAAAAGCTTTTAAAAGTACCAATTATAAGCCCGGTTTTTAAAGATTTTAAAAATGGAAAATTAAAAATAATCTCTTTTTTCGCTAAAAAAGCAAGGGGAAGTATGGCGCGCTATTTAATTGATACCGATGCTAAAAACATTCAAGATGTGTTAGGTTTTGATCGTGATGATTATCGTTATAGTGAAGAGCATACTGAAAATGAACTAGAACCTGTTTTTATTAGGTAACTTGTAGTAAGATACGAACAGAAATAAAAAAGCGCGATTGGATCACCAATCGCGCTTTTTTAATTTTGAGGAGTATTATCCTTGGTCTTTTTGGGCCGCACAGTAAACTTTTTACGTTTAGGCCTTAGCTTACCAAAAGTACTTATGAATATTTTTCCTCGTTTTGTTTTTTTATCACCTTTTCCCATAATTTCATTTTAGAAATAGTAGTCTATAAGCTACTATTTATTCTGTTGTTCTTTTATGGTTTTTGTATTAGGCTCAAACTTATTTGTATTTGTTTGATTTACAATTCCCGAAGGATTTGTAGGGTTGGTTTGCTTTACTTTTCTTTCAAATTTACGTTCCATCATCTTTTCTTTTATTGTTCACGTCTAATATACTATCTATTTGTTTAATAGAAGAATATAGACTTGTAAAGGTTTGTTAAACCCTCTATAAGTGGGGAATAAATTAAAAAGGTTATCGAATTGTCTTTACAAAATCTCCTATTCCCTCAACACCACTTTCTGTTAGCATTTTTATAAAAGCACTTCCTATAATGGCACCATTGGCATAAGTAGTAGCAGCATTAAAAGTTTCAGAATTACTAATACCAAAACCTACTATTTGAGGGTTGTTGAGGTTCATGTTTTTTATACGGGCAAAATAATCTGTTTGCACATTTCCGAAGCCAGATTGACTACCTGTTACGCTAGCGCTACTTACCATATAAATAAAACCGTTGCTAGCATTATCTATTTGTTTAATGCGCTCGTCACTAGTTTGTGGTGTGATTAGAAAGACATTAATCAATCCGTATTTTTCAAACATTTCTTGATAATGCTCTTGATATTCTGCCAACGGTAAATCTGGTAATATCAATCCGTCAATTCCAATTTCTTGACATTTTTTGCAGAAATTCTCCACACCATATTGTAGCACAGGATTAAAATAGCCCATTATAATTAATGGAATAGAAACCGTTTTTCTAATGTCTTTTAATTGCTCAAAAAGTAGGGTAGTGGTCATTCCGTTTTTTAGTGCCTGCGTGCCACTTGTTTGTATGGTTGGACCATCTGCTAAGGGGTCACTAAAGGGTAAACCTATCTCTACCATGTCAACCCCGTTAGCTTGTAAGCTTTCTAAAACAGGGACAGTGTCTTCAAGTTTTGGGTAGCCTGCTGTGAAGTAGATAGAGAGTAATTTTGATTTATTATTTAATCTTTCGTTGATACGATTCATGTGCTGTGTTTTTTCGTCTTGTTTCTGTTTTAAACTAAAGCTTAAAATACTCTATATAATTGTTCAAATCTTTATCCCCACGACCACTTAAATTTACTACCACTACATCATCTGGTTTAAATGTACGCGTTTCAAAAATTGCAAGTGCGTGACTTGATTCTATTGCAGGAATAATCCCTTCTAGCTTACAAAGTGCTAAGCCGGCATTCATCGCATCATCATCTGTTACACTTATAAATTCGCCACGTCCACTAGTAAAAAGATGTGCGTGCATTGGACCAACTCCAGGGTAGTCTAACCCTGCCGAAATTGAATAAGGCTCTGTAATCTGGCCGTCATCTGTTTGCATTAGTAGTGTTTTGCTTCCGTGTATGATTCCTACTTTACCTAAAGCTGAGGTGGCTGCACTCTCACCTGTGTGTATTCCTTTTCCTGCAGCTTCAACAGCAATAATACCTACCTCCGGCTGATCTAGATAATGATAATATGCACCTGCGGCATTACTACCTCCACCAACACAAGCAACTACAAAGTCTGGGTTTTTACGTCCTTCTTTTTCTTGTAATTGGTTTTTTATTTCTTCAGAAATTACGCTTTGAAAACGCGCCACCATATCTGGATAGGGATGAGGTCCTACGACGCTTCCTATAATATAATGCGTGTCTGTTGGGTTATTAATCCAATCTCTAATCGCTTCGTTTGTAGCGTCTTTTAAGGTTTTACTACCACTTGTTGCAGGTACAACTGTAGCACCTAGCATTTTCATTCTTGCAACATTTGGAGCTTGTCTCGCAATGTCAATCTCGCCCATATAAACGATGCACTCTAATCCCATTAATGCACAAACGGTAGCGGTAGCAACACCGTGTTGTCCTGCGCCTGTTTCTGCGATAATTCGTTTTTTACCTAAACGCTGCGCCATTAAAATTTGACCAATAGTATTGTTTACTTTATGCGCTCCCGTATGGCAAAGATCTTCTCGTTTTAAGTAGATTTTTGTGTTGTATTTCTCAGACATACGTTTAGCAAAATACAGTGGTGTAGGGCGACCCACATATTCCTTAAGTAGGTCTTGAAACTCCGCCTGAAATTCATCTGAAGCCATCACCTTTAAATATTGCTGGCGTAATTCTTCTACATTTGGATACAGCATTTCTGGGATGTATGCACCGCCAAACTCGCCGTAATATCCTTTTTCGTTTACGTTATAATTCATTCTGAATTGCTTTATGCTTTAAGCCATATGCTTTAAGCAAATTCTTGTATTAATTTTTTTAATTCTTCAATATTCTTCATCCCCGGACTATCCTCAAATTTACTATTTACATCAATGGCGTAAATAGGTAAATCTGTTTTGAGTAGTTCTTTTACTTCGGAAATATTCTCCATCGAAATACCACCACTTAAAATGAAAAGCTTGGTGCTTGGATACTCTTTTAAAACAGTCCAATCAAAAGCAAAACCGTTGCCACCTTTGTCTTTTCCTTTAGTATCAAAAAGAAATTTATCTACTGTGTTTTCATATTTTGAAAGTATATCAAAGTCAAAATTTTCTCCTACAGAAAACACCTTCCATATTTCTACCTCGTGTCTTAATTTTGAATTAAATATATTTTGGTTTAGTTCATTGATATAAAATACAGACTCATCACCGTGTAGTTGAATAACATCAAGTTTAAGCGTTTTTATTTTTTTCATTACAAATGAAATAGAAGCATCAACAAAAACCCCGACCTTTTTAATACCTGGGCTAGGTGGTATTTCATTCAATATATAATTACGCGAACTTTTTTCGTAAAATATAAAGCCTAAATAGTCAGGCTGCAACGCTGCCACCTCGGCTACGTTGTGCTTCATTCCGCATATTTTTAGTTTAATATCCATATTCTTTCATTTCCGCTAAGGCGGTAATCTCTGATTTTATATTTTTCACTACTCACTACTCACTACTCACTACTCACTACTTTAATGCTTTAATAAACTCCTCAGCACTCTCTCCTGGATTCTCGGTTTTCATAAATCGTTCTCCTATTAAAAAGCCTTTATAGCCATAGGGTTGTAATTCTTTGATTGCTTTTATGTTGCTAATGCCGCTTTCAGAAACTTTTACATAACTATCAGGTATTAATTTTGACAATGCTTTACTTGCATCAAGTGAAACTTCAAAGGTTTTTAGATTTCTGTTATTTACACCTAACAAATCTACGGTTGGGTGTAAAGATTTTTTAAGCTCTTCTTCGTTGTGGATTTCTAGCAAGACATCCATCCCAAGCTCTTTTGCTAAAGCAGAATATTCTTGAAGTTGATTCTCTTCAAGGCAAGCAGCTATTAATAAAATAGCATCTGCACCATAGGCTTTTGCTTCATAAATTTGATAGGGATCTACAATAAACTCTTTACGCAATAAAGGGATGTTTACGCTTGCTCTTGCCAGTAGTAAATCGTCTAGAGAACCTCCAAAAAACTTAGTGTCTGTTAAAACAGAAATTGCACTTACGCCTGCAGATTCATACCCTTTTACAACTTCTGGGAGTAAGATATTCTCATTGATCACAGATTTGCTAGGTGATCTTCTTTTGTGTTCTGCAATAATCCCAGAACCTGTAGCTACGCTTTCTGCCATAGCGTAACATTGTCTGTCAAACAATCCAGATTGCTGTAAAAATGAAACAGGAAAGGCTTGCTTTCTTGCAGCAACTTCTAGTTTTTTATAGGTTGTTATTTTTTCTAGTATTGTCAAATCTTTAAGTTTTATTAATTTTCACTACTCACTACTCACTACTCACTACTCACTACTCATTAACTATTTGCTCAATGCCCTTAATTTGTTTAAAGCATTCAAGCCATTACCACTCAATAAACTTTCTTTTGCTTTGTCAAAGCCTTGTTGGATAGTGCAGCCCGTCACTGTTGAAATTGCTAGACCGGCATTAGCGCAGACTACATTGTTTTGTGGTTCAGTTCCATTTCCTTTTAATATTTCAGAAAATATTTTAGCAGATTCTTGAACCGTATCGCCTCCATAAATATCGCTTTGAGCAATTTGATTTACACCAAAACTATCTGCTGTCAATAGCGTTTCTGAAACATTACTTATCATTTTTACAGGCCCCGTTAAGCTCACTTCGTCGTATCCATCCATTGCGTGAAGCACCGCAAAATTTTTATTCCCTTTTTGATAGAGATAGCCATACATTCTGGCAAGCTCAAGGTTAAAAACGCCAACCAATTGATTTTTAGGAAATGCAGGGTTTACCATTGGTCCTAACATATTAAAAAACGTTTTTACACCCAGTTCTCTACGAATAGGTGCTACATTTTTCATTGCTGGATGAAAGAGTGGAGCGTGTAAAACACAAATTCCTGCTTCGTCAAGGCACCTTTTATGATGGTCGTTATCGTTACTAAATGTAATGCCCAATTGTTCCATCACGTTGCTACTACCGCTAATAGAGGAGACCCCGTAATTGCCATGTTTAGTAACGTGAACACCTGCGCCAGCTGTTACAAAAGAAGCAAGGGTACTAATGTTAAAAGTGTTTTTTCCGTCACCTCCTGTTCCACATAAATCTATTGTGTTATAGTCGCTTACATTTACAGGAATGCATAATTCTAGCAATGCATCACGAAAACCTTCCAGTTCTTCAATGCTAACACTTCGCATCATATATACTGTCATAAAAGCGGCAATCTGACTTTGGTTGTATTTTCCTTCCGAAATATTAACTAAAACCTCTCTTGCTTGCGCTTTTGAAAGTTGCTCGTGGTTAATTAATTTGTTTAATATGTTTTTCATTAGTATGCTATTAGCTTTGGGTTTCTCACCGTTTGCTTTAATTTTATAATTTCAGGTTTCATTTTTAGCCAAGAATTAAATGCTACTTCCTTGGTGTTACATTGCTACCCAATTTTTAATCATATCTTTTCCCTTTGGAGTTAAAACACTTTCGGGGTGAAATTGCACTGCTCTGATGTCTAATTCTCTATGGCGTAAAGACATTATTTGTCCGTTGCTATCTAGAGAGGTTATTTCTAAGGAAGCAGGAAAATCTTCTTTGTTTACCACCCAACTGTGGTATCTTCCTATTTGTATTTCGTCACCTAGACCTTTAAATAAAGGCTCGTTATCAACTAAAACCTCTGCCTTTGTGGCAACACCGTGAAATACTTTTGAGAGATTAATAAGAGACCCTCCAAAAACTTCGGCAATAGCCTGTTGTCCCAAACAAACACCCAAAATTGGTTTTTTGCCGGCATAGGTTTTTATGACTTGTTTAAGTAATCCTGCTTCATCAGGTATTCCTGGGCCTGGGGATAATAAAATTTTATCGTATTGTTCCAATTCTTCAATATGAAACTGGTCATTACGTAATACGTGCACGGTACAGTCTAGTTCTTCTAAATAGTGAACTAGGTTGTATACAAAACTGTCGTAGTTGTCTATTACTATTATTTTCATATTTCTTCTGCTAACTTTAATGCTTTTTGTAAAGCGCCTAATTTGTGATATACTTCTTGTAATTCTTTTTCTGGATCACTATCATTTACTACTCCTGCACCTGCTTGAAAATGTAATGTGTGATTTTTACTTACAAAGCTTCTAATGATAATGGCGTGGTTAAAGTTGCCTTTAAAATCCATAAAACCAATGGCGCCACCGTAAAAATCTCTATTTACGTTTTCGTATTTTTCTAAAAGCGTCATTGCATTGTGCTTGGGAGCACCGCTTAAGGTTCCTGCCGGAAATGTATCTGCAACTACTTGCATAGTGGCAGTCTCTTTATTTTTTGTTGCGGTAACCTTGCTTACTAAATGGATAACGTGCGAAAAAAACTGAACTTCGCGATAGGTCTCAACTTTTACATTGCTCCCATGTCTGCTTAAATCATTTCTGGCAAGATCTACAAGCATTACATGCTCACTGTTTTCTTTTTCGTCTGCAGAAAGTTGCTTGGCTAAAATAGCATCTTGCTCATCATTACCGGTTCTTTTAAAGGTACCGGCAATAGGGTGTATTTCTGCTTGATCACCTTTAACTACAAGTTGTGCTTCTGGCGAGCTTCCGAAGATTTTAAAATTTCCGTAGTCAAAATAGAATAGGTAAGGAGAGGGATTTACACTGCGTAAAGCTCTGTACACATTAAACTCATCTCCTGTAAATTTTTGAGAAAAGCGCTTGCTTGGCACAATTTGAAAAACATCTCCGCGTGCGCAATGTTCTTTACATTTAATAACAAGATCTTTAAACGCTTGGTCTTTTAAATTTGTGGTAGGTTCGCCATCTTTTGCAAAAGAAAATTCAGCAAAATTTTTAGACTTTAAGAGGCGTTCTATTTGTTCTATGTTGTTTTCGCTTTCGTAACAATGTGCAAAAATATAGGCCTCATTATTAAAATGATTAATAGCAATGATATTTTGATAGACGGCATAGTATGCGTCTGGTATCTCAAGGTCTCCTGTCTTTTTGTTTAGGTCTATGTTTTCAAAATAACGTACCATGTCATAAGACATGTAGCCAAATAAGCCATTATTGATAAACTTAAACGCCTGCGTTTTATCTGCTTCAAAAGACTCTGAAAATTGCTGAATTACTTTTGGAACATCTGTAGATTTTTTGATGTTTAAAATTTCCGAAGAACCATCAGGATACTGCTGTGTAATTTGACCGTTGGCAATTTTTATTGAGGCAATTGGATTGCAACAGATATAACTAAAACTATTATCATTTGCGTGATAATCACTACTCTCTAATAATAAACTATTAGGAAATTTATCGCGTAAACGCAGATAAACGGATACAGGTGTAAGTGTATCTGCTAGTAGGTTTTTACTGTATGTTTTAAGATTGTATTTCATTTTTAAATAAAAAAAAAGGCTTGTCGTGAATGACAAGCCTTTTGTATGATATATACCAAATAGTGCTTAGCTCACGATTTTTGTCGAGAGTTATTCCACCACCAAGTAAGATTGTTTGTTGTTTGCATAATTATGTTTCAAATATAATAACTATATGAAAACATACAACTTAAATTTTACTTAAAATTTTAAAACTACGTCAAGTGTGAAATTATCTGATATTGTTTTGTCTCCTAAATTATCAAAGAAACTACCAGAACCATAACGAATACCGTGCTTAGTTCTGTCTACTTTAAATGTAGTGGTTGCAGTATCTTTAGTTGTAGCTAAGTCAAAAGAGATCGGTGATGTTTCTCCTTTAATAGTTAGATCTGCATTTACAGCATATCCGTTAGATGTTTTTTTCACTTTAGTGAATGTAAGTGTAGCTTCTGGGTGATTTTCAACACCAAAAAAATCATCACTCTTTAAATGTCCTTCTAATTTTTCTTTTCCTTGACCGGCCTTAAGGTCTGTTGTGTTTATAGAAGTCATATCTACGGTAAACTTTCCACCTGTTACTGTTTCTCCATCCATTTCTAGCATTCCGCTTTTAAAAGAGATAGTTCCTGTATGAGATCCTACTACTTTTTCACCTTTCCAGATAATACTGCTTTCTGCAACATTAATAGATTGTGCATTTGATACTAATGTAGTTGCTCCAAATACAACTGCTGCGATTAAAAGAGATTTTACTGTTTTCATTTTTTTACTTTTTTTATTATTAGTTACTTCTTAGTTTATCTAAAAGTGAGTTTAATGTTTCTAGTTCTTCTGTAGAAAAACCTTTTACACATTTATTGTTATGATTTTCTGTAATTGGGTCTAGTTCTGTTAATAGTGCTAAGCCTTTTTCTGTAATAAAGACTTCTATTTTACGTCTATTGTCTTTGCAAACTTGTCGCTTCACCAACTGCTTTTTTATAAGCTTATCTATTAGTCTTGTTGTATTACTATTCCTGTCAACCATCCTTTCTTGAATAGTAGAGAGATTTGCTGGGTTTCCTTTTTGACCTCTCAAAATTCTTAGAACATTGTATTGCTGTATTGTAAGATCATAGTTTTTAAGTATAGAAATAATAGACTCCTCAACCACACGACTTGTGTAAGCTAAGTTTATCACTATCTGAGAAGAGAGTGACATGTTTTTAGATTTAATTACTTCTGAAATCTTCATATTTGTATATACAATTGTTGTTGGTACAAATGTATGTCTTTTTAATGGTTAGCACATTGCTCTTTAACAAATATTTAATATCTAATCTTTTTTTTGGATGACGGATGATCAGAAACGAAGAGCAGATGGTGAAAAAGATTCTTCTTTCTTAAATGCAATTGACGCGCTATTAGCAAAAAAGGCAATTATTTAAAAAAAACATACACGATAGGATGCTCAATTAAGGTTTGTAAATCATATGAGTTAAAAGAAAAAATTCTATGTATCTTAAATTTTAGTTAGGGATTTTTCAATTTCAGTTGTTTAATAGATGAGGGCAGATGAGAACTTTATTGTCTGTTTTTTAATAACCAACTAAATAAAACCTATTATGAAAAAAATTTACTTACTAATTGGTATTGTTTTTATCGGTGCGCAAACGATGGCTCAAAACATAATATTTACTGATGTTAATTTTAAGAATACACTACTTAGTTCGGGGCCTAACTCTCCAGTAGCTTGGGATAACGCTAATAACCGCATTGCAATAGATGTAAATAATGATGGTGAGATACAGCAAAGTGAGGCTATGTTGGTGTATAGGTTACAAGTGGATAATGAAGGTATACAAGATGTAAATGGTATTGAGTTTTTTACGGACGTTCGTATTTTAAATGTTAATAATAATGAACTTGTAGATTTAGATGTAACTGCTATGGTAAATCTAGAGGTATTATATATGGGAGGGAATAACCTTATAAATCCCAATTTTACAAACCTTCCAAATCTTAATTTGGTGTATGCTCTAGATAATCCAATTACAACATTAGATTTTACAGGAGTTTCTTCTTTGGAGACACTTCTTTTAGGGGACAATTCTTTTAACGCACTTGATATCTCATTATTAACAAATTTAAAAGAGCTCAATATTTTTGGTGGCGCCATTACATCTTTAGACTTAAGCAATCAGTCTTTACTAGAAAAACTAGTTGTTGTTAATACACAACTGGCGTCTATTAATGTAAGTGCTTTACAAAACTTAGTAGAATTAAGTCTTATTAATAATGAATTAACTACGCTAGATGTATCTGGGCTCACAAGTCTTGAAGTTCTAAATGCTGGAGGAAATAACATAAATACACTGACCTTGTTTAATAATCCAGCCTTAATAGGACTTAACGCATTTGGAAATCAATTGAGTTCAATTGATTTAAGTCAAGCGCCAGCTTTAACAGGTTTAAATCTAAGTGACAATCTTTTTACGGTGATAGATATTACAGTGTTGTCTAACTTGATTGATTTGGCGGTTCATGATAATCAATTGTCAGTATTAGATGTAAGTACAAACAATGATATTTCAGAATTGTCAGCAACAAACAATAACTTACATTTTTTAGATCTTAGTAGCTTAACAGGGCTCATTCTTATGGAGGTGAATAATAATAACCTTACTTATCTTAATATACAGAATACTGTTTTGTCTCAAGATGTGGATAATCACTTTTTTGATGAAAATCCAGATCTTTTACAAATTTGTGTAGACGAAGGCGAAATTGCTTTTATAACACAACGTGCTTTAAGTTATGGCTATGTAAACGCTGTTGTAGAGAAATGTGTGTTGGGTATTTCTGAAACCTTTGCTAACGAAATAAAACTATACCCTAATCCTACTGTCGATACGATTTATATAGAGTCTTTTTCTAATCTGTTGCGCATCGAAATTTATACGCTAGACGGAAAAAAAGTTGCAAATTTTAAAGAAATTGAAACGAGTATAAATATTTCAAGTCTTTCTTCTGGAACTTACATATTAAAACTAAGCACCGAGAGGGGTGATGTTTTTGAAAAGATTATTAAAGAGTAATTTTTTCAATATAATATGAAGTGCCGAAATGATACATTTCGGCATTTTTTTTGTGGTACTTATATTAAATTGTAGTTTTACAAAACAAACTAAGTAACCCATATATTAGGAATAAAAAATGAAAGATTTAAATCAACAACAATGGCGCGAAGAGCTTGCCAAAGATAAAGAAGCAATCATACTAGATGTTCGTACGGCAGCAGAACTAGAAGAAGGGTATATTCCTGGTGCTAAACATCTAGATATCATGAATGCTGGTGCCTTTATGGAGGGAGCTAATGCGTTAGATAAGAATGCAAATTATTTTGTATATTGTAAAGCCGGCGGTAGAAGCGCTCAGGCGTGTATGATTATGGAGTCTATAGGTTTTAAAAATACGAATAATCTTATGGGAGGATTCTCTCAATGGGATGGTGAAACAACAATCTAATGAAAAAACTTGTATTTATTTTTTCGATTTTCTGTTCTGTAGCTTTTGTGAGTTGCAATGAGCATTCAACACAAGATAAACAGCAAATTGAGGGTGAAGTATCAACAATACGTGTGGTGAGTCCTAAAGAGGTGTATGATGCGATAAAAGAAGATACTTTAATGCAATTAATAGATGTGCGCACTGCAGAAGAGTTTGGAGTGACGCATTTAAAGACATCGCAAAATATTTGTGTCACTACACCTGGCTTTAAAGAGCGTGCAGCAAAACTGGATAAGTCATTGCCGGTCTATGTATATTGTAAAAAAGGTGGACGAAGCGCAAAAGCAAGTAAAATACTAGCGGAAATGGGCTTTACTCAAATTTTTGATTTACAAGGTGGAATAACCAATTGGGAATCGCAAGATTTAGAAATGATAAAAGGATAAATCTATTTTATAAAATATAATGTTTTTCTTCGGAAAAGTGAAACCGTTCTAACTAGAGCGGTTTTTTTTATGCTTTAATCTAAACTCTCGCTTTGGCTTTCTGTTTTGGGCTCAACACAAAAAGTTGTGGAGTAGATAAAAATGAAGGAACTTTGCCATTAAGAATTTTATGTCCTCAGACGCTTTATTTGCAGCCGCCAATTTATTACTCCCTGAAGTACTTGTAAGTCATTTTGATTTAACTAAACATGAGATTAAGGGAGAAGAAATACACTTCTATTTTACTGAGTTGAATAACATTCAAGAAGAATTTTCTAAGGTCAAACTTCACTCTAAAGGCTTCTTCCCGGAGGCAACAGTTCAAGATTTCCCCATTCGCGGAAAGAACGTTTACCTGCATATAACCAGACGTCGATGGCTCAATGAAACTACTGGCAAAGTGGCAACAAGAGATTGGGATTTAGTAGCAAAAGGAACTAGAATAACTAGTGAATTTGCTGCTTTTTTAAAAGAGATCTATAAGTAATAACGCTTCAAGTACGACTCTTGTGGCTAACTTCTACGGAGTCAACCCTAGAAGTTTACAAAGGCAGTACAAAGACAATCTAAGCGATTTTAAAGCGTGGGATCAAAAGAAACACGCAACAGACTGGTTATTGTTTGCTAAGAATTTAGGTTCTCATTTATCCCTTGACGAAACTGCCTTTTCAAATGGTGATTTATACACCATAATAACCAATAAAAAAGCTAAAGGAAGAAAAGGAGCTATAGTAGTAATGGTCAAAGGAACTAAAGCCGAAGCTGTAATAAAGATACTTCATAAAATCCCGCTAAAGCAAAGGGAAAAAGTCAAGGAAATAACACTAGATATGGCAGGGAATATGGGGCTCATTGTAAAAAAGTCATTTCCAAACGCTACCTTAGTAATAGACCGATTTCACGTGCAAAAACTAGCCTTGGATGCACTACAAGAAATAAGAATCAAACATAGATGGGAAGCAATCGACGCTGAAAATAACGCCATAGAATACGCCAGAAATAACTCTTTAAAATATACTCCAAAGCTACTATCTAATGGAGACACACTTAAGCAACTATTAGCTAGAAGTAGATATTTATTATATAAATCAAGTAGTAAATGGAGTAAAAATCAATCTAATAGAGCAAAAGGGCTCAACACAAAAAGTTGTGGAGTAGATAAAAATGAAGGAACTTTGCCATAAAGAATTTTATGTCCTCAGACGCTTTATTTGCAGCCGCCAATTTATTACTCCCTGAAGTACTTGTAAGTCATTTTGATTTAACTAAACATGAGATTAAGGGAGAAGAAATACACTTCTATTTTACTGAGTTGAATAACATTCAAGAAGAATTTTCTAAGGTCAAACTTCACTCTAAAGGCTTCTTCCCGGAGGCAACAGTTCAAGATTTCCCCATTCGCGGAAAGAACGTTTACCTGCATATAACCAGACGTCGATGGCTCAATGAAACTACTGGCAAAGTGGCAACAAGAGATTGGGATTTAGTAGCAAAAGGAACTAGAATAACTAGTGAATTTGCTGCTTTTTTAAAAGAGATCTATAAGTAATAACGCTTCAAGTACGACTCTTGTGGCTAACTTCTACGGAGTCAACCCTAGAAGTTTACAAAGGCAGTACAAAGACAATCTAAGCGATTTTAAAGCGTGGGATCAAAAGAAACACGCAACAGACTGGTTATTGTTTGCTAAGAATTTAGGTTCTCATTTATCCCTTGACGAAACTGCCTTTTCAAATGGTGATTTATACACCATAATAACCAATAAAAAAGCTAAAGGAAGAAAAGGAGCTATAGTAGTAATGGTCAAAGGAACTAAAGCCGAAGCTGTAATAAAGATACTTCATAAAATCCCGCTAAAGCAAAGGGAAAAAGTCAAGGAAATAACACTAGATATGGCAGGGAATATGGGGCTCATTGTAAAAAAGTCATTTCCAAACGCTACCTTAGTAATAGACCGATTTCACGTGCAAAAACTAGCCTTGGATGCACTACAAGAAATAAGAATCAAACATAGATGGGAAGCAATCGACGCTGAAAATAACGCCATAGAATACGCCAGAAATAACTCTTTAAAATATACTCCAAAGCTACTATCTAATGGAGACACACTTAAGCAACTATTAGCTAGAAGTAGATATTTATTATATAAATCAAGTAGTAAATGGAGTAAAAATCAATCTAATAGAGCAAAAGTACTATTTGAAAAATATCCAGACCTAGAAAAAGCATACAAGTTGTGCCAAAATCTATCTTGGATATTTAACAATACTAAAGATAAAACATCAGCACTAATAAGACTTGCCAAATGGGATGAAAAAGTAAGACAAGCTGAATTTAAAAGCTTCAATACTATCGCTAGAACTATGTCAATACATTATAAAAACATCTTAAACTACTTTGATAACAGAAGCACAAATGCTTCAGCAGAATCTTTTAATGCTAAAATAAAAGCCTTTAGAGCACAGTTCAGAGGGGTGAGAAACGTAGATTTTTTCTTATTTAGGCTTACTACAATTTTTGCTTAATCCTTAAATCCCACAACTTTTGAACTTGATCCAGCAAAAGTACTATTTGAAAAATATCCAGACCTAGAAAAAGCATACAAGTTGTGCCAAAATCTATCTTGGATATTTAACAATACTAAAGATAAAACATCAGCACTAATAAGACTTGCCAAATGGGATGAAAAAGTAAGACAAGCTGAATTTAAAAGCTTCAATACTATCGCTAGAACTATGTCAATACATTATAAAAACATCTTAAACTACTTTGATAACAGAAGCACAAATGCTTCAGCAGAATCTTTTAATGCTAAAATAAAAGCCTTTAGAGCACAGTTCAGAGGGGTGAGAAACGTAGATTTTTTCTTATTTAGGCTTACTACAATTTTTGCTTAATCCTTAAATCCCACAACTTTTGAACTTGATCCCTGTTTTGTAGCCTCAGGTGATTTAAAGTAAGATCTAGGCATAAACGAAGGCAATGAGCTAAAAATTGATATCAAGCAACAGCGGTATGTTGTGTGCTGTTTTTATTGATCAATACATGTCTTTGGGTGCTATTATTGTCATTAATTCGTTAAGAGCACTAAACGAATACTAGTTGCAGGTGTTTAAAATGAAAAAAGCCATCGTTAAAGATGACTTGAGTAGTACCCGGAATGGGACTTGAACCCACACGCAACAAGTGCACACGGCCCTCAACCGTGCCTGTCTACCAATTTCAGCACCCGGGTAGATAGGATAAAATTTCTGAGTTGAATATTTCAGAAACAAAAAAAGTTAAACCAAAAGGTCTAACTTTTTATTGTGACCAGTCTGGGGCTCGAACCCAGGACCACCTCCTTAAAAGGGAGGTGCTCTACCAACTGAGCTAACTGGTCATTTCCTATATCTTGTTATTAACATTCTCTAGGCGGGTGCAAATATACTACCTTTAATTGTATTAATCCAAAGGAAAATCAATAAATTTGAAAAAAAAATCAAAGTTTTTTTTTAGTCTTTAATAATCAATGGTTTAGTAATATGAAAATTGTCTTGGTAGGTTACATGGGTTCGGGTAAAAGTATAGTTGGGCGACAACTGTCTCAAGTTTTGGACGCTAATTTTCTGGATTTAGATACAGAAATTGAAAAAGAAGAAGGGATGAGTATCTCTTCATTATTTGAGAAAAGAGGAGAGATCTATTTTAGAAAAAAGGAATTCTCTACTTTATTGCAATGTTTAGATAGTAATGAGAAGAGTATTATTGCAACTGGAGGTGGTACACCTTGCTACGGAAATGTGATGGAAACATTATCTGAGAGACCAGATGTTATTACTGTTTATTTAAAGGCATCGCTAGATACTTTAACAGAGCGTCTAGCGGAAGAAAAAGCTAAGAGACCAATGATTGCTCATTTAGAAACAAAAGAGTTGTTAAATGATTTTATAAGAAAACATCTTTTTGAGCGTAATTTCTTTTACTTTAAAGCGCAAAAGACAATAATCGTTGATGATAAAACGGTGTCAGAAATTGTCGATGAAATTGTGGCTACATTATTCTAAAATAGCACGATCATTACCTGTCTCAAAAATGACAACAACATTTTCATTAATAGAGGTAGAGAGTGATATTCCTTTATAATCTGCTTTAATTGGATATTTTTTGTGATTTCTGTCTACTAGTACAGCTGTTTTAAATTGTTTTAGAGGCACGTCTAGAAAATGTCTAACTCCATAAATTAATGTTGTGCCAGAGTGTAAAACATCATCTACAAGTACAAGTGATTTTCCTTGATATTTAGTTGCAGGAATAGAAGTCTTTATAGGAGAGGCTGGATCTTTCTTATTTATGGTTACAGCGCATAATGTAACTTTAATAGGTGATATTTTCTCAACCATTCGCTTAAGCTTTTTAGCAAAAGTGTAACCGTTTTCTTTAATGCCCGCAATAACGATCTCTTCTTCATTTATGTTTGCTTCATAAATTTGATAGCTAATACGACGTAGTTTATGCGCTAATTGTGTTTTATCTAGAATAACAGTAGTTGGAGTCATTTTTCTTAAATTTCTTAAATTCAAAAATAGGAATATTTAGTAAGTATGTGTGAGTTGAGTTCTGATAATTTATAAGTAATCTGTTTGTAAAACCATTACTCTTCTTCCGAGCTAATGAAAAAATCATCAATATTACGTCTGTCCTTTTTTGTAGGTCGTCCTACTCCTTTTTTACGATAATAGTCTTTACTGTATTTTAAAAGTTCTTGATGTTGAAACGCTTCTTTGGGAGTGACGTCTTTTGCATATAAACTTACAAGTTTAGCGCCTAATCTGCTTTCTGGAAGATTAATTACTTCTATAACGTAGTTTACTTGCTTCTTTCTGTATGTAATAGTGTCGCCAGGATAGACGTCTCTAGAAGGCTTAACAATAGTGTCTCCTATTCTTACGGCACCTTTTTTACATTCGGCAGTAGCAATGCTTCTTGTTTTGCAGTACCTAATACACCATAAATATTTATCAATTCTCATAATAGTTCAACTAAATCTACGTTTAAAATGCTAACAAAAATAACCGAAAATTGTATCTTGCACCCCAAAATGAAAACTATGTTTAAAGCAAAATTTATTTTTGTATTTCTTTTTATCACTTTAATGTCTTGTGGGTCTGATGATGATATAGATCTTGTACCACCTCGTGATAGAGCAGAAGAGGCTCTAGCTGCTCAAGCAGAGATTGAAGAATTTTTGGCTACTCACTTTTACAACTATGATGAGTTTGCTAGTCCACCAGCAGATTTTGATTATAAAGTTATTATAGACTCTATTGCAGGTGATAATATTGATAAAACACCTTTATTAGAACAAGTAGTTTCTAAAACAGTAACCGATCGTGAAGAGGATGATGTTACTTATAAGCTTTATTATTTAGTAGCTAAGCAAGGTTCTGGAGATTCTCCAGATTTTCCAGATATTGCGATTTTAAAGTATCAAGGTTTAGATCTTGACTTGGTAGCTTTTGATAGTGCTGTTCAGCCTGTTTCGTTTGATTTAACGGCTGTTGTAAATGGATTTCAAGACGTAATGACAGAGTTTAATTCTGCAGGTTCTTTTATTAAAAATCCAGACGGTTCAATAGATTTTGAAGATTTTGGTTCTGGGGCAATGTTTTTGCCTTCTGGATTGGCTTACTATAATAGTCCTCCTGCAAGTTCAAGTTTTGATTATTATGAACAGCTTATCTTTACTTTTGAATTGTTAGACACAGTTCAAGGCGATCAAGATGGAGATGGTGTACCTTCTATATATGAAGATAGAGATGGTAATGGACACGAAGAGAATGATGATACAGATGGAGATTTTATTGCGAATTATTTAGATACTGATGATGATGGTGATGGAGTACTAACAAGTGATGAGATTTTAGATGAAGATGGAAATACGATTACAGATCCTGCACTATACCCAGATGTTGATGGTGATGGTATACCAGATTATCTAGATGCTGATAGTTAATAATATATAACAAAAGCAGTTTTTAGCTTTTAACAAGTCCGTTTGTCATTGATAAACGGACTTGTTTGTTTATAGGCTTTCTGTTTCTTAAAACTATAATCTAGTTATTTTACTATCTGTAACTGTTTTTAATTAGAAAGAACACTTAGGGTTGGTTATGTATTCATAAGTTTTGTAAATGGTAAAACATTACGCAATAAAAAAAGGAGAAACTTTGATAAAGTTCTCCTTTTAATGTTTTGTGAAAAGTATGAAATTACTTTCTAGCTATCACCTTTGTAGCAGCTTTTACTATTGCTTCTGCGTTGAGACCATATTTTTCCATTAGTTGAGCTGGAGTTCCAGACTCACCAAATGTATCTTGAGTAGCAACCATCTCAATAGGAGTTGGAGTGTTTTCAGAAAGTACTCTAGCTACGCTTTCGCCAAGACCACCCATATAGTTGTGTTCTTCTGCTGTAACAACACAGCCAGTCTTTTTTGCACTTGCGATAATTGCATTTGCATCAAGAGGTTTAATGGTGTGTATGTTTATTACCTCTGCAGAAATACCAGATTCGTTTAGCGTTTTTGCGGCTTCAAGTGCTTCCCAGACTAGGTGTCCAGTTGCGATAATGGTAACATCATTTCCTTGCGTAAGTTCTACGGCTTCCCCAATTTTAAATTCGCCATTTTCTGGAGTAAAATTAGCCACTTTTGGGCGTCCAAAACGAAGGTAAACAGGACCATCATATTCTGCTATTGCTAAAGTTGCTGCTTTGGTTTGGTTGTAGTCACATGTGTTGATTACAGTCATACCTGGGAGCATTTTCATAAGCCCAATATCTTCAAGAATTTGGTGAGTTGCACCGTCTTCTCCAAGTGTAATTCCCGCATGCGAGGCACAAATTTTCACATTCTTTCCGCTGTAAGCAACGCTTTGTCTTATTTGATCGTAAACACGACCTGTAGAAAAGTTTGCAAAGGTTCCAGTAAAAGGTATCTTTCCGCCGATAGTCATACCAGCTGCCATACCAATCATATTTGCTTCGGCAATTCCAACTTGAAAGAAACGCTCTGGGTGATTAGCTTTAAAAGCATCCATTTTTAAAGAGCCTGTTAAATCTGCACAAAGTGCCACCACCTGTTCATTTTTCTTACCAAGTTCTTCAAGACCTGCTCCAAATCCTGATCGTGTATCTTTATTTCCTGTATTTGTATATGTTTTCATAATCTAAGGCCTAAGAGGCTGTATTTATATCATTTTGCCAAAACAAAACTGATAATAATGTTATTGTATTATGCTTAGCAGATTAATAATCTCCTAGTGTTTCTGGATTTTGAGATAACCCTTCAGCTAATTGCTCATCATTAGGGGCTTTACCGTGCCAAGCGTGTGTATGCATCATAAAGTCGATGCCGTTACCCATAATGGTGTGAAGTAATACACAAATAGGTTTTCCGTTACCTGTTTTAGCTTTTGCGGTATTAAGTCCATCAATTACAGCACTCATGTCATTACCTTTTTCTACATCTACAACATCCCAACCAAAAGCTTCAAATTTTGCACGAACACTACCCATACCTAAAACAGCGTCTGTAGATCCGTCTATTTGCTGCCCGTTAAGGTCAATAGATACGATTAGATTGTCAACCTTGTTTGCAGCTGCATACATAATTGCTTCCCAGTTTTGTCCTTCTTGTAATTCACCATCACCACATAATGTGTAAACTAAATGTTTGTCACCATTAAGTTTTTTTGCTGCTGCTGCTCCAAGAGAAACAGAGATCCCTTGTCCTAAAGATCCTGAAGCCATACGAATTCCAGGAAGACCTTCGTGAGTTGTTGGGTGTCCTTGTAACCTTGAGTCTAACAATCTAAAAGTGTTTAGTTCGTCAACTGGAAAATAACCTGAACGTGCTAGTACGCTGTAAAAAACTGGAGAAATATGCCCGTTAGATAAAAAGAAAAGGTCTTCGCCTTCACCGTTCATATCAAAACCTTCTTTGCGATCCATCACTTCTTGATAAAGTGCTACAAAAAATTCTGCACATCCAAGAGATCCTCCTGGGTGACCAGAATTTACTTTGTGAACTTGCCTTATAATATCACGTCGTACTTGCGTGACCATGTCTTCTAATTGTGCAATATCTGCCATAATAATAATTAAATTGGAATGTCAAAAATACTAGAATCTATGACTGTACTCAAGTTGAGCTATGTGCAGTTATTAACGATTTAACTGTATTAGTTAACAATATGGTATAATGCTAAAATTCTCTATTAAAATAGGAAGTATGAATGCTATTGTTATTTCAGAAATACTATAAAAGGGTATCTTTGCGTTTTCAACATTTTTTATGGATTTTAAAATAGAAGGAACAGACATAAATAGCCAAGCACGTGCAGGTACAATGACATTAGATCATGGTCCTGTAGAGACACCTATTTTTATGCCTGTAGGTACTGTAGGTACTGTAAAAGGAGTGCATCAAAGCGAACTTGCAAATGAGATTAACCCAGATATAATTTTAGGAAATACCTATCATTTGTATTTAAGACCGTCTATTGATATTCTTGAAAAAGCTGGTGGACTTCATAAATTTATAAATTGGGATAGAAATATCTTAACAGATAGTGGCGGATATCAAGTGTATTCGTTGTCTCAAAACAATAAAATTAAAGAAGAAGGGGTTAAGTTTAAGTCGCATATTGATGGGAGTTATCATTTGTTTACTCCAGAAAATGTCATGGAAATACAGCGTAGTATTGGAGCTGATATCATCATGGCTTTTGATGAGTGTACGCCTTATCCATGTGATTATAATTATGCAAAAAGATCTATGCACATGACACATAGATGGTTAGAACGTTGTCTAACCCATCTAGATAAAGTGCCTTTTAAGTATGATTATAGTCAAACTTTTTTCCCTATTGTTCAAGGAAGTACTTATAAAGATTTAAGAAAACAATCTGCAGAATATATTGCTGGAGTAGGAGCAGAAGGAAATGCCATAGGCGGACTTTCTGTGGGAGAACCAGCAGAAGAAATGTACGAGATGACAGAGGTGGTAACGGCAATTTTACCTAAAGACAAGCCTCGTTATTTAATGGGAGTAGGTACTCCTATTAACCTATTAGAGAATATTGCGCTGGGGATTGATATGTTTGATTGTGTTATGCCTACACGTAATGGACGTAATGGAATGCTTTTTACAGCTCACGGTACGATCAATATAAAGAACAAAAAATGGGAAGCAGATTTCTCTGCGATAGATGACATGGCAATTACTTGGGTAGATACTGCTTATAGTAAAGCATACGTTAGACACCTTTTTACCGTTAATGAAATGTTGGGGCGTCAGATTGCTACAATTCATAACCTTGGTTTTTATCTTTGGTTGGTACGCGAAGCAAGAAAACATATTATTGCAGGAGATTTTACCAAATGGAAAAACATGATGGTAAAACAAATGGACAAGAGGCTTTAATCTCTTTTTTGTGGTAATAGCCTAAAACTAATTTGAACCTTATATTTTAAATCTTATAACTGTTAATGTTAAGCATTCTCGATAAATATATTTTGAAAAAATACTTAGGAACCTTCGGGCTCCTAATGTTACTTTTTATACCTATTGGGATTACGGTGCATTTAGCAGAGAAAATTGATAAGATTTTAGATAATGAGGTTCCTTTTAACGCTGTAGCTATTTACTTTTTAGAGTTTACAGTTTATTTTGCTAATCTATTATTTCCACTCTTTTTATTTCTGTCTGTTATTTGGTTTACATCCAAGTTGGCAAATAACACAGAGGTTATCGCTTTTTTAAGTAGTGGTGTTTCTTATTATAGATTTTTAAGACCTTTTATGATAGGAGCAACAATTATTTTTGTCTTAGGTTTAGGCTTGACGTTGTATTTAGCACCATTAGCAAGTACCGGTTATAATGAGTTTACTTATAAGTATTTAGTGCGAAAAAAAGATAGAGACAAAGGCAATATATTTAGGCAGATTAATGATAATGACTATATTTATGTGAGTTATTTTAATACACTAGATAACTCTGGTTCACACTTTACTTTAGAGCATTTTGAAGAAGAAAAGTTGGTGTATAAAATTTCTGCAAATAGAATACGATATAATGAAAAAGACAGCACCTATACTTTACAATCGTATAAAAAACGTACCATAGGTGTAAATGATGATATATTAGAAAGCCGTGCCAGTTTAGACACAACCTTCTCGTTTAAGCTAGAAGATCTTACTCCTGTAAAATATATAGCAGAAACGCTTAATTACTCAAAACTTAATAGTTACATTGAACAAGAAAAAGAAAGAGGTTCGTCATATATAAATAGATATGTCTTAGAAAAGTACAAGCGATTTAGTATTCCTTTTTCGGTGTTTATTTTAACCATTATAGCTGTATCGGTATCTTCTGTGAAACGCCGTGGAGGGATGGGGGCAAACCTTGCTATTGGTATTGGAATAGGAATGATATTTGTCTTTTTTGATAAAATATTTGGTACACTAGCCCAGCAAAGTGATTTTTCTCCGCTAGTGGCTACGTGGTTTCCTAATGTGATCTTCGCTATATTAGCAATATACTTATTGCGCAATGCAAAACGATAAATTACTCAACTATCTACATCTCCATTTTATAATATTTATTTGGGGGTTTACCGCTGTACTTGGGGCGCTCATCACTATAGAGGCGATTCCTTTAGTATGGTTTAGAATGCTAATTGCAAGTGTATTGATCCTTTTTTGGGTACTTCTGAAACGTTATAAACTGAAATTTAAGCTAAAAACCATAGCTGGGTTTTTCTTAGCAGGACTTATAATAGCATTACATTGGTTGGCCTTTTTTAGTGCTATTAAAGAGTCAAATGTTTCTATTACGTTAGCAATTATGTCTACCGGTGCTTTTTTTACCGCTTTTTTAGAGCCTTTGCTATATAAAAGAAGAATTATCTGGTATGAAGTGCTTTTTGGACTTATTGTGGTTGTTGGGTTGTATATTATCTTTCAAGCTAGTGGAGATTATTTTTGGGGAATTGTTCTAGCACTTACGTCGTCTTTTTTAGGGGCGTTATTCTCAGTGATAAATGGAAAATTTGCAATAAAATATAATGCCTCTGTTATCTCCTTTTATGAGCTCTTTTTTGGCATGTTATGTATAACAGCTTATCTGTTTTATGCACAGCACTTTTCCGAAGCCTTTTTTACCCTTCCTTTAATGGATTGGGTGTACCTTTTTATACTGGCATCTGCTTGTACTGCTTATGCTTTTATTGCTTCTGTACATGTAATGAAATGGATTAGCCCGTATACTGTAATGCTTACCATTAATATGGAGCCAGTTTATGGTATTTTATTAGCGTTATGGATCTTAGGTGATAAAGAATATATGAGTCCGCAATTTTACATGGGCGCTGGTATTATTATAGCTACCGTGATTTGTAATGGAATAATAAAAACTCGTAGCACTAGAAAATCAAAAGAGATGTTATAGAAACGATTACAATAGTTATATTTGTAGCTTATACAAACCAAAAAATATAAGATACTATGGAATATCTTGAGTTTGAACTTCCTATTAAAGAGTTACAAGAACAGTACGAGAAAGCCTGCCAGATAGGCGCAGACAGTGAGGTAGATGTAAGTAATACTTGTAAACAAATAGAGAAGAAACTAAAAGACACTAAAAAAGATATATATAAGAATTTAACTCCTTGGCAGCGTGTTTTACTATCACGTCATCCTAATCGTCCTTATACTATGGACTATATAAATGCCATGTGTGGAGATTCTTTTTTAGAATTACACGGAGATCGTAATTTTAAAGATGACAAAGCAATGGTTGGTGGTCTAGGTAAAATAGGAGACCAAACTTACATGTTTGTTGGACAACAAAAAGGTTTTAACACAAAAACACGCCAGTATAGAAATTTTGGTATGGCAAATCCTGAAGGATATCGTAAGGCTTTACGTCTTATGAAATCTGCAGAAAAGTTTAACCTTCCAGTAGTTTGTTTAGTAGATACACCAGGAGCTTATCCAGGTGTTGAAGCAGAAGAAAGAGGACAAGGAGAGGCGATTGCGCGTAATATTCTTGAAATGACCCGCTTAAAAGTACCTATTATCATTGTAATTATAGGAGAAGGAGCTAGTGGTGGAGCATTAGGAATAGGTGTAGGTGATCGCGTGTTAATGCTAGAAAATACTTGGTACTCTGTAATATCTCCAGAAAGCTGTTCTTCTATTTTATGGAAAAGTTGGGAGTACAAAGAACAAGCAGCAGATGCTTTAAAGCTTACTGCTACAGACATGAAAAAACAAAAACTCATAGATTTAATTGTTAAAGAACCTTTAGGTGGAGCACATAGTGATCGACCTACTACATTTAAAACAGTTGCAGCTGCTATTGAGAAAGAATATGCTGCTTTAAAAGACTTATCACCAAGTGATCTTGTAGAAAAAAGAATGGAAAAATATTCTGAAATGGGAGTCTTCAAAGGATAATAGCAGTCATAACAGTACTTTAAAAAATCTGAAGTTTATGCTTCAGATTTTTTTGTACCTTATTAACAATATTTTACACTTATCAACAGTTCATGTGTTAATGAATGGTTGATATCCACAGAGGTGTTTTACGCCTAAAATTCAAACCTAATACTTACTTTCGTCGTATGGAACAAGTAAAATCATCACCCTCTTTTAAAAAGCGCTCAACCCCAGTAGTTTCACTGGAAAAAGGAAAAATACCACCACAAGCAACTGAGCTTGAGGAAGTTGTGCTTGGAGCGATGATGATCGATAAAAAAGGGGTGGATGATGTGATAGACATTTTAAGCTCTGATGTTTTTTATAAAGAAGCACACCAATTCATTTTTGAGGCTATTTACATTCTCTTTAAAGAAGGGTCTCCTGTAGACTTATTAACTGTTTCGGCTCGTTTAAAACAAATGCAAAAACTTGATGCTGCAGGTGGTGATTTTTATTTAATTCAATTAACTCAAAAAGTGTCATCATCGGCTCATATTGAGTTCCATTCTAGAATTATTCTTCAAAAATATATACAGCGTAGTCTGATTAAGATTTCAAACGAAATTATAGAAGAATCTTACGACGAAACTACAGATGTTTTTGATTTGCTTGACACGGCAGAATCTAAGCTCTATGAAATAACGCAAGGAAATATTAAGCGATCTTCAGAAACGGCACAACAATTAGTAATTGCCGCAAAAAAGAAAATTGAAGAGATTGCTAACCGTGAAGGACTTTCTGGAATTCCATCTGGTTTTGAGATGGTAGATAAATTAACCTCTGGATGGCAACCTAGTGATTTAATTATTATCGCTGCTCGTCCAGGTATGGGTAAAACCGCGCTAACTTTATCTATGGCTCGAAATGTAGCAGTAGATCATAACATTCCAGTTGCATTTTTCTCATTAGAGATGTCATCTGTACAGTTGATAACGCGTCTAATTTCTTCAGAAACTAAACTTTCTTCAGAAAAGTTAAGAACTGGTAACTTGGAGAAACATGAATGGGAACAATTAAATGTAAGAGTACAAGCTTTAGAAAAAGCACCACTATTTATTGATGATACTCCATCGCTATCTATTTTTGATTTACGTGCAAAAGCAAGACGTCTGGCCTCACAGCACGGTATTAAATTGATAATGATTGATTACCTGCAGTTAATGACAGCAGGTGGAAATAAAAATGGAGGAAACCGTGAACAAGAGATTTCAACAATTTCTCGTAACCTTAAAGCACTTGCAAAAGAACTAAACGTACCAGTAATTGCACTGTCTCAATTGTCACGTGCCGTAGAAACTCGTGGAGGAAGTAAACGTCCACTTTTAAGTGACCTTCGTGAATCTGGTGCGATCGAGCAAGATGCAGATATTGTGTCGTTTATTTACCGTCCAGAATATTACAAAATTGAAGAATGGGATGATGATGAGCACTCACCAACTGATGGCCAAGCAGAGTTTATCATTGCTAAACACCGTAACGGTGGTCTCGACGAAATTCGTTTAAAGTTTATCGGTCATTTAGGTAGATTTGAAAACCTAGAAAACTTTAACTATATGCCAACAGAACTGCACTCGAGTATGAATGATGCAGCAAATGATGATACTCTTAAAACAGCAAATTTCCCCTCTGCAGATGAAGCTTTTGGTAGTGCGATGAACAACGATCTTAGTTCAGGTGACGATGAGGTTCCTTTTTAAAATTTAAAATATAATTTTTATATAAGAATCATGACAGTGTTCTCAACTTTGAGAATATCTGTCATTTTTTTTATACTCAAATTTAGCCGTAAAGTGTTTTTGGTGTCTATTTAAAAAATCATCAAAACTTTAGAGCTAGTCTAAAACTGTTTTTCTGTAGAAAATCTCAAAGACATCTTTACTTTGGCTTAAATTTTGTCTGTATCTTAGCAAAAGAATGATGCTTTAATTTTGAGCATCTTTAAAATGCGATACATGACTCGATTGATTTTATTAGTGCTCTTCCTATTTTATGGATTTCAAGCAAGTGCCTCATACTTGCTTATCCCAATGGATGCAGACACCCAAAAAGAACACTTAAAAGCTTACGGAATTACCTATTGGTCACTAGATCGTCAGGTAAAAGTAAAATGGTTACTTAATTATAGAGGAGGATCTTTTTTATTGCCTGATACAGAAGATATAAGACGTGAGTGTCAAATAAGAGGTGTTTCGTTCGAAATAATAAGTGATTCAAAAACAGAAGAAATTTTAGAACTTATTGCTAGCCCTTCTCAAAACATGGAAGCTGTTACTTTAGAAAAAGCTCCTAAGATTGCGGTCTATTCTCCTTTAGGAAATCAACCATGGGACGATGCAGTAACTATGGTGTTAACTTATGCCGAAATACCTTATGAAACAATATACGACGAGCAGGTAATGGGCGATGAACTTTTGTTATATGACTGGCTACACCTTCATCATGAAGATTTTACAGGACAATATGGTAAGTTTTATAGAGCCTACCGTTCTGCACCTTGGTATATTGAAGAAAAGAAAAAATCTGAATCGCTGGCTAAAAAAATGGGTTACGCTAAAGTTTCTGAAGCAAAAAGAGATGTGGCTCTAAAAGTGAGAGATTATGTTGTAGGTGGTGGTTTTATGTTTGCGATGTGTAGTGCTACAGATAGTTTTGATATTGCACTTGCTGCCGAAGGTGTTGATATTTGCGAGCCTATGTTTGATGGCGATCCTAGTGAGGCTGGTTATCAGAATAAAATAGATTTTAAAAAGACTTTTGCATTTAAAGATTTTACACTTGAACGTAGCCCAATGGTCTATGAGTTTTCTAGTATAGATATGACTCGTAAACGTAAAATACCGAAAGAAACAGATTATTTTACTTTGATGGATTACTCTGCAAAATGGGATCCTATCCCTTGTATGTTGGTGCAAAACCACACTTCACTTGTAAAAGGTTTTATGGGGCAAACTACATCTTATGAGCCCACAGAAATAAAAAGCAATGTGCTAATTATGGGTGCTAATAAAACCAATGGTGAGGCTCGCTACATTCACGGTATTAAAGGAAAAGGTTTCTTTACTTTTTATGGAGGTCATGATCCAGAAGATTATCAACATAGAGTAGGGGATGCAAAAACTGAACTGGCGCTCCACCCAAAATCTCCTGGTTATCGTTTGATATTAAATAATGTCTTGTTTCCTGCTGCTAAGAAAAAGAAGCAGAAAACGTGATTCATTTACGTGTTAATAATTATTTTATGATGATTTCTAGCCAATAAATAATAAATGATGATTAGAAAAATTAATGTATATCTGACTATTGGATACGTATTGGGATTTTTTCTTTTACAATCCTGTAGCCAAATTTCTAATAGTAACATCAATTTACTTACAGTGCCTAATGATAGTATTGTTGGAATAGCCTTCGTTGGGGAAAGTAATCATACTGTTGAATATTCTCCAAAAGGGAATTTTATACAGATTCCTTTTGATTATAACGATTATTGGCATGAGGTGGAACTAAGTAGATTTAATACTAAAATAGATTCTAAAGAATTTATAAAATTTAAAGATGAAAGACCAGAACATTTTTTGATGTTCGATAGTTTAAATATTGGAGATTACAAGCTAAATTTTATTTCAATATTAGAAGATACAATAATTAAAAAACTTGCGTTTAAAAGCAACATTGAACTTCGTATACCGAATTCAATTCAAAATTATTATAACAAAAAGGACATCTCAAGTTTTCCTGAAATAAGTGAAATATTTAAATTAGATACATTACAAATTTATAATGCGAACTTTGATTGTTTCGGAGGTTCGATAATTCTTTATGAATTCTACAACAATGAAACTGATGGGTATGTATATAGAAAAAAGCAAAAAGCAGGTGGATATGATAATGAATCAGTAGATGAATGGATTTATCATAACAAAGATGTGAAGGATAATTTAACAATGTTTGTTGATTACCTTATTGATAAAAATGAAAAACACACAAGACCATGTCCATCCGGTAATATAGAATTTATATTTAGGTTGAAAAGTAGTAATGAAGTATTTCTTGCGAAAGATTATTACTGCAGTAATAATAATGTATATTTAAGCGATATGTTAAAATGAAAAATCTTTTCTTTCTACTATTATTTATTCTAGATAGGTGAGTGGTAATGTTACCATAGATGAGAATGATACAGAAAAATTTACTTTTGTAAAAAGCACCAATGGGATCATAATAGAGTGCATAAAGAAAATAATGAAGAAGATTAAGTAATGTATTTGGTTTAATACCGTAACAATCTTTAATCCAACTACTCATTATCTAAACTCAAAAAATGAAAAAACTATTATTTTGCTCGATGCTTGTATTAAACTCCATCGTATTATTTGCTCAAGTTGATAAAACATCAGATTTATTTAAAACTTTAAAAGTCAAAGACAGCTTGTTGTTCTCTGTTGGCTTTAACACATGTGATGTAAGTCAGTTTGAAAAGTTAATAAGTAATGACTTTGAGTTTTATCACGATACCTCTGGGCTTACAGATTCTAAAGAAACGTTTGTAACTGGTGTAAGAGAAGGACTTTGTAAAATGGAATATAGGGCTAGTAGAAAATTAGAAGATAGTACATTAGAAGTATTTCCGTTAAAGAATAATGGTGTTTTATATGGCGCGATACAAAAAGGATTACATCGGTTTTATGCTAAAGAGGAAGACAAAGAAGCATATTTTACAAGCATCGCTTTTTTTACACACGTGTGGCTATTAGAAGGTGATGAATGGAAATTGAGTAGAATATTAAGTTATGATCATCAAACAGTAGATCGAAAATAGAACTTTCCGTATTCAACAAAAAAAATCCCCACTTCGTTAGAGCTGGGGATTTTCTATTGGGATATTATGTGCAACTTGACTAATTGATTAACTTTGGTGCAGCTACTTATTTTGAGTTTTTAAATAAAAAGAAAAACCAGAAAGTATGACTATTTGAAGAGGTGCGCTTAACTAGAAATATGGATAAAACAAAAGCAAAAGAAACAAACATTTCATTGTTACAACTTTTTAAAAAGCTACTAAACTATGTAAAGCCTTATAAGTTTTTAGTTTTTGGAACATTGTTTCTTACACTAATTGGTTCTTTTTTAGCACAGGTTAATGCCTTAACGCTAAAATATGCGGTAGATGAACTAACGGTTTTAAAAAACAATAACAATACGTTACAAGAGGGGTTTACATTGCTTATTACTATTTCAGCCATTTTATTGTCTAAAGAATTGGTGTACGCCATTATACAGTATGGACAGAAGTACTATGGTGAAAAAATGAAAATCTACATTTCACGTGATTTTGCGCAACAAATAGTGGATAAAATTCTCACGTATAAAATGTCTTTTTATAGTTCTTCTGAAAATGAAAGTGGAAAACTACAGACTAGAATAGACCTTGGTATTTCTAGTTTAACACAATTAGTGAAAATATTTTTTATTGATATACTTCCTCTGTTCTCTATTGCTATTATCGCTTTGTTTTTTATGTTTCAGGCCAATGTTTATATAGGTTTAGTAAGTGTAGCAATTATACCTGTGTTTTTTTGGATTAGTAATCTTCAAGCTAAAAAACTCAAAGGCTTTAGACGTAAAATGCGAAGTTTTAGAGAGACAAGAAACAATGATATTATTAGCTTAATAGGCTCAATTACGGTTATTAAATCTTTTACAAGAGAGAATCTTGAAAGTAAGAAACATGAAAAAATACAGTTAGATATGACGGAAAATCAAATGAAAACTCGTCGATTGAGTTTTTTATTTGATAGTGTAAAAACGTTTATAGAACAATTTGGGATAGTCATCATTATTATAATGACTTCTTATTTTGTGTTAAATGGCACAATGAGTATAGGTGCGATTATGTTTCATATTTTATTATTTAATAACGTGTCGGCTCCTATCCGTCAATTACACAAAATTTATGATGAGGTAAATAACGCATTAATTTATTCTGAAGCTTTTTTTGAAATTATTGACGCAGAAAATGAAACAGAATTAAGTGGAAATTATATTCCTAAGGATAATTTTGAAGGTAAATTTGAAATAAAGAATGTTGATTTTTCATATCCAAATGGAACTAAAGCGCTTTTTGATGTTTCGATGGTTATTAAACCTAATACAATTAATGCCTTGGTAGGTTTAAGCGGTGCTGGAAAAAGTACTGTGGTTAATCTACTTGATAAATTTTATGAACCTTCTGCTGGGACTATTTTTTTAGATGGTGTAGATCTATTAGAGTATGATACAAAGTGGTTGAGAGAAAACATAGGATTAGTATTGCAAAAAAATCATATTTTCAACGGAACAATAAAAGAAAATATTATTTATGGTAAAGAAGATGCGACTGAAGAAGAGGTTATAGAAGCAGCTAAAAAGGCGTATATCCATGAGCAGATTATAAAACTTCCAAAGGGTTATGAATCTAAAGCAACATTACTCTCTGGAGGACAAAAACAACGAGTTTCTATAGCGCGACTGTTTTTAAAAAATCCTCCTATTATATTTCTTGATGAACCCACGGCAAGCCTAGATGCCATTGCGACCGAAAATATTAAAAAGAGTTTAGATTCTATTAAAAAAGGGCGTACTGTCATCATTATTTCGCATAGTATTTCTCAGATAATTGATGCTGAAAATGTAATCATTTTAGAGAATGGTAGTGTAATTGAACAAGGAACACATAAAGAGCTGTATGATAATGAGAGTGCTTATTTTAAGATTTTTAATGCGATGGCAAACAGTCTTAACATAGATAAAATTACAGATACATTAAATGAGTAGTTTTTTAGTTTGTCTTATTAAGGCTCACTAAATTTATCCATGGTTTAATTTATTTTTTTATCTGATCAGTTTTAAAGCCCATCTTACTTGTCTATTCTTATATATGATAAGACAAAAAAAATCCTTACTTCTATAGAAGTAAGGATTTTCAATTATTGTGAAATAATATGATTTATAAATGTCTTATTTTACTTTGTTTACGATTGCTTCAAAAGCTTCTGGGTGATTCATCGCTAAATCTGCAAGAACTTTACGGTTCAATTCGATTCCAGATTTTTTTACACCTCCCATAAACTGTGAGTAAGACATTCCATGTTGTCTAGCACCTGCATTGATACGAGTGATCCACAACGATCTAAATGTTCTTTTCTTTGCTCTACGGTCTCTGTAAGAGTAAGACATTGCTTTGTCTACCGCGTTTTTAGCTACTGTCCAAACGTTTTTACGTCTTCCGAAGTAACCTTTAGCTTGTTTTAATACTTTTTTTCTACGTGCTCTTTTGGCAACGCTGTTTACTGATCTTGGCATTTCTTTAAATGTTTTTTGTAGTAGGCGGTTATTGTTTTAACTCTTTTTTCAAAATAGAATAACAACATTTTGTCATTCTTAAATTTTGTGGCCTAGCTCCAGGGTTTATATAATTATTAATTAACCGATTAAGCGATTACTTCATTCGAAGCATTTGCTTAATGTTACTCTCGTCTGCTTTGTGTACCAAACCATCGTGAGTTAATTTTAGCTTACGTTTTTTAGACTTCTTTGTTAAGATGTGGCTTTTAAACGCATGCTTTCTTTTAATCTTACCAGTACCTGTAAGCTTGAAACGCTTTTTAGCACTAGATTTTGTTTTTTGTTTAGGCATGTTTCCTATTTTTATTATTATTTCACAATTTCCGCAAAGCGGATTATTTTTAGAACATTGACTATTGTCACTGTTGCTGTTTACTTTTTTATAAGTACCAGTAAAAAATGTTACTGACTACGGCCTACTTCTTCTTAGGTGCAATAAACATAATCATACGTTTACCTTCAAGTTTTGGCATTTGTTCTACTTTACCAAGATCTTCAAGTTCTTGTGCTAATTTAAGTAACAAGATTTCTCCTTGATCTTTATAGATAATAGAACGTCCTTTAAAGAATACATACGCTTTAAGTTTAGCTCCATCTTTCAAGAACTTTATTGCGTGTTTCTTCTTAAATTCATAATCGTGATCATCAGTGTTAGGACCAAACCTAATTTCTTTGATGATTACTTTTGTAGCCTTGGACTTCATTACCTTCTCGCGTTTTTTCTGCTCGTAGACAAATTTTTTGTAGTCCATTATTTTACAAACTGGTGGGTTTGCGTTTGGAGAGATTTCCACAAGATCTAGTTCTTGCTCTTCGGCCATCTCTTGGGCTTGGCGCGTTTTGTATACACCAACTTCCACATTATCACCAACAAGACGTACCTCTTCGGCACGAATCTTTCTGTTGATTCTGTGTTGATCTTCTTTAATGATCCTAGCAGGACCTCGGCTTCTTTTTCTTCTTATTGCTATGGCTAACGTATTTAGAGTTTTCGCTTAATGCGAAAGTTATTATTCTTATTTAAACGGTTTGATTTCTTTAGCTATTGCTTCAGTTATCATATTTCCGAAGGCTTCTACTGTCATTGTTCCTAAATCGCCTTCACTATGTTTTCTTACAGAAATCGTGCCGTCATTTTCTTCTTGCTCCCCTAAAATCAACATATAAGGGATTTTATTCATTTCTGCTTCACGAATTTTCTTCCCAATTGTCTCATTTCTATTATCGACAAGGGCGCGAATATCGTGATTTTCTAACAAATTTAAAACTTTTTCTGCATATTCCTCATACTTTTCGCTTAATGATAATATTGCAACTTGCTCAGGCATTAGCCATAACGGAAAATTTCCGCCGGTATGCTCTAGTAAAATAGCAACAAAACGTTCCAAACTTCCAAAAGGGGCACGGTGTATCATTACAGGTCTGTGAAGCTCATTGTCACTGCCTTTGTAAGTAAGTTCAAAACGCTCAGGTAAATTGTAGTCTACTTGAATTGTACCCAATTGCCAGCTTCTTCCTAAAGCATCTTTTACCATAAAGTCCAGTTTTGGACCATAAAAAGCCGCTTCACCTTCTTCTACAATATAATCTAATCCTTTGTCTTTAACTGCATTTAAAATTGCATTTTCAGCTTTTTCCCAAGTGGAAACATCACCTATATATTTTTCTGGCTTACTCATGTCTCTAATAGAAACTTGAGTTGTAAACTTTTCAAAACCTAAAGATCCAAAAACGTAAAGTACTAGATCTATTACTTTTTTAAATTCTTCATCAAGTTGATCTGGTGTACAGAAAATATGTGCATCATCTTGAGTAAAACCACGTACTCTAGTTAGTCCGTGTAATTCTCCACTTTGTTCATAACGATAAACAGTACCAAATTCTGCAAGACGCTTAGGGAGGTCTTTGTAAGACATTGGTTTTGCATTGTAAATTTCACAATGATGTGGACAGTTCATAGGCTTTAGCATAAACTCTTCACCATCATTTGGAGTGTTTATAACCTGAAAGCTATCCTCACCATATTTAGCAAAGTGCCCTGAGGTTACATATAATTCTTTATTCCCTATATGTGGTGTAACCACCATCTCGTATCCTGCCTTTTTTTGTGCTTTTTTCAAGAAGTTTTCTAGACGTTCTCTTAGTGCAGCACCTTTTGGTAACCATAAAGGTAATCCTTGTCCTACTTTTTGTGAAAAAGTAAATAGCTCAAGTTCTTTACCTAATTTTCTATGATCACGTTTTTTAGCTTCTTCTAGTAAAGCTAAATATTCTTTTAATTCTTTTTGCTTCGGAAATGTGATACCGTAAATACGAGTTAATTGCTTGTTGTTCTCGTCACCTCTCCAATAAGCACCAGCGATACTCATTAGTTTTATTGCTTTTACAAAACCTGTGTGTGGCAAATGACCACCACGGCATAAATCTGTAAAAGAATCATGATCACAGAAAGTGATTGTTCCGTCTTCAAGATTTTCAATAAGTTCTACTTTATATTCGTTGTCTTGTTTTTTGTAAAAATCAAGTGCGTCTGCTTTAGATGTAGCTCTTAAAGTAAAAGGATGCTTTCCTCTTGCTATTTCAAGCATTTTTTTCTCTACATCTGCGAGGTCTTTCTCAACAAAAGGAGTGTTTCCGAAGTCAACATCATAATAAAAACCATTTTCAATTGCTGGTCCTATTGTAAGTTTTACTCCTGGGTATAACTCTTCTAATGCTTGTGCAAGTATATGTGCAGAAGAGTGCCAAAATGCTTTTTTTCCTTCGTCATTATTCCAAGTAAATAATACAAGATTACCATCTTCTGTAAGTGTGGTAGCGGTCTCAACGGTTTCTCCATTGTAGGTTGCAGAAAGTACGTTGCGCGCTAAACCTTCACTAATACTCATAGCAACATCCATTACGGTGCTGCCATTTTCCATCTCTTTTATGCTGCCATCTGGCAGGGTAACTTTGATCATGTCTTGAATTTTGTGGATGCAAAGATAGTAGCTTGGCTTGTGGTTTACAAACTTATATTGAGACAAAATTCCGATTTTTTTTCTTGATTGTTTATGCCAAGGTTTGCTTTAGAATAGGTGTAATTTACGCTAGTTATAGGTTGAATTCAGATTCATAATTACATAAAATAGTATACACTCTTTTGTCATTGAAAAAGGGGAGCCTTTGTAGTTTTTTTGAGAAATCGGGATCCTTTAATCTCGGGCCAAACCATATGTGATATTTTATGGAGTCTTGAATTTTGGGTTCTACAAGGTCTTTTACAAATGTGTATAGTCTATTGTCAAATGATATAGCATTAAGATTTTGAACTAAGATTTGTTCGCTTATTGTTTGTGCTGTTTGTTTTAGTTGGAGTGAATCGTTTGAGTTAATGTATTGTAATAATCTAGTTGTAGGCAAATAGTAGGAGGTGTTCCATCCTGCTTTGCTAAATTTTGATACTAGTGGTGCTGTACAATTAGTCTCTAATAGTATCTTATTTTTTAAACCAAACTCTTTGTCTAGTGATTGGAGTGCTGTAAAAACATTTGTTTCGTTATTAGTATTGAGGTTTTTGAAGTCTAGCCATATTCTGTCAGTGCTTTCTAAAGGTGCATTTTGTAGAAATGTATGTAGTGTTATATCTGTATCTTCTATATCGTGCCCAACCAAAATGTTATTACTCCCATTTTCGTCAAATATTACGTCTAGCTCAAAGGAACGAAAACCGTCATTATATATCTCATTAAGCTTTGCTATTGAGTTTATTCGATGCGGAAATATTCTTTCTTCTTGATTAAGCTCTTTAATAATTAATGCGCTGTTTTGCTGATAGAAAAATTTGTTTTCACGATTTTTAAATTTTCGTCGACCTTTAAATATACTTAAGCTGTCGGTGTTAATTTGATAATCTTTTGACGCTAAGTTGTGAGTTTTAATTCCTTTTAATTTAGGAAGTGAAAACTGAGTTATCGTGTTGGCAAAATATTCTGTACTAAAATGTTTGGTTTTATTGGATGTAAGACCTTGATAGGCTTCTTTGTTATGGGATATGCTGCTTTTATTCATCCATATAAATGCTGGGACATAGGCAGTATTAAACCCTAAATAATTTTTATTCCCAATATTAATATCTATCCCGCGTTCTGCGATATACCAAAGTGAATTATCATTCGTTGGTTGCTGTTGCATCGTATCGACTAGTTCTTTGATAAGACAATCAAAACTAAGGAGTGACGTATTTACTTCTTGAAGTAGTTTCTTTTTAGTAAGTTTCTTTTTACCAATATAGCCTTGCGTTGTATGTAGGTTTGGGTTTTTGCTGGTGTCGCATTCAATAATTGTATCTTCATTCAAATAAATAAAGAACAATCTGTCTTTTGTTGATGTTTTACCCAGTTGTTCTATCAACATAGAGGAGCTAGGAATCTTTATTAAGTTTTGATCTTCTAATTGTTTTATGTTGCTTCCGAAAGCATAAATATCATATTTTTCTTTCTTATAGATATCTAATATAGATTGGCTGGTATTGTAGCGTAATAATGCTTTTGTGTTTTGTGCGGTTTTTGAATGGTTGGTAAATGCTTTAGTTAAAACGATTAGATCATTATTGTCTTTTAATTCTTCTAAGTAGGGAGTAGTTTTACCTGGATATCCATAGATTGTCATATGGCTTTTAGACATTTCTTTGCTCACCATCATGACTATGGTTTTTGGGCTATCCTTATAGTTAGTGTAAAAAAATGCTACAAGAATGCTCAAGAGCAAAATTATACTAAAAATGATTTGCTGTTTTTTCATAAAAGTTTTTAAAGCTATTGCTAGGTAGATATATCTTGTCAATCAAGAATATTTCCAAAGAAATCTACTTGCGAAAAATAAATATAAAAGCACTTGTGGATTGTCTATTCAAATGTCCAGTTATCTGCATATAAGCCATAGACAGGTCCTATTTCATTATTAAATACATATTCTTCATTTTTACCTTTCTCAAAATTAATGTGAAATACATATGTTTTAATGTTTTGGTTTTCCAATTTTGTAAATAATTCAAGGTTCTCTTGAACATATTTTCTAGAAGCAGCAAGATATTTTATTTTGTGCGCTTCGATAAATTGGAAAATTTCATTCTTCTTCGATCTAATTAAGTTGTTTGACATTAAAATGCTTTTAATGTTGAGTTCGTTTGCTTTTTCAATAGCGTCTACGCTAAATAATTCCATAGATAAACGATTTCGGTCTACAAATAATGGAACAAATCGTTGTGGGTCATTCACTTTATCTGTTATTAATATTGCGTCAGGGTGTTTTAAAAACCAATCATTAATATCTTCAATTGTTAAAGGGGTGTATTTTCCAATGATTTTATTTTTTTTAAATTCAGCCTCAGTTGGGGGGAGTGTTCCTTTAAAATTAGTTTTGTTTTGCCACGTTTTCCAGTCGTGAGCCGCAACATATTTTCCATCTGATGTTTCTATGATGTCTAACTCAAATAGTTTAAATCCTTTATTGTAATTGTGGTTTAAGGCTTCTAGAGAGTTGGTAGATTTGTCGTTATTTATCTTTCCGCCGCCGTGAGCAATAAATCTTGAGGTGTCTTTTCTTAACTTTGTTTTAGGTTTTTTTTCTAAAATAGAAAGGTTCATTTCTTTAAAAACACTCTTTAAGCCTGAGGTTTCTACAAAATAGTTTAAATCATTGTCATAAACAGATACGTAAGCTTCTCTGTTTTTTAATTTGGCAAGCTTAGTCATACCTAGATCGTTTAATTCATGTTTAAAGTTTTCTAGGTCTTCACCCGCAGTATCGTGAACAACAATAGCAAAAGATGTATTTTTATTCTTTAAACTATCAATAGTTGTTATGAATCTTTTTAATTCTTCCTTATTATGATACGTGTCAAAGTTTATTGTCTTGAATTTATGCTCGTTTGCAAAAATTACATTTAGTCCTCGCTTAATTTCTGTTTTTTTTGAACGCACGCTTATGTAGCTTTTGCCTCTATGTGGTATGGATTTATAACCTACACTTTTAAGGTATAAAATCCAGCTGTCAAATTTTTCATTGGGTTGAAACAAATTCCAATCGTCAAAAACTGAAATTTCTTCAAAATCAAAATTGATTTTGCTTTCACCTCTTTTAGTGATTCCTAATTTCTTGTTTTTAAATAAGTGGCCGTAAATGTAATTTTTGTTGATTGAAAAAAGAAGACCCATAGTTTTGCCTCTCCAAAAAGCTTCGGCTTCAGTGACTTGTTTTATTTTAATGATATTCATGTCTATATCAAAATAGACACGGTATAATTTATTTTCTTCGACATCCTTAAAGACTCTTTTTGATCCATCTTCCTGTGAGATGGTAATGGTGTTGTCATCACTTAAGGTGAGATTAATGTTGTTAGAAAAGTCAAAACGTTTATCAACCGGTTCATTAAGAGCAAGTATGTTTTTTGTGTTCTTGCTGATAAATTCATCTACATCTTCATCCTTTATATAATCTGTCAAAAAAGTGGCGTTTGTTTTGATCTCTGCACCTTCTATTATTATTCTAGGAATATCTATTTGATGTAAGTTATCCGTGTTAGGTAGAGTGGTCTCTTTGTCTACAGTTGTTAAAAGGTAAAGATCACGTTTTTCAGGAAAAGAAGGGATTTCTTTATTAATGTCGTCCATAAATAAATGGTCAGGGTATATATATACTACTGTGTTTTCTAAAATATTTTGCTCCTTCAATACCTTAAATAAGTTACCTATATAATGGTCAACCGCCGTAGCCATAAAAGCTAATTTAGATTCTTGTGCAGGTAATACAGATTCCATTCTTTCGTCGTAAACACCGCTAGGAAAATGACCCGATATTGAATTAAGGAATATGGCAAATGGTTTTTCTTGCTTACTTTTTTCTATTATTTCATTTGTTGCAGCTTCAAAAAGTTCTTTATCGTGCAGTCCCCAGAATCCGTCAGCCTTAGGGTAGGGAAGGTCTGCTTCAGATTTTACGGTAAACCCAAAATGCGATAACATAAGGTCTAGACCAGAAAACTCTTTGTTCGCTAGTAAATAAGTCATGTCATAACCTGCTTTTTGTAAAACGGTACCTAAATTTCCTAAATTTGTGAAATTGGTGTTCTTAAACTCGTCGTGCTTTTTAGATCTAAAGTAAGCTGGCACACCGGTAATTGAGGTGTATATAGAGCCGGCCGTCCAGTCGCTCCCTTTGTTGGGGTGCATGTCTAAAAGATTATACTCTTGGGATAATTTATTTAGGTTAGGGGTTAATGATTGTAATGGCGCTTCTAAATATCCTCTTTCTAGTGATTCTAATGATAATACAATAATGTTTTTACCGGGAGTAGCTTCTATTTTATCAGCTGTAATGTAACTGTCTTGGTCAATTCCCATCTCTGCCAGAGCATCTTCAAAGAGGGCTACGTCGCTATTTTTTATGCTGTACGCTTGAGCGAGCTCATTAAAGACACTTTCTTTAGGAATCGAAATGACTGCTAAACATAATAACCCAGCTAGAAAATAAAATGTTTTTGTGATTTTTAATAATCTTATTTTTTTTGAAATGATAATTAGACCTGGGATGGTTACTATAAATAGAAGTAGTCCTTTTAAGATCTCCTCTGAGTAAAACTCCTTCACTGACCATGCGTCGTTTAAGTTGGCATTCTCTAAAAACCGGTAATCTATGAGATTGCCTGTAAGGCTAATTGAAACAGTTTCTAGCGTTATAAATAATCCCATAAAAATGGATAAAACAATCGTAAGCCATTTATTTTTACTAAAGCTTAAGATGATTAAGCAGAGTACTACGAGTAGAAAAAGTTGAATATATATCAATGTCAAATGATTTTAAGGATAACAAATGTAATTAGTGCGGGTAAGATATTCAAAAGAATAGTGGTTTGTTTAGTTTGATCCTACACTTAATACTTGCTAGGTTAAAATTGTATAGAGTCTAGTCTTAATAAAGTCGATGCCCCTGTTGACATTTAGCTTGTTAGTCCTTCTTTCTTCGGAAATTTTAATCAAGTTGAATTTTGTTGCTTAATAATAGACGTGTAAACACTTAATAAGTAGCCTTGTATGATTTTTATTAAAAATAATCATTAAAAACCTTCAAATAAGTTTGGTGTTTAAGGATAAACGGTAGTATATTTGCAGCCGCTTAGAAAAGCAATGAGAGTTGAGATTTTTAAGTTGTTTAAGTTCTTTAAAATTTAATTAAAATATTTTTTCAAAAAGGTTGCTAGTTTAAAAAACAGTAGTATATTTGCAGCCGCTTAGAGAATTAAGTGTTTTAGTAAAAGGTGATTTGGAAATACAAAGAGGGTTCGATTCCTTCGCATCGACAAAGAGGTTTTAGTTTTATGAAATAAGATTAAAATTTTTATCCTTAACAGGATAGTTCATTGACATATTGAAATTGACAGCGTATGATTATAAAGAGGAAACTTTTTATA
>ABCO01000005.1 GCA_000170815.1 unidentified eubacterium SCB49
TGAGAGACCTACAAGTCGATCAGGTACGAAAGTAGAGCATAGTGATCCGGTGGTTCCGCATGGAAGGGCCATCGCTCAAAGGATAAAAGGTACTCCGGGATAACAGGCTGATCTCCCCCAAGAGCTCATATCGACGGGGGGGTTTGGCACCTCGATGTCGGCTCGTCACATCCTGGGGCTGGAGAAGGTCCCAAGGGTTGGGCTGTTCGCCCATTAAAGTGGCACGCGAGCTGGGTTCAGAACGTCGTGAGACAGTTCGGTCTCTATCTACAGTGGGCGTAAGAAATTTGAGTGGATCTGACTCTAGTACGAGAGGACCGAGTTGGACTGACCGCTGGTGTACCAGTTGTTCCGCCAGGAGCACTGCTGGGTAGCTACGTCGGGAAGGGATAAGCGCTGAAAGCATATAAGCGCGAAACCCACCACAAGATGAGATTTCTTTAAAGGGTCGTGGGAGACTACCACGTTGATAGGTCATAGGTGTAAGGGCAGTAATGTCTGTAGCCGAGTGATACTAATAACCCATAAGCTTATGTACACCGCTTTCTGTCCGCCTTTGGCGGACAGAAGCTAACTCTTTGCTTACAATGATTATTTGTTTTTACATTATACACTTTTTTCCTATTCTTATTCGATATGTTATGTTATTTCCCTACGGCTAGTAGGGTGACCAAGTTAAGAAATTAACAATGTCATAAAACTAAGGTGGTTATAGCGACGGGGCTCACCTCTTACCTTTCCGAACAGAGAAGTTAAGCCCGTTTGCGCCGATGGTACTGCACTCGTGGGAGAGTAGGTCGCCGCCTTCTTTAAAAGACTCAATCTAACGATTGAGTCTTTTTTTTTGCAATAAAAACTAACTATTTCTTTTTATTACCCATTACTATAAACACATTGTCGTTACTTTGAATAGTAATTAAAGAAATTTAATTAATCCTACCTGTTCTTTTTAGGTAACAATTTGGTTAACCTACACAGAAAAAGTTCTACATTTTTCACAACTTTGAAGTGTGTTTTATAAGCTTTTATTATAAGATTCTGCTGAAGTATATTACTTATTTTAAAAGACAATAATTTAATTTTTCTTTTTTTGTTTCAGTTTAAAAGTAACACTTTTGTAATGTATGGAGTTAAAGCGTATTTCGGGTAAACATAAAAACAGTAAGCTACTTTATTATCTTAAAAATTATAGCCTGCTTATACTACCTCGTTTTTTATTTGCGTCTAAAGTTTTAAAAAATCCTTTTTTTTTAAATAAAAACGATGAAGTTTATATTAATTCAAGAGTTGATTATTATAACAAAATTGAAAATGACATAATATTAGATGAAAGTGTAGATTCTCTTACAGATATATATAAGAGAAAACGTAATACCTATTTTTTTGATTTAAGACAGTATTCTAGATTTTTTCGTGATAGCAATAAGATGTCTGTTCTCTTTGGTGATATAACACACGTTCCTGAAATTCCATCAATAACTAAGAGTAGACCTGTCCAAGTTGATAATTATAATTCAGTACTGTTCAAGTTAAATAAAATTCGTCATTTTCTTTTTATAGAAGATGCTAAGCAATTTAATGATAAAAAAAACATGCTTGTTAGTAGAGGAAAAGTTCATCCACTACAAGTAAATAGAATTAATTTTTTAAAACAATATTTTTCACATCCGCTATGTGATATAGGTAAAGTAAACGATAATGAATTAAATCCAGATTGGTTTGTTAATAGAATGACTATTGAAGAGCAATTAGATTATAAATTTATTTTAAGTCTTGAGGGTAATGATGTTGCTACTAACTTAAAATGGGTAATGTCATCAAACTCTATTGCTGTTATGACAAAACCAAAATTTGAAACCTGGTTTATGGAAGGGACTCTCATCCCAGATTTCCATTATATAAAAATTAAAGATGATTTTTCTGATCTTGAAGAGAAACTAAATTATTATTCTGAAAATGTAAAGGAAGCTTTAGCGATAATCAATAACGCTCATGAGTATGTAAACCAATTTAAGAATAAAAAAAGAGAAGATGCAATTTGCTTTCTTGTATTGGAAAAGTATTTTAAAATGACCAATCAATCTACCAGTTTAAAAAAATGATTTTTTGTTTTTTAATATCGTCAAATTTTTTTCGCAGTATTAATTTAATGATAACTTTTTTTACTCTTAATCTTTTATAAGATTTTCACTAAAATATCGCTTTCATAAAAGTAGTGAGTGCTTTAAAGATTGCCCAAATAGCAAATCCTCCAGCAATAATCCCTAGTATTAAGAATATATAGAATGCTGTTACTTCTTTATTTAAAAAAGCCATGGTAAGTAAATACGGACTTAGAAACAATAAGGGTAGGGCAATAGCTAAAAATTTAATACCCTTTCCAATCATTTTTTTATCACTGTGTTTAGTCATTTTTAAAGTTATTAATTGCAGTACGCACATTTTTGTATTTGGATAACAGTTGTTCTGCTTTTGATCTGTCTACATTAATCTCGCCCATAATCATGCGAATACCGCGGTCCACTAATTTTGTATTAGACAATTGCATGTCAACCATTTTATTTCCTTTAATTCGGCCTAGTTGAATCATAGCCGTAGTAGAAATCATATTTAAAACTAGTTTTTGAGCAGTACCTGCTTTCATCCTTGAGCTTCCAGTTACAAACTCAGGTCCCACAACTACAACCACTGGAAGTAATGCTGTTAAAGCTAATGGACTGCCTTGATTACAGGTAATACAACCAGTAACTATGTTTCTTTCGTTACAAGCTTTTAATGCGCTAATAACGTAAGGTGTTGTGCCAGATGCGGCAATACCAATAACTATGTCTTTGTCTGTAATTTTCTCTTTTTTTAAATCATCCCAACCTTGGTTATTACTGTCTTCAGCAAACTCCACTGCATTTCTGATTGCTTTATCACCACCGGCTATTAGGCCAACAACAATACCTTGGTCTACACCAAAAGTGGGTGGGCACTCGCTGGCATCTACTACACCTAATCTACCGCTTGTACCAGCTCCAATGTAAAAGAGGCGTCCTCCATTTTTTAATTTTTCAGAAACTATAGTTGTTAATTTTGTTATTTGTGGAATCGCTTTTTCTACAGCGTATGCTACCGTTTGATCTTCTTTGTTAATTGAAACAAGAATCTCATCTATACTCATTTTTTCTAAGGAGTTATAGTTTGAATCTTTTTCTGTTGTTTTTATAAAATCCATAAAGGTGCTTGGTTTTCTATTAAGAAGTTACTCTACTGTATATTGAAAAGTAGATAATTCAGAAATTCTAAAATATCCAAAAGGGAAATTAGAAGCGTCAGTTTCATTAATCATATTCCCTCTTACTGTTGCAGGTTGCGTGTCAAATGGACCACCGCCTCCTCCTGTTTGTTGTAACAGTAAAAACATGAAGTTATAATATTGCTGATTTATTCCGTATAAGTTAAACGTGACTACATCTCCTGGAGAAAGATCTTCTGCTAGATAAAGACTGAAGATAAGGTTTCCATCAAAGAATTCATCATCATAAACATCCAAATCATTACCACGATCTGAGAGTGTTTCGAAATAATAAAAATTATCTATACCAGGTGTGTCATTAAAGTAGGCTTTAAGTTCAATATCTTCTCCCGTAAAACCACCATCATTTTTTTGCTCAACAAATTCTATTGGGTTTGTTCTATGCAATTGTTCTGTAGCTTTATAAATTTCACCTTCATGTTCAATTATCAATGTATAGTTTATATTTTCTTCAGGTATTATTTCAGAAACATAAACTCCATTGTTTAAATATGTAAAAGGGTATTCTACACCTTGGCTACTTATAATTTCAACTTTTGCATCTGTTACAAATGGTATTTCATTGTCAAAAAAGGGTGCTGTGGTTGTAAGTTTAACTGTTGAATTTGAAGTGCCATTTTCTAATAAGTTAATATTAGCTTCGATGACTAATCTAGGTTCAGCTGTATTTAAATCTATATCTACAACGTCTTCACAAGCGACTAAGGTTGCTAAGAAAAATAAATGGGTACATAACTTTTTCATAGTTTAAAATTTAAAGTTATAAGTTATTGCTGGAATACGGCCAAAGATGGATAGTCTTGTAGCTTCGTTTAATCCATTGTCTGTATTTTCTGCAAAAGAAATAGAAGCAGCATTTTTACGTCCATATACATTGTACAAACTAAAGACCCATTCACCTTGCCACCTTTTATCGTTTTTAGGTTTTGGTGTCCATGTTGCTGAAAGATCCATTCTGTGAAAAGCAGGAAGACGGCTACTATTTCTATCTTCGTATACAGGGATTACTTCTCCGTTATAATCGTATTGTCCGTTTGGATATGTGGTAGGACGCCCTGTTTGATATATGAAATTTGCTCCAAATGACCATTTTTCTGAAAGTTCGTACTGACCGGTGATAGACAAGTCGTGAGTTTTATCCCAACCTGATTGATACCATTCTCCATTATTAATACCTGTTTCTTCTGGAGTTCTTCCGGGGGTTCTTTGTTCACTTTTAGATAAAGTGTATGCAACCCAACCTTGAAATTTTCCAGTTGTTTTTTTAAATAAAATTTCTAGTCCATAAGATCTAGCTTCTCCGTTTAATATAATTTGTTCAACAGCGTTATTTGCAATTAGATTAGATCCGTCAACATAGTCAATTCTGTTTTGAATTTCTTTGTAATAGGTTTCTACTTCAAGCGAATAATCTTCAAAATTTTTAAAATATCCTATAGCAACTTGATCTGCTAGTTGTGGATCTATATATTTTCCACTTGGCGCATAAATATCAAATGGTGTAGGTGATGTTGTATTTGAAATTAAATGTATGTATTGCGTCATTCGGTTATAACTTGCTTTTACAGAAGATTTGTTATCTAATTGATACGCAACTGCAAACCTAGGCTCTAGATTAGCAAAGGACTTCATTGTTTTGTTTTTACTTAAAGACAGACTTTCAATAGGGTCTGCTTTTTCGTAAATGTTTAATGTTTCATTAAAAAGTATTGGGTTATCATCTAGGTATAGGTTTAACTCTTCTTGACCTAAGCGATTAAAAGTAGATAGCCTAACGCCTCCTTGAATGGATAATTTGTCTGATAATTCTGCTTCTGCTTCTATATACGCAGCGTTTTCAAAGGCAAATTTATCTGTAAGTTTATAAGGGTTTACTCCAGAGGTGCTACTTGTTGGTTGAACATCACCAGGATTAAACTTATAATAAATACTATTTAACCCATATCTTAATTTTACATCATTTGAAATATAATGGCGCAAGTCATATTTTACATTAAAATTTTGTACACCACTATCAAATTGGAATTCTAGAAATTTTAATTCTAAACCATAATAATAATCAGAATATATCACTGATAGATTTGAAAATAACTTTTCAGAAAACAAATGATTCCAACGAATATTTACCGTAGTATTTCCGAAGGAGTTTGAAAATGAATCACTTATATTAAATACATCTCTACCAAAATAACCTGATAAAAAGAGTTTATTGTTTTGGTCTAAATTATAACTAATCTTTGTGTTAAGATCATAAAACAAGGCTTTACTATCGATGTCGAATAATGGTAAAAATAAATGAGCATAGCTACTACGGCCACCAATTAAGAATGAAGCTTTATCTTTAATTATAGGCCCTTCAATTAGTAACCTGCTGGCAATAAGACCAAGACCACCAGTAGCTTTAAATTGTTTTTTATTACCATCTTTTTGGTATATATCAAGTACAGATGAAACACGGCCACCGTATCTTGCAGGTATTCCTCCTTTATATAATGTAAGATCTTTTATAGCATCTGGATTGAATACAGAGAAAAAACCAAATAAATGTGAAGAATTGTAGAGTGTCGCTTCGTCTAAAAGGATTAAATTTTGATCTGCAGCTCCACCACGAACATTAAAACCACTTGCGCCTTCACCAGTGTTTGTGACTCCGGGAAGTAGTGTAATAGCTTTTAAGACATCTGCCTCACCAAGAGCTACGGGTATTTTTTTTATTGTATTCGCTGTTAGCGAATTTGCGCTCATTTGTGGCTTTCTAATATTTATTTTTTCTACATCAACGCTTAACACTACTTCATCAAGTTGTTGAGAATCTTCAGATAAAGATTTGTTTAAACTAGTGTTTTTTGTTAGGTTAATTGTTTCGACTATGGTGTTAAAGCCAATACTACTGAAATAAATTTCATGTGTGCCTTTAGGTAATGTTATTGAGTAAAAACCATATTCGTTTGTTACAGCTCCCATTTGTAAACTAGGTACAAGAACGTTTACACCAATTAAAGTTTCGCCTGTTTCGTTTTCGATAACAGTACCACTAATTGTGAATTTTTCTTGAGCAGAAACAGAAATTGCTGCTACTGTGAAAAGAATAAATAGAAAAAAATGCTTCATAAGATAAAAGGCCTTCTGATTAACAGAAGGCCTTTGTTTTTATTATTCAATATCGTTTAATATTGCATTAAAAGTTTTGCTTGGCCTCATTTGCGAAGCTGCAAGCTCGTCTGTTGGGTAGTAATAACCACCTATATCTACTTTGCTTCCTTGTGCTGCATTCAGTTCATTTATAATAATCGACTCATTGTTTTTTAGTCTGTCTGCAATTGGAGTAAAACGTTTGCTTAACACTTCATCATTTCCTTCAGCAAGTGCTTCTGCCCAGTATCTAGCTAAATAATAATGGCTTCCTCTATTGTCAATCTCGTTTACTTTACGAGATGGACCTTTTTTATTTTCGAGTAATTTTTCAGTTGCTTCGTCTAGCGCTTCACCTAATTTTATAGCATTATTGTTATTGTTGGTTTTACCTAAATGTTCTAAAGAAACTGCTAAGGCTAAGAATTCTCCAAGAGAATCCCATCTTAGGTGTCCTTCTTCAACAAATTGCTGAACGTGTTTTGGTGCAGAACCACCAGCTCCAGTTTCAAATAAACCACCACCGTTCATTAATGGTACAATAGATAACATTTTTGCGCTAGTCCCAAGTTCTAAAATAGGAAATAGGTCTGTAAGGTAATCTCTTAAAACATTACCTGTAGCTGAAATTGTGTTTTCACCAGCTTTCACTCTAGCTAATGTAAAGTGTGTAGCTTCTTCTGGAGATAAAATCTTAATATCTAGTCCAGATGTATCGTGGTTAGGTAGATATTTGTTTATCTTTTTAATTATTTCAACATCATGAGCTCTACTCTCATCTAGCCAAAAAACTAAAGGCCATCCTGTTGCTGTTGCTCTAGAAACTGCAAGTTTTATCCAATCTTGAATAGGTAGATCTTTTGCCTGACACATACGCCAGATATCACCTTCTTCTACTGAATGCTCCATTAAAGTAGTTCCTTCTTGATCGATCACTTTTACAGTTCCTGCTTCAGGCATCTGAAATGTTTTATCGTGAGATCCATATTCTTCAGCTTTTTGAGCCATTAAACCTACATTAGGAACTGTTCCCATTGTAGTTGGATCAAAGGCACCATTTTCTCTACAGAAATCTATTGTAGCTTGATAGATTGAGGCATAACTACTATCTGGAATTACTGCTTTTGTGTCTTGTTGATTTCCTGCTGCATTCCACATTTGACCAGATGTTCTAATCATCGCAGGCATTGAAGCATCAATAATAACATCACTTGGTACGTGTAGGTTAGTAATACCTTTATCGCTATCTACCATTGCTATGTCTGGACCATTTTCTATTGCTGTTGCAATATCGGCTTCAATAGTTGCTCTTAATGTTTCGTCAAGTTCTGGTAGTGTATTTATTAAGTCGCCAAATCCATTTTTTACATCTACACCAGCAGCATCTAATGCAGCTCCGTGTTTTTCAAAAACATCTTTAAAGAAAACTTTAACAGCGTGACCAAAAATAATAGGGTCACTCACTTTCATCATAGTTGCTTTCATATGTAAAGAGAAAAGAACGCCTTGTTCTTTGGCATCATTTACTTGCGCTTCTAAAAAGGCAAGTAATTTCTTTTTACTCATTACTGTTGCGTCAATAATTTCACCGTTTAATACAGCTGTTTTTTCTTTAAGAACTATTTCTTTACCAGAAGTAGTGTTTAAGACCACCTTTACAACGCCTTCATTTTCTATTGTAACAGATTGCTCATTGTTTTTGAAATCACCTTCACTCATAGTTGAAACGTGAGTTTTAGAGTTTTTACTCCAAGCTCCCATTCTGTGTGGGTTTTTCTTTGCGTAGTTTTTTACAGCTTTAGGCGCTCTACGATCACTGTTTCCTTCTCTAAGAACAGGATTTACAGCACTACCTTTTATTTTATTATATGTAGCTTGAATTTCTTTTTCTTCGGCTGACTTTGGTTCTTCAGGATAGTCTGGAATTGCAAAGCCTTTAGCTTGTAACTCTTCAATGGCAGCGGTTAATTGTGGTACCGAAGCGCTAATGTTTGGTAACTTAATAATGTTTGCTTCAGGACTTACGGCTAGTTTTCCAAGTTCTGTTAATGCATCGTTAACACGTTGTTCTGGTTTTAAAAAGTCAGGAAAATTTGCTAAAATTCGAGCTGCAAGAGATATGTCTCTTGTTTCAACAGCTATTTGGGATGGTCCTGTAAAGGCTTTTACTATAGGTAAGAAAGACTGTGTGGCTAATGCTGGTGCCTCGTCTGTTTTTGTGTAGATTATTTTAGCGATTTTTGACATATATCTAATATTATTTAATTGAAAAAATCTTAGTTTTTAAGATGTACAAATATAAGGATTTGAAAAGGCATTTTAAAGTTCATGATAATTAATAATGTGATGTTTTTATTTACTCATTCCTTTTGAATAAATTATTAATTATATGTTTTTCTAGGGTAAAAAGAAAAGGGTTGAATTTTATTGATAAAATTCAACCCTTTTCTTTGATAAATTGATAATCAAAGCATATGACTACTGAAATAAGCTATCGTATCTTTTTACTATTTTTATTAAGTCTCCCTCTTCACTTACATCAATATCGTTTGATTTAATGAAGCTTTTTATGTCTTTGTCTTTTTCTCCTAATAATTTTATTATTTTTCTATTACTAGTAGGGAGTTCTAGTAGTTTTTTGTCACTAGTTGATGAAAGATAGTAAACGTGAGATTGTATAAATTTTGCTGGTTTATTTTTTTCGTATGATGTTTTTGCAATATAAGGCTCAACAAATCTTACATTAGTTTTCTTGTAAAGGTCATAGGTTGCTCCGTGAGATAAAATTTCGTAATAATCTCCTTTTTCGTCTGAGTTTTCAAAAGGAATAAGGATAAACTTATTACCATTTATAGAAGCTTGAATATCAGAATCTTTGATTAATGATCCGTAGTCATCGTTATCTGAGTCTTGATTGTTTTTTATTTCAATCTGTCTTGAAAATGCATTATAACGTAACAGTACATTTTTTTTGACTATAGTATTATTTTTATAGAGATTTCCTACTCTAAAGTTACTGTTTGTATACGGAGACCCCTCAAGTTCGTTAAGTTGCATATCGTTTAGACCGTATGTTTCTCTTTTTTGTTCTAGGTCGATTTGAGTGTTCTGTAAATTAGTGAGGGTCATGTTTGTAGTTCCTACTTGAGCAAATAGAGGAGTGCTAAGTAAAAAAATAAGACCAAGTGTTGTTATGTTTTTCATGATTTTTTTAAAATAAATTTGCTGACAAGTTAATGATTTATGTTAAAAAATTAAATTAAAAGCTTGTTAAAATATCGATAAGTAATTGTCTTAAAAATAACTACTTATTTGTTTTATTTTGAGATTAATGAGTTCTTGAATAGGGAACGATGTGCTTATTATGGAAGTAATCTGCTTTAAAATATATCATGATTTTTACTAATTGAACAGTCTTATTTGGTATCTGAAAATTCAGAACTCGGTGTATTATGATATGTTGTGTGGCTTTCTTTATATAAAAAGACACACTTGCTTAGGTTTAATCAAATCTAATACAGTTTTTTTTCTTTTTATGTTTTAGCATTTATGCATAAAAAAAGCGTCCTTCAAATGATTTGAAGGACGCTGAGTTTTGAACAAGTAAACTACTAGTATCTTTTCTCTTTGATACGAGCTTTCTTACCAGTAAGACCTCTAAAGTAGTAGATACGTTTTCTACGTACACTACCTTTTTTATTGATTTCAATTTTCTGTAAAGCTGGCATATTCACAGGGAATATACGTTCAACACCTACAGTACCAGACATTTTTCTGATAGTAAAAGTTTTTGTTACTCCAGTACCTTTTACTTGAATTACAACACCTCTAAAAAACTGAGTTCTTGTTTTTTCTCCTTCACGAATTTCGTAAAATACAGTGATTGTATCTCCTGCTGAAAATTCTGGAAAATCTTTTTTCGTTACAAATTCGTCTTGAACAAATTTAATTAACTCTTCCATGGTTATTAATTTGATAATTAACTTTATAGCAACTATTCACGTTTCTCGCCAGAGGTTGAAATAAAGGATTGCCTAACTTCTAGAGTTAAGCGGCTGCAAAAATACTGTTTTTATCTTTTTTAGCAATCGTTTTTACAAAAAAATAAATAAGAGTTTGACTTTTGCACATGATATGTTTTTTTGAGTGTGTGTTTGTCGCAGCTTTTTTAAAAAGTAAAATCTAATGTTATAAAAGGTCTCGCTTTAAAAAAAAAAATAACGAGACCTTAATTGTTAACTTTATTAATGCTAGTGTTTTATAAGTTGAATCATTTTATTTCCATTTTCTGTGACAATTGAAACAAAATAAGTAGCACTCGCTAGTTTTGAAATAGACAGCGAATTGTCGTTGCTTGTACTATTCAAGCTTTGCTGTTGTACAATTCTCCCTCCCATATCTAGAATCGTTATGTCTTGTATTAAAATATTTGAAGGATTAGAAATGCTTATTTCATCTAATGCTGGATTTGGAAATAACGTAATACTGTTTATTGTTGTTAATGATTCTGCATTTAAAGCGGGGTCTACAAAAATCATAAATGTACAGCTCATTTCATTTTGACTTGGGTCTGTAGCTGTTACGGTAATTTCTGTTTCTCCAGCTTCTACATAACTTCCTGGTTCTGGGTACTGGGTATAATTTACATATTCAGCACAGTTGTCTAAAACGGTTACTTCTCCTATGGCTGCAAAATCAGGTAATTCGTATGGTGCAAGCGCTGCGATCGTTAAAGTTTCTGAAGGGCATATAATTGTTGGGGAAATAGCGTCTACAACGTGAACAAGTGCTGTACAAGAATCTGTACCTGGATCATCCGTATTTGCAATTGTTAAGATAACTTCTATAGGAGTACCTATATCTTCACAGGTAAACGTGGTGATGCTCGCTGTGTATAAACAGGCACCTGAAGAGCCGCCATTTAGATCTATACCATCAATTGTCCCAATTCCATTTTCATCGAGAACAACTGTGATGTTTTGGCAAACAGCGTTTGGGTTTGCATTTGAAATGACTGTTATTGTTGAAACTCCAATAGATGTGTTTTGATTTATGTCTGTAACTGTTAAGGTAACAGGTACTTCTCCTATGTGGCTGCAATCTAAATCTGTTATATCTATTGAAATGTCTGCTATTCCACAGTTATCGCTACACCCTGCATTAATATCATCTGGTGTTATTTGAGCATTTCCATTTTCATCAAGTTGTACTACTATATTTGCTAAATTTATTACAGGAGGAATGTCATCAATTACTTCTAGTATAAATGAACACTCGTTGCTGTTTACACCGTCTGATGATGTGATAACAACAAGGTGGTTTCCTGTGCTAATTAAAGCACCTTGTGGTGGTGATTGGGTTACTATAGGTGTTGTGCAAGCATCTGCAGTTGCTACTAATGCTGTAAAGTCTTCAACAATATATTGGCAATTATTGGTAACACTTCTTGTTTGCGTTTCTGGACAAGAGATAGTAGGAGGTGTTACATCATTTACAGTGACTGTAAATTGACATTCTGAATCATTAATTCCGTCACTGGCCATAATTGTAATCACTGTATCACCTATTGATACTTCTGTACCTGCAGGTGGGCTTTGAGTTATCGTCGGATTGTTACTACAGTTATCAAAAATGATTGTTTGTGAGATATAATTAGGTATAAAGAACTGGCAATTGCTATTAGCGCTTTCTTGTTGGTCTTCAAGACAGATGATTTCTGGGGCTGTATTGTCTTGTACCGTTATATTAAAAGTACAACTTGTTGCATTAAAACCGTCAGATGCTGTTAAGGTAATTAGCGTATTTCCTAGAGGAACGATTGTACCTGGTTCAGGGATTTGTGAAATACTTATAACACCACAGTCGTCTGTTGTGCTTGCGTAATTTGAGTAATCAGGTAAAATTAATTCACAGTTTTCATTAGAAGCTTCTACTAGATCATTAGGGCAGTTTATAGTAGGAGGGTTCTCATCAATTACTTGTAAAGTAAATTCACATTGACTAGCATTTATTCCATCAGAAGATGTTATGGTTATTTCATAAGTTCCTGGGCTAACTAAAGTGCCTTGTGGAGGTGATTGTGTTACGATAGGTGTTGTGCAGCCATCTGCAGTCACTACTAATCCAGTAAAATCTTCAATTGTATAGGCGCAGTTATAAACAGCGATTCTTGTTTGAGTTTCTGGGCAAATAAGCGAAGGAGGTGTTGCGTCTAGTACAGTAACTGTAAATTGACATTCTGAAACATTAACACCGTCATTAGCTATAATCGTTACAACTGTATCACCTAAAGAGACCTCGGTACCAGCGGGTGGGTCTTGAGTAATTGTCGGATTGTTGTTACAATTGTCAAAAACGGTTGTTTGTGGGATGTAATCTGGCATAAAAAACTGACAATCACTATTTGCGTTTTCTTGTTGATTATTAAGGCAAATAATTTCTGGCGGTGTATTATCAACTATGGTTACGTTAAAAGTACAACTGGTTGTGTTAAAGCCATCAGATGCCGTTAATGTTATTGGATTTACGCCTGTAGTAAGCAAAGTACCTGGAGCTGGAGATTGTGTAATACTTGTTACACCACAATCATCTGCTGTTGTGGAATAAAGAATATAATTAGGTAAAATGAACTCACAAGAACCATTAGCGTTTTCTACTTGATCTTCAGGACAAATTATTGTTGGAGGTTTTACATCTCTAACAGTTAAGGTAAATTCACAGGTTTCTGAGCCTGCTCCATCTGTTGCTGTAATTATTACGTTATATATTCCAGAGTTAACTACAGTACCTGGGCTAGGGTTTTGACTTAATGATGCTGAGCCACAATTACCACTAAAACTAGATGATAAGGTGTAGTCTGGTACTACAAATTCGCAATTGTTATCTACAGTTTCTAGTTGTGATGGTGGGCAATTAACCGTTAATATATTTCCATTTAAAACTTCAACGTTAAAGTCGCATCTTGAAGTATTGGATCCATCTGTAGCGCTAATAGTAACAACTGTTGTACCTAGACCTATGTATGTTCCTGGAGCAGGGCTTTGCGTAACAAGAGGGGAGCCACAGTTGTCTGTTGCAGTGGTGATAATTGTGTAATCTGGTAATCTAAATTGGCAATTAGCATCTGCGGTTTCTGTTTGGTCTTCTGGACACGTGATTACTGGAAAAATATCATCAATAGGTGTAATGAAAAAAGAGCAAGTTCCTGTGTTCCCTGACGAATCAGTAGCTGAAAAGATTATTTCCGTAAAACTTGTTATAATGGTTCCTGGAGGAGGGGTTTGAATAATAGTAACATCTGTGTCACAATTGTCTGTTGCGTTAATTGCTGAGGTATAGTCTGGAACTATTAATTCGCAATTTTCATTGAAGTTTTCAAACTGATTTCCTGGACAGCTAAGTGTTGGTGCGGTTTGGTCTATTACCGTAATATTAAATTGACAAAGGACAGAGTTTATTCCGTCTGAAACAAAAATAGTAACAGGGATTTCGTTTGCATCAATAGCAGTTCCTGGAGGAGGGGTTTGTAAATAAGTATAATCACTACAGTTACCTGTTACGGTTATGCTAGAAGAATAATCACCCATAACAAATTGACAATTTTCATTTGATCCTACGGTGAAATCTTCTGGGCACTCTACATCAAGCATATTATCTGTAAGAGAAATAAAAGCGGGTTTCACTTTAGATCTTGAACAGCCATTTTGATCTACTACGGTTAAGGTTACGTCAAAATCACCACATCCAGAGGTGTATGTATATGTAGGGTTTTGTTCTGTAGAGGTGTCTCCATTACCAAAGTCCCATAGCCAAGAGTCTGCGTTTGCAAGAAATACTGTGTCGTCAGTAAAGTCAACAGTAAGTGGAGCATTTCCGGCAATAGGGGTTGCGTGAAAATCCGGTAATGGCCCAATAGCAGTTACATAATTATTTCTTGTTAATGTGTTTTGGCAGCCGTTATCTGTAGTAACTGAAAGTGTTACAGTGTATAAGCCTGGTTGATCATAGATATAGCTAGGGTTTTGGTCGGTTGAAACCCCTCCATCTCCAAAGTCCCAATTCCAGTTAATAATAGCTCCACCGTTTACGATAGAATTATCTGTAAAATCTACCTGTAGCGGTGCACATCCAAACACTGGTGTTCCAGAGAAATCTGTGGTGGTATCTGTTATTATAATCTGTTCTGTTGTGGTGTCTGCTATTCCTGTGGTGGTGTTTGTTGCCGTAAGAGTAATAGTAAAGGTACCAACATCTGTGTAAGCATGAGTAGGGTTTGCTTCAGAAGATAATGCAGATAAATCGCCAAAATCCCAAAGAAAAGAATCTGCTCCAGATGATAGATTTGTAAAAAAGACATCGGCGGGTAATGAACATCCCATAGGAGGGGCCATCATAAAAGATGCGATTGGTGCTACTGTTTTTGTAGAAGTAGTCCCAATTGGATTGTCATTTTTAGGATAAGTTAGGTTTGTGTTTGAATAACAAGTTAGCGATAATGCAGTGAATGCAAGAATGAAGTAGTTTTTTAGCGTCATAATAGTGGGGTTTTGACAAGTAAAAAAATGGAGGGTTTCTTATTTTTAAATTTGTTAAACGGTCTAAATTTTCGACTAAAGTACTTAAAAATGCGATTAAGAGCATAAAAAAGATAATTTATTTTAAAATTTCAAAAAATAGAGCAAACTTATTTTTCATATGATTAGGTTTTAGTTGAGGCATAAAAAAAAATCTGCATACAGTGATGTATGCAGATTTTTATAAATAATAAGATGTTTGTTATTTAATCATCTCATAGCTTCGTTTTATAAAGGCAGTCATATCTTCTCCTTTAAGTAGACCTTTACTTAATTTTGCTAAGTCTAATGCTTGACTTACTAGACGTTCTTTTTTCTCAGCTGTTTTGGTTGTTAAAATTTCAGAAACTAACTCATTGTTTGTATTTACAATAAGGTTATACATTTCTGGAAATCCTCCCATACCAAACATACCGCCACCGCCACCAGATTGTTGCATCTCTTTCATTCGACGCATAAATTCTGGTTCTGTAATTGTAAATGGATTTGCATTACTATCCATTGCTTCTAGCTGAACGGTAAACTTATCTGCTGGGATTGTTTCTGTTAAGAAAGTTTTTAATGTTTCTTTTTCTTCATCGTTTAGTTTAGAGATAGTCTCTTCGTCTTTTTTGATAAGATTGTCTATATGATCTCCATCAACCCTTGCAAAACTTACTTTCTCATTACTTGTTTCCATTTTCTGGATTAAGTGCGCAATGATAGGGGAATCAAGTAGTAATACTTCATATCCTTTGTCTATCGCAGTCTGGATGTAACTGTGTTGCTCTTCTTTGTCACTCGCATATAACAGTACAAGTTTTTCATCTTTGTCTGTTTGTGAAGCAGCTAGTTTTTCTTTTAACTCAGCAAATGTGTAATATTTACCATCTACAGTAGGATATAGCATAAAGTCTTGTGCTTTGTCAAAGAACTTATCTTCGGTAAGCATTCCGTACTCTATAACTATTTTAATGTCGTTCCACTTAGCTTCAAAGTCTTCGCGGTTTTCGTTAAAAAGGCTCTTTAATTTATCGCCAACTTTACGAGTGATGTAGCTAGAAATTTTCTTTACAGCACCATCTGCTTGAAGGTAACTACGTGAAACATTTAATGGAATGTCTGGTGAGTCTATAACACCTCTAAGCATTTGTAAAAATTCTGGAACAATACCTTCTACATTGTCAGTTACAAAAACTTGATTTTGGTATAATTGAATTTTATCCTTCTGGATTTGCATATCTGCATTCATCTTAGGGAAATATAGAATTCCAGTAAGATTAAAAGGATAATCTACATTTAAGTGAATGTTGAATAATGGTTCTTCAAATTGTGTTGGGTACAATTCGCGATAAAAACCAGCATAATCTTCCTCTTTTAATTCTGAAGGTGTTTTTGTCCAAGCAGGATTAGGATTGTTAATTATGTTTTCTACCTCTTGTGTAGGTGCAGGATCTTCATCTTTAGCATCTTCTGGTTTTGGTAATGTTTCTGTTTTCATCCCAAACTTAATAGGGATAGGCATAAACTTATTGTACTTAGTTAATAAGCCAGAAATCTTGCTTTCTTCTAAAAAGTCTTTTTCATCTTCTGAAATGTGAAGAACGATTTCAGTACCTCTTTCTGTTCTATCTGTTTCTTCTAGCGTGTAGTTTGGAGAACCGTCACAAGACCAGTGTGCTGCTGGTTCGTCTTTAAAAGATTTTGTGAAAATCTCTACTTTTTCTGCTACCATAAAAGCAGAGTAAAAACCAAGACCAAAATGACCTATAATACCAGCATCTTCTCCTTTAGTGTCTTTATATTTTTCTATAAATTCTTCGGCACCTGAAAAAGCTATTTGGTTGATGTATTTGTCAACCTCTTCTAATGTCATCCCAATACCTTGATCAATGATATGAAGTGTTTTTGCTTCTTTATTTATTTTAACCTCAATTTTAGGATTTCCGTAGTCAACTTTTGCTTCACCAATATTAGTAAGGTGTTTTAGTTTTAAAGTTGCGTCTGTTGCATTACTTACAAGTTCACGTAAAAAAATCTCGTGATCGCTGTATAAAAATTTCTTGATTAACGGAAAAATATTCTCTACCGCTACATTAATTGTTCCTGTGCTCATATTTATTACCCCAAATGCGGGCGAATTTTAAATTAAACTTCAATTTATTTGTTTCTGAAATATTCAAAAGCAATACCATTATTTGTTTTATGACATGATGTCATTAATTAAAATTAAGCTTTATTAAAGCTAGAGTTAGTAGTGACTTTCGTAATAATCATGGCATTTTTAGAACTGTTTTTAATATAACTGAATAAAAACTGATTATTAATTGTGTATTTCAATAGTTGAAAATATTATCTTGCGGATTCATATTTTAATGAATCAGTATGTATACTTCAAAAATTATAGGGCTCGGAAAATACGTGCCAGAAAATGTAGTAACCAATGACGACTTGGCAAAGTTGATGGATACTAATGATGCTTGGATACAAGAGCGAACAGGTATTAAAGAGCGAAGACATATTAAGAAAGGAGATGGCAACTCGACTACGATTATGGGAGTAAAAGCAGCGACTATTGCTTTAGATCGCGCTAAATTGCTTCCAGATGATATAGATATGATAGTATTTGCTACACTTAGTCCAGATATGTATTTTCCTGGTGGAGGGGTAGAAGTACAACATTTAATGGGGATGAGAACGATAGCTGCGCTAGATGTAAGAAACCAATGTAGTGGTTTTGTATACGCTCTATCTGTGGCAGACCAGTTTATTAAAACTGGTATGTATAAAAATGTATTAGTCATAGGGTCAGAAAATCATAGTGGAGGTTTAGATTTAAGTTCTAGAGGTCGTGGTGTTTCTGTGATATTTGGTGATGGAGCAGGTGCTGCCATTTTATCACGAAGTGAAGATAAAACCGGAATCTTATCTACACATTTACATAGTGAAGGTGAGCATAAAGATCAATTGGCATTACAGGGGCCTAGTACTGGGTATTGGGTACCGGAAATCATTGCAGATAATCCACAAGAAAATATACCATATTACCCAGTGATGAATGGTCAGTTTGTGTTTAAACACGCAATTACTCGTTTTGCTGAAGTAATTAATGAAGGACTAGAAGAAAATGAACTTAATGTTTCAGATATAGATTTATTAGTGCCTCATCAAGCAAACTTAAGGATCTCTCAAATGATCCAGCATAAATTTAAGCTAACAGATGATCAGGTGTATAATAATATACAACGTTACGGTAACACAACCGCTGCTTCAATACCTATTGCTCTAACTGAGGCTTGGGAAGAAGGAAAAGTAAAAGATGGAGACCTTGTTGTTCTTGCTGCTTTTGGTAGTGGGTTTACTTGGGGAAGTGTTATTATAAAATGGTAATTAACTTAAAGTTTATTTAGAAAGCTATTTTGAAAATAAATTTGAAGGATCCAAGATCCCTTTGCTATCGAATTTGTTTTAGTGTTAAAAAAATAAAAGCCTTTTAGTTTAAAAACTAAAAGGCTTTTTATTAACTACGCTTAAGTATAATTATATAAAGGCTAATTCAAATAATTTATATATGTGGTAGTAATTTTTCTTAAAGACTATTTAATTATTGCCGTGTTTCATGTTTTAGAATTAAAATCTTGTTAAAAACAAACCCGGAGTCTAGATCTCCGGGTTTGGCATTTTGCAGCGATTATTAACACTAACCATCAACGTAAAATTTTTCGCAGCAAAATGAGAAACGTTTCTATAATAAAGACGTAAAATACTAGCCTATGTTACAGTGTAAATTGTAAAAAAAAGTTAAAGCTTTACTTGTGGCTTTTAATTCAGCTAGTTTTGTTAGAAATAAATGATCATGAAAAAGAAAACGTTAGTAATTGGAGCAAGTTTAAACCCAGATAGGTATTCAAACATTGCAATAAATAGATTGACCACTTACGAACATCCAGTTCAGGCAATTGGTCTTAAAGAAGGGGTGGTTGCAGGTGTAGAAATTTCTGTAGAAAAAGAAGATTTTAAAGGTATAGATACGGTAACATTATACCTTAATCCTTCTAGGCAAGAGGCTTATTATACATATATACTTTCTTTAAACCCTAAGCGTGTTATTTTTAATCCAGGAACAGAGAACCCGGATTTTTATAAATTATTAAAGGAACATAATATTGAATTTGAAGTTGCTTGTACTTTAGTCCTTTTGGGTACGAATCAATATTAAACCTAGATAAGTTAAAGCCCCGTTTAATATCAATATAAAGAAACCAAAGTCGAAAGCAAACCAAGCGTTTGAAAAATGACTTATTGTAAATCCAAGAAAAGGAGCTACAATAGCAACAAAAGGTACGAGGGCATCTTTAATATTCCATTTTGAGAACAAACCAAATGCGTATAAACCTAATAAAGGACCATAGGTGTATCCAGCATAAGTGAATAGTTTGTTTATCACAGATGCGTCTCCAATGACATAGTTAAAAAAGACAATCACAAGAATCAGCGTAAGGGACATTGCTATATGAACTTTTTTTCTTGTTTTAATTTGTTGGGCTTCACTCTGTTTTTTCTCAATATCAAGAATATCGATACTAAAAGATGTTGTTAATGATGTCAATGCGCTATCAGCACTACTATAAGCTGCAGCAATAAGTCCCAATAAAAAGAAAGTTGCAAACCCAATTCCTAAGCCAGAATCTACAGCAATGGTAGAGAATAGTTTGTCTTTATGCGCGTCAATCCCGTTTTGTTGTGCATAAATAGTAAGGAGTAGGCCTAATGCTAGAAAAACAAAGTTTACTACGGTAAGTACAATTGTAAACCAAAAGACATTTTTTTGAGCATCTTTTAAGTTTCGGCAGGTTAAGTTTTTTTGCATCATATCTTGGTCAAGCCCAGTCATCACAATGGCTATAAAAACACCGCTGATAAATTGTTTAAAGAAATAGTTTCCGCTTTTATAATCGTCAAAAAAGAAAATCTGTGACAGATCACTTTGTGCAATTGTATCCCATAAGTCACCACCAGAAAGATTTAAGCCTTCAGCGACATAATATATACCCACTCCTACAGCGGTAAGCATGAATAATGTTTGTAAGGTGTCTGTCCAAACAATAGTTTTTATACCGCTCCTAAACGTATATAACCATATTAAAAGTATCGTAGCTGTTACAGTTACCCAAAATGGAACTCCTTGTTGGCCAAAAAAAGGTAATTTGTCAAATACTAAATCCTGAAGAACAATTGCCACAAGATAAAGTCTAAAACTCGCGCCAACAATTCTAGATAATAAGAAAAATGAAGCTCCAGTTTTATAAGATGCATTTCCAAACCTTCCTTCTAGATAGGTGTAAATGGAGGTGAGGTTTAATTTATAATATAAAGGTAGTAAGACAAGACTTATTACGGCATAACCAATGGTGTAGCCTAAAACTACCTGAAAGTATCCAAAACTATTAGTTTCTACTGCCCCGGGTACAGATATAAATGTAACACCACTTAGTGAGGCACCAATCATTCCGAATGCAACTAAATACCAAGGAGACTTTTTCCCTGCTTTAAAAAAATCTGAATTACTTCCTCCTTTATTGGTGAGAAAAGAAATAATCAGCAGTATTCCAAAGTAGGTAGCAATGAGTAATAGTATATATTTAGGCTGCATAATCTCCTTTTTTTCTAATTTTAAGATGTTAATGTTGCAAATATGGCTATCCTAATTCACTTTTTTGTATATTTTTGGAAGCTTTTTGTAACAATACATACATATTTTTAAAAATTATTTAATTATGAGATTATTTTTGGCACTCTGTGCAATTACTTTTTCTGCGAGTTCTGTTTTTTCGCAAGAATATAAAAGAATGATAGAAGCAGAAACATACTCTGTTCAAGAAATTATAGATAACGCTGAGGCATATTTTGAAAACAGAAGTAAAGGTAAAGGTACAGGTTACAAACAGTTTAAGAGATGGGAGTATAATGCACTGCGTTTAATGAATGAGGATGGGTATCTTAGAACGATTGCTGAAACAAGAGCAGAGTTTAAAAGACAAGAGGCTTATTTAAACGAAACAGCTAATACAAGAGGAGTGTTAAATGATAACTGGCAAGAATTAGGCCCAACATCAATGCAACCGCATACTTCATGGTCTCCAGGTTTGGGACGTATAACTTCTATTGCTGTAGCAGGTGATGATACGGATCATATTTTAGTAGGTGCAGAAACTGGTGGAGTTTGGAAAAGCACCGATGGTGGACAGAATTGGGCTTCTCTAACAGATTATTTTAATAATCTATATGTGTATTCGCTAGTAATCGATCAATCAAATAGTGATGTATACTATTTTGGTTCTTCTGGTGGAGATGTTTATAAATCAGAAGATCAAGGAGCTACATGGAACCTTCTTTCTACTATAGCAAATTCTAGTGTGAATAAAATATTATTACACCCTACAGATTCAAATATTATGTATGCTTCTGTTGCTAACCAAGGTGTATATAGATCTGCAGATGCTGGATTAACTTGGACAGAAATTTCAAATGCAACAAGAGGTTATGACATTGAATTTAAACCGGGTGATCCATCTGTAGTATATGCATCTGGTGAAAACGTATATAAGTCGACAGATAATGGAGTGACTTTTACACAGCTTACAGGTTTTACTACTGGAGCAAAAATGATGGCGGTAACACCAGCAAATCCTGATGTTTTATTTATTACAGAAGCACTTGGTGCAAGATTTGGAGCTTTATATAAATCTGAAGACGGGGGTTTAAATTTTACTCAATTAGCAGATAGTTCAATTAACTATTTTGGTTTAGCTCTAAATGGTATAGATACATTTGGACAAGCTCCACGTGATATGGATATTGTAGTGAGTCCTGTTGATGAAAATGAAGTACATCTTGGTGGTGGTAATACATGGATGTCTCTTGATGGAGGTTTAAGTTTTGATATTACTGCACATTGGTTAATAAGTAGTTCTTCTAGTGAAAACATAGGATATTGCCACGCAGATGTTGATATTTTACTTTTTGTAGGTACAGATTTGTATGCAGGTACAGATGGAGGTATTTTTAAAGCTGAAGACACTCAAAATATAACATCAGATTATTATACAGATCTATCATCTGGAATGGGGATAAAACAATTATATAAAATTGGAGTAGCGCAAGGAAGCGAAGTTATGGTTTCTGGAGGTTCTCAAGATAATGGAACATCAGTCTATCGTGAAGATGACGGGTGGAGAGATTGGTTAGGAGCAGATGGTATGGAAACTTTTATTTTAGATAATACCAACTATGTTTTCGGAACTAGTCAATACGGAACACTATATAGATCTGTTAATGGTTCTGATACCTATGGAGGTTTAAATGAACCAGGTGTTGGTCAAGGTAATTGGGTGACACCTTTTGAAAAAGGAAATGACAATGCTATTTATGTTGCTTATGATCAAGTTTATAAATCAACCACTTATGGTAATACTTGGCAATCAGTATCTCAGTCTTATCCTACTAGTTTTAATAATTTAAAGTTAGCACCATCAGATAACCAAGTAATGTATGCCACTCGTGGTGCAAATATATATAGAACAACAGATGGAGGAGCTACAGATTGGGAACAAATGACTACTCCTGGTGGTGGAATAAGCAGTGTAGCTGTTCATCCAGCAGATCCTTATAAAGTTGTTGTAACAACAGCTTCTTCATTAAATGTTTTTGTTTCTACTGATGGTGCTGAAACATGGGCTGTTTATAAAAAGAATTTACCTAACTTTAGTGCTTTAAGTGTAATATGGGATCATAATGGTCGTGACGGTATTTATTTAGGAATGGATTATGGTATTTACTATATTGATAATGACCTAGAAGAATGGGTGCCTTACAATACAAACCTTCCTAACGTGATTGTAAATGAGCTGGATATCAACACAGAAACTCGTACACTTTATGCGGGTACTTATGGTCGTGGAACTTGGTTCTCACCAATGTTTGATTCTACTTTGGGTGTAGATGCTATTACTGCAGAAACGTTACAGGTATATCCTAATCCTGCTGCTAATGAAATAAATTTAAGGTTACCAGTTGCTTCTGTTGTTGATGTAAGAATTTTTGATGTACAAGGTGCACTTTTATCTTACTACAAAGATGTTCAGATCGATGGTGAGCATGCATTAGACATTTCTGGATTAAGAACAGGTGTTTACTTTATGAGAGTTGCTTCAGATAATGGAACAATTACTAAAAAGTTTATTAAAGAATAAACACTAATTATTTATTGTAAGAATGCTTCAGGAAGTTAATTTCTGAAGCATTTTTTTTTATCTTGCACCCAATGGATTTTTCTTCAAAACTTTTAGAAAATGCGGTGAATGAAATGTCACAATTACCTGGAATAGGTAAGCGTACAGCATTACGTTTGGTGTTACATCTTTTAAAACAACCCAAAACACAGGCTATAGCCCTTTCAGAAAGTATAAAAGAACTACGTGAAGACATTAATTTTTGTTCTAATTGTCACAATATTTCTGATGTTAAAGTATGTGAAATTTGTTCAAATCCTAATAGAACAAAAAATATTGTTTGTGTAGTAGAGGATATTCGTGATGTTATGGCAATAGAGAATACTAGTCAATATCGTGGGCATTATCATGTGTTAGGGGGGAAAATTTCTCCAATGGACGGAATAGGTCCAAGTGAGTTAACAATACAGAGTCTTGTAGATAAAGTAAGAGAAGGTGTTGTTGACGAGCTAATTTTTGCGTTAAGTTCTACTCTAGAGGGAGATACTACTAATTTTTACATATTTAAACAATTAGAGAAATATCCAATTACAATTACAACAATTGCAAGAGGTATTTCTGTAGGTGATGAGCTCGAATATGCAGATGAGGTAACCTTGGGTAGGAGTATACTACATAGAATTCCTTTTGAAAACTCATTAAAAAACAACTAAGCTCTTGAAACTCTCTGTTGTTATACTTAATTATAATGTGCGCTACTTTCTAGAACAGTGTGTGCTTAGTGTAGCGCGTTCCATAAAAAATATCGAGGCAGAAATAATTGTCGTAGATAATAATTCTCCAGACGACAGTTGCAAGATGATGCGGTCTAAGTTTCCGCATATAACATTAATCGCAAATAAAGATAATGTAGGTTTTGCAACCGCAAACAATCAAGCAGTGGCTCTAGCAAAAGGAGAATATGTTTGTATATTAAACCCAGATACAGCTGTCACAGAAAACTGTTTTGTACGTCTATTGTCTTATGCTGAAAAACATAAGGATATGGGAGCGTTAGGTACTTATTTAATGGACGGGACGGGTAACTTTTTACCAGAAAGTAAAAGAAACCTTCCAACACCCTTGGTGGCATTAAAAAAAATACTAGGTGTGAGGCAATCAAAAAATGGATATTATGCCGGTCATATTTCAGAAAAAGAAAAAGGCGAGGTGTCTATTTTAGTTGGTGCTTTTATGCTTCTAAAACGTGATGTTTACAATCAAGTGGGTGGTTTTGATGAAGATTATTTTATGTATGGAGAAGATATTGATTTCTCTTATTCTATAGAAAAAACAGGTCTTAAAAATCACTATTTTGGTGCTGTTTCTACGTTGCACTATAAGGGTGAAAGTACGGTAAGAGATAAAACGTACTTAAAGCGTTTTTATGGTGCTATGCATATATTTTACGAGAAGCAATTAAATCTTTCTTCTTGGCAGAAATTATTGGTTAAAGGAGGTGTTTTAAGTGCGAGATTGTTGTATCCTTTAAAAAAAGCGGTGTCTAAAAGAGAGGTTCAGCTCATTAATAATACGCTAGTCTTCACGGATGATATATCTTTGTTGAGTTTATTATCTGAAATATATGAAAAATCACTTCCGTCCTCCCTTTTCAGTGACCAAATAAATACTTCTTTGACGAATACTGAGATTATTTTTGATGCAGACTATATGTCGTATGAAGCAATATTTAAAACAATGCAGCAGATGAGTAATAAGGGGAATTGTTTTAAGATAAAACCACCTGGTTGTAACTTTTTACTTGGGAGTAATCAAAGCGATTGTAAAGGCAGTGTTGTTAAATTTTAGAAAATACAAACTGTTAACCTATTTATTTTGACTAATTTTGCGCCGTTAAAAAAAACAAATTACCTACATTTATTATGGCAAGATTTGAATTGAAACTACCTAAAATGGGAGAAAGCGTTGCTGAAGCAACGGTAACTAACTGGCTAAAAAACATAGGCGATACTATTGAAGCAGATGAAGCAGTCCTTGAGATTGCTACAGATAAAGTGGATAGTGAAGTGCCTAGTGAGGTAGACGGGGTGCTAGTTGAGATTTTTTTTAATGCAGATGATGTTGTACAAGTAGGGCAGACATTAGCAATTATTGAAACAGATGGCGAAGAGAGTGAGCCATCTAGTCAAGAATCAGCTGATGCTAAAACTGAAACCGCATCGCCTCAAGAAGTTTCGGCTGTTGAGAATACGGTTACCGCAGCACAAGAAGTGGTGAAAACAGAAATAGTAAATTCTGATGATCGTTTTTATTCGCCATTAGTAAAAAATATGGCAGCTGCAGAAGGGATTACTCAAGCGCAGTTAGATGGTATTGTTGGATCAGGAAAGGACGGGCGTGTCACTAAAAATGATATGCTAGCATATATAGAAAATGGTGGAGGACAACAAGCGGAAGTTGCTACTGCAAAAACAGAGGTGAAAGATAAGCCGGCTTCTACAGCAAAAGCACCGGCAACAAAATCTACTCCAGTTTCTGTCAATGGCGGTGATGAGGTGATTGAAATGACGCGTATGGGTAAAATTATTGCTCATCATATGGTAGATAGTGTTCAGACCAGTGCGCATGTACAGTCATTTATTGAAGCAGATGTGACAAATATCTGGAATTGGCGTAAAAAAGTAAAAGCAGACTTTGCAAAACGTGAGGGTGAGAACCTAACTTTTACTCCTATCTTTATGGAGGCTGTTGCAAAAGCGTTAAAAGACTTTCCAATGATGAATATCGCTGTTGATGGTGATTCTATTATAAAACGTAAAAATATTAACTTAGGTATGGCGGCTGCTTTACCAGATGGAAACCTAATTGTGCCTGTTATTAAAAATGCAGATCAATTAAACCTTGTAGGTATGAGTAAGGCGGTTAATGATCTTGCAGGTCGTGCTCGTAATGGAGCCTTAAAGCCAGATGATATTCAAGGTGGAACTTATACAGTGACCAATGTGGGAACTTTTGGTAGTATTATGGGTACTCCTATTATTAATCAACCTCAAGTGGGTATTTTAGCATTGGGAGCTATTAGAAAAGTGCCAGCGGTAATAGAAACACCTGATGGAGATTTTATAGGTATTCGTTATAAAATGTTCTTGTCTCATAGTTATGATCATAGAGTTGTAAATGGAGCTCTTGGAGGTCAGTTTGTAAAACAAGTAGCAGACTATCTAGAAGCTTGGGATATGAACCGCGAAATCTAAGTAAAATAGATTTAAAATGTATTGTTTTATTTAAGACGAGATAAAGTAACTTACATTAAGATATTAAAAAAGCAACACGATCTTAAAAAGAGATTGTGTTGCTTTTTTTTAGTTTTTTAACTGAGTAATAATTTCTTCTAGTTGATTCCACCCAAAAAGAAGCTTGTCCTTGTTCCATATAACAGGTAGCCTCATAGCTTGTGTTTCTGGAAATTTCTTTCTCACAAAGGCGATAAATTGTTTGTAGAGTTCTTGGTTTTCGTCAATGTCAAAAACCTGATGTTCAATTCTGTTTACGTCAAGTTCGGTGTGTAGTAATTGACATTTTTCACAAGCTGCTTCTGTAAAAAGGACAATTTTGCCTGCAATCTGTTTTTCAATATCGATTGTCTCTTTTTCTATCTCGATAGATTTTGAGTGGTCTTCATCATTAACTATAAGCGTGTAGTCGTAGCTTGAAGGTACATCGGTAAGTTCTATAAGTGTGATAAGCTGTGTCGTTTGTCCAGGATTAACAAACTTTATGGTCGGTCTGTCGGCACTTCTTCTGTAGCCTTCGCTTCTCACCATAAAAAAAACATTTAAGGTGTCTTTTGATGTGTTTTTTGCGGTAAACACAATTCGTTTTCCTTGTTTCTTTTCAGAAATAACAATTCTTGAATCTTGAGCTAATACGTTAAAGCCTAAGGCGATTAATAAAATTGTGAGTAAATAATTTGTCTTCATAGAATTTCAAAAATAGTAATTGTTACCTTTACTGCATAAATTATACCAATGCAATTAAAATTAAGTAAACCCATTTGTTTTTTTGATCTTGAAACTACGGGTATTAACATCGCAAAAGATAGAATAGTAGAAATCGCCATCCTTAAAGTGTTCCCAAACGGGAATAAAGAAAGTTTTGTTTGGAAAGTGAATCCAACCATTCCAATACCAAAAGTGACGAGCGATATTCATGGTATCACTGATGAAATGGTTGTTAATGAACCTACGTTTAAAGAACTTGCGCCTAAAGTTTTTGCTTTAATAAAAGATTCAGATTTAGCAGGTTTTAACTCAAATCGGTTTGATATCCCTTTATTGGCAGAAGAGCTATTAAGAGCAGAAATAGATTACGATTTAAAAAAGGCAGCTTCTGTAGATGTGCAGACTATTTTTCATAAAAAAGAAAAAAGAACATTAGAGGCCGCTTACAAGTTTTATTGTGATGAAGATTTACTAGACGCTCATAGTGCTGCTGCAGATACCAATGCTACTTTTGAGGTGTTAAAAGCCCAGTTAGATAGGTATGAAGACCTAGAAAACGATGTAACATCTTTAGCTGCATTTAGTTCGCATAATAGATTTGCTGATTTTGCAGGGTATATTGGTATTAATAAAAAAGGGCAAGAAACTTTTGCTTTCGGAAAACATAAAGGCGCCTTGGTAGAGGATGTTCTTAAAAAAGAACCGGGATACTTTGGTTGGTTGTTAAATGCAGATTTTCCGCTTTACACTAAAAAAGTGTTGACTAGAATAAAATTAAGTAAGCTAAATAACAAACTTTAAAATTTCAGAAGGACCATGAAAATTATATGTATAGGACGAAATTATACGGATCATATTGCTGAATTGGATAGTGCAAGGCCAGAGAGTCCAGTTGTTTTTATGAAGCCAGACTCTGCGATTCTTTTAAAAAAACATCCTTTTGTGATACCGGATTTTTCTAATGATGTGCACCACGAGGTTGAGGTGCTTGTGAAAATTAGTAAGCTAGGAAAACACATCGATAAAAAGTTTGCTCATAAGTATTATGACGAAATTGGACTAGGAATAGATTTTACGGCTCGAGATCTTCAAACAGAGTTAAAAGCCAAAGGGTTACCTTGGGAAAAGGCAAAATCTTTTGATGGAGCAGCGGTTTTAGGCAATTTTATTCCTAAAAATGAGTTTATAGACTTGAAAAACATAAACTTTAGGTTAGAGAATAATGGAGAGGTTGTGCAACAGGCTAATACAGAATTAATGTTGTGGGATATAGACACTTTAATAGAGTATGTTTCAAAATACTTCACATTAAAGATTGGAGATATTATTTTTACTGGTACACCTAAAGGAGTTGCTCGTGTTAAAGCAGATGATGTTTTACAGGGTTACATTGAAGATAAAGAGATGTTTTCAATTAAAATTAAATAAATTTAATTGTATAAAGAAGTTATTATGAGTAAGCATTATTCCTTAGATAATTTAAAAGAAATCGCAGGTGATGACAAAAGTTTTTTATCTCTTGTTGCAAAAACATTTTTAGATGAAATCCCGATAGATTTAAAGGCAATGACAGATGCTGTAGAAAATGAAAATAAAGAGCTTGCTTATCAATTTGCCCATAAGATGAAGCCTAATATAGAGATGTTTAATATTGATATCTTAAATGAGATTACTACAATAGAAAGATGGTCGAAAAATAACGAGGATAACGATGTTGTTAAAGATATTGTTAATAGAGTAAATAAGATTCTTAAAGAAGTTTTTGTAGAATTAAAAGCAGATTTTAAATAAAGGATGATCGCTGAAATTATTACTATTGGAGATGAAATCCTTATCGGTCAAATTGTAGACACTAACTCTGCCTTTATAGCTAAAGAGTTAAATAAAATAGGGGTAAAAGTATTTCAAGTTACCTCTATACAGGATGAAGAAGGTCATATTTTAAGTGCATTGGCTCAGGCAAATGAGAGAGCAGATTTAGTGTTGTTAACTGGAGGTCTTGGTCCAACGAAAGATGATATAACAAAAGCAATGTTTCTTAAGTATTTTGACGATACTCTTGTTGAGGATCCAGAAGTATTAGCAAACATTTATTCCATTTTTAATGTCCATTTAAAGCGGGAGCCCTTGCCATCAAATTTGAGTCAGGCAATGGTGCCAAGTAAGGCTAAGATCTTAAAAAATCGCCATGGTACAGCTCCAGGTATGTGGATGGAAAAAAATGATACCGTCTTTGTGTCAATGCCAGGAGTGCCTTTTGAAATGAAAACATTGATGATAGATGAGGTGTTGCCAAAAGTTGTTCGTACTTTTAAAAGACCTCACATATATCATAAAACATTACTTACTTTTGGTCAAGGCGAGAGTGTGATACAAGAACGTATTGCCCAATGGGAAAATCAATTGCCTTCACATATAAAACTAGCTTACTTACCTTCTTTTGGTAGTGTTCGGTTAAGATTATCATCTATAGGGATTAACGTTGTCTCTGTTGAAGATGAAGTGAATAATCAAATGCATTTTCTTTCTGAAATATTAGTAGATATTGCTGTTGGTTATGAAGGTGAAACAAGTTTAGTGGGGCGTATTTCTGAAATACTCAAAGAAAACAACAAGACGCTTAGTGTTGTAGAAAGTTGTACAGGAGGAGCAATTGCTCATGTGATTACTGAAAAAGCAGGAGTGTCATCTTTTTTTAAAGGAGGTTTGGTGCCTTATAGTACTGTGCTTAAAACTGAAATTTTAAACGTTGAAAAAGAATTAATTGACAAGCATTCTGTGGTTAGTATAGAAGTTGCTGAAGCCATGGCGATCAATAGTTGTAAACTTTTTAATTCTGATTACGCAGTATCTACTACAGGAGTGGCTGGACCAACAAAAGGAGATACAGATAAACAAGTAGGGACGGTATGTATTGCTGTTGCTGGCCCAAGAGGGGTTGTAGTTCAAGAATTTAGTCTGGGAGAGCACCGAGAACGCGTGATTGAAAAGGCTAAGAACAAAGCTTTAGAAATGCTTCTAAAAGAATTATTAAAAAACTGATTGCGAATTGTTGTGCAAACCAATAATAATACTTAAATTTGCAGCCTGTTTAAAAATAACTAAATAATTTACAGAAATGTCAAGAGTTTGTGAGCTTACTGGAAAGAAGGCAATGGTTGGAAACAACGTGTCTCATGCGATGAACAAAACGAAACGCAAGTTTAATGTAAACTTGATGAAAAAACGTTTTTACATTCCTGAAGAGGACAAGTGGATTACACTTAGAGTATCTACTTCAGCATTAAAAAATATTAACAAAAAAGGGATTTCTGCAGTAATTAAAGAGGCTCGTGCAAACGGGATTCTTTCTAAATAACTGTAACAACCATTAATAAAGAGTTAAGATGGCTAGAAAAGGAAATAGAGTACAAGTAATTTTAGAATGTACTGAACATAAAGATTCAGGACAGGCTGGAACATCTCGTTATATAACAACGAAAAACAAAAAGAATTCGCCAGATAGAATGGAGTTAAAGAAATTTAACCCAATCTTGAAGAAAATGACGGTTCATAAAGAAATTAAGTAATTATATTCTTTCTAGAGTTTGTTATTAATTAATAAGCTCAAACAGGAATGTTAAATAAAATATCATGGCAAAGAAATCGGTAGCATCTTTACAAACAGGATCTAAGCGTCTTACTAAGGCAATAAAAATGGTAAAGTCTCCTAAAACTGGAGCTTACATTTTTACAGAATCAATTATGGCTCCAGACCAAGTTAATGACTGGATGAGCAAAAAATAATTGTTCTTTTTATAATATTAAGGCAAGCCACTCTTAAAACAAGAGTGGCTTTTCGTATTTTTGCGTGTTGCTAATAAATAGCAAGGTCAAATAACCGAATAACAATGAGTTTTTTTAAAAAAATATTTAACAAAGAAAAGAAAGAAACCCTTGATAAGGGCTTAGAAAAATCTAAATCTTCTTTCTTCAGTAAACTAAACAAAGCAGTTGCAGGAAAAAGTAAAGTTGATGCATCTGTACTTGATGATTTAGAAGAGGTTCTTGTGTCTAGTGATGTAGGTGTTACTACCACGCTTAAAGTAATAGATCGTATTGAAGCGAGAGTTGCTAAAGATAAATATGTAGGAACTAGTGAGCTTAATGCAATATTAAGAGAAGAAATTGCTGGACTTCTTAGTGAAATAGATAGCGGTAATGAAAGTCAATTTACCATTCCTAAACACGAAACAGGCCCTCACGTGATAATGGTAGTAGGAGTTAATGGTGCTGGTAAAACAACAACTATTGGTAAACTTGCGCATCAGTTTTCAAAAGCTGGCCATAAAGTGGTTTTAGGAGCAGCAGATACTTTTAGAGCAGCGGCAATAGACCAACTACAGGTTTGGGCAGACAGAACAAATGTACCTATTGTAAAACAAGCTATGGGTAGTGATCCTGCAAGTGTTGCTTTTGATACGCTTGAGAGCGGTGTAAAACAAAACGCCGATGTTATTATTATTGATACGGCTGGAAGGTTACATAACAAGATTAACCTAATGAATGAGCTTACAAAAGTAAAACGTGTGATGCAAAAGGTAATTCCAGATGCGCCGCACGATGTGCTTTTAGTTTTAGATGGCTCTACAGGACAAAATGCTTTTGAACAAGCAAAACAATTTACTGCAGCTACAGAGGTAACTTCATTAGCGGTTACTAAATTAGATGGAACAGCAAAAGGTGGAGTTGTAATTGGTATTAGTGATCAATTTCAGATTCCTGTAAAATATATTGGAGTAGGAGAAGGTATTGACGATTTACAAGTATTCAATAAGTTCGAATTTGTAGATTCATTTTTTAAATAAATTGCGATAAGCTTCAGGAAGATAACTCATCTTAAAGCTTAAAACATAAAGCAAGCATATAATGCGTACAAAAACACTTAAAAAAAATAAAATTAACGTAGTTACTCTAGGATGTTCTAAAAACGTCTATGATAGTGAAGTGTTAATGGGGCAGTTAAAAGCCAATAATAAAGAGGTTGTTCACGAAGAAGAAGGAAATGTTGTAGTAATAAACACTTGTGGTTTTATTGCTAATGCAAAAGAGGAAAGTGTAAATACTATATTAGAATTCGTTCAGAAAAAAGAAGAGGGGATTGTAGATAAGGTTTTTGTTACGGGTTGCCTTTCTGAAAGATACAAACCGGACCTTCAAAAAGAAATCCCAGATGTTGATCAGTACTTTGGTACTACAGAGCTACCTGGACTTTTAAAAGCGCTAGGTGCAGATTATAAGCATGAGTTAATTGGTGAACGTTTAACCACTACACCTAAAAATTACGCTTATTTAAAAATTGCAGAGGGTTGTGATAGACCTTGTTCTTTTTGTGCTATTCCTATCATGAGAGGGAAGCACAAGTCTACACCTATGGAAGACTTGGTTATCGAAGCAGAAAAACTTGCTGCAAATGGTGTAAAAGAGTTAATATTAATTGCTCAAGATCTAACGTATTATGGCTTAGACTTATATAAAAAGAGAAACCTTGCTGAATTATTAGAAAAACTTGCAAAGGTGGAAGGTATAGAGTGGATTCGTTTACATTATGCTTTTCCTACTGGTTTCCCTATGGATGTGTTATCACTCATGCATAAAGAGCCAAAAATTTGTAATTATATAGATATTCCTTTGCAACACATTGCAGATCCTATTTTAAAGTCTATGCGCCGTGGAACAACCAAAGCAAAGACTACAAAATTACTTCAGGATTTTAGAGCTGCTGTACCAGAAATGGCAATAAGAACTACTTTAATCGTAGGATATCCAGGTGAGACACAAGAAGATTATGAGACATTAAGAGAATGGGTACGCGAGATGCGTTTTGAACGTCTTGGTTGTTTTACTTATTCACACGAAGAAAACACACACGCTTATAACCTAGAAGATGATGTTCCAGAAGCTGTAAAAATGGAACGTGCAAACGAGATTATGGAAATCCAATCTCAAATCTCTTGGGAACTTAACCAACAAAAAATAGGCAACGAATACCGCGTTTTAATTGACCGTAAAGAGGGTGCTTATTATGTAGGTCGTACTGAGTTTGATAGCCCAGATGTAGATAATGAAGTATTAATAAATGCAGAAGAAGGTTACCTAAGAACAGGCGAATTCTTTAACGTAAAGATTACAGGAGCAGAAGACTTTGATTTATATGCAGAGGTTGTAAAAGAAGCATAATCGATATTCTTATAACGATTTAAATTCTTTCTTCAGAAAAATTTTGAGGGTTTAAAATAAAGCAGCGTTTTGTTATTCAAAACGCTGCTTTTATTTTGAATATTTAGTTTAAAGACGCTAAAATAAATTGATGAAGGACAACTTTATAAAGGCTTCAATTTTGTATTTTTAAAACCAATTTGAATATCATGAGAATCTTATTTCTTTTCTTCTTTATCACTCTTTATTCTTGTAAGGAACAAGATAAAAACACTAAAAGTATTACTTCAGAGATAGAGGTTTCTATGGTGAAAACCATAGATAATCCTACCTATTTAAACAGTCAAACTCCTGATTTTTTTTCGAATCAAAACACCTTGTGGATGTCTTGGCTTCATACAAAAGACAGTATAGATTATTTAAAATTTGCTGCTTATACAAATGATACTTGGGGAAAAACAACAACGATTACTAGTGGTAAAGATTGGTTTGTAAATTGGGCAGATTTTCCGGATATAGCGGTTAATGAGCAGACTGTATTGACTAATATTTTACAAAAATCTGATTCAGGAACTTATACTTATGATATAAAATTGAACCTTGTTCCTACTAATGCTTCAAGTAGTAGCCAAAAGATAAATGATGTTTTATTGCATAGTGATGGCACCAAAAGTGAACATGGTTTTGTTTCGTTACAACCTTATGGCGAAACATCTTTTTATGCTGTTTGGTTAGATGGTCGTAATACAGCGGGTATGGATCACGAAACTCATACAGGCCATGGCGGAGCGATGACACTGCGTGGCGCAATCGTTTCGGAAACAGGAATGCTTTCTAGGGAAGAAGAAATAGACAATCGAGTTTGCGATTGTTGCCAAACAGACCTAAGCATAACAAAAAATAAAGAGATTTTAGTAGCCTACAGAGATCGCAGTGAAGATGAAATAAGGGACATCAAAATAAAAAAATGGAATCTTGATACGGGTTGGTCTGCACCTATTACTGTAGGGAATGACAATTGGAAAATTGCAGGTTGTCCTGTTAATGGTCCTGCCTTAGCTTCTTTTGATAATGATTATGCAGTCGCTTGGTATTCTGGTGCTAATGATATGCCTAAAGTTCAATTAGCTTTTGGAGAAGAAGACAGTATTGAATTAAGTAACCCTATTACTATTAATAGTAACCCAACTATGGGGCGTGTAGATTTGGTTATGATTTCTAAAACAGAAGCAGTTGTAACTTGGATGGAAGACAAGGGAGATGACACATTAATTCAGTTGCTTAAAGTCACTAAAGATGGAACTAAAAGTAATGTGATAACGGTTTCAAAAACAAGTTCGGAAAGAGCTAGTGGTTTTCCAAAAATCACTGTTTTAAAAAATAATATCATGATGGCTTTTACCCTTGTTCAAAAAGACCAGCCTTCTACCATAATAACTAAAAGTATAGCGATAGATATACTTTAAAAGCAGCGTTTAATAGTATGAGTAAAACAGTTTTTATTATTGGTCATACATTTCCTGAGCCCGAAACTACGGCTGCAGGATCAAGAATGATGCAATTAATTAACCTGTTTTTGCTTGAAGGATACAAGATAACTTTTGGGAGTACCGCAAGTATGTCAGACCAAAGTGCAGACCTTGTTGGGCTTGGTGTTCACACAGAAATATTAAAACTTAACCATCCTTCTTTTGATACTTTTATAGCCAAACTACAACCCGATGTCGTGCTTTTTGATCGTTTTATTACAGAAGAGCAATTTGGGTGGCGTGTGGCAGAACAATGTCCTGATGCGCTACGTGTTTTAGATACAGAGGATCTTCATTTTTTAAGAAAAGCTAGAGAAGCCGCTTATAAAAAAGACGGAAATTTAAGGCAAGTAGATTTGTTTTCAAACACTGCGAAAAGAGAAATTACGAGTATTTTAAAATGTGATTTAAGTCTCATTATTTCTGAAATAGAGATGGAATTACTAATAACTACGTTTAAAATTTCAGAAGAAATATTACAGTACTTACCCTTTTTACCAAAGTCAAATGCTGAAATAAAAAGCACATTTCCGAAGTATGAAGCACGCCGAGATTTTGTTACGATAGGTAACTTTTTTCACGCGCCTAATGTAGATAGTGTAAAATGGTTGCATAAAGATATTTGGCCTTTAATACGAGCAAAATTGCCAAAGGCTACCTTGTCTGTTTATGGCGCTTATGCACCTCAGCAAATAACAGAATTGCATAACGAGAAACAAGGGTTTTTTATAAAAGGCTGGGTGCCATCTGTGGAGACGGTTATGAGTAAAGCTCGTGTGTGTCTAGCACCGATACGTTTTGGTGCAGGCTTAAAAGGCAAGTTGTTAGACGCGATGTTTTATGGTACTCCGGCTGTTACAACAAGTATTGGAGCAGAAGGAATGTATGGTGTAGGTGTTCATGCTGGTGGCGTGGAAGATGAGGTTGCTCAGTTTGTAAATAGAGCTGTCTTGTTGCATGAGCAAGAAGAAGATTGGTTGCTTTCTCAGCAAGATGGATTTACGATTTTAAATACACGATTTAATACAGATTTACACTCTCAAAGCCTATTGCGACAAATTCAGCATATTTCAGAAACAATTAAAGCACATAGAGCATCCAACTTTATGGGGCAAATTTTACAGCAACAGTCTATGCAAGCGGCAAAATATTTGAGTAAGTGGATTGCACTAAAAAACAGTTAATCTGCAGTTGTGTAGCTATACTTTTTACTTCTGAAATAATATTTTTAAATTATTCTGTACTATTTTAATAAGTATCTACACTTATTAGGTATAAAGCATTACATGGAAACCAACGAAGCATTTTTAAATTTAATTATGGCTCACAAAGGGGTTATTTATAAAGCCAGTAGGATTTATACTAACAACCGTGAAGATCAAGAAGATTTGTATCAAGAGATTGTGATACAACTATGGAAGTCTTATGAAAACTATAGAGGCGAAGCAAAAATGTCTACTTATATGTATCGTGTGGCCATGAACACCGCTATTGGTTTTTTAAATAAATCTAAAAAACAATCTCATATTAATCGCGCTATTAGCTTGCCAGATTTGCAAGAGGATGTTGATACAAAATCGAGAGAGCAAAGTCAACGTTTACATGCAGCAATTAACCAACTCTCGGTAGTGGAAAAAGGGATTGTGTTTTTGTTTTTAGAAGGTAAAAGTTATAGAGAGATAGGCGTGATTACAGGTTTTACCGAAAATAATATAGGTACGAGAATGACAAGAATTAAAAAGAAGCTTAAAGCAATAATTTAATACACAGTATTATGGAATTAGAAGAATTACAGCAGCAATGGAACGTAATGAGTAAGCGTGTAGATAGTTTAGAAATAGTAACAAAACAACAAATTATGGAAATTACAAATCAGAAGTATAAAAACAGGTTTAAGTCTTTTTGGCTTATTGAATTTACAGGGGCAATAGTATGCTTAATTATGGCAGTCGTTATTTTATTTAATATGTCATTGATGAATACAATTTTTTTAAAAATTTGTGCTATAACATTGCTATTGTCATTAATAATCATGCCAGTATTAACTTTAAAATCGTTGTACAAAGTGAAGTCCTTAAATTGGTCTTTAGAAAATTATAAAACAGTTTTAATAAAATTTCAGAAATCTAAAAAGCGATTGTTACAGATGCAGCGATTGGCTATTCCGTTTACTGTATTTGTGTTTTTTACAACAATTCCTGTGTTTAATAAGATTATGGGGAAAGAAGCTTTAATGGAACGTCTAGATTTAAAAATGTCCGTTTTAATTGGAGTAGTGCTGGTCTTTATTATTCTCTTTGCACTTTGGGGAAATAGTAAATACAAAAAATCTTTAGCGCACACAGAAAAGATGATAGCAGAAGTAGAAGGTGTTTAAAACGAAAAAAGTTCAGGGGTCTAGTTGTTTAGACTCCTGAACTTTTTAAATTATTTGAATTATTTTTTACAACGTAAACTTATTATTGTTTACAAAAAATAAAGAGTTTACAAATAGTAGTTTACCATTTTCCCAAAAAGAACGAAACATTACATCGTCTACAAAATAAATAACACTACCACTTCCCACTCTAGCTTCTCCGAAAGTCATACTATCTGTAAGTCCTGCTTTTGCATCTTCTCCAGAGAATCCAGAAACAGTTTCTGGCGTACCTTTTATATAACCTACATTGTAGCCGTTTTCTAGATATTTATATGATGTTCCACCTATTTTTAAGCTGTAATATGTATCGCCGTATCCAAAAGCCATAGGGTGAGATGGATCTAGTGTTGTTTTATAGATACTACCTGTTATCATGTGTTTAAGACGACTGCTTTCACGTTGATCGTATGGTGTTAAGTTTCCTTTTGCGTCGTCTTTTTTATCGTCTCTTTTTTTAGTGTTGTTAGTTTTTAAATCAAAACCATCTTTTCCAGCAAAAGATCTCACAGCTCCAGCCACTGCTATTACCTTACCGCCGTTACGTACCCAGTCTTTGATGTTGTTGAGCGCTTTTTCGTTAAGCTGTCCTCTATATCTACCATCAGGCAATACAAGAATGTCAAACTTTTTTAAAGTTGCTGCATTAAAACTGTCTATGTTAATGTTTGTAACAGGGTATTTTAAATCTTGCTCAAAGAAATGCCATAAAGAACCAAAACTTAAAGAAGAGACACCCTCACCTCGAAGCATCGCTATGCGTTGTTTGTTTACTAGCTTCACATCTGGAGATCCAAAGTCTATTCCGTTGTCACTAAAACTAGTCGTAGAAGCGTGTAATTTACGTTCGTGATTGTTTGCTAATTTTGTTACCGTTGCGGCAAAATCTTCATTGGTTTTGTTGTCGCTTTTTGTGATGACTAAGGTTCCTTTTGCAAAATCTTTACCGTTAAATTTTAGGTCTTTTTCAGAAAAACGAACTTTAATATCATTCTTTAAAAGATCTGCTAAAAAAGAAGCATCGCTCATCGAGTTCCAGTTTACTAGATATCCAGCAGCTCCGGTATAAACTTGGTTAATTTCTTTTACAAACGGGTTGCTACCATTAGCAGTAACTTTGGTTGTACTTGCTATTGCGTCTAGGCCATAAGCGTAAGGTATGCTCCAGGCTGTAATATCGTAAGTAAGTGGAGTGCTCAGTTTTGCATCTGGTTCAAATAAGGCCTTTACCATTTTTCCTTTAGGTTGTGTAGCATTTACAACTAGTGCGCCTGTAGCGTCCATAGATGCATTTTTGTTTTGTGTGTAACTATAACCTGTCACATTTCCGCCGTTAGAAAAACCGTATTTAATCTCATGTCTGTCTAAAAGTTCTGTGAGTGCTTTTATGTTGTCAGGATTACCTGTTAGGATATAGCTTTTATATTTTACATTGCTGTTTTCAAAAAACTTTTTGAATTCTGTATTTAATTTTGCTGCATTTTTACTTCCCATCTCTACGGTAGAAAGCCCTGTAGTAGTATGATGTGCTGCTCTATCTTTTAAAGTAAGCACATACCCTTCGTCTGTGTTAATACCAAGACCAGCACGCCCGTGACCTGCTTGCTCATAAGTCATACCTATAGATCCCATAAATGTAGGGTAGGTGTCACCGTAACTTGGGTATAATAAATCAAAACGTTCTCTTGTAAAGAATAACCAACCTTCTTGGTCAAAATATTTAGCGTGGTTTTTACCTACTTCTGTTTGAAAATCACGTTGGAAATCTGTGATGATTTCGTGAAAAGGTTCTGCCGCTGGCGAAAAGTAGTAAGGTTCATTAATACCTTGCTCATGAAAATCTACGTGAATATGTGGCATCCATTGGTTGTAAATTTTTAAACGTTGTTGGCTTTCTACTTGTGTCGCCCACGCCCAGTCACGGTTAAGGTCAAAAAGATAATGGTTAGGTCTTCCTCCTGGCCAAGGCTCATCGTGTTCTGCGGCAACTTGCTTAACATCGTAAGGAGTAGAAGCCACTTGATTGTACCAGTTAGCGTATCTGTCACGCCCATCAGGATTTACACAAGGGTCTATAATAACCACCGTGTTTTTTAACCATTCTTTTTTGTTTGTAATCAGCTCATATACAGTAGACATGGCAGACTCAGAGCCAGAAGCTTCATTACCGTGTACATTATAACTTAGCCATACAATTGCAATTTCTGGGTTTGCTGTTCCAGAGGCTAAACCAGCATTAATAAGGTTGTTCTGTCTAATTGTTTCAATATTAGCTAAATTTTCTGGTGTAGAAACAATAGCATAGGTAAGAGGTCTACGCTCGTTTGTTTTACCGTAATTGTGAAAGGTTACTAAATCGCTATTTTCTGCTACGTGCTCAAAATAGTCAACAATATCTGAGTGGCGAGAAAATTGACTGCCTATCTCATAGTCTAAAAAAGATTCTGGTGTTTGCAATTGGGCGCTTGCCGAAATGCTAATAACCGAAATAAAAAGAAGTAAAATTTTATTCATTGGGGTTGATTTTTGGGTTGGTTAAATATAACCGAAATCTAAACGGTATTAAATGTACTGTTTCTTAAACTTATGTTAAGAGCGTTTTAGCCCGTATAACTGGGTAGGTCTTCTAAAAAAGTATAGCGTTTGTTTTCAAAATCCATTCGGCAATAATAATGAGCTAGTCCGTTTGTGATCATTAAATTTGTTGCGTCTAGAGCAAAATTATAACGGGCAATCTGGTCAAAGGTTTCTTGGGTAATGGTAATTTTGGGTGCTTTACATTCTACAATGATATGAATACTACCATCTCTGTTAAAAACCACAACATCATACCTTTTGATGGTTTTATTTAGTTTTATTTGCTTCTCAACGTTGATTAATGATAAGGGGTAGTTTTTTTCTGAAATAAGAAAATGCACCACATGTTGCCTAACCCATTCTTCTGGAGTGAGAACTATAAACTTTTTCCTGACCACGTCAAATATCATCGGTTTGTTTTCGTTACTTTTGAAACGAAACTCGTAAGAAGGAAACTGTAATTGTTGCATTATTGTAAAGGTATTGTTTCTAATAATATGTCGTTTTAATTTTTAGCGAAAGGTTTACTATTTTTAATATTTCCGAAGTAAAATTTGAGTTTAGCTTTGTGTCAAATATTTAAAAATCCTTTACACTACTTAGCTTGTTTAAGCACAGTAATTAAAAAATCAGTACATGTAATAATGTACATCGAAAATCAAAAAAATGCCTTTAGATAAAGTAAAATCTATCATCACAGATATAAAGAATAAAAACTTTAAGCCCATTTATTTCTTAATGGGTGAAGAGCCATATTATATTGATGCTATTTCAGACTTTATTGCTGAAAATGTACTCACTGAAGATGAACGAGGTTTTAATCAAGTTGTGTTATACGGCCGTGATGTAAGTATAGATGACATTGTGGGAAATGCAAAACGTTACCCAATGATGGCAGAAAAGCAGGTTGTCATTGTACGAGAAGCGCAAGATTTATCTCGTACCATTGAAAATCTTGTAGCTTATGCAGAAAACCCACAGCCTACAACAGTGTTGGTTATGTGTTATAAATATAAAAAACTAGATGCGCGTAAAAAACTATCTAAAACCTTAAAGAAAAACAGCGTTCTTTTTGAAAGTAAAAAGCTATATGATAATCAAGTTCCTAATTGGATTACAAAAGTATTGCAAGGCAAGGGACACACTATAACACCAAAAGCAGCTCAAATGCTCGTTGAATTTTTAGGAAACGATCTTGGCAAAGTAAATAATGAACTAGAAAAATTATTGGTCATTATCAAACCAGGAGAGCAAGTTACGCCACAAGTTATAGAACGAAATATAGGAATTAGTAAAGACTTTAATAACTTTGAGTTACAGAATGCTCTTGGTGCCAGAGATTATAAAAAAGCATACCGAATTGTGACTTATTTTTCGCAAAACCCTAAAGATCATCCTTTAGTTTTAACGGTCTCTTTATTGTATAGTTTCTTTTCTAAATTACTTAAATACCATTCGCTCAGTAATAAAGCAGAAGCAGCAAAGGTATTGGGTGTAAATCCATATTTTTTAAAAGACTATCAGCAAGCAGCGGCTAATTATCCAATGAAAAAAGTGAGTGCTATCATTGCGCTTATTAGAGATATTGACCTTAAAAGCAAAGGGGTTGGGGCAGCAGGTATGTCACAAGCAGATTTACTGAAAGAGCTGCTGGTTGGAGTTTTTGGTAAATAATTTATTTATGAATAAAATCTGTACTTTATTATTCTTTATTAGCTGTATGCTACACACTGTAGTGTTTCAAGCACAAGAAATCATTGAGGGAAAACAGATCACTACAAGTATTTTTTCTGAAACAGAAATCGAAAAAAGCTATTTTCATGTTTCATTATGGGGGCAACGTTACCGCCATGCGTATGCAACACCTATTTCTGCTCCTGTAATAACCTTAGACTCTTATCAAGGAGGTTTAACAACTGTAAAACAACTAGACAGTATAGGCTCGCGATCTCTCTTGTTGGTAGATAGAGATGATAATGCGTATGTAATGAGAGCTGTACGTAAAAACCCTACAGAATATCTAAATAATAAAACCTTAAAGCAAGAGTATAACCTTGGCGCGCTAGACGACACCTACACCGAAGGCTTTATAGATGATTTAGGCACGGGAGCACATCCATATATTTCACTTGCAGTGGGAGCATTAGCTCGTGACCTTGGTGTGATTCATACCTATCCAAATTTAGTTTATGTACCTAGAAATAAAAGTCTTGGCTTGTTTACACAAAATTTTGGCGATGCACTGTATTATATAGAAAAACAAATTCCTTCTGAAATAGTAAAGCGTGAAGACCAAGCTACTACAACGACACTTGTAACTACCGCACAAATGCTAGAAGGTCTAAGGGCAGATACATCAAATAAAATAGATGAGGTTGCTTATTTACAAGCTCGTATTTTTGATATGCTAATTGGTGATTGGAATAGAACAGCGACTCAATGGGATTGGCTAGCACAAACCACTAACGGAGCAACATTGTATACGCCTATTTCAAAAAATAGCGATCAAGCATTTACTAAAATGGGCGATGGCCCTTTAATGAGATTAACCACTTTTTTCTCAAAGAAAAGAAGACATTTAGAAAACTATAGTGGCGAGTTGGTTAATGCAAAATGGCTTAATAAAAGTGCCTTTGCTTTAGACAAAGCATTACTTACAAATCTAGATGAATCACATTGGAACACCGAAACAGAAAAATTACTGACTGCACTTACAGACGAAGTAATTAAAAAAGCTTTTGATAGAATTCCGCAAGAACTAGACGCTAGAATTTCTGAAGAGATTATTTTTAATTTAGAACAAAGACGAGATAAATTACCAGAGATGGTGGCGGGATATCTAGAGTTATTAAGCAAGATTATTATAGTTAAAGGGAGTGATAAAAATGATCGTTTTACTATAACACGTATGCCAGATGGTAGTACCAACATCAAAGGAGAGCATAATGATGGTTCGGGCGTTACTTTTTATGATCAGACTATTCAAGATTTAAACACAAATCAAGTGTGGATTTATGGCTTAGACGGTGATGATTATTTTGAAATCGATGGTACTACAAACCATGCGGTGCCAATACTAGTTTTTGGAGGGCAGAACAATGATCACTATAATGTTAAGAATGACAAGCATGTGAGTTTGTATGATTTTCCTTCTCAGGCTACTACATTGTCTTCAGATAAATTAAAGGTCAAACTGATAGATGAACCAGAAGCAGGCGCTTATAATTATAAACGTACGCAGCGATATTCAAATAAACTAAGGCCTCTTTTAGGGATTAATGTTGACGAAGGTTTACGAATAGGTTTAGAAAATACCTTTACAGATTACGGCTTTCAGCACACACCATTTGCCCAGCAACACACGTTAAATGCGTCCTTTTATTTTGCTTCGTTAGGTTTTGACTTACAGTATGCCGGTCAATGGACTCACGTGATAGATAAGTTTGATTTTGGTCTAGAAGCACAAGTTACAAGTCCAAATTATACGCTTAACTTTTTTGGCTTCGGAAATGAGACCATCAATCCCAATGAAGAAGATCCAGATGCATTTAGGCTCAATTATAACAGAGTGCGTGTGCAAAGATTTAAAGTAGCTCCTTCTGTATCATACAGAGATCCTTTTGGGTATACCTTAAAAGCATCTTTAGGATATGCTTCAACTACAATAGAAAAAACAAATAACAGGTTTATTGAAGATTATTACAATTCGAATGATTCTAAAACAAGTAATAATTTTGTCGAGCTCATAACAACAGCAACCTATAATGATGAAAAGCAAAACCTCATTCCTTATGTGGATCTAGATGCGACAATGATTGTAGGTAGCTCTTATAATATTACCGAAAGTAGTAATGTGCTATTTGCAAACCCAAAAATTAATGTAGGCGTACCTATTGATAAAAATGAGCGTTTAAAGTTTGTGAGTAGATTAGCTGCTTATGTTAATTTTAATAATAATATTGAGTTTTATCAAGGTGCTAGTTTGGGAGCAGATACAGGTTTGAGAGGGTATAGAAATCAGCGATTTACAGGTATAAATAGTTTTGTGCAGAGTAGTGATTTACGGGTAAAGCTAAACAGAATTCAAACAAGGTTAATTCCTGTAGATATAGGGATTTATGGTGGCTTTGATTATGGTCGTGTGTGGGTTGAGAATGATGTGTCAACAGACTGGAAAACAGCTGTAGGTGGTGGTGTCTTTTTTGATACTTCTGGCTTGTTAGTAGGTAATATTTCTGCTTTTTCTAGTGAAGAAGGACTGCGTGTTGCCGTCAGACTGGGTGTTGGCTTTTAAGATTCTATTGTTTTAAAAGGAGTGTTGTCTGCCGAGAGGTTCAGATTTTCTAACAAGCTCTTTAATTGGCTGAGAGATGTTTTATCAATCAAATTTGTATTAATCGTTAAAGTTGCTGTATCTGTTTTTAAGGTGTAGTCACCTGCAAATTCTTTAATAGCAATTATTTCATTCAGTTTTAATTTTTTCCCAAAACCATATAATATATTCTTTTTAATAGTTTCGTTTTCAATGATGAGGTATTGGTTTACATAATCATAGATAAAATGAATTATATAAAAAATTCCCAAGACTATATATATGTAATCAGTCCATCTCCTTTTATCATCTTCAAATAGGCTAAATAATCCAAGTGTTATCCATATAACCCCAAGGATTAAATTAAAATAGAGCCTTTTTTTCTTAAACTGTATCTTCATAATAGCATTTAATTCATCTGTGTGATTTCTTTAAAGTTTCCGAAGCAATACAAATACTACTTTCTACTCACACTATATTTTCCAGCACCCATAAGTCCTATAGCTAGATAACCAGTTAAGTAGAGCAAGGCCATTTCTTTTTTAGCAAGCGGGTCTGCGCCGTGAATCATAAAAGCGGCCACCAACATGGTAATAATTACAGGAATTGCAGCCAGCCTAACTTTAAAACCAATGATAATAAGTAAAGGAGCTACCACCTCACCAATAATAACAAGAATAGAGCTTAGCAGTGCACCAACACCTAAGGGGTCGCCAACAATTTCTAGGTTTCCATCAAGAAGACGCAATAATTTTGGTATTCCGTGTGTAAGCATAAGACCTCCAAAGCCTAAACGCATAATTAATGCTCCTAAAGAAAAACTACTTGATGTTGTCATAGTAAAAATTTGAAATGAAGTTTAAAAATATAAAAAAATAACAAATCAGATGGTTTTAATATTGAATTTACTTTTTAGAAACATTGGAGCTGCTAATGCAGTATTATCACTTCATATATTCACGGTTTCTTAAAGTTGAGATAAAACTAGCATGATGCTCTCCCTTTAGTTTTGTGGAAACATTTATTATAAATAAAAGACCATAAAATCAATGAAAAAAATTACAATATTAGTCTCTGTTTTAATGTCAATGACAGCACAGGTTAATGCTACAGTCTTAACAAAAACGAGTACACCTTTAGAGCGTTTAGAGACTCAAGATAATGCTTGTAAAGCTGAAGCAGCTAGCTTAATGGAGTCTCAACTAATAATTTCTGAAATTTTCTCGGGACAATCTGGAGATGACTTAACAGTAGACTGGTTCGAGATTGAAAACACGGGTACTACAGCTTATGTGCAAGCCGTAGATGGAGATTTATATTATGATGACGAAAGCGCAGATGCTTCTACAGCAGATATAATTACTGGAATTACACAAATAGCGCCAGGAGAAAGCGCTATAGTATTATTAACAGATGTCACAACAGATGTAGATGCTTTTATAGCTGTTTGGGGTGCTGTTGTAGATTTAACAGGAATTGAGATAGGTATGTCAGACGGTGCAGGATTAGGTGCTGGTGGTGATGCTGTAAATATTTGGTTAGGTGATCCAACAGCATCTGAGCCAATAGCTACAGGTTCTTATCCAGATACAGATGCAAATGATGGACAATCTTTTGATGTTACTTTAAATGCTTTTAGTGTAGAAGGAAACTCAAATCATGCCGTGGTAACTACAGATTTAGGGGGTGATGGTACCGTGCCAAATATCGGTTCGCCAGGTAATGTAGCGCCAGTGCTTATAGATGGTATTCAACTCATTGTTTCTGAAATTTTCTCTGGTCAAACAGGTGATGACTTAACAGTAGACTGGTTCGAGATTGAAAATACTGGTACTACAGCATATGTACAAGCCGTAGATGGAGATTTATATTATGATGATGAAAGTGCAGATGCTACTACAGCAGATGTTATTAGTGGAATTACAGAAATAGCGCCAGGAAAAACGGCTATTGTTTTAATTACAGATACTACTGCAGACGTAGATGCTTTTGTAGCTGTTTGGAGTCCAGTAATAGATTTAACAGGTGTTTCAATCGGAATATCTGACGGAGCAGGATTAGGAGCTGGTGGCGATGCTGTAAATATTTGGTTAGGTGACCCAACAGCATCAGAACCATTAGCAATGGGAGCTTACCCAGATACAGATGCAAACGACGGTCAAACGTATGATATCACATTAGACGCTTTTAGTGTAGAAGGTAACGCTAATGGTGCAGTAACAACAAATGCTTTAGGTGGTGATGATAATGTACCTAACATAGGTTCTCCAGGTAATGGATTGCCTGTAGAAACAATACAAGTACAATTTGATGGTGCTTTTACTTCTGTTTCTGAAGACGGAACTTCTGTTGATGTTACGTTATTAATATCTGATGTTCCTGCTGAAGACACAACGGTAGATGTTGTGTTAAAGAGTGGAGGAACAGCTGTTGCAAACAGTGATTTTACCTTTGCAGCAACACAAACTGTTACTTTTCCAGCGGGAAGTGCTGCTTCTCAAACTGTAACAGTTCCTATTGTAGATAATAATGAGGACGGTAGTGATGTGTTTTTTGTATTAGGTTTAGATAATGTGACAAATGGTGATACAGGAATTCAAGATACTTATGTTGTTTATGTATTAGATGATGATACAGTTGTACCAGCAGGAGATGCAACACAATTAGATGCATCATATTTACCTAGCTATTTAGTTTCAGATGGAGGTACAGCAGAAATAACGACTTACGATCCTTTAACAGAAACGTTGTTTGTAGTTAACAACACGGCAATTGAGGTGTTAGATTTTTCAGATCCAACAAACATTTCAAGCATAGCTACTGTAGATATTACAACAATAGGCGCAGGTGCTCAGAGTGTAGCTGTTAATAATGGTATTCTTGCAATAGCAATTGCTAATTTTGATGAAACACAACCTGGATTTGTCGCTTTTAGTGATACTTCTGGAAATGAAGAGCCAGTAGTAGTACAAGTAGGGGTGTTGCCTGATATGTTAACTTTTTCACCTGATGGAACAAAACTATTAGTTGCAAACGAAGGACAACCTAGTGCAGATTATTCTATTGATCCAGAAGGAACAGTTTCTATAATAGATGTAAGTGGTGGTCTATTTGATATTGACCAGACAGATGTCACTAACGTTACTTTTAATGCCTTTGACGGGATGGAAGCAGATTTAAATGCCAATGGTATTAGAGTATTTGGACCAAACGCAACAGCTTCACAAGATTTTGAACCTGAGTATATAGCAGTTTCAGGTGATAGTGAAACAGCTTATGTAGTTTTACAAGAAAACAATGCTTATGCCATTATTGATATTACTACAGCTACGGTTACAGATGTAATTTCTTTTGGCTTGAAAGATCACAGTTTACCAGAAAACTCTTTAGATACAAGTGATGAATCAGACTTTGTATTTAATGCTGCTTGGCCTATAAAAGGAATGTATATGCCAGACGCGATTACCTTATACACGGTTGCAGGTGTTGATTATCTTGTGACAGCAAATGAAGGTGACGTAAGAGAATACGATGGTTATATAGAAGAGGCAAAGGTTGATGATGCTGCATATGTTTTAGATCCTACTGCTTTTAGCGATATTAATGTGTTAGAATTAGCAACCAATCTTGGTGAAATTGTAGTTTCTGCAGCATCTGGAGATGTTGATAACGATGGTGACTTTGATGAGATTCATGTTTTTGGAGGTAGATCATTCAGTATTTTTGAAGCAGCAACGGGTTCATTAGTATATGATAGTGCTAATGACTTTGAAGTTATTACCGCAGCAGATCCTGTTTACGGTCCTATATTTAATGCTAGTAATAGTAATAACAACCTAAAAAACAGAAGTGACAATAAAGGTCCAGAGCCAGAAGGTGTTATTGTTCAAGAAATAGACGGTGAGCAATATGCTTTTGTTTTATTAGAGCGTGTAGGTGGTGTAATGATTTACAATGTAACAGACCCAGCTACTCCAGTATTCTTACAATACTTAAACAACAGAAGTGCAGTAGAAGGTGGTGATGAAACGGGAGATTTAGGTCCAGAAGGAATCATCTATATTTCGCCAGAAGAAAACAGCTTGAGTAAAGGCTTAATTGTAATTGCTAATGAAGTAAGCGCTACATTAAGTGTGATTGAATTAAACGCAGATGTTTTAGGTCTTGATGAGGTAATTACCACAGCATCAGTTTTTACATTACACCCTAACCCTGCTACAGACACGGTGTATTTTAGTAAGCAAGGAAGCTATACAATTTACGATGTTATGGGAAGAGTTGTTTTAACAACACCTGAGGTAGCAAGTGTTAATGTTAGCACATTGAATACCGGAACTTATATTGTGACTGATACAAATGGAAATAGTCAAAAGTTAATAGTGAAGTAGTTTTTTTTTAATTGTTGTTAAATACCGTTGCCTTAAATGTGGCAACGGTTTTTTTTATTCCGTATTTTTGCTGTAATATATTTCTATACATGCAAAAAGTAAAAGCTTGGATTTCTGCGGCACGCTTACGCACCTTACCACTTTCTATTTCGGGAATCATTGTTGGGACTTCGTTAGGTAACTTTCAGGTTTCTAATGCCCTTCAGGAAGTTTATGATGCAGATCACGGAACTATTTGTTTCGCTTTCTCTTCTGTTTGGCGTTCTCCTATTTTCTGGTTAGCCATTCTAGTCACTATCGGGTTTCAAGTACTTTCTAATTTTGCAAACGATTATGGCGATGGTGTTAAAGGAACAGATGCCAATAGAGAAGGGGAAAAGCGTATGGTCGCATCTGGAGTTATTACACCTAGTCAAATGAAAGTTGGGATGATTATTACGGGGTTAATTACCCTATTCCTTGCAAGTTTGCTCATCTTTATTGCGTTTGGTAACGAACATTTTATACTTGCCTTTATCTTTTTTAACCTTGCTATTGCTGCAATTATTGCTGCGGTAAAATACACGGTAGGGACTAATGCATATGGTTATTCTGGTTTTGGAGATGTGTTTGTATACTTGTTTTTTGGACTATTAAGCGTACTTGGTAGTTACTTTATGTTTGTAAAAAGCCTAGAGTTGGAGCTATTACTTCCTGCTACGGCTATCGGTTTATTTAGTGTAGCGGTACTTAACTTAAACAATATGCGAGATATTTATAACGATGCAAAAGTGGGTAAAAACACCCTTGTTGTGAAGTTTGGGATGAAAAAAGCAAAACGATATCACTATGCTCTAATTGTGATTGGGATGGTAAGTGCCATAGCCTATACGTTATTAAATTATCACTCACCTTACCAATTTATATACACAGTTGCTTTTATTCCTTTATTACTAAATTGCATAAAAGTTTCTAAAAATAGCGAACCAAGATTATTAGATTCCGAATTAAAGAAGGTAGCCTTAAGTACTTTTGCCTTTGCTATTTTATTTGCATTTCTAAACTAAAAAAAAGAATCAATGAAAATCACATTTTACGGTCAAAACTCATTAGCGATTGCAGTAGGTGACACAAATATTATTGTAGATCCTTTTATTACTGGTAACGACTTAGCAAAAGATAAGGTTGATATAATGACCTTAAAAGCAGACTATATACTTCTTACACACGCACATCAAGATCATATACTTGATGCAGAAGCCATCGCAAAGAATACAGGAGCTGTTATTGTAAGTAATTATGAGATCGCTATGCATTATCAAGAAAAAGGTTTTGAGGTTCACCCAATGAACCATGGTGGAAGCTGGGATTTTGACTTCGGAAATGTGAAGTACGTAAACGCTATTCATACCAGTTCGTTTCCAGACGGAAGTTATGGCGGACAACCAGGTGGTTTTGTAATACAGGCCAATCAAAAAAATATTTATATCGCGGGGGATACTGCCTTAACAATGGACATGAAACTTATCCCGTTACGCACCAAACTAGATCTTGCCATTTTACCTATAGGAGATAATTTTACAATGGGAATAGATGATGCCATTATTGCAAGTGATTTTGTTGCATGCAATAAAGTGTTAGGAGTGCATTATGATACCTTTGGATTTATTAAAATAGATCATGAAGTTGCAAAGCAAAAGTTTTCTGAAGCCAAGAAAGATTTACTTTTATTAGCTATTGGCGAATCGATAGATTTATAAAATAAAATCATCTAAAATAATGCGTATGACACTTAACCTACAGTTTTTATATTTCTTGAAAAAAGCTCTTTTTTCAAGAAACGTACTTGTTCTATTTTGTGTCATTGCTTTTTTGTTTTCATTTCAATCTAGCGCTCAAGAACGCACAAAACCTACAGATAGTAGTAGTGTGTGGACAACGGTTAAATATGATGCAAACGCCTCTTACAGAAGTATGAAGCATGCTGTAACAAGACCTTTACAATGGAAAGGAGAAGATTTTGCTAAATTTGGCGGTCTTATCGCTGGAACGGCTATCATTTCTCTTTCTGATAATCAAACCAGTAACTTTTTCACACAACAACAAAACACATATCCTCGTTTTTTAGATGATTATGGTTTTTATTATGCAAAACCGGTTAATTTTTTAATTGCGAGTGCCAGTATTTATGGATTTGGTTTGGTTACAAAAAACGAGCAAATTAGAAAAACAGGGGTGTTAATTATTTCATCTTCTGTTGTGGCAGGATATTCACAAATATTGGCTAGAACTGCGGTAGGGAGAGCAAGACCTCATTCTGGATTTGGTAAATATGCTTTCGAACCTTTTGCAGGGACACAAGATTATTTTTCTTTTCCGTCTGGTCATACAGTACTTGCTGTAACAATGGCACACTCTATTGCAAAGCAGTTTGAAAATGTTTGGGTAAAATCTGGAATTTATGCACTAGCTACCTTACCACCCTTATCACGATTAATTAATGGTGAGCATTGGTTAAGTGATGTCGCTTTTGGAGCAGCATACGGAATTATAGTTGTAGATTGTATGGATCGTTTTTTATTTAATACAGATACTTACAACTATAAAAATAAAGAGAAAAAGATTACTTGGAACTTTAGTTTTGGTGCTAACCAGATAGGTGTAGTTGGTACTTTTTAAGATTTTTGTTTAGCTTAGTTCTTTAAGTCAAAACGCTTATCATTTTTTATTCCTAAGGAGTAAGATGAAGTGCAGTTAAAATCTTTTTACAGCAGAAATTTTAAAGAAAACATATTAAAGTAAATAAATTATCAAAGCAACCTTTAAAAAACACGTCCTTCATTTTAAACGCCCAAGCGGTACTTCTCGTGGTGTTTTAAAAACAAAAGACACTTATTTTATTATCATTAAAGAAAATGAAAAAATAGGCTACGGTGAGTGTGGTATTTTAAGAGGGTTAAGCATTGATGATCGTCCAGATTATGAGCAAAAGCTACAATGGGTTTGCGAAAATATTGACTTAGGTAAAGACACACTTTATAATGCCTTAACCGAATTTCCGTCCATACAAATTGGTGTTGAGATGGCATTTATGTCACTACACGCTACAACGCCATTTAAGTTGTTTGATACAGATTTTACAGCTGGAAACGCTAGTATTCCTATTAATGGTTTAATCTGGATGGGAGATAAAGATTTCATGAAGCAACAGATAGTTGAAAAACTCAATACGGGTTTTTCTTGCATAAAAATGAAAATAGGCGCTATCGATTTTGCTTCAGAAATAGCCTTGTTAAAAAGTATACGGCAAACGTTTAGTAGAGATGAAATAGAACTAAGAGTAGATGCTAATGGCGCATTTTCGCCGAAAGGTGCACTAGATAAGTTGCAACAATTAGCAGCGTTAGACATTCACTCTATAGAACAACCCATCAAACAAGGACAATGGCAAGAAATGGCTAGACTGTGTAAAGACACACCATTACCTATTGCGCTAGATGAAGAGCTAATTGGTGTATTTACGCTCGATGAAAAAATAAAGTTGCTAGACACTATAAAACCACAATATATTATTTTAAAACCTAGTTTTATAGGAGGTTTTAAAGGAACCGATGAGTGGATCGCACTGGCAGAAAAAAGAAATATAGGTTGGTGGATTACTTCTGCGCTAGAAAGCAATATTGGGCTTAGCGCAATTGCACAATACACAGCAACAAAAAATAGTACCTTGCCGCAAGGTCTGGGTACGGGGAGTTTATATACAAATAACATACCCGCTCCACTCACTGTTAAAGCGGGAGCAATATTAAATGATACTTCCCAACAATGGGATCTCGATACGATTAAAAATTAAATAGATTAAAATATGTACATAGCACAAGCTTATAAATTTTTGCACGATTGGTGGCGTTACTTTGTAGTTGGATTATTAGTTGTTTTTACGGCGACCCAAGTTGGAACTTTGCCGTTAATAGCAGCAATAATGATTAAAGTATTTGGTGAAGGTGGCGATATGACTGCATTGTCAGACACGGCTATAATGCTTAGTATCTTAGAGTCTAACCTCACTTTCTTTTTAATGCTGCTTAGCTTTGCGGTAGGGTTGTTGTCACTTTATTTTGTAGTGAAATATATACACAAGCAACCTTGGTTAACACTTACTACTTCAAGAAAAAAGACAGATTGGGGTCGTGTTTGGTTTGGTTTTAGTTTAATAGCAGGTTTTACCATTATTAGCACTTTAATAGATTATAACGCTTCTCCTGAAAATTATGTGTTTCAATTTGACCTTGTCCCTTTTTTAATACTTGCGGTAATTGGTATTGTTATGGTGCCTTTACAAACTTCGTTTGAAGAATATTTTTTTAGAGGATATTTTATGCAAGGTATTGGGGTGTTATCAGGTAATAGATGGCTCCCTTTATTGATTACCTCTTTTCTATTTGGGATTATGCACATTGCAAATCCAGAGGTAGAAAAAATAGGATATATTATTATGGTGTATTACATAGGAACAGGGTTGTTTTTAGGAATCATTACACTTATGGATGAAGGCTTAGAGTTGGCGCTTGGCTTTCATGCAGGTAATAATTTAGTAGGTGCTTTATTAGTCACTGCAGACTGGACAGTGTTCCAAACACACTCAATTTTTAAAGATGTAGCAGAGCCTACAGTTGGCTTTATGGCAATCGTTCCGGTATTTATACTTTACCCTATTTTAATATTTATAATGGCAAAAAAATACAAATGGACTAATTGGAATGAAAAACTCTTCGGAAAAGTGCAAAGACCATTACCTGTGTCTGAAGAAGTTAACAATAGTTCTCTTGTATAAATGAAGCATACACGCCTACATCCTTCCTTTGCTTTTAATGGCACTCATTTTTCTGAAGCCGAACTCATAACGTTTGCAAAAAAGCTACAGATAGAAGGGGAGGACTTTGAAAAGGTTATAGGTGAATTTATTGTCGCTTGGTTATCTAATACACTAACTGTTACAGTAAAAACTTCTGGTTCTACAGGGACACCAAAAGATATTTTGCTTCAAAAGAAACAAATGCTTGCTAGTGCTCAAGCAACAGGTGCTTTTTTTAACCTTAGCGAAGGTACAAGTGCACTTTTATGTTTGCCTGCAAATTATATTGCGGGTAAAATGATGCTAGTTCGCGCCATGGTCCTGGGTTGGGATTTACACGCTGTTTCACCAGAAAAGAAGGCGCTTTCTCAAGAAGATATGAATTATGATTTTGCAGCGATGGTACCATACCAAGTGTTTCATTCGTTAGATGCTATTCATAAAATTAAAAAACTTATTGTGGGCGGAGGTGCTATTTCTTCAGCGTTGAGGTCGCAATTACAGGAAGTTTCTACTCAGGTTTTTGAAACCTACGGAATGACAGAAACCATTACACATATTGCCGTTAAGTGTACAAATGGAGCCATGCGATCTTCGGTGTTTACCGCTTTGCCCAATGTAAGCTTTGTTAAAGATGAAAGAGATTGCCTGGTTATTGAGGCTTGTAACATTTCAGAAGAACCTGTGATTACAAACGACATTGTGTCGCTTATTTCTGATACTGCCTTTACTTGGTTAGGACGTTATGATAATGTAATAAATAGTGGGGGCGTAAAATTGTTTCCTGAAACGATAGAAGCTAAGCTTTCTGAAATGATAAAAGTGCCTTTTGTTATTATTGGTGAAAAGGATGAAGCTTTAGGTGAAAGAGTCGTTATTGTGTTTGAAGGGCAAGCCTTAAGTGACATTGATACAGATGAAGCTTTTAAGTCATTAAAACCTTTTGAAAGACCTAAAAAAAGCTACACATTATTAAAATTTCCGCAGACAGAAACAGGAAAAGTTAAACGTGAAGAAATAAGCCGTAGACTAAAAAAGAACTCCGATTAATTTTTTGCCTTATTACTTAATTGTTTTAGCTATGCGTTGCAATAAGAAGGTTTCACGTTCTATAGACATTCCTTTCTTTTCGCTATTAGCCATAGTGTGTTTGTTGTGTTTTATGGCTTCGTGAATATTCATCCAAACCGCTTTCATTCCGTTTTTAATTTCATATGACTCTAGATTTGTTGTTCCTAGTTTTTCATCTACAGTACAGGTATAGCAGTAAGAAATCATGTGCTGAATGTCAAAATCAGGTTTGTGCCAAGGACGGTATTCTTCATAAATTCCAAAAGGATTAATGTTTTTTATGCCAGTGGCTCCCGTTTCTTCTGTAAGCTCACGCATCATTCCTGCTATTTGGTCTTCGTTTAGATCTAAACCACCTCCCGGAAGACTGTAATCTTCATAGCGTTCGGTATACATTAATAAAATATGTTCCCCTTTTGTAGCAATGCCTCTTGTGGCTAACCTTGTAAAAACAGTTTTGTTTTCTAGTGTTTGTATCGCGGGATGGTAATGTGTTTTTAGAGTTTCCATAAGCGGAACGTGTATTTTAAAATTTAAATAACAAATAAATAATTACTCACTATAGCCTAACAAAGTATCTATGGTGTTTGCTGTAACCGAGTGATAGTTTTGTCTTGCGGTTTTGTATATCACGAGTGCTTCATCAACACGATCTGCTTTTTTAAAGGCACTAAATAAGGTTGTCACATACCAACGTCTTCCTACGGTATTTAAAAATTCTGAAATTTTAATGTCAACATCATTACCGTGATACGCGTTTAAAATAGACTGCTCGTACCAAACCATACTAATATAAGAGTTAGTAGAGTTTGTAAAATTAAAGGTGTCATCTAATTGCTGTAGTTGCGTTACGCTTATGTCTTTAGAAAAATTACGGATAAAATGCCCCCATTCTTGAGGTGTCCATTGGCTAGTTGCCGCGGCATCAATTTTATTGGTGTCCATAAAGTTTTGCAATACGCGCTCTACGTTTGAAAATGCATCTGATTTAATTACAGAAGCATTTGCAGGCACTCCCGGTTCATAAATCCACTCTAAGGTATTAAATGTAATGTTATTATTGTCTAAAAGATTAGCGTTGAGGTATTTTATGAAATCTTCTGTGTTTGTGGTAGAAAAGGCATTTTCTTTAAAATAAGCTTTTAAAAATGCATCCATTTTATCACGTCCTACTTTTTCTTCTAGCGTTCTTAAAAACAAATACCCTTTGTCATAGGCAATACTGTTCATCCCATCATCTGGATTTCTGCCTTTTAAATCTAGTTTTAGTTTGGTGTCATTAGGTTTGTCTTTTAAATACTCTAGCTCATCGTCTAGGTCTTGACGTCCAATTAAAGCAAGCATATTAGCACGTTCTTTTCCGTAAAGTGCTTCCATGATTCTTGTTTCAAAATAAACGGTAAACCCTTCATTAAGCCAAAAGTCGTCCCAAGTGGAGTTTGTTACTAGATTTCCAGACCAAGAGTGTGCTAACTCGTGTGCCACAAGAGAGGTTAAACTCTTATCACCCGCAATAACTGTAGGTGTAGCAAAAGTTAATCTCGGGTTTTCCATGCCTCCAAAAGGAAAACTAGGCGGTAGTACGATCACATCAAATTGTTCCCAGTCATAAGCTCCATAGAGGTTTTCTGCAGCAAGGACCATTTTTTCCATATCAGAAAATTCGGTGTGTACTTTTTCAATCATTGATTTTTCTGCATACACACCTGTTCTATTGCTAATTGCTTTATATTCAATATCACCAACGGCAAGCGCCATTAAGTATGCTGGAATGGGTTGCACCATTTTAAAATGGTAAATACCATCTGCTGTTTTTTCTTTCGGATTTTCTGCACTCATTACCGCCATAAGGTTTGAAGGTACCTTAACCGTAGCATCATAAGTAATACGTATTTGCGGACTGTCCTGAATAGGAATCCATGTACGGGTTAAAATAGCTTGCCCTTGTGTAAAAAGAAAAGGATTTGTTTTATCTGCAGTTTGCTGAGCGTTTAACCATTGTAAAGCCTCTGTTTTTGCCGTAGTTTGATAGGTGATTGCAATGTTTTTTGTGTTCTCTTTAATGGCAATAGTTAAGGGTTGCCCTAACGATTCATCCATAGCACCTAAGGTAAAATCGGTGACTTTTCCGTCGGCTTTAACTTCGCTAATGTTTAGGTATTTAGCATCAAGAATAATTTGTGCAGCTCCATTTGTTTCAATGTTATAAGTTGCTGTTCCGTTTATCACACGAGTATCAAAGTTAACCTCAATATCTAAACTTAGATGCGATATCACAGCGTCATTAGGTTGTGCGTATGAGTGTGGCTCTTCTGTGTATGTTTTTATTACTTCTTTTTTAGGTTGTTCACAATTGGTAAGGAATAATAAACAACTTATAGCTAAGACAAAGGCTTTTTTCATGGCGTGTATTTTACACTGCTAAAATACGCAAAAGCATTTCGGATAGAAAGAATAAGTGATTGCACTTTAGTATGTGGGTTGGGGAGCGGTTTTTATACCTGGTTCTTGATCTGTAAAAACGATAAAAAAAGCCCTCAGTAAAGAAGGTTTCTTTTCTGAGGGCTTTTTTGTAAGGGATACTTTTATAAAAGTAGCTTGTTTATTTTGAAGCTATTTTAATTGGACATCCTATCGCTTTTGTATAATTAGGATCCACTTTGGTTCCGTTTTCAAGTGCTTGGATCGCTTTGTCTATATAATTCACTGTTACATCTTTTTCAGATCTAGAATTATCGTCAATAGTACCAATGTATTGTACTTTTCTTTCGGCATCTAAAATAAATACGTGAGGTGTTCTTACCGCTCCATATTTAGGCGAAACTTCTTGTTTGTCATCTGCTAAGTATACAAATGGGAAGTTTTTTTCTTGTGCACGTTTTTGCATAGACTCAAAATTTTCTTTCTCGTTGTCTGGAACCGCATTTGGATTGATAGCTACAACAGAATATCCTTTTGGAGCATACTCATTGTGTAGGTTAATTAAACGATCTTCATACATTTTTGAAAACGGACATTCATTACATGTAAATACAACAATATACCCTTTTGCATTATCGATATTAGCTAAAGAAAATTGAGATCCGTCAACATTTTTAAGATCAAAATCTGCCGCTACTTCACCTATTTTATAACCGCCAATTTCTTCTAATGTTTTAGTTTGCTCAGGGCTGTGGTCTCCTCCTTTAGGTGGTCCTTTTCTGTCTCCTTTAGGTGGATGTCCTTTGCCATCTTCTTTTCCTTTTCTGTGGCCTTTAGGTGGATGCTCTTTGCCGTCTTCTTTTCCTTTTCTGTGACCTTTAGGTGGATGCTCTTTACCGTCTTTTTGGCGCATTTCTGTTTTTGTACTTTCTTTATCTTTTGTAGTGTTATTACATGCCATAAATAATCCGGCAATTAATACAATACTTGCAATGTGTAAGCTTATTCTTTTCATTGTGTTTTTATTTATTAATAGTGTTGTTTACTTCTGTTTCTAGGTCTTTTAAGTTTTCAAAAGCTCGCTCGTGATACGAACGGTTTTTGTTATTAAAGATGATGGTGTAGGGGATAGATCCCGACCAGTTTGGGTTTACTTTGTCAATCCAGCTATTTGCATCTGGTGCATCTAGCAATACCACTTTTGCATTTATTCCTTTTTTGTCTAAAAATGGAATAAGTTTAGTGTCAATGTCTTCAGGGAAATCCATACTCACAAGAATGAGGTTGACATTAGGATTATTTTTTTCGTATTCTTGAAGAATAGGCATTTCTTTTACGCAAGGCGCACACCACATTGCCCAGAAGTTTACAATGTATGTTTTGTTTTCTTCTGTATATAATAAATGTTCAAAAGTTTCAAAGTCGTAAACGGGAATAGTCCTGTTTGCTTGCTCTGTAGTATCAGCTTTTTCTGTATTGTTTTTACACCCATAAAAAAGTGGGATTAGAAAAAGAAATAAGAGTAAAAACTGTTTTTGTTTTATCATTACTTGGTTTAATTTCTGTGTTTAAAACATGCAAAAAGAGTAGTATAAATAACATTCATACTACTCTATAGTTTGTCTGTCTTATAAGATAGACGATAAAAAGTTTTTAATCATTCGCTAAAACATAAAAAAGTGTTTTTTAATGCCTTATTGTACATTATATATGTACGCGCTATTTTTTAGCCTTTAGGCAATGACGGGCATTGTATATATGTCCTGCGATAATGAATCCAGAAAAAAGAAACATTAAGTATTCAAAAATAGGGGCGCTTTCTTCAAGAAAAATAGAAGTAACAAAACCAGCAAATGAAAACCATAAAAATAATTTGGTTCCTTTTGAAGTTGTTTTATTGGTTGTTTTAAAAATAGAGATAAAAGCTACGATGACAAAGAGAATGGTTACGATAGGATTTTTTAAAAAGCCCATACCCATACTCAATAATGTAGGAACGGCTAGACAATGTATTATGCAAAGAAATGCACTTATTGCTCCTAATTTGTCTGCCCAGTATATTTTGTTTGTTTGTATCATTTACTTAATTTGTTAGTATATTCTATAAATTTTAATTCGTTTATTTTAACGTCATTCCAGATGTCTAAGACCATTGTTTCTAGTCTTTTATCTACCAAGTTTTGTATTTCATCTCGATAGTTTTGGTAGTCATTGTAATGTGTTTTTGTTAAGGTATTTAACTTGTTCTGAAAAAAGCTTATAGGGTTGAACCAGAATGTGTTAGCAATAAGCTCATTTTTAGCTTGGTTGTCCTTTTCTAAATTATCCGTAGCCGTTTTCATTTCGACATTTAATATTGCTCTTATTGAGCGTCTTCTTGCATTGTTAATGCGTACACTATCTTTTGCAATTACAGATTCTTGTAAAGTAGGGTACAAGCTAAATAGTTGTGCGTCTGTTATGTCACTGTCCTGACCGTATATTTCTTCTGTTTTATCTCTTTTAACATCTATATAATCGATCATTAGATTTGCTGGTTTTTCTATACTAACCCATTGCTGTACGGCAGCTGGAATAATAAAAGCAAATAGCAACCAGACACCAATCATCTGTAATGTGTTTGAAACCGTGTTCTTTCCATTTTTCAGAATTAAAAAATATACAAATACCCAAATTAAAAGGTAGATGGTGATGTAGGCGAAAATCTTAAAAAATGCCGTTTCAGCGTCAAATACTTGAGTTAGCATAGCTCCATATAACATTAACCCAAATAATGTGAGGAGTAACAATAGGGTGTAAAATGCCGTTCTTGAAGCAATCCACCAATTTTTTGAGCCTGTCTGTACAAATACAAGAGGTAAAAAACCTTGTTCTGCTTCTTGTCCTTTTATATTATAGAGTAATACTAATAATAATAACGGTAGCAGAAAGAGCACTACAAAAGAAAAATCTAAAGTTCCAGATTGAATACGTTCTGGATTGGCAATTTCTTTTGCCATATCTGGATCATAAGGACTACTTGTTGTCCCTATTTTTTTATAGTATCCATATTGCTCTGTTTGCCCAATGTTGTACACTAGATCTGGAGAAGCGGCCTTAAAATGATAGGTAGGCGTGCTCCAAATAGCCCAAAATGGTGTTGTTACATCAATCCAAGATCTGTTTTCGGGACCTTTTTGATTGTTTCTATAATAAGAAAGTGTCTCCTCTTTTTGGGTTTCAATTTCTTTATTAATACGTTCAATTTCAGAATGTTGTTTTTTGTATAAATCTGCTCCATTATGTAAGCCATAAATACTGGCAATAATAAAAAGTAATAAAGCAACAATTTTAAAAGGGCTGCGCACAAAATGTTTCCACTCTAATATAAATATGTTTAAGCTTCTCATACAATTTGTATTTTTTTAGTTCCGAAAATGATAAGTACAATAACTAATAAGCTCCAAAAAATGAGTAATGAAAGATCTAAAACGTAGTTTGAAAATACGGCAGAAATTGTCGTAGGTTGATATTCAAAATCAGGCACAGATCTAAAAAAGGCATTATCTGCATTTCCATTATGTTCGGCAGTACGTTTTGAATGTGTGTATTTATCATTCAGCATTTTTATAAAAACTCTTCGATAGTTTTCTACCTGCAATAAAAACTCTTGGTGGTGTAAATTATCGCTTGCCATAAAGCCCATACTTGTATTCTGTAAAGAAATAAATGGATTGATGATTCCGCCTAATTGAACACTCTCTTTTTGGTTTTTTAAAATCGCTCGATTGCTCCCAAAATGCTTATCCCATACGCTATTTCCGTATTCTTCATCTGCCTGTAATCTAATACCACTAAAGTTAATAGGTAAGTCTGAAATTTTATCGACCTTGTATTCTTTAAGTACTTTTTGTTTTAAGGCTTCACTTCTTTCATCTGCGGGATTATGTCCGTCTATACCTTTAGCTCGGTCCTCTTTCATAGCCGCTTGAAACTCGCTACGGCTTGGTAATGGATGCCATTTTTCGGCAGAACTCATTAGAATATTAGGTAAAAAGATGGTCCAAATAATCCATATGCCTAGCATAGCGGTTAATGCAAGGGTAGCGTTTTGCCAACGGGCAGAAAAGAACACTGTGAGACCACTAATTATAAAATAATAAAGTGCGTAGGATACAAAGAACAATAAGGTTCTCGTTAAAATTTCGGAAGTTAAATTCTGAAATGTCAATACACCATAAACCCCTAAAATAAAGGTTAATAAAAGCACACCGTATAACCAAACCGAAACAGTTTTTGAAAGAATAATCTGTAATGGTTTTGCGCCTTGTAAAACAAGGAGTTTAAATCGACCACTTTGTTTTTCATTGCTTACAGAATTGAAAGCTAAAAACACCAATAGTAGCGGGACAATATATTGTAATAAAAGAGATGGTTTTAGTTTTCCAAAACGTGAAATGGACTGCATTTGTGACGCTTCAGAATGTGTAATCTCGTTTTGAACGTGACCTTCTACTTTAAGTACATTACCTGTTATGCTATTTACTCCTTCATCTAAACTGCTTAATAAGTTAGAAGGTTTAAAGACATAGGTACCATAATGTGCAGCGCTATGGGCATTCATATCATCAATGCTTACCCATTGTTGGCGTACGTGTTCTTTAGCTGTATCGTGTGTGTGGGCTTGTTTTTGTGTTTGGTAATTTCCTAAAAAAACAGAAAGTAATAAGATTGCAATAAAAGCAACACTTATGCCTAAAAAAATACGACTACGAACTAAAAAAAGCCATTCGTTTTTAATGATTTTTAACATACTGTGTTTATTAGTTTTGCATAAATTGTAGATACAAAGTCTCTAGTTCGTTTGCGCTAACATCTTTACTGTTAAGCTGTTTCACTAGAATTCCTTTTTTTAAGATACCAATGCGATGACAGACTTCGCGTACACGAAAAATATCGTGTGAAGCCATTAGAATTGTAGCACCTTCTGATGCAAGTTTTTTAAGAAGTTCTGAAAGTTCGTTACTCGCTAATGGATCTAAACCACTCGCTGGTTCATCTAACAAATAGACTTTTGCTTTTTTAGCATAGGCAATGGCAATGCCTACTTTTTGTCTCATCCCTTTAGAGTACCCACTTACTTTTTTATGGTGTGCATCTTTAGCTAGCCCACAAGTAATTAAATAGGCTTCAAGTTCATTTTTAGAATACTTTAATCCCGCTAGTTTACAGAAATAATCTAGGTTTTCTGTACCCGTTAAGTAAGGATACAAGTTTACGTTTTCTGGTATATAACCTATTAATTTTCTTGTTTCAGAAGCATTTTTACTGGTATCAATATCGTTTATTGTTACTTTTCCAGCATCTGGAGAAAGAAACCCTAATAACATGTTGATGGTTGTAGATTTACCAGCTCCATTGGCACCCAAAAGACCAAGAATTTCTCCTTTTTTGATGTCTAGATTAAGGTTGTCAACAGCAAGATTCCCTTTAAAAGACTTGCTTACATTTTGTATTTGTATCATAGCTAAATAACGGTTAATGCAACTAAGGTGCAAAAATAGAAATAATATTTGTATTTGCATCATGGTTGCATTAGTTTTGTTCTATGGGAATTATTAGAAAAACAAAATCTTTAGCAACAGTACTTTCGCTTTTTGAAGGGAAAGAAGAGGCTACATCTGCCGTAAGCCTTATCGCATTTTTAAAGAAAGAAATGAATAAGACAACGGTCTACCGTATATTAGACAGACTAGAGCAGGAGGGCATTATTCATTCTTTTAATGGTAAAGATGGACTAAAATGGTATGCAAAATGTAATGATACTTGTAGTTCTAATCATCACTTAGATAAGCACCCGCATTTTCAATGTACTGAGTGTAACAAAGTAGAATGTTTGTCTGTAGAAATAAGCATACCTGCTATAAAAAACCATAAAATAGATGCTACAGATATATTGTTAACAGGACAATGTGAAGTTTGTTCTGCTTAAACCTTGTTATTTATTCCAATAATTTGATAGCTTAATCCTCAAATTTAAACACATTCCAATCATTAAGATTTTAATGGATTGGTAATTCCCTTAATACACATAAAAATGTAGCCTATTAGCAGGTTTTACAATCTATTTAAAAATAGAAGTATAGCTTTAAGCGATCAATATTTATACCCTTTTCTACGATTTTTATTTTAAAGTTTTAGGCTTTGTTTTTAAAATAAAATACCCAATTATAGCAGAAATTAAAGAACCTATTAAGATTCCTATTTTTGCAGAATCAATAAAGACATCATTACCTTTAAAGGCTAAACTAGCGATAAATATAGCCATTGTAAATCCAATACCTGCTAGAAACGAAACTCCTACAATTTGTCGATTACTTATATCTTCTGGTACAATTAGAAGGTTGATTTTTTTAGCTAACAAGATGACAGAGGTAATCCCCAAACCTTTCCCTAAAATTAAACATATAATGATATTTCTTATGAGTGAAACATCTAATTCAACATCGCTGTTAAACATTACACCGGCATTTGCTAAGGCAAAAACGGGAATTATAAAATAAGCAACCCAATTATGAAGTTTGTGTTCTAAATGCTGAAGCGGTGATTGATAATCTTTGGTCCAGTCTTCTAAGTCATCAATCTCTGCGAGTTGTTGATTAGATAATATGGGTTTTTCTGAAATAACAGCCCCTTTAATGTTTTCAGTAATATTGACTAAATTATCTATAAAGTCTGAAGTCTGAATTTTTTGTCTTACAGGTACAGCAAAAGCCAATAAGATTCCGGCTAGGGTAGGGTGTACACCAGACTTTAAAAATAAGGTCCAGATAACAATACCCACTATTATGTTTAAATATTTAGAGTAGTACCCTTTAAATGATAATAGGTATAATACTGCTAATAATAGCATTGCAATGAGTAATAATACAAAACTAATATTTCCGCTATAAAAGATAGCAATAACCAATACAGCACCAAGATCATCTACAATGGCAAAAGCTGTTAAAAATATTTTTAAACTTAATGGCACTCGATTGCCTAAAAGATTTAAGACGGCTAAAGAAAAAGCAATGTCAGTTGCCATAGGAATTCCCCAACCTTTTAGTGTTTCTGGATTATCATTCAAGATAAAAAAGAATAAAACAGGAACAAACATACCGCCCAACGCTCCAAAAAGTGGGAAGGCAATTTTTTTCATAGAGTTTAATTCTCCAATTAAAAACTCTCGTTTAATTTCTAATCCAATTAAGAAAAAGAAAATGGCCATTAAGCCATCATTAATCCATAAAATTAATGGCTTTTTTAGTTCGAAGTGTTCTGATGTAAAGCCCAATTCATATTTCCAAATAGATTGATAGCTGTCCCCAAATTGTGAGTTAGCCCAGATTAAAGCAATAAGTGTGGTAATCATTAGTAGGATTCCACTAAAGCTTTCTATTTTAACAAATTTTTGAAATGGTGTAAGTATTATCTTTTTTATCATTTTTTTCTCTTCGTGAATAAATATGTCAATTTTGCAAAAATACTCTAAAGACTGTTTTGGCAATGATTCTCTTTGATTTTTTAGGTTTATTATGTTTTTTTTAACTAAAACGCCGCTTTTTGAGTCATTTTTGCTTTTTTGACTTTATGTAGATAAGTCGCTTTTTTTGTGTTTTCAGAAAATAAAAAAGAGGATAGGCTAATATTGTAAATCGAAATTTACAAGTTCTAAATATGGGCAATTTTTCCTTAGCTGTAATTGAAAAATGCTATAAATAGCCTTTTTTATTAGGCGAGCAAGAGTAAATAAATAGCAGCCAGCAGCATTAACGTTGTATATCTACAGCGTTATTTTACAGATTTTAATCATTTTAGTAATAAGAGTACACTTTGTGTTTAGTGCCAACTAATTATGATTTATAATTGCTTAAATAGTCCGTTATTGTATGTTGTTTTTGTCTAAAAACGTAAGTATGTGTTTCGCTATTTCAGCTGTTTTTTCTTCTGCCGCAAAATGGCCCGCATCAATAAGGTGCAGTTCTGCATTTGGCAAATCTTTTAAATAAGCTTTAGCGCCATTTGCGTTAAATTTTAAATCTTTTTTACCCCAAACAATAAGTGTCTTGGGTTGATTTTCCAGGAGCATTTTTTGCCATTTTGGGTATCTAAGTAAATTAGTATAATAATCTTGAAAAAGCTCCACCTGAATTTTTCTGTCTTTTTCTGAACTTAAAAAAGATAAGTCATGAGTCCAAGCATCAGGACTTTGAATGTTCATATTAGTTGAATCAAGGTCAAATAAATATTGCTTGTTAATTATGGCATCTTTTCCGGTAATACTGTACAAGAAATCATACTTCTCTTTTGAAGTATCTGTTTGTGCCGTTCTAAAAAAATCTTGTCTTTTTGGAGTTAGGCCTTCAATATATGCATTTGCATTTTGAACAATTAAAGCGTCTATTCTTTTAGGATCTTTCATCATCATTCTGTACCCCACTGGAGCACCAAAATCCTGCATATACATTATATAGTTATTGACCTTTAGTTTTTCTAACAATTTTGAAGTGTACTCTGATAATAAATCAAATGTATAATCTGTTGTATTTGGGTCTAGGTGATCACTATAACCCGAACCAAGATTGTCTGGTGCAATTACATGGTAATGTGTAGACAACATTGGGATTAGATTTCTATAAGAATGTGAAGATGAAGGATAACCATGTAATAAAACAATGGTTGGGTTTTCTCGACTACCAGACTCTCTATAAAACAACTTTACTCCATCAATGTTTTCGTAATTATAAGTGGTTATAGGGGGTAAGAAATATTCGTTTGTATTTTCTTCAGTTTTTTCAAACTTAGAATTGTTACATCCCACTAATGAGATCGTTAACAAAATAAATGTTACTATTTTCGTCATCTTTTTCTTTATAGAACACAAAGCTATAGTTTCAAACTATAAAGAAATCAATTTTAATAAATTTTAACTTAATATATTTTTTGGTTCTGAAATATGGCTCTTGTTAAAAATTGTTTTTCGAGTTGCTATGTGTGGGGTCATTTTTATTTTTCATCTTATCGTCGGTAGCCCATTTTTTTAATTTATCATTTAATGATGGATATCCTAAACCTCCCAAAAGCATACCAAGAGGCATTCCAATTAAGGTTCTCCAGAATTCTTTTGGATTTCTTCGGTAATCAGGTAAATAAGCCCAATATAAAAAGCCAGCAAATAGAATAACAAGTATTGAAATAATTATAATTTTTGTCATATTGTATTCATCTTGTCTTATTTCATTTTTTAAAATTGAAACCTATTCTTTTTAAATACTAGGCTCTATATTGATGTTGTATTTTGTTAAAAGACCAACTACAGATTCTAAAGTAAATTTTGCTCCTTTAATATTATTGAGTTCAGGATCAATAGTAAAGTTAGAAGCGCTTCTGAAATCTGCATTTTGTAAATCTGTGTTTTTAAATATTGCGTTTTGTAAATCACAATTGTCAAAAACGGAAGAGCTTAAATCACATGCAGTAAAATCAACTTCTTGCAGTTTTGTTTTTGTAAATGAAATTTTTGAAAGTTTTCGTTTATAAAATGACGAATGATTTAATTGGCATTGATCTACTTTTATTAAAAATCCAAAGGTGTTACATTTATCAAACTGTAAGCCTAACATTTTACAATCCTTAAAAGATACATTCTGAAATCCTGTTTGTAAGATGTGAGCTGAACTAAAATTACAGTCATAAAACTCGCAGTCTATAAATCCAATTTTAGACAAATCAGAATTAGAAAAATTACAGTTTAAAAAAGTACATAATTCATATTCGCCCTTTTCAAGACCATTTTCTGAAAAGTCTATTTTTTCAAAAGTTTTTTCTATTACAAATACTTCGTTCATTTCATTTAGTTTTAAACCTATTTCATTTGGTGTAAAATATAGCTGCGTGTAATTAAAGGATTAAGCTTGCAGCGTACGTTATGTGCTAGCCTTTTTTAATGCAATATCTTTTCTTTAAAAATGTAAAGTGTTTTTATTCCTTTACATAAGTGCGGTTAAAAGTGTTAACTCTATTTTGATCTTCTTTATTTAAAATGATATAAATCCATACCGGAAAAAGTAAGCCTGTTGCCACTATAAAAATACCCATTACAGTTTTCATTTCGGTAATCATTTGTATTACAAAATAAAGTCCGATAACGGTTCCTATTAAAAAGATACTTCCTGAAATAATTGAAATCAGTTTAGAGCTTTTAGCATAAAACTTATTGGCATTAAGAATATTTTTCTGATTGCAGTTTACACATTCAATTACTTTTGTTTTTCCGTTTTCCATGGCAAATTCAACACGAGTTCCTGCATTTGTTTTAAATAGGTTTTCGTGATTACAATTTGGGCATTTACAGTATACTCTCAATTTCGATCAAATATTTTATAAAGTTCTATGTTTGATTTTTGGTCAAGTTAAGCCCTTAATTTAGCAAATAAAAACGGAATAAGATGCCCTTAAGTATTTTTAAGAGAGCTTAGCACTTGCAATGTACTTTGATTAATATTTGAGCTGTGTTTATTTTCTGCTATATGTAGCGTTTGTTGCTGTTCCGTCTGGGTTTATAAATTCGTAGTTATAATTACCATTGTCATCCCAACCATAATTTATGGTGAACATTTCAGAATTAACCTCATACTTTAAAGTGTATTGGTTAGGTGTTGGATTTTTAAAATCAATAATTTTAGCATCGCGTAAAGGCCTTAAGTCTGGTCTAACGCCTCTTGTTTTTGCTTGGGGCATTATCTCATTTTCAGGTGCTTGAGTTCTTGGATTCAATTCAACTTTACCTTTCATAGCAGCAATTAAATACGGGTATTCTTTAACGGCATGGTATTGATAGGTACTGTCTGAAGTAAAACGCCCAAGGCTTTCGTCTAAAGGCTCTTTGGTTTCTCCAAACACCGGAAAACCATCTAAAGCATAGGCTATCGGTTTGTCATCACCTACCTTAGATTGTAAGTGGGTAGGAGGTAAGTGATAGTGATAATCATCTGCTCTTCCGCAATGCCCGCCCCATTTGTCTAATTCGCCAATGGCATTTGCATCTTCGCCTCGGTTATTTAATGGGTTAAAAATGGGTATCCCGTTTGCACCAATAGCAATCGCACCTTTCATAAAATTGTCTTTTGTTGAAAGTGGATTTTCAGCCAATTCTGGTTGTAAAGGTATTGCCCAAGCATTGTTGCCAGAATAATCGTGATTAATAGGAACTTGTTGCTGCCAGTTGGTGATGCCTGTCATCATCTCGTGTTCAGGAATTCCGTTAGATTCTATGTAGAAATATTTGTTGTCATGACGTGTATTCACTTTGTCAAAAACGCCAAAAATAGATTCTAAATACGAAACATCATTTTTTGCCATTTTAATGCCTTCTGAGGAAACATTTGTTTTGCAACCCGTAAAAATTATAGTAACTCCTATTAAACCGAGCGTTACTGTTTGATAGCTGTTCTTTTTTCTAAATCTGAAAAAAGTAAATAGCAACAAAGCCACACCAAGATAAATTGAAATTTTAGAATAGTTTATTGAAAACAATTGATACTCTGTTGATAAAGTGTTTTTGGCATTAATCCAATTTGCTTTCTCTAAAATATACTGTTGCTCTTCAGTAGTAAATTCTGAAATTTTAAACTCAACAACTTTGTGCTGATCATTCATTAAATAAACGCTGTTGTCAATTTTTTCAATGAACTCAGCCTTTAAGTTCATGTCACTATTTGTAAAATGCCAAACTTTTGCAGGTGCACCGTGTCCGCCTTCGTGAGCAGAAACTTGAAGAGCGCATACTAAAAGTATAAGGATTGAAAATATTTTTTTCATAGTATTTATTTTACGGTGTAGCGAACTAAAACTTCGTTATCTAAAACCACGTTAGTAGACCATATAAAATCGGCATCATTTTCAGCAGCATCAAAAATAGAAGTGAAGTTGGTATATGAGGGTTTATTATCTACACCAATGGTTTTATTGGTAAACGTAGTAGCATTTGGCCAATTAGAATCGTCAAAATCTGTATGCATCCAGTTGGTTGGTAACTCCCAATGCAAGGCATAGAACGAAGTTCCATCTTGACCTCCTTGGGTATCACAATTTTTAGAATATCTGTAGTTTCCTTCTTCAGAAACACAACTTAAATCTTTAATAGGTGCTGTATAAAAGGTTTGAGCTTTCCAGTCTTTATTTGTGATCGCGACGGTTTTGTTTTGTTTGTCTTTAATAACAGCCACCATTCCGCCATCTCCGTTGTGAAATGGCTTACCTCTATTGGCTTCACAACCTACGCCCAGATGTTCTTCCCAGTCCACCAATTTCATTGCAATTGTAAATGGTTTTTGAACTTTAAATTTTACGATACTAGAATTAAACTCTGTAAACGGAACCTTGTCTTTACCAACAGGCGTACCATTTACATACATTTCAAAATAGTTGTCAGCAAAAATATAGGCTGTAAAGATCTCACCATCTTCATCAATATCTACAATCTTAGAATCATCAAAATTAGAAAGCGCTTCTTCTAGTGTTTTGTAGTTATTTCCTTCGCAAGAATTAAATAAGTCTTCCGAAAAAGGGAAGTCGTCATTGGTGTAGTTTGTTTTAGCAGGCACAGTCCATTTTTTACCATCTGTAGAAGTAATTTCACCAACATCTGTTTTTCTTCCACGTTCACAAGTGTATAAGTCTTCTGTAATTGTGGTAGCAATGCCTTGTGTAACACTAGCTGTCCCGCTATATGTAGTAGTTTCTGAATTATTGGCAAGTGCTTTAGTTTTCGATTTATTTTCGGCACAACTAGCAACTAGTAGGGCAACTATTGCTAAGTTAAGTATGTGTTTCATTGTTTGTATGTTTTGTTTTTTAATTTCAGTAACGCTATTTGTAGGTGATTTCGTATTATTTATTTTCAATGACAAACGAGTAGGGTTCAAAAAGGCTTCCATCAACTTTTAAAAAGTCACCACTAAGTTGTTCTTTTTTAATTGTTAATGTTACAATTCCTGTGATAGCATCGGTTACACAGGTGTCGTCTGCCAAATAATGTCTTACTTCTCCATCAGTATCTGGGTCACAAGCATCCGGATATTTCTCAAGATTTAAACCTAAGGTTTTACCAGCAACACCAACATGAGCTTGTATTAATCCATCGTCTTTATGATACATTTTATTATTTTGATTTCCAACACAATTAGGGTTCGCGCCTGAGGCAGATGTTGTTAAGGCTATAGAAGAACAGTTGGTTTTATTTGTTTTAAGCGGTTTTGTCCTCCAAATATTATGCGAGCTCGCCGTTAATAATACATTAACCTCATATTTAGAGGCTAAATCAATCATAGCTTGGCTATCTACAAAAGATTGATTTTTTCCCATATCAATCCAAGGAAGGTGATTGATATGGATAATCCAATATCCTTTTTTCTGTGCATCTGCATATACTGCTTCTACCCATTTATAATTTTCACTTCCTACGGCATATTGAGCTGCGAGGTATTTTTGCATTTCTGGCGCTTCAATCTCACTTTCCTGAAAAGCCACTGATGTAGCCACTACTCTTACTTTAGTCTCGCCTTTAATAATATCATTAAACCATAGATAAGGATATTTTCCTTCATATTCGTGTCCTTCAAGCTTTCCAGTAGGAGGGCGAACTGCTTTTTTGCCACTAGGAAAATTGAGTGTTTCTGCATACGTCATGATATCTCCATCTTGGCTTTTACTGTCGTGATCTCCTGCAACAAAAAGCATAGGTGTATCACCAACAATTTTATTTGCTTTGTTAGACCAGTTTTTAGCATTCTGAATGTTATACTCAAAATCGTTATCGATACCATCGTAAGACAAATCACCAAGCATAAGAATTAAATCATGAGAAGCTCCTTTTTTAAGGCTTAACTCTGTTGCTCCATCTGGTCCCCATTTATCATCCCAATCTCCCCCGATAGCTATGGTTATAGAATCTGAAGATGTTATGTTATTTGAGCTTGACGTATTATTTTTTACAATTGAACAAGAACAAAGTGCATATAGTATAATGAATGAAAATAAAAGAGGAATATTGTTTTTCATATTATGCCCTATGTTTTGTGTGGTTTGTAGTGTGTTTTGAAGTCGAAAGATAGCAAATTAAAACCGAATTGAAGCTCCAAGAGGATCAATGTAAGTAGGTACTCAATAGCAATGAATTACATTTGTTTTTGATAATATGTGCTTCGTCAATTTCCATTTTTGTATAGTATATTAGAAAAGCGGTAAACCAATTTGGCAAGATTAGGTTGAATTTTGCAGCATGGATAAAATATCAAATTTCGGAATCTTTACGCTGTTATTCGTAAGTAGTTTAACCATAATGGTAGGAACAGTTATCGCTCCTTCATTATCGGGTATTGTAGCGCATAAAAATTTAGGTTTTTCACCAAGTTGGCTTATTACATTACCTTCTTTAGGTGTTGTACTTTTTGCACCTATTATAGGAAAGTTACTCAACAAGCTAGGAACTCTTAAATTATTGACTTTAGGACTTGTACCTTATGCTATCTTAGGCTTTTTGGGGGCTTTTATTACAAATGATATTGTGCTAATTATTGATAGGATTTTACTTGGTGCAGCAACCGTTGCGATACAAGTATCTGTAACAGCTTATATCGCAGACTTTTTTACAGGCGAAGCAAGGATGAAAATGATTGCTTGGCAAGGTATGGCTATAGAGTTAGGCGGTGTTGTATTTTTAGCTATAGGAGGTTTTTTGGGCGAAATACACTGGCAAATTCCTTTTTACATCTATCTTACTGGCTTCTTGTGTTTAATTTTGGTTGTTGGAGCGTTGCCCAAACCTAATCGTAAAGTAATCCCAGAAAAAGTAGTTGAAGAACCAGAGGCTAACCATGGTTTAAAAGTAAGAATCATTTTTATGGCTTCACTTTTAGCGATGATGTTATTTTTTGTTGGTTTTGTTACGCTGCCGCTATACTTGCCAGAAACTTTTGGTTTTACCGAATCTGAAATAGGTTATTTAATGGCTTTTATTTCTGTGATAGCCATTGTTACGGCTAGTCAGATGCCAAAAATGGTCAAAGTGTTTAGTGATCGTAAAGTAGTTGTTCTTGGGTTTTTATTTTTTATGTTAGGGTATTTTGTACTATCATTATCAGGGAGTGTACTCTTTTTAGTATTGACTACAATTTTTATTGGTATAGGGTTTGGGTTTACAATACCCTTGCTAAATCTTATGATGATTGAAGCAAGTACCATTCACAATCAAGGGAAGCATTTAGGTTTATTTTCGATGGGTGTTTTTGGCGGTCAATTTCTTTCTACATTTATAAAGTACGTTTCAGAAAATTATACGGCTATTTATACTGTTTCTTCAGGTCTAGCTTTACTAATTGCGGTTATTATTTATTTTATGTTTAAAAAAGAATCCAAATAAAACTCCTTACTTTTGAGCTAAACCTTAAAAGGTAATGAATAAAGAGCTCGTTAATAAGAAGATTCAGATCATTCAAAATTTTGATTGTAATTCAAAGTTGCTTTCAGGAAATTCTATGGGGATTTATTTTAAGTTTCATTCAGAAAAGAACTTAACAATTTACTTTAAACCCCTAAACGAGGTTTTTAATGCAGACGTTTTTACTCATCAGGGAATTTTATTGAATTTTGAGCGCGAACTTATAGATGAAGATGATGTAGAATACGCACTGGATGTATTTTCACTGTTTAATAAATATCCGAAATTTGAATTAACAGAGCGATTAAAAGTAGCACAAGTACAAAATGTATTTCAATTACTTAAAGATGAATTTTATAGTAATGAGCTTTCTTATATCATGCTTAAAACCTTACTGAAGGTCTTGTTGTTGCATTTAATTAGATTTCAAAATCATAGTTTTTTAGAACAAGATTTAAGTCAAAAAAGAGTATTTCAGTTTTTAGAATTAATGGAAATTCATTTTTTAGAACATACAAATGCTAGTTTTTATGCCGATGAAATAGGAATAAGTATGAAGCGGTTAAATCAAATTTTAAAAGAAAAATTAAACCTAACGGCTAAGCAAATTATACAACAACGTCAAATAACAGAAGCCAAACGAATCCTTGTAAGAAGTGACATTACAACTAAAGAATTGGCTTTTAAATTGGGTTTTGACTCAATTAGTAGTTTCTCAAGATTTTTTAAAAAACATGTAGGGGATAGTCCTTCTGCTTTTAGAATCAATCATTAATTTAAACTTGTTGCGGTAATTATTAAAATTATATCCGGTTTTTATAAATACGAGCACTCCTTTTTATAATGAGACTTTATAGTGGTACAGGTATTTTAATAATTACCGCAAACAAATAAATGCTAATAACGCATTTGCCAACTTTGTATTTTTCCGTCTTTTACAGTAAATAAAAAATTAGCCTTGTTTGTATAACCTTCGCTGCTATATTGCCCAGTAACCACAACCTCATTGTTATTCGACTTGTATTCTGGATTGCTTACTTTACCTTTTCGATCTATAATATCACTTTCTAACCAGCTAAAAAAAGCGTTACCTGATTTTTGGGCCCCATCGCCATAGGCTTGCGAAGCATTTTTATTAAATAAAGAACGAATTTTTTCAGCATCATTGTTTTCCATTGCATTAATTAATGATTTAACAATAGCAATAGGGTCTGTTATTTGCGTTTCTTGATTAGTTTCTTTCATCTTTTCTTGAAATTGATTTTGCGTATTACCTTGTGTGCAAGAAAATAGGGATACTATAAAAAATAAAAATAGTAAATCTTTGATAGGTCTAATGCTGTTTTTCAGTGACACGATATTTTGTGTGTAAAAAAGGATTATATGACGCCCTGGGTCTTATTAATGGTCTGCTATAGCTGCTAGTTGTGCTCGGGTCTTTCGGTAAAAACATTAAAGTTAGTAAATAAATCACAGATAGAAAGCCTTTGAATTCAGATCATTACCGAGATTTGCAAGTAGGCGAGTACTAACGTTGAAGAAAACAGCTTTTAACTTAGAAACATAAATAATAAGCACTTTTAGTGAAAAGTTAGTTTTTTTACGCTTTTTTACCACAGTTATTTATTCCTTTTAGCGGGTCTTGAACTGGCTCCGGCCTTTATTTTATCTTCAAGAACAAGAATTACAACTTTCTTTAAATCTTCATACTTAAAGTCTTCTTCAAATCCATAGCTAAATGTTGAATGCGTTCCGTCTTTATCCATACCTAGTACGTATTTCGGTCCGCCTAATTCAATAGAAATTGGTGAGTTTTCCGTTTGTATTCTATATTCAATTTCACCTTCCTTATTTACTACATAAAAGAGGTGTTTATAATAGAGTTCACCTTCTTTAACAGCAAACCTTTCATAGACCTGAATTAGTTTGTCTTCCCAATTAAATTGATCAAAACAAAACATTTCTGATAAATCATCTTTTAAAATCCCTTGGTCATAAGCTTGGTAAAGTTTCTGTCTTAAAGGTTCTGCTTTTTCATATTCTTTTTTGCCGTAATAAACCTGAATCAATTTTGCATACGCATGAAAATCATTAGGTACTAATTCAATCAATTCTTTAAATGCAATTTCCGAATTGTTATAACCTTTATTTAATAATTCGTAAAGTCCAATATTATAAAGTGTGTTTATATATGAATCTGAATCTTTTGAGATCGTTTCTTTTGATTTGTAAAACGCTTTTAAAGCTTTATCAGGTTGATTTAGTTCGGCATAGATTTGTGGAATCATAGTAAAAGGCCTTTCTATGGGCTCTTTTTTTTCTGTAGCTGTTATATAACTTGAAAGTGCCTTATTATATTTTTCTTGACTTACATAAGCGTCTCCCAATCCGCTAAAATAATTTGAGTTACTGGCGTCAATTTCAATTGCTTTATTGAAAGACTCAATTGCTTTATCAAATTGTTCTAAAAAATTTAAAGTCATTCCTTTAATGAAATATGCGTCTGGATCAGTCTTATCTTTCTTGATAGACAAATCCATAAGATTTAGCACCTTATTATCGTCAGCTTTCATATAGTAAGCCATTGCAACATAATAAATTGCTTTAGCCGAATATTCACTGACATTTTCTGTATGTTCGGAAATAATCCAATCATATTTTTCTTCGGCGTAAGCTTTTTCTAATTCAGCTGTAATCTGTTCTTGAGCATAATTATTTAAGCTTAAAAAACAAATTATTAATGTTAATATGGTTTTTTTCATAATTGTAGGAAGGTCCCGTTTAGCCTTTAGTTAAGGATTAAATATACAGAAATATATGGTTAAGCACAGGTGTTAGTAGTTCAGAGTAAATGCTGACTCAGCCAAATCTGTCATAATATTACGTTTATACATTGTGTTGCATAGTGTTTTTATTTATTGGTTGCATTTTCCAAATAATCCAAGTTACTAAAAATGAAGTAACGATGAGTAAGAGAGAAATTCCAATATCTTTTAAATTCCACGTTGGGCTTGGCACATAATCTCTGTGGAAATTTACTAGTGAACTAAATAGCACTTTATATACGGTCCAAATACCGTGTAAAAAAGCAAATGTAAAGGCCAGTAACCAAAATATTTTTCTATTAATAATAATAGGGGCAATTAGAATAATCGTAGGAAAGACCATTGCATAAAAAATGTCAAAATAGAATGGGCTAAAGGCATATTTATATTTCACGAAATCCAGCCCCACAAATACCCAAAAGAGTAAAATTACACCGTAAATTACACGTTGCAGTTTATCTCTTTTTAAATATTTAGTTATAGAAATTCCGTTTTTCAATTCAGTTGGTTTTATTTTTCGGAAATGTTAAGCTACGTAATTAAAGATGTGGTCGAGATAAAACTCATCTAGTCCCGATAGCTCTCGGGATTTGTAAACAAACTGGAACTAGCAATAGATTATATACAGTGTTACCTGCTGGTTTTTCTGCTGCTTAATTCAGTTTCGTATTTTATTAATGAGTTCCAAATGAGAACTACTTCTGGCCAAAAATTATCATCAAAATCTGAGTCTGTATTTACTAAAAGGATCTTACCTGTTTCGGTTTTTGGGTTGAAATACATAGCAGTCATAACGCCTGGGTCTGAACCGTTATGACCAATTACTTTATCTTTTATTCTTATAAACTCATTGCTAAATTCCATAAAAATTCCAAATTCTTCTCCTGTTGTTACATTTGGAAATTTATGTTTCTCAAAAAGCTTTTTATAACTCTCTTTATTTAAAAGTGTACCTGCACCTTTGTAGCCTTTCATTAACTCTGTTAAAAACAAACCTAAATCATTATTTGAAGTAATAAAGCCACCATCTGCATAAGTAATTAAAGAGTACTCAGCTATTAGCATTTCTTTATTTGCGAATAACCGTGAACGTTTTGTGGTGTCAATATCTTTTGAGGACCAACCAGAAGATGTCATTTTTAAGGGTTTTAAAATATGCTCTTTTGTAAATGATGGGTACTCTTGTCCTGTTGCATATTCAATAATCTGCGCACAAAGAGCAGCTCCAATATTTGAGTATTCTCTTATTTCTCCAGGTTTTGTTTTGGCAAAGGTTTCTTTAGTATACCATTTCCCATTTTCAGTAAGGCTATTTTCGATAAATTGGATGAGTGAAATTTTATCTTTAGGCATACTAAACCAATCATACACACCTTCATTGTCATTATGTTCAGATTTTTTTAAAACATAGGATTTTGAATATACTTCGTCAACGTCAATTATTGAAGATGTATGATAAGCAAGATGCTTTATTAAGATTGGTTTATCAGGGTGATTGGGATTTATAATTTTAAAAGGGAGGTATTTGTTTATTGGGTCGTTTAAATCTAATTTTCCCAGTTCTTGTGCTTTTAAGAGCGAAATCCCGATCAAAGTTTTAGAAATGGAAGCGATATTCTGTGTTGTATTTGGCGTGTATTTTTTTGACAACGCTATATCAGTATAACCAAAACTATTTTCGTAAATCAACCCTTTGTCATCAACAACCGACACAGAGAATCCAATAATAGCATCTTTCTCAAAAGCTGATTTTAAGTTTTTGTTTAATGTCTCGTTAATAGCAGTATTGTCTTTTTTTACTAATTTTATATTTTCTCTATTTTCTTTGCACGAAATTAATATTGTCAAAAATATTATAATTGCTACTTTGCTTTTCATTTATTGTTGTCGGTTAAATTCTGTCTATGTGTTTAGTGACAGTATTGTGTATAATACGTTGCGGGTGTAAGCAACTAAGTTAACAAATAAAAACGGAATAGAAATTTCGCGAGTCACGATAGCTATCGGGAGTTGTAAATAGGCGAGAACTAGCAATAAATTATATGCGGTGTAGAGCTTAGTGTTTTTTATTATTTAATTGTACATCGATCTTGACTTTTCCGTCTTTGTCTTTTGTCATCGTTCTTTTTGTATCAGGTTCTAAGTTACCCTTTAGGACTTCTTTTACATCATTTTTTAACTTTTCAAAGTCAATATCCTCTTTGTAAGTATAAGCGTATAAAGTTCCGCTAACGTCTTCAGTTGCTGTTTCCAAGCGTTTGTCCATTACATAATCAAAATTATCATTAGTTCCGTGAAACATTAAAACGTGTAATCGGTAAAGTTGGTCTTTATCTGAACCATCTGGATTTGTACTGTATACATAGTAAATAACTTTCGTGAAACTAGTCGAAAATCGGTTTTTAGGCAATTTGGCGTACCACTCATAACCCCAAATGTTTTTATCCTCGAATTTAAAAAAGTCGTAATTGAAAAACTGATCAATTCCCTCTGGCAGTATGTTATTTTCTTTGGCTTGGTACATTTTTTCTTTCCATTTTTCACCTTCTTCATAATTGCATAAACCATAGTTTGCTACCATTATATTTTTAACCATAAAGAACTTTCTTTTTGCAAATTCTTCATCAAATATTTCTATGCCTTTTTCTATTCCGTTAAGTGCTTCTTTGGCGTACTTAAGGGATTGTGTGAAATCTTCTTGGTAACGATACGTTTCTTGTAAATGGGTTGCAGTTGCAACTTTGTACCAAAGAGCATATTGATACAACGTATCGTTTTTAGGAAGGCTTTTTTCTAATTCGTTAAATTTTACAAAAGCAGAATCAATTTTATTAGAGTTTAAAAGACTTTCGGCTTTCTGATATTCGGATAGATATTCTTTTTGACCAAATCCAACTATAGGAATTAGTAATAAAAACAGAATGTTTATTCTTTTCATAAAGTTCGTTTTAGCATTAACGGTCTTGTGAAGGATTTCGTTGTTTTAAACACCTAAAATACTAAATAAGTCCCGAAGAAGTTTTCTAAGTGCACTAAAACCAAGCTTGTGAAGAACATTATGATAGATTAATGGCTTTTATTTGTTTTTTACTACAGTACTTTGTTGTGGGCAGTTACTCTCTGTCTGCTGATGTTATATGTTGTCTAAAGAATTGTTCAGGCTTATCCATTTTTCTACTTACTTTAGGTGTTATATCAGTATAATATTCGCTACCATTTATTCTTATCGTTACCCAATCATAATCCTTTAATAAACTTAAATTTTCATTCATTATTTCTTTAAAAGTTGGGTTTTTCATTTGGTCACGAGTGACTGGAATAAATCTTGCAGTTGGATAATCCCCGCAATCAGTATCACTAATTTGCGCAAATTCAATAATTTCTCCATTGGTTAATTTAACCTTCATAGTCGAGTTATATTCTGAAAGGCATCCTAAATCTCCAGAATATGCAATTGAAAATACAGTCAAATCATCTACTCTTATTAAATATCCACTAATTGTTTTGTTAGTTTTAGTTTCTCCGAACCTCGTCCATAATTCGGTCAATATTTTTTTTGAGTTGTTGAATTCATCTACCTTGACAGTAGCTTTTACTTCACTGTCAACTTCCATTTTTGGTTCTTTGATACTATTTATATTTTCCCAAGTTCCATTTTCATAAACATTTATAGTATCTCCTTTAACTGTTATAGCTTTAACTTGTGAAAAAACGGGACTTGCAAAAAAAAACATTAATGCGATTGGTAAAATTTTCTTCATAATTTGTACGTTTTATTTTTTTTAATGTTTTACAACCTTTTTGTATATGACTCATAGCGTCTAAAAAGACGTTGTCCTTTCGGTTAAGCACAATCCAGATTTTTAAATTTTACTATCTATCTGCTCGTACCTAAGACGAGTCTTTTTTACTAGAAAACGTCAAGTTTAACCATTTGGCGACCTAGGAAATAAGTCTACACAGTGATTAAACGATAACCTCGCTATGAGTTATATACGTTGTCCTATTATGTTTTTATCTATTGCCTAAAAACAAAGCCATGACAAATATGAATATAGGAATAACAATAAGCCACCAAATTAGTTTTGAAGTATTGGCTCGTATTTTTTCAAGTTTTTCAACTTTCAAAGTATTTATATATAATAACTCCTTTAACGTCTCACTATCGTCAAGTTCACTGTACATTTCTAAGAAATTACTCCTTTTTTTAGTCATAGGTATTTTGTCTTGTTTCATATATTACATTTTTTATTTTAAAATCATCAAATTGATTTTTAAATACAAACCTTACAGATATTGCAAATATTATCAATGCGGCTGCAAACCCAATTAGTATTTTATTTTTCATAGATAAAATTCTTTTTGAATAGTATTGACACCAATAGAATAGCTCCAACAATCACATCTATTATATTCCACATTTCTCTTCCAAGTGCGATTTTAAAAAACGGTTGAAAGAGTAGTGCAAGTCCTCCGTAAATCATCATTTCCGTATTCTTATTTTGTTCGTTTGCTTTATACGCCAAAATTCCAAATCCGATTAATGCCACAAATCGTACAAATTGATAAAAGCCGTATGGCATATCCAACAAGCACAGGAACAGCAATATTGCTAAAGCAATTTTTATAATTTTATCCATTAGTTTTTGACTACAATAATTTGTGCTGGTCTGATAAGTTCTTTACCTCTGATATATCCGTTTCTTATAATTGATATAATATCATCATTTTTCCGATTTATGTCTGTTTCTGTTTCAACTACTTCACAAAGACCAACAATTAATCGATTATCAGGAAATTCAATTTTACTTACACCTTGTGTCAGTAACAAAGCCAGTAGTTTCTTTTGAACGGTTTTGTAACGGCTGTTTGTTTTCCTTGCTTCGTCAACTTCATTATATTCATTATCGATTACCCATTCATCAATATTTTCGCAAGAGTCAATTATGTCAATAATATTCAATGAAATATTTTTGAGTAAGTCGTGTTTCTCATTTTCTTTACTCTCAATCTCATTCTTTAAAATATTGTTAGATTTCAGATTTTGAATAATTAACTTTTCAAGTTCGGATACAGATTGGTTCATTACTTCTTATTTTAAGGAATTAAATGCGTTTTTATTCAAAGAATCAGTATTGATTTCCTTGTGTTTTAAATCACATTGAATTGGCTTTATTCGCTTTACTTTTATTTTTGCTGGAAACATAAAATCAGCAGCCAATCTTTTTGAAGGGTCAAGAAGTTGTTTTGCAGCTACGGCAATAATTTGTAGCGGGAATTCTTTATTCTTCATTGCAAACATTTGGGCTTTCATTATTTCTGATTTGTTTGCATCTTGGCTAACGCCTAATATCGTGTAAGGATTTGTCATTATTTTGTTTTTTTAAAACGGTAAATTCTCATCATCTAAATTTAACTGCTTACGTAAGCGACTTAATACATCTAGGGGATCGTAAGAAGCATCTTCATTACCTAAATCTCGAAAGTAGCCTAATACTTTTTTCATTTTTAAACCTTGTGAATTGAGTGAGTTACCTGAAATTAGGGAAGAAAGAGAATTGTCATCAAACAAGGAAGTATCAACTCCTGACTGTTTTAATTGCTGTAAAATTTCTCGTCTTGCTTTGCTTAGTTCATCACTATTTTGTTTGTATGTCTGTGACATATTGTTTTTCACCCAATCAAGAATATTATAAATACCTTTAGAATTTCTCGTTTGGTCATTCAACATATCCATAAGGTTAAATCTAATAAGGGTTATGAAGTTTTTAACTATTCTGGGATTGTTAGGTGAACGCAAATAAGCACCTTTCATCAAAGACAAGCCTTTGAAATTAGCTATATTATTTTCATTTATTTGGGAAATACAATAATTGGCTACATAATTTGAATATTGATGCTTTAGTTTTTCGTTTTGATGTGAAAATGAAATACATTCTTCCATTATAGAAATTAACTTTTCATTTTCATCATCTTCTGATATTTTATTCGTTACTGAATTAAAAAGATTGTCCTCTACAGAACTGCTAATGCTGTCAAATTTCTCTATCCATTTTTTATTCTTCTTTGTATTCAATTTCTTTATCGTACTCAAATTTTCATTGCCTATTGCAGATTTTAATTTCTTGATTAAATTGTTGGCAAAGAGGTATTTATAAACCATTGTTGACGTAGAGTTCTTAACATAGGGTAAACCTGCTTCTAAGGCATCCTCGTTAGAATAAGTGTGATAGTCGTTGTCCAATTCACTTATTATTTCATTATTTAACCCATTTGAAATTGCAAAATAGGGCGTAGCCAAAAAGACATCATTTTCTATTTGTTTAATAATCTTTTCTATTGCATCTTTCTCAATATCATAAAAGTCATTTACTAACTTGGACAGCTTCGTATCTTGAATTTCTTTATGTATGATAGTTTCAAATTGTTGCAATAACTCTTTTTGAGTAGCACCTATTGAAATGTTCAATTCAGAAACTTCGTCATAATTGACATTATCTGGTATTTCTTCGTAATTTAAATAATTTGAGCCAATTGCTTCTGCAAGAGAAAAAGTATAGTTGTCATCCCAAGTAGTGTCGTCTAAAGATTTCAAAATAACCTTATCTGAAAATACAGAAGTAAGCCACCCTGAAACAACAACTTTATAATTAGACTCTGTCATTAATCCTTTAGATGTAGCTCCGTAACAACAAATCCCCAAGTTCTTAAGCAACTCAGAACTTTCCCAAAATTTTGGATATTTATAAATAATATTTATTGCTTTATCATATAGTTCTGTTTCTATATACTGAGTAAGTAAACGGTTGAATAAAGTGGGTTTAAAAGCAGTCATCTGCTCAGAAAGTTCGCTTTCTACATCGCTCAATTCATTACTTACATCATCAAGACTATCATAAAACAATTTAAGTTCTTCTGTTGCTAAAGAATTATTGTAGAGTTTGTCTATTGAATTATTGATTTCAGAAACGGTTTTTACAGCATTATTGACTTTCTGTGTTCTTAATATTTCTTTTAGTTTGTCGATCTCGGGTGATTGAAAATTCAGATGTTTTGAAACGATTTTTTCTGCATCTGAAAATGCTCTATTATTTAAAAGCTGAATGGCGTATCGGAAATACAGTTCTTTTTGATAATGTTTGTCTGATTTTTTAATTTCGGAAGAACTTACTAAGTTGACATTTTGATTTAGTTTTAATTGACAAATCAGAACTCTTGTACTTGAATTATAAGATAGTTTTCTAGTTTTAGTCTTATTGACTAAACTCTTGGCGGTTGTATAATACTGAATAGCTTCAGTTATTTCCACTTGACGACCTGTTTTTTCTTTTTCGATTGCTAGTTTAAAATGACAATCTGCCAAATCACTGAAATGTTTTGTTTTTAATGATCTAAAATTAAATTCAGAGCCTTTTTGGTTAGCTGTGTCTATAAAACAGATATTTTTGTTGAGTTTTTCAATATTGCCTTTGGCTTCTTCATATTGAATTTTTGAAATTTCAAAAATTGCTTTAGCTTCAATGTTGTCAAACTTGGAAAAAGATGCGGAATTGCTTATTTTTTTTCTTAATCCTGTAACTTCGTTGAAATATTTAATTTTTTCTACCTTGCCTGATGCTTGTTGCCCCAAGTTTAATTTACATTCTGCAAGTTTCGTAGGTGCATCTGGATGCTTTTCAAAAATTTCATTTAAAATAGTTATAGCTCCTAAGTAATCTTTGGCTTTAAAAAGATTTTTTGCTTTTTCATATTTAGTATTTGGTAAGGACTGATATATTAAATAACCAACAGTACCTGTTATTATTAAAACGATTATTACCTCCATTATTTCTGTGGTATTTTAATATTTAGAATTTGTCCAACTTTTAGTATATATGGCTGTTCTAAGTCATTGTCTGCTTCAATTTGTTTGTATTTATTACCATCGTTGTAAAAGAACTTTGAAATTTTATAAGGATAATCTCCTTTCTTAACAACATACTTTATAGTTGCAACTTTACTTTCAATTATTTTAGGTTCCGTTTTATGGTTTTCTATAGCTACTTTTACAGTTTTCAATTTTGAGATGCTATCGCTCAGTGCAATGTTGGTAGCAAGTACTTCGTTTTTTTTATTGTTTGATTTAACGAACAAACCTAAAAACAAAATTGTCAAAAGAGATAAACCTATAATAGAATACGTTCCTAATTTCTCTTTTTTTGATGTTGAAATAGAATCTAAAAGCAGAAAAGCCTTTAAATCTGAATTACATTGTGGACAAACTACATTGCTTTTTGTGTAATCGGTTAATCCAGACTTCTCGCAAACAGGACAGTTATGGTTCATAATTTTTATTTACCTAAGTGAATACTTCCTCCTAAATCTATTCCTCCTGAGCCATATTTGTCTCTTAATTCTATTGCCTCATCAAGTAATGCAAAAGCTTCATCTTTTCTTCGGTTTCTGAAATGATTAACAATTTGATCGTGCATTTGTAAAAGGCGATGACCGTCACTTGGATTTTCTTTTGCAACATTGTCAGAAGATATTTTTACAGTAAATAATGTAATCAAAACTGGATATCCATCTGTTATCGTTTTCAGTTTCTTCATAGCTTGTATTTTCTGTAATGGGTCGTTATCAATTTTTGCTTGAGATATTAATGTCTTCATCCTGTTACTATCATCACTTCCAACTAAGTCTGGATATTCATCAACAAGAATAGTAGCAAATATCATAACTAAATCATCTTCATCAATAGAATCGGTAACGTTTTCAGCTTGTTCAAAGGATGTGAAAATGGATGTTCCAATTTCGTCCCATTTTTCCGAATCGTAGCTGTCACTTCCAATGTTGTTGATTTGTTCAATTTCCTTTTTTGCCGATTTAAAGAAGTAATCTCTTTGTGCTTCTGTAAAATTACTACTCAATATTTTTTCTAATGATTTTGATAAGAAATTAAGTGTTTTGGAATCTTTGTTTCCTCTTGCAAGAACGATTTTTTTACTTTTTGCTTTGTCAGTTTTCGGAAAGGCTTTTACCTCAAAAACTTCGTCAATTCCCAAAGTAAAATCTAAAACTATGTCGCTACCTGTTGGCAAATTTTCTTCAATAGTAAAGAACCCCATTGTTTGCTTTTCTTTTTCTCCACCTTCAACATCAGCGTAAACACCAACCTTTACAACTTTCTGATTATTTACGGTTGTTTTATAATTCCTTGTAACATTGTACGGAAGGGGCATTTGTTTTTCTATGATTTTATCATAATCTTCTTTTAATTCAATAAAATAATTGTGATTTGTGCTATATGATATTTCTGCAACTGCAATTTCTCCATCAATCGGTGGCTCATATTCGTCACCTAATCTGTGCGACAATATTCCTGCACCTTCTGCAACAGCAAGCATTGGCTTTTCAGAAATTTTTATTTTCTCATTACCGTATTTTTCTGAAAGCATTTGTTTGACCAAAGGAATACAAGAAGTTCCGCCAACCAATAAAATATTATCAATCATCGAAATATCATAACCAACTTCTTTAAGTAAACTTTCAATTAGTTCGATACTTTTGTCTATGAAAGGTTTAGCTAATTTTTCAAATTCTTCTCTTGTGAATGAAAGGTCTAAATCAATCCATTCTCCGTTTTCATCTTCAAAGCCGTCCATTATCAATTGTGCTGTCTTGGACGAACTAAGTTGCATTTTTATATTTTCAACTTCTTCTCTGAATTTAGCTTCAAACTTGAATTTATCTCTTTGTTTTAAATTTTCTATAAGTCCATCAATATTTGAAATCTTATAATCATTAGAAATTCGTTTAAGAATATGTGCTTGTAGGGCTTTATCTAAATCATCTCCTCCAAGCCAACGGTCGCCTCCAGTTCCTGCTTCCATATATTGCCCGTCTACAATATTCAATATTGAAAGGTCAAAAGTTCCACCACCAAAATCATAAATCAAAACAGTTTTTGCATCTCCCACTTTTAGATTATCTACTCCATAAGCAATAGCTGCAGCGGTTGGTTCTGCTAATAATTTTTGAACTTTCAAGCCTGCAAGTTGTGCCGCAATTCTTGTAGCATTTTTCTGTTTTTCCGTAAAGTATGCAGGAACGGTTATTACTGCGTGAGTGACTTCATCTCCTAATTTTTCTTCAGCATCTTTTTTGATTTTCTTTAAAATTTCCGAACTCAACTGTTCAGGTGTGTATTGTTTTCCACCAAGAATTACAGCAACTGCATCATCTGTTCCACCTTTCAAAGGTGCGATACCGAATTTGTAATATGAACTTTCAATCATATCCTGCACCATTTTGTCTTTAATAGCACCGCCCATTAGTCTTTTTACTGAAAGGATAGTGTTTATTGGGTCAGTTTTCAGCAATTGGTAGGCAGTTCTGCCGACTAAAATCTCTTCCTTTCTAAGTCCAATACAAGAACGTGTCAGTTCTTCATTTTCTTTGTTTCGGATAATTTTCACACTTGTGTCTTTGAATGCAATTACCGAATTGCTTGTTCCAAGATCTATACCGATTGCTTTTTTCATATTTTCAATTATTTCTTATTTTTCAATATTTATTTTTCGAGCGTTGGCAAAAAACAGCTCTTTTGGTTGTTTTAAAGTATACATATTTCAGGACGGGTCATAATGTTGCACAGCGGTCTTGTATACCGCTCGTAGCGTGTTCATACGCGATTGTTTTCAAATTAAACACAATCCAGATTTTTAAATTTTACTATTTACCTGCTTGTACCTAAGGCGGGTCTATTTTCTTTTCAAATTTTGTCAAATCGTAACGATAAATCTCCAAACTGAACTCTTGTTTTGAGTTTTAGAACATTATATCCAAGTGCTTTTTTTCTTTCTGCTTCAATTTTCTTTTGCTCAATTATTGCCATTTCATTTCGTTGATAATTTGTACTAATTGTAAAACTACTATGAAACTTTTAATGCTTGTTACGGGTTTCCGTAAACTGTTCAAATGTTGATGTTTATGGAGCGTTAGGTGTTTTTAAATGCGGGGAAGGGGAAGGGTAGTCAAAAGCTAGCAAACAAAGGAACTCACTTTGGTTTATGAGAAAAATAGCAATGTTTTATACGCTGTGTTGTGGGGCTTTTTTTATTTTAAAAATATAATAGACTTATAAAAAATAAAGCAATTACGCTCAATATAAATCCGATACTAGTTAATGTTTTTGTTCTTCTTTTGCTAGGAGACCAATTTTCAAATTCCTTAAAATATTTTAAATATTGGTCATTTTTAAATACTAAAAAGTAACAAATAAGATACGAAATAACACCAGATGAAATAAAAATATAATTGTTAAAAATCGATTCAGGAGATACTATCTTCATAGTTATAATTCCTAAAGCAATCAAATTGAGCGCAACAATTCCTATAAGCCAACCTCCGGTAAACCATAAACTAAATCCATTCTTTTTATCAGTCCAAAAATCGTTATACCATTCAATCGGGTTTTCAATTCCTTCTTTCTCTTTCATTCGTCTTTTAACAGATGGTAATTTAAAAAGTAATAACGCAGGATTCACTTTATTGAAAAGAGAATGTAATTTGTTCTCAATTAAATAAAGGCTAAAATGTAGTAAGTTTAAACTCTTTTTCAATTTAATTTTCTCGTTGTTTAAATTGCATAGAACAGGTTGGTTTATGATTTCGTTTGGTGAATTTAAACACCTAAAATACTAAATAAGTCCCGAAGAAGTTTTCTAAGTGCGCTAAAACCAAAATTGCAAAGCACTTTATAATAGGTTAATGGCTTTTTACTTGTTTTTTGCCACAGTACTTGGTTGTGTGTAGTTATTTTAAACGGTAGATTGTTTTATTTTTTTCTCCTATTTTTTTAAATAAACCTAATTCTGCTCCTTTCTTTAAATCTCTACTTGCTGTTGCTGAAGAAATATTTTTAAAAATATCCATATAACCTTTCCTTGTAAATTCAGTGCTATTTAATGAAACAAAATATTCTAATCGGTCTTTTTGATTTAAGGTTCTATTATTGAAGTCTAATAATTCACTTATTGAAATGTCAATTACGTTTAGCATATATTCAATAAACTTAGTTGACTTTCCAGATTTATCACTTTCAGCTAAAGATTTGTAATAGTTGCCTTGGTCTTTACTAATTAAAGTTTCAAAAGGCAAAAACTCAAAGATTGGATATTTTTCCATTAAAATTAAAGTTTGCCATAATCTTCCCATTCTTCCATTTCCATCTAAAAAAGGATGTATAAATTCCATTTCGTAATGGAAAACGCAACTTTTAATTAATTCAATTTCATCAGACTTTTTCAAATATTCAAAAAGGTCTTTCATTAAGTACGGCACATTTCCAAAAGGTGGTGCTAAATGTTCAACTTTTGAGCCTTTTACAATTCCGACACTTTGATTTCTGTATTTCCCAGGACTTTCAACAAGACCTTTCATTAAATTTTGATGCGCTTTTAAAAAGGACTTTAGGTTATTAGGATTGTATTCCTCCAAATTCTCATAGATTTCTATAGCATTTAAAACTTCAAGAACATCTTTTTTAGGACCAATAACTCTTTTGTTTTCAAGAAGTGCTGTTATTTGTTCTTCTGTAAGTGTGTTCCCTTCTATTTTTAAAGAAGAATGAATAGTTTTGATTCTATTCTGTTTTCTCAATTTCGGTGAAGGTTTGTTTAATAAATTAGCATTTACTTCTCCTATTTTTTCTGAAATAGAAGTTATTAATTTTAAAATAGAGGATGTTATTTCGTAAGGAGGTTTCATTTGTGATACTATCATTTGATATTATCAAAGATACAATCATTTAATCTGAATTATCTTATGAAACGGAATTTTTTAATTGGGCACAACGGTCTAGTATAAGAAAAGTAGGGCAGTTGTAAGCGATACTTTTCGGATTAAGCTAAAGCCGAATTTTTATATTTTGTTATTTATCTTTTCTCTTTTTAAATATACCAAATTAAAAATTTGGCGACTTGGCAAATACAAACCAACCTTTCGATTAAGCACTTTTTGCCCTATTTTTTTTATACATTGTTGTGCTTAGTGTTTTCTCCAGCTTAATTCGATTCTTTAATCTCAAAGTAACATCTCTCACACACTAATTTTATTTTAGCGAACTCTATAGATTCGTCATTCCAACCATCTGTTTTAAGTCGCTCTTTTTCGCATTCAGAACACCAAGCTTGGAAATCATCTTCTTCGTCCAATTCCATTCCACGATAAGTCTCAAAAGCTTCTTCAAATCCAGTTTTTTGTTCAGTATTCAAATGTTGGCAAATAAATGCTTTTCTTACTTTTCCGTGAACACTACATTCGATTAATTCATTCTCAATTATTTCGACTTCTTCTTTCGTTATTTGTTCAGTCAAAAGAAAGTACTTTTCTAAATGGTCAGAAATGACTCGGTAAGTCCCAATTCCGCCAATTATATCAAAAGCAATTGATGTTAATTCCCAACCTGTATATTTATCTCCATCAAAATGAGAGTTGGTCAGTTTTTCATAATTTTTCTTTTCTCCGAACTCCTTAATTTTTATAGTTCTAAATTTTCTCGGTTCTACAGAATCTTCGTTTGCCCAAGCCCACATCCAACTATTTGTATTCAACGAGAACGTTCCAACTGGAATATATTTGAAATAAATTTCTTTGTTTTTCGAGTAAAGTCTTAATGTTTCACTTGATTGATTATAAAACCAATTTTCATAATTATCAGTATCATATTTTTTTCTGAAATCATCCTGAAATTCAGTTAACTTTTGACAAGTTTTATCAGCGTATTTTTCGTATTTCAGAGGTCTAAATATCAATTCAGTTCGTTTTTTTGCATTAAGCACAACGGTTGGTATAAGGAACGTAGCGTATGAATATACGATAAATTTCGATAAAGCACCGAGCCGAATTTTTACATTTTACTATTTATCTTTTTTATTGGAAATCGTCAAATTTAAAAATTTGGCGACTTTCTAAATATGCCTTAACTTCGATTAAGCAACTAATTAGCTATGAGCTATATACGTCTTAAGTTAGCATTTTAATAAAAACACTATATTTAATTTATAATCCGAAAGAACAAAAGAGAGGAATAAGGTTAATATATACGCAGAAGCTTAAGACTTCGTCAACATTGAAAACCCCCTCTCTTTTACTACACAGATTTCGTACAGTTCTATGAGGCTATTAGACCTCGATTTTAAGTCGTTGAAACTCGCGTAGTGGTCCTTTCAAAAATCATTTTCTTATATGAATAAAGATATAAAATATTTTGGAATAGATATTAGTCATTTAGTTTTTGATGTTACTGATTCTGAAGGGAATTATTACCAGTTTAAAAACACTATTTCGGGCTTTAAAAAGCTTGTAAAATTGTTAGATGTTAATAGTCATTGCGTGATGGAAGCTACAGGTTATTATCACTATCAGTTGGCCTATTATTTATTAGAGTCTGGGATAAAGGTTTCTGTAGAAAATCCATTAGCAGTTAAGCGCTTTATCCAAATGAAGCTGTCAAAAATTAAGACCGATAAAAGTGACTCTAAACTGATTTGCGCATATGCAAAACAAGTAGAATTAAAGCTTTGGAAAGGTAACTCAAAACATCAAACAGAGTGTCTTCAAATGACCAGACTCCTTTCTGTGTATACAAAACAGAGCACAATGCTAAAAAACAAAATACATGGTGAAGCTGTTTTAGGAAATCCAAGTAAAGTAGTAGTGAGTTCTCTAAACCGCAGTTTAAAACAAGTACAAAAAGAATTAAAAATCTTGGAAGATAAACTTTTGATATTGGTTAAAGAAGTACATCAAGATCTGTTGACCCGTGTGAAAACGATACCTGGAATTGGAGCGAAAACTTCCCTAATGCTAGTGGTTCTTACTGATGGATTTGAGCGCTTTACAAGCGGCAGTGAATTGTGTAGTTATGCTGGATTAACTCCTGTGATTCGCAAGAGTGGAAGCAGTGTAAATGGACGTAGTCGAATCAGTAAAATAGGAAATCAAAAGCTTCGAAATTTATTGTTTATGTGCAGTTTTAATGCTTGTAAATACAACCAAGCTTGCAAAGCACTTTATGATAGATTAGTGGCCAAAGGGAAGAGTAAAAAACTAGCCTTAATTGCTGTCTGTAATAAACTCTTAAAACAGGCTTTTGCTATTGCAAAATCAGGACTAACCTATGATAATAATTATAGAAGTACTTTAGTGAAAAATTAATGCCTTTTTACTTGTTTTTTACCACAGTACTTTGTTGGCAGCAGGTTTTATTTTATTTTCAAAGTATATCTACATTTCGGATAATTACTACAACCATAAAATTTTCCATATTTTCCGCTTTTTTCAATTAATTGATTTTCACATTTAGGACATATTCTTTGCTTTTCTTTTTTATTTCTCTCGTTTATTTGCTGTTTTACTTGTGAAGAATGATTTTTGGATGATTTTCTGTCAGAAATGTTATTCTCAAGTAATTTATTTGAAATCATTTCCATTTGTTCATATGTTAGATTTTTATCTACATTTAAGTTTTTTATCGTTCTTATAAGTTTGTTAGTATAAATTACAGGAAGAGTTGTAGTTACATTTTTTAGTTCTCCATCTCCTGCAAAAACAACAATTGGAAAATATTTTATGTACTTATATTCTGAAAGATTTTTTTTAATAGCAAAGACGTGAACCCAATTTTGTTTAATTGGGTTTCTTAATCTACTTTTATGTTTATAAATAGTTTGAGTCCAATATTCAGAGTTTTGATGTCCGTGAATCCAACCTTTATAGTTTTTAGTCTCAATAACAAATATTCCACTTTGAGAAATGACAATGTGGTCAATTTGAGTTGTTAATTTGCCGTTTTTTAATAAAATGTTATTTAAAACTATATATTCCTTTTGATTGAGTCGTTTTAGTTTAGAAGCTACTTTGTATTCTCCAATTGAACCTTTAATTTTAGGTGTAATTCTATTCTTAAAATAATATGAAATTCCATAAACAGCTAAAATTATGATGATTATTACGAATTCCATTTTTAGTAAGAATGTTCTTTAAGATTACGGATTTCAACTTGCTGCCAACTTATTTATAAACGCAATAAACAAATGTTTGTATGTATTTGTAGTTGCTTGTAAGTGTTTGTTAAACTTGTAAAACTCCCATGTTAAAAGGTTTTTCAATAGGAGCGTGGTTAGCAGCTTCTATTCCTAAACTAATCCAGGTTCTTGTGTCTAGTGGATCTATCACACCATCTGTCCAGATTCTACTAGCAGCATAATATGGTGATATTTGTTTGTCATATCTAGCCTTAATACGGTCAAATAATTCTTTTTCCACCTCTGGTGTAATTTCTTTGCCTTGCTTTTTTAAAGAAGCCGTTTCTATTTGTAAGAGAACTTTTGCGGCACTGTTACCACTCATTACAGCAAGTTCTGCACTAGGCCAAGCTGCAATTAGTGTTGGGTCATACGCTTTACCGCACATGGCATAGTTTCCTGCCCCGTAGCTATTACCTACAACAATGGTAAATTTTGGAACCACACTGTTACTTACAGCATTCACCATTTTTGCGCCATCTTTAATAATACCGCCGTGTTCACTTTTACTTCCTACCATAAAACCAGTAACATCTTGTAAGAAAACAAGTGGTATTTTTTTCTGGTTACAGTTGGCTATAAAACGGGTAGCTTTATCAGCGCTATCGCTATAAATCACCCCACCAAACTGCATTTCGCTAGGTTTTGTTTTTGCCTTTGTTGTTTTTACAAGTTTACGTTGGTTTGCAACAATACCTACTGCCCATCCGTCTATGCGCGCATATCCTGTTAATATGGTTTGCCCATAGCCTTTTTTATATTCTTCAAAATCACTGTCGTCAACAAGTCTTGTGATTATTTCGCGCATATCATATTGTTCTGCACGTGATTTAGGGAGAATTCCGTAAATATCTTGCGGGTTGTCTTTTGGTTTTGCGGCTTTAATTCTATTATAACCAGCTTTGTCATAATCCCCTATTTTAGATACGATATTTTTAATTGTATCCAGTGCGTCTTTATCGTCTTTAGATTTGTAATCTGTCACGCCACTTACTTCACATTGTACGGTAGCGCCTCCTAGGTTTTCATTATCAATGCTTTCTCCAATAGCTGCTTTAACGAGGTAGCTACCGGCAAGAAAAATACTACCCGTTTTATCTACAATTAAGGCTTCGTCGCTCATAATAGGTAGGTAAGCCCCACCTGCAACACAAGAACCCATAATGGCAGAAATTTGAGTAATTCCCATACTACTCATTACGGCGTTATTTCTAAAAATACGGCCAAAGTGTTCTTTATCAGGAAAAATTTCGTCTTGCATAGGCAAGTAAACACCTGCGCTATCTACTAGGTAAATAATAGGCAGTTTATTTTCAATAGAAATTTCTTGTGCACGTAGGTTTTTCTTTCCAGTAATTGGAAACCAAGCACCTGCTTTTACGGTAGCATCATTAGCCACTACAATTACTTGTTTGCCTTGAACGTACCCAATTTTTACAACCACACCACCACTAGGGCAACCACCGTGTTCTTCATACATACCATCACCAGCAAAAGCACCTATTTCAATAGATTTCTTTTTGTCGTCTAGTAAATAATCTATACGCTCTCTCGCCGTCATCTTTCCTTTAGCGTGATGTTTTTCTATTCGTTTCTCACCACCGCCTAGTTTTACTTTATTAAAGCGTTGTTTTAAGTCTGAAACAAGTAATTTATTGTGATCTTCGTTTTTGTTGAAGTTGATATCCATAGTAAAAATTGCGTTTTCAGTAAAAATACAAAATGAAGTGCTTTAGCGATTAAATAATTTTTAATTTTTTATTATTAGTTATTAAAATTTCCGAAGTCTTTAAAATAGGTCTAAAGGTGAGATGGGAATAATTTGTTATGATAAGTCTTGGTAAATACCGATATTTGCCGTTCTGCTTTATTAAAAGCATTTAATTAAAATATTAAGTATGAATAAAAATACGGTACTTGCTTGGGCAACATTTATTATGATTGTAATGGGTGTAGTTCTAATAGCGTTAGGAGTATATAGGTATGCAGATGTCGCCGGATGGGGTTTTGCCACCGTAGGAATAGGATTTTTTGCGATCGCATGGGTTTTTAACGCCTTAAAAGGTAGAGTCTAAACCCAGGCGAAGGGTGGTAAAAAAGAATCTAAAAATTCTTATTTAGCGCAGCTAGAATTTTTAGATTCTTTTTTGCCGTCAAAATATAACAAAGGTAGAGGACCATTTTACCTGATGGTAATTAAAGAACGTGAGGAGTTTTTATTTAGCGCAGCTAGAATTTTTAGATTCTTTTTTGCCGTCAAAATATAATAAAAGGTAGAGTGCCATTTTACGTGATGGTAATTAAAGAACGTGAGGAGTTTGTATTTAGCGCAGCTAGAATTTTTAGATTCTTTTTGCCGTCAAAATATAACAAAGGTAGAGGACCATTTTACCTGATGGTGATTAAAGAACGTGAGGAGTTTTTATTTAGCGCAGCTAGAATTTTTAGATTCTTTTTGCCGTCAAAATATAACAAAGGTAGAGTGACATTTTACGTGATGGTAATTAAAGAGCGTGAGGAGTTTGTATTTAGCGCAGCTAGAATTTTTAGATTCTTTTTTGCCGTCAAAATATAACAAAGGTAGAGGACCATTTTACGTGATGGTAATTAAAGAACGTGAGGAGTTTTTATTTAGCGCAGCTAGAATTTTTAGATTCTTTTTTGCCGTTAAAATAAAATAAAGGTAGAGTACCATTTTACGTGATGGTAATTAAAGAACGTGAGGAGTTTTTATTTAGCGCAGCTAGAATTTTTAGATTCTTTTTTGCCGTCAAAATATAATAAAAGGTAGAGTGCCATTTTACGTGATGGTAATTAAAGAACGTGAGGAGTTTGTATTTAGCGCAGCTAGAATTTTTAGATTCTTTTTGCCGTCAAAATATAATAAAAGGTAGAGTGCCATTTTACGTGATGGTAATTAAAGAACGTGAGGAGTTTGTATTTAGCGCAGCTAGAATTTTTAGATTCTTTTTTGCCGTTAAAATAAAATAAAGGTAGAGTACCATTTTACGTGATGGTAATTAAAGACGTGAGGAGTTTGTATTTCGCGCAGCTAGAATTTTTAGATTCTTTTTTGCCGTCAAAATATAATAGAGAATTGAAAACTCTTTTTTAACTTCGGAAATAGGAAAGAAGTGTTGATTTTGCATTTTAATCTAAAGACGTTCTAGCGGTGAAATAGAAAATACAACCCAAGATTTTAGAAAAAAGCATATTTCTGAAAACATCAAATAAGCTTTTAGCAAGCTCTGATGATTAAATTAATAAAAAGAGGTAATTTTATGTTTTACCTATAACAAACAGAACATAAGGCATAAAAGTTCAATTAAGTAAAGCTTGGCAAAACTAGGCTAAAGAATAAACGACAAACCAAGATAAAATGGCAGACGATAAAAAAGTAATATTTAGTATGTCTGGATTGACAAAGTCATTTCAGAACGCACAAACACCAGTTTTAAAAAATATCTATTTAAGTTTCTTCTACGGAGCAAAAATTGGGATTTTAGGTCTTAACGGTAGTGGTAAATCTACTTTGTTAAAAATTATAGCAGGCGCAGATAAAAACTATCAAGGAGATGTTGTTTTTGCACCTGGATATTCTGTAGGATACCTAGAGCAAGAGCCAAAATTAGATCCAGAAAAAACAGTGTTAGAGGTTGTAAAAGAAGGAGCAGCAGAAACTGTTGCTATTCTTGATGAATACAATAAAATAAATGATGCTTTTGGTTTAGAAGAGAATTATAGCGATCCAGATAAAATGGATAAGTTAATGGCGCGCCAAGCAGATTTACAAGATAAAATAGATGCTTCAAATGCTTGGGAGTTAGAGACCAAACTTGAGATTGCTATGGATGCTTTACGTACTCCAGACGGCGATAAAAAAATTGGGCCACTTTCTGGTGGTGAAAAAAGAAGAGTGGCTTTATGTAGACTTTTACTTCAAGAGCCAGATGTTTTATTATTAGATGAACCTACTAACCACCTTGATGCAGAGAGTGTACACTGGTTAGAACATCACCTAGCACAGTACAAAGGAACCGTAATCGCGGTAACTCACGATAGATACTTCTTAGATAATGTAGCAGGATGGATTTTAGAATTAGACAGAGGGCAAGGAATTCCGTGGAAAGGAAACTATAGCTCTTGGTTAGATCAAAAATCTAAGCGTATGGCTCAAGAGAGCAAGACTGCTTCTAAACGTCAAAAAACATTAGAGCGTGAGCTAGAATGGGTACAACAAGGTGCAAAAGGAAGACAAACGAAGCAAAAAGCGCGTCTTAAGAATTATGATAAATTAATGAGTCAAGATACAAAACAACTTGACGAAAAATTAGAAATATACATCCCTAATGGCCCTAGACTAGGAACCAATGTAATAGAGGCTAAGGGAGTTTCTAAGGCTTATGATGATAAGTTATTATATGAAGATTTAAACTTCAACTTACCACAAGCGGGTATTGTAGGGGTAATTGGGCCTAACGGTGCTGGTAAAACAACCATCTTTAGAATGATAATGGGTGAAGAAACTCCAGATAAAGGAAGTTTTACAACAGGAGAGACGGCAAAAATTGCATACGTAGATCAAGCGCATTCTAACATTGACCCAGATAAAACAATCTGGCAAAACTTTAGTGACGAGCAAGATTTAGTAATGATGGGAGGTAAAGAAGTTAACTCTAGAGCTTATTTAAGTAGGTTTAACTTTAGTGGTAGCGAACAAAACAAAAAAGTAGCTTTATTATCGGGTGGAGAGCGTAACCGTTTGCACCTTGCTATGACCTTAAAAGAAGAAGGAAACGTATTGCTATTAGATGAACCTACCAATGATCTTGATGTAAATACATTAAGAGCATTAGAAGAAGGGTTAGAAAACTTTGCAGGTTGTGCTGTAGTAATTAGTCACGACCGTTGGTTTTTAGATAGAATTTGTACACACATTTTAGCTTTTGAAGGAGATAGTCAAGTTTATTTCTTTGAAGGAGGCTTTAGTGAGTATGAAGAGAACAAGAAAAAACGATTAGGTGGAGACTTAATGCCTAAGCGTATTAAGTATAAAAAGTTAGTGCGATAACTTATAGCATATTAACGATACCAAATTAAAAAGACCATTCTCAAGAATGGTCTTTTTTTTATTAGTAGTAGTTGTGTTTTACAAAAGAAACGGTTTACTCTGCATACCAATCTAACTGTACAACTTCTACATCAGGATTGCCTGCATTTACTAAAGTTTTAAACTTGGCTACATCACTTAGCTCGTCTGTTCCTCTATAGTGATAAGGGTATACTTTTTTTGGTGCAAACTCAATAACAGCATCTGCTGCACTGTCTACGGTCATCGTGTACGGAAGATTCATACATACAAATGCTACGTCTATATTTTTTAAAGCTCTCATTTCTGGAATGTCTTCTGTATCACCAGAGATATAAACACGCTTGCTTTTATGTTCAATTACATAACCGTTTCCACGTCCTTTAGTATGAAATTTTAAAGCTTCTTCTCTTAAATTATACATTGGGATTGCAGTGATAGAAAACCCATCTGATTCTTTTGCTACAATCGTTTTGCCGTTTTCGATTACAGCGCTTTGGTTTTTTAAATTGTCAGGAATATTTTTTGCAACAGCAGCAGGAGTGATGATTCCGGTCTCATCTGTAGCGATTGCAGTAACGGTTTCCATACTCATATGGTCGCCGTGAATGTCTGTGATTAAAATTAAATCTGGTTTTGGCACGTTTTTAAACGCTGCAGCACCTCCTATTGGGTCAACATAAATAACATTTCCGTCCCACTCAAGTACCATAGTGGCGTGAGAGATTGGGTTAATTTTTAAGTTGGCAATGCCAGCTTCAGTTTCTGTTGCCATTACTTCAACCTTCTCTGCTGTAATGTCTTTTAATATTGTTTTTTCTGTCGTGTCTTTACAGCTTATAATACTGGTTGCTATTAGACCTAAAATGAGTAGGTGTTTCATATGATTGTAAAATTTGTTACGTGCTTAATATAAGTCTTAAAATTACAATTAATACTTCAAGGTTACTTAAAAAGAAATCTTAAAGTTTAAGATTACACCAGTAAACTTAATTGCTTATAAGCCGCTGTAAATCATCTTAATGTTGCCTCTTTTGTAAGGGTTGTCTGCAGGAATAGGTACCTCGGTAAAACCAAATTTACGATATATGTAAATGGCATTTTCTAGTCGTGTGTTTGAGTATAAGTACAGTTTTTTAAAACGATTGTCTTTTGCAAACTGTAGGCAATACTCCATTAGTTTTTGACCTATTTTTTTGCCTCGTTGTGATGGGAGTACGGCCATTTTTGTGAGTTCAAAAACACCTTTATCTCTTTGTAATAAAGCAACGGTGCCAAGTATCGTTTGGTTTTCAATCATAAAAAAAATATGACCGCCAGGCTTAATTATATAGTGTTCTGGCTTGCTTAATACTTCACGATCATAGGGTTCTACATAAAAATAGGTTTCTAGCCATTCAATATTTAGATCGTAAAATGCTTGTGAGTAAGCAGTATCAAATGAAATGATGTCCATTTTTATAAAATTCAGAAATTATTTTAACGCGCAATCACATCACTCACCAAATAAGACATTACTTTTCCTACTTGATTTGCAAAAAGCTCAAAAGCAGGAGCTCCTTCACAAATATGAATATAACAACAGTTTTTGTTTTTACTGAAATGCTTATTAAATGATCGCGCATCTGCTACCGAAAAGCCAACAGGATTCATAGCGCTACTTCCCATATTTGCAATGGCATCAAGGTCTATCTCTACACCATAATTATCGTCACAAATAAAGTTGTCTGCCTCAATCGTTGCTTGTATAATACTAGATCCTCTAGAGAGCATCATATGTTCAAACCAAGCAATTTTAATATCTTCTTTAATGGTCGCAATTCGGTCTATAATTTCTTGTGAAGTATAGTTTTTATGTAGGCCAAAAATGTAATATTTATCTAGATAGCCTTCTGCTTTGGCATAGCTAAATCCATTGCCGCTGTGCCTGTGTTCTAGAGGTCTAAAATCACTGTGCGCATCAAAATTAATGGCGTTAATGGGTTTTTTAAAAGCTTCACTTGCCCCTTTAATATTTCCGAAGGCATTATTATGACCGCCCCCAATAATGATAGGTGTTTTTCCTGCATTTATAATGGTAGCAATTGTTGTGGCCACTTTGTTGTCAATACGGCTAACTAAATCGCCTAGCTTTTGTGCGTCACCTTCATTTGTGATGTCTAGTTGTTGAGATTCTTCCATCTCTAAGCGACAATCAATCTCACCCAGTATAAGCGCTTGCTGTGTATTGCTAGAGGCTGTAGCTTGAATGTTGCAAAAACTTTTTAAGAAAGCATTCCACGCTGTTGCAGTACCGGGTCTACCGTGGTTTGCTCTTACTCCAATATCTTCTGGAATACCAATAATTATATATGGAGAAGGTGTTTTAGCTAATTCTGTTTCTGGAGGGAGTACAGGTATGACTTCTCCAGCTTTCACTTCGCCTTTTCGAGGGTAGGTGTGTGTTAGCAGATCTTCTCGTGTATATCTAATTAAATGGTTCATACAATTGTTTTTCCTTTAATAATCACCTTTTCTATACAGTTACTTCCAAAAGCATAAGGCAAAAATCCGTAGCTAGGGATGGGTTTTGTGATGATGAGGTTTGCAGCTTTGCCTTTTGTGATAGAACCATGTGTATCGCTTAAGCCCATAGCGTAGGCACCGTTTATTGTGGCGGCATTAATGGCTTCTTCTGGAGTTAATCTCATTTTTATACAAGCTGTGGCAACCACAAAATTCATATTTCCGCTAGGGGTAGAGCCAGGGTTGTAGTCTGTAGCAAGTGCTAGTGGCAACCCTGCTTCAATTAACTCACGCCCTTTTACGTAAGGAATGCTTAAAAAATAAGAACAAGATGGTAAAGCCACCGGCATGGTGTCACTGCCTTTTAAGGCTTCAATATCTTGATCTGTTAATACTTCTAGGTGGTCTACACTTAGTGCTTTATGTTTTACGCCAGCAGCAATACCGCCAATGGCATTAAATTGGTTTACGTGTATTTTAGAAAAAAGACCGTGTCGTTTTCCTGCTTCCATTAATCGTTCTGTATCTGCTACAGAAAAATAGCCGTCTTCACAAAAAATGTCTACATAGTCTGCTAGGTTTTCTTCCGAAATTTTCTGAAGCATTTCACCGCATACCAGATCCATATATCCTTCTTTATTGTCTTTAAAAGCTGTAGGAACAGCGTGAGCACCTAGAAAAGTAGTTTTAACGGCCACTGGATAATTAGCTGCGAGTTTTTTTGCCACACGAAGCATTTTGATTTCGGCATCTGTTGTGAGACCGTAACCGCTTTTTATTTCTATGGCTCCGGTACCTAATTGCATTACTTCTTCAAGTCTTTTTGCAGATTGATGGTATAAAGTCTCTTCTGTTGTTTCTTGTAGTTTTTTTGCACTGTTTACAATACCACCGCCTTTTTCTGCAATTTCTTGATAGCTTAATCCGTTTATTCGGTCTACAAATTCTTGCTCTCTGTTGCCTGCATAGACAATATGTGTGTGACTATCACACCAAGCTGGAAGTACCATTTTTCCTTTACAATCTATGGTTTTAAAACCTTCTAATGAAGGTAGGTTTTCCATAGCGCCGTAGTCTTTTATTTTACCGTCTTGTACTAAAAGCCAAGCGTTTTTTAGGGTAGGTAATATGGCCATATCCTTTCCAGCAACCTTGGCTGGCGGATTCTCTCTTACTTGGAGTAATTCTTTGATATTGAGGAGTAGTAACTTCATCTCGTAAAGATATAAAAAATGTGGTGGTCCATAATAGTCTAATGCGTATCTTTATAGAACAAAATTTAAGTAAATGAAGACAAATAGATTAGGGGTAAATACCGTTTGTACGCACGTAGGCGAAGTAGAAGATAAACAGTTTAAAAGTGCAATTTCGCCTTTGTTTATGGCAACTTCATATTCTTATGATGGTATGGATGCAAAGCGATATCCTCGTTCTTTTAACTCTCCTAATCAAGTTGCGCTGGCTCAAAAAATAGCTGCATTAGAGCATTGCGAAGCGTCTCTTATTTTTGGAAGTGGTATGGCTGCTATTAGTCACGCTTTACTAGGTTTGTTGCAAAAAGGAGATCACGTAGTTTTTCCTGAAGCTATGTATGGAGGTGCATATAATTTTGTGGTAAAAGAATTTCCGAAATACGGCATAGAGTTTAGTTTTACAAAGGGGCTTTCTGAGGCACATTTCCGAAGTGAAATACAAGCCAATACCAAGCTCATTTATTTAGAAACCCCTAGCAATCCTTTATTAAAGATTACAGATCTTAAAAAAGTGGCAAAGTTGGCAAAAGCGCATGATTGTATCACAATGGCTGATAATACATTTGCGAGTCCGATAAATCAAAATCCAGCAGATTTTGGGATAGATATTATAATGCACAGTGCCACAAAATACTTAGGCGGACATAGTGATATTAGTGCGGGTACAATTTCTGGTTCTCAAGCACATATCGATAAAATTTGGAGCACTTCTATAAATCTAGGAGGACATTTAAGTGATTATACGGTTTGGTTATTAGAGCGAAGTATGAAAACCTTAGCTTTGCGTGTAAAACGACAAAGCAAGACGGCTAAGAAGGTTGCAAAATGGTTAGCACAACATGAGCTTGTAGCACAAGTGTATTATCCTGGGTTAAAATCGCATCCAGAGTATCATATTGCAAAAAAGCAAATGAACGGCTATGGTGGCATGTTGTCTTTTGAATTAAATGAAGGACTAGATGCTATTGCTTTTATGCGGGCATTAGGTTTAGTGAAATATTCAATGAGTCTAGCAGGTGTAGAATCTACAATTTTATCTCCTGCCGAAACGTCTCATTTTTTGTTAAGTCCAGAAGAACGTGAAAAACAAGGCATAAAAGATGGGCTTTTGCGCTTTTCTATTGGGATTGAAGAAAAAGAAGATATTATTGCAGACCTAGAGCAAGCATTTGCAAAAATCTTAGATTAGAAAATATATAAAAGATAAGCTGCTATTAAACATTTATAGCAAGAACATAAATTAGATAGATGAAACTAGATATACTAGCGATAGGGGCACACCCAGATGATGTAGAAATGAGTTGTGGCGGAACACTTGCCAAAGAAATAGCAAAAGGTAAAAAGGTAGGAATTTTAGATTTAACACGTGGCGAATTAGGAACAAGAGGTTCTGCAGAAATAAGAGATGAAGAGGCTAAGAATGCGGCAGCAATATTAGGCGTTCATGTGCGTCAAAATTTAGCTTTTGCAGATGGTTTTTTTGTGAATGATCGTGATTCTCAATTAGAGATCATAAAAGTAATACGTAAATACAAACCAGAAATTATATTGTGTAACGCAATAGACGATCGTCATATAGATCATCCCAAAGGAAGTAAGCTAGTAAGCGATGCTTGTTTTTTAAGCGGTTTACGTAAAATAGAAACAAGCGATGAAGGTAGTGAACAAGAAGCTTGGCGCCCTAAATTAGTATATCATTATATACAGTGGAAAGATCTTGAGCCTGATGTTGTTGTAGATGTCACTGGTTTTATGGATAAGAAAATGCAGGCCATATATGCATATAAAAGTCAGTTTTTTGATGCCGAAAGTGAAGAGCCTTTAACGCCTATATCTTCAAAAAATGCGACAGATAGTATGGAATATCGAAATCGTAACCTAGGAAGACTCATAGGAACAGAAGCTGCAGAAGGCTATAATGTAGAGCGTTACCCTGCGGTAGATTCTATTTTTGATTTGATTTGATTTTTTTTTTGAAATAATATTGTTCAGCAAGTGCATTTGTTTTATATTTGCAGCCGCTTAGGTTTTTAAAACATAAGTATTATTGCTAACTCTGTAAAAAGAGCGCTACATGGTGGTTGTAGCTCAGCTGGTTAGAGCGCTGGTTTGTGGTACCAGAGGTCGCCGGTTCGAAACCGGTCTTCCACCCTTAAAAAGCCTTCCTTAATTGGAAGGCTTTTTTTATTTAGGCTATTTTGAAAACAAAAAGACATCGGTAGCAATCCGTTTACTGAGCTTACTAAGCCGCAGTAGATGCTCCTTAAGTACACTATGACTATGGGTTGTATTTTATTTGCTAGATGTTATCTTTGAGTATCTTTAAGCATTAGACGAAAATCAAAATAATGAGATACTTATTCTTCCTACTTTTTACAACATTCTGTTTTGCACAACAAACCGATGTTGTAGATTTCTTGAAAATTAGCGCAACCGTCACGCCAAATGCAGAAAAGAAATTAGTGAAAGGAGATGTGTCTGTAAGTTTTAATGTGTTAAAAAAAACAGATGCTGTATACCTAGACGCTATTGCAATGACGGCAGATAAAGAACATTCAGATTCTCTTTTTTCTATAGCATTTACAGAAGATGAAATTTGGATAGGTGGAGACTTTGAGCCTGGGTATACCTATCAAGCTTCATTTAGTTATACTGCAGCACCTAAAAAAGCCCTCTATTTTACAGAAGACCAAATCTGGACACAAGGGCAAGGTAAAAATACTTCGCACTGGTTGCCTAGTATAGATGACATGAATGATAAGATTGAGTTTGATTTAGAATTTGTAACGAATAATAAAGCAACTGTAATTTCAAACGGTTTATTGGCTCGAATGCCTGATAAAGACTCTTTAGTAGATAGGTTGTTAAAAATTGAGCCAGAAATTCCTGTTTCTGAAATCAATAAAATAGTAGATGAAAACTATCAACCACGTTGGCGTTTTGATATGCAAAAACCAATGTCTAGCTACCTTGTTGCTTTTGCAATGGGTGATTTTGATAAAAAAGAACTTGTTTCTTCTAGCGGCGTCCCGATCGAATTATATTATCGTCCTCAAGACTCTCTAAAAGTAGAAGCCACATACCGTTATACAAAAGACATTTTTGATTTTCTTGAATCTAAAATAGGAGTGCCTTATCCTTGGCAAAATTACAAACAAGTTCCTGTGCGTGATTTTTTATATGCAGGGATGGAAAATACAGGATGCACCCTTTTTTCTGAAGCATTTGTAGTCGATGAAATAGGTTTTAATGACAAAAACTATGTAAATGTAAATGCACACGAACTCGCCCATCAATGGTTTGGAAATCTGATTACAGAAACCGAAGGCACCCATCACTGGCTTCATGAAGGCTTTGCAACTTATTATGCATTGCAAGCAGAGCGAGCTATTTTTGGCGAAGAATATTACTATTGGAAACTTTATCAATCTGCAGAAAAACTAATTGCAATTAGTAATCAAGGAAAAGGCCAGTCACTACTCAACCCAAAAGCATCGTCGCTCACATTTTATGAGAAAGGAGCTTGGGCATTACACATATTAAATGAGACCGTAGGAGATGAGGTTTTTGACAGGGCTGTTAAAAATTATTTAAACAAACATGCCTTCGGAAATGTGACCACGGAAGATTTTGTAAATGAAATTAAAACAGTTTCTAGTGTAGATATTTCGGCTTGGGAAAAAGACTGGTTGCAACAAACGGCTTTTCAGGCAAATGCTGTGTATGAGTCTATGCTAAAGTCTCCTTTTATGACTTCGTTATTTGATATTATGAGATTGCGAAATTTGCCTATTTCAGAAAAGAAAAATGAGTTGAATCGTGTGCTTACCTTTCCAACAGATTTTATTGGGCAAGAAGCTATTTTACAACTAGATGACCAACCTTGGGATGAGGTTGAGTTTTTGTACAAAAAAGGAATGGCGAGTAATAACCTATTTGTAAGACAGGCAATAGCCTTGCAAATGGATAAAATTCCAGACAGTTTTAAAGTAGAATTTGAGTCTTTATTAGACGATGATAGTTATGCAACAAAAGAGGCAGCATTAATGCATCTAGTGACTAATTTTCCTTCAGAAACATCAAAATATCTCGATAAAATTAAAGATATTGAAGGGTTTCAGGATAAGAATATACGACAACAATTTTTGGCCTATTCTCTAGCTACCCGTAACTATGGAGCCGCTAGTAAAAAGGAACTACAAGATGAGCTTGTAGGTTATTTGTCAGGTTTATATAGTTTTGAGATAAGGGAGATTGCTTTTGGCTATATAAATCAATTAGGAATGTGGGATAATAATGCGGTGCATTATTTGATAAACGCCTGTACGCATCATTATTGGCGTTTTAGAAATGGCGCACGTGATTTGCTTGACGAAAAATTAAAAGAAAGTTCTTTCCGTAAAACGATACAGACTATTTATGGTGATTTAAATGAAGCAGAAAAAGAATACCTAGTTAGAATTGGTTTTAATATTTCAGTAGAAAAAAAATGAGAGCATTAGTTATATCTGGTGGTGGTAGTAAGGGCGCTTTTGCAGGAGGTGTAGCGCAATACCTGATGGAAGATTTGGGCCATGAGTATGATTTGTTTGTAGGTACATCTACGGGGAGTTTGCTTATTTCTCACTTGGCATTAAAGAAAATAGATAAGATTAAAAAAATCTTTACTTCGGTAAACCAAAAAAGCATTTTTAGTAGTGTGCCTTTTAAAGTGGTCCGTACTAAATATGGAAATAAAGAGATTAAGATAGACCACTGGACGGTGGGACGTAATTTTTTAAAAGGCAAAAAAACCTTTGGCGAAAGTTTTAATCTTAGAAAGCTAATAGCAAAAACACTGACAAAAGAAGAGTTTTTATCACTGCAGGAAAGTCATAAAGACGTAGTGGTGACGGTCTCAAATTTAACTTTAAATCAGGTAGAATATAAATCTATCAAAGATTTTGATTATGAAGATTTTATAGATTGGATCTGGGTTTCTTGTAACTATATCCCTTTTATGAGCCTTGTGGTAAAAAACAATTGTGAGTATGCAGATGGAGGTTTTGGTAGTATGGTGCCTATAGAAGAAGCGATTAACAGAGGAGCCACAACAGTAGATGTTGTGATCTTAGAAACAGATGTCACCCATTATAATAGTTTGCCTTCTACAAATGTTTTTTCGCTCTTAACGTCTTTACATAGCTTTATGTTTGACCGTGTAGAAAAGCAAAATATCCGTATTGGTAAGTTTGTGGCAAGTAATAAAAATGCAATTATTAATTTATATTATACGCCTACTGTATTGACGACAAATTCTTTAGTTTTTGATAAAAAAATGATGACCTCGTGGTGGCAAAGTGGGATTAATTACGCTAAACAAAAAAATACTGAGCTTAATGAGATTAAGGCAGAAGAGTCTTAAAATAATTCTGCGATCTCTTTTTTAATATATGTTAAGGCTCTTTGTGAAGGAGTAACCTCTTCCATATAATGGCTTAAAAGTGTCTCTCTTAGTGTATCTGCATTGTCTACTTTCTCATTTGTAGCGGCTTGTCTTATGGCTTGTATTGTAGCGTTTTTGGTAGTTTTTACTACATTCCATGACTCTGTAGAAAGATAGACTTGTTGCGTGAGGTTATGATCATATTCTTGCTCGATAGTGCTAATAAGTAGTGCCTCGTATCTGTCAAGATCATTAGTGATAGGTTTTGTGCGTATTAGTATGCTATTTGGATCTATGCGCTCTAGTAGTAATGTTATTCTTTCAAATGCTTGTAATCGTAAAGGTAATAATGTCCCTTGGGCTTCTTTACTAATTAAAAACCTACGACGGCCTTCTTCATTTTCTGTGTGCGTTTTAAAAAAATAATACGCAATAGCACCAACTATTAGTGCAGAGAATAATGAGGCTAAATAAGGTAAGTAGGTTTCCATTTTTATTGTTTAAAGTATATAACAAATTTAGGCTTCTTTTTATTGTTTAACAAGACGCCTCTTTCTAAATTTTATGTGGTTTTTTTACAGTTTTATTCCTGTAAACTAAAAGTTAGTATCTCTTTTAGGGTATGATAAGTTTTTGTTATTGTCTATTCGTCTGTAAGCCTATCTTTTACATATTCTATTTTTGTTTTTCCATGCGCGATAGGTTTGCCATTATCTCCTAGGCTTACCATAATAATTGTGTCTACTGTTATAATAACTTCTCGAGTCATTTTATTACGTACTTCACAAGCTAGCGTAAGAGAGCTATTGCCAAATTTTTTAGGCGCTATCCCTATTTCTATAATATCTCCTTTTTTTGCCGAGCTTTTAAAATTAATTTCACTCATATATTTAGTGACAGTTCGTTGGTTTTCTAGCTGAATAATAGCGTATAAAGCAGCTTCTTCATCTATCCATTCTAACAATCTTCCTCCAAATAAAGTGCCATTAGGGTTTAAGTCTTCAGGTTTTATCCATTTGCGTGTGTGAAAATTCATAGTTTAAATTTTTTGTGGGTTAATATAATTTAAGAGATATAATAAGTTCTATTTTATTAGTTCTAATTCTTCTCTTTTAGCTTCGTCTTCTAGGCTTTTTTGCCTCCAATAAGGCTCGTTAATACTTTTTTTCAAGACAACTTCTGTAAGCTCTCCGTCACCATTGTCTTCTGTCCAAGATAATATTCTATAAGGAAATTCTTTCTCTACATCTATTGTAATTGTTCTAGCGTAGTTTAAGTATTTGACACTATAGCTAACAGTGTTGTCAATTTCTTTTTTGCTGATATTTGCTTTAGCCACGTTTAAATCTTTGTTAGCAAAGCGGCTATAAAGTGTAGAGAAAATTAAATCTATTTCACCCAATGGTAATTGTCCTTCATTGATACGAATGCGAGTCATTAATTCTTCTTCTAAAATGGCTGTAGGGATTTCTTTTTCAGTATCTCCGTCAGATTCAAAATATGAGAATTGTTTAAAATGATAGGTGTCTTTATTGAGGTTGAGTTGTGTAAATGTTTGCCCACACCATTCTTGCATACTCATTGTAAGTTTTAAGGAGTTTGGGTGATTATTGTAATCAATAGGAGTAAAGGTAGAACTTAGAATAGCATAGTCATATATACCGGTATTAAATTTTCTAATATTGTTCAATTTCATAACTGAAACATTATCGTCTCCAGCGGCATTTGGCTTATCAAGTTTAACTTGTTTCTGTAATGAAAATGGTTCTGTAACAAAAACTAAGACCACTTCACCTTCTCGTATTTCACCATAGCGTGATTGTTTTAATTCATAACTATTAATTTCTGCTTTTCCAGCAAACCAATAGTCGTTAAATTTCTTTGAAGTTTTAGCAACAGGTTTCTTTTCTATGGTTTGTTTTACTTGTGTTTTTGTGCTCTTGTCTGTTTGGCAAGAGAGCAATGTAACGAAACAGAGTAAAGAAAATATTTTAATGGAGTGTCTCATATTTATAGTTTGTAAATAGCTTAATTCTATTATACTAAATATGACGGAGAATATGAATAAAACTAACGTTAAAAATGACTTTTTTATGAAGTGTTTTTATGTTGAGGTATTAGCTTACAAAAGTATTTGCTTCATTAACCCAGGAGTGTGAGCTAATGGTGAGACTCAGAAAAAACGTGTTATAATAGAGGTGATTCCCAAAATAAAGATTGCTATTATAGTAAACCAAAATTGATAATTACGTATTTCTTTTTGGATGGCACTTAAAACAATGAAAAATAGGCTTAAAATAAATAAAGTTAAGGCTAATAATGAAAGGTATAAGATAAAATCTTCATTGCGGTTTGGCAGGTTAAATGCGCTTGTATAGCTTATTGTAAGGTAGAATAGTACAATATTTATAATAATCACCCAAATTATAAAATGAAAGGCCCATTTTTTAAAATTTATTCCATTCATTTTATGATTTTTAATGTTTTAAATTTAATAAAAAAATAGGATCACAAAGGTTTTTTGTGATCCTAGGTGTTTATCGTCTTATTTATTAAAGTTCATCATCTGCTTTCCCTTGTTGCCCCATCATCATTAAATATGCTTTTAAAAACTCATCAATATGACCATCAAGTATGGCATCTGGGTTGGTGCTTTCGTGATTATTACGAACATCTTTAACCAGTTTATAAGGTTGTAAAACGTAGTTGCGTATTTGAGAACCCCATTCAATGGCCATTTTGTTGCCTTCTATTTCGGCACGTTGGGCTTGTTGTTTACGGAGTTCTATTTCATAAAGTTGCGACTTCAGCATTTGCATCGCTTTCTGACGGTTTTCTAGTTGAGAGCGTGTTTCACTATTGTGAATCACAATACCAGAAGGTTTGTGTGTTAAAATAGCTTTGGTTTCTACCTTATTCACATTTTGACCACCAGCACCACCACTTCGTGCAAAATCCCAACCTATATCTGCAGGGTTAATGTCAATCTCGATGGTATCATCTGCAAGGGGATACACATAAACACTTGCAAAACTAGTATGACGTTTTGCATTACTATCAAAAGGAGAGATACGTACCAGACGGTGTACTCCATTTTCTCCTTTTAACCAGCCAAAAGCATACTCACCATCGATCTCTAGTGTTACGGTTTTTATACCCGCTACATCACCAGCCTGATAATTAAGTTCTTTTACTTTAAAGCCGTTACGTTCTGCCCACATTAAGTACATGCGCATTAGCATATTAGCCCAATCACAGCTTTCTGTACCACCAGCACCAGCTGTAATTTGTAAGACGGCACTCATGGCATCGCCTTCTTCGCTTAGCATATTTCTAAACTCAAGCGCTTCGATGGCTTCAAATGCTTTTTTATAGCGTTCTTCTACATTTTCTGCGGGAGCTTCACCTTCTTTAAAAAACTCGTAGATAACTTCTGCATCTTCAAACAGTGTGGTAGCTTCTTCGTAGTCTGTTACCCATTTCTTTTTGCTACGTAACACTTTCATAAAAGCCTCGGCTTCTTGTGAGTCATTCCAAAAATTAGGGTCAAATGTTTTTTCTTCGTCGTTGCGAATTTCTATCTCTTTGTTCTCAATGTCAAAGATATTGCCTTAACGCGTCCAGGCGGGAGCGAAGGTCTTGGAGTTGGTCGTTTGTAATCAAAGTCTTATTTTTTTTGGTAAAAGTAATATATTATTAAATGAAAGCATTTGTAAATCGAATTCGAAATTAAAATTCAAATTAATTTTGGAATTAAAATTTCTGAAGAAAAAAAAGAATGAATTGCTTTTGAGTTACAGTAGGGTAATTCTATTTTTGAGTACGTAAAAACTAAAAAGGAAAACCTGTAATAATTATAGAATTACGATAAGCGGTCACAAATATGGATATAATAGATTTAAGAAGCGATACAGTAACAAAGCCTACACCAGCAATGATGCAAGCTATTATGAGTGCAGAAGTAGGTGATGATGTCTATAAAGAAGATCCGTCTGTAAATGCCTTAGAGCAGTATGTGGCAGATTTATTTGGGATGGATGAAGCTTTGTATTTTCCTACAGGAAGTATGGCAAATCAAGCTGCGATAAAACTCCACACACAGCCAGGAGAGCAGTTAATTTGTGATAAATGGGCGCATGTGTATAATTATGAGGGTGGAGGCGTTTCTTTTAATAGTGGTGTTTCTTGTAGGCTTATAGATGGTCACCGTGGTATGATTACCGCGGCTCAAGTAGAAGCGAGCATTAATCTGCCAGATTTTTATCATAGCCCATTAACTTCGTTAGTGTGTTTAGAGAATACCACAAATAAAGGAGGTGGTGCTTGTTATGATTTTGCCGAAATTTTAAAAATTAAAGCAGTTTGCGATGCACACCAATTAGGGCTACACCTAGATGGAGCTCGTTTAATGAATGCGCTTGTTGAAAAAAATGAAACGCCAAAAGAATACGGAAAGGTGTTTGATACTATTTCAATATGCCTTAGTAAAGGATTAGGTGCGCCAATGGGGACTGTTCTTGTTGGTAATAAAGATATAATGAAAAATGCTATGAGAGTCCGTAAAGTATTGGGCGGTGGTATGCGTCAAGTTGGTTTTATGGCTGCGGCAGGTCTTTTTGCGCTCCAGCATCAAGCAACGCAACTGAAAGAAGATCATAAAAAAGCAAAAGAGCTAGCTGAGGTGTTAAGTTCGTGCAGTTATGTTAGTGCTGTAGAACCTACAGAGACAAATATTATCATTTTTTATCTTGAAAAAGGTATTTCAGAAATACAGTTTATTACAGATCTCGAGCAAAAAGGGATAAGGATTAGTGCTATGGGTGAAGGCAAGCTAAGAATCGTTACGCATCACGACTATACGACCAAAAAACATGATTTTTTCTTGAACTTTCTCAGTACTTATTTAGCTTAAGAAGAGGTGGGTAGATTTTCTTTAACTGAAAATTCATCTGTTGTCGGTAAAATGTGTGTTTTGTCGATTTCTAAGGGTGTTTGATGTGAAAACCCCCCTTCAAATATAAATCTCAGCTTTTATAATTCGTATCTTTGCCAAACTTATTAACTCTTTAAATAAAATCTAACATGAAAAAAAATATTCTTTTTGGTTTTGCTCTTATGATTGCTTCTGCATCTTTTGCGCAAGATCTTCCTGCAAATGCTGAGAAAGGTAAGTGTTATGTGCGTTGTGTAACCCCAGATGTTTGGGTGAATCAAGATGTAACTGTACAAGTTTCTCCAGCTTATAAAAAATTAAGTGTTGTTCCTGCAACATATGTAACAGAAACAATCACTGTTGAGTCTAAGCAAGCAGCTGAAGATTTGGAAGTGGTACCTGCGGTATATGATACTGAAGCCTTTACAATAACAACAAAAGAAGCTTCTCAACGTTTAATATCAATTCCGCCTGTAAGTAGTTCGGAAACATTAACTGTAACCGTTGAAGAGCCAAGTTATTCTCTACGTGTAATCCCTGCGGTATATGAAACGCAAGAATTTACTGTTGAAGTTCAGCCTGCTTATCAAAAACTAGAAATTATACCAGCTGTTTATGAAACTCGTGAAGTTGAGATTGTTGTAAATGAACCATCACAAAAACTAGAAGTGATACCTGCAGAATGGGGAACAGAAACTTTAACTTATAAGAAAAGAGAATTTGGAAATTCTATTTCTATTATACCTGCTTCTTTTGGAGAAGATTTTGAAACTATTGAAATCAAACCAGAGACTGCGCGTTGGGAAATGAGTGATACACCTGCTGCAGATTGCCAGTCTACAGATCCTAACGATTGTCGTTACTGGTGTTATAGAGGTGTTCCTGCAGAATTTACAACTGTATCGGTTCAAACTTTATTAAAAGACGCATCTTCAGTAAAAACTCCAGATTGTGATCCTAGTAATAATGATGGTAAAGAGTGTGGTGTAGATACATACACTAGAACAGTTTTATTAAAGCCAGCTACTACTCGTGTCATTGAAATACCTGGTGAAACTAAAATGATTAAAACGACTGTGATGGCTACTCCTCCTACTACAAGAGTGATAGATGTACCTGCTGTGACAAAGACGATGACTAAAAAAGTGATGGTAACACCTCCAACTACAGAGCGTATTGAGATAGCTTCTAAAACAGCTCCAGTGAAGAAAACAATCTTTACTAATGAAACGACAAGAGTAGAGGAGATTCCTGAAATCACAAAGACTTTTACAAAAAGAGTTATGACAACACCTCCTACTACAAGAGCGGTGCCAATTGATGCACAATCTAAAACACTTAAGGTGACTAAGCTTGCAAGCGATGCTAGTGTAGAAGAAGAAATTGTTCCTGCAACGACTACAACAGTAACAAAAGAAGTCCTTCAAACAAAAGGTGGACTTACAACTTGGACAGAAGTAGAATGTGCTCTTGTTGAGTATCAAGCGCTTCCTATTAACTGGAATTTAGGTTCTGCTACATTAACGGCTCAAGCTAAAAATATTATTGATACTCGTTTAATGCCAGTATTAGCACAAAACCCAGGTGTGAAATTAGAGATTGCATCTCACACAGATTCACGAGGTGGAAAAGCTGCTAACCAAGATCTTTCTGAAAGAAGAGCACAGGCAGTAGCTGTTTATCTTCAGTCTAAAGGTATTAACAATAGCTTGTTAGTAGCTAATGGTTTTGGAGAAACTAGATTATTAAATAGATGTGCTGATGGTGTTTCTTGTACAGAAAAAGAGCACGCAGCAAACCGTAGAACTGAGTTTAGATTGATCAACAACTAAACATTGTTTACCTACAACATATTTAAAAAAGGCCTCAGCGATGAGGCCTTTTTTTTGTTTCTGAAATACTAAAAAATAAAGTTTTCAGTTATCGTTAAAATCTAATTTGAGATTAACCAAAAAAAAATTCATCTTTGGCATAGATTATGCTTTTTTATCAAAAATTAAAATATATTATGAAATCTACATTCTTTATTGTGTTTTGTGTGCTTACTTCAATTAGCTACGCGCAAAATTTTTCTATAGATGCTTCATTTGAAGAAGATACTGTTGAAGCTCCTGTTGTAGAAGAAGTAGTCCAAATAAATAATTGGCTTACAAACCTTGAAGAGGCAAAAGCTATAGCTAAGCGTGAAAGAAAACCAATTTTACTATACTTTACCGGAAGTGACTGGTGTGCTCCTTGTGTTTCTTTAAAGAAAGATTTTTTTGAAACAGAAGAGTTTGTACAATATCAAGATGAGTTTGTAATGGTGTATATTGATCTTCCTAGACGTTTAGATATTATCTCTCCAGAGCAAATGGAATATAATAAAAAGATTATCGCTAAATATAAAACCAATACGTTTCCTAGAATGATGATTTTAGATAGCTCAGGACGTGAGAAAGATGATTTACACGGTTATAGTTCTTATAATACGTATAAAGACACAAGTCATCATTTTAATATGATCAAAAAGTATATTTAAAAATAAAGCAAAAAAAATCCCGATGGAAACATTGGGATTTTTTTTGTTCTTAGATCAAAAATGATATTTGTTAAGCGTGCAGTCTATTTAAACATATCCATACCTGGTATGTTTGGCATCCCGTCTTTTGCAGCAGCAGCCAGTTCCGCATCATTGATGTCAGATGCTTTTTTTATGGCTTTATTTAGTGTTAAAATAAGATAATCTTCTAGTTGTTCTTTGTCAAGAAGTAGGCTGTCATCTATGTTTATTTCTTTTATTTCGCGATTAGCAGTAAGCGTTATCTTTAACAATCTATCACTACTTTGTTCGTCTAATAATACGTTATTTAAGCGTTGTTTAGTAGCTTCTACTTTTTCTTGGGTTTCTTTAAGTTTTCCCATCATTCCCATTAGGTCTCCTAACATATTTTTTTACTTTATTGTTAGCTGCAAATTTAGTACTTTGCACAATCAATTTTTAACTTTTTTTCAATGAAAAATTTAGTCTTATCAGTGCTGGCTATTGCTAGTTTAATTTCGTGCGATAAAAAGCAAACTTCAATACAAAAGATGAATATAAAAGCGCCTTCGGCAGATAAAATAGCAAAAACCATGGAAATTCACGGCGACGTGAGAGTAGATGATTACTATTGGTTAAATGATAAAGAGAATCCAGAAGTTATAGATTATTTAGAGCGCGAGAATGACTATTACAATAAGATGACTGTGCATACAGATGATCTAAAAGAATCGTTATTTCAGGAAATTAAAGGAAGAATAAAAGAAGACGATGCCTCGGTTCCATATAAGTATAATGGGTATTACTATATTACTCGTTACGAAAAAGGAAAAGACTACCCTATCCACACGCGTAGAAAAGGATCTATGGATGCTGAAGAAGAAATCATGTTTGATGTTAATGAAATGGCAAAAGAACATGCGTATTATGCTCTAGGAGGTGTTAATGTGAGTCCAGATAATAAATTAGTCGCTTTTGGAGTAGATACAGTAAGCCGTCGTAAATACACGATTCATATCAAGAACTTAGAAACAGGTGAAATTTTAGATGAAAATATACCAGTAACTACAGGAGGTTCAACTTGGGCTAATGATAATAAAACGCTTTTTTATACAAAGAAAGATGAACAGACTTTACGTTCTAATCAGATTTTTAAACATACTTTAGGGACAAGTGAGAAAGAAGATAAGCTAGTTTTTACTGAAGAAGATGACACTTTTAATACCTATGTGTATAAAACTAAATCTAAAAAATATATTGTTATAGGTAGTAGTAGTACTTTAACGTCTGAGTATCAAATTTTAGATGCAGATAAGCCTGAAGGTGATTTTAAGTTATTTCAAAAACGTACCAGAGGTTTAGAATACGGTTTTTCGCATTATCAAGATCAGTTTTATGTGGTGACCAATAAAGATGGAGCAACTAACTTTAAGTTGATGAAAACCTCAGAAACAAAGACAGAAAAAGAAAACTGGGAAGAGGTAATACCACATAGAGAAGATGTATTGCTAGAAGATATTGAGATTTTTAAAGATTACCTTGTTGTTAGTGAACGTAAAAATGGACTTAATGAATTAAGAATCATTAAATGGGAAGACAACAGTGCGTATTTTTTACCCTTTGACAATGAGACATATACTGCTTATGCCACTACAAATCTTGATTTTGATACAGAAATACTGAGATATGGGTATAACTCATTAACAACACCTGCTTCGGTTATTGAGTTTAATATGTCTACCAAAGAAAAAACCGTAATTAAAGAGACGGAAGTATTAGGAGGTAAATTTGATAAAGAGAACTACGAGTCTAAGCGTATTTGGGCAACTGCAGAAGACGGAACAAAAATTCCAATCTCTATTGTATATAAAAAAGGAATCAAGTTAGACGGTACAAATCCTTTCTTAATGTATGCTTATGGTTCTTATGGATCAACAATAGATCCTTATTTTTCTTACTCAAGACTTTCATTATTAGATAGAGGTTTTGTGTTTGGAATTGCACACGTAAGAGGAGGGGAGTATTTAGGTAGAAAATGGTATGAAGATGGGAAACTATTAAAAAAGAAGAACACGTTTACTGATTTTATAGATGCTTCAAAATATGTGATTGAGCAAAAGTATACTTCTGCAGATCATTTATATGCTTCTGGAGGTTCTGCTGGAGGTTTATTAATGGGAGCTATAGTGAATATGTCTCCAGATACTTTTAATGGTGTGATTGCATCTGTGCCTTTTGTAGATGTGATGACTACAATGCTAGATGATACCATACCTTTAACTACAGGAGAGTATGATGAATGGGGGAATCCTAACGAAAAAGAATCTTATGATTATATGAGATCGTATTCGCCTTATGACAATGTGAAAAAAATAAATTACCCAAATATGTTAGTTACAACAGGATTGCACGACTCACAAGTGCAATATTTTGAGCCAGCCAAATGGGTAGCAAAACTGAGAGATTATAAGACCGACGATAACTTGTTATTGTTCCATATAAATATGGATGCAGGACATGGAGGAGCGTCTGGTAGATTTGAAGCTTTAAAAGAAGTAGCGATGGATTATGCGTTCCTACTTGATTTGGAGGGAATTACTCAATAGTCAATCTTTTTTTGTAAATTTGCACCATATTTCAACGGCGTAAAATTTCCGAAGAAATACAGAAAACATCTTGAATGAAAGAAGCTAAAAAAGTTTATAAAAACGTTCTAGAATTAATTGGTAACACACCATTAATAGAACTTAATGAAATAACAAAAGGGATGAAGGGAAACTACTTTGCAAAAGTAGAAGCTTTTAATCCAGGTCACTCCGCTAAAGATAGGATTGCATTACACATATTAGAAAATGCTGAAGCAAAAGGCATCATCAAACCTGGTGATACAATTGTAGAAACAACTTCTGGTAATACAGGTTTTAGTATTGCAATGGTAAGTGCACTTAAAGGATATAAGTGTATTCTTGCTGTGAGTTCTAAGTCTTCTAAGGATAAAATAGACATGTTAAAGACAATGGGTGCTGAGGTACACGTTTGTCCAGCACATGTGGCGGCAGATGATCCACGTTCGTATTATGAAGTTGCAAAACGTATCCATCTAGAAACTCCGGGTTCTGTTTATATTAACCAGTACTTTAACGAGTTAAATATTGAAGCACATTACGCTTCTACGGGGCCAGAAATTTGGGAGCAGACTAACGGTGAGATTACTCACTTAGTAGCTTGTAGTGGTACAGGGGGTACTATTTCTGGTACAGCACGTTTCTTAAAAGAAAAAAATCCTAACATACAAGTTTTAGGAATAGATGCATATGGATCTGTGCTTCAGAAATTTCATGAAACTGGAGAACTGGATAAAAACGAAATATACCCATACCGTATAGAAGGTTTAGGGAAAAACTTAATCCCGTCTGCAACAGACTTTAGTCAAATAGATTCTTTTACTAAAGTGACAGATGGTGAGAGTGCACTAACTGCTAGAGATCTTGCTAAGAAAGAAGGTTTATTTGTTGGTTATACCAGTGGAGCGGCAATGCAAGGAACTAAGCAATTAAACGAGCAAGGTGTCTTTGATGAAAATAGTAAAGTAGTTATTATTTTTCCAGATCACGGTTCACGCTATATGAGTAAAATATATGACGATGAGTGGATGAAACTTAACGGGTTTCTTGATGAAGCTGTACAAGAAACAAAAGCAGTTGAATACGTAAAGTAGTACAACATAGATTTAAAAAAAAAGCCCGATTTTAAAAATCGGGCTTTTTTTTGCTTGTAAATTAATGATGTTTTATCAAAATAGTTAATAATTAATACTAAAACGGTTCATAACTCCTAGTGAATTGTGTCCTTTAATTGTATGTGAATCAGGATTAATTTGAGTAAATTTGCCGCCTCATAGCAAAATTTATTTTGATGAAAGATTTATTCGATAAAATATATAAAGACAAAGGACCTCTAGGAAAGTGGGCTGAACATGCAGAAGGATATTTTGTATTTCCTAAGTTAGAAGGACCTATTAGTAATAGAATGAGCTTTAAAGGTAAAGAAGTGATCACTTGGAGTGTAAACGATTACCTTGGCTTAGCAAATCATCCAGAAGTACGTAAGGTAGATGCAGAGGCAGCAGCAGAGTACGGATCAGCGTACCCTATGGGTGCTCGTATGATGAGTGGGCATACTGATATGCACGAACAACTACAAAATGAACTTGCAGCATTTGTTCAAAAAGAATCTGCATACTTATTAAACTTTGGATATCAAGGAATGGTTTCTACTATTGATGCCTTAGTATCTAAAAATGATGTTATTGTATATGATGTAGATGCACACGCTTGTATTATAGATGGTGTTCGTTTACATATGGGACAACGTTTTACGTATAAGCACAACGATATGGAAAGTATCGAGAAGAACTTAATGCGTGCAACCAAGATGGCTGAGAAAACCGGAGGAGGGATTCTTTTAATTTCTGAAGGTGTCTTTGGAATGAGAGGAGAACAAGGAAGGTTGAAAGAAATTGTAGCCCTTAAAGAAAAATATAATTTTAGGCTTTTTGTTGATGATGCCCATGGTTTTGGTACACTTGGTAAAACAGGTGCTGGAGCAGGTGAGGAGCAAGGTGTACAAGATGATATAGATATTTACTTTGCAACTTTTGCAAAATCTATGGCTTCTACAGGTGCGTTTATTGCAGCAGATGATGAGATTATTCAATACTTAAAATATAATTTACGTTCGCAAATGTTTGCTAAGTCGTTACAGATGCAGCTTGTAAAAGGAGCGTTAAAACGTTTAGATATGTTACGTACAATGCCTGAGCTTAAAGAGAAGCTATGGGAAAACGTAAATGCTTTACAAGGCGGACTTAAAGAACGTGGTTTTGATATAGGAACAACACAAAGTTGTGTGACACCAGTATATCTTAAAGGAAGTATACCAGAAGCTATGGCACTGGTACAAGATTTAAGAGAAAATCACGGTGTTTTCTGTTCTATCGTAGTATATCCGGTAATCCCTAAAGGATTAATCTTATTACGTATGATCCCTACAACATCACATACAATGGAAGATATTAATGAAACATTAGATGCATTCTCTTCTATTAGAGAGCGTTTAGAAAATGGAACATACAAAAGACTTTCTGCAGCTGTTTCTGAGCAGATGGGAGAGTAATTCTATTTTGATATATTAAAAAAGCCAGCTGTTTAGCTGGCTTTTTTAGTTTTATGTTCTAAATTAAATTTAGAGATACTTCTTAAAAGTACTACGCTCTTTATGTTGTACCGGATTATAATCTTTCCAAAGTAATTGTACTGCTGTATTTTCTTTAAGCTCTGGATTGGTCTCTACTTTATCAATCCCTTTAGAGTTAAAAAGATATTGCATTTCTTCAAAAATAATAGCAGTTACTCCTTTTCCTTGATATTCTGGATCTATACCTATTAAGTAAAAGGCAGCCTTGTCATTCTTGCGTTGTGCTTGCCATAAATGATACCATCCAAAAGGAAATAAGCTTCCGTTTGCTTTTTTTAATGCTTTACTAAAAGAGGGCATTACAATAGAAAAAGCCACTAGCTCATCATTTTTATCTTTAATGCAGGTGATGTAATCTGGCTGAATAAAGTTAAAATATTTCTCTTTATAATAGTCTATTTGGTATTGCTGTATTGGGACAAATGTTTGAAGCGAATTATAGGTCTTGTTTAATAATTCAAACATCTTATCTACATAAGGTTCAATCTCTTTTTTATTTTTAAACTCAATAACAGAGAGTTCATAACGTTTTTTAATTATACCTGAAAATTTAGCTACTTTTTCTTTGATAGAAGGGGGGATGCTTAGGCTGTATTCTACCCAAGTCGCTTGTTTTTCAAAACCTAATTTCTCAAAATGCTGCGCATAATACGGGTGATGATACCACGTGATCATAGTATTCATCTTGTCAAAACCATCTGTGAGTAATCCGGCTTTTTCCATGTTTCCAAAACCTACGGGACCTTCAATATATTCAAGTCCAAGTTCTGCCCCTTTTTCGTATGCTTTTGCTAATAATGCTTGTGTGACATCAAGATCATCAATCATATCTAGCCATCCAAAACGAACTTTCTTTTTTCCCGTTTCTTTGATTTCTACGTGATTAATAATAATCGCTATACGTCCTACAATTTTACCACCTTTATAAGCAAGGTAGTATTCTGCATCTGCATTTTTAAACACAGGGTTTTTATCTTTGTCTAGGGTCTCTATCTCATCATTAATAAGTGGTGGAACCCAATAAGGAGATTTTTTGTAAAGTGTAAATGGGAACTTTACAAACTTTTTAATATCCTGCTGGCTGGTAATTTTTTTTACGTCAATCATAAATATGTAGAAACTAGTAGTTATTGCTCTTCACCGCTATCATCGTCTGTAGGGTCAATGCTATCTTTTCGTTTCTTTTTCTTAGCTTTTTTAGCGTCTTTGTTTTTATTTTTTTCGGCTTTTCTTTTCTTTCTGGCTTCAGCTCCTTTTTCCTCTATGTATTCATCACTATCATGTCTGTCTAGTCTGTAACTTATTCCTATTCTTCCGTATGTACGGTTAGGAGTATCTTTAAAATTTAAGAGTGCAGAAGCATCAATCTGAAAATTAGGTGTGACTAATGCTGCAACCCCACCTCTAAATAATTGGTCGGCATAGGTGTCTCCTTTAAAACCTTCATTTTCAATAAAGATTGAAAACCAGCTTGTAGGTGTGTGTGTTAGTGTAACAACATAACCAAATTGTTTGGCTTCTTCTGTGATTCTATTTGCATAAATATTTGTTACAAGTACAAAACCACCAATAAAATTGTTTTGAGTAGCAAGAACTACCTTAGGGCTAAAGTTAAAATTGTCAATTCCAGATGAATTGTAATTTACAAATACTGCTTCAGGGTCTTCTATAAAATCTATATTTAAACCAGCGTATATAGATACTGCAGGAATTAAATCTGCCCATTGCGTTTTGTTGTTTGCTTTCCAACTGTATAAATTAGGACCTTCTAATTCTTTTTTAAGATAAGGATCATACAGTAAATATTTTGCTCCTAATGTGTTGCTTCGGAAATTTGCAAACGTGACTTCTTGGTTAGGGTTTCGTGTGTCAGTGATGATATTTCGCTGAAAACTACCCATAACACTTATCTCAAGTGCTTCTTTCCAAATACCATAACGTACTGCATAATCAATGTTAAGTGCATTTGTTTCAGAAAAAATAAGATGATGATCTTCTTTTCCTAAGCTAAGCCCGGTTTCAAATTGTAATACATTAGTTCCTACAGCAAAAGCACCTTGAGAGCTTCCTGGTCTGTTAGAATTTAATTCTTCAGTGTATTGCGCAAAAAGGGATACAGAGCACCCAAGAGTTAGCAAAAAAGTGAGGAGAATACGATGGTTCATAAAATGCGTCGATTTATTCAAAGATATAAGATTTATCATTTATTTAATAGTCTGTTTTGTTCTTTTTTGCGTCTCAATCTGTAAATTTGAATTTCACAAAAAATAACTATGGAATTCCTTAAAACGGTTTTAATTGTTCTCTTGGTATATTTTGCCCTAAAGTTTCTCATTAAATTGATGTGGCCTTATATCGTGAAATATTTAACAAAAAAAGCAGGTCAGAAATTTGCTCAATCTTTTGGACAAAATCCTTTCGAAAACACTCAAAACCAGAACACATCTAAATCTAAAGAGGGTGAAGTGACTATAGAACGTCCTTCTGCTACTAAAAGAAAGTCTAACAACACTGTAGGCGAGTATGTAGATTTTGAAGAAGTGAAAGAATAAGCGACTTATACAGGTATTGATATTATTAATTTTTGACAAAGGCTAACTCGTCTATTTTTGTTATTTTTCGGCTTCTTAAAAACCACCTTTTTTTATGGCTTCAAAACTGAAAAAGTTTATCCCACATCTTGTTGTTCTTATACTTTTTGTAATAGCCTCATTGGCCTATTTTAGCCCTGTTTTACAAAATAAAGTCATTTTTCAAAGTGATATTGCTCAATATCAGGGGATGGCAAAACAGCTTAAAGATTATAGAGCTGCGGGTGACGAAATTTATTGGACTGACGCTGCCTTTGGGGGGATGCCCACCTATCAATTAGGGGCTAAGTATCCGCACAATTATATAAAAACACTAGATCTTAGTTTACGTTTTTTACCACGCCCAGCAGATTATCTCTTCTTATATTTTATTGGTTTATATATCTTATTACTAGTACTTAAAATAGATTATAAACTTGCTTTTTTAGGAGCATTAGCTTTTGGTTTCTCTACGTATCTTATCATAATTCTAGGGGTTGGGCATAATGCAAAAGCACATGCAATTGCTTATATGCCTTTAGTTCTAAGCGGTATTTTTCTCACTTTTAGAGGAAAGTATATTTGGGGCTTTTTATTGACTACAATCGCTATGGCCTTAGAGTTGGTAACTAATCACTTCCAGATGACTTATTATTTAGGCTTACTGGTTTTGTGTATTGGGGTAGCTTATTTAATAGATGCATTTCAGAAAAAAATGTTGCCACATTTTGCCAAGGCTGTTGGTGTTATGCTTGTAGCTGTTGTACTAGCCATAGGCTTAAATGCGACTAACATTTTGGCTACAAAAGAATATGCAGATACTTCTACTCGAGGTAAAACGGAGCTTACTATTAACGCTAACGGTACTAAAAAAGAAATTAAAGAAGGCTTAGACTATGACTATATTACAGAATATAGCTATGGGAAATTAGAAAGTTTAAACTTATTTATTCCTCGTTTTATGGGCGGGGGTTCTGGCGATCCTTTGCCAGACGAATCTGCTACTATTGATGCGCTTTTACGTACAGGAAAATCACAGGAAGAGTTAGTTAGTATTTTACAACAGGTTCCTGTTTATTGGGGAGATCAACGTATTGTAGCTGCGCCAGCTTACATAGGGGCCGTAGTTATATTTCTAGCTGTATTAGCTTTATTTTTAGTAAAAGGACGACTTAAATGGTGGGTGGTTTCTGCTTTCTTTTTAACCTTGTTTCTATCTTGGGGGCGTAATCTTTCGTTTTTAACAGAATTATTTATAGAGTATGTACCTTATTACAATAAGTTTAGGGCGGTATCTTCTATTCAAGTAATTATAGAATTAATAATGCCTATACTAGCGGTAGTTGGTTTACATCATTTGCTCAATGATTTTGTGAAGCTAGAACAGAAAAAGAAAGCATTGTATTATACTTCTGGAATTGTTGGAGGGCTCACGGTTATCTTTTTATTATTTAAAAATTCACTTTTTAGTTTTGCAAGTCCCATTGATGGAGATTTGGCCTCTTATTACAAGTTGCCTTTTACGTTTGTTGATGCCATGCGCGAGGATAGGGCTGCGGTCTTTACAGCAGATGCTTTGCGTACGCTATTGTTTGTTGTCTTAGCAGCAGCAGCATTGTTTTTATACCTAAAAAATAAAATTAAAGAAATACCTCTTATTGCAGTTTTAGCGGTTTTAATTGTAGTTGATTTAGTTGGGGTAGATAGAAGGTATGTAAATAATGAAGATTTTGTAAAAGCTCGAATTATGGAGCAGCCATTTCAAGAAAATGGTGCCAATTTACAGATTGCTAAAGACAAAGGGTATTATCGTGTAATAGATGCTACGACAGACCCTTTTAATAGTGCGGCAGCTAGTTATTATCATAATGCTTTGGGGGGGTATCACGCTGCTAAGCCTGGCAGAATGCAAGATTTAAATGAGTTTTATATTAGTCAAGGCGATATCGGTGTGCTTAATATGATGAATGTTAAATACATCATTACCCAAAACAATAATCAAGGCCCAGTTGCACAGCGTAACCCTTATGCAAATGGTCCAGCTTGGTTGGTAGAAAATGTGATTTTTGCAGAAAATGCAGATCAAGAAATTTTACTTCTTGATAGTCTTGATACTAAACGAACGGCTATTATTCATAAAGATTTTAAAAGTCAAATTCCTACGGCATCAATTGTTAGAGACTCTACGGCAACGATAGAGATGGTAAAGCATGAGCCAGAACATATTGTATATGAAACAAGTTCTAAATCTGCTCAGTTAGCCTTGTTTTCTGAGGTGTATTATCCTGCAGGTTGGAATGCTTATATAGATGGTGAGCCTGTAGATTATTTTAGAGCAAATTATGTGTTGCGCGCTATGTCTTTATCTGCGGGTAATCACAAAGTAGAGTTTATTTTTGAACCTTCAGTGATTCAAACAGGAAGTTCGGTGAGTTTAATAAGTTCTATAATTGTATTGTTGTTATTGGCAAGTGGCTTATTTTTTACTTTTAAGAGAAACAAGCACATTTCCGAATGAAAAAAGTACTGGTCATAACATATTATTGGCCACCAGCTGGAGGTCCTGGCGTTCAGCGTTGGCTAAAATTTGTAAAGTATTTTCCTGATAACGGTATTCAGCCTTATGTATATATTCCTGAAAACCCGCATTATCCTTTAAAAGACGCAAGTTTTACTTCGGAAATACCAACAGAAGCAACCATCATCAAGCGTCCTATTAGGGAGCCGTATGGTGTGGCAAAGCTATTTTCAAAAAAGAATACTCAAAAAATGAGTAGTGGTATTATTACGCCTAAAAATCCATCTTTTCTTTCAAAATTGATGCTATTTGTTCGGGGTAATTTGTTTGTTCCAGATGCTAGGGTAGGGTGGGTAAAACCTTCTGTTTCGTTTTTAGAAAAATATCTTGTTGAACATAATATAGATACAGTAATCACGACTGGACCTCCGCATAGTTTACACCTTATAGGCTTAAAGCTTAAAAAGAAATTAGCCATTACTTGGCTAGCAGATTTTAGAGATCCTTGGACTACCATTCATTATCATTCATCTTTGAGATTAACGGCATCTTCAGAAAAAAAACACAAAGCTTTAGAGCATACTGTTTTAAATACTGCAGACCAGATAACCGTTACCAGTCCGACAACTAAGAAAGAATTTGAGGCAATTACTAAAAAGCCTATTTCCGTTATCACAAATGGTTTTGAAGCACTCTCATTTAAGAAAGTACAACTGGATTCGAAGTTTTCAATGGCACATATTGGTTCTTTATTAACCGAGCGTAATCCTATTGTTTTATGGCAAGTTTTAAAAGAACTTAAAGAAGAACATCCTACGTTTTCAAATGATTTTTCTTTAATCCTTGCAGGAGTGGTAAGTGAAGAGGTTATTAAAAGTATCAATAATTTCAACTTACAAGATCAACTAGATGTTAAAGGGTACGTGTCTCACGAAGAAGCGTTACAACTACAACGAAGCTCTCAGCTATTGTTATTGCTAGAAATGGACAAACCAGAAACGAAAGCCATAATACCTGGTAAACTGTTTGAATATTTGCAAGCTCGTCGTCCTATTGTTGCAATTGGGCCTCAAGGCAGTGATATTGACGGAGTATTAAATGAAACAAAGAGCGGATTGTTTTTTACACCACAAAATAAAGAAGCGCTTAAATCTCACATTTTAGCCAGCTACAAGTTATATGTTAATGACCAATTACGTGTGGATAGTGCATCGATAGGGCATTTCAGTAGAGAAAATTTAACATCCCAAATGGCAGGTTTACTGAAGTCATTATAAACGAGAAATCCCCGCTCGACAAATGTCTTACGGAGATTTCTAACTAACCAACCAAAAATTTTTATCCTCTACTTCTACTTGAAGTACTTGAGCTAGTGCGTGAATTACTGGCTACTGTTTTTCTTGAACTTGTAGAAGTTGTTCTAGTAATGTTTTTATTGCTAGCTGTTGTTCTACTACTTCGTGTTGTTGCTACAGATCTATTTGAGCTATTGCTTTTTACTGTAGGCTTAATTGTTTTTTTACTCGTAATTACGGTACGTGTTTTAGAAGTAGTCGTGCTAGGTCTAGTTTGAGTAGTTCTACTATTTATTACAGTGTTTGATCTATTAGTACTAGCTATTATATTTCTATTATTCGTTGTTGTTCTAGTTGTACTTGTACGACTGTTAATGATAGGGTTTCTTTTGGCTACATTATTTGTGCTTCTAGTTGTTGTAGTGCTAGTTCTTCTATAATTGTTGCCAATAGCAGTATTGGTTCTATGAGGGCTATAATTTTTGTTAACTACTACGCGACCATTTTTATTGTGAATTCTACTTCCTGGTTTGTAAAAATCTCTTCTTGCATTTTTATAAGTTACTTTATATCTGTTGTTATAAAAGTTTCTGTGATTGTAATAACTATATCTAACAGGTGTGTAGTATCTTCTGTATGGATAATCATATACCACATAGTTTGCAAACAGTGGAAACGAGTAGTGTACATGCCAAGGTCTGTATACATAATAAGGGTTAAAAGCGTTTATATATCCTGTATGGTGTGAGTAGTTACCATAACTATTATAGTGTATAAACAAACCACCTACGTTTACAATACGTTTGTTGTTATAACGTATATCTACATTTCCTGCTTGTGTTATTCTTCCGTAGTCATCATAATAAACCGGTACGTTTTCTATTTGAATAATAGCGCCGTAATCATCATACTGAACATAAGCTTCGTAATCATATCCAGCATTATAAGAAATGTTAACACCTGGAACATTAACAGATACATTTACATTTGTTCCTTGATTATTTCCAAGAAATACAAAATCAAATTGCCCGTCTGGAAATACTGAAAACTCAACGCCACCTTCAGTAAAGATATAGCTCTTTCCGTATCCTCTTATTGCATCTTCTTCTACGGTAGATGCTGCCGTCGTTGTTAGTCCTATTAAAAGGAAGCTAAATAAAAGTGCTGTTGCTTTTTTCATAATCTTGAGTTTTAATAAGTACAAAACTTTTAATAAGTTAAGTACGTTTAAAATATAACAAGGAGTGTGCCAAAAACGTAAGCTTCTAATTATGAGGTTTTTATATGTGTTTTTGGGGTGTGTTTAGTGTTAAAGTGAGTTGTAAAAAGAAACCCATTTTAAAAATTCAAAGTTTTTTTGTGATTAAACAAGTGATAGATGAAGCTAAAATTACTTTAAAATAGGAACTGATTTCAAAGTGTAAAACTATACGAACTTGGCAAGCTCTATAGCACAACCCCAAGCAACGGTAAAACCTGCGCCGCCGTGACCGTAATTATGAAAAACATTGGGGTAATTCTCATCAAACTCAAAACGAACAGCACTTCTTTTGGGTCTTAAACCTACAAGTTGTTCTAATATTTCAGGTTTTTTACGTGATAAACCTCCGTCAATAAGTCGGTTGATAATTAGGTCTGTATCACTTTTTTCAATATTGGTGTTCCAGTCGTTTTCGTAGTCTGTACCGCCTATTACGCAATCAGTACTTCTATTAATTACATAGCTTAATGCTCCTTTTTTAGTAGAATCTGCACACGAAGGAATGTCCATTTTTTTACAACGTAAAATTTGTCCACGCATAGGGCGTAAATCATCATCATTACAAATTTCTTTAGCTCCTAATCCTGTGCAATTAATTACCAAGGTGTTTAGGTTTGACGCTTCTTGTAAACTAGTGATTTTTTGTTCTTTAAAAAGTCCGCCGTTTACTATAAAACGATTGAATAAATAAGGAAGGTACAGCAAAGGTTCAGCAAGTGGTACGGTTGAAATAAAAGCCGATGCAATGCCTTTAGGTAGTTCTTCGGGTGATGCTTTTCTAACAGTTTCTTTAGTTAATAGATTTGTCCAATCGGTATTACTTTCGCTATTGTATGCGGTAATAAACGGAATAAGAGCAACGCCATTTCCTTCTTTTACATCTTGCAGATATTCTTGATAGGCGAGTGCAGCCCATTTGTTGGCTTCTTTTTTAGGATGAATCTCAAACGGAAACCAAATGGCACCTACTTTGCTTGATAAAGTTTTATCAAAACGTTCTTTGGCAATTATGGTTACTTCAAAACCTTTTTCTTGTAGTTTGATTGCTGAAGTTAAACCAACAATTCCGCAGCCGATCACTGTAATGGATTTCATAATTTAGCTTCATTTTTAAACTTCATTAGTTTGTCTTAATAGAGTCACTACACCTTTGTAATGATGTGTGCTAAATTCATATTTTATCTCTTAAATACTCGGCTGTAAACGATTGTTTGTTTTTTGCTACTTCTTCTGGAGTACCAGATGCGATTAATTGCCCTCCTTTTATTCCACCTTCTAGACCGAGATCAATAATATGATCTGCGCATTTTATTAAATCTAGATTATGCTCAACCACAATTAAGGTGTGTCCTTTTTCTAATAAAGCATAAAAAGATGCGAGTAATTTCTGGATATCGTGAAAATGTAGTCCAGTTGTAGGTTCGTCAAATATAAAAAGTGTTTTATCTGGAGAGTTTCCTTTCACTAAAAAGCTAGCAAGTTTAATACGTTGTGCTTCACCACCAGAAAGGGTAGAGGAGCTTTGTCCTAATTGTACATAGCCCAAACCAACATCGTTAAGAGGTTTGAGTTTTTTGGTGATTTTTTTCTCTTCGTGTTCTTCAAAAAAGGCAACTGCATCTTCAACAGTCATGGTAAGAATGTCATCGATGTTTTTGCCGTTAAAAGTTACTTCAAGAACTTCTTTTTTAAATCTCTTTCCGTTACACGTTTCGCAGCGCAGTTGTACGTCTGCCATAAACTGCATTTCTATGGTTACTTCACCTTCACCTTTACAGGTTTCACAACGCCCTCCATCTACATTAAACGAAAAGTGTTTTGCTTTGTAGTTTCTTAAGGTTGAAACTTTCTGCTTTGCAAATAAGTTTCTAATATCGTCATACGCTTTAATGTAAGTAACAGGATTAGAACGAGAAGAACGTCCAATTGGGTTTTGGTCAATAAATTCGACTGTTTTTATCGTTTTAAAATTTCCGTCAAGACCAGAAAATTGACCAGGCTTCTCGCCGTAACCACCTATTTCTCTAAGTAAGGCTGGATATAATATTTTGCGTACCAATGTGCTTTTTCCACTACCAGAGACACCCGTTACGGCTGTAAATGATCCAACTGGAAATTGTACATCAATATTTTTAAGGTTGTTTTGTCGTGCGCCTTTTACCTCAATAAAACTTTTAGTGCTTCGACGTTTTTTAGGTATTTCAATTTCTTTTGTACCATTTAAATATTGAGCAGTCAGAGATTTGCTTTTTAATATATCTGCATAAGTGCCTATTGCGACGACCTCTCCGCCATAAGTACCTGCTTCTGGACCAATGTCTATAATGGCATCAGCAGCTTTCATGATATCTTCATCGTGTTCAACTACAATCACTGTGTTTCCTAAATCGCGTAAAGATTTTAGAACTTCTATTAATCGTTCTGTGTCTTTTGGGTGTAAACCAATACTAGGTTCGTCAAGAATGTACATAGAGCCAACCAAGCTAGAGCCAAGGCTTGTAGCAAGATTAATACGCTGAGACTCACCTCCTGATAAGGTGTTAGATTTTCTATTTAATGTTAAGTAACTAAGCCCTACATTCATTAAAAATGAAAGACGATTGTTAATTTCTAATAATAATCGTTTGGCAATTTGAGTGTCGTATTTGTCAAGTTTCAGATTTTTAAAAAAGGTTGCAACTTCATCTATAGGTAGCTCAACTAAATCTTGAATGGCAACACCGCCTACTTTAACATATTCTGCTTCAGGTCGAAGTCTTCTTCCTTTACAAGTATTACAACGAGTTTTTCCGCGGTAGCGAGATAGCATTACACGGTTTTGTATTTTATAGCTTTTAGATTCTAAAAATTTAAAAAAGGAGTGAAGTCCTTCAAAATCTTCGTTCCCGTCCCAAACTAATTGTTGTTGTTTTGCAGTAAGTTCAAACCAGGGTTTGTGTATCGGGAAATCAAATTTATAGGCATTGTTTACAAGTTGATCTCGATACCAGCTCATACTTTCGCCACGCCAAGGTACAATAGCATTATCATAAACGCTTAGGGCAGTGTTTGGGATCACTAATTCTTCATCAACTCCAATTACATCGCCATAACCTTCGCAGGTAGGACAAGCTCCAAAAGGGTTGTTAAAGCTAAATAAATGCACGTTCGGTTCAACAAAGCTTAAATTGTCAAGTTCAAAACGATTGTTGAATTCTTTAGTATTTCCGGAGTTAAGGTTTTCTAGGTATAGCGTTCCTTTTCCTTCATAAAATGCTATTTGCGTGGCATCTGCAAGACGATTGTAAAAGTCTTCGTCATGTTTCATTACAACACGATCTACAACAAGATCTATTGCTTCGGAAATTTTCTGATCCTTAAGTTGGTCAATTCTCGTGACAACTCCGTCCATCTTAACACGTGCATAACCTTGTTGTGCTAGGGCTTGAAGTTTATTTTCCATGGCCCTACCTTCTTCAAGGTGAATAGGGGCTAGCAGCAAGAGTTTTTCTCCTTCGTCTAATGTTTTTATGTGTTTTATGACATCTGTTACAGTATCTTTTTTTACTTCTTGACCAGAAACTGGTGAGATGGTTTTACCAATACGGGTATATAGTAATTTTAGATAATCATAAATCTCTGTGGTAGTCCCAACGGTAGACCTTGGGTTTGTAGAGTTTACTTTTTGTTCTATTGCAATGGCAGGAGCAATACCTTTTATGCTGTCTACCTTTGGTTTATTAAGACGCCCTAAAAACTGTCGTGCATACGATGAAAGGCTTTCTACATAGCGACGTTGGCCCTCTGCATAAAGTGTGTCGAAGGCAAGGCTAGATTTTCCACTTCCGGAAAGACCTGTGATAACTACTAATTTATTACGCGGAATAGTGACGTCAATATTTTTAAGGTTATGCAGTTTTGCTCCCTTAATAATGATGTTTTTCTTAGTGTCTTCAGTCTTTGATGCCAATAGAATTGCTGTCTTTTTATTTAATATAAGCAAAGATACTACTTAGAATTCGAGGTCACACGTGAGCGGTAATTATATTTTTTTGACGAAAGTTTAACATTTTTTTGCTCATGTGTGATTAAAGTTGTTATATTTACGACCAAGTAATCACATTTATAAAACGAAGGCCTATAGCATAACTATACTTTAAAACATTTTAAAAAAGCAACTAACACAACCAAAACGCATAGTTGTTTCATTTTTTTTAAAAGTACCGTTATGAATAAAACCCCTAACTCGGATGCGCTATTAGTAAGTGCATATATAAATGGTGATGAATCTGCACTAGGAGAACTCGTTACACGTCACAAACAAAGAATTTACAGTTTTATATATTCTAAAGTATATAATCGCGATGTTGCGGAAGATGTTTTTCAAGATACCTTTATTAAAGTCATTAAAACCCTCAAAAAAGGTAAGTATAACGAGGAAGGAAAATTTTTACCTTGGGTAATGCGTATTGCACATAACTTGGTGATAGATCATTTTAGAAGAAACAATCGTATGCCTAAGTTTGAGAACAAAGACGATTTTAATATTTTTTCTGTTTTGCATGATGGTTCGTTAAATATTGAGAGCAAGATGATAAAATCTCAAGTAGAAAACGATGTTAAAAACCTCATACATGAATTGCCTGATGATCAAAGAGAAGTACTCATTATGCGTATTTATAAAGACATGAGTTTTAAAGAAATTAGTGAGCAAACAGGTGTTAGCATAAATACTGCACTAGGAAGAATGAGATATGCTTTAATTAATTTACGTAAGGTTATTGATAGACATAACATTGTTTTAACAAACTAATACAATATTAAATATTTTGTTGCGTTATTTTTAGGTATTAACCTATTAATAAGAGCAGTATGGCAAAAATGTACCCTAAATCACGACCGAACCGCGTGAGTAATAATTTGGTTCCAAGAGACGAAACCATTAAGTTTCTCCTTGATTATAGTAAGGCTTTAAGTGTTATAAATTATAAAAATGTGAAGTTTGAAGCACTTCTCAACTAAATTTTGTTGAAAAACCCAAGACCTTAGTTTTGGGTTTTTTATTTATTTTCTTTTTTTCTTGTAATATTCTGAAATTACCGTTTTTCGTCCAATTGTTTTTGTGATAATATCTTTTTCTAGATCCCAACCACGAGCAGGCGAATATTGACGACCATACCATATAATCTGTAGATGAAGATCATTCCAAACATGTTCTGGAAATAGTCTCTTTGCATCTTTTTCTGTCTGTACTACGTTTTTACCGTTGGTTAAACCCCAACGATACATTAAGCGATGTATGTGAGTGTCTACAGGAAATGCAGGTATACCAAAGGCTTGAGAGACAACAACACTAGCTGTTTTATGACCTACAGCAGGAAATTTTTCTAGCTCTTCAATACTTTTAGGAACAATACCATTGTGATTGTCAATAAGCATGTGTGAGAGTCCGTGAATTCCTTTTGCTTTCATAGGAGAAAGCCCTACTGGTTTTATGATTTCTCGTATTTCATCAATTGAAAGTTTAATCATATCATAAGGGTTATCTGCAACCTCAAATAATAAGGGTGTGATTTTATTTACTCTAACATCTGTGCTTTGAGCAGAAAGCAATACAGCAATAAGTAGGGTGTAGGGGTCTTTATGGTCTAAAGGGATTGGTATTTGTGGATACAACTCTTTTAACGTAGTAATAACAAAATCTACCTTTTCTTGCTTAGTCATTATCTGTATTTTTGAAAGACAAAGATAAGGTAAATCGAAGTTGAAATTGAAATCGAAGATGTGCCTGATTATTAGAGGTATATCAGTCTGAGCACAGTCGAAGATTTTATATATTTCTTTATAAAAATAATTAGAGCTACGCTCCATATCACCACAGACTTTGACAAAGAATAATAGATTTCTGTATTTGCAGAAATTACCATAAAATAAACAACATGAATACATTACAGGCAGGAGATAAAGTACCCGATTTTACAGTAAAAGATCAAGACGGGAATAATATATCATTAAGTGATTATACAGGAAAAAAGCTAGTCGTATTTTTCTACCCTAAGGCAAGCACACCAGGATGTACCGCAGAAGCTTGTGATTTAAGAGACCATTATAAAGAACTACAAGATGCAGGTTATTCTTTGTTAGGAGTAAGTGCTGATAGTGAAAAACGTCAGAAAAATTTTAAAGAAAAATACGAATTTCCTTTTCCATTATTAGCAGATGAGGATAAAGAAGTAATAAAAGCTTTTGGTGTTTGGGGCGAAAAGAAATTTATGGGTAAAGTTTATGATGGAATTCATCGTAAAACTTTTATTGTTAATGAAAACGGAATCGTAGAGCGTGTTATTGATAAAGTGAAAACAAAGGTTCACGCAAGCCAAATTTTAGAGTAAACTTAAGGTGTATCAGGTATAGATAATTCAATCTCTACACGTCTATTTTGTGATGCGAGTTTACTTTTTGGACTTTTTTCACCCATACCATTAATGATGATCCTTCTTGTGTCTATTTTTTTGCTTAAAAAATAGCGTTTTACCGCATTTGCTCTTTTTAATGAAAGAGATTTATTAAAGTTGTCAGAGCCTATACTATCAGTGTGTCCAGTTATTTTTACTGTTATTTGTGGATCATTTTTTAAATAAGAAACAATTTTGTCTAATTGCTTAAAAGAGTGGTCATCAGTAATCTGGGGAGCGTTGTATTTAAACTCTATGGTATGATTTTTTATATGAATTTTTGGTTTGGGCAAGTGTTCTTTTTGGATTGGTTTGTTTCCAGAGCTTCTTAAAGAGTTAGACTTTAAGAAAATAGCCGAGTCGTATAATTGATCTCCCACATCACTTATCCCTAATTTTAAATGATATTTGACATGTGGCGTTACTTTTGCTTTTGCAACTAATACTTTTGTAAAACCATCATATTGATATGTGTGTGATAGTTCAATTTCTTTAAGGTTATTGTTGTTTTTTCTTTGCTTAACTTCTTCCCAAGGGCTATTAGCAATGTAATATTCACTATTTGTTTTTAAATTTATGTGATCTACAGTAATAGGAATGTTCTTGTCACCATTGAGGATGGCAATATTTTCTGAAATTTTTGTCTCTAGATTGGTTACTAGAAAAATGAAAACATCATTCACATTTTTATTAACGTATTCAGGGTATTCTTCTGAAGCAAAAAAATATTTAAATTCAATTTCATCTGTGCTTGATATTAAATCAAATTCGAATAAAATGGTGTCATAGCAGCCTTTACGTTCTGCTATTTCGTTAATATCATTGTCACACTATTAAAATTAACTTTAGCACTTTTTTTAGTGTCATCATTTGGTCCTTTTGCATTTTCGGCAAGCCCATTAGTTAAAATGACGCCGCTATTAAAAAAATCGTTGTATTTTAATTTGCTTCTAAAAAGGCCATACGACTTCTTATTGCCGTTTATAGTGATATTACTCAAAGAAATATTTTCTGAATCCCCTAATAAGTCGTTAATAAGGTCTTGAGCACTTTGATTATCTGATATTGAAACTTGCCCTATGGATGTGTAGCATAAAGAAAGTAATAGGATTACTAAAAACCATAATTTCATAGAGAAATTTTTAAATATATAGTCTTAATTAACAACCATTACTTCTAAGCCTTCTTTGAACTCTAACTCTTTAACGTTGTTGTGATTTTTTGGAGGAGCAACTGGTCCAGGTAAAATATCGTTAAGAGCAGCAGCAAGAAGTGTTTCATTAACATCGCCTAACTGTCCTAAGTTTGAATAATCTTCACTTATTTCAATATCAGGTATTAAGCCGTCTATATAATCTGTGTTGCCAGCCGTGTTGGCTGTTTTAAATATAAGCGGAAGCATTGCGTATGTATGTCCAGTATTAGCATCACTACGATTAAAGTAAGGTGCAGGAGCATCGTATAGCAATCTTGAAGCTTGAAATTTTCCTCTAGTATTTAAACCTATTTGTACCACGTCTATGTAAGTAGAAAGGCAATTAATTACAAGTTCGCTAGCAGAAGCTGTACTTCCTGTAGTTAATACATATAATTTTGTTAGATTTAAACTATTAAGTGCACTCCCGTTAGTAGTTTGGCTCGTAAATAAACCGTCTGATGCTTCTTCATCTTGTCTATCGTCATTCCATTGTTCTGTGTACAAAACTTGATCTGTAAACTGTCCTGTAATCATTCCAGATAAATCTGTTGCAGATCGTACAGAACCACCACCGTTATAACGTAAATCTAAGACTAGTTCAGAAATTCCTTCTGCTTTAAACTGTCCAAAGACACTATTTAATGTTTCATCATAAGTTGACGTAAATCCATTATACATTAAGTAACCCACTTTAATACCTTCGTGATCTATGGTTTTAGTGATGTATACAGGGTTTTCTGTGTATTGTTCTTTTGTTAAAGTCACATTTTCTCCAGTAGGTGTTACAGTGTTGCCGTCATACGTAGCCAAACCTAAAGTATAGGTTTCAGCTTCTAATATGTCAAGATAATTTGTATCTGTAATTTGCGTGCCGTTAACAGTATTAAAAATTAGACCTCTTTCTAAACCTGCTTCTTCTGCATTAGAATTAGGTAATACTAATCTTACATAGCCAAAAACATTAGTCCCACCATCAGGATAACGAACAAATCCATGCTTCATTCCATTATTCAAGGTGATTCCGTTTAGTGTATTTTCTAGCTCAATATAATTGTCAAAAAGAACGCTAAATGGAGGTTCTTGGTCAGATAATAAGTAAGAGAAAATAGCTTCTGGTGTGTTAAAACTATCAATAAATTCAACCTTAGCTTCATTAGATGCAAAGGCATCATTTGCTAATTCTGGTGTGTCTGCTTTATATAGATAATAATAGTTAAGTCCTCTATATATAAAGTCGTTAATTTCGGAGTTAGATGCTATTTGCTCAATATCATCTATATCTTCAAAACAAGATGTGAGAGTAAGTGTTAGAAGTAAAACGGGAATGAGGATGTATTTTTTCATTTTAATAAATAACTTTAAAGTAGAATGCTTAAAACGTAGAATTATTGTACGATTTAAAGATAAGTATTGCTCATCTAATATTTCAAAAAAATATTAATTTTAATTATTTCTGAAATTTTAAAGTAACAAAATACAGAGTGCATCGTCATCTTTATAACACAGCTACTAATATCATTTTGTTATTAGGGTGGTAACACTAACCAAAATCACTGCCATGGCAGATTTAATAATGGACCAAAAAGAATTTTTACATACGGTGCTTCCTTTTAAGGATAGGTTATACCGTATTGCAAAACGTCTTTTAGTCTCTGCTGATGAAGCTGAAGATGCGGTGCAAGAAGTTTTTTTAAAACTATGGCGAGGTAAACAGAACATCAAAAAATATAGAAGCCCTGAGGCGTATGCAATTACAATGACTAAAAACTATTGTCTAGACAGATTAAAATCTAAACAGGCAGGTACTATGAAAATTGTACATACAAATTATAAAACCTCAGAAAGTTTGGAACATAAAATTGAAGCAAATGATGGTGTGGCACTCGTTTTTAAAATAATGGAAAATTTGCCAGAACAGCAACGTATTATTCTTCAATTAAGAGATGTTGAGGAGTTTGAGTTTGCTGAAATAGCAAAAATGCTCGGAAGTAGTGAGACTGCAATTAGAGTAGGATTATCTAGGGCAAGAAAAACAGTAAGAGAACAATTAATAAAAAAACATAACTATGGAATCTGCTAAAATTACAAAGTTATTAGAGGCCTATTTTGAAGGCGAAACAACGCTAGCTCAAGAAAAAACGTTATTAGCCTATTTTTCGGGAGACGAAATAGATGCCGCTCATGAGCCTTATATCCCTTTATTTAAAGGAGTACAAATGGCAAAAGATGAAACGATGGATAAACAAATCACGTTTCCGAAGCAAAAAGAGAGTCCTAAGCGTCGTTGGTGGATAGGAGTCGCGGCATCTGCGGTCATTGTCTTGTCTGTCACGGGGTATATGTACACTAATGCAAACGAGTTAACCCAAGAAGAGCAAGAGGCTGTGATGGCTTTTAATCAAAGCAAAGAAGCTTTTTTATTATTATCTAAGAGCTTTAACAAAGGAGCTGAAGAGTTAGGCTACATTAATAAATTTACTAACACAACTAATAAATACTTTAAATAAACACAATCACTAAAACTATACTTATGAAAAAAATAGCAATATTATTAGCATTATTCATCGCTCCTTTTGCGATCAATGCACAAAATTTATGGTCATCTTTTGAGAGTGACGACGATGTTTCTTCTGTTGTCATCACACAGAAAATGTTTAAACTTCTAGCTAAAATTGATCTAGAAACAGATGATGAAGAGGTGAATGATTTTATGAATTTGGTAGAGAATCTAGATAATATCAAGATTTTTACGACAGAAAAATCTGATATAGCTTCAAAAATGAGTAGTTCTGTGTCCAGTTATATAAGTGGAGATCAAGGACTGTCTGAGCTAATGCGTGTAAAAGATGATGGTAATAACATTAAGTTTTACTCTCGTGAGGGGAAAAATGAAAATTATGTAAGTGAACTTTTAATGTTTTTAGAAGGATCTGATAATAGTAAAAATCAAACGGTTGTAATGAGTATTACAGGAAACATAGATTTAAAACAAATATCAAAATTGACAAAAAATCTTGACGTTCCAGGTAGTGATGCGATTAAGCAACTAGAAAAAAGCAATAAATAATGGTAACTATTATAAAATTTATAACAGCTTTATTTCTAGGAAGTATGTTGTTAACAAGCTGTGATAGTACACCTACATTACAGGAATATTTAGTAGAAAAGCAAGAAGATAATAATTTTGTAAAAGTAGATTTAGCTACAAGCCTTTTATACGCAGAGGCAGATAAGCTCACTGTAGAACAAAAAGATATTTTAAAGACTTTAAAAAAGATAAATGTAGTTGCTTTTCCTATACATGATAATGAGGCAACCTATATTGAAGAAAAGAAAAAAGTTCAATCCATATTAAGTCAAGAGCAGTATCAAACCTTAACGACATTAAAGTATAAAGGCTGGGGGTTATCAATTAAGTATTTAGGTGAAGACGAAGCTATAGATGAGATGATTGTTTTTGGTTCTGATAGAGAAAAAGGTTTTGCTGTTTTTAGATTATTAGGAGAAAACATGAAACCTGAAGATATGATTAGAATGGTAGAAACGATGGATAAAGACAATGTAAACCTAGCCGCATTTGACGGAATTAAAGCATTGTTTTAAACTCTGTTTTGCTATAGTTCTGTTTTGATAGCATAACAGCTCAGTAATCTAAAATTAAAATTTGAATTAAATTAGCTCTCGTATTTACTGGGGCTTTTTTTATATACTTTATTCAATTATTTCTGCAGAAATATAGATGTTCTGTATAGGCCATTCTCCTTCGTCTGCATCAATGTTTGCTATTTTTTCGACGATATCCATTCCACTTGTCACTTTTCCAAAAACAGTATAACTACCATCTAGATGTCTTTTTGAAACAGGTTGTCCAAGAAAAATAAAAAATTCATAAGGATGCGATTTTTTATCTGGATTCTCCCTGTATTCTTTAGCTCCAGAAATAGTACCATATACGTGTGGGTGTTTAATTTCTGCGGGTAATAAATAATCATCACCTAATGCAAAACGTTTTTTATTTGTGGCAGGCAAGTCACTATTTCCTCCTTGAATTATAAATTTAGGTACTACGCGATGAAAAAAAGTTTCATTAAAATACTTTTGTTTAACGAGATATATAAAGTTTGCCCTGTGTAGTGGTGTGTCATTAAACAGTTGAATATTAATATCGCCCAACCTGGTTTTAATTTTAACTTTTGTTTCTTTATTGTTATTTCCGTACTCTGTTAAAAAAGGAACTACGTTTTCGTTTGTGATTTTTTCAATGGTAGGTATAGGCTTCTTTTTTTCTATAGGAGCATCTTTAGTAATTGTTTTTGTAGTGATTTCTGTTGAAACTTGCTCAGTCTTTTTAGTATCTTCACAAGACAGAATTACAGAATAACAACAAATTAAGAATAAGAAATTACGCATAGATGGAGTTTACAGATTTTTTTAATAAGGCGTTAAAAGTAACAAAAATGGAGCTTCCAGGAGAGGCGTTTCATTTAAAAATGGCACCTATTGAGCGATTACTTGAGTTAACAAAGATTGCAAAAGATAAGAATACAGCTAGAAGAGCGGCAGTATTAGCGCTTTTTTATCCTTCAGAAGAAGGAGCTACAAAGCTCATACTAATACTTAGAAAAACATATAAAGGAGTGCATTCAAACCAAGTAGGTTTTCCTGGCGGTAAGTATGAAGAAGAAGATTCTAACTATGAAGAAACGGCTTTAAGAGAGACAGAGGAAGAGGTAGGTGTGCCAAGAGAGACGGTGACGGTTTTAAAAGAACTCACCGAGATATATATACCACCAAGTAACTTTTTTGTTCAACCTTTTTTTGCTGTTACAAAGACAACGCCACAATTTGTTGCTCAAGAAGAAGAAGTAGAAGCACTCATAGAAGTAGATTTAGAGCATTTTATGGATGATAGTATTATTATCACAAAAACACTCTCTACATCATACGCAACTGACATTGAGGTTCCAGCTTACTTAATTAATGGTCATGTGGTGTGGGGTGCTACCGCGATGATGCTGAGTGAAATACGCGAAATCTTAAAGGAGCTGCTCTAAAAGTCGATTTTATGTATCTTTGCCGGTAATGTTATAGCTATTAGCATAACCAAACACTAAATTATATATGGGGCTTTTTAAGAAAAATCCATTTGGTCATATTCTTTTTTTAAAATTGTGGTTGATACGTATCCTTGGAGCGTTATCACACAGACGTTTTAAAGGTTTTAATAAACTAGAAATAGAAGGAAGCGAGATTTTACGCGGACTACCAGATACTAATGTACTTTTTGTTTCTAATCATCAAACTTATTTTGCTGACGTGGTGTCTATGTTCCATGTCTTTAATGCTAGTTTGAGTGGGAGGGAAGATAGTATTAAAAACATAGGGTACTTATGGCGACCAAAACTCAATTTATATTTTGTAGCTGCAAAAGAGACCATGCAATCTGGTTTGTTGCCTAAAATATTGGCTTATGCTGGTTCTGTAAGTATAGAACGTACTTGGCGTGCTAAAGGAGAAGAGGTGAACAGACAAGTTAAAATGAGTGATATTAGTAGTATTACTACTGCGCTTGATGACGGTTGGGTGATTACATTTCCGCAGGGTACAACACGCCCTTGGAAACCTATTAGAAAAGGAACAGCTCATATTATCAAAAAAAATAAGCCTGTAGTCGTACCTATCGTTATAGATGGTTTTAGACGCTCGTTTGATCGTAAAGGCTTACGTATTAAAAAGAGAGGTATTCTACAGTCTTTTGAGATTAAACAACCCCTTGAAATAGATTATGAAAATGAGTCTATAGAAAGTATTGTTGAAAAAATAGAATACGGGATTGAGCAACATCCATCTTTTTTAAAGGTAATACCTAAAAGTGAGATTGAAAATGCAGAGGCTCTTAATACAGAGAGAGAGTGGAGGTATTAACTGCGTGCTTATGGCAATAGATTTTATGCCGTAAGCAAGACAGTTAGGAGTGTTTTTTATAAGGTTAATAAATATTTTTAACCTTATTCCAACAGTTACATTTCCATTTTTTGTAACTCTTTATAGTTCTTTTTAAGTCTTTTTAGCAAGAAGCCATAAACTAAAAAATAAAAGAGTAGTACGAGACAGATCATTACAGCTCCCCCCAATATATTAAACATTAAAAACTTCTCCATAAACATTTCTGGAGGGACAGCATCATATTGATGTGTATTGTGTTTGACAGCCTTAGATAGTGCATCACTATTTAAAGCATAAAAGATGTTTACTCCTACCATTAATAGCATCGTTGTACCTACATTATAAAAAACAAAGTATTTTACAGTTTTTCTTGTTTTTAAAATATTGGCCATTAAAGTGTTTACAGAGTCTGTTACTTGTATTTTCTTGTGGTTTTTCCAAAACAAGAAAATAAAGAAGACAAATACTATATAGTGAATAATGTTAATCACTAAAAACACTGTGTCTAAGCCCATCTCTTTAACAAAAGATTTTGTGGATTCTGGTGTTAAAAATGCCAAAATAGCCCAGAAAATAAGCTCACCGATGCTAATAAAAAAGATCCATTTTACAATAGAGCTTGATTTTTTTAATAACATTTTATAAATGTCATTAAAGGTCAATACAGGTAATTCTTGTTCCTGTGATTGCCATTTTGATTTTAATAATTCTAACTCATCCATATTTTTACGGATTTAGTACTTTACGTAATTTACCTTTAATTCGGTTCATCTTTACTCTCGAGTTTACCTCGCTAATTCCTAAAGTTTCCGAAATCTCTTTATAATTCTTATCCTCTAAATAGAGAAAAACCAACGCCTTATCTATATCATTTAAATCCTTCACGGCGGCGTACATTAACTTTAACTGTTCTTCTACCGTATCATCATAATCTTCAGAAGATATTTTAAAGCTAACTCCTTCAAAATCCTGTGTTTGAACTCTTCTTTTAGACTTTCTGTACAGTGTTATCGCAGTATTTAAAGCCACTCTATACATCCACGTACTAAACTTGCTGTCTCCTCTAAATTTGGGATAAGCACGCCATAACTGTATCGTGATTTCTTGAAACAGGTCATTGTGAGCATCTCTATCATTTGTATATAGCCTACATATTTTGTGTACTATATTTTGATTCGTCTCTAGCTCTGTAACAAAATTATGTTCGAGTTGTTTGTTCAATTGTTTTTGTTGCTGGTTGTACTATAAGTAGATGATTAATTGATAAAGTTACATGAGTTTACAAATTATTTATTTTTTCACACATTTTGATGCATCAAAAATGAAAAAGCAGCCCTCCCACTTATCCTTATATTAAAAATAATAGCAAATCTTTTACTTCAGAAATGACAACCGATTGCTATTTGTAAAGAATATGAAAAAGAGATTATATATAAGGTGCAAGTATGTTGTCTTTTAAAACGAAAATGTTAATATATTGTTAAAACACTACTTTGTTAAGCATAGTACTGTAACAAAAGTGGAATTAAATCTTCTATTAAGTATAAACCACAAAAAACAAAATATTATGAGAACTTTAGATTCAGATCATTTAACAAAAAGAAATGCTACAACAAGATCATACGTTTGGAATACCAAAAGAAGATTTAGATAATCTTTCTTAATAAAAGTATTACAGTAGTAAAAAAAAAATATCAATCAAAAAACCAATTATTTATGAAAACATTAAACAACAATCATTCATCGGGAAGAGTAATAACTACATTATCATCTGTTTGGAACTCTAAAAGAAGATTTAGATAAAAATAAATCATCAATCTTTATACACAATCAAAAAACGAACTATGAAAAAGAATAATAATATTAGAATACGAAATTGGATAGGCGCAAGGACAGCTCAGACTACTTTTACTAACATAGAACATAAGTTAAAAAGGATACACCCAGAATCTAACAATTTTAATTATGCTCTGTAATAAAAGCCAACCTATTTAAAAACCGAATTTTGTTTATGCAGAATTCGGTTTTTATTTTTTAGGTATATTTGGTCATTAAAATTAATCTATGAAAAATTTAGCATTACTTCTTTTACTATTAATTTCTGTCACAGCATGTAAAAATGAAAGTGATAAAAACAATGTTGTCCCTCAAGTAAAAGAGACAACTATGGAAGATTTAAGTTGGGTGTTAGGCGAATGGATTAACATTAATGATCAGACTCAGTCTTATGAATATTGGGAAAAATCTGCAGACGGAAGCTTTGTCTCACAAAGTTTGACACTTAGAAAAACAGATACTGTTTTTGCCGAACGCATGAAGATGTATAAGGAGAATGATGAAATATTATTATATATAGAAACAATAGGAGATGTCCCTAACCCTGTAGTCTTTAGCTTGAAACAAGATGCAGAACATGCATTTACATTTGAAAACCCTAGAAACGAATTTCCTTCTCAAATTGTCTATACAAATCCAGAAACTGACCTCCTACATGCTTGGGTAGCAGGATTTGTAGATGGTGTGCCTCAAAAACAAGAGTTTTATTACAAAAGAGCACAATAACTATTTTTATTACTACTACTAAAACCTTATTAGATTAGTATATCCATATATTTAAAGGGATATTTTTTTAAAAATTAATATAAGAGCAATTTTTAAGTTGTTTTTTTGTTATTTATCAAAGTTAGAGTGTAACAAAAATAAATGCACTTTGTCTTTTGAATAATTAATAGTCAATTTTAAATAAAATTATGAGGTATAAATGTTCCGTTTTGTTTGTTATATTATTTTGTTTTCAACAAATAGTAAATGCTCAACATAAAAAAACACTCACTATTTCTCGAACTTCACATGCTCCAAAAATAGATGGAGTATTAAATGATGCTGTGTGGGAAAAGGCAGAGAAAGCAGTTTCTTTTATTGAATTTAAACCAAATGTAGGAGAATTAGAAACCGAAGCAAATAAGACGGTTGTACAAATGACATATGATGATACGGCCTTATACGTTGCTGCTTTTTTAAAAGATGATCCTAAATTAATTATGAAGCAACTAGCTTCAAGAGATAGTTTTGGAAATGCAGATTTTTTTGGTTTTGTAGTTAACCCTAATAATGATGGTCAGAACGATACGGAGTTTTTTGTTTTTGCTTCAGGAACACAGGCAGATGCTATTGCAAACCTAAGTGTTGGAGAAGACTTTAGCTGGAATGCCGTTTGGGATAGTGCTGTAAAGATTAATGAATATGGTTGGAGTGTAGAGATGAAAATTCCCTACCGTTGTTTACGATTTGATACTCAAAATATAGAAGATTGGGGTATCCAGTTTCACAGAAAATTTAAAAGAGATGAATCTCAGTATACCTGGAATCCTTTAGATCCTAATCAAGGAAACATAGCGCAGTATCATGGTAACTTAAAGGGTATGACAGATCTTAAACCCCCTGTTCGTTTATCATTTTATCCTTTTGTATCTATGGTTCAGAATAGTTACGCTGGAGCACACAAAACTAATTTTAATGCTGGTATGGATGTAAAATATGGTGTTACAGAAAATTTTACATTAGACGCTACTTTAATACCTGATTTTAGTCAGGCTGGTTTTGATAACGTAGCATTAAATTTAGGCCCTTTCGAACAAACATTTTCTGAACAGCGTCAATTTTTTACCGAGGGAGTGGATCTTTTTAGTAAAGGAGGTTTGTTTTTTTCAAGAAGAATAGGTGGTGAACCAACAGTAGATCCTGTACTTTCAGATAATGAAAAGGTGACAGATTATCCTACATCAACCAAAGTTTTAAATGCTATTAAAATTTCAGGAAGAACAAAAAGTGGGCTTGGACTTGGGGTGTTTAATTCTTTTACAGAAATAGCTCATGCTACCATAGAAAATGTATTAACGGGAGACTATAGAGAAGAAACAGTTTCGCCTTTTACTAATTATAATATTCTTGTAGCAGACCAGCAGTTTAATGGAAACTCATCTGTTGGTATTATTAATACCAATACGCTTCGTGAAGGAAGTTTTAGAGATGCCAATGTTACTGCGTTAACGGCGAATATTAATAACAAACGAAATACTTTTAATGTAAAGGGAGAAGCAAAGTCAAGTACCTTGTTTGAAGAAGAAGGTAATACAACAGGATACAGTTCTTTTTTCTATTTAGCTAAAACTCACGGTAAGTTTAGATACAGTTTTGATCATAGCTTTGCAGATGATAAATATGATATTAATGACCTTGGATTGATATATAGGAATAATTATAATGACTTTGGTGTAGATGCAAATTATCGAATTTTTGAACCAACAAAAAGATGGAATAATTATTATGCTTACACATATATAAACTATACTCGCTTAGCTAATCCTAGTACATTTACAGGTTTTGATTTTGGAGGAAATTTTAGCGGTACGACAAAAAAGTTAAATTCTATGGGTATTAATCTTGAAATAGAACCTGGAAAGCAATATGACTATTTTGAACCGAGAAAAGCAGGTAGTTTTTTTACTATCAAAAACAAAATTTATACAAGTTTTTGGCATAATACAAATGATAATAAAAAAGTTGCATTTAGTGCTAATGGAGGTATACAAACACTTCTTGATGAGGATAGAGATTATGTAAATTATTGGTTTGGTTTTGGGCCTAGAGTTCGTTTTTCAGATAAGTTTGTAATGTCTTATTTCTATTATAGAGATCATTATATTGGAGATAGAGGGTATGTAGATCAAACAGAAACAGATGTAATATTTGGTGAAAGAGACCGTATTGAAAGTGAACATTCTTTTAATGCTAATTATAACTTTAACCCAAATAATATATTGACATTATCAGTACGTAATTATTGGGCAACCGTAGATTATGAAACAGCGTTGTTTAATTTACAAGACGATGGTAGTACGATACGTACAGGTTTTGATAATGATGATTTGGGGTATAATCCAGATATCAATTTTTCAACTTGGAATCTTGATTTAAGTTATTCTTTACAGTTTGCTCCAGGTAGTTTTGTAACGGCGCTTTATCGTAATGGTTTAAACAATAAAGATAATAAGGCAAAAGACTCTTATTTTGAGAGTATTGATACGTTGTTTAATCAGTCAATAAACCATGTGTTTTCTATTAAGTTACAGTATTTCTTAGACTACAATCAAATACCAGCTTTATTAAAAAAGAAAAAACATCGTATAGGAGCTATTTCGTAATAATCAACCTTAAATAAAAAAGGCATTAGACGCTTGTCTAATGCCTTTTTTTTGTGTCAAATTATAAATGAATTGTTACACCTCACTATCCAACATACTTGTAACTACATGATAACGAGGGTCATCAATAGCGTCTTGAATGATGGTTTTAAATTCTGGGTTCCATTTAATTAGCATGTCTTTACAGTCTGGACTAAGGTGAGTTAGCGTAACTTTTTTTCCTTGATCCATATATTTGTTTGTTATATTTCTTAGCGCTTCAACACCAGAATGGTCACTAACTTTAGACTCCATAAAGTCAATCTCAATTTTTTCAGGATCTGTTGTAAAATCAAACTTACTGTTAAAAGCAGTAGTAGAACCAAAGAAAAGAGGTCCCCAAATAGCGTACACTTTTGTTCCGTCTTCTTTAATACTTTTTCTAGCTCTAATACGTGTAGCACTATTCCAGGCAAAAGTAAGTGCACTCATTATTACCCCAGCAATTACCGCAATAGCAAGATCTTGCCAAACAGTTATGATAGATACTGAAATTAAAACAATAGCATCACTTAAAGGTATTTTGTGTAATATTCTGAAACTAGACCAAGCAAAAGTTCCTATAACAACCATAAACATAACACCAACTAGGGCTGCAATAGGTATTTGTTCAATAAGTGGTGCAGCAAATAAAATAAAACATAATAATGCAATTGCAGCGACGGTACCAGATAAACGTCCGCGACCTCCAGAATTTACATTTATTATAGATTGACCAATCATGGCGCAACCACCCATACCACCAAACAAACCATTTAACATGTTTGCACCACCTTGGGCAATACATTCACGATTTCCACTACCACGGGTTTCAGTCATTTCGTCAATGAGGTTTAGTGTCATAAGGCTTTCTATAAGACCTATAGCTGCAAGTATGGCTGCAAAAGGAGCTATTGTTGACCAGAAGTGTCCTTTAACAGTATAAAACAGCGTAAATATTTGATCTTGAAAAGTAGGAAGTCCCCCTTTTAATCCTGTTCCGCCTCCGTCTTGAATAAATGATCCAACAGTAGATACGTCTACTTTTCCAAAAATAACTATTGCAGCAACAACTATAATAGCAGCAAGTGCTGCAGGAATTTTTTTAGTAAGTTTAGGTAAACCAAACATTATCCCCATTGTAAGACCTACAAGCCCCATCATCTTCCAAAAATCAACACTACTAAAGAATGCACTAAACCAGTCACCTGTATTCTCAATAAAAGAAATTCCTTCGGTAGCTAGTTCTGGAAACAAACCTAATTGTGATCTAAAAATAACAATCGCAAGACCGTTTACAAATCCCATCATTACAGGATGAGGTATTAATCTTACAAATTTTCCTAATCTTAAAACACCTGCCGAAATTTGTATGATACCCACAAACAGTAATGTGATAAATAGCCATTGAAGTCCTAGGTTTTCTACTGGGGTTTCAAGTGCAAGACCTACTTCATTTCCTTTAGACACGAGCGCAACCATAACAACTGCCATAGCACCTGTTGCTCCACTAATCATTCCTGGACGTCCGCCAAAAAGGGATGTGATAATACCCATCATAAATGCACCGTATAGTCCCACTAGAGGGTCAATACCAGCAACAAAAGCAAAGGCAACGGCTTCTGGTACAAGTGCAAGTGCAACAGTTAATCCTGATAAAATATCGTTTTTAGGATTTTGGGTGAAATTTTTAATGGTTTGTTGTAGTAACATTTCAATTTAATTTTAGGAAGGCGCAAAGATACTGTATTGCGTTGCTTTAATTAATAACGGATTACAAATTTTATAGTTTTAAATCCATTTTTGTAATCCAAGTTATTTTTTTACTCCATAAAAGAGCTTCTTTTCATTTTCTCCTAATAGCATGAATTTGCTTAAGTCTATTGCTTCTAGTTTTGGTAAATCTTTCTTTTTAACAATAAAGCAAAAAGGCCAAAAAGCATCTTCTTTGTTTTTTAACTCATCTATAGAAATCGATTGTACTGTACCTTTAGAGTAGAACTGACTTGAATAACTCTTTTTTCCGAAGTAATAAAACTCATCAATTTTAATCTGTTCTGGATGTGCTTCTATCAAATATTTATCTGTGTTAGCATAGGTTTGTAAAGTACTAGTTGCTGTAATACCTATAAGCGCAATTACACAAACACCTATTAACGTAAGGTTTGTTAAAGCTAGTTGTTTTTTAAACTTGATACTTGGCCACCAGTGTACTATTAATAGAGCAACAGGAACCATAACGGGCATGATATAGGTGTGGATCAAGCTAGAGGATACCGTAAAAAATAAAGGTGTCCATAATAGCCAAAGTAACAAAAAGAGCACCCATTCATTTTTAAAAATGGTAGTTCTAGTTTTAAATAATCTATACATAATTACTTGAATCCATGGTAGTGCAAATAATAATAAGAACACCCAAACAATACCTAATGGCTGCGTTTTAGGAAAACCATATTTATCGCCTTTCCAGCTAGAATCTGTAAAACGCAGCCAGTGTTCGCCAACTAAAAAGTAGTCTATAAATCCTGGTGTTGTTTGTTCTGCAAAGTAATACCACGGTACTGCAACTATTGCAGTAACTAATAGCCCCAGTATCCAAGGGAGTTTAGTAAAGACGGTTTTATATTTTTTCTGAAATACCATCCATAAAAATATAGGTGGTCCACAAAGTATAATCACTATTGGGCCTTTTGCAAGAAGTCCTAAACCTACTCCAACAAAAAATAGATAACCCCATATTTTTTTACCGTTGTGTGTCGCTTCCCAGAAAGATAAAAATGTTAATGTGACAGCAAGGGTGAGTGCTGTATCTGTAGAGACAACTCCGGCGTGTAAAAACAGTTCTGGGATTAGTAATAAAATAAACCCTGGGAGGTAAAAAGGAAGGTGTGCGCGTTTTGCATACTTACCTATTAATAAAACCATACCCGCTACCATTAATAAATATGGAAAGCGAACAGCAAATTCGTTTACCCCAAAAATGCTCATACTTGCGGCAGAAAGCCAAGTAGATAGAGGAGGTTTTGCCCAAAAAGGCACCCCATAATCAATTTGAGGTGTAATCCAGTTTCCAGTTTCGGCCATAAGTCTTGCGATCTCTGCATATCTGGCTTCGGTTTTATCCATTAAAGGCATTACCGCATTAAAAATACCACGAATAATTAGTAATACAATTACTGAAATTTTATAGAATCGAGGATTGTTTAAAAAATTAGATTTTGGTTGATCCATTTATTTATATCTTTTTCTAATGGTGTATAAATCTTTCCACATTTTAAAGAAATATAACATACTTACTTTAGATTCGTCAACGTCTATCCAAGATTTTAGTGGGATTTCGCGACAAATATTTTTCATTCCTTTGTGAGAGTAAATGCTTATTAATCGATGAAAAATTTCTACATCAAAAAGCCATTTTGAGATAAATTTTTCTTTGAATAAAGTTTGTGCTACAGTTGAAGAAAATACCTTACATCCACACTGGCTATCATAAATACTAATATCAAGTTGGTTTGAAATCATTGTAGCTACAAAACGCCCAATTAAAAAGCGATATTTTTTTCTGTCAATGTGGTTGTCTATTTTTAAAATACGTGAACCAAAGGCACAAACAACAGTTTCGTTTATGTTTTCTGAAATAGTAATATACTCTTCTAGGCTTGTAGATAAATCTGCATCTAAATAGCCTATGGTATTAAAGTCTTTAAAATTTCCGAAGCAAAAAAGAATTGCTTCTCTTACGGCCTGTGCTTTACCACTATTGGTTTTTAAATTGTAAACAGAAACTTGATCTGGAAATTCTGAGGCTAAGTTGTTTAAAACTATTAAAGTATCGTCTTTAGAGCCATCATTTGCAAATAAGATGTGTGTCTTATTGCTTTGTGTTAAGAAAGATCTGTATGAGGTGAGTGGAAGCCGTGTAGCTTCATTATAACACGGTATGACAATTATATTCTTATTTGACACTATGGTTTAATGTTTATGAGTGTAATTCTATATATAATGACAAAGTACTTAAATTTATTATTGACTAAAGAAAAAACAGCTATAAAAAACAAGCGACTCCTTTAAAAAAGAGTCGCTCTAACCAAATAAATTAATCATTATAAATAACAACTAATTGCCGTAATAGCTTTTTTAATAAAAGCTTTATATTTTAATAACACTGCAAATATAAGTAATCATTCATATTATCAATCTTTAAAAAACGTTAATTAAGGTGCTTTATCGAAAAAAGAGGGGTTATTTTAAAAAAAAAGGTATTTAACTGTTATGCAAAGCTGTTAATGTAGTCCTTGTTTACTTCGTGAACTCCTTTAAAAACAAATACTTGTAGTCTGTCTTCAAATAATTTTGTTCCTTTTAATTGTTCTTCAGTTTTTTTAGCTTCGTTAATATATTCGTCCTGATCACCGTAAATATATGTTACTTTTGTGTCTTTTTTAAGAAACTTAAAGTCGTTTTGTGTTAATTCTACAGGAATTCCTCCGCTGTGGAGTATTAAATGATGGCAAGATATCTTTTTAGAAGCAACCCATCTTGTGGCGATAGAAACACCTTGAGAATACCCTAAAACGATTAATTTTTTAGGAGTTTTTGTAATTTCTTTTTTATAAACAGCATCAACATAATTTAATACATTTTTTGTTTCTTCTTTTGTATCTACTCTTGTAAGCCAAGAAGCACCAACGTGCTTAAATTGAGTTCCTTGGTAGTACTTAGAAGGAGCTTGTGGGCATATTACAAAATGATTGTCTGGAAGTTCTGAAAAATACCTAATAAAATAGGTGCTCAAATAACCAAGTCCATGAAAAACAATCCACACGGTTTCTGTAGCGTCATTTAATTTTCCTTGCGTGTGATAACTATTGGTTGTTGTATAACTAACGGTTTTTTTAGAAGACATGAATAATCGAATTTGTATTTTTGTAAAGGTATAAAATTGAAGTTTACAGCATGGAAAAATCTAAAGAAGTACTATTAAAGGCGTGTAATGCTATGTGTAAAAACACATTGATGGAAACGTTAAATATTGAATTTATTGATATTACAGAGAATACAGTTACAGCAAGAATGCCTGTTACTCCAAGAGTACATCAGCCAGACGGTGTATTACATGGGGGAGCTTCTGTAGCATTAGCAGAAAGCGTAGGTAGTGCCGCATCTGTATTATTTTTAAATGAAAAAGAGGTGCAGGTTAGAGGTATCGAAATTGCTGGAAATCATGTAAAAAGTATAAAAGAAGGGTTTGTTTATGCTACAGCAACCATAATGCATAAAGGAAGAACCACACAGTTGTGGCATATTCCAGTTACAAATGAAGATAAAGAATTGATCTCTTTAGTAAAACTAACAACGCTTTGTTTACGTAAGTCATAACAAACAATAGTATTTATGACTTATCAAGAGCTTATAGAGCAAGCAGATTTATGGTTTAGTCAAGAAAAACCATTTGTGTTATTTTCTTATCCAGAAAGCACTCAGCTTTTTGCTTACTTTCAACATTCTTCAGAAAAATATACTACCGTTTCTTTTGATGAAAAAGGATTTGTGATGGCTCCTTTTGATTATAAAAAAACGGCTTTAATAATACCTGCGGCTCACTCATCTTGCGAGTGTGTTGCGCTTCCTGAAATAACAAATCATCTAAAAGAAGATGTGAAATTTCCTGATGAGAGTAAAGGAGAAAAAAAACATGTTTCTATTGTTGAAAAGACGATTGATGAAATTAATTTAGGTGAAATTAAAAAAATTGTAATCTCTAGACAGAAAGATGTAACGCTTTCTAAGTTTAGTTTGAAGACACTGATTGACCAGGTCTTTACAAAGGATTATAATGGTTTAAAATATGTTTGGTTTCATCCAGAAACAGCTATATGGTGTGGTACAACTCCAGAAACGCTTTTAAAATTAAAAGGTGGTGACTTTTCTACAATTTCACTAGCAGGGACAAAATTACCTCAAAAGGGTTTTAGAACCTTTTGGTCTGAAAAAGAGATAGAAGAACAAGAAATTGTAACTCATGCTATTTTTGATTCATTAAAAAATATTACTCCAGTACTTAAAATGTCTAAGCCCTATACCCATCAAGCTGGGAGTATAGTTCATTTAAGAACAGATGTAACTGGTATTGTTAAAAAAAATAAGGCTAAACTAGAAAAGTTCATTAACGCATTGCACCCTACACCTGCGGTTTGTGGTATGCCAATGGAAGCGTCTAAAAGTTTTATTTTGGAAAATGAACAGTATGACCGCCAATTTTACACTGGTTTTTTAGGAGACATTAATAATGAAACACGAGGGTCTCATTTATTTGTAAACCTTAGGTCTATGCAAATAAAAAATGATATTGCTTCATTGTTTGTAGGGGGTGGGATTATTAAGCAATCTAACCCTCAAGAAGAATGGTTAGAAACTCAAAATAAATTACAAACAATGGGTAAGGTAGTTGCGCCTATGCTTTAACATGTGACTGCTTAGCTGTATTTTTGTATTCATGAAATTTTCTTCAAAGACACTTTCTCAGACGATCACACAATTATCCCTTGCCAAAGAAATTACAAACATTGTAATCTCACCAGGATCACGTAATGCACCTTTAACCATTGGTTTTACAGAAGATTCTCGGTTTAACAATTACAGTATTGTAGATGAACGCTGTGCGGCTTTTTTTGCCTTGGGTATGGCACAACAAACAAAAAAACCTGTTGCGCTTGTATGCACCTCTGGCTCTGCTTTACTTAATTATTATCCTGCCATCGCAGAAGCGTTTTATAGTGATATTCCGCTCGTTGTTATTAGTGCAGATAGACCCGAAAAATTATTAGAAATAGGGGATGGTCAGACTATTAATCAAAAAAATGTTTACGAAAACCATATACTTTACAGCGCAAATTGTATAGAAGGGAAAACCCATCAACAACATAACGAGACGGTTATTAATATAGCGCTCAATACAGCAATAGAGTTATCAGGTCCAGTACATATTAACCTTCCTTTTTCTGAACCTTTATATGATCTTGTAGATGATTTACAGGTGAGGCCTCAACATGTTCCAGCCAGAAAAGTAACAACAATCAATGAAAGTGTTACTGCTGAAATTTTAAAACTTAAAACACTTTGGGATACTTCAGAAAAAATATTAATTCTTATGGGTGTTCAAAGCCCAGATGTGATTTCTGAAACGATGTTACAAAAAATCACAGCAGACAAGAGTGTGGTTATTATGACCGAAACTACATCAAACTTGCATAGTGATGATACGATAAGTGCTATAGATCAATTAATAGCGCCTTTTTCTGAAACCGATTTTAAAGCCTTACAGCCTGATCTATTAATTACGCTAGGGGGAATGATCGTGAGTAAAAAAGTAAAAGCTTTTTTACGTAATTACTCGCCTAAAAATCATTTTCATATAGATTCAAAAAAGGCATATGATTCTTATTTTTCTTTAACAGGTCACATTAAGACCACACCAAAATATGTGTTTGAACAATTACTCGCTCAACCTTTAAATAAAGTTAGTAATTATAGAAAAACAATTTTTGAAATAAAAGAAAGAAGGGTTTTAAAGCATAATGAATACAAAACAAAAACTCCTTATTCAGATTTTAAGGTATATCAAAGTATTTTTGATGTTTTACCTAACGATTATCAATTACAGTTAAGTAATAGTACTGCGATACGTTACGCACAGTTTTTTAAACTAGATAAAAGTATAGCTGTATTTTGTAATAGAGGTACTAGCGGAATTGATGGCAGTATGAGTACCGCAATAGGAGCTGCCAATCAAGCAGACAGGCCTGTTTTGTTTATTACAGGAGATCTCAGTTTTTTTTATGATAGCAATGCTTTATGGAATAATTATATTCCTGAAAATTTTAAAATTATTGTGGTAAATAATAGTGGTGGTGGTATTTTTAGGGTTTTACCAAAAGCAAAAACCATGACTCATTTTGAGACTTTTTTTGAAACACGTCATCACCTAACTGCAGCACATGTGGCTAGTCAATATGGTTGTCACTACGCAAAGGCAACAGACCTTGATAGTTTACAACTAGAGCTGGATAAATTATTTACAATTTCAGAAGAAAGTGGACCGAGAATACTTGAGATTTTTACTCCACCAGAATTGAATGATCAAGTACTATCTGATTATTTTAAATACCTGCAATAGACGCGGTTTAAATTGTACCTTTGCGACACATTATTTAAGTTATGATTAAAATAGGAGAATACAATACCCTAACCATTTTACGAGAGACAGAACCAGGTTTATATTTAGGGGACGAAGAAGAAAATGTAGTGCTTTTACCACATAGGTATAAGCCAGAAAGTTTTGAAATAGGCGATGAAATTGAGGTGTTTGTTTACCTGGATTATGAAGAACGTCCTGTAGCGACAAATTTAACCCCTTATGTACATTTAAATGATTTTGGCTATTTGCATTGTAGTGATGTAAATCAGTATGGAGCATTTATGGATTGGGGATTACAAAAACAGTTGTTTGTACCTTTTAAAGAACAAGCACGACCTATGAAAGTAGGGAATTGGTATATTGTATATCTATATCTAGATGAGCAAACGGAGCGTTTAGTAGGGTCTAGTAAAACAAATAAATACCTAAGCAATGATGCTGTGGTATTAGAAAAATTTCAAGAAGTTAATTTGCTTGTCACTCACATTACAGAGCTTGGAGCAAATGTTATTATTGAAGGAAAACACGCTGGGTTAATTCATAATGATGATATTTTTGAAGACATCAGAACTGGAGACCGTATTAAAGGATACGTAAAAAAAGTTCGTGAAGATAAAAAGGTAGATGTGGTGTTACAAGCCCCTGGCTATAGAAGTATAGAACCAAATGCTAACTTTATTTTAGATGAACTTAAAGCTGCCGGTGGTTTTTTACCACTACACGATAAAAGTGACCCAATCACAATTAAAAATGAGATGGGGATGAGTAAAAAAAGCTTTAAAAAAGCTATTGGAACTTTATATCGTGAAAAACAAATAGTTATTAAGCCAGATGGTATTGCTATTGTTGGTGATGAATAGTTTATTCAGTTTTTAAAGTATAATTTTTACATAAAATAAAACCCCAACCAAAAGGTTAGGGTTTTATTTTATATTATTTTGAGAATAGGTTTACGTTAAGCCTTGTCTTTATAGCTGAAAAGATGTTTTTCTTTGATAATCTCAGAAACTCCTTTTGGAAGCATCTCTTCCCAACCTTCTGAACCTTTCTCTATTTTTTGAAGTACTTCTCTAGAGAAAATATCCATAATATCTGGTTTGAAATTTTCTATATCTAGCACCTTTCCGTTGTATTTAAAAAACTTATAAAGTTCTTTCATACGTGGGTGTACTTTAAGATTTTCACTTGTAGTATACTCATCTGTTTCTGTGTCATGCATAGGGTACAGATATACTTTTAGGTCTTTATAAAATAATTTTCCAAAAGCTTCAAGTATGCCACCACTTAAATGACGATAATATTTTTCATCAAAAATATCTACTAGATTATTAACTCCCATGGCTAAGCCAAGGCGCATTTTTGTATAGCGAGAAAAATATTCAACAAGCTTATAGTATTCCTGAAAGTTAGAGATCATTACTGTATGACCAAGCGAGCATAACAGTTTTGCTCTGTCCATAAAGTCTTTTTCGTCAATTTCTCCTTCTGCTCTAAGGTTAGAGAGCGTAATTTCAAAAATAGTCTCAGTGCGCTCTTCTTCTACTTTATTCTGTTTGAGAAACATTTCAAGAGATTTCTCATACATGTCAATGTTTACCTTTGTTACAGGTCTAAAACTACCGCGTAATGCTAGAATGTTTTTCTTGTAAAGAATTCGAGCCGGTAAAATGTTATTACCGTCTGGTCCAAACATTACAGCATCTGTCATTCCGTTTTTAATAAGTTGTAAACTCATTAAGCGGTTATCAACATCTTTAAATTTAGGACCAGAAAAGTTAATGGTATCTATTTCAATTTTATCCTTATCTATATGGTCGTATAAATAACGAAGTAGTTTTTTAGGGGTATCATATTTGTAATAGGCACCATAAATTAGGTTTACACCTAGAATCCCTAATGTATGTTGTTGTAATAAGGCTTCTGTCTCGTGAAAGCGTAGGTGTAAAATAATTTCGCTATATGCTTCGTCTGCATCTGTTTGATAGCGGATTCCTACCCATCCGTGACCTTTATATTTTTTAGCAAAATCGATAGTAGCCACGGTATTTGCAAAAGCAAAATACATTTTGTTTGGGTGTCTCTCTCTTAAGATACGCTCTTCCAAAAGCTCCATCTCGTGATTAAGCATCTTTGTTAATCGGGCTTCTGTTACATAACGTCCATCTTCTTCAACACCATATATGGCATCACTAAAATCCTTGTCGTAAGCAGAAATTGTTTTTGCAATTGTTCCAGAAGCACCACCGGCTCTAAAAAAATTACGTACGGTTTCTTGTCCCGCGCCAATTTCAGCAAAAGTTCCGTAAATGTTTTCGTTTAAATTGATTCTAAGGGCTTTATCCTTAGTTGTTGGAATGCTCTCAAAATCTTTGTCTCCTTTAATAAAATCTGGCATAGCAGTTTTTTAGGGGTTTAGTGTCTAACAAAGGTACTAAATACCATACCTAATCAAAAAAAATACTGTTATTTTTGTAAGAATGAAATCACCTATTTTTATCACATTTTTAGGTACAGGAACTTCACAGGGTATTCCTGTAATAGGGAGTGACCATCCTGTGTGTTTAAGTAAGAACCCAAAAGATAAACGCTTGCGTGTTTCTGTATTACTACAATGGGATGATTTTAATTATGTTATAGATTGTGGGCCAGATTTTAGAACACAAATGCTTTTAAATAACATAAAGCATCTCGATGCGGTTTTACTCACTCACGATCATAGTGATCACACGGCAGGTATAGATGATATTCGTCCTTTTTGTTTTAGACAAGGGGGTGACGTCACCTTTTATGCAGAACAAAATGTGTATAACGCACTTTATAAGCGATTTGAATATATTTTTGTTACCGAAAATAAATATCCAGGTGCCCCTACCATTAAAGAAGAATTAATAGAGAACCTTACACCTTTTAATATAGGAGGAAAAAAAGTGACTCCCATAAGGGCTATGCATAATGTATTGCCTGTGCTAGGGTATAGAGTAGGGGGATTTACCTATTTGACAGATGTAAAAACAATTAGTGATTCAGAAATTGAAAAAATTAAAGGAACTAAAGTTCTTGTGGTAAATGCATTGCGTGAAGAACCTCACGTTTCGCATCTAACACTGTCTGAGGCATTAGAATTAATTGAAATTGTTAAACCCGAGAAGGCTTATTTAACACATATAAGTCATTGGTTAGGTTTTCACGATGAGGTTGAAGCTAGATTGCCAGAAAACGTGCATTTGGCTTACGATGGTTTAAAAATTGAAGTATAAATTATTAAAATTATTTTCTTCGGAAATATTAAGAATTATGAGAAAGAGCTTATTTATGTACCTGTTTTTCTTTGCTGCACTATTTATTGTGTTTCAGTATATGAATGAAAAAACCATATTTGAATCGCAAGAGAAGTCTATCAACAACTTGACAGAAAAATTACACAAAGCAAAAGATTCTATAGAGGTTCTCAATGCAAGCGTATCAGAAAGTAATTATTTTTCATTGCTTAATAATGATAATGCAATGACATATTTAGAGAAATATGAGCTAAATCCTGAGGAGGTAAAGAAACAAATTACGGATAAAATTTATGACCAAAACGGACTTGAAGGTGGTAACCCACTGATAGAGTTTAAAGGAGATCGTGGACCTATGCGTATCAATAAAATTAAGTTTTTAAACCACAGATGGATTCAAGCAGATTTTTCTGACGGCCAACGTTGGGGCGAAGTTATCATCGAGTACTTTTTTGATGAGAATAATAAGCTTGATATTTATCCCGTAAAGACGGTTTTATATCCGTTGTAGACTATTTATTAGTAGTGAGTATTGAGTATTGAGTTTTTAGTATTGAGTAGCTCTATTTTCTCACTACTAAAAACTCACTACTCACTACTAATTAATTACTTATCAAGTAGCCACTCTTTCATTTCATAAAAGTTTTGTGGGGCAACTCCATGGCCTACAGGAAATTCAGAATAAGCACAATCAATACCTAGTTTTGCTAAAAAAGGTTTCGTTTTACGTGCCCAATCTACAGGTAATACTTGATCTACGCTTCCGTGAGATGAGTAGATGTTTAAGTTGCTAAAATCGTTATTCTCATAGCCTTCTTTTAGTAGTTCTGTGTTGATGTAACCGCTAAGGCCTACTATATTTTTTACTTTTTCTGGATAAGATAACCCAACAGAAAAACTTAAAATTGTTCCTTGGCTAAAACCTATTAAAGTAATTTTACTAGCATCTGCTTTATATTTTTCAACGACTTCATCAATACTTTTTGCAATTAAATCTCTAGCAGTAAGTGCTTGTGGGATGTCGCTCATTTTTCCATCTGTATTGTCCCAATAAATGTTATACCAAGCATTACCGGAAGGTTGCATTGGGATAGGGGCTTTTAATGAGATAATATGATAATGGTCTGGTAACTCTGGTGCAAAAGAAAAAAGATCATCTTCATTACTACCATAGCCATGAATCAATATAATAGCAGGATTACACCCCACGTCTTGAGCGGGTGCTTTATAATTGTGTTCTAGTGAAAGTTGCTGTTTCATTGGTGTTGTAAGTATTGGGTTTTAGTCTAAAAAGGTAAACCATTCATCAAACTTTTCTGAAAGGAAAGGTATGTTTGGCTTTTTGTCTTGTATGGCTCTCACGAGTGAATAAACAAGTAGCACAACTGCTGTCCAAAACAAGAATTCACCTAGTATTAAGTTGATGTATGCAACAAATACTTTAGCACTTATCCATAAAAGAGTAATCCCAAACATATTTTTAATATGTATCGTCGCAAAAGGGTGTTTCTCATTACTATTCATAGACATCGCGATAAGCAACCCTACAAATGTTATGTAGCAAATAACCGCTTTTTGTTTTCCAGGAGGAGCTTCTTTTGACATATTAATTAAGTTTTAATTTGTTTTTAGAAATAATCCCATAGACTTTCCCTTTCATTTTTTGGCAAACTAAAGCAGACGTAGTTGAGGTAGATAATATAGCGTCACTTTCAAAAAGCCACTCAGTTGAAGGATTAAAAAGCGTAAGTGGTAATTTTGCTCCTTCTTTAATTTCGCCAGTTTCAAGACCAAAACGAGTTCGTAAACCTGTAAGCGCATTAATCACATCAGAAATATCTAAGACATTTCCTAATGCACCAAAACAGCTTTCTAGTCCTATCGAACCATATTGTGCGTGGTCAAATTCTATTTTCTTAAATTCAATATTAATAGGGGCGTGGTCGCTCGTTACTGCGTCTATCACGCCTTCTTGCACTCCTTTTATGAGTGCTTTTACATCTGCTTTTTCTCTAAGTGGCGGCATTACTTTATAACGTGTGTCAAAGCTTGATAGTACGCTGTCTGTGAGTATTAGGTTATGGGCTGCTACACTACAGGTTACGTCCAGTCCTTTTTTCTTTGCAGCAGTAATAAGTTGTAAAGATTTTTTTGTCGAAATTGTCGGGATGTGTAGTTTTCCTCCGGTGTATTCTAGTAAATATAAATCTCTTGATATTTGTAACTCTTCTGCGAGTGTTGGTATTCCTTTTAATCCTAATTGGGTGCTATTTACACCTTCATTTACGATTCCTTTATGAGCAATTGCCATATCCATTGGGAATGATTGTACAAGTCCGTCAAAATTCTGGCAGTATTGTAATGCTATTTTTAAAAGGTTGGCATTTTTTATTGGTTGTTTATAATCGTAAAAGCTTCTGGCTCCTTCTTGTTGCATGTCAAAGAGCTCGGCTAGATGTTCTCCGTCAGCACTTTGAGTCATAGCTCCCACAGGAAGTACGTTTACTGCGTGATTTAGGGCTTTGCTTTTTAAGTATTGAACGGCACCTTTAGAATCTGTAACGGGCTTTGTGTTTGGGTTGATACAAATGTCTGTAAATCCAGAAGCTGCAGCCACATTAAGTCCATTTTCTAAGGTTTCTCTTTCTTCATAGCCTGGTTCTCCAAAACTCACACTGCTGTCCATCCAACCCAATGAAACATGTAGGTTCTCCTTTTCTACCACTCGTACTTTATCTGTCATCTCAATTTTTGACGCGATTTGGACAATAGTACCTTTGTCAATGAGTAGGTCACGCTTTTTTAAGTGTAATGCGCCTTTCGGGTCAACGATGGTGGCAGATTTTAGTAGAATTTTCATAGTTGTGTCGTTTCTATTAATTCGTGATTATTTCTTATAAAATCGCAACACCAACATCTCTGCTAGTAGAAATAAGAATGCCCCTATGGCAAACCATTTCCAAAACTCGTTTATGGTGTTGTCTTTTACGATGTTTTCAAAAAGTGATGTAATGCTTTTGTGTGCGTCAACACCTTCCCAATCTTCTATAGATGCGTATTGTAAAATACTCTCATCTCGTGTGTAATTAAAGCTCACATTTTCTATAAAATCTTGCTCTTTCATTATAGCGTATGTGCTAGCTAGATTAGGTGTGTCTGTTGTAGAGATGGTAACTTTATTAGCGTTGGCTACCTGCAAAGGGATAAAGCTTGATGTGCTATCTTTTAATGTGAGAATTTGGTCTTGCTGTAGCTTAATAGGAATTGCAAATGTGTTGGGTTTTCCTACGGTGTAATATAACTTTGGTAAAGGTAAACTCTGCAAAGACATGTTGTATAAAGTAGGAACAATAAGAGGCGAGCTTTTAAAATTTGATATTTCCGAAGCAAAAGGAGCGGTACTTAAAAAGTGATTCCCTTTTTGTACAATAAATGGTTTTCCATCTTCAAAAGAAAGTGCTGTTGCATTTGTTCCTGCTAGTTCGTAAAACAAATTTACTTTTGGATATTGAAAATTAACAACGCGTTTTTCAAAAACATCGGTAAATAAAGGATGATCAAAAGCAATGTTTGTAATCTGTTTTTCTGCAGAAATTTTCTCTCCAAAACTTCCAAGTTGTAAACTGTTAAGCAGGTTGTTGTATTCAGAAACTACCGCATTTGCAGATGGTATAATAAAAATACTTCCTCCATTTTCAGAAAAAGCACGTAAAGCTGCTGTTAATGGAGCAGGGATATTATCGAGCTCATTTAGGATAATGAAGTTTTGGTTTGGGATTGCGTTATAGTCTAAATTGGTGTGTGATTGTGGGGTGAAATTAAAATCTTCACTAGTAAAGAGTCGGGCAGTATAGGTTCCGTCCCCTTGATTAATAGACAGAACGTTTACTTGGTTTGCCTTATTAATACTAAAATATAGCGTGTTGTCATATGTAATATCAGGATCATTAATAATAATACGTCCGTCAATAGCTTCGTCTTTAGTGAGCTCAAATGTGGTGGTTGCACTGGTGCTTTCAGAAAAATTGGCAGTGGTTTTTGCTACCAAAACGTCTTTGTTGTATAATGAAACAGGAATTACTTCATTAGAACCTTGCGAGGTTAGTTTGGCTTCTAGCGTTATTTTTGATGCGTCTTTGTTTTTGATGTACACAGTGTCAATAGCGATGTTTTGTTTTCTTTCTGGCGAAAGTGAAACAGCGCTAACTTTAATGTGTTCAGGAATAGTAGGGAAGGCATCTTTTAATTGAAAGTCTGATACATAAATCAGTCTTTTTTCGGCATTTATGTTTTTTGAAAAAAGCTGTTCTGCTTTTAAGATAACTTGTTTAGGGCTTAATTGTTTAGACGAGTATTCTGTCTGTAGCATTTCTGACTTAAACGTTTTTTGAGAAACGTCTCTATATACTTTGTCATTTGTAAACCAGTTTACTTTTTCTGAACCAGGCAAATCATAAAGCCCTTGCATAGCGCGCTGCAATAATGGGCCGTCAGCACCTTTTGCTTCCATACTAAAGGAGTTGTCTAGGTAGATAACGGTTTCTTTATCTGTGTTTAGTGCTGTTTTTGAGGCAGAAAATGGTTGTGCAAAGGCAATAACAAGACAGGCTAATGCTGCCATACGTAGAAGTAAGGTGAGCCATTTTTTTAGCTGCGAACTTTTACGTGTTTGCATGTTTACTTTTTTTAAAAAAGCAACATTGGTAAAAGCTGTTTTCTGAAATTTTCTTAATTGAAAAAGATGAATAAATATAGGAATGAGCAGGAGTAGAAGTGCGTAAAGTAAATCTGGATGTTTAAACTGCATGCTCGTTTTTCAAATATTTTTCAAAGATAGAAAAATGACTGCAATCTTAAGAGCTCATAATGACTTTTTGTTTGGTGTAAAAAAGTATAAGATGTATATGTTAATTAAGTTTCTTGAAGAATAGAAAATAGTAGTGTCTATCATTACAAATCATAGAATTAAGAAAGGAAAAAGACGGTCTTAAATTGTGAGGTAAAGAGGTGTTTAAGTTTGCTATTTTTTAATTGAAAAGCTAAAAGTAGCTCCTTTTCCTATTTCCGAAACCACTTGTATCTCACCACCTAATTTAGTGACAATGGCTTTTACGGTAGCTAGGCCTATACCAGTTCCTTTTTTTCCAAACCTGTCTGTGTTGTCCCCAGTTTTAAAAAGGTCGAATATTGACTCTTGTTTGTCTTTAGCGATACCTACTCCGTTGTCTTTTACTTCAAAATAATAAAAATCATTAGTAGCAGAAAAAGTAATAGAAACTAAAGGGCTTTTATTGTCATTGTATTTTATGGAGTTTCCTACAAGATTCATTAAAACCTGAAATAATGCTGCGCGATTAGCGTGGATAAAGAGATCTTCGTTTGGAAACTTAAATTCTGAAAAATCTACAAATAGAATTTCTTCGATATCTTTAAAAAGTTCTTTTAAATTAAAATCTTTTTTGTTTTCAGACACTAGCTCATCGCTCTTGTAAAAGATAAGCATCCCGTCTATATATTCACGTAATGTATCTGAAGACTCTTCTATATAATCTAAGTATTCAATAGCGTTATCGTCAAGAGCGCTTAGGTATTCTTCTTTAAATAGTCTTGCAAGTGAGGTGATGTTTGCTAATGGAGATTTAAGATCGTGACTTACTATTCCGGCAAAACTTTTTAGTTGGACATTGCGGTCTAATAACTGTTCTTCTATTTCTAGAAGTTCATTATTTTTTTTGTGAAGCTCAAACAGTTTTACAACTTGTTTGGCCATATTAATAAGTACCTTGATTTGGCTTTCAGTTAATTCTCTTGGTTTTGTGTCAAATACACAGAGAGTGCCAAGTTTTAATCCATCTGGGTTTATTAGTGGAGCACCTGCATAAAAAATTGCTTGCGACTCTTTAACTAGCGGGTTGTCTTTAAATCTAGCGTCTAAACGAGCGTCATTTATTATAAAAATATCTTCTTCTTGATTAATGGCATGGCCACAAAAAGAAATATCACGTGGCGATTCTTGAATATCAATACCATGGTGTGATTTAAAGAAATTTCGGTCTGAATCTAATAAGGTGATTAATGAAATAGGTAGTTCGCAGATGTCTGAAACTAACGAAGTTATATTGTCGTATTCAGATTCTGGTAAGGTGTCAACTAGTTTATAGCTTTTTACAGCATCTAATCTTTCTTTTTCGTTAATAGGGACTTTAGGGGATATCATAAAGCAAATTAGTATATATAACGTTTGTTATTCCTTTTTGTTTGCTGTGGTCTGCAAATTAAGATATTTTTTTTAGAACTTCTGAAATGTTATAAAATGTTTGTTTAAACCTTTGTAAATCACAAGAAAAGAATTATTTTTGCACCCCTTTTAGCAGCAAATCAAGAATAAAAGGAGATAAAACTATATAAATCAAACCCTTCTGTGGGATTGTTGCGTAATTTCTTGTAAAAACACAGAATACAAAGTGAATCGAATTTTGTCATTTTCACTAAAGTGGAAATAATAAATCACCGATTGACAATTAAATAACAAATGGCTGATAAAGCAAACAAGGAAGTAGCACAAGAAGCTACTGAAGCAAACGTAGAAGCAACAACTGAAGAGGTTGCAGCTCCTGCAAAACCAGTAAGAGAACTTTCATTAAAAGAAAGTGATCCAGAAAAATTTTTAGCAGACTTTAACTGGCACAATTACGAGGAAGGTATTGACCCAATCGATGACGGTAAGTTAGATGAGTTTGAAAAATTAGTAAAAGAGAACTTTGTTGATACTGTTGATAATGAAGTAGTAGAAGGTGAAGTAGTATTCTTAACAGATCGTGATGCAATTATTGACATCAACGCAAAATCTGAAGGGGTAATTTCTCTTAACGAATTTCGTTACAATCCAGACCTTAAGGTTGGAGACAAGGTAGAAGTATTAATTGATGTTCGTGAAGACGCAACAGGACAGTTAATTCTTTCTCACCGTAAGGCTAGAACAATTATGGCTTGGGATCGTGTTAATAAAGCACACGATGAAGCAACTATCGTTAACGGTTTTGTTAAGTGCAGAACTAAAGGTGGTATGATTGTAGATGTATTTGGTATCGAGGCATTCTTGCCAGGTTCTCAAATAGATGTGAAGCCTATTCGTGATTATGACGTTTATGTTGGAAAAACAATGGAATTCAAGGTGGTGAAAATCAACCACGAATTTAAAAACGTTGTTGTTTCTCATAAAGCACTTATTGAAGCGGATATTGAAGAGCAGAAAAAAGAAATCATTGGTCAATTAGAAAAAGGACAAGTATTAGAAGGTGTTGTGAAAAACATTACTTCTTATGGTGTCTTTGTAGATCTTGGTGGTGTAGATGGATTAGTACACATTACAGACCTTTCTTGGTCACGTATTAACCACCCTAACGAGATTGTTGAGCTTGACCAGAAATTAAACGTAGTTATCCTTGACTTTGATGAGGACAAAACACGTATCCAACTTGGTCTTAAGCAATTAAGTGCACACCCTTGGGAAGCACTTGGTGATGAGCTTAAAATAGGTGATAAAGTAGAAGGTAAAGTTGTTGTAATCGCAGATTACGGTGCATTTATCGAAGTAACTGAAGGAGTAGAAGGATTAATTCACGTTAGTGAAATGTCTTGGTCTACACACTTACGTAGCGCACAAGACTTTGTAAAGGTTGGTGATAAAGTAAATGCACAAATCTTAACATTAGATAGAGAAGAGCGTAAGATGAGTCTTGGTATCAAGCAATTGACTCCAGACCCTTGGACAGATATTACTACTAAGTATCCAGTAGGATCTTTACATAAAGGTATCGTACGTAACTTTACTAACTTTGGTGTGTTTGTAGAACTAGAAGAAGGAATTGATGGATTAATTTACATCTCTGACTTATCTTGGACTAAGAAAATCAAGCACCCAAGTGAGTTTACTAACGTAGGAGACACTCTTGAGGTTAAAGTTCTTGAACTTGACGTTGAAGGTCGTAAATTAAGTTTAGGTCACAAACAAACTGAGGAGAACCCTTGGGATAAGTATGAGGCTGAATTTGCAGTAGGAACTAAGCACACAGCAACTATTGATGAGGTTGTGGACAAAGGAGCTGTAATTAACTTTAACGAAGATATCTCTGCATTTGTACCTAAGCGTCACCTTGAAAAAGAAGACGGATCAGACGTACAAAAAGGAGAAGAAGCAGAATTTGTGATTATTGAATTTAATAAAGAATTCAAGAAAGTAGTAGCTTCTCATATGTCTCTTCATAAAGAAGAAGAAGCAAAAATTGTAAAACAAGCTGCTGCGAAAGCACAACAGCAAGCTGACGAAGCTAAGCCTACTTTAGGTGATGCAAACTCAGCGTTACAAGCGCTTAAAGATAAAATGGACGGGAAATAAAATCCTGAAATTTTAAATATTTAAAAGCCTTTCATTAATTTGAAAGGCTTTTTTTATGAAAAATAGTGTAAATTTGAATCCTGAATATAACTTCAGAACTTTCTATGAGCCAAAAAGTGTTACTCAACGCAACCGAAGTCCAAATCGCACTTCATCGACTGGCTTGTCAATTAATTGAAAATCACGATACATTTAAAGATACTGTTCTTGTGGGTATACAACCTCGAGGCGTTTTTCTTGCAGAAAGATTAAAAACATTACTGCAAGATGAATATAAAATTAAAGGTATTCAATTAGGGTATTTAGATATTACCTTTTACCGAGATGATTTTAGACGAAGTGACAAACCACTTGAAGCAAACAAAACGCAACTTAATTTTGTTGTGGAAAATAAAAAAGTAGTCTTTATAGATGATGTTCTCTATACGGGTAGAAGTATTAGAAGCGCCTTGACAGCGATTCAAGACTTTGGAAGACCTCAAGATATAGAACTTCTCACCTTAATAGATAGGCGTTTTAGTAGGCATTTGCCAATACAGCCAGACTATAGAGGAAGACAGGTTGATGCCATAGGTGATGAGAAAGTTAAGGTATACTGGCAAGAAAACGACGGAGAAGATGCGGTGTACCTAGTAAGTGGTGAATAAAAGATTTATTAAGAATAAGAGTTTAAGATTGATACGATGGAGTTAAGTGTAGACCATTTATTAGGAATAAAATATATCAAAGAAGCTGATATCCAACTCATATTTGAGACGGCAGATCATTTTAAAGAAGTGATTAATAGGCCTATTAAAAAAGTACCTTCTCTTAGAGATATTACTATTGCCAATTTGTTTTTTGAAAACAGTACAAGAACTAGGCTATCCTTTGAGTTGGCAGAAAAGCGACTTTCTGCAGATGTAGTTAATTTTTCTGCAGCTTCATCTTCAGTGAAAAAAGGTGAAACGCTAATAGATACCGTAAATAATATTTTATCTATGAAAGTAGATATGGTAGTAATGCGTCATCCTAATCCAGGAGCAGGTGTGTTTTTATCAAAGCATGTAGGTGCAAAAATTATTAATGCTGGTGATGGGGCACACGAGCACCCAACACAGGCTTTATTAGATAGTTATTCTATAAGAGAACGATTAGGTGATGTTGCGGGTAAAAAAGTGGTGATTGTTGGTGATATTCTGCATTCTAGAGTGGCACTCAGTAATATTTTTGCGCTTAAAAAATTAGGAGCAGAAGTAAAAGTATGTGGCCCTAAAACACTTATGCCTAAGCATATTGAATCTCTTGGGGTTGTTTATGAGCCTTCTTTAATAAAGGCGTTAAATTGGTGTGATGTAGCAAATATGTTACGAGTTCAAAATGAACGAATGGATATTAGTTATTTTCCATCAACACGAGAATATACACAGCAATATGGTGTAAATAAAAAAATACTAAGTTCTCTTGATAAAGAAATAGTATTGATGCACCCAGGACCAATTAATAGAGGGGTAGAAATAACGAGTGATGTTGCAGATAGTAAACAAGCTATTATACTAGATCAAGTACAAAACGGAGTTGCCGTGCGTATGGCGGTAATTTATTTACTCGCTTCAAAAATTAACCGTGGTAATGTCGCGCAATAATTTTTAGCTTATGAAAATTAAAAATAAAGATAACTATGTTATTCTAGCAGATGAGTATGATGATATCAATGACTTTGTATCATTTTTAGAATATCAAATACCAGTTAAGTTTAAAGGACAAAATGTAGTGTTAAATCTTTTAGATTATAAAGCACTAACATTAGATCAGCTTATTATGTTTATGAAAGTAAACACAAAGCATCGCGCAACAAAACAATCTTTTGTGATTGTAACTAATACAGTGAATCCAGATGAGATTCCTGTAGAGCTTGTTGTAGTCCCTACATTACAAGAGGGTGAAGATGTTGTTGAGATGGAAGAAATTGAGAGAGATCTAGGCTTTTAACTCCACAGATTCTGTACAATTCCAAGTGTTTGGTATTAGAAGCGTTTTTAATACGTTCATTTGATTGACTTTGATTTATATCATGCCTTATGAAGAGTATATCAAATATCACTTTAGCAGCTAATCTGTTAATGATAATTCTAAGTTATATTGCCTCTTTTTTTTGGAGAGACCTAGGTAATATGGATACTATTTATCTAGGGTTAATTGCAATACTATTATATGGGTTTTCGGTTGGTGGTTTTTTTGCTGGCATGGTAGAAATAAAACGAAAAGGTAAAATTGTACTAGTAGGTATTTTAGGTAATTCACTTTTAATAATACTCTTTATTATCTTTTTCTGTATTGTAATTTCTGAAATGACCCAATAGCATCTCAAATAGAATAACTAATTACCTTATATAAATGAAACTCACAATTCTAGGCTGTCATTCTGCAACTCCACGATGGGATGCGCACCCTACCTCTCAAATACTAGAGGTGAAAGGGCATTTATTTTTAATAGATTGTGGCGAAGGAACACAAGTGCAACTTAGAAGGTATAAGGTTAAGTTTGCAAGAATAAAACACATATTTATTTCGCATTTACATGGAGATCATTTTTTTGGTTTGGTGGGCTTGGTTTCTACTTTTAGATTATTAGGGAGAGAGGCAGACTTACATATTTATGGTCCAAAAGGGATTAAGGAAGCAATCACATTACAATTAAAACTAGGTAAATCTTGGACTAATTATGGCCTTTATTTTCACGAGTTAGATCATACAGAATCTGAAGTTGTTTTTGAAGATGACAGTGTGATCGTCAAAACAATACCTTTAGAGCATAGAGTGTATACAAATGGGTTTTTAATTTCTGAAAAAATTACAGAACGCCCTTTAAATATAAACGCTTGTAGAAATCTTGGGATTGATAAAATCTACTTTAATAAAATAAAACAAGGTGGAGATGTAAAAGCTGAAGATGGTAGCGTGATTAAAAACGAAACGCTTACACTTGAGCCAGGTGCACCTAAGTCTTACGCTTTTTGTAGTGACACCGTTTATCTTCCTTCTATAGTGCCTATCATTAAAGGAGCTACGATGATTTATCACGAAACTACCTTTTTAGAGTCACATAAAGATTTAGCTATAAAAACAAAGCATAGTACTGCAAAAGAAGCTGCAATAATAGCGAGAGATGCTGAAGTAGGGGGGCTTATTGTCGGACATTATTCTGGTAGGTATAATGATTACGAAGATTTTAAAAAAGAAGCACAAACTGTTTTTGAAAATGTGATTGTAGGGTATGATGGATTAGAAGTATCTTTTTGAAATTTAACCCAAATTTAATTTAGTGGTATTCTATGATACCAGGCATTCTTTGTAACTTTACATAAACAATAGAATATGGCCAAAAATTTACACGCACATAGAAAATCTTACGAAAAAGGAGAACTCAAAGATGGCTTAGTCTCAGAAAACCCTTTTACACAGTTTGAGCAGTGGTTTTCTGTCGCTGATGAAAGTGATTTAGTCTATGAGGCAAATGCAATGACTTTAAGTACTTCAGATGCTAACGGAATGCCTAATGCTAGAATCGTTCTTTTAAAAGAATTTAGCGAAGATGGTTTTGTTTTTTTTACTAACTATAATAGTGATAAGGGACAAGCAATAGCGGCTAATAATCAGGTCTGTATATCTTTCTTTTGGATAGGACTAGAACGTCAAGTAATTATAAAAGGTAATGTCGTTAAAGTTTCAGAAGAAGCGTCTAAAAGTTATTTTTCATCTCGCCCTCGTGAAAGTCAATTGGGAGCATTAGTAAGTAATCAAAGTGAAACTATAGACTCTAGAGTTGCTCTTGAAGAAAAATTATCTAATTTAGAGCAACAATATGAAGGAAAAGAGATACCAAAACCAGATCATTGGGGTGGGTATCTTATTACACCTGTTTCTTTTGAGTTTTGGCAAGGAAGACGTAGTAGATTACATGATAGAATTCAATATACTTTAGAAGATTGTAAGTGGACCAAAACACGTTTACAACCTTAATCCAATTGGTTAATTTAGAAAATTTCAGAAAAAATGAAAACATTATATATGTGTCGTCATGCAAAATCATCGTGGAAACATGATGTGACAGATCATCAAAGACCTTTAAAAGGAAGAGGGAAACGAGATGGTGTGTTAATGTCTGCTCATGTGACAAAAAAAATGCCTGCACCAGAGCTTATAATAAGTAGTGGTGCTGTTAGAGCTTTGTCTACAGCTCAATATTTTAAAGATGCCTGGAAGCTTTCTGATGAACAATTTATAGCTAATAATGACTTGTACGATTTTAGCGGACAAGAAGTTATGAAAGTTATTAAAAAGCTTGATGATGATAAAGACAGGGTGTTGATAGTAGGGCATAATCATGCATTTACTTCTATTGCAAATATGCTAGGTAGTGAGTTTATGGATAACTTGCCAACTTGTGGTTTTGTTGCCATCGAGTTTGATGTAGCATCTTGGAAAGAAGTAATTAGAGGTAAAACCGTTGAGCGCGTTTTTCCAAGAGATTTAAAATAATGAATATAAAGCTATGAGTAAAACTAGTGGTGAAGAACTGATAGAGAATGTATATACAAATAGAGAGTTAAGCTGGTTACAGTTTAATGCTCGTGTGTTACAAGAAGCAGAAGATGTAACAACTCCTTTAATAGAGAGGCTACGATTTATTGGTATCTTTTCAAATAATTTAGATGAGTTTTTTAAGGTTCGATACGCTACAATAAAACGCATAGCAGAAGCTGGTAAGGGTGGCCGTAGCTACTTAGGTGGGTTTAGTGCAAAAGAGTTATTGTTAAAAATTACAGAAACTGTAATAGAACAACAAAAAACTAGTTTGAGTATTCTTAGTAACATTACTACCGAACTACAGAAGGAGAATATTTATATTATTAATGAAAAAGAAGTAACAGAAGCGCAAGGTGCTTATATTTCAGAATATTTTATTAATAAAGTAAGTCCTGCTTTAATGACTATCATGATTGGGGAATTAGAGAAATTTCCTGCCTTAAAAGATAGTGCTGCTTATCTAGCAATACGAATGGTGATGTCTAATGAGGATGCTACTTTTGAGACTAAAACAAATTACGCATTAATAGAGATACCTCGTTCTATAGATCGTTTTGTGGTATTGCCTAGTGAAGGTGAAAAGCAATATATTATTATACTAGATGACTTAATACGCTACAGCTTAGATAATATTTTCAGTATTTTTAAATATGATGATATTTCGGCACACATGATTAAAATTACGCGTGATGCAGAGCTTGATATTGATAGTGATTTAAGTAGAAGTTTTATTGATAAGATTTCTAAAAGTGTAAAAAACAGGAGTGAAGGTGATCCAGTACGTTTTGTTTATGACAAGAATATTGATAAAGAAACGTTAGATTATTTAATGAATAAGATGGGGGTAGATAACACAGATAGTGTTATTCCAGGTGGTCGTTATCACAACCGTCGTGATTATATGAAGTTTCCTAGTTTGGGACGTAAAGATTTGCAATACGATAAAATTGTGCCTTTACGTGTCAAAGGTCTTAACCCAAAAGGAAGTCTTTTTGAAGCAATAGAAGAGAAAGATTATTTATTACATGCCCCGTATCAAAGTTATGCATATGTAGTAAAATTATTAAGAGAAGCTGCTTTAGATCCAAATGTAAAAACAATAAAAATTACTATTTATCGTCTTGCTGAAATATCGCACATTGCAAGTTCGCTTATTAATGCAAAGAAAAATGGTAAAGAAGTAACAGTGCAAATAGAATTGCAAGCACGTTTTGATGAAGCAGCTAACATACGTTATGCAGAACAAATGCAACGTGAAGGAGTACACCTCATTTTTGGAGTAGTAGGTCTAAAAGTGCATTGCAAAGTTTGTTTAATAGAAAGGCTTGATGCAAATGGAAAGCTAAGAAGATTTGCTTTTGTAAGTACCGGTAATTTTAATGAATCTACAGCTAAAGTGTACACGGATTACACGCTTTTTACTGCGAATCAAAAAATTTGTAAAGAAATAAACCGAGTTTTCGATTTTTTTGAGGTAAATTATAAAGTGAAAAAATATAATCACCTACTTGTCTCACCTCATTATACTCGTGAAGCTCTTTATGAGTTGATTAATGATGAGATAATGCATAATATTAACGGCAGAAAAAGTGGTATTAAATTAAAGCTTAATAGTCTTTCAGACCTTAAAATGATCGATAAGCTTTATGCTGCAAGTAGAGCTGGAGTGAAGATTAAATTAATAGTAAGAGGTATTTGTTGTTTGATTCCTGGGGTAAAGGGAATGAGTGAAAACATAGAAGTAATTAGTGTTGTAGATAAATTTTTAGAGCATCCGCGTTTGTTTATTTTTGAAAACAATGGTGATAAAAAGATATATATATCTTCAGCAGATTTTATGGGTAGAAATTTAGATAGTAGGGTAGAGATCTCTTGTCCTATTTATGATGAAGAGATTAAAAAAGAAATATATGATACCTTTGATATTTGTTGGAGCGATAATGTAAAAGCTCGTAAAATTTCGGCAAGCACCTATAATGAATATCGTATTAATGATAATGAAAAAATACGATCGCAGTTTAAACTGTATGAATATTATAAAGAAAAATTAAACGCATAATTTGTTAAGAATAGAGAAATACGCAGCCATAGATATTGGCTCAAACGCAATAAGGCTTTTAATCGCAACTGTGATTGAAAAAGAAGGAGAAAAACCGCAATTTAAAAAAACATCATTGGTACGTATGCCTATTCGTTTAGGAGCAGATGTCTTTTTAGAAGGGAGAATAAGTGATGTAAATTATGAGCGAATGAAAGACGCAATGACTGCTTTTTCGTTGATCATGAAAACGCACAAGGTTGTGGCTTATCGTGCTTGTGCAACTTCTGCAATGCGAGAAGCTAAAAATGGCGAAGAAATAGCTCAAAAACTTATTGAAGCTACAGGTATTGATATTCAGATTATTGACGGAAATGATGAAGCGGCAATAATTGCTTCTACAGATTTAAAACACCTCATATCAGAAAATAAAACATTTCTATACGTAGATGTAGGGGGAGGAAGTACAGAATTTACCGTGTTTTCTAATGGGAAAAGTGTGATTTCAAAATCATTTCAATTAGGAACTGTTCGAATTATCAATGATATGATTCGGGATACTATTTGGGACGAAGTTAAATCTTGGATTACCTTAAACACTAAAGAGTACAACAAAATAGATGTAATAGGTAGTGGTGGAAATATAAATTCAATCTACCGCTTTAGTGAAAAGAAAGTAGGTAAACCTTTAAGCTATTTTTTCCTTGCTAATTTTTATGACAAAATTAGAGACTACACTTATCATGAGCGCATTTTTGAATTATCAATGAACCCTGATCGAGCAGATGTAATAATACCTGCAACTAGAATATATCTATCTGCAATGAAATGGTCTAAGGCAAAAAATATTTTTGTACCTAAAATAGGGCTTTCAGACGGTATTGTTAAAAGCCTCTATAATGAAAGAGCAGCAGAAAGAACTAAGCAGTAGTTTTGTTTTCTTCTTTTAACTGTCGTCTCATTTGCTTAATAGTTAATGTGCTTCCGTCATGACTCCATCCAGGAGGTCCAAAGACATACATGAATTTATGACGCCAGTTTTTAGATTTTTTAGTGTCTTCCCAGATATCTTTATATTCATGGGTTAAAATGGTCCAAATATTAAATGAATTTGGCGGTTTTGTTACTCCGTATTCTATGTCAATATTATCGTCTAGTTCTTTCCAAGTGCCAAATACTCTGTCAAATATATTAAGAAACCCTCCATGGTTTTTATCCATATACTCAAAATTTTTGGCGTGATGCACTTGGTGCATTGTATGCGTATTAAACACCTTGTCTATAATGCCTAGCTTAGGGATATAGGTAGTGTGTAGTTGAAACTGCCATAAAGCCTCGATTCCTAGACAAACCACTAACATTTCTGGTGGAAAACCGATAGCGCAAATCCAAACATAAAAAAATGGTTTGTATAAGATGGTAAACCATCCGTTTCTAACAGCTGTTCCTAAATTAAAATTGTCTGAAGAATGGTGTACTATATGTGCCGCCCAAAGAAACCGAACCATATGGTTTTGTCTGTGAAACCAGTAATAACTAAAATCATCTAACAATTGGCAAATTATCCAAACATACCAAGCATAGCCAAATGATTCCCAACCCATTATGTTAGTTCGTACTCCATCTACGACAGGGTTAAAAATCTCATACACAAAATTGAAAATTACAATTGCAGAAATTGTTTTTAATAAGGGTGCAAGAACTGCAGACCCTATCCCGAAAGTAAGACTAGATAATAGGTCTTTCCAGTTGTATAGATCTTTGTGGTCGTGTGTTTTGCTATAGGTGAGTTCAACGAGTATAAGTCCTAGAAAGCAGGGTACACCGTAAACTAAAGGGTTTGTAAAATCCAATGGTATTTATTTTTTTATAAAAAGTAAGAGTACTATTATTTGTAATTCGCAAGATAACAAATTAAAGCTTCGATACAGAGATAATATGAAAACTCAATTAGCCTTATGTTTAAATGTTTTTTGTTGCTGTATTGTATAAGAAATAAGCACTTGATTTCCCAACTAATAAACTTGGATTAGAACATTATTATCCGTGTATAGTTTCAGACTTACTTAGGTCTTTCATAACTTCTGCTTCAAAAGTGAGTAAGTCTTGCCATTTTTTATCTACTTCTGTACGATCTCCGTATTGTCTTGCAAAACCTAAAAACATAGTATAATGATTTGCTTCGCTCACCATTAAATTACGATAAAAAGTAGCTAGGTCTTCATCTTCAAGTTCTTCGCTTAAAAGTCTAAAACGTTCACAGCTTCTTGCTTCGATTAATGCAGCGTATAATAATCTATGCACAAGTTGTGTTGTTCTGCTACCTCCTTTAGGAAAAAACTTCATTATGGCTATTACATATTCGTCTTTACGATCACGTCCCATCACCCAACCGTTGGCAATGATACGGTCATGAACCATTTTAAAATGACTAATTTCTTCTTTTACCAAAGCGACCATTTCTTGTACAAGTTCTGTGTATTCTGGAAAAGAAACTATAAGAGATATGGCTGTAGATGTCGCTTTTTGTTCGCAGTACGCATGGTCAGTTAATATTTCTTCTACATTTTTTTCTACAATATTTACCCATCTTGGGTCTGTAGGAAGTTTTAAGCCTAGCATTGTTGAATTGTTTGCCATGGTATTAAGGTATTTGTAAATTATAAATCTAAATCAAAACTTAGCCTTAGCTTATCTAGCAAAGGATTTTTTTTGTTCAGTTTTTCAAATTTCTCTCGTGTTGAGTATGCATATTTTTTAGCAATTACTTCATTGACTTCGATAGAAAGATCTATGTTGTAGTTGTTTAGTTTTTTCTTTATAAAACCTAAAAGCTCACCTTGTTCTCGCTCAACTTCAAGTTTAATTGTAGTGTTTGGAAATACAAGATGGATAAGTTCACCTTCTATACGTGGTTCACCCATTGATAAATGAGAAAAGAGAATGTGTTTTCCAGCTTGTTGTACGATTTTAGTATACTCTTTCCAAGCTGCAAGTAAGTCTTCTTCTTTAAAAGGGTCTGTTGGTAAATTTTGTTTATCGGGTAATTTAGCGTTCAGTTCTTGCTGTAATTTTTGTTTTAACTGTATGCTTTTTAATGACAATCCAGATACTTTACGTTCAGGTCTTTTTACATCAATAGAACGATTTGACTTTGTAGCTTCTTTAGGAGTGTTAATTTCTGCTTTTTGGCTAGCCAGTGGTTCCGGTTTTGATATTTCTGAAGTAGGAGGACTTGTCGCCTTTTTTACTTCTGAAATAGTATCGGGTTGCTCTGTGTTATTTGTTTGATTTGTAGCAGGAGTTTCCTTAGCAGCAACATCTGGTCCTTCTTTTGGCGAAATTATTTGCCCTTTAAAATGGGAAGGTGGAAGTACAAATCTTGTGCTTGAATCTAGTTGGTTACTAGACTTTTTTTTTCCTCGTTAGCGGTAATTGACGCCAATTGCATTAAGCACAATTCTACTAATAATCGCTGATTTCTGCTTGTTTTGTATTTAAGGTCACAATCGTTTGCAATCTTGATTGCTTCTATAAGAAAACTTTTTTCTGCTTTTTGGGATTGCTCAAAATACATTTTTTTAACCTGTTCGCCTACCTCAAGTAGTGCAATGGTTTCTTGATTTTGGCACACCAATAAATCTCTAAAATGTGATGCAAGTCCCATAACAAAATGATGCCCGTCAAAACCTTTAGATAGAATATCGTTAAAATCTACTAACGATTGCGGAATGTTGTTTGTTAAAAGTAATTCTGTAATCTTAAAATAATACGTGTAATCTAAAACGTTTAGATTTTGGGTTACCGCTTCTCTTGTGAGATTTTTACCACTAAAACTTACTACACGGTCAAAAATAGAAAGCGCATCACGTAGCGCACCGTCTGCTTTTTGAGCAATAATATGTAATGCATCATCTTCTGCATTTACATTTTCTGCATTTGCAACATCTTTTAAATGTCCTTTAATGTCTTGAACAGTGATTCTTCTAAAGTCAAATATTTGACATCTAGATAGAATGGTTGGGATGATCTTATGTTTTTCTGTAGTAGCAAGAATGAATATGGCGTGTTTAGGCGGTTCTTCTAGTGTCTTTAAAAAAGCATTAAATGCAGCAGAAGATAGCATATGCACCTCATCAATAATATACACTTTGTATTTTCCAGTTTGAGGAGGTATGCGTACTTGATCTGTTAGATTTCTAATGTCATCTACAGAGTTGTTAGAAGCGGCATCTAGTTCAAAGATATTGAAGGCAAAGTCTTCATCTTCTTTTTCTGTGCCGTCACTGTTAATCTTTTTTGCCAAAATACGCGCACAACTTGTTTTACCAACCCCTCGAGGTCCTGTAAAAAGTAAGGCTTGTGCTAAGTGGTTATTGTCTATGGCATTCTCTAAAGTACTTGTAATTGCTTGTTGCCCCACCACTTGTTTAAATGTGGTAGGTCTGTATTTACGTGCCGATACAATAAATGGTTCCATAGAACAACAAAGATAACGATGTACAGATAGTATAAGAAAAATAGAGCCATCATTTTTATCCTTTTTATTAACATTAAATTACCTTTGCCGCGCAGACCGCCTTATCGCCGTCCGTCTTAGGCGGAAGGAGGAAAGTCCGAGCACCATAGGGAAGCATAGCGGCTAACGGCCGTCGTTCAGGATTTTATTCTGAAAAGGACCAGTGCAACAGAAAGAATGTACAGATAATGCTGTAGTGAAACCAGGTAAACTCTATGCGGTGAAATGTCACGTAAACTAGTGTCCCGTTTATTCGGGTAAGGGTTCCCACCCAATGCTGGAGGGTAGGCAGATGGAACAATCGAGTAATTGATTGTCTAGATAAATGATAAGGGTTCGCTTAGGCGAATACAGAACTCGGCTTATAGGTCTGCTTTTTTTTTAAAATAAACTTCATGGTTAAATTACTATGTCTGAAATAGTAAATACAAATAATGATTTTGAGCATCAGGTAGAACATGCCACCTTTATGAGTAGGGCGGGTGCTTATGTTTTAGATTCACTTCTTTTAAGTGCGGTTACAGTGTTTATTAATGCAATAAATATTGCAAATTTTAAGAGTTTCCTGCTATATATTCCAATAGCAAGTATCGCAATTTTTTATAAACCATTTATGGAAAGTAAATATGGTGCGACATTAGGTAAAATGGCTTTCAAATTAAAAGTAATAAATAAAGAGTTTAATCCAATAGATTTAAAACAGTCTTTTTTGCGAAATATAATTCTAATTTTTCCTGCAATACTGTTTGTTCCTATCTATTATTTAGCATTTAACAATCCAATTTTATCTAATACTACAGGATTAATTGAATTTACTCAAGGTTTAACTATTGAATATCCTATACAAGGTTGGATAAGTAACCTAGGATTTTTAGTGATAGTTATAGATATGATTGTTTTGTTAACAGATAGTACTAAAACAAATAGATCACTTCATGATCGTATTGGGAGTACATTCGTAGTGTTTGATAGAACTTAAAAGTGTGATGTGCTTTTGGTGCTTAACTTTTATTCTTCCACTTTAGGGAAAAAACTAAATACAGAGCCACCATACCTTCTAGATTCTTCAAAATAAGGAACCTTTGATAGGTCTGTGTGTTTTGTGTGTTCGATAATAAGAAAACCTTCTTCTTCAAGTAAATTGTTTTCAAAAACCTTAGCGACAATAGCACTTAATTCTTCTAATTCAAAGTTATAAGGAGGGTCTGCAAAAATGAATGAAAATTGTTCTCTGGTACTGCTTAAATATTTAATAACATCTGCTTTTACCGCTGTAATAGGAAACTCTAGTGTTTCAGAAGTTTCTGTAATAAATTTTACACATCCATAATGTCCATCAACAGCTGTAACTCTTTCAGAGCCTCTTGATGCGCATTCGTAAGCGATGTTTCCTGTTCCGCTAAAAAGATCTAATACTTTAGCTTCGTGCATATCTAAGCGGTGATGCAAAATATTAAACAGTCCTTCTTTTGCAAAATCTGTAGTGGGGCGTACAGGTAAATTGCGGGGTGCTGTGAGTCTTCGTCCTTTATGTGTTCCAGAAATTATTCGCATTGTTGTGTTAGTTTGAAAGTACTAATTGTGTTGGGTGAGGTGTTTCGCTATTAGTTAATTCGTTAAAGTTTCCGTCGAGAAGTGTAATGGTCTTGATATATTTTTCTGAAATAGCATATAAATCACGTTGCTTAAATTGATGCCCAATAACCTGCACAGTAGCATGTTCTGGTTTTATTTTAAGCTGTTCAAATGTAAATAGGATATAATATAAGAAATCTTCGCTCGTCTTAAACGTATACGAATTGCATAATTGTAGTTGGTGGTCTTTGTAAATGATAAGATCAAATTGCTCCTCTCTTACATTAACGAGTATTGTTTCTTCGTTTTTGTTTTTATATCGAGTCGCACTTTTTTCAAGTAATTTAGAAATGTGATGGTAGTAACTAAAACTACCAACTGCTTCAAAAAAGTAATTGTTAATATTGATAAAAGGAACATAAACCACCACAAGATCTAGTGCAGGTATAGTGTCGTGCGCAATAAAATCTGTCGCTAATATCTTTGAATTGAACTTTAAATAATCGCTGCTTTTTTTCTCGTCAAAAAGAGCTGTCGGTACTAGTGTGTAAAGTGTAGAGGCATAATGTAACTCGGCATTTTCTAGTGTGCCAAGTTGTATTTGTTGGTTTTCCAAAGATTGCTGCAGGAGCATCAATAACTCTTCTGGAGTGCCTTTATGATCTAATTTTTTGTAAACAAATTTAACTTCTTCTTTATCGTTAAGGGATAAAAAAGAAAGTCCATTCAATGAAAATTGAACGGACAGTTTCTTTATAGTATTTGTACTACTATTATTGTTTGTTTTTTGCTGAGTCATATAGCTTAGGCCAGTTACCACTAGTGTTTACATCTGTCATAGATCCTACTTTAATCTCTGTACCTTTAATTCCTTCTACAGAAACTACTTGTAACTCTTGTGCTAATAAATCTGGTTTATCTAGATCTTCTAAAATGTCTTTTTTAGAAACTTTAGCTTCAAAAACTGCATATTTAGTTCCTTTGTCATCTTCCAGTTTACCTGCTTGCATTGTGATTTTTTTATCGATGCCTTCAATAGGTACATTCATCATTGTCTTGTAACGTCCGTCTTTAAAAAGAGAATCTTTTACAGAAACAAAACGTAAAGTGTCTACTATAGTAATAAACTTAAAATACCCTCCAGTTTTTGCGTCTAGACCATAAGCTCTATTTTTCTGTTCATCAGCTAAAGCAGTGTCTCTTCTTGTTGTTACAGCAAACTGTGCTGTGTCAATAAAACGAACTAAACTGTCATATGTTCCAGCAAATGTTCCAGTAATTTCTTGATGTGCTAACTGTGAAGTTCTTATGTCTTTCAAGTTATTAATTACTTTTTGATAGCGTTCTACCTTTGTATTATTAAATACTTCTGGTTCGCTGATAGATGTCCAAAGTTGGAATCCTAGAAATGCAATAAGTGCCCAAAGTACAAGCTGTATAACAATTTTCATTATTGAATGATTTTATTTTTATGTTTAAAATAGGTCTATCGCAAATCTACAATTTTTTTTTGTTCGTAAAAGGTTTAGCCCAAAAAAACATGGTTATCTTTATCACATCTATTTTCAGCCTATGAATACTAGCTCATTTTACAGCTTATTAAAGTCAGATTTCCCTCATAAAACCACACTTAATCAGGACATTGCACTTCAGTTAATGGCAAAGTTTGCCATTGAAGAAGATAAGAAAGCTGCGTTCTTATTAAAGGGATATGCAGGTACGGGTAAGACAACTTTGATAGGAACCCTTGTAAAAAACCTTTGGCAAGCGCAACTTTCACCTGTTTTAATGGCACCTACAGGAAGAGCAGCAAAGGTGATTTCTAACTACTCACAGAAAGAAGCTTTTACAATTCATCGTAAAATTTATCAGCCAAAATCTAAAAGTGGAGGAGGCGTTACTTTTACACTTCAGAAAAATAAACACCGAAATACTATATTTATAGTAGATGAAGCTTCTATGATTCCAGATGTAAATCAGGATGGAAAAATGTTTGATAATGGCTCTTTGCTTGATGATCTTGTACAGTTTGTGTACGGAGGTCATAATTGTAAATTATTACTAATTGGAGATACAGCACAGTTACCACCTATTAAACTTGATGTAAGTCCTGCTTTAGAAGCCCAAACCTTAGAAGTGAGGTATCAACTTAATGTACAAGAAGTAGAACTTGATGAAGTATTAAGACAAAAAGCAGATAGTGGTATTCTTTTTAATGCTACAGAAATTAGACAATGCCTAGAAGATGGTATTTATGAGCGTTTTAGGTTTGATATCTCTCAAGCTACAGATGTAATGCGACCTGTAGATGGATTGGAAGTACTGGATGCTATAAGTGATGCTTATAATGAGAATAGTGAAGATGATGCCGTATTTATCGTTAGAAGTAATAAACGCGCTAATCTATACAATCAAAATATTAGAACGCGAGTTTTATATCAAGAGCAAGAACTCGCTGCGGGAGATCGATTGATGGTGGTGAAAAACAATTATTTCTGGGTTTCTTCAGAAAGTGAAGCAGGTTTTATAGCCAATGGAGATATTATTGAAATTTTAGAGATATTTAGATTTGTGGACCTTTATGGTTTTCGTTTTGCCGAAGTAAAAGTGCAAATGGCAGATTACCCTAAAATGAAAGCTTTTGAAACCGTTTTGTTACTTGATACGATTACTGCCGAAACACCATCACTCTCTTATGATGATTCTAATAAATTATACCAAGAAGTAGCAAAAGACTATGCAGACGAAAAGTCTAAGTATAAAAAATTTCAGGCCATCAAGAAAAACCGATATTTTAACGGGCTGCAAGTAAAGTTTTCATACGCTATTACCTGTCATAAATCACAAGGTGGGCAGTGGAATACCGTTTTTGTAGAGCAACCTTATTTACCCAACGGAATGGATAAAGATTACTTAAGATGGTTATACACTGCTGTAACAAGAGCCAAAGATAAATTATACCTCATCGGTTTTAAGGACGAATTTTTTGTAAATTAGTAAGCATGGAAACAATACAAATTATAGCAGGCGTTTGTCTAGGTGTTGGTCTAGCAGCTGCAGTAGGTTTTAGAGTGTTTTTGCCTCTTTTGTTTTTAAGTCTTGCAGGTTTTTATGAAGTTATTCCTCTTAATGAGAGTTGGCAATGGGTAGGAAGTCTCACGGCTATTATTGTACTGGGTATTGCTACGGTAATTGAGATTGCAGGTTATTATATTCCGTGGGTAGATAATGCTCTAGATGCAATTGCTGTTCCATTAGCCACCATTGCGGGTACACTTGCAGTAGCAGCTACGGTGGGCGATTTAGATCCGGTTATCACTTGGGCTTTGGCCATTATTGCAGGAGGCGGTACTGCTGCCGCAATTTCGGGAACAAGTTCTGCCGTTCGTTTAACCTCTACCGCAACTACAGGAGGTGTTGCAAATCCGGTTGTGTCTAGTGTAGAGACTGCTACGGCTTCAGTATTTTCGGTATTGGCAATTTTTGTACCTATTCTTGCAGGAGTTCTTGTTTTACTACTTTTTTTTATTGTGATTAGATATTACAGAAAGCGAAGAAAAAGGGCAGCAATCGAATAATTCCTTTTATTTTTGTACTCCTAAATCATCAACTATTATTATTTCCGAATGAAAATTATAGCAATGATCCCTGCACGTTATGAAGCTTCCCGTTTTCCGGCGAAGTTAATGCAGCCTTTGGGTGATAAAACAGTGATTTTAAGCACCTATGAAGCTACCGTAGCAACAGGACTTTTTAGCGAAGTGTATGTGGTTACAGATAGTGAGTTAATTGCTTCGGAAATTACAAACAACGGTGGTAATGCTATTATGAGTAAAACTCCACATGAGTGTGGTAGTGACCGTATAGCTGAAGCTGTCGTAGATGTGGAGTGTGATATTATATTAAATGTACAAGGTGATGAGCCTTTTACAAACAGAAAAAGTTTAGAAAATTTGCTTGCGGTTTTTAAAGGAGACGATGCATCAAAAATTGATTTAGCTTCTATAAGAACACCAATAAAAGAGCAAGAAGACATTGATAACCCTAACTGTGTAAAAGTGGTTACAGGTGAAGATGGATTTGCAAAATATTTTTCGAGAGCACCTATTCCATACAATAGAGCAGAAGATGCAAACGTAATTTATTATAAGCACGTAGGTATTTATGCGTTTAGAAAACAAGCTATTTTAGATTTTTCAAAACTAGCAATGTCGCCATTAGAAGCGGCAGAAAAAATAGAGTGTCTCCGTTTTTTAGAAAATGGAAGACAAATTAAAATGGTGGTTTCTACAGAGACTACTTTTGGTATTGATACGCCTCAAGATTTGATCAAGGCAAATGAGTACTTAAAAAAACATAACAATTAATGGGATTTACTAAGTTTTTATACGGAACAATTTTTGGTTGGAAGATAGAAGGAGATTTTGATCGTTCTATTAAAAAGGCTGTATTGGTTTGTGCACCTCATACAAGTTATTTTGATTTTATTGTGTCTGTGTTAGCTAGACGAATTCTTAAAATTGAGATTAATTTTGTGGGTAAAAAGGAGCTTTTTAAATGGCCTATGGGCTGGTATTTTAGATGGATGGGTGGCGCTCCTTTAAACAGACAAAAATCTGAAAATAAAGTAGAAGCTATTGCTACCGTAATAAAGTCGCATGAAGAGTTTAGACTTGCACTTGCGCCAGAAGGAACAAGAACAAAAGTAGAATCTTGGAAATCTGGCTATTATTATATTGCGCTAGCAGCAGAAGTACCTATTATAACAATAGGTTTTGATTATCCTACAAAAACATTACATATAGGGCCTGCTTTTTATCCTACAGGCGATATCACTGTAGATGAACCAAAGCTTAAGGCCTTTTATAAAGGGATGGTTGGTAAAGTGCCAGAATGGACATAAAAAAACATAATAAAGCATAAAAAAAGCCTGCTCAATTAAATGTGCAGGCTTTTTTTGTGGAAACACTTTTTTACTAATAGTGTGTTTTCTAGTTTAAATCCATAGTATGATACACGTTTTGTACGTCATCATCTTCTTCTAGTTTTTCTAAAAGTTTTTCTACATCTTCTACTTGTTCTGCTGTAAGCTTTTTTGTAACCTGTGGTATACGTTCAAAACCAGAAGATAATATTTCAATATTGTTTTCTTCTAAGTAGGCTTGTATAGATCCAAAACTCTCAAAAGGTGCATAAATCATAACACCATCTACAGCATCTGTATCATCTTCATCAGCTTTGTCTTCAAAGATTTCTTCGACACCGTGGTCTATTAATTCTAGCTCTAACTCTTCTAGATCTATTAGTCCTTCTGCTTTTACTCTAAAATTACAGGTATGGTCAAACATAAAAACGACAGAACCTGAAGTTCCAAGACTACCATCTGTTTTGTTGAAGTAAGAACGCACATTAGCAACTGTACGGGTGTTGTTATCGGTAGCTGTTTCTATCAATACGGCAATACCGTGTTGTGCATAGCCTTCAAATAATACTTCTTTATAATCCCCTTGACTTTTATCGCTAGCTCTTTTTATAGCACGCTCTACATTGTCTTTAGGCATGTTAACAGACTTTGCATTCTGTATTACAGCTCGTAATCTCGAATTTGAATCTGGATCTGGACCTCCTTCTTTAACTGCCATCACAATATCTTTACCTATACGCGTAAACGCTTTAGACATTGCAGACCATCTTTTCATTTTCCTTGCTTTTCTAAATTCAAAAGCTCTTCCCATAATTGTATGTTTTAAGCCGAAATAATCCAGCTAGTTTATTTGATATGCCAAATATAATATTACTCTGTAATTGTACAAAGTATAAGTCTTTATAGTTTAATCCAATTCTTATTTTTTGAAGCAATAGAAAATGGTTTTTGTTTATCCTATTAAATCATCAATTATTCCTGCCAGTTCAAAATCTTTTTCTGTCACACCATCGGCATCGTGAGTAGATAGAAATATTTCTAACTTATCATACACATTGGTCCATTCTGGGTGATGGTTAAGTCGTTCTGCTTCAAAGGCAATACGAGTCATGGATGTAAACGCTTCTTTAAAGTTTTCAAACTCAAATGAGGCATGGAGCGCTCCGTCAATTAATTCCCATCCTTCCATTTTTTCAAGGCGTGCGTCTATTTGTTCTTCTGTAAGTTTCATATTTTATTGTGTTTAGGGAGTGAGTGTTACGTTCTGTTTAAAAAAACATGGGCTACATTTTCTAAAGCCTCAAACTAACAATCTCTTCATTTAATGTACAGTCGTTTATTACTTCTTGTACGGTAATTCTATAATTTTTTGGCAACCTATTTTCTCTAGGTAAAATGGCTTGATAGCTCTCTTCGTTTTTTTTGAAAACCTGTTGAAAAACAGGAAACTTTCCGTGTGCTTTCTCACAGATTTCAATAATCAAATCTTCGTGGTGTATTACATCTTCGCTAGCAAGATGGAAAATTCCTGTCTTTAATTTGTTTATAATATAGTGTACTTGTTGCGCAATTTTATTAATTGTAGTGACACTGATAATTTGGTTAGGGAACACTTCAAAATTAGTTTGATTTTTTATCGCTTCACGAAGGTAAATCATATCTGGCGCATAAGGTCCTAAAATCATCGGAACTCTTAGAATAGCAACTTGGTCTTTAATGGTGTTCAAAAATAACTTTTCTTCTGAAATTTTAAACTTTCCGAAGCTAGAGTCTGCCTTTTGTACATCGTTCTCGTATGATGGAAACTTAAAGGTAGCGTCAAATACTTTGTCTGAAGAAAAATATAAGAGCCTGCTTTCTGGATGTGATGCAATGTAAAAGCTTATGGCTTCGTGGGCTTTGTATTGACTGTCAAAATCACTTTCTAGACAAGAAATAATAACAGAGGGTTGTACGGCCATTAATATTTCTGAAGGACTTGTTTTTGTGATGTCTAATTGATAAAAAGCTTCGTTATTTACTAATGCTGTGTGCTCTTTGCAATACGTACCGTAGGTTACCATAAACTGACAAAGCTCGTGGTAGAGTGCATTACCGATAAAGCTGGTTGCACCGAGAATTAAAACTGTGGGTTTGTGTTGTTGCATAGTTTAATAACTAGTTTTCATTTTGTTTTATTGGCTGTTTGTGTAAATTTTGATTTAAATTTTAACAATAGGTGTCAAAAAGTATTTTAAAAAATAGAAGAGTTCGTTTCTGTTGTAAATCTTTCAAGTGCTTGCATACCGTAATACGAATTTCCTTTTTCGTTGAGGGCAGGAGACCAGGTTGTGATTACATATTCATTAGGTAATAGTGCTACGATACCTCCGCCTACACCACTTTTGCCAGGTAAACCTACTTCAAAAGCAAACTCACCTGCTTCATCATAAAAACCGCAAGTAAGCATAATCGCATTGATACGTTTTGCTTGATTGGGTTTAATAGGGGTGTTGTTTTGCATGCATTTACCCCTGTTTGCAAAGGCAAAAAAGGCATTTGATAGTTGTTTACAGTTCATTGCAATAGCACATTGATGAAAATAAAAATCTAACACATCTTCTACAGAATTGTGTAGATTATCAAAAGATTTTAAAAGATTTGCGATGGCATAATTTCTAAAACCCGTCTTCTTTTCTGAGGCTACTACGTTTTTGTCAAAATTAATACTTTGATCATTAGCGAGGTCTCTTACAAACTGTAAGAAATCTTCTTTCGGGTTTTTTAATGTACTTACTAAACAATCTGCGACAACAATTGCCCCAGAGTTGATTAATGGGTTACGCGGTATCCCTTTTTCTCGTTCTAATAAAGATAAGTAGTTAAAAGGGTTGCCAGAAGGTTCAACATCTACACGTTCCCATAATTTATTACCTTGATTAGCAAATGCCATTGCTAACGAAAAAACCTTTGAAATACTTTGTATGGAAAATGTTACATCTGCATCGCCAGCTTCAAAATTATCACCGTGTATGTTATTTAAATAAATACCAAAATGATCTTTATCTACCTTAGCCAACTCAGGGATATAGCTCGCTACTTCGCCCGTGTTTTTTAAAGCAGAAACTTCACGGTGGATGTTTGTGAGGATTTGTTTGTAGTTCATTTATGGGTGATTGGGGATTTATTTGACAATTGGGCTATTGTTAAAATGTTTTACGCATTCGTCACACGGAGCTTGTCAAACTATTTTCTTGAATAATATTTTTTTTCAATTTACTAATTAAGCGATAATTCACCGCAAAATCAGGTAAGAATTTCCAATACAAGTTATGAATGTCTAATTCGATTACATCCTCTTTTTTCTTAATAATTAATGCAGAATTAGATGTCCTCTGCAAGATAATCACTTCCATAAAATCATCTGTTTGTCTAATGATTTGTAGATCTAAAAATTGTAATTGAAGCAGCTGTTTTATTTTTTGCCAATTTTCTAAGGAATAGGGGATCGTTTTTTTATGGCGTGATTCTAAAAAGTCTACGCTTGAAATATTTGAATATTTTTCATATTCAAATACATTCCAGAAAACGATAATAAACCCAAGTATAAACCCGTAGAGTAGAGGCATTATAAGGTCGTTAAAATTAAATCCATTGCTTAGCAGTCCAAGTATGAAACCTACGGGGAAAAAGTACAATGTTTTTATGATGAACTTAGTTAATTTCATAAGTTGTTTTTTATTAACTTAATGTATCTTCTTATTAAATACACTTGAATTATCAAGAAAATAATTAATAGAATTAAATAGGAAATTCCCTTTAATTCTATGCTATACCAATTTGCGGTTTGAGAAACAGAACTTGTAAATAGTGACCTGATTGTCAAAAAAGCATAGTTATAAAGTAAAATCACTCCTGTTAATAGCCCATTTGTAAAATTCACAAAATTATACTGAAGCAATTTTTTTGGTGAATCAATGCTGTTTTTTACATCTTTAATTCCAAAAATAATCTGTAACGACCAGATTAAAATAAGTATTGGTAATGCTATAGTGACGATTAAAATATTGTCTGAAACTGGATTACAAAACACCTTGAAAAATAATGATGCGGTTATGCTCAATACTATTAAGTTAAATAATAATATAAGAAATCTAGATGTTTTGTTTTTCTGTTGCATCATTATACTATTAGTAACCCTGAGCCTTTCAAGAAATGCATAGATAACAATGCTAGTTCTTTGCTAAGCTCAGGGTCACAATAATTGTTTAAAGGGTAAAAGGTTAAATTAGTTATCTAAACATAACTTCTTATTCACTTTTACACTGTTATTTCAAGCTTATTTTTTCTTATAAAAAGGTAATTTTACAACAGTTGCTGGTACTGCTTTTTTACGAATTTGAATGTTAATTTTAGAACCAACACTTTTAAGCGCTACAGGTACATACCCTAAGCCAATTCCGGTTCCCATAGATGGAGACATCGTTCCGCTAGTTACGTTTCCTATTTTGTTTCCGTCGTTGTCTACAATGTCGTATCCTTGACGAGGGATTCCGCGTTCGTCAAGTTCAAAAGCTACAAGAGATCTTTCTACACCGCTTTCTTTTTGTTTCTTAAGGTTTTCACTATTTACAAAGTCTTTGGTGAATTTTGTAATCCAACCTAATCCTGCTTCTAGTGGTGAAGTGGTATCGTCTATGTCATTTCCGTAGAGACAATAACCCATTTCTAAACGTAATGTATCACGTGCTGCAAGACCAATAGGTTTAATGCCAAAATCTGCTCCAGCTGCTAGTACCTTTTCCCATACTTGAGCCACCTCTTCGTTTTTGCAGTAAATTTCAAAACCACCGCTACCAGTATATCCCGTAGCACTAATGATCACATTGTCAATACCCGCAAAGTCTGAAACTTTAAAAGTGTAAAATTTAATTGCAGAAAGATCCTCGCTTGTTAATGATTGCATAGCCTCAATTGCTTTTGGCCCTTGTATGGCAAGTAAAGAATAGTCTTCACTTAAGTCGCGTAGCTCTGCGCCTACGTGGTTGTGCTTGTTAATGTGCTTCCAGTCTTTCTCGATATTAGAAGCATTTACTACAAGTAAGTATTTTTCTGCTGCTAGACGATAGATGATAAGGTCATCTACAACACCGCCATCTTCATTTGGGAAACAAGAATACTGTGCTTGACCATCTACTAATTTTGAAGCGTCATTAGTAGTTACGTGTTGTATTAAAGCCAAGGCGTTAGGCCCTGTTACTAAAAATTCACCCATATGCGAAACATCAAAAACACCTACGTCGTTACGTACGGTTTCGTGTTCTGCGTTAACGCCTTCATAAGAAACAGGCATATTATAACCCGCAAAAGGAACCATTTTTGCCCCAAGAGCTTCGTGAATTTTAGAGAGTGCAGTATCTTTCATAGTATATGTATATTGTTGTTTTATAGTTGTTAGCTTTCGCCAAAATGTGCCAGACATTTTACATAAGCTTCTATGACAAAGGTAATCACATGCTAGCAAGTAGACCAAATTTTGTGGTAGATTGTTTTTGTAATAAGTGATGCAGCTGCCTTAAAAATAGTAAGCTATACATGTACCCTGAACCATAGTTAGGGGTTTAGTACAAATAGTAGCGCGCTACTTGTATGTGTGGATAATGTTGATGAAATTTTAATTTTAGAATCCTATTTATTAAAAAGACAAAGTTCTAATATTGATGGTTTTTAATGCCATCTATATTAGAACTTTGTTATAAAAAAAGAATGAATGTTATTGTTTAATTAGCTGTTTTGTAATGGTAGCTTTTTCGCTATTAATTTCAATAAGATATAATCCCGAATCTAAATGCGAAATATCAATACTTTTTTCTTGGCTCATATTTTTTAAATCTAAAGTACTAATTACTCTACCTGTGGCATCATAAATAGTCATTTTATCCAATAAAATAGCTTTGCTTTTTTCTATTGTTACTTCTTGCGATGCAGGGTTTGGATATATGTTTATGATACTTTCAAGTGAATTATCCTGAATTCCTAGAGTAGTGTCAACAGTAACATTAAAATTACAGTCTGCAATATTTCCATATTGGTCTTCTGCCGTGAGTGTAATTTCATAAACACCATCACCAAGCATTTCGCCAACAGCAGGATTTTGAGTAAATATTGTTACTGGATTTGTACAATTATCGTTTGCTGTTGCTTCGCCAGTTTCAAAAAAGTTTGGTATTTCATATAAATTTCCTTCACCTGGATCAACAGTAAAATCTGTTGGACACATTATATTTGGCGCCTCATTATCTACTACTGTTATGGTAAACAAACAAGACACCTCGTTGTTATTAAGATCTGTAGCGGTAAATTCGATAGTTGAAATTCCAACTGGAAAATCACTACCTGAAATTAGACCATCTGTTTGTGCTATAATATTTAAATCGCCATCAACGTCTGTTGCTGTAGCATCTGGAAAAGTAACGACAGCAGTACACATATTTGCATCTACATTTACCGTAATATCAACAGGACAAACAATTACAGGAGCGTTGTTTGCAGAAACTAGGTTCATACCTACTAAAATTGGATCGTGATCTGAGGCTCTAAACATATTAGATTCATATATAGGAAGCGCATTAGACTCACGCTCAAAAGACGACTCGCCAGCATCTTGAATTCCGTCGTTATAATCAAGAACACTTATTTCATCTGCATTTATGTTCCAAGAAATAGTTCCTGTTATTTGCGACAATAAATTGTTACTTGCCAAGCTATAATCTAGATACCCTAGTTGTCCGTCAAAAACATAACTATATGCATCATCACCAGAAAAGTTTTCAAGTAAATCTGTGTAATCATCTGAGGTTCCAACGGTGTCATCTGCTCCGGCTATTATAGCAGTAATTGGTGTCTCTTTTTTATAAGAGTTTAAATCTCCAATAATCAAAAAGTCTGGGTCTTCACTATTAGTAGGATCTGTAGCTAACCAATCTACTAAGGCAGCGGCAGCTTCAGTACGGGTTATGTTGCAATTTCCTGCTCCATCATTTAAATCTGGGTCGTTTACGTCATCACAAGCAGAACCTTTAGATTTAAAGTGATTCACTATCACTGTAATTTTAGCATTTGTAGCAATTTCTTTAAAAGTTTGTGCTAGAGCTGGACGGTTTTTAGTGTCAAGAAAACGAGGGTCAACAGAGCTGTCTAAAATAGCGTGGGCTCCTTCTACGGTTACGGTTGCTGTGTTATAAATAAACGCCATTGCAATTTCGTCGTCACCAAAAGCACCTGTGTCTACCGCAGCATAAGTAGCAGTACATGTGTCATTAATTCCGCCAGTACCATTTAGTAAATCGTTTATAGCGACCGTTCCATTATTTTCAATTTCGATTAAACCTACTACATCTGCATTCATTGCGCATATGGCAGCTGCAATTTTTTCACGTTGGCGGGTAAGTTCTGCAGCAGAATCTGCTCCACGCGAATCGATTGTAGTAAAGTAATTTAGCACATTGAAGCTGGCAACTTTAAAAGTACCACCCACTTCTGGAGGTGTAATTTCTCTTGGGTTTTCATTTGTAAAACTATAATCAAATACATCTAAAACTGGACGTATTCTCCAAGCATCAGTACCACTTTGACCTGAAAATGACCAGTGCATTATACCTTTTAAGTTGCTAATCTTATCACCGCCACGTATATAATTTGTGTTGCTTAAACCCTCACGAGGCCAAAAATAAGCTTTGTCTGTTGTTCCTTCGGTTGCGTCGTTTTGACGGTTGTTGTCATCGTCAAGAATAATTCTGTTTTTATTTAAGTTGTCTAGATAGGTTGCATAAGCTGCAGCATCTGGCGTGTTGTCATGACTAAACTGATGTACTCTATCCTCTGCAGAAAGCATTAGTGTACCATATCGAGCCAATTCAAAATATTCACTTACTACAAGGTTAGTAGCAATATTAACAATCATTCCTTCTACATTTTCAAACGTACTTTCGGTTTCTGTGCTTGTTGAAACAGGTAAAGTAATTACAGTTTCTGCTGGAAGCGCATTTCCATTATTAATTATAGAAACCAAGCTATCAGAAGCAGTAACATCTATTTGTGTCATACCAAAGAATTCTACCGCCGTACCAGTTACTTCAACTAAATCGCCAATGGCAACAGCATCTGGACAAGTACCACAATAAACAAAAATAGCTTCAGAAGTGTTACTGTCTGCATCCATATCTGCGGCTTCTTCTTGAATAAAGAAACCACCCAGTTGACCATCTTCTTGATAGTTTGCCGTAACAATTGCTGAGACTTTTACCGTTTGGTTGGCTAATGGAGTCGTAGGGCCATCACCTTGAACTTCACTAATTTTATATAAAGCAGTTGGAGTGATACCACAAGCATTTTCTAGGCCAGGCGTCGTTACAGAAGCACACCAAGTGTTTATTAAATCTTCTGAAGTTTCATCGTGACCATTGGCTCCATTTCCACCAGAAGTTGTTTCCATACCTTCAGAAAGATCTTGTCTTTGAAAAGACTCTCCATTTGCATGAGCGGCTGTGCTCATTAATTGTTGTGCTGCAATAGCTGTGTCGTTGTTATAAGCAGAACCTGTAGTGTCTGCGTCTGGACCATCGATAATGATTCCCGTTTTATCAACAGCTTCATCTGTGTCTCCCCAAATCACATAGTCTAGGTCGGTAACCAAATCTGTAGCTCCATCCCAGTAAAAAAGAATGGCAACTTCAGCACCATTTGTTAAGCCACCTTGTCCGGCAATACTTCCAGGAAGTGCTTCGCGCATATCTGCTATAGCATCTGACGCTGTGTTATCTTCAAATAATTCGTAATCTGGATTGCTTCCGTAAGTTGCAAAATAGCTGTCAGATCCTGTTAACGAAATTGTTTGGTATGCTCCTGGGGCAATTGAAGCTCCATCAGGAAAACGTGCTAAAAAATCTCCAAAACCACCGCCACCAGCATTTGTACCTGTAACAATATTGTAATAATACGCATCACCACCTGCAAAAGTTGCATCTGTAAGGTATACATTACTTAAATCTAAAGCTGAGGTATTAGGGTTGTATATTTCAATAAACTCTCCCGCAGTTGGTGTAACGGCTACTTCGCTAATAAGTAAAGGTTTTATAGCGCTCGTTGATAGGCCTGGTGACCCTACATCAGATCCAGAATTGCCTCCTAACGCATTACTTGTATAGCTGTCAAATAATGGAGTAGATGCGCCATCTGTACTTAATAACCAATTTGAACCAATTGTATTATCGGTAGTAAGATCATTTAAAAAAATAGATCCTGCACCGTCATTACTTGGCCAATCACCAGCGGTGTCGTACGTTACCTGCTCAATAACATTTAATTGTGTTTGGTGATCTCCAGTGTAATCTGCGAAGTTTTCCCAAATACCAATAGTATCGCCACCATTGTTTAAAGACATAGCACTCCAATTTGCAACTGGAATAAGTGCAACATCTCCCCAAGCTTCTAAAAATTCTGTTGAAGAAACATCAGCAACATTATACAATATTGCAGATGCGCCTGCTTCAATTGTACCTTCAGTTATGTTTGCATCTGAATGCGCACTGCCATTATTATCGTCTATAACAAAACCTGTTAGGTCTATTGTAGAAGTACCTGCATTATAGACTTCTATCCACTCCCAGTTGTCTTCAGCACTAGCAGGATTATACATGATTTCTGAAATAACTAATTGTGGTGTACCGTTACTAACAACACCATTAATTGTTATGTTGTCAATCCCCATTGGTTCAGATCCGCTTGGGGTTCCTTCCCAGCGAATTCTAATAGTAACCTCGCTAGCCATTTCACCATTTAATACTTCTGAAGTGTAGGTGTCAAAGTTACCTGTAGCTACTTCAGATTTATCTAAAAATCCGATAGCTGTTGCGTTTCCGTCAATAAATAATTCTAGTGGATCATCATCTGTAAAAACAAAACCACCATCTAAAGGGCGATATGTTTTTGAAGCAGACTCATTTGTTGTAGCTTTAAATATTTCTTGAAATACACCATCATCAATAGATGCTTCAATTATAAAACCATCGCTAGTAGAAGTTTCAAAATCGCCCATTGCTGCAATAGCAATACTGATATTGTGTATTTGAGCCAGGCCCCAACCAGAAAATGTCCATGCTGCATTGTTTACGTTAATACCATCCATATCGTTTAAGGCAAAGAAACCAGTTGTGTTTTGTCCAGCAATACCTAATTGGTCTGCAGGGAAACTTGCTCCTGTACCTGCGCCACTAACGTTAAAAACACTATCGTCTGCTACGTCAAAAGGCATTCCTACACCATTAGGCTGTCCATTTACTACTCCAAAAACATCACCTCCAGTACCGCCTCCATTATTATAGTCAGCAACATTTAGAGTTCCGTTAAGGTTCATTTCATTGCCGTCAAAATCTTCAAAACCTATGGTTGTTTGTGCAACTAAGACTTGAGAAAAGGTGCAAATGAATAAGATAATTAAAAAATTAAGTTTCTTCATTTCTTGTTAGTGGTTTAAAGTTTGTTTTGCGAAGATACTTATGCAATTAGAGTAAATTGATTTAAAGATAAATGATTATGTAGATTTAACCTTTATTTAAAATTAGAAAAGGAATTTAATAAAGTTGTTATTGTCATTAAATTATAGGGATAAAAAACACATTAAGTAGGACTTATTATTGAAACAACTTATCGCATAAAATTTCTTTTAGTTTAATTGCAGTTGAGATTTATCAATGATAAACTTTAGCATTACTCAACGATAATTTCAGTATTTTTGAGGAATAATTTACATTTAATATATGAAGGTATTTTCTTTAGATCAACTAGTAGAAGCTGACAAAATAACAGCAGCGAAACAAGCGGTTTCGTTTAATGAGTTAATGGAGCGATCTGGGACACAGATTTTTAATTGGTTTCATCAGCGTTTGCAAGGGGCACCCGTTCCTGTACATGTTTTTTGTGGTATAGGAAACAATGGAGGCTCTGGCTTAGTGGTGTCACGACTATTAATAGAAAACGGTTATAATGTTAATACATATGTTGTTAACTACAGTGATAAAAGAACGAAAGATTTTTTAGTTAATTATGATCGCATTAAAAACGTCACAAAAAAATGGCCGTTATTAATGACATCTGAAGATGATTTTCCTACAATGTCAGAAAATGATATTGTGATTGATGCTATGTTTGGTACAGGTATTAACCGAGCTCCAGAAGGGTGGGTTAAAAAACTAATACAGTATATCAATGTTCAGCCTTGCTTTAAGTTGGCAGTAGATGTACCAAGTGGAATGTATGCAGACTCAGCAATTGATGATATAGAGGCGGTAGTTAAAGTAAACCACACACTTACATTTCAGTCACCAAAGCTCGCTTTCTTTTTGCCTGAAACAGGAAACTTTACAGGTTATTATGATGTGCTTGATATAGGAATAGATCGAGAATTTTTAATGACAAATCCTGGTATTGCTACTATTATTTCTAAGGCAAATGCACAGCGAATGTATAAGCAAAGAGATAAGTTTTCGCATAAAGGTACTTTTGGTCATACCTTAATTGTTGCAGGGGCTTATGGCTCTATGGGTGCAGCGATATTAAGCACTAAAGGAGCTTTTAGAATAGGAGCAGGAAAAGTAACCACTTTAGTACCAGAATGTGGATATACTATTATGCAAACAGCTGTGCCAGAAGCAATGGTTCTCACTAATGAATCTGCTAATAGTCTTACTGATATCACTTATGATTTTGAACCTACGGCAATCGCAGTTGGGATGGGAATAGGCACTCAAAAAGATACAGTAGAAGCACTGAGTTCTTTGTTTAAAAAAGCGAAGTCTTCTATCGTGATAGATGCAGATGCAATTAATTGTATTTCAGAAAATAAAGCTCTTTTAAAAGAGATTCCAGAAGGGGCTATTTTAACGCCACATGCTGGTGAGTTGGAGAGGCTCGTTGGGTCTTGGGAAAATGATTATGATAAATTAGAAAAAGTAAAAGCATTCTCTAAAAAATATAAGGTTGTAGTTGTGGTTAAAGGCGCAAATACGATTACTGTTTTTGAAGATCACTTATACATTAATACCTCTGGGAATCCAGGAATGGCAACTGCTGGTAGTGGTGATGTTTTAAGTGGTGCAATAGCAGGTTTGTTATCTCAAGGGTATGATCCATTAACAGCTGCGATTTTTGGAGTGTATTTACACGGAAGTGCAGGTAATATTGTATCTCAAGCAATTAGTTATGAAGGTGCTATGGCGGGCGATATAGCAGGTGCTCTTGGTGAAGCTTTTATTGAGTTGTTTAGAAAAGAAGAGCAAGCACCTGTAGAAGGAAGTTAGTAATTTATTTCTTCTAAAATTTTAATGAAATTGATAAAAGGTAAAAAAATTTTTGTCGGCACTTTGGTGATTTTAATACTAGGTTTTTTAATACCAGAAAATCTTAAAATGCCCGTTGAAGGAGCCTCAAAATCTGATTATAATACCAATTCTTTTTGGTTTTATCCTTGGGGGCAATCGGGAACTCACAAAGGGGTTGATGTTTTTGCCAGAAAAGGAACAACGATTAATGCCTCAACTCCTGGTGTTGTGTTGTATGCGGGTAACATAAGGGTAGGCGGAAATGTTGCTATTGTACTTGGACCAAAATGGAGACTCCATTATTATGCGCACATGGATGAAGTAAAAACAGCTTCTTTTTCTTTGGTTGGCAGTGAAACTATATTGGGAACTGTTGGCACATCGGGTAATGCAAAAGGAAAACCTCCACACTTGCACTATTCAATACTTACTTTAATCCCTTATGTATGGCGCATTGATTCTGATGAGCAAGGATGGAAAAAGATGTTTTACTTAAATCCTATTAAGTATTTTGAAATGAGAAACTAGCAAAAAAAAATCGTCCAAAATATACATTTGGACGATTTTTTTATTGGTGTGATTTCCGAAGCTTATAATAATCCGTCAAACAGAGTTCTTATTTTATCGCTACTCGGCCTAGGTGCATTTGCATCAACTACTTTACCTTCTTTATCTACTAAGATAAAACGAGGAATTCCATTTATTCTGTAATCTCTAATAAATTTAGATTTCCATCCTTTAGGCGCATAAATTTGAATACCACCTAAATCTTTATCTGCAACCATGGCTTTCCAGTCTGCTTTTGCTTTGTCCCAAGAACCACCGTGTGACCTGTCATCATCTATAGACAGACTCACAAAGGCAATGTCTTTATCTTCATAATCGTGCTCAAGTTGTTTTAGACTTGGGATTTCTGCTTTACAAGGTGCGCACCAAGTAGCCCAAACATCAATGTAAACAAATTTTCCTTTTAAATCTGAAAGTGACGTTGTTCCACCTTTAAAGTTTTCGTAGTCATTAAAAGTAGGAGATACTTTTCCTGCAGGGAAATCCTTTTTTAGTGCAATAACTTCACCATAATACCCTTTTAATGATTTCATCAAACCATCAAGATCTTGTTTGTTTATTCTTGTGAGCATGGTGTCAACTTCTTTTTTACTATCCATAAACGCAAGGACCTCATCTTTTAAATCGATTATTTTTGCATCAAGTCCAGCTTCATCAAGTGCATCAAACTCTTGATCACTAAATAGTTTTTCTTCAAAAAGTGCTTTTTCAGCTAGATAGTTACTGTTTTCAGAACCTAAACCAGAATATTTAATAGTCTCGTCAAATTGTTCTGTGTCTATAGTCATTGCTATTTCATACCCATTTCTTAAAAATATAGGAGAGCTTTCATTAGAATCACTAAAATAATAAATGCCAGGTGTTACGGTAAGCGTGTCGCTAAAAGTTCCGTCAGCATTCACTGCTATTTCTTTATTAAATCCGCGATTTGCAATTCTAATAGTGTCAGATTTTTTATTTGTAATCTTACCAGAGAATGTAACATAATCATTCATTTTTTTCTCTTCTGTGCAAGCTACTATTGTGATTGCAGAAAGGAGTAATAGTAGTTTTTTCATGGGATGTTTTTTTTAATGTGTTGCAAAGTTAAAAGGAATCAAGTCACTACAATAAATTTAGGAAAACCTTAACTAGAATCGTATTTTTACAAAGTAGATTTGAAAATATATGAGAGACACACATTACATTAGTACGCAGCTTTTAGACTTATCATTATTAAAAGATATTATAGAGAATGATAAAAGACTTGAGTTGTCTGAAGAGGCAGTTGCAAAAATTAATAAAGCACATACTTATTTACAGAATAAGATAAAAAATAGTGACACACCTATTTATGGTATTAATACAGGATTTGGTTCTTTGTGTGATGTTGAGATTTCTTCAGAAAACCTATCGCAATTACAAGAAAACCTAGTAATGTCTCATGCCTGCGGAACAGGAGAGAAAGTGCCAAAAAAGATAGTAAAGTTAATGTTGTTGCTTAAAATTCAGTCTTTAAGTTATGGGCATAGTGGTGTGCAGTTAGTAACGGTACAGCGCTTGGTAGATTTTTATAATAACAATATTTTACCTGTTATTTACACACAAGGTAGTCTAGGTGCTTCTGGAGATTTGGCTCCTTTAGCACATTTAGCATTGCCTCTTTTGGGAAAAGGAGAGGTGTATGATGGAGATACTATTGTTGCTTCAGAAACAGTCTTGAAAAATCACGATTGGCAACCCATAACATTACTTGCAAAAGAAGGGTTAGCATTGTTAAATGGTACGCAGTTTATGAGCGCTTATGGTGTGTATTGTCTACTTAAGAGTTATAAAATGTCTTACTTAGCAGATTTAATTGGAGCACTTTCAATAGATGCTTTTGATTGTAATATGAGTCCTTTTAATGCTTTGGTGCATTTGGTGCGACCTCATAGAGGGCAGGTTAAAACGGCAGAGAATATTAATGAAATTTTAACCGATAGTGAGATAGGTGCTTCTGTAAACAAAAAAGTACAAGATCCTTACTCTTTTAGGTGTATTCCACAAGTGCATGGTGCAACGAAAGACACCTTGAATTTTGTACATAAAACAGTAAAAACAGAAATTAATAGTGTAACAGACAATCCTAACATATTTGTAGGAGAGGATTTAATTATTTCTGGCGGAAATTTTCATGGACAACCCCTTGCGCTAGCCTTTGATTATTTGGGTGTCGCTATGGCAGAACTAGGGAATATTTCAGAAAGAAGAACATATCAACTAGTTTCTGGATTGAGAGATTTACCTGCGTTTTTAGTGAATAATCCAGGTTTAAATAGTGGCTTTATGATTCCGCAATATACTGCAGCTAGTATTGTGAGTCAAAATAAACAACTTTGTACTCCAGCATCTGTAGATTCTATTGTGTCTTCAAATGGGCAAGAAGATCACGTGAGTATGGGGGCAAATGGGGCGACTAAATTATTACGTATTGTAGATAATATAGAAACCATATTAGCGATAGAATTAATGAATGCGTCTCAGGCTATCGAGTTTAGAAGGCCTAAAAAAACATCGTTGTTGTTAGAATCTTTATTAGAATCATATAGAGACTCGGTTCCTTTTGTAGAAGAAGATAGGTTGTTGGCAAATGACATCCATGCTTCTGTTGCTTTTTTACAGAGTTTTTCTGTTGATGGAGATTTGATGTTTTAAAACTATGAAAAATATTACTTGCTTAATTGTTATTTTCTTTAGTGTTGTTTTAAATGCACAAGAATATACCCCTATGCTTGCTGAGGTAAATGAATGGCATTTTACTACTTGTTATGAAGGAGTTTGTAACGAAGATGTGTACTATACTGACGGTACTATGAAGGTGGAGGGTAATTTATATAAAGTTTTAGATGGCTATCATTATATTTCAAGGGAGTTTTTGTTAAGAGAAGATCTCGCAAATAAGCAAGTTTATTTAGCAACAATAATTGGTGGTGTATTTAGAGAGTATTTGCTCTACGATTTTTCTTTAGAAATAGGTGAGGAGTTTGAAATGATTAATCCTGTTTCGCCATTTCCAGAAAATGGAGGAATGTTTACTTTAATCGAAACTGAAATGTTAGAACTTGCAGATGGTAACTTGTATAAACATTTTTATTTCTCGCCATCTTTAGGGAATACTATAAGTACTTGGGATGCTGTTTGGGTAGAAGGGCTTGGCTCTTTATCATTACCTAATGCTCCTGGAGGAAACCCATCTACAAATAGTGCTGGTCGTGTAAGTTGTGCATTTAGAAATGGTAATAGTTTTTATGCAGACTTTGATATTGTAGAGGATTGTACGCCAACAATTCTAGATGTAGGCGAGGTGTTTACTAATACCAATTTTTTGATAATTAATGAACAAGATAAATTGTCAATTAAGAGTAGTAAGGAAATAATTGAGTATCAGTTGTTTGATCTTGGGGGTAAAGAGATTTTGTATAAAGATGTAAAGCAGTTGTTTGAAACAAGTGTTGATACAGCCCATTTAAAACAGGGTGTTTATTTTTTAAAAGTAAAGGGCGAATCTTTTGTTAAGGTGAAAAAAGTAATCGTTTATTAAACATTTAGTATTTTATCTGTCCAAGAAACAGCCTTTTCGATTGTGCTAAAAACTTCAAAAGGTATTTCTGTAAAATTGCTTTCAAAATTAGCACTAGCAATTGCTATTTCGTTGTTAGATACAACAGCGTATCCTTTTATGTTTTTAGAATAAATACTATAAACATTTGGATCAACGGAATAAGAATTAATTCTATTTGAGATATAAACAAAATATCTATCTTTAAAGTGGTCTAATGCTAATTCGTTAAGAACTTTACTATTCTCTTTTGTCATACTTACACCTGTATTTACTGTAGCGATCATATAGTTTTGAGAAAAAATGATCTCGCAAAAAGGTAATATTGTAGTTGTGGGCATTTTTAGGAGGAGCAAATGGTTAAGATATAGCCTTAGCTTTAAATTGTTTGTCTTTAAAGATAAAAAAAACCACTTAAAAATGCTTTTAAGTGGTTTTTAAATTAAAATTTAATTAAGATTCGGTAGTTTTTTTACTTTTCTTAATTTTAATTGTTAATTCTTCTGTTTTATCATCGAGGTCCATTGTTATGGTATCTCCTTCTTCTAAGTTAGAATTAATTATTTCTTCGGCTAAACTGTCTTCAATGTACTTCTGTATAGCACGTTTAAGTGGTCTTGCACCGTAATCTTTATCAAAGCCTTTGTCAGCAATGTAGTCCTTTGCTTTGCTTGTCAAATTAAGAGTATAACCCAAGTCACTAATGCGTACTAGAAGTTTGTCAAGTTCAATGTCAATAATTTTATGAATGTCTTCGCGTTCTAGTGCGTTAAATACTACAACGTCATCCACACGATTTAAAAATTCTGGAGCAAAAGCTTTCTTAAGGGCTTGCTCAATTACAGATTTTGCATTTGCATCTGCCTGATTCATTTTTGCTGAAGTTCCAAAACCAACGCCTTGTCCAAAATCTTTTAATTTACGAGCTCCAATGTTTGAAGTCATAATAATTATAGTGTTTCTGAAATCAATTTTACGTCCTAAACTATCTGTAATGTGCCCGTCGTCTAGTACTTGTAGTAAGATGTTAAATACATCTGGGTGTGCTTTTTCTATTTCATCAAGCAATATTACTGCATAAGGTTTGCGACGTACTTTTTCTGTTAATTGCCCACCTTCTTCATAGCCTACATATCCTGGAGGTGCTCCTACAAGTCTTGAAATTGAAAATTTCTCCATGTATTCACTCATGTCTATACGAACAAGAGCTGTATCACTGTCAAAAAGTTGTTTTGCTAACACTTTTGCAAGTTGCGTTTTACCCACCCCGGTTTGTCCTAAAAAGATAAACGATCCAATAGGTTTATTAGGATCTTTAAGTCCAGCTCTGTTACGTTGTATCGCTTTGGTAACCTTGCTTACCGCTTCATCTTGCCCAATTACTTTACCTTTTATAAGTGTAGGTAATTGTGAAAGTTTATTGCTTTCTGTTTGTGCAATTCTATTTACAGGAATACCTGTCATCATAGATACAACCTCTGCAACCTCAGATTCACCCACTTTTTCGCGATGTAGTTTAGATTCTTCTTCCCAACGTTCTTGTTCAATGGCAAGTTCTTTTTCTAAGTTCTTTTCATCATCACGAAGCTTTGCTGCCTCTTCGTATTTTTGTTTTTTTACGACTGCATTTTTGTTTTCTCTTACGGCTTCAAGCTCAGTTTCAAGTTTTAATATTTTTTCAGGAACATTAATATTTGTGATATGAACACGAGACCCAGCTTCATCTAGAGCATCAATTGCTTTATCTGGTAAAAAACGCTCTGTCATATATCTATTGGTAAGATTAACACAAGCTTCAAGTGCATCGTCTGTGTAAGTAACATTATGATGAGACTCGTACTTATCTTTAATGTTATTTAATATTTCAATAGTTTCTTCAACAGAAGTAGGTTCTACGATTACTTTTTGAAATCTTCTTTCTAGCGCTCCGTCTTTTTCAATATATTGTCTATACTCATCAAGCGTAGTGGCACCTATACATTGTATTTCGCCTCTTGCTAAAGCTGGTTTAAACATGTTAGAAGCATCAAGAGAGCCGGTAGCTCCTCCAGCACCAACAATGGTGTGTATTTCATCAATAAAAAGAATAATGTCATCATTCTTTTCAAGCTCGTTCATTACGGCCTTCATTCTTTCTTCAAACTGCCCACGGTATTTTGTTCCAGCAACAATACTAGCAAGGTCTAAAGTAACAACACGTTTGTCATAAAGAATTCTAGATACTTTGCGTTGCACTATACGTAGCGCAAGTCCTTCTGCGATGGCAGATTTACCAACACCAGGTTCACCAATTAGAAGCGGATTGTTTTTCTTTCTTCTACTTAAAATTTGTGATACACGTTGTATTTCTTTCTCACGCCCAACTACAGGATCAAGTTTCCCTTCATCTGCCATTGCGGTTAAGTCTCTACCGAAATTATCTAAAACTGGAGTTTTGGATTTTTTATTACTTTTTGGCGTACTAGGTGTACCCCCAAAAACATTTTCGTTCTCATTTTCTTCTGAACCTCTATTTTCATCCTCATTCGGAAATGATTCTGAAGATGGGCTGTCTATGTAGTCTTCATCGTTTGCCATCATTACTTTAAATTGGTCCTTTACACCATCATAATCAACTTTCATTTTGTTGAGAAGTTTAGTGGTAGGGTCGTTTTCGTTACGTAAAATACAGAGTAATAAGTGTGCTGTGTTAATCGATGTACTCTGAAATAATTTAGCTTCCAGAAATGTCGTTTTTAAAGCACGCTCTGCTTGTCTTGTTAAATGTAGGTTTTTCTTATCGTTAGTTGCTATTCCAGGAATTGGATTTGCAGGGCTAAGAATTTCTACTTTTCGTCTTAAATGGCTTAGGTCTATTTCTAATGCATTTAAGATGGTTACAGCTTTGCCGTCACCATCGCGTAATAGGCCTAACATTAAATGCTCAGTGCCAATAAAATCGTGACCTAAGCGCAATGCTTCTTCTTTACTGTATGCAATTACGTCTTTTACTCTTGGGGAAAAATTATCATCCATAGCTATCGTGTCCTTTCGTCTAAAAATAGTAAATATTACTCTATATGAGCAATAATTATGCCTCCTTGTGAAGCTAGGAAGTAAAATGACAAAAAAAACGACGATATACAAAAGTTATGACAGCATAGTTATTAACGAATAGAGGGTGGTTTTTTGTTAATAAAAACGTTGAAAACAGACCACTAAACCCCTTCTTATACCCTCAAATTACTGTATATTGCTTCTCTGTTATAATAACTATAAAAATAAAGAAAATTAGAATATGGCTGACGGCGAAAAATTGATTTCGATTAATATTGAAGATGAAATGAAGTCTGCTTACATCGATTACTCGATGTCTGTAATTGTGTCACGTGCACTACCAGATGTGCGTGATGGGATGAAACCAGTGCATAGACGTGTTTTGTTTGGAATGCATGAGCTTGGAATTAGAGCTACTGGGGCACATAAAAAATCGGCAAGAATTGTAGGAGAAGTACTAGGTAAGTATCACCCACACGGTGATACATCTGTATATGATGCGATGGTGCGTATGGCTCAAGAGTGGAGCTTGCGTTATATGTTAGTAGATGGTCAGGGTAACTTTGGTTCTATTGATGGAGATAGTCCTGCAGCAATGCGTTATACCGAAGCAAGAATGCAGCGTATTTCAGAAGATATGCTAGCAGATATTGATAAAGAAACTGTAGATCATCAGCTTAACTTTGATGATACGCTTATGGAGCCAAAGGTACTTCCTACGCGTATTCCAGGGTTGTTAATTAATGGTGCTTCTGGTATTGCAGTGGGGATGGCGACAAATATGCCACCACACAACTTGACAGAAGTGGTAAATGGAACGCTTGCATATATTGATGATGATGAAATTACAATAGATGGATTGATGGAGCACATCAAAGCACCTGATTTTCCTACAGGAGGAATAATTTATGGATACGATGGTGTAAAAGATGCTTTTCATACAGGAAGAGGGCGTGTAGTGATGAGAGCAAAAGCTTCTTTTGAAGAGGTTCAGGGTCGTGAATGCATCATTGTTAGCGAAATACCATATCAAGTTAATAAGGCTGATATGATTAAGAAAACAGCCGATCTTGTTAACGAAAAAAAGATAGAGGGTATTGCTAATATACGTGACGAGTCTGATAGAAACGGTATGCGTATTGTTTATATCTTGAAGCGTGATGCTATTCCTAATATCGTATTAAATACCTTATATAAGTACACGGCGTTACAATCTAGTTTTAGTGTAAATAATATTGCCTTAGTAAATGGACGTCCTCAGTTATTGAATCTAAAAGAATTGATTCACTATTTTGTAGAGCATCGTCACGAGGTGGTAGTGCGTCGTACAGAGTATTTGTTACGTAAAGCAAATGAGCGTGCACATATATTAGAAGGGTTAATCATAGCATCAGATAACATTGATGAGGTGATTCGTTTAATTCGTGCTTCTGCAAATGCAGATGAAGCTAGAGCAGCTTTAATTGAAGCGTTTAAGCTTACAGAAATACAGGCAAAAGCAATTGTCGAAATGCGTCTACGTCAATTAACAGGACTAGAACAAGACAAATTGCGTGCTGAGTATGAGGAGTTAATGAAAACAATTGCAGATTATAAGGACATTCTAGCAAATAAAGAGCGTAGAATGAACATTATAAAAGAAGAACTTCTTGAGGTACAAAGAAAGTATGGTGATGATCGTCGTTCTGTAATTGAATATGCGGGTGGAGATGTAAGTATTACAGATCTCATACCAGATGAGCAGGTTGTATTAACTATTTCTCACGCAGGTTATATTAAGAGAACATCACTTACAGAATATAAAACTCAGAATAGAGGAGGGGTAGGGCAAAAAGCATCTGCAACTCGTAATGAAGATTTCTTAGAACATCTATTTGTTGGAACAAACCACCAATATATGTTGTTTTTTACCCAAAAGGGGAAATGTTTCTGGATGCGTGTGTTTGAAATACCAGAAGGTAGTAAAACATCTAAAGGTCGTGCCATACAAAACCTTATTAATATAGAGCCAGATGACAAGGTAATGGCGTTTATTTGTACTCAAGATCTTAAAGATGAAGAGTATGTGAACAGTCGTTATGTGATTATGGCAACGAAGAAAGGTCAAGTGAAGAAAACTCCTCTTGAACAATATTCTCGTCCAAGAACAAATGGTATTAACGCCATTACAATTAAAGATGATGATGAGTTACTAGAAGCAAAACTTACTAGAGGTGACAGTCAGGTGATGCTTGCTGTTAAGAGTGGTAAAGCTATTCGTTTTGAAGAAAGTAAAACAAGACCAATGGGGCGTAATGCTTCAGGGGTACGTGGTATTAGATTAGCAGACGATAATGATGAAGTTGTAGGTATGATTGCGATTAATGACTTGGAATCTGAAATTCTTGTAGTTTCAGATAAAGGGTATGGTAAACGTTCTAGTATTGAAGACTATAGAATTACTAATCGTGGCGGAAAAGGTGTTAAGACCATTAATGTAACTGAAAAGACAGGTCAGCTAGTGGCTATTAAAAACGTAATTGATAGTGATGATTTAATGATTATTAATAAATCTGGTATCGCTATTCGTATGGATGTATCTAGTTTACGAGTTATGGGTCGTGCAACACAAGGAGTACGATTAATCAAAGTAAGAGAAGATGACTCTATTGCTGCAGTTGCAAAAGTAATGAAGGATGAAAATGAAGTGGAAGATGCAGAAGCTGTTGAAGTAGAAGGTGTTGAGGTTGATGGCACATCTCTTGATAGTAATGAAGAAGAATAAACAATACTAAACTAACAAATTTATAAACCCCTTATCAAATGAAAAAAGTTATTATTACAGCAGGAGCATTGTTACTTGTTACAGCTGTATCCTTTGGACAAAAAAAGGAAATTAAAAAAGCACAAAAAGCGCTTAAATCTGGAGATTATACAGAGGTAATGTCTCAATTAGCAATCGCCGAACCATTATTGTCTGAAGCAGATGATAGTCAGAAAGCGCTCTTCTACGAAGTAAAAGGAATTGCTTTATCTAAGTCTGCAAACAATGATTTAGAAAAAATGAAATTGGCTGCAGAAGCTTTTAAGATGGCGACAGATGCGTCAGGAAAAGTTTCATCATCTTTATCTGATGGTATTTCAGAATTGAAATCTAACCTTGTTAATGATGCTATAGAGGATCAAAAAGCGGAAAGATATAAACTTGCTTCAGAAAAATTGTATGCAAGTTATCAGATAAGTAAAGTAGATACATTGTATTTATATGTAGCAGCTAATAATGCTCAAAATGCTAAAGAGTTTGATACTGCTATTAGTTATTATCAAACCTTATTAGACTTAGGCTATGATGGTAGTGTAGAGACTTATGTAGCAACTGATAAGGCAACTGGAGAAGTAAAGACGTTTCCTTCAAAAAGAGAGCGTGATATTATGGTGCAAGCACAGCAATATATCAAGCCAGAAACTAAAAAAGAAGCTTCTAAAAAAGCAGATATTTATAAGAATGTAGCATCTGTTTATATTGAAATGGGTAAAACAGATGAGGCTAAAGACTTTTTAAGTAAAGCTGTTGCAGAGAATCCAGATGATGTTAGTATTTTAATAGCTCAAGCTAACCTTGCGGCTAAACTTGAAAACTTTGAAGAGTTTAATAGTTTAATGGAGAAAGTTGTTGCGACAGATCCTACTAATCCAGAATTATACTTTAATTTAGGTGTTGGTGCTACTCAAATAGGCAAATTAGATAAAGCCTTCTCTTATTATGAGAAAGCTATAGAGCTAAAGCCAGATTACAGAGATGCACTAATGAACTATGCTATTGTAAAATTAGGACTTGAAAAAGGGATTGTTGATGAAATGAACTCTCTTGGAACTTCTAGTGCAGACAATGCAAGATATGAAGAGCTTAAAGAAGAACGTACTAACTTATTTAAAGAAGTGGTACCTTATTTAGAAAGAGCGATTGCAGTGGAGACAGAAGTTGATAACACAAATTTAATGAAGCAATTAATGTCGCTTTATAGTCAACTTGGTGAAGATGCAAAATATCAAGCTTTAAAAGCGAAAGTAGAGGGAATGTAGATTTCTTCTTTATGAATATAAAAAAGGGCAACGAAATTCGTTGCCCTTTTTTTATACAATACGTTTTATTACCCGTAATTTATGACTGTGTCTTCTTAGGTCATTATTAAATATACCTGTGTGGTCTAGCCTGTCAATTCTGACTTTTCCGTGCGCATGGATTACATAGTTATCTTCCATTATGATACCTACATGAACAATGTTTCCTTCTGCATTATCAAAAAAGGCTAAGTCACCTGGTTCGCTTTCTTCTATAAAGCTTAAAGGTTCGCCTAATGTTGCTTGCTGGCTAGCATCACGTAGTATTTTATGCCCATTTAGTTTGTAAACCATTTGGGTAAAACCACTACAATCAATGCCGAAAGGGGTTTTACCACCCCATAGATAAGGTGTGTTTAGGTATAGTAATGCTGTTTTAACTAGTTCACTTTTATCATTTTGAATTTGTTGTGTGTTTCCCTCAAAATGATGGTGCAGTACATTTGTAGAACTAATAGTGCTGCCTAAACAGATAGAGAGCAATTGTTCGTTTTCAATAGTGACAAAGTCTACTAAATCTGATGATAATTGCGGTGTGTCTATCTGTAGTGCATTGTATTGTTCTTCAGAAATTTCGATATGTTGTTTGTTGTCAATCCATCCTTCATACTTGTCAAACGCTAGTCGGATTTTACTCCATTTTTTGCGTTGTTCAAGTATTTTAAAAGATTCACCATAAAGTACCTGCGAGACCATTTCACTAGTATCTGCAGGTTCTAAACGAAGTGGCACAATGCCAAGATTACATACACCGTAATTCATTAGAGAAAATAAAAGGTTAGGCTAGTTCGATAACCATTGCAGAAGCTCCACCACCACCATTACAGATAGCTGCGGCTCCTAGTTTTCCTCCGTTTTGTTTTAAAACATTAATAAGTGTGATAAGAATACGAACACCACTACATCCAAGTGGATGCCCTAATGATACGGCTCCTCCGTTTACGTTTACGATTGAAGGGTCTATGTCAAGTATTTTCATGTTTGCTAATCCAACTACAGCAAAAGCTTCATTAAATTCAAAATAATCTACATCACTTTGAGCAACACCTGCTTTTGCTAAAGCTTTAGGTAAGGCTTTACTTGGAGCTGTAGTGAACCATTCTGGTTCATGTGCAGCATCTGCATAACCTTTAATGGTAGCTAATGGTGTTAAGTTTAATTCTTTTGCTTTTTCTGCACTCATTAAGACTACGGCACCTGCACCGTCATTAATTGTGGATGCATTTGCAGCTGTTACGGTTCCTTCTTTAGAAAAGGCAGCGCGTAAAGCAGGTATTTTTTCTAATTTTACATTCTTGAATTCTTCATCTTCAGAAACAATAATAGCGTCTCCTCGTCTTTGTGGTACAGCTACGGGTACAACCTCGTCATTAAACTTTCCTGCTTCCCAAGCTTTTGCAGAACGTGTATAAGATTCAATAGCAAATGCATCTTGATCTTCTCTGCTAAATTCATATTTTGTAGCACATGCGTCTGCGCAAACACCCATTGCATTATTGTCATAGGCATCTACAAGACCGTCTTTTTGCATGCCATCAATCATTGTTGCTGGTCCAAATTTTTGTCCATTACGTAAATACATGTAATGAGGGATCAAACTCATATTTTCCATTCCTCCGGCAACAATTATATCTGCATCACCAAGGGCGATACTCTGTGCCGCTTGCATTACAGTTTTCATACCAGAAGAGCAAACTTTGTTTATTGTTGTACAAGGTACGGTATTTGGGATTCCAGCGCCTAGAGCTGCTTGGCGTGCTGGAGCTTGACCTACACCTGCTTGTACTACATTGCCCATTAAAACTTCTTGAACAAAAGATGGGTCTAAGCTTATTTTGTCTAATGCACCTTTAATTGCTGTACTTCCTAATTTGGCTGCAGATACAGAAGATAAACTCCCCATAAAGCTACCAATAGGTGTTCTTGCTGCTGAAACGATAACGACTTCTTTGCTCATAATATGGTTTAATGTTTTTTAAAAATTTGAAAATAAAAAAGGAGATTCCCCTTATTTAAAATGATGGCAAATTTACATATTTAATCTCATAATTTCAATCAATATACTTTTGACTTTGGGATTAATGCAGTCTATGTGCTACCTTTACCCTTGAGCTATAGTTTATGAAAAAAATATTTACCTTTCTAACAGAACATCAGTCGCGTATTTACAAGATTTTTCTTTTTGTAATTGCTACGGTATTGGTTATTTATTTGTTGCCTAAAGGGGGGCAGTTTAAATATGATATTCAAAAAGGGAAACCTTGGCAATACGAGAATTTATACGCTCCATTTAGTTTTACTATCAAGAAGGATCAATCTACTATTAGAAAAGAAGAAAACGCTATTAGAGAGACTTCTATTCCTTATTTTGATGTAGATAAGCGTGTTGTAGAAAATAGTAAACAAGAGTTTGTAGTTCTTTTAGATCAGATTTATAATGATACACTTTTTAATATTTCAAAAAGAAAAACACTAAAAATAGCAGAAGGTATTTTTGATGATATTTATAAGACAGGGGTTATAGAGAAGATCTATAATTATAACCCAGATCGTCTTATTTACATAAAAAATGATCGTGAATTTACAGAAGCAACATACAATCAGCTTTTTAATATTAAAGAATTATCTAAAAAAATAGAATCTTCTGTTTCACCAAAAGTTTATAGTGATATAGGGCCTTTGTTGTCAAAATTAGTAGGGCGTTCTGTTCAAGGGAATATTGTGCTTGATGTAAAATTAACGGAAGAGGCCGTTATTTCTGAAATAAGAAATATAAATCCCAATCGTGGTGTCATTGAAAAAGGAGGTAGAATTATAGCTAAGGGAGAAGTTGTAGAGGGAGAAAAATATCAAATTTTAAATTCGCTTAAAGAAGAGTACCAATCTCAAATCTGGAATCAGTCTAACTATCATTGGTTGCTAGTAGGGTATTCGTTACTGGTGTCCCTTGTTTTTTTAATGCTTATGTTATTTCTAAAAAGGTTTAGAAGTGAAGTTTTTGAAAATAATACAAAGGTGACCTTCATATTTTTTAATGTTGTTTTAATGGTTCTGCTTACTACTTTCATAGTAAAAGAAATAGGAGCGGAGTTAGTATATGTAGTTCCTTTATGTATACTTCCCTTGATATTAAAAGCGTTTTTTGATCCAAGACTAGGGCTTTTAGTTCATGTGTTAACTATTTTACTTTTAGGTTTTGTAGTGCCTAATAGTTTTGAATTTATGTTTTTGCAGATTATTGCAGGAATTGTTACAATACTTAGTGTTTCAGAATTATATCGCAGAGCAAATTTATTTATATCTGTAGGTCAGATTACCTTGGTTTATATTGTAGGTTATTTTGCGTTTTTTATTATTCAAGAAGGAAATATAGAGACAATGAAATGGACTACATTTGGCTATTTCATACTCTGTGGATTAGCAACTTTATTTGCTCATCCGTTAATTTATGTGTACGAAAAGATATTTGGTATGGTGTCAGATGTTTCTTTGTTAGAGCTTAGTGATACTAATAGTAAATTACTGAAAGAATTAGCAAATAAAGCTCCAGGAACGTTTCATCATTCTTTAAATGTAGCAAATCTCGCAGAGGCTGCTGCTAATGAAATAGGAGCCAATGCAATGTTAATTAGAGTAGGGGCTTTATATCATGATATTGGAAAAATGCCAAACCCTACTTTATTTACTGAAAATCAGGTAAATTCTGTAAATACTTTAAATGAGATTGACCCAAAAGAAAGTGCTAGAATTATTATCGATCATGTGATAAAAGGTATTGAAATAGCTAGAAAACATAAATTGCCAGATCGTGTAATTGATTTTATTAGAACGCATCACGGAACAAGCTTAGTTTATTATTTTTATAAGAAAGAGTTAGATGCTAAAGGAGAAGCTAATGAGGTAGATTTTAGATACCCAGGTCCAACACCATTTAGTAAAGAGACTGCAATATTAATGATGGCAGATAGTGTAGAGGCGGCTAGTAAGAGTTTAAAAGAGCCAACTTCTACTAAAATTGAGGCGTTTGTTGAAAAAATTATTAACTCTCAATTAGAGCAGGGACAGTTTTTAAATGCTAATATTACACTTAAGGAAATCGAATTAATCAAGAAAGTACTCAAGAAGAAGCTAAATAACATCTATCACCTGAGGGTGGAGTATCCTGATTAATAGGTTTTTGTAAAATAATATAAAAAAAAGTGCTAATTTGTTTGTTAATATTGAAATGAAAAACTAGTTTTGCATCCGCAATTTTATTGTAAGTTCTTTAACAAAAAACGGAGAGGTGCCAGAGTGGTAATGGAGCAGATTGCTAATCTGTCGACGGGTGACTGTCGCCAGGGTTCGAGTCCCTGTCTCTCCGCAAGTAATAAGTAAGTAAATTAGAAAGTTTACGGGGTGTAGCGTAGCCCGGTTATCGCGCCACGTTTGGGACGTGGAGGCCGCAGGTTCGAATCCTGCCACCCCGACTATTTTCTAATTACTTTATGGTATTTCAAGTACGCCTTGAAACTAATAATCCATTCGGGGTGTAGCGTAGCCCGGTTATCGCGCCACGTTTGGGACGTGGAGGCCGCAGGTTCGAATCCTGCCACCCCGACTATATTTATTACAAAATTTTATCGATTTCCTAAAAGCTACGGGCTCGTAGCTCAGCTGGATAGAGCACCTCCCTTCTAAGGAGGCGGTCACAGGTTCGAATCCTGTCGGGCTCACTTTTAATCCTTGTAAATCATACGATTTTCAAGGATTTTTTGTTTTAATACATTTATGTTCCCTTTTTTTATTACTCCTCAAATTAGAATGTCTTTTTATGTCTATATCTATTTGGTTTTTTTAGTTCTTTTTTTACAGAACAATAAAAACTTAGTATCTTTGTTTCCATTATGAAACAAAATCTGACCACCAAGCAAAAAGAACTTATTGAGCGTTTTGGAGTCATTCAAGAAGGAATGGGCTTATCGCCTGCTTCTGCTAGAGTAAATGCTTTATTAGTTGTTGCTGATAGCGAAGCGCTTACTTTTGATTATGTAAGAGAGGCTTTAGATCTTAGTAAAAGTGCCACCAGTAACGCTATTAATACTTTACTGATGATGGGGCAAGTTGGTTACAAAACAAAGCCTGGAGATCGTAAACGTTATTTTTACTCTAAATTGGGGGAATGGCAAAATAGTTTTAGAGATAGAATGAATGCATTAACGCCTTATAAAGAGATCATAAATGAGATTTATGAAAACAGAACAGTTGAAACGGAGAACTTTAATATAGAGCTTAAGGAGTTTGCAGCTTTTATTGAATATTATCAAGAGGAAAGCTTAAAGTTAATAAACAATTGGAAAAAATAATTAAGACAGCTAATAGGTTCTTAAAGCCATATATTTAAATTATGTTCTACTATAAAGAAAGTGCAAAACCAAAACTTGAAGTGCGTATTCCGTCTGCATACACAAAAGAGGATTTAGAGCGAATATTTCTTTTTTTAAAGGCTCTGGTATTTAGTCCTTCTATGAAAGTTATTTTTTTGGTTCATAATTCAATAAATGAAGAGTTTGCAAATACACTTTTATTGTATAGTGATAGTATGTTGTTTCAGTACATTATAAAAGAAAACGTAGCCTAATGATAGAATTTTTTAACACACATAAGCAGGTAATTATTTATGTAATCTTTGTTATTAGTATTGTGCTATTATTGCGTTTTGTTACCAAGTTATTACATAATTGGTTAGTGAAACGGTCACATCTAAAAAATCCTGGTGAAGTTCCAGCGACTGTAAATCTAATCCAGAAAACATTAAATGCCTTATGGATTGTATTGGGTTTTATGGCATTAACTTTTATCATAATTGATAAAGATCAATATAAGGTTGCAAAAGATAATTTTATGCTGGTTCTATATTTAGGTATGGTAGCCGTTGCAACATTAGTTGCTGCTTCGTTAGTCCAAACTTGGTTTAAACGAAAGATAAAACAAAAAATAAGTGAAAAAGAAGATACTACTAGTTATAAGTTTTTAAGTTATGTAGCCATATTTGGAGTGTATTTTATTGGAGGGATTTTAGCGCTCATTGCTTTTGATTCTATGCGAAGTTTCGCAGTTACGGCACTTGGAGGAGCAGGGGTAGTAGCTGTTGTAGCGGGTGTAGCATCACAAGAAGCGTTGTCAAATCTTGTAGGTGGTATTTTTATAATCGCCTTTAAACCTTTTAAGTTAGGAGATATTATTAAGGTAGACGAAACGATGGTAGGTACTGTTACAGATATTACTTTGCGACACACCATTATCCGGAACTATGAAAATAAAATGATTGTCATTCCTAATGCAATAATTAATAAAGAAAAATTAATTAATTATGATTTAGGTGAGCGTAAGTGTTGTCAATGGATTGAGATTGGTATTTCATACGATAGTGATATAGATTTAGCAAAACATATTATTTGTGAAGAGTGTGAAAATCACCCTAATATTATAGATAATAGGTCTGACATTGATAAATTTAATAATGTAGATAAAGTAGTTGTACGTGTTATTGGGTTAGATGATTCTGCAGTTACGTTAAGGGCCTGGGCTTGGGCTAATAATTTTTCGGAGTCTTTTGTGATGAAATGTGACTTATATGAAAGTATAAAAAAGCGTTTTGATAAAGAAGGTATAGAGATTCCTTTTCCACACAGAACAATGGTATTTAAGGAAGACCAGTTAAATAAATTTCATAACATTTCAGAGTAAACATACCAATCAGCAAGGTGAATGATTGTTATTTTTTGTAACCAATTGCTATAAAAAAAAGCGCTATTAAGAAACTTCTTAATAGCGCTTTTTTATTTACTTATGGTTTGTTTATAGTGCGTTGTCAATTATTTCCTGAACACATTCAGGGTTTAATAATGTACTTGTATCACCTAAATTGCTAGTGTCTTTTTCAGCAATTTTACGTAAAATACGACGCATAATTTTTCCACTTCGAGTTTTAGGAAGACCATTTGTAAATTGAATTTTTTCTAATTTAGATATTGGGCCTATTCTATCAGAAATTAATTGATTAATCTCTTTGCGTAGATTATCATGTTTTCTGCTTTCTCCAGCATCTTTTAGAGTGATATAGCCATATAGTGCGCTTCCTTTAACTTCGTGTGGAAAGCCTACAATAGCGCTTTCTGCAATGGCAGGGTGTTCATTTATGGCATCTTCTATTGGAGCTGTACCTAGATTGTGTCCAGAAACGATAATAACATCATCTACTCTTCCGGTAATTCTATAGTAACCTACTTCATCTCTAAGGGCGCCGTCACCTGTAAAATACATGTTTTCGTATGTTGAAAAATAAGTGTCTTTATAGCGTTGATGATCTCCCCATATGGTTCTTGCGATACTTGGCCATGGAAACTTAATACACAGCCTTCCATCTACTTGATTTCCTTTTAATTCTTTTCCATTTTCATCCATTAAGCATGGTTGCACACCTATAAAAGGCAATGTTGCATAGGTGGGTTTTGTAGGTGTTACATAAGGAATAGGGGTAATCATAATTCCGCCAGTTTCTGTTTGCCACCAAGAATCGATTAACGGACTGTTGTTTTTACCTATGTTGTCATTATACCAGTGCCAAGCTTCTTCGTTTATTGGTTCTCCAACACTTCCTAGTACTTTTAAAGAGGATAGGTCATATTTTTCTACAATTTCTACGCCTTGTTTAGCTAATGCTCTAATTGCAGTAGGCGCTGTGTAAAATTGGTTTACTTTATGCTTATCTACAATATCCCAAAAACGACCAAAATCTGGATAACTTGGTACACCTTCAAAAAGCACAGTAGTTGCACCGTTTGCTAATGGGCCATAAACAATATAACTATGACCAGTAATCCATCCAATGTCTGCAGTACACCAGTACACATCGTTTTCTCGATATTGAAATGCATTTTTAAATGTATAAGCGGTATAAACCATATAACCACCGGTGGTGTGAACCATTCCTTTAGGTTTTCCTGTTGAGCCAGAAGTGTATAAAATAAATAGTGGGTCTTCAGCATTCATTACCTCTGCTTTACATTGGTCTGAAGCAGCGTCTAGTAATGGTTGTAGCCATAAATCGCGACCTTCTTTCATGTTAATGTCTGAGTTAATTCTCTTTGCAACGAGTACTTTTTCTACCCCTTCGCAAGATTCAAGAGCTTCGTCTACAATTCCTTTTAAATCAATTGTTTTTGAACCTCGGTAAGAACCATCTGAGGTAATAACCATTTTACAATCGCTATCATTAATTCTAGTAGCAAGTGCTTTTGAAGAAAAACCAGCAAATACTACAGAGTGAATAGCGCCAATTCTAGCACAGGCTAAAAGAGAAATAGCTAATTCAGGAATCATAGGGACATATATACAAACTCTGTCTCCTTTTTTTACGCCTTGTTCTTTTAAGACATTTGCAAATTTATTTACACGGTGATGAAGTTGTTTGTATGTAATGTGCTCAGAACCTTCTTTAGGATCGTTAGGTTCAAACAAAATAGCTGTTTTGTCACCTCTAGTAGCAAGGTGTCTGTCAATACAGTTTTCAGTGATATTAAGTTGTGCTCCTTCAAACCATTTTACTTCAGGTTTTTTAAAATCCCAACTTAAAACGTTATCCCATTTTTTTCTCCATAAAAAATGCTCTTCAGCAATCTCCTCCCAAAAACCTTCGGGATTACGAACTGATTTTCTATAAACTTGATAATATTCTTCTAAATGTTTTATGTGATAATTACTCATAACAAATTGATTTTATTTATGAATCCCGATTTTTTGGGCTTGATAGATTGATTTTATTTCGTCAATTATAGATATGTCATCTATGGTTGACGGTACATTATATTGATGTTCGTCAGCGATATTTCGCAATAACTTTCGGAGTGTTTTACCGCTACGAGTTTTTGGTAATCGCTTTACAAAGTGAACGTCTCTAAAAGAAGCAACGGCTCCAATTTCACGTCTAACATCTTGTATTATTTCTTTTTGTATTCTTTCCTTATCAGGAATATCATCTGTTCTTAGAACGATTAATCCTAAAGGTTTTTGTCCTTTTAATTCGCAATGCACGCCAAAAACGGCACATTCAGAAACTTCTTTATGAGATGAGACTACTTCTTCCATCTCTGCAGTAGATAATCTATGGCCTGCCACGTTTATTACATCATCTACACGGCCGGTGATAAAGATATAGCCATCTTCATCTGCATAACCACCGTCACCAGAAAAATAATAACCAGGAAAACGGTCTAGATAACCAGATTTAAAGCGTTCAGGATTTCCCCAAAGGTTGCTTAGTGCTCCTGGAGGTAATGGTAGTTTTATTACGACATAGCCTTCTGTTCCAGCTTGAACTTCTTCTCCGTCTTCATTAACTATTTTTATGTTATACCCACAAACTGGTAGTCCAGAAGATCCAGGTTTTACATCTTGTAAGCTTACGCCTACCATATTAGCGATCATTGGCCAACCACTTTCTGTTTGCCACCAATGGTCAATTACTGGAACTTTTAATTTTTCTTGCGTCCAGGTTAGTGTTGCTACATCGCATCTTTCACCGGCTAAAAACTGATATTTTAAAGAAGATAGATCATACTTTTTGAGCATTTCTCCATTAGGGTCTTCTTTTTTAATAGCTCTAATAGCTGTTGGTGCAGTAAACATTGATTTTACTTTATGTTCACTAATTACACGCCAAAAGGTTGAAGCATCTGGGGTTTTTATAGGTTTTCCTTCAAAAATGATAGAGGTATTTCTATTGAGTAATGGTCCGTAAACAATGTAACTATGACCTACAACCCAGCCTACATCACTCGCTGCCCAAAACGTTTCACCTTCATTAACGCCATATACGTATTTTATCGAAAATTTTAATGCTGTAGCATACCCTCCTGTATCTCTAATGATACCTTTAGGTGTTCCTGTAGTTCCAGAGGTGTATAATATGTAAGAAGGGTGTGTAGAAGCAACTGGCACTGCTTCTATAGAAGAAGAGTTTTCAATCAAACTAGTGAAATCTACGTCATAGTCTTTCTTCGGAATCTCTACACCTAGTTGTCTGTCAAAAACAATAACATTACTTGGTTTGTGAGTTGATTTATCAATAGCCTCGTCTACAAAAGGTTTATATGGGATGATACGTTTAATTTCGACACCGTTAGATGCTGTGATTATTGCTTTTGGCTTACAATCGTCTATTCTAATTGCTAATTCGTGTGGTGCAAAACCGCCAAATACTACAGAATGTATGACACCTATTCTTGCACAAGCGAGCATAGCGTATGCAGCTTGAGGGATCATAGGCATATAAATAATTGTAGTATCTCCCTTTTTGAGCCCTAGGCTTTGTAAACCGCCTGCTAGTTTTGAAACTTCTTCATGCAGCTGATTAAAAGTAATGTGTTGTTTTGTATTGGTTACAGGCGAATCGTAAATAAAAGCATTTTGATCTCCAAAGCCATCATTAATATGCTTGTCAATGCATAGGTAGCTTAAATTAAGTTCACCATCTTCTAGCCATTGGCTGTAATCATGCTTGTCTTTAGATAAAATATTTTGCGGTTCCTTGTGCCATGCTAACTGCTTAGCTTGTGTTCTCCAAAAATCTTTTGGATTATCAATGCTCTCTTTATAATAGGTAAGATAACTCATTGTTTTGAGTTTTTAGGGTTAAGTAAATTGAAGTAATCTGGGTTGAGAATTTTTAGCTTTATTAGTGCCCAAGGCATAGCTATAAGGCATAAGCCAATAACAAGAGATTGTATAGCGCTTACACCTGCTTCGTTTTCAAACTTAAGTCTGTAAAACAAAGTGAGTACAATATAGATGGTCAGTAGAACATCTGATGTACGAGGTTTTATTTGATAATTCACGTCTTAAAATTTAAATTAAACATTGTCTGTTTGCACACAAAACCAATATTTAATAGTCTGATAAGACCACGTTTATGTTAATAGTTCTTGTATTTCTGAAACTATTTTTTTTATTGAAAAAGGTTTAGTTAAATATTTATCTGCTCCAAGTTTTAGTCCCTTTTCAATATCTGAAGCTCTATTTTTAGCCGTTAAGAAAACTACTTTTGTAGCTTGTAGTAACGGTTTATTTTTTATTTGTTGTAATGTTTGATAGCCATCTACATTAGGCATCATGATATCTAATAAAACAATATCAGGAATATGATTTTCTACAATTTCTAACGCTTCGCTTCCGTCTCTCGCAATAAACACTTCAAAACCCTTTTTTTTAAAAGCGTATTCAAGTGACATTACAATATTGGGCTCGTCATCAACAATTAAAATTTTGTGCATCATAAATCAGCTCACAATTTAACTAATTGGTAGCGTAAAAACAAATTTGGCGCCTATTTTTATGTCCTTATCTGTCCATATTTTACCATTATGTTTTTCTATTATTTGTCTTGTAATCGCTAAGCCCAAGCCACTGCCTTCTGGTTTTATCGTGTTTTGATGTTGTGATTGGTAAAATTTATCAAATACATAAGCTATATCTTCTGCAGGAATACCTTTTCCGTTATCTGTTACAGATATTTCTAAAGCATTGTTTCCTAATTTATAATCAATTTCTATACGCCCAATTTTTGGCTCACAAAATTTTATAGCATTTGAGATTAAGTTTGTAAACACTTGAAGTATTCTGTCTTCATCAAATTCTAGTTTAAAACGATGTACATTTTTGATATGAATTATAATGCCTTTTTTAGCAGCAATATGTTGTGTGTTTGCGACTGCTTTATTGATTGTTTCTTGAATATCAGTATATTCCATATTAAGACGTAAACGACCTGTCTCTAGCTTTTCAAAATCAAGTATGTTATTGATAAGTCTGCCAAGCCTGTCTGAGTCTTGTAGTATGTTTTTAAGAAATTGTTTTTTTATCTCTTTAGGCATATCATCTTCATCGTCCATTAGAAGCTCTGTGGCTGCTCTAATACCTGTGATGGGTGTTTTTAATTCGTGCGCAACAGAGTCTAAAAATTCGTCTTTTTGTTTATCTTTTACTACTAATTCTTGATTGGCATCTTTTAATTTTGAAGATAATTGTGATAGCTCATCAGATTTTTGGATTAAGATTTTATTACTCACAATATTCTCTTTAGACTCTTCTAAAATTCTGAGTACTTCTCTAAGGCTTATTTGTTCTTCTTTAACCACGCTGGCTATCAGTATTTTTGCTGAAGCACTCCCGATACTACCTGTAAGTAACTTTTCAGAAAAATTAATAAGTCTTGCATCTGCTAATTGTGTGTCTTGTGGCAATTTATATTTTGTGAAAAACAAACGTAAGGCTCTTGATGCTTTGTAGTCACCTAAAAATCTAACGAGCACATTTTTAATGTCTGCTACGTAAGCTTCACCTTTCCAGACTAATGCGCTGTCTTGTAAAGCGGTAAAGTTTTTACTATCTACAAACATTTCTGCATAATTTCGTTCTCTATAATTTCCTTTTGTAATAACAGAAAAGAATAAGTAGGCTAACATATTAAATAATATACTCCAGAAAAAAGCATGTGCTGGAGGCCTCAAAAAGTCAAGTCCAAAGAGTGCGTAGGGTTTTAATGCTGCTATGCCATAAAGCCCATGTTGTGTAAAATCATCAGAGCCTGTAAAAGCTTCTAGTGTAAACGGAAGCACTAAGGTGTATATGGAGATACAAAACCCAATTATAATACCAATAATAGCTCCTTTTGAAGAACCACGATTCCAGTATAAACCAATAAAAAATGAAGGTGCTAATTGTGAAATAACGGTAAAAGAAATAAGCCCAATAGAGTAGAGGGATAGCTCTTTAGAAAAGGTTATATAAAAGAAATAAGCAATAATGATGATAGAGAAAATAGAAATACGACGAATATTTTTAATGCTTTTTGCATTTCGTTCTGTTTGGTTTTTTATGAACTTATCTAAAAAACCATAAGGAATAATAAGATTATTACTAACCATAATAGATAGTGCTAGTGTTGATACAACCACCATAGAGATTACCGCAGAAAAACCACCAATAAAAACGAGACTTGCCAAAAAAGTATTGCTATTTTCAATAGGTAGTAGTAAAGAGTAGTATTCTGCATTTGCATTATCACCGAAAGTTATTTTACCTGCCCAAGCAATGAAAATAACAAACAGATTAAATAAGAATAAATAGAGTGGGAATAGCCATATAGCTTTCTTTAAATGTTTTTCGCGGTTATTTTCTAACACCGAAACTTGAAATTGACGCGGCAATAAAAAGATGGCCATAAAAGATAAAGCGATAAGAAAAAACCAATTAAAACCATCTTCTAATCCCGATAGCATCGTGAGTTCGTTAAAATTATCTGTAGTTGCTATTTTGTTATAGATATCGCTAGTGCCATCAAAAAGGTAATAGGTGACATAAATACCTATAATTAAAAAGAAGACCAGTTTTAAAATAGATTCAAATGCTACAGAGGCTATAATACCCGTGTATTTTTCTGAAGCATCTGCTTTTTGTGTTCCAAAAAAAGTGGCAAAAACAGCTAATAATAACGCGATGTAAAAAGTAGAATCGTCAAATATGCGAGTAGAAACATAACTACTGCTATCTGACATAATAGCGAAGGTTTCTGAAACTGCTTTTAGTTGTAATGAAATGTATGGAATTGTACCAAAGAGGCAAATAAGTGTTACTAAAGCTCCTAAAAAACGATTGTTTCCATAACGCAATGAAATAAAATCTGCGATGGATGAAATTTTATGTTGATTAGAAATTCTAATTACTTGACGCAGTACTAAAATCCATAAAGGTGCCGCAATTACAGGACCTAAATAAATGGGTAGAAATTCAATTCCAGAATCAGCAGCTATGCCAACACTACCATAATATGTCCAGGCAGAGCAGTACACTGCAAGTGATAAAGTATAGACGTAAGGGTTGTTAACCCACTTGCTCTTTTTTCTTTTTTCAGCTAGAAAGGCTATGTAGAATAACACTGACAGATAAATGACAATGATAACTACAAGTGCGTAATTATTCATAATGTCTGTTTAAAACAATGGCAGAAATAACAATAGATAGGAGCCAAATTGAAAAAGTAGAAAAGTAAAATGTAGGAATCCCGAATATTGCGCCTTCAAAATTAAAAATTAAAACAAAAGGTATATTGAATACTAAAAATAAAGCAATGGAAAGGATAATTAATTTCTGTTCGTGTCTTTTTTTCATTGCTACTTATTATGAGGTTCCCCTTTTTTTAATTCGTATTGCTAAAAATAGTTATTAATATTAAAAAAACAGCACTGCAATTACTGCAATGCTGTTTAAACTAAACTAAATCAATCTAAATATACAATTTTCCAGATTACTTATGTGAATAATTGTATTCTCTTGTTTTAATGATCTGAGGCTTTTCCTGCCCCAGAAGGTATTCTAATGTTCTCTACAATTTCTTGAACGCTTTCTGGCGGAGCCGGTGTCATTCTTGAAATCACAATAGAGAATATGAAGTTTATAAACATGGCAATGGTACCAAAACCTTCTGGAGAAACGCCAAACCACCAGCTAGATTTTAAGCCAGCAACTGCTTCTTTACCTCCATCAAATAATCCAAATTTAAACTTGAGCATATAAAATAACATTAAAGATAGACCGATAATCATACCTCCAATAGCACCTTCTTTGTTCATTCTTTTATCAAATATTCCTAACACAATTGCCGGAAAGAAGGAGGCGGCGGCTAGTCCAAATGCAAGGGCAACAACGGCGGCGACAAATCCTGGTGGATTAATACCAAAATATCCCGCAATGACTACTGCTACTGCAGCAGCAAGACGTGCAGCAATCAATTCTCCTTTTTCATTAATTTTTGGCATCAAGATTTTCTTGAATAAATCATGTGAAATAGATGATGCAATCACGAGTAAAAGCCCAGCAGCTGTTGATAATGCGGCAGCTAAACCTCCAGCTCCTACAAGTGCAATTACCCAGTTTGGTAATTTTGCGATTTCTGGATTAGCAAGTACCATAATGTCACGGTCTATTGTTAATTCGTTAGTCGCTGGATCTGCTACATACTGTATAGTCCCATCATTATTTTTGTCTTCAAAACCAATAAGTCCTGTTTTTTCCCAGTTACCAAACCATTCTGGTAGATTTTCATATTTTTCATTACTTACTGTTTCGATTAAATTTACTCTAGCAAAGACAGCAACTGCTGGAATTGTAGTGTACATTATAGCGATAAATAATAAGGCCCATCCTGCAGATTTACGTGCATCTTTTACTTTAGGTACAGTAAAGAATCGAACAATTACGTGTGGTAATCCTGCTGTACCTGCCATTAAGGCTAGTGTGATGGCAAAAATGTCCATCATAGATTTACTACCGGTGGTATACTCGCTAAAACCGAGTTCTGCGTGTAGTCCATCTAGTTTGTCTAATAAGTAGACACCATCTTCTCCTGCTTGACCTAATCCTATTTGAGGAATTGCATTTCCTGTCATTTCAAAAGAAATAAATATAGCAGGTACCATAAATGCAAAGATGAGTACACAATATTGTGCTACTTGTGTGTATGTGATCCCTTTCATCCCACCTAAAACGGCGTAAAAAAGTACAATTGCCATCCCGATATAGACACCAGTGTCTATTTCTACTTCTAGGTATCTTGAAAAAACAATACCAACACCTCTCATTTGTCCGGCAACATAAGTAAAAGATACAATTAGTGCAGCAATAACGGCTACAATACGTGCTACGTTTGAGTAATACCTATCTCCAATAAAGTCAGGTACTGTAAATTTTCCAAATTTTCTTAAATAGGGGGCGAGAAGTAGTGCTAAAAGTACATATCCTCCTGTCCATCCCATAAGGTATACAGATCCGTCATAACCTCCAAAGGATACAATACCTGCGAGTGAAATAAACGATGCTGCAGACATCCAATCTGCTGCGGTAGCCATACCATTTACGATAGGGTGAACACCACCACCGGCTACATAAAATTCTTTTGATGACCCTGCTCTCGCCCATATTGCAATACCTATGTATAGTGCAAATGTGATTCCTACTAGAATCCAAGTCCAAGTTAAAATTCCCATAATATTTTGTGTTTTTTATTCGTTAGTTTTATTCGTCAAGACCGTATTTCTTGTCTAGTGTATTCATCAATTTCATATAGACGAATATTAGGATTACAAATACATAAATGGATCCTTGTTGTGCAAACCAGAAACCTAGTTTGATACCTCCTAACTTAATGGAGTTTAATTGGTCTACTAGTATTACTCCAAAGCCAAAAGAGACGATGAACCAAACAGCTAGTAATATTGCGAGGTATCGAAGGTTTTCCTTCCAATACGCTTTTCGATTTTGTTTTTCAGACATATTTATTTGTGTTTATAGGTAAATCATTGCTTGAAGCGAAATGACATTAGAGTCAATTGTTCCAAAACTTTCATTTTTATATTCTAGGGTTAATTTTGAGTTGTGACCACTCATAAAGGCATTTACACCTACACCTAGTGTACTTCTGTTATCATCAACAGCATCATAACTATGAGAGCCGTAGCTTATGTAGGGTTGAAATCTTGTTTTTGTAGCTTCGCCTTTTAATGCATAACCCACGTGGCCATAGACCATGCTTCCTGTACCATAGGCGCTAAAAAGGTAATCTTTTCCGTAATCGTTAGATTGAAATACAGCATAGGCGGTAATGGCGCTACCATCTTCACCTAAGGGAGCATCATAAAAAGCATCTAAAGCAAAAAGAGATACGTTTTCACCTTTAAGTTCTGGTGCAAGTTCTGTACCTGTGTCTATAACGGATCCATTAGGGTGAACAAAGAACCCAGCACCAACATTAAATATTTTTTTTGTGCCTAAATAGGTTCCTACTTTGTACGGTAAGAAATTAGATTCTTGATCTAAGAAATTATAATCAAAATATCCAGCAAAAGTTTTCCCGGCATCTTTACTTCCTAGTGTGGTACGGCCATTATACACAGCTTCTCCGCCAGGAATCGCTGTTCGTGCATCCAGTGATGATGAAGATGCGTCGTTTATTGCTACACGATATTGTAGTTTTTCAAAACTACCTTTAGCAAAAACACCTAAATGACGTGCAAATTGATCTGTTAATCCAATGGTAGACCAAGATTGTCTGTGATTGTCAAGGGTTAACATATTTAGTGTACTTTGATTATTTAATCTAGACACACCATTAAAATAATGTAAACCTCCACCTACAGTATGATTTGCGCTTATGTTGTATTGTGCCCAAACATCATGAAAAAATAGTTGTGAGCCATCTCCTGTACCTGTTGGACTTAAAGTAGCGCTTGTTAAACTGTTAAGACCAAAATGAGTAACAATCATAAAGTCTTTATTAATTTGTGCAAACATTAAAACACGAGCACGTCTTAAGTTGAAGTTTAAAGGGCTGTTTTCGTTTCCGTTTGCGTCAAATGTTTCGTCTAGGTTGTAATTTGCTTGCACTTGTGCCCAAGAAATAAGACGAAGATATTTTGAGCCATCTTCGTTAAACTTAAATTTAAGGCCGCCGGAGTAATCTGGTGATCCTTGAGCATTCATGCATTGAAAGGAAGCAAAGAATATTCCTAACAATATTAGTAGCTGTTTTCTCATAGGTTTTAAGGATTATTTGGTTAGTAATTGGTTTTGTGTGCACCGCTAAACTCCTTAAAACTATTTGTTAATTAAAAAACAATATACTTATTTGTTAATTTGATATACTTATTCTTTAAAACGTTCCCATTTTATTAACATAAACTTGTCGCCAAGCTCAGTTACCACAACGCCAGCTCCTTTTATATTATTTGTGTTGCTGAAATATTCTCCCAATTCTTGCGCATTCATAATTTTGTAGGTTGGGTGATAGCTTGAATTGTAAGGGCGTTTTATGTTGTATTTTTTTACCCAGTTCATTATGCTTACGTGCGAAATACCTAAAATTCGCTCTATCTCACGATACGTAAGCCCTTCTAGGTAAAGTTGTAGTGATTTGTTAACATAATAGTCGTCTATTTTCTTTCCTATTTTGTTTACTGTAAAAAAATAATTGCAGTCTTTACATTTGTAACGTTGCCTTTTATTGACGATTCCGCTCTTTATGTAGTTGTTTGAGTTGCAGTTAGGGCATATCTGAATTTTCATATATACTAAATTAGCATAAATATATCAATTTAGCAATATATAGGTGGAATTTATTTAATTAACCGCACATTTAAGCAGATTGTCTATACAGTATTGGTAGCGAAAGCTCTATTTTTTGATGTAACAAATGAGGGCTTAACGTAAATTTTACGAGCCCAATTGTAAGTGAATGATAAAAATGTAATGTGTTGAGTGAACTGAACTTAAAAGAAAAGAAGCACTATTATTTATAAAGTTTAAAGAATCACGAATTAAATAAGGTGCTTTTTACGATGTCAAAATAACTGTCGCTTACCGGTATTTTAATATCCGAAAGCATTAAATCTCTAGCTTTAAGTCCGGTTACTTTTTGTGTGTTAATGATATATGATCTGTGCACTCTCAAAAAATGTTCCGGAAGTGATGTAGCTAATTTACTTAATGATTGATTAGCCATTATCTTATTGCCGTTAGTGAGATGATAATTTACATATTCACTATCACTTTCAATATAGATAATATCTTCTGTCAAGACTTTGTGTAGTTCGTAGCCAGATTTTATAATTATTTTGTGGTCAATAACATTAGCAGTTTCAGTTATAGGAAACTTTTCTACAGCGTTCAAAAACCTTTTAAAAGAGATGGGTTTTACTAAATAGTCTAAGGCATTCAGTTCGTAACTTTTTAGCGCATATTCTGAATAAGCGGTTGTAAAAATGATACGAGTTTTTGTGTTATTTATTAGTTCTGCAAATTCGGTACCTTTTATGTCAGGCATTTGTATGTCTAAAAACAGCAAATCTATTTTTGATGATTTAATTGTAGCTAGGGCTTCAAGCGGACTTTCGTAAGTAGCAACACATTCTAGGTGATTTAATTTTTCTATATATGTTTTTATTAATTCTCTAGCTAATTCTTCGTCGTCAACTACGATACATTTTAATTTATTCATCCGTATGAAGTTTTAAGTTTACACTATACTTTTCTTTGCTACTAATTTCTAGGCTATGTTTATTTGGATAGTATATTTCTAAACGTTTTTCAGCGTTTTTTAGTCCTATCCCGCTGTTTTTATCTTTATTGATTTTTATTTTGGGTAAGCTATTTTCTACTATAAAAGTGATAACATTATTAGATGCGCTTAATGTGATATTAACAAAAGCATCTCCTCCTTTTTCTATGCCACTGTGTTTAAATGCATTTTCAATAAAGATAATAAAAAGCATAGGCGCAACCATCATTGAGTTGTGTTTTAACTGGTTGTTAAAACTAATATTAAAGGCCTTACTACTTCTAAGTTTAAAGAGTTCTATAAAGTTTAAAATGTATTGTATTTCTTTTTCAATAGGTACCTCAGGTCTTTCACAATCATAGATTACATATCTTAACATTTCAGAAAGTGAATGTATGCTCTCTGGTGTTTTTTCTGAATTTGAAATAGAAAGCGCATAAATATTATTTAAGGAGTTAAAGAGAAAATGCGGATTAATCTGCATCTTTAAAAACTTAAGTTCGCTTTCTGCTAGTGCTGCAGACTGTTTTGCGATTGCTTCTTCTTTTTTTTGTGCAAATATGAATGTTTCTGCTAGGATACTCAATATGTAGCTTACTAATATAAGTAGTAAGTGTATAAAAAATGCTGATGGAGGTGGTGGTCCATCGGGTCTTGGGAGTAGGTCTGGCTCTATTTCGGGTGGTTTAAAACTTAATATTGAAGATAAATACGCCCCTAATGTAATAGTGGCGATAGATATAAGGGCAAAGGCTAGGTACTTCTTTTGAAATAATAATTTTGGTGCAACAAAGTAAGATGTTAGTAAAATAGTTAGAACCTGAAACCCAAAAGTGATGCTGTTTTCTATGAAAAACCTACTTGTGTCTAATTGGTTAATACCAATAATTAGCCATATCATGGCAAACAAAATTATCTGGATAACTAAGTGTAATCTAATCTTCATACCACAAAGAAAGTGTATTTTTTTTTCTTTGATACTTGATTCGGTGGTTTTCAAAAGGCTATACTTCACTACTCATTGAGGCGCACTGTCTATTGGTTGAAAATAAGCTGCCTTTCGTTGAAAATTAATTTTCTTGCGAATATTTTTAGAAATCTTGTCGTCTTATAAGAGTAACATTAAAACAATAGATTATGAAATCATCAAAAAAATTTAGTTTAAAAACTGCAGTAATGGCATTTGCATTTGTTTGCTTCGGAATTACTTTTTCTAATGCCCAATCAATGGGGAAGCGTGAACAACAAGAACCGCCAACTTATGCTAAGCTTATAGAACAGTTTGATGCAAATGAAGATGGAAAGCTTGCTGAAGATGAATTAAAAGGTCCGTTAAAAGAACAATTTTCTGAAATTGATACAGATGAAGACGGGTTTATTTCTGAAGAAGAATTTAAAAATGCTCCAAAACCAGAAAGAGGGGGAAGGAGAAGTAGAAATTAATATTTTTTTTAATTGGTTAGTTTGTGAAAGGCTTCGTGAGAGATCACGGAGTCTTTATTTTTTATAATATATCAATAGATTATTGAAAAATAATACACCCATATTATGGGTGTTTTTTTTGAAGAAACCTCTCCTGTTTTTGGGGTTTTATATGTTTTTTTTTGGTTGTGAAAACGATAAAAAATAGCTTAAAGTTCTTTTGATGTGAAATTTCCGTCGATAAAAAAAAGCGTTTAGTATAGGCAATATCTTAATACGTCTATTATAGTTTTATAACTATCTATATAGTTTCATATTTGAAGTGTAAATTAAAAAAACATCATTATGAAAATATATGTAATCATAGCTAGTTTGTTTCTTGCTCAGTTTTCAAAAGCACAGGATACCGAAAATAGTTCTATAAAAATATGGTCTTTAGAAGACTGTATAGAATATGCTATTGAAAATAATATTAGTGTTAAAGATGCTTCTTTAAGTAAAACGTTAGCAGAAGTAGATTATGACAAAACAAAGTCGTCAAGATTACCAGACTTGTTTGGTAGTGCTTCGCAAAATTTTTCTAACGGTAACACGATTGACCGTATTACAAGTGATTATGTGTCAGATCAAATACATAGTACCAATGTAGGGATAAATAGCTCGATCACTTTGTTTAAAGGGTTTCAAATAAATAATCAAATTGAGCAGAGTAAAATACTTTTAGCACAAAGTGGTTTTTTAGAAGAAGAAATAAAGAATAATATAACTTTAAGTATTCTAGAAACGTACCTACAAGCTTTATACAGTAAAGAGAGTATTGTTACAGCAGAAAACAATTTAGAGGCTTCAGAAACAGAGGTGTTAAGAGCTAAAGCGAGATTAGATGCTGGTACTATTGCATTAAGTGATTATACCGAGGCTCAAAGTCAAGCAGCAACAAATAAGTATAATGTAATTACTTCAAAAAATAATTACCAGCAATACATTATTGTTTTAAAACAGTTGTTAGAGTTGTCTCCTCTAGAAACTATAGAAATAGCGCCTATTGATGAAGACTTAAATGTAATGCAACTAGGCTTAGATAAGATTTCTGTATATAATAAAGCTTTAGAATTTCTACCAGAATTAGAGGCGAGCAAATTAAATATAGCTGCCAATGAAAAAGCCTTAGATATAGCAAAAGGGGCTTATTTACCAACCTTATCATTAACAGGAAGTGTTGGTTCTGGTTTTACGAGTATTGATGAGAATAATTTTGTAGATCAGTTTGATATTAATTTTAATCAAAAATTAGGATTGTCTTTAAGTGTTCCTATTTTTAATAAAAATCAAACAAAATCTGCAGTAGAAACAGCAAAATTAAATATTGAAAGAGCTGAAATTCAAAAGCAAGTTACAGAGAAGGAAATCTATAAAAAAATAGAAACGGCTTATCAAAACGCTGTATCGGCTCAAGAGCAAATTATTGCGGCCGAAGCGTCTAAAGAAGCCGCCGAAGAAAGCTATAAATTAGCTCAAAAGAAGTATGAATTAGGAGCACTTAGCACAACAGATTTAGTGATTAGTCAAAACACCTTTACTAACTCGCAACAAAATTATCTGCAAGCTAAATACTTAAATATTTTATACCATCAATTATTACAATTTTACCAAGGAAACGATATCAAACTTTAATCAACATTAGTTATGAAAAAGAAAATAATAATAAGTCTTCTAGTTTTAGGAGCAATAGGAATAGCCGCATTTGTTTTTTTCAAGGGCGAAGACAACGTTGTAATTACGCCTGAAACGATTGTGGCTAAAAAATCAAATGTAACTACAATGGTCACAGCAACTGGAACCATAGAGCCTACAAATCAAGTAGATGTGGGAACACAGGTTTCTGGAGTTGTAGAAAAGATTTATGTAGATTATAACTCTGTAGTAAAAGAAGGCCAGTTAATTGCAGAATTAGATAAAACAAATCTAAACGCAGCAAAAACACAGGCACAGGCGGCATATGATAATGCTTTAAGCCAAAGAAATTATATGAAGACCATTTACGATCGTCAAAAAACATTGTATGACAATCAAGTGATTAGTAAATCGGATTTTGATGATGCTTTATTTAACTATGAGACTGCAAAAGGTACGGTGACACAGCGTTATTCAGACTTACAATCGGCAATAACCAATTTAGGATATGCAAATATTTATTCGCCAATAGACGGTGTGGTATTGTCTAGAGCAATTGAAGAAGGACAAACCGTGGCTGCTAGTTTAAGTACACCAACGTTATTTACTATTGCACAAGATTTAAAAGAAATGCAAGTAGAAGCAGATGTAGATGAGGCAGATATAGGGCAAGTTGTAGAAGGACAACGTGTTGCTTTTACTGTAGATGCTTATTTAGGTGAAACCTTTGAAGGAGAAGTTACCCAAGTACGTTTAGATCCTACAGTGACTTCAAATGTTGTTACCTATACCGTGGTTATTAAGGCCGACAACCCAGACTTAAAACTAAAACCAGGTTTAACAGCAACGATATCTATTTATACTTTAGAATTAAAAGATGTGTTAGCTACAGAAGCTAAAGCCATAAACTTTAAACCTGAAAAAGCGATTTTTGAAGCTTATAATGTACAGGAAGGATTAGCGCCTAGCACAGTAGAACGTTCTAGAGAAGGAACTACACTTTGGGTATTAGAGAGTAATGGTGCGATCACTCCTAAAAAGGTAACTCTTGGAGCGAGTGATGGTGTTAATGTAGAAATAGTAAGCGGTATTTCTGAAGGAGATAAATTAGTGTTTAGCTTAGTAGGGGTTTCTAAATCTGAAGCAGGTACAGAGGCTAAAAGCGAAAGCCCTTTTATGCCTCAACGTCCAGGAGGAAAAAGATAAGATTATGAAAAAAGAAATCATAAAAATAGAAAATTTAAAACGTGAGTTTACCATGGGGACCGAAACGGTTCACGCCTTAAAAGGAATATCATTTGATATTAAAGAAGGCGAGTTTGTGACCATCATGGGATCAAGTGGATCAGGTAAGAGTACCATGTTAAATATTTTAGGATGCTTAGATCAGCCTACTTCGGGACTTTATGAAATTGACGGTATAAACGTAAAAGACCTTAGTAGAAATGAACTAGCAACCATTAGAAACGAAAAGATAGGCTTCATTTTTCAATCGTATAATTTATTAGCCAGAACATCGGCCATTGAAAATGTAGAGTTACCGCTGTTATACAATAGTAAAGTGTCTACAGAAGAACGAAGAAGACGTGCTATTGAGGCTCTAAAAAAAGTTGGCTTAGGTGAACGATTAGATCATACACCTTCACAACTTTCTGGAGGGCAACAACAACGTGTTGCGATTGCTAGATCTTTGGTAAACAATCCGGTGATGATTTTGGCCGATGAAGCTACAGGAAATTTAGATACACGAACCTCGTATGAGATTATGTCTTTATTTCAGGAGCTAAACAAGCAAGGTATTACCATCACATTTGTAACGCACGAAGATGATATAGCAACATTTAGTAGTAGAACCGTAGTGTTAAAAGATGGAAATATCATTCAAGATTATAAGAATGAAAACATCCAGTCTGCTGCCGATGAGTTGGCAAAACTACCTAAACAAGACCATTAATTATGAGAGTATTAAACTTATTTAAAATAGCGATGAAAGCAATTATTCTCAATAAAACGAGAACCTTGCTTACTATGTTGGGGATCATCATTGGTGTGGCTTCTGTAATTGCCATGTTAGCCATAGGTGAAGGCTCAAAAGAAAGTATTCGAACTTCAATTTCTGCCATGGGTTCTAATATGATAACCATACAACCAGGAGCAGACGATAGAGGTCCTGCTAGAGGAAGTGGAGGTGATGTTCAAACTTTAACGCTTCAAAATTACGAAGTGATTAAAGAAAAAGCAGATTTATTAAGCTATATCACACCTGTGGTCAATGGGGGCGGACAAGTTATTAATGGTTCTAACAACTGGCCTTCTTCTATTTACGGTGTAAACCCTGAATATTTAGAAATCAAGGTAGTTGGTTTGCAAAGTGGTAGTATGTTTACCGATGCAGAAGTAAAGTCGGCTTCTAAAGTGGCTGTAATCGGACAAACGGTTGTAGAAAATGTGTTTCCAGATGGGCAAGATCCTGTAGGACAAATGATTCGTTTTAATAATATTCCTTTTACAGTTATTGGTGTATTAGAAGAAAAGGGAGAAAACACCTTTGGTCAAGACCAGGATGATGTTGTTATTGCCCCGTATACAACGGTACAAAAACGTATTTTGGCCATAGATTACCTAAACCAAATTATAGCTTCTGCTATTAGTGAAGATGATGCTCCAGATGCCGTAGAGCAGGTTAGCACCATTTTACGTGCCGAACATAAACTACTGGATAATGAGGAAGATGACTTTACAGTGCGTTCTATGGAAGAGTTAATCTCAACGTTTAGTTCTACTTCAGAAATGTTAACCATATTATTGGTGGCCGTAGCAAGTATTTCCTTATTAATTGGAGGGATTGGAATTATGAATATTATGTACGTTTCTGTAAAAGAACGAACAAAAGAAATTGGTCTACGTATGGCTGTAGGTGCCAAAGGTGCAGATATTTTAATGCAGTTTTTAATTGAAGCAATTTTAATAAGTATCACAGGAGGGCTTTTAGGTGTAATTCTAGGGCTTGCAGCTACTGTGTTTATTGAAGAATTTTTGAACTGGCCTACAAGTGTAGCATTGTATTCTATCATTATTTCTTTTGCAGTATGTGCTGTAACAGGTATCTTTTTTGGGTGGTATCCAGCAAGAAAAGCTTCGGCTTTAGATCCTATTACTGCATTGCGATATGAGTAATACCTTTTATGATATCGTCTCTGTGTAATTTATTGTAAGAGCAATTTACTAAAACACCAGAGGGAATATTTAGGAAAATAATAGTTTATTCAGAAGTTGGTAATAACAGCTTATAAAATGAATAATATTTATAAAAAGAGACTGTCTTAAAAGGCAGTCTCTTTCTGTTTTAAACAATATAAATCACTGTGTTTTTTATTAATGCAACTATGTTGCTGTATTGTAAATTTATAATATATTTGCAGATCAAAATGCTAAAGCAACTTTGTTGCGATAGTTTGCTTATTGAAATCAATTTTGAGACAAGCAATAACTGTTTTTTAGTTCAAATAACAATTTAAAATTAAATAGTAATAATTACTTCATCGTGTTATTGCTAATTATAAAAAATGAATTTGCTAAGGCAAATTTAGATTTAATGAAAAGTAACCGTTTAATAAATACCTTTAGTTACCTTCTCCTTTTTCTTTTCTTTACAATGAAAATTTCTGGAATGCATGTGTATTTTCATGTAGATGAAGACGGTGAAGATCATATTGAAAACTGTGTTGTTTGTGATGCTGCTATAACTAATAACTTAGCACCTGCATTAAACATTGCTTTTTTAGATTTTACTTTTAAAAACAATGAATATCCTTCAATAAATAAGATCACAGATAAATATAAATTTGTGGATGCTGGTTCTTTTACTTCAGATCAGCTATTTTCTCGTCCGCCTCCGGCTATACTATAAGTACCCGTTTACATGTAATAAGATTAATAACAAACGATAGATGTTGTCATCCAGTTTGCCTAAAAATAAGAGTGAATTGTTGATTATTAGTTGTTTTGTTATTCGTTTTTAGTTTTTTATTTAAGTGAATAATCTTAAAAAACACGAATCTTAAAAAAGCATGTCTAAGCTTCAAGTGCTCTTTCTTGAGAGTGCTAATTAAACCTTATAGTGTTTATATAATGATAAAATTAATATTAAGTATCTGCCTTTGTGTGGGGCTTTATTCCATTTCTTTTGCTCAAAATTTATTTCAGATTAAAGGGAATATACTAGATGCTACTACGTCACAACCTGTAGAAGGTGCTTCTGTAGTAAGCGGAAATTTATTTTCAACTTCTTCTTCAAAAGGGTCTTTTGTAATAAATAATGTGAGCGAAGGTTCACATACGCTCACTATAAATCATATTTCATACGCGCCAAAAACGATTGCGATTCATGTAAGGGCAAATATGGAGGTGATTACTGTGTTATTGTCTGAAACTTCAAATACACTTGAAGAGGTTGCGATACAAGGAAAATCTGCTACACGAAAAAATAAAGAGAGTTCTATTGTAACCCATATAGTTACTGAAGAATTTCTAGAGAACAACAGAGAGAATAGTTTAATGCAAACCTTGAGTAAAATACCAGGAGTTAGTACAATTAATATTGGTTCGGGGCAATCTAAACCCGTTATAAGAGGTTTAGGCTTTAATAGAGTTGCAGTTGTTCAAAACGGGATTAAACATGAAGCACAACAGTGGGGAAATGATCATGGTCTTGAAATTGATCAATATGGCATCGAGAATATACAAATTATAAAAGGCCCTGCTTCTTTATTGTATGGGTCTGACGCCATAGCGGGTGTTGTTGACATACAGCCTTCTAAAATTCCTCAAAAAAACTCCTTTGATGGTGAGGTTAACCTTTTAGCAGAAACTAATAATGACTTGTTAGGGATTTCTACAGGAATTGAATCTAGGAAAGAAAAATTATTTTACAGAGGTCGTATTACCTATAGGGATTACGCAGATTATAAAGTGCCTACAGACAAAATTAATTACGAAAATTACATATTTGATCTTTATGACAATAATTTAAGAAATACTGCAGGTAGAGAATTTAATGCAAGTTTTAGTATAGGTTATGTCACAGATAATTTTAAATCTGAAACTTTTTTTAGTAATGTGAATGCTAAAAACGGCTTTTTTGCCAATGCGCATGGTTTAGAAGTTAGAACCTCTAGTATTGATTATGATAGTTCTAATAGAGATATAGATCTTCCATATCATAAGGTAAATCACTTTAAGGTAATTAATAATACAAGAATTAATCTTAATGATCATACCATAGATATAGACTTAGGGTTTCAGAACAATCATAGAGAAGAACATTCTGAGCCTGTACCTCACGGGTATATGCCTACGCCGCCAAATTCTGAAGAACGTGTGTTTCTTAAAAACACTTACGATTTAAATATAAGAGATGCGTTTACACTAAATGAAAAACATGATATTGTCGCAGGTATAAATCTAGAGTTTCAAGATAATGATATTGATGGTTGGGGATTTTTAATACCGGCGTATGATCGATTTACAGTGGGAGCTTTTGCCTATGATCAGTTTGAGTTAAACAAAGACTTACACCTTTTAGCTGGTATTCGTTATGACTTTGGTGTGATGAACACAAAATCGTATGTAGATTGGTACCCTTCTACAGTAAATAATGAAAATGGAACCACATCGAATATCTACGTTCAAAGAGCGCAACAGAAGTCTTTAGATTTTGGAAATTTTAGTGCTTCTACGGGTATTAGTTATATCAATAATAATACAACGTATAAACTCAATATAGGGAAGAGCTTTAGAATGCCGCTAGCAAATGAGTTGGCTTCAGATGGTGTAAACTACCACATGTATAGGTTTGAAAGAGGGAATCTTGATTTAGACCCAGAAACGTCTTATCAATTAGATGTTGATATAGAGCATACACAAAATGCTTTTTCAGTAGGAATAAGTCCTTTTTTAAATTTATTTGACAACTATATTTATTTAAACCCTACGTCAAACTATTATGAAACCCTTCAGATTTATGAATACACGCAGAGCAGTGTATTTAGATATGGGGGAGAAGCCAAGGCAAGTACTACAATAATTAAAAACCTACAATTAGATGCTTCTGTGGCTTACGTTTTTTCTAGACAAACAAGCGGTGCTAAAAAAGATTTTACCCTGCCTTTTTCACCTCCATTATCGGGATTAGTATCTGCGAGCTATCAATTAAATGATATTGGTTTTTTAAAGACGCCACAATTAATCATGGATTTTAAAATTGCTGCAGCACAAAATGAAATTGTTCCGCCAGAAGAAATAACTCCTGGTTATCAGTTGTTTAATATGTCTTTTATTTCAAAAATGGACGTTTTTAATAATAGTAAGCCTTTTGAAGTTAGACTAAAACTCAATAACCTTTTTAATGTTAAATATTACGATCATACCAGCTTCTATAGATTAATAGATGTTCCAGAAGCAGGTAGAAATGTATCAATGTCATTAAATATTCCTTTTTAATAATCAATAAATCAATAATAATTAAAATCAAAACAAATGAAAACAAACACAATTAAATCAAGTTTTAAATTTTTAGCATTCTTAGGGTTTCTAGGTCTTTTTGTTACTTCTTGTAGTAGTGATGATGAAGGTGTAACTTTAGCTAATGCTCCTGAAATAATTAGCTTTGAATTTGGAGAAGGTGCCTCACATACTACAGACCAAGTAGGGTATAAGGGGACAGACCTTCATGTAGAAGCAGAAATCAATGCAGAAGCCGTTGTAAGTAGTATTACGCTATCTATTCATTCACATGATTTACCATTAGGTGATGATGAGGTAGATTGGGATTTTACACAAACGTTTGAAGACGCAGATTATCAAGTTATTAACCCAGAGTTTCATGAGCATGTAGATATTCCAGAAAATATACCAGCTGGAGAATATCATATAGAGCTTTTAGTCATTGACGAATTAGGAAATAGTACAGAGATTGATGGACATCTTGAAGTGTTAGAGCATCCAATAGCTTTAAGTGACATTCATATAGATTCTACTGTTGTAAGAGGAGATGATTTTCATGTAGAGTTCTTTATAAATGCTGAAAACGGAATTAATAATATCGAATTAGATATACATGCGCATGATTTACCTATTGGTGATGGAGAAGTAGAGTGGGATTATGAAGAAGAATTTCAAGAAGGTTATCACCTAGAGGAAGCAATAGAATTCCATAAGCACATTGTTGTTCCGTCAACTGCGCCTGCTGGAGAATATCACATCATCATTACTGTAGAAGATGAAGCAGGATTTACAAAAGAGTATGAGACTCATATAGATGTAACAGCTTAATTATAAAATATGTATTTTAAAATTTATAAATCTAAGCTTGTCATAAGCCACTTTTACATACTGTGTTTCTTATTTTTATTAGCTGCTTGTTCTAGTGATGACAGCATAGATAAAGATGAAGAAAAGCCTACTATAACTGTCGCTTATGACCAAGGTTTTCCTCAAAGTTGTACAGAACTTGTAAGAGGAGAGACGTATGTTTTTAAGGCCATGGTATCAGATAATAAGGCATTAGCTTCTTATAGTTTGGATATCCACCACAATTTTGATCATCATACTCATGATGATCAGGGAGCACAATGTGAATTGGAACCTATAAAGACGGCTGTTGATCCTTTTCTATTTGTTCAAAATTTTTCTATTGAAGATGAGGTGAAAAATTATGAAATACAGATAAGTGTTACCATACCAAATGATGTTGATACTGGAGATTATCATTGTGCGTATTCAGTAACAGATACAACAGGTTGGCAATCTAGGACCTCAATAGATATAAAAATTATTGAGTAATTTAAATATAGCATAACATTGATCTAGAATTAGTCCTTTGATGTTAGTTTGCAACGCCAGATATATTATCTGGCGTTGCTTTTTATATGAATTTTTTAAATAAAAAACCGATACAAATTAATGTACCGGTCTTTTTTTGAGGAAATACTTTTCTTATTATTTAATAATAACCTTTTTTACAAGTGTCTTGTTTTGTCCAGAAAAGTGTAAAAAATACGTGCCAGGCACATTGATAGAATTAATAGATGTAGGTCCGTCAATTTCTTGTGTAGAGATAGACCTTCCTAATAAATCAAATATCTCTAGTGAATAAGCGTCTTGAGTCTTAATGTTTATCACACCGTTTGATGGGTTTGGATAAACGACTAAAGAAGCACTATCAAAAGTAGTATTACCAAGAATTACTTCTACAGCACCCATTTCGTAAGCCACTTCTCTTTCATCCCATCCATCATCATTATCAGCACGCTTATCAGCCCACACAACATGTAAGTTTCCTGCGGCATCAAAACGTGTAGTAGGACCGTTAGTTAACGCAGGTGTTTCAGAGTTAATAAGTAGTGGTTCTGTATATCCATCTGTCTCGTTATAGGCGATAAACATATTGTTATCGTTTTGAAAATCTGTGTAAATAATACCACAATCTCCTTCTTCATTACAGTCTATTGTTATGTTTTTAGAGTTGCTTGTAGGAGAGTCAACTTCAAAAGCAGTTCCGTTAGCGGTAAATTCATCAGCAGAATTATCATAAGTGTAAGTGGTAAAAGCAGCACGTAATGGGCTTTGCTCTGTATGCATTGTCAATAAAGTGACTTCATTATTGTCATTAGAAGCGATACTATAGTTAAGTCCGGTTGTGTTTGTTACAGGAATAACTTGAAAGTCAGTTAAAGTATGAGCGACTTCGTCATAGATTTTGTATCCTAACTCTACACCAGAACTAGTACTTTGAGTGAATAAAATCATTGTTTTAGCATCACCTAGTTTAGCTACGTGTGGATAACCCGCATTAAGATTATCACCAAGATCAGATACTGCAATATCAGTAGACCAGTCTGTTCCGTCAAAATAACTTAAGTAAATCTCTTCATTAGTTAAATTCTCTCTGTAGTCATAACCCCATACAGCTACAGGTAAACCACTATCAGCTATAAATACATCATGTCTTCCACTTGTGTGGTTTACGGTCCCTAATAGGTCTGAAACCTTAACTCCGTCATTCCAAGTGTCTGTAGCTGCTTCATAATAAGAATAAGCAACATAATTACGCACGTTTTCGTAAGCCCATACATTATAGGTTACGTGTACATCGCCGTTTTCAGAAGCACTTACAGATGGGAAATGATTGTTTCTGTCACCTATTTCTCCTCCTGTATCCACAAATATTGGATCTGTCCAATCGCCTTCAGGAGACTTTTTACGGTACATTATTTTTTGTAATCCATTAGAGTGGTTGTCGTTGTAGACAACATGAACGGTTCCGTCTGAAGTGACACTCATTCTTGGATTCCAAGAATCTACAGTAGGATTATTAGAAACATTATAGTCAGGATTACTCCAGTCTAAATCTAGCTCTAAGAAATCTTTTTGTTCTTGTTCTAGAATACTACGTTCAGACAAGGAAGTTTGAAAAAAAGTCTTTCCATTGACGTCAGTTGTTTGTTCCTGTAATTCTTGCGCCTGGATACCAGATATAATTAAGGTAAAAGCACAAGTTAAAGATAAATAGTTTTTCATAAAAAAATTGTTAGTTAGTTACTTATGTTACACAATATATTAAAGTTTTAATTATTAAAAAACATTGTGATTATATGTTAAATTAGTATTTTATAAACAAAGTTGAAGTTGTAGTCTTTGATTTTATCGATACGTCTTTTTTATTGTTAAAATTTTATTTTATTCTCTTTAATAATTAATATTTATTTGGTTTAATTTAAAATTTTATGAAATTGTTTTTGGTGCTTTTTGACGTGTTATTTTATTTCTTTGTTTTTTCAAATCTGAAAATTTAAGATAACTTTAAGTTTCTTTTAACAAATAAACGTTCAAATTGTATATTCATCCGGTAAATTTAAATTTTAATGCTTTTTTTGAGAACTCGTAATTTTAATACTATAAATTTCTTTATATGACTTTTCTTTTAAAATTCTCCATATTAATAAATAGCTACAGATTAGTTTTATAAATTTTCAGAGTTGTAAGAATTCGTATTTTACTATTTTTACATTTATTTTAAAAAAAATCCCTTTTAACTCTATTAATTAAACAGCAACAATGCGTTTATCTACTTACGCGATTCTATTATTTATTTGTTTATTTCCCTTGCAGTTTCTTGCGCAACAAGAGACTCAAGCTACCGTAATAGACCGAATTGATTTAGGAGTTAAATATTTATCTGAAAAAGAGCATATAAAATCTATTGAAGAGTTAATAGATGCAAAAGAAATTGCAATACAGAATAAATGGTATCCTCAGGCATTTAATGCTACTTTAAACATAGGGACTAATTATTATTTAATGATGGACTATGGAGAAGCTTTTCAGTATTATTTAAAGGCTTATGAATTAGCAATTAATCATCTTGGGGCTAGTCAACAAATGTCTGTATATAATAATATTGGTGTCTTGTATATTGAAGAAAAAGATGCAATAAAATCTGAAGATTCATTTTTTAAAGCTTATGAAATTGCCAAAAGTCTAGATGATAAAAGACAGATGGGAGCCTACGGAATTAACTTAGCGCTATTATTAAATAAGACGGGAAAACTTGATCTTGCAGAACAATATATAGAAGAAGCTTTACCTCATTTAAAAGAGAGTCCTGGTATATATTTATTAGCAAAAATAGCAAAAACAGAGAATTTACTTTTAAGAAATCAATATGAAAAAGCTGAAAAGCTTGGATTAGAAATTCTTCCAGAAATTGAAAAATTAGAGTTACTCAGTGATCGGTTTACGTTTAATGATAAAGTTACATTGTTATTAATCTTAAGCGAGATTTATGAAAAACAAAATGAGCTAAAACTTGCAAAAGAGTATGCTTTAAGGGCTCGAGATATTCAAGAAAATATAGAAGAGAGAGCTGATGTTTATGATCGTCTTGCGACGGTTTATATGAAAACACAAGATTTTAAAGGAGCAATGTCTTATAAAGATTCTGTTCTAATTGCTACAGATTCACTACATTCTATTAAAAATAGTGCACTATATAAGAGTGAAAAAGTTAAATATCAAATTCAGAATTACAAACATGAAATTTCAGAGAGTAAAAAATTATTAAAAAAGGAACAACAATTCTTTTACACTTTAATTGTTGTTCTTTTAATAATATTGTTTTTTTTAGTTTGGATTTATAAAAACAACTTACTTAAACAAAAGCAAAAGAAAAGAATCTTTGACTTAGAGTTGGCAAAAGAAAAAACGGAGAACCTACTTTTAGAAGAACGACATCGTGAGAAAGAAGCGCTTGTGCTATTAGAAAAAGAACGGCTTAAAAATGAACTTGATATAAAAAATAGAGAGCTAACGGCAAGGGCAATGTATTTAGCAAGTAAAAATGAACTCATTGAAGATGTAATACAATCCATTTCAAAGAATAGCCAAATAGCAACTAACGCTTCTTTAAAATCTCAAATTAATGATTTGAAACAGCATTTAAAAAAGGATACTCAATGGGATAGTTTTTTCAAGCATTTTGAAGAATTAAACCAAGGCTTTTTAGATAACCTCAGAACAAAGCATCCTAAACTAACATCTAATGATATTCGTTTTTTAACTTTCTTGTACATGAATTTAAGTAATCAAGAAATAGCCTCATTATTAAACATAACTCCACAGTCTTGTAGGAAACGCAAAGAGCGTATTTCAAAAAAAATGGACATACCAGATAGCCTCACACTTCATGCTTACCTTTCAGCTATTTAGCGGGGTTGTCACACAATTTTTTGCCTAATGTCACAAAATGTCCACGCTTGTTTTTACCAACAATTGTTACTTATAGCTACTTTTATTGCATCTTAATTTCATAGAGATTAAAAGCTTGTTCTTTTTTATCTCTAATTAAATAATTCTAAATATTATACAATGAAAAAAATCAACATTACTAAAAGCATGTTTGTTATAGCATGTTTAATTGGAGGTATAACTGCAAAAGCTCAATTTGTTCAAACAACAAAAATTGTAGGAGAGATTAGAGAAAGTAGAGCAGAGTTTGGAACATCTGTAGCTATGACAGAAAATTTTGCAGCAGTAGGTGCTTCTAGAGAAGTTGAAGCTGCAGGTGCAGCTTATATTTATGCAAAAGATAGCGAAGGTGTCTGGGATTACACGCAACGCTTAGAGCCAGGTGATCTTAATAGTGGAGCTGAGTTTGGTGGCGCTATGAAATT
>ABCO01000004.1 GCA_000170815.1 unidentified eubacterium SCB49
TCATAATACCCACTTAAATGCTTATACATAACCTCTAAATCTACAGCAGACGATAAACCTAAAGAAGGAACAAGTCGATCTATTTTTTCTTCTGGCTTCCCTTTAAATCCAGGGATTCCTACATCATCAAACTGTAACATTTTTTCGGTTTTAATATTTCGAGCATCTACTGCTAAATTACCTGTAAGACTAGTTCCCAGTCTCACTTCAGCAAGTTCATTGACCATTTCATTAAGTCTCACAATTAATTCTCCTTGCAAATAAGATGTTTCAGAAACAATAACACGTTTTGGAATATACATTATTGAAGACACCAAAATGGTATCATTTAGCTTAGCAGAAATAGTAAAATCGCCTTTTTCATTAGTAACCACACTTTCTTCTGAAGATTGATTGATCACATGAATTCCCTCTACATCTGTTGTATTTGTGATCTGTCCTTTTAGCACTTTGTTTTGCGAAAAAACGGTCCCAACCATAAAGAAGAATAGTACTATAAAAAACAGTTTATTCTTTGGCTGAGGCATTATAAAGTTTTGCTTTTTCACTTATTAACTGAGTCAAGTTCATTTCATTCTCTTCATCCAAAAAATCATCTGGCACCCCTTCTTCAACTAAAAAGTAGAGAAAATCTTCTGCCGAATCTATAGGAATATTAAAATAGGATTGAAGGTCATTTTTAGTGAATTTGTCTTTTAAAAAATACCTAACTATATCTTTGGGTAATTTTGGGAGTTCTTCTGTTTTTTTTCTTTTTAAAAAATTTACCACTGCTGGAATGATCATTTGTAGTTTTACACCGTCATTTTGTTGTTGCCCATTAAAAAAAGCATCGTGGGCTTTATTACCCATAATTGAAGAGAATTTATCTTGCGTAAACTCATATTCAAACTCCATCTTCTCCCAAGACATATCATTTTTAAGACCTTCTTCTACCTTATTCATTTGTTGGCGTTCTTCTTTTGAAAGTTGATCTCCAACCTTTACTTCATCAAGTTCATTAATAACCTCTGTAAGTGTGATGACTAATGTTGCTTCGTTGTATGCTTTTTCAGACACAATAATTTGCTGAGGCACATACACAATAGAAGAGACCAAAAGCGTGTCATTTACTTTGGCTTTTATCTTAAATGTACCATCATTATGTGTTACCGAGTTATGACGGGAAGATTGATTACGAATATGGATTCCAGCTACATCTGTGGCATTAGTGATGCTTCCTTTCAATTCTTTTTCTTGAGCAAAAGAAGCGGTACTTGCTACCAGTAGTACAAAGAGTATTTTTAAATTATTCATCAATTTGCTTGCGGTATGCATCTGCACTCTCTTGTAAAAAAGCAAGTAATACAAGTTGGTTTTTATCTAGCAGTAAATCATCTGTTAGACCATTATCTTCAGCAAAAAATAAAAAATCATCTTCTTTACCTTCGGGTATTATAAATGCCTCTCTCAATTCTTGGTGCGTAAATCGTTCTCTAATGCCTTGAACATTTCTATTAGGATCACGAGGTTTTAACGCAAATGACCTACTTGCTTTTTTATTAAAAATGATATCAGCTATTAAACTTAAACCACCCATTAAATTAGCTCCATATTGTTCCTGCCCGTTATAAAAAGCACTTTCAGCAAAATTACCAGGTATTGAAGACCATTTATCTGGTGTAAACTCATAATCAAACTCCATAGTCTCATAAGACAAATCCCACTCTGTATCTAAATCTACCGTTTTTATACTTCCAACATCTACTACTAAATTACCCGTAAGATCATACTTTCTAACAGTTACTTCTGTTAGCTGATTTACGACAGGGTTTAAGTAAATACCTAATTCTTTCTTATCAATTGTACGCTGATCAATAGTGAGTTTAAAAGTTGCATATTGGATTGCAGAAACTACAATCACATCATTGAACGCAACCGCTAGCTTAAACTGGCCTTCTTCATCGGTAATCACACCTCGATTAGACGAGCTATTATAGATTGTTACACCTTCAATATCACTCTCTGAAGGAGCCGTAATACGCCCTTCAACTACAAAGCGCTCTAATTCTTGTGCCTGAAGCACAAAAGTTGAAATACAAAAGAAAAAAAGTAATAGTTGTTTCATACTAATAAAGGTAAAGAAATGGTTGGTGATTTACTAAAAAAGCAAGCACTTTTATGCTTTTATAAATGACGCAAAAAATACAGCTATGTTGCATAACTCAATAATATCTAACATAATCTAACTAATAAATCGCTAACAAAAACAGCCAAACAGTATCCTTAAACACATAAACCTTCATTAATCTTACATTTTTGTCTCTTTATAGAAAACCAAGTGATTTTAAGACTCTTTTATATATTAACCCGCCCTACAAACACGCCCTGGTATTATCTTTGCCATTCAAAATTGAAATATTAACGTAAATCCTTTTTTAAATAATGAATACATTAAAACAATTATTACTAGTCGTTATATTATTTGCAACCACAGGTGCTATGGCACAAGAAGTTGTAACCGAGGGAAAGACTTATCTTGTAAAAGACAGCAAAATATTTTCTGAAGGAAAAGACATTACCACATCACTTACAGATATACAAAAAACAGCCATTTTTGATCAAGCAAAAAAGGCCGCAGAACTTTTGAAAGAAAAGCAAAACAATCTTGACCTAGCCGAAAAAGCTAAACTAGAAGAAATAAACACAGCTAAACAAGAGGTGCTAGAAGCTGAGAAAGCCAAAGAAGAAGCTGAAAATAAAATGAAAGCGCTAGAAGCTGAAAAAGCTGCAAAAATAAAAGATGCTGAAAAAGAAGCAGAAGCAGCGCAAAAGGCACTAGAGAAAGAAGAGAAAAAGCTGGAGAAAGCTGAAAAAGAAAAGGAGAAGGAATTAAAAAAAATAGAGAAAGCTGAAAAGAAAGCTGAGAAAGAACGTAAAGCAATTGAAAAAGAAGTAGCTAAAGCTGAAAAACTAGAAAAGAAGTTAAATGATGCTAAAGAAGATTTAAAAAAAGCAGAAAATAAGCTTGACGTTCAAACAAAAAAATACGAAAAACTAGATCGTGACGGTAAACTATCTCCAAACGACCATGAAAAATGGAAGAAAAAACTTAATGGTTTAAAAGATAAAGTAGCAAAACAAGAAAAGAAAGTCAACAAGTTTTAAAATATCATTTAGAGATAATAATTACTCTCTTATATTAAAGTGTCGCAATAGAAAACAAATCTATTTGCGGCACTTTTACGTTTTACACAATTTATTTGAAAAGGCTGAGCAAGTTTAAGAAGTGTTGTGTACTTTTAAGTTTTAATAAAATTATATGAAAAACATAATTGTCGCTAGCACATCTACCATTCACGGAAGCTCATATCTAGAGTATCTTACAGAAGAAGTAACCTTGCTTTATAAAAACTGCACCGAAATCATTTTTATTCCATATGCAAGACCTGGCGGAATATCTCACGATACTTACACAGAAATAGCTGCAAAGTTTTTTCAGAAAATCAATATAAAAGTAACTGGACTGCACACTTTTGAAAACCCAACAAATGCCATTAAAGAAGCAAAAGGGGTTTTTACAGGAGGAGGAAACACCTTTTTATTAGTAAAAATGCTTTATAAAAATGACGTAATCCAACCTTTACGCGAAGCTATACTAGAAGGTCTTCCTTATTTAGGCACAAGTGCTGGCAGCAACATTTGCGGCCCTTCTATGCAAACAACAAACGATATGCCTATTGTGTACCCACCCTCTTTTAAAACTATGGGAGTGATACCTTACAATATTAACGCACACTATCTAGATCCAGACCCTACATCTAAGCATATGGGGGAAACAAGAGAAACACGCATCAAAGAATTTCACACACAAAACACAGTACCAGTTCTTGGATTACGAGAAGGAAGTTGGTTACGAGTTCATGGAGATACCATAGAATTAAAAGGCGAACACACTGCTCGATTATTTGAGCAAGACAAAGCCCCCATAGAAATTAAAAGCGGGCAGCTCTAAAACTCTTTAACCATATGATAGCCTTTACTCACAAAACCTTCATTATAATAAAACTTGTGAGATGGAAAATTATGCACAAATGTGTTTAACTCAACCCAAAGGCATCCTTTATTTTGAGCGTAAACATACACCCACTCCATCATCTTTTTACCGAGCCCTTTACCTTGATAACCAGCGGTAATAATCACGTGATCTACCTCTACACTTTTCCCAGCATAGTGTCTTGTCATGAACCACATACCGCAAGCACCTATTAATTTATCGCCATCATAAAGCCCTACACATTCATAATTTTGAGAAGCCATTTCAAGTACCCGCTCTTTCCTTGTAGCTTCGGAAATGTTAGCACTCCCTAATTCTTCTAGCAATGGTACAATGGTTAATATTTCCGAAGCCGGAATAATAGCAAAAGTAAAGGTGTCTTCTGTCAAAATAATGGTATTTTTATTTCGTTACAAGATACACAATGAAGAGAAAACAATTTTTAAAAATATGCACAATTGCTGGTGTAGGAATACTCACAGCACCTCATATCTCGTTTAAACCTAATAATCAAGAGTTTGACAAAAATTTTTTAATTGGAAAAAGCAACTATGAGTTTAAAGGTCCTTCTTGGAAAATGGAACAAGAAACTTACGCTCAGTTTTTATCTATGAAAAAAGCAGCAAAAAGTGCAGGTTTTAACATAGAGGTTGTTTCTGCCTACAGAAGTTTTGAACGTCAAAAACAGATTTTTGAAGGTAAATACAAACGTTTTACCAAAGCTGGATTAGCACCTTTAAAAGCTATAGAAAAAATAATAGAATACTCAACTATACCTGGAACATCTCGTCACCATTGGGGTACAGACATAGACATTATAGACGCAAATGGCAGCCCAAGACCTTCTAGTGTATTACAAGCAAAACACTTTCATGGTTCTGGACCTTTTTGTAAATTAAAAGAATGGCTCAACAAAAACGCAGCTAATTTTGGGTTTTATGAGGTGTACACGGATAATGCTAATCGCAAAGGTTTTAAATACGAGCCATGGCATTTTAGCTACGCACCAGTATCTAAGCAGTTATTAACTGACTATCGAAAACTAGACGTAAAACAAATTTTACTCGAAGAAAAATTACTCGGAGCTGAATATTTTACTGATGCTTTTATATTAAAATATAGAACAGAAAACATACTCGATATTAATCCAGAGTTAATAGTTTAAATTTTAGTCTGGATTATTAGTAAAATTAATACGAGAAACCTTAACTAAAAATTTAAAACAAGGAATGTTTTCGATTTCCAAGAAAACACACCATAATTAAACGAATGGATGTTTTCGATTTCCTTATCAAACCCCTTATATTTGTTATATGAACAAAAAAGCCCTCCTATTAATTCTTGATGGCTACGGCATCACTCAAGATGAAAACGTATCTGCAGTTGCGCAAGCAAACACTCCATTTATAGACTCATTATTCAAAGAATATCCACACGCAGAACTCCTCACTCATGGGCAGCATGTAGGCTTACCCGAAGGCCAAATGGGAAATAGTGAAGTAGGTCACATGAATCTAGGAGCCGGTCGTATTGTATATCAAGACCTTGCTAAAATTAATTTAGCGATTAAAAACAACACTTTAAAAGACGAGAAAGTACTTAAAGAAGCTTTTTCTCACGCCAAAGAAACAGGAAAAAAAGTACATCTTCTGGGCTTAGTTTCTGATGGTGGTGTACATTCTCACATAAGTCATATTAAAGGATTACTAACCGCAGCAAACGATTACGGTCTTGATAATGTTTTTGTGCACGCCTTTACAGATGGTCGTGATGTAGACCCTAAATCTGGAGCAAAGCACATTTCGGCATTACAAAAACACATGGCAGAAACCACAGGTCAGATTGCCTCTGTAATAGGGCGTTACTTTGCTATGGACCGTGATAAAAGATGGGAACGCGTGCAAAAAACGTATGACCTTTTAGTCTTCGGAAAAGGGCAGTCTTCAGAAAATTTGGTGCAAAGCATTGAAGATAGTTATAACGCTGGTGTTACAGATGAGTTTATAGAGCCTATAGTTGCAACAAAAAATGGTAACCCAATTGCTAAAATAGAAAAAGACGATATTGTTATTTTCTTCAATTTTAGAACAGACAGAGGTCGCCAACTCACAGAAGCATTAACGCAAGAAAATTTTGAAGACTTCGGGATGCACACCATCCCATTGCACTATGTGACACTCACGAACTATAGTGCTTCTTATAAAAATATTCGTGTCGTTTATGACAAAAATAATATTGAAGATACACTTGGAGAGGTTTTAGAGCGTAACAACAAAACACAAATACGCATTGCAGAAACTGAAAAATACCCACACGTAACATTCTTCTTTAATGGGGGTCGTGAAAAACCATTTAATGGCGAAAAACGCATTTTATGTCCTTCACCTAAAGTAGCGACATACGACCTAAAACCTGAGATGAGTGCTTTTGAAATAAAAGATAAAATTATCCCAGAAATAGAAAATGAAACTGCCGATTTCATCTGTCTCAATTTTGCCAATCCAGATATGGTAGGCCATACAGGTGTTATGAGTGCCGCAATTAAAGCGTGTGAAACTGTAGATACTTGTTCAAAATATATTATTGAAGCGGCACTAAAACACGGTTACACAACGTTAGTTATTGCAGACCACGGAAACAGCGAGACAATGAGAAACCCTGACGGTTCTCCTAATACTGCACATACAACAAACCCAGTACCTTTAATTCTTGTAGACAAAGACATTAAACATATTAACAACGGGATTTTAGGTGACATCGCTCCCACTATTCTTGATCTACTTGAAGTAGAAAAACCAGCAGCGATGACACAAAACTCATTACTATAACACTATGAAGAAAATCGCATTACTTTGCATCACGCTTTCATTTTTAGCTTGTAACAATACCGAAAAGAAAGCAGAAGAAAACACAGAAGAAATCATTACAGAAGTAGAAGAAATTTCGGCAGAAGCAACTTTAAACAAAATGATAGATGATCCTGAAAATGAAGGAGAAAAAATGCTTATTGGGAAAATTAATGAAAAAGGGCTAACTCAAGATGCCTTTGCCTGGTTTAAAGAAACTGTCATAAAAGACGATCCAGATTTTAAGGTAACAGACGAGTTAAAAAAGCCTATTCAAGACTATGACATTACTGTTTTTATGGGTACTTGGTGCGAAGATAGCCAACGTGAAGTTCCACATTTATTTACCATTTTAACCCTGGCAGATTATGATGTAAGCCGTTTAGAAATTTATGCCGTAGATCATGATAAAAAGACCCCAACAGGTGCCGAAGTAGGTAAAAACATTGAATATGTACCAACAATCATCCTATCAAAAGATGGGGAAGAAATAGGTAGAGTAGTAGAATCTACACAAGAAAGCTTAGAAAAAGATTTATTAAAAATCGTTACAGGGCAAGATTACAAGCACATATACGAAGAGTAAAACATTATTCTTTGTAATTTTGCCTTTTATATAAACCATATTATTTTGAAAGAGACTTATAACATAGCCGTTGATTTTGACGGTACCATTGTAGAAGATGCGTATCCCAAGATAGGAAAACCTATGATTTTTGCTTTTGAAACATTAAAAGCATTACAATCTCGTGGTCATCGTCTTATTTTATGGACGTATCGTGACAAAGTAAGACTAGAAGAAGCTGTAGATTTTTGTAAAAAAAATGGCATTGTATTTTATGCCGTTAACAAAAGCTACCCTGAAGAAGTGTATACAGACTCAATAAGTAGAAAGATAAATGCAGATTATTTTATTGACGATCGAAATATAGGTGGCCTAAAGCAATGGGGAGAAATCTACCAACAATTTATTGGTGAAGACAAAACACCAAAAACAACAACTAAAAAGAAAAACTGGTTCGGTTTTTAGATTATGATTATACCTAAGACAAGAGAAGAAATAGAATTAATGAGAGAAGCTGCACAAGTAGTTTCTAGAACGCTAGGAATGTTAGCTCCTTTAGTAAAACCAGGAATAACAACTCAAGAGCTTAATGATATTGCAGAAGCATACATAAGAGAGCAAGATGCCTTACCAGGTTTTTTAGGTTTATATGACTGCCCTTCTACTTTATTAACTAGTGTTAATGAGGCTGTAGTTCACGGATTACCTACTGACATCCCATTAAAAGAAGGTGATATTGTCTCTATAGATTGTGGCGCAATAAAACATGGCTTTTATGGAGATCATGCATACACATTTCAAGTAGGTGAAGTCGCAGAAGAAACAAAAAAACTTCTTGACATCACTAAAGAATCTCTTTATCGTGGAATTCGTCAATTTAAAAAAGGAAATCGCGTAGGTGATGTAGGTTTTGCCATCCAAGATTTTTGCGAAAGCCATAGCTATGGTGTGGTAAGAGAATTAGTAGGCCATGGTCTAGGAAGAACAATGCACGAAGATCCAGAAATGCCTAACTACGGTAAACGTGGTCGTGGTAAAAAGTTTGTTGAAGGTATGACAATCGCTATAGAACCAATGATTAATCTAGGTACGCGAAGAATCAAACAACTAGATGATGGTTGGACAATCATAACACAAGACAAAAAACCAAGTGCTCACTTTGAGCATAATGTAGCCTTAGTAGATGGAAAACCACAACTACTTTCTACTTTCGATTTTGTGTATGAAGCTTTAGGAATTAAGAGCAACGAAGAGGACGAGTTTAGACCTTAATATGACTAAAATTTTCAAATTCTTACTCAACCTCTTCCCGAGGACTTTTATGATACGGGTAAGTTATTTGGTACGTCCACTAGTGGCCTTTTCATTAAGAGGTAACACATATACAGACCCTATAGACAACAAATCATACCGTAAATTTTTACCTTACGGTTATGAACGCGTACGCGAAAATGTTCTAGCACCAGGAACCTTATCGTTAGAACGCCACCGCCTATTTTGGTTATACCTTACCAATGAAACTGAATTTTTCAAAAAACAAATTCGAGTGCTTCATTTTGCACCAGAACAAGCTTTTTTAAAACGTTTCAAGAAACTAAAAAACATAACATATACTACCACAGATCTCAACTCACCCATTGCAGATGTAAAAGCAGATATATGCAACCTTCCTTTTAAAAATAACAGCTACGATTTTATTATTTGTAATCACGTATTAGAACATATTCCAGATGACACTAAGGCAATGCAAGAATTGTATCGCGTTTTAGCGCCTGGTGGCACGGCTATATTACAAGTGCCCTATGATAAAAACAGAGAGGTAACTTTTACAGATGACAGCATTACAGACCCAAAAGAACGTGCGGCAATTTTTGGTCAATACGATCACGTTCGTGTGTATGGTATGGATTATTTTGATAAACTAAGAGCAATAGGCTTTTCTGTTGAAGCTGTAGACTATACCGCAACATTATCTAAAGAAGAAGTGAATCGTTTTAGACTTCCTGATGGAGAGTTGATACCTGTTTGTATAAAAAGGTAATTTCCTTAACGATTGTTATACTGAAGCTGAGCCAAATAACAGCCTAAGTATTTCGACTACGCTTCAAGTGACCAATTTAAAAAATTACTTCAGCATTTTGTTTTTAAAATTTTGAGTAATATAGATACCTGTATTATTCTCTTCATCAATATAAGTAAGATACGCAGCGATATCTGGCATTTTAGATAGTAAATCTTTAGACTCTTCTAGTCCCATAGCCATAAAAGTCGTCGCATACGCATCTGCTAACGCACAGGTAGGTGCAATTACAGTAGCACTTGTAACGTCGCTCGCTTCTGCCTTACCAGTTAATGGGTTAATGGTATGCACAAATTTTTTACCCGTCGCTTTATCAATTCTAAATTTCCTATAATTTCCAGAGCTAGCTAAACCTTCATTATCTAATGCTACTAGCGCACTAAAAGTCCTATCCTCTACTTGAGAATCTAAAGCCTCTACTCCTGCTGTCCATAATTGCTGGCGGGTTAAATTTTTACCTTTAGTTACAATTTCGCCCCCTAACTCAACAACATAATTATCAATATTCTTTGAATCTAGAAAATTTCCGAGGAGATCAATACCATATCCTTTTGCCACTGCATTAAAATCTAAATAAACAGAAGGATTTTCTTTCTTGACAGTTCCATTGTCTAAAATATTGACTTTTTGAAAACCTACATAACGACGTAAACTATCTAATTTTTCTGGTGTAAGTTGCAGTGTCGCGTCTGCCTCTCCAAAACCATAAGCATTGCGAAGTGTCCCTACCGTTGGATCAAAATACCCTTGCGAGTTAGTGTGAACTTTTTTTGAAAGTTGAAATACTTCTTTAAAAATAGCATCTACAACTACTGTTGTATCACCTCTATTAATTTTTGAAATATCACTATCTTCAATATAAGTACTTACAGATTTATTAACATCAAAAAAAACAGCATCTAAACCGTCTTGTAAGTTTTCCTCACTATCAGAATACAATTGAATTGAATATGTAGTACCAAAAGCGGCACCTTGATATGTTTTCAATTTTGGATCTTGCGTCTTATTACAGCTTACTATAAAAAACGCTAACATTACTATCAATATCTGTTTCATACTATTTCTTGAAGTCCTTTATATACTTGTGTATAATGTTCGTCTTTAATTACTGGCTTTGCATAATCTTTACCGTGCCCCAAACCAACACCAGCATAATACGTTTTTGCATCAAATGTATTAGCATGTTGTTTTATGGTTTGCATAAAGACAGGGTCGTAACTATTTGCGTCTTGAGGATAAGAAATAGCGCGGACAATCACAAAGTGAAGATCTTTGTTTTTAAGACCTACAAACTGTGGGTCCTTCCCTATTTTACTATTAACACCTAGAAACTCAAATCCTTGAGACTTCATATCTTCCCCAACAATATTCATGGCGAGGTTGTGTAATTCTTGTGGGCTTAGTTTATGGCTCATTTAAACCTAATAAATTGTGACTTGTTAAAATAATAAGTAGGAATTTGCAACGCTGCCCCCATCTCTAACTCAAACCAAGGACTAATAGTTGTGTCGCTTGGGTTTTTTAAAATATGAACACTTTGCGCAGGTGTATTTCCTTGCGCAAAAATAAATAAATTATTACCGTTAGCATTAGTTGCCTTATCTACAATCATAATAATATGACCTGGAAATCCTGGTGTAACTAACATATCTCCTACTTCTAATTGATCTACTTCGCTAACTTTAGGAAGTTCGCTATAGAGTGACTGAGTGCCAGCATAGGTATAAATGAGGTTTAAATACTTATAAAAGTTCTTTTTTGAAGCATCTGCCCCTGCTGTTTTATGAAATGTAACTTTATTCCCATTTATTTTAGGTCTAAACCCTTCTGCATATTTGAGCCAAGAACAATAATGGCCCGATGTAAAATTGAAACCTATTTTAGATTTCTGCCCTGTATCCCAAAGGTATTCTGCACGCAGTCGCATTAAAGCATCTGCACATTGCTGTAAGCCATTAGATGGCACAGGAACTTCTAATACACCCACGTGGCCCGCTTGATACACATAAGGCTTACCATCATAATTAATAACTTTTGTACCATATTCTTTTAAAGCATAGTCTTGTAAATACTTCGGAAACGTGCCAGGTTCATAATAAGCTCTTTTAAAACCATCTGGCACAAGTATTCTAGATGTTACTGTGTTTCCTTCTCTCTGAATGTAATTTGGGGTAGACACGTAAGTTAGCGCAGTATCTTTTACTATTTGACCTTTTTTTGTAAAAAACAAGAAGCTAACCGCTCCAATAAGCACTAATGCTAGAATGTATTTTTTCATCTTAAATAGAACAGAAAAACTACGCTTTTATTTTTAAAACAATGTAATAGTTTATACAACACATCAATCTAAACAAAATACCTAATCCGCATTAAGCATGTAACTATCTTAATTAACACTGTAAATACACATAAATAAAATTAAAAGTAACTCACAAGATATAGTCACAACACTCATAAAAGATACTTAGAATTAGCTTAAATAAGATATTGAACCACCTGTTACAAACTAGTTAAATACTGAAAAAAACTAATGTGATAAGCAACCATTAAAAAAATGTAAGACATCATCTATTCAATTGAAACAAAAAACCGCCTTCAAAAAAATTGAAAGCGGTTTTAAAAAATTTATTATTTTAGAAAATATTATCCTCCAAAATCATCAAATCGAATATGTTCATCAGGGATTCCAAAATCTTCTCCCATTTTCTGAACAGCTTTATTCATTAATGGTGGTCCACAGAAATAAAGCTCTATATCTTCTGGTGCGTCATGTAAACTTAAATAGTTATCAATAACTACTTGGTGAATAAACCCAACAAAACCATCTCCTTCTCCGTCAATTCCGTCTTTAACTTTCCAGTTATCTTCTTCTGCTGGCTCAGAAAGTGCCAAGTAGAACTTGAAGTTAGGGAATTCATCTTGTAATTGCTGAAAGTGATCTAAGTAAAATAATTCTCTCTTAGAACGACCACCATACCAATAAGTAACTTTACGACCTGTACGTAATGTTTTGAATAAGTGATATAAGTGAGAACGCATAGGTGCCATTCCTGCTCCACCACCTACATAAAGCATCTCGCTTTCAGAAGGATTGATAAAGAACTCTCCGTAAGGTCCAGAAATCACACATTTATCACCTTTCTTAAGGTTAAATATATAAGATGAAGCAACCCCAGGGTTAACATCCATCCATTGATTTTTAGCTCTATCCCATGGTGGCGTAGCAATACGAACGTTCAACATAATCTCACGTCCTTCTGCAGGGTAAGAAGCCATTGAATAAGCTCTTTCTACCACTTCTTCATTTTTCATTACTAATGGCCAAAGACCAAACTTGTCCCATTCTGCTTGAAACTTATCTGGAGTTTCATGCTCTTCAGGGTGAGCGGTAATATCCATTTCACTGAATTTCACTTCACACTCAGGAATTTCAATTTGAATATATCCACCAGCTTTGTAGTTCATATCTTCAGGGATCTCAACTACAAATTCTTTAATGAATGATGCTACGTTATAGTTACGAACAACAACGGCATCCCATTTTTTAATTCCAAATACTTCTTCTGGAATATGAATATTCATGTTTTGCTTTACCTTAACTTGACAAGATAAACGTGCTCCTTCTTTTAATTCTTTTCTAGAGAAGTGAGGTGTTTCTGTAGGCAATGCTTCACCACCTCCTTCAAGAACGTGACATTCACATTGAATACAAGTACCTCCACCTCCACAGGCAGATGGTAAGAAAATTTTATTTTCACCAAGAGTAGAAAGCAAAGTTCCTCCACTTGCTACTTCTATCGTTTTTTCATCATTAATAGTAATGGTCACTGGTCCTGATGGCGACAACTTTTGTTTGGTAAATAACAATAGTGCCACAAGTAATAGGGTCAATACTAAAAAGGCGACCACAGTGGCTACAATTACTCCTAGGGTGCTTGCTGCTATAAACATACTTATTCTGTTATTTCTGTTACTTCTGAAATATGAACTATTTCAGATAAATCATTTGTTCCTTTTTCAATAACTGCTCCTACATTTTCAGGCTGTCCTTCTGTAGATGGTGCTTCTTCATCACCTCCAGTAAGCATACCACCAAAACTCATAAAACCAATTGCCATTAATCCGGTAATAATAAAAGTAATACCTAAACCTCTTAACGGTGCTGGCACATTACTATATCTAATTTTCTCACGTATCGCAGCAATTGCTACAATGGCTAAGAACCATCCAATTCCAGAGCTAAATCCATAATTAGCAGCTAAGCCTAAAGATGCTATTTCTCTAGATTGCATAAATAATGATCCTCCTAAGATTGCACAGTTTACAGCAATTAAAGGCAAGAAGATACCTAGCGAGTTATATAATGATGGTGAAAATTTCTCTACAATAATTTCAACCAATTGTACCATAGTTGCTATGGTTGCAATAAAGAGAATGAATGACAAGAATGTCAAATCATAATCTGCATAAGCACTTAGCTCAGGTGTAGCACGATTACCATCTAACCAAGCTAAAGCTCCAGGTTGTAATATAAATTGGTCTAATAACCAGTTTAATGGTACTGTTACCGTTAATACAAAAATTACGGCTGCTCCTAAACCTACAGCTGTACTTACCTTTTTAGATACTGCAAGGTAAGAACACATACCCAAGAAGTATGCAAATACCATGTTATCTACAAAGATAGATTTGAAAAAAAGTTCAATGTGTTCTAACATCTTTTTATTTATTAAAATTTCCGAAGAAATCTATTTAAAATTATCTTTTAATTACTTTTTTGAGTCTTAAGCTTCTTCAATTAAAGCTTTGTTTCTGCTACGTTGCACCCAAATAATAATACCCACTACAATAAGTGCCATTGGAGGCAATACCATAAATCCATTATTTTCATACCCTATGGCGTAAAGACCTGTTTTTGTTACAGGATCACCTAAAACTTGAAAACCGAATAAAGTACCTGATCCTAATAACTCTCTAAAGAATCCTACTATCACAAGAATTACTCCATATCCAAGTGCATTACCAATACCATCTAAGAACGATCTCCAAGGTCCATTTCCTAATGCAAATGCCTCAAAACGTCCCATAATTATACAGTTGGTAATAATCAAACCAATAAATACGGATAGCTCTTTACTCAATTCGTAAGCAAATGCTTTTAGCACTTGATCTACAATAATTACAAGTGTTGCTACAACAATAAGCTGTACGATAATTCTAATTTTACTTGGTATAATGTTTCTCATTAAAGAAATCACTACGTTTCCTAAACCTAGAACAAATATTACAGATACTGCCATCACAATAGATGGTTTTAACTGCGCTGTAATCGCTAAAGCAGAACATATACCTAATACTTGAATTGTAATAGGGTTATCGTCCATTAACGGATCTAGAATTAATTTTGTGTCTTTTTTAGATAATAATCCCATTTTATTATTTGTTTAGAGATTTAAAATAAGGAACATACATTTTGATATCCTTTTTTAACATAGCCGAAACACCATCACCGGTAATAGTAGCTCCTGCAATAGCATCTACTTCAAAATCGTCTTTTGTATTATTTAAAGGATCATTGTTACCTTTTGCTACTGCAACACCTTTAAAAGTGTTACCATCAAGCATTTGCTCACCTGTAAAATCATCCATAAAGAAACGTTTCTTTATTTCTGCTCCTAAACCTGGTGTTTCTCCTTTGTGATCAAAATAAACCCCTTGGATAGTCATTGATTTATCTACAGCAACAAAGCCCCAAATTGCATCCCAAAGACCTTTACCTCTTACTGGAATTACATAGACTTTTTTACCATCTTTCTCTCCTATCATTAAAGGTAGCTTGCGCACATAACCTGCTTTTTTAGCTTTAGTAGCTTCTTTCTTAATATCAATAAGATAAGCTTGGTCATTAGGCGTTACTTTATCACCTTCAATTACAATTTGTTCTGTAATGTATGCTTTAAATTTTTGCTCTACTTCATCTTTAGATACAAAAGTAACATCTCCACTTCCTTCATTACCGTTTACGTTCATAGCGTAAAGAATATTTTGCTGTTTTTCAGCTTCCATATTTTCGGTAATCTTTGGTTTCAACCCACTTGCAAAACCTGCAAGTAAAGAACCCACAACCACTACCATTATCACGGTAAAAATGATTGTATATACGTTAGAATCTTTATTAACTGCCATAATTAAGCTGTTTTAACTTTTAGACGTTTTGCTCTTTTCTTAATGTTTCCTTCCACCACATAATGGTCAATTGTCGGTGCAAATACATTCATCAATAGTATTGCTAACATCACACCTTCTGGATATGCTGGATTAAACACTCTAATCGTTACAGATACAAACCCTATTAAGAATCCATAAATCCACTTTCCTTTATTTGTTTGTGAAGCTGACACAGGATCTGTAGCCATATACACAATACCAAATGCTAAACCTCCAATTAATAAGTGATTCCAGAACTCAGTATTCATTAAAGCGAAAAACTTAGAGCTTTCACCTATCCATCCTTGAGCAACTACACCATTAAAGATAAGACCCATTACTAATGAACCTGCTATTGCAGAAAGCATTATTCTCCAACTTCCTATTTTTGAAAGCACTAAAATCAAGGCTCCAATTAGAATTAAAAAAGTTGAAGTCTCTCCTACAGAACCAGGAATAAAGCCCCAGAATTGATCCCAAAGACTAAATGCTACTTCTTTATTTTGAGCTAGACTCCCTAAAATAGTTTCACCTGTAAGCACATCTGGCTGTCCTGCTAATGTGTTTTTCAAATCACCTGCAACCCATATCTGATCCCCAGACATTTTTGTTGGATATGCAAAGAATAGAAAAGCACGTATTGTTAAAGCTGGGTTTAAGATATTCATCCCTGTACCACCAAAAACCTCTTTACCGATTACTACTCCAAAGATCACAGCTACTGCTAACATCCATAAAGGAATATCAATAGGCACAATTAATGGAACTAACATTCCTGTAACTAAGTATCCTTCTTCTACTTCGTGTCCTTTAATTACAGCAAAAATAAACTCGATTAAAAGCCCAACACCATAAGAAACTAACACTAACGGAAGCACTTTCCAAGCTCCGATACTAAAGTTTTCAAGATTCCAAAATTCAGTACTTAAAAATCCAGCAGCACGCTCCACAACATCCATCTGAAGGTTCTGTTGGTACCCTGCATTAAAAATTCCGAAGATAAGACAAGGAACAAGTGACATAATCACAATATTCATTGTTCTCTTAAGATCATCTGCCGCTTTTATATGAGTCCCGTTATGGGTTGTCTCATTAGGCAAGTATAAAAAAGTATGAATTGCATTAAATGCAGGAGCCATTTTAGTCCCCTCATACTTCATTTTCATTTTATGTAAACTCTGTTTTAATCCCATCGTTTATCCTATTTCTTTATACATTAAGTCAAGTCCGTCACGTATAATTTGTTGATGTGGTTGCTTAGAAACACAAACAAATTCTGTTAAGGCAAAATCTTCTGGCGCTACTTCGTACATTCCTAATGCTTCCATCGCATCAAGATCTTTCACTAAACACGCTTTTAATATTTGTAAAGGATAAATATCTAAAGGAAAAACCTCTTCATATCCACCTGTTACAACAAAAGCACGATGTTCACCATTGGTATTTGTATTTAAATCAAATTTCTTCTTAGGTGTTAACCAAGAAAAAGTAAGTGCTCTTGAAGTAGATATTTTATTAAATACAGGCTTATTCCACCCAAAAAATTCATAATCATCACCTTCTGGAATCACCGTTACAGCAGTATCGTAAAAACCTAAATGTTGTTTTGGAGATATCGTTGTACCAGACAGAACACCTCCGCTTATAATACGAACATTCTCTTCTGTTAATCCTGAATCATAAACAAAAGTTGCTACTTCGCTTCCTTGTCTAGTTCTATAATATTTTGGTGTTTTAACCGAAGAACCTGCAAGTGCAATCACACGCTCTGCATTGTATTTTCCAGTTACAAACAATTCTCCAATCACTACTAAATCTTGAGCTCCTATAGTCCAAACAACTTCTCCCTTGTTAATAGGATCAATTTTGTTTATCTGAGTCCCAACATTTCCTGCCGGATGTAATGTATTTGTCTTATGAACAACCACATCACTCATTCCTGCTAGTGGAGAATTACCATTTTTTGCAACAGTAACGTGCACCGACCCTTCTGTAAGTTTTGCCAAAGCAGATAAAGCAGCCTGAAGCTCCTTTTCTTTTCCTTGTAATGCAAAATCTAGATCAGTTGCAAGAGGTCCTGTATTTAATCCAGAAACAAAAATTGCTTTTGGCATCACCTCTGGATTTGCAACTACAGCATAAGGGCGCTGCATAATAAACGACCAACAACCTGCAACCAATAAATGGTCTTTAATAGCAGCAGCATCCATAGAGCTCGGTGACTTAACACCAAAATCTCTAAAGACGTCTTGTTGATCGCCTTCGATTGTGATTTTAGTAATCACTCGCTTAGCTCCACGCTCAATTTCTGTTAACGTACCACTTACTGGCGACGAAAACTTGATTGCCTCATTGTCTTTACTGTAAAATAATGTATCACCAGCCTGTACTTTCGCTCCTTCTTTCACCACCATTTTTGGGGTAATCAAATGAAGATCGCTGGGTCTAATAGCGAAGGTTCTAGAGCGCGGCGCGTTTGAAAGCGTTTTATCCGCCTCGCCTTTTAAGCGAATAGCTAGACCCTTTTTAATCTTAATGTCTTTGGACATAGGATAGTCGTGTTAAAATTGTCTTTTAATCCAAACTTTTTGCTGCAATAACACAGTAGTCTGTTTGGGGTTTGCAAATTTAAGAATTAATGTACCATATTACAATTAATTATGACAATTTTCTTCGGAAATACCCAAGCACCATAAAAATACAATTTTTAGGCACAAAAATTGTTTTATATTTAACCACTCAAAAGCTTTTTTTTCATGACTAGATATCTATCAACCATCCTACTAATTATTTTTGGAACCTCTAATATTTTGGCACAAGTTTCAGAGACAAGAGCTCCTCATTATATTAGAACCATTCAATTTAAAGGACAACAAACACTAAACAAACTCCCTATAATAAAGTTAGGAGAACGTCTAGAACTCAGCTTTGACGCGCTTAATGGTGAAGAAGAAGACTTTTACTACAAAATAACACACCACAATTTTGACTGGACAGAAAGCGACTTGTCTAAAAGTGAATTTTTAAATGGTTTTGATGATGTTAGGATAGAAACATATGAAAACTCATTAAACACATTACAAATATATTCACACTACAGCTTAACCATCCCAAATCGAGAAACACGATCTTTGAAAAAAAGCGGAAATTATCTTATCTCTATTTATAACGACTCTGGCGATCTTATTTTCTCACGTAAATTTATGATTATGGAATCTATCGCTGGTGTTGCCGTAAATATTAAACGCTCTCGTGATTTGAAGTTTGTCGAAGACCGACAAGTAGTAAACTTTACAATTAACAGCCCTTCATTATTACTTATTAACCCTAAACAACGGGTTAAAACGCTTGTAATCAAAAACAACAATCTACACTCAGCAATTAATAACTTAAAACCTCAATACACAATAGGAAGTGAACTAATTTACAAATATGATCAAGAAGCATCTTTTGGAGGTGGAAATGAGTTTTTAGCTTTTGACAATAAAGATGTTCGTGCTGCCGTGAATGGAGTACGCCGTGTAGAACTTAACGACTTATACGAAAACTACTTATTTACAAACATAGACCGTTATGACCGCCCTTACACGTACAACCCAGATGTAAATGGAACTTTTGTTGTCAACAACATTGATGCAAACAACTCATCTATTGAAGCAGAATATGTAAAAGTACATTTTACCTTAAATCATTTTGAAGACATAGGAGATAAAGAACTACATATTTATGGAGCTTTCAATAACTGGACAATAGACGGATCTACTTACATGAGTTATAACGAATCTCGCGACGTCTATGAAAACAGCCGTTTGTTTAAACAAGGGTTTTACAACTTCCAGTATGTATTAGTTGATCGAAATGGAAATATTGACGACGGCGCTATCTCCGGGAATTTTTGGCAAACAGAAAATGAATACACCGTTTTAGTGTACTATAGAGACCAAGGAGGGCGATTTGACCGTATTATTGGGGTTGGATATGCAAACTCTGAAGTAATCACGAATAATTAACAAAAAACACCTCTTCTGTAGCTACTTTATAAAAAAAGAGACTCTCTATAGAAAAAAGACACTACTTTAGCTTTGTGAAAGAAAATCAACAAAACGAGATCAAAACACCTGATAAGGTTTCAGAAAAGAGTCGCAAACACTTTAAATACAGAAGCAACACCTGTCTTAATTGTGAACACCCCTTAGATTTAAGTGATCGCTATTGCCCTTACTGCTCTCAACTCAACAGCACAAAGTCACTAAAAATAGGCGATTTCATCAATGAGTTTCTTAGTAGTATTATCAGTTATGATTCTCGATTACGCTTTACAATTAGCGACCTACTCTTTAAACCTGGTAGCATTTCAAAAAACTATATTAACGGAAAAAGACTAAAATACACAAACCCTTTTCGTTTCTTTTTAAGTGTTTCAATCATCTATTTTTTACTACAAAGCGTGGTTAGTTTTTTTGACCCTGACTACGACACTCCTTTTATAGACACCAATGATAACACAGAAATAGTAAACGATACTGAAATTAAAGAGTCTTTAAAAGACACCGATAACACAACTCCCACAAAACAGCACACAGATTCCACCGCTAATAAAAAAGAAAAGAAAACTAATGAAACTAGCACTCAAGGGTTTTGGGTAGTAAATAACGACACTATCTTTAACAACAACGAAAGCTATAAAACTCGAGTTGAAAAGCTAGAGTCTTTAAACAATATTGCAAGCATTGCACAAAAAATTGACATCTTCACAGACTTTTATAAGGAGAAAGAAATCAAAAATGCCTCTGTTGCCTTAGATAGCCTACATATTGAAAAAACAAGACTCAACACCTGGCTATACAATAAAAACAAATCCATAGAACACATTACAGAGTCACCTAGAGACTTCATCAATTACCTACTCTCTAAGGTTCCTTTTTTTGTATTCTTCTTTGCTCCGTTATACGCACTATTCTTTTGGCTTCTATACATAAGAAGCAAGTATACTTATATGGAGCATCTCGTTTTTATATTCCACATTTTTAGCTTTGTCTTTTTATCAATAATAATCACAACGATCCCTGACTACCTATTAAACACACAGATTTTCACCTCTTTAATTTTTTCTATTATTGGACCTCTTTACTTCTACAAAGCACTTAGAAAATTTTATGGGCAATCACGACCAAAAACTATTTTAAAATTTATACTTTTAAATATTGTTTTTTTTATAAGCTCAAGCATTGCAGCACTTATCTTTTTTATAAGTACCGCTGTCCTCTATTAATATGATTTACGAAGTAACACAAGGCATAAAGGTTTCTGTAAAAACTCGTTTTGAAGGCAAAATTGTCGATCAAGACAGGATTTGCAACGCCTTTTCTTATCTTGTTAAAATAGAAAATAATAGTGAAGATATTGTGCAGCTAAAAAAACGTTATTGGGCCATTAAAGATTCTCTTAACGAAACAGAATATGTATATGGAGATGGTGTAGTGGGAAAAAGACCTGTGCTCAAACCCGGTGAATCTCACGTTTACAGTAGTGGTTGTTTATTATTAGGCGATTATGGCGAGATGGGTGGCTACTATGAAATGATAAACTTTAAAACCACAGAAATGTTTGAGGTAACGATCCCAAAGTTTAGACTTGTAACACCCCAAGGAGCAAATTAAAGTGTTGCTTCTGAAATTTCATCCACCTGTAAATCCTCATACCTCATTCTAACATCACCACTAGACCCTACCACTTGTGTGATCGATTTTGTATGTACAAATTCACGATTCATAACCAGGTCTACGTGTAAATCTCCTTCACCAGCGGTTTTATGAAAACCAAGTATTTTTTCTTCAGAAATATGTTCTCTTTTTAAAAATTGAGAAAACCATTGCTCTCTTTTTTGTTTTATCTCAGAAGCATATAATAAGGAGGAAGACCAAATAGTGGAAATCAAAGGCTTTTCAGAAAAATGAATTTTAACACCATCCCAAACCAATTCAAACAATTTAATAGAAACCCCATACTCTACGGCGATAACCGTAAAAGGCTCTATATCATTAAAGTTAAAGGTATCAACCTCCACACTTAAATCTTCTGCCACCAAAAGATTTTTTACCACAACCCCTCTACTCATTCTATAGCTTGCTTTGGGTTTGTGAGCTCTAAAACCACCATTTAACAAACAGATAAGCCGTTTTCTACCCGAAACACCCACCCAAGTTCCACCTGCAACAGCATCTTTTGGAAAAAGACATTTTACGCCGTTTTCATCATATACCTTTGGTGCAATGGTATCTCGTCCTGGCGCTTCGTCACGGCTAGAGGTTAAGACAAATGATGTGTCAGATTTTTTAATAAAAGTAACGGTACACACTGTAATTTAATTTGATAATTTCAGACAAAAATAAGGCAAATTACAAGAGCAATCTCTGTTTGAAATTTGATTTCTAAATTAAGTATCTTTACATTCTGAAAAGATTTTCAATTCATATAATATTTCCGAAGCAAGACATATATAATTTGCTAAGGAAACAATAATTAAACAAAATGGGAAAAGGATTTTTTAAAGTGCCAGTAGCAAAAAACGAACCGGTTAAAGACTACGCAGTAGGATCACCAGAACGCGCAGCTGTGGCAGCAGCCTATAAAGAAATGTACAATGCTACCGTAGAGGTACCATTATACATTAATGGTAAAGACGTAAAAACGGGAGATACAGACACGATGTCTTGTCCGCATGACCACAAACATATTTTAGGGACTTACCATAAAGCAGATAAAAAATTAACTCAAGAAGCTATTGACACAGCACTTGCAGCAAGAGATAAGTGGGCAGCAACACCTTGGGAACAACGTGCAGCTATCTTTTTACGTGCAGCAGAGTTAATTGCTGGACCATACAGAGCAAAAATAAACGCAGCTACTATGCTGGCGCAATCTAAAAATATTTTTCAAGCAGAGATCGATGCTTCTTGCGAGTTAATAGACTTTTTACGTTTTAACGTTCAGTTTATGACAGAGATCTACAGTGAACAACCAGAATCTACTTCTGGAGCGTGGAACCGTCTTGAATACAGACCACTTGAAGGTTTTGTTTACGCCGTTACTCCATTTAACTTTACAGCTATTGCAGGAAACTTACCAGCAAGTGCTGCTTTAATGGGTAATGTAGTAGTATGGAAGCCTAGTGCAAGCCAAATGTACTCTGCAAAAGTAGTAATGGACATCTTTAGAGAAGCAGGTGTACCAGATGGTGTTATTAACATGATTGTAGGAGACCCTGCAATGATTACAGAAACAGTACTTGCAAGTCCAGATTTTGCTGGTATTCATTTTACTGGATCTACAGGTGTATTTAACGGAATTTGGGGACAAATAGGAACTAACATTAGCAACTATAAAACATACCCACGTATTGTAGGTGAAACTGGTGGTAAAGATTTTATAATCGCTCACAAAACTTCAAACCCTGCTCAAGTTGCAACAGCAATTGCAAGAGGTGGTTTTGAATTTCAAGGTCAAAAATGTAGCGCAGCGAGTCGTATTTATCTTTCAGAAAGTATCTGGCCTGCTGTTAAAGAACAACTTATCACAGATGTTAAGTCTTTTAAAATGGGATCTCCTGAAGATATGAGCAACTTTATTACTGCTGTAATCACTGAAGGTTCTTTTGATAAGCTAGCTAGCTATATTGACCAAGCAAAAAAAGATGAAAACGCAGAAATCATTATAGGTGGTGGTTATGATAAAAGTGAAGGTTACTTTATCGAACCAACTATCATTGTTACTACAGACCCTAACTACACGACAATGACTACAGAGCTTTTTGGCCCAGTAGTAACTATCTATGTGTTTGAAGACAAAGATTGGACAGAAACAATTAAATTGGTTGACAACACAAGTGAATATGCATTAACTGGAGCTGTATTTAGCGAAGACAGATACGCGCTAGAAGAAGCTATTTCTGGCTTACAGAATGCCGCAGGTAACTTCTACGTAAATGACAAGCCTAGTGGTGCTGTTGTAGGACAACAACCTTTTGGTGGTGCTCGTGCAAGTGGAACAAACGACAAAGCAGGAAGCAAATTAAACCTATACCGTTGGGTATCTCCAAGAATGATTAAAGAGACTTTTGTAACTCCTACAAATTACAGATATCCGTTTTTAGGATAATTTTCTAAGAAAATAATATCCAATCAAGAAAGCGTTGTTAGTTTACTATCAACGCTTTTTTGGTTTATTAGATTCAAGTTTAAAAAAATGAAATACAAAATAATTAAAGAAGAAATAGTCTTTGAAGACGTATACCAAGTACTCAAAGCAGAAGTAAGCTACAACCGCTTTAAAGGAGCAAACATAAACACTAAAAGAATTGCTTTTCATCGAGGAGATGGCGTTACAATTTTATTGTATGAAAAAGATACTGATTGTATCTTGCTCGCTAACCAGTTTAGATACCCAACAACCAAGCATCATTCTGGGTGGCTTACAGAAGTCCCTGCAGGAAGCCTTGAGGAGAATGAAAACCCGGTATCGTGCATTAAAAGAGAAGTACTGGAAGAAGTAGGCTATAAAGTTAATGACCTTATTCAGGTTTTTGATTGTTACCCTTCTCCAGGAGCTTGCACAGAAAAAACATATCTATTTTTCGCAGAAGTAAAAAGCAGTGATAAAATAGAAAATGGTGGTGGTTTAATGAGTGAAAACGAAGATATCAAATTAATAAAACTACCTGTTTCAGAAATTAAAAACTTTCTTAACACCGAAGCGAAAGACGCTAAAACCATTATCTTATTACAATGGTTTTTATTAAGAGAGTAGGCTTAATACATATTCAGAACTAAGCAAAAAAAAGTCCTGAAACTTACGCTTCAGGACTTTTAATTAATTGCAATTAAGATTATTCAAAATCTACAAATTCATTTACATGTCCATGTTGTGAGTTGTATGCAGTGTTATTACTATCTACAAGCATTACAGCAATCACAAGATTTTCTTTATTATATTCACCAGGAAGTGTAATAGAAACATTCTTTGTATAAGTTTCTAAAGCACCAGTAGTTGGCATCACATCTCCCAATGTTGCTGTCATAGACTTTCTTAATACTTCATTATGAACAAAATCTGGAATAGGATTTCCTAAACCATAATAAGGGCTTGTTGCATCTTCATTATAATAGTTAGTCTGATCGTAAATAAGACCATTTTCTAATACATAAATAACAATCTTATCTCCATCTGAAGAACCATTTTCAAACATCACATTAGCCGTTACTGAAAGCTCATCACCACTAATTGCAGAGTTAATAGATATAGTTGCATTAGCATCTGTACCTGCCGTTGCCGTAACATCTGACACAGGGTGAGGATTAATCCAAGCAATTGATCTGTCAATTCTAGCTTGTGGTAAACCACCAACTTCATAAGCATCCTCTAAAACATCATAGTCTTCAAAAAGTTCAGGACCTGCAGCAGTAGAATTTGTTTTATGGATTGCGATTATAGTTACATGATCTGTAACTTCCTTAACCGCATCAATTGCTGCCGCAACTCGTGGACAAAACCACACCAAGTTCCCGTATAATCTTCTACAACAACTTTCTTTTTAGGAACAATCACACTAAAAGATTTTGTTTCAGTAGTAAATGTTTCTCCTTCTATACATACACAGCATAAACATCAAATACCCCTTCTGAGCAGATGAGAATTCACTACCTGTAATAGCAGCATCATCTACATAAAAAGTAGCAACATCTGTAACATCTTCTCCAGAACCATCAAATAAAGAGAAGTTTACATTCTGATTTCTTAAAAAAGTAGTCCCACTTACAATAAGGTTAGTACTCTCGCTATCTATCACATTAAATAAAAGCGTATTACTTGTTGTACCTAAATAACTAGCACTAATCTCATAAGAACCTTCTTCACTAAAAGTAAAAGTATTTCCTACTACCTCTTCTTGGTTTATAGTTAATGTTGCTAGTTCAGAATAATCTACATCATTATCTCCTAGAACCGTAAAAATTACTTCTTCTGTTGTAGTTAAAACTTCATCCACAGAAGAACTGGATAAAATAAGTTGTTCAATGCTTCCTTCTAATGGAACATTTGGTTCAGATTTACTGCAAGCAGCTGCTACAAAAAGAGCAAATATCGTTGTGATTTTAATTAAGTTTTTCATTTTCGGAATTTTGGCATTTTTATTGAAAGTACAATAATAACTGTTTTAAACTACACTTTATCGATAGGATAATAGAAAATAAATCAAAACAAGTTACTTCATTAATTTACAATAAATTTAACTATTATTGCTTAACAATTAAACATTTTACTATGAAAAAAATCGCATTTTTATTCGCCATTTTACTAACATTCAACTCGTTTGCACAAGAAGATCTTCCTAGCGCAGCAGTACAAACCATTGAAGGATCAGATATTACAATTACAAAAGCTACAGACAAAGATAATGTTGTCATTGTTTCCTTGTGGGCTACATGGTGTGTACCTTGTATTAAAGAACTTGATGCTATAAGTGAAATGTACGACGAATGGCAAGAAGATACAGACGTAGAGCTTATTGCTGTTTCTGTAGATGATAGCCGTACAGTTAAAAGAGTAAAATCTCTTGTTAACGGTAAAGGATGGGAATATGAAATTCTATTAGACACAAACAACAATCTTAAAAGAGCTTTAGGAGCAGCGACAGTACCTCTTACAATTCTTGTTAAAGACAACAAAATAGTTTACAGACATTCTGGATATAGCCCTGGTGCTGAAATGGAACTATATGAGAAGGTAAAAGAATACTCATCAAAATAATTTATTTTTCTATCCCTTAATAATTAACCAACCAATTATGAAGAAAATAATTTTCGGGTTTGCTATGTTGTATAGTGGACTCTTTTTTGCACAAGAACAAGATAAAGGCTACTTTTTTGGTGGTTTTGAATCTAACTATCAATGGCTACTAGAAGATGAAGGAATTGATTTCACTCCTGGAGACAATAGCTTTAGAGCAAACAATTTTTTCCAGTTAAATTATAACTACGGAAAATTTACAGCGGGTATACAATATGAATCTTATTTACCTACTGCACTTTTAGGTTATTCTCCTGTATATGATAACAATAATGGTATTGCGCATTACTACCTTAACTATAACGACGAAGGTCTTGATATTACTGGAGGTTACTTTTACGAACAGTTTGGTAGTGGACTAATTCTTAGGTCTTGGGAAGATAGACAATTAGGTATTAACAATGCTATTAGAGGTGTACGTATTAAATACGCATTTACAGACTATCTAGACTTCACAGCACTTTACGGACAACAACGTAATGGTTTTGAACTCTCTGATGGTGTAATGCAAGCTCTTGATGCAAACATAGATTTAAGTACAGCACTAGAAATAGAGTCTGTAGATCTTAGATTAGGAGCTAGTTATGTTAACAGATTTCAAGCGATAGACACAGAAGATTATTTACCAGCAAATGTAAATGCCGTTAGTGGTCGTTTAGACTTTGTAAAAGAAAATGTATATGGTGGCGTAGAAGTAGTAAGCAGAAGTAAAGATGCCATTTTTGTTGAAGGGCTACCTACATCTCAAAAATTATATGATGCTACCGCAATGCAAGTAAATTTAGGATACGCTAAAAAAGGTTTAGGTATCAACTCTAGTTTTAGACGTCTTGAAAATTTTACTTTTTATTCAGATAGAGAAGCACAGGGGAATGTGTTTAATGAACAAATATTAAACTATACCCCAGCAATGACAAAACAACAAGATTACTTATTGACTAATATTTATGTGTATAATGCCCAACCAGGTCTTAACATAGATAACGTAGATCAAAAAGCGGGTGAAGTTGGTACTCAAACAGATTTATACTATTCATTTAAAAAAGGATCAAAAATAGGTGGTAAATACGGAACAAAAGTAGCTGCCAACTTTAGCTACTGGGCTGGATTAGACGCAGAATATACCGTAGAAAACAAACATTACGAAGCTAAGTTTATTGGTAACGGGCCTAGACTATTTAGAGACTTTAATATCGAAGTAAAGAAAAGATGGACAAAAGGGTTTAGCTCTGTGCTTACTTTTCAAGACGTTATTATCGATAAAGGTGTAGCACAACCAGGACCATTAGGTCAAGGAAATATCAATGCTAGAATTGCAGTATTTGAAGGTACCTTCAGATTAAAAAAATCTAGATCTCTTCGTTTTGTAACGCAACACTTATGGACTAAGCAAGATCGTAAAAACTGGGTTGCAGGTGTATTAGAATACAACTTTAACTCAAGAATCAATGTGTATGCACTAGACTCTTACAACTACGGAAATGAAGACGAAACAGTAGGAAAAGTACATTACTATAGTGTAGGTGGATCTTACTCAAAAGGAAGAACAAGATTATCACTTAACTATGGTAGACAACGTGGAGGTCTTATTTGTGTAGGTGGTGTTTGTAGAGAAGTACCAGAAAGTAATGGTTTAACAGGATCTATAAACGTATCGTTCTAAGAAAACTTATATATGTTTAATATTAATGCGACCTTTTTAAGGTCGCATTTTTTTTGTCTATAAGTATCTCTTCTGAAATAATAATGATTTGACACAAACACAACAATTGATTTAGATAACCTTTTTTAATCATTACCTTAACAACAATACGCTCTATTAGCAACACTCGTAAAGTTTCAGAAACAAAAGGTTAAGAAATATTACATTAATAAAGCAACAGCACACACACTATAAAATTTAATAAAATGAATCTCACCCGCCTAATTATAGGAATTGTAATCGTACTGGTTAGTTGTAAATCAAGCCAAACCGAACAAGAAAATGATTTTAAGATGTCAAATAATACTGTAAACCTATATGCTTTTATAGGTAAGAAAATATCCGTTTCGGAGTTTGATCCAAATGAAAATAACATAAAAATAGAAATAGACTCAATAACGGGTGACACAATACAAAGAGTAAGCTATGTTATGGACAAGGGATTCAGAAACAAATATAGCCTTGTAAAAAATGTGTTTAACGACTTAAAATTAGACACTATTGAGTTTGTTGCTTATGACCATTATGGAAGGCCGGGGTTTGAGAATTATAAACATGTGATTTTATACATTTCCTTAAACAAAGAAAAAAATCTTTACTATCATCAGAAATATTTATTTGATCCTGTTGAAAAAACAAAAAATGGAACCTGGAAAGGAAGCAATGGAGAAAGTATAAAAGCGTTATTTGAAGAAAAGAAAAAAGATGTTTTAACTGCTCGCGGAATATTTGAGTAATAAAAACATTAACAACTCCGCCACAGAAAAACGAAAAGCCTACTAAATTAAATAATACTAAAAACAGACAATAAATAAACCATTACACTATTACATAAAAAAAAGTCGCCTCTTACGAGACGACTTTTTATATATTATAAAAATGAAAAATTACTTCTTAAGTACTTTTATAGACTGAGACTCCCCATTTAAACCTTTAAAGTTCACGATATATAATTGTGAAGCTAATCCAGAAACATCAATATTTTGAGCACCAGACTCAATAAGGTTTGTTTGCATTAAACGACCATTGATATCAAAAATTTGCATTGTAGCATTTTTTTGTGAAGATAAAGCAATCGTATTACCTATCATTGTTGACTCCATTGTGATTCCAAGTTGAGACTGAACAGCGTCTAGACCTAAATCTGGATCATAACGAAATGTAAAGTTTAAATCATTTCCTATATCAGCACCACTTTCATCAACTAAATAAAATCTAAATTCATGATTAGAGTATTGCGGATTAGTAATCTCATTATACATGAAATGATTTCCTGGACCAGTAGTTGCACCAGCTTCAATAATTTGTGGAGAGTTAGCTGGAGGATAAGAGTTCCCTACCTCTATAGCATCATAACATTGAGCTCCATAACATAGCTGAATCTCTCCACCTACATCTGTAGAAACATACTCAACAGAAGACCTGATTGTAGCACCTGTATCATTAGTAACAAAAAAAGTAATTGTAGCTCCTTCATCGGCAAATGAGTTTACAGCAATTAAGTCTCCATCGTTAATCTCGTTTCCTTCAGCGTCCTTAACTGTGTATTGTGCATTTGCGGAAAAAGCTGCCAAGACAACAGAAAAAAGTAAAAATTTAATTTTCATAATTCAATATTTATTTATTTATATAAAACAAATATAGTTGATGAGAACAAATAAATAAAAAAATAGAGCAACTATTTACACGCGAAAAATCACTTAACCTATTGATTTCATAGGGTATTAGGGGCGATAATTTCACCAATTTAGTTTGTTAAATTCTTCATAAATTTCATATATTCGCCTTACACTAATTCAAAAAAAATTAATTATGTCAAAAAAAATACTATTTAGTTCGGCACTAATGCTATTAGCTATGGGCTTAAATGCACAAACCATAGTGAGCACTACAGCAGAAAACAGAAATGTTGTTCTAGAAGAATTTACAGGAATCTACTGTACTTTTTGCCCAGATGGACATGCAATAGCACAAGCATTAAAAGATGCTAATCCTGATCAAGTATTCTTGGTGAACAATCACACAGGAGGATATGCCGCTCCAACAGGAGACGATCCAGATTTTAGAACTCCATATGGAGATGCTATTGCAAATCAAAGTGGACTTGCTGGATATCCAGCTGGAACAATTAACAGAGAAAACTTCCCTGGTCTTGAGCAAGGAAATGCTGGTACTACAGCAATGTCACGTAATTTTTGGGGAACAGCTGCAAATACTGTTATGGCAGAATCATCTTATGCAAATATAGCTGTTGAAGCAGATGTTGATGTTCAAACAAACGAAATGACAATCCACGTAGAGACCTACTACACTGGAGATAGCCCTGAAGACACAAATAAATTAAACATATTTATTTTACAAAACAATACAACTGGACCACAAACAGGTGGTGGTGCTGGGGACAACTACGTACACCAACACAGATTAATTGATATGCCTTTAGGTCAATGGGGACAAGATATCAATAACACTACATCAGGTTCATTTGATGACACAACTGTTGTTTATCCAATCCCTACAGACAACAACGGTATTCCAGTAGAACTTGCAGATCTTGAAGTTGTAGTTGCAGTAACTGAAGGAAACCAATATATCGTGAGTGGCCATGGTGTAATACCTTCATTTTCTGGTTTAACAGCTACAAACGATGCAAACCTAAGAACTATCGCAGACCTTGATGCCCAATGCCTTCCAGAGGTAGGTCCAACTATTAATGTACAAAATCTTGGACAAGACCCAATAACATCTCTAGACATAACATATAGTATTAATAGTGGTACAGATGCCTCATATACATATACAGGTAACTTAACATCTTTACAAAGTATAAATATAGAGCTTCCAGCTATCGCTTATACTTCTCAAGCAACAAATACTATAGATGTATCTGTTGCAGACGATGAGAATAATGCAAATAACACATTATCTTCAACTTTTGATGCTGCAACTGAAGGTGCTGGAAATGTTACATTGACTGTTCAAACTGACCAATATGCTAGTGAAAACACTTGGAACATTAAAAATTCTGCAGGCGATACTGTAGAGTCTGGGTCATTAGCTGGAAATAACAGCTCTACTGTAGTGTACGAATTAGCATTAGATACAGCAGATTGCTATATTTTTACTTTTAACGATTCATACGGTGACGGTATCATCGGTGGTGGTGGTGTTTCATTAATTGATATTAATGGCGTAGAACACGTACCTTTCTCAGGTACAATAGGAAGCGGTATAGTTGTACAGTTTGGCGCTGATGGTGTATTAGGTACTGCTGACATTGCATTTGAAGGACTTTCTATCTTCCCTAACCCAGCACAAGGTTTCTTTAACATTGTAAATGCTAAAAATGCAGATATTGCAATTTTTGACATCCAAGGAAGAAAAGTTAGAAGTGTGAAGAAAATTTCTGAAAACGAAAAAGTTGAAACTAACAGAATGCAAACAGGTACTTACTTTGTAACTATCACAAGAGAAGGATCTACTACCACTGAAAAACTAATCATTAAGTAAATAATTAGTGATTGAATATTAAAAAGGAGCTCAATTGAGCTCCTTTAAATGCCTTATATAACTCAAAAAAAATTAATTATGTCAAAAAAAACACTACTTAGTTCAGCACTTATGCTATTAGCTTTGGGCTTAAATGCTCAAACCATAGTAAGCACCACAACAGAAAACAGAAATGTTGTTCTAGAAGAATTTACAGGAATCTATTGTACTTTTTGCCCAGATGGACATGCAATAGCACAAGCATTAAAAGATGCTAATCCTGAAAATGTATTCTTGGTGAACAATCACACAGGAGGATATGCCGCTCCAACCGGAGGTGATCCAGATTTTAGAACTCCATACGGAGCAGCTATTGCAAATCAAAGTGGACTTGCTGGATATCCAGCTGGAACAGTTAACAGAGAAAACTTCCCTGGCCTTGAGCAAGGAAATGCTGGTACTACAGCAATGTCACGTAATTTCTGGGGAACAGCTGCAAATACTGTTATGGCAGAATCATCTTATGCAAATATAGCTGTTGAAGCAGATGTTGATATTCAAACAAACGAAATGACAATCCACGTAGAGACTTACTACACTGGAGATAGTCCTGAAGACACAAATAAATTAAACATATTTATTTTACAAAACAATACAACTGGACCACAAACAGGTGGTGGTGCTGGAGACAACTACGTACACCAACACAGATTAATTGACATGCCTTTAGGTCAATGGGGACAAGATATCAATAACACTACATCAGGTTCATTTGATGACACAACTGTTGTTTATCCTATTCCTGTAGATCATAACGGTATTCTAGTAGAACTTGCAGATCTTGAAGTTGTTGTAGCAGTTACTGAAGGAAACCAATATATAATTAGTGGTGATGGCGTTATACCTTCTTTCTCTGGATTAGATGCAACAAATGATGCAAACCTAAGAACTCTTGAAGAAGTTGGACCACAATGTGCTACAGAAATAGCACCAAAAATAAATATCCAAAATCTTGGTGAAGACACTATTAACTCTTTAGATATTGCTTATAGTGTTAATGGTGAAGCAGATGCTATGTATACTTACACTGGTGAGTTAACAAGCTTACAAAGTGTAAATATAGAATTACCAAGTATAGCCTACACTGCTCAAGACACTAACACTTTAGTTGTAACAATCGAAAACGACGATGAAAACAACGCAAATAATTCATTATCTACTACGTTTGACACTGCAACAACAGGAGCTGGAAATGTAATATTAACTGTAGAAACAGATAATTTTGCTAGTCAAAATAACTGGAGTATAAGAAATTCTTCTGGTACAGCAGTTGCTGCTGGTTCTTTATCTGGAAACAACAACACTACAGTTGAGTTTAACATTGAATTAGACACAGAAGATTGCTACACGCTTCTTTTTAATGACAACAACGCAGATGGTATTACTGGCGGAGGTGTTTCTTTAGAAGACATTAACGGTGTTGTACACTTACCACTCACTGGTGACTTTGGTAGCGGATTAGAATTACAGTTTGGTGCTGATGGCATATTAGGAGCTGATGAATTAACATTTGAAGGTCTTTCAATCTACCCTAATCCAGCAAAAGGATACTTTAATATTGTAAATGCTGAAAATGCAGACGTTACTGTTTACGATATTCAAGGAAGAAAGGTAAGAAGTGTGAAGAAAATTTCTCAAAACGAACAAGTTGACACGAACAGAATACAAACTGGAACTTACTTTGTGACGATCACAAGAGAAGGATCTACAACTACAGAAAAGCTTATAATTAAGTAATAATTAGTAATTGAAAGTTAAAAAGGAGCTCATTTTGAGCTCCTTTTTTTATTTATGTCTTTTAAAACAACCTTACCCGTAGTAAGAATCACTTTTATTATTTTATATACTCTTTCACCTCATCAAAATCTAACCCTCCATAATTACCACTACTCATAAGCAGCAAAGAAGTATTATTAAAATCTTGAGTGTGTAGATATGTCTTAAAATCTGAAGGATTCGTAAACACTGTTAAATCTTTGCGATCAAAAGCTTCTTCTATTTGTTCTTGTTTAATATCCTGTAAGCCTTTTATCATTACCGCATGTGGAGAATAAAAAACAACAGCTGTATCTGCAGCATCAAGCGCTCCTTTATATTGTGCGATAAATTCTGGGTTTAGACTACTATACGTATGTAATTCTAAACAAGCAATTAATTTTCTATCTGGATATTGGTTTTTAACCGCCTGCGTGGTAGCACTCACCTTACTAGGTGAATGCGCAAAATCTTTATAAGCAACACAAGCATCTGTTTCTGCTATCTTCTCTAGTCGTTTGCTCGCTCCTTTAAAGGTAGCGATTGCCTCATAAAAATCATCGGCATCTATGCCCATCAATTGGCAAATCCATCTAGCACCTTCTAGATTATTTAAATTATGCTTCCCAAAAATCTCAATAGGCATCTCCCCTTCTGGAGTATCTAACAATGTTTCCCCATGGGCTACAGTATATTCTGGAGTTTGATATGGGTATTTTTTAATCTGATTTTCACAAGCTTCCACTACTCTTTTTACTTCAGCATCTTCTTCATTATAGATGATAGCCCCACCTGTTGTAATTTCAGAAAGAAAAATAGAGAATTGCTCAACGTAGTTTTCATAAGTTGGAAACACATTTATATGATCCCAAGCTATACCACTTAATAAGGCGATATTAGGCTTATACAAATGAAATTTTGGCCTTCTATCAATTGGCGAAGACAAGTATTCATCTCCTTCTAGGACCATAAAATCTGCATCGTCTGTTAATCGAACCATGGTATCAAAACCTTCCAGCTGTGCTCCAACCATATAATCTACTTCACGCTCATGATAATGCATGACATGCAAAATCATAGAAGTTATGGTTGTTTTGCCATGAGAACCACCAATAACAACACGCGTTTTATTTTTTGATTGTTCATATAAAAACTCTGGATAGCTATAAATAGTTAACCCAAGTTCTTTTGCTTTTAACAACTCTGGGTTATCTGCTTTTGCGTGCATTCCTAAAATAATAGCATCTAAGTCTTCCGTTATTTTTTCTGGAAACCAACCAAATGCTTCTGGCAATAAACCTTTAGCCTCTAATCTAGATTTTGAAGGATTAAAGATCTCATCATCACTACCCGTGACAGTTTCTCCTTTATTATGTAGTGCAAGTGCGAGATTATGCATGGCGCTTCCGCCAATAGCTATAAAATGAATTTTCATAGGGTTTATTATATAGTTCAATTGAGATCAGTTTGTAAATACATAGTGTCTGTAGACATAAAAACAAAGTAAATGTCAGCATTAAATATGCAAGATCAAAGTTAAAAGAATTTACAGAGCTATGGGACAAATATTAGAAGTTCTAACAAGCAGTTAACATTTTGGAAGTAAAACTATAAAGATTGTATTTCTTCTTTTTCTGTAATTGCCTCTTTAAAATCAGACCTAGACACAAGGGCTTTATCAATCCACTCTATAGCTTCCTGCTTATTGCCCAAATTTTTATAAATCTGAGCTAGCCTTAAATAAGCCCAATCTTTTGGAACTCCATCTCGCACAGAGTGATTTTTAATATATGCTTGTAAACACTTAATACCTAATGCTGCATCTAGATTATATTGCGCTGCCACTTTACCTATTTGATAATTTAAAGAGTTCCTTTTATGAATTTCAAGCGATTTTTTAGCTGTTTCAATGGCTTTTGCTGGTTCGTTATTCTTCTCATAATGCTCAGATAATTTCTCATAAGTGTGTGGTGAACCTCCCACTGCAATTGCTTTTTTATAAAATGCTTCTGCATCATCTGGCCGGTCACTATATTCTGCAATATAACCGTTTGCGAGATACCCATCTACAGGCGAAATCTCGAGTAATTGATTAGCATACTTTATAGATTTAGCTTCACTACCACCTATAATTCCTGGTAATTGAATATAAAATTCTACCAATGCCCAACGCGCTTCTATATGTTGTGAATCAAGGCTTGCTGCCGCTTCAAAGTGTTCTTTAATATCACCAATATAAGTTGCGGCTCTAATTTTACTTATTGACAACGCTTTCATACCCAACGCCCCACCATATTTAAAATGATAATTAGCATTTGTGTCATCAAAATCTACCAACTGCTCATAATAATCCATTGCCGCATTCCAATTTTTATGGTATCCTGCTATGTCTCCTAAATACTCTATTGTTTTACGATTATCAGGATGTGTCTCAAGATATTTCTCAAAAAGCAGTTTAGCATTTCCAAAATTTTCTTGTTCAAATAATTGCTCTGCTTTTTCAAAAGAGCTTTGCGCCATTGAAAAGAAAGGGATCAGAAAAAGTGATAAAAGTAAGTGCTTCATAAAAAGTTTCGGGTATTTCCGAAGTGATTTTAAAGGTTCAAATATAAATAAAAACAATACCAATTAGCCGTCTGTACACTATTGAACACCATCTATCTCATTTAGACTCTATCAACTTCTACTTCGAGAAACGTGACAATAGAAAAAGGTTTCAATTAATAAAATGGAACTTATTATAAATACGTAAACTACTTTGATTAAGTTTTGATAACTTTATAGAAATACCGTCTTTTAAAAAAAGTTACCTAAATAATAATTCAGCTTTACTCATTTAGGTATTATTATTGCTCATTACTGTTAGTTAGAAAATACCAAGCAGCGTATATTTCAAAAAAAGAATACACTTATGAAAACGTTTATAAACATTTTTATTACACTCACTATATTTTATTTTAACCCAATGCAGGCCCAAAATAACAACTATAAATCGCTATGGAGCCAAGTAGAAAAGTTTGAATCTGAAAGCTTGCCTAAATCTGCCTTATCAATTGTTTCTCAAATTGAAACAAAAGCGACAGCAGAGAACAACGAAGTACAGCTTATTAAAACACTCCTTTTTAAAAGCAAATTTGCCCTTATTCTTGAAGAAGATGCACAACTAAAAGTGGTGAACGATTTTAAAAAACACATTGAGCAATCACAGGGCACAAATAAAAATGTGTTACACAATATGCTTGCAAAATTATATTGGGATTATTTTCAGAGCAACCGTTATACATTTTACAACCGCACTAAAACTGAAAACAAAGTAGATTCTACAGATTTTAGAACATGGGATCTTGAAACTCTTTTTACTGAAATAGGAACGCATTTTGAAACATCGCTTGACAACGAAACATTATTGCAAAACACATCGCTAGAAAGTTTTGAACCAATTCTTATTTCTCATAAAGAATCTAAAATCTTACGTCCTACTTTATATGATTTTCTTGCTCATAATGCCTTAGCTTTTTATAAAACTCCAGAAAACTCAATAACAAAACCGACCTATGCGTTTAAGATGGATGACGCATCCTATTTTAAAGATTTTGAAACTTTTAAGGAAGTACCCATTAGTTCTAAAGACACAGCATCGCTTGAGCTAAAAGCACTTAAACTGTACCAAAAATTAATAAATTTTCATGCATTAAAAAACAACGAAATTCCTTTAGCCGCTGTAGATGTTGAGCGTCTTTTGTTTCTTAAAAACAAAGGCACATTAGCCAATAGCGACACCTTGTTTCTTACAGCTTTACACACTGGGGAATCTCAAGTAAATTTAGACAATGCAAAAGCACTTTATACTATTGAGATTGCTTATCACTTATACCAACAAGGACAAAATTACGATCCTGATAAAAACACACAAAATCGTTGGAAATTTAAAGAAGCCCTTAGCATTTGTGACAAATTAATCAAAGAGTTTCCTGAAAGTTATATCGCTACACGTGCACAAAATTTAAAAGCAACTATTACACAACCGTCTCTACAACTTCAAGTAGAAAGTTACCTTCCCATTCAAAGTGACAGTCGTATTTTGGTGAAGTACCGAAATGTAAAAAACGTGCAATTTTCGGTCTTTAAAATTTCAGAAAAGGAAAGCGAAAAACTACGCACTATTAATGATAAAGAAGATAAACGTGACTTTATTGAAAACTGTGCATTAATAAAAAAATGGATCGCACCCTTAAAAAACGAAGGAGATTATCGTAATCACAGTACAGAGATTCTTCTGCCTAGTAATTCGCAAGGTAGATTTATTATACTCGCTGCACCCCCAGAAAGCGACAACAACCGTTTGTTTGAGTTTACAGAATTACAGTACACCAACCTTGCGATTGTAAAAACACAAGCCGAAAATGAAACCATATTACAAGTAGTAAATCGTACCAATGGAAATCCTGTTGTCAATGCAACTTGCATCGTGATAGAACAAGGTAAAACATCAAACAAAACAACGTGTACTACCGACACAAAAGGGCAAATTAAAGTACCTGTTAAGAACGATAATTATTATCAATACACAGTAAAAGTTAGCCACGAAAAAGACAACGCCTCTTTTGGAAAGTACTATAAATACAGAAACTACCACTACGAAAAACAAAAAAATAAAAGTTTTCTTTTTACAGACCGTAGTATTTATAGACCAGGACAAACGCTTTACTTTAAAGGTATTGTAATACAAACAGAGAATGAAAAATCTAGTGTTGTTCCTAATGAATCTGTGCTAATTAATATGCGAGATGCTAATGGTGATGATGCTGGTGAACTTGAATTAAAAACCAATGAATATGGTACTGTTACGGGAGAGTTTATAATTCCTACAGGGCGATTAACAGGTACTTATTATTTAGAGTTAGCATCTAACAGTAGTAAAAGCTATTCAAATACCTATCGCTTTAACGTAGAAGAATACAAAAGACCAAAGTTTGAAACCAACTTTAAACCCATCACAGAAACCTATCGTTTAAATGATGACATCACGATTACCGGAGAAGCACTTTCTTACGCTGGAAGCAAGATTACAAATGCTCAAGTGAGTTATAAAGTAACTCGCAAAGTACAGTACCCAAGATGGTACTATTGGGGCGGCTCTCAAAATTATGGCGAAGGGCAAGAAATCACTTTTGGAGAAACTACTACAAACGACAAAGGCGAATATAGCATTGATTTTAAAGCACTCCCAGATGAAAGTGTAGATAAAACGGGACAACCTGTTTTTAATTATGAAGTAACCGCAGATGTCACAGACATTAATGGCGAAACGCAAAGCACTACCACCACTGTACATATAGGCTATCACGCGCTTACTATTGGCTTGCAAACTCCCCAAAAAATTGACAAGCAAGACAAAAATCAAGTTTTAAAAATTAACACTAAAAACCTTAATGGCGAAAAAGTTTCTGCAGAAGTTACTGTAAAACTCTTAAAGCTAAAGGCACCAAAAAGAGTTACTCGTCCACGACCTTGGAATGCTCCAGATTATCAAGAGTTTTCTGAAGCTGAATTTGCAACACTGTTCCCTCACGACTCTTACACGAACAAAAACAATGTTTCAGAATGGGAAGAAGGCGCTGTCGTTTTCAGTAAAAAAATAAACACAAACACTACCGAAAAAGAGGGCGAACTTAACTTCGGAAATATAAAGAAATTGGAGTCTGGCGCTTATGTTGTAATTGCAATGGCAAAAGATAAGTTTGGGCAAGAGGTGCTATCTAAAAGCTACACCTCATTATTTAGTGAAACAGACAAAACACCTTCAGACAACGGTTTATTTGATATTTCCTTAAACCAAGAAACGTATAGTCCTGGAGATAAAGCAGCAATAACATTAAAATCTAATGCATCCATTACAGTAACTGTATCTATAGAAAAGAATAAAAAAATAATAGACAGCCAAATAATCACTTTAAACAAAAACTCAAAAACCATCCAAACACCTGTTACTACAGAAGACATAGGAGGTTTTGCTGTACATTATAGCTTTACATCTTTTAATAGTTATCAAGGCGGAACGCTTTCTGTTGCTGTGCCAGCGCCATCAACAGAACTTAGCATCGAGACCAAAACTTTTAGAGACAAACTAGCACCTGACGTACCAGAAACGTGGAGTTTTAAAATTAAAGGCCCTGATGGTGAGAAAGTTTCCGCAGAACTTTTAGCGAGTATGTATGATGTTTCTTTAGATCAATTTAAACCACACAACTGGTCTTTTAATCCACAACCCGATATCACATATCAAGCTATTGGCAGGCCTACCAGTACGACAAGTTTTGGCAATGCTTCTTTATACCTTCAATACGGATATCATACGTATTACAATCAAAATGTTCAAAATTTTGATCAGTTTAATTGGTTTGGGTTGAGTCTTATGGGGCAAAGAATTTATTTAGAAAGAAAAACAAAAAGTAATTTTAGTGTAACTGCAGCAGTTACAGAAATATCAGCGGAGGAAATGAATTATGGCATTGATCAGTTTAATTCATCAGAAGATAATATAGAAGGAATGCCAGGAGTTCACCCAAATAACGAAATAGTAACTCAAGATTCGACTTCTGTTACAACACCAGACCTTAGTCAAGTTAGCATACGTAAAAACTTACAGGAGACAGCATTCTTTTTTCCGCAGTTAAAAACAGATGCAGATGGAAGTATCTCTTTCAGTTTTACAACACCAGAAGCTTTAACTCGATGGAAATTACAACTGCTAGCACACACCAAAGACTTAAAAACAAATATCAAAACTCTCGAAGCAGTAACCCAAAAAGAGTTGATGGTGGTGCCCAATGCACCGCGCTTTTTACGAGAAGGTGACGCCATTATTATTAGCAGTAAAATATCAAACTTAAGCGAGAGCAACCTTACCGGTAAAGCAATATTGCAATTAAGCGATGCTATAACTGGTAAACCTATTGATATTGACTTAAACAATGTAAATTCGACACAGGACTTTTCTGTAGCAGCAAAAAATAACACACAGGTATCTTGGCGATTAAATATCCCTTTAAATATTAAAGCAGTACAATATAAAGTGATTGCTCAAACGGAGAAGTTTAGCGATGGAGAGCAAAACACATTACCTGTTTTATCAAACAGAATGTTGGTAACAGAAACCCTACCTATGTGGGTGCGCTCTAATGAAAGTAAAACCTTTACTTTAGACAAATTAAAGAACAATACTTCTACCACACTTAAACATCATAAATTAACGCTAGAGGTTACTTCTAATCCTGCTTGGTATGCAGTACAGGCACTCCCTTATTTAATGGAATATCCTTACGACTGCAATGAACAAACTTTTGCAAGGTATTACGCAAACACACTTGCTTCACATATTGCAAATAGCAATCCCCGCATACAAGCGGTATTTAACCAATGGAAAAATAGCGATGCATTACTAAGCAATCTTGAGAAAAATGAAGATTTAAAATCATTGCTCATTCAAGAAACACCTTGGATACGAGACGCACAAAGCGAAGCCGAACAGAAAAAACGCATTGCACTTTTATTTGACCTAAACGTATTGCAAAACAAACAAGATGAAGCCCTAAGTAAACTAAAACAAAACCAAATGAACTCTGGTGCTTGGCCTTGGTTCAATGGTGGTTTTGAAAACCGTTTTATCACACAACATATTGTATCTGGTTTTGGTCATCTTAGCGCGCTTAATGTACTTAAAACCGATGCTGACAACTATCGAGACGAAGATGAAATGATTCGAAAAGCTATTGCATATCTAGACAACAAATTTGTGGAAGAATATGAACAACTTTCGAAATACACAACTGCTCCAGATTATACAAAAGACCATTTAAGCGCTATGCAAACGCAATATTTATATATGCGCAGCTTTTTTCCGAAGTTAAAAAAGAGTGCAAAAGTTGAAAAAATAAGCAAGTATTATCTAGAACAAATGGAACAATATTGGACAAGCCGAAATCTATATAGCAAAGGGATGATCGCGCTCGTTTTACATAGAAATGGGAATACTGCAACTGCTCAAAAAATTACAAAATCGTTAAAAGAAAACAGCATTACTAGTGAAGAATTAGGGATGTATTGGAAAAGCAACACTCCATCTTGGTACTGGTATCAAGCGCCTATAGAAACGCAAGCCTTAATGATTGAGGTGTTTTCTGAAATAGAAAATGACATCACTACAGTAGATAATTTAAAAGTTTGGCTCCTTAAAAATAAGCAAACCAACCAATGGAGCACTACAAAAGCAACAAGTGAAGCTGTGTATGCATTATTGCTTCAAGGCACAGATTGGCTATCTGTTACCGATGCTGTAAACGTGACTGTTGGCGACAAGGTGATTGACCCTTCTAGCATGGATGCTATAAAAGTAGAAGCCGGAACAGGGTATTTTAAGACAAGTTACAATACTTCGGAAATAGACGAAACCATGGCAACCGTGACCATGCAGAAAAAAGGAGAAGGCATTGCTTGGGGTGGATTATACTGGCAATATTTTGAAGATTTAGACAAAATTACAACTGCCGAAACACCACTTCAATTAAAGAAAAAACTATTCTTAAAAAAGAACACTGCTACAGGAGAGGAACTTTCAGAAATTACAGAAGAAACTGCTTTAAAAGTGGGCGATTTAGTAAGAGTAAGAATAGAATTACGTTCTGATCGTGAGATGGATTTTGTACACATGAAAGATATGCGCGCCGCAGGTCTAGAACCTATTGATGTGATTTCTACTTACAAGTACCAAGACGGACTAGGCTATTATCAAGCTACAAAAGATGCGAGCACCAACTTCTTTTTTGACACTTTAAGAAAAGGAATTTACGTTTTTGAATACGATTTACGTGTAAATAACGCTGGTACATTTAGTAATGGAATTACAACGATACAAAGTATGTATGCGCCAGAGTTTTCTAGTCATAGTGAAGGGGTTAGGATTAATGTAGAATAATTCTCTCCCCTGTCACATTGAGCGTAGTCGAAATGCATATAGCAGCCCAAAAACAAATTAACAGAGGTTTTAAATCGTGAAGAAAATTGTCTTCGACTTCAGTTTATATTGAGCGCAGTCGAAATACTCAGACTGACACTAAGCTTAAGCAGTGAAAACCAGTAAAAACAACTCTCTAACCTGTCACATTGAGCGCAGTCGAAATGCATATAGAAGCCCAAAAACAAATTGCCAGAGGTTTTTAAATTGTGAAGAAGATTGTCTTCGACTTCAGTTTATATTGAGCGTAGTCGAAATACTCAGACTGACAGTAGGCTTAAACAGTGAAAAACCAATGTAAAACAACCCTCCAACATGTCACATTGAGCGCAGTCGAAATGCACATAGAAGCCAAAAAACAAATTGCCAGAAGTTTTAAATCGTGAAGAAAATTGTCTTCGACTTCAGTTTATATTGAGTGTAGTCGAAACACTCAGACTGACAAGTTGTTTCACCCCCTATTTCTCTGGCGGGAAATCTTTAAGCATTAAAGGGATAACCTTATTGTAGTAGGCTTCTTTTTGTTTAGGATTTGCTTGTTCTTTTAATTCGCCATCATAGACAGCTTGCCAAACTAGTCTACCTCCTTCAGTTGATTCTCTAACTTCTATTGTCATACGCTGGTTTACTACTTTTCCACCAATAGGAATACCTACATTACCACCTACACTTATTCCTCCGCCTCCAGAACCAAGACCAATGCCTATGGTATTTCTAGAATTAGAAATTGTTTCTTCTACAAAAAAAGCTACTAAATAATGACTATAATCGGCACGCTTAAAACGCTTTAATTTTAAGGTGCTATCTATGGCTTTTGCTACGCGTTTTTCATCGAGATCATTAAGACCCGATTTCATTTCTGTATAAAACTGATAGGTTTTATTCTCTGTCCAGTTTACACCTTTTTCGTAATCTGTTTGGACTACGGCACCACAAGAAATAAGAAATGTAGCTACTACTAAAAAACAAACTAATTTCATGAAAATATTTTTGCCTTAATATAGCAAAAAGAAAACCACGAAAGTAGCCCTTGTGATGTTTTATGAATTATTTAATATGTTAGCCTAATCCGTTACGCTTTCCCCATTTAACATCCCCCACAGAGTATCTTTCAACTCCATAAGCCCTTGTTGTGCCACCGAACTAAAAAACAAATAAGGAATTCCTTTAAAATCTTTATCAAGTTGTTCTTTTAACTCTGCTTTTAGTTCTTCGTCAAGCATGTCGCTTTTTGAGATAGCGACTAGCTTATCTTTATCTATTAATTCTGGATTGTAACGTTTTAACTCATCTAGTAGAATATTATATTGTTCTTTAATATCATCTGCATCTGCAGGGATTAAAAACAATAATGTTGAGTTACGTTCTATATGTCTTAAAAAGTAATGCCCAAGCCCTTTTCCTTCTGCAGCTCCCTCAATAATACCAGGAATATCTGCCATTACAAAAGTTCTGTGGTCACGATATTCTACAATACCAAGGTTAGGTTTAAGCGTTGTAAACTCGTAGTTGGCAATTTTAGGTTTTGCCGCTGTGATTACAGAAAGTAAGGTCGATTTTCCAGCATTTGGAAAACCTACAAGACCAACATCTGCAAGTACTTTCATCTCTAGTGTAAAGTGTCCTTCTTCACCATCCATACCTGGTTGTGCATAACGTGGTGTTTGGTTTGTAGAAGACTTAAAGTGGTTATTCCCTCTTCCTCCTTTTCCACCTTGAGCGATAATGAGTTCTTCACCATGTTCTAACAACTCTTTTAAACGCTCGCCAGTTTCTGTATTAATAACAGTAGTACCTAGAGGCACATCTACATACACATCTGCTCCATCTGCTCCAGTACTGGTAGATTTACTTCCTGCTCCACCATGTCCAGCTCTCAAGTGACGTTTAAACTTTAAGTGGTGTAGCGTCCACATATTACTATTTGCTACTAAAATGACATGCCCTCCACGACCACCATCACCACCATCGGGTCCACCTTTAGGTATATATTTTTCGCGACGTAAATGCGCACTACCTTGCCCACCTTTTCCAGATTGGACATGTATTTTAACGTAGTCAGTAAAATTTCCTTCAGTCATAGAAATGTAAAATATTAAATGTAAAATGTAAAACGTGTAAGGTACATTTCAATACACTTATCAGTTTTACATTTTACATTTTTCGGTTTTGCTGTTTACAGCTTATCAATCACCTTATTTAGACGCTCGGTGATCTCTTCAATACTACCTACACCATCAACACCATAATATTTATTTTCGGCTTGGTAATATTCTTTTAATATATCAGTTTTTCGGTAATACTCTGCAATACGTTCTCTAATCACTTCTTCATTTGCATCATCTGCTCTTCCGCTAGACTTACCACGCTCTAACAATCTTCCTACTAAAACCTCATCATCAACCTCAAGTGCAACCATAGCTGCAACTTCAGTTTCTTTTTCGGCCATAAAGTCTGTTAGCACTTTTGCTTGTTCTTTTGTTCTTGGGTATCCATCAAACAAAAATCCTTTTGGATTGTGTTCTAATTGACGGTTCACTTCAGCTTTAAGCATATCATTTGTTACACTATCTGGCACCAAATGTCCTTTTTCGGTGTAGGTTTTTGCAAGTGTACCAAGCGCTGTGTTGTTTTTCATATTGTACCTAAACATATCACCTGTAGACAGGTGAATCAGTTGGTATTTTTCTTTTAAAACCTCTGCTTGTGTTCCTTTTCCCGCGCCCGGAGGGCCAAATAATACAATGTTTGTCATGCTTTTTTCCCGCAAAGACGGGTGTTTTTAATTTAACTTCTATTCTTCTTCGGAAATATGCTATTGAGATGGATAAGCGCTTTTAAAACAAATAATGATTTAATAAAATCTTACAAATCAGTATACATTCCGTAATTTTAGTTAGTGCAAAGATACCCAATCTAGTTAAGTCCCGAAAGCTTTCGAGATGTGAGTTAGGAGTTTAGAAAAATTAAACGATTTACAGGTGTAAATTCATCAGTACACCGTAAAGAAGACAAAACAAATTATTTCTGTTAAAGATACAGGATGTGTTTTTTAATTTTAAATCAACAAAACCTGATTTCTCACCTTCAAAAACCCTTAAAAAAAGACTGAAGCGCAATAAAAAACAAAGAATACAACTACAAACCATTTTTTCGATTTCGATTTCGATTTCGTATTTCGATTTCGCTACCTTTGTAACATGGCAAATTACTTTTCTTCAAATTTTACTTTAGGAATATTAGGCGGCGGCCAACTAGGTAAAATGATGGGTTATGAAACCCGCAAATTTGATATTAAAACGCACGTATTAGACCCTAGTGCAGAAGCACCTTTCCGTATAAGTTGTGACCATTTTGAGCAAGGCGACTTGATGGATTATGATACGGTTTATAACTTCGGAAAAAAAGTAGACGTACTTACTTTTGAGATAGAAGGCGTAAACGTTGAAGCATTAGCAGCACTTGAAAAAGAAGGGGTTAAAGTCTATCCTTCTTCTGAAACTTTAAAAAACATTCAGGATAAAGGGGTGCAAAAAAACTTTTACAAAAAACATAATATCCCTACGGCTCCGTTTTCTGTTTTTGACAACAAAACAGCGCTTGTTAATGCTATTGATTCAAAAGAAATAACACTCCCTTTTGTATGGAAAAGTTGTACGGGCGGTTATGACGGTACGGGTGTTTCGGTAATTAGAAACCAAAAAGACATTGATTCTTTAAACGACAGGCCGTGTATTGCAGAGCAGTTAATTCCTTTTAAAAACGAACTCGCTGTAATCGTGGTTCGCAATCCGTCTGGCGATGTAAAAACGTATCCTGTAGTTGAAATGGAATTTCACCCAGAGGCCAACCAAGTAGAATATGTTATTTGTCCTGCGAGAATAAATGACGAGGTAGCAACAAAAGCACGAGAAATCGCCGTTAAAGTTTCGGAAGCATTTAAACATGTAGGCTTACTTGCGGTAGAAATGTTCCTAACAGATCCCGATAGTTATACAGGAGACGAAATTATTGTGAATGAAGTAGCTCCTAGACCTCACAACAGCGGACATTATAGTATTGAGGCGAGTTACACAAACCAGTTTGAGCAACAAGTAAGAGCCATTCTAGACCTACCTTTAGGAAATACAGATAGTAAAGTAGGAGGAATCATGGTAAACCTTGTTGGTGCAGAGGGGCATACAGGCGATGTGGTTTATAAAAATATTGAAAAAATCATGGCGATGGATGGTGTAACACCACACATTTATGGAAAAAAACAAACCCGTCCTTTCAGGAAAATGGGACATGTGACTATCGTAAATGAAGATATTGACAAAGCAAGAGCGGTTGCACAAAAAGTAAAGGAATTAATTAAAGTAGTCGCAACAGAATAGATTTTGTATCTTTCTTTTAAATTATAAGAAATAATGACTACAGTTGAAAAAAGACAAAAAATTAAGGACGCATTAGAAACATTTAATGATGCTCAAATAGAAGAAACGCTACAATACATTTCGAAAGTAAAATCTAGAGATGAAAAAAGACAACAATATGTTGAGGCGCTTCTTACATCAGAGAAAAACCTTTTTGACAGGCTTGCACAATGATATCGATTCAATTAGCAGAAAAATTAAATAAAATAATTGCAATTGAAAGTGGAGGAAGTTCAGGAGTTAGAGACTATGCGTTATTGTCCTCAGCACTACACAGACCGTTTCAAACATTCAACAACGAATCACTTTATGCTACAGCTCCTGAAAAAGCAGCAGCAATAATGGAAAGTATTATTATAAACCATCCATTCGTTGATGGAAATAAGCGCATGGGCTACGCATTTATGCGTTTGATTCTTGCCGAAGAAGGTGAAGATATAGACACGAATGAAGATGCAATTTATGATTTTGTAATAGCAGTATCTGAAGGTTCAATTAGATATGAAGGAATTCTTCAATGGATTAATAAAAATTTAAAAAAATAAATATGACAGTAGCAATAATAATGGGAAGCACTAGCGACATGCCGGTGATGCAAGATGCCATAGACATCTTAAAAGGTTTTGACATTGAGATTGAAGTAGACATCGTCTCTGCTCACAGAACGCCAGAAAAGCTATTTGATTTTAGTAAAAATGCGCATACACGTGGCATTAAAGTAATTATTGCAGGAGCAGGTGGCGCAGCACATTTACCTGGAATGGTAGCTTCTCTTTCTCCGCTACCCGTTATTGGTGTTCCCGTAAAATCTAGCAATAGTATTGACGGATGGGATTCTGTTTTATCTATCTTACAAATGCCAGGCGGTGTTCCTGTAGCAACTGTTGCCTTAAATGGCGCAAAAAATGCAGGTATATTAGCTGCACAAATAGTAAGCACAGGAGACCAATGCGTACTTGATAAAGTGATTGCTTACAAAGAAGGGCTTAAGATAAAAGTAGAAGAAGGTGCCGAGAAAATTAAAAATATAAAAGGTTAATTCTTAAATTATACACTACCCTAAACTCATTCAATGAAATCACTACTGCTATTTACCTCGTTATTTTTTACTACCATATTATTTGCGCAAGAATCGTCCAATTATTTTTTAGTAATAGACAATGATTCTATACCTATTTCAATAAATGAAGGTATTGTATATGACGTTTCAAAAAAGAAACAACTAAACATTCAATTAATCCAACCTAATTTTCTTACGTATAATACTGATTCTTTTTCATTTAAACATGATAAAGCATTTGGAACTAGTAACACAAAAGTAGACGAAGGAGTGTATCAACACATGGTTATAAGTCCTTTAGGTAGTGGTTTTATTCTTCAAGAATTTCAAGACATGAATCCTGAAGGGATGGAAAAGATTTTCTTAAATGAAATTACAAAAGAAAGCTTAAACTATGGGTATGAAAAAACAGAAGAAAGGGTAGAAATCACCCTTACTGATGGAAAAGTAATACAAGGCTTAGAATACAAAATGACCTATAAAAATGAAGTTGAAATTTACACCGTATATACAATAGGAAAAAAAGACGAAGGCCTAATCATTATTACAATGCTTTTAGATGACGAAGAATCCAATGTTAGTTTAATTTCAAAATTTTTAGAGACTTTAATCATTAACTAATACACTTAACACTCTTCTTTTCATTTTTTAATTTTAGCGACATAAACACAGACAAACACATGGCTAATCCACTCTTACAATCTTTTGATACTGCCCCTTTCTCAAAAATAAAAAACGAACACTTTGCGCCTGCCATTAAACAATTAATTGCAGACACTAAAGAAGAAGTAAATGTGATCGTTGAGCGTACTGAGGCACCTACATTTGCAAACACTGTAGAGGCTCTTGAAAATACAGGGCAACAATTAGACCGAGTTACGAGTGTGTTTTTTAACCTAAATAGCGCCGAAACCAATGATGAGATTCAGAAAATAGCGCAAGAAATCTCCCCATTACTAACAGCGTTTAGCAATGATTTACTGTTAAATGAAGCCTTGTTTAAAAAAGTAAAAACGGTATATGACGCTCGCGAAGATTACAATTTAACTGCCGAGCAAAAAATGTTGCTAGACAAACAATACAAAGGCTTTAGCAGAAACGGTGCCAACCTTTCTGATGAAAAAAAGGCTGTTTTACGTACAATAGATGCAGATCTTTCTAAGCTAAAATTAACTTTTGGCGAAAATGTGCTTGCAGAAACCAACGCCTTTACAATGCACATTACCGAAGAAAATGATCTTGCAGGGCTACCAGATGGTGTGAAAGAAGCCGCTGCCCAAACAGCCACCGAAAAAGAACTTAAAGGTTGGGTGTTTACCTTGGACTACCCTAGTTATATTCCGTTTATGAAGTATGCGGAAAACAGAGAACTTCGTAAAAAATTATCCCTCGCTTTTGGCGCAAGAGCATTTAATAAAAACGAAAGCAATAACGAACAAAATGTTTTAGACATTGTAAATCTGCGTCACAAACGCGCTGTTTTATTAGGGTACGAAAGCCACGCACATTTTGTACTAGAAGAGCGTATGGCAGAAACGCCACAAAAAGTAATGTCTTTTTTAAACGAATTATTAGTAAAGGCAAAACCTGCAGCTCAAAAAGAATTTGACGAACTAGAAGCTTTTGCAAAAAAACTGGACGGCATTGACCGGTTAGAAAAATGGGACAGTTCTTTTTATGCTGAAAAGCTAAAACAACAAAAATTTAACTTAGACGACGAAAAACTAAAGCCATACTTTAAACTAGAAAATGTAATAAACGGTGTGTTTACCGTAGCCAATAAATTATTTGGATTAGAATTTGAAATTGACAACAGCATAGACAAATATCACGAAGATGTAAAAACCTACCGTGTTACAGATGCAGAAGGAACACTCGTTTCAATTTTTTACGCAGACTTCCATCCACGTGCTGGAAAACGTGGTGGTGCTTGGATGACAAGTTTTAAACCACAACAAAAAATTAATGGCATTAATGATAGACCACACATATCTAATGTATGCAACTTCACTAAACCAACCGCAAGTAAACCTTCGCTATTAACTTTTAATGAGGTTACTACCTTGTTTCACGAGTTTGGTCACGGTTTACACGGTATGCTTGCAAACACAACCTACAAAGGTCTTTCTGGTACCAATGTCTCTTGGGATTTTGTGGAGTTACCGAGCCAAATATTAGAAAACTGGTGTTATGAAAAAGAAACACTAGAGCTCTTTGCTACACATTATGAAACAGGCGAAGTTATCCCGATGGAATTAGTTACAAAAATTAAAGAATCTGCTACGTTTCACGAAGGCATGCAAACCATGCGTCAATTAAGCTTTGGAATGTTAGATATGTCTTGGCATGGTAGTGACCCTTCTCATATTTCAGATGTAAAACAATTTGAAACTGAAGCCTTTGGAGACACTGCTTTGTATCCAGAAACCCCAGAAACTTGTATGAGTACTGCTTTTAGTCATATTTTTCAAGGAGGTTACAGTTCTGGTTACTACAGTTATAAATGGGCAGAAGTTCTAGACGCAGATGCTTTTGACTACTTTAAACAAGAAGGAATTTTCAATAAAACTGTGGCTACAAAATTTAAAGAAACTGTACTTTCTCAAGGTGGCACCGTTGATCCGATGGAGCTTTATAAAGCCTTTAGAGGAAAAGAACCAAACCCAGATGCACTATTAAAACGTGCTGGACTTTTAAATTAGCCATTAGCAAAATTTTAAAAAATCACACTTTTTTTAAAACTAGATTTATGAGATACTTATCTATTATTACCCTATTATTAGTTGCATTGTCATCTTGCAATGATGTGAAAACTAAAAATGTAGTAGAAAAACAGCAAATAGAACCTGAAGCTACTACTATAAAACCGGCTACAGTAGATACACTTTTCACAAGTTATAATGATGTACATCAATTAATACAGGGTTCTTGGTCTAATACCCTAGACCCAAATAGTGTTATTATTTTTAAAAATAAAACGACAACTAATAAGTATCAAGATATTATTGCAAAAAACAATGTACCTTATGAAATAAGTACAAATTGCAAAAATGAAGCTTCAACAAAATCTACAGAATATTTTAGATACATTAATACCTTAAAAGCACCTGTAGAATGCTACTATATCGTGAAGCTTGACAAAAAAACACTCGTTTTAGAATTAGAAAAAGGAGACATCACCTTAACATTTTCACGAATAGACGCAATTTTATAATTGTCATTTTTCTTCGGAATCCTCTAGATACTTTTGGGCTTTAAATTTTATAAATACACACTAAAGTCTGAGATTGAAGATAGAGAGCATAAAGAAAAAGAGAAAGCAATAGCTGTTGGATTAATTTGCGGTGGCGTGCTAATTATAATACTCTATCTCATTAGTCTCATAAATTGTATTATAAAAAACTACAGATCTGTTTTATTAAAAATAAACTTTCAATTTTTATTGAAAGTTTAGAATATTATAATACATTTGTAATATGGAATTTAAAGAAGCAAAAGAAAAGTTTATCAATACTTGGGGAACCTTTGGCACCTTATGGGGTATAAACAAAGCAATGGCACAAATACACGCTTTATTATTTATATCTCCAGACCCATTATCTATGGAAGATATTATGAAAGAGCTAGACATATCTCGTGGCAACGCAAGTATGAACCTAAGAGGACTTATGGAATGGGGTATCGTATATAAAATAGGGGTTACTGGAGAACGAAAAGAGTTTTTTACTAGCGAAAAAGACGTCACAGAACTATCAAGACAAATTGCAAAAGAGCGTAGTCGCCGAGAACTACAACCTACTATTAGGGTTTTAAAAGAAATTTCAAGCATTAATGATGATGGTACTGAAAAAACAAAAGAGTTTATAAAACAAACCAAAGCGATGTATGATCTTGCAGATACGGCAGACACAATGATGAACAAAATTGTAACTCAAGAACAAAACTGGATTACAAAAACACTAGTAAAACTATTTAAGTAACGATAAGGGCATTAAAACGCACTTTACTTTGAATAATATATTTCAATAATTATTGAAACTTTAAAATATTATATATGAAAAATACTATCAAAATAAACAATTGGACCATTGGTATTACCGCAGTATTATATCTCACCTTTTTTTTAGGCATATTTTCTCAAATACTACTAGGTCTTTTTCAAGTGCTGGTTTTCTTTAAAATCCTTACAAAATGGAAAGAGATCGCATCGAGAAGCACGAAACACTTATTGAGTACTTATGGGATCCTAACAAGCTTCCTTTTAGTTTTCACATTTATATTTCCAGATCAAATGATAGGAGTATTGTGGATTGGGTCTTTAGGCTTAGTTGCTTTTTTTACGTTCATTTTATATCAATTAAAGACCTTAGAACTATGGAATTAAACATCCCAAACTGGTTAATTATTCTTGCAGGATGTGGCCAAATTTTCACGGCACTTGTTTATCCTTATATCAGGCACAAAGTGTTTGACTGGTACAATGATGTAAAGCAACTAAAACCTTTAAATCAAGAAATCGCAAAAACGTATGGCCGTTACATTCAGGGCTTAAATTTTGCCTTTGGTTTAATTGCCATTTTTATTCCTTCAGATTTAAAAAATGAGACAAATCTTGCAATCGCAATTACAGGATTAATAGCCGCCTATTGGGTAGGAAAAGTAGCTACTCAAATTGCGTATTACCCTATGTATGATATTCCCAAAAAAAATATTTTTAAATGGGGAGGTTATGGAATGAACACGCTCTTTGTTTTATTTGCGACGGTATTTACCCTACTATTAATTCAAAATATCTTTTAAAATGAAAACTCTAATTATAGCAGGCGGTACAGGTTTCCTCGGAAATGTTCTTGTAGAATATTTCAGCCCTAAGGTAGAAACCATCTACATTTTAACTAGGTCTAAAAAAACGAATCACGCTAATGTTCAATATCTAGTTTGGGACGGAAAAACAATAGACAAATGGGCATTAGTTTTTGAAAACGCAGATGTACTAATAAATATGACAGGAAAATCTGTTGACTGTCGTTACACAGCTAAGAATAAAGCATTAATATTAAGCTCAAGAATAACCTCAACAAAAATTTTAGGCGAAGTAATCGCAAAATGTGTAAACCCTCCTAAAGTTTGGCTCAACGCATCTACTGCCACCATTTATAGACATTCATTAGATAAGGAGATGGATGAAAAAACAGGAGAGATTGGCGACGGTTTTTCTGTTGGAATAGCAAAAGCCTGGGAGCAAGAGTTTTTTAGCCACCAACTAAAATCGACAAGAAAAGTTGCATTAAGAACAGCTATTGTATTTGGTAAAAACGGAGGCGCATTTGTCCCTATTAAAAAACTAGCTCAACTAGGATTTGGTGGAAAACAAGGAAATGGAAACCAAAAAGTGAGTTTTATTCACGAACTCGACTTTGCACGTAGTATTGCACACATTATTAATTCTAATATAGACGGAATACTAAACATTGTAGCTCCAAAACCTACCACAAACCGTTTATTAATGCAGCGGGTTTCTAATAAATTAAAAATGCCTTTTAGGGTACCTCTACCAACATTTTTAGTGTCACTTGGTGCAAAATTGATTAACACAGAGCCCGAATTAATATTAAAAAGCAGGAATGTTATTCCTACAAAATTATTGAAAAGCGGATTTCATTTTAAATACGACACTCTTGATAAAACACTCACAGCTTTAATATAACAAGCAAATGACTACCATTAATCTACACACTAAAATTAAAGCTCCAATAAAGGAAGTTTTTGATCTCTCACGTGATATTTCATTTCACTTAAAGTCTGCCAAACAAACAGAAGAACAAGCCATCGCAGGAACAACAAGCGGACTCATAAATCTAAACGAAACGGTAACATGGCGCGGTAAACATTTTGGAGTTTGGCTTACACACACTAGCAAAATAACAAAGCTAGAAGCGCCTTATAAGTTTGTGGATGTTATGATTAAAGGGCATTTCACATATTTTGTTCATCAGCATATTTATAAACACCAAAATGGCGTGACACACATGCAGGACATACTCACATATAAAGTCCCTTATGGGATTGCAGGTCGTATTTTTGACACATTATTACTAAAAAGACACCTTACTTCTTTTCTAAAAACAAGAAATCAAGCCCTTAAAATTTCGGCAGAAAAAAACGCCCTTTAATTAAAAAGAGCGTTTCAATATGTATAAAAAACTAAATTTATCTAATCACTAATTTTTTTGACACCGTTTGATTCTGTTCTGTCACAAAAGATAAAATGTATAAACCTTGAGACAAGCTTAATGTTGATACACTTCCTTGATTTGAATTTACATCTTGTTCTAAAATTTTTGCTCCTAAAGCATTATACAAAACAACCTGATCAAAAGATTGACTTGCTTGGTCTATTGTATAATTAACAACACCATCACCTGTAGTTACAAACACTCCGTTTAATGTAGCCTCATCTAAACCTAACACTGAACTTTTTGACGTTTCAATCAAAAACTCGACGCATAATTTTGCAAACTTAGCCGCATGTGTTGCAGTACCAGAAACATCAAAAGTATCATCAGGCGTGTGGATTTCAGGATTGTGTTCTCCAAAATTTGATTCGAAAGGAAAAGAAGCCATATATCCTTCTTCTGTCCAACTGGCATGATCTGAACACCCATAGTTACAAACTGAAGTTCCATAAGTTACTTCGTGTTCTCCACTCGCGTTATAATGATCTAACAAGCTCATTAAATAATCGTTTAAAGTAGCATTTGTAAAATCTGTAATAAAAGATATATCATTTGATGAACCATTATAATTTGTCATATCAAATTGAACAACAGCACCAACATCTACACCATTATCTGCATATTCTTTAGCAATCTCTGCAGAACCAACAAGTCCAATTTCTTCTGCAGAATATGCCATAATCTCAATTGTTCGCTGTGGAGTATATCCTATTTCAAACAGTGCTCTCACAGCTTCTGTAATCGTTGCAATACCAGAAGCATCATCATCTGCGCCAGGTGCATTAGTTTGAGCTTGAGAAGATGTAGAGTCTAAGTGTCCCCCCACAATAACAAACTCATCTGGCAAGGTAGCTCCTTCTATCGTCATTATCACAGAAGGCATATTTGTATTGATGTGATTATATAAACGCACACTCACATCCTCTCTTCCATAGCTAGCTGCCATAGTCTCCCATTTTTCTTTTAAGTCTACTGAAGACTGTGCTCCACTAGCCGTAGCATGATGGCGTGTACCATAATCTTCTAGTTCCATTATATGTTCTGCAATAGTTCCTGCGTCTATCTCTTCTATAGCTTGGTTAACGAGTGCATCTTCTGTTATACTAAACTCTAAAACCGATTTTGTTGCGACTTTAGATTGTGACAAACTTGCCAAAACCTCTGCTTCTGTCGACTTATACATATAACCCGGCCCATGAACTAAAACTTTTTCATGGAGCTCATGACTTGCTTTATCTGTCATATAAACAGCAGCTTCCTCATCTGTTTTTGCGATAATTGTTACTTCATCTGGAAATTCATACTGTAATTCTTCTGCATCTTGAACAGCCATTTTTGCATAAAACCTTTCCTTGTCTAGACTCTGTGCGTTTACAGTACATGTAATTAGGATAAAAAGTAAAAAAATATTTCTCATAGTATTTATTTTGTTTCAAAAATAATCATTTATATAGCATCTTAGATATTTATATGTCAGTAATAACAAGACACTTATTATTTAACCTACTGTTAATTATTACAAAAAATTCACTAGAGATTATACAATCTTAATTACTTTTGTTACTAATTATGACAAACCACATCATTGATGCTACAAAATGGGTAGATCGCTATAGCGATTACCTCTATAATTACACGATTGTTCGTGTTAATGAGCATGAGGTTGCACAAGACCTAATTTCAGAAACTTTTTTTGCTGGACTTAAATCTTCAAAAAATTTTAAAGGTGAAGCCAGTGAGCGTACTTGGCTTATTTCTATATTAAAACGAAAAATCATAGATCATTATCGTAAAACCAACAGTAATAAAGGCAAAGCAGAAGTGCGCATGCAATATTCTAGTGAGGATGCTGAGGGAGATTGGTTAGAAGAGCGAGTACAAGATCCGTTTGACAAAACAGCAGAAGACACTATTGAAAACGAAGAACTTGGAGGCGCTATTTATGACTGTTTAGACAAATTACCAGTAAAACAGGCGAGTATTTTTAAAATGAAAACTATTGATAATTTTGATACAGAAGCAATCTGTAATGAATATAACATTACTCCGTCTAACTTGTGGGTAATTATCCACAGAGCAAGAACATCTCTATCTTCTTGCTTAGAAGAAAACTGGTTATAAGAACACAATGAAACTATTAAAAAAACTTTTTATTGACTGTGAAACGAGCGCACTATATTGTGATAAAGCACAATATAATGAAGCTACTTCAATGGAAAAATTTCAGCTAAAGTTACATATTGTTATTTGTAAAATCTGCAGAAGTCACTCTATTAAAAACACAAAACTTACTAAAGCTTGCAATAAGGCTAACCTTGCAAAAATGCCAGAAACAGATAAAGCAGCTTTAAAAAGTAAACTGGAAAAAGAAATAGGCAATTAACCACCACCAAATAGGTATACTCTCTACCCAAAAAGAGGCAAAAAATTGCCCTTGGGATTTTTGGGCTTTAAGAAGCATTAATCCAGTTAGCACAACCATAAGACTACCTGCCAAAATTTTCTGAAGCTGACTGTTATCTATTAACAATTCACAAAGCAAGGCTATTGCAAGTAGTACAAACCCAACAATCTTAGTCTTATTTATCCCAATACGTTGTGGCATCGTACCTAACGACAGATGATCGTATTTTACATCTCTTATTTCAAAAGGCAAAATCCACACTACAACCAGTAAAAATCGTTGTAAAAACAATAACATAACCGTTGTAGAAAAAAGTTCATTAGCAGCAACTACAGGCACAATAACAGTTACACCTGCCCAAACAAGAGCTACTATAAAAACTTTAATACCTCCTACACTTCTCAAATTGCTTTTAGTTAAAAAAGGGACTGCATAAAAGAATGTTAACACCCCAAAGGCAGCGATATAGATAATCACAGCCAAAGGCATATAGAATGTCACTAACACCAAAAGCACACCGCAAACAGCAGACAATACCTGTATGGCTTTTAGACTTTTTGCTAAACTTCTATGATGAAGTCCTGCAATCTCAGCGTATTTTACAAAATTGTAAGCCGAAATAGTCCCCAAAAAAACAAAAGCATAAAAAAGCCACTTTAGTTCTAGTGACAAATACAACTGAGTTAATCCCACAAGGGCTGTCACCGCAAACGCAACGTGAATACTACTATTAATATAAAAAGCAAAAGCTGCTTTTAATAATCTCATTAGGTAAATTTAACAAAACAATGATTACAAATCTAAGCATAGTTTATAGCAAGTAATAATACATAAAAACAGCCAAGCAGCACCCGCTATATTTTAACAACTTTTTACTAAAATAAAGAAACAACAGGCTAATGTAACGGTAAAACATTGTTAATAATTAAATTAGACTTAAACGATAAAGAACCAACATAGGCCTCAAAGTGTTTTTAAAACATATACTTCTAGATTAAAAACACCTTCATTCATACTAGACAAATAGCGGTTGAAAAGTTATTTCTTAGGTTTAACAAACCACTGTAAAAATTAGCTAATAAATTGTATTTTTGCGTTCCAAATTGAGGCATACTTTAAACGCCGCTATTTCACTGAAATCAATTCTTTAAAAGTGGCAATCCCACAAATAATATATGAAGACAGATTCTTTTGCTTACAGACACATAGGCCCACGTAGGGCAGACTTAGATAATATGCTTGCTACCGTTGGAGTTGACTCAATGGAACAGCTTATTTCTGAAACGATCCCAAACGACATTCGCCTCAAAGAAGACATCAAACTTGACGATGCAATGAGTGAACAGGAATATTTAGAACATATTACTGAGCTTTCTGCTAAAAATCAAGTTTTTAAAACATATATAGGTCTTGGCTATCATCAAGCCATTACACCTCCTGTAATACAACGAAATATTTTAGAAAACCCAGGTTGGTATACAGCTTACACGCCTTATCAAGCAGAAATTGCTCAAGGAAGACTAGAAGCATTGCTTAACTTTCAGACTATGGTTACAGACCTTACAGGTATGGAGTTAGCTAACGCTTCCTTACTTGATGAGAGTACAGCTGCAGCAGAAGCAATGGCTTTATTATTTGCTGTAAGAGCACGTGAGCAAAAGAAGAGCGGAGCAAACAAGTTTTTTGTTTCTGAAGATATTTTACCACAAACACTGTCATTATTACAAACAAGATCTACGCCTATCGGTATAGAACTTGTTGTTGGAAATCATGAAACTTTCGATTTTTCTTCAGAATTTTTTGGGGCTATGTTACAATACCCAGGAATGAGCGGAAAAGTTTTTGATTATAAAACATTTGTAAAAACCGCTAACGATGCTGGTATTAAAGTAGCAGTTGCTGCAGATATTTTAAGCTTAGTAAAACTAGAAGCGCCTGGTAATTTTGGAGTAGATGTAGTGGTTGGTACTACGCAGCGTTTTGGTATTCCATTAGGTTACGGAGGCCCTCACGCAGCTTTCTTTGCGACTAAAGAAGCTTATAAAAGAAATATTCCAGGAAGAATTATTGGAGTAACAAAAGATACAGATGGTAACCGTGCATTACGTATGGCTTTACAAACACGTGAACAACACATAAAACGTGATAAAGCTACAAGTAACATTTGTACAGCACAGGTACTTCTAGCCGTTATGGCCGGAATGTACGCAGTATATCACGGACCAGATGGATTAAAATATATTGCAAACAAGGTACATAACACTGCTGCAACACTTGCAGACGCACTAGAAAACTTAGGTTATCACCAAGACAACGAAACATATTTTGACACAATTTCTATTAAAACAGATATTTCTAAAATAAACTTTAGAGCAGAATCTGAAGGTATTAATTTTTATTACCGAGATGAAAATACAGTGTCAATTTCAATAAACGAAACAACAACACTTAACGATTTAAATAACATTATCGGTGTTTTTGCAGATGCAGCTAGTAAAGACCGTATTTATGTTAAAGAGCTTTTAGAAGGAAATGCCATTCCAGAAAGCATTGCAAGACAAACTGAGTTTTTGACGAATGAGGTGTTCAACAGTTTTCATAGTGAAACAGAATTAATGCGTTATATCAAGAAATTGGAACGCAGAGATCTTTCTTTAAATCACTCAATGATTGCACTTGGATCTTGTACAATGAAGCTAAATGCAGCTGCAGAAATGTTGCCTTTAAGTGATCCAATGTGGGGTAATATGCACCCATTTGTACCTGTTAAACAAGCAGGAGGTTATCAATTTATGCTTAAAAAACTGGAAGAACAACTTACAGAAATCACAGGTTTTGCAGGAACCTCTTTACAACCAAACAGTGGTGCGCAAGGAGAATATGCTGGACTAATGGTTATAAAAGCATATCACGAATCTAGAAACGAACACCACAGAAATATCTGTTTAATCCCTTCATCTGCACACGGTACCAATCCAGCAAGTGCGGTAATGGCCGGAATGAAAGTAGTTGTAACAAAAGCAACTGAAGACGGAAACATTGATGTAGATGATTTACGTGCAAAAGCAGAAGAACACAAAGACAACTTAGCAGCTTTAATGGTAACATACCCTTCTACACATGGAGTGTATGAATCTGCCATAAAAGAAATCACAAGCTTGATCCATGATAATGGAGGACAAGTGTATATGGATGGTGCAAATATGAATGCTCAAGTAGCACTTACAAACCCTGGTGCCATAGGCGCAGATGTTTGTCACCTCAACTTACACAAAACGTTTGCTATACCTCATGGTGGTGGTGGACCAGGTGTAGGACCAATTTGTGTTGCAAAACAACTAGTACCTTTTTTACCATCAAATCCTGTTATTACAACTGGAGGAGAAACAGCTATCACAGCAATATCTGCAGCCCCTTGGGGAAGCGCATTAGTGTGTCTAATTAGCTATGCTTACATCTGTATGCTAGGTGAAAACGGACTTAAAAAATCTACTCAGTACGCTATATTAAATGCAAACTACATAAAGGAACGCTTTAAAGGACATTATGAAACGTTGTATTCTGGCGAAAAAGGACGCGCTGCACACGAAATGATTATTGACTGCAGACCATTTAAAGAAAGAGGTGTAGAAGTAACAGATATTGCAAAAAGATTAATGGATTACGGCTTTCACGCCCCTACCGTTTCTTTTCCTGTAGCTGGAACTATGATGATAGAGCCTACAGAAAGTGAAAGCAAACAAGAACTTGACCGTTTTTGTGACGCAATGATTTCTATTAGAAAAGAAATTGACGCTGTAGTAGATAAAGATGACGTAAATAACGTGCTAAAAAATGCGCCACACACACAAGTAATGCTCACTAGTGATACATGGGAATTCCCATACACTCGCCAGCAGGCAGCATTTCCATTAGAATACATAAATGACAATAAATTTTGGCCAGCAGTAAGACGTGTAGATGACGCCTTTGGTGACAGAAACTTAATCTGTACATGTGAGCCTATCGAAGCATATATGTAATAACACAACAAATAATAATCTTAAAAAATAAAGATAGTTGGCTAAGCTTTTAAAGTTTTACTATCTTTATTTTTTTTGACAAAAGCTTGAAATATTTTCACAAAAAACAGTAAAACATTGAATTCTACAAAATGGTTTTAAGAAATAGGTAAACCACTATTGCCTAGACTGTTTTATGTATTATAGACAAATTTTTTTATAATTATGGGTACTAAGATTACAGGAGTAGGGAGTTATATCCCAGAAAGTGTAGCTAAAAACGAAGACTTTGGCAATCATTCTTTCTTCAACGAAGATGGCACAAAGTTTCCAAGCGAGAACGAAGTCATTATTGAAAAGTTTAAAGCCATAACGGGTATCGCAGAAAGGCGATATATTAAAGACGAACTAGTTACCTCTGACATTGCAACAATTGCAGCAGAACGCGCTATTGAAGCCGCTGGTATAGACAAAGAGACTTTAGACTATATTATAGTAGCTCAAAATTACGGTGACGTAAAGCATGGTGATTTACAAAGTGACACTGTGCCTAGTCTTGCTTCAAGAGTAAAACATAAACTTAAAATTCAAAACCCATATTGTGTAGGTTATGACATTCTTTTTGGTTGCCCAGGTTGGGTTGAAGGAATGATACAGGCTCATGCATATATCAAAGCTGGTATGGCAAAACGCTGCCTAGTTATTGGAGCAGAAGCCTTATCTCGTGTAGTTGACCCTCACGATAGAGACTCCATGATCTACAGTGATGGAGCAGGTGCCACTGTAGTAGAAGCTACAGATGAAACAGATGTTGGGTACATTTCTCATAAAAGTGCAACATATGCTTACGATGAAGCACACTTTATATTTTTTGGAGAAACCAACAATCAAGAAATAACAGACAGACGTCGCTACATTAAAATGTACGGTCGTAAAATCTACAACTTTGCCTTGGTAAACGTACCAAATGCAATGAAAACAACATTAGACGAAAGCGGTATTGACATTAGCCAACTTAAAAAAATATTTATTCATCAAGCAAACGAAAAGATGGATGAAGCAATCATTAAGCGCTTTTACAAACTATACGATATGGAACCACCTGCACACGTGATGCCTATGAGCATCAACAAACTAGGTAATTCTAGTGTCGCTACAGTTCCTACCCTATACGACCTTGTACTCAAGGGTAAACTTGAAAACCAAGAAGTTAACAAAGGTGATATTGTACTTTTTGCCAGTGTAGGAGCCGGGATGAATATTAACGCTATTCTATATAAGGTGTAACAGCTATTATCAATTTAAGATGTATAAAAATACCTTTCCAAAAAAAAGATATAACATCACACTAGATTTCTTACAAGATGTCATCTCAAAAGATGACAACATACTTGATTTGGGTGTTACAAATCCATTCTCTGAAATTTTAAAAAACGAAGGGTATTCAGTTACAAATACAAACGGTGAAGATTTAGACATAGACACCACAGCAGTAAATAACGATAAATTTGATGTCGTTACTGCTTTTGAAATATTTGAACATCTGGTCGCTCCATTTAATGTGTTACAAGACATTAAAGCTAAAAAAATAGTAGCTTCTGTACCTTTAAAACTATGGTTTGCTGCTGCCTACCAAAATAAAGAAGATGCACGAGATCGTCATTATCACGAATTTGAAGACTGGCAGTTTGATTGGCTTTTAGAAAAAGCAGGTTGGAAGATAAAAAAAAGAATAAAGTTTACAAACCCTGTAAATAAAATAGGCTTCCGCCCTATTCTTAGAAGATTTACACCTAGATATTACCTTATTTATGCAGAGCGTATATAATGAATACCTATATCATCATACCAGCTTATAACGAAGAAAAGCATATTTCAAAAACCTTAGACTCTTTATTAAACCAAACGGTCAAAGCAACAAAAATAATAGTGGTTGATGACTCTTCTACAGACAACACTACAAGCATCTTAAAGAAATACAGCGCTAAACACAGTAATATTTCATTTATCACTAAAACTTCAGTTGAGGGTCACGAACCTGGAAGTAAAGTTGTAGAAGCCTTTAATTACGGTTTTGACCAATTAGATTCAAATTTTGATATTATTTGCAAATTTGATGCAGACTTAATTTTTCCGACTAATTACTTAGAAGAAATCATCAGCACATTTACGCAATCAACAACTATTGGTATGGTAGGTGGCTTCTGTTATATTGAAAAAAATGGAGAGTGGGTTTTAGAAAACCTCACCAACAAAGACCACATTAGAGGAGCCTTAAAAGCCTATTCAAAAGAGTGTTTTAACAAAATAGGAGGCTTAAAAAGTGCTATGGGCTGGGACACTATTGACGAGATAATTGCCAAATTTAATGGATACACTGTCAAAACAATAGAGAACTTACACGTAAAACACCTAAAACCCACTGGCAACAAATACGCAAAAAAAGCTGGCTTACGGCAAGGAGAAGCATTTTACCGTATGCGTTATGGCACATTATTAACTCAGATTGCCGCAATAAAGCTAGCCCTTAAAAAACGACAGTTTAGTTATTATCTTAATTGCCTAAAAGGTTTTAATTTAGCAAAGAAAAGTGGTGCATCTTTTTTACTTACAGAAGAAGAAGGTGAGTTTTTACGTAACTTGCGAAAAGAAGGGATACGCAATAAGATTTTATAGCACCTTATAACCATTCATTAACACCTTAATAATACTTATTAAGTACTTTTGGTGTTCAACAAAGTCTATTAGTTATGAAAATTAAAATAAAAAATATTTTGCTCGGATGCTGTCTTGCTGCAAGCGCAATGAGTTACGCTCAAAAAGAAGAAGCACAACCTAAAAACATTATATTATTAATAGGTGATGGAATGGGACTTAGCCAAGTTTCTGCAGCACAATTTTACGGAGAAAATAAACCTAATTTTGAGCGTTTTAACAATATAGGGCTAATAAAAACCTCTTCGGCACACCAACTTGTTACAGATAGTGCTGCAGGTGCTACGGCATTTGCTTGTGGTATAAAATCGTATAACGGTGCCATAGGTGTAGATGTGGATAAAAACCCTGTAAGAAACATCGTTGATTATGCCTCTAATAAAGGGATGGCAACTGGACTAATAAGCACATCATCTATTGTTCATGCTACTCCAGCTTCATTTTTTGCTCACGTAGATTCTCGTAGAAAATATCCAGAAATTGCTACATATTTACCAACATCAGAAGTAGATTTTGTTGCAGGTGGAGGGTTACAATTTTTTGACCGAAGAGAAGATGGCAAAGACCTTATAAAAACTCTAAAAGAAAATGGTTTTGAGGTAACAACAGAAAAATTACCTTCAATCACCTCTACAAAAAAACAAGCCATACTTTTAGCTGATGATGCAATGCCTAAAATGTCGGAGAACCGTGGTGATTTTTTACCAGAGGCTACCGCTCTTGCTTTAGATCATTTATCACAAAACAAAAATGGGTTCTTCTTAATGGTAGAGGGCTCTCAAATAGATTGGGGAGGTCATAACAATGACGCAGATTACCTTGTGAGCGAATTAATTGACTTTGACAAGACAATTGGTGTCGCATTAGATTATGCCAAAAAACATAAAAACACACTAGTCATTGTAACCGCAGATCACGAAACTGGTGGTTTTACACTTGCTGCAGAAGGAACAAATTATCATAAAATAAAAATGGAATTCTCTACAGGTGGCCATAGTGCTACAATGATTCCTGTTTTTGCAAAAGGTCCTGGAGCAGAAAAATTTAGAGGGATATATGAAAACAATGACATTTTCACTAAAATGGTTTCTTCTTTAAACAAGAAAGAAAAAAATCAACCAAAGTAAAGCGATAAAAGTAACGTATGAAATATATAAGAGACATTGGTTCTTATTTTTTAATGCTAAAAAAAGTTTTTGGTGGTTTTACCAAAGGCTCTGTATTAAGAGAACTTATATTTAAAGAGATAGACGACCTAGTCATAGGAAGTTTAGGTATTGTTGCATTTATTTCATTCTTTGTTGGTGGGGTTATTACAATACAAACGGCTCTTAACCTTACAAACCCTCTTATACCAAAATCATTAATTGCATATGCCACTAGGCAATCTATCATTTTAGAATTTGCACCTACATTTATGTCCATAATTATGGCCGGAAAAGTAGGTTCTTTCATAACCTCAAGTATCGGATCTATGAGAGTTACAGAACAAATTGATGCCCTAGAAGTAATGGGTATTAACTCACTTAACTATCTGGTATTTCCGAAGATCGTTGCCATGATGTTTTACCCACTTGTAATCGCCTTAGCTATGTTTTTAGGAATCGTAGGTGGTTACATTGCTGGTGTATATGGAGGTTTTACAAACTCTACAGATTTTGGCATTGGACTTAGAGATACTTTTGAACCTTTTCACCTAGTCTATGCATTTGTCAAAACATTTATTTTTGCATTTATTATCGCCACAGTACCTTCTTGGCAAGGTTTTTATATGAAAGGTGGCGCACTTGAAGTAGGAAAAGCAAGTACCAACTCTTTTGTGTGGACTAGTGTATTAATAATACTTGCAAATTATATAGTCACTCAACTCCTTCTAAGCTAATGATTACAGTAGAAAACGTTAAAAAAAGCTTTGGTGATCAACAGATTTTGAAAGGAATCTCGACCACCTTCGAAAAAGGAAAAACCAATCTTATTATTGGTCAAAGTGGTAGTGGTAAAAGTGTGATGCTAAAATGCTTACTCGGTTTATTTCAACCCGAAGAAGGTCGCATTTACTATGAAGATAAAGCCATTCAGGATATGAATGACGATCAACAACGAGATCTGCGAGAAGAAATAGGAATGTTATTTCAAGGTGGTGCCCTATTTGACTCTATGACTATAGAAGAAAATGTGATGTTCCCGCTTAGAATGTTTACAAAACAATCTAAAGCAGAAATGTTAGAACGAGTTAATGACGTATTAGATCGTGTAAACCTTAAAGGTGAAAACAAAAAATTTCCTGCAGAGATTTCTGGAGGAATGCAAAAACGTGTTTCTATTGCACGAGCTATAGTAAACAGACCTAAATACTTATTTTGCGACGAACCTAACTCTGGTCTTGATCCAAAAACAGCAACCGTAATTGACAAACTAATTCAAGAAATTACCCACGAGTTTAATATCACAACTGTAGTGGTCACACACGACATGAACTCAGTGATGGAAATAGGAGAACATATTAATTTTTTAAAAAATGGTCTTTTAGTTTGGAAAGGTAATAATGATGATATTTTTAAAACTGACAACAAGGATGTAACAGATTTTGTTTATTCTTCAGATTTATTTAGAAAAATAAGAGAAGTACAACTTAAATCTAAATAAAAAACAAGCTAAACTTTTAGATATCAACTTATTTACTTTAAATTTAAACTCATTAAATAAGTTAAAATGACAAAAACGATACTTCTTGTTGCTGCAATATTTTCTTCAGCAACTTTATTAGCTCAGGTTTCTTTTACAAACCAGAGCTCGATGATAGGAGATTTCCCTGAATCTTCTGAAATAGCTGTTGATATAAATGAAGATGGTCTTGATGACTATGTTAGAATTTCAAGCGTAGGTGTAGGTATTGATTACCAACAAGCTGATGGAACCTTTAATTCAGTCATGAGATCTATGACTATCCAAAACCCTCCAGACTGGAGTGTTGCAGCTGGAGATTTAAATAAAGATGGTTTCTTGGATTTTGTATTAGGTAACGCATCTAGAGTCTCATTTTTATACTCTAGCTCAGACGGAACATCATTTATAGAAGACACCTCTCATACAGCTTACATCTTCTCACAAAGATCTACAATGGCAGATATTGACCTAGATGGTAATATAGATTCTTTTGTATGTCATGATGTAGATTTAAGCCACCCTTACAGAAATGATGGTTTTGGTAACATGACAGAAGATCAAAGTTTAATAGAGACCATTAATCTTCCTGGTAATTATGCCGCACTATGGGTAGATTATGATAATGATGGTGACCAAGACATGTATTTAACAAAGTGTCGTGGCGGTTCATCACCTGGAGATGTAGAAAGAGACAACGCCATGTACACAAATAATGGCGATGGTACTTTTACAGAAAACGCACTGGACATTGGTATGCGTGACAACGCTCAATCTTGGTCTACGGTTTTTGAAGACTTTGACAATGATGGTGATTTTGACGCCTTTATAGTAAACCACGATTTCCAAAATAGATTTATGATAAATGATGGTACTGGAAACTTTACAGATATTATTGAAACTACTGGAATTAACCCAACAGATTTAGGAGCCTGGGAAAACCAAGCAGGAGATTTTAATAATGATGGGTATGTTGATATTTTTTCTGAAATGTCTAAAGAATTATACATTAACAATGGAGATTTAACATTTACAGGACAGGACTTACCTTTTGACGAAGGTGCTATAGGAGACTTAAATAATGATGGATATTTAGACGTAGTAAATGACGGAAACCTATACATAAATGATGGCGGAACTAACAATTATATTAAATTCACTTTACAAGGTGTAGAGAGTAATATAAACGGTATAGGAGCAAGAATTGTCATTACAAGTAATCTAGGAACTCAAATGAGAGAGGTAAGATCTGGAGAAGGCTTTAGCCATATGAATTCTTTAACAGCTCATTTTGGTCTTGGTACTGATGAAGCTGTAGAATCTGTATTTGTTCATTGGCCTAATGGACTTAGTGAAGAAATAGAGGATCTAGATATTAATACTACACATTTAATTTTAGAAGGTGAAGGGGTTGTATTAGGCAATACTGTTTTTGAAAGAGAAGGAATCACGTTATTTCCTAATCCAACAGCAGCGTTACTTAACTTCTCACTAGAAGGGCTAGAAAACACTCCTGTAACCGTTACAGACGTTAATGGAAGGGTAGTGATTAACACTAACATCTCTCAAAACAAAGACATTAATGTAGCTTCATTAAACGCAGGAACCTATTTTGTACAATTAGAAGTAGAAAACAAAGCTGTAAGCTACAAGTTTGTTAAAAAATAAGAGATCATAATACTTTATTCTAATAAAAAAAGGTGCTCATTGAGCACCTTTTTTATTTAATATTTTCAGGGTAAAAGTGTTTTAAAAGAATATCTTAACTATGATGAATCACTAATATTTGGACGAACAAAAGTCTATTATTGGAGCGCTTTATTCTATTTTAATAGTAACATCAATAAATTCGTTATCATTTTTTTTGAATTTAAATTGATAATCACCTGCTACATTAGAATTAAAAACATAATCTACTTCAAATGTTTCAATCGCTTGCGTACACATCATGCATTCTTCATATTTTGCAATTACAGTAACTTCTTTGGTGCGATTATCAATATCAACTTCTTTAAAAGAGTCAAAAAAGCCACATCCATTAATCACTCGATAAGCAATTTTAAAAATAATATCTTCATTAACACCACCTGCTTTAGGTGCATCTATATTTGCAATACTCGCTTCTCTGTACGTTATGCAAGTATCTTCTTCGTCTTTTTTATCACAACCAAAAAGTAAGATTGCCAATATAATTGCTAAAAAATAATTTTTCATATAACTATTTTTATTAATTTAATTACTCGTTTTACACCCCGCTACACTTATTAGAATGATTAGTTAATCATCCCTTTTCAATAGTAATTGAACTTTATAAAAATTTAGACCTAGAAAAAATTATGGCAAATTTCATTAAGCATGAAGTATTTGTAAACGTAAATTAATTCACTATATATTGATTTTAATATGGGAAAATGCAACAAACAAACTCCTAAATCTATTCTACCTTTAGAGTATCTAGCTTTAGTCTTACTTTAAGCAAAGAAGCAATTCGTTTATTATTAGCTATTCTATCCTTATTTTTAACGGTATTAGCCCAATTAAGTGTAAAGACCGGCAGTGTATCAATAACTTTAAAGTTATTTTGTATGCGTCTAGAATAACCCACAGTCTCTACATCTGCGTAAATTGCTTTAATTTCTTCACTTACTTCAACAAAAGGGATATCTTCTATCTCTAGTGTTAATTTTGCCACTTCGTTTTCTAAAAAAGTAATACGCTCTGCTTTATCACTCAATTTTTGCTCATTATTAATATATAGTTCACTTAAAATATCTGCTTTAAGCATTCCAGAAATTTGTTCTTTCAGCTCACCCGTGTTGTCTGCGCCTTGATATATACGTAAGTCAACTTCATTAATAGTTTCTGTGTCTTTAATTTTTTCAACCCATCTATCAATAACACTTTGTGGCACAGGCTTACCTATTAGGTACACTTCTAGATCTTTTGATTCATAATCTTGTGTAGTCTTTACAATCTCTGCGCCTTCATAATTCAATTCTGTTTTGACAAAATCATTTACCTTATTTGTAAAAACTTGCTTTTCTAACAGTTGAACAAACAAATAAATACTTGGTACAATCACAACTAATGCAACTAAAGACACAAGTCTAGTAATCATTTTTCTTCTTTTAGTATTTGCATAACGCACCATCGGGAAACGCAATACTTTTGCCACAATAAAAGTAGCGAGTGCTATAAAAACAGCATTAATAGAAAACAAATACATTGCACCACCAGCGTAACTAAGGTTTCCTATGGCAAGACCATAACCTACTGTACATAAAGGTGGCATTAAAGCTGTTGCAATCGCTACACCTAGTATAACACTTGCAATGGTTCCGCTTTTAGTTTTTGCAACGATAAGTCCTAAACCACCAAAAATAGCTACTAAAACATCTAATATATTTGGAGCAGTACGAGCGACTAACTCTGCAGTTTCTTCTGTTAAAGGAGATAACCAAAAATATAAAGTTGCAGTTAGTACACTTAAAATAACCATGACACCCAGATTGGTAAACGAGCGTTTCATGGTATCGATATCATTAATCGCCAATGACAACCCTATTCCAACAATAGGACCCATTAAAGGCGAAATAAGCATCGCCCCTATTACTACTGCTGTACTAGACACATTTAAACCAATAGAGGCTATGAAAATAGAAAATATAAGTATCCAAGCTGTATGTCCCTTAAAAGAAATGTCTTTTTTTACAGCAGCAATCGTAGCATCACGATCTGTATCTGATTGTATATCAAAAAGTTCTACAAAAAACTGTTTAATAGACTCCCAAGCATTTAATTTTATATGCTCAAATTCATCTCCATTAGGAGTAACCTTAATATCGTTATGTTCTTCCATTATCCTCTAGGTATATTTCTCACCAAATTTGTCTTTAAGCTCAGCCAATAATTGTTTAATCTCTTGCTCTTTTTTCTTCGGAAATATTAATAAACTTTCTTCTTTATCTACTACAATATAATCTTTTAAACCATCGACTACAACAAGCTTTTCTTTGTCTGTCAGAATCATATTACCCGTTGCCTCTCTTAAATGCGGTACTGCTCTCACTACAGCGTTTTCACTTTCACTTGTCGTTATCTTATCATGAAGCGACCCCCAAGTTCCTAAGTCATTCCAATCAAAATTAGCTTTTATCACAAAAACTAACTCAGATTTTTCTAAAATCCCAAAGTCAATGGAAATATTCGTTGCATTTCCATAATTTTCAGAAACAAACACCGCTTCATTTTCTGTATTAAATTGAGCTATCCCTTTATTAAAAAGCTCTAGCATTTCTGGCAAATAGGCTTCAAAGGCATTTATTATTCCCGAAACACTCCATGAAAAAATACCTGCATTCCATAAAAAATTACCCTGAGCAATAAACTCTTTTGCGGTTTCATAATCTGGTTTTTCTCTAAACTGAGTTACTTTATGCAATCCTGTCTCCGAAGAAACAACTGCACCTTCTTCTATATATCCATAGCCCGTATTAGGAAAAGTAGGATTAATACCCAAAGTAACCAACTTACCTGTATCTCCTATCGCTTTAAAACTTGTAAGTACATCGTTTGCAAAAGAAACCTCATCTTCTATCCAGTGATCACTAGGTGCAACAAGCATTTTTGCTTCAGGATTCCATTTAGCTATTTTTAAAGCTGCCAATAAAATACATGGCGCTGTATTACGCATTACAGGCTCTAAAACCAGTTGCTTTTCTGTTAATGAAGGTAATTGTTCGAGCACAAGGTCTTTATACCTATCGTTTGTCAATATTAAAATATTCTCATCTGGAATAAATTGTGCAATTCTAGAAAAGGTTTGCTGTAATAAAGACTTTCCCGTCCCTAACATATCTATAAACTGCTTAGGGAAATCTGTCGTACTCATAGGCCAGAATCTAGAACCGATTCCGCCCGCCATTATTACTGCATAATTATTTGTATCCATTCTCTATCTTAAAAATTCTACTTCTGCATTTGGGTTAAATAAATACACCCTTCCTGTTGCAATTTCTACACATTCATAACGCTTTACTCTTTTATTCCCGCGTTTAAATATTTTTCCATTGTATAGCCTAAATGTACCCCCCAGTGGTATTTCAAAGATAAAGTTTTTATCGTTTGGTGGGTCATATTGTTTTAAAGCTAAAGATAATCGTGCATCTGTATCACTAGAAGCTTTAGGATTTTTAAAATGAAGCGCAATAAGGGGTAATAATTGCTGTGGAAATATGCTAGGATTAATATATGGCAACATCAATTGCTGAAAGGTAAACTTCCACTCCTTGCCGTGCGGTTTAATGGCACGACCGTATTCTTGAAATGCCACTAAATGGGCAATCTCATGAATTAAAGTAATAAAAAAACGATAGGTATTTAAGGTAGTATTGACGGTAATTTGATGCGTTCCATCTTGATTTTTTCTATAATCACCATGTCTAGTTACCCGCTCGTTTACTATTTTGAGATGTACATTGTTATCTTGAATCAGTTGTATAACTGATGGTACTGCCGCACTGGGTATGTATTTTTGGAGTACCTCTTTCATTATTCTTAAGGCGTTGTACTAGAAACCTCTAGCACTTTCCCGTTATAATATTTTGCCCCGGTTAATGAAAATTTCATGATATATTCTGCCATTTCTTTTGCAGATAAAGGTGCATTATAACCTGGAAAAGCTTCTTCTAGCATTTCGGTCTGTACCGCTCCCAAAGCTAACACATTAAATGATGGCCCGGTTTCTTTATATTCTTCTGCTAACACTTCTGTTAAAGTGATTAAAGCTCCTTTACTGCTGCTATATGCCGCAAGACCAGGAAACTTCGCACTACCCTGTACGCCACCCATACTACTTATATTTACCACATGGCCATCCGTTTTCATAAATGGCAATACACGTTGCGTTAGTGCTGCTGCACCATATACGTTAACTTCATAAGAATCCTTGAAGTCTTGTATACTAAGCTTACCAAATGGCTTATTAACTAAATAACCAGAATTGTTAATAAGTACATCTACATGTGTCCATTTTTCTTTTAAAAATGCACTCACCTTTTTTAAATCTGGCTCATGTGTGATATCACACGAAAAGCACTGACAGTTATCATTATCCATACCTGAAACAGGTGCAGAATTGCGAGACAAAGCAAGTACATTGTGCCCTTTATTTGCGAGAAGTGCAACAAGCTCGTAGCCTATACCTCTGCTTGTTCCAGTAATAATGATATTTTTCTTCATTTTTGCTTATAAAAAACCCTCAATAGTTTTTATTAAAAACCATTGAGGGTTGTGTTATTTTTTAGACAAACATTGTCACAGGATTTTCTATGTAATTACGTAAAGTTTGTAAAAACTGAGCGCCCGTCGCTCCATCTACTGTTCTATGATCACAAGCTAATGTTACCGTCATTGTATTTCCAACAACGATTGCCCCATTTTTCACTACAGGCTTCTGAACAATAGCTCCTACAGATAAAATAGCTGAGTTTGGTGCATTTATAATAGAAGTAAATTCTTTAATACCAAACATACCAAGGTTAGAGACTGTAAAAGTACTTCCTTCCATTTCTGCTGGAGTTATCTTTTTATTTCTAGCTTTTCCAGCAAGTTCTCTAACATTTGCTCCTATTTGAGAAAATGTCATTTGATCTGCAAACTTTAAAACAGGTACTAACAAACCTTCATCTACTGCAACAGCCACACCTACGTGTATATGTTTTGCAATACGAGTTGCATCTCCTGTCCATTGGCTATTTACTTGTGGATGTTTACGCAATGCCATTGCACAAGCTTTAACCACCATATCATTAAAACTTATTTTAACATCTGGCTGACTATTAATTGCTGTTCTAGAAGCAATTGCATTATCCATATCTAACTCTACAGTTAAATAATAATGTGGCGCTGTAAACTTAGACTCTCCTAATCGCTTAGCAATAGTCTTACGCATTTGAGAGTTTTTAATTTCTTCAAAACTTTCTACACCTGCTGGTGTATAAGCTGTAGCTCCACTTGGTTGATAATTTTCAATATCTGTTTTGATAATTCTACCATTCTCACCACTTCCTTGTACAACATTTAGCCTAATACCAAGGTCTTCTGCCATTTTCTTAGCTAATGGAGAAGCAAATATTCTTTTTTCTGAAGTAGCACCTGTATTCGTTTTCTTTGGTGCTGTTTTAGCTACAACCGGTTTTTTTGCTTGGGTTTGTTTTGCTTGTTTTGGCGCTTCTTTCTTAGGTGCTGTTTTTGGTTTAGATACCGTAATTCCAGAAACATCAGTTCCTTCTGGGCCCACGATAGCTAACAAGGCATCTACTTTTGCCGTTTCACCTTCTTGAATACCAATTTTTAAGAGTGTTCCATTATAGAAAGACTCAAACTCCATGGTTGCCTTATCTGTTTCAATTTCTGCAAGGATATCTCCTTCCTCAATTAAGTCGCCTTCTTTTTTTAGCCAAGTAGCAACCGTACCTTCTTCCATCGTGTCGCTCAATCTAGGCATTGTGATTACCTGAACCCCTTCTGGCACATTAGCTTCGCTAGTTGCTTCGTCGGTATCATCAGTAGCTTCGGCATCAGCATCTGTTGTTGCTTTTGCTTCATTTTCTTTAGCTGAGTTTGAATCGTTGGTATTTCCACCGCCATTAAGGTGTGCCGAAATATCTTCTCCTTCTTCACCAATAATAGCTAAAAGTGTATCTACTACTGCAGTATCACCTTCTTGTACACCTATATGTAAAAGTGTTCCTTCATAGAAAGACTCAAACTCCATAGTAGCTTTGTCTGTCTCAATTTCTGCAAGAATATCACCTTCTTCTACTTTATCACCTACTTTTTTCAACCAAGTGGCAACTGTACCTTCTTCCATCGTGTCGCTCAATCGCGGCATGTTAATTACTGTAGCCATGTGTTATAATTTATGTGGTAAAAATGGATAATTTTCTTGATCGTAAACAACATCATACATAACAGATTTGTCTGGGTATGGAGACTCATCTGCAAATTTTTCACATGCTGTAACTTTATCTTTAACTCGCTTGTCTATCTCTTGTATTTCTGCTTCTGTTGCCCATTTATTTTCATAAATATTATGTAACACATAAGAAATAGGATCTTCTTCTTGCTTTTTAGCAACTTCTTCTTTAGTACGATAATGTTGAGCATCACTCATAGAATGCCCTCTATATCTATACGTTCTAATCTCTAAAAATGTAGGCCCTTCTCCTCTTCTTGCACGCTCCATTGCCTCATCCATTTCTTTAGCAACCACTTCTGGCTTCATACCATCTACTGGTTTACAAGGCATCTCGTAACCTAAACCTAGTTTATATATATCAGTATGATTAGCAGCTCTCTCTACAGAAGTTCCCATAGCATAGCCGTTATTTTCACAACAGAATACTACTGGAAGTTTCCAAAGCATTGCCATGTTAAATGTTTCGTGTAACGAACCTTGACGTACGGCACCATCACCCATGTAACAAAGTGTAACTGCATTATCACCTTTATATTTATCTGCAAAAGCAAGTCCTGCTCCTAGTGGAATTTGTCCACCTACAATTCCGTGACCTCCATAAAAACGGTGCTCTTTAGAAAATATATGCATAGAACCACCAAGACCATTAGAAGTACCTGTAGCTTTACCGTATAATTCTGCCATTACTCTTTTAGGATCAACACCCATACCTATAGGCTGAACGTGATTTCTATAAGCAGTAATCATTTTATCTTTTGAGAGATCCATAGCATGAAGAGCTCCTGCTAAGACAGCCTCTTGACCATTATACAAGTGCAAAAACCCTCGTACTTTTTGATTAATATAAACTTGTGCTAGTTTATCCTCAAACTTGCGCCAGAATAGCATGTTTTCATACCAATCTAAATATGTTTTTCTAGTAATTTTTTTCATATGATATCTAAAATTAGGGATGCCTTTTAGACAGGCACGAATAACAAAAATAATATATTAATGTTGAGTACAAAACCGTGTAATCAAATTAAAACAGGTTTTATTACGATAACGTTTTAGAAAAGGTAAAATTCTAATCTATTGAGTCTTGTATAATTTATTTCAAAAAAGTGTTATCAAAAATAAACGGCAACAACACTTTTATACCTTCTGCCTTAACCACTTTTCCTGTTTCACCCATAAAGTAAATATTAATTGGGCATTTTTGATTGATTTCATATTCTGCAATTGCTTGCCTACAAGCTCCACAAGGAGGGGTTGGACTATCTACTTTATGCTCTAGAGACCTTACTGTAAGTGCTATATTATGAATAGCAACTCCTGGGTATGTTGCACCTGCATAAAAAATCGCTACACGCTCTGCACATAATCCCGAAGGAAAAGCTGCATTCTCTTGATTATTACCCAAAACCACTTCGCCGTTAGCAAGTTGCATCGCTGCACCCACCTTAAAAGACGAATAAGGCGCATAAGCTTTTTCACGTGCTTGCTGCGCCTTATTCATTAGTTCTTGAATTTCTTGAGGCAGTTCTGACACCGACTCATATACATCAAGAGTTGTTTCTATTTTTAGTTTTTCCAAAAAGTCTAGTATTCGTCGTATTCATCACCAAAGTTAAACGTCAACCCAAAACGAAGTGTTCCTTCTAGTGGACTTCTTACTTTTGAAGTAGAGAATAAATAAGACACATCAATATTAATAGCAGTGTATTTAAATCCAGCTCCTAATGATAAAAATTTACGTGACCCTTTTTCATCACTTTCGTTAAAGTAACCTGTTCTAAAAGCAAAAGAATCTTGATACCAGTATTCTGCTCCTAATGCCCAAGTAAATTCTTTTAACTCTTCACTAAAACCATCTGGTGCATCACCAAAAGATTGAAACATTCCTGAAAAGAAAGAAATATCTTGATAATCCTGTGTGTTTTGAGAAACTTCTTCTGCAGTAATCTCACCATCTCCATTTAAATCAGAGCTCTGAGGTGTTGGCACTAAAAGTTTATTTACCTCAGCCGTAACTCCAACTTTATTATATTCATCTAGAATAAAGTCAAAACCACCACCTAAACCAAGGTTTGTTGGTAAGTTATTTTCTTGTCCTACTTCATCGTATTTTAATTTTGGACCTATATTAGAGATGTTAAAACCTGCTCTCCATCTACCATCAAAATCATCATAAGCAATCTCTTCACTCTGGTAGTATCCAGAAACATCTACAGCAAAACTACTAGCCGAACTTGCATCATCATCAGCCACTTGTATTTTTAAATCTGATGTTAAATAACGACCTGTTACCGCCATAGAAAAACGCTCACTTAATCTTAATGAGTAAGAAGCATCAAAAGTAAATTCATTAGGACTTACTGTTAAAGGAGTTTGATCTGCTGTTTCTCTTAAATCTATATCTCCTAAACTAAAGTAACGTAAACTCGCCGCAAAAGCACTACGCTCATTGATACGGTTGTAATACGTAAGGTTTCCTAAAAAGATATCATTTACAAGACTACTTAAATAAGGCGTATACGTTACACCAACACCTTGTTTTGAAATAGCAAAAGCATATTTTGCAGCATTCCATTGTTGAGAAAAAGCATCTGCAGAAGTCGCAACTCCAATATCTCCCATACCAGCAGATCTTGCATCAGCTGCTATTAAAGCAAATGGAACTCCTGTTGTTATTACTCTACTCTCCTCTTCTTGTGCTGTTGACTTAACCGCAACTAAACCCATTAAAATAGGAATGATAAATTTCTTCATAAATCGTAAATTTTGACAAATATAATTTTAATTTTTATAGGATAACAAGTTTTTCATACTTTTCAACTCGCTTGTTATTTAACGTACTTTTAACCGAAATCTTATACACATAAACACCTTTTCCAATCTTATCTCCAAAATCATCTCGGCCATCCCAAACAATATCACGTGATTGACTTCCTGGTGTAACAACTTGCTGATTAATTGTTTTTACAATCTTACCCGTAACTGTAAAAATTTGCACCTGAACATCTAAAGGCTCGCCTGGCCTATTATGTTCAAACCAAAACTCTGTGTAACTCACAAATGGATTAGGATAATTAAGCACACGATCTAAACGCAACACATCATCACCCGCTACTACAAATTGAATCTCTGCCGTAGTAGAATTATTATAAACATCCCAAGCTTTAAAAGTGAGCGTATGCAAACCATCTTCTAAATCTCTAAACTTATAAAACGTTTCTCCATTTGTATAATCATCTACAGCGGCTTGATAAAATTCATTTAACACAAAAGGATTTGATTCATCTCCATCAAGAATCGCAATCATATCATGCCCTATTCCACTAGCCGTATTTATTCCGTTTGCATCAGACAGTTTAGCGATTAAGTTAGGCGAAGCATTTGTTATACCACCACTCACAAAACTTTCATCATTCATAAAAAGTAGAATCTCTGGACCTATATTATCTTCTGGCGCATTCTCGTTAAGCCCCCCTATTTTTAAATCTAAGCTATATCCCGTTTGATCTTCTAATACATTATCTTTTTGTGCATATAGACTTAGACGCCCAGCACCTACTGGCAACTGTATATCACGCGGCACCACAAACTCAAACTCAAACTTCCCATTGGTCACGGTTGCTTGGCCATTAAAAATCCCTGAACCTAGCACTTTAAAATCAAATACAAGCAACGCACCATCCGTACCTTTTACCCCATCATTACCCAGTGTAGTTCTCTGCACATCTTTATCAAAAAGCTTAGCTTCTAGCACACCATTATAAGTAGAAAGCAAGGTCCCATTTTCATCTGTAATATTTCCGCCTAATTTTACTTTACTTAGTGCTTGTAGTACAGTGGTAGACGACTCTATAGGCTCATCATTTAAAGTAGTAATATTTATACGTTGCTTCGGAAATGCCAAATGCATTGCAGGATCTCCTATATAAAAGATTACCCTTCTCAAATCATTGTCTATATTATTTTTAGAAACCCTTAAAGCCTCTGCTGGCGTACTTACATCATTTGTTCCAAAACCAAATAATTGTGCTGCCATCTCCTGATTAAACTCAACACCCAATGACACTGTAACAGAACGAGTAGTAGTAACTAATGAGATCGCACCACCATCTGGATTCCAATAAACCAACTCTCCAGCAGTTGTTCTTTCTGGATTATCAAACTTTGTAAATTCGCAAGTAACCGTAATAACACAAGGGAAGCGATTCTCATTTTTAAAATTTTGAGCCGCATCTCGAGTTACAATAAATTCTTTTGCAAGTCCGTCTTCTCCACCGTGACCAAAATAATTAACAATTAAACTTCCAACTTCAATATTTTCTACAATAGCAGCATTAACAGCAGGATAACGATCTCCACCTGCAGAAGACTGTTGCTCAAAAGCATCACTGTGTATTTTTTTTACATTAATAAAAGGCTTCTGGCTTTCTATTTCATCACCCAATTCATCCAAGTTTACTTGTAAAGACTGAAATTCATAGAACTCATCTACATCATCTGAAATCAAAGTAAAATTATTACGCCAATTACCATAAGAAGCCTTAGATTCATAAGCAATTATTTTATCTACAAGCGAGTTTGCTAACAATACATCATCAGCTAAAATTCTCCCTACTGCTATATCTAATAAGTCCACATCATTTCTCAGCACACCATTCTCATCAATAGTCTTCCCGCCTATGGTACCTTCATTTATATCCATACTACCATAAAAATCATCACTCATAAAAGACGAGACCGTACTTGTACTACTTAGTGTATGAAAAATTGGTAACGGATTAATATTATCAGTTAACCTATCCTTATTATCTATAGAATTATCCCCAAACAAACACAAATACTTAACTCTATTCGCTTCAGATGAAGCATTTTCATAAACATAGCGCACCATATTTCTAATCGCACTAATATCTTGTTTACCACTACTAAACTCTTCATAAATCTTATCTACACTCACCACTTTTACCTCTAACCCGTTTACATTTTTATGATGTGCAGCGAGTCGCAATGCAGGTTGTAACAAATAAGGAGGAGCAACAATTAAATAATCTACATCGCTAAAATTACCGTCTGACCCTCTTAACAATGTTCCTTTTAAGTTTTGATTAGACACGGTTTTATTTGAAATCATTACAGGAGAAAGATAATCACCAGCATCAACAGCAACATATTTACGCTTAGAACCTAAAAGCGACTTAAAGGTAAAACTACCAGCTCCCTCTGTATTTACTTTACTTCTAATATTATTACGCTCTGTCACATCCCAAACCTCTGATATTTCAGTAGCATTAGAGATTGTATATTGTCCAATACCAGATAATAATTCAACTCCAGCTTTACTAAACCCAAACTGCCCATTACCTCCTTGCAATATTCTTTGAGAAACAACCCTTATATAATCTAAATAAGCTTTACTTGAAGGATTCCCAGCATTATTATAAGTCATATTAACAACCACCTGACCTGTTGACGGAATTACAAAATCTACATCCCTATCACTTAATAGTTGAGTATCATTTGTAGCCCCAAACTGGATAGGATCTACACTCACCCCATTTACAGTCACTGCTAATGAAGTAGCAGATTCTGAAATAGCACCAGCCCTAATTATGATTTCAGTATCTGATCCTGGAACAGGGTTTAAAACATCAAAAGTATAAGTTTGATCACTCTCAATATCAAATCGATTACCATACCATCTCCTACCTACATAAGCAGGCGTGTATTCGTCTTCTTCATGAAATTGCGAATCTGTAAATGTGTTAATTTGCTCATTAGCACCACCTGAAGGTTCTTGCAACTCTTGCACCCTTAATCCTGGACCACCAGAAGCTGTGATATAATAATAAGAGTTGTCATCATAAGGATTAATATGACTATCATTCTCAACACTATACCCTCTTGTACTCGTGCCATAAAACAAAATAGCATCACTTGAATCAAAACTTCCATCTTCACCACCTATCACTTTAATAGCTGTTTCAGGCAAATCAAATTCATTATTCTGTTCATTCAATAAAGACAAAGTCTCCCCACCATGACCATACACTTTTATGTTTGCAGGGTTAATCCCTGAGACGTTCATCCCTAAATCTTCTAAAAAAGATCTCGAAATCCTGTGCACTCCAGTTTCTTCAACCTTAAATTTAAACCAAGCACCTGTTGCTAAAACAGAGTTGGTAATCGACAACATTTTAGATTGTTCTCTATTTGTAGTGTAGCCGTAATTTACCGTAAAAGAAGTAATTTTTTTAAACTGCCCATTTTGTTTCACAATTGGATTTAATCGCAAAACGGCCATGCTTTTTTCTCGAGCTTTAGAAGAAGCTATTTGTACATTTATATCATTTGAAATAGCAGCAACATCAATTTTATTCAACTCATAATCAGATAAATTAGAATACTTAATATTTGTTATACGTACAGACGACGGATCAACATACCGAGAATCATCCCACTGAGTTTTAAAAGAAACCTGCTTATCTACTACAAACATGTTAATACTTTCAACCTGTTGCGGTGAAAGACTATTGCTTGCTTTTTTTGACTGAACGGAGCTTGTAGACACTTCGCCTAACGAATCCCAATTTAGGGTGAAACTTTTCCGCTGTGCCAAAAGAGACAACGGCAAAAACAATAGTAAACAAATAATATATTTTTTCATCTTAGATAGTAACGTGGCAAATATACACTTAGTATGAGATTCGATAAAGTTTTTAAATTGTAACGACATAGATATAATAAAACTAATTTTATGCCGTTTCTGAATGGTATTAGTAGTAAAAAACCTATTAAACTAACGCGATATATTTTTAAAATATTATTGCTTTTAATACGTTAATCACTATATTGCGAACCCAATTATTTCATAAACAAACTATGAACTTGACGAAAACATTAGCCTTGCGACTACTTTTACTAGTTGCAGTAACCGCATTTTTTACTAGTTGTAACAAAACTAGAGACTACAAAGACAGCTCAAGAGCCACTGGTTGGAAACTAAATTCTAAAGAAGGTGGTTTCCAATATAACCCTGACGCACAAGAACAAGAAACAGGCCCAGGTCTAGTCTTTGTAGAAGGAGGAACTTTTACAATGGGACGTGTACAGGATGACCCAATGCACGATTGGAACAACTCTCCTAACCAACAGCACGTACAATCTTTCTATATGGATGAAACTGAGGTAACTAACCTTATGTATCTTCAATACTTAGACTGGTTAAAGCAAGTATTTCCACCAGAAAACGAAGATTACAGAAACATCTACTACGGTGCTTTACCTGATACTTTGGTATGGAGAAACCGTTTAGGATTTAACGAAGTAATGACAAATAACTACCTACGTCACCCAGCATACGCACAGTATCCTGTAGTAGGAGTTAGTTGGATTCAAGCTGTTGAGTTTTCAAAGTGGAGAACAGACCGTGTAAACGAACTTATACTTGAAGAAGAAGGAATTACCGCTAGAGGTTCTCGTTTTGAAGCTAAAGCAGGTCAAACTTTTAGCACAGACACTTACTTAAATGCTCCAGCTATGGCTTACGGAGGTCAAGACTCAATTACAAGAGGTGGTAAAAGATCTGAAAGCATTAAAAAAAGAAGCAAGGATAGTACAAACTTATACATTCAAAGTAAAGATGGTCTTTTATTACCATCATACCGTTTACCAACAGAAGCAGAATGGGAATATGCTGCGCTTGGACTTGGTGACTTAAGAAACTACAACGCATATAGAGGAAGAAAAAAATATCCTTGGGATGGACAATACACACGTTCTGGAAAAAGAAGAAGCCGTGGAGATCAATTAGCTAACTTTAAGCAAGGTGATGGTGATTATGGTGGTATTGCAGGATGGAGTGATGACGGTGCAGATATTACTGCAGAAATTAAAACGTATGAGCCTAATGACTTTGGTCTTTATGACATGGCTGGTAATGTTGCAGAATGGGTAGCAGATGTTTACAGACCTATTGTAGATGATGAATTTAATGACTTTAACTACTACCGTGGTAATGTTTATACTAAAAACTTTATTGGAGAGGATGGTAAAGTAAAAATTGTAAATTCAGATTCTATTGTCTATGACACATTAGCAAATGGTAAAATTATTGCTAGAAACCTTCCAGGTGAAATTTTACAAGTTCCTGTAGACGAAGACGAAACTTACTTAAGAACTCAATTTTCTAAAAGTGACAACCGTGACTTTAGAGACGGAGACAAAAGTTCTTCTCGTTACTTCCAATCTTTTGGTGAAGACTCTGAAGAACTTGAAGAAGGGCAACGTATGTACAACTCTCCTAAGCACGTTGTAAACACGGATGAATCAGGAGAATTAGACCGTCAATACGACAAGTCTAACAAACGTACTTCACTTTTAAATAACGAAGTAAGAGTTTATAAAGGTGGTTCTTGGAGAGATAGAGATTACTGGTTAGATCCAGCACAACGTAGATATTTCCCACAAGATATGGCTACAGATTATATAGGATTTAGATGTGCAATGTCACGTGTAGGTTCTAAGAGCAAAACAAACAAATCTCCAAGAAACTAGTTTTCTAGGAACACATATTTTAAAAACCCTTCATTAATAGTGAAGGGTTTTTTAGTACTTTTAATTTATGAAAATAGAACAGCTACATAAGGTCTTTTTAGCCAGCACTGGCATCTGTACAGACACACGAAAAATCACAGAAGGATGTTTGTTTTTTGCACTCAGTGGCGAAAATTTTAACGGTAATACTTTTGCTAAACAAGCATTAGAATTAGGAGCCCATAAAGTAGTAATTGACCAAAAAGAATACCATCAAGTATCTGGAGAGACAATTTTAACTGACAATAGTTTAGAATGTTTACAAAAACTAGCTAGCTTTCATAGACAATACCTAAACATACCAATACTTGCATTAACTGGAAGTAACGGTAAAACAACCACTAAAGAATTAATACACGCTGTGCTATCTAAAAAATTTAACACCACGGCCACTAAAGGAAATTTAAACAACCATATAGGCGTACCCTTAACTTTGCTTTCTATGACAAAAGAAACCGAGATAGGCATTGTAGAAATGGGCGCAAATCACCTAAAAGAAATTGAAACACTTTGTCATATCGCACAACCTAATTATGGTTACATCACAAACTTCGGAAAAGCACATCTAGAGGGTTTTGGCAGTCTAGAAGGTGTCATAAAAGGAAAAACAGAACTTTATAAACATATTGTCAAAAGTGACGGATTGCTATTTGTAAATGCAAATGACGCAAAACAATTAGAACTTACTAAAAAAGAAAAAAGATACACTTTTGGGAATGAAGGCAATGATTGTGAGATAAAACTACTAGAAGCCACTAAAGAGCTTATAATCTCTTATCAAGGTCAAAGTATTAATAGCAACTTAATAGGTCTCTACAACTACCACAACATAGCTGCAGCAATCGCAATTGGGCAATACTTTAAAGTTTCGGCAACAAAAGTGAAAGAAGCCATTGAAGAATATATACCTACAAATAATAGATCTCAAATAATTAAACAAAACGGGCACACCATCATTCTTGATGCTTATAACGCAAATCCATCAAGTATGACAGCAGCTTTAGACAATTTTAAACAGACCGTTGGCAATAACAAAATATTGATTTTAGGAGACATGTTTGAACTTGGTGAAACAGCAAGCAAAGAACACCAAGCCATAGCAGATAAGATTTCTTCTCAGAACATTGGTAATACTGTATACTTGGTGGGAGAAAATTTCAGCAAAATAAAAACAGACAACAAACACATGCATCTCTGCCCTACTTTTGAAGCTTTACAATCAAACTTAAAACATCAAAAGCCAAACAACGCTACCATTTTAATAAAAGGCTCGCGGGGTATGGCTCTAGAACGAACACTAAAATTACTTTAAACAAAAAAACCATCCTGTTAAGAATGGGTTTTTTTTATTTTATTAAATATTAAGCCGTTAACGAACGACCTTTAAGACGTTTCTCTATCTTTTGTTTTACCGCTGTAAGACGTTTCATTAAATCCATTAATTCTGGATCTTTAGTTTCCTTATATACTTCATTTACTCCAAGAATCATTTCTTTTGCTTTTCTTGACGCATGTATACGCTCACTAGTAGTTTTAAAACTTGTTTTTTGCACCTCAAACTCTAGTGCTTCTTTAATTATATCCTTTGCCATACTGTATCTTGTTAAATAAATGAGCACAAGACTCATTTTTTCAAATATAAAGCGATAAAACGAAAAAATATCCATTTAAACAAAATTTTAACATATTTTTTTTAACCGAATTTAATATTCCTAAATTTTATAATTTTGTTTTTTAAAATCAGAATTTAAAATGAAAGGATTTCTCACATTATCATTACTCCTACTAACTTCATTATACTGGGGCACAGAAGCCCAAATACTTAATGCAGAATCACTTAGGAAAGTTACAGACACCTCTGGCTTTTCTGGAAATGCGGCTGTAAATTTTGCCCTAAAAAGAAATACACGTGACTTTTTAACTTTTTCAAGTGACATTCACATTCAATATAAAATGAATAACCACCTGATACTTCTTAAAAATGACTTAGCATTTCAAAAAATAGAAGGCGCAGATTTAGAAAATAGTAATATTACACATTTAAGATACAACTATAAAATTTCTAGTAGAACTGCACTAGAAGCATTTAGTCAAATACAAGAAAACAAAATTAACCTTATTGCCCATCGAGCATTAGTAGGAGCCGGAATTCGATATAAATTATCAAACTCTGATAATTATAAATTTTACTTTGGTACCCTTGCAATGTATGAACACGAAAAACTTACAGATGGCATTACACCTATTCAAGAAAACATAAGAAACAGCAGTTATCTCTCTTTTAGCTTATATCCTCGAGATAACATTTCGATAATAAGCACAACATATTATCAACCTTTATTAAAAGACTTTAATGATTACAGAATTTCTAACCAGAGTTCATTAGCTGTTGAAATGTTTAAAAATGTCACACTAAACATTTCATATACTTTCACTTATGACATTTTTCCTGCCGTAGGCATCCCTAGTTCTCAATACGACCTATCTACGGGTATTGCTTATAGTTTTGATTAATTACCTTATTGTATGTAAGCTTTTCCTTATATCATAGTCTAATGTGTATATTTACGTACATCAATAAAAACCAAAAACGAGTTTAGTACGTAAATAAAAGTATTATGGCAGCAAACAACTATTACGACCCAGCAGATCTACGCAAATTTGGAAAAATCACTGAATGGAGTGAAGAACTAGGAAATAAATTTTTTGATTACTACGGAAAAGTCTTTGAAGAAGGTGCGTTGACTGCACGCGAAAAAGCACTTATTGCACTTGCTGTAGCGCACACAGAACAATGCCCTTACTGCATTGACGCTTACACAAAAGACACCTTACAAAGAGGCGTTACAAAAGAGCAAATGATGGAAGCTATTCACGTAGGAGCCGCAATAAAAAGTGGAGCTACACTAGTACACGGCACCATGATGATGAACAAAGTGAATAAACTTGAAATGTGAGCAGGACGTTAGTTTTACAAAAAAATAATGTCCATTAATTTCTTCGGAAATGCCAACAAAACAAATTCTCTTACAAGAAAAGCTACTATGTTAAAAGAAAAAAAAAAGAAACAACAATCTTTACAAAAACGAGCTGCAGAACTTGCTACTGCTAAACGTCAAGTAGAAATATTAAGCAACGGAATTTTTGCAAATGGCGAACTACCAACTTTTGCTAAAAAAATAAAAGAGACAAACCAATTACCGCTTAGACCAAAAAAATTAGAAATCCTACAAATTAATGTTGGCTATATGTGCAATCAAGTTTGTGAGCACTGCCACGTTGATGCCGGGCCAGATCGTCAAGAAATTATGACCTGGGAAACCATGGAGCTTTGTCTTGAAGTAATTCGTAACACAGGAGCGCACACTTTAGACTTAACAGGAGGAGCCCCAGAAATGAACCCTCATTTTAGAAGATTTGTAGAAGAAGCGAGCAAAGCAGGTATTAAAGATTTTATTGTACGTAGTAACCTTACCATTATTAGAGCCAATAAAAAATATTACGACTTACCAGATTTCTTTAAAAAACATAACATACACGTAGTAAGTTCTATGCCTCACTGGACAAGAGGAAAAACAGACAAACAACGTGGCGAAGGTGTTTTTGACTTAAGCATAAAAGCACTGCAAGAACTCAACGAAAGAGGATACGGTATGCCAGATAGCGACTTGCGTTTAGACTTAGTATATAATCCTAACGGAGCATATCTACCAGGAGATCAAGCAAGCATGGAAAAAGAAATGAAAGCTGCGCTTTTAGAAGATTTTGACATTCGTTTTCACAATCTATTTGCGATTACAAACCTACCTATTGCACGTTTTCTTGATTACCTCATCGCAAGCGAAAATTATGAAGACTACATGTATCAACTAGTAGAAGCATATAACCCAGCCGCAGTAGAAAATGTAATGTGTACAAACTCTATCTCAATATCTTGGGATGGTTTTCTGTACGACTGTGACTTTAATCAAATGCTAAAACTTCCAGTGGCAAGTAAAGTGAAACACATAAAAGATTATAACGAAGATTTGTTAAACGACAGAAACATCATGATATCACAACATTGTTACGGCTGTACCGCTGGAGCAGGAAGTAGTTGTCAAGGGACCGTAGTAGACTAACCATAATACTTAAAATCATTAGTCAAAAAACAGCCATATTAATTTTTGCCCAGTCTGGCAAGCAAGAAGGAATTTCAAAACCCTTCTTAAAATCTGCAGTACTTTTTGACCAACTCAATACACAAACTATTGCTAAAGTTGAGAAAACCGGACTCCCCTATTTTCATATTTCAGAAGCACAACAAAAAGGAAACACCTTTGGCGAGCGCTATACTAATGCGATTGAGCAGGTGTATGCAAAAGGGTTTGACAATGTGATTACCATTGGTAATGATACACCAAATCTAAATACCAAACAGCTTTTAGAGGCAGCAAAAACACTCCAGAATAAAGAAATAGTTTTAGGACCATCCTGTGATGGAGGCTATTATTTATTAGGCTTAAACAAATCACATTTTAACGCAGAGCTTTTCTTAAAACTACCTTGGCAAACGGCTAAGTTAACAAAGAGTATTTCTAAATTACTTACTACAAATAAAACTGAAATGGTGCTCTTAAAGCGCCTTAAAGATATTGATAAGATTAAAGACGTAAAAATGTTCTTTGATAGTTTTCATAAGATTTCAGAAGCCATTTTAAAAGTACTTCGCGCTATTTTTTCTTCGAAAATAGTAATACTTGATACTTGCTATTTTCAATATAGCCCATTTCAGCAAAAAATATACTTCAATAAAGGTTCGCCTTTGTCTTGTTTATAAATCCCCAGAACCTTGTCCCCTTGACTGTAGTTGAGAGGTCATTAAAACTTCGCTAAACAGCTAAGTTTTCGACTGCGATAAAACAGACAAACCAAAACTTTAATGAAACAACTATACATGGTCACATTGCTGCTTTTATGCAACGCAATGGGCTACTCTCAAACTAGTGTCTCTGGTACAATAACAAGTGCCCAAGACCAAGAACCTATTCCCTTTGCAAATATTATTATCAAAGGTACCACGCAAGGAACAACGGCAGATATTGACGGAAATTTCTCATTGATTGCTCCACCTTCTGGCACTATTTTTATATGTTCTGCAATAGGTTATACTACCTTAGAATACACATACACAAATCAAAGCAGCATTTTTATAACCCTACCTGTATCTCAAGAATCATTAGATGAAGTCGTGATAACAGCACTTGGCATAAAACGTCAAGAAAAAGAATTAGGCTACGCCGTTCAAGCCTTAAAAGCAGAAGAAATTAACGAAGTAAAAGCTGTTAATTTTCTAGACAACCTTTCTGGAAAACTAGCCGGAGTTTCTATCTCTCAAGGTGCCACAGGTGTTGGTTCTTCCAGCAAAATCACCATTAGAGGCGAAGCTTCTTTTAGTAACAACAATCCACTCTTTGTAATAGATGGAACACCCATTAATAACCAAACGGTTTTTAATTTTACAAACGAAGCTGCTGCTGGTTTTCAAGAAATTGATTTTGGTAATGGTGCGATGGAGGTAAACCCAGATGACATTAAAAGTGTCACCGTACTTAAAGGAGCAAGTGCTGCTGCGCTCTACGGAACAAGAGCATCAAATGGTGTTATAGTAATAGAAACTAAAGACGGCGCCAACAATAAAGGTATAGGTATTAGCATAAACACTTCTCTTTTTATAGATAGCGCTTTTAAATTACCGGATTTTCAAAATGAATACGGTCAAGGTAATTCTGGCCAATTTGAATATGTAGACGGTCTAGGTGGTGGTGTCAATGACAATATCACCTATTCTTGGGGGCCGAGATTAGACCAAGGATTGTTGATCCCTCAATTTGATTCGCCTGTACTTTTACCAGATGGTTCAGTGGTGCGTGGTGGAGACACATCATTATATAGTGGGCTTCCTATTACGCCAACAGCTTTTAACTCACACCCAGACAATCTTAAAGATTTTTACCAAACAGGAGTGACAACTATCAACAACGCCTCTATTACAAATGGCTTTGGTAACGGAAATTACCGTCTATCATTTACAGATTTAAGAAGTGAATCTATCATTCCGGGAGTGAACCTTGACCGTCAGACCGCTGCAGCAAAACTGCACTTCGAACCTTCAGAAAAGACAACTATTAATTCAAGTATTAACTATGTAAACTCTAGTAGTGATAATCGCCCATCTAATGGTTATGGTAGTGAGAACGTCAACTATTCTTTAGTGGCTTGGGGGCCTCGCTCATTAGACATTAACAGCTTACGTGATTACTGGCAACCCGGGCTAGAAGGTGTACAGCAAAACTCTTTTAACTACACCTTTTTTGACAACCCGTTCTTTATTCTTAACGAAAATAGAAACAGTTTTAGTCGTGACCGTCTCTTTGGAAATATGAGTTTAAAACATCAATTCTCAAGTGAATTTAGTATTACACTAAGAACTGGAATGGACTACTCTTCAGAAAAAAGACAATTGAGACGTGCATTTAGTAGTAATCGTTTTCAAAATGGTGGCTATGCAGAGCACGATGTTGTATATAGAGAAATAAACACAGACTTTTTACTAAATTATAAAAAGCAGCTTGAAGATTTTAGTTTTGACATTTCTGCAGGAGGGAATAGTTTAAGCCAAACGGCATCTACAAAACAACTGCAAACTGTTAATCTCGCACAACCAGGAATTTTTAATTTAAATAATGCCGCTTCTCCAATTGAGGCATTTCAATATGAGTCTGACAAGAAAATAAATTCCTTTTATGGTATTGCAAAACTGGCTTACAAAAACTTTTTATATGTAGATATCACAGGAAGAAATGATTGGTCTAGCGCATTAGCCACACCAACCTCAACAGATAATGCTTCGTTCTTTTATCCTTCTATTTCAACTTCATTTATACTATCTAATGTAATAAAATTGCCAGATGCAATCTCTTTTGCAAAGCTTAGGGCGAGTGTGGCACAGGTGGGTAATGACACAAATCCGTATCAAACTTCTGGTGCTTTTATCTCGCAAACACCTTTTAATGGACAACCCACTTTTAGTAATCAAAACTCAATACCAAACTCAAATTTAAGACCAGAGCAGATTACTAATTATGAAGTTGGTTTTGATCTTCGATTTTTTAAAGATCGTTTAAATTTTGATGTTTCTTATTACAACGCTATTACAAAAGACCAAATTATCTCATTGCCTATCGCTATATCATCTGGTTACAACGAACAAGTTGTAAATGGCGGAGAAGTAAGTGCTAAAGGACTCGAAGTTGTAGCTGGATTTGTGCCAGTGGTAAATGACAACTTTAGATGGAATTCTACCTTTAATTTTAGCACAAGCAAAGCGACAGTAAAAGATTTACCACAAAACGATGGTAGGTTAACATTAGCATATAGCCGTATTTATGACAGTGCAAACCAGACCGTTTGGTTTCAAGTAGAAGAAGGCGGACAGATTGGTGATTTTTATGGTACTGGTTATTTACGTAATGAAAATGGCGATTTTATAATTGACGATAGCGGAAACTTTATTGCGGACAACGAGTTACAAAAACTAGGCAACTACAACCCAGATTTTATGCTAGGATGGAGCAATGACTTTAATTACAAAAACTGGAACGTCAATTTTTTATTAGACTGGAGGCAAGGTGGCGAGATTGTATCAAGAACAAGTGCCTTAGGTAATGTAGGAGGACAACTTGCAGAAACATCAAACAGACCTGACGGTGGTATTGTGGCAGAAGGAGTTGTAAACACAGGTACGACAGAAAACCCAAACTATGTACCTAACACAACAGCAATATCTGCAGAGAGTTATTACCGCCAATTTTATGATCGTAATCACGAAGAGAACAACGTTTATGACGCGAGTTATTTAAAGCTGAGACAGTTTTCTATTGGTTATAGTTTTGCTACCAACAAAGGATTTTTAGGCTTAGAAGAAGGAGCAGATGTAAATGTGAGCCTTCTAGGCCGCAACCTGTTTGCTATCACAGAAAACCCACATTTTGACCCAGAACAACTAGCAGTGCAAGGTACTGGTTTTGTAAGTGGCGTAGAAGATATGAGCTATGCCACAAGTAGAAGTATTGGTTTTAAACTTGGGATAGATTTTTAAATAATGACGCTTAGAAACATGATGTTTTGAATCAAGACTAAAAAGAATGAATTAATCGTGTAGCTAACTTTAATAGCGATCGTGAGTCAAACCGTTCAAAAACAGAACAAGATGAAAAAAACAATATACATACTTTGCTCCCTATCACTACTCTTGGTGATCGCAGGTTGCACAGCAGATTTTGAAGAAACGAACACAAACCCTAATGAACCAAACAGCGTGCAATCTAGCTTGCTTTTACGACAAGTCATTTATGATTTTGGAGAGCAAATGAGCTATGAAGGTTTTGTGGCTGGCGATCTTTTATCACAACACAGAACCGCTTTAGATTTTAATCTTTTTGACCGTCACGCTTTAAAATCGCCACAATTAGGCGGGAATCCTTGGCCTGTTTTTTATACCAATCTTAGAGATAATGAAATCATTTTAAACACTGCCCAAACAATAGAAACAGCCGCAGTCTATGAAGGCCCCGCTCTTATATTAAAAGCATATATGGCAGCAGGCTTAACAGATTTGTTTGGCGATGTACCGTATAGTGAAGCCTTTGATGGTGTAAACGGCGATGTGACTCCTAGTTATGATTTACAAGAAGACATCTATCAAGCAGAAGGTGGTATCCTTGACAATTTAAATAAAGGAATTGCGGCGATCCAAGCCTATGATGATGTAATACCGCTTGAAGGTGACATTCTGTTTAATGGAAATCTTGACGCTTGGGTACGTTTTGCAAACTCATTACGTATTAAACATTTACTCCGCATTTCGGAAAAAGTAGATGTGAGTGTAGAACTGCAAACTATTTATGACGACGGAAATTTTATAACTTCAAACTCAGAGAATGCCATTTTTAATTTCACAAACACCGACCCTAACAGTTTTAGACTCGCACAATTAAGAGTAGGCGATTTTAACAATTTTGTCCTTTCTGAAACCATGGAAAATGTTTTAAAAGATTTAAATGACCCAAGAATTGAAACATTTTTTAGACCCACAGCAAACTCAAACGGAACAGAGTTTACTGGGCTAATAAATGGTATTGATGCAGCAAGCACTTCTATTGAACTTGCAGAATTATCACTAGCAGGAATAGCTTTTAGAGAAGACACCTCTACGCTAGACGCAAACTTTATTACTGCTTGGGAAACAAACTTAAACCTATCAGAAGCAGCTACCAGAAACCTCATCACAGCAGATGCACAAACATTATACGAAACAGGAGTAACACAAGCTTTTGAATATTGGCAAACAGAATTACCTGCAGATTATTTAACAGGTCCTGCAGCATTCAATAATGCAAACACTACTCCCATTGAGCAGATTGTAACACAAAAATGGATTGCACAAATTATTAACGGATATGAGGGATGGATAGAATACAGACGTACTGGATTCCCAACATTTCTTGACGTATCTGCAAGTTTGAATAACGGATTAATTCCCGTAAGAATGCCATACCCTGCAGAAGAAGTAGCTTTAAACACAGATAATTATAATCAAGCGGCAGTGGCAACAAATGGCAATAGCATAAACGCACCCGTATGGTGGAATGAATAAAATGATTTTAAATTGTTGAATTAAAAAAACTCCCTCCTCAGCGGGAGAAGGGCTGGGGATGAGGGACAAGCTGAAAATTTAATACAAAAAGACCAAAATAATGAATGTACAAATCTGGCAATGGGGCTTAATTATCGTATCAAGTTTGATGCTATTCTTCCTGTCTCCATGGGCAAAAACGCCGGCTGCTTTTTTTAAAGCAAACCATAAAAAGAAGGTTCCTAGCGCGCTATGGCTTACAGGTAGTCTCATCATTTCTTGGATTTTTGCCAAGAGTATTACTAACGCCGCAAACCTTGGTCTTGATTATGGTATTGTAGGTGGTGTTGCTTATGCTGGCTATTATTTATCGTTTGCTGTTGCGGGTATTGTATTATATAAAATGCGTGTAGAAGGTGGCTTTACTAGTATTCATCATTTTTTGACCACACGTTTTGGTAAAAGTGCCATGGCCGTGTTTTCTATCTTAATTTCTATTAGGCTATTTAATGAGGTGTGGAGTAACACGATGGTCATTGGCTCTTATTTTGGTGAGACAGGCAGTAGTTCTTATTATTGGGCAATTCTTGTTTTTACAGCCTTGACTTTAGCTTATGCTATTAAAGGAGGACTCAGCAGCTCTATATTTACAGATGTCATACAGATGGTTTTATTCTCTGTTTTATTAATAATTATTCTAGGTGTCATTTTTTCTAATGAAAGCTTAACTGTACAAGAAGTTGCAACATCTGGAGTCTGGAGTTTTGAGTTAGGGCTTAACTTATTTTTTGCTGCTATCATTCAATCATTTAGTTATCCTTTTCACGATCCAGTGTTAACAGACCGTGCTTTTATCACTTCGCCAAGAGTAACACGAAAAAGCTTTTTATGGGCAAGTGTTATTGGTGCTATTTGCATCGTTCTCTTTAGTTTGATTGGCGTGTATGCACAAACTCAAGGAATGAAAGGGCAGGCCGCTGTAGAGGTTGGTAAGGCATTTGGTGTGATTATTTTATTAGTCATTAACTTTATAATGATCACCTCTGCTGCCTCTACACTAGATTCTACATTCTCCTCTTTTTCAAAACTACTCTCAGTAGATTTAAAGATGGGAAATAATTTAACCTTTGGTAGAGCGTCTATGGCAGCAATTGCAATATTAGGTACTATACCTGTTTTTCTAGATGCAGAAATATTAAGCGCCACCACCATTTCTGGAACCATGGTAATTGGACTAACTCCAGTATTTATGTGTTGGAAAAAAAAAGTACCTAAAATTAGCTTTCACTTAAGTGTTATTTGCGGTCTCTTTTTTGGGTTTTTATTAGTCTTTAAAATGTTTCCAGATTCACTCATTTTTACTGAAGGAAAATACGCAGACTTATTATGGGTAAATGTCTGGGGAATTATAAGTTGCACACTATTATATTTGATACCGTCGTGGATAAAAAAATAAAAAACATAGGAAAAATAACTGGAAAAACCCTTCTTTTTGGAGGTGTGTACAGCAATCTACAAGCATTAGAAAAACTCAAGCAGATTTCTGAAAAACTAAATATTGCGCCAGAAAATTGTATTTGTACAGGCGACATTGTGGGTTACTGTGCTCAACCAGAAGAAACCGTTCAACTCTTAAAATTATGGGGCGCTCATAGTATTGCTGGCAATGTAGAAGTGCAGTTAACAGAAGGTGCAGAAGACTGTGGTTGCGATTTTAGAGAAGGAAGTCGCTGTGATGGTTTTTCTCAAATGTGGTATCCCTATGCACAAAGTAAACTGAGCAAAAGTTCATTAGATTATATAGAAAAACTTCCAGATCACATTCAATTTTCATACTCTGGAAATATGATTACCGTGGTACATGGTTCTTATGATAATATTTCAGAATTTATATTTAAAAGTACTCCATGGGAAAGAAAGGAAGCTGTTTTTAACACGACCAAAAGTGATGTAATAGTCGCTGGACATTGCGGGTTACCTTTTAATGATATTAAGAATAAAAAACAATGGATTAATCCTGGTGTAATTGGTATGCCAGCAAATGATGGAGAACCTCATGTGTGGTATGCCATTTTAGATGAAAAAGATGGCAAGATGATTGTTACACATCACACGATGGAGTACAACTATAAATTGACAAACCAGCTAATGCAAAATGGATTATTACCCCAAGAATACGCAAGAACGATTGTTACTGGTATTTGGGATAATACAGAAATTTTACCCGCTATAGAAAGTGGAATGCAAGGTTTTGGCATTAGAATTTAAATATGATAAAATACATCTACATATTATTACTGCTTTTTGCTAGTCAAAGCTATGCTCAAAAAACACTTGACCAATTATTGAAGCAACACAACACTCGCAGCATACCGTATATCTCGGTAGAAGAATTACGAATGTTACAAATAAATGGCGATGTTACAATTCTTGACACACGTGAAAATGACGAGTTTCAAGTAAGCCATATAGATGGAGCAATTTTTACTGGATTTAATCATTTTTCGAGCGAGCAAGTTTCCGAAGTTATTAAAGATAAAGACACTCCCATTATTGTCTATTGCTCCCTAGGAATTCGATCTGAAATTGTTGGTGAAAAACTAAAAAAAGCGGGATTCACTAATGTACAAAACTTGTATGGTGGTATCTTTGAGTGGAAAAATAAAGAGTACCCTATTTTAAATAGACAAAACAAAAATACAGACAGCGTTCATGCCTTCTCAAAAGCGTGGAGCAAATGGCTTGATAAGGGAATAAAAGTATTTCCGAATCAAAACAAATAATGTAATATAGCAATATGGCAATTTTAGGTTCTAAAACTAGTGACGAACAAGGTAAACAAGAAGAAACCTTTCATTTTCCTACTTCAAAAAGTGCGCTTATTATTTTTACCCGTAATCCAGAATTGGGCAAATGCAAAACAAGGCTAGCAGCTACTGTTGGTGATGAAGCTGCCCTTGCTATTTATACGTTTTTATTAAAACACACCGTAGAGATTACCAGTCCTTTATATGCAGATAAATTTGTATATTATTCTGAAAAGATAAGATCTGGAGACATTTGGGATCCCGAGATTTACAGCAAAAGATTACAGCAAGGTGACGATCTAGGTATACGAATGGAAAACGCATTTAAAGAAGTTTTTCAATTAGGATATCAACGTGCCATTATCATAGGTAGTGATATGTATGATATGACCGCAAACGATATTGACAATGCTTTTGAGCAATTAAAAACAAACGATTTTGTTATAGGTCCTGCAGAAGATGGCGGTTATTATTTGTTAGGAATGAAAAAGATAAAGTCAGCTATTTTCTATCATAAAACTTGGGGTACTGATACCGTTTTACACGATACACTTTTAGATCTAAAAGAAGAAAACGTTGTGTTATTAGACAAAAAAAATGACGTAGATTATTACGAAGACATTAAAAACATAGATGCTTTTCAAGGGTTTTTCCCTGAAGAGTTGAGAAAAAAACAACAATGAAAAAACATATTTTAGAAGCAGTAGATTTTTTAAAGAGCAGAGGTTTTGGCAAACCTGAGGTAGGTATCATTTTAGGTACTGGATTAGGTAAAATAGTAGATAAAGTTACCATAGAAGCCGAGATGAGCTACAACCACATCCCTAACTTTCCAACTGCAACTGTTGAGTTTCACAAAGGCAAACTTGTGTATGGTGAACTAGCAGGGAAAAAAGTGATACTAATGCAAGGTCGTTTTCATGTGTATGAAGGCTACTCGCTACGCGATGTCACATTTCCAGTACGTGTCATGAAAGAGTTAGGAATAGAAAAACTACTTGTTAGCAATGCGTCTGGCGCCATAAATACCTCTTTTAAAAAGGGTGAAATTATGCTCATTGACGACCATATTAATCTACAGGGAGGTTCGCCACTAGCCTTTAAAGGGGTAGAAGAATTAGGAGAACGATTTGTAGATATGAGTGCTCCTTACGATCCAAAAATGAACGCAATGATTGAATCTATAGCTAAAGAAAATGGAATCACGCTGCATAAAGGTGTTTATACGAGTGTGGTTGGGCCGCAATTAGAAACTAGAGCAGAATATCGTTATTTAAAAATAATAGGTACAGATGCGGTAGGAATGAGCACGGTTCCTGAAATTATTGTAGCAAACCACTTAGCTTTACCTGTTGCAGCAGTATCTGTTTTAACAGATGAATGTGATCCAGATAATTTAAAAGCCGTAGATATCCCAGATATTATCGCCCAAGCTGGTAAAGCAGAACCACAAATGATTACTCTTTTTACAGAACTTATAAAGCAACTATAAAATGAAGCATATCTTCTCATTACTAATCATAGGAGTTGCTTGCTATAAAGTAGCACAATCGTTTATGCATCCAGAAATTACAACACAATTTTTAGGAATGGATATGAACGTTTGGGCATATAGATTAATCTGGACAGCTGCTGCAGTTTTATCTGGATACTCAATAATCAAAGAACGTAATAAAGAACTAGAAAAGTAAACTCTTGCATAAACCTGCATATCACACTCAACAAATAAAATGAACAAATATTTAGATCTATTTAAAGAATCCTATCAAGGGTATTTCAACTATTTGGTCAGCGAAATAACTTCTTTTCACTGGGATAATTATTTTTATGGATTAATTATTGTCTCATTGATTGTATGGTTATTAGAAATTCTTTTTCCTTGGCGTAAAAATCAAAAAATATTTAGAAAAGATTTTTGGCAAGATGCTTTTTACATGTTTTTCAATTTCTTTTTACTGAATCTAATTGTCCTAATATTCCTTTCTAATACTACCGAAATGCTCTTTAATGACGCACTAGGCTTAGTAGGTCTACAAGTAAAAGATTTTCAATTATTAGATTTAAACGCACTCCCTTTTGGAGTAGGGCTATTTATCTTTTTTCTGGTTTCAGACTTTGTACAATGGAATACGCATCGCCTTTTACATAGGTTTCCTTTTTTCTGGAATTTTCACAAGCTTCATCATTCTGTAAAAGAAATGGGCTTTGCAGCACACTTACGTTATCACTGGATGGAACCAATAATGTACAAATCTATTCTCTACATTCCATTAGCAATCATTGGTGGTTTTGAAGTAGAGCAAGTGGCTATCGTTCATTTTTTTGCATTAACAATTGGTCACTTAAATCACGCTAACTTAGGCTGGGATTATGGCGTTTTAAAATATATTTTTAACAACCCAAAAATGCATATTTGGCACCATGCAAAAGAACTCCCAGAAAAGAGTAAGTATGGCGCAAATTATGGCATCTCTTTAAGTATTTGGGATTATCTATTTAACACAGACCATGTTCCTTATGACGGTCGCGACATTGAACTAGGTTTTGAAGAGGATGAAAAATTTCCGAAGTCATTTTTAAAACAGGAAGGATACCCGCTCACTAAAAATGACTGATGGATGTTAGATAACTCAAAAAAACAACGATAGCTATTGAAATGTTTTGTGAAAAATAACGACTATTTTAAAACAAATAGGACCACTTATGAAACTTATCGCAATACTCTCTACTGTAGCTATCGTTATCACATCTGTTTGCAGTGCAAACCAAATTGTTAGTCATCAAAAAACGGTTACCGAAACAGTAATTATAGACCATACAGCGCTGCATAAATCTTTCAATACATTATTAAAAAACAATGTATCAAGTACCGGAAACGTGAACTATGCCGGTCTTGAAAAAAATAGAGCAACCCTACTTAGCTACATAGCATTGTTAGCAGAAAATGTACCTAATACTACTTGGACTAAAAACGAGACACTTGCCTATTGGATGAACGCGTACAACGCCTTGACAATTGATCTTATTTTACAGAATCAACCTTTAGAAAGTATAAAAGACATTAAAAACCCTTGGGAGCAAAGCCTATGGAAACTTGGTGACAAATATTACAACCTTGAAGAAATTGAGCACAAAATATTACGAAAAATGGGAGATCCACGTATTCATTTTGGCATTAACTGTGCCTCATTTTCTTGTCCCCCATTATTAAATGAAGCTTTTGTACCTAGTAAAGTTGATTCGCAATTAAATCTGGTTGCAAAAAGGTTTATTAACGATAAAAATAGAAACCTCATCTCTGAAAATGAGATTCAAATTTCAAAAATTTTCAGTTGGTTTTCAAAAGATTTCAAAGAAAACGGAAGTATTATTGATTACTTAAATAAATATTCAATCATTAAAATTTCTGAAGATGCAAAAGTGCGTTATATGGATTATGATTGGGCTCTCAATAAATAATTGTATCTATGTTTTATGAACATCTTTGTTTTGTAAAGCAAACCACCTTTTCTTTATTTACGTAAGTAGGTCATGTATGGTTAGTATTATTATTCCTGTTTTAAACGAGGCACAAAATATTGTGTCGGTGCTTACCCATGTAACAAGCAATGCATCTGCCTTAAACAGCTCAGAGATCATACTTGTAGATGGCGGAAGTAAAGACAATACGGTATCGCTCATTAATAATTTTACAGAAACCTCTAACTATAAGATTACATTAATCACTGCTGAAAAAGGCCGTGCAAAACAAATGAACGCCGGTGCTAAAATAGCAACTGGAAGCATTTTATACTTTTTACACGCAGACTCTTTTCCCCCTAAAGACTTTGATAAACTAATAATTTCTGAAGTTAATAAAGGAAACCTTGCCGGATGTTTTAAAATGAAATTTGACAGCAATCACTGGTGGTTAAAACTAGCCAGCTACTTAACAAAATTTTCTTGGCGCGCGAGTCGTGGTGGTGACCAAAGCCAGTTTATTACACGCAGTCTTTTTAATGAAATAGGCGGTTTTGATGAATCATACGTTATTTATGAAGACAATATATTAATTAACGAATTATACAAACGTAAGCAGTTTGTGGTAATTCAAGAATGGTTAATTACTTCTGCTAGATTGTATAACAACAAGGGCGTTGGGTATGTACAATATCACTTTTGGGCCATTTATATTAAAAAATGGTTGGGTGCAGATGCAGAAGAGTTACTAGCGTATTACAACAAAAATATCAAGCAAAATCGTGACAGTATTCGTTTAAACACAAAAGAACAATCCATTCAATTTTAATTAGAATACAAATCAAAATACTTCTTTAACTCAGCTTCTACGGGTTTATTCTGAGGTGTAAATTGACTGTTTTGCACGCCGCCTACCTCATCGTGTTTAATAAACCATTTCCAAATAAAACCACCTTTAAACCAAGGTTCTACATACATTTCTTCTATAAGTGCTTTTGTTAAATTAGTCTGTGCTTCAAGATTTACGCTTGTCATTTCACGCGAGCTCACCCAAGGTTCTTTACCCGCAAAGTCAACACTACGATAGCCGTATTCGGTAAATAAAATAGGTGTGTTATTTGTTTCAGAAACCTGTTTCATTTCTGCTTTCCATTTTTGAAGTCCTTCTTTTGCTTGTTCAATTGTAGGCGTTTTTACTTCAGAAACAGGAAAATAAGCATCCACCCCAATATAGTCTAATTCTTTCCAGAAAGACACACTCTTATACTCATCCCAGTTTGCTGCATAGGTTAGTTTTCCTGTGTATATTTTTTTTATTTCTGAAATAAGCTGAAGCCAATATTCGGGTCTATTTATTACAAACTGCTCTAACTCTGTTCCAATACAGAATATTTCGGCATTTAACGCTTGCGCTGCTTTTGCATAAGTTAGAATAAATGAAGAGTATGAATTTTCAAATGTTTTCCATTCTTCTTCGGTTTCCATTTTTAAGTGACCGGTAAACTCGCCGTGTGATATCCAGATTTGAGGTTTCACCATAATGGCTATGTTTTGTTGTTTTAACATTTCAGCATATTGTATTATACCTGCTTCTGTCTCACCAAACCATTGTCTATCTGTATTATGAATAATAGTAGCTGTCTTGGGGTTTCGCATAAAACCAAAAGGCATGACAGCCGCATAGTTAGCGTGGATACTGGCTACGGCGTCCACATGTTCTTTAGCCGCTTCATCTCTCGAAGCTACAAAACTAACGCCATTTATCTTTTTTTCTGGTTTTTGAGCACAGCTAGATAGCACTAAAACAAGTTGAATAAAGAGTACTGCAAAAAATCGAAACATAAGTTTTGTTTTATTTACATCCAAAATTAATGCATTTTAATGTAATGTTTATTACTTTTTACACGACCATTAGAACTAACATCTTCCATTTATGAAAAATATTGTCATTATAGGTAACGGAATTGCTGGCGTTACTGCTGCAAGACACATAAGAAAATTATCTGACCATAAGATTACTATTATCTCTGCAGAGACCGATCATTTTTTCTCTCGTACAGCTTTAATGTATATCTACATGGGGCATATGAAATATGAGCATACAAAACCGTATGAAGATTATTTCTGGAAGAAAAATCGCATCGATTTAAAAAGAGCTTTTGTAAAACAAGTACTTACAGATGATAAAGTACTCGTTACTCAAGAGGGCGAAAAAATAGCATATGATTCTTTAATTCTAGCTACGGGATCAAAACCTAATAAATTTGGTTGGCCCGGTCAAGACCTTGAAGGTGTTCAAGGAATGTACTCAAAACAAGATCTTGACATGCTAGAAGCTAACGCTCCTAATAAAGAAACTTGCAATAGAGCAGTAATTGTAGGCGGCGGATTAATAGGGATTGAAATGGCAGAGATGCTACGATCACGAAATATTCCTGTAACTTTTTTAGTTAGAGAAAATAGTTTCTGGAATGGTGTATTACCTGCTGGAGAAAGTGAAATGATTAATGATCATATTAAAGACCATCACATTGATTTAAGACTGGGCACAAATTTAAAAGAAATCCTACCAGACGAAAATGGCCGCGCAAGAGCAGTGGTTATTGCAGAAACTGGCGAAGAACTTCCTTGTAATGTTGTAGGCTTAACAGCAGGCGTTACACCAAACATCGACTTTTTAAAAGACAGCGGTATTGAACTAGGGCGTGGTATAAAAGTAAATCGTTTTTTAGAGACAAATGTAAAAGACGTATATGCCATAGGTGACTGTGCAGAACAACACGAAGGGATAGGATTGCGCCGTCCCATAGAAGCTGTATGGTACACAGGCAGAATGATGGGAGAAACTCTCGCTCAAACTATCTGCGGAAATAGACTAGAATACAAACCTGGTCACTGGTTTAACAGCGCCAAGTTTCTTGACATTGAATATCAAACCTATGGATGGGTTTTTAGTGAACGATCTAAAAGCGATACAGAACAGCATTTTCATTGGAAACACGATGATAACACAAAATGCATAACCGTTTCTACCCACACAGAAACAGGTAAGTTTTTAGGCATTAACACCTTTGGAATACGAATGCGACACGAGGTTTTTGATCGATGGCTTACAGAAGAACGCACAACAGACTACGTGATAAAACATTTACCCGAAGCTAACTTTGACCCAGAGTTTTACAAACAATTTGAAATTCAAATACTGTCAGCTTACACCAACCAATTACAAACCGCATAACCTAAAAGATGAGCACAAAATCAAACGAAAGTATGTCACTAGCGTCCCCTAACGCACAGGACATTTCAACAAAGAAAAAAATAGCTTTAGGAATAGGCTTTACCGGTTTATTCATATTAGTCATAGCACTTGCTAATGTAAGCTTACCTAATCAAGGTTTATTTTTAACCCTTTCATTAGGCTTAATTACTGCAGGGACAGTACTGTATTCTAGAGATGCATACCTCACAAAACTAGAAGGTATTAAAAATGATGAGGCCTGGTTTAAATCTATATCGTCAAGAGGAGTTTGGGGCTGGGTACTAGGTGTTGTCCTTACACTCTTTTACATTGTACTATACTTCTTTGCCGAGCTCTTAGGTCTTGGCGTAGATGGCGCGCCAAACACGGGACTCATAGCCCTTTTTGATCCTTTAAGTCAATTATTGAGTGGTAGAAACGCCAGCCAATGGTTTGTTTACGGTACTTTATATACCGTGGCTATTTTAGCATTTGGATATAAATTTATGCTTAAATATCGTCACAATAGATATCAACAATTACGTACTGCGTCTGTAATGTTTTTTCAAATGGCATTTGCTTTTTTAATTCCAGAGTTTATGTACAGATTAAACGCAGACGTACCTTACAACGATATAAAAAATATGTGGCCTTTAAACTATTACGCATTTGATCAATGGCGCGTAGACCAGTTTATTAACTCTGGAACAATTGGCTTTACTTTTTTAATTTTTGGTATTCTATCCATATTTGTAATCTCTCCATTTTTAACCTATAAATATGGTAAAAGATGGTATTGCTCTTGGGTGTGTGGATGTGGAGGTCTTGCCGAGACTGCTGGAGATCCTTTTAGACATTTATCTTCTAAAAAAATGTCTGCCTGGAAACTAGAGCGTTGGTTAATCCATACCGTTCTTGTATTTTCTGTGGTGATGACCATTGCAGTTATTTATACGTATTTAGGCTATGATGCAGATAAATACTGGTTTAACAAAGACACTTTTCTACTTTTTATTGGAGGATTTTTAACAGTCGTTTTTGCTGTGATAATGATTTTTAAACGTCACGAACTTGGTAAAGATGCACGATATGGCGCTATAGGTTATGCGGTTGTTATAGCAACATTAATTGCAATGCACTACACCGGAACCACAGACAAAATATTTTACCTACAAGCAAGCGGAATGCGTTCTGCATATGGTTTTTACATTGGTTCTATCTTTTCTGGTGTAATTGGAACAGGGTTTTATCCTATTTTAGGGAATAGAGCTTGGTGTCGTTTTGGTTGTCCTATGGCAGCAGTTTTAGGCTTTCAGCAGCGTATGTTCTCTAAGTTTAGAATCACTACTAATGGAGGACAATGTATCTCTTGTGGTAATTGCTCTAATAGTTGTGAGATGGGTATTGATGTACGTGCTTATGCTCAAAAAGGAGAAAACATTGTTCGTAGTTCTTGTGTAGGTTGTGGGGTTTGTTCTGCCGTTTGCCCGCGTGGCGTTCTTAAGTTAGAAAACGACGCATTAGATGGTCGTATTAACCCAACAGATGTTTTATTAGGAAATGATGTAGATTTAATGGCTTTAATGAACAACAAGAAATCATAGCTCTTCGGAAAAATTAAAGCCTCAAACCCCTTAATTTTTCCGATATTGCAGGCTTTAATTTTATACTTATAAAAATTGTAACAATACCTCGATGAACCCTAACATCAAAGTAATTATTCCAGCCTATAATGAAGAAGGCTCTATTGGTTTTGTTATACAAGCCATTCCTAAAATAGTAAATGAAGTCATTGTTGTAAGCAATAACTCTACAGACAACACAGAAATTGTTGCTGCAAATAATGGAGCAACAGTGCTAAAAGAACCTAACAAAGGTTACGGATACGCTTGCTTAAAAGGGATGGATTATGTTGCTGCTTTAGAACACAAACCAGATATTATTGTTTTTCTAGATGGCGATTATAGTGATTACCCAGAACAACTCACAGAATTAGTTGCACCAATTATAGAGCGTGATATAGATTTTGTAGTGGGTTCACGTGTTAAAAGACTTAGAGAAGCTGGATCTATGACATTTCCGCAGCAATTTGGCAACTGGCTAGCAACTACACTAATGGCGTTGTTTTTCAAGTCAACATTTACAGATCTTGGTCCTTTTAGGGCTATTAAGTACAATAAGTTGCTCGCATTACACATGGAAGACAAAACCTATGGCTGGACCGTAGAGATGCAATTAAAAGCACTTAAACGAAAATATAGTTATGTTGAGATACCTATGAAATATAGAAACAGAATAGGTGTTTCTAAAGTTTCTGGTACGGTAAAAGGTGCTATCTTTGCAGGCGTAAAAATCCTAGGTTGGATTTTTAAATATTCTTTCAAAAAATGATTTGGCAAACCATCATCATGGTTATTTATTCTGTGGCGCTATTACTCATACTTATGTATGCCTTAGCCCAACTTAACCTGCTTTTTAATTACCTCAACTCAAAGAAAAACAAAGCTGTTAGTGAGCAGTTTAACTTTTCAAACCCTGAAGAGATTCCTTTTGTTACCATACAACTACCTGTTTACAATGAACTTTACGTAATGGACAGGTTGCTAGATAATATTGCTCTTCTAGAATATCCTTCAGAAAAACTAGAAATACAAGTACTAGATGACTCTACAGATGAATCTTTAAAAAGCACTGCAGCCCACATTAAAAGATTACAAGCGACCGGACTCGATATAAAACACATTACAAGAACAGACCGTTCTGGTTTTAAAGCTGGAGCCTTAAAAGAAGGTTTAAAAATTGCTAAAGGTGAGTTTATTGCCATATTTGACGCAGATTTCCTTCCGAAGAAAGATTGGTTATACCGTACTATTCCCTTTTTTAAAGATGAAAAAATAGGTGTGGTACAAACCAGATGGGGACACATTAACAAAGATTATTCTTTACTAACTAAAGTACAAGCTTTTGCCTTAGACGCTCATTTTACACTAGAACAAGTAGGTCGAAATAGCAAAGGGCATTTTATCAACTTTAATGGTACAGCAGGTGCGTGGCGAAAAGAATGTATTCTTGATGCTGGAAACTGGGAAGGTGACACACTAACAGAAGATCTCGATTTAAGTTATCGTGCACAACTGAAAAAATGGAAGTTTAAATACCTAGAAGAGGTTGAAACTCCTGCAGAATTACCCGTAGTAATTAGTGCCGCACGCTCTCAACAATTTAGATGGAATAAAGGAGGTGCAGAGAACTTTCAGAAAATGGCAAAACGAGTGTTGTCTAGTGATTCTGTATCTAAAAAAACAAAGATTCATAGTCTGCTTCACTTACTAAATAGCACCATGTTTTTAAACATTTTTCTGGTGGCTATTTTAAGTATCCCGATGCTTTATATTAAAAACGAATATGAACATCTCAAAGTTTACTTTTATGTGATGAGCTTTTTTGTAATAAGCACGATCATTTTCTTTATTTGCTACTGGTACATGTATAAAAATGTGTACGGAGGCGGTTTTAAGCAATTTATACGCTATATAGGTATGTTTTTTACTTTTTTCTCTATTGCCATGGGCTTTTCACTACACAACACAATTGCGGTGATAGAAGGCCATATTGGTAAAAAAAGTGAGTTTGTTCGTACCCCAAAATTTAACATCAGTACGATAAAAGACAAATGGAAAGGCAACAAATACTTGAAGAAAAACGTATCTATAAACGTGATTTTTGAAGGTTTACTTATGGCGTATTTTGCCTTCGGAATGTACTCAGCATTTATTGTAGGTGATCAAGGAGGTGACTTTGGGCTATTTCCTTTTCATCTTATGCTTTTTATTGGTTTTGGTTTTGTGTTTTTTAAGAGTTTAACGAGTAAAGCATAAATAGAGTTGATTTATGTTTTTTAATGTTTACACTTAAAAATCACTTACATATTTGCACCAATAGCCTTAGCTAAATCCAAAAACTCAGCTTCGCTTAACGTAACTTTATCCATAAAAGAAATATCTTTCATGGCGTTTAAAGGAATTAAATGCACGTGAACGTGAGGCACTTCTAAACCAATTACAGACATCCCTACTCTTTTGCAGGCTACTGTTTTTTCTAAGGCAATAGCTACTTTTCTGGAAAACTCCATCAAATCTAAATAATCTTCTTTACTAAGGTCAAAAACCTTGTCTACCTCTTTTTTTGGAATACAAAGCGTATGTCCTTTTGCATTAGGATTGATATCTAAAAAAGCAATGTGCTTTTCATCTTCTGCAACTTTATAACAAGGAATTTCACCCTGAATAATTTTTGTGAAAATTGAGCTCATGTTATCCGCGTGTTATTTCAACAATTTCAAAATTCATGGTACCACTAGGTACTTGTATGGCAGCAGTATCTCCTACTGTTTTACCTAAAAGCCCTTTTCCGATAGGAGAATCTACAGAAATTTTACCTGTTTTAAGATCCGATTCACTTTGCGCTACTAGCTTATAAGTCATTGTAGCACCATTAGTAGCATTTTTTATTTTTACGGTAGAGTGAATTAACACTTTAGATGTATCAAGTTGCGACTCATCAATAACACGTGCATTTGCCACAATTGCTTCTAATTTTGAGATACGCATTTCTAGCATTCCTTGCGCTTCTTTAGCGGCATCGTACTCTGCATTCTCACTCAAATCACCTTTATCACGTGCTTCTGCAATAGCATTAGAAGCAGCAGGACGTTCTACATCTTTTAATTGATTTAGTTCTTCTTTAAGGCTTTTTAAACCTTCTAATGTATAATAAGATACTTTACTCATAATTATTTCGTTTTCATCAACAGAAGTATCAAAGCTTCGTGTTTTATTTTAAATTACTGTCTGTCTAATAAGTGATACTATCATTTACCTAATCTCACTTTACGCTCTCAGGCATAAAAAAAATCCCACTTAGCACGGGATTGATATTAAAACAAATATACAAAAAAATAAATTGTTGCATCTTTGCAACATCTTTAAACATACTATAATAAAGCATCATGAAATACCTATTATACCTATTAGCTTTTACCTTTGTTTTCACTTCTTGTAAAAGCAATGATGATTTTAACGACAACAACCCTAACTTGATAGATCCAATAGTAAATATTACTCTTAATCTAGACCTACCAGAATACAATAGCCTTAATTTTCCAGGAAACTCTATAGTATTAGAACAGCTTGGTGTTCGAGGGATTGTAGTATATAATGTAAATAATGATTTATATTCTGCTTTTGATCTAGCAGACCCAAATCACCCTGTTACTAGTTGCTCTACGATGGAACTTAATGGTATAATAGCTACGTGCCCTTGCGATACAGACACCAACAGCTACAACATAGTTACTGGGCAGCACCAAACACAACCAGACACCTACCCTATGCAGGCTTATCAGGCGGTACGTACCGGAAATTCTATTCGTATTTCAAACTAAATTTGAACATGATTTTGTCATACTAAACACAACCGAAAAGCAAAATAATAACACTTCGGTTGTGCTTAACAATGACATTGACACATTAGTTTAACTACAAATGTGCTTTAAAAGACAATTACATTAAAACTTTACTGTAGCACCTAGCAAAAAGTTGATTGTAGCTTGCGGAAAATACCCAGCTCCTTCTATCGTTGTAACAACTCCTGGCTCTGAATAATCATCATCATAGGTGTAGAAATACCCATTATTCACATATTTGTGATTAAAAATGTTATTTACTAATCCAGAAAAGACAATCTCTTTTACAACAGGAATATCTCTAAGGGTATAAATTAGGTTTAAATCACTCACAAAATATGCATCAAGTGTAGAACCTTCACTATCTATATTACCCATATATTGTTTGCTTACATACTTTGACAAAAAGCCTATTTCAAAGTTTTGTATTGGGCGAAACACAATAGCATTTCCTGCTACTACAGCTGGTGAAAAAGCAAGGTTTGTATTTCCTAAGTTAGTTAACACACCATCTCTTTGAAAATAGAAATCCTTATTTTTATTACTACTTAAAGCTACATTAGGTTGTATTCTTATTTTTTCTGAAACAGCGATGGTTGCATCTACTTCTAGCCCTAAACGGTAACTCTTACCGCTACTTGCTCTAATAGGTTGGCCTATATCATCAAGTGCTCCAGTTAAGATTAATTGGTCTTTGTAAAACATATAATAAGCATTCGTATTTACTTTTACTTTTTCTGAAGCAAAACGCCATCCTAGTTCTATATCATCTAGACGTTCTGCTGCAAAAAGACCCTCTTCAAAATCATCATTACGTGGTTCTCTATTAGCTCTACCATAAGAAACGTATAATTGATTTTTTTCATTATGTATGTATGAGAGTCCCGCTTTTGGGTTAAAAAAGTCGTACGTTACATCTACATTTAAAGGCGCTCTGTCTGATGTGAGTCCATCAATAGTGTGAGACACAAAACGTCCTTGCAAATCTCCAAAAACAGCCCATTGGTCATTTATTTTAAACGTAGCTTTAGTGAACATTGTAAATTCTTTTTTTACACCTGTCGCATCATAATAATGCTCTTTATAATCGTAACCAATTGGGTATTGGCTATATAATATTTCGCCAAAATGATCTCCATCATAGTAGCTATAAAACAAGCCACCAGAAACATCCCATTTTTCATCTTTATAGTTTACATTTCCATTTACTGCATAATAGTCATTGTCTAACCAACGACGACGAATATAGTCTGTCTCCTCAATAGTTTCTCCATCAATCACAATAGGTTCTGCGCCCAAAAACTCAAAATCACCTGCATCTTTAAATTGCTCAAAATAACCACGACCATAGGTATAATTTAGAGACAAGTTGGTACGCCAATTACTGTTAATTTTTTGATTCCACAATAATTGATAATGGTCTTGCGCGTAATTATCTACTTCATTATCATAAAAACCTTCAAAATTTCCATCGGCATCAAACATTTGCCCAACGGTATTAAAGGTTCTATCATTCGCTAGCGTTTCTGCATCAATACCGTAATAAGCTTGATAGGTTTCTTCTCTACCACCAAAAGCGAGTGCTTTTATTAATGTATTATTGTCTTTGTACGCTGCTTGTAAAAAGTAAGATTTCAGGTCTGAACTTGCACGATCTATATAGCCGTCGCTCACAATATTAGATAATCTACCTGCAATTTCAATGTGATCATTAAGCAAGCCTGTTGTAAATTTCACATTATGCTTACGCGTATTAAAAGAGCCAAAAGAATTAGAAATTTCGCCTCCAGCTTCTTCCTGAACTGCATCTGTCAATAAATTAAGACTGGCTCCAAAGGCGCCACTTCCGTTTGTAGAAGTACCCACACCACGTTGCAACTGTAAGCTCTCTACACTAGATGTAAAGTCTGGAAGGTTTACAAAAAATGTACCTTGACTTTCTGCATCATTAAAAGGAATACCATTAAGGGTTACATTAGTTCGCGAACCATCGCTACCACGTACCCTAAAATACGTATACCCAACACCAGCACCAGCATCACTTGTAGTTACCACAGAGGGCAAATAATTGAGCATAAAAGGGATATCCTGACCAAGATTTCGCTTTTCAAGTTCTTCGGCAGTAAGGTTTGAGTGTGTAATGGGAGAGTCTGCTTCTACTCTTACAGATTTTATTAAAACCTCTTCAAGCGTTTCAACCTTAGTCGTGTCTTGCACTTTTTCTTGTGCAAAAACACTTAAGCTACTACATAAAATAACTGCGGAAATAGTAAATAATTTCATTCGTTCTAAAAAATTAAGACGAATAAAAGAGGTGATTATTCTTTGTGAAAGTTGTATTTGTGTACCCGCCGAATGATTTGAGAATCAAGAACTAAAAACTTTGATTCAAATATGTACTCCGACTGCGCTCAGTGTGACAAAAGGCTTTAAAACCAGTCAATCTCTGAAGCAAATTTCCTAAACAGCATTACCTGTTCCAGGTTCTATGGGTATAATCTCAGCCAAAAAGATTTCAGATTTTGGAATGATGACATTAGATTTTTTAAACATTTAAATCTTAAATCTGTAAGCTACATTCTACAATCATTAATCGATCGAGCACCCCTTTGAGATGTGGTGCAAAGATAGATTCATTTTTCATTCTGAAACAACAAAACTTCAAAATATTAATCTAAAGAAGGACGCTTTCTATTGGTTTTTTTAAGTGCTTGATTCTTTTTTAACTTCAATCGCTTTTCAATCACAGCTTTAGAAGGTTTTGTTTTCTTGCGCTTTTTTTGAACCTTTAAACTTTCAGTAATCAAGTTTAGTAATCTTTCTATAACAATGGCTTTGTTTTTATGTTGACTACGTGTTTCACCACAATTTAGTACTATTGTTCCTTCACTAGAAATTTTATTTTTTAGTTTTTCGTTTAGCCGTATTATTTCTGAAGGAGCGAGTGCATTTGAGTGTTGCACATTAAAATGAACTTCTACTTTTGAGGCCGTTTTATTTACATGCTGACCTCCTGGGCCACTGCTTCGCAATGCTTTAAAAACAAGCTCTGTAATAAGTAGATTTTTATCCATTATACATTGGGTTATGTTCTTTTTTCAGCAGATCATTTACCGTCTTTACAGGGTTAAATGTTGCCAATGGCACTTCTACAAAAATGGTATTCCAGTAAGCCATCGCGCCGTTCCATAAGCCAGGAAGCTCAAGAACTTTTATTGATTTTCCTTGATATGATTTTTGAGTTACAAAACCACTATCAACATCTTTAAAATCATGTAAATTAAATGTATTGCCTTGGTAATCTTTTACACCACAGACCAAATCTACTGGGTTAAAATGGGTAGCATTATCAAGTAATTGTTTTTGAGAAATAGCTTCAGTATTTATTTGTGCTGCCTCCACTATTTGTAGAGAATCTTCTCCATCCTTTCGTACCCAAAATGGTCCACCACCAGGTGCTCCTGTGTTTTTTACGACTCCGCAAACTCGTAAAGGTCTATTCAAAATGTTTTTTATTTGATCTACAGTTTCTGGTTGCGATGTATTATACAACGTAGTTGAAATAAATAATTTTATTTCGGCAAGCTTTTCTTCTGTAACAGCATTTTCAAGCTGCTTTAGATAATCAAATACTTGCTTTTGCACTACTAATAGTTTTCCTGCTAATACTTTTTTATAATGTGCTATTTCAGAAACATATTTAGGACAAACTACATTATCTATATTTTTTATAAAAATTAAATCTGCATCAATATCATTAAGGTTGCTAAGCAAAGCACCGTGACCAGAAGGTCTTAATAATAAAGCGCCATCACCTGTTCTTACAAAATTTAACTCTTTATCAATAGCAACGGTATCTGTTTCTTTTTTCTGAAAAGAATACGTAATTTCAAATGCTGTTTTTGTCGCACTAACAACACGATTTTTAATGGCCGTATAGTGTTCCTTAAATTTATCTAGATGTTGTTCGGCAACAGTAAAATGAACATTTACTTTTCCATTTGAAGCAGCAAAAAAAGTAGCTTCAAAGAGTTGTTCTTCAAAAGCCGTTGTAGAATAATCTTCATATTTATGAAAAGGTACTAAACCTTTTGGCATATTTCCGTAGTCTAAACCATCGCTCTTAAGTAAGATTTCTGTTAAAGCTAAAAGGCGTGATCCTTTTGACATTTCATTAAAAGTTGGGTAGACTGTTTCTACCAATTTTAAAACGTGATCAGCAAAAGGGAGTTCTTTAAAATTATTGAAAAACGCCTTAGTGAGCGCTTGTTCTTTTTTATCTAAATAAACGTCTATCGATTCTTGTTCTGGATTAAATTCTTGTAAAAAACTAACGAGGTGCTTAAACATCCTAGTTGCTGCACCCGAGGCTGGCACAAACTTTACAACATCTATTGTATCTAAAACCTTGTTATAAGCTGCCACCAACTTTTGTTGTTCTGCGTCGCTAAGTCTTTCTATACCATTATCAATGGTAGCTGCCGCCACAACAGCTGCAAACGGAATCCCTTTTACAAGAGCTTCACGTTGCGCCTCTACATTTTTAATAGTGATGCCTTTATTTTTTAAATATAACGTATCGTCTGTTGTAAACATTCTTTATTGTCCTAAATTTTCCAGTGCTTTTACAGCTATCTGTAATCGCTCTTCAATGGTTCCTTTTAAAATAACGTAATGACACTCATTATCTTTTAAGTAATTTTCAAAAATAGAAAAAAGCATTTTCCTATCGTTAGGTCTGTCTCTTAAATCGTCTTTTTCCCATGGTGTATCTATATAAGTGAGTAAAAAAAGATCATATTTAGACTGAGAAGCTGCTTTTAGTATTTGTTTCGGACAAAAACCATCATAATAAAATTTTGAATAGACAATAAGTTCATCGAGGTTCGTATCACAAAAAAGAATTTCATTTGCCAATACAACTTTTTCATTTTCTAATTGTATTTGCCCTTTTGCTATAGGCATTAGATCTTCACGAGTACACACTTCTTTTTTTGTATCCCATTTATCTTGCAAATAGGTACGCATGTATTCTGACACCCATTCTGTATTGTAATGAGATGCTAGTGCTTTTGCCAATGTGGTTTTACCAGAAGACTCAGGACCAAAAAGCACCACTCTTATGCAATCGTTGCTTGTTTGTTTAAGTGCTTTTTCCATGCTAGATAACCTCCTATGGCAATAAAAGTGAATAAAAAATATTGAAAACTAGTAAATGTAAATCCTTTGTAAAAATAGAGCGGTACCGAAATTATATCTCCAATAATCCAGTAAATCCAGTTCTCAATTTTACGTTTTGCCATTAACCACATACCAACAAAAAAGATTGCTGTAGTTACCGTATCTACGTAAGCTGTCCAAGAGTTCCATTTATCAAAGACTTGGTATATTACAAATACAAAAACCAATGTAGCTACAAATATAAATGCCGAAATTTTATGCTCTTTTATACTTGCTCTACCCATAGGTGTTATGGCTGTATCACCTTCTTTTCTGGTCCATAAATACCAACCATACAGACTCATAATGAAATAATACACATTAATCATCATATCACCTAGTAGCGCCCATTTTAGTAGAAGGTAAACAAAAATGGCAGTACTAATCATACCTGTAGGAAATACCCAAACACTATTGCGCCAAGAACAAAACACAGATACAACACCAAAAAAAACCGCAACTAATTCTAAAACAACATCTAGCGTATCATACGCAGCATATTGTCCAAAAAGGAAATCAAAAATGGGGCTCATATTCGCTTCTATCAGTTTTTACAATTTTCATATACATCAAGCCATTATCAACAGCTTCGAGTGCTGTTTTCATTTCTACTTGCAGCACTTTCATTACGGCATCATACTCGCCATACACTTGTGTACTTAAAGGGTTTTCTAATACTGTAAGTCCAGAATCACGAAGTTTTTTTATGAAGTTAATAATCGCTGGCTCAAAGTCATCTTGCAATGGGGTAAGCGTAAGTTCTACTGAAATATTCATTTTTGAAATTTTGTATGGTAAAGATACTTATAGTAAAAGCACTAAAAAAACGAACTTTACTTAGACAGCTTCAAAAACCGTCCCCATCACTACAAGGTCTGCTCCTGCCTGATACGCTTGTTCTCTTTGCTCCTTTGTTCTTATTCCTCCACCCACAATGACCGGAATGGAAAGTGTCTTTTTTACACCTTCAATAATCGGTGTCGAAACAGCCATTTTTGCACCACTTCCTGCTTCAAGATACACCAACTTTGCACCCATTAACTGACCCGCTAATGCAGTGTCGATTATTTCAGAAACAGACTCTTGAGGCATTGCTGTTGTCGCACTTACTCTTGCCACAGCAGACTTATTACCCCCATCAATTAATAAATAGCTAGTAGGGATAACCTCTAAGCTAGTATTTTTTAATACAGAAGCCGCCCTCACTTGCTGCCCAATTAAATAATCTGGATTTCTTCCCGAATGTAAAGACAAGAAAAGCAAAGCATCTGCTTTTTCTGTAACTTGTTGATGGCTACCAGGAAACAAAAAAACGGGAAGTTTACTGTGTTTTTTTAAACCTGAAACCACTTCATTTATAGCATTGTTTTCATCTGTACTTCCGCCCACAAACAGATGGGTAGTTTCTTCAGGGAGTGTAGAAAGAAAACGAAGTGTGTTAGCTACGCTAAATTTTTCTGGATCTATTAATACAGCTAATAATTTTTGCCCATTTTTTATCGAGGCTATTATTTCAGAATAAAAAAGTCCTTGCATATCACGCTTCTATAATGGCATATACTAAAGTAAAACCTTCAAACTCAAAAAAGAAAATAGTGTAATCTTCTATTTTATCGAATGCAGAAACTCTTGCTTTTGATTCTGGTTCATCTAAACTAAAATTCTCTACATAAATATGCTCTAAAAAACGGACTCCCGGTCTAGAAAAACTTTTATACAATGACTCTTTTGCCCCCCAAACCATCGTTAGTTTTCTTACAAGAGCATCTTCATTTGCTATTGTTCTGTATTCCTCGACAGGTGTAAATTTATGCGCTATTTTTAAAATCTTATCACGCTGTTTTTCTATATCGATCCCTACTTCAATATCACTAATTATAATCGCAGAAAAAATATAACTATGTGTGATTGATATTTTTTTACCGTCTTTTAAATAAGGCTTACCGTTTTGATCATAAGACAAATCAAAATCTGTATATCCCTTTTCTTTTAACAAATGACGCACACTCATAAAACCTCGTTTGTGCAAATCGCTTTTCATCCCATCAACGCGAGATTGGCAATGTGCAGTGAGCGAAATTCCCGCAGCAAGATTTTCAAAAGATTCTGTGATCTTCCAAACGAGTACTTCTGTGGTGGGATTTACTGTTATAGTTTTGTAAAGAGGCATTAATAATTAAGGGATTATGAGTATTTTTGCTGTCTGAAATCTAAAAGATTAAAAATAAGTAATTAAACTTAATAATCTCGACTGATCCAATTAATGATTTAATAATTGCTTCTGAAATATTAAGAAGAAAAATAAACTATATGTCTACAGAAACAAAACCTTACGTTGCAAATAAAGTAAAAGACATTTCGCTTGCCGCTTGGGGAAGAAAAGAAATTGAGCTTGCAGAAGCAGAGATGCCTGGCCTTATGTCATTGCGTGAAGAGTACAAAGATGAACAACCATTAAAAGGTGCTCGTATAGCAGGATGCTTACACATGACTATCCAAACAGCTGTTTTAATTGAAACACTACAAGCTCTAGGAGCAGAAGTTACTTGGAGTTCTTGTAACATTTTCTCTACGCAAGATCAAGCAGCAGCAGCTATCGCAGCAGCTGGAACCGCAGTATATGCGTGGAAAGGAATGACAGAAGAAGAATTTGACTGGTGTATTGAACAAACTCTTTTCTTTGGAGAAGACAAAAAACCACTAAACATGATTCTTGATGATGGTGGAGATCTTACTAATATGGTATTAGATAAGTACCCAGAATTAGCTGCAGGAGTTAAAGGATTAAGTGAAGAGACTACAACGGGAGTTCATAGATTATATGAGCGTGTAAAAAACGGAACATTACCTATGCCAGCTATCAACATTAATGATAGTGTAACTAAGTCTAAATTTGATAACAAATACGGTTGTCGTGAGAGTGCTGTAGATGCGATACGTCGTGCTACAGATATCATGCTTGCTGGTAAACGCGTAGTAGTATGTGGTTATGGTGATGTAGGTAAAGGTACTGCAGCGTCTTTTAAAGGAGCTGGAGCTATAGTTACCGTTACAGAAATTGACCCAATTTGCGCATTACAAGCTGCTATGGATGGTTTTGAAGTTAAAAAACTTGAGACTATCGTGCCTAACGCAGATATCGTGATTACTACTACAGGTAATAAAGATATTGTACGCCCTGAGCACTTTGAGGCTATGAAAGACAAGACTATTGTTTGTAACATAGGTCACTTTGATAACGAGATTGATGTGCCATGGTTAAACAAAAACGCTGTAAAAGACGAAATCAAGCCACAAGTAGATAAGTATACTTTTAACGGTAAAGACATCGTACTTCTTGCAGAAGGGCGTTTAGTAAACTTGGGTTGTGCTACAGGCCACCCTAGTTTTGTAATGAGTAACTCATTTACAAATCAAACATTAGCTCAAATTGAGTTATGGAAAGATAGCGACAAGTACGAGAACAAAGTATACATGCTACCTAAGCATCTTGATGAAAAAGTAGCAAAATTACACTTAGCAAAAATAGGAGTTGAGCTTACAGAACTTCGTGAAGACCAAGCAGCTTACATTGGTGTGACTGTAGAAGGACCATTTAAGCCTGAGTATTACAGATACTAGTTGAAATCAAAATTAAAGCTGAAATCGAAAAATGAATTTAGCTTGATTGTTTTCTTTGGAAATAATAAATATTTGAACCCTTGTGACTTTATAAAGTTACGAGGGTTTTTTGATGCAATAATTTTAAGGAAGTAGACTATCGATAAGTATCGCTTTATGGGTTAAGGATGGCACCACTTGCAAACTAGCGCTAGCGATATAGATATTAACTCATAATACTCAAAAAACAATCTGTAACATTAACTTAAAGGATGTTGGTCTTATCGTATACATTACTGTATTTTTCAAAGAGGTCTTTTGATATTTTCTTTTTGATAAGATAACAAGAAGATAAACCCGCAACATTGAAGCTGCTAATAGTGAATAGCATCGCTTTTATTTTATACACTGAGTGACTAGATTAATAAATATAAGTTTTTCATTATTTCAAAAACATAAGCCCACAAAAAAACCTCAATGTTCATATAGATCATTGAGGTTTTAAAATAAGCAATGCTTTAAAGCATCCCTATTTATGTATTCTAGTTATCAACTTGGAATAAGATAGGTAGAGAGTAAAGTACCCCTACAGACTTACCACGTTGCTTTCCTGGTGTCATTTTTGGTAAAGAACCTATCACATCTTTTGCTTCTTTTTCAAGTCTTGGGTGCGGTGCACGAGCTAAGATATTTGTGATATTTCCATTTTTATCAATCTTGAATTGAACAGAAATACGCTGACGACCTTCTAAACCAAGTTCTGAAGCTAGTTCTGTGTCAAACTTTTTCTGTACAAATTTCTGTACTTTTTCACTCATACATGCTTTTTTACCAGCATTTCCTTTAGCAGATTCGCATCCAGGATAGATTGGCACGTTTTCAATCACTGCAAATGGTACATCTGCAATTTCTTCTTCAACAACCTCTTCTATAATCTCTTCAACTTCCACAATCTCCTCTTCAGCATTTGTTTCTGTAGATTCAATAATTGTTTCTTCAACTTCTTCTTCATCTTCTACAACCTCAATAACCTCTGGCGCTGGTGGCGGCGGTGGCGGCGGTGGTGGTGGTGTAAGTGTTTGAGTGATAGGGATTTCCTCCTCAAGCTCATCTCCTACATTAAGACCTGCTATGTCATATTCAGTTTTATCATAGGTCTTCCATTCTATCGCTTGCCACGAAAGGAATAGCATTAAAGCTAAACCACCTAGTAGAAAGATAGAACTATTTCTACCTACATCAGATTTTGGATTTTTTTTCGGTTCCATATTATTTTTTTTTCCTGTTGCTAATTTATATAAAAACTAACTAATCCAAAAACATTAATTAGTTTTACTTAAAAATTTAATCTTTAAAATTTTAAAAAGCAGTAATCCGCTTAAACATCCTATTGTATTTGCTACTACATCTTTTACATCAGCCATTCTTGTAGTAGTAAACTGCTCTTGAGCAACTTCAATTATTATGCCGTAAATAACAGCACAAATAAATACAATAAACAAACCTTTAAAATCTTGATACAGACCTCTTTTGTAAAAATATAATAACCATAAAAAAATTAGTGCAGCATTGAAAACAATGTGCACTAGTTTATCTATGGGTAATGAGTTACTTGTCTCTACCGAAATAGACACAAGAAAAAGAAATGTTATTGCCATCGTATAAATAACACAAATGACAATAAGAGCTTTAGGCTCCAATAAGCGCTTTATAAGCTGCATCATCAAGAAGTGCTTCTACCTCACTAGGATTAGTAAATTTTATTTTTATCATCCATCCCTCACCATAAGGATCACTGTTCACCTTTTCTGGTTCTGCCTCTAATGAATCATTAAAAGCTACAATCTCTCCTGTTAAAGGTAAAAATAAATCAGATACTGTTTTTACAGCTTCTACTGTTCCAAAAACCTCTTCTACATCTAGAGTTTCATCGAGTGTTTCGACCTCTACATATACTATATCACCAAGCTCTCCTTGAGCAAAGTCTGTGATACCTACAGTGGCTACGTCTCCTTCAATTAAGATCCATTCGTGATCTTTTGTATACTTTAAATTTGCTGGTACATTCATTTTAATAATATTCTATGTTAATTTTTTAGTTTCCAAAATTATATCTCAATGTGATTCCACTACGAATTGTTGTCTGTGGAAACGCTGTTGAAATTGCATATTCAGAGAATGTATGGTCATAATAGAACAGTGCTGTTAAGTTTTTACTTAGTGCATAATCTGCACTAAACTGTAATCCATATATTGTCTGCCCTGCAGTAACCTGATTATTGTTTAAGTCTAAATATCTAATAATGGTTTTATTGTTTCTTACAGACCCATCTAGCTTAAAGTTTAAATCACTCTTTATAACTTGTCTTTTACCTCCCAGATTAGTAACAAATCTAAGATCTTTTACCCTGTAACCTAATCCTAAAATAACTTCATTACCTATAATTTCAGTAAGTAGATTGTTTGCAAAGCTTAAACTCAAGGCTCTATCTTTTCTTAATTCAGCAAGAATCTTAACTGAATTTTTCATTTCAAAATCAACACGAATTAGCGGAGAAAACTGTTCTGTAAGATTCACATTTGTTAAGAACATTTCGCTCTTAAAGTTTCCTGACTGATCTGTTTCTGTTGGGTCTTGACGGTTGTAATCAAGATTTGTCTGAAATTGATTCACTGTATATCCTGCTTGATAACCGTGTTGTAATGAGAATCGTTTAAAGTTTTTCTTAAACCAATCTAACTTCATTAAACCTGTATATTTAATATCCCAGTTAGGTAAAGGCACATCTCTTAAAAAGCCTGTATCCTCACTATCTGCATCGCTACCTTTATATGCAGCTAAAAATGCCGGAAGTAAAACATCTTGACTTGTTTTACCAAATCCAACTGGATAACCTTCTTCATCAACAGGAAAGTCGCTAGTGCCATAAAAATCTGTTGCCAATTTATTTGCTACAACTAACCTATTTGATCTAAAATCATCAAATGGAACTGAGCCATTTTCATCACTTTTACCAAATGCAGTTTTCAATAAAAATGTTGATATATTAAAGTTTCCAAAGGTGTTTGGTGTTAATGTATTATACAAGTTATCAGTAACTATATAATTTTCACTATAGTTTTCTGAATAAGTTCTATTAGCATTCAAGTCTATCTTTAAATCATTTAAAGGTTCTAAGTTTGCTTGAACATCTAACTGTCTAGAATCTGTTTCTGTATATTGTTCATTAAACTCTGGATACAAAGTTAACCATCCTTTTCTAGCAGCCTCTTCACGTACATCAAGCTGACTACCAAAAGTAAATCCAGTAGTTGGTTTTAAAGTACCTGCAAAACCAATAGTTGGTGTATACCCCGGAAGATATGTTCCTTCGTTTTGCGTATAATTAAGTTGGACTTTCTTAATCATAGTTGCTAAACCAATAAGTGTGTTTGTTGCCTTATCACCAGCCGAAAGACCTGTTCCTGCTTCTGCACCACTATTTCGTCCGCCACCTTCAGCGTCACTACCAGCTTTACTAGTGATACCAGCTCTTCCACCTTTTATAGCAGAACCACCTTTAAGACCACTTCCAGAACCAGCTCCTGTTCTATTTGCTCTTTTCTTGGTTAGACCCACAGAACGATAAAAACTATTAAAGTCAAGGTTCGAGTTAATTCTATGCGCACTTGAGTTTTGTACAGAATTTCCTAAATTATAAGTCCCCGATGTACCGTCACTTAAAACAATATCAATCTGATTAAACAAATCACTACCACCTTGCCACTGAAAAGTACCTGTGTAACTATATGTGGCACGAATAAACTTTAAAAATGCAAGTTTATCAAAAGGTAAATCATAATTTAACTCTAGTTGCTGTTGATGTAAATTAGGATCTCCAACATCAAAGAATCCATCCCAGACTCCTATTGAATTGTCTGAAACAAACTCTAAAGAACCATCTTCTTGTTCTTCTGGATTTAAATAATTTGTAACAATACGATTATTTGCAGCTGTAAAATTAAAACGAAACGACTTTGTTAAATTCCAATTTACACCATAATTCCAGTCAAATAGATAATTTCGTTGATACAACTTAGGCGCAGCCAAAAAGTTTTCATCTAAACCAACTTCTCTGTATTTAATCTCATTATACTTACGAGTAATATTTGATCCTAAATTAATATTTGAAGGTAGATAATTTAGATTAACATCTTTTAAGAACTGAAGATACTTAGAAGTAAATAATGAATCGTTTTTCTTAAAAGGTTCTAGGGTCTTAGCTTCAAAATTATAATTATAAGTTGCTCCAGCACGTACTACTTGCTCAAAAGACTCTTCAATTTCAAAACTATGATGGTCCATTTGATTATAAGAACCTGAAAAAGTAAAGTTTTCCACATCATAAACTTTTGGTGCAGCATCACCTGTACGTTCTTTACGAATACCAATTAAGTTTACACTTTCTCTTTTTGTGTAATCTATAGATTGTTCTAAAATACGATCTCGCTCACTTGCATCTACCGTATTATCTAGCCTGTCTTGTAATTCTATATCTTGATACTCTGGGTCATATTGAGGAGTAATTGTCTCTACAGATCTCCCATAATTAAAAGGCAATTGAACCCCCCATTTTTTTGGAAGCATTTGCCCTAAATTAAGATTAGTAACTAAGTCGTATCCTTCAGAATCTTCCATACTTCTAGCATTTGGCCCCTGATCTACAGAACCAAATCCAATTGTACTTTTATTAGCCGTCGCACTTACATTTGCAAAATCTGCAACATTTGCATCTAGACTTGCTACTGCAGCCCAACCTCCTGTGTTTTTTAGTTCAGAAAGACGCAATTCATTAAACCATACCTCTCCACATACATCACTATTAGAAGTTGATCCATTTTTTAGTCCGAGCATGATAATTCTAACATTTCCAAAACTTGGACTACCTTTTATACCAATTCGCAATTCGTTTTCACCAGCAATAGTTCCATCTAAAAGTTCTGATTCATTATAAAAAATCACACCATCTGACGTTGCTGTTGGTAAAGCTGTATCTGGGTCTAAAACTTTAGTCTTTATATCTTGTAGTAAGCTTAAACGAAGATTTAATCTATTTGCTGCAGGCCATATGTCTTCATCAGTTGCTGCTCCAAACGATGTTGGGTTTAATGGAATCTGAATTTCATAGAAGTTTTCAGAAAGGTCATTACCTATTCTCATAAAAGCAACCATATCTCCATCTGCTAATGGCACCTCATCTACAAGTGATTCTGCGTGAATAAACATTTCTAAGTTTTCATACTGGCGCATGTCTACATTAAAATTCTTATAAACTGCACGACCATCTTCAGGCTCTAAACCACAAGTACGCATAGCCAAAGACTGCTCGTTTTGTCTAATAATACTATTATTATTATTCAACTCTTCACGAATTACCCCTGGAGGTAAAACATAAGGAATAGGCTGTCTATTTTCATTTTCTTCAATATTTACAGCTTCTACTTCAAATATGGTGTCATCAAGCTCAGGATCTTCACCAGAAGCATCAAGTGTTTGTGTATACCTTCTATAATCTCCTCGTACAAGCTCCATAGAACCAAAACGTAATGTAGTAGGTGCTGTAAAGTCTGTTAGATACATACGCATAAAACGAATAGATCTATAATCTGTAATTCCATTAATCGCTCTATCTGGCTCACTAATAGGAATTTTAAACTGTACCCATTCTGTTGGGATAATCTCACCATTTGGTGCTGTTACATCAATCTCTTTAAAGTCTGTTACATAATCATTTGCAGCAGCATTCATTGTACCAGGAGCGAAAGGAATTTCATATTCAAAATAGCTATTCACCGTATTCATCGACTTGTCACGGTTAATGTCTTCAACATCTGGCACAGAAGTATTTCCTCTATCGGTATCACCAACTGATTCTGGTGAATTTCCTTGAGATCCATTATAATTATTATAACGACTCCTTATATCACCTTCTGCTTGTAAGAAATAAAGATAATTATCACGAGCTGGATCTTGACCAAAGGTTCCAAATTGAGCCATCTCTTCATTATCATTAAACCCATCATACCCAATATCTTGTGCGGTTCTTGCATCACCAGTAGAATCAAACGTATAGATTAATGCCTGATTAGTAGGCACTTTTCCGTACACAACAGGTGTTGTACCACTTGTCTCTCCCGCTACATCTGGCAGTCCGTTTTCATATTGCTTACGTCCATCTTTTAATACATCTTCTGAAATATTACCTAAGTTAAAACGAAGTGTACCTCCAGTGTTTCCAGCATTTTCATCATAAATAAATGGGTTCATTACCCAAAACTGGATATATTCTACATTAGAGCTCTCAAAATCTGTAGTACTTATAGAGCGCATAATACCTCCATAGTTATCGCCAGGATTAGGCAACACATTTAAATTACCATTTCCATCTGCCGTAGCCATTGGGTTATAATTATATTGCCCTCTTTCTGATGGATTATAATTAAGATCTAATGTAAACAAAGCTTGTGTTTGTCCTTGAACAATATCTTGATTCGGAAAAATTTCGTCTCTAAAAACTCTACGTGTAAATGGAGATGAAAGATCTTCATCAGAAATACCATCTGGTCTTGCTGTACTATAGAAAATAGGATCTATAGAATACCAATTAAGCTTGGCTCTTTTGTAACTATATTCTAACATTCCGTTTTCATACTCACCTCCATAACCAAGAGGAGCACTAGACAAGTACCAAGATAAAGGCGAACTTATATCTAATCCTGTCTGAGAGGCTTCAAAATCATCTAAATAAGAAGTCGATTTTCCATCAAAGTCTGAAACATCAGGAGATCCAGGCATTAAATACGCAAACTCACCACGTACAGACATATTAGACTCTACATCTGTATCTATATTAGGAAGCTTATTAACAAGACGTGTTAAAAATGGAACCTCTGTAGAATATGCAGCATTAAATCCAAAAATTGTATTATTAATAGGCTCGCTATCATAGTTAGATTTTTGTGTAAGTGGACGCTCATTAAGGTTTAGATAAGTACCACCTATTAAGAAGTTTTCGTTAAATTTATGTTCTACATTTAACCCTGTAAAACGTTTTGTTTGTTGCCCAAACAATGTGTTATTTTCAACACTAATATTAATAGGTGTATTTGAAGCCTGTAACGCAGGATCAATAATTTGCACTCTACCTAATTGATAATTTACGGTATAATCAACTCCTTCTACAAGGGTACGACCACCAGCGGTTACAGTTACAGAACCTTGAGGGATATTAAACGCACCAATTGCAATACCATCTGATCCCGTAGATTTATAGGTACCTTTTATTTGAAACAAGTTTTTATCACTATCTTCTTGCTCTGCTTGAATTTTTGTTGTGCGATACAAAGACCTATATACATACTTATTTTGGTTTGCATTATAAGTTTCAGGAATATCATATTTTGAACCAGAAGCACCACCTTCTAATTTATCGAATAGGTATTCTCCAAATGGCTCAACACTAGTAAATATAATTCGACCATTAGTCTGATCTACTGTAATACCTGGATAAAAATCAAAGAATCCATCTCCACCTTGTTGTGGATCATTATTATAGTTTAATCTATCTAAATTAAACACGCGTAATAAAACCGTATTTTCTATATCTTCTGGTAAAGCTACAGCAGGAAACTCCATACTCCCTTCTGCGGCAGTAATATAGTTTATTGGTGAAGGATTTGAGTATAATATGTTTAATGTAAAATCTTCTTTCTCTAATTGGAATGCACCTAAAGAATATATATTCTTCATCATTAAATCCCACACAGGCTCATTGACACTTGTAATACTACTTTTTAATAATTTTACAATAAGGTTTTGCTGTATCGCTGCTTCAGGCAAATCATCTTCTTCTGCATCTGGATCAACAATAATATCACCACCATTTGCATCTACCCCATCGGTACTAAACTCCCCTACTTGATACACCTTACCGTTTACAGTATATTGGAAAGCAACCCCTAAAACTTCATCATTATTTAAACGTTGATTAAGAGAAATATACCCCAATTGAGTATTTAAATCATATTCATTTGCATCTAATCTACGTGCATTCTCTAATGTAGCATAGTCTGTCCCGTCATTTACACTAATACCAAAACCATTACCTACAGTTGCAATATCCCGTATTGAAGAATTTAAGATAGACATAGCGTCACCTTCAATTCCAAAAGGGTTAAAATCATTATTTGCGTTGTCTGGAAAAGAAGCACGAGGCTTATTTAAGAAACCACCTGGAGGAAAATCAAGACCTATATTTGATATATCTGACTCTCCAATATCCTGTATCGCTACAATATTACGAACATCATCAGTGTTACTCGTAGTATTTGTTATCCAAACTTCTGCTCTTGTAATTTGAACATTACTATTAATAAAAGGATACTGTCCTAAAGCAGTGTTATAATTATCCCTAAAGTAATGAGCCAAAAAGAAGTGACGATTCTCATCATATTCTGAAGCAAAAAACTCATAATCTGTTACAGTAGAACCCCCTTCTGCAACTACAGAGCGAGTTTCAGATTTCTGTTCTGAAAACACTCCAGTTATTGTTGTTTTACCAAACTGCAATTGTGTTTTAACACCAAAAAGACTCTGCGCCCCTTGGATTAATGAACTATTAAGTGGCATACTCACGTTACCTACTTCAATTTTCTGAATAATAGAATCCTCACCACCACCTAAAGTAGGGTCATATTCTAATTTTATTTGGTTCTGAAAATCAAAAGTAGATTGCGTATCATAATTTGCAGTAACCGAAAGTCGTTCTCCAACTTTACCTAACAAACTCAAACTAATACGTTGATCAAAATCAAAAGAAAGGTTTGTTCTGTTTCTTGGCGAGAATGCTGGATTATCTTGTTTTGTAAAAAGAACACCTAAATCCATCTCTACACTACCTTGAGGGATTACCTCAATGACGTTACCCCCAAAAATAGTTTCAAACAAACTAGATTTTACATAAAAAGAAGGTAACAAGTTTTTTTGTAACTCATCCGAGCCTTCTTTCCTTCCATCTGCAGCACTTATTTTATCTTTAAAATATTTCTTCATCTCCTCTTTAATGATGAGATCTTGATACTCTTCTGGCGTCAAGATTATTGGGTAAGAAATATTAAAATCACCTAGTGTTTGTGTGTAAATATAACGATCTGTTATAGGGTCATAAACATACAAATCTTCAATACTTGGCGGCGATGGTAGCTCCATCTGGCCCATAGCAACAGTATCTACATCAGACGCCGGATCACCATCTGGATCAGGGTCAATTTCTTGAGCAGTAAGACTACCACTCATGAATATACTTAAAACGAATAACAGTTTAAAGAAACTGTTTGAGATTGCGTAATTGTTCGTGTTCAAAAGGTTACAAATTTTTTAAAGCATGTTTAATTATCTCTTCTACAGTAGCTTCTGGATGTTGTTGGACAATTTTGTCACACACTTTTTCAGCTACTTTCCTAGCAAAACCTAAGGTCTCCAAGGCTGATAACGCTTCATTTTTGTTCGTATTGCTTGAAACGGCAGAAATAGCTGACATTCCAAACACTTTAATTATTTTATCTTTTAAATCTAAAATCACTCTTTGAGCAGTTTTAGCACCTATTCCTTTAACAGATTGGATCACTGAAACATCTTCAGAAACTATTGCATCCATCACTTGCTTTGGGTTTAACGAAGACAACATAGTTCTTGCTATACTTGCCCCTACACCAGAAACAGAAATCAATAATCTAAAAATTTCTCGTTCTACTTTTGTAGAAAAACCATATAAGGTATGAGCATCTTCCCTCACTTGTAAATGTGTATACAATAGCACATTTTCTGTTGAAGGTAACTGCGAAAATGTATGCAATGAAATATTTATAAAATAACCCACACCATTACACTCAACCACTACATCTGTAGGGTTTTTCTCTATCATTTTTCCTTGAACGTGATGAACCATTTTAACTTGCTGTTAAGGGTTCAAAGATAATATATTTAATTGGGCTTTTCCAAAATTACAAAACAGGTAATTAACAAATAATTATGAGATATTTTTTAATTAAAATCTCAAAAAAATAACGCTTGTCACACCTCAGCACAACAAGCGTTATTCATTAATTTACAGCGATTTACAATGCAAAAATATCCAACACATAACACGCTTTAAAATTTCATATAATTTCTAGAGCACAACTATCACATAGCCCTAAACTTGCTCGCTTCTTTTTCTCGCTTTTCTTTTTGCTGAGAATCCACTACGGCAACAGCTGCCATATTCACCATTTCTTCTACACTTGCACCTAATTGTAAAATATGAACAGGCTTACGCATTCCTAACATAATTGGACCAATAGACTCCACATTATTCAATTCTTTTAGCAACTTGTAATTACTATTTGCAGAATCTAAATTAGGGAATATTAAGGCATTTACCTTTTTCCCTGCTAATTTAGAAAATGGAAATTTCTTTTGCAGCAACTCACTATTTAATGCAAAATCTGTTTGTAACTCACCATCCACATGCATATCTGGATTAGTACGATGAAGATATTTAACAGCATCTTTCACTTTTGTAGCGTGTGGATCTTTTGAAGAACCAAAATTTGCATAAGAGATCATTGCAATCACAGGATTTAAACCAAACATTTTCATGGTATAGTTTGTCATCTGTGCAATTTTAGCAAGTTCTTTTGCCGAAGGGTCAATATTAATAGATGTGTCCGAAATAAATAAAGGACCACGTTTAGTTAACATCATATTTGTGGTTGCAACCTTATCCACACCATCATAACTACCTATTGTTTCTAGAACGGGTCTAACAACAGATGGATATGCTCTAGAATAACCAGAAATCATAGCGTCTGCATCACCTTCATTTACCATCATAGATGCAAAATAGTTACGCTCTCTCATCATACTCTGAGCATCATAATACGTGATACCACTACGCTGTCTGTTTTTAAAATGCTTTTCTGCATAGCGATCTCTATGAGCTGCCTCTTCATCGCTTTTAGGATCAATAATAGTCACCTCTCTATCATATTCTATTTGTTCCATTAGCTCCTCAATCACATCTCTTCTTCCCAAAAGAATAGGAATACCTATACCTTCATCATGTACTATCTGCGCAGCCTTCAACACATCTAGATGATCTGCTTCAGCAAAAACAATACGTTTCGGGTTCGTTTTAGCACGATTCATTAAGAGCCTAATAATCTTATTATCACTCCCCATGCGCTCATTTAGCTCGTCTTCATATTTTTGCCAATTTGTAATAGGAGCCGTCGCGACACCACTCTCCATAGCAGCTTTTGCTACCGCTGGCGGCACTTTGGCAATTAAACGTGGATCAAAGGGTTTTGGAATAATATAATCTCTACCAAAATTAAGTTTTGTTTCTCCATATGCAATATTCACTTGCTCTGGCACTGCTTCTTTTGCTAAATCTGCAAGTGCTTTTACTGCTGCCATTTTCATAGCTTCATTAATCTTTGTCGCGCGAACATCTAGTGCTCCTCTAAAAATGAACGGAAAACCAAGTACATTATTTACTTGATTAGGATGATCACTTCGGCCCGTAGCCATAATAATATCCTTGCGTGTTTTAATCGCTAGGTTATATTCTATTTCGGGATCTGGATTTGCCATTGCAAAAACGATGGGTTTTTGCGCCATAGACTTTAGCATTTCTGGAGTTACAATATCTGCAATAGACAATCCTACAAATACATCTGCATCTTTCATGGCTTCTGTAAGTGTATCTATTTTTCTTGATGTAGCAAACTCAGCTTTTTCAGGTGTTAAATTGTCACGATCTTTACGTATCACACCTTTACTATCTATCATTACAATATTATCGGCACTAGCTCCAAATGCTTTATACAATCTTGTACAAGAAACCGCAGCTGCTCCCGCACCACTAATAACAATCTTTACTTCGCTTATATTTTTTTCTGAAATCTCTAAGGCATTTAATAAAGCAGCAGCCGAAATTATTGCTGTTCCATGCTGGTCATCATGCATTACAGGAATATCAAGCTCTTCTTTTAATCTTCGTTCAATCTCAAAAGCCTCGGGCGCTTTAATATCTTCTAGATTGATACCACCAAAAGTGGGAGCTATATTTTTTACAGTTTCAATAAAAGCGTCTATATCTTCTGTATCAACCTCAATATCAAAGACATCTATATCCGCAAAAATCTTAAACAGCAATCCTTTCCCTTCCATTACAGGTTTTGAAGCTTCTGGACCTATATTCCCTAGACCCAAAACAGCAGTACCATTAGAGATTACCGCTACCAGGTTCCCTTTTGCCGTATACTTATAAACGTTTTCTACATCTTTTGCTATCTCTAGGCAAGGCACAGCAACTCCTGGCGAATAAGCCAATGACAAATCTCTTTGTGTGGCATATTTTTTTGTGGGCACTACTTCTATCTTACCAGGTTTTGGCTTAGCGTGATATAATAAGGCTTCTCTTCTTTTACTTGGTGTACTCATAAAATATGATCTTTATGTTGACTCACAAATATAAATTAAACTATTGTCCTTTTAGCCTTTCTTTAAAAAATCAATATTTCTTTTTAATCCTGTAAATTTTGTACGTTTTACAGGGCTTTTTTTGAATATTTCTGAAAAAACAGCTTGCGTAATCTCTTCCCAATCTTTTTTATCCATCGATAATAATTTAGGATTTGGATTAAACAAGGGTTCTTTATGAGATTTACTAAAACGGTTCCAAGGACACACATCTTGACAAACATCACAACCAAACATCCAGTCGTCCATTTTATTACTGAAATGTGCTGGAATTTCATTTTTGAGCTCTATGGTTGCATACGAAATACACTTACTTCCATCTACCACATAGGGATCTACTATTGCCTGAGTTGGACAAGCATCTATACAAGCAGTACAACTACCACAATGGTCTGTTACAGGTGTGTCATACTCTAAATCGAGATCTACGATTAACTCTGCGATAAAATAAAATGAACCTGTTTGTTTGGTTAACAAATTACTATGTTTTCCTATCCAGCCCAAGCCGCTTTTTGCAGCCCAAGCTTTGTCAAGCACAGGTGCGCTATCAACAAAAGCACGACCATGAACAGCGCCTATTTCTGTAGTAATAGTATGCAACAGCTCTTTTAACTTGTCTTTGATAACAAAATGGTAATCTGTACCGTAGGCATATTTAGAAATTTTAAATGCATCTTCATTTTGCTGCTGATCTGGATAATAATTAAGCAGTAAAGAAATTACACTTTTACTTCCTTCTACAAGTTTTGTAGGATCTAAGCGTTTATCAAAATGATTTTCCATGTACGACATCTCGCCATGCATGTTTTTAGTAAGCCACTTTTCTAGTCGTGGCGCTTCTTCTTCAAGAAAACCCGCTTTGCTAATACCACAGGACAGAAAACCGAGTCGTTTGGCTTCGGTTTTTATTAGGCTTGTGTGTTTTGATTTTTGTAACAAAAGCGATTATCTTTCTTCAAATTGTAAGATAGCATTTTTAGGCTTTAAAGTAATTAAAGGTGTAATTTCTATTGCCGAAGTTTTATGCATTATTTTAAAATTTGACACCAACGTTTGGATAGCGATCACCATTTCATACATGGCAAAATTATTACCAATACACATACGAGGCCCAGCCCCAAATGGGAAATAATGAGACGAATATTGATTTTTAGGAACCCCAATAAAACGCTCAGGCTTAAATTGTAAAGAGTCTTCCCAAAAGGTGGGATCTCTGTGGATTTCATATATTGAAAAGAGCAGACTTGACCCTTTAGGAAATGACATTCCTGCAAAATATTCGTCTTCTATATTAACACGGTCTATAAAATAAGCAGGCGGATATAGACGCATACTCTCTTCTACCACCGCTTGTGTATAGGGACTCTCTTTTAAAGATTGCATTAAATCTTGTGTTGTAAAAGCGTCTATCTCATTAATTATTTTTTCTTGAACCTCAGGGTGCTTTGCTATAAGTTGCGCCGCAAAGGTTAATGCATTGCTTGTAGTTTCGTGCCCCGCCGTAAAAAGTATCAGTAACTCATCTACCAGCTGCTCCTCTTCCATTGGCTTGCCATCTTCGTATCTAGCATCGAGAAGCATGTCTAACAAATCATCAAAACGCTCACCACTTTGTTTTCTTTCTGAAATAAGCTTTTTTAAGATAACTCGTGCTTCTCTAGTTAAAGCAAGGTGCTTTTCTATTTTTCCGCTTGCTTTAAACCACCAACCTAAGTAGGGCTGTCTCAACTCTTTTACGAGCATTTTTTGAGCAGCTTCTGTTATGTATTGTATTTTTTTTATTTCATCTTCCTCAATTGCGCTACTAAATAACGATTTTGCAACGGTTTGAAATGCGAGATCGTTCATTATTGGGAAAACATCAAAATCTACGCTGGTTTCAATCTTTAAAATTTCAGAAGTAATGGCAGCTTTTATATTATCTAAAAGCAAGATTAATTGTTTTTTATGAAATGCCGGCTGGATGAGTTTGCGTTGTTTTTGCCAGTGTTCTCCTTCTGCAGTAAGCAACCCTTTACCTACATATTTTGCTAAGTCTTCTGTCTGAATGTTAGACTTTGAATAGTTACGTTGGTTTTTCTGCAAAACATATTGCAACAACCCAGCATCTCGCGAAAATAACACCGATTCTGTAAAACTAATATTGAGGCGAAAAGTATCACCTAATCGTTCAAAATTATCTTTATGAAACGGCAATGGGTTATTAAGTATTGCAAGCGAATGCTTTAAAAACCGTGCTAATGGCACCTGTGGTATTTGCTTTTTTTGTTCCATTAAAACAAACCTCCTTGAATAGGTCCTTTTGCTTTTCCTAAGTGTTTATATGCAGCTTCAGTTACTTCGCGTCCTCTAGGTGTACGCATTATAAAACCCTGTTGTATTAAAAAAGGCTCGTACACTTCTTCTATAGTTTCTGGAGATTCTGACACTGCCGTTGCAATCGTTGTAATCCCTACAGGGCCTCCTTTAAATTTATCTATAATGGTGGTTAATATTTTATTATCCATTTCGTCTAAACCATGAGCATCTACATTAAGCGCATTTAAGGCAAACTTTGCAATGGTAATATCTATGTTTCCATCCCCTTTTATCTGAGCAAAATCACGAACTCTTCTTAATAACGCATTTGCAATACGAGGTGTACCACGACTACGCCCTGCAATTTCAATAGCAGCTTCCATTGAAATAGGCATATTTAGAATTCCTGCACTTCGTTGTAAAATGGTTGTGAGCAACTCTGTACTGTAGTACTGTAATCTAGAACTAATTCCAAAACGAGCTCGCATTGGCGCAGTTAACAAGCCTGACCTTGTTGTGGCTCCCACAAGAGTAAATGGAGCTAAATGTATTTGTACCGATCTAGCATTAGGGCCAGACTCGATCATAATATCTATTTTATAATCTTCCATTGCAGAATACAAATACTCCTCTACAATTGGACTAAGACGGTGTATTTCGTCAATAAAAAGTACATCACGCTCTTCTAGATTAGTAAGCAAACCTGCAAGATCACCTGGCTTATCAAGCACAGGTCCTGAGGTTACTTTTATACCCACCTCAAGTTCATTTGCTAATATATGCGCTAATGTTGTTTTACCTAATCCTGGAGGGCCATGAAATAATGCATGATCTAAAGCTTCACCTCGCTGATTGGCGGCTTGCACAAAAATTTGTAAATTCTCTAAGGCTTGATCTTGCCCTGTAAAATCTTCAAAGGAAAGCGGTCGTAATGTTTTCTCAATGTCTAAGTCTTGCGGGCTTAAGTTTTCTTCTGAAGGATCTAGAAATTCATTCATAACACAAATATACAAAGGGAAACGATGAAAACGACACACAGAAGTGTATTGAATAACATAATTTATAAATAAAGAAATCCTTGAATTGCATTTTTACAAGGAACGATCATCTTCTTTAGTGAGTTGATTTTTTTTAAATTAAGCCACTAAAAATTAAAAAAACATTAACAAGACATTGACCCTAATCTAGTTCAAATTAAATAGATTTATTGACTAACTATACAATCGTAAAAGTGGCTTGTGTTTTAAATGATTATTTTTACTGAATCTTAAAACACTTATTTAGACATTATTTACTTTTTACAAAAAACAAAGATTATGAAAAACCTATTAATTTGTTCTATACTAATTTTAACTATTAGTTGTAATACTACAAAATCTAAAATGGAAGCAGACACTACTACAACATTATCAGATGGAGCTTACACAGTAAGTACAATAAGAGGAGAAAATGTATCTTCTGAAAAATTAACGCTTGTAGTTTCTGAAGAGGGTCAAAGAATATCTGGATTTAGCGGATGTAATTCTTATTTTGGAGCAATGAATGTAGAGAGTAGCGACAGGTTATTTTCTGAAATGGGAGCCACTAAAAAACTTTGTCAATCTGCTATGGGTACTGAAAAATCATTTTTAAATAGTTTACAAACTGTATCGAGTATTACTAAAGAAGGAAGCACTTTAAATTTAAAAAACACCAATGGTGAAACTGTTATTGTTTTAAAGAAATAAAACATTAAACAACTTCAACAAAAAAGGGCTATAATCTTTGTTGATTATAGCCCTTTTTAAGATGTATTAAAATTATTATTTTCTAACAATCACTTTTTTAGTAACTAACGCATTAGTAGTAGTGTTTTCTAGTTGTATAAAATAAATTCCATCACTTTGGTTTTCAAAACTAATAGTTGCAGTGTTTGTAAAACTTCCGTTAGAAATTTTTCTACCATCAACAGAATAAATCTCATAATCAAAATTAGCTACATCAAGCCCTTCTACTTTGATATTGATAATACCAGAAGTCGGGTTAGGATAAACACTAATAGAAGTAGCTAGTACATCTGTTACATCTACACCAAGCAATTCTTCAGACAAAGTATTAAGTGATGTTACTCCTGAGTTTGTTGGGTCTAACCACTGTGCCAAACCTCCGTTTGTGTACGAAGTAGCAAAACGACCATAATAATCAACTTGACCATTATCATTTGTACCCGCACAAGCTGCACCACCACAACATAATGTACCAATTAATTGACCTTCTGGATTAAACAAACCTGAACCAGAAGAACCACCCTCTGTCACACCTTGTTCCCATCCGCCACCAGCCGAAGTAATTGCCCAGAAAACCTGACCACCACTCGTTTGCTGTGCCAAACCAACGTCATTTCTACACACCTTCATAATATCTCCTGCAGGGTGATGAATACCAATAGAATAATCTGGAACTACATCAGTTGCATTCCAACCAGCCCATTCTAAATCCCAAGAATCATTTAATCCACCTGTTAATCTAAATAATCTATAATCACTTTGACTTGCAGTTGCAAGTAACTCCGCACCAGAAGTGGTGTTATAACCTGAAGATGTACTATTACCATTTGAGGCACAAATAGGGTTAGGGCTTATCCAATTAAATCTAAAAGTAGATGTTGCTGGAGTAAAAGTACAGTGATTTGCAAAAATAAAATAAGGTTCTTCGTCTAATGCTGTATTATTTAAAAGAGTTCCTGTGCACACATAACCTCCTTGAGCAACAAGACCTACAGCATGTTTTAAAAGATCTTTTTTATCATCAAAATCAGACCCAATAGAACAATCCACATCAAGATTACATGCACCAGAATCGTTAAGACCTCTATTCATTAAAGAAGCTTCAGTTACAGAACGATATCCATGTATTACGGCACCAATATTTAATTTACCTTGTCCAATAACATTAGCTGGCTCTAAATATTCAATCCAAATATTATCTCCATCTACCATCCAAGTCCCTAGTTTTTCTTCACTATTATTCATCACAGAAGTATAAGCTCCAATAATACTTTGCCTATCATCAGAATAAACATAAAGCTTAGCACCTACTGGTAATTTATACTCATCGAATATAAAATTAAGTGTGTTTGCACCTTCAGAAAAAATATTGATTCTCCATATACGATCTCCATTAGGCAAAACATCCCAAACACCTGCATTACCAATACCCAAGTTTACATCCATCTCAAATCCAAAACGATAAGGGTTAGACTTATCCATATCACTAATAGCATCTTGTGCAGAAATTGATACCATGTCTAAACTAGGCATTACTACAGCTTCAGTATTTTTTTTATTGTCAAGAGACCAACTTGATGGATGTCCCTCATTAGTTACTTGAGCAACTAAACCTGTACACATAACAAATGTAAAAGCTAGCGTTATGGTTTTAAAGATATTGTTTATCATAATTAGATAATGTTTAATTAATAATCAAATCTAACAAATATAGACATCAAAGTCAAAGATGTAACAAGTTAAAAGGCAAATAAACAGGTATACAACACAAGAAACCCTTCTAGTAATTTACTAAAAGGGTTTTTTGTATAATAATTAAAAAAAAATCTAATGATGCATTTCTTCTTCATTTTCTTGTAAAGGAATATGTTGAGGTATATAATCTTGACCTGCAATTACATAATCTGTACCTTCTTTGTTTAATTTACTGTAGTCATAAGACCAACGGTGTACTTCTGGAATTGGTCCATCCCAGTTACCGTGTATATGTTTAACTCCGGTAGTCCATTCAAGAGTTGTAGATCTCCAAGGGTTTTGTGGTCCAACTTTAGCAAAAAACATTGAATGAAAGAAGTTGTAAAGAAATACTATTTGTGCTGCTGCAGTAATGATAGCAAATATTGTGATCACAACATTAACATCAGCTAAATCATCAAAATAAGGAAAAGCGGTGTTTGTATAATATCTTCTTGGTAAACCTGCCATCCCGATAAAATGCATAGGAAAGAATACACCATAAGCACCAACAATAGTTACCCAAAAGTGAACATATCCTAAATTTTTATTCATTAATTTTCCTTCAAACATTTTAGGGAACCAATGGTAAACACCTGCAAATAAACCATACAAAGCAGATATACCCATTACCAAGTGGAAGTGAGCTACTACAAAATAAGTATCGTGTACATTAATATCTAAGGCACTGTCTCCTAAAATAATACCTGTTAATCCACCTGTTATAAAAGTAGAAACAAAACCAATAGAGAATAACATGGCAGTATTCATCTGTAAATTACCTTTCCATAATGTTGTAATCCAGTTAAAAGACTTTACAGCAGATGGTATCGCAATTAATAATGTTGTAAATGTAAATACTGAACCTAAGAAAGGATTCATTCCTGAAATAAACATATGGTGTCCCCATACGATAGTTGACAAGAAGGCAATAGCTAAAATAGACATTACCATCGCACGGTAACCAAATATAGGTTTACGCGCATTTGTTGCCATAATTTCTGAAACCATACCCATTGCAGGAAGAATTACAATATAAACTTCTGGGTGACCAAGGAACCAGAATAAATGTTCAAATAAAACTGGAGAACCACCTTGATTATGTAAAACTTCACCAGCAATATAAATATCTGATAAGAAGAATGAAGTACCAAAACTTCTATCCATAATCAACATTAATGCTGCAGATAATAAAACTGGAAATGAGACTACACCAATAATTGCAGTAACAAAAAATGACCAAATTGTTAATGGTAATCTAGTCATAGACATACCTTTTGTTCTAAGATTAAGTACAGTAACAATATAGTTTAAAGAACCTAATAAAGAAGAAGCGATAAAGATAGCTATAGAAACTAACCAAAGCGTCATACCTGCACCAGATCCTGGAATAGCTTGTGGTAATGCACTTAAAGGAGGATAGATAGTCCAACCTGCTGCAGCTGGTCCAGCCTCAACAAATAAAGACATAACCATAATAACACTAGACAAGAAGAATAGCCAATATGAAACCATGTTTAAGAAACCAGAAGCCATATCTCTTGCACCAATTTGCAAGGGAATTAAAAGGTTACTAAAAGTACCACTAAGACCTGCCGTTAAAACAAAGAATACCATGATAGTACCATGAATGGTAACTAAAGCTAAATAAACATTAGGATCCATTACTCCACCTTCTGCCCATTTTCCAAGTAAAATTTCAAATATAGCAAATGGCTCTTCTGGCCAAGCTAATTGCATTCTGAAAAGGATAGACATTGCAATTCCAATGAATCCCATAAACAAACCTGTAATCAAGTATTGTTTAGAGATCATCTTATGATCTTGACTAAAGATATATTTAGTTATAAATGTAACTTTATGATGATGTCCATGATCATCGTGGTGATCTACTGCGTGGTCGTTTGCGTGTGCTGACATATCTTCTTATTGAATTTCCGATTAACGGTAATCTTATTATTTATTATTTAAAGTAGTGTTTAAGTCTGGTTGCTCTGCTAACCAAGCATCAAAGTCTTCTTGAGATTCAACGATGATTTTCATTTGCATATTATAGTGATTATTACCACATATCTTATTACAAAGAAGCATATAGTCAAATTCATAAGGCTCTAAAGCATCTTCACCTTTAGCGACAAGTTCAACACTATTTTCTTTTCTTATATTATTAATCTTGTTAACTTTTGCTACAACTTCTGTGTCTAAACGCATCTCTTCTGTAGTTATCGTAGGAGTAAAAGCAAATTGTGTTATCATTCCTGGAACACAGTTCATCTGTGCTCTAAAGTGTGGCATATAAGCTGAGTGTAATACATCTTGAGAACGCATTTTAAACACAACCTTTTGTCCAACTGGTAAATGAAGTTCATTAACAACTTTATCATCAAGTGCATTAGGATCAGAGATATCAACACCTAATTGATTGATACCCTCAATTAATCTAACATTAGCTTCACCTAAAGTATTGTCTTCTCCTGAATAACGAGCTCTCCAATCAAACTGGTATGCATATAATTCAACAACCATTATATCTTCATTCTCTTCATCAACTTGCATTATATCTGTCCAAGTAAATAAACCATATATAATTAGTCCAGCTAAAACAATAACAGGAATAATAGTCCAAATAAATTCAAGCTTGTCGTTGTCTGCAAAAAACAAGGCACGATTTGTAGCGTTACCTCTATATTTAAATGAGAACCAACTTAATAACCATAGTGTGAAAAATCCTACTATAAATATTAAAGCCATTGAAATTAACATTAAATTATCAATGTTAGCTCCGTGTTCTGAGGCAGCTTTTGGGAGTAAAACATCACCCCATTTCCAAAAACAAATTATTAAAAGAACATACGTAAAAATTGCTAAACCTAACATCAACCATCCGTTGATATTATTGTCTTTTAAATTTGCAATCTCTGAAGAATTCTCAACATCATCTGCTGTCTTAGACATATTGAATATTTTATTCAACTGCCAAACAGTAACTCCAAAGAGAATGATTACTAATACAACTAAAAATGCGGTCATCGTTATCTGTCTTCTAAATAATTAATTAATAATGAAAGTTTTTACTTTCTTTTAAGAATGGGTTATTCTTCACTAATAATGGTGCCTTGGTCAGTGCTGTAAATACAACAAACACAAACAAACCAAAGAAGAATAACATTGCACTTATTTCCGGGAGGCCTATAAACCAACTAGTACCAACAGTTGCAGGTGTAATAAGCATGTAAATATCTACGTAATGACCTAATAAAATCACTATACCAGTTAATACAACAAACCAGCTTACTCTCTTATAATCACTATTCATTAACAACAATAAAGGGAATAAAAAGTTAAGAATTAACATACCAAAAAACGGTAATTTAAAGTCTTCAATTCTTGTTATAAAATAAGTTACTTCTTCAGGGATATTTGCATACCAGATAAGCATAAATTGTGAGAACCAAAGATACGTCCAAAAGATACTAAATCCGAACATAAACTTTGCTAAATCATGGATATGACTATCATTAACAAATTCTAAATACCCTTGTGATTTCAATAATATTGTAATTAAAGCAATAGTAGTAATACCACAAACCATCATTCCGGCAAGAATATACCAACCATATAAAGTAGAGAACCAATGAGGATCAAAACTCATTAACCAATCCCAAGACATCATAGATTCTGTATAAAGAAAGAATACTAAAAATGCTGCTGAAATTTTAAAATTCATTTTGTACCATCTGTTGTCTGAAGCTTCATCATCTCTTCTAGAGTTACGTACAGCAAAAGAACGATACAATATCCAACCTCCAATAAAAATAGCAGCTCTTATAACTAAACCAGCACCATTAAGCCAACCTGATTTACCTTGAATTAGTTTATCATGTGCTACAACTTCTGGGTCTGCCCAAACAAATAAATGATTGAAATGAAAACCAGAGAATGCAAGTAAAACAAACATTATAATTCCACCTGGAACCAAATAAGCAGTAATCGCTTCCATAACTCTAAATAATACTGGAGACCATCCAGCTTGTGCTACCATATTTACGGCATAAAATGCTAAAACACCTAATGCAATCATAAAGAAAAAGAAGCAAGCTATATAAACAGCAGCCCAAGGTCTATTTTGTAATTGATGAAGGGTGTGCTCTAAATGCTTATCTCCATGATGTGAAGATTCAACTTCTGCATGATCATGATCAGCCATTGCTCTATGAGCAGCTGCTTCTGTCATTTCATCATGATCTTCAGAATGAGTTGCCTCACCGTGATGATCACCGTGACTATCATGACCAGCTGTCATTTCTTTTACGTCTGCAATTGTCTTAGGCGCACTAAGAAAACCATAAGTCATTCCTAAGGCTCCAATCACCATAAAGATGATTGCAAATACTTTTAATTTACTAGGTAGCGTATACATATCTTAGCTATTCTTTGTATTCTTTATTAGTGTGAATCAATATTGTCTTGCTCTAACTCAGTTGGAGTAGCAGTAGCATCACCGCCTACTGGTAACTGAGGAGTTTGATTATCGATTATTTTTTTTGGTAGCATTAAAGGTTTTCCTTCTAAAGCTGCTTTTAGGTTCATTACGTGTTGCGTAATTTGCCATCTTTCTTTTTCATTAGTTTGAGAAGCATAAGAACCCATTGTGTTTAAACCATACATCTGTACGTGATAAACACCACCTTCAGTTATTTCTCTACCTGCGGCAGCATAACTAGGTATACCTAAAAACTTTTCACGTTTAGCTAAAATCCCTAAACCATCACCTTTATCTCCATGACAAACCGCACAATAAATGTTATAAAGTTGTGCACCAGCTGCTAAATTGTCCTCAGTATATTCAAGAGGATTTTTAAGATCAGACTTCGCTCTTGCTATGTCTTCTGGAGAATTTGTATAATCAAAAGGTTGAAAACCTCTTGGTACTGTACCTTCTACAGGTAATTTTGCTTCTTGCCCACCTTCAAAACCTTCAACATCATACTCTCCATAAGTTTCATAACCTACTGGAGCATACATGTTAGGCATAAATTGATAGTTAGGTTCTAAGTCATTTTGACATGAAGCCAACGCTATCAACGCAAGAAATACTATAAATATGTTTCCTATTTTTCTCATTTTAGTGATCATCTTCAGATTCTACTATACTTATTTCGACTGCACCTGTACTGTAGAAAAAACTTGACATTTCTTCTATATCGTTTTTACCAGCATCAACGGCCATTAAAAAATGATCGTCAGTAGTTCTTACGTCAGGATTTTCTGCTTCCTTAAAAGGCCATAATTTACTACGCATATAAAACGTAATTACCATTAAGTGAGCTGCAAAAAATACAGTTAACTCAAACATAATAGGTACAAAAGAAGGCATATTTTCAATATAACTAAAGCTTGGTTTACCTCCAATATTTTGAGGCCAATCTTCAATCATGATAAAATTCATCATCAAGGTTGCAACAGTTATACCTATTAAACCATACATAAATGCTGTAATAGCAATACGTGTTGGCTCAAGACCCATTACTTTATCAAGCCCGTGAACAGGGAAAGGTGTATACACCTCTTCAATATGGTAATGCTTAGCGCGCGTTTGTTTAACAGCTTGCATCAACAAGTCGTCATCGTTATAGAGTGCATGTATCACTTTAGAAGCCATACTTTTAATTGTTTTTAAGTTTTGAAGCTTGTCCAGCCCAGTCATCACGTTTTGCGCGACCAGGGAACTCACCAATAATATCATCTAATAAATCGTAAGTAGCATCATCCATTTTACTAACTTGAGCAAATGTATAAATACCTAACTGATGTAATTTTTGTTCCATCACCGGACCTACACCACTTATCTTTTTAAGATTATCTGCAGTTTCAGCATCAGCATCAAAAGAACCTAATTTACTTAATAAATTTTCAGCCTTCTCTTTTTGACCTTCCCCGTCAAGCAATCCACTAACACTAGCAGGTGTTGCTTTAACTGTCTTTACTTTAGGTGCAACAACAGCATCATAATGTTTTACATCATCTCCGTGAGCAGCTCTTAATTTTTTATACTTTTCACCAGAACCCTTCAAAATAGATTTAACTTCTGCCTGAGCAATCACCGGGAATGTTCTTGCGTATAATAAGAATAGGACAAAAAAGAATCCAATTGTTCCGATAAATATTCCAATATCTACAAAAGTTGGCGAGAACATCGTCCAAGAAGATGGAAGATAATCACGGTGCAACGAAGTAACAATAATTACAAAACGTTCAAACCACATACCAATATTAACAACAATTGATATTGCAAAAGAGAACATTATACTTGTACGAAGCTTTTTGAACCACATAAACTGTGGTGAGAATACATTACAAGTCATCATTGCCCAATATGCCCAAGCGTATGGTCCAGTTGCTCTATTTAAGAATGCATACTGCTCATACTCTACACCAGAGTACCAAGCAATAAACAGCTCAGTAATATAAGCTACACCAACAATAGAACCAGTAACCATAATTACAATATTCATTAACTCAATATGCTGAATTGTAATATAGCTTTCTAAGTTAGACACCTTTCTCATAACAATAAGAAGTGTGTTTACCATTGCAAATCCTGAGAATACCGCACCAGCAACAAAATATGGAGGGAATATAGTAGTATGCCATCCAGGTATCACTGAGGTAGCAAAATCAAAAGATACAATTGTATGTACTGAAAGCACCAATGGTGTTGCTAATCCAGCAAGCACTAAAGAAACCTCTTCAAAACGCTGCCAGTCTTTTGCACGACCAGACCAACCAAATGAAAGTATACTATAGATTCTTTTTGTAAAAGGAGTTACAGCTCTATCACGTATCATTGCAAAATCTGGTAACAAACCTGTCCACCAAAAAACTAATGATACAGAAAGGTATGTTGATATCGCAAATACATCCCATAATAAAGGAGAGTTAAAATTCACCCATAGAGATCCAAATTGATTAGGTATAGGTAATACCCAATAAGCCAACCAAGGACGACCCATGTGTATAATTGGAAACAAACCAGCTTGTACTACAGAGAATATAGTCATTGCCTCTGCAGAACGGTTAATTGCCATTCTCCATTTCTGCCTAAAGAGCAATAGTACTGCAGAAATTAATGTCCCTGCGTGACCAATACCTACCCACCAAACAAAGTTGGTAATATCCCAAGCCCAGCCAACGGTTTTATTTAATCCCCAAACTCCAATTCCAGTAGATACAGTATACACTATACATCCTATTCCCCATAAAAAGGCAACAAGAGCAATAGTAAATACAATCCACCAAGATTTATTGGCTTTACCCTCTACAGGAGCTGCAACATCCACAGTAATATCGTGGTAGTTTTTCTCTCCTAAAACTAAGGGTCTTCTTATAGGTGCTTCGTAATGCGACGCCATATTTAATATGCTATTTCTTAGTTAGTTATGCTTATTTAGAGTTTCTCACTTTTGTCTTATAGAAGACATTAGGTTCTGTACCTACAGCTTCTAATAAGTGATACATTCTCTTATCTTTTTTACTTTCAAACACTTCACTTTCGTGATTGTTAATATCTCCAAACACCATTGCTCCACTCTCACAAGCTGCTGAACAAGCTGTTTTAAATTCATCTTTTCTTACAGGACGACCATCTCTTTTTGCTTCAAGTATAGTCAATTGAGTCATCTGAATACACATAGAACATTTCTCCATCACACCTCTAGAACGAACATTCACATCTGGATTTAACACCATACGTCCCATATCATTATTCATATGATAATCAAACTCATCATTTTCTGCATATAAGAACCAGTTAAATCTACGAACTTTATATGGACAGTTGTTAGCGCAATATCTAGTACCCACACAACGGTTATATGCCATATGGTTTTGACCTTGACGACTATGTGAAGTTGCAGCAACTGGACAAACAGTCTCACAAGGAGCGTGATTACAGTGCTGACACATTACAGGCTGAAAAGCAACTTGTGGGTTAGCCGCAGGGTCTTCAAGTTCACCAAATCCACCTAGAGAACCATTGTCTCCAAATAAACCACTAAACCCTTCCTTCTTATCTTGATCTACTTCAAAACTCTCTTCTGCAGAATAATATCTATCAATACGTAACCAGTGCATATCACGACTACGTCTCATTTCACTCTTTCCTACTACAGGAACATTGTTTTCACTATGACAAGCAATCACACAAGCTCCACAACCAGTACAAGCATTTAAATCTATTGAAAGATTAAAATGATGACCGATAGAACGATCAAAAGATGTCCATAAATCCGCATCTGGAGAATTTACAGAAATTTCTTCGTGATCTTTAGACACCTGAGGAGTAGGATTCCAAACATCAGAACCTTTAGTATTAAATATCTCTAGAGAAGTCTCTCTAATGATATCTCTACCCATCATTGTATTATGCAACTGAACACAAGCAAATTCATGCTCACCATCAATTTTTTCAATTGAAACAGTTTGCGTAGCAGTAGTTAAATTATTTAAACGGTATGCATTAACACCCGTTTGCATTTCTTTTTGTATCGCTTCTTTTTTTCCATAACCAAGAGCAAGACCTATAGATCCTGGCGCTTGTCCTGGCTGAATTAAAACAGGAACACTCTCAATCGAAACATCACCCATTTTTACATTTACCAAGCTACCATTTAAACCACCGTTTGCAACGTTATGATTTTTGAGACCTAACTTAGAAGCATCAGAAGCAGAAACAGTTACATAGTTATCCCAAGAAGTCCTAGTAATAGGATCTGGCATCTCTTGCAACCAAGGGTTATTAGCCTGCTGACCATCACCCATTGATGTTTTTGTGTACAACACTAGTTCTAAAGCTCCATCTTGAGTAGCAGACATAGCACCGTGAGATGAAGTCGACTCTAACATTTCAGAAGGAACAACAGGCGCTACTTCTACAGCAGTAGCACTAACTAAAATACCGTCGTGCAATGCTTTACTCCAAGATGATCCACCTAACACATCAGACCAAGTATCTTTTATGTAATCTACATAAGATACCGAACTATTAGACCAAGACAATAATGTCTCTTGAAATTGTCTTGTTTTATATAATGGACGTATTGTTGGTTGTGTTAAACCATACGTTCCTCTTTTCATTTGAACATCTCCCCAAGATTCTAAATAATGTGGAGTTGCAGCTACCATTTTTGCTAAAGAAGCCGTAGCATCTTTTTTCATTGCAAAAGCAATAGACAATTCTAACTTTTCATAAGCAGCTTTAAACGCTTTATCAGGAAATGAATATACAGGATCTACACCAACAGTAATCAATCCCTTGATACTACCGTCTATAACACCATTCATCACCTTCTGAACTTCAGCGTTATTAGCTGAACGTGTCATTCTTGGTCTTTCGACATCCATAACAACACTTCCTGCATTAACATCTAACACTCTTCTTTGAGAAGCCGCATCAGGTAATCCAGTAATAATAACCGCAGTAGAACCAGCTTTTGCGATATGTTTTTTAGCCATTTCAACAGCTTTCAAAACACTATCTGATAAACCAGAAGCACTACCACCAGTTAAAGCATTAAGTACTTTTTTCTGATCACTTGGCTTTACAGGAATACGATTATCAGCATTTGCTCCAGACAAAGTCATATTTGCCTCAAACTGAATATGCTTAGACATTTTTCCATTTTTAGGAATACGTCCTTTTGCATAACCAGCATCATAACCACCACCTTGCCAATCTCCTAAAAAGTCAGCACCTACCGAAACTATTACATCAGCCTTACTAAAATCATAGTCAGCCATTGCACGAGTTCCAAACTTTTGCTGATATGCATCAAGTGCACCAGAAGAAGAAACAGTATCATAAGCGACGTGACGAACACCAGGATTCGCAGTCGTAAATTCTTTTATTAATCGTGAAGTAGAAGGACTAGCAAATGTTTGTGTCAACAACACAACATCTTTTCCAGCCATTGACTTCATCTTCAATGAAGCAGCTTTATCAAACTCTTCCCAAGAAACAGTTTCACCTCCAACTAGAGGAGATTTCAATCTATTATTATCATATAATGACAACACAGAAGCATGTACTCTAGCATTTACTCCACCAACACCAAGATCATTACGCTCTATCTTAATAGGACGTCCTTCTCTAGTCTTAACTAAAACATTTGCAAAATCAAAACCATCTGCAATTGTCGTAGCATAATAATTTGCTACACCAGGTACAATCTCATCAGATGCAACAACGTAAGGAATCGATTTAATAACCGGACCCTCACATGCTGCCAACGAAGCCGCTGCTGTTGTAAACCCTACATACTTTAAAAAATCACGACGCGTCGTAGAAGAAGCCTCAAGTGTTTCCTTATCGCCTAAAAACTCATCTGTAGGAATCGCTTCCACAAATTCATTTTCCTGTAGCGTCTTAACAATAGAACTGTTTTGATCCAGCTCTTCAACACTTTTCCAGTATTTCTTGTTTGATGCCATTTATAAACTTTTAATTTTCTTAATTTTTAAAATCACTTAATTAGTAGTGACACTTACCACATTCTAATCCACCCATTTGCGCAGCTGTCAATTGCTCAACACCATACTTTTTAGAAAGCTCTTCATGAATCTTCTCATAGTAAGCATTACCAGAGACATTCACATTAGTCTCACGGTGACAATCAATACACCATCCCATCGTAAGAGGAGAAAATTGTTCCATAATCTCCATCTCTTCAACTGGACCGTGACATTTCTGACAAGCCACACCAGCCACCGTTACGTGCTGAGAGTGATTAAAGTATGCAAAATCAGGAAGATTATGAATACGCACCCACTTCACCGGCTTAGTCTCTCCAGTATAAGACATTGTAGATACATCCCAACCAGCCGCATCATACAATTTCATTATTTCTTTATTATAATCAACTCCGTGCTCATCTAAACCTTCTGCAAGAACATCTTCAGAAACCTCTCCAATATTCTTATGACAGTTCATACAAACATTTAAAGATGGAATACCAGAAGTCTTACTCTTACGAGCAGATGAGTGACAGTAATTACAATCTACTTGATTATCACCTGCGTGAATTCTATGAGAGAAATGTATAGGCTGCACCGGAGCATAACCTTGATCAACACCAACCTGCATAAAGAAACCATACATAAAATAAGCCGCTGTTAACAATAACAAGACAGCCGAAACCAATAATAAAAACTGATTCTCAACAAATGCTTTCCATAAAGGTTTTCTAGATTCTTCAACAGCATACTCAACACCATTATGCGCTGCAATTTTCTTTAACGTGCTCGTAACAAGAAACAACATTACAATCAACAACAAGAAAACAAATACTAGCGCACCTAGAATAACATTATTCGATACTCCAGAACCACTAGCACTCACACCATCACCCGTTCCAGGTGCTGGAGCAGGAGGCAAAGGTTTTTCTTCACTAGTATATGCTAAAATATTATCTATATCCGCATTTGAAAGCGCAGGAAAAGACGTCATAACAGCTTTGTTATTCGCCTCAAAAACCTCAATTGCTTTTGCATCTCCAGACTTAATCAAAGCCTGACTATCTTTTATCCAAGAATACAACCAATCACGATCATATTTATCAGCCACATGTCTTAATGCTGGACCCGTTGCTTTTTTATCTAATTTGTGACAAGCAGCACAATTTGAGTTAAACAACGTTTTACCCGCAGCCGCATCGCCCTCTTGAGCAAACACAGAAGTAGAGAAAGTTAGCATTGCAACTAACAACAGAAGCGAAACTCGTGAGAAAATATTTTTAAAATTCACCTTTTGCATAGTAATGGTTAATTATTGTCAATAGTTTGGTACGTAATTGGTTACAACAAAAACAGGGGTAACCACTCAAAACACACCATAAATAACGTTACAAAAGTACCACTTTATGCCGATTTACGAAATGTAAATATTTCGTTAACACATAATTTATATCTGTTCTAAATAATAAAACACTTCAACCATTAGTTATTCTCTTGTACATTTGCACAGAACAATTTATGCTATGAAAACAAAACCTATATACACTACCCTTATAATCAGCATCTGTTTCCTATTAACTTCGGAAATATTAACCGCTCAGAACCCGTCTGTTACAGTAAATGCAGATCCTAAGATAGACAAACTCTTAAAAGTAAAGAAAGCATTAGAAAAAGACAACAAACTGGGTGATGGCTACACCATTCAACTTTATTACGGAAGCCTAAACCAAGCAAACGAAATATTAAAAGACTATCGTTTTTCTTTTGGAACTTGGCCTGCAACCATAGAATACGAAACTCCAAATTATAAAGTATGGGCAGGTAATTTCGGAACACATTTAGAAGCAGATCGCGCCCTTATTGAAATCAAAACTAAGTTTGAATCTGCTTTTATCTTAAAACCAAGTAAGTAAACTTTAAGAAGTACTACTACAATTACAACCCCGTATTTAAATTTCACACAAAGTAACATTCAAATTATAATTGCAGCAGTTTAATTACCCAGAACAATAGATCACAAAAGCTCTTGATTTAAATCAAAATTCAATCTTTTATACACTACAATTCTTAAGCCTCTAACATTTCTGAGGAACATAAAAAAAAGCCGAGATTCAAATTGAATCTCGGCTTTTAGCTTATATATTATCCTGATGAATCAGAATGGAGTTTAAAACTTATTTCAGTTTCTTTTTAACCGCTACTTCGTGGAAGCTTTCGATTATATCTCCTTCTTTTATATCATTATAATTCTTTATCTGCATACCACAATCATACCCTTTAGCAACCTCTTTAACATCATCTTTAAAGCGTTTTAAAGATTCAAGATCACCTGTATAAACAACTACACCTTCACGGATAAGACGAATACCTGCATTACGCACTATTTTACCTGTTAACACCATACAACCTGCAATGGTACCAACTTTAGATATTTTAAACGTTTCTCTAATTTCTGCAGTACCTAAGATCTCTTCTTTCATCTCAGGAGATAACATACCTTCCATCGCATCTTTAAGATCATTTATGGCTGCATAAATAATAGAATAAGTTCTGATGTCAATTTCTTCTTGATCTGCAATCTGACGTGCATTACCCATTGGGCGCACATTAAATCCAATAATTATCGCATCTGAAGCACTCGCCAGCAAGACATCACTTTCTGTGATAGGCCCAACTGCTTTATGTATAATATTTACTTGAATTTCTTCAGTAGATAATTTTTGGAAACTATCTGTTAAAGCTTCTACAGAACCATCAACATCACCCTTAAGGATAATATTTAATTCTTTAAAGTCTCCAAGTGCAATTCTACGTCCAATTTCATCAAGTGTAATATGACGTTGCGTACGAACAGATTGCTCACGTTGCAACTGAGTACGACGACTCGCAATATCTTTTGCTTCACGTTCATCCTCAAAGACACTAAATTTATCACCCGCTTGTGGTGCACCATCTAATCCTAAAATAGAAACTGGTGTAGACGGTCCGGCAAGTTTAACCTTTTTACCTCGCTCATCATGCATTGCTTTTACCTTACCGCTGTTTTGACCCGCTAATACGTAATCTCCAACTTTAAGTGTTCCTGCTTGTACTAATATTGTAGATACATATCCACGTCCTTTATCAAGAAACGCTTCAACAACAGTACCAGAAGCAGCTTTATCAGGATTTGCTTTAAGCTCTAAAATTTCAGCTTCAAGTAATACCTTCTCTAAAAGTTCTTTTACTCCTGTACCTACTTTTGCAGAGATATCGTGAGATTGAATTTTCCCACCCCAATCTTCTACAAGAAGATTCATTTGCGCTAACTTCTCCTTAATTTTTTCTGGATTCGCGTGTGGTTTATCAATTTTGTTAATTGCAAAAACAATAGGCACACCGGCAGCTTGCGCGTGAGATATAGCTTCTTTTGTTTGTGGCATTATATCATCATCTGCTGCAACCACAATAATTGCAATATCAGTAACTTGAGCACCACGTGCACGCATCGCTGTAAAGGCTTCGTGACCAGGTGTATCTAAGAAGGCTACTTTTTTACCATTCTCTAATTGAACTCCATAAGCACCAATATGCTGTGTAATTCCACCAGATTCTCCAGCAATAACATTTTCTTTACGTATATAATCTAACAATGACGTTTTACCGTGATCTACGTGACCCATTACAGTTACAATAGGAGCTCTTTCTATTAAATCTTCTGGAGCATCTTCTTCTTCCTGTATTGATTCTTCTATTTCTGCGTTTACAAACTCAACTTCATAGTCAAACTCATCTGCAACAATAGAAATTGTTTCTGCATCAAGACGCTGGTTCATCGTAACCATCATACCAAGAGACATACAAGCCGAGATCACATTAGTAACAGGCACACTCATCATCGTTGCCACCTCACTAACAGTAACAAACTCGGTTACCTTTAACACCTTATTCTCAAGTTCTTGCTGCGCAAGTTCCTCTTCAGTTTTTTGACGGTGTGTATCTCGCTTATCTCTTCTATATTTAGCACCTTTCCCTTTAGAAGACTTTCCTTGAAGTTTTTCTAAAGTTTCACGTACTTGTTTTTGTACTTCTGCTTCACTCGGCTCTTCTTTAGGTGTATGTGATCTTCCACCTCCAGAATTAGAACCTCTACGACGGTTATTTTTGTTATTTCCGCCTCGCTGTGTATTTCCAGTACCTTCTTTACTTATACGACGTCGTTTACCACGTTTTTCACCTGGTTTACTTTCAGTCTTTTTCTTTTCAGGCTTCTTGAACTTAGAAAGATCAATTTTTGCCCCTGTAAAGTTAGGTCCATTTAATTTTTTATACTCTGTCTTTACAACATCGCTACCAGGAGTAGGCGCTGGTTTTTCAACCTCAGCTTTAACTTCTGGCTTAGGAACCACCTTTTTGACAACTTCTGCCGTTTTCTTAACTAGTGATTTAGGAACCTCTTTAACTACTTTCTTAACAGGCTCTTTCGCTTGAGATGTTTCAGATTTAACCTCTTTAGCTGCTTCTTTCTTCACCTCAGGCACAACCACTTCAGGTTTAGACTTTACTGGCTCTTTTGTTTCAGCAACTTCTTTTTCAGGCGCTTTTTCTTCGACAGTCTCTTCCTTAACAGGAACAGGAGGATCTTCTTTCACCTCTTCTTTAACTGGAGGGTCTTCTTTTTTCACAGATGGCTTAATTACTTTGCCATTGTCATCAAGATCGATTTTACCAACCTGCTTGGTTCCAGAAAGTGAAGCCTCAGCTTTTATCACTTTAGCAGCTTCAATTGCTGCCGCTTTCTGTTCTTCCTCGCGTTGTTTTTCTGCTAAAAGCTCTTCCTTTTCCTTGCGCTTTTCTGCACCTACCTCTTTAGACTCTACTTTCTTCTCACGATCCTTTGCAAATTCTGATGCAAGGTGCTCGTATTCAGCACTAGAAATCTTAGTAGTAGGACGCGCCTCTATCTCGATGCTTTTAGATTTTAAAAACTCGACAGCACGATCCAAAGAAATATTAAACTCCTTGAGTACTTTGTTAAGTCTTATTGATTTTACTTCTGCCATAAATATGGGTCTCCTAAATTTTGTATTCTAATTGTAAAAGTAGTGGATTGTTACTACTCTTCAAACTCTTCTTTTAAAATGTCGATCACATGTTGTATTGTTTCTTCTTCAAGATCAATACGATTCACAAGATCTTTCACGTCATATTCTAACACACTCTTAGCCGTATCAAGACCAATTTTGTGAAATTCTTCAATGATCCAAGCTTCTATCTCATCTGAGAATTCTTTAAGCTCAACATCTTCTTCTGCTCCCTCACGAAGCACATCTATCTCATAACCAGTTAATTGCCCAGCTAGACGTATGTTGTGACCTCCACGACCAATCGCCTTACTCACCTCTTCTGGTTTTAAAATCACCTCTGCACGTTTATTCTCTTCATTAACCTTAACTGAAGTTACTTTTGCAGGACTCAATGCACGTGTAATAAATAATGTAATATTTTCTGTATAATTAATTACATCTATATTTTCATTACCTAATTCACGAACAATTCCATGAATACGTGATCCTTTCATCCCTACACAAGCACCTACTGGATCTATACGATCATCATAAGTATCTACCGCAACTTTGGCTTTTTCTCCAGGAATACGAACTACTTTCTTAACATTAATAAGTCCATCAAATACTTCTGGAATTTCTTGCTCAAATAATTTTTCTAAGAACAATGGACTTGCACGAGACATAATAATTGTAGGCTTATTACCCTTAAGCTCAACAGATTCAACTATACCACGCACGTTATCTCCTTTTCTAAAAAAGTCTGAAGGAATCTGTCTATCCTTTGGCATGATCATCTCATTACCCTCATCATCCAATAATATAACTGCTCTATGACGAATATGGTGTACTTCTGCAGTATATATTTCACCTTCCATATCTTTAAATTGCTTATAGATAATGGTATTGTCATGCTCGTGAATTTTGCTTATTAAATTTTGACGTAAAGCCAAAATAGAACGTCGCCCTAAATCCATTAATTTTACTTCTTGAGAAACATCTTCTCCTACCTCAAAATCATCTTCTATCTTACGCGCATCTGTTAATGATATCTCTTCATTAGGATCCATCACATCAATATCTGCTACAACCACACGGTTTCTCCAAATCTCTAAATCTCCTTTGTCAGGATTTACAATAATATCAAAATTATCATCACTCCCGTATTTCTTTTTGAGTGCATTTCTAAAAACCTCCTCCAGAATCGCCATAAGCGTTACTCTGTCTATCTGTTTGTCATCTTTAAATTCTGAAAAAGAATCAATCAACGCTAAATTTTCCATGCTCTTAATTAATTAAATTTTATCATCACTTTCGTTTGTACTATTTCGTTATAAGGTATTACAGCTTCTTTTTTTACTGTCACTTTACCTTTCCCTACTGGCTTAGGCTCTCTAGCCTTCCAGTTTAGAGTAATATTCTCTTCATCTGCCGCCACCAAAGTAGCTTCAATCTTCTCTCCTTTATCTGTTTTAACTAATACATTTCGGCCTACATTCTTAACATACTGGCGTTGCATTGTTAAAGGCTCTGAAGCACCACAAGACATAACATCAATAGAAAAATCAAGTTCCTCGTCTAAATTATGCTCAACAGCTCTACTAACAGCAATACAATCTTCAACCTTAACACCATCATCACCATCTATCGTCACACGAATCTGGTTATCTGCCGTTACTTCTAAATCAATTAGAAATAACGATGGGTTTTCTTTTAGTGCTTTATCTAATAATTTTTCTACCTCTTCGCGCATCAATGTATATTATAAAAAGAGGGGACTCTATGTCCCCTCAACTCGTTAAATATCAAATTCGCTGCAAATATACTATTTATTTTCGTTAAAAAAAAAGAGTGTTTTATCTTTAATAATATAGCATTAAATTACTACCTTTAATAACCAACAAAATGTAATATTTATGAAAAGAATTTTAGTTCCTACAGATTTTTCAGATCAAGCAGAAAACGCTCTTAGAGTAGCAGTACAGATAGCAAATAAACAATCTTGCGAAATTTACCTATTACACTCCATGGAGCTACCATCAAGCCTAATCAAAGGTGTGGACGGAAATGCCATGCCAGAAGCTCTTTTCTTTATAAAACTTGCCGAAAAGAAATTTGCAGAATTAATGCAGAAAGATTTCTTGCAAGGTGTTAATGTTCAAGAAGCATTAGGGCATGGTGAAATTTACGACGATATAAAGGAAGCTGCAGAAAACAAAGAAGTTGATCTTGTTGTCATGGGCTCACATGGCGCAAGCGGATTTAAAGAAATGTTTATTGGTAGTAATACAGAAAAAGTAGTTAGAACTTCAAACATTCCTGTTTTAGTAATCAAAAATGCACATTCAACTTTTAAATCGGACAACTTAGTTTTTGCTACAGATTTTTCTGAAGAAGGAAGACAAGCTTTTGACAACGCACAAAAATTTGCTAAAAAAATGAATGCAAAAATGCATCTTCTTTACGTGAACACTCCAAGCGGTTTTAAAACAACACCGCAAGCTCTTGAGCTTATGGAAAATTTTATTCAAGGAATGGGCGCCGAAAACTACACACTTAACGTGTATAACGACATTTCTGTTGAAAAAGGAATACTAGGCTTTGCAAGAGATAATAACGCAGACATCATAGGTATGAATACTCATGGACGAAAAGGAATATCACACTTCTTTAATGGTAGTATTAGTGAAGATCTTGTAAATCACGCACAAATGCCAGTAATCACTTTTAAGATATAATTACCTGTCGTATACAACAGCGTAACTGCATTTCTCTATTGAAGATAAAAAAGCACTAGAGACACCCATTAAAATACTTATGGAATGATTTTTCAACACTAATTAACTACTAGTTTAAGTAAGACTTTTTACACATAAGCACAAAAGCTTTCAATTCCATAAATTTCATTTATAAACTTTAACAAAAAAAAACAAATGGCTTCCAACAGTGAAGCCATTTTGTTATTTAAGAAAGTTAGATTAAAAACCGCTAAACCTACCAGTTTGAACTTAAAAAAAACAAGTAAAACCATCTAGACACCACGCTGTTTTTATTATTAACAAGACAAACAACCTAAACTAAGTATAGCGCTTAAAACAAAAAGGACCACATTTTACACGAACAAAAAACCACATACACTCCTAACCAACAACAACATACAACACTAAAAATAGAAAATTTAATACGAGATATACCAAAAACAAAAATCCCGACTTCAAAAGAAATCGGGATTTTAAAACAACTAAGTTGTCCCACTAGGACTCGAACCTAGAACGACGGTACCAAAAACCGCTGTGTTACCATTACACCATGGGACAATATATTATTGCGGGTGCAAATTTAATATAATCTTTATTGTAAACAAATAAAAAGCAAAAAAAATATAAAATTTATATTTTCGAGGTAAAATATAACAGCTTCGTTTTACGTTAGGCATTAATTATAGGCGGATGCGTAATTTATTAGTAAATTCGCCACAATCAAAATTGACTTATATATGGGTTCCTTTCACTTTGATAAATGGAATAAAATTTTAGGATGGACTGTTTTTGCTATCGCACTTATCACCTATTGGCTCTGTGTAGAGCCAACGGCGAGTTTTTGGGATGCCGGAGAATACATTACCACAGCAAGTAACCTAGAGGTAGGACACCCACCGGGAGCTCCACTTTACCAATTACTAGGTGCTTTTTTCTCCATTTTTGCAATGGAACCATCAAATATTGCATTAACAATTAACTTAATGTCTGTATTTCAGAGTGCTTTTACCATTTTGTTTATGTTTTGGTCGCTCACTATTTTACTACGCAATGTAGTAGGTAAAATGGGAGATATTAATGATGATAATTTAAAAGGAATTCTCGTTGCTGCATTTGTAGGATCACTAGCTTTTGCATTTACAGATAGTTTTTGGTATAGTGCCGTAGAAGCAGAAGTATACGCAGGTGCTATCTGCTTAATGTCTATCTTATTCTATTGCTCGCTTCGTTGGGAACGTGAGATGAACACCCCTAGAGGGAACAGATGGCTTGTTTTAATCGCATTTTTAATAGGGCTAACTTTTGGGATTCACTTTTTAGGATTACTAACTATTCCAGCAATGGGCTTTTTGTACTTCTTTAAAAACTATAAAAAAATTACTCTTAAAAACTTTATTGTTGCAAATGTTGTAACAGTTGCTATCCTCCTATTTATATTTAAGCTACTGCTACCTTGGACAATGCAGTTTTTTAGTACTTCAGAAATATTCTTTGTAAACACCATTGGACTCCCTTTTAACTCTGGGACTATTATTGCGGGGCTTTTATTTATTGCACTTTTCTATTTCGGACTTCAACACACAAGAAAACAAGGGCACACCATGCTCAACACACTACTATTGTGTGTGTTATTTATATTTATTGGTTTTTCAAGTTGGTTAATGTTGCCTATTCGCGCAAACGCAGGTGTTGTTATTAATGAAAACAATCCAAACAACGCACGTGAACTATTAGCTTACTACAACAGAGAACAGTATCCAGAAACTCATTTATTTTACGGACCACTTTTTACAGAAGCATATGCAGGTTTAGATGCAGAAAACCCTTACAAAGATGACAAACCTAACTATGAGAAGGATATTGAAAAAGGAGAATATGTAATTGTCAATGATTACAAAAATGCCAGTCAAAATACTGACGATAATCAAAAAGGTTTTCTACCGCGTATGTGGAGTATGGAAAACAGCGCCAATTATATTGAATTTACTGGTGGTTTAGATTTTGAAATTGCATATGCCTATCGTGGTGAACAACGTTTAGTAGATGAAGTTCGTAGTTTTAAAGAAGCCTATAACGAAGGACTCGTTGACGGTAAAGACTATCATAGCTTTTTAACAGATTTTGGCCCTTTTTTAGATATTAAGCCACCTAGTTTTGGGCAGAATATGCAGTTTATGCTCAACTTTCAAATGGGCTATATGTACTGGCGTTATTTTATGTGGAACTTTACCGGACGTCAAGACGACATACAAGGCGAATACACAGACCTACACGGTAACTGGCTAAGTGGAATTGATTTTATAGACGAATTACGCCTAGGCTCTCAACAAAACCTACCTAGCGATGTAGAAAACAATAAAGCTAGAAACACCTATTTCTTTTTACCATTAATCATAGGTATCATAGGCTTGGTATTTCATTTTAAAAATGACAAACGAACTTGGTGGGTGGTATTTGTGCTTTTTATGTTTACAGGTCTCGCACTTAAAGTATACTTAAATGAGCGCCCTTTTGAACCTCGTGAACGTGATTACGCATTAGTAGGATCGTTTTACGCCTTTGCATTGTGGATAGGATTTGGAGTCTATGCACTTTATGACCTTGCTAAAACATATATAAAACCAAAAGTAGCACTACCTATAATCACAGTAGCCACTTTGCTCGCAGCCCCAGTGTTGTTAGCGAGCCAAAATTGGGATGATCATGACAGGTCTGGCAAATACACAGCACAATCTATGGCAAAAATGTATTTAGATTCTTGTGATGAAAATGCCATACTTTTTACCATAGGTGACAATGACACTTTTGCACTGTGGTACGCACAAAACATAGAAGGATATCGTCAAGATGTTCGTGTTGTTAACACCAGTCTTTTTCAAACAGATTGGTATATTGACGACATGAAGCGCAAAGCTTTTACTAGCGACCCTATCCCTTCGCAGTTAACACATGAGCAATACCGTTATGGAACGAGAGATTTTGTAGCACACAAACAAACACGAGCAGATACAATAGACATTAACACTTGGTTAGATTTTATTGCTCAAGATGAAAAGAAATACATGATAGAGTTAAACAGCGGGCAATGGATAAACTCTTTTCCTAGTAAAACTGTACGTGTTCCTGTTGATAAATCTTCTGTACTAAACAACAATATAGTAGCAGAAAAAGATGCAGATAAAATTGTAGATAATATTTACATCGAATTAGACGGAGATTTTCTTTATAAAAACAGATTGTTAATGTTAGATATTGTAGCAAACAACAACTGGGAACGCCCTATTTATTTTAGTGGAGGTAGTTTTGGTGATGACGATTATATATGGATGAAAGACTTTTTACAATTAGATGGTGTTGTATACAAACTAGTACCAATACACACACCTTTAGGAAAAGGAAGTCCTTTTGACATGGGTCGCATTGATGAAGAAAAGATGTATGACCTTGTAAAAAGCTGGGATTGGGGCGGCAGTGGTAGTCCTGACATTTATCACGATACAGAAACTAGACGTAATAGCATCACATACCGTAGCAACCTTGCTAGACTTACAGAAAAGTTAATTAGCAAAGGCGAAAACAAAAAAGCAGAAGAAATATTAGATCTTGCTATGGAAAAAATGCCTGTAGAACATTTTGAGTATTACTCACTTTTACAACCTTATGTTTCTGGGTATTATGAGCTAGGGCAAAAAGAAAAAGCACGTGCACTATATACAGATGTGACTAAAAAGTTTCAAGAAAAAATAGAATATTACGGATCTATAAAATTAAAACGCCAGTATACTTTGGCTCAAGAAATTATTAGTGAAGTAGAACTATATAGAAACTTTATAAATGTTACAATAGCATACGATGATGAAGCTTTTGCGAGACAAGAAGCTGCCAAGTTTAATGAATATTTAAAACTATTTAGAGCATTTTATCGCGACGATGAAAAACTAGATATTGATAAAGACTTAAGGCAAAAAGAAGAGTTTCTAAACATGCCTGCAAGCGACAGTTTATTTCAGGAATTTCTTGATTCTCAAATAGAATAATCGTGAATCGATATATCATTAAAACACCCAAACTTGTCCATTGGTTATTTCCAAAACGAGTTTGGGTGTTTTCACGTAAAAAACCTACTGTATACCTCACTTTTGATGACGGACCAATACCAGAAGTCACACCATGGGTTTTACAACAACTTAAACAACATAATGCTCAAGCAACCTTTTTCTGCATTGGTGACAATGTCGCTAAACACCCAGAGATTGCTACACAAATACTGAATGAAGGCCACAGTATAGGAAACCATACTTTTCATCATAAAAATGGCTGGAAAACCTCTTTTGAAGAGTACTTAAAAGAATTTGAGCTATTTAATTCAGAATTAAAAAAATCGCTATCAGATGAGGTTTTCGAAGACAATAAAACAAATCAAAAATCGAATATCCTTTTTAGACCACCGTATGGTAAAATGACTTCAAGCCAAGCCAAGGCTATCTTAAAAAAGGGATGTAAGATTATTATGTGGCATGTGTTAAGTGGGGATTATGACAAGAATATTTCTGAAACAGAATGTCTTGAAAATGTACTTAAAAACATTGAAAAAGGAAGTATTATCGTATTTCACGATAGTTTAAAGGCAGAAAAAAACTTAAAATTTGTTCTCCCTAAAGTTTTAGAATATATTCAAGAAAAAGGATGGAGCTCTCAAGCAATAAATTAAATGTACTTTTTCAATTGATTAACAAGTGTAGCAGCATCTAACATTCCGCTCTGACGCCATTTCATCTCACTATCCTTATAAATCATTAAGGTTGGAACAGTCTTTACACGAAGGGCTTGTATTAATTCAGTGTTTTTGTCAACATCTATTTTAATCACACGCGCTTTATCACTTAAAGCCGCTGCAACTTCTCTTAACACAGGGCGCATTTGCACACAAACATCATCTCGATCTGTATAAAAATCAAGTAAAACAGGTACTTGGGTATCTAGTAATTCTCCAAATTTTGACATTTGATTTTTCTTTTTCTGTAGGGTTTATAAGGCAAAGATAACATTTATCCTTTAGATACAGGTAAACAGATATTGTCTCTAAATATTCTCTTCAAAAAAGCAAAATTATGCTGTTTTTGTTTTTAAAGTAATTACAGATATTTCTGGCCAAATACCAACCCTACCAGGATATGCAAGGTAACCAAAACCACGATTTACATTAAGCACACTCCCTAGCTCTTCATAAATCCCTGCCCAGTTTTCATAACGGTACTTAACAGGACTCCATTTTATTAATCCAGGAATCTCTATCCCAAATTGCATCCCATGAGTATGACCACTAAGGGTAAGCTCTATATTTTTAGGATGTGTCTTTACTTGCTCTTGCCAGTGAGAAGGATCATGACTCATCAATATTTTAAAATCTGAAACGTCAACACCTTCGCAAGCTTTATCAAGATCCCCTGCTTTTTTAAAACCACCAATCCCCCAATTCTCAACACCTATTAATTTAATAGAAGCACCATTTTTAGTAATGGTTCTGTTTTCATTCAATAATAAATCCCAACCCATTTCTTTTTGGATTGATTTTAGTCGGTTCAAATTATTTTCTTGATCTAACTTAGAGGGCCATTTAACATAATCTCCATAGTCATGGTTACCCAACACACTAAAAACACCATCATTAGCCTTTAAAGAACCAAAAATTTCTTTCCAATTATCCATTTCTGTTGATTCATTATTTACAAGATCTCCTGTAAAAAGAATCATATCTCCCTGCTGTTTATTTACAAGATCTATAGCGTATTTTACTTTTTCTTCATTAGTAAAACTACCACTATGCACATCACTAATTTGTGTCACCTTATATCCATTAAAAGCTTCTGGCAAATTATCAAACTCTAGTGTATACTCGTGCACCTTATAGTTGTATTTACCTTTTACCATACCATAAATAAGGCTTGTAAAAGGGATGGCTGCAATACCTAGTGCAATAGAACTAACAAACTTACGACGTGAAGGCATATGAAAATTTTGACCTTCACCAGTAAATTTAAAAACAGCACCTACAATTAATCGAATTATATCTTCGCCAAACATAAATATAATAAGCACCAATTTTGGAGCAAAAAAAGCAAGGAAAACCCCGTACACATACATACTTTCTCCAGACATTTTTCTAGACTCGCCAGAACTTAAAATCTGAAAAACCAACAAGCCTAAAACTAGGGCAGAAACACCAAAATAAATCCATTTTAAAGTGACTCCCTTTGAGAAAACCCTAAATGCCTGATAAGCATAAAGATCAATGAGAATATAAATAACAATAGGAATAATCCATCGTGCCATAATTGCTGAAATTTTAAGGAGATAAAGGTACTTAGAAAATAGAAACACCTTAAAGCTTAGTCTTATAATATTATTGATAATTACAAAATACCGAACAAATAACACCTTCTAAAAAACAACAAAATTTGCTGACATAATTAACAATCACTACACACCCTTAGAAAATACAACAAAAACCTGTTTCGCATAAAAAAGAACAAAAACACATTAGTAAATCATCATTACAATAGAGATGGTCAAGACTTAAACAGTTCTTTAAAATTAAAACTGTATTTTTATCTTGCTAACCAAACCAAATATTATGAAATGGCTTCTGCTATTTTTTATCTCCTTTTTTACTTCGATCACTATTGCTCAAAACAAAAGGATAAAAAAAACATATCAAAAAGAATTAGATTCAGTCATTAAAATTTCCGAAGCAAAGACAAACGCCGAAGAAAAAATAAACACGCTTTGTGGCTACGTTAGCTCAACGAGATACACAAAAGACATGAAAGTTTTAATAGAACTTTCTGAAAAAATAGCACGTACATCTAATCAAGACGATCTACTCGCGACTAGTTATTATTATACAGCTAACTATTATTACTACAATGCACAATTAGACTCAGCTCTTATTTATGTTAATAAATCTAGACCTTTAATTAATGATCAAAAACAACCTTTATTACGATCTTTTTTAACAGAAACAGAAAGTGGTATTTATAGAATGCAAGGCAATAACCCATTAGCTATTGCAACTCTTATTAAATCTAAAAGCCTATTAGACAAAGTAGACACTCTAAAACTAAATGATCTTGAAAAGGGACGATATAGAAACACAGTATTATCTTCTATAAACTCTTTAGCAAACTACTACAACTCTATAGAAGAATATGAAAAGGCAGAGAGTTATTACAATCAAGGCTATAATTCTAGCATACAAAACAAGCTGAACACACCAGCAGGTGTCTTTATGACCAACAAAGGTGATTTATACTTAAATACAAAGCAATATGATAAAGCATTAATCGCATTTGAAGAAGGAAAAAAACTAAAAATTTTAGGAAAAGCCCCTCAAAGAATGATTGCTAATTCTGATTTAAACCTTGGAATAGCACACACACAACTAGGCAATTATGCTTTAGCAGAAAATATACTAACTGAAACAATTGCTTTTTATAAGGAACAGGAAAACCATGTTAAGCTAGGACAAGCTTACTCGTACAGAGGGGAATTATATATCAAAAAAAACAGCTTCAATCAAGCAATTAAAGATTGTGAAAATGGAAAAAACTTATCTCAGAAAACCAATACCCTAGAGTTATTACCCCAAGCCTGTAACTGCCTTTACACCTCGTATAAAGCTTTAGGAAAAATAGAGCTCGCTTTATCAAATTACGAGCAATTTGTTAGAGCAAACGACTCAATTTTTAATGAAAAAAACATAAAAAAACAAACAGAACAAGAACTACAATATGAGTTTAGCAAAACAGAAGAATTAAAAAATGCAGAAATTGCAGCTCGTAAAAACCAAAGCCTCTTGTACTCAATATTAGCGATTATAGGCTTTTTATTCGCTGCGTTTTTAGGGTTCTTTTTTTACAAAAATCGAAAGAAAAACATCTTACTTGCCAAACAAAAAAAATTACTTGAAGCTACCGTAGACGAAAAAAACATTCTATTAAGAGAAACGCATCACCGTGTAAAAAATAGTTTCCAGATGGTGTCGTCATTACTTTTTATTCAGAGTGAAACCTCACAGAATAACGAAGCAAAACTCGCCATTAAAGAAGCCCAAAACAGAGTACGATCTATGGTTTTAATCCATCAAAAACTGTACAGCAAGGACCAACTTGTAGGTATTGACGCACAAGAATATATAGAAGATTTCACAAAAGATATTATAGAGAGCCATCAGTTTGAAACAACAAAACTAAATTATGAAATCAACGCAGAGAAACTCATTCTATCTATTGAGACTATTACCCCTCTTGGCTTAATCTTAAACGAACTTATCACAAACGTTTTAAAACATGCTTTTAAACCTGTTACAAAAAACAGCTTACTACAAATTAATTTTTTTCGCAATAACGACGCGCTTATTCTAGAAGTAATAGATAATGGAGTTGGGATGCCAACAAGCATAAAAGAAACTTCATTTGGTATTGAGTTAATCGATGCTTTATCTAAGAAACTAAAAGCCAAACGTTCTCACAAAACTCGCTCACCAAAAGGTACAGTTGCCAGTGTTGTAATAAAAAGGTTTGAGGTATTATAAAAATAGGTTTTACTAAAAAAAAAGTCTACTCACTAAATAAATTAGGAATCTTCCAATTTAAAAAATACCTTTAATAATCAAACTCAATAGTGAACAAACTCAAAATTTATATCGTAGAAGACGAACCTCTTATTTTAATGAACCTAAAAATGGCATTAAAAAAAAGAGGGATTACTGTTATAGGAAGCAGCGATGAATATGACGAAGCTATCGAAGATATTAACAAACTTAAACCTACCCTTGTTCTTTTAGACATCCAACTAGAAAGTGAAAAAGACGGTGTAAATATCGCAAACTACTTAGACAAACTAAATGTGCATTATATGTACATCACATCGCAAACAGACCCAGACACTTTAGCAAGAGTAAAAGAAACCAACCCATTAGGTTACATTGTAAAACCATTTACAGAAGCTGGATTACTAAGTAATATCGAACTCGCTTGGCACAGTATCTCAAAAGAAAATGAAGAAGTCATTCACATAAAATCTGACGGAAAAAAAATTACAATCAATCAAGCCTCTATTCAATATTTAAAAGCTTTTGATAATTATTGCTATATCATTACAGCTACAAACCAATATATTGTTCCACATACCTTAAAGCATACTTCTGAAATGTTAAACCAAAAACATTTTTTTCAATCTCACAGAAGTTATTGGGTCAATCTTCGTAAAATTTCGGCAATAAAAGCAGATTGCATATTAATTGAAAATCACCAAATCCCTCTGAGCTACGGAAACAAGAAAGCCTTAAAAAAAATACTAAATTTATAAAACAAAAATCTTGTTTTATGCATTCACTAAAAAAAACGTTCATTCACTAAATATCTTTTTAACAACTTAAAAAGGTCTTTATTATTACCAAATATAATGTAGAGAATTCAAAATTCTTATGTTTTAAGATAATAATGATTTTGCTTTTTTATACATAATACTATTGTCTTTTCTGAGAATATCAAAAAAGAAATCAGTAAAAAACCGCGTGTGAGGAGCGCGGTTTTTTTTATATCTTGATAACCTGACCCTAAAAGAGATAGGAATTCAATCCTTATCACTAAACTACCTATAGTATAATCCATTCTTTGAACACAACGTTAGTTGGTCTAACAATATTCTTCAAACTCAAATTAGCACAGTGCATTTTCAGCACTTTCCCTTAGCACTAAACATATTTGTTTACAGCTCTAATAAACTTTATTTTGTCTTTATAGACCACATAACTTCATAGATTTGATTTACTAAATTTCAAAATATTACATCACCTGTATTTGAGTTCTTCTAACTTTAAAATAAATCAACAGTGTTAGTATTCTGGTATCTCTTTTGCTCATTTATTTACCCCCCTGTATACCGCATTTTTAATGAATTCAAATTTTCAGAATATCTAAAGGGATTTAGCTTTTCATTGTAAAAGACATAAAAACTTATTAAAAATCTTAGGTGATTTTGCAAAATGTTTATGCTTACCTATCTTTATCCCTTTAAATAAAAGACGTTATGAGAATTTTTAAATTTTTAATGCTGTTTATTGCATTCCAAGTATCAGCACAACAAGGTGGAATGTGGATTCCTTCTCTATTAGAAGGTATGAACGAAGCAGAAATGCAAAGCCTAGGTAGCAAACTAACTGCGCAAGATATCTATGATGTAAACAACTCAAGCCTCAAAGATGCTATCGGGCATTTTAACGGCGGTTGTACTAGTGAGGTAATTTCGCCTAAAGGACTGTTACTTACCAACCATCACTGTGGTTTTGGGCAAATCCAGTCTCACTCGTCTTTAGAAAACGATTACTTAAAAGGTGGTTTTTGGGCAATGAATCTTGAAGAAGAGCTACCTAACGAAGGTCTTTATGTTGAGTTTATTGTAAGAATTGAAGACGTAACTAGCGCTATGCTTGAAGGTGTTACAGATAATTTAACACCAAAAGAAAGACAGTCTAAAATTGACATCAATAGAAACAAAGTTGTAAAAAACCTTAAAAAAGAAGCATGGCAAGGCTTTAAAATAAAGCCATTCTATAAAGGAAATCAATACTATTTATTTGTAACAGAACGTTTTGATGACATTCGCCTTGTAGGTGCGCCACCAAGTAGTATTGGAAAATTTGGTAGCGATACAGATAACTGGGTTTGGCCAAGACATACGGGAGATTTTTCTATTTTCAGAATCTACGCAGATAAAAACAACAGACCAGCAAGTTATAGTGAAGACAACATACCTTATACCCCAAAACACTTTTTACCTGTTTCATTAGATGGTATAGAAGAAGGTGATTTTACTATGGTATTTGGTTTTCCTGGACGTACAAATGAATACCTGCCAGCTGTTGCAATGGAACAAATTACCAAAAAACTAAACCCATCTAATATTGCTATTAGAGAAGCTGCACTAGAAGTAATTGATGCTAATATGAAGGCAGACGATCAAATTAGAATTCAATACGCTTCAAAACAAGCGCGTATTGCTAATTCTTGGAAAAAATGGATTGGCGAAAATTTAGGAATTGAAAAAAGTGATGCTGTAGCTATAAAACAACAATTTGAAAGTGAGTTTACTAAAGCTCTAAAAGCTCAGGATAAAGAACAAAAATACGGAAACATACTCCCCGACTTTGAGCAAAAATATGCCACATTTGAAGCTATTAATATAAAGCGAAATAATTTTGTTGAAGTTTTTATACGAACAAACGAGCTTATGTTAATGACGTTTAGACTTGTACAACTTGAAAAATCGTTAGACAAAGGAGAAGAAGCTTTCGAAAAAACAAAAAAATCACTAATAAACCAACTTAAAAGCATTCACAAAAATTATAATGCAACCGTAGACAAAGGTGTTTTTGAAGCCGTTATGCCGCTTTATGCAGATAATACTGATGCTTCTATTTACAACAAAACTGCTTTAACAAATCTAGACACTGCGTTAAAACTACTTGAAGGTGATTCTAAACAAGTATTAAAAAAACTAAATAAAGATGCAGCTTACAAGTATGCAAAACCAATGGTCTTAGAATTTTACGAAAATATAGAACCAGAATTCCAGCGTATTAATAATGAAATAAACACTTTGCAAACTACATACATGACTGCTTTAATGGAAGTAATGCCAGAAGAACGTTATTTTCCAGATGCCAATAGCACCTTACGTGTAACTTACGGAAAAGTAAATGGCTACGCGCCAAGAGATGCTATTTACTATAATCCTGTTACGTATTTAGATGGTGTCATAGAAAAATATGTGCCAGGTGATTATGAGTTTGATGTGCCTGAAAAACTAAGAGAGTTATACAATAGCAAAGATTATGGACAATATGCCGATAAAAACGGAAAAATCCCTATCTGTTTTCTAGGAACAAACCACACTACTGGCGGAAACTCTGGAAGCCCTGCAATAGATGCCGAAGGTAACTTGGTAGGTTTAAATTTTGACCGCGTTTGGGAAGGTACCATGAGTGACATCTATTACGACCCAGAAATATGCAGAAATATTATGGTAGATTTACGTTATGTGCTCTTTATAATTGACAAATATGCTGGTGCTAAACACCTAATAGATGAGATGACATTAGTACACCCTAAAAAGTAAAACAACTATTGTTTTTATAAAAGAATTATCAAACAAGCCCCTAGCATAAAAACTGGGGGCTTTTTTGTTATTAACTCAATGCGGTATTTCTGTTTGTACTGCTCACTTTTTTCTATTTTTGAAAACAGACCCATTGTCGTACTGACCTTGTTAAAAACTGAATATGCCAGAACCAAAAAAACGCCTTTTTCTTATAGATGCTTTCGCACTTATTTTTAGAGGCTACTACGCACTTATAAAAAACCCAAGAATAAACTCTAAAGGAATGGACACCAGCGCCATCATGGGTTTTATGAATAGTTTTCTAGACGTTATAAAAAAAGAACGCCCAGACCATCTAGCTGTTTGTTTTGACAAAGGAGGCTCTGCCGCAAGAAACGAAATGTTTGAAGCCTACAAAGCAAACCGTGACGAAACCCCAGACGGAATTAAAATTGCCATCCCCTATATATACAAAATTCTTGAAGCCATGCAAGTACCCATTATGGTAAAAGAAGGCTATGAAGCAGATGATGTAATAGGCACCTTATCTAAACAAGCTGAAAAAGCGGGCTACACTACTTTTATGGTTACGCCAGATAAAGATTTTGCCCAACTGGTTTCAGAAAACATCTTTATGTATCGCCCTATGTTTGGTGGGGGGTATGAAACTTGGGGAATCCCGCAAGTTCAAAAAAGATTTGAGGTAGAAAACCCATTACAAGTTATTGATTATCTAGGGATGATGGGTGACGCCAGTGATAATATTCCGGGGCTTCCAGGGGTAGGCGATAAGACCGCAAAAAAGTTTATCAAGCAATTTGGTTCTATGGAAGGACTGCTTGAAAACACAGACCAACTTAAAGGTAAGATGAAAGAAAAAGTAATTGCTAATGCTGAGTTAGGATTACTTTCAAAAAAACTTGCAACCATCATGCTCGACGTTCCTGTTGCGTTTAATGCAGAAGATTTTGAAATGAGTACGCCAGACGTTGCAGCGGTTACCGAAATTTTTGAAGAGTTAGAATTTCGTCGTCTCACGACAAACTTTACAAAGGCTTTTTCTGTAGAAGCAATGGCCTCAAAAGGAACAAACCACCAAGACACACCGGCAAAAAAAACCGAAACTAAAAAAGCAGCGCCAATTACAAATGCTGGCGAAGGACAGTTTAGCCTCTTTGGCGGAGACACTACAGAAACTGCAACTACTTCTAACAGCAGAAAAACAATTAAAGATACAGAACATTTTTATCAATTAGTGCAACCAGGCATGGGCACAACACTGTTTATTCAGAACTTGATGAAACAGCCTAGCGTATGCTTTGACACAGAAACAACAGGCCTAAACCCCTTAACGGCAGAGCTCGTTGGGATTGCTTTTTCTTGGGAAGCCGGAAAAGGGTTTTACATAGCATTTCCGAAGGAAAAAGAAGCAGCACAAGAAATCATAGAATTGTTAAGACCGTTTTTTGAAGCCACAGAAATCGAAAAAATAGGTCAGAATTTAAAGTATGATTTAAAAGTACTTCGGAAATATGACATTGTTGTAAAAGGACAGTTGTTTGATACCATGTTAGCGCATTACCTTATCAATCCAGATATGCGTCACAATATGGATATTCTTGCAGAAACATACCTTAACTACACCCCTGTTTCGATTACCGAACTTATAGGTAAAAAAGGGAAAAACCAAAAATCTATGCGTGATGTTCCTGTTGCAGACCAAACAGAATATGCGGTAGAAGATGCAGATATTACACTTCAGTTAAAAGAACATTTCAGCAAAGAACTAGGAGAGGCTAATACCCAAAAACTGTTTACAGATATCGAGGTTCCTTTATTACGTGTACTTGCTGCTATGGAAGCAGAAGGAATTAATCTTGACAAAACGTTTTTAAATTCGCTATCTGATGATCTTGAAAGTGACATCGCTTCATTAGAAAAAAACATTTATGCAGAAGCTGGAGAGGAGTTTAACATTGCATCGCCTAAACAATTGGGCGAAATTCTCTTCGGAAAAATGAAGTTGGTCGAGAAGCCTAAAAAAACAAAAACAGGACAGTTTTCTACGGCAGAAGATGTATTAAGCGCTTTAGCAAAAGACCATAAAATCATTGCCGATGTGCTTGAGTATCGCGGTCTTGCCAAATTAAAATCTACCTACGTAGATGCGCTACCTTTACAAGTAGAACCAGCAACACAACGCGTGCACACAGACTATATGCAAACCGTTGCTGCCACTGGACGTTTAAGCAGTAATAATCCAAACTTACAAAACATACCTATTAGAACCGAGCGTGGTAGACAAGTACGTAAAGCTTTTGTACCTAGAGATGAAAACTATGTGTTATTAGCTGCAGATTACTCACAAATAGAACTCCGCATCATCGCTGCATTATCGCAAGAAGAAACGATGATGGAGGCCTTTAAAAACGGCGAAGATATTCACGCCTCAACAGCAAGTAAGGTTTTTGATGTTCCGCTAGAAGAAGTAACCCGCGAACAACGTAGCAATGCAAAAACAGTGAATTTTGGGATTATCTATGGCGTTTCTGCTTTTGGATTAAGCAACCAAACATCGCTATCTCGTGGCGAAGCAAAAGAACTAATTGATGCCTATTATGAAACCTATCCAAAACTAAAACACTACATGAGTGAGCAAGTAAATTTTGCGCGTGATAACGGATATGTAGAGACTATAATGGGACGCCGCAGGTATCTAAATGCCATTAACGGAAGCAACGCTATTGTACGAGGTGCCGCAGAACGTAATGCCGTAAACGCACCCATACAAGGTAGTGCCGCAGATATTATTAAAATTGCAATGATTAACATTTATCGCAAACTAGAAGAAGGCAATTATAAAACAAAGATGCTTTTACAAGTGCATGATGAACTGGTGTTTGATGTGCACAAAGACGAACTAGATGAGATGAAAACAATGATAAAGCACGAAATGGAAAATGCGTACCTTATGGATGTTCCGCTAGATGTAGAGGTGGGTATTGGGCAAAATTGGCTAGAAGCACATTAAAATTTCGTATTTTGAGTACAACTATTACAACCTGTATCATTAAAGCAATGACAACTACACAATAGACTTAAACAATTTTGACTATGAAAAATCTTTACACGTTAGCTCTGTTTATTTTAATAACATTAGCAGCACCAAAATTAGCAAATGCCCAATGTGAAGACGCCACGGTTGAAAGTTTAACAAACCCAGGGCCTTACACTATTGCTACCCTTACAGAAGCCGACGGTCTTAGAAATGGCCCAGATTATAATGGCGCTACAGTGTATTACCCTACAAATGCAACACCGCCTTTTGCAAGTATCGCTATTGTACCTGGTTTTAATTCTTTTCCAGAAAGTGTTGAAGAATGGGGACCATTTTATGCCTCACACGGAATTGTAACCATCATTATTGGAACCAACTCTATTTTTGATTTTCCCGAAGCTAGAGCAGATGGTTTATTAGATGCTTTAGAAACATTACGTCAAGAAAACATAAGAGACACCTCTCCATTAGAAGGAGCACTAGACGAAGATAAATTTGCTGTAAGTGGATGGTCTATGGGTGGCGGTGGCGCTCAACGTGCTGCAGTACTTGACAATAGCATAAAAGGAGTTGTTGCATTATGTCCTTGGTTACTAGACCCAACATTAAATCACGACAGCCCTTTGCTTATTTTTAGTGGCGAATATGACATTGTAGCACCTCCAAATCAACATGCAAACGTGCATTATAACAATACTCCAGAAAGCACAAATAAATTACTTTTTGAAATTGAAAACGGAGATCACTCTGTCGCAAATACACCCAATGGAGGAAATGGAATTACAGGAAAGCTTGCACTCTCTTGGCTTAAACTATATGTTGAAGAAAACGACTGCTATTGCCCAATTATAAAAGACAACCTGCTAGACAACCCACCTGCAGCATCAAGTGTTTTATCTAGTTTTGAATGTGAACTACTGGGCTTAGCTTCTAACGAAGAAAGCATAGGTATTTTTCCAAATCCAACTGAAAACTTTGTAAATCTAAACAGTAGCACAAATGTTCATTTTGAAGTTTACACTTCACTAGGGCAATTGTTATTTGAGGGCGAACTTACTAAAAACAAAAAGCAAATAGATTTTTCTAATCTTAAAAAAGGAGTCTACCTCCTTCGTGTTAATAATGAAACTAAAAAAATCATTAAACTCTAGTCTGTTTTTTAATAACACAAAATCACAACGCTATATTTCTTTTTTTACCTCACAATTTCAAAAAACCTATAAGGCATCGTTTCATTTTACTATCTTTAGCATCACAAGAATTTTTTTTGAAAGATGCAAAAATTGATGTCAAAGAAAAAGCCTACGTATCCTATTACAGAAGCTTTATCTAATTACTTAACAAAATACGCTCGTAACATAAAAATCCCCATTTATTATGATGATTTATTACGTTATCAAGGCGCTATCACTGTCTACGACAAGCACGGCAACGATTCTTTATGGATACAAGTATATTATTCAGATTCAGAACGACAAGATATTGAACTAAGCTTAAAGCAAATGTATTCCATTTTGCACAGTGATGGGTCTGACGCACTGTTACCGTACTTAAACATTGATAGCATTGATTATTGCACCTTCGGAAACAGCAAACCTTTTAGAATAAAAGTTCGTAACATATTAAACGACAACTACCTTTTTCTATACATAAAAAAGGCAGATGCTTCACGGATTTATGGTCTAGAACTAGAGCAATTAATTTCACCAAATCAAATCAACTTTTTAGTTCACGGAAACACACTAATTGAAGAACATATTTCTGGGATTCCAGGAGATGATTTTATCACTTATCATCTTGATAAATGCTCAGATCAAGACAAACGAGAAGTTGCAAAAGAGTTTGTGAAGTTTAATGAAAGGTGCTTTGTTCGATTACTTGGTGACATGCGCTCTTACAACTATGTAATGGTAATCACCAATGACTTTAACCGAATTCAATATAGAATTCGCGCCATAGATTTTGACCAACAAAGCTATGAAGGCAATCAAAAAGTATATAGACCTCAATTTTTAAAAGAAAACAATACACTAGTAAAACTAGTAGAGCGTGTACTCGAAAAAGCTTCAATAGAACAATACAAAAGAGAAGAACGCTCTCTATTAGCAAAACGAGCTACAAGCGGTAAAGATCGATTAAGCGAGCTTATGGCTTGTATGAAAAAAGATCACATTTCTAAACCTGAAAAAATTATAGAACTTAAAACTTCACTTTTTAAATTTACAGGTGACATTAATTTTAAAAAAGCTAAAAACATGGGAGAAATACTTGATGCCGCTTTAGATTTTGTCATTAGAAACTACAAAAATGAAAACCCTTTTTTGAAATAAAGATAAAAAATCAAACAAAAAAGTAATTTAGTATGCCTGCATAATAAATTATATCTTTGAAACAGACGTTTACTTATAATTATATTACGACATGAAAATCAAGAAAATATTGGTCGCTAACCGTAGCGAAATCGCAATCAGAATACTTAGAGCCTGTACAGAGATCGGCATAAAAACTGTCGCTTTGTTCACTTATGAAGATCGCTATTCTCAACACCGTCTAAAAGCAGATGAAGCTTACCAAATAGGCGAAGATAACGAGCCATTAAAACCCTATCTTGATATAGATGCTATAATTAAACTTGCCTTAGACAAGGGAGTAGACGCTATTCATCCAGGCTACGGATTTTTAAGTGAAAACTCAAATTTTGCACGTGCCTGTAAAGAAAACGGTATCATTTTTATTGGACCAGACCCAACAGTAATGGATGCCTTGGGAGATAAAATAATGGCAAAAAAGATTGCAGAAAAGTGCAATGTTCCAACCATTAATAGCAACAAAAAAGATCTAACTACTGTTGAAATAGCACTAGAAGAAGCTAAAAACATAGGCTACCCAGTCATGTTAAAAGCCGCCTCTGGTGGTGGTGGTCGTGGTATGCGTGTAATTCATCAGCCAGATGATCTTGAAAAGAGTTTCGATTCGGCAAAGAACGAAGCACTTAACTCGTTTGGTGATGATACCATGTTTTTAGAAAAATATGTCGAAAACCCAAAACACTTAGAGGTACAGATTGTAGCAGATAACCACGGAAATATTCGTCACCTGTTTGAGCGTGATTGCTCTGTACAACGTCGTCACCAAAAAGTAGTAGAGGTTGCTCCATCATTTAACGTTTCGCAAGAAGTAAAAGAAGCGTTATACAAGTATGCTATCGCTATTGCCGAAGAAGTAAATTACAACAATGTAGGAACCGTAGAGTTTCTTGTAGACCAACAAGACAACATCTACTTTATAGAAGTAAACCCACGTATACAAGTAGAACATACTGTTACAGAAATGGTCACAGGAATTGACCTTATTAAAACTCAAATTTTTATTGCTCGAGGAGACAGACTCGACGGACCTAAAATTAAAATATACGCACAAGAAAGTCTAGCTACTTATGGTTTTGCTTTACAATGTAGATTAACAACAGAAGACCCTACAAACGATTTTACACCAGACTACGGAACCATTACCACCTATCGTTCTGCATCTGGAATGGGAATACGACTAGATGCCGGAAGTATCTATCAATCTTATAAAGTGAGTCCATTTTTTGACTCGATGCTCGTAAAAGTTTCTGCCCATGGTAGAACCCTTGACGGAGCTGTACGAAAAATGAGTCGTGCACTTAAAGAATTTAGAATTCGTGGTGTAAAAACAAACGTACATTTTCTTCAAAATGTAATCTTACACGAACAATTTAGAGAAGGAAAGGCTACCGTTAATTTTATCAAAGAGCACCCTGCACTTTTTAAAATTAAAATACCACAAGACCGTACCACAAAAATCACGAACTACCTTGGTGAAGTTATTGTAAACGGAAATCCAGATGTAAAATTTATAGATAAGACTAAAATATTTAGAACCCCTACTATTCCTGCTTTTGATCCTAAAGCAGCTTTTCCGAAGGGAACAAAAGACCTTTTAACAGAACTAGGACCCGATGGTTTTAGTAAATGGCTAAAAGCAGAAAAAAAGATACATTACACAGATACAACCATGCGTGATGCACACCAATCTTTACTCGCAACTCGTATGCGAACTAAAGATATGGTAGCAGTAGCAGAAAGTTTTGCTAAAAATCACCCAAACACTTTTAGTATCGAAATGTGGGGTGGTGCTACTTTTGATGTTTGTATGCGCTTTTTAAATGAAAGCCCTTGGACACGATTACGCGAGTTACGTAAATTAATGCCTAATATTTTATTCCAGATGCTACTTCGTGGATCTAACGGTGTAGGTTACAAAGCATACCCTGACAACTTGATTGAAAAATTTGTAGAAACTAGTTGGGAAAACGGAATCGACATTTTTAGAATATTCGATTCTTTAAACTGGGTGAAAGCCATGGAACCAAGCATGCGTTATGTTCGTGAAAAAACAGGCGGACTTGCAGAAGCAGCTATTAGCTATACAGGTGATATTCTTGATAAAAACAATACCAAATACACACTAGACTATTACAAGCAATTAGCAAAAGATCTTGAAAACGCTGGGGCACACATCATTGCTATTAAAGATATGGCAGGATTATTAACGCCTTATGCAGCGCAAGAACTAATAGGCGCACTAAAAGACACGGTAGATTTACCCTTACATTTACATACACACGACACCTCTAGCATCCAGTCTGCAACCTACCTAAAAGCTATTGAAGCTGGTGTAGATGTAGTAGATGTTGCACTAGCAGGATTGAGTGGACTTACCTCACAACCTAACTTTAACAGTGTGGTAGAGATGGTAAAACACACAGATAGAGCACACGAGTTTGATATGCCTTCTTTAAACAGCTACTCTAATTACTGGGAAGATATCCGTGAATACTACTACCCTTTTGAGTCTGGGTTAAAAGCCGGGACTGCAGAAGTCTATGCACACGAAATTCCAGGAGGACAATATTCTAATCTACGCCCACAAGCTACAGCATTAGGATTAGGTGACCGTTTTGATGAAGTAAAAAAGATGTATGCTGAGGTAAATACACTCTTCGGAAATTTAATAAAAGTAACACCAAGCTCTAAAGTTGTTGGAGATATGGCCATCTTTATGGTAACGAACAACCTAACACCAAAAGATATTTTTGAACGAGGCGCTACAATATCATTTCCAGAATCTGTAGTTAGTTTCTTTAAAGGAGATTTAGGACAACCACAAGGAGGATTTCCGAAGGAACTGCAAGACATTATTTTAAAAACAGAAACACCTTACAAGGATAGACCTAATGCGCATTTAGAGCCAATAGACTTTACAAAAGAATTTAAAGCCTTTGAAAAGAAGTTTCAACAAGACTTTAGTAGACCTATTGAATTTGAAGATTTTTTAAGTTATAGTCTATACCCACGCGTTTTTGAAGACACCCATTCTAATTATAAAAAGTATGGTAATGTTGCTATTCTTCCTACTAAGAGTTTTTTCTACGGAATGGAACAACGTGAAGAAATCATGATTGAGCTAGAACCAGGAAAAACCATTATTGTAAAATTACTTTCGGTAACTCCACCTAACGATGAAGGAAAACGAATGGTATTCTTTAAAGTAAATGGAGAAAATCGTTTGGTAGAAATATTAGACAAATCACTTAATATTTCGGTACAACAAAACGAAAAAGCAGATGCAGATGATGATAGTCAATATGGCGCTCCTTTACAAGGAATGTTATATAAGGTATTAGTAAAACCAGGACAAGAAGTAAAAGAAAATGACCATCTCTTTATTATTGAAGCGATGAAAATGGAAACAACAGTAACCGCATTAAAAGACGGAACCGTTGCTTCTTTAGAACTAAAAGAAGGTGAAATGGTAATGACGGGAGATTTGGTTTTAAAAATCGAATAAACCCTTCAAAAAACAAATACACCTAACTAATTAAACCTCAAGACCTTTAAAATCTTTGAGGTTTTTTTATGGAATTCAGGCTCATTTAATATTTCGAATTCTTTTTTGTTTGTTAATCAAATAAATAACAGTACTTTTGCCGTCCATTAAATTGGGACAGAAAATAATTATTAACATTAGACAAAGAACATAATGGATACATTAAGTTACAAAACAGTATCTGCTAACAAAGCCACAGTAACAAAAGAGTGGTTAGTTATAGATGCGGACGGGCACACATTAGGTCGTCTTGCGAGTGAAGTTGCAAAACTTCTTCGTGGTAAGCACAAGCCAAGCTTCACACCTCATGTAGATTGTGGAGACAACGTGATTATCATCAACGCAAGCAACGTCCAATTAACAGGAAACAAGTGGAAAGACAAATCTTACATTCGCCATACGGGTTACCCAGGTGGACAAAGAAGTCTTACTGCTACAGAATTAAAAGACAAGAATCCAGCACGCGTGGTGGAAAAAGCTGTAAAAGGAATGTTACCTAAGAACAAGTTAGGTGCAGTACTTTTCAGAAACTTGAAAGTGTATAGCGACGCTAACCACGGTCAAGAAGCTCAAAAACCAAGAGAAATTAAAATTAACACCGCGACTAAGTAATGGAAACAATACACAAAATAGGAAGAAGAAAAACAGCCGTAGCGCGTGTTTATCTTACGGAAGGAAAAGGAAACATCACGGTAAACAAGCGTGAGCTTGCAAACTACTTTACAACACCTACATTACAGTACAAAGTAAAGCAGCCGTTAATGTTAACAGAAAACGAAACTACGTTTGACATCAATGTAAACGTATTTGGTGGTGGTATCACAGGACAAGCAGAAGCAATTAGACTTGCTATTGCTCGTGCAATGTGTACATTAAACGACGAGAATAGAGGTATTCTTAAGCCAGAAGGATTACTTACAAGAGACCCAAGAATGGTTGAACGTAAGAAATTCGGTCAGAAGAAAGCCCGTAAGAAATTCCAATTCTCGAAACGTTAATTTTCATCTTACTGCCCTATCGTATTTTTTACGACAAGGCTTAAAATGGAAATGCTTTTGAAATAGTCATGCATCAAATGCAAACTATTTTCAAAAAAAGTTCTTAAATAAATTGAATATTAAATAAGCTGTTAGTCCCACTCTGCCGGGTGGGACAATTAGTTTAGCATCTAAACCAAACGTATTAAGCGGAGGTTGACATCTAAACACACAGAACGTAAACTAAAAACAAAATGGCAAAATTAGAAGTAAAAGAATTACTAGACGCAGGTGTACACTTTGGTCACCTGACAAGAAAATGGAATCCAAACATGGCACCGTATATCTATATGGAGCGTAACGGAATTCACATTATCAACTTATACAAAACTGTTGCAAAACTTGACGAAGCTAACGAAGCTCTTAAGAAAATTGCAGCTAGTGGGCGCAAAATCCTTTTTGTTGCTACTAAAAAACAAGCAAAAGATATCGTTGCAGAAAAAGCAGGGAACGCTAACATGCCTTACATCACAGAAAGATGGCCTGGTGGAATGTTAACTAACTTTGTAACTATCCGTAAAGCCGTTAAAAAAATGACGACTATCGATAGAATGAAAGCAGACGGTACTTTTTTAACTTTATCTAAAAAAGAACGTTTACAAGTAGACCGTTTAAGAGCTAAGCTTGAGAAAAACTTAGGTTCTATTAGCGACATGAGCCGTTTACCTGGAGCATTATTTGTTGTAGATACTACACGTGAGCACATTGCAGTTGCAGAAGCATTGATTTTAAAAATTCCAATTTTTGCAATGGTAGATACTAACTCTGACCCAAGAGTAATTGACTATGCTATACCATCTAACGATGATGCATCTAAGTCTATTGACAAAATTATGACATCTGTTACAGATGCAGTAATTGAAGGTCTTGAAGAGCGCAAAAATGCAAAAGCAGCTGATGACAAAAAAGCAGCAGCTCCTAAAGCTAAAGCGGTTAAAACTGAAGCTAAAAAAGAAGCTCCAGTAGTTGCTGCAGAAGCAACAAAAGAAGAAGAGTAGATTTCATAAAACTACATCATACAAAGTCGCCAAGTTCATTTCTAATTGAAATTTGCGAAGCGACTTTTTTTAAATTAAAAATAATTCATTAATTAGATATCCCTTAAAACGGTATCAATATCAAAGATATTATGGCAAAAATAACTGCTGCACAAGTAAACGAATTAAGAAAGAAGACCGGAGCTGGTATGATGGACTGTAAAAACGCCCTAGTAGAAGCAGAAGGTAATTTAGAAGAAGCAATTGCTGTACTTCGTAAAAAAGGACAAAAAATTGCAGAAAAAAGAGCAGACCGTGACTCAAGTGAAGGTGCTGTTGTTTCTAAAATTAATGACACAAACACAAGAGGTGTTGTACTTGCTTTAAACTGTGAGACTGACTTCGTTGCAAATAATGATTCTTACACAGAGATGGCAAACAAAATGGCTGACATTGCTATTAACTTTGACACAAAAGAAGAATTTTTAGCTGCAAAGTTTGATGACGCTATGACGGTTGCTGAAAAGCTAATCGAACAAACAGGTGTTATTGGTGAAAAACTTGAAATTGGTGGTTTTGAAGTGTTAGAAGCTCCTTTTGTAGGAACTTACATTCACGGTAAGAAAATCGGTGCTTTAACAGGTTTAAGCGCTGCAATTGATGGTGCAGAAAAACTTGCTAAAGAAGTATCTATGCAAGTAGCATCTATGGGAGCAACTACTTTATCTTATAAAGATTTTGACCCAGCATTTGTAGCTAGCGAAACTGAAGCACGTATTGCTGCTATTGAAAAAGATAACATCGAGTTAGGTCGTTTAGGTAAAACTCAAAAAAATGTTCCTTCTTTTATCTCTAGATCTCAATTAACTGAAGAGGTATTAGCTAATGCAGAAGAAGCTGCAAAAGCAGAATTAAAAGCAGAAGGAAAACCAGAACAAATCTGGGATAGAATCCTTCCAGGAAAAATGGAGCGTTTCATTTCTGATAACACAACATTAGACCACGAGCAAGCTTTATTAGACCAAAACTTCATTATGGATGACAAGAAAAACGTAGGTGACTACGTTGCAGCTCACGGTGATGTAAACGTTGTTGGTTTTAAGAGAGTAACTCTAGCATAATCTTGACACAGTTTTAGAAATTTCGCTACGCGTCAATTTCTAAAAATCACTCAACTACCTTAGTGTAGTTAAATATTTTAATCCGCCTTTAGCTATTTGCTTTAGGCGGATATTTTTTTGCTTAATAGTGAGGATATAAAATGAAGAAGAATGAAAATTAAAAACACATATGTCAAATCTATAACAATATGTATTGCCTTATCACCAATTAGTTGCAGTCATTTTAATCAATATACACCAATAACCACTGAAAGTGAAATGTCAATTGTGGTTCAAAATCATAAAAATGACAGAGGAGGAAGTATTTTAAACAGCAAGTATTTATTAGATTCTAGCTGCCCATTAGTTTATAAAAAGCGCTTTTCAAATTTAGAAACATTGGATGAGGTTTATTTTCTTGCTCAATTAATACCATATCAACTTCAAAAGATAAAGGGTGATAATCAATTTTTTATAATAAAAGAGAATGATACACTAATCTACAAATTGCTGTAAAAAACCAAAGTAATAGGCAATTAAAAGCCCTCTTGAATCTTATTACAAGAGGGCTTTTATAAAAAGTTATTCTTAGTAAACACTAGTATCCAAAATCATCCTTAATTTTATCAGCCTTATCTAGCATCTTGTCTATTGTAATAAAGTCTACTTCCTCTTTATCATAAGCTCCTTGATAGGTTCGCATAGCCTTTTTAGCTTCTCCATTTTCTTCATAAAAACGCCCCATATAATAATCACCTAGTACAGTATTTGGATAATCTCGCTGAGCCATTGACGCAATAACTCTAAGTGACTCCCATTGTTTGCGCTTTACAGCAGCCGTAGCAGTAGCAATATAATCGTTAACACGTATGGGGTTATCAAGCCCAAAAAGGTCTTTTATAGTAGCATATTTATCAGTTAAATACTCACTGACAGGCTTATCAGTTTTCATCAACTCATTTGTATATTGTTGTTTACTAATAGGTCTATAAACTGAAAATATTTTTTCTATAGCATTTGGAAGTGCTCGAGCAACAAGACTATAATGAGTTGCTCCTTCAAAGTTGTCAAAATAGTAGTTAAATCGCTCACTCTTTACCGTTTTAAGCTGGCCATCAAGCTCTATAGCCGCTTCTTGCAAACCCTTAATATCATCAGTACCCGTAGCTAGATAATAGAACATTTTATTATTTATTTCAGGAATACGTTGAACTAATCGATCTCCCATTGATGGCGCAGTATCTGGGCTCAAACTGATTATACCATTAAAAAGAGGAGGATCTTTAAACAAATAATAATTGGTGAAATTTGCTGTAAAATCATGACCAATAGCAATAATAAATTTAGCTGTTCGAAATTTTGAATCTATATACGGAATAAGTTCAAGACCTAAAAACTCGAAAAAATCTGCACCAGATTCTGCTGGCATATAGTTAGTATCATCATAATAAGCATCATCATACCTAGAATCTCCCTGCATCACACCTACTACAATAGACTCAGGCATATCTTCCCAATAACTAAAGTAATCTATGTTTCCAGCTACAGGTTCAAAAAGATAATCTGCATCAAGAACAAGCACAATAGGATACACTTTATCTTGATTTTGTTCATAATTACGAGGCAATTGTATTTTAAGCCTACGTGTTGTATCTAATTTTTTAGATTCGAACTCTTCATAAATTATCTGTGCTGGGGCAATCGTGTAACAAAGTGCCAAAATGAGTACTAAAAAAACTTTTTTCATGCTTTCTGAAATTTTATAGTTGTGAAGATAATAAAAAATGAAACCACAAAAGAAATACAATTATAAAACCAATAAAAAGAAAAAGCACTGTTAAATTAAATTTATAAAATACGTGTTTTCACCTAATCTTATTCCTACAAAGGGTTTAAACAATTTTTTGTATATTTAAAGTACCCAAATAAATTAATTTTTTACAAAACACTAACACCCTAACTCCCTGAAAAATAGACCTACATCTATTTTTCATAGCTAGACACATGGTGTAATGTCTTGTAATATAAATTGCAACTCATGAAAAACAAACAAGTTTTCATCGCACACTATTGCGAAAATAACAACACATCTATTGAAGAATCTCTAATTGACAAAGACTACATTATCACTAGAAAAAAATGTAGTGGTGTGAAAGTACTTAGATATGTTATAAGAGAAAAACCAGACCTCTGCATATTAAAATCAGCCTACGAAGACATAGAAGGACTGAAAATAATAAAGGAAGCACTTAAAAAAAACAGCAAAACAAAGTTCATTTTAGTTTTTAAAGAAATAAACGAAATTGACATAGTAGTAGCCATGCAATTCAATGTTTTTGGTTGTATAAGCTGTAATGACGGGAAATACGAAGTATTAACCTGCTTAGACAAAGTTCACAATAACGAAAGGTATTTGTCTAAAGAGATTTACGACAAGATAGATGAAGATCAATTATCAAACTACACCAATTTCACAGAAATTCAGACTAAAATTATCGCCTATATTGGTTTTTATATAAGCTCAGAAAAAATTGCTAAAAAACTAAATATTTCAATCACATCTGTAAATAAAGAAATAAATTTTATAAAGAAGCAATTACGCCTTGGTTCAAATCAACCATTATATTTATGGGCTGTAAAAAACACAAATTTTATTGAAGCTTTATTAGTAAATAAATTTGAAGAAGAACCTGCGTAAATTTTAAGTTTTTAGTAAGTACAACTATGTTTCTTATTTGCTAATTTTAGCTTTGTTATATATAGGCAAAGCAACGAGAGATGTGATTCCAATTAATAGAATTGCAGCAATATTTGACGCCCAAACTATCCATCCAAAGGCAGTACCCACAGTAAAGTTTATAGCAAATAACGAAAGAACTCCAGCTACTGCTGCAGGATATGTACCAAAACCACTATTTGTAAAAGCAAAAGTAAAGCTACCTACAACAAAGGTTATTATCAATGTACTAAACGCAATGTCTGATGTCTGCTCAAGAGCTAAGGTTGCCGAATAAAATGAAAGTATATATAAACCCCAAATTAAAAAAGTATGAAAAACAAAAGCACCTTTCTTCTTCATTGTCCAAATACTAAGCACACCATCCTTAAGACCAGAGATAAATGTTTTTATTTTTGAAATAAAACCAAATTTTAAATATCTAAGCAATACATACCCCACTATTAAAAGTACAACACCAACAACACCGAGAATTAGCAGTTTTTTAATAGGGATTAGCTCTGTAACATAAGCAAAAAGTATATCATACTTTAAAAAAATAGCTAAAAGCGTAAAAGCTAATAGAAAAATTAAATCCACTACGCGTTCAGAGATTATAGTACCAAACCCTTTGTCAAAAGGAACACCTTCATACCTACTTAATAAAACCCCACGTGTTATCTCCCCACTCTTTGGAATCCCAAGATTCATCAAATATGCTACTGCAATTGACATAAAATTATTTGTCAACTTAGGCTTATACCCAAGAGGCTCAAGCATAAATAACCATCTATATGCTCGGGAAATATGACTAAAAATACTGAGACTTACAGCTATAATAACATAACCATAATTAGCATTTCTAAAATAAGACTTTAAATCTTCAACTTGAGTATCTGTAAAATCACTAAAAATATACCAGATTAAAAAAATGCCAAGCCCAAGAGGGATGGCAATCTTTAAAATTTGTGAGAATGTTTTATTCAAAATTAGGTAAGTAAATTATCCTCATTTGGAAAGACCAAACTTGGCTTAAATTTTTGAGCCTCTTCAATGGTCATCATACCATAGGTAATCAATATTAATATATCACCTGGAGCTACTTTACGGGCCGCAGCACCATTAAGGGTAATTTCGCCACTACCCCTAGGTCCAGGAATAGCATAGGTTTCTAATCTTTCACCATTATTATTATTAACAATTTGCACTTTCTCCCCTTCCACAATATTTGCGGCGTCTAGAAGATCTTCATCAATGGTTATGCTCCCTATGTAATTTAGGTCTGCTCCAGTGACTTTTACTCTGTGTATCTTAGATTTTACAACGTGTATTAACATACTGCAAAGATACTTAAGATTTCAGAAAATAAAACCAAAACTATCATAATTCCTTGTTATATACTTTTTAACCTTTTCCTAGATAAATATTATCTATAAGCCTTACATCTCCAACAAATACAACGATAAAAGCTCTGTAATTATCTTTTTTGCTTTTGGTATGTGCCGTTTTTAAAGTTTCTTCGTTTGCAATGACAAAATACTCTAAATCGAACATCTTTTGATCTGAAAACATAGAAGCCACATACTGATTAAGCTCTTCTATACTTAAAGAATTCCATTGATTTTTTACATGCTTTAGTGTTTTGTAAATAAGTGTAGATTTTTCAAACTCTAACGCACTAAGTCTTGTATTTCTTGAGCTTCTTGCCAATCCACTTGGTTCTCTAACAATGTCGCATCCAACAATACGAATATCATACTGTTTAATTTCAACTAATTTTTTAATAATCTGCAACTGCTGAAAATCTTTCTCACCAAAATAAGCAGCAGAAGGTTTCACCGCATCAAACAATAGGCTAACCACTGTACCAACACCATCAAAGTGACCATGTCTAAAAGCACCTTCCATCTCTTTAGCAATTGGTCCAAAATCAAATTGAGCAGATTGTACTTTATCTCCATAAAGATCTTTAGCATCTGGAGCATAGACAAGAATTTTATCACTTACTTGTTTTAACAAAGCTGCATCTTTATGAAGTGTTCGAGGATACTTTTTAAGATCACTTGCGTTATCAAATTGGGTAGGATTCACAAAAATACTTACAACACAAACTTCATTTTCTTCGAGCGCTTTTTTTACTAGCTCAAGATGACCATCATGCAACGCCCCCATAGTTGGCACAAAACCTACTGTTTCCGGCATTTTATCACTTATAAAGCTTTGTAATTCTGTCTGTGTTTTATATATATTCATTGGTATATTTTCATAAAAAAGCAAAATTAAGTTATTACTCTTAAACTGCATAAAATTTCGTAATTTTGCATGTTTTTAAACAAATAAACTAACTAACTATTATTTTATTGAAATGCACGGCGGTTTTTGTCGTCATTCTTCCAGGAGAATGTTTTTCATTATAGGATAATGGTGTAAAAATAAAAAGGATGAAAGATAAAAGGATCTTGTATGTGTCATCAGAAGTAATACCATATTTACCTGAGACCGAGATTTCTTCGATGTCGTTTGAAGCCCCTAGAATGGTGAATAACAACGGAGGGCAGATTAGAATTTTTATGCCGAGATACGGTAATATAAACGAGCGTCGTCACCAATTACACGAGGTAATACGCCTATCAGGAATGAATCTAGTGATTAATGACCTAGATATGCCACTTATTATTAAAGTGGCCTCTATACCAAAAGAGCGCATGCAGGTTTACTTTATTGACAATGAAGATTACTTTAAGCGTAAGGCTATGTATGCAGATGAAGATGGTAATTACTTTAAAGATAATGATGAGCGCGCTATATTCTTTGCAAAAGGAGTTATAGAAACAGTAAAAAAACTAAACTGGTCACCAGATATTATACATGTACATGGATGGCTTGCTTCTTTTTTACCTCTTTACCTACGTAATTACTACGGAAATGAGCCGTTATTTGAAAATAGTAAAATAATTACATCAGTATACAATCAAGGTTTTTCTGGAACGTTAAACACCAAAGTTATAGACAAAGTACTATATGATGGTATGGAAGAAGAAAATCTTGAAGAATTGAAAACTCCAGATTTTATCAACTTAATGAAAGTTGCTATTAAAAATTCAGATGCTGTAATTATGGGATCTGAAGAAGTATCAGATGAGATAAATAGTTTTATTAAATCCCGTAATATACCAGTATTACCATTTCAGAAACCAGAAGATCTAGAGCATTCGTATTTAGATTTTTATGAAAACAAAGTACTAGAGAGTACTGAAGAATAAACGTATGAAAAAGAACCCTTTTTTGCCTTACACAGTGGCGATTTTTGCAATCATTATCGGACTTGCATCATGTTCAGAAGATTTTGAAAGCATAGGAACAGAAATTGTTAATGACCAAGGACTTAACGTAGAGGTAAACAGAGAAGCTACCGTTGTTGCTTACAGCAGAAAACTATCACCATTTAGGTCCAATAATGTGACTAAATACCAATTAGGAACTTATTCTGATCCTGTTTTTGGGGAAAGTACGGCAAATATTTTAACTCAAGTAAACTTATCTGAATCAGACCCTGATTTTGGTGAGAATGCTGTTGTAGATAGTGTTTACATTTATATCCCTTATTTTAGTACGGCAGGAGAAACAGAAGATGAAGTAACTGAATATACATTAGATTCTATTTATGGGTCATCACCTATTAGACTTGAGTTTTTTGAAAGCACTTACCTGCTTCGTAATCTAGATCCAACTTCTAATTTTGAAGAGGCTCAACGTTACTATACAGATGAAGGTTCATTATTTGAAGATTATCTTTCTACTAGCTTACTCGAAATCCCTGAATTCACACCAAGCGCATCAGAAATTGCACTTGTAGAAGGTGAAGATGACGATGAAGAGACCACTAGATTTGCGCCAGGACTTAGAGCACAATTATCATCAGATTTCTTTCAACAATTAATTATTGATAAATCTGGACAACCTGAGCTTTTGAGTAATTCAAATTTCTTAAACTACTTTAGAGGAATCTATATTAAAGCAAGTAATATTACTGCTAATGGAACTTTGGTGAACTTAAATCTTGAAGAAGCTGTAATCGACATCTCATATACTTTTGACGACGACGACGAAGTAGACGAGAGAGGTACAGATGTTTTTCAATTAACTTTAAACAGTATCTCAGTCAACACTTTTGACACAACATTAAACCCTACTATTGCCAATGATTTACTAAATGTAGATCGTGTAAATGGAGAAGAAAACCTATATTTACGCGGTGGTGAAGGGATTATGTCTATCATCGAACTTTTTGGAAATGAAGATTCTATAGGTTATAATGATTTTGGAGTTGTTAACCAGCCTAACGGAATACCTGATGAGCTTGATGAAATAAGACAAAAAGGTTGGCTAATTAACGAAGCAAATCTAGTCTTTCACGTAAACCAAGACCTAATGGTAGGAGGTGAAACAGAGCCAGAACGTATTTTTATTTATGATTTTAAAAATAATGAAAGACTTACAGACTATGATCTTGACCCTACTATTAGTGAAACTGAATTAGTAGATGCAGTAACAACACATTTAGGAAGACTTGAGCGTGACGATAGTGACAATGGTAGTTATTATAAAGTTAGAATTACTAACTTTATGAACAATCTAGTAAACCAAGATTCAACAGGTGTAAAACTAGGTCTAGTAGTTGCTCAAGATGTGATTAACCCAAATTTTTTAAAATTAAGAAACATACAATCTCCAGGTATAGAATACGTTCCAGAAGTAAGTTTACAATCTCCTGAAGGAACAATACTATATGGTAACGCAACCCCAAATGAAGAGAAGCGTCTTACTTTAGAGATTTATTATACAGACCCTAACCAATAACTAACTAATTATGTGCGGAATTGTCGGCTACATAGGTAACAAACAAGCCTACCCAATTATTATTAATGGACTAAAACGTCTAGAATATCGTGGTTATGATAGTGCAGGAATTGCATTATTTGACGGTAAAAAAATTCAACTATCCAAAACAAAAGGAAAAGTTGTAGATCTAGAAGCACGTGTTGCCGAAGAGATAGAAACAAAAGGATCGGTTGGTATAGGTCATACCAGATGGGCTACACACGGTATACCTAATGATGTAAACTCACACCCACACTGTTCTAATAGTGGAGATCTAGTTCTAATTCATAATGGAATCATAGAAAACTACGCCTCTCTTAAAACTGAACTAATTAATAGAGGGTATACTTTTAAAAGTGATACAGACACAGAAGTACTAGTTAATCTTATTGAAGAAATAAAAAAACAAGAAGATGTAAAATTAGGAAAAGCAGTTCAGATTGCGCTTAACCAAGTAGTTGGAGCTTATGCAATCGCACTTTTTGACATAAAAAAACCTAATGAATTAGTAGTCGCAAAACTAGGGAGCCCATTAGCAATAGGTATTGGTGAAGATGAGTTTTTTGTCGCTAGTGATGCATCTCCTTTTATTGAATTCACTAAAGATGCTATTTATCTTGAAGATGAAGAAATGGCTATTATTAGACTTGGCCGCGAAGTTAGGGTTCGAAAAATTAAAAATGACAAACTTGTTAATGCTAACATCCAAAAGTTAAAACTTAACCTTGAGCAGATAGAAAAAGGTGGTTATGACCACTTTATGCTTAAGGAAATTTACGAACAACCTACCGTAATTAAAGACACCTACAGAGGTAGATTATTAGCAAATAAAGGTATCATTAAGCTTGGTGGCTTAGACGATAATATATCAAGATTTACAAATGCAGATCGCATTATTATTATTGCTTGTGGTACTTCTTGGCACGCAGGTCTTGTAGCAGAATATATTTTTGAAGAATGGACTCGCATCCCTGTAGAAGTGGAATATGCAAGTGAATTTAGATACAGAAATCCTATCATCACAGAAAAAGATATTGTAATCGCAATTTCTCAAAGTGGTGAAACTGCAGATACTTTAGCAGCCATAAAACTAGCTAAGCAAAGAGGTGCATTTGTTTATGGAATTTGCAATGTAGTAGGGTCTACTATATCAAGAGAAACTCATAGTGGATCGTATACTCATGCAGGTCCAGAAATTGGTGTTGCTTCTACAAAAGCATTTACAACTCAAATTACTGTGCTTACAATGATGGCACTAGAAATAGGTAGAGTTAAAGGCGCTATCGCTCAGTCTGACTACATGCTTCACCTTCGTGAACTAGAACTTATTCCAGGTCACGTAGAAGCTGCTTTAAAAAGTAATGAAAAAATAGAGGAAATTGCTGCTGTATTTAAAAATGCTAAAAACTTTTTATACTTAGGAAGAGGAGTAAACTTCCCTGTTGCTCTTGAAGGAGCATTAAAGTTAAAAGAGATATCATACATACACGCAGAAGGATATCCAGCTGCTGAAATGAAACACGGGCCAATTGCCCTTATTGATGATCAGATGCCTGTAGTTGTGGTTGCTATAAACTGTAATCATTACGGTAAAGTAGTTAGTAACATAGAAGAAATTAAAGCACGAAGTGGTAAGATAATCGCAGTAGTGACTGAAGGAGACACTGAAGTGGCTGCACTAGCAGATTATGTTATGGAAGTACCAGATACTCCAGAAACACTCACTCCGCTTCTTACTACTATTCCTTTACAGTTGTTATCATATCACATTGCAGTGATGTTAGATAAAAATGTGGATCAACCACGTAATCTAGCAAAATCTGTTACGGTAGAATAAACAAAAAACACATATACTTAAAAAACTCCTTTTTATAGATCTTACTATAAAAAGGAGTTTTTTGTTTAAAACAAGCATGGCCTAACTACTTTGGTTAGGCATAACATGTTTATTACCTCTTATCTACTATTCTATTCAATTTTCCTCCTTGACTACGAGGTATTGAATTTGGATTTTTGAGCATCACGCCCATGGTTAAACCGACACTATTTTTAATCTTTTTAATTAATTGTTGCTTCAATGCTAAACTTTCAACATCAACACCAGAAACAACTTCTACAGCAACTGTAACTCCATCCATTATTCCTTTTTTCTCAACAATTAATTGATAAATTGGACTTAAAGAAGGAAATTCATGTATCACTTCTTCCACTTGCGTATGAAATAAGTTAACTCCCCTAATTATCAACATATCATCAGACCTTCCTTTAATAGAAGACATTTTAATATGTGTCCGTTTTGAATTTGGATCATAATTAATAGAACAAATATCATTTGTCCAATACCTTAAAACTGGAAAAGCTTCTTTAGTTAGCGTCGTAAACACTAACACACCTTCTTCTCCATAAGGTAAAGGCAATCCTGTATCTCTATCTACAACTTCAGGGAAGAAATGATCTTCCCAAATATAACTTCCCGTTCCTTTTTCTTCAAAATCTTCTTGTGATACTCCAGGGCCTATTATTTCACTTAAACCATAAATATTTGTAGCACTTACATTTAAACCTTGTTCTACTTGAGTTCTAATAGCTTCTGTCCATGGTTCTGCTCCAAGTACTGCATATTTGACAGCTAAATCTTTAGAGTCAATATTATTTTTAATTAATGCTTCAGATAATGTTTGTGCATAAGAAGGTGTACAGCATATCATATCAGGTTTAAAATCCTGAAGAATGGTTAGTTGTCGTTCTGTCATTCCGCCAGAAACTGGAATTACCGCCATACCTAATTTGGTGGCACCACCATGAATTCCTAATCCACCTGTAAACAAACCATAACCATAGGCATTATGCAACTTCATACCAGGTCTTGCACCTGCACAAGCTAAAGATCTTGCAACTACCTCATCAAAAACATCTAAATCTGCTTTTGTATACCCTACAACAGTTGGTTTACCTGTTGTACCACTTGAAGCATGAATTCTACTAATCTCATTTAAAGGCTTAGCAAACATTTTATACGGATAATTATCTCTTAAATCTGTTTTTTTAGTGAATGGAATTTTATGAAGATCGTCTATTGAATTAATATCATTTGGAGAAAGTCCAATCACATCAAATTGATTTTTATAAAACGGAACTGTCTTATAAAGCCGCTGTACTAAAGCAGTAAGTCGAGTATTTTGCAATGCCCGTAGCTCTCGTAATGGCAAGGTTTCTATATTTTTATTATACATAAATTAATAAATTATATTTATCGATAAAGATAAAAGGACATTAGCTATTTAAAATCATATCTGCAGCTTTTTCACCAATCATTATAGTTGGAGCATTAGTATTTCCGGAAACAACAGCTGGCATAATAGATGCATCAGCAACTCTTAATCCTTTTACACCTCTCACCCTTAATTGTGGATCAACAACAGCCATACTATCAACACCCATTTTACAAGTACCAACCATATGGTGATAGGTAGAACAAGATTTTCTAATATAATCTTCAATTGCAGCAGTATCAGCATTCTTTCCAGGGTATACTTCTTCTTTTACCCAGTCTTTCATTGCATTAGTATATCCTAATTTTCTACACAATTTTACAGCTTCAAGCAACGCATTATAATCTGCCTGTTCACCTAAATAGTTAGGGTCAATATACGGTGAATCTTCAGCAACGGCAGAGTTTAATTTTATTTCTCCTCTACTAACAGGCCTAATTAATCCTGCACATAAAGTAAATGCATTTTCTGGACCTTCAAAGCCTGGAGCGTAATATGGCAGCCCCATAAAAAGTGGTTGTAAATCTGGACAAATCATATCTTCTCGACTTTTCCAAAATAACTGAGCTTCAAGAATGTTTGCCTGTGGAGCAGGAATCTGTTGTTTTGCTTCAAAAATAACACTTACCAATAAATGGTCATGTAAATTTTTACCAACACCAGGCAAATCAATAACACTTTCAATACCATGCACTTTTAATTCTTCAGCATCACCAATACCAGAGAGCATCAATAATTGAGGAGATCCAATGGCTCCAGCTGAAACAATGACTTCTTTAGCAGCATTAACCGTAAAAAACGCCCCTTCTTTTTTGTATTTTAAACCAACACATTGATCTCCTTCAAACAGTAATTTTTGTGCTGCGGCGTTTGTAATAATTGTTAAGTTCTCCCGTGATAGCACTGGTACCAAAAAAGCTTTTGCTGTTGAGCATCTTTCTCCTTCTGGCGTTACAGAAAGATCATTCATTCCTGCTCCCCAAATGTTAGTATTAAAATCATCTGTAGTAGGTAATCCTATTTCTTTACAAGCAGCTATTGAAGCTATTGAAATTGGGTTTGGGTTTTTAATAGAAGTTACATGCATAGGTCCATCTGCACCATGAACATCACATTCACCTCTTTCAAAATTTTCAGATTTTTTAAAAAAAGGCAGAACACTTTCATAATCCCATCCTTGACATCCTTGATAAGCCCAATTATCATAATCTGTATGATGGCCACGAATGTAAATCATTCCATTTATACTACTACTACCACCTAGTGTTTTTCCTCTAGGCCAATACCTCGGTGTATTTCCAGCGTTTTTTTGTGGTACCGTCATATATGCCCAATCCCTTTCAGTTTGCCAAGTAGCTGGCCAAGCATTAGGAGCTTGTATATTTGGATCATTGTCTGGACTTCCAGCTTCTAAAAGCAATACCTTATTGTTTGGGTTTTCTGAAAGTCTATTAGCAAGTACACAACCTGCCGAACCTGCACCTATAATTATATAATCGTAATTCATAATGTTTTATTTAAATTAGTTAAAGAGAAAAGAAGATTAAGCCTTAGTAAGAACTTGCTTTTTAATACTTATTATTTGTGGGCTTGTAACAGATTTTAAACCCTCTACCCCAAACTCAACACCATAACCAGAGTCTTTAACCCCACCAAACGGCACCATAGGATGGATCGCTCCATGCTGATTAATCCAAACTGTACCTGTGTCTATTAAAGAGGCAACCCTTGCGGCTTCTTCTAAATCATCTCCCCAAACAGATCCACCTAAACCTGTTCTAGTATCGTTTGCTTTTAGTATTGCTTCTTCTACTGTTTTATACTTAATTATCGGTAATACTGGACCAAATTGCTCTTCATCTACCAATCTAGCACCATTATCAATATCCCCAACTAATGTAATTGGATAAAAATAACCTGCTCCATCCATTGGACTTCCGCCTCTAATAATAGTTGCACCATTTGCTTTTGCATCTTCAACTAGATTATTAACCTTATCAAATTGCATTTTGTTCTGAATAGGCCCTAACAACACACCTTCATCCATTCCATTACCCATTGGCATTTGTGCTGAAATAGCGTCTAGCGCAGTTACCACTCTATCGTAATCATCCTCATGCACGTATAAGCGTTTTGCACAAGCACAAGTTTGTCCCATATTAATAAATGCCCCCCAAAATAAATCACCTATCTTAGAGTGCATTTCTGTTCCAGGGAGAATAATCGCAGCATCATTCCCGCCACACTCTAACGTTAATCTGGCCATATTACCTTCAGAAGCCTCAATAATCTTACGGGCTGTACTTTCACTCCCTGTAAACATGATCTTATCCACTTCTTTACTGCTAGTTAACTGCGCACCTACTTTCCCATCTCCAGAGATAGAATTTAACACGCCTTCAGGTAAAACAGTATTCATTAACCTAATCATTTCTAAAGTACCAATAGTAGTATATTCAGACGGTTTAAGCACCACAGTATTTCCAGCGCGAAGTGCTGGAATAATTTGCCAAATAGCAATCATCAAAGGCCAGTTCCAAGGTGCAATTGCCCCAACAACACCTAATGGTTTTCGGTGCATTTCATCTCTACGGGTATCATCTTCAAAAACGACTTCTACTGGTAAATCTAATGAAGCCGGCACTTGGGTCCACCCAACACAGGCTTGCATCTCAAACATAGCTCCTGGTCCTGCCATAGGTTTCCCTTGTTCTTTGGTAATCCAATTTGCTAAGTAATCAGTATTGTCAATAAGCACTTGAGAAACTTTCATTAAAATAGCTTTCCGCTCTTCATTTGTCTTTGCAGCCCATTTAGGCTGTGCAGCTTTAGCTGAAGTTATTGCTTCTTCAACATCAGATTTGCTTGAAATTGAAGCCTTTCCTATTAGTTCACCTGTAGCAGGATTTTTAACATCAAATGTATTTGCTGTAGAAACGGGATTACCGTTTATCGTAAAAGTATAGTTTTTCATCTCTTAGAATGTTTTGTTAATACCGCAATTTATCTAAGTTTTAAATATTATATCTACATTATTCTACGTTATTAATTCATTATTCTGTAAATTACACTACAAATTAAACACAATACTATATAAACTGAAATATCCTTAATGTTTCTGAAGAATACTTAAGGTGTCAATGTAATAATCATCATAATGGTAGAAAAATTTATAGAACGCGGCACAGATTACCCACTTCAACATGGTAAACTAAGTATTTATGAAACTAATTGTTCTTGTAAAAATGTAAAGTTTTATTTTAAAAGACACGTATTAACTTTAATGCTACAAGGACATAAAACAATAGAAACAGATAATGTAAAGTTTGAATTTTTCCCAGGTTCATTTCTAATTCCTGAAAAGGAAACTATAAACACAATTAGCATCCCAAATGCTTCGGTTAATAATCCTACAAAATGTTTAGTTTTAGAACTAACTCCTTCTTATCTACAATCTATATATGAAGATATACTGCACACGACTAATAACTCACAACTACTACACAACGAACCCACAGATGGAGACAAAAAAATTTTTGTTTCTAATGACAAATTATTAATCCAAGCATTTACCCGTCTATACAAACATCAACTAGAACACAAAACAGCTAACAAATCGCTGATAGACGATTTAATAATTAAAGAAGTTTTATTAAGGCTTTTTTGCACTGAAGGATTAAACCTACTGAAAATGGATTTTGAACAAAGCATTGAAGATACTGCGGTTAGAAAAGTGATCTCTTTCATACAAAATAATATTAAAGAAAAATTGACCACAGAAAAGTTAACTGAAATATCTGGTTTAGGGCAAACTACCTTTTTCAAAAAGTTTAAGGTTTGTACAGGACATACACCTATTGACTATATACGTCACGAAAGAGTGAGACAAGCTAAAATAATGATTAAAAAAGGAAATTATAGATTACAAGAAATAGCTTATAAATGTGGTTTTAATTCTTATGAATATTTCTGTAGTAGTTTTAAAAAAATTGAAAAAGCAAAACCTTCAGATTTTAAAAAAAAGATCTATTCTTCAAATACAGTATACAGTTAAAAATATTGATTAAGTGTGCTTAATATATGTATACTGAAAATTAAAGTTCGGTACGGTTCCCTATACCTAAAATATCATATATAATTTTAAGATGATATTTTACAGTATTTTCTGAAATAAAAAGCGCTGCACCAATCTCTTTATTGGTTTTACCTTGCTTCACCAATACAATTATTTGATTTTGTCTTTCTGAAAGATTATAATCTTCAAGTTTTAATTTTGTTTGACCAGATTCGTTTAACTCCTTTGTAAGGCGTTCTAATTCTTCTCGATTTTTTTCAAGTTGCTGTTCTGCAACTAAACGTTTACGTTTAGCTATTTTAAAAAAATAATACAAAAAGAACAAACTAATTGTTAATATAGAGATAAGACCTACCTGTATCCAGCGAATTTTTTTCTGTTCATTAGCCTCTTGAAGTCTTCGTTTTTCAAGTAGTTTTTTCTCTAATAATTGTAATCTACCGCTTTTATTATGGCCATTAAATTCAACGCTCAAATCTCTTACTTTTCTAGTGGCTTCTAGTGCACTTTCTAAATCTCCAATTTCAGAATAATAAAATGAAATATCATCATACATAGCAATAATATATATCTCAATATTATATTTCTCTGCATAATATAACCCCTTTTCAAAACTATCAATAACCTTATCATGTAACCCTTGTTTCTTATAAAGGCTTATTTTTTTTCGATACACAAGCGGTAAGTGACGTGGAGCACTTTTCTTTAATAGTTCTAAAGATTTGTTTAAATAAACATCTCCTTCTTTATAATGGTCTTGTCTAATCTCTAAATAAGCTAAAGCAGAATAATAAAACCCTTGAGTTTCATCATTTACATAAGACAAATCCTCTTCGGTAATTGTAGACACCATTTCGATTACCTTATCAAACTCTAGTAAGTCAAAATGAACGAATAATCTTTCAATTTTATACTCTATTAGTGCTTTTTCTTTCTCATCTGTTAATAAAGCAGCCTCTAAAGACAAGTCTAAATTTTCTAAAGCTTGAGTATAATTAAACAACCCCTTGTAAATGTTATATTTCTCTAAATAAGCCTTACTTATTTCTTTAGGTGTAGATGTAGGATCATAAATAATATTTTCTAAATCAATGATTTTTTGATCTGTTTTCACTAATTCATCAACCTTATCTTGATTTAGTTTTTGACTGCTATAAATTTCATTGCTAAAAGCATATTTAGATAAACTTAAACATAAGATTAGTAGAATATATCGTAACAATTTTTAAGATTTTAAAGGTGTTTTTTACAAATATAGAGTGTAAAAGACGATAAACTGTCATATTATACCTACAAAAAGTATTAATTCAGCTTATATTTTTAGTCACATAAATTTATTCTTTTTTAAAACAGAGAACTACCTGAACTTTACTTGCATCGTATCTGTTACTGATGATTTTAACAAAAAACAAGTAAACTCCTACAAAACAGCACTTTAAGACAAAACTACCTAGCGGGTAGTCAACAAAAAAAACTGCTTTTTATTAAAACTACCCGCTTACTACCTATCAATTTTTAGGTTGTATCTTGAAACTTGCCCAATTTTGGCCTCGATAAAAAACTTGAATAAAAGAGAACTTTAAGACGTTAGAGTTCGATTTTTTTCGCAAAAAACAATTAAAATGAACAAAAAACTATTTATCATTTTTCTGTTTTTCTCTAGCTTAAAAATATTAGCTCAAGAAAAAATAAGTATTGCGTTTATACCAATATCTTATGATGAAACAATGATCAGCAAAGCAGATGCTCAAACCATTCAGCAATCTGTATTAAACAAATTTGTAACAGCTCGAAAATTCTCAGTAGTAGATAGGGAGCAATTAGACGAATTAGAAAACGAAAAAAACCTACAAAGAACCGAATCATTTATGGATAGTGAACCTAATGTAACCGATGGTGTTAGTTTAGGTGCAAGCTATTTAATTTCTACTTCAATATTAAGCTTAAGGCATTCTGAAATAAGAAGAGGTTGGGAATCAATGCTTCAATTACAAATTAAAGTATTAGATATTTCTACTGGACAAATATTAGCAACAGAAAACATAAGCAGTGAATTTATTGAACCTTCTAACCTGATATTAAAAGCCCGAAAAGAATATTTATCTAAAGATGAATTAAAAGTGATCTCTGATAAAGAGGATCGTCTTGAAGAAATACAATCTCATAAGGAAGATGCCTTTATTATGGCATTACAACGTTTAGAGTTAAACATTCAAAAATTTACAGGGAAAAATTTTCCTGTGGCACTTGAAATTATAAACTGGAACGAGAAAGCAAAAGGCCAATTCATAATAAACGGAGGTCATAAAATAGGATTATATCCAGGCCAAATGCTAGACATCCAAGAAGTAACAGAGGTGACTATAGCAGACAAAACAATTGAGAGAAATAAAAAAATAGCTATTGCTACAGTCATTAGAGTAGATGACGATAATTTCTCTGAAGCAAAAGTAATTTATACTGAAAAAGCTTTTAAAAGCGCTATCAAAAACGAAAGCAAATTAAGAGTCTTAACACAATAAAATAATAACAAATTCAACTAAGAAAATATGAAAACATTACAATTAACCGTATTAGCACTTTTATTAGTACTAGGTAGCTGTTCTACAACAAAAGTATACAACCCACACTCAGACTCATCTGTAATAGCACACGACACACAAGGGGCTGTTACCTTACGTGGCTATGGACCAGAGGTAGAGAGTAAGAAAGGAAAAGGAGATAGAAATGCTGTAAAATTAGCTCAAAAGAAAGCTTTACAACAATTATTTTACTTTGGTTTTGTAGGTACCGATTTTAAAAACCCAATGATTAGAAAAGGGGAATCTGTAGAAACAAAACACAAAGCATATTTTGATAAGTTTTGGGAAAGTGGATACTTACGTTTCGTTACAGATTCTAAAGACACACTGTACGAATGTAAAGACGAGAAAAACTGTGTAAGTGCTTCATCTGTTTTTACTATAAACTACAACATGTTGCGTAAAGAATTTGAAAACAATAAAATCATCAATAAAATAGGATTTTAATGGAAGGGATCACAAAAAAATTACAAAATACAGTTTTAATATTATTTCTAATTTGCCTTAGCATACAGCCTATTTTTGCTCAAAATGCACCACAAATTGCATCCACTCAAAGTGGAGAATCTGAACGTGCTCTAGCAAAAATAATGGTTGTACCATACAACAAGCAGTCTGAAGACGTTAGAACTGTCCTAGAAGAAAATCCACATATTAGAACAGCTGTTTCTATGGTAAAAGAAGCATTCGACCAAAGAGGTTGGTCTACTGTAGATTTTGTAGCAAATTTAAGAGCGGCACAAGCAAATTCTGCTTTTACATCAGACAGACAATCAAATTTTAAATCAGATTTATTGACAACATCTGGTGCTGATTTTTACGTACAAGTAGATGTTCAAATAACTGAAAGTGGCTCACTAACAAATACAGTGTTAAACGTGACAGCATATGAAACTCATACTGGAGCAAGTTTTTCAAACAAAACGGGTACGGCTAAGTTTGCTACTAAAGATTATGATAAGCTAATTCAAAAAGCATTTGCTGGTATACAAGAAGAGTTTCTAAACACCTTAATGGTTAAGACTGATGAAATTCGTGAGATTGGTCGTGCTTGTATGGTTGAGTTTAACTTAAGTGAAGAAACTGAAATTGATTTTGATACCGCTACCAAAGACAATGAGTATCTAAATGAACTTATTGAAGACTGGATTGCGACTAATGCTTATAAAGGTAGAGCAAATCTAAGTGGAGTATTAGAAAACAAAATGCTCTATGATGAAGTTAGAATTCCGCTTTTTGATCAAGAAACAGGAAGACCTTATAATTTAAATAGGTTTGCTTCTTCTGTAATTAGATACCTTAGAAGTAAGGGGGTTCAGGCTAGTAGAAACATACACGGACAAAAATTATATATCACTATAAAATCTATGGAATAATGTTAAAAAATATTTTAAGATCAGGTATAATTTTTATTTTTTGTTTCTTGAACACCTCTTTTTCATGGGCTCAAGATGATGTTTATCAAGCTAATTATACTTTTGATACACCAGAAGGCAGTAGGTTAGTTAGCAAAGCGCAATATGAACACCTAACAGATATAGTTAAAGATTCTTACTCATCTAAAAATCTTTTTTCAAACCAAAGTCCTTTCATTATAGTACCAAAAATTAGGGTTCTTAGTGAAAAAACTGCAGGTGAGGTTCAAGTAGTAAAGGTGGTAAAAGTTGAAATAAAGTTAAGCTCACAAGGTAAAAGTGACGACTATGTATTCAACACTATCAGAAAGGTTTTTACCCTTACTGCACCAGATGCAAAAGAAGCTATTTCTGACGCAATTAATAAGTTTAGTAGGAGTGCAAAAATCAAAACATTTTTTGATGAAAGCAATCAAAACATAGTGTCTTTTTACCAAGATAATTGTGACAAACTATTAAGCACTGTTAAGGTAAATATTGAACGAGAAGAGTACGCTAAAGCAATTGCTCACTTAAAATATGTTCCCGAATCTGTAACATGTTTTAAAGAAGCTGAAGGGATCATCACTAATATCTTTAAAGAATCTAAAGAAGAACATTGTAAGATATTAGTACAGAAAGCCCATGCTCAAGAAGTACTAAAAGATTACACTAAAGCTTTGTTTTATTTACAATTTATTGACCCTAGTGCAGACTGTTATGCTACCGCATCAGAACTAATTACGCACATAGGAGAACGAGTAGACGAACAAGTTTTACGTGATTTTGAAATGGAAAAACTCACATTTAGCAAATTATCCGACATTAAAAAAATGGACCTTTTAGCTAAACACGTTGATAATTTAGAGGTAGTTATCAATGATTAGTTAAGGGTTCAAACTCGACGCCAAATATTTTAGTCAGTTTTTTGTCAGGCAATCGTTATTTTGTGTGTAAACACTTATTTAGCGATTGCTTTTTTTATAGCCATTCATTTTTAATAAAAATGAATGGCTATATTTTTTTAAACAAAGTATATTAAAATCCATGCATACAATTTACGTTCTCATTAAATAAGCTAATTTTGAGTCATAAAACAGACAACTGTTTACTTAAAAAGATATTATTCAAAAATTCATGAAAAAAATACTGAGTTATCTATGGCCTTTAACAACAGATACTTTTGATTCTGCAACAAATGGAGCATTAGAAATAGTTATCTATAATGGCAAAAAAATGCTTAATTCTAAAGACGCCAATTATTCTTATGGCTCGCTCCAAAAGATTTTAGAATTTGCTTTGAATAAAATCAAATTAACAGACACAAAACAAATATTGCTACTTGGACTAGGTGGCGGTAGTGTTATTTATTCTTTAAGGGATAAATTTGGGTATACTGGTCATATTCATGCTGTAGAGATTGATGAAACAATGATATCAATTGCAAAAAATGATTTTAATATTTGCTCTTCAAATAATTTAGAAATTAGCCAACAAGATGCCTTTAAATTTGTTCAGGAAAACAACAAAAAACAAGACTTAATCATCATTGATATTTTTATTAATAACGAAGTGCCAAGTCAATTTTACTCCCCGTTGTTTTGTGAGCGTATCTCGGCATTATTAAACAAAAATGGATCTTTTATTTTTAATTTAGGCATTAGCGGAAAAATGACAATCAACACAGATAATGTGATTCAATATTTTGAAGATTCACCTCATTTTGAAACTTCACTTCTAAAGAATATTGAAGGTACAAACAACCTACTTATTGGTAAAAAAATCTAATTTCTACTCATTAAGCAACTTGCTTATCTCATCTAGTTTTGGTGTTAGCACTACTTCTATTCGTCTATTTTTTGCTTTACCTTCGCTAGTGTTATTGCTAGCTATTGGCGCGTATTCTCCTCGACCTGCTGCGGTAAGGTTCTCTTTAGGTATATTATTATTTTCGGTTAAAATAGCTACGATCGCTGTTGCTCTTTTTGTAGAAAGGTCCCAATTATCTTTAATCAACCCTTTTTCTCCATAAGGCACATTATCTGTATGCCCTTCTATTAAAACTGCAATCTCTTTATTATCCCCAAGCACTTTACCTAAAGCTACAACAGCTTCTCGTCCTCGTGAGTTTACATCCCAGCTTCCACTTTCAAACAAAAGCTTGTTTTCCATAGACACATAAACTTTACCCTCACGTTGTTCTACGGTAAGCCCATTACCTTCAAAACTTGTTAAAGCTGCAGAAATCGCATTTTTTAACGCGTCCATTTGGGCTTCTTTTGCTGCAATAATTCCTTCAAGCTCTAAAACACGAGCAGCACTAGCATCTAAGTTATTTTGTGCTCGTTTAAGTACTTTTTCTTGCTCAATTAAGTCTGCTTCTTTTGTATTTAAAATCCTTTCTTTAGCTTCTAACTCTGTTAATAACGCTCTATTTCTATCTAAGTTCTCAGAAAGATTTTCACTGCTGTTTGCTTCTAGAGCATCATAATCTCCTTTTATCTTATCATATTTAGCTTGAGCTCCAGCTAGATCCATAGCTAATTGTGTTTTATCACTTTTACATTTTTGCAAATCTTCTTTTATTTGCTCAAGACCAATACTTGAAGCCCCTTCAACATTATCTAACTGCGACATTAAGGAGGCATTTTCAACCTTTAATGCCTCGTATTTATCTTGTAAATCTTCATGAATCTTTCCAGATACACAACTAGAGAGTACCGTTGTAATAGCGGCAGTATAAATTATATTTTTAAAGGTCATTTTGTAATATTTAAATAAGATTAAAACCAGGAACATTTCCGAAGAAAAAAAGCTCTTGTTTATTTTGTTTAAAGATGCCCGTTTAAGCAGACATATCTAGCTCTACCATATGTGGACAATGATCACTATGCACAGCAGCTGGCAATATAACGGCTCTTTTTATCTTTTCTTTTAAAGGCGTAGCAACCATGTTATAATCTATACGCCAACCTTTATTATTTGCGCGCGCATTTGCACGATAACTCCACCACGTATAATTGTCTGGCTCTTTGTTTAAAAATCTAAAACTATCTATAAAACCACTGTCAATAAAATTTCCTAACCACTCACGCTCTACAGGTAAAAATCCACTAGAATTTTTATTTGACACAGGGTTATGAATGTCTATAGCTTCGTGACAAATATTATAATCACCACAAATAACTAGATTAGGAATCTCTTTTTTTAGTTCATTTACATAATCCTGAAAAAGCGCCATATACTCTAGTTTATGATCTAATCTCGCACTGTTTGTTCCGCTTGGCAAATACAAACTCATTATGCTTACACCGTCATAATCTACTCTAATATTTCGGCCTTCAAAATCCATAGATTCAATTCCGGTACCATACTCAATATGATTGGGTTCATTTTTACAAAATATAGCCACGCCACTATAGCCTTTCTTTTGGGCACTAAACCAGTAGTGGTATGGATAACCTGCTGCTACAATGGCATCTGTATCTACCTGATCTTGGTTTGCTTTAGTTTCTTGTATGCAAACAACATCTGCATCTGTTTGTGTAAGCCAAGTAAGCATTTCTTTGCGCATGGCTGCACGAATTCCGTTAACGTTATAACTAAGTATTTTCATAGGTGCTAAAGTAAATAACATTGTATTTTTACCCATCGTATACACAGAAAGGTTTTCCATAAACAATCAACAAAATAAAAGACTGTCTTCATAGTTGTATATATAGTCAATCTTTATGCGCAATTTACTTACTTGCTTATTTGTTTTATTTGCCGCAATAACTTCTTTTGAAGCTCTTGCGCAAGATGATAGCGCCACCTATAGAGTTAAAAAAGTTGCCGTCACAGATAGCATAAAAGTAGACAGCATTGCATTAAACCCAGCTTATTTTAAAGTCTACCAGAACGACAAACAGATAGATAGTCTATTGTACCAAATAGACTACAACACAGGTATAATGCGTACTTCAGAAATATTAAACAGTCAAGATTCTCTTACAATAGAATACCTACGCTACCCAAAATTTTTGACTAAAAAGTATTATGAGTTTGATGAAAATTTAATTGTTCCAGACAGTGATAACGCTGCAAGATTAGTCACACTAGGCAAAACAAACATAAATAAAGAATATACGCCTTTTGAAGGTCTCACCACATCTGGAAACATCTCTCGAGGGATTACCGCAGGTAATAATCAAAATGCCGTAGTAAATTCTTCGCTCGATCTACAAATTACAGGTCAGTTAAATGATAAAGTTGCCATAAGAGCTTCTTTACAAGATTCTAATTTACCTTCTCAAACGGGTGGTTATTCTCAAAACCTAGATGAGTTTGACCAAATATTCATTGAACTTTATGCTGAAAAATGGAATATACGTGCTGGTGATATAGATCTTCAAAATTCAGAAAGCTATTTTGCTTCTTTCACAAAAAAAGTACAAGGAATTTCTTTAAGCGGTATCGTAGAACATAAAGATGGTAGTACTACAAAAGCTTATGCCTCAGGCGCTATTGTACGTGGTGTTTTTACTAGCAGTGAGATCTTACCTCAAGAAGGAAATCAAGGCCCTTATAAGCTTATTGGACCTAATGGCGAGCTCTATGTGCTTATCGTTTCTGGTAGTGAACGAGTATACGTTAATGGAATACCTATAGAGCGAGGGGCAAATAAAGATTATATAATAGATTATAATGCGGGTGAAATAAAATTTAACCCAACCTACCCTATTGATGCTACAATGAGAATACAAGTTGAGTATCAATTTACAGACCGAAACTACACTCGTTTTATAGGTTATGGAGGTGGAGAGTACACTTCAGAAAAACTAAATATTGGGGCTTATGTATATTCTGAAAACGATTCTAAAAACCAGCCTTTACAACAAAATTTATCTGAAGAACAAGTAGAGGTATTACAACAAGCAGGTGATGATAGTGATTTAATGACAGCCCCATCTGCTGTTGAAGACACCTATTCTGAAAATAAAATTCTCTATAGAAAAGAAACCCTGAATGGAGTCGAGATTTTTATCTATACACCTACTGAACAAGAAGACCTTTACAATGTAAGTTTTACCAATGTAGGTGTAGGTAATGGTAATTATATACTGAGTAATACAAATGCCATTTCTAATATTTTTGAATACATCAATCCCGTTAATGGCATCCCACAAGGTGAATACGAACCTATTACACAGCTTAATGCACCCGAAAAACTACAAATTGCAGGTGTACACGGTACTTATAATCCATCAGAAAAAACAAATATTAATTTTGAACTTGCTGGTAGTAAAAAAGACCTCAACTTATTTTCATCAATTGATGATGATGACAATACTGGTGTTGCAGCGCATTTAAACATAGAACAGCAAATGCTGCAAACCAAAGATTCTTTAAGTATAAAAGCCTTTGGAAATGTAGATTATGTTGATGAAAAATTCAACAATATTGAAAGGTTATATAATATAGAGTTTGATCGCGACTGGAATTTATTATCATTAACAGAGGGAAACCAAAGTTTAATCACAACCGGAATAGAAGTTCATGACATAAAAAACGGAATGGCACGCTATGAATTTCAGCATTTAGGATTTTCAGATAGTTTTACAGGAAATCGCCATTTACTTTTCGGAAATCTTAAAAAAGGGAAATTACAATCAAACATAAACACAAGTTATTTAAAGAGTAAAGGAGATAGTATAAATTCAGACTTTTTCAGAATAAAAAATAGAACGTCTTATTCTCTTAATAAATCTTGGGTGGGAGCCACCTTAGATATCGAAGATAATGTGGCTTCTTATAACGCAGAAACAAGAGCAAAAAACTCATTAACAGATTTAAGTCAACGCTATAAAGACTATGGTGTTTTTGCGGGATTAGGAGACAGCACAAAGGTGTATGTAGCGGCTTATTATAAATACAGAGTGACAGATAGCTTACAGGATAACCTATTACAGCGCGTTAATAACACTAACACATATGGGTTAAGTGCTACTGTAATTAAAACAAAAGAAGCCCAATTATCTTTACAAGCGCAATACAGAGCTCTTGATCAAAAATTTACAGAAGACGAAACTTCTTTAAATACTCAAATACGTTATGCTCAATCACTTTTTAAAAATGGAATTCGCTTTAATACCACAGTAGAATCTAATAGTGGGGTAATCGCACAACAAGATTTTACTTATCTAGAAGTAGAACCTGGTCAAGGTTTTTATACTTGGATAGATTATAATGAAAATGGAATACAAGAATTAGAAGAGTTTGAAATTTCACAATTTATAGACGAAGCAAACTATGTACGCGTATTATTACCTAATCAAACCTACATTAAAATTAGACAAAACATCTTTAGCCAAACATTGACATTAAACCCAAAACAATGGGTAAATGCAGAAAATTTCAGAAAACTATTAAGTAATTTTTACAATCAAACATCCTACTCTATAGACAGAAAAGTAAAACGTAGTAATGAAGCCTTTGCTATAAATCCATTTAAAGATGGTGCCGAGGACCAACTGGGTTTAAACCTTAATTTTAGAAATGTCCTTTTCTTCAATAAAGGAAAACAGCATTATACTACTAGCTACACCTATTCATCTACTAAAAGTGATAATTTAATATCATTGGGCCTTCAAGAAAACACATTACAGAGTCATTTGTTACAATTTACGCACAAGGTTCAAGAACAATGGGTCTTTAATCTAAAAGCTTCTACTGGAACTAATGGAAGTGCTTCAGAAAATTTCAGTAGTAGAAATTACACCCTAGCTTTACAGGATGTAGCCCCTAAGATTTCATATTTAGCAAGCCCACAAACACGTTTTGACCTAACGTATACATTAGGAATAAAAGAAAATAAAATAGGAGACCTAGAGCGATTACAACAAAATAAAATAACCACTGGTTTTCTTCACACCAATGCAGATAAGTTTTCTATAAACGGAGAAGTATCTTATATAAACAATGATTTTGAAGGAAGCGAATTTTCGCCTGTTGCTTATCAAATATTAGAAGGTTTACAATCTGGAACAAATTTTACTTGGCAATTATTATTTCAGAAAAAAATAACTAAGTACTTAGATTTAAACTTAAGTTATTTAGGAAGAGACACAGAAACAGCAAAAAGTATTCACACGGGTACGGTACAGTTAAGAGCCTACTTTTAAGTCATTTTTATATAAAAAAAGGGAGCAATTTGCTCCCTTTTTCAGTTTTTAAATACCTTGAATTATTTTACAATAATACGTTGTACTTTATTTAAATTATCTGAACCTATTCTTACAAAATATACGCCAGTAGAAACATGAGACATATCTAACATTTTTGTGTAACCACTACCCGTGTTTTCTAAAACATAGTAAGCCATCTTTTGTCCTAAAGTGTTTGTAATATAAACAGGAAGATCGTCTGTTATTTGAGTTGTATTAAAAAGTATCTCAAATTGATTATTTGGTAAAGTGTTTATTAAGAACTCTGCTTCAGAGAATTCTACTCCTTCTGTACCTAATAACATACCAGAAATATTTGCAGTAAAGTCATTAGTACGACCATATTGTAAATCATCACAAGGATCATCAACATCTCCAGAACCTGATCCTTCATCACCACCTCTTACTCTCATAAGGTGCATACCGTTTGAAACAGAAGGGAAATCATTAAAGTTAATTGTAAAAGGAGTATCAGACTCTGCAACTGATCCAGTAATACCTTCAGCTACTTTTTCATCTGCTGTAAAGTCATTATCATCATTAAAATCAATCCAGATTGCATAGTTAGAGTTTTGATATCCTGTTTGAAGATTTCCTTCAAAAGGATTGTCTTCTAATACAAAGTTAAATACAATATCTGTCTGATCACTATATCCAGCTGGAGAAGTACCACATGCTGGAGATACACTTTGATCTGCTAATTCTAACAATGTTACACCATCATTAAAATCTTGACATCCAGATTCTGGTTGACAGATAAAGTTTGAAATAGTAACTGCAATTTCATCATTAGACGTATCTGCATCACCACTTAAGTCTGTTCCTGCTGTTACTGCATAATCTCCTAACTCAGAAAAATCTTCTGTAGTTGTAAAAGTATACGTATCTGTAGCTCCTTGTGCAATTGAACCTGTGTAAGTTTCTGTTACTGCAGCACCACCTTCAAATGTATAATATACAGGAATAGAAGTTTGTGTTGAAGCTCCAAAGTTTTGAATTGTAACAGTAATACTTTCTGCAGCACCTAAACCAGCACCTGAAGCAGGAGCATCTACAGAAACCACACCTGTATCAACATCTTCAAGGTGAGTTACATCCATACAAAACTCATCATTTGTTGGAACTTCATCTCCTGTTAGTGTTGTTGTTGCACACAGTGTATATGTTGTACCATCTGTATCAAGATCTGCGGTAGCAGTAAAAGTATAAGACACATTAGCGCCTGGTGCAATTGTACCTGTATATGTTTCTACTACTGGAGTACCTCCATCCACTGTAAAGCTTACAGGGATATTAGATTGTGAAACTGTACCATAGTTTCTAATCATAACAGTAACAGTCTCTGAGCTAGTTAAAGGTCCGTCTGTTGGTTCAACAAAAGCTATTACTCCTGTATCAACATCTGCATCTGGCGCAATCTTAAATCTACCTACGTTTGCTGCTCTTTGATTATTAGGAGTATCTACTGTGTGTATTTCATTTGTAAAATAAAAAGTTTCATCATCAGCTGGATCAATATCTATTTTACTATAATCTCCATAACGAGAACCAACAATCACACCATCACCTATCACGATAGGCTCTTCTGCAACTGTCATAGTATTCAATGGGTCTGATGCAAATCTACCAGTATAGTATGAACTTACATTTGTCGTACCCTGACCTGCAATACTCATTCCTGTGTACCCCATACCTATGTTACCTTGACCATCCATCATTAATGATGCATTCCAAGCATGTTTGTTATCTGGACCTTCATAAGTTCCTTCTTGGTAAAGAGACCAAGGTGCTCCATCTGAATCTTGACGAAATTCATACCATCTAACCGCTGCTCTTTTACCATTAGTAGGATCTGTATCAATAACGTGATTAAAAACCGCTGCGTTATATGTTGGAAATTTTCTAAATTGAGCTTGGTTCATTACAATACCTTGTAATGCATCTAAAGTACCACCACCTGCATTAGGTTGAGTTAAGTTTTGAAATGAAGTTCCATCAAATACAGATGTAAAAGGTGTAACTGGAATTTCTTGCGGCGCACTAATTGTTGAGTTTGCTGGTGTATTAAAATCAACATTTGCACTCCAAAATTTAATATGATCTACTGTTATTCCATTGTAAGAATCATCTTGGAAGAATACGATTGGTGCATTACCAAAAGCTGGCATATTATCATCAGTTACATTTAAAGCTTGAGGACTCGCAAAACCATCTGTACCAATACCTGGTAAAGCAAAACCTTGAATAGAAGCAGCAGCATCACCTGCTAACATAGCAGCTCTATCCATTGCATATAATCTATTTCCGTTAGCCTGATCTGTTAAATAATAACCATCACTCCAAACAGATACTTTATTATAATCATTAACAGTAGGTATATTATAAATATTCCAATCTGTTGTTAAAGGGTTTCCTGTTTGAGAAACAGCCATTTGTACTCCACTCCCTAAGAAAGAAAGCACCCATCTGTCTGCGGCAGCATCATAAGAAACTGTCAAATCACAACATCCACTTGATGGGAAAATTGCTGGAAAAGGATTCGTATCGCCTAATAATTCATTTCCATCTTTATCAAAAATAGCAAACCCCGTATTGAATACTACAAATACGTGATCTGGACCTATTGCTAATGATGGATCTGTTGGGTTAGAACCTGTATAAGCTGCATCCCAAACAGCAGTGGCTGCTTTACCTTGAATTTTACCTGCTAACAGGTCTTGATTTTGAGATAGATAATCTGCTTGATTACCTTTTCCTGGGACAACATTTCTTTTTGGTTGTTTTAAGCTAGAACGTCCATCTTGAGCTTCACCTTTTGCAGTTGAAGGAGTTAATTCATCTAGTCGTGAAAGAAGAGGTGGGGTTACACTAACCAGTGTTGCCTCACCCACATAAGAGGGGCCTTGTTCTGTTTCTTGAGCCTGTACCGTGCATAGTGCGGCAAAAGCAAACAAGAAAAATGTAATTTTCAATTTCATAATACTCATTTTTAAGTTATAGGTTTCTATTTTTTATAGCTGATAAAAATACAATCTATTTTTAATATTCACATATAATATTCAATAAAATAGCATATTTGATGCTATTTACTCAACAAAACAACAACAACTCAAAAAACAAACACATTTTATACTAATAACACAGATTCTCAAGCCTATTATATAAAACTAAATTTTTTACTAAATAAAAAAGCTGAACAATGAAATCATTGTTCAGCTTTAAAAGCATTAATTATTAAAAATAAGATAACTGTCCTTATTACTTAACAATAATTTTTGCTGTTTGATATGTATTAGATATTTGGTCACCCATACGGATTAAATAAACCCCAGTTGCCGCATAAGACATATCTAGAGAATAGCTATAACCAGCTCCTTCTTTATATAAATTATTAAAAGAAACTATTTGACCTCCCATATTCATAACTTCAAACATCATAATCCCATCATAAGCAGTGTTAAGTTCAATATTAAATTGATTGTTTGGTAAGTTTACAACAGTAATACCAGACTGGCTTAATGGTAAAGTATCAGTTCCTAAAGTTCCGTCACCTTCAACACTTATTTTGAATGGATCGTTTTGAGGATTGGTATCTCCAGAAAGATTTGTTCTAGTATGAATTGTAAAATTCCCTCCTGCAGATAAATCTGCTGTTTGATCAAATGTATAAGAAACTGTAGTTCCAGATGCAATTGTACCGCTATAATTTTCAACTACTGCAGCTTCTTCATTTACAATATATTGAACCTCTGGATCTGTAATATCATTTGTACCAAAGTTTCTAATAGAAATTACAATAGGCTCATCTAAAGTATAAACACCAGCATCTACTGGGCTATCAATACTAATTACACCAATATCATCTGCTCCAGCTGGCTCAATCACAAATTGACCGACCATATCTCTTCTACCGTTTTGAAAATATTCTGAAACGTGCCAAAAAGAACCATCTGTTAAATCGTTGGTAAGGTGTGCATAATCTGCATATCTTGAGTTTGTATTATTTGTAGTACTCTGTACTATTAAATTTTCTCCAGCCGTCATAATATTTAATGGATCTGAAGCTCTTCTACCCGTATACTGTAAAGCAATTCTTTCAGTATCACTAACTGTAGAATATCCTAATCCAATATCTCCATCAGCATTCATTGCCATACTCCCGGCCCACGCATGTTTATTACCTGTAGGTGAAGTGTAAGTACCTTCTTGATAAATCTCCCAGTCATCGCCATCTGAATCTTGTCTTAACTCATACCATCTAATACCCGCTTTTTCATTCTCACCTTGTCCGTTTGCAGAAACAACATCTATCACAAAGTTAAGTACCGCAGAGTTATGATCTGGAAATCTTCTGTACTGTGTTTGATTCATCACTGTAGCCTGCATAGCATCAATATCTGGACCTGCAGGTTGTTTTAAATTTGAAAAACTACCTCCATCAAAAACACTTATAAAAGGAGTTGTATCTATAATTTGTGGAGAAGACATTGAAGAGTTTGCTGGATTACTCCAGTCTATAGTTGCATTCCATACTTTTAAATGATCTGTACTAACACCTCCCCAAGCATCATCTTGCAAATATACAATTGGTGCAGGAGTTCCATCAGGAGCTAATTCATCATCCGTTGTGTGAAATGCGCTTGGGCTGTAAAAACCTGAAGTTGAAAGATTAGGTAATGGCAAAGCTACAAACTGAGCTGCATTACCTTCAATCATTTCTTTTCTTTCAACAGCAAATACTCTGTTTGAGTTACTAATATTTGCAGTTACAATATAAGAATCTGCCCATACTGCAAATTTTGTGTAATCAGGAAAAGAACCTGTTTCAAAACCTGTTGTATAAACATGCCATCCATCATTAACAGGATCTGGACCTTGACATACCGCTACGTTAAATCCATTTGGGCTTTGATCAAACTCCGTTATTACAAAACGTCCTTTAGGTTCACCTGGTCCATTATCTACGTCAGCATCAAAAAACACAATAGGGTCTCCTAAATTATTTCCTGGGAAGATCGTTGATAAGTTAGCAGCTGGTGTTAATGCATTTCCTGACTTGTCAAAAATTCTAAAAGCAACATTCCAAGCAGCTAAATAGTGATTTGGACCAACTGTTCCTGTAGGGTCTGAAGGTGTTGCTGTATTAGTTGTAGTATCAAAAGTTTGTAATGGAGCTCTGTTTAAAAATGTTTCTGCATTTTCTTGTAATGCCATTTTTGGGTCTACATAACTACTAGAAGTCCCTTTTCCTGGTATTACATTATTTCTATTTTTTCTTTTTGGATGCCCTTTTTTATCCCTATCGTCATCAGCAGGTATAAAAGTATTATTCCTGATTTGATCTGCAATACTAGGAACAAATATAGGACCTTCAATTACACCAAACTCTACTTGAGAATCAGGATTACTTTGTTGTGCAAAAGCCCCGAAGGAAACCAGCAACATCATTAATATCGAGTATTTTGTAATTTTCATAAAATTTTTTTTAGATAAATTTAATAAATTCAAAAATACACAATTTATACACTATGTCTTCATTAAAAAGGCAATTAGACAATAAACTATAGGTTAAATATGATAAGAATATGAGAAAATAATAATTTTTATAATTTATACGACACCCATGATTTTAAAATAATAAGACTTTTTAGTTGATGGCATATTATTTGTAACTTTACCACAAAACAACAGTTATGATAAAATTTACAATCATTGGAAGCCTCTTTTTAGTTTTAGCTTGCAATAGCGCAAAAGACATAAGTACTGAGCAAATAACAGAAAACTTAGAACAAGAAAAAGAAATGTTAGCTCAAGGTTTTACAAAAGGTACAATTGTATATTCTGATATAGAAGGAGATTGTGAGTACACAATAAAACTTGATGATGGACGCTTTTTTGAATCTACTGACCTAAAAGAAGATTTTAAAAAAGATGGTAAAATAGTATGGTTTACTTACGGTCCGTTAAGAAGAATGAATAAATGCGAAAAAGCAAGCCCTGTGAGTATCATAGAAATGAAATAATACATTCCATTAATGCACTACAATAAAGGGGTTAAATTTTCAATTGAAAATTTAACCCCTTATTTTTTTATTAATACCGCTTAACTAATTAAAGTTAAGAATACTGTACATCTAATTCTTCTTTAACCAAGTTTTCATAGAAACTGCATTGGTTATGACCGCATTTAGATCTGCAATAGACACACGCTCTTGCTCCATAGTGTCTCTGTGACGTATTGTGACAGTCTTATCTTCTAATGACTGATGATCTACGGTGATACAAAAAGGTGTTCCTGCGGCATCTTGACGTCTATATCGTTTACCTACAGCATCTTTTTCATCATAAAAGACATTGTGATCCCATTGTAAATCTTCTATTATTTCTTTAGCCAGTTCTGGTAAACCATCCTTTTTTACCAATGGAAAAACAGCTGCTTTTACAGGTGCCAATACAGCAGGTAATTTTAATACCGTTCTGCTAGACCCATCTTCTAATTTCTCATCCATTAAAGAATTACTAAACACAGCTAAAAACATTCTATCTAAACCTATTGAAGTTTCTACCACATAAGGCGTGTAGTTTTCACCAATCTCCGGATCATAGAATTTAAGTTTTTTCCCACTATGCTCTTCATGAGCTTTTAGGTCAAAATCTGTTCTTGAATGAATACCCTCTAATTCTTTAAAACCAAAAGGAAAATTAAACTCTATATCTGCTGCGGCATTTGCATAGTGTGCTAGTTTTTCGTGATCATGAAAACGGTAGTTTTCTTTGCCCATTCCTAAAGATAGATGCCAGTTTAATCTGTATTCTTTCCAGTGGTTATACCATTTCATCTCTTCTCCTGGACGCACAAAAAATTGCATTTCCATTTGTTCAAACTCACGCATTCTAAAAATAAACTGTCGAGCTACTATTTCATTTCTAAACGCCTTTCCTGTTTGTGCTATCCCAAAAGGAATTTTCATTCTTCCTGTTTTTTGAACATTTAGAAAGTTTACAAATATTCCTTGTGCCGTTTCTGGTCTTAAGTATAAATCTGTTGCTGTTTCTGCACTTGCACCTAGCTTAGTACCAAACATCAAATTAAATTGTTTCACCTCTGTCCAGTTTCTACTCCCGCTTAAAGGGCAAGCAATCTCTAGTTCTTCAATTAACAACTTTACATCAGCTAGATCTTCACTTTCTAGTGATCGCGCTAATCTAGTTAATATTTCAGCTTTCTTGCTAAGGTATCCCACAACACGTGGATTTGTAGAAACAAATTCCTCTTCATTAAAAGCCTCGCCAAATCTTTTGGCTGCTTTTTTAATTTCTTTTTGTGCCTTTTGCTCTAACTTCTCCGCAAAATCTTCTACTAGCGTATCTGCTCTGTAGCGTTTTTTAGAGTCTTTATTATCAATCAAAGGGTCACTAAATGCGTCTACGTGTCCAGAAGCTTTCCAGGTAGTAGGATGCATTAAGATTGACGCGTCTAGGCCAACAATGTTCTGATGCATATACACCATAGATTGCCACCAGTAGTCGCGTATGTTTTTCTTTAGTTCTACTCCATTTTGTGCATAATCGTAAACGGCACTTAATCCGTCATAAATTTCACTTGAGCCAAAGATATATCCATACTCTTTGGCATGGGATATTACTTTTTTAAATTGATCATCATTATTTGCCATAGCTACAAAAATAAAAAAACCGCTACGATAAATCGTAGCGGCTTCCTATTTTTTAAGATGTTTTTATTTTAATTCAATCATATTTGTAACAAGCAGTCTAGCTCCTTCAAAAACATTGACAACATACCTACCCTTTACAAGGTCATCTTCATTTGCATTTACTAACGAACAAACGTCAAATGCGTCTTTTTCATAAAATACTTTTACCTTGCTACTATAGGTTAAAATGTCTTCTTCAAAATTGATCGTTTCTTTGTCTCCTAATATGTTATTCTCAGGGTTAATTACCTGAATATAAAACAATTTATCACCAGTTTCTGCTATTTCATTTGGCGCAAGTGTAAAACAAGCACGTAATTTATCTGCTCTACTAGCACGTTGTGTTTCAACTATTTTTCCACTTTTTCTAACAATAACGCCTTCACTTTTTAAGTTTATCGCTTTAACGAAAGCACCATTTTTCAAAGTTTCAGCAAGATCAGAATTACTTTGACTTATAGAATCCACTACTTTATAACTATCACTAAGCAAGACATTTGTACTGTCACGTTCAGCGATTAACGCTATGTTTTCTTTCTCTAAACTCTCTGCTTTAGCAAACAACACGATACGCTCTTCTTTTAACACTGCTATTTCCTCTCGATATCGCTTAAGAAGCCCCTCATTGAATTTTGCATTTTTCACATCTACAAGTAGTGTCTCAATACGAGCTTTTGCTTCTACTAACTCTTTATCCATCTCATCGTTGCTCACTATAACTGCTTCATAGTTTGCAATTAACTCTTCTAGCTCAGACTCGATGTTCTTTTTTTCTGCATCAAGAGAAACAATAGAATTTTTATTATCTTGGTTTTCAGAGAATAAATGATAGGTGTAAGCCCCTAGCGCAAATAAAAGAACTATTAATAGACCTATAAATACTTTAAATTTAGTGGCACTACTATCTGTGGTCATAAAATTAAATTTTGGTTTAGGGACAAAAATAGGATTAGATAGCCAATATAAAAACCCAATTTTTTAAAATATATGTTAAATCTCTTGTTTCCAAAAGTTTGCAATGGTTGCTCAGATATACTTCGCGGTAGTGAGCAAGTATTATGCATCACGTGTCGCCATAACCTACCATTAGCTTGTTTTCATAGAAATAATGGAGATACGATGCGCAAAATGTTTTTCGGAAAAGTGAAGATTGAAGACGCTACAGCTATGTTAAAATTTCAGAAAAGAGGGATTACACAAGCGCTAATGCACAACTTAAAATATAGAGGACGGGAAGAAATAGGGGCTCTTTTTGGCGCTTGGTTAGGCGAAGAATTAAAAACTGCGACTACTTTTAAAAATATTGACATGGTAGTCCCAGTACCCTTACACGCAATAAGACAACGAAAAAGAGGCTATAATCAAGTTACAAAATTTGGCAACGAGGTTGCAAAAGCATTACAAATTCCTTTTTATGAAGAGGGTTTAACAAAAATCACTAAAACACGGTCTCAGGTTTTCAAAAAACGTCTTAATAGATTTTCTAGCAGTAATGGAGTGACAGATATATATCGTATTACAAATAAAGAACTAATAAACAATAAGCATATTCTACTTGTAGACGATATTATAACCACAGGTGCCACACTAGAGAACTGTGCATCTGTACTACTCCAAGCAAGCAATACAAAAGTTAGTCTAGCAACAATTGCAATTGCATAAAACTGTCTTTTAACAACTATTCTATTAGAATAATAAATAGGCCTAAAGTATAATAGCCTTTTACGTCAAACTTTCGTTATTTTTGTATTCTTGAAAAACAAAACTTCCATCTTATCCTCTTTTAGTCATCGATTGTTGTATATCCCAATCGGTCTATTATTGATTCTCTCTTTTGTAGATTGTGCAAAACGAGGCAGACCCACTGGTGGTCCTTTAGACACCATTCCTCCTGTTATAGTGAGAAGTGTTCCTGAAAATTATACCACTCAATTTACCGGAGATGAAATAAGAATATACTTTGACGAGTATATTAAACTTAAAGATCTTTCAAAAAACTTATTAATATCTCCTCCTATGGAGATTGCACCTACTATAACGCCAATAAGTAGTTCTAAGTTATTAAAAGTGAAATTTAATGACACACTAAAGGCAAACACTACCTATTCAATAAATTTTGGAAACAGTATAGAAGACAATAACGAGAGTAATACTTTTACTAATTACAAGTATGTTTTCTCTACAGGAACTTTTATCGACAGCTTAAAAGTGAAAGGGAAAATAAAAGATGCCATTGATGGAAAAGTAAAAGATGCTGTTTCAATATTACTTTTTGAGAAAACAGAAGACTTTTCAGACTCCATTATTTTTAAACAAAAGCCAAATTACGTTACCACCATTCCGGATAGCACAAACACCTTTGAACTTACTAATATTAAAGAAGGAAACTATCTACTTATCGCACTACAAGAAGAAAACAGAAACTATACTTTTCAACCTAAAACAGATAAAATAGGATTTGTAAACCAAGATATCACACTGCCTACAGAAGAGACTTATAATATGTCTATTTTTAAAGAGGTTCCAGCATTCACACTAGCAAGACCTAAGCAAGAATCTCAAAACAGGATTACTTTTGGGTATGAAGGTAAAGCAGACAGTCTTGATATTAATATAATATCTAAAACTCCTGAAGACTATAAAACTATCATTACAAAACAATTTAAAAAAGACAGTCTCGATTATTGGTATTCTCCTTCTTTTGATAGAGATTCACTCATTTTTAGTGTTCGACACAATAAGGAAATAGACACGATGACCATTCGTATAAAAGAGTTATACAAAGACTCTTTAAAAATCACTCAGCGCAACACTTCTGAAATAACACTTAAAGACTCTGTAGTTTTTGATGTCACAACACCATTATTAAGCTTAGATCAGTCTAAAATGATGATCACAGATAAGGATACAATTGCTGTTTCTTTTGAAGCTAAAATTTCACAAAAAAAGAACGCTGCTGTGCTTTATTTTGACAAAAAGGAAGAACAAACTTATAAAGTAAATATAAATCCTGAAGCGTTTACAGATTTCTTCGGAAATAAGAATGACTCATTACAGTTTAATTATAGAACAAAACCACTTTCAGACTATGGCACTATTAATGTCATGCTGCAAAACCTTGAAAACAGAACCGCAATAGTACAAGTTGTAAATGACAAATATGAGGTAGTTCAAGAAGCTCTTATACCTGCTAATGCAGAACCAAAAGCCTTTTTTGAGCATCTAGCTCCTGCTAAATATCTTATCAGAATTGTGATGGATGAAAACAAAAATGGTATTTGGGATACAGGAAACTTTTTAACAAGACAATATCCAGAAGAAGTTATTTATTACCCAACACAGATAGAATTAAAAGCAAACTGGAGTCTAGAAGAAACCTTTATTCTAGAGTAAATTTATCTGCATCATTTAAAAACTGCAAGTGCTTTCTATTTTTAACTATATGCTCTTTTGTAAGCGTAATGGTTTCAACAAATTGTTTTTCATAATCTGCCTTAGAAATCTTCTCCCCTAACACGTCATACACAGCAGAATGTCCAATGTATTGATGTCCGTTTCCGTCAAGGCCAGTTCTATTAACACCTACACAATAGGTCATATTTTCTATTGCTCTAGCTTTTAATAAGGCATCCCAAGCAGTAACTCTTCTTTCTGGCCAGTTTGCTACATACAATAAAACATCATAATCATCTGTATTACGAGCCCAAACAGGAAATCGCAAATCATAACACACTAAAGGTCTTATTTTCCACCCTTTATAATCTATGCGTTTTAAAGTAGTCCCCGCTGTAAATACTTTGTGTTCTCCCGCGAGCGTAAATGTGTGTTTTTTATCATACACATTAAATGTTCCGTCAGGAAACATAAAAATTAATCGGTTATAATACAATCCTTCATCTTCAATTATAACACTTCCAGTAATGGCTGCATTGTGTTTTTTAGCCTCTTCTTGCATCCAAACTAATGTAGGTCCATCTGGCTTTTCTGCAACAGCTTCTGCCTGCATTGTAAAACCCGTTGTAAACATCTCTGGTAATACAATAAGATCTGTCTTCTCTTTAATAGAATCAAACAGTTGTGAAAAATGTTGACGATTTGCCTTTGGGTTTTCCCAAAAAAGGTGCGATTGTACAATAGTAACCTTAAGCGCCTCCATAGTTTATGACAATAATTCTATAATAGATTTTACACCTTGAATTACAGCGTGATCTTTAGCCGTATTCCCTTTGTCATCCTTAATGGATTTATCTGCGCCACTTTCCAATAATTTTTTAACAATATCAGCTTTTGCAAAAGTGGTTGCAAATATTAAAGCAGTAGCACCATTAAAGTTAGTTTGATTTACGTCTGCGCCCGCTTCAATTAATATGGTCGCTAATCCTGTATAACCTTTAAAACAGACCCCCATTAACGCCGTGTTTCCAGAAGCATCCTGCATATTTAAGTCCTGCGGAAATTTTAAAATTTCGATAGAAATATCTTCAAAACCATAATACGTAGCGAGTAATAATGGCGTAGAACCTCTTTGATCTTTTACTTTAACGAGCGATGGTTCTTTTTTTAAAATTTCAGAAACCAAAGAAAGATCTTGCTCACGAATTGCTGTAAATAATGATTTTTGCATAATGTATAAAAGTAAAAAAACAGTGCCACTTAATAGCAACACTGTTCAATTAATATTTAGTCTTTAGGATTATTTTAAATCAAAACGATCTAAATTCATCACTTTAGTCCAAGCAGCTACAAAATCTTTTACAAATTTTTCTTTAGCATCTGCCATTGCATAAACTTCTGCAGTAGCACGAAGTTCAGAATTAGAACCAAAAATAAGGTCTACTCTAGTACCCGTCATTACAACTTCGCCTGTTTTTCTGTCTCTACCTGCAAAGGTACAGTCATCATCTGATGTTGATTTCCAAGTGGTCTGAATGTTTAACAAATTAACAAAAAAGTCATTGCTTAATGCTCCTTCATTTTCTGTAAAAACACCGTGAGAAGAACCGTCATAATTAGCTCCCATTGTACGCATACCTCCTAGTAAAACTGTCATTTCTGGCACAGTTAAAGTAAGCAACTGCGCTTTGTCTACTAATAATTCTTCGGCAGTAGCAATTTGATTAGATTTTAAATAGTTTCTAAATCCATCTGCAACAGGCTCTAAAAATGAGAATGAATCTACATCTGTTTGTTCTTGTGTCGCATCTGTACGTCCTGGACTAAAAGGAACATTTATTTCTTGATCTGCAGCCATTGCCGCCATCTCAACACCTACATTTCCTGCAAGAACGATGATATCTGCCATAGATATTTGCTTGTCATCAGACTGTGCTCCATTAAATTCTTCTTGAATTTTCTCTAGGACACTTAAAACTTTTGCAAGTGTTTTTGGGTTATTTACTTCCCAATTTTTTTGTGGTTCTAATCTAATACGTGCGCCATTTGCTCCACCTCTCATATCTGAACCTCTGTAAGTAGATGCCGAAGCCCAAGCCGTCGTAACCAACTCTACCACTGTAAGCTCTGTGTCTGCAATTTTACCTTTTAAATCTTCAATATCAAGCGCGTTAACCAAAGTATGATTTACTACTGGAATAGGATCTTGCCATAACAATTCTTCTTTTGGCACTTCTGGACCAAGATATCTAGATACAGGTCCCATATCACGGTGCATTAATTTAAACCAAGCACGAGCAAAAGCATCTTGAAATTCATCTGGATTATCCATAAAATGCTTAGATATTTTAGCATATTCTGGATCCACTTTTAAAGCCATATCTGCCGTTGTCATCATCAAGTCTTGTGTCTTAGACGCATCGTGTGCCATAGGCGCTTTTGGAGCGTTTGAAGCATCTGTAGGTCTCCATTGATGCGCTCCAGCAGGACTTTTTGTTAATTCCCACTCATTGTTTAATAATCCTTTAAAAAACTCGTGATCCCATTGTACTGGGTTTGGCGTCCAAGCCCCTTCTATTCCACTAGTGATGGTGTCATCACCATTACCTGTACCATAAGTACTTAACCACCCTTGACCTTGCGCTTCTATTTTTCCTCCTTCAGGTTCAACACCTACATGTGCATCTCCATCACCAGCCCCGTGTGCTTTACCAAAGGTATGACCACCCGCTACTAGAGCAACAGTTTCATAATCATTCATCGCCATACGACCAAATGTCTCTCTTATATCGTGTGCAGATGCTAATGGGTCTGGGTTACCATTAGGTCCTTCTGGGTTAACATAAATAAGACCCATATGTGCTGCCGCTAAAGGTTTTTCTAGTTCGCCATCTTTCTCATAGCGCTCTGCATTACCCATCCATTCTGTTTCTGAACCCCAATATATATCTTGTTCTGGCTCCCATATATCTTCACGTCCTCCTGCAAAACCAAAAGTTTTAAAGCCCATAGACTCTAAGGCACAATTTCCTGCAAGTGCTAATAAATCTGCCCAAGAAACATTCTTACCGTATTTTTGTTTAATAGGCCATAATAGTAAACGAGCTTTATCTAAATTTCCGTTATCTGGCCAACTGTTTAATGGAGCAAAACGCTGGTTCCCTGTGTTTCCACCACCACGACCATCGGTCACTCTATAAGTTCCTGCGCTATGCCAAGCCATACGAATAAAGAACCCTCCATAATTGCCATAATCTGCTGGCCACCATTCTTGAGAGTCTGTCATTAATTCTAGTAAATCCTTTTTTAAACCTTCAAAATCTAATTCATTAAATGCAGCAGCGTAATCAAATGTCTCTCCTAAAGGATTAGATTTACTGTCGTGTTGTCTTAACACATTTATATTTAATCTATTAGGCCACCATTTACGGTTTGTAGTTCCACCACCAGCAGCATGGTTTTGAACTCCATTAAAATATGGACATTGGCTGATGTCTCCACTTTTGCTATGATTATTTTCAGGATTACTCATTTGTATATCTTTTTAGTTTTATTAATGTCTTGTTATTTGAAAAGCTAAATTACTTCTCTTTACTTGCTTAGTACCTTATAATTGATAGTATGTTATAATCTACCAATAAATAAAATTTATACTACACTTACTCGTCTATAGAAAACTATAATGACTTTAAGATAGCTGCAGCAGCCTTAAGTGTCTCTTCTCTTTTTGCAAAACAAACTCTTATCTGTTTTTCGTCCATCTTGTTTTTATTAAATACCGAAATGGGTATCGTGGCTAACTTATTTTGTTTCGTTAGTCTTTCGGCAAAAACCATATCGCTTTCATTGCTAATTTCTGAAAAATCAAGCAATTGAAAATAAGTGCCTTTTGATGGGATTATTTTAAATCTTGAATCTTTTATTAAGTCTAAAAACAAATCCCGTTTTTGTTGGTAAAATGCACCTAAATGCAAATAGTGATTTTCATCCTGGAGATATTCTGCCAATCCTTTTTGAAAAGGATGATTAACACTAAACACATTATACTGATGTACTTTTTTAAATTCTTTCATCAAGCTTTCAGGCCCTATACAATAACCCATTTTCCAGCCTGTATTATGAAAAGTCTTACCAAAAGACGCTACAATAAAAGTTCGCTTTGCTAAAGTCAAAAAACGTGCTGCACTTTGATGAATTTCTCCATCAAAAATAATGTGCTCGTACACTTCGTCACTAATAACAATTAAATCGTTTGCTTCAGAAATGTGCTGTAATTGAAGCATATCATCTTCAGAAAAAACCATTCCACTAGGGTTGTGTGGCGAATTGACTATTATCATTTTAGTTTTAGAAGTAATCACTTTTTTTACCTCATCCCAGTCTGGTGTGTAATGAGGAGAGGCCAATTGTAATTCAATAACATTTCCGCCAAAAAGATGAATAGTGGGTGCATAACAATCATAGGCCGGTGTAAAAATGATGACTTCATCACCTTTAGAAATTGTCGCTGCGATAGCGGTAAAAATAGCCTGAGTAGCCCCAGCTGTAATCACAATATCTGTGGCCGCATTGTAGTTGGCATCATATAATCTTTGCACTTTATCACAAATAACTTCACGCAGTTTTATATCGCCTGCCATGGGTGCATACTGGTTATAACCATCTGTCATTGATTTTGCTACCAACGCACTAAGTTTAGGATCGCTTTTAAAATCTGGAAATCCTTGAGAGAGGTTGATGGCATCATGCTTTACCGCCATAGCGCTCATTATCGTAAATATAGAGGTAGGTATTTGAGGAAGTTTTGTTTTCAAATCAAAGCATGTTTAATGATAAAGATAAGAAAAATCAAATATGTTCTATATTAAGCAATAGTTAATTAGACACGAGAATCAAACAGACAAGTACCTCAAATAGTCGTTTAATTAAATCTCTATTATATCATAAAACATTTAATTTGATATTATTTTAGTTACATTTAGAAAAATGAAGTCAACTCTCTCTATTTTTTTATTCTATTTTGTGTTCTTTACAGGTTATTCTCAAGAAAAAATTATAAATAATACCGAGCTTATTAATTTAATTAATAGAAAAATTGACAGCTCTGATAATTTCTACAATAATGGCCATTATTCAAAATCTTTAATTTTAAATATTAAGGTATTAGAATTAGCAAAAAAGCTAAATGACCCTAGCTATATTAGAAATGCTCACCGAGCTTTAGGCTATGATTTCATGATTGTTAATGATAGTATTTTAGCAAAAGAGAATTTTGAAAATGCAAAAATATATGCAAAAAAGTTAAATGATAATTTAGCAATAGGACAGTCTTATATGGATCTTGCTAACTTTCATTCAAGATCTGGTATGAATATAGACCTTGCTTTTAAAAATCATGACTTATCTATTGAAATTATTAAAAAAAGCAAAGACACTAATGCAATTACAAATGCACACTACAATGCAATACTTACCTCCACTTATTATAAAAAATATGATAAAGGAATAAGGTATATTTTAGCATTAAAAGACCCTGCTTATGACAGTTACAAGGCTGATGATTTTTGGTCCCTAGAAAAAAGTTTTTTAGCAGATTATTCTAACAAAAAGAAAAACTTCTCAAAAGCAGAAGAATACGCTAGAGCATCACTTGAATATGCAGAACATTCGGGTCAAGATTATGAAAAATATGACGCATATAATCAAATAGCAATTAGTCTATACGGTCAACATAGGTATAAAGAAGCTTATGACAATAGAGTACTTAGCAATGAGTATATAACAAGAGCATGAAATTAGACAAGATGCTGAAAGTGAAGCAGCCATAGCACAATTAAAAGTTGATCAATTTGAACAAGAAATCAAAGATCAACAAGAAAGAGCTAAGCTTCAGGCCGAAATAACAACAAAAAAAATTAACTTAAATAAAATTTTAATTTTAGTTTGCATCGTTGGATTATTATTATTCATCGCTTTACTACTTGCTTTTTTAAATAGACGTGATTTAAACAATGCACTTAGAAAAAAAAATGAAGAATATCTTAAAGCAAAAGAAGAAACAGAATTATTAGCCAATTCAAAAAGCAATTTTTTCTCTACAGTAAGCCATGAGTTAAGAACACCACTATATGGCGTTATTGGCTTAAGTAGTATTTTACTTGATGATCCAACACTTAAAAATCATGAGCAAGATTTAAAATCACTTAAATTTTCTGCAGATTATCTTTTAGCCTTAATAAACGACGTACTATTAATCAACAAAATTGATTCAAAAAACATAAATAACAACATAAGTCAATTTAATATTCGTGATTTCATATTTAACATCACCACATCTTTTGAATATATGCGTCTGCAAAACAAAAATGAAATTGTAGTTGACATAGACACAAGCATACCTGAATATTTAGAAGGAAATGTAATGAGACTCTCGCAAATACTTTTAAACCTTATAGGAAATGCCATAAAATTTACTGAAAATGGAATTATAACAGTATCTCTAAGTACCGCAGAAACTAACACTAATAATGAATGCCCAATTAATTTTTGTATTACCGATACTGGAATTGGAATTCCAAAAGATCAACAAGCAATTATATTTGATGAATTCACCCAAATTGAAAGCTCAAAGAACAGCTATCAAGGAACAGGTCTGGGACTTACAATTGTCAAAAAATTACTACAGGATTCAAATTCTAAAATAAACTTAAAGAGTGAGTTAGGAAAAGGAACCGCTATAAGCTTTAAACTTAATTTTAAAGAAGCAACAGAAGTGATTAAGAAAAAAAATACACCAATATTAAATCACTCTTTATTAAAAGAGAAAAACATCTTGATCACAGAAGACAATAGAATTAACCAAATAGTCACAAAGAAAATATTAGAAAAGAAAGGCGTTAAATGTACCATTGCAAAAAACGGAAAAGAAGCAATTGACTTAACGAAAAAGAAAAATTACGACCTTATATTAATGGATTTAAACATGCCTATTATGGATGGATTTGAAGCCACAAGATTAATAAGAAAATTTAACAACACAACCCCTATAATAGCCCTGACGGCTGTAGAAATAGAAGAAGTCCAAAATAAGATTTATGCTGCAGGAATGGATGACATAATTATAAAACCATATGACGACTTACAATTTACAAATATAATTTTAGATAATTTAAATAAGAATTTAAACTAGTTCTACAATACGATAAGATCTAATTTAATCAATAAAAAAATCCCAAATCACAATAGTAGTGATTTGGGATTTTTTTATTAATTAATATTCTCAAATAAAAATTTATCCTTTTGATATGGCCGCCATATACTCACGGTTCATACGAGCGATATTTTCTAAAGATATTCCTTTAGGACACTCAACTTCACAAGCACCTGTATTGGTACAATTTCCGAAGCCTTCTTTATCCATTTGCTCTACCATATTAAGAACACGTGTAGACGCCTCTACTTGTCCTTGTGGTAATAATGCATACTGTGACACCTTTGCAGATGTAAACAACATAGCACTTGCATTTTTACACGCTGCAACACAAGCACCACAACCTATACAAGTAGCTGCTTCAAAAGCGGCATCTGCATTTTCTTTTTCAATAGGTGTTGCGTTTGCATCAATAGTATTTCCAGAAGTGTTTACAGAAACATAAGCACCGGCTTGTTGTATTCTTTCAAAAGAACTACGGTCTACCATTAAATCTTTAATCACTGGAAATGCTTTTGCTCTAAATGGTTCGATAACAATCTCGTCACCATCCTTAAACATACGCATATGCAGTTGACAAGTTGTAACTAACCTATCAGGACCGTGTGGTTCTCCATTAATTTGCAATGAACAAGCACCACAAATACCTTCACGGCAATCGTGATCAAAAACAACTGGCTCTTCACCTTTGTTTACAAGTTCTTCATTTAACACATCCAGCATTTCTAAGAAAGACATATCTCCCTCGATACCATCAATAGGGTATGTTTGCATGCTCCCTTTTGCGTTTGCATTGGCTTGTCGCCATATTTTTAAGGTCAATTTCATAGTTTCTTATTTATATGAACGTGTTTTTAATTCTATATCATTAAACTCTAGATGCTCTTTGTGTAATACTGCATCTTTAGGTTCTCCTTTATATTCCCAAGCGGCTACGTAACTAAAATTAACATCATCACGTAATGCCTCTCCTTTTTGTGGTCCGTCGAGCTCTACACTTTCTTCACGGTAATGACCACCAGCACTTTCAGATCTGTTTAAAGCATCTTTTGCGAACAACTCTCCTAATTCAAGGAAATCTGCAACACGACCTGCTTTTTCTAATTCTGGGTTCATGCTATCTGCACTACCAGGTATTTTTACATCTGCCCAAAACTCTTCTCTAAGTGCAGCTATTTCTGTAATGGCACTTTCTAGATCTTTAGCGTTTCTAGACATACCACATTTGTTCCACATAATCTTTCCTAATTTCTTGTGGAAATAATCTACAGAGTGTTTACCACTTGCATTCATTAACTTATGAATACGATCAGTTACATCTTTCTCTACTTGATCAAACTCTGGAGTATCTGTTGGTATTTTTCCTGTTCTAATGTCTTTAGACAAGTAATCACCTATTGTATAAGGCAATACAAAATAACCATCTGCTAATCCTTGCATTAAGGCAGAAGCTCCTAGTCTATTTGCACCGTGGTCAGAGAAGTTTGCTTCACCAGCTGCATATAATCCTTCTACTGTAGTTTGTAAATTATAATCTACCCAAATTCCTCCCATAGTATAATGTACGGCTGGATAAATCATCATTGGTGTTTTGTACGGGTTTTCATCTACGATTTTCTCGTACATCTGAAATAAGTTACCGTATTTATTTTCTATCACATCACGACCTAAATCGTATATTTTTTGTGCACTTGGATTTTCTAACTTTTGGATATTTGCTTGCTCTTTTCCGTAGCGATCAATAGCACTAGCAAAATCAAGATACACAGCTTCACCCGTTTTATTTACTCCAAAACCTGCATCACAACGCTCTTTTGCAGCTCTAGATGCAACATCACGTGGCACTAGGTTACCAAAGGCTGGATAACGACGTTCTAAGTAATAATCTCTTTCATCTTCAGAAAGATCTGTTGGTTTCTTTTTTCCTTCTCTAATAGCTATAGAGTCTTCTATATTTTTAGGCACCCAAATACGACCATCATTTCGTAAACTTTCTGACATTAACGTCAATTTACTTTGGTGATCTCCAGAAACTGGAATACACGTTGGGTGAATTTGTGTGTAACAAGGGTTTGCAAAGAAAGCACCTCTTTTGTGAGCTTTCCAAGCAGCAGTTACATTAGATCCCATTGCATTCGTAGACAAGAAGAATACATTTCCGTAACCTCCTGTAGCTAATACTACTGCGTGAGCACTGTGTCTTTCTATTTCTCCTGTAACTAAGTTACGAGCAATGATTCCACGAGCTTTTCCGTCTATTTTAACGATGTCTAGCATCTCGTGACGGTTATAAGATTTTATTTTACCACGGTTAATCTGGCGGTTCATTGCAGAATAAGCTCCTAGCAATAATTGTTGTCCTGTTTGACCTTTTGCGTAGAATGTTCTAGAAACTAAAACACCACCAAAAGAACGGTTATCTAACAACCCTCCGTATTCACGTGCAAAAGGTACACCTTGAGCAACACATTGGTCAATAATGTTACCAGAAACCTCAGCAAGACGATATACATTTGCCTCACGTGAGCGATAATCTCCTCCTTTTACGGTATCGTAAAAAAGGCGATAATCACTATCTCCATCACCTTGATAGTTTTTTGATGCGTTAATTCCTCCTTGTGCAGCAATAGAGTGTGCACGACGTGGAGAATCTTGGTAACAAAATGTTTTTACATTGTAACCAAGCTCTGCAAGTGATGCAGCAGCACTACCTCCTGCTAGTCCTGTTCCTACTACGATAACATCTATGTTACGCTTGTTGGCTGGATTTACAAGATTAATTTCGTTTTTATATTTAGTCCACTTATCTGCTAAGGGTCCTTCCGGTATTTTTGCGTCTAATATCGACATAGCTTGAATAATTTTAGTGGATTATAGTTGATTAAAGTGTAAGTATAATGCGATAAAAATGAAACCTACAGGAATCAATATCGAATATACTTTAGCAAATTTCGTTAAGGCCACAGAATATTTATTGTTAAACCCTACACTCTGAAAAGAGCTTGCAAAACCATGCCATAAGTGCATCGCTAATAAAGCAAAAGCAAGCACATACAAACCAACTCTAACTGGGTTTTCAAATTTATGTACGGTCTCTGCATAATACCTTGTTGGATCTAATGGAAGTACATCTACATATTTATGCATCATCTCTGGAAACCAGAAATCGTAAAAGTGCAATCCTAAAAAGGCTAAAATTACAAGTCCAGAAATAATCATATTTCTAGAAGCCCAAGAAGCATTTGCGCTTCCTTTATATTTAGCATAGCTTTTTACACGAGCACCTCGGTTTTTAAGCTCTAAAATAAAGCCCATTACAAAGTGAAATACGACACCAAAAATTAATACCGGCTGTAGCAATGCTTGCACTAGCCCGTTGTTCCCCATAAAGTGGGACCAACTATTAAAGGTGTCTGGGTCAATGACCGCTGTTAAATTTATTACAAAGTGTTGTCCTAAAAAGAAAACTAAGAACAAACCAGAAAGTGCCATAGCAAACTTTCTAGCAATAGAGGAGGATATCATTCCCATTATGGTTGTGTTTTCAAAAATTCGTCCTACAAAAATACGGCACGAGACTATTTAACACAAGTAATCGCAATTGTTTGTTGGTAATTTAGAATTGTTTTAGGTAACGATAGATACTAATGGCTCTTTTTATGGCTTCGGAAACCCGCCTACCGGACGGGCATGTTTTAAAGATTGATTACAAAACCAAAAAATGCCACTCGATAATCAAGTGGCATTTTAAACGGTATAATTCAATATTATTTACTCCTCCAAATCTGCAATCTTTTTAAATTTACCCTCGCTTATCCCATTATAAGGATAACTAATAATCACTATAGAATCTGTCTGTGTAAATGGGTATTTGTAATTTGGGTTTGCACAGTCGTTAGAGGTGTAGGTTGAGTCTATCAAATTGTATATGCCCGAGGTAGGGTTATTTTCAAATAGAGTATTCGAACAGAGTGACCTTGCAGTACTTGTTACTATATCGTTTGAATAAAAAGTAACCGTATTCTCACTTTCAACTTCGTAAAAAGGGAGTTCATCTTCAGAAAAAGGCCCTCCAGCGTCATTGCTAAATCGTTGTTCTATTAGTTGCCAAGTACCCAATAGAGACACTTCTACTTCTTCTGGGGTTTCTGTTACATCATCGTCGCCATTGCATCCTATAAAAAGGAGCGACATCACTAAAAGTATAAATAAATTATTCATGGCTATTATTTACTCCTCCAAATCTGCAATCTTTTTAAATTTACCCTCGCTTATCCCATTATAAGGATAGCTAATAATCACTATGGAATCTGTCTGTGTAAACGGGTATTTGTAATTTGGGTTTGCACAGTCATTAGAAGTGTAGGTTGAGTCTACTAAGCTATACACCCCAGAGGACACACCACCACCGTTATAATCTATATTTGCACACAACACACGACTATTACTAGTAATAGTATTATCTGGATAAAAAGTAACCGTATTCTCACTTTCAACTTCATAAAAAGGGAGTTCATCTTCAGAAAAAGGCCCTCCAGCGTCATTGCTAAATCGTTGTTCTATTAGTTGCCAAGTACCCAACAAGGACACTTCTACTTCTTCTGGGGGCGTTGTTTCTGTATCATCGTCGCCATTACAAGCTATTGCGAGTAGCGACATCATTAAAAGCATAAATAAATTTTTCATGGCTTATTGTTTTATAAAGTTATAGGCATTCATTATCTCACTATCGCATACTAAAGCTATGGTATATAAACCAGAAGTATAATTATCTAAGGTAATTGTTGCTGCGCTAGTTGTCGGGTCTAAAATATAATTTTGAGAGACACCACTGTTTTGATCTACAATCATTAAATAAGCAGAGGTCACATTATTTAATTTATAATTTACGTGTACCTCATTTTGTGTCACAGGGTTAGGAGAAATGGTGAGTATTCTACTCGGTTTTATAGAGACTTCTACCTCATCATAATCTTTAAAGCCGTCTGCATCTGCAATTACTTCTAGCGTATAGGTTTTTGCCATAGCAGCAGTAACCGTTAAGTTTGTTCCTTGATGTATTAAATTTCCTTGAGGGTCATACCAATTATAGGTGGCAGCTTCATTTATCTGCTCTGGGCTTAGTGTGACCGTTTGGTCTGTATCTATAGCGGCATCATTACCTGCAACAGCAGCAAAAGAATCACGTATTTCTTTATACACCTCAAAGGTTTCTCCACCCATCACCTCTCCAGTAATTTTGTCCTTTTGAATAACATGGAGTGTGTATTTATTTTTTGGTGTTTGTTCTTTTATCAACATATTAAAATCTAATGTCAATAACGCTCGTTCATTAGCATTAAAAACGAGGTTATCAAGAATAGCACCATCTGCTTGCATTCGTCTTGTTTTCTTGTCTTTGGTTGCTAAAAAACTAGCTTTTTGTTTTCCTCCACGTTCCCAAATATCATATAAAGTATCGTCCATTGTAACATTTACCTCCGCCTCATTATAAACTGCTTTCCCTTGTTCTGTAGATTCTACTAAAAACTCCAGTGAAAAGGTGCGTTGGCTATTTTTAGGATTTGCAACCATTACAGAAGCTTTTGTAAACCCAGATTTTAAATCTACAACTGTTAAATTTTTCCATGCTCGGTTATTTTGATTTCCCACCATCACATTAGGGTTAGGTGTATGCATAGGTAATGGATCTTCATCAGTATCTATGGCGGCTATTAAGCAAAAATGCCAAGGATTGTCACTATCACTATAATTATCTGGGTTTGGTATAACCCAAGGGACTTTAACAATCACTTCATCATTAGCAGGAATACTAGGTAAATCTACAGTTGTTAACACACCGCCTAGAGGGTAACCCCCTCCGTTTGTCAAAGTACCGTCCCAATATTGTGGATAGGTTAAACTGGTGTTTGCTTTTGCCCAATTTACTGTAAGACCGTCTTCTGTCGCTTCAGAATTATCACAACTTCTATTGATAACTCGCACATAAATATAATTTGGAGTACCATTTGCATTATATTCTGGGTTTTGATGAGTAATACCGTCATCGTCAACATTACGTATCCAAATATCTTTACTCAACCACATATGTTCTGTCACTGTATTTGGTTCTAGTCCATTATCTTCTACAGAATCTTTAATATATAAATCTCCATCTGGGACAGCAGTAGCGCAACAATTGTCAACTAATAAATTCTGTAAATGCGGTAGCGTATCAATGGCACTTCTCATGGTTTGCACCTGTAATGGTGTAAAACTATCCATACATTCAGGGTGGGTATATGCCATGTAATTATTTGTTGATGGCATATAGGGGTCTCCATTACCATCTGTATTACTTAATGTCCATTCACATGTATCTGGGTTTATTTCAAAATTTATATTAGGATCTGCGGGTGTATCTTCAATATAATCCCCACAGGTATCTCCATTAGAGCCATCTGCATATTCTTGACAAGTACCATTAGGGTCACCACCATTCTCGTCATTATTGAGCCAAGTACCGTGAAATGTATGCCATAACCCAAGTATATGCCCCATTTCGTGAGATATAAAGGGTGTATCTACTACAGGTTGAGATGGATCATCTTGATACTCACCTCCTAAAAGTAATGCTGAACCTACTCCAACCCCTGAAGCTATACCTCCCCAATCTGTAGTATCATCGGGGAATAAAAATATATCTACCCCATCTGAGTGATCAAACCCACCGTGTGAAAAAATTGATATATCTAGATTATTATAATAAGCATCACCAACTACATAATCAATGGTCCCATCCCACTCAAAATAAATATTATGTGGGCTGTAATCTATTTCTAATTGATTCATTAGTAATGATGCTTTAGAATCAGGTTGTGCTTGATCCCCATCAGTATTTTTAACGATATGAAAATACACTTTAATACAATAAGAATTTTGCAGATAACTTTGGTTGCTTTGGGAGCTAGTGGTTCTATACGTTATCGGGTCGCCATTGTTGCCTTCATTGGTTGTTACTTCACCACATGTTATTTGAGCAAAAGCGTTAGAAGTAAGCAACAGCATCATACATAAACTAAGCGCCCAAAGTCTAAAGTTGCGTGAGTGCGTGAGTGCGTGAGTGCGTGAGTGCGTGAGTGCGTGAGTATTCTTTTTTCATAAGCTATCTATTTTAAAATCAATATTATAAATTTAAAAAAATTATTGAGATATCGCACCTATTGAGTGCTTTTATTTAAATAATCTTACTCTAACTCCAACTTCGTCTTAGCCATTTTCCCATTTACAGAAACAGAAACTGTATAATTCCCAGCAGGTAAATAAGAGACTTCATTATCTCCCACCTTTACTTTTTTACCCTCTTTGTCTAGTAGCTTTTTACCTTTTTCAGAAACACTTCCATTGTAGTCTATTTTATTAAAGCCTTTTGTAACTTCTTGCGACCAGTTTTTTAATTCTTTTCCTGTTTCCGAAGTAATTGTGATGGTTACATTGCCTGCTTGTGGTGCAAATATGTCAATATCCATAGAAGGCTCTATAATGTCGCCGTATTTATTAAAACCCGTAGTTCCCCATCGTCTTGAGGTTTTAATTTTTGGCATTTCAGAAATAAGTACACGATTCTTATTTTCTTCTGAAATTTGCTGCAACAAAGAAATATCTGCTTTATAAATAGAACGGCCATGCGTACCTACAAGCAAGTCTTTATCACGCGCTTGCACTACTAAATCGTGCACCGCAACAGCAGGTAATCCTTCGCTAAAAGCTTCCCAAGATTGTCCTTGATTAAACGAAACATAGGCACCGTTATCTGTTCCTAAATAAAGAATATTTGCGTTTTCTGGGTCTTCTCTAATGACGTTTACAGGCGATAACGGCACATTATTAGAGATTGACGTCCAGTTCGCACCGTAGTCATCACTCTTATAAATATAACTTGTAAAATTATCCCAACGATAGCCGTTTAAAGTAACATATACGCGTTCCTTTTTATGTTGAGAAGCAATTATACGACTTACCCATAAATCTTTAGGCAATGAACCCGTAATGTTTTGCCAATCGCTCCCTCCATTTTTAGTTACTTGCACCAAGCCGTCATCGCTACCCGTGTATATAAGTCCAAACTGAAATGGAGATTCGCTTATGCTAGATAATGTACCGTATGCTACATTTCCTTGTTTACCACCGTTTGTTAAATCGTCACTAATTGCTGTCCAATCTTTCCCTTGGTTCATGGAGCGCATTAATTTATTACCACCCAAATAAAGTATATCTTGATTATGTTTACTTAATAAAATAGGTGTTTGCCAGTTAAAACGATACGGACTTTCTCCTAATTCATGTTTAGGCTGTATATAAGTTCTTTCTTTTGTTTTTCGGTTTATTCTAAAATAATTTCCAAACTGAAAACCCGTATATACAAGATCACTATCACGGTTATCTATCTGTATTTGCATCCCATCACCTCCCATTAAAAAATCATACGCATACTTCCCGTTTTGTTTCCATCCTGGATCTTCTTCATTTGTGTGTGGCCCAACCCAAACACCATTATCTTGCAATCCCCCATAGACGTTATAAGGCGTTTCGTTATCAACATTAATAGCATAAAATTGACCCACAGCAGGCTGATTGTTTTTTATCCAGCTCTCCCCATCATCATAACTAATGTTTACACCACCGTCATTTCCGTTAATTAAATGACCTGGTTGTTTTGGGTTAATCCAGAGGGCGTGATGATCGACATGAACATTAGAGGCATCCATAGATTTAAACGTTTTTCCGCCATCTTTAGATTTTAAAATAGGTACACCATAAATGTAAATTCCGTTTTCATCATTAGGATCCACATGAATTTTTCCGAAGTAATACCCGTAACTATAATAAATACCATCTAAAAAATTGGTGTGGGTTTTGTTCCATGTTTTTCCGCCATCTGTGCTTTTGTACACCTCTGTACCAATTACAGGAGTATCAAACAACATGGCATTTGCATCTTCTAAATAAGTAGCTAAATCTACTGGTTGCACAGCACCACCACGCACCATGGCTTTTACATTATCTGCTCTGTATTTTTCTTGAAAGCCATTGGTTTTTAAATAGCCATTTAATTTTTTATCATCTAAAGCTAAAAATGAAGAAACACTCATTGTTTTAAATTGTTCTTTAGATAATCCGTTTTTTCTGGTGGACTTGTCATTACCTTTTCTTCTTGCTTGATTATCAAGAACAGCATACACAGTATTGGTGTCAAAAACGGCAAGACCAATTCTTCCAACGCCTTCGCCTTGAGGGAATCCACTATTTTCGTACGAAACCTTAGTCCAAGTACTACCTCCATCTATACTTTTAAAAATATGACTTCCGGTTCCGCTACCTCTAAAATTCCATGCCTTTCTATCTTTGTCCCAAGAAGACGCATACATAATATCAAAATTATTAGGATCTGCATCCATCTCTATAATTCCGCTTTGCTGGTCCACAAAAAGAGTTTGTTTCCAGGTTTTACCTCCATCTGTTGTTTTATACACCCCTCGTTCATCATTTGTAGAATATAAATGTCCCACAGCAGCTACAACCACTTCGTTTGTATTGTTTGGGTTAATGATAATTTTTGAAATATGATGACTATCTGTAAGCCCCATAGCGTTCCAAGTTTTACCATTATCGTTTGATTGCAATAAACCTATACCAGCATAACTAGAACGAGATGCATTTACTTCTCCTGTTCCTACCCAAATTGTTTTAGATTTCCAGTCAACCGCTAAACTCCCCACATTTTGCGTTGCACTACTATCTAAAATAGGTGTAAAAGTGGTACCATTATTTTTTGTGTGCCATACGCCTCCACTTGCATATCCTACATAAAACTCTGTGGGATTCTCTGGGTTTACAGCTAGATCTACAACACGCCCACTCATAATAGTTGGACCAATATTGTTAAAAGGTAAATGTTTTACAAGCGAATTTTCTTGTAGTGTTACTTTTTCTTGTAATGCTTTTTCTACTTGTGAAGCATTTGAAGCAGGTTGTTGCGCCAGTATATTTCCGAAGAAAAAGCATGCAAGTAATGGGAGGTAAATATTTTTCATTTGTTTTAATTAAGATGATACAAATTAATCAATTTCAATGAAACAAAAGAAGGCATAAAAAAAACCCTTAGCAAAAATTGCTAAGGGTTTTAATTTACTAAAAGCTTACTCTTATTTTTTCAATAAATTAAAGTTTGCTGAAACACCATCTATTGTAACATTTACAATATAAGATCCTGTAGTAAGATTAGCTACATCTAGATTAACAGTAGTTGAGTCAAAACCTTGAGAAAGCACTTTTTGACCTAGCATATTAAATATTGTAACATTTTCAATAACATTTCTAGACTCTAGATTTAAAACATCTACCGTTGGATTAGGAAACATTGAAAAATCTTGAAAAGCTACGTCAGAAACATTTAAAAACTCTTCACAATCTGCAGTAAAAGTATAAACACCATCTTCTCCAACAGCACCGATCACCCATCCCGTACCATCATCAAAAGCTAAATCTTCACCTACTGAAGTAATCGTTGAAACTTCCCAATAAGCAACACTAGAATCTGAAGTAGTTACCTGAATAGCGATCCAGTACGTAGTATCTGAACCTGTTGCTCCAGCAAGTGTAACCGGACTTAAATTTATTACAACTTCATTTATGTCAAATCCAAAATTGTTTCCTAAAACAGTATGAGATGCTGGAACAACTCCTAATTGCGAATCTACAACTGCTCCCGGAAGCCCTCCTGCATCGTCATATATAACAACATTAACAGAAGAAACAGTAACACCAACCCCTAAAAAGATATTAGGTGTAATAGAACTTAATTCGGTATCATAACCATCTGCAACGATAATATCATTTGCTGCTGTCCAGCCATTAGCTGCGTTACAGCCTCTACCGTTTTCAAATGCATTACTAGCATTTGAGGAGTCACAATTACCTCCACCTCCACCAATAGGAGCACAATCTACATTATAAGTATAAACTCCGTCTTGCGCGGCATCAGGAACAATCCACCCTGTTGTGTCATCAAAAGCCAAAGGCGCTCCTTCAGCTGAAGCCGTAGAGTTTTCCCAATAAGCAACAGTAGAATCTGAAGTGGTAACCTGAATGGCAACCCAGTACGTAGTATCTGACCCTGTAGCCCCTACAAGTGTAACAGGACTTAAATCTATTTCAACAGAATTAATATCTAATCCAAAATTATTACCAACAACAGTATGAGAAGTTGGCACAACCCCTAGTTGTGTTTCTACAACAGCACCTGGAAGTCCACCTGCATCATCGTAGATAACAACATCTACAGAAGCTACAGTAACACCAACTCCTAAAAAGATATTAGGTGTAATAGAATTTAAAACAGCATCTGTACCATCTGCAACAATAATGTCATTTGCAGCTGTCCACCCATTAGCTGCATTACAACCTCTACCATCTTCAAAAGCATTACTAGCATTTGAAGAATCGCAATTTCCTCTATTAGGAACAATAGGTTTACCATCCACTAAAGGATAAGAAGCTACACCCTGAGAGAGAATACTAGAAACAGAATAATCTGAAGGATTGTAATCCTTAATTTCAATCTCTTGGACAGCCACCACTGGATTATTTACCCTGGATGTATTAGATGATAAACCTGAATCTAAAACAACAGAGTTAGGGGTTTGACTAAAGCTGACGACACTTACAATAAGTGCAGCTAAAAATGTAATTTTTTTCATAATATTAAGTTAAATTGGTTAATAATATAAAGGAACAACTTTTTTTTAATAATAAAAAAAAATTACACGAAAAATATAAGTCACTGAAAACTAAGGTACAAAATCGTTTTATTTAAAATTGAAGAATTTTCAAAATCAAACTGTAAAAAAAACAACATTGGCAATACAACAATTAAATATTAACAATACAATAACGAAATGGGCGTTTATCGAAAAAATATGTCTTTAAAAAAAATATTAAATCGCAATATTAAAATAAACCGAAACTCTTTGTTTTGAGTTTACATTTCCACCAAATAGGTCTTGATACACTGGCAGGGTATAATTACTTCCAAAAATGAATTTTTTATAAACCACCTCAAGACCAAGAGAACCATTAACTATGTTTCCATTAGAGTTAGCAATGGTCTCACCATACTGTTTAATTTCACTATAGACATCACCAGAAACCCCAACAAAAGGCATAAAATTGATAGTTTGTGTAGACATAACAGTAAACACTCTTGACGAATAACTAAACTGATCACCAAACTGATACTCATTTTTATTTTCACCTTTGGCATAATAGCTTAATAAGGTATTTACACCCAGTTTATCCCCCGCATAATTGTGGCCCAAAGAAAAGATTCCATCTACACTTCCTGTTCCTACTTGAAAACCAGGATTTACACTATCTGTTAATTCTTGCTCAAACTTTCCGGTTGGCACTTTTACTCCAAGACCAAACTGTAATGAGTGTCCTGAAGGTGTTTTTTCGCCAGAAAAATCAATCGTTTCTTCGGTTTCTTTCTTATAAAAAACATGCTTATACCAACCTATAGCACTAGCATCACCAAAACCACTAAGGTTTTCGGACACCCCATTTAAGGTTTTGTTTAAGTCTTGGTAGGGTAAATTTGCAGTCACATAAAAGTTCTTATACACAGAAATTTGAGCCCACAATTGAAACGTATTAAACTTCTCTTCACTAAGCGGAGAGTTTTCAAAAATTCCATTTCTAGATTCAAAATTCTGATACATATAACGAACTCCAAAAAAATTTGCATTACTCAACGTACCAAAACCTGTACTACCACTACTTGTAGCACAGCTACATATATCACAAAATATTTTTTCTGGAATATCTAAACCTGTAAAATCCTTATGTAAAGTAGTATTTGCTACACTAATACTGCTTATAAAAAGCAATAAAAAAGTCCCGTATAATTTAATATTCTGAAAAACGCTCATCTTCTAAAAATTCTGTGTCTGTTAATGTTTTTAAGAAAGCTATAATGCTCTCCTTTTCGTAAGCAGAAAGATCAATCCCTAGCGTACCATCTGGTCTTAAAAAGGAAGGATCTACATTGCCATTATCTACCATCCCGCTATCATAAAAATCTAATACAACCTCTAATGTTGAAAATCTACCATCATGCATATAAGGATATGTTACCTCTATATTACGTAGACTAGGCACCTTAAAAGTATAAAGGTCTGCAGGATCTTCTAAAACGTTGTAACGCCCTTTATCATCTAACAATGGATTTATAGGCAATCCATTATTTCTAAAACTATGGTCTGTAAACAAGTCTGTTGCATGACAAGAAATACATTTATTATTAAATGTTGCTAAGCCATCTAATTCTATTTGAGACAATACAACATTGTCTTCTTGTCTTACATACTTATCATATTTAGAATCTCCAGAAATCATCATAACCATAAATTGTGATAATGCCTTTAATAAATTTTCTGTATTTACTTCGCCATCTTCAAAAGCACGTGCAAATTGATCTTGATAATAAGAATCTTGTTCTAATTTTGATATAACATTACTTAAAGTTTCTCCCATTTCAACCTCACTAGTAATGGGAATAATAGGTTGCAAATCTAAATGAGAGGCTGCACCATCCCACATAAACAAATTTTGAAATCCTAGATTCTGCATGGGTTGTGCATTTCTTAAACCAATACCTCCATTTACACCGTGACTTAATGTATGTCCATGATGTGTAAAAGCAAAAGCTTGCTCATGACAAAAAGCACAAGCAATAGCATCGTTTGAAGACAATCTGCCCTCATAAAAAAGACTTTTACCCAACTCAAAACCAGCTTCAGTAACTGGATTATTATCTAAGTTATATTGTAATTCCGGAAAATTAGAAGGAACCTCAACCTCAAGTGGAATAGGTTCATACACGGCCATATCACTATCTTTAGAACACGAAAAAGCGACCATCGAAATGGCTGCTAATACATATATTTTTTTCATAACAATTTATATGAAGCCATTGAAAATCAAAATGATTTTCAATGGCTTATTTATAATTAATCGTTATGAACGTGATCTACAGAAAACATGGCTTGCATGTTATCAGCAATAACAGGTGTTGTTTCAGTACTTGTGTGTACCTGCGCATAACCATCTGCAAAGTTTACAGAAGTTACTCCATCAAATATTTTTGCAAGATCTGCTTTAATATGAACCTCAGGAGTGCTATCTTCTCTTACTCTTGCAGAGTTAGGTAATAACAAAGTAGTCTCTCTATAGTTATCTAAAGAAGTTCCTACACTACCCATATGTATGTTTAATGCTTCGTCCGTTACTGTCGCATCAGTATATGTACCATCAAGTCTTACAAATCTATAACCTGTAGACCAGTTCCACATCATACCTTCTTCTGAAGCTTCTTCTAAAAACTCTCCTTGACCTTCTGCACCTAATTGATAACGTTCTTGATCAACACCAATTCCGTAAGTAACAGAAACATAATCTGCCGCATCAACGTCATCTAGTGTAATAAAAATCTCGCCTGCATTATTACCATCTTCTTCATTTACAATAAATATATTGTCATCTGTTGGGTATTCAAATACATTACCGTCTTCGTCTGTAAATCTTACATTACTAATAATGTATTTTACCGTTTCTAGTTTGTACGTTTCGTTATTTGACTTTGAGTATTCTGTGCCAAAAATAAAATCTTGATCTCCTACACCATTGTCAAATTTTAGAACTAGATCTCCTGTTTGTCCTGCTAAGTCTTCTTCTGTTGTTGCTGTTGTGTCATCATCTGATGAACATGCTGTAAATAATGTTGCACATGAAAGTAGTGCAAATGTGAATTTTAAAATTTTCATTTGTATAAATTAATTTATTGTTGTTTTTAATTTTTTAGACCTAAGTCTACCGATATAAAAACTTATACAATGGGAGGCCTTAACTGTAAAGAAGAATACTCATAACTATAAAAGCTATCAGCATTAGTTAAATTTAAACGCACATAAATAGCTGAAACACTAAAATCTAAAGACTCACTAATTTCTATAAATACAGGAAAAAAGGATTCTGACAAAGAGTTAACAACTTTTGAATCATCATTATCTGAGGGAGTCGTAATTTTAAGTTGGTCTGCAAGATGGCACTTACCATTACAAGCCAATTGAGGCTTATCTTTATTCACACAATACGTGTCAATTATATAATCTATATTCAACTGAAAATACGAGAAGTAGCCAACAAAGACAAGTGGTCTTGCAGCAAAACTCAACAATATTAATATGACAATAAATTTTTTCAGAAGGTATTTATTTAAGAGTGCAAAAATAATCAATTTAAAACACAACACTACAGGAGATTTCTTAAAGTTTAATGCCAGGTTAACAAATTATAATCACCCACTAATAATGGCGCCTAATCCATATAAATTTCTTTATTTTTGGACCCTATTATATTTTAATTATATTCAGACACTAATATTTCAGGAGCAAAAACTCTATTTTATAAGTACTGAAAAACATACGCGTTTACGCAGACTGTACTCATGAGCAAAACACTTGTTCGATCGTTGTTTTCAAAATCAGCGACATTAAAAAATTTAAATTCTCAGCTTGCCATAGAGAGCAGGGATAACTACACATTGTCGGGTCTGGTAGGTAGTGCTGTATCCCTTGTAATTGCCGATATATTTAAAACTTCGGAAACACCTGTTTTATTAATACTTAACGATAAAGAAGAAGCCGCTTACCATCTTAATGACCTTGAAAATCTATTAGGCGAAGACAATGTACTCTTCTATCCCGGAAGCTACAGAAGACCTTATCAAATAGAAGAGACAGACAATGCAAACATATTATTAAGAAGTGAAGTTTTAAACCGTATTAATTCGCGTCGCAAACCTTCTCTTATTGTCACCTATCCCGAAGCTTTATTTGAAAAAGTAGTCACAAAAAAAGAACTGGATAAAAACACCCTTAAAATTTCGGTAGGCGAAAATGTAACTATAGATTTTGTAAACGAAGTTCTTTTTGAATACAAGTTTAAACGTACCGATTTTGTAACAGAACCGGGTGAGTTTTCTGTGCGCGGTGGTATTCTAGACGTATATAGTTTTAGTAATGACGAACCTTATCGTATTGAATTTTTTGGAGATGATGTAGACAGTATTCGCACCTTTGATGTAGAAACCCAATTATCACTAGAACAGCTTAAAAAGATTTCTATTATCCCTAATGTAGAGAACAAACATCTAGATGAAAACAGGGAAAGCTTTTTAAAATACGTAGCAAGTAAGACAATCATTTGTCTTAAAAACGAAGACCTTTTAAGTAGTGCTATTGATAAACTTTATGAAAAAGCAACAGACGCATTTAACAAAACAGAAGGCGAAGTTAAAATAGCAACACCTGTTGAGCTTTTTTGTACATCAAGATTATTAAACAAGCAGTTAAAAGAATTTAAACGAATCACACTTTCAAACTCGATTACAGATTCGATTTCAATTTCATTTAAAACAAAACCACAACCATCATTTAATAAACAATTTGATTTACTAATTAAAAACCTGAATGAAAACACAGCAGATGGTTACACAAACTACATTTTTTGTAGTAGCGAACAACAAGCAAAGCGTTTTCACGACATCTTTAAAGATGCAAAAGGGCAAGTAGAACAATTTGAAACCGTAGTTTTTCCGCTTTACCAAGGTTTTATAGATCACGAAAACAGAAACGTCTGCTATACTGATCATCAAATATTTGAGCGTTACCATAAGTTTAATCTTAAAAATGGATACGCTAAAAAGCAGGCTATCACTTTAAAAGAACTTACTAATCTTGAGGTTGGCGATTACGTAACACATATAGATCACGGGATTGGAAAATTTGGCGGACTTCAAAAAATAGATGTTGAAGGTAAAATGCAAGAAGCCATAAAATTGATTTATGGAGATCGAGACATCTTATATTTAAGTATTCATTCGTTACATAAAATTTCGAAATTTAACGGAAAAGACGGCAGTGCACCAAAAATATACAAATTAGGTAGTGCCGCCTGGAAAAAACTAAAACAGAAAACCAAAGCAAGGGTTAAGCATATCGCTTTTAACCTTATCGAACTGTACGCAAAAAGAAGAACTCAAAAAGGATTTCAATACAATCCAGACAGCTATTTACAACACGAACTAGAATCTAGTTTTATGTTTGAAGATACTCCAGATCAATCTACAGCTACAGCAGACGTAAAAGCAGACATGGAAAGCGAACGCCCTATGGATCGTTTAGTTTGTGGCGATGTTGGTTTTGGTAAAACAGAAGTAGCGGTACGCGCTGCATTTAAAGCCGTAGATAACGGCAAACAAGTAGCTATTTTAGTTCCCACAACAATACTGGCTTATCAACACTTTAATACTTTTAGCGAACGTCTATCCGGAATGCCAGTAACCGTAGACTATCTTAACCGTTTTAGAACCGCCAAAGAAAGACGCACAGTACTTGAAGGCCTAAAAGACGGAAAAATAGATATTGTAATCGGAACACATCAATTAGTGAGCAAATCTGTTGAGTTTAAAGATCTTGGTCTTTTAATTATTGATGAAGAGCAAAAATTTGGTGTCGCCGTTAAAGACAAACTTAAAACCATTAAAGAAAACGTAGATACTCTTACATTAACAGCTACGCCTATACCAAGAACGCTTCAATTTTCTTTAATGGCTGCTCGTGATTTAAGTGTGATCACCACACCACCTCCTAATAGACATCCCGTAGAAACACAGGTAGTTCGATTTGAACAAGAACTTATTAGAGATGCTGTACGGTATGAAATTTCGCGTGGCGGACAAACCTTCTTTGTACACAACCGTATTGATAATATAAAAGAAGTTGCCGGAATGATACAACGCCTTGTGCCAGATGCAAAAATTGGTATTGGTCACGGACAAATGGACGGTAAAAAACTAGAAGCATTAATGCTTTCGTTTATGAATAATGAATTTGATGTACTTGTAGCAACCACCATCATCGAAAGCGGTTTGGATGTCAGCAATGCAAACACCATATTTATCAATAACGCAAACAACTTTGGACTAAGTGACCTACATCAAATGAGAGGTCGCGTAGGTCGTAGCAATAAAAAAGCTTTCTGTTATTTTATAACACCTCCTTACTCTGCCATGACAGACGATGCGCGTAAACGTATGACAGCTCTAGAGCAGTTTAGCGACCTTGGTAGCGGTATTAACATTGCGATGAAAGATCTTGAAATACGTGGTGCTGGAGACTTGTTAGGTGGTGAACAAAGTGGGTTTATTAATGAAATAGGTTTTGAAACTTACCAAAAAATCTTAGCAGAAGCCATCGATGAATTAAAAGAAAAAGAATTTAAAGACCTTTATGCAGATACCGCAACACCATTACACGACCGGATATTTGTTAAAGAAGTGGTTATTGACACCGACTTTGAGTTATTATTCCCTGATGATTATGTAAACAATATTACCGAAAGGTTAAACCTTTACACAAAGCTTAATGAAATTAAAGATGAGGCTGAGTTATTAAAATTTCAGAAGGAACTAGAAGACCGTTTTGGCTCGCTACCAGAAGAAGCAATAGACTTACTAAATAGCGTACGCATTAAGTGGATAGCCATAAAAATGGGACTCGAGCGAGTTATCATGAAACAAAATAGATTTATTGGATACTTTATTAGCGAACAACAAAGTGACTTTTATCAAAGCCCAAGTTTTAGTAAGGTATTACAATTTATGCAAACAAATGCACCTCGTGTTAAAATGAAAGAAAAGCAAACCCGTAATGGCTTACGCTTACTATTAAACATAGATAAAGTTAAGTCTGTAAGTGATGTACTTGCAGTACTTGAAAAATTTTCGGCATAAGAGTTGCTTAGCAAATTGTATATTTATCAAAATTGAACTATTAAGAAAATGAAAAAGATATTACTAGGCTTATTATTATTTCCTATGCTAGCAATAGCACAGCAAACGATTACTGGACATTTTGCACCAGAAAACAGTTTTCAGTTTGGTATCTTATACAGGATAGCACCAGATAATGTTTATTATGTAACGGACGCAAATATAGATTCAGAAGGTACATTTAAGTTAAATACACAAGAAGACACTACACCCGGAATGTACCGTATTGTGTACAACCTACCACAAGACCAACATTTTTTTGATTTTATATATAACGGAAAAGAGGCTGTAGAATTTACTTTTAATGCTAATAAAGAAATCACTTTTACAAGTTCGGAAGAAAACAAACTATGGTCTGAATATTTAACAAAAAGCTTTCAGTTTACTTCAGCTTTAGAAGAATTATCAACTACAGAAGGTGTAAAAGAACGTAATATAAGCAAAGCGCTTGAAGAACAAAATGCGTGGTACCAAGACCTTCTTAAAAGAGCAGAAGGAATGCTTGTTTATGATTTAATTAATGCTGTTAAACCTTACCAAGAAAACAACTTTTCTACCTATAAAGCATATACCGAAAAGGTAAAATCGAACTATTTTAATAATTTTGACTTTACAAAACCCCTACTTCAAAACTCTGGATTACCGTTAGAACACAGTATTAAATACATTTTTAACTATGCTGACCCTGAGCATCCTGTTACATCAAGAAATGTAAACATAGATACCGTTGTAAAAAAGATAGCTGCCACTGACAACAAATATCAAAAACAAGTACTCTCAAATCTTTGGGATTTTCTTGCAACAAACGAACAAGTAAGTGAAGCAAATCATCTTGCCGAAAAACACCTGATTCCACTCGCTCAAAAACTTGATGACACAGCACTAGCTACAAAATTGACGATTTACAAAAACATTTCTATCGGCTCAAAAGCACCTAATTTTTCTTGGCCAGAATACGAAGGTGACAAAACACTTACAAAATATTTTCATGACTTAGCACCAGCAGAGCGTTATGTCATTGTTTTCTGGAGCAGCCTATGCTCTCACTGTTTAAACGAAGTACCAAAACTACACGCTAAGGTAGCATCAATGACTCCCGATACTGTAAAAGTAGTCGCAGTAGGCCTAGAAGATTTTGAAGCAGAATGGGCACCAGTTGCAGCAAGATTTCCGTTATTCACCAATGTGCTTGGACTAAAAAAATGGGATAATGAGATTGGTAATATGTATGACGTTACAGCAACACCTACTTATTTTGTTTTAGATGCTGATAAAAAGATTATTGCAAAACCAGAAATGCTAAAAGATGTTTTTGACGCGCTTGTTATTGAGAAATAAAAACTCATTATCTTTTTTCCAGATATAAACAAGACTAGAAATACTATTAAAAAAAAGCAATAGAAAGGTCCAATTTACCTTCTGTTTTCTATCCACATGCTTGTATTGCCAGATCCTATAAAATAAGTATGATATTTGAGAAAAAACTAAAATATTCAAGCCGATTAATTGGTGTTGGAATTCGAGAATATTATTTGTAACCCAAACAAAAAAGTCTACATTCCAAAAAGTAAAAAAATAAACGAGAGTTAATAAAGAAGGGATGGAAAGCAAAATTTTCACACTTGTTTTCATACTTACTAAAAATGATAAAAAGCATTTTTAAAATGCTCCAGTTTTTCTGTCGTTTTATTTTTAAGAATCGCAATAATATCAAACCTTGCTTCTAGCGAAATCTCATTTGAAACTAAATATTCATTCGCAGCTTTTGTGAGAAGTTTTATTTTACCAGTACTTACAAAATCTTGAGGATCTCCAAAAAAATCACTATTTCGGGTTTTAACCTCAACAATAATTATTTCATTGTTTTTTTGGGCAATGATGTCTATTTCTGCCTTCTGAAATCTCCAGTTACGTTCTAATATTTCATAGCCATTTTTGAGCAAATGCACTACTGCAAACGCTTCACCCCATTCTCCTAAATCATTATGCTCTGCCATATCTAAGGTAATTTACAAAAAATAAAACTTCAAAATGAATAGCCAAAGGGCATTTGCGCTATTTATATTCTAGCACACACTCCGTACCATTAACTTTTAAAAGCACATCTGCTCCCATAATTAAAGCACGATTGTCATTTAAATGTCCTGCAGGAAAACCATAACAAACTGGGTAATGATACGCTGAAACGGCAGCCGAAACAATCTCGTTTGCGGTTTGGCCAAACGCAATAGTATTATCGCGCATATCATTCATTCCGCCAACAATAAGACCCGAAATTTTACCTAATATCCCGCTTCTCTTTAGACTTTGCATCATTCTATCTATATGATAAAGCATCTCGTCAAGATCTTCAATAAACAGTATTTTTCCTGTAAAATCGACTTCAGAAGCACTTCCTAAAATCGCATACAGAACAGAGAGGTTTCCACCAATTAAAGTGCCTGTAGCATTTCCATTTCTGCCGAAATTTTCTCCATTTGAAGCATAATGTATCCCTTTAAAATTTCCGAAGAGAATCTCTTTAATCGTCTCTCTTGAGGCCTGTGATTTACGATCTAGCTCAAGGCACATTTGCCCATGTATAGAAGCAACTCCTTGCGCACATAAATGGTTGTGTAACACGGTGACATCGCTATAACCAATTATCCATTTGGGGTGCTTTTTAAACTTTGTAAAGTCTAATCCATCAACAATACGCACGGTGCCATACCCTCCGCGTGCACACCAGATAGCAGCAATACTGTCATCATCCATAGCAGCTTGCAAGTCTGCTGTACGTAGCGCATCATCTCCGGCAAATTGATTGCTTTCTGCTTCTATTGTTTTTCCTAAAACCACTTTAAAACCCCAGCTTTTTATGATAGCAATAGATGGAGCAAGCTCTGTTGTAGTTACCTTTCTGGCTGTAGATATTATGGCAATCGTGTCGCCTATTTTTAGTGATTTTGGAAAAAGCATAGGTAAAGTTTCTTAGTTTTAATACTATTTTACAAGTTCAATGCAAGGATTTATTTGCTTTAAATGATCCATAAACTGTTCTTTGTCTTTTGGCGAAATTATAACGCTGTCATAAGTATTAAAAAAGATTTCTATTCTGTCTAAACTTGGCGCTGGTGATGACATTATACTACGAGAAAACGCTACTTTTTTAATGCTATCTATTGCAACTTTTTTATCATAAAATGGAAAACAGGTAATTTGTAATTCTGTTCCTAATATTTTATAACGTGTACTTACCGAAGAAAACGCAAAGTAGCCTAAAATTGTACATACAACATAAGGCATCACATTAAAATGCTCTTCTGAAGCATCATAACTCAGCCAAGAAATGACAAGTAAAACGAGTGTTAAAATGATAAAAAGTAACCACCCAAATTTTGATTTATATATTTTGGTTTCTGTCATTTATTTCTCCCTTTCTCGTTAGGATATAATTGCGCTACAGCATCACTCTGCCAGAACTCTTTACTATCTATATCTAGAATGGTTAAGGGTCCTAAAAAGGCAGCACCTGTATCTATGTTCCAAACATTTGCAAAATTAGTCGGGACTGTCCTATCAATTTTTGTGGTAGGAGTATGTCCTATATAAATCTCTTTAAAATTTTTAAGACGTTTTGGGTATTTTGAGTCTTCTGGTGATAAACTAGGGTCTAAACTACAGACCATTTCCCATAATGTTCTATCCCAATATACTGTGTTTGAGTAATACTCATGTTCTGGTCCGTATATATTAGCAAATCCAGCGTGACAGAAAAGCCTGTTTTTTTTATCAATGAAATAGTTCTCTAGATTTCTAAAAAACAGAATGTGATGTTGCTTGTCATTCTCTGAGAGTGCATCATAACTTTCCTTACCAGATACTCCACCGTGCTCAAGCCACATAGGATTTGCTTCACCTGTTTCTAAATATCCTGTAAGTAACTCATCATGATTTCCTCTTAAAAAGATACATTTTTGATGTTCAGAAAATTTCAGAAGAAAAGATATTACAGGAGCAGAATCACTCCATCCATCTACATAATCTCCAAGAAAAATAAATCGATCTTTTTTAGAATAAGGGGTTCTTTCTAGTACTTGAACTAAAGCCTTGAGTCCGCCATGAATATCTCCTACAACAAATGTTCTCATAAGTTAGCTACAAAAATAATAACTCCTAATATGGCCAAACACATTAAGACAAACAAAAATATTTTCCAGAAAGAATAAGGTCTTTCTCCAGAGATTGCTCCCGTTTGACCGTTTACAAAAAAGTTATATCGTTTCCCGTTATACATATAAGCGCTAATATAAATGGGCAATAAAATATGCTTAAACGTTTCGTTGCTAAGCGCCATGTCCATTTTATCTATGCGTTGTGTATCGCCACCTATATCGCTATGAATCCAACGTCTTGCTATATCTTTTGCCTCGTTTTTTGCTGACAAATGTCCATCTATAAGGGGTACAGTGTATTTTTCGGTCACAAAACCAGAAAGAAATCCAGTATGAAAGGTTTCAAGTTGTTTTAAATCCCAATTTGCAACTTCTGTAGGAATCACTCCTTTCTTTTGTTGTGAAGCTTTTATGAGTGTGTCATCTACAAAACCGTTTACTGTACCGCTTGTGTTATACCATCTAGTACGTCGTTCTCTAACGGTCCTTCTGTTTTTTCCAGAACCTACTGTTTTTGTAACGTAATAATATTCGCCACGTTGTCCTGTATAATTAGATTTTAACTGGGCATCAAAGGTCCAGAATGGTGCGTACAATCCTTTTGTATGCTGTGGATCTAGAGAGGCTTTTTGCAATTTATTAGGCGCCCACCACAAACCATTTACCCATTTCTTAAAAATAAGATGTGCTTTCTTTTGGTCTATTTGAAACGGTAAAACAGCACCTGGCAATATCCAATCATCTTTATAAGCATCTTCAATAATAAGTGGCATACTGCAATACACGCAATGTAATGATTTATAGTTCTCTTCTACATGCTGGTTTGCACCACAGTTTTTACAATGTAACATCGTGATTTTCTCACTATGAGATTGGCTACCAAGTTGTTCTAAATAAGGCTTTAATTCTAGTTCTTCAAAACTTTTAATGGAAGGCGGAATATCTTGCGTATAACTACAGTATTCACATTTTAACTCTTTTGTACCTGGTGCATACAAAAGCTCTGCGCCACAATTGACACATGATTTTTTGAGTTCTGATGTTTGTTCTTGGGTGGGTTGCATTGTTGTGTTTGTTCGGTAATCGCTATGTCAGTCTGAGCAATTGAAGAACCGTTACTTTGCTCAATAGTTGCCCTTCGACAAGCTCAGGGTGACAAGGCTACATTTTATTAAAGCCCTTAACCCCTCCTTTTAAGAGGGGATTAAGAGATAATTTTGATTACGCTGGTAATGGTGGTGGTGTATTTCCACCTAAAAAAGCTTTTAACTCTTCTACAGTGTTAAGTGCAGCCCAGTTGCTCATTCCTTGTTTCCAGATTAGTGAGTCTTTATTAATAGTTCTGTTTGCAAATAACACTCTTAATTGCTCAATACCTACAGGTCCAGCTTGCGCTCCGTTTGCAGCATAAAAATATTGCACAGCTTGTGGCATTGGTGGTGGCACCATTCCTGCTTGAGGTGCAGCAGCGGCTTGTTGTTGTCCGCCCATTTGTGGCGACATCATACCGCCCATTTGTTGTGCAAGTACAAAGCCCATTCCCATTCCCATTCCTGCTCCTGCAGTACCGCCTTCATTAACAGCAGCTGCTTCAATGGCTTTTGCAGTTTTAAATTTAGTTAATTTATCAAGGTCTAACTTATCGATACGGCTGTACTCAAAAATCTCTTTTTTAAGATCTTCTGGCATCGATACGTTTTCGATATAAAATTTCTCTAAAGAAATACCTACACTCTTAAACTCAGGATGCATTACCTCTTTACAGGTATCTGACAACTCTGTGGTGTTTGCAGCATACAACTCTATAGGCAAGTTTGCTTCTCCTACTGTATCTGTAAAGCGTGTGGCAATAAGACTTTTTAAGTGCTCATTAATCTCGAAGTTGGTAAAGTTATTATCTGTACCGACTATCTCTACAACAAATTTACCTGCATCGCCTATTTTAAAAGCATAAGTTCCAAAGGCTCTAATTTCTACTAAACCAAAACGATCATCATTAAGTGTAATTGGGTTTTTTGTCCCCCATTTTTCGTCTGTAAAAAGGGTTGTATTTACAAAATACACTTCTGCTTTAAAAGGGCTATTAAAACCGTATTTCCACCCTTTTAGCGTGGCAAGAATTGGGAGGTTTTGTGTATTAAGCGTGTATGTTCCGGGCTTAAATACATCTGCTAGTTGTCCTTCGTTTACAAAAACAGCCATCTGCCCTTCACGAACAATAAGCTGTGCGCCGTTTTTAATTTCGTTTTGATAACGCTCAAATCTATGAACAATGGTATCATCTGTGTAATCTAACCACTCGACGATGTCTATAAATTCGTGACTTAATTTTTCTTTAATTGTATCAAATATACCCATGAGATTATTGTTTTTTGATTTCGAAATCTAAAGATAAGTAAAATTTTGAGTGCTTTTGTTACAGAAGTTTGTCAAAAAAAAGCAGAAGTCTCTGTGCGCTTTTTTAGTCTTCCCAAATTATCAAAATGATACCTGTAGGCAACATTCTGAGTTTACGCCTCAACATTCAAAAGCTAAGAATAAGTAAACCCAGCACATTTTCGCGTAAGCTAAACACTACCCTTTATTTACTATCGTACTACTAGCTTGGTCTAAACACATCACTGTCAAATCTGCGATATTCACGTGCGGAGGCCTTGTTACTGCAAAATGAATAATATCTGCAATGTCTTCTGGTCTAAGTGGCGTAAAATTTTGATACACTTTTTCTGCTCGCTCTGTATCGCCTTTAAAACGCACTTCGCTAAACTCTGTTTCTACAAGCCCAGGATTGATCGCACCTACTTTTATTCCTTTACCGTTGAGATCTAATCTCATACCTTGATTGACTGCATCTACCGCGTGTTTACTAGCGCAGTACACATTGCCATTAGGATACACTTCTTTACCCGCCGTAGAGCCTATGTTGATAATATGCCCCGATTTTTGAGCAATCATTCCAGGCAAAATAGCTTTTGTTACATATAAAAGTCCTTTTACATTAATATCTAACATGGCATCCCAATCTTCAATATTCCCGTCTTGAAACGCGTCTAGTCCGTGTGCATTACCAGCATTATTAATGAGAATATCAATGCTTTGGAAACTTGAAGGCAACGACGCAACAGCTGTTTTAACCTTATCATTGTCACGAACATCAAAGGTCAAGGTGTGTACTTTTACTTTTTCGCTAAGTTCCGCTTGCAATTTGTCTAACCGTTCTTGTCGTCTGCCACAAATAATAAGATTAATATTATTCTCTGCAAAAAGTTGTGCAGTTGCTCGTCCTATTCCGCTTGTAGCACCTGTTATAAAGGCTGTTTTCATAGTCATTTTTTTTACGTCTCGAAGAGATAAATTTAGTTCAAATAAAGAAGATTTTATCTTTCATTTATTTTAAGTAAATCAAAATTCGCAACAAAACATTGGTCTATATATTTTATAAAAAAACAAATCTCTTTAATTCTTAAATAACAATATAGATTAAGTTGATTTTTCTTCAGAAATGTACAAAGAATTTCATATTTGAAGTTAACCTACAATTCATTAAATTCGCAACTCATAAATTTTTGTTAATCTCTGAAACAGGCTAAACTTTATATCGTCTTTAGCTTGTTATTTTTAACCAAAGATTAACAACAAATACAACATAATTTCTACAAATTGCAATGTTGTAATACAGACATTTTTTTGATAAAATAAAGCGACTATGGAACATTCAAATACGCCATTAGATATTGGTGCATTAAACGAAAAAATAGAAAAAGAAAGTGCATTTATTGACATCCTTTCTCTTGAAATTAACAAGGTGATCGTAGGTCAAAAGCACATGGTAGAACGTCTACTTATAGGTCTTTTAGGACAAGGGCATATTTTACTAGAAGGTGTTCCTGGATTAGCAAAGACACTTGCGATTAACACCTTATCAAAAGCAGTTCACGGTAGCTTTAGCCGTATTCAGTTTACACCAGATTTACTTCCAGCAGATGTTGTGGGAACGCTTATCTACAACATGAAAGTAAACGATTTTAGCATAAAAAAAGGACCAATTTTTGCAAACTTTGTACTTGCAGATGAAATTAACCGTGCCCCTGCAAAGGTGCAATCTGCATTACTTGAGGCGATGCAAGAAAAACAAGTAACCATTGGTGATACTACTTTTAAACTTGACAAGCCTTTTTTAGTAATGGCTACTCAAAACCCAGTGGAACAAGAAGGTACCTACCCTTTACCAGAAGCTCAAATGGACCGTTTTATGTTAAAAACGGTAATTACTTATCCAAAAATAGAAGAAGAACAACTCATTATGCGCCAAAACCTTAAAGGTGAATATGAGACTGTAAATCCTGTAGTGACGCTAGACCAAATTTTACGTGCACAAAAAGCAGTAAAAGAAGTTTACATGGATGAGAAGATAGAACGATACATTCTAGACATCATTTTTGCAACACGTAATCCAGAACTATACAAACTTGAAGAAATTAAACCCCTAATTAACTACGGAGCTTCTCCTCGTGGAAGTATTAACCTAGCAATGGCGGCAAAATGTTATGCATTTATTAAACGTAGAGGCTATGTAATACCAGAAGATGTTCGCGCCGTTGTACACGATGTATTGCGCCACCGTATTGGGATTACCTATGAAGCAGAAGCAGAAAATATAACAAGTGAAGATCTTATAAATAAAATTGTAAACGTAATCGAAGTGCCATAATTGTAGGTAGCTTTCAAAACACATACAAGCTTGCTTATACATTACAAGGGCTTTTATATAGGATCACATTAAAATAATATCAAAAAATACTCCCCACTACCCGCTTAATAATGACCACAAAAGAACTCTTAAAAAAAGTACGAAAAATCGAAATCAAAACGCGCCGTTTGAGCGATCACGTTTTTGGTGGCGAATATCACAGTACCTTTAAAGGACGTGGTATGACTTTTAGTGAGGTGCGTCAATATCAATTTGGTGATGACGTTCGTAACATAGACTGGAATGTAACAGCCCGAACTAATGAGCCACACATTAAAGTTTTTGAAGAAGAGCGCGACTCACCATGATGCTCATGGCAGACATTAGTGGATCAGAGTTTTTTGGTACAGACCAGCAGTTTAAAAGCGAAATCATTACAGAAATTGCTGCCACCCTTGCCTTCTCTGCGACACAGAATAATGACAAGATTGGATTAATTCTTTTTAGTGATGAAGTCGAGTTATACATTCCACCTAAAAAAGGGAAGTTTCACGTACTTCGTATTATTAGAGAGCTTATAGAATTTAAACCTAAAAGCAAAAAAACAGACATTGCAAACGCACTAAAATATATGCGTAATGTCATGAAAAAGAAAGCCATCGTTTTTGTATTAAGTGATTTTATTGCAGACGACTATAAAGACACACTTAAAATTGCTGCAAACAAACACGACATTACAGGCATTAGAATATACGATGCAAAAGAAGAAAACATCCCAAATCTTGGAATGGTACAGATGGAAGATGAAGAAACAGGCGAATTAATACTAGTAAACACAGGATCAAAAGCGGTACGTAAAAATTACAATGCGTATTATAGAGAGCGCGTAGATTACTTTCAAGAATCATTTTTAAAAAGCGGTGCAGGCTCATTTGATTGCCGTGTAGACGAAAGTTATGTAAAAAAATTGTTAGGCTATTTTAAAAGACGAGGATAATGATTGCAGATAGGAGATTAACAATACTAGATTTTAAATTGACCACAATAAGCAAAAGGTTTTTGATTGGTTTTTTATGTCTTTTTACGACTGCTGTTTCTTTTGCCCAAGTACAAGCTACAATAGACACCACATCCATAAAAATTGGTGAAGAGCTTACCTACACCATGACCATTGAAGCAGACACAACAGACCTTGTCGTGTTTCCAGAAGGACAACAGTTTTTACCAATGGAGGTAATCGAGTCTTATAAACTAGATACTATTCTTGACGATTATCGCTATCGTTTTATTAAAAAATACGGCTTAACGCAGTTTGATTCTGGAAGCTATAAAATACCTGCTCAACGTGTTATTGTTAACAACAAACAGTTTACAACAGATACGATGACCGTTGAAGTTCGTGATGTTGTGGTAGACACTACCCAACAAAAAATGTTTCAGATCAAAGATAAAATTGAAGTAGACTCGCCTCCTTTCGATTTTATAAAGCTATTACTTTGGTTGTTAGCTATTCTGGTATTAATTGGAATTGTTGCTTTTATTTTCTTCCGAAGAAAAAAACTACGTGAAGCAAAAGAAGAAGATTTACCACCTTATGAAGAAGCAATCTCTGCCTTACACAAACTAGATGACTCTCAGTTATTAATTCAAAATAAAAGTAAAGAATACTATTCTGTACTTACAGAGATTGTAAAAAAGTACCTTGATCGCGAAGTAGATGACACGGCTTTAGAAAGCACCACAGATGAACTTATAGACCGATTAAAAGCTCATAAAAATTTAGGTAATTTTGACTTTGATCCTAATATGATTAAAGATCTAGAATTAGTGCTGAAACGTGCCGATCTTGTAAAATTTGCCAAAATGCAACAAGCATCTGGGCAACTAGAAGCAGATAGAAAAACCCTAGAGCTTATAATTAATGATACGCACGAAGCAATACCAGAACCTACAGAAGAAGAACTGTTAGAAAACGAGCGTTACAAAGAAGCACAACGTAAAAAGAAAGTACGTAAAATTTGGATGATCACCACTGGATCTGTAATTATTGCCGTGATTTTAGCCATTGCAATTGGTATAGCAATCTATGGTTATAGTGCAACACGCGATTTTGTCTTCGGAAACGATATGCGTGAATTACAAGAAGATAGATGGGTACGTAGTGAATACGGAATCCCTACCGTTATCGTAGAAACACCAGAAGTACTAGTGCGTGTAGAAATGGATCAAGTAGAACAGGCTGTAAAATCTAGTGACGCATTTGCTTATGGTAGCCTAGAAGACGATTTATACATAATGATAAACACCATTCAATATAATGGTGAAGAAAAAATAGAACCTGACACTGCTATTGAAGCTGGTTTAAACAAAATAGAACAAGGCGGTGCTTCAAACTTTATTGTGAAAAAAGAAGACTTCGAAACCCCTAACGGGATTGGTGGTGTTAGAGCTTCTGGTTCATTTAACATTAAAAAAGGAAATGGCTTTAGAGAACAAGAATATCAATATGTGGTATTTGGACAACCAGGAGCCCTGCAACAAATAGTGATTGTAAACAACAAGCAAAACTTGTATGCAAAACAAATAGTAGAAAGAATTATTAATAGTCTAGAGATAGAATTAACGCAAGGAGAAAAATAATGTTTAGCACCTTTGAGTTTGTAAATCCAGAATATTTTTGGCTGTTTTTATTACTGCCATTGCTACTGCTATGGTATTTTTTTAAAGGAAAGCAACAAACTGCTGCCCTTAAAATATCGAGTATTAAAGGCTTTAAAACAAAGAAAAATTGGTTGGCAAAACTACGCCCTCTTTTATTTGTTTTACGCTTACTTGCCTTATCTGCAATAATTGTTGCACTGGCAAGGCCGCGTTTTGTTGACGAATCTACACGTGTAAAATCTACAAAAGGAATCGACATCGTGATGGCGATAGATGTTTCGGCAAGTATGTTGGCACGAGATTTAAAACCAGACCGTTTACAAGCTTTAAAACAAGTAGCGGCACGCTTTATAAATGGAAGACCCAATGACCGTATTGGTCTTGTAGAATATGCTGGAGAAAGCTACACCAAGACTCCCTTAACGAGTGATAAAACAGTGGTCTTATCGTCATTAAATAGCATAGAATACAATAGTATAATTGAAGGAGGAACCGCCATAGGAATGGGACTCGCTACTGCTGTAAACAGACTAAAAGAAAGCACGGCAAAAAGCAAAGTGATTATCCTATTAACAGATGGAGAAAACAACAGCGGTTTTATTGACCCAAAAATTGCTAGCGAGCTTGCAGTAGAGTTTGGTATAAAAGTGTACACCATTGGTTTAGGTACAAACGGAATGGCCTCATCGCCAATAGGTATTTTACCTAATGGCCGTTTTCAATACGGAAATCAGCCTGTAAAAATAGACGAAACACTATTAAAAGAAATAGCAAAAACAACAGGAGGACAATACTTTAGAGCAACGAGTAACACCAAGCTTAACGAGATCTACGAAGAGATTAACAAATTAGAAAAAACAGACATAGAAGAGTTTAAATATACTAGCTATGAAGAGCAATTTAGACCTTGGGCAATCTTAGGTTTATGTCTTTTAGGAATAGAATTGTTATTACGATTTACAGTTTTTAGAAGTTTTGTTTAAACAAAATGTAAGTAAAAAATGAATTACGAACAACCCATATACTTTTACATCCTACTGGCAATACCAGTGGTGCTGCTCTTGTTTTTTGCCGTGCAAATATGGAGACGTCGAACACAGAAAAAATTTGCGAATAATTCACTTTTAGCTCGATTAAGCCCATATAGTTCACGATTAAAAGGACTTTTAAAAATACTTGTTTTATGTCTTGCAATTGCCTGCTTAGCCATAGCCCTTGTTAACCCAAAAATAGGAACAAAACTAGAAACCGTTAAACGCGAAGGAGTAGATGTTGTCTTTGCTTTAGATGTTTCTAAAAGTATGTTAGCCGAAGATATTGCACCCAACAGGCTTGAAAAATCTAAGCAATTAATCACACAAATTGTAAATGAACTAGGAGGTGATCGTGTGGGTATTATTGGGTATGCCGGTAGCGCATTTCCGCAGGTACCAATCACTACAGATTTTGCTTCTACCAAGTTGTTCTTAAATTCGATGGACACAGATATGGTTTCATCTCAAGGAACAGCCATTAGCGAAGCCGTACAAATGTCTACCACATATTTTGATGACGAAGAACAAAAAAACAGAGTGTTATTTGTAATTAGTGATGGAGAAGATCACGAAGGTAATTTTGAATCTGCCATCGAAAACGCTACAGAAAACGGAATTAAAGTATATGCCATAGGCGTAGGAACAGAAAAAGGTGGACCTATACCTATAAAACGTAATGGTGTTTTACAATCTTACAAGCGTGACCAAGACAATCAACAAGTTATAACACGCCTTGGAGAGCCTACATTACAAGCAATTGCAGACGAAGGAAACGGAAAATACATTAATGGAACAAACACACAAGCTGTAGTAGATGAGGTAAAAGCCATCTTAAACGGAATGGACAAAAAAGAATTTGAAGCCAAACAATTTACCGATTTTAAAGATCAATTTCAATGGTTTTTAGCGGGGGCATTATTTTTGCTAATACTAGATGTATTGCTATTAGACCGCAAAACCAAATGGATTAATAAGCTAAATTTGTTTAACGAAAAGAGCGCATAAGATGAGAAAACAAACATCCATTTTATTTCAGAAATATCTCGGGTTCTTACTTGTGATATGTGTTGTAACGCTTAGCTTTGGCCAAGAAGAAGCAACTGCATTAGCAGAAGAAGAACAAAGAGAAGCCGCACGTTTATTAAGCGACGCAAGTTTACAATTGGAGAAAAATAACTTTGCCGTTGCAGAAGCACAATACAGAGAAGCCATCGATTTAAATCAGAAAAGCGACGTAGGTAAATTTAACCTCGGAAATGCTTATTATGACAATGAGATGAACGAAACCGCTATGCATCGATACAAACAAGCGGCAAAAATAGCGACAGATAAGTCGTCAAAACATAAAGCATTTCATAATCTAGGTAACACTTATATGAATGAAAAGATGTATACTGAGGCTGTAGATGCCTATAAAAATGCATTGCGTAATAATCCTTCAGATGACGAAACGAGATACAACCTAGCACTTGCAAAAGAACTGTTAGAAAAGAATCCGCCACCTCCTACTCCAGATAAAAATGGAGATGATCAAGACCAAGATCAAAAGGAAAACGAAGACAAAAAAGATCAAGATAATCAGGATAACAAAGATGAAGGCGACAATAAAGACGACCAGAATCAAGATAAAAATGAGGATCAAGATGATGGCGATAAAAAAGAGGACAAAAAAGACGGCGAAGATGAAAAGGACAAAGGGAAACCTGATGAGCCTAAGGATAACAAAGAAGGTGAAGACAAAAAGCCACAACAACAGCAACCTACTCCTGGAAAATTATCTCCTCAGCAGGTAAAAAGCTTGCTAGAGGCTATGAACAATGAAGAAAAGAAAGTGCAAGACAAAGTAAATGCTAAAAAAGAGCAAGGCGTAAAAGTAAAAACTGAAAAAGATTGGTAAGGTTATAAAATGAAAGTGAAGTCTTTATTTATATTATTTTTTATAAGTATCTGTAGTATTGCTATGCAAGCTCAGGACGTTAATTTTGAAGCTAAAGTAAGTAAGAAAAAGCTTGGCATCAATGAACGTCTACGAGTAGATTTTGCTATGAATCAAGATGGTGATAATTTTACACCACCAAGTTTTGATGGATTTTTAGTAGTAGGAGGCCCTAATCAATCTATTAGCAATTCTTATATAAACGGAAAACGCAGTTACTCAAAAACATATTCATATTTTCTTTCTCCTCAAAAAATGGGGAAGATAAACATAGGTACTGCCTCTATATTAATAAATGGCCAGACCTATACTTCAGAGCCTGTAACAGTTCAAATTACAAAAGAAACAGTTAACCCTCTTGACGGAAGCAATCCAGATTATGTGGCTAATGCAGCTGTACATCTTGTAGCAGAAATATCTGACAGTAACCCTTTTTTAAACGAAGCCATAACTGTAGTATATAAACTATATGTATCTAAAGATGTTAGTATAACAAGTGCTTGGCAAGAAGTAAACTCACCTAAATATGAAGACTTCTGGAGTCAGAATCTTGATGCGCGTGGAAACTATAAAGTATATAATGGTAAATATCAAGGTGAAGATTATCGCTATGTAATTTTAAGAAGTACCGTTCTTTATCCTCAAAAAACGGGCGAATTAGATATAGCGCCTCTTACCTTGAGTGTTCCTATAGACGTCCCTAGCAATAGAAGAGACTTTTTTGGGCGACAAATACCTACACGTGTAAATAAGACCATTTCGGCAGGAAAAAGAACCATTAAAGTACGTCCTCTTCCTTTACAAAACAGACCTGACGACTTTACAGATGCCGTAGGTGATTTTACTTTGTATATGGATACAAATAAAAAACAACTTAATGCAAATGAGTCTCTTGAACTTGATGTTAAGATTACAGGAACAGGAAATTTAAAACTCATGGGACTTCCTAAAGTAAATTTACCTAGCAGTCTAGAAGTTTACGAGCCTGAACGTGATAACAACATAAAAGTAACAGCAAATGGTATGCAGGGAACTATTTCGGAAAAGTACACCGTTATCCCTCAATTTAAAGGTCAATACCCTATTCGACCTATCACGTTTTCATATTTTGATCCTAGTACAGAAACTTACAAAACATTAAGTTCAGAAGAGTTGATAATAGATGTTCCTGAAGGGCCTTCTAATAATGATGATGTTGCAATTAATGAAAATAACAATGCTACAAATTCAATTAACAATCAATTTAAAAATATTAAACTAAGTGCAAATTTAGAACCAGTAGCAAAAGAACATTTCTTTAAATCTACACTCTTCTGGTCATTAGTTGGAGGTCCGTTTTTATTAATTCCTTTATTTTTATTAGCAGGAAGAGCAAGAGAGAGACGTTTAGCAGATGTAGATGGAAACAGGCTTAGAAATGCTAATAAACTTGCTAAGAAGTTTTTAGGATCAGCAAAAAAGAATCTCGGAAACAAAGAAACTTTTTACGAATCAATGGAGCTTGCGCTTCACAACTACCTAAAGGCAAAACTTAATATCGAAACTACTGAAATGTCTAAAGAACGTATTGCATTTTTATTAACAGCGCAAAACGTAAAAGAAACAACAGTATTAGAATTCAATTCACTGCTTAAAAGTTGTGAATTTGCACGATATACACCATCGACTTCAGTGAAGATGAAAGAAGATTTTGACAATGCCGTTCGTATTATTGCTACTATAGATAAAGAAATTAAATAATGGAGTTTTTAACTAGACATACTCGTACTTTAGTTTTATTTATTTCACTGTTATTGGGAAGTATTGGTGTTTCAGAAGCACAAAAAAATAACGCCTTATTTGACCAAGGAACCAAACATTATGCAGCTGGACAATACCAGCAGGCAATCGATTCTTGGAAGCTCATTGAAAAAACTGATAATGAAAGCGCAGCATTATACTACAATCTTGCTAATGCCTATTATAGATTAAACAAGGTAGCACCTAGTATCTATTATTACGAAAAGGCTTTACAATTAGCACCTAATGATTCTGATATAAAAAACAATCTCGGTTTTGCCGAAAATGCTCGTGTAGACGCTATACAAACGCTACCAAAAACCTTTATAGCAAAGATGTATGAGCGCTTATACGCTATTGCCACTTTTGAGACTTGGGCAAAAACGACTGTAGCTCTAGCATTAATTAGTGTGCTTTGTTTTTTAATCTATTATTTTGTTGAAGGAAGCGGAAAAAAACGTGTTTTCTTAATCACCTCTATTGCTGGATTTATTTTGCTTTTTGTAACCTTAGCGCTTGCTTATTCTACATACAACAATGTAAACAAAGATACTCCCGCTATAATTTTTGCCGAAAGCGTATCGGTTAAAAAAGAAGCGAACCTTGGCAGTGAAACAAACTTTGAATTGCATGAAGGCACTAAAGTAAACCTACTAGAAACAGAAGGTGACTGGGGTCGTATTATAATTGCAAATGGCAAAGAAGGCTGGTTACCCATAGAAACGTTAAAGACTTTGTAAAAAAGTGGCTACAATGAAGAATAAGTGTATTTTTACCATTATCTGAAAACTTATTCTTGAAGACTTTTTTCCATATATTATTTTTAATCTCTATCTCAATAGCTATCATGGGACCTGCTGTTGTAGACCTTATAGATTGTGATTTTTCAATAAATTTAGTAGAAAATTTAGACGAAGAAGAACACAAAAATGCTGGTAAGAAAGTTATAAAAAAGTTAGAGCTTATCCACCCTCAGTTTAAAACTGGCGTATTTGGTATTTCATATATAAAAAATAATTTCACCCCTTTCTATAGTGCTCACTATGAAAGCCTTTCACACGAAATTATCCTACCACCCCCAGAATACGGAATTCTTTCATAGAATAACTCCACAAATTTTTACACACTTTTTTTTAGCTATCTTTTTGTTTTTTTACAAAAGGGTCGCTCTATAATTATAATATATACCATAATGAAAGCGCATACAAAAGAAACACAAGCTACAATGACTCCTCAGAAATCATTACAATTCTTAAAAGAAGGTAATGAGAGGTTTCAAAAAAACCTAAAAGCAAACAGAAATTTATTAGAACAAGTTAATGATACTAGCGATGGGCAATTTCCTTTTGCTGTTGTATTAAGCTGTATTGACTCTCGTGTACCAGCAGAATTAGTTTTTGACCAAGGATTAGGCGATATTTTTAGTGTACGAGTTGCTGGTAATTTTGTCAACGAAGACATCTTAGGAAGTATAGAATACGGATGTAAAGTTGCAGGTTCAAAATTAGTAGTAGTATTAGGTCATACTGCTTGCGGAGCTGTAAAAGGTGCTTGTGATGACGTAAAACTAGGTAATATCACACCTATGTTATCAAAAATAAAACCTGCAGTGAAAGCCGTTTCTGAGACAAGTTCTGAAAAAGATCAATCTAGTGCAAATAGCACATTTGTAAATGCTGTTTCTTATAAAAACGTAGCACTTACTATTGAAAAAATGAAAGTAGATAGTCCGGTACTAAAAGAAATGGAAGACAATAATGAGATTTTAATTGTAGGTGCGGTATATGATGTAAGCTCTGGAAAAATTGATTTTTTAGACTAACATCTTTTTTGTTTACATTTAGATAAAGGTTAGAACCTAAAAATTCTAACCTTTATTCGGTATTTTGTTTATCTAAATAATGAAATTATGAAAAATATTTTTACTAATCTCCGTGGTAATCTTTTTGGTGGTATCACAGCTGGTATAGTAGCCTTACCTCTTGCTCTAGCTTTTGGGGTACAGTCTGGCTTAGGACCAAGTGCCGGATTATACGGTGCGATAATGATTGGATTTTTCGCTTCTCTATTTGGAGGAACAAATACTCAAATTTCTGGGCCTACTGCACCAATGACAGCCGTATCAATGGTTGTTATTGCAGGTATTATTGCAGCTAATAACGGAAGTATAGAACAAGCACTACCTTATATTTTATTAGTGTTTATGCTAGCTGGGGTTTTTCAAATAATTTTAGGCCTTATAGGCTTAGGTAAATATATAAAATACATCCCTTATCCCGTTGTATCAGGCTTTATGACTGCAATTGGTGTTATTATTTTACTTACTCAAATTCTTCCTGTTTTAGGTTATTATTCTAAAGATGATCAAGCTTTAATAGAGGATTTTAAACCACAGGCACAAGAAGTATTACTAGACAAAATATTAAAAGAAGAAGCAGGAGAAAAAATTCTTGTTTTAGAAAACTTTGAAGAAACTGTAAAAAGAGCTAAAGTCATTACAGATGACGAAATTTTACAAGAAGCTCGTATTCTTGCTACTGCTGCTGGTTCTGGAGTTGTAGGTTCTGTAAAATCTATTCCACGCGCTATTGCTTCAATTAGCTGGCTGGAAGTAAGTCTAGCATTTGCTACCATATTTATTATTTTTGGATTTAAAAGAATCACCACAAAAGTACCTAGCACACTGGTAGCACTGATTGTGGTGTCTATAGGAGCAAATATTGCACAACATTATTTAGGATGGGAGTTTGCACGTATTATTCCTATAGAAAAAGGATTACCAACATTAAATCTTTCCATTTTTACAAGCTTTGATGTTAGTATAATCTCTCCTTACATATTTACTGCATTAACATTAGCTTTTTTAGGAGCCATAGATTCACTCCTTACTTCAGTGGTGGCAGATAACATGACAAAAACAAAGCATAACCCTAATCGCGAACTCATAGGGCAAGGTATAGGTAATAGTATTGCATCTCTTTTTGGCGGACTTCCAGGAGCTGGTGCAACCATTAGAACCGTAGTAAACATAAATAGTGGTGGTACAACTAAACTATCTGGTATGATTGCAGCCATCATTTTACTAATTATCACCTTACTTATGGCAGATATCGCCTCACAAATACCAGCTGCAGTATTAGCAGGTATATTAATTACGGTAGGTATAGGTGTAATGGATTATAAGGGACTAAAAGCAATTCCTAATATACCAAGAAGCGAAACTATAATAATGATAGTCGTATTAGTACTATCAGTATTTTGGGATCTTGTATATGCTGTAGGTATTGGTCTAATTATGGCAGCACTTATTTTTATGAAAAAAATAGGAGACTCTACATCTAGCACCTCTAATGTAATAAAACTTGAAGAGTCTGAAGAGCTATCTTTATCTTGGTCAGATGAACTTGCTTTACCTAAAAAATTAAAAGAAGAGGTATTTATAAAACGTCTTTCGGGACCTTTATTCTTCGGAAATACTAATGATTTTCAAGAACTTTCTAAACAAATACCAGTTACTGCAACCCACCTTATCATACGAATGGGAAAAGTAAACTACATAGATCAATCTGGGCTTTATGCTATGGAAGAGTTAATACTTAGACTAAAACAAGAAGGTGTTGATGTTTTATTAGTAGACCTACTAGAACAACCTAGAGTTCTTATGGAGAAGATTGATATCATTCCAGATTTAATTCCTGAAGAAAGAATTTTTAAAAAATTTAAAAATGCTACGATATGGATTAAAAACAATGTAAAAGACGTAGCATAAAATGCTAGAACAAATAATAAGCCCCAAATTTCAGATTTGAAATTTGGGGCTTATTATTTAAACTATTTTGATTTTTTCTAAAACTAGAAGTTATCGTTAGGAATATCATCTTCAATAGGAGGATTTTCTTCAATATATTTTTCTTCCTCTGGAGTCAATTCATCAACTTTTTCTAAAATATGAGGCATAACCAAGGGCGCTAAAGACACAACAGGCTCATAAAGAACAGAAGCTTCTTTCTTCTCTTCTGATATAATAAACCCACTAGCCACTGATGAAGCATTTATAAACATAAATACTACCGAAACTATAAAAGCATATTTAAGCGCATTAAAAACACCTCCTAAAATTTTATTGACAAGTCCCAAGGCAGCAAAATCTGCAATCTTAGTTAAGGTTTTACCTGCAAGACCCACAGAAAAAACAATTACTAAAAAGGTAACTGCAAAGGCAGCTAAGTTTATGGTTTGCTCAGACCAATCTACATTATTTGCTATATAATCTGCAGCATAATTAGAAAAATAAACAGCGCCAATTACACCTAATACCAAACCAATTAATGAAGCCAAAGTGACAAATAAACCTTGTTTTGCACCTTTATAAAAAGCAAATAACAAAATGACTCCTAAAATAATATCTAATGTGCTCATAATTAGTTTTGCTTGTTAATTATGATGGCAAGATACGGAAATACTATTTTAATGCGATTAGGAAATTATAGTTGGAGTGCTTGGTAATATTTATCTTTGCAGCCACAAGCTTTATGCTATATGCTTGAGCTGTTACACAAAAAGAGGTTTGTTAAAAAGAGTTAGTAGTTAACAATACCTGATTAACATATAACGTATTACCAAAATTGGCTAGAGACGAACAATTAAAAGAACGATGGGAAGCAGTAGTAAAGTTACTTAGCGACCGTTTTGCAGATGGAGACCAATTAGATCTTGATGCTATTATTTATTTAATAGGCGTTCAAGAATTAGGGCAATTGCATAGAAAGTTTAAAAAAGACGAAAAAATCAATCTCATGCATATTGCGATTTGTAGGCTCTTAGAACCTTTTGGCTATTATGAATTTGAGTATTTTGACGATAAAGGATGGCCACATTATAAGATACTAGAGCAGTTACCTCCACTAAAAGCAGGTGAACAAAGTGTATTAATGAAAGAAGCCATCGTACAGTATTTTGTAGAAAAAACAGTAATAGAGTAACTAATTAATGTCAAAAATTTAAGTATTCCCTGTATTGGTGCATTCCATTACACCTAGTTTCTGTAATTTTGTATTTTAAATAAATAGTGGATTGCTTTTCATTAAATAATGATGCAATTTAAAGAGTGTCCGTCTTCGCGGGAAAGTTATGATAGAAAAAATTAAAAGCCATATAGCAGCTGTAGAAGCTTTCAGTAGTACTAATGCTGAAGAGATTGAAAATTTCAGAATAAAATATCTGGGATCAAAAGGATTATTAAAAGAGTTTTTTGCAGCCTTTAAAGAGGTGCCTGTTGAACAAAAGAAAGAATTTGGTAAAACAGTAAATGCACTTAAAAATACTGCCGAGAGCAAAGTTAATTCACTTAAAGAAGCCCTTGAGTCTCAAGAAGAAGCTAAAGGTGTTTATGGTGATTTATCAAGACCTGGCGAACCTATTTCACTAGGTTCTCGTCACCCTATTTCGATCGTAAAAAATAAAATTACAGACATTTTTGCACGTATTGGTTTTAATGTCTCTGAAGGTCCAGAAATAGAAGATGACTGGCATAACTTTACGGCACTTAACCTTCCAGAATACCACCCAGCACGTGATATGCAGGATACTTTTTTTGTAGAGAAAGACCCAGATGTATTATTGCGTACGCATACCTCATCGGTACAAGTGCGTTATATGGAAAATAATGAACCGCCTATTCGTACGATATCTCCAGGACGTGTTTTTAGAAACGAAGCAATCTCTGCACGTTCACATTGCTTTTTTCATCAAATAGAAGGATTATACGTAGATAAAGGAGTAAGCTTTGCAGATTTAAAACAAACACTACAATATTTTACTACCGAAATGTTCGGGAAATCTAAAATTAGGTTACGTCCATCCTACTTTCCATTTACAGAACCTAGTGCAGAAATAGATGTATACTGGGGGCTTGAAACAGAAACAGATTATAAGATTACCAAAGGAACTGGATGGTTAGAAATAGGGGGTTGTGGTATGGTAGACCCTAATGTTCTAGAAAACTGCAAAATAGACTCTAATGAGTATTCTGGCTTTGCTTTTGGTGTAGGTATAGATCGTATTGCAATGTTATTACATCAAATTCCAGATATTAGAATGTTAAGCGAGAATGATGTGCGCTTTTTAGAGCAGTTTAAATCTTCTTTCTAAATCATAAATTTACATTTTGAGAAAAGACATAGACATACCAGAAGTAAAAGATATATACGTAGCTGCCGTACTAGAGTTTAATGATGAATACAACACCCACGACTGGAATATTTATCTTATAAATGATGGTGCTGAACCTATTGAAACTGTACTTATCGTAACTCAAGGTTATGATGAGAAAGACATGACAGCTCCTTTCAGAAAAACAATTAGCGTTGTTCCTGCAAAGGGCTATGCAAAAATTGAATTTATAGAAGAAAGTGTTTTTAAACTAGACAACTTCTTTACTACTACCTACTTTATAGGTAATAAAATGTTTGATAAACGTTTTGAGCTACCAAGATTTTCTATTAAAGAAGACAACACTGTTAAGTTACCTGTAATGGATAAAAAAGGAGTACTAGCAAGGTAGAAACGCTAAAAAAAACCACAAAAAAAATCTTAACCAATATGCTCATCTGTAAAGCAGCATATTGATTAAGATTTTTTTTAATTAAGCTTATCTGTAAGCTTATTAAATATCTTTTTTGGGTCTTTGTTCTCATAAAGAATCCCATAAATTGCATTAATTATAGGAGTTTTTGCTTTTTTACTACCCTTCTCTTTATTTAAATGAAAGGCACTTTTAGAAGCGTAATATCCTTCGGCAACCATGCTCATTTCCATCATTGCACTTTTTACGGTATAGCCTTTCCCTATCATATTTCCAAACATTCTATTTCGACTAAAAACCGAATATCCAGTTACTAATAAATCGCCTAAATAAGCAGAATCGTTTATGTCACGCTTCATTTTATGTACTTTCTTTACATAGCGTTTCATCTCTCTTATGGCATTACTCATTAGCACGGCCTGAAAATTATCTCCGTACCCTAAACCATGTGCAATACCTGCCGCAATTGCATAAATATTTTTTAGCATTGCAGCATATTCAGTACCTATTACATCATCACTTGTAGTACATTTTATATAATCACAACTAAGCTGTTTTGCTACTTGCTTTGCCTTTTTTTCATCTGCACAAGAAATTGTGAGATAAGACAAACGTTCTAGCGCAACCTCTTCTGCATGACAAGGTCCCGAAATAACTCCTATATTATTAAAAGGAACTCCTAGATGGGTATTAAAATGATCTCCAACAATCAAGCTAGTTTCTGGAACAATCCCTTTTATGGCAGAAAAAACAATCTTTTCATCTAGAGAGACCGATAAAGCTTCTAATTCTGAAAAAATAAAGGCAGAAGGCACCACAAATATGAGCACATCTGCATAGCTAACAAGCTCATTAATATCATTACTTAATAATAATTGCTCTGTTTTAAACTCTACCGCACTTAAATAATTAGGATTATGCTGTTCTTTTTTTATGTGTGCAATCGCAGCTTCATTACGCATATACCAACCTACTTGATCTAGGTTTTCACATAACATTTTTACAATAGCAGTTGCCCAACTACCACCTCCTATTACTGCAAATTTTAAACGTTCATTCATAATTTTTTACCCTTGTAAAATTTACTTTCGCAAGATACAATTTCTGAAAACTTTTGGGTTTGTTTTTTAATAAGAGTTCAATAAACACTTCTTAATTTCGTTGATGAAAAAAGATTAAAATACTCCTTTCATAATAAAAAACGAGAATAAAACAGATGCAACACACTGACATATAGCGAATTAAAAGTTTGGCACAGTTTATGAAAACCAATCTATAGAAATTATAAAACAAGGAATCATGAAAACGATCAAACTATTTTTTGGCTTTGCTCTACTGGCAACTTTATTTACTTCTTGTTATCAAGAGGTTATTATAGAAGATACAAATTATTCAGATCCATATTCTGTAATTACATTAGATGAACTAATTAATTCGTACGAGCTATGGTATATAGATGTAGAACGTAAACAAGGCAACGGTAATATTCCTTTTTTACAAATGGCGTTCACCATCTCTTTTAGAAATGGCGAGTTATACGCTAACAATAATTTAGTAGGTTTTGGTAGTCAAGGAAATGGTTTTGGGATTGATGTTGGTTATTATGACACGTACAATGGCACATTAGGAATAGATCATGATATAGACGGCTATTATAATTTTCAAGTAACGCAATTAAACAATTTTGAAATCGAACTGTATTTTCCACAACAAAATATAAGCTACGTCCTTGAAGGATATCAAAGAAATACATTTGATTACAACAAAGTATTTTATAGAAACATCCATTATTTTCTACAAGAATACGAAGCTTGGGAAAAGACTTACACTAGTGAGTACGGGAATTTAAATGAATTTGATTATGAAAATCACTTAGGTTTTTTACCTGGTGGTGGCGACGGAAACTTTAGAAGTTCAAGAGATCCTAATGGTACACATCCATACGATTTATACTGGGATTACACAGGCATTTATAATGTAGATGATGTGTATGGCACCGAAACTTTAAAGTATCTAACACTAGACTATGATTATTTTGGAAATGAATATTTTGAACTAAGTGTTTTAAACGATCATCGAATTGAGCTCTTTCATAACGCCTCTGGTACATTGTATGAGTTTACAGGACGTGGATATATACAGTACAAAAATGCTGGTGAAGGAAAGCTTAGAAAATCAAAAGCTGAGATTGCTGAATCTATGAAGAAAATCAGCAAATTTTAACCTCACTGTTTAGAAAATCTTTTTTGGTTGGTTATAAACCGTCTTAACACATGTTTGCGTTGAGGCGGTTTTATTTATCTATAAAAACTCATCTCATCTATGTATTTCCAAACACTTTGTGGTAGCATAGGGCGTATGTCTTTACCTTCTTTAATTCCTTTTCTAATAAAAGTAGATGATAACTCCATAATAGGGGCTGCCACTTTTTTTATTTTTGGGTGATTATCAAACCGTGTTTCTACTTTACCTTCAGAAATTCTTGGGTATACATATATATGATATCGTTCTAGAATTACCTCATAGTTTTTCCATTTATGAAAATTCTTTAAGTTATCCTCTCCCATTATTAAGCAGAATTCTTTAGTAGGATATTTCTCTTCTAGAACTGCAAGTGTTTTTACAGTATAATTAGGCTGAGGAAGATTAAACTCAACAGAACTAGATTTAAGTTTTGGATAATCTTCTACAGCATCCTCTACCATACGAATGCGTTGGTAATTATCTAATAATGACTTTTTTTTCTTAAGCGGATTGTGCGGCGTTACTACCATCCAAACCTCATCAAGGTCACTAAATTCTGCCATGTAATTAGCAATAGTAAGATGACCTATATGAATAGGGTTAAAAGTGCCAAAATAAAGACCTACTTTCATAAAATTTATCTAATAAATTAAAAAACAACGGCTTATTGGTTCAGGTCTACTTCACCAATAATAGGCTTAGAAATATGTGTTGCCACAAGCTTCTCTGCTTCTTCTAGGGCATGTTCTAGTGTATCGTTTAAAATTATATGGTCAAAACTAGGAGCTGTAGCCATCTCAACAGAAGCTTTTGCGATGCGCATATTTATTTTTTCTTCGCTTTCTGTTTTACGTTTTTTGAGTCTTATTTTTAACTCATCTACACTAGGTGGTTTTACAAATACAGCTAAGGTTCTCTCCGGAAATTTTCTTTTTATTCTTAATCCCCCAACAACATCAATATCAAAAATCACATTTTTCCCTAGAGCCCAGATACGTTCTACCTCGGTTTTAAGTGTGCCATAAAAGTTATCGCGGTATACTTCTTCCCATTCTAAAAAATTATCATCTTTAATGTTTTGCTTAAAATCTTCTAAGCTTAAAAAATAATAATCCTGTCCATCTTTCTCTTCCCCACGTGGAGCACGAGAAGCAGCAGAGACTGAAAACTCTAAGTTTAACTCTGGTTGTGCTAAAAGATGTCTTACAATGGTAGTTTTACCACTACCTGATGGTGCAGAAAACACGATGAGTTTCCCTCCTTTTTTATTTGACATGTAGAACTTTTTAAAATATGAATTACATTGGTTTTTTAATACGCTCAGACCAATATATGGTTAATGCATTAAAGCACATTAAGTGCTTGTTCTTTAATTTTCTCTAGTTCGTCTTTCATTTGAACTACTAGTTGCTGCATTGGAGCAAAGTTAGATTTACTACCTATGGTGTTAATCTCTCTTCCAATTTCTTGGGTAATAAAACCTAGTTTTTTACCATTACTCTCATCACTATTAATCGCTTCTCTAAAGTAGTTTAAGTGGTTTTCTAAACGTACTTTCTCTTCTGTGATATCGTATTTTTCTAGGTAATAAATTAGCTCTTGTTCAAAACGGTTTTCATCTACTTTCTCGTGTAGATCATTTACTGCAGTACGCAATCTTTCTTTTACGTTTGCAATACGTTGCGAGTCTATTTCAAGAACTTCTTTAAGTCTGTTTTCTATAATAGTTACTCGAGCTAAAAAGTCTGTTTTTAATACCTCACCTTCATCACTTCTGTATACGTTAATGGCAACAAGCGCTTCTTTTACAGCTTTTAATATTTCGGCAAACTCATTCTCATCTATCTCTTCTCGAGTAGTTTTAAGTGCATCTGGCATTTTTATTGCCATTTTTAAAAGTTCTATTTGGTCTGCTTCAACAACACTTGCAAGTTGTTTCATATATTGATTAACAACTACTTCATTAATCTGAGTAGAGGTTTCTTCACCTGTCATCTCTACATATAAGTTAAAATCTACTTTACCACGTGTAAGCGCACTGGCAAGCATTTTACGAATAGTAAGTTCTTTTTCTCTATACGAAGAAGGAACTCTTGCGTTAATGTCTAAGTTTTTACTGTTAAGAGATTTTATTTCAACAGTAATTTTTTTTGTAGCTAATTGGATTACACTTTTACCGTAACCCGTCATTGATTGAATCATATTATATCGATACGAGGTATAGGCATTTTAGTATTCAATATCGTATTGTAAAAAATGGTTTTCTACCTCATTAATAGGCTGCAAAGGTACACAAATCTTAGAGCTTGCTTAAATACGATTTCCGTTTTTGTCGAAGTTCTTTTTTAAGAAAATTTCAGTAAAAGGAATGGTAAGAAGTAATGTGATGGTGGTAGCTATTACTGTTATTAATGTAAGATACGTGTCAAAGAAAAAATAGGCTATTGCTGGAAACAAAAAGTTAATGACGGTTATTTTTAAGAAGATTGAAACCCAATAGCTATTAGCGGCATCCCAAGCTTCTTGACTTTTCATAGAGTTTGCTGTGCGATACCCATAAATCGCATTGGGCTTTTTGGGTAAAAACAAGCTAAATACAATTGCAAGTACTAACAAGAAAAAACAATAACCTAGACTAAATATCAACTGACTTTCAATGTCTTCATCAACATTAATTTGATTAAATAATAATAACAAAGTGCTAGGTAAGTTCATTTTAGTATTAACAGTGTTTACTTAAAAAATCTACCACTCTTCGTTCGCTATAATAAACGCCATTGGTTTCATGAAAACCCACATGACCTCCATGCCTCGGCACTTCTAAGTAAACATTATCTAGTTTTTTAATAAGCTCAAAAGGGTAACTCTCCGGGCTTAAAAAAGTATCATTTTGCGCATTTAATATAAGAACAGGCACATTAATTTTTTCTAAAACATGGATCGAGCTACATTTTTCATAATAATCATAAGCATCTTTAAAGCCGTGTGCCTTTGCTGTATATATATTATCAAAATCTAATAATGTTCCTATTTTTTTAAGTTCGTCACTGTTCATGGCTTCAGGAAAACTAGCCATTTTACGCTTGTATTTGTTACGTAAATCTCTAATAAATGTTTTACTGTACACAAAATTCTCCCACTTAATTAGTTGTTCTAAAGCGCCTCGTAAATGTAAAGGTGTAGAAATGGCTACTCCATTTATCACCTGTGGCGGCAGTTCTTTACAATCACCTAAATACTTTAACAGCACGCTTCCGCCAAGACTATATCCTACTAGCGAAATCTCATCATAAATACCAGCTTTAATCACATGTGCGATAAACTCTTCTACATCATTTGTTCTACCGCTATTATATGACAAGTACAACCTATTATCTTCACCACTACAACCACGATGATTCATAGCAGCAACATCCCAACCTTTTGCGTTTAACAATTGTGCCTGCCCCTTTATATAACTACGTTGGGCATTTCCTTCTAGACCGTGTAATAAAACAACTAATTTATTTACGGGTTGTTCTTCTGAAATATGATAACTCCAATCTATATCAATAAAATCCCCATCGATAAGTTCTAGTCTTTCTCGTGTTTGTTTTAAACGTGGTTTAGGCCTAAGTTTTGCAGAGTAAATGGTAGAAAAATGACCATTCTTAAAAAGACGCTTAGCTTGATATGTAGATTTGATAATTGGCACATTGTAAAAGTAACAAGAAAATTAACTTAAAAAAATGATTTGCCTCTTAGATACCAATTGGTATCTTTGTATATGCGAAATCCAATTTCCACTAAAGAGCTGATTATCAAAGAAAGCGCAAACCTATTTAACACGCAGGGTTATAAAGCTACTTCTATAAGCGATATTACCAAAGCCACAGGCTTGACTAAAGGAGCTATTTATAGGCATTTTGAAAATAAAAGTGATTTAGAGCAACAAGCACTTCGCAGCCTCGCAAAACGTATGTTTAACGAACTTGGAGGCCAAATTAAGATAGCAAACACCTATCAAGAAAAGATGGATGCCACGTTTGCTTTTTTTGAAGAATACATGTACAATCCTATTTATGAGGGAGGTTGCCCGCTTTTAAACGCTGCTACCGAAGTAGATGATACTAATGTTGTATTACGACAACAAACATTTAATATACTGGCTCAACTAAAAGCTTCTTTAAAAAAAATTATAGAGAACGGCATCAAAAACAATCAAGTCAAACCCGAAACAGATGCTACATTTTACGCTACAATATTTATAGCAACCCTAGAAGGAGGAATTATGATGAGTAGATTAGAACGAACACCAGACGCTATTTTAAAGACTGTAGATCATTTAAGAACGATTGTAAAATCAACATTAAAATAAACACTACACAACAGATACCAATTGGTATCATAAAATATTACTATGAACAATTTATTTTTAAAAGCTGTAGGAGCCCTCATTAATTTTACGGCAATATTTTTACCTAAATGGAATGCTAACAATTCTTTCAAAATACTTAGCAAAGTAAAACGTGCGGGTATTTCAGAATCAGGAATGGTCTTTTTAAACAAAGCAGAACAAACTCATTTTGAATGTGAAGGGCAATCTTCTGTACTTTACAAATGGGGAAATGGACCTAAAAATGTGCTTTTTTTACACGGCTGGATGAGCAATAGTCAACGATGGTTACCTTATTATGAAAAACTAGACAAAACAAAATACACCATGTATGCCCTAGATGCTCCTGGCCACGGAAAGTCTAAAACTGATTATCTAAATTTAGAGATGTACAGACAAGCGATTAACGTAGCTTTAAGCAAAATAGGTGCCATTGATACCGTAATCTGTCATTCGTTTAGCAATACAGCCTTAACTTATACATATCTAGAAAATCCTGAAATAGATATTAAAAAATTTATTGTGATGGGTTCTCCAACAGGTATGGGTGCTATTTTTGTATTTTTTAAAGAAAAGTTAGGGCTATCAAAAAAGTCATTACAGATTTTAAGTAAAAAAGTTAACCAAATTTTACACAAGCCCTATCAAGATATTCTAGTGAAAAATTTATTAAAACAGGCACCACAGCAAAAACTAGTAATTCACGATAAAGGAGATCGTATTACGCCATTTGCCCCTATTAAAGAAGCTATAGAAAACACTCTTGGGCTAGAGACACTTATAACAACAGGATTAAAACACGACTTAAAAAGTGAAGAGGTTTATAATAAAGTGATTAATTTTATTGAAAGACCTACTAATACTTTATAAAACAGACAATAAGAACAAAACAACTAAATAAAAAAAAACCTTTCTATGTATTTAAAAGAATTTGAATTAAGATGGAGCGACATTGATGCAAACAGACACTTAGCAAATAGTGCCTATATTAATTATATGAGCCATACACGCCTTAGCTTTATGCTCGAAAATGGTTTTGGTCAAGCTAAAATGGCAGAATACAACATTGGCGCCGTTGTTTTTTATGAGCATATGTTCTATTTTAAAGAAGCTTTTCCTGGTAAGCCAATACGCGTAAGCTTACAGTTAAAAGGATTAAGTGAAGATGGAAAATACTTCTCATTTGAACACAATTTTTATGACCACAAAGGTCGCAACCTAGGTCGTTGTGAAATGATGGGGGGTTGGATAGATTTAACAAAACGCACATTAAGCACCTTACCTCAAGAGCTATATAAAAGCATTAACAATCTAGATAAAACAGATGACTTTTATGTAATTACAAAAGAACACACAAGAAGACACGGGGTTGTTCCAATAAATTTAGAAGAGTAATATTATATATTGAGTAACATATTTATAATTAAAAAGAGGCCGCCTAAATCACTTTTAGACGACCTCTTTTCATATGTATGACTAAGGTTTAATTTTAAAATATAATGTTTTTAGTAACAGTGTAGCCTTCTTGAGACTGAACTTTAACTAAAAGAACTTGATTTGCTGCAGAAAGACTAAGAGTCGTTGATCTTGACGCTACATCTTGTTGAGTTGCAATCAATTTACCAGTAAGGTCATAAACCGCAACATTACTAATATTTGTTCCTGCCTGTATGTTTAAGGTTTCACCTGTTTTAAATATAGCTAGGCTATTTGTAAAATCAAAATTAGAAACGCTTAGTTCAGCTGTAACATTAACTAGATAATCTTCAAACTCACCAAATCCAGCAACAGTTTGACAAGGGTCATCATATGGAATTTCATCAGCCTTCACTGCTATTCTCATTCTATAAGTGCCTTCAGAAACATCTGAAGGAATAGCTACATCTGCCTCAACAACACTTCCTGAGCCTGTACCAATAAGGTAAAATTCGCTCTCGTCAAAAGTTTCACTATTGTCAAAATCAATCCAAACACCAACCGTTTCAGTGCTCCAACCAGAACCAACCTCTACAGCCATAGTATATGTTTCTCCTACCAATACTTCTGCAGGAGCAACATCTGCTGTATAATCTCCATACCCATTAGGACTACAATCCGAAGGGTTTTCAATACCCGCAAATTCTACGTTAAGTATTAAATCTCCATCCGTACAATCATCAACCGGCTCACAATATTGAGCGTTAGCTGCACTAAATCCAAACAATGCCATTGAGAATGCAAGCATTTTTAGATTGTTTATGTTAAGTGAAAGTAATTTTCTTTTCATAATAAATAAATTTATAAGGTTATTAAATATTATTTTAAATTTACAAAAATTCGATTGAAAAGAGCTAGAAAAATAAAATTTTAACAAAAAACAAATTTATATCTTAGTATTTTAACGCTTGCAGAATGTATTCGATAATTCTAATCAGAGACAACTATTTTAACTTTCTTCTTTCTTGTAGCAAGATAAACCCCAAAAAATATAAGTGACGCAGCAAAAACACGCAATGATGTTAACTGGTCTGCACCTGTAACAATAGCGTAGATAGTTGCCACTAAAGGTTGCATATAAATAAAAACACCCAAAGTAGATGGTTTTAATTGCTTAAGTGCATAAATATCTAGAAGATAAGTCAACACTGTAGTCCCAATCACAACAAAACATATTTTCCAGGTCTTAGTAAAGTCTAAGCTTGCCCATTCTATCTCAGAAAATTGAGCCCAACCTATAGGAAGATTGATAAGAAAAGCGAACAAAAATAAAAACTTAAGTAGCGTAATTGGCTTATACTTACCTACTAGCTTTTTTACAAAAACCAAATAACTAGCATAGGATAAAGCGTTTACCAAAAACAATAAATTCCCTACAGGAATGTTAGGCGCATTTGCTTGTGTTTTAACTCCAAAAAGAATGAGCACTAAAGCTCCAATAAGACCTATAAAAATACCAACCCCTTTTAATAAAGAGATGCGCTCCCTTAAAACAAAGGCTGATAAAACAAGTAAAAAAACTGGTGACAATGTAATAACAACACTACTGTTTATAGGGGTTGAAAGTTCAAGACCTTTAAAAAAGGTATTCATATTTAACACCATACCAAATGTAGAACAAGCCAGAAAACGCCACCAATCTCTACGTTCTACTTTTTCAGACTTATAAAACAAACTAATCCCCCAAAAAAAGATCATAGCTCCAGTAACACGAAGCAATATAAAGCCATACGGCTTAATAACACCCGGCATTAAGTCTTTTGCAATTGTATGGTTCACACCATAAATTAAACTAATAGTAAGCGCCGCAAATATGGCAAGAATTCTCGGGTTCACAGATTGATTTTAAGGCTTAAACCAGATTAATTCTTATGAAGACTCTCCTTTGCAGCAGCGACTACTTTCTTACTGTTTCCAATAAAAATTTCATTATTATTAATAATAACTGGACGTTTTAAAAATGTATAATGTTCTAAAATAAATCGCTTATAATCTTCTTCTGTAAGTTGTTCGTTTTTTAAACCTCGCTCTTTATACAACTTTGCTCTTTTACTAAACAATGCTTCATAACTACCAGAAAGCGCCAGCATCTCTTCAATTTGTTTCACTGTAATTTCTTGCTCTTTGATTTCTTGAAGCTCAAAACTTGAAGGCAAATCGATCTCTTTTAAGATTCGTTTACAAGTGTCGCAGGTTTTAAGATAATATACTTTTTGCATCGTAATGTATTTTAAATTTTTATGAAATTAAAAAAGCTCTTTTTCTTACTTTTTATCTGTAGAAAACGCTAAAAAAGAAGCAACTTCTTCTAACGAAAACTCAATATCTATAGGTCCGTCTGCGTAGCTTGCAATTTCATACTGATTATAATGAATCACCATTTTCCCCTTTTCAAAACCTATACAATCTGATAAATGAAAAGCATCATCCTTAAACCAAAACATAGTTGAGTTTAAACGTTCATTTTCCGGTAAATCATAAGCTTCACGCAATTTCTCTTCGGCTAAAACCATTAAACTCTTTTTATCTTTTACAAGTTGCTCTATTGTGATAATCTCACCCGTTTCTATATCAAAATTCACATAGTCTAAAGTTCCATTACCATGAGCACCACCTATATAAGAATATTGACTTAATGCAACAGACACAAAATCTTTACTGCGGAAAGTTTCTTCTATTGACACCTCGGCTTCATATTCATGAATATCAGGAAACTCACTTGTATCTCGCCAATAATCTTTTACAAATTGACCAATTGCTCCATCTACAGAAGTGATTTTAGGTTCGACTGCAGGATCACCTAAATAAAGAGACCCAACGATAAACGCTATAATCTTATCATTAATAGGGGTTATCACCTCTTTCTCGCCAGTGTACAATATATAATCTACAGATATCTGCGGACAAGGCTTATTGTCGCAATCAGATATAGCGTGCTGATCTGCAGACTTTTTTTCTATTAATAAAGGAGCATCGCTACAACTTACTATTAGTACTAATATCAGGGTAAAAGAAAAAATCTTGTTCATCATAATGCAAAATTACGACAGTTTTTTGATAAAAAGACCATTTAAAGCATGATCGTTAGCATTGCATTCTGTAAGTATCAATACTAGAAATATAATTCTTTGAAATTAGCCTTGATTCCTTGTAACTTTGAATATTCAATTGTTATTTAAGACAACTACACAAATAAACAACCTAACAAATACCCTTTTTGTGGGCACAAATATGAAATTCAACACAAAAACAATACATGGAGGTCAAAAAGATATAGATCCAGCTTACAACTCTGTGATGCCTCCTATTTACCAAACAACCACCTACGCACAATCAACACCAGGTGGTCACAAAGGTTTTGAATATTCTCGCAGTGGAAACCCTACACGTGCAGCCCTAGAAAATAGTCTTGCTGCAATTGAAAATGGAAAATTTGGCCTTGCTTTTGGTAGTGGCCTCGCAGCAATTGATGCTGTCATCAAGTTATTAAAGCCTGGGGATGAGGTAATATCTACCAATGATTTATACGGAGGAAGCTATCGTTTATTCACAAAAATCTTTGAAGGGCTTGGTATAAAATTCCATTTCATTGGGATGAATAACGCAAACAATATTGAAAATTATATCAATAAAAACACGAAGCTCATTTGGGTAGAAACCCCAACCAACCCTATGATAAATATCATAGACATAAAAACCTGTGCGTTCATTTCAAAAAAACACAACCTATTACTTGCAGTAGACAACACCTTTGCAACTCCATATTTACAAAACCCATTAGACCATGGTGCCGATATTGTGATGCACTCTGCCACAAAATATTTAGGTGGTCATAGCGATGTTGTCATGGGAGCCCTCATTGTAAAAGATGATGCACTTGCAAAAAAATTATACTTTATACAAAACGCAAGTGGTGCTATTTGTGGTCCTCAAGATGCATTTTTAGTTTTAAGAGGAATTAAAACACTTCATCTAAGAATGCAACGTCATTGTGAAAATGGAAAAGCAGTTGCGCATTATTTACAGAACAATCCTAAAATAGAAAACGTGTATTGGCCAGGTTTTGAAAACCATCCTAATCACGAGATTGCAAAAGAACAAATGAGTGACTACGGAGGCATGGTTTCATTTACCACCATAGGTAACAACTATAACGAAGCGATAAAAATTGTAGAAAACTTAAAAGTATTTACACTTGCAGAATCTCTAGGTGGCGTAGAAAGTCTCGCTGGACACCCCGCCTCTATGACGCATGCAAGCATTCCAAAAGAAGAACGTGAGAAAACCGGTGTTGTAGATAGCCTGATTAGATTATCTGTAGGTATTGAAGATATAGAAGACCTCATTGAAGACCTAGAGCAGGCTATAAATTAATTTTTTGCTGTAAATAAAAACAACTTCGGAAACTTTCTAAATCGAATATTTCCGAAGTTGTTTTATTTTATATTTAATACAAAGTATCGTATTAATCTACATAAAGAATATAACCAAAATTAAGCCAGTAAATCCAGTCATTTGCTTTGTTCTCTGGCACAGGAACTCCTTCTCCTGGTAAATAATCTCCATTAAATGCTTGTTGAGGGTTTAAACCATCTACCCAGTTTGAAAAATAACTTTGCCATCTAGTATCAATCATTATGTCACTTGAGTGGCTAAGCTTATAACGCATACCAACACTAGCAACAAAAGACCAAGTTGACCCTCCTTCTTGCTGAAAAGCTCCAAAATATTTTTCTGGGGTAGTCACACTACTATTAAGGCTACCAAGTGTACTATAAACTTCTGGGTCAAAACTCACAAAGTGTATCCCTGCACTAACAAAAGGTGCAAAGTTACCCGGTCTTGCTGCAAAATCTCTAATACTAAATGGATAATATTCTAATTGAGAACCTATATCAAATACTGTAGTAGAGCCATACATTGCCCTAAGCTGATCTGCAGTAACACTTGTTTTACTAGGATCAACATATTCTCCATAATGCTGTAAATCTACTTTGTAAAAATCAATCTCATTACGAAGTTTAAAGTGATCATTAAAGTACTTTCCTCTTGTGTAACAATTACAATCTGCACTGTAAGAGAAATTTAAATAATGGATTAAACCAACCCCTATTGTAGTATTATTAGTGTTTGTGTCAAAATTATTTCTTTGCCCATAATCACCATAAAAAGCAATAGGCCCGGAAATGATTCCGATTTCGTGAGAAAAACCAAACTGACTAATAGCATCTTGTTTAGAAAAGATAAAAAACAAGCATACCAATAGCAAATACCGAGTTTGCATTATAAAATAGGTTTAGGATTGGGTCTAACAAATATATAAAAACTAATGAGAAGGCGAAATTTAAGACTCTTATTTACCTAAATGTAAAAAAATTACATGCTTTAAAATCAGAAAAAGGTATCTTTGCAAGCATATAATTTGGGATGAAAAAACCATATTATTATTTTTTAACAATTTTTAATGCGGTTATTTAATAAATTCTTAATTTTGATAACCATATATTTTCAATACATCAATTACAACATTTAAACAGAAATATTCTGTTTATATACAACCTAACAATTAAAGATGAAACAAAGCATCAAAGATTTTATCGCCTTAGTGGAAAAAAGCAACCCAAACGAGCCTGAATTTTTACAAGCCGTAACAGAAGTTGCAGAAACTGTTATACCTTTTATTGAAGCTAATGAACTGTATCAAGGCAAAATGCTACTAGAGCGTATGGTCGAACCTGAACGCACTATTATATTTAGAGTGCCTTGGACTGACAGCAAAGGAAACATTCAGGTGAATCGTGGATACCGAGTAGAATACAACTCTGCTATTGGACCATATAAAGGTGGACTTCGATTTCACCCATCGGTAAACCTAAGTATCCTAAAGTTTTTAGGTTTTGAACAAACCTTCAAAAATAGTCTTACTACACTCCCTATGGGTGGTGGTAAAGGAGGGTCAGATTTTGATCCTAAAGGAAAAACAGATAATGAAGTAATGCGTTTTTGCCAAAGTTTTATGTCTGAGCTTTCTCGTCATATAGGACCTAACACAGATGTACCTGCCGGTGATATAGGTGTTGGTGGTCGTGAGATTGGTTATTTATTTGGGCAGTACAAGCGTCTTCAAAATGAGTTTACAGGAGTACTTACAGGAAAAGGACTTTCTTATGGAGGTTCATTAATTCGTCCAGAAGCTACAGGATACGGTAATGTATACTTCGCAAAAAATATGCTAGAAACTAAAGGCGAAAGCTTTAAAGGAAAAACAGTCGTTATTTCTGGTTCTGGTAATGTGGCACAGTTTGCCGCTCAAAAAGCTACAGAATTTGGAGGTAAAATTGTAACCATGTCAGATTCTGGAGGTTATATTTTTGATAGCGAAGGTATAAATGCTGAAAAGTTAGCATTTATAATGAACCTTAAAAACGTTAAAAGAGGGCGTATTTCAGAATATGTAGACAAATATCCTTCTGCAAAATATAACGCAGGACAAAGACCTTGGGGAGAAAAATGTGATGTTGCACTACCTTGTGCTACTCAAAATGAGTTAAATGAAACTGAAGCAAAAACACTTGTAGAAAACGGCTGTATTTGTGTGAGTGAAGGAGCAAACATGCCTTCTACTCCAGAAGCAATCGAAGTGTTTACTGAAGCAAAAATACTATTTGCTCCAGGAAAAGCATCTAACGCTGGTGGTGTTGCTACCTCAGGCCTAGAAATGTCTCAAAATTCGCTACGTTTAAGCTGGACAGAAAAAGAGGTAGATGAAAAACTACAAACCATAATGAATGACATTCATGCAGCTTGTGTAAAATACGGAAAAGATGGTGATGGTTACGTAGATTACGTAAAAGGAGCTAATATTGCTGGTTTTGTAAAAGTAGCAGATGCCATGATGGCTCAAGGTGTAGTTTAAACACTTTTGATTAAATTTATATAAAAGGCTATCATTTATGATGGCCTTTTTTCATGTAAATTCGCAATATAATCACCTATTAGGTGTTATAAAACATAGAAAATCTCCACTTATGAAAAAGCTATCGTTCAGCTTCATACTATTACTAACCTTTTCGTTACACGCCCAAAATTTTGAAAAGAGCTGGACGGGACATTTTTCTTATGTGAGTATCAACAGTATTTCACAGGGGAATGACAAGATTTTTGCAAGTGCTGATAATTCTGCTTTTTCTTACGATTTATCAACGCTAGAACTAGAAACTATATCTACCATTCAAGGACTTTCTGGCGAAAAAATTTCTACCTCCTACTACAGTGAAGCAGAAGATTTATTTATAATTGGTTATGAAAATGGCCTAATTGAAATCATACGCAATGAAAATGAAGATGTTCTAACCATAGTAGACATTCTAGACAAACAGAACATACCACCAGATCAAAAACGCATCAACCATTTTAATGAATATGACGGCATTCTATACATATCAGCAGGTTTTGGTATTTCAGAATATAATCTAGAACTATTAGAATTTGGAGATTCATTTTTTATAGGAGAAGGCGGATCTTACATAGACATTGTTCAATCTGCTATTGACCCTCCTTTTATTTATGCGGCTTCTTCAGAAGGAGGTCTACAGAGGGCAAATTTTAATAATAGTAATATTATTAATTTTGAAGAGTGGGATACCATCTCCGAACAAAGTTTTAAAGGCGTCCAAAATCTTAACAATCAATTATTCTGTTTACAAACTGACAATACCGTCCTGCAATTTGAAGAAGGTACCGGTTTTATTTCTGTAGGAAATTTTAATCAAAACGTGATAGGGTTTAACGCCTTTGAAGATCTTATTACAGTTGTTTTCGACAATAGAATTGCCGCTTACTCAGCAAATTTTTTATTAGAAGCTCAAGTATCAAACCTACCTGATTACGATTACACATTAACCTCTGGATTAGCCTTTGATGAAAAATTTTACCTTGGGACTAAAGAATTTGGATTATTAGAAGTTCCTTTTAACACAAATGAAGCAACACAATATTTACCAGACGGTCCTATATTAAACACCCCTTTTTCTCTAGCAACCTCTCCAGGTCAACTATGGGTAAATTTTGGAGATGTAGATGTTGATTTTGATCCATTTCCTTTATCTAGAAATGGTATCAGTAACCTACAAGAAGGTACTTGGACCAACATTCCTTACTCTGATGTTTTTGAGGCAAATGATCTTGTTAATATTTCAATAAATCCAGACAACACAAGCGAGGTGTATATGACCTCATTTAATAAAGGGTTACTCAAAATAGAAGATAAAGTACCTACTATATTATACGACGATAGTAACAGCCCTTTAGAATCATATAGAGAAGAAGCTCTAGATATTAGACTATATGGATCAGACTTTGACCAAGATGGAAATTTATGGTTTGTACAATCTCGTATAAATGATGGTCTCATAAGATTAACACCTTCCGGAAATTTTACAAAATTTGACATTACAAGTGTTGTTTCAGAACCTGGACTAGCTTTAAGTGAACTAGCAGTGAGCAGAGAAGGCTACGTGTTTTTTGCCGATACAGAAAGTGGTCTAGTAGGATATAAGCCCAATGGCGGAAATTTTAATATAATAAGCGATGTTGAAGGTAATGGTAACCTTCCTACAAACAACATTAGAGCACTCACATTTGACGCAAGCAATAGATTATGGATAGGTACCTTAGAAGGATTAAGGGTGCTTTATAACCCTGGAAGCTTTTTTGATCAAGGCGCAGATATTGAAGCACAAGCCATCATTATTAGAGATGATGAAGCAGATGTTGGACAAGAACTTTTAGAGAGTCAAACCATCACAGCAATCAAAGTTGATGGGTCAAACAATAAATGGGTCGCTACAACAGCAGGTGTATTTTACCTTTCATCTGACGGTCAAGAAACCTTATTAAATTTCACAAAAGACAACTCTCCACTCCCTTCAAATAATATACAAGACATCGCGATAGATGATTTTTCTGGGACTGTTTATTTTGCTACCCTTAATGGCTTAGTAGCTTATAGAGGTACTTCTACAGCACCTAGAGAAGACCTAGAATCTGTATATGCTTACCCCAACCCCGTTAGACCTGGTTTTGAAGGTAATGTAACCATAGACGGCTTAATGGCAAATGCTAATGTGAAGATTACAGATATAGAAGGAAATCTAGTGTATGAAGAAAGCTCTCTAGGAGGAAGCATACAATGGGACACTACTGCATTCGGAAAATATAAAGTAAGATCTGGAGTATACCTTGTTATCATTACAAGTGCTGATCAACTAGATACAGCTATTTCAAAAATTATGATAGTGCGCTAATGGTCACTACAACAAATGCGATTGTTTTAAGCACCAAAAAATATGGCGAAGCAGATTTAATCGCCACTTGCTATACCGCATCAGACGGTGTAAAGACATATATGCTTCGCGGCATCTTAAAGTCTAAAAAAGGGAAAATTAGGGCCTCACATTTTCAATTATTAACTCAATTAGAGATAGAAGCCAATCATAAAAACAAAGGAACGCTAGAGTACCTTAAAGATGCAAAAATTGCAGTCCCTTATCAAACCCTACACACAGATATTGTTAAAAGTTGCCTCGTTATGTTTCTTTCCGAAATTTTAACAAGTACCATCCGTGAAGAAGAAAGTAACAATAGCTTATATAATTTCATATCAAAAAGCCTAGAAACGCTAGACCACGCAGAAGAATTTGCTAATTTTCATATCTACTTTTTACTTCAACTATCAACCTATTTAGGTTTTTATCCTGATGACAATAATATGGAGTTGCCCTACTTCAATTTACTAGACGGATTATTCCAAGATGAAGTGACAAACATATACTGCGAAAAGGGTGAAAATATTGAAAAATTAAAGGTGTTTTTTGGCATAAAATTTGATGATGCAATGAGCGAAAAACTAACCAAGAACCAAAGGTCAAACTTACTAATTGTACTATTACAATATTATCAATTACACGTGCAAGGCTTTAGAAAACCAAAGTCGCTCGAGGTTCTACAACAACTATTTAATTAACAATGCGTTATCTACTTTTAAGTTCCATTTTCATTCTTTTTTCGTTAAGCATTCAGGCACAAAAAATCCAAGTATTAGACCAAAAAGGTCAGTTTCCTATTGATGGAGTAGCGGTTTTTAATGACGACAAAAGTAAGAGCGGCATCACAGATTTTGATGGTTACATCGATATCTCAGACTTTTCTAATTCAGATATGTTAACATTTCAACATATTTCGCACACAAAAAAGACAGTGCAGAAATCTGCTATTTTAGCCGCAAATAATATAGTATACCTAAGCACAGATACAAGTTCGCTAGACGAAGTTGTACTGTCTGTTTCTAAGTTTGGGCAAAACGAGAAAGACATAACCCAATCCATTGTCTCAATTAATAGTGAAGATATCACCTTTAAAAATCCACAAACCTCTGCAGATTTACTTCAATCTACAGGGCAAGTGTTTATCCAGAAAAGCCAGCTAGGTGGTGGGAGTCCTTTAATTAGAGGTTTTTCTACCAATCGTTTGTTAATCGCCGTAGATGGTGTGCGTTTTAATACAGCTATTTTTCGCGCCGGAAATGTTCAAAACGTAATATCGATAGATCCCTTTGCCATAGATCGTACTGAGGTAATTTTAGGACCAGGTTCTGTAGTATACGGTAGTGATGCTGTAGGTGGTGTAATGAACTTTTATACAAAAAAGCCATCTTTCTCTTTTGAAGACGGAATGTCTTTTACCGGAAACGCAACTGCAAGATATGCAACCGCAAATCAAGAAAAAACGGGTCATTTTGATTTTAACATTGGTTTAAAAGAATGGGCTTTTTTAACTAGTGCTACTTATAGTGATTTTGACGATTTAAGAATGGGTAAATATGGACCAGACGACTACTTACGTAATCAGTATGTTGTTACAGAAAATGGTGTAGATACCGTTGTTCCTAATGATGATCCACTGGTACAGAACGCTACCGGTTACAACCAGATTAACCTAATGCAAAAGGTACGCTATATGCCTTCAGAAAAATGGGATTTCAACCTTGGTTTATTCTACACAACCACAAGTGATTATCCTAGATATGATCGTCTAATAAGACCTGATGGTGAAGGCTTGAGATCTGCAGAATGGTATTATGGTCCACAAGAATGGCTCTCTGGTAACATACAAGCACGTAACAAAGCTTATAACAATGGTCTTTTTGATGAAAGCGTTGCTACATTATCTTACCAAAGATTTAAAGAAAGTAGAAACGATCGTGATTTTCAAGACCCAACATTATTCACTACAGAAGAATTAGTGAATGCGTATACTGCTGCTATAGATTTTGAAAAAGACTTTAATAAAGCTAAAATTAACTACGGTGTAGAATACGTTTACAATAAAGTAGGTAGTGAAGGTAAAAAAACAGACATTACTACTAATATTTCTTCACCAGACGCTTCTAGATATCCAGACGGATCTACATGGCAATCTGCAGCTGCTTATACTAGCGCTCAAATTACGCTAGCAGAAAACCTTTCATTTTCTACGGGTGTTCGCTACAATCATATCTTAGTAGATGCTGAGTTTGACCTAGACTTATTTGACCTTCCTTTTTCTGAAGCAAATATCAATACAGGAGCTTTAACTGGTAGTGCTGGTTTAGCTTGGCAAGCAAGTCCTATTTTAGGATGGAAAGCTAATTTTTCTACAGCTTTTAGAGCACCAAATATTGATGATGTAGGTAAAATTTTTGATAGTGAGCCAGGAAGCGTTGTTGTACCTAATCCAGACTTAAAACCAGAATATGCAAAAACTGGAGAAATAGGAGTTAACCTTAATTTTTCTGATGCCGTTAAGATAGATGTAACTTCTTACTATACTGTTTTAGACGATGCACTTGTACGTAGAGATTATGCATTAGATGGTGTAACAGAAATTGAATACCAAGGAGAATTGAGTAATGTACAAGCCATTCAAAATGCTGCAAAAGCAGAAGTATATGGTATTGAGATTGGTGCCGAAATTAATTTTTCTGAAGCATTACAACTTACAAGTCACTATAACATTACAGATGGATATGAAGAAGATGATGCTGGTGATAGAAACCCTCTACGCCACGCAGCGCCACATTTTGGTACAACACACTTAATATTTAAGCAAGATAAATGGAAACTAGATGCATACGGTATTTACAATAGTAAATTTGACTTTGAAGACTTAGCGCCTAGCCAACAAAGCACAGATTATATTTATGCACAAGACATTGATGGTAATCCTTATTCTCCAAGTTGGTACACACTTAACATAAGTGGTGAATATGCTTTTACAGACGCATTAAAGTTAAACGTATCACTAGAAAACATAACAGACCAACGTTACCGTCCTTACTCAAGTGGTATCGCTGCTGCTGGACGTAACCTGATTATGGCTGTAAATTATTCTTTTTAAATAACATCATAACTAATTAGTTCTCAAGCTTTATTTTTAGCCTGAGAACTAATTAATTATATTTTTTTTGTTTGTAATTTCTGAAATATTAAATAATGAAATTTGACCGCACAGGCATTATACTTTACACCCTAGCCTATAAAGAGTGTGTGGTATTTTACGAGCAAACACTCGAACTTGAAAAGATGTTTGAAACAGATCAACTTACTTGTTTTAAGTTTGGGGCTTCGTATTTAATGGTCGAACTTGATGATGCGTTTACTGGAAACGAACCAGAAACAACACGCCATAAAACTTGTTTACGCATGAATGTCCCAGATGTAAAAAAACTGGCAGACAAATTAAAATCTAAAGGAGTAGTTGTAGACTATCAAGAACACGCTTGGGGTACAATTGCAAAATTTCAAGATCCGGATGGCAACTTATGTGCTTTTAAGGATAGTGAAAAATTTGAAAAACAAATTTCAGATTTTAAATAAAAAATCATTCCATTTTTAACGATGCATTCTATCTAGCATCTCAATCACTTCGCTTTTCTTTCTTACAGAAACAGGAACACTTTGCTTGTTTTTTAGCATTAGATAACCTCCATCTGTTTTTATAAATGCACTTATATAATTGATGTTGACCAAGTGACTTTGATGTACTCTCAAAAACTGATACCCACTTAACATATCGCTAAAATACTTTAGCGTCTTTGTTACAAATATCTTCTTATCATCATTGGTGTAAAAAATGGTGTTATTACTATCAGATTCACACCTAATTATATCTTCAAGACTCACAATAATAATTTTATCTAAGGTATGTAGAGAGATCTTATCTGGCTGAGATTCTGGTGCTGTAATCGTCTCTTTTAATATCGTAAGACGCTCCCCTGTAGGCTTAATTTGTTGTTTAGCTCTATCGATAGCAAGACTTAGGTCCTCATCGCTATAAGGCTTTAAAACATAGTCTATCGCTGCAAATTTAAAAGCCCTAATAGCATACTCATCACTTGCAGTCACAAAGATGATTTTACTTTTTAAATTAGGAAAAATCTCTAAAACATCAAATCCAGTACCGTCACCCAACATAATATCTAAAAACAAAATATCTGGCTCGGTTTTTCGAAGCACTTTTGCTGCTTCTACAACACTTTGTGCCGTAGCAACAACTTCAATATCATTGTGATTTTTATCTAAAGACGACTGCAACAACTGCAAGGCATCTGGCATATCTTCTATAATAATTGCACTAAGCATATTTTTTAATGTTTTTAATTTTCGATACTATTAATTATTCTTACTAGTTGTCTCCCTCATCCCCAACCCTTCTCCCGCTAAGAAGGGAGCGAAATTGTGAATAATAAATTATTCACAATCTTAGATCAAACAGCCCAACACTCTCCCTCTGGGAGAGTCGAATCTTTTGAATTCCGCCTAAGTAGAAGCACAAAAGTTCGGTGAGGGACTAGGGATTAAAAATCCGTCTCTAACGGAATTCTAAATCGTATTTCCGTCCCTAAAATAACTCCGTTTTCTTCTAATTGTTTTAACTCTAAAGCTCCTTTTCCTCCTAATGACTCAATTCTCTCTTTAGTGACCTCAAGTGCAACAGATTGATGACTCGTAGCTTTTTTATTTTTCTGTGACTCAAAAATACCTGGACCGTTATCTGTTATACTGCAATATAGGTTTTTATTATCTGTAGAAAAACGAACTTGCAATACCCCTTCTTTATCTTTAGCTTGTACAGAAATACCGTGTTTAATAGCGTTTTCTACAAAAGGTTGCACAAGCATTGGCGGGATTAAAATTTCTTCGGGATCAACGTCTGAAGTTACTTTAACATCATACAAATAAGGCTTACGCGCCATTAATTGTTCTACTTCTAGATATTTATGAAGGGTTTTAATTTCTTGATCTAGACTGATAACATCTTTACGAGAGTTATATAAAATTTCTCGTAACATTACAGCAAAAGTATTAATGGTAGTTTCCATTTTTTGTGGATCTGAAGTTCCCATGGCTTTAATACCGTTAAGTACATTAAAAATGAAATGTGGATTCATCTGTAATCGCAATGCTTTTTGTTCTAAAGACAGTAAATGATTTTGAAGTTTTAATGCTTCTTGGGCTTTTCTGTTTTTCTTTTTTAATCGTTTTATATAGCCGTAAACTAATAAACCAACAATACCAAACACAACCAGTAATGCTGCTACCTGAAACCATAGTTGGCGATACAAAGGCGTTTTTATTAGAAATGGAAAATTAATCACCTCGCTCTCCAACCACCTATGATTACGAGATTGTACTTTAAAAGTATGCATTCCAAAATTTAATCCAACGAGATTTTGTGCCGCGTCTGTTGCCCAAGGACTCCACGCTCCATCATCTACCTGAAATCGATATTGCACATCTTTTGGGTGCATTAAATCTACCGTACGGTATGCAAAAGAAATCTGATTTTGAGACGGATTTAATACTAAGGTTTTATTTGAGGTCCAAGTAACGTTTTTTGTGCTAAAAACAGAATGATAATCTACAGACACATCTTCAAAAGTAATGGCGGGTTTTTGATCTGTTGCTTCTGCGATTATAGATGTTTCATATTTAGTGAGCCCATATAATGCACCAAACCAAAGCGTACCTTCTTTGTCTATAGCGCTCGCGTTTAAACAGGTTTCTATTCCCAGAAATCCGTCATTACGACCAAAATGAAATACATCTACTATCTCCCCTTCATTACCTAAGGCTATTTTATCTACTCCTCTTTCAGATCCTGCCCAAAGATGTCCTTCTTGATCAAATAACAATTGATAACAATTTTGAGAAGTCAGTTCTTTTGCACCACTTAGTTTTGAAAATTGTGGTGTATCGCTTAATGTAGCCACCCAAATACCATTACCTGCAGTCCCTAAATACAATTGGTTTTTATAAAACGAAATGCTATTAATCGCCACTCCTGCATCTAGAACATCGCCTAGATGTGTAACTACATCGTTTTTTATAAAGCCTAAATGCCCCTTTTGTGACCCATACCAAAACCTTCCTTCTACATCACGGTTACTTGATTTAAGTAATAAATCTTCGACCCCTTGCGCTGTAGCAAAAGATGCAATTTGTATATATTTTTTCTCTTTATTGTCATATTGCATTTTCACAATACCACTACTGTATGTCGTAATCAACAACATATCTCTATAGCTTGTTATGTGCCGTATCCAGTTTGACGGAAACCCATTATCTTCATTATAAATATTATGTTTTTCTGTAGGAACTTGAACCGTATCAATTTTCATTGTTTCTAAGGTGTCTCCAGAATAAACAAGACTGTCTTTACTATAGCTTCGATATTGCCAAAAACCTTTACCATCAGAACCCGAAAGCACATTTCCGAAGTGATCTTGAGTAATCGTTTTTATTTTTACATTATCAAACTTTTCGGGACTCACTATTTTATGAATGCCTAGAGAATCTAACTTTGAGATTCCAGATTCGCTAGTAGAAATATACAGCTCATTACTCGCCGAATGTACCGCATACACTCTATTACCTTCTAGTCCTGTATCTACATCAAAATGTGTAAAATCATTCTGAAAATAAGTATACAAACCAGCTCCGCTAGTTGCAATCCAAATACCACCATCACGATCTAAAAAAGAAGTACGCACGTGATTTACCGCAAGTCCTTCACGTTTACGAATGCTACGTATGGGCTGAAAGTTTTCTACATCTAATACCGAAATTCCGTTTGTGTCTGTGCCTACCCAAAGTTGATTATTTACAATGCTTAAATTGTTAATGCGTGTTGGCGAATTTTTAATTACGGTTTCATGATTTTCATCTGCGGTGTAAACAACTACAATTCCCTGAGTAAAAGTAGCAGCAAATAAGGTGGTTTTCCATAACTGGAGTGCCATGAAGTTTGACGTATCATAATTTTCTACCGTAGTAGGGTTTAGCAATGAGTCTATCTTAAACAAGCCTTTATTAGACGCCACCCAAAAACGAACACCATCAAAGGCAATATCATTTATAATTGCTGCATCAAGTGTAGGATGTAAAGTGAGATCGACTGTTTGTCCAGTTTCAGAAACTTTTTGAAGCCCTCTATTTGTACCCACAAACACATTATCTTTTATTTCAAAAACAGTGTTTATTTGTCTGCCTTTAATAGAAACGATGCTATCGGCATTTTTAATTGAAAGTCCTTTGTTTGTCGCAATTAACAAACGATCTCCTGCTATTTGTAGATCTTGAATATAGTTTGAAGCTAGGCCTTCTTTCTCTCTAAAAACCTTAAAGTCTTCTCCATCAAAACGAGCTAAACCTCCTCCTTGTGTTGCCAACCATAAATAGCCTATTTTATCTTGAACAATATCATACACTTGCGATTGCGGCAAGCCATCTTCTAAGGTGTAATTGCGTAACTGGTTGTTTTGTGCCAGCACGTTTCCGCAGAAAAATAGAACGAGTAGTAATAAAAGGTTTTGGTACTTCATTAGCACAAATATAGCAATATGAAATGGGAGTGAGTTGTATCAACTTAAAGCCTCGTATACACGGTATTGTCTAATATATCAAGGTTTGCATAATTACCTTCATCTTCAAGATTCATAATAGGTTCTAATACACAAAGTGCGGTGGTTTTCCCTGAAATTTTAAGAACATTGTCTTTAATTTTAGTGGTCCATCGGTATTTTTCGAGTGGGATATTCATTTCAAACAGAGTCCTTGCCATGTTTTCATCTTCAGCCACAAAATCCATAATTTCATCTGGGGTATTAAGATTTGGTATTTCTGAAGCTGTTGTAAACGCAATCTCCCAAGTGACAGGGATATTAAAACGATAGGAATACACCTCACCTAAACCTGGTTCTTCTCGTGTTGTTAAAGCTTTTTTCCAGTCTATATCTTTATCGGGATTAGCAGCAGCTATCTCTTGTGATAATGCCAACGGACCTTTAGATTGAGCTGTTGGATAAAAAACATAATACGGTTTTGCGAGATAATGCTCCGTATATTTTCCGCCAAATATATTGAAATATGGGGATGCAAATAGTTGTGGCAATGTCTCTTTATTAAACACACCTTGAAGTTGTTTTAGCAATGTACTATTATCTCCTAAACCGCAAGAATGAAAAATAATTTTAGTGTCATTTGTCACTGTATTTATACTTTTATTTTTTGTGTTTGCTACGTATTCATTTAGTGCCTTTTCTGTAATCCTGTCTCCATCTTTTTTGGTTTTTAGAGACATACCGCGCCACGGATTACTATGACTCACAATGTGTATTTCGCTATAGTTTTTTCCGCTTTGGTGTAGGTTTAAGTAATTTATAATCTCATCTATGGAATACAATCCTTCTACTACTTTATATTTTTTTTGTTTAAAGTGTCTCGTCGCATTTGTATAGTATGCATTCTCATCTTCATCAAAACCAGCAATAAACACAATAGGCTGTACAACCTCTACATGAGCAACCTCCTTTTGATGTATTGCTGTAGATGCTAATCCTAAAGTTGAATTCTCATTCTTATAAAAATCTGACTTTTGGCAAGCAATTAAAAAAATAAAAGACGCTATTATAGAGCTGGTGATCAGTTTCATTTGTTTTAGTTTTTATAAAATGATAATTCCTTAGGTGTTAAAACCTTTGTGTGTTGTTGCAGGCTATTAAAGTTCGTTATAAAGAGAACCGCTTGACCCGTAACTATCATCATTCCAGATAAAAGTATCGTATTGCTCTGCTGCAAGTACATTTTTTTCTTGTACTGTAATTTCTGATGTTACAATCTGATTGGCTTGTCCAAAAGCTTGGTTAGGAAACAGGTAAACAATTTCTTTATCAGAATCGCCACAATCTTCATTTGTTAAAATAGGAAGCGTAATGTACCCTCCACTTTCTGTTTCTAATATGTAATTAGACACGACAAAAGAGCAATATTCTACATACTTAACATCTACTTTTAAAATGCTTTTTACACCAGACAATCCTGGGTTTTCCATTTTATTAATATGCACATCATAAATTAAACTTGCGTCTGCTACTGGAAAAGAAGTTATTTCTTCTGGCGATTTTGAAGCGGTAGCGAGAATGGCAGATTGTACCTCTAGACCATCTTCACCTAAAGTACTTGCTAACGATACAAAATAAGCATCAGTGGTCTCAAACTGTTGCGCATTCATTTGTGAAAATGACACAAAAGCTACGGCGATAATAAGGGCTAACTTTTTCATAATAGTATGGTTTTATAAAATTTGTAATTGTATTTATTTGTTTTCTTATACCAAAGATATGGAGCGGTAGAAGTGAAATTTTGGCTGCTTTAGTATTCGTAGAAGATAAACTAGTAAGCGTTTTATATTGGCTTGGGTTTTTAAAACTGTACCGTTTAAAGTGATCAACTTCGCTCAAGTTGAAAGGGGTAACCGCTAATAGTCTGAGCACAAAAAACAACGACTCCAAACCGTTTTTACACGATCTGGAGTCGAAGTCAACCAACCAAAACACAAATTTATTTCATATCTACAGCTACATTTGTACGACTATCACGTATTAAAATGGTAAACTGCTTTTTAGTTTTTAAAGCTTCTATTTTTAACGTTTTAAAAGCTGTGAGTATTTCTTTGTTTTCAATCCATGTAGTCCCATCAAAGACTTCTGCCGAAATAACCTGACCGTTTTCACCAAACTTTAATCTAAACTCATAGTGCTCTTTTGTATATTTTTCTGCCAGTAATCCATATTGAGCTTTAAACCACATTTTTACTTTTCGAGCCTCAGCTTTTGGTAGTTCGTTGTTATTAAAACCAAGTGTGTATGTTTTTTTGAAAACCGATTTTTCTTTTACTTCTGCTGCTGCACCAACGGCACTATTATTTACATTTTTTGGCATAGGCAGCGGCTGTTTTACAGATTTTAAAGAACCATCTTTATTTACTACTTGCTCATCTACAGCGACAAAAGAAGTAAACCTTGTTGCTAGATTATACTGTAAACCTAGCGCGATCACTTCGGCTTTAGTGTCTTGATTAAATCTTGTGTTATAGTCATCAAGTTGTTCTATCTTTTTACGAGCCCATAAGTACCTTAGTGCTTTGTTAGCTGGTGTTAAACTTCCTTCAGAAACTTTAAAACGTTGCTTAATTTTCTTTCTACCTTGATACCCGGTCATTATAATCTCACCATTAGCCTCGCCTTTATATTTTCCGAAGATCACAACAGGGCGCGCTGCAAAAATATCTGGCACCGCAGACGGCTCTACATCATAAACATCAAAACCCTTAGTTTCAAATTTAACTTGTGTCATCACTGGGCTGTCTATATATTTTTTAAAATCTTCTGCTACCTTAGATGCTTCTTCTCTACTCGTTGCAATAAAAGATTCGCTCTTGCTTACTGCTGCCATACCTTCTATTAAATAACGATTTACACTACTTCCTATCCCAAAAGTAAAGACACTGGCTTGATCTAAGTTTTCTTCAATCTTAGTAAATGCTTCTCGCTCTACAGATACGTATCCGTCTGTAATAATCACCATAGATCTTGAACTTCCTTCTTGAGATCGAGGTAATTCATATGCTACATTAAGTGCGCTTAAAAGTTGTGTACCTCCACCGCCTTGACCACTGGTTAAAAATTTGATTGCGTTAGTAACGTTTTCATCTGTTGCTTCTACTGGTGTGGGATTAAAAATTGTTGAGCTTGATGCAAATAATTGCACATTAAATGTATCATCTGCATTTAGATTGCAAAGCAGATTGCGCATTAAATCTTTACTTACTTCTAGTGGGTATCCATTCATAGAACCAGATACATCTACAATAAAAAGGTATTCTCTAGCCGTAACATTTTTTGGCTTTACTGTTGCAGGTGGCTCCATCATATAAGCAAAAAACTTCTCGTTATTGTGTTCGTATAATAGTAATCCAGATGCTATTTCTTCTCCTCTTAAACTATAGTTTAATACAAAATCTCTGTTTGCAGGGTTTTCATTACTCTTAGATAAAAAGATAGAAGCGCTATCTCTTGAAGGATACAACACATTTACTTTGTGTGTATTACTCTCTATGTTTTGTATCATCATACCCGCTTGAATTTCAACTTGCATGTTATATGTAAAAGTATCTGCAATCCCCTTTTTAGTTGTTGGGTTATTAAAGCTTGTCTCTGCATTTGTTTGCTCTCCAGTAAATCGAGGTCCTACAACGCTTGGTGCAACAAATTGATATTGTCCATTAGTTGGCGATAACATTTCTGTATAATACACTTCTATACTTATTTCATCACCCGGCATCACGTTACCTACTTTCATCTGAAAAACATTAGCACGCGCTTGATCTAATTTTGCCGCTCGTTTACCTTCACTTACTGCTTCTTGATAGACCTCTTCTGCTTTTTGCTTTTCAAATATTTTTGCATTAGTGACGCGTTCGCCTACTTTCATTTTCATATCATGAACCGCTGCTTGTGTAGATAAAGGAAACACATATTTAGCCTCAATAGCCGTGGTCCCCTCATTGTGATATACTTGGGTCACTTTCACATGAGCGATGGTTCCAGTAATGTTCACTTCGGTATTAGATTCTTTTAAAGGAATTACTGCATTTTCTGAAAGTACCTCTAAGTAAGGAGACTCTTTTTTTTCCGTTTGCTGGTCTTGTCCGAATGTAATACTCGACACAAATAGTAATAAGATCAGTGATAGCTTTTTCATAACATGGTTTTAAATTGGTTAACATTTTATTTCGTGGCTTAACGCATTTTTTCTTCTTCTGAAATGTGCTGCGTTTGTAACTCTTGGTCAAAAGTATGCCTGTTATGAAGTGAAATTTTGTGTCTTTTAGTATTCGTCGTAGATAGTGTAGTATTCGTATATTTTTCTAAACTCCTTTTAATTTGAGATGAAATTTAGTGATAAGCAAACATTTTAAGAAAACGGACCCCTTTGTGTTTCTCTATTAAAAACAAACTAATAACTAATTAAATTTAAGTTAGTTATATTTTTTTATACTTTTAAAATTCTCCTCACACCATCTTTAATTTAAAAAAACACAACTATGTTAGGAGACACATTAAAAATCGCTTTTGGCGAACTTGGTCAAAAAGAAATTAGCGGTAGCACACACAACCAACGTATTTTAGAATACCAGGAGATGACTGGTTTAAATTTTGGAAATGATGAAGTTGCTTGGTGTAGCATATTTGCTAATTGGGTAGCATTACAAGCTAATTTAGAAATGTCAAACAGTGCCGCCGCCAGAAGTTGGTTAACTGTAGGTAAAAAAACAACTTGGCCACAACCAGGTGATGTTGTTGTTTTTTGGAGAAATAGCATAGATAGTTGGGAAGGTCATGTTGCATTTTTTTTAGGATATACAAAAAGCAATAAATCTATATACTGCATTGGTGGTAATCAAGACAATGAGGTAAATATTAAAACTTTTCCGCTAAATACAATTCTAGAATTTAGAAGTTTAACAGACAATTTAGCTGAAGAAATAACAATCCCGTCGGGCTATCTAAGAAAAGGAGATAGTAACGAAAACGTAAAAATGCTACAAAAAATACTTCTTAAATTAAATTATTCACCAGGAAGTGCAGATGGTATTTTTGGCTTAAAAACAGAGGTTGCACTTAAAGAGTTTCAGGAAGCAAATAACATTACCATAGATGGTATTTATGGGAGTGAAACTAGGCAAGTGTTTGAAAACTTATTAAATACTTAAATGATCTTTTATAAAAATATCAAGTAACAACATACACTACACTATCATACAACTTTAAACAAAAAAAGGATGCCTCTTATTGAAGCATCCTATTTTTTTTGGTGTTTAAAGAGCATTCCCCAACAGTCTTTAAACGATTGTCTTACTCTAAGTTTATTTGAAGTGGGTTCCAAATAAAGACACAATTGAAGAGGTGTAACTCTTAAAGTTGTACCAGCAATTATCTCGCCGATACTTAAGACTAAAAATAAACATCTTATTTATAGGGCAAATATATATACTTTCTACATTCCTGCCAAACAAAAAATAAAAATATATGCTTATTTGTATAATAATTGTACTTTTACGCACTAATACGATATGAATAAAAGAACCAAAGAGTTTATCGTTGCCATACAGAACAAAAAACCTGTATATGGCAACACAAATCTTCATGCCTTTGTAAAAGGCATGAAGGCGATTGAACCTGGTTTTAAAATGCGTGCTACATTAAAGAAAGATCTAGATCTTCATAATTTTTCTTACTTTATTAATGACGCTGGCGAAGTGTATGAGATTTATAGATATGAAAATCCTGGATATCAAAAAGGGTAAAATATCAAGTGAAACACTATAAGTCGTTTAAAAAATTGAGCATCTAACTCAATAAAATATTTGTGTTTATTTTAAATAACAGAATCTCAAAAAAAGATTCAAACAATAATTTTCCTATTATTTTTCCTTTAAAAAAACAACCTATCTCACTAGAAACGGATAATTTTATCTAAAATATTAATATCTCAACATATTTATAACTATTTGATTTTAAGTAATATATTCATTTTCAAGCAATTACAAACACTTGCAAACGAAAGTAAATAGTTAGTTACCGACTACGATTAGGATGTGATTATATGTTTGCAGTGTCGAAAGAAATTAAAAACAACATCAATACATTTCTCTAGACATTTAGATCTGCGGGACGAACCCAAAGACATTATTTAACTAACTGTTTAAACATTCTGTATACTGAAGTTATTTCAGAAACAAAACATGATACAGGATAGACACAAAAAACAAATATTATGAACGCACTTAGAAACAAAGTACAGTTAATTGGAAGATTAGGTCAAGAACCAGAAATCAAAACATTTGCAGATGGCAATAAAATAGCCAACTTTTCTATGGCTACAGACGATAGCTATAAAGACAAAAACGGACAAAAAATTGAGCGTGCTTACTGGCATAATGTGGTAGTAAGAGGTGGCCTTGTAAACGTAGTAGAAAATTATGTGAAAAAAGGACAGGAGATTGCCATAGAAGGAAAACTTACCAATAGATCTTGGGATGATAAAGAAGGTAAAAAACACTATGTTACCGAAGTATTTTGCACAGAACTATTAATGTTTGGAAAATAGTCCTTCGGTACAATTTAAAAAAAAGGGGTGCGCAAAGGGCCCCTTTTTTTTAAATCTCTCAGGAACCTGAGATTTTTAGTTTCATTTAACATTGTTAAAATGATTTCTAGCGAATTGGTTTTTATGCTCTTTACATTTAAAATTACATTACAGTTATAGCATATTCTTATACTTATATTTTAAAGTGTAATGACGAAAGTTATTATGTAGGTAGCACAAAAGATAGGGGATTTAGATTCTGGCAACATTATAATGGAGTGGGTGGAGAATATACCTCTATGCGGTTACCTATTCAACTCGTTTATATTGAGTTATTTTCAAGAATAGACTATGCTTTTAAAAGAGAACATCAAATTAAGGGTTGGACTAGAAAAAAGAAAGAAGCACTTATAAATGGCCAAAACCTTAAAGAATTAGCAAAAAAAGAATTCAAAAAAATATAACTTTACCAAAATGCAGACAGACCAATCCACCTCAATAGTATCCCTTCTCAAAACCCACTTTGGTTATGACTCATTCCGTCCCAACCAAGAAGAGATTATAAACACTGTTTTAGAAGCTAAAGATGTACTAGCCATTATGCCTACTGGTGGAGGAAAATCATTATGTTTTCAATTACCTGCATTAGCGTTAAACGGAACTGCAATTGTAATTTCTCCATTAATAGCCTTAATGAAAGATCAAGTAGATGCACTTAACGCCAATGGCATTTCGGCTGCCTATTACAATAGCACACAACCACAAGAAGAACAAGCTGCTATTCTAGAAAAACTCATTACAAGACAACTTAAACTTATTTATGTAGCTCCAGAAAGCATTTGGAGTCTCACAAATCATCTTTCTAAAATAGAAATTAACCTCATCGCAGTAGATGAAGCACACTGTATCTCTTCATGGGGTCACGATTTTAGACCTGCTTACACACAATTAAGCAGATTAAAACAAGAATTTCCAGGTACTCCTATTATTGCATTGACTGCAACTGCAGATCGCGCAACGCAAGATGATATTCTTGATCAATTAAAAATTAGCAACGCAAAAAGGTTTGTATCCTCTTTTGATAGACCTAACATATATCTAGATGTACGCCCTGGGCAAAACAGGATTAATCACATCTATAAATTTTTAAGCTCCAGAGGTTTACAAAGCGGTATTATTTACTGTCTAAGCAGAAAAAGCACAGAAAGCATTACAGCAAAACTAAAAACTAAAGGCTATGATGCCGCTGCGTATCATGCAGGCCTATCTGCAGAAGACCGTTCTCAAATACAAGAAGATTTTATAAATGATAGAACTCCTATTATTGTAGCCACTATTGCTTTTGGTATGGGAATAGACAAAAGTAATGTGCGCTGGGTAATCCATTACAATATGCCTAAAAACATAGAAGGATATTACCAAGAAATAGGGCGTGGTGGTCGTGACGGCCTTAAAGCAAGGGCACTTATGTTTTATAGCTATGCAGACGTTTTAATGCTTCGGAAATTTGCCGAAGGGACGCCCACGCAAGAGTTTCAACTTGCTAAACTTGAACGCATGCAGCAGTTTTCTGAATCTTTAAACTGTAGACGAAAAGCACTATTAAGTTATTTTGGCGAACAACTCATTGAAGATTGTGGTAACTGTGACATTTGTAAAAATCCACCTAAATATTTTGATGGTACATTAATCGCTCAAAAAGTTTGTTCTGCAATCGCTAGAATGAAAGAGCAAGAAGCAATCGGACTCGTAATAGATGTATTACGTGGTTCTCAAAACCAACAAGTATTTGATAAAGGATATCAAAATATTAAAACCTATGGTGCTGCAAAAGATATTTCTTGGAAAGACCTACAGCAATATATTATTCAATTATTAAATCAAGGTGTCATTCAAATTTGGTTTCATGAAAAAGGTCGCTTAGTATTAACTCCACAAGCAAAACAAATACTTTTTGAAGGCAAAAAAATCATGCTTGCCAACTTAGCAAAAGAGAATGCAGAAATAGCCAAACCAAAAACGATAAAAACGACACGTACTCGTAAAGACTTATTTGAAAAACTAAGAACCCTTCGTTCTCAACTCGCAGCTGAGCTAGGTGTACCAGCCTACGTTATTTTTAGTGACGCTAGTCTTAAAGAAATGGAAAACAAAAAACCGCAAACGGTAACACAGTTTTCTGAAATTAGTGGTGTGGGACAAGCAAAACTTGATAAATATGCAGCGCCCTTTATAAAAGTAATTACAGATTATTTAGAAACCAAAAAATCAAAAATCACAACACACCAAAAAACTTTTAATTTATTTAAAGAAGGCAAAACGGTTTCTGAAATCTCTAAAGAAAGAAATGTTTCTGAGAGTACTATTTTTAGTCATTTAGTAAAAATGCATAAAGAAGGGGCAGAAATAGATTTGCATCAATTTATTACTCCTGAAGAACTAAAGAAAATTAAAGCAGCTCAAAAAACGTTAGAGAATCCAGATGGACTACGCGTGTATTTTGACCATTTTGAAGAAAAAATATCATATGACATTTTAAAGCTAGGTCTCTATTTACTTCTAAAATAAAAAAAACCGCAAAGTTTTCACTAAGCGGCTTCCTCTTCTTCATAATAATATTATAAGATAGTAATTGGTTTTAAAAAAAATATAAACTTTATTAACCTTAAATCACATATATAAAAAACCCCATCTTAAAATTACTATTGTAAAAATAAGCTACAAGGACTACTATAAAAACCAATATGAGAAAAATATGACCTAGTATGTGAGATTTATAAAGAAGATATATATCTTTATTTTTTTATTAAATCCCTTATGATCACAAGATTTTTTTTCTTCCTAACTTCCTTCCTATTGGTTGTATCTAGTGGCTATTCACAAGACTCCTCAACAGATTACCCAACAAAAAAAGAGCTTTTAAAGCTCATAAATAAACAAAATATCTCAGCCAAGGATAAAATTAATAATCTTAGAATGTTAGGACAATATTATATGAGTGATCCTAATGATTCTGCCTCATATTATTTTAACAAAGGGTTATTATTAAGTAAAAAAGAGAAAGATAGTTTTAATGCTATGCGACTTTATAATAGGATGGCTACACTTCAAATTTATTATGAAGAAGACCTAGATGCTATTAAATTTACGGACAGTGCTTTTACTTATGCGAATCCAAAAAACCAAAAACATTTTGCAAGCATTGCATATAGTCACCAAATAAAAGCTGAAGCACTTTATTATCTAGAAAAAAACGATCTTGCTTTAGAAAATTATCTAGAGGCAAATAAATACCTACTAAAAGACTCTCAAAATGATGTAACTAAAACATATTTAGCAGAAAATTATTCTGATCTAGCCACCTTATATTTAGAAACCGACAATAAAAAGACCGCACTCGTTTGTATTAATAAATCTTTAAATCTATCTAAACCCATTAAAGCTTGGTGGGAAGTAGGTGAAGCTTACCAATTTTTATCAAACTATTATTTTGAAGAGGAAGATTATAATCGTGCTAAAATCTATATGGACAGCACCAAGACAATGTTTGAGAGAGCAGAGTATCAAGAAGGTGTACAAATAATGAACAAGCATCTCTCTTATATTTATCTTAAAGAAAAGAAATACAAAAAAGCATTAGACAATTATATACCTCTAATGAAAGAAGATAAAAAACAAGGTGTAATCTTTACTCTTGTTGATGATTATTTATTTTTTAGCAAAGTCTACACAGAACAAGGAAATGTGCAACAAGCTATTAAATACCTTGACAGCGCAAAATTTGTAGCAAAAGAATCAATAAATCACTTACACACAATAAACATAAGCCGTCAACAAGCAGAAATTTTTAGGGCACAAAATAAAAATACTGCCGCTATTGGTGAGTTAAAAAACATATTGAATTCTGCTGAAATAAAAGAATATGCAGAGACTGAAAAAGAAATTACTAAAGAGCTGTATGAATTACACGAGTCGACAAATAATACCGCAGCGACGCTTATGTATTATAAAAGATATAACGAGCTAAAGGATAGCTTGAGTGATGCACTTGCAGAAAACAAGTTTAATATCCTACAGTCTGAATTTAATTATAACGAACTTAATTCAAAACTAGAAAGTCAAGAAGCACAAATTAACTACGCCCTTGAAGAAAGGAAAAGACTTAAGGAACGTAATTTTTTCATCATAGGAGTTTTTGGCCTTCTCGTCGTATTTTTTATAATCTATTATTTTAAGCAACGTAAACTAAATAAAGTAAAACGAGAAAATTTATTAGCAAAACAAGAAGTTCTTAATGTAAAACAAAAAGCTTTTGACGATGTTGTGGCTTTTAAAAACAAACAAATAACAGATTTTGCCATTCATATTTCAGAAAAAAACGACTTACTTGATAAGATAAAAGAAAGAATGAAAGGCATTAAAGTTATCAATGATTCACACAAACAGATTGTACAAGACACGATTCACTTTATTAATAGCGATATGGATCAAAATCGTGAAAAAATACAATTATATCAACAAGTTAGTGAATCAAACGACTCTTTTAGAGCAAAACTAGATCAACTCTACACAAATCTTAATGAGAAAGAAAAAAAGGTAGCGACAATGTTACGATTAGGGCAAACCTCTAAACAAATTGCTCTTCAATTAGGTATAAGCTCTGCTAGTGTAGATAATTACAGATATAACCTTCGTAAAAAATTGGAAGTCCCAAAGGGTAAATCTTTAAAAGTTTTCATTAAAAATATTTAACCAAAAAAAAGGTCGCCTTAATTAAATGGCGACCTTTTTATATACAACTAAAAAATTACTCTACTGTAAGTGTGTACTGTGGTGTTTTATTTAATGGACAAAAGTACGTATACGTTCCTTTTGTTAACTTAACAGCTTTAGACGTTTCTTTAGTCCCTTCTTTTACAGCCTTAGTTACATAGGCATTCTTAATGTGATTTTCAGGATTACTAGCGTCTTTACCTTCTGGTACTAAAACAAGGCCCACATCTGTACCTGCGTTATTATTAGTGACTTCAAAAACATACACTCCTTCTTTAAGGGTAAGATCTTTTTGGGTAAACTCTCCTGGAGTTTGCTCTAAAGACACTGTGCTAATATTCATGTTTTTATGATCTTTCATCATACTTGCCTCTTTTTTCATTTCATCTTTTTTCATCATTTTCTGCGCTTGAGCAGAAAAAGAGAATGATACGGCTACTATTAAAATTGCGATTAACTTTTTCATTATTTATATATTTATTAAGTGATTATACTAAGTTTAAATGTAATTGTTGTACTTCAGGAAAATCATTGGGTACCTGAGTTGCTTTATGTACGTAATTTGAAATTGTTTTCTCTCCTATTTGTACGATAGCGTCTATATAATTTCCTTTATCAAAATCTGCATTAAAAAAATCTTGTTTAATATCACTATTTGCAATACCACGATTTTCTGTTACATCTTTTGCTAATCTAGCTAAGGCATCAAGCTTAAAATCAAAAGAAGCTCTACCTCCTCTAATCTCTAATATTTGATCATCTGTAAACCATTCATCTTACCAAGAACCGTGTGGGCGCTTAGACAATAAAAACATTGATTTACTTCACTTACAGCTAGGTTAATTACTTCACGCTCTTTTGCAGATAATGATGTCTTTGAACCAGAAAATGTTAAGTAATTTTCCAATGCTGTCTCACTGTGTGCATATGCGCCGTATAGGTTAGGAACAAATCCTAATTTCCCTTTTAAATCATCAAAAATTGCTTGGTTTTTTGGGGATACTTCTTCTCTTTCAAGAACATTAATTGTTGTCATTTTTCTATTTGTTATTTTATTTTTAATTCTGAAATGTCATCTGTGACTTTTCTGCATCACAGTAATAATCATGGATGCTTTTTTCTTCACAATGCTGTGCTTTGTCTAAATTATTCTCTACTTTTTTTTCTTGCCTAAAAATGTTGATTAGGTTAAATATTGAGGTGTGTGTCGTTTTCATAATGCTATGTTTTATTTGTGATACAAAGGTGCAACTATATGTTACCCTCTTTTAGAGCCAAACTGCCCAACTAATTGTCTATTATTCCTTTTATTTTTTCACACTATAACCAGCTAAGTTCTTTTCCTGCATGATCTAATTTGCCACGAAGACTATTATTTTTAACTGCGATATAAAGTTTAGATAAAGTAGAATCGTCCAGCGCTTCATTTTTTAATGAAGGTATTTTAAGATAAACACGCGTATAAAACGCATTAATATCATCTGTACTATTTGCGGACGATCGTAGTGTTTTTAAGTATCTAGATTTTAATATTGTGTCTCCATTTTCTAGATTAATTACTGTTTTCTGTTTTTTAGACACTCTTATCTCCTTACTAAAATTGATAGATTCCATATCAATTAACGCTTCATTTAATAGATGATAGTTTGATTTCTGTAAAAAAGAGTTAGGTGATTTATTTAAGTAAACAGTATTTAATGTATCTGTAAAATTTTGTGCGTTTACAGATGTACTATAACCAAATACAGAAATAAAAACGAAAAGTAAAAGAGGTGTTATTTGTTTCATGATTTGTTGTTTTATGTTGAAAAAAATAGTTTCAACGGGTTGTGATTAATTACACTGCAAAGATGCGAAGAGAAAAAGGCTTGTTTGTAGTTAGAAAATCCCCAACACATGTCAATTTTTCCCAAAACATCGATTATGCAGATTTTTTAAACTCGGTAGGCGAAACACCCGTTACTTTTTTAAACATACGGCTTAAATGTGACGCATCTTCAAAGCCTATTTCATAGCCTATTTCTTTTGCACTTTTATCTGTATAAAGCAATTGTCGTTTGGCTTCAAGAATAACACGAGCATGTATAATCTGCAAAGGACTCTTGCCTAATTTGGCAAAAGAATTAGATAATGTTTTGGGAGATTTAAAAAGTTTTTCTGCGTAAAAAGACACGTTATGAGCTTCTTTAAAATGAGACTCAACCAATACATTAAACCGTCTCAATAAATGGTCACTCCCTTTTTCTACTAATAACTCAGGGTTATTCAATTTAAAAAGGCGAGTCATTTTAATGATAAATCTTGACATTAACATTCTTAACATTTCAGCCTGAATTGGGTCTTTGTTTTCTATTTCTTCTAGAAAAATTTGATGCAAAATATCAAAACTGCTTTGTTCCTTCTCGTCTAATAAAACAATAGGAATAGATTGATTTCCGAAGAAAAGAAGCCCTGCACAACTCACCTCTTTATCGTGATCTTTAATACAATAAAACTCACGGTTAAATTGATACACAACACTTCCTTCTCCTCCTACATATTCTAAATATTGAATAGGTGTTAACGATATTATTTGCTGTGGTTGTACTGTAATTGGCACACCATCCACAATAATCTCAATAGCAGATTGTCGTGCCCAAATAAAAGTATACAACTCTAATGGCTTACTCTTTTTAAAAGCTGACAGCACTGCGTCTCCGCCTATAATAAATTGTGCTTTTGTAGAAAACTCTATAAATGTCTTTTGCATAAATCATTAGTAGCAATTAACAGAAGATACTTACGTTCTCGTTTTTTTATGTAAAAAAATGTTTGAAAATAATTATTTCTGCAACAGTTACTTGGCAAAAAGAAAAGCACATTAAGCTGATAATGTTGTTACAAATATTAAAAAAAGACGGCTTGTGCCATTTTATAAGTATTTGCGTGAGCCTCAATAATAAGATCTATATCGGGCGAATAACCGCCTCCCATACTTATCTGTACTGGGATGTTATGATCTTTACAGGTTTGTAACACAAAACGATCTCGCTCTTTACTTCCCTCGATGGTACAAGACAAGCGCCCTAGTTTATCTGTTTTTAATATATCTACACCACTGAGATAAAAAATGAAGTCTGGATTAACTTTTTTAATGAGTTTTGGCAAGGTATTATATAAAACTTCTAGGTATTCTGCATCTTCAGTACCATCATCTAGTCCAATATCTAGATCACTTCTATCTTTTTTAAAAGGGTAGTTTTTTGCTCCGTGCATAGAAAATGTAAACACACGATCATCATTTTCAAAAATCTTAGCAGTCCCATTGCCTTGATGCACATCGAGATCTACAATTAACACCTGTTTAGCAATCCCAAGGTCTAACAAATGCCTAGCAGCCACCGCTTGATCATTTAACAAGCAAAAAGCCTCACCGTGATCTGCATACGCGTGATGCGTGCCGCCAGCACTATTCATTGATACACCATATTCAATTGCATATTCGCATCCTTTTATGGTACCATCTATAATATAATGACCTCTATCTACTAACGCTTTACGTAACGGGAAACCCATTTTACGAACCTCTTTTTTGTCTATCTCTAGTTTTAAAAGCCTGCGATAATAATCTTCTGTGTGTACTTTAAGTATGCTTGCTTCAGAAACTTTCTGGGGTTCAAAAAAGTTATCTAATGTGCAGATGCCTTGATCTAGCAAATACTGTGGCAACAGCTCATATTTTGCCATCGGGAAACGATGTCCTTCTGGCAAACTGTATTTAAAAATAGGATGATAAGCTACTTTGAGCATTACTATTTTTCAAGTTTTAACTGTATACGTTTTCTTGCCACATCTACCTCCAGCACTTTTACCATTACTTGCTGCTGTAAGGTGACATGCTCATTTACATCTTTTACAAAACTGTCAGACAGGTTAGACACATGTATTAACCCGCTTTCTTTTATACCAACATCTACAAAACAGCCAAAAGCCGTGATGTTATTTACAATACCAGGTAATAATTGACCCGAGCGTAAATCGTCAATCGTTTTTATGTTTTGGTTAAAGGCAAATGCTTTTGCTTTTTCTCTAATATCAAGCCCTGGCTTTTCTAGTTCTTTAATTATATCTTCTAGCGTAGGTAAGCCCACCTCATCTGTGCAATAATTATTTAATGGCACATTTTTTAACGCTGTGGTATTTCCGAGGAAAGCAGAAAGCGCCACGCCTTGATCTTTTGCCATCTGTTTTACAAGCGCATAGCGTTCTGGATGCACAGAAGAATTATCTAAGGGGTTTTTAGCATCACGAATACGTAAAAAACCTGCGCCTTGCTCAAATGCTTTTGCACCTAATCTCGGTACTTTTTTAATGTCATTTCTAGAAGTAAACGCTCCGTTTGCCTCACGATATGTTACTATGTTTTCGGCAAGTTTAGGGCCAATTCCAGACACATAACTCAGTAAAGGCACACTCGCCGTATTGATATTTACACCAACGGCATTCACACAATTTTCTACCACACGATCTAGCGAGTTTTTTAATTGCGTTTGGTCTACATCGTGTTGATATTGCCCCACACCAATAGATTTGGCGTCAATCTTCACCAACTCTGCTAGCGGATCTGCGAGCCTGCGGCCTATAGATATCGCGCCACGTACCGTCACATCATAATCTGGAAACTCATCACGGGCAATTTTACTTGCGCTATAAATACTAGCACCTGCTTCGCTTACAATAAATACCTCTACTGCTGTTTTAAACGGAATCTTTTTAACCACGGCTTCGGTCTCCCTCGAGGCGGTACCGTTACCTATGGCGATGGCTTCTATTTTATATTTTTGGACTAAGTGGGCTATTGTGTTCATCGCTCCCGTATCATCGCTTTTAGGAGGATGTGGATAGATCGTGCTGTTGTGTAAAAAAGCACCTTGTTCGTCTAGACAAACTACTTTACAGCCAGTTCTAAAACCTGGGTCTATAGCAAGAATTCGTTTTTCGCCAAGTGGCGAACCTAACAATAATTGCTTTAAGTTTTTGGCAAAAATAGAGATGGCCGTTTCGTCTGCTTTCTTTTTTGCGGCACTCATAATCTCGTTAGACAATGCCGGAAACAACAAACGTTTATAGGCATCTGCAATGGCAAGCTCTATTTGGTCTGCACAATCGCCTTGTGATTTTATAAGTTTACGTGCTATTCTGTCTAAAACTCGTTCTTTTTCAATCTCAATTTTTACGCGAATAAAACCTTCATTTTCTGCTCGTAAAATGGCTAATAATCTATGTGAAGGACAACGTTTTAAAGACTCATCCCACGAAAAGTAATCTCTAAACTTTTGGGCTTTTTCGTCATCTTTTTTAGCCTTTACAACTTTGGTGCTTATTACTGCGTGACGTTCTAATTCTCGTCTAATGTTGTTTCTAATATCCACACGCTCATTAATCCACTCTGCAATAATGTATCGCGCACCCTCTAAGGCTTCATCTGCACTCGTTACCTTTTGGGTGATATATCTTAAAGCTAGACCCTCCACATCACGGGCATTTTGCGCCATAATGAGTTTTGCTAAGGGTTCTAAACCATTTTTACGTGCGGTTTCTGCTTTGGTTTTTCGTTTTTTCTTGAAAGGCAAATAAATATCCTCTAGCGTAATACTGCCTTTTGCTTCGGAAATTTTAGCTTTGAGTTCTGTCGTTAATTCTCCCTGTTCCTCCATCGCTTTTAAGATGGTGGCTTTTCTTTTTTCTAGGGTTTCAAACGCTTCTTTTAAAGCAACTATTTGCTCGATTTGCACCTCATCAAGATTACCTGTGCGTTCTTTTCTGTAACGCGCTATAAAAGGAATGGTGCAATCTTCTGCCAGTAATGCAAGCGTGTTTTTAATGCTTGATTCTGGGAGGTTGGTGGTTTTTAGGATGTGGTTGAGCATAGAAAAAAAAAAAAGACCTCTCAAGTTTGGTATACTAGAGAGGCCCTATTTGTATTAAGTTTTAGTTTATCGTCTCCCCATTAGCAACACCAGCAACATCTGGATTTACAAACACTAACTTACCATCTGGCATTTCGGTCATTAAGATCATCCCTTCGCTTTCTACGCCTCTTAAAGCTCTGGGTGCAAGGTTAACTAAAACGGTTACTTGTTTTCCAATAATCTCTTCTGGTGTAAAGCTTTCTGCAATACCAGAAACAATGGTGCGCACATCAATACCTGTATCTACTTTTAATACTAAAAGCTTTTTTGTTTTAGGCATTTTTTCTGCTTCTAAAATCGTACCTACACGCATATCCAACTTTGTAAAATCGTCAAAAGTAGCGATGTCTTTTTGCGGTGTTACTTCTTTGTTTGCTATCTCGTTGGCTAGTTTACTAGCTTCTAGTTTATCCAATTGTGCTTGTATTTGTTTATCTTCTATTTTACTGAAGAGTAATTCGTTTTTGTTAATCGTGTGTCCTGGCGCGATTAATTCTTCTTTTGTTGAAATATCGCTCCAAGTTAAAGACCCTTCGACTGCGCTCAGGCTGACATTGAGCATATTTTTAAGCTTTGTTGAAGTGAAAGGTAAAAACGGCTCACTTAAAACAGCTAATGCGTTTGCTATTTGCAACGCAACATACATAATCGTTTTTGTGCGTTCTTCGTCAACCTTAATGGTTTTCCAAGGCTCTTCGTCTGCTAGGTATTTGTTTCCTAATCTGGCAACATTCATTAACTCTTGTTGTGCTTCTCTAAAACGGTATCTCTCGATGCTGCTTTCTATTACAGCAGGATAGGTTTTTAATTCTGTAAGCGTTTGCTCGTCTACATCAGAGAAAGCTGCTGGTGCAGGTACCACGCCATCATAATATTTATGGGTAAGCACCGTAACTCGATTTATAAAGTTTCCGAAGATAGCCACCAGCTCATTGTTATTTCTGGCTTGAAAATCTGCCCACGTAAAGTCGTTATCTTTAGTCTCTGGCGCGTTTGCCGTCAAGGTATAACGCAACACATCTTGCTGTCCAGGAAAATCTTCTAGGTACTCGTGTAACCAAACCGCCCAGTTTTTACTTGTGCTTATTTTATTACCTTCTAAGTTTAAAAACTCATTTGCCGGTACGTTGTCTGGCATTATATAAGTCCCATCTGCCTTTAACATACTCGGGAAAATAATACAGTGAAAAACAATGTTGTCTTTCCCTATAAAATGAAGCAGTTTTGTGTCGTCACTTTTCCAGTATGGCTCCCAGTCTTTTCCTTCTTTTTCTGCCCATTCTTTGGTTGCAGAAATATAGCCAATAGGGGCATCAAACCAAACATATAAAACTTTACCGTCTGCGCCTTCTACAGGGACAGGGATTCCCCAATCTAAATCACGGGTTACTGCACGAGGTCTCAACCCGTCGTCAATCCAAGATTTACATTGCCCGTACACGTTTGTTTTCCAGTCTTTTTTATGCTCTTTTAAAATCCATTCTTTTAAAAATGGCTCATATTGATCTAAGGGTAAAAACCAGTGTTTTGTTTCTTTTAGTGTAGGTACAGCACCTGTAATGGCACTTTTTGGGTTTATTAAATCTGTTGCGTTGTGAGACGTACCACAAGCTTCACATTGATCGCCGTAGCTTTCTTCGTTTCCACATTTTGGGCAAGTACCTATTACAAAACGATCTGCTAAAAACTGATCTGCTTCTGCATCGTATAATTGCTCGGTTACTTCTTCAATAAATTTCCCTTCGTCGTATAATTTTTTAAAAAAATCGCTTGCCGTATCGTGGTGTACTTTTGCTGATGTACGCGAATAGTTATCAAAGCTAACCCCAAAATCTTCAAACGATTGTTTGATAATCGCGTGGTATTTATCTACTACTTGCTGCGGCGTGATGCCTTCTTTTTTTGCTTTTATTGTAATAGGCACTCCGTGCTCATCACTACCACAAACAAATGCCACATCTTTACCTTGTAATCGCTGAAAACGCGCATAAATATCTGCGGGTACATACACACCTGCTAAGTGACCTATGTGAACTGGGCCGTTAGTATATGGTAATGCTGCGGTAATGGTGTATCTTTTTGGGTCTTGCATGAGAATCGTGATTTTAAGAGTGCAAAAATAAGGAATTTATGTTGGGAATATGGACCGCTAGCGCTGAAAGAAGAAAGAACATTCGCTTCGCTCATTGAAAGAAGAAGGAGGATGCTTTTACTAGTTATATTATTTGCCTAATGTCACACTGAGTACTTCGACTGATATTGCTAAATACACCGTTATTGAACAAAAAAACCTCTCAGATTTTGAAGACCAGAGCGGTTTAATAAAACAATAAATTTTCACAAAATTTAGTTTAAAAAGCTAGCCAAGCAGTTTCATTTATTATGAAAAAAATCAAGTTTCAGTGGAGACAGACTTTTCTCTAATCACCTGTCCTATAGGTTTATTATCAATTTTACATTCTAACCATGAAATAATATCAAGGTATAAAAATGATCTACGCTCAAAAGGATGATTCTCATAGCGTTTTAAGGTAATTAATAATTCTTTAAACTTACCTTTAAGCTCATAAGGATAAGAACCTTGGAGGCCTCTTATAAATTTTATAATCTCTTTTTGAACTTCATGTAAGTCATTCATTTTTATTAAAAACTTGTAAGTACTTTTTAATAAAGATTCTAAATGAAAATCCAATCCTGCTTCATAATGCGCTATAAAATTTAAAATTCTAGAAAAACAAAGCAAGTCTTCCCTCATGGATAAGGTTTTGTTTGTAATTATTTTTTCTAAGTAAGATATACAGGCTTTATTGTTACCAGAACCAAAATTTAAAATTGCAAACTTGTAATAAAAAATCATTTTATGATGTGGATCTATCCTATCATCAAAGAGCAGAAGCTCCTTCTCTATCTTTGGAATTATAGCAAGCCCCTCATCAAAAGTTCCATCTATAAAATATTGGTTTATGTTATGAATGTTTGTGTATAAGAATATCAAAGTAGTCACATTCTCATCTTTAACGAAAGAAGGATGGCTAGTTACTGCTTTAAACTTATTTAAGCTTTCAATAAATTTATTTTTATTCTTTACAAAAAAGATAGATTCTAATAAGTAGTTATTTCCTTTAAGAAAAAAGACTGGGTTTAAATTTATCATTTGAGGGTTGTCATAAAATAAATCAACCCATTTTGATGCGTATTTAAAACAGTTTAAAAAGTCTTGCATTAAAAAATTGTACCATAAAAAAGTTTTAAAGAGCCATAAACGTTCTCTAAAACCTAATCGACAAAACTCCAAATCGGGCATTCTATCGTTAAAAAACACAATAAGTTGTGCGCTTTCTTCTTCGTTTTTTACATAACCTGTTTTAAGAATTTTACTGTAAAGTTCAAGTGAAAGGTTAGACAACCTACTGGCTATTACATTAAGCTCGCTCAAATCTTTTGCTTCTCCAACAAGCTCTTCGGCGCGACTACTAATACTTCGGGTAATGTATTGTGACTCAATCACTTTTTCTAACTCAACAATTTCAAAAGCCATATTTTTCTCTTCATTAGACATCGCCATTTCTTTAGCTTTATCTAAAATTTTTAAGCTTTGCTTGTAAAGGCCTTTATGGTATAAAATAGAAGCGAAATCAAGTTGATTTCTAATTTGTGACCGAATATTTTGATGTAATGGATTTAGTTTTAAGCTAACTAATATCTGCTTGTATAAATGTGCTTTTACATTGGCCAACTGTTGTTTGCTAACAATTCCCTTTTTAACAATATTAGATTCATTATAACTTTTAGCCTTATCAAGATGATTAAATAAGTTTAAGTATTTAGACTCTGAATTCACACCAAGTCTTCCAACATACAATTTAAACTGTCGCTTTTCAGATTTAGTTAATGACTTAACTAATATGAATAAATTATCTTTTGTTTCTTTAGTCATCAAGAAGATTTAGTAGTATAGGGTTGATTTTCAGTAGTTTACTTTAATTTATCTCTTTTGGGCATCGTAAAACACAGAAAACCAGGTTTTAGTAAAAAGTATCACCTTATAAATTTGTTTGAAAATACTAAACTAAATTTAAAAATGTCAAATAACTACATTCAAATTTTTGATACAACTTTGAGAGATGGAGAACAAGTACCCGGGTGTAAACTTGACACAAAGCAAAAAGTTATAATTGCAGAGCAACTAGACCTTCTTGGCGTAAATGTAATAGAGGCAGGTTTTCCTGTATCAAGCCCTGGCGACTTTAATGCTGTTAAAGCAGTTTCAAGAGTTGTTAAAAATGCCACTGTCTGTGCTCTATCTAGGTCTGTAAAAAACGATATAAAAACTGCTGCAGAATCTCTAGAAGGTGCTAAATACCCACGAATACACACTGGGATAGGAACTTCTGAATCTCATATTAAATATAAGTTTAAAACGACTCAAGAAGATATTTTAGAACGTGCTTTTGAGGCTGTAAAATATGCAAAAACTTTTGTTGAAGATATTGAGTTTTATGCAGAAGATGCTGGACGAACAAACAATGAGTACTTAGCAAGAGTATGCGAAGCTGCTATAAAAGCAGGGGCTACTGTATTGAACATTCCAGATACAACGGGCTATTGTTTACCAAGTGAATATGGTTCAAAAATAAAATACCTTAAAGAACACGTAAAAGGGATCGATAATGTAATATTATCCTGCCATTGCCATAATGATTTAGGGCTTGCAACTGCAAATGCTATAGAAGGAATTATCAACGGAGCTAAACAAGTAGAATGTACTATTAACGGTATTGGAGAGCGGGCTGGGAATACTGCACTAGAAGAAGTAGTTATGGTCTTAAAACAGCACCCTTACCTTAATATTGAAACTCAAATTGACACGACTAGACTCTATGGTATTAGCCAGTTAGTTAGTGAGAGTATGGGAGTGTATACACAACCCAACAAAGCTATCGTAGGTGTAAATGCTTTTGCTCATAGCTCGGGCATACATCAAGATGGTATTATTAAAAACAGGGAAACATACGAAATAATTAACCCTAAAGATGTAGGCGTAATAGAGTCTTCTATTGTTTTAACAGCTAGAAGCGGACGTGCTGCACTTGCATATCGCGCAAAAAACGTGGGTTATAATTTAACGAAGTTACAATTAGATAATGTCTATGAAAACTTCTTGCATTTTGCTGATAAAAAGAAAGAAGTCAATAATAATGACATTCATCAAATTATAGAAACTAGTAAAGTATATCAAGAAATTAAAACAAACTAGATGTCACAAAAAACATTATTTGATAAAGTTTGGGACGCTCATGTTGTTAAAAATGAAATAGAGGGACCACAAATTTTATACATAGACAAGCATTTAATACACGAAGTAACAAGTCCTCAAGCTTTTAACGAACTTAAAGAAAGAGGTGTCCCTGTTTTTCGTCCTAATCAAATTGTTGCTACTGCAGACCACAATACACCAACTATAAACCAACATCTACCTATTAAAGATGAGTTGTCTAAAAAGCAACTAAAACAACTAGCTATTAATTGTAAAAATAACGGCATAACACTTTATGATTTAGGGCATAAATACAACGGTATCGTTCATGTAATGGCGCCAGAGTTAGGTCTTACACAACCAGGTATGACTATTGTTTGTGGAGATAGCCATACTTCTACTCATGGAGCTTTTGGGGCAATTGCTTTTGGTATAGGCACTAGTCAAGTTGCACAAGTTTTTGCCAGCCAATGTTTATTACTTAAAAAACCGAAAAGCCTAAGAGTAAACGTAAACGGCTCTTTACACCCTAATGTGCTACCAAAAGATGTAATCTTATATATAATTTCAAAAATAGGCACTAACGCAGGTACAGGATATTTCTGTGAATACGCAGGAACTGTGTTTGAAAATATGACAATGGAAGGGCGTATGACAGTCTGTAATATGAGTATTGAAATGGGAGCACGTGGTGGCATGATTGCTCCAGACCAAACCACGTTTGATTACTTAAAAGACAAAAAATTTGCTCCTAAGGGTGAAGAGTTAGATGAAAAAATAGCATACTGGAAAACTTTGCCAACAGATAAAGAAGCTGTATTTGATAAGGAATATACATTTGATGCCGCAGAAATCCAACCTATGATTACCTATGGCACCAACCCCGCCATGGGAATGATCATAAATGAAGCTATTCCAAAATTTGAAGATGTTTCATTTAAAAAATCATTAGACTACATGGACTTTAAAGCAGGTGGAAGCTTGCTAAATAAAACAATTAATTATGTCTTTATTGGTAGTTGTACAAACTCTCGCATAGAAGATTTTAGAGTCGCTGCTAATTATATAAAAGGAAAACAAAAAGCAGAAAACGTAACTGCTTGGCTCGTTCCTGGAAGCAAACAAGTAGAAAATCAAATAAAAGAAGAAGGCCTAAACCTCATTTTTGAAAATGCAGGATTCCAATTAAGACAACCTGGATGTAGTGCCTGTTTAGCGATGAATGATGATAAAATTCCTGCAGGAGAATATTGCGTTTCTACGAGTAACAGAAATTTTGAAGGACGCCAAGGACAAGGCGCACGTACCATCTTAGCAGGTCCGCTTGTAGCTGCAGCAACAGCCATAGAGGGAAAAATAATTGATATTACAAAAACGGTTAACTAATGGAAAAATTCACGAAAATAACATCAACCGCTGTACCATTAGACATCGAGAACATAGATACAGATCAAATAATTCCAGCTCGTTTTTTAAAAGCGACAGATAAACAAGGCTTTGGGAATAACGTTTTTAGAGATTGGCGCTATGATAACTTAGGAAATGTTAACCCTGAATTTATCTTTAATAATCCATCTTACAAAGGGAAAATTCTAGTAGCTGGAAATAATTTTGGTTGTGGTTCTAGTAGAGAACATGCAGCTTGGGCATTAGTAGATTATGGATTTAAAGTAATTGTTTCAAGTTACTTTGCAGATATTTTTAAAGGGAACTCTTTAAATAATGGCTTATTGCCCATTCAAGTTTCTGAAACATTTTTAAAAAAACTAATGGAAATATTAATTGCAGAACCAACAGTACAATTAGAAGTTGATTTAGAAAAACAGCACATTTCAGTAATAGAAAAAAATATAAGTGAATTTTTTGAAATTGACACTTTTAAAAAAAACTGCTTAATTAACGGTTATGATGATATCGACTTTTTATTAAGTAAGAGAGAAGCGATTAAAGAATTTGAATTATCTAGAAATTAAAATATGAGAATAAATATAGGAGTACTCCCAGGAGATGGTATTGGTCCAGAAGTGACAGCACAAGCAATTAAAGCCCTAAAGGCAATTGCAGGTGAATACAACCATACTTTCAATTTTAAATCTGCAGCTGTTGGTGCTATTGCTATCGATGAGACAGGAAGCCCGTTACCAAAAGCGACATTAGACCTTTGCAAAGCTAGTGACGCAATTTTATTTGGAGCCATAGGCCACCCAAAATATGATAATGATCCTAGTGCTAAGATACGTCCAGAGCAAGGACTTTTAGCGCTTAGAAAAGCTTTAGGATTATATGCAAACATAAGACCCGTAAAAGCGTATGAAGCACTAGTTCATAAATCTCCTTTAAAAGAAGAAATTATTACTGGTGCAGATATGCTTATATTTCGTGAGCTTACTGGCGGCATCTATTTTGGTGAAAAGCAATTAAGTGAAGACGGAAACATGGCTAGTGATTTATGCATATATACTAGGTCAGAAATAGAACGCATTACTCATTTAGCTTTTAAAGCTGCAGAAGGTAGACGTAAAAAAGTAACACTTGTAGACAAAGCAAATGTTTTAGAAAGCTCAAGATTATGGAGAAAAATAGTAACAGAAATAGCTGCTGAATACAAAAATGTAACTCTAGATTTTCTTTTTGTAGATAACGCAGCAATGCAAATGATTTTAAACCCAAATCAGTTTGATATTATCCTCACAGAAAATATGTTTGGAGATATTATTAGTGATGAAGCTAGTGTGATTGGTGGCTCTATTGGTTTATTATCCTCCGCCTCTATTGGTGGTAAAACTGGCCTTTTTGAACCTATTCACGGTTCATTTCCACAAGCAACAGGAGAAGGAATCGCAAACCCACTTGCTTCTATATTGAGTGCTGCAATGCTTTTATCTCATTTTGGACTAACAGAAGAAGCAAAACGTATTGAACAAGCTGTAGATAAATCGTTAGAACTTGACATTACTACATCAGACATCAATTCTAATGGAAGTCCTGTTAGTACTGAACAAGTAGGTAATTTTATAGAAGATTTTATATACTTTTCTGAAGATACTAACCTTAATTTTAAAAACATCCACCTAGGACAAAGTACAATCATTTAAGTTGTCATTAATTCATAAAAAAACTCCATCTTTTTCAAGATGGAGTTTTTTATATATGTTGTACGTTTTACTTCCTACAAATCAAACTTGATTCCTTGTGCCAATGGCAACTCGTCACTATAGTTCACTGTATTTGTTTGTCTTCTCATGTATACTTTCCAAGCATCAGATCCAGACTCGCGTCCGCCACCTGTTTCTTTTTCACCACCAAAAGCACCACCTATCTCAGCTCCAGAAGTACCAATGTTTACGTTTGCAATACCACAATCTGAGCCTGCAAATGATAAAAACTTCTCAGCCTCTTTCATCTCATTCGTCATAATTGCCGAAGATAAACCTTGTGCTACTCCGTTTTGTTTTGCGATTGCATTTTCTACTTCGCCGCTATATTTCATTAAGTATAAAATAGGAGCAAAAGTTTCGTGTTGTACAATTTCAAAGTCATTTTCTGCTTCAATAATCGCTGGTTTTACGTAGCATCCGCTTTCGTAACCTTCACCTTCTAGTACTCCACCTTCTACAAGAACGTTTCCGCCTTCAGTTTTTGCTTTTTCAATAGCAGCTAGATATGTGTTAACAGAATCCTTATCGATTAGCGGTCCAATGTGGTTTTTCTCGTCTAAAGGGTTTCCTATTGTTAATTGTCCGTAAGCACCTACAATAGCATCTCTTACTTTATCATAAACACTCTCGTGTATAATTAATCTTCTTGTAGATGTACAACGTTGTCCACAAGTACCAACCGCACCAAATACTGCTCCTGGCACAACTACTTTTAAGTCTGCCGTTGGCGTAATAATAATCGCATTGTTACCACCTAATTCTAGTAAAGATTTACCAAAACGCTCTGCAACCGTTGCACCTACTATTCGTCCCATTCTAGTAGAACCTGTAGCAGAAATTAATGGGATGCGAGTATCTTTTGTCATCATCTCACCAACAGTATAATCACCGTTAATGATAGAAGAAATACCTTCTGGTAGATTATTTTCTTTTAAAACCTGTGCAATTATGTTTTGACAAGCTACGGCACAAAGCGGTGCTTTTTCACTTCCTTTCCATACACACACATCACCACAAACCCACGCAAGTGCGGTATTCCAAGCCCATACTGCTACTGGAAAGTTGAAGGCAGAAATAATACCCACAATACCAATAGAATGCCATTGCTCACGCATCACGTGACCTGGACGCTCAGACGGAATAGTTTGCCCGTTTAATTGTCTTGATAAACCAACTGCAAAATCACAGATGTCAATCATTTCTTGAACCTCACCGTATCCTTCTTGTAAAGATTTACCCATCTCGTAAGAAACCAATTTTCCTAGCGGTTCTTTTAACTCACGTAGTCTATTACCAAACTGACGTACAATCTCCCCACGTTGTGGAGCTGGCATAGCTCTAAATGATAAAAATGCTTTTTCTGAAGCTTCAATTACTTTTTCGTATTCTTCTTTAGTTGTGGTAGTTACTTTACCAATTAAAGCACCATCTACTGGAGAATAAGAAGCAATTTCTTCACCACCTGGAAACCAAGTATTCCCTGTAGAAGTTCCTTGATTTACATCTTTAAGACCTAGTTGTTTTAACGCTTCGTCCATACCGAAGTCTTTTGCTACTGTTGACATAGTTGTATTTTTTGTCAATTCCATAATCAGAATTGATAATTAGACACTTCATTGTTAATATTGTTAAAATTTCGAAGGAAATAGTAAGAATATCAATCTCTAATGCGAAGATACGATATTGTAAAGGCATTAAAAAGGAATTATAATAGCTTAAATAAAGCTTAAAAAACAAAAAAAAGACAGACTTGTCTGTTTTTAAAATAATTTTATATATTTGCAAAGTGAAAAGGTCTGAAATAAATAATCATATTGTTGCCACTGCCTCTCGTTTATTCTACGAGCAAGGATATAACTCTACAGGTATTAATGAAATAATTTCTGAAGCCGGGGTAGCAAAAGCGACGCTTTATAATCACTTTAAATCTAAAGATGATATTTGTATTGCCTTTTTACAACATAAAAACAATGCTTTTATAACATCACTCTCATCGTATTGCGAACTTAAAGAGGAAGGTGACTCCCGCATTTTAGCCATTTTTGATTTCTTACTAGATTTTTATAATGGTGATAGTTTTAATGGTTGCTGGTGTATCAATACAATGGCAGAAATTCCAAAAACAAATCAAACTATTAAGGTAGAAATACAGCAGCAGAAACATGGTTTAATCCAATTTATCACAAACTCAATTCAAAAAAACAAACCAGAACTAACAGAAGAACAATCTGATATCCTAGCAAAACAACTTTACCTACTTTATGAAGGCGCAGTAGCAGAAAGTTATTTACAAGAACAATCATGGCCCATCATTGAAGCTAAAAAAATGGGAAATAAAATTCTAAACTAAAAAAATTTAACTCTATATAGACAGACTGTTCTGTCTATTTTAATAATTACAATTATGAATACAACAACAAAAACAGCTATCATCATTGGTGGTACAAGCGGAATAGGACTTGCAACAGCACAACAACTTTTAAAAAACGGCCATGCAGTACACATTGTAGGTAGATCTACTGACAAAGTTGAAAACAGCGAAAACCTAACGAAACACAAGATTGATATTACAGATGAAAATCAAGTAAAAGAATTGACTAATACCATTAACTCGCTTGAGCGTGTAGACTACTTAGTAAATGCTTCTGGAATATTTGGCCCAAAACCTTTTCTAGATCATACGGTAGAGGACTATAATTCTTATTTAGATTTAAATCGTGGTTTCTTTTTTATCACACAAGCAGTAGCTAAAAATATGAAGAAAAACCAAAGTGGATCTATAGTAAACATAGGTGCTATGTGGGCAAAACAAGCAGTAAAAGCTACTCCTTCTTCTGCCTATAGTATGCAAAAAGCCGGACTTCATTCTTTTACACAACACCTTGCTATGGAGTTAGCAGATGACGGTATTCGTGTAAACGCAGTATCTCCAGCTGTAGTAAGTACTCCTGTTTATCACGGTGTTTTTGGCGGTAAAGACGAGGCAGAAAAAGCATTAGAAGGGTTTAACGCATTTCACCCTATAGGCCGCAATGGTAAAGCAACAGATGTCGCAAACGTTATTGAATTTTTACTAAGTGATAACGCAAGTTGGGTTACCGGAGCTATCTGGGATGTTGATGGCGGTGTACGCGCTGGAAGAAACTAATTTTTACTCTCGTCAAATTATAACATTATAATTTGACGAGATTTTTTTATTCTTTTTCCCACTCTGCGAGTTCAAAAGAAAACACAAAGACACCATCTGTGTTTTTTTCAATTTGTTGGGCTTCCCAAGTATACTCAAAAGGTATTTTTGCGGGCGGGTTTCCCGTTGTCACATTTCCGAAGAGTACTGTGCTTGTAGTACCACTCACGCCGTTTGTAAAGTCTTTTACACTATGTATAATTACTGTATCCCCCTTTGTAAGTTGATGGGCTATACTTGTCCCTTCAAATAATTGTGAGCCTACCGCATCTAGATACAACGGTTCTTCGTGCACAAAATGCTCATAGTTATTGACTAGAATTGCATCATTACCAAGCACCATTTTTTCATTTACAAAACTCGTAAACGGTTTTTGATCTGTGATGTCATTTACTTTGGTTCTTAATGTGTAATAGAGTAAACCGCAGAAAGCAAGACCAAGAAATAGCAGGATTAAACCTATGTATAGTAGTACTTTTTTGGGGTTCATTATTATACCTTTTCAAATTAATTAGTCTACGATAATTTTATCCGCATTATTAAATGCCTCATAAAATTCTAGATTCTTAGTTAAATCAGGCAACTTATAAACATCAAATTCAGTAGAAGTTAATTTATATCTAATCACTAAATCTCTAAATTGTCCATCTGGTTCGTCCAAAACAATATAATAATCATGAACCGGAGATGATGAATAGATGGAAAAGAAATATCCTGTAAATATTGGCTTCTTTTTGTCCGTAATTACAAATTGCGTGCTAAACTCAGCAGGATTCCCCATTTCATGAATTTTAAGAAGCCCTTTAGCGTTAATTGTTAACTCATTTGTATCAAAATTAAAACCTATAAATTCCTCATCAGTAATAAGTGGTGATTTATTTAAATCACTTCTAGTAGCCTTAAATGGCCCTGCATAAATTTCTTGTTTTGTTATAGTATCAAAGTTGGTATATTTTAATCTTAAAGAGTCAATCTCTTCAAAATCAATACCTTCAGAAATATAATAATCCTTGAGTGGTATCCCTAAATTTGTTTCTATTCTTTTGTTGAGAAGATAAATCTCGATGTCAGAGTTTTTAGCAACTGTTTTATCCCTACAACCTATAGCTGCGAAAAAAAAGAATATATAAATGCAAAAAAACACTTTCATCTGTTATCAGTCTGCCGTAAACCTCTCATCCACTTCCATTACTGTCCCACAATTATCGCAGGTTCTTAAATCTTCGCTTCCGTAAAAATCTTTAAAGTGTTGTAAAAAGTCCTTCTCTACATCATTTAACGGAAAATAGACTTCGTGAATCTTGTTATTACAGTTGTCACAAAACCACATTAACCCATCTTTACCAGCAAGATCTTGACGTTTACGCTCTATTACTAAACCAATAGACCCTGCTTCACGCACTGGAGAGTGTGGTACTTTTGCTGGGTGTAAATACATATCTCCTGGACCAAGTTCCATCGTTTTTTTCTTACCATCTTCTTGTATATGTACTTGTATATTTCCTTCTAGTTGGTAAAACAACTCTTCGGTTTCATTATAGTGATAATCCTTTCGAGCATTAGGCCCACCTACGATCATCACAATATAATCACCAGCATCTTTATATAAATTTCTATTGCCTACAGGCGGCTTCAACGTATCTCTATTTTCTTCTACCCAAGCATTTAGGTTAAATGGTTTTAGTATGGCCATAACGTTTATTTTATTTGATTATAAAGGTATGTAAAATTGTATCATTTGTAAAAAGGGATTCTAATGACTTTCAATTATTACTTCAGAAATAATAAAGCATTAAAAAATGTGCCTTCAATCTAACAATCAGATGGTTTTAAGTTAATCTTTCTAATTATTGTATTTTTAAATTCTAATCCTTCCTTATGAAAAAAGCACACACCACAATACTCTTAGCCGTTTTTACAATGCTCATTAGCTGCAAACACAAAGAAAATGCTATAGAAACAAAAACTAGCGACTCCGCTTCTAACTTCGGGATTGTAATTCACGGTGGCGCAGGTACTATTTTAAAAGAAAAAATGACAGACTCTTTAGAGATTGCATATGCACAGAAACTAGAAGAAGCCATAAAAATAGGCCATGAGATCTTAAAAAATGGAGGTACCGCTATGGAAGCCGTAACCAAAACGATTAATGTAATGGAAGACTCCCCTTTATTTAATGCTGGTAAGGGCGCTGTTTTTACTCACGAAGAAACAAACGAGTTAGACGCTTCTGTAATGGACGGCTCCAATCTAAACGCAGGTGCAGTTGCTGGAGTTACCCATATTAAAAACCCAATTGACCTTGCTGTAGAAGTAATGGATCATAGCGAACACGTAATGCTCGCAGGTGAAGGAGCAGAAAATTTTGCAGTCACTAGAGGGATCGCTCTTGTTGACCCTTCTTACTTCTATACAGAAAATAGGTTTAATTCTTTACAACGTATTAAAAGCAAAGAGAAAATGGAGTTAGACCACGATGGTAAAACGGCTGTTTCTAATTCAAGCGCTTACGACTCATTTATAAAAGACTCTAAATTTGGTACCGTTGGTTGTGCTGCACTTGATAAAAACGGAAATCTAGCTGCTGGAACTTCTACGGGTGGAATGACCAATAAAAGATGGAACAGAATAGGTGACGCTCCTATTATTGGAGCAGGAACCTATGCTAATAATGCAACTTGTGCGGTTTCTTCTACCGGATGGGGTGAGTATTTTATTAGAGGAATGGTGGCTCATGACATTAGTGCAATGATGGAGTATAAAGGAGTAAGTCTTGAAGAAGCTGCTCGTGAGGTCATTCAGAAAAAAATACCTGCTTTAGGGGGTGACGGAGGCATTGTAGCAATAGATAAGGACGGAAATGTAACTATGGAGTTTAATACCGCTGGTATGTATAGAGCCCACATGAATGCCGCAGGTGAGCTAGTGGTTGGTATTTACAAAAATATTAATTAACGATTCTATGATAACTAAACCATACTATGCTGTAATATTTACAAGCACGCTTAATGATAACACAGAAGGGTATCATGAGATGGCCATCAAGATGGAAGCACTTGCAAAACAACAACCGGGTTTTATAGAAATGGTAAGTGCTCGTAACGAAATAGGCATAACTATTAGTTATTGGGAAACAGAACAAGCGATATTAAACTGGAAAGTAAATCTTGACCATTTACAAGCACAAAAAATGGGTAAAGAAGTATGGTATGCTAGTTATAAAGTTGAGATTGCAAAAGTGGAACGGGCTTTTAAGAGTAGGTGAAAACAAAATTATACCCACTCACAAAAAGGCTTTTTACTCAATTGAGAATTATAAAACCTAACATCGCCAGTAACCTCTTCTCCCAGCCAATCTGGCTTTACAAAGGCTTCATTTTCATCTGTCAATTCTATTTCAGCAACTATTAATCCTTTATTATCTCCAAAAAACTCATCTACTTCATAGGTATGATTCTCTACGTTTATTTCGTAGCGTATCTTGTCTATCTGCCCTTTTTCGCAAATCAGTAAAAGTGCCTCAGCATCAGAAACTAGTATCTCTTTTTCCCATTCAAATCGAGTGGTTCCTGTTTCATTTCCTTTGCCTTTAACCGTCATAAACGCTTTATCACCTTTTATACGCACACGTACCGTACGCGCTGGATGCGTATTAAGAAAACCTTGCACAATACGATACTTAGTGTGTGCTTGCGTTTTAAAAGCATTGTCCTTTACCAAAAATTTTCGTTCTATTTCTTGCATTAAATACTGTTTATATTCCTGTGTTAACAGAAATTGCTATTAGCTATTTCAAAAATTAAACTGTAGTAATTTGTTTCATCTCATCATTCTCAATAATCGCTTTATGATACCCGTGATGAGCTACTTGTAGCATTGCTTTTGCTATGACTTCTGGTGCTATAATTTTATATTTTTTAGGAACTAAAAAACTAAAGACACCCATCACAACTTGCGCTATTTTTTCACCAAAGCGTTTTTCTGAACGGTTTCCTCCTATTAATGAAGGCTGAAAAATAAATGTTTTATCGATCCCAACAGCAAGAACATCTCGCTCCATCTCGCCTTTTACCTTATTGTAAAAAGTAGTGCTTGTAGCATTTGCTCCTAAGGCTGAAATCACTTCAAAAACTGAAATTCCATTTTGCTTAGCCAACTTTGCCGCTGCAACTGGAATACCGTAATCAATCTTTTTATAAGTCTCTTTATTTGGTGTTTTTGCTTTTGTGGTACCAATGCAACAGAAAACAACATCTCCTGTAAATACTTCGGAAAAGTGCTGCATTTGAAACATATCACCTAAATGTTCTTCTAGTTTTGGGTGTGTTATTCCTGTACTGCTTCTTCCAAAAACCTTCACTTTTTTAAAAGAATCATCTGCTAACAAAAGTGATAATAAAATGCCTCCGGTTAAACCCGTAGCTCCTATAAGTATGGCTGTATTTTTATTCATCTTTAGTTATTCATCTTTGTTTTGTTGATCTTCTAACAACCTCCAAGGCGGATTTTTCCGGTTATCTCCTGCGCTGTAAATGATAATCTGGTTTCCGTCAAGATCTTTAAGCCTTGCTTCTGTCCATAGCCAAGATTGTGCTGTAGGTTCTGTTTCAAAGGTAATTCCTTTGGCTTTTAATTCGGTCACCTTTTTTGCTACGTTTGGCACTTCAAAATAAAGCCAAATCCCTGCACCCTTTATCATTTCCGAAGTATAATGTATACTAAACGTTGCATCACCATCAGGACTTTCAAAACGCGCATACTCGTCGTGAGTGTGTACAATAAGTTTGAGCCCTAACTTTTTATAAAAAGAAATGGCTTGCGGCACATTTGATGAAGGAACGGTAACTTGATTGAGATTCATATTTAACACATAGGTTTTGCAAACCTGTAAGGCTTGAGTGAGATAAAGATATTAAATTTACACTATGATTGAAGCGCAACCACGGCAAAGAAAAATCATCCACGTAGATATGGATGCATTTTATGCGTCTGTTGCTCAACTAGACGATCCATCGCTGGTAGGAAAAGCGATTGCTGTGGGTGGTAGCGGTAGGCGTGGCGTTATTAGCGCAGCGAGTTATGAGGCTCGAAAATTTGGTGTACGATCTGCCATGGCTGGTTCTCTTGCTATTAAATTATGCCCTCACTTGATCTTTGTAAAAACAGATTTTGAACGGTATAAAGAGATATCTGACAGGGTGCGAAAAATCTTTTTTGAGTACACAGACCTCGTAGAACCGCTTTCACTTGACGAAGCCTACCTAGACGTTACCGAAAATAAAAAAGGAAATCCTAGTGCGTCTTTGATTGCGTTAGAAATTAGACAAAAAATAAAAGAACGAACAGGTTTAAATGCTTCGGCCGGAATCTCAATTAACAAATTTATTGCTAAAGTAGCCAGCGATATAAACAAACCTAATGGACAGAAAACCGTGCCACCAGAAGAGGTTATTCCATTTTTAGAGGTACTCGATATTAAAAAATTTTATGGTGTAGGAAAGGTGATGAAAGAAAAAATGTACCGTCACGGAATCTACACTGGTCTAGACTTAAAAGGAAAATCTATTGAGTTTCTCTCAGAAAATTTCGGAAAAAGTGGCGCATATTATTACAACATTGTTCGCGGTATTCACAACAGCGAGGTCAAGCCGTCTCGCACTAGAAAATCACTCGCGGCAGAGCGTACTTTTAGTGAGAATATTGCTTCGGAAATATTTATGCTTGAAAAACTCGCGCCTATTTCAGAAGAAGTAGAACGCAGACTTAAAAAAAGTAAAGTGGCCGGAAAGACCGTGACACTTAAAATTAAATACAGCGATTTTACACTGCAAACAAGAAGCAAAACGCTTCCGCTTTATATTTCTGATAAAAACTTGATAATGGAAACCGTAACAGAACTACTCTTTCAAGAAGGCATGAAAAATAGTGTTCGTTTACTGGGCATCTCTATGTCTAATTTGAATAACGAAAAGAAACAAACCCTTAAAGTTTCTGAAGAAAAAAAGTATGAAGTGCAGTTAAAACTGGACTTTTAATACTTGCCACTCCCTTTAAAAACGAATTCTATAACATTCTTTACGCTTACTAAAGCGTTGCTGCCGTATGTTAGAGTAGTCCAAATTTAGCTAAAGGTTGGCAGTACATTTACATCATAATTAAAAACCTATATTATGAAAAACACAATCACACACATCGCAGCATTCGCATTACTAGCATTATTTACAGCTTGTGATAGCGAGACACAAGACGAATTAGCAATCGCAACGGTTTCTACTGAAATAGAAAGTACAGAATTAATTCCAGAAGTAGTTCACAAAGACCACTATGTTTATGTGACAGCACCTAGCGGATTATCTTTAAGGGAGTACAATAATCTAGATAGCAAAAAAATGTCTGTGATGCCTTATGGTACTAAAGTAAAAGTCATCACACTTGAAGAAAACGAAACCATGAGCGTTGGCGGTATTAAAGGAGGGATGAACCAAGTAGAATACAATAACAAGACAGGGTATGCTTTTAATGGCTATTTATCAAGCTTTTTTCCGCCAGAGAAAAATAGCAGTGCAAAACAATATATTGAAGATTTAAAAACTACGCATCCTAATGCTAGCTACACAAAAATAACAGGAGGTACAGCCAGTAACCCTACAGAGACAGAGACGGTTTTATTACCTACCTCAAAATGGCAAGAAGGTTTTACCTTTGCACAACGATTATTTGATTTACCATTAGTCTTCGCTTTTCCTAGTCCAAAAGGGAATGATGAAGAAAATATTACAAACCCAAAACAACCAGATTACTTGTTTTTAAGTAAACTTATTGTCGCACGTGCAGACAACCAGTTGCAACAAATAAAATACCACCAAGCAGGTGAAGGGTACCAAAGTAATATTACAATCTCTCAAGAAGAAGATATGATGAAAATTGAGTACGTGACAGTTATCGAGTAAAAAAGTTTAAATAAACAACAAAGCCTCATCAAAAGATGAGGCTTTGTTGTTTTATCAAGTACACGTTTTATTTACCTAAACTCACACGCAATGTATTTACCATCCCTTTATCTACTATAGGCATTGCTGCAAGGTTAATTAAATAATCACCTTTTTTTACAAAACCACGTTCTTGCGCAATGGCATTTACATCTTCTACAGTTTCATCTGTGCTCACGCATTTGTCATAAAAAAATGCCTTTACACCCCACAATAAATTAAGTCTTGAGAGAATACGATGATTACTTGTAAACACTAAAATTTGAGCATCTGGACGCCAAGCAGAAATCTGGAATGCTGTATACCCACTATTTGTTAAAGTACAAATTGCTTTTGCATCAATCTCGTTTGCCATATGCGCTGCATGATAACAAATAGATTTTGTAATGTATCTATTGGTACGAACGTGAGGTGGTTCGTGTGGTACCGTAATTAGATCACTATTCTCTACATTTTTACAAATGTTTGCCATAGTTTGTATCACCTGAACTGGATATTTACCTACAGAAGTTTCTCCAGATAACATAACAGCATCTGCGCCATCCATTACAGAGTTTGCAACATCATTTACCTCGGCTCTGGTAGGCGTAAGTGAGGTAATCATGGTTTCCATCATTTGAGTGGCAATAATTACAGGTATTCTGGCACGCTTTGCGGTTAATACCAGTTGCTTTTGAATAAGTGGCACTTCGGCAGCAGGAACCTCAACACCTAGATCTCCACGTGCAACCATAAGGCCGTCGCAATAAGCAACTATTTTATCTATATTTTTTACTGCTTCTGGTTTTTCAATCTTAGCAATAATCGGGATTTTATACTCACTGTGCGCTTCAATTAGTGCTTGTAGTTCTTTTAAATCTTCTGCGTGACGCACAAATGAAAGTGCAATCCAATCTACCTCTAGAGAAATAGCAAATACAGCATCTTCTTTATCCTTAGTTGTCAAAGCAGGTAATGAGATAGCCGTGTTAGGTAGGTTTACCCCTTTTCTAGAGCGTAAAGGTCCACCTTGTATCACCTTTGTTTTTACTTCTTTTTTTCCATCTGTTGCCAGTACTTCAAACATTAATTTACCATCATCAAGTAAAATACGTTCTCCTTTTTTTACATCTCTCGGAAAGTTATCATAGTTCATGTACACCTTCTCTGCATTACCTTCAAACTCTTCTCCGGTACAAAAAGAAATGGTATCACCAGGACTTACTACAACTTCTTCTTTCATAATCCCCACACGTAATTTAGGCCCTTGTAAATCTCCTAAAATTGCCGTGCTAGTACCTAGTTCTTTCCCTAAATCTCTTATAGTAGCAACTACTTCTTTTACATTTTCATAATTTGCATGAGAGAAGTTTACTCTAAAGACATTTACGCCTTCTAGAATCATCTGCTTTAGTATCTCTCTATCTTGTGTTGCTGGCCCTAAGGTAGCAACAATCTTCGTCTTCTTCTGGTTTGGCATTTATTCAAATATTAAATTATTTTTAGACTTCAGTTGTTCTGTGTCTATCTCATAGGCCGAAATGACCTGCTTTATTTTATTAATGTCTGTCACAATTTTTTTTATTGCAACCGATGGGGCATCTGTAGTTATTTTCAGTAAGTAATCTACTTTTTTATATTCTGGAAGTAAGTAGGTTGTAATTGTTTCTGAAATATTCTCATCTCCAAAAAGACCACCACTACTAACCGTCTTTACTGATTTTGACACACACTTATTTGCGACTAAATCATAACTAATATAGCGCATTTCATCTTCAAAATCAAACAAAGGAAACAGTATGTCTAATCCGTTAGTAGTATATTCTAAATCTAACTTACGGCGTTTTAGCTTTAGGTCTGCAAACTGATTCAGTAAAAAAGCAACTTTATAAGCCTCTTCACTACAATGTATACCTATTAACAGAAATTCTTCTGTAAAGTCACTTGTTAATATTAGTTTTTGAACCCCCACATTATTAAATTAATTGCTAAAAATAGACATTACAAGCCAACACAGGTGTATGGGTTGTATTATTTTTTTGTAAATAATATAATATTCTTTTGAAATGAATCTCTAGGAGTTCAATTTTATCCTAATACATTTAAGAAAAATCTTCGTCAATCGCTTTCTGCAATTTATAATAAGCTCGTTTTGCAGCCATTTCTTCAGCTTTTTTCTTTGAAGTAGCTCTTGCTTTACCAACAACAACATTATCTAGGTGTAGTTTTACAGCAAAGTGTTTTAGTTTGTCATTGCCAGTATCTTCATACACTGCAAATTTAAACTGTGATTTATGTTTCTGGCACCACTCTATAAAAAGACTCTTATAGCTTATTACCTTTCCTTCTAGTTTTTTTATATCAACATAAGGTTTGATAACTCTTTTATTGATAAACTTCTCACAATACCTGTAACCTCTATCTAAATAGATTGCACCAACTAAAGACTCAAAAACATTACCATGAACATTTCCCCCAAACTGTTTAATTGGTATTGTAGTTCTTAAATGTTTTATAAGCTCAAGATCGCGCCCCAGCTCATTAAGGTGCTCTCTACTCACTACTTTAGATCGCATTTTTGTAAGATAGCCTTCATTACCGCCTGGCACTTTTTTATATAAATGTGCTGCAATTACGGCACTTAACATAGCATCTCCTAAAAACTCTAATCGCTCATAATTTTGAGCATGACCCTCTCTAGTTTTTTCGTTAGTAGAACGATGCGTAAAGGCTTCTTCGTATATAGTGATATCTTTTGGTTTAAAACCTAGTAGCTTTTTAATCACCCAAAAAAAATCCCCGTTCTTGGAAGAACGAGAATTAAATATGTTTTTAAACGATGCCATTATATAATATTAAGCATCAAGTTTTTTGAATAACACACAAGCATTGTGACCTCCAAACCCAAATGTATTACTCATAGCAATATTCACTTTACGTGGTTGTGCTTTATTGAGTGTTAGATTTAATGAAGGGTCAATATTCTCATCTACTTCTGTGTGATTTATCGTTGGAGGCACGAGGCTGTGTTCCATTGATAATATAGAGGCAATTGCTTCTATTGCTCCTGCAGCACCTAATAAGTGCCCAGTCATTGATTTTGTAGAGTTTATATTGATGTCATTTGTATGCGCACCAAAAACTTTACTAATTGCTTTTAATTCTGCAACATCTCCAAGAGGTGTTGAAGTTCCGTGTGTATTAATTGCGTCTACTTCACTAGCATCTATACCAGCATCATTTAAGCAATTATGCATTACACGCTCTACACCTATCCCATCAGGATGAGGAGCAGTCATATGGTAAGCGTCACTTGACATTCCGCCACCTATTACTTCTGCATAAATTTTAGCGCCACGGGCTTTTGCATGTTCATACTCTTCTAAGATTAAAGCACCTGCACCTTCCCCTAACACAAACCCATCACGAGACGCATCAAAAGGTCTAGAAGCAGCTGCGGGATCATCGTTACGAGTAGATAAAGCGTGCATGGCATTAAAACCACCCACTCCAGCTTGCGTTACCGCAGCCTCACTACCTCCTGTCACAATAATATCACACTGTCCTAATCTTATATAATTAAGAGCATCTATCATTGCATTTGCCGAAGAAGCACATGCAGAGACCGTTGTATAATTAGGTCCCATAAATCCATGTTTAATAGAAATATTACCTGGTGCAATATCTGCTATCATTTTTGGAATAAAGAAGGGGTTAAAACGTGGTGTTCCATCCCCTTCTGAAAAATTAATTACTTCATTCTGAAAAGTTTCGATTCCTCCTATACCAGCACCCCAGATAACGCCTACGCGAAATTTATCTACAGTGTCAAGATCGATCCCAGCATCTAAAATAGCTTCATCACTACTTACTAATGCATACTGAGCAAACTTGTCTAGTTTACGAGCCTCCTTACGATCAAAATGTTGCAATGGATCAAAATTCTTTATTTCGCAAGCAAATTTTGTTTTGAACTTTTCAGCATCAAAATATGTTATAGGCGCGCACCCGCTTCTCCCATTTTTAAGTCCATCCCAATACTCTGTGATGTTATTACCAATAGGCGTTAACGCTCCTAATCCTGTTACTACAACTCGCTTGATTTCCATAAAGAAATTATCTTATTTGTTCTCTTCAATATAAGAAACTGCTTGACCTACGGTCGCAATGTTTTCAGCTTGATCGTCTGGTATTTGAATATCAAATTCTTTTTCAAATTCCATAATAAGCTCTACCGTATCTAGTGAGTCTGCTCCTAGGTCGTTTGTGAAGCTAGCTTCGTTTACAACTTCGTTCTCGTCTACACCTAATTTATCAACGATAATTGCTTTTACTCTTGATGCAATGTCTGACATAATGTTTTGTTTTTTTTAAATTTAGTAAGTGGCAAAAATAAAATATTTTAATTTAAAACAACATTTTAATGCTAAAATGTGGTTGTAATTTAAACATTTTTGAGTGAAGTCAATACCCTATGCCTTACTTTTGTAATTAATTAACTTCTAGAAAACCCTTATAACAATGAAGAAACGACTGGTAATTTTTGCTTCAGGAAACGGCACCAATACTCAAAACGTGATACAATACTTTGCAACTTCTAAAAGTGTCGAGGTTGTCTGTGTGCTTTCAAACAAGAAGGATGCCAAAGTACTAGAACGCGCTAATGCAGCACAGATAAAAGCAGTCTCGTTTAGTAAAGCCGAAATGTTATCTCCCGATGGTTTAGTGAAAGACCTTAAAGAACTAGCTCCAGATCTAATTGTCTTAGCAGGTTTTCTTCTGAAATTTCCAGAAATCATACTCCGCGAATTTCCAAATAAGGTAATTAATATTCATCCTGCTCTACTTCCTAAATATGGAGGAAAAGGCATGTATGGAAAACATGTTCACGAAGCCGTTATAGCAAATAATGAAACAGAAACAGGTATTACCATCCACTATGTTAACGAAAAATATGATGATGGCGCCACCATATTCCAAACACAAACCGAAGTTTCACCCAATGATTCGGCAGATGATGTAGCCTCAAAAGTGCATCAACTAGAATATAAATGGTTTCCTAAAATTATTGAAGACGTAGTCTTGAAACAGTCATAACAACCTATTATAGACGAAAATTTAAATTTTTAATGAGCAAACCAAAAAAATATTATGTAGTCTGGTTTGGAAACCCTGCCGGAATTTATGATAGCTGGAAAAAATGCCAAGCTGCCATAAAAGGGGTTTCTGGGGCACAATACATGAGTTTTTTATCACAAAAGGAAGCCAAGATCGCTTTTAACAAAAACTATAAAGATTATAAAGGTAAAGGAACAGGTAAAAAGAAAAAGACACTCTCTGCAGCAGAAAAAGCAGCTTATGGAGCGCCTAACTTATATTCTATAGCTGTAGACGCTGCCTCAAGTGGCAATCCAGGCGTCATGGAATATAGAGGTGTAGACACACAAACTAAAAGACAGTTGTTTCATCAAGGACCTTTTCAGAAAGGAACAAATAACGTAGGCGAGTTTTTAGCATTGGTTCACGGTCTTGCTTATTTACAAAAGCATAACAGTGACCGTATTCTTTATACAGATTCTCGTATCGCGATGGGCTGGATCAAGAAAAAACGATGCAATACAAAACTAGCTTGGGGGCCTAAAAACAAGGAGCTTCTAGCACTAGTAAAACGTGCAGAAGCTTGGTTAAAAACCAATACCTACAACACTCAAGTAGTAAAATGGGAAACAAAAGCTTGGGGTGAAATCCCAGCAGATTTTGGGAGGAAATAAGTTATATGTTTACACGACACACCCAAGACTTACAAAGGTAAGGTATTAGTCTTATTACTTCTTTTCTTATTAATCCTTCTTCTCGTTATTCCCGCAATTCATCTACAATTATGAAAAACCAATCACATAAAGCTATCTTATAACAAATAAAAAGCTAGAGGGTAAATAATATGCTTTATTTAAAACAGCTGTAAAGCTTAACAAAAATCGTTAAATAACAATTACTAACCACACGTCATCTTTTCAAATTATGAATGACGGCTTTTCGTTCTTTTTTGGTAAATTTGCAGCTTCATTTTTAAACAAATACCACCCGACTATTCGGGTCCTAGACTATGAGTAAACTAGTAATAGTAGGTACCGTCGCTTTTGATGCTATAGAAACGCCTTTTGGAAAAACTGACAAAATTCTCGGTGGCGCTGCTACTTATATAGGATTATCTGCCGCTCAATTTAACACAGACAGTGCTATTGTATCTGTTGTAGGTGGAGATTTTTTACAGAAAGATCTTGATTTAATGGCTAACAAAGGGATGAACCTTGAAGGGCTTGAGATTGTTAAAGAGGGTAAGTCGTTTTTCTGGAGCGGTAAATACCACAACGACATGAACTCTAGAGACACACTAGCAACAGAGTTAAATGTATTAGAAACTTTTAATCCTGTAGTTCCAGATACTTATAGAGATGCAGAGGTTGTTATGTTAGGTAATCTTCACCCAATGGTACAAATGGGGGTTATTGAACAGATGAACGACCCTAAACTAATTGTGCTGGATACTATGAATTTTTGGATGGATGTTGCACTAGAAGATCTAAAAAAGGTAATCGCAAAAGTAGATGTAATCACTATTAATGATGAAGAAGCTAGACAATTGAGTGGTGAATATTCTTTAGTGAATGCTGCCAAAAAAATCATGACAATGGGACCACAATATGTGGTTATCAAGAAAGGAGAACACGGTGCTTTATTATTTTATAAAAACCAAATGTTCTTTGCCCCAGCATTACCACTAGCAGAAGTTTTTGACCCAACAGGAGCAGGTGACACTTTTGCTGGAGGATTTACAGGATATCTAGCTAACACAGAAGACTACAGCTTTGAAAACATGAAACGAGCTATTATATTTGGATCTTGCTTAGCTTCATTTGCAGTAGAAAAATTTGGAACAGAGCGCATGGAAAACCTAACAAGACAAGAGGTAGACAAGCGCCTATTACAATTTAAAAGCCTAACACAATACGACATAGAATTAAGTTAAATACGAGCGCCTAAAACTAGGCGCTTTTTTGATACAATAAAAAAGGAGAACCTCCTCAGAAATTTTCTCCTCTTGAAATCGTATCTTTACTAAGAAGCCACAGTAGATTATAAGACAATTATTCTTTAATCAAATGAAGTTTCTAAAGACAAATAAAATACATAATTAATATTTCTGAAGTAGTAAAATAAACCACAACACCCAAAATGAGTGACGCTTTAAAACACGAATGCGGTATCGCAATGGTACGCTTACTTAAACCACTAGAATTCTATAAAGAGAAGTACGGAACTGCTTTTTATGGTGTAAACAAGATGTACTTATTAATGGAAAAACAGCACAACCGCGGACAAGACGGCGCTGGTTTTGCAAGTATTAAATTAGATGTAACTCCTGGAGATCGTTATATTAGTAGAGTTAGATCTAATCAATCACAACCCATTCAAGATATTTTTGGACAAATAAACGCTCGTGTAAACAAAGAATTTGAAACCTTACCTGGTTTAAAAGACGACGTAGCATTACAGAAAAAATTGATTCCTTATATAGGAGAACTTTTATTAGGACATGTGCGTTACGGTACATTTGGGGGTAATAGTGTAGAAACAGTACATCCGTTTTTAAGACAAAACAACTGGATGCATCGTAACCTTATTATTGCAGGAAACTTTAACATGACTAACACCACTGAGCTTTTTGACACGCTAATAAGGCTTGGTATGCACCCTAAAGAAAAGGCAGACACTATTACCGTAATGGAAAAAATAGGTCATTTTTTAGATGATGCCGTAAGAAAACTTTACAAACAAGCAAAAAAACAAGGACTTAACAAAAGAGATTCTTCACCCTTCATTGCAGAAAACCTAAACATGGCTAAAATGTTACGAAAATCTGCGAAAGATTGGGATGGTGGTTATGCAATGGCAGGATTATTAGGACATGGAGATGCATTTGTATTACGTGATCCAGCCGGAATTAGACCTGCATATTATTACAAAGATGACGAAGTTGTTGTTGTTGCTAGTGAGCGCCCAGTAATACAAACAGTGTTTAATGTACCTTTTGAAGAGGTAAAAGAAATTGACAGAGGAGCTGCACTTTTAATAAAGAAAAGTGGAGAAGTGAGAATGGAGCAGATTCTTGAGCCATTAGAGCAAAAGTCTTGTTCTTTTGAGCGCATTTACTTTTCACGTGGTAGTGATGCAGAAATATACCAAGAACGTAAAGAACTTGGAAGATTAATTATGCCTAAAGTCCTTGAAGCAATTAATCATGACACAGAAAATAGTGTTTTCTCTTTTATACCAAATACAGCAGAAACTTCTTTCTACGGAATGCTTGATGCAGCTCAAAACGAACTAAACAAGCAAAAAAATGAAGCTATTTTAAAAGAAGCTGGAAACTTAACCGAAAAAAGACTTCGTGAGATTCAAGCTCACAAAATTAGAACAGAAAAGATCGCCATTAAAGATGTAAAACTTCGTACTTTTATTACGGACGATAGTAGTCGTGACGATCTAGTAGCACATGTTTATGACATTACTTATGGTGTTGTAAAACCAGAAGACAACTTAGTAATCATTGATGATAGTATTGTACGTGGTACGACTTTGAAAAAAAGTATTTTAAGAATGCTAGACCGTCTTAATCCTAAACAAATTGTAGTCGTTTCATCAGCACCACAGATTAGATACCCTGACTGTTACGGTATAGACATGGCTCGTCTAGAACATTTAGTAGCTTTTAACGCAGCTATTGAACTTCATAAAGACAGAGGCACAGAAGCTATTATTGAAGAAATATATAAAAAATGTAAAGCTCAATTAGCGCTAAAAGACAGCGAAGTAATTAATCACGTAAAAGAACTATACGCCCCTTTTACTGACGAAGAACTTAGCGATAAGATAGCAGAGATTATTACAGAAAAAAGCGTCACTACAAAAGTGAAAGTTATTTTTCAGAAAGTTGAAGACTTAAATAAAGCTTGCCCTAAAAATTTAGGTGATTGGTATTTTACCGGAAACTATCCTACCAATGGTGGTAACCGAGTAGTTAATCGCGCATATATTCATTTTTACGAAGGGAATCCAGAAAGAGCATATTAAGCTCTTTTTTATCAATTACTGAACCCCGATTTACTTGTATATACAGCAAGTAAATTGGGGTTTATTATTGTTAATTCTGAAAAAAGAACATGAAAATCACCCAAAAAATTAGTGATAATCCTATAAGAGGGCACTTATTTTAAGTTGTTCACTATTCATTTCACTTTTTATCCGATTTTTATTTCCTTACGGCTAATATTAAATATTTCAGAAAAAGAATTTACTATATTTGGTTTACACCATAACATAAGTAGGTTAAGTTAATGGTAGATTTGGGGCAAAAAAAGATGGAAAATCCATCTTTTTTTATGTAATAAATTTTGCACTTAGAAAACCAAAAAGAACCACGAATAATGGTTTATAACAAAAAATCCTCCTTTCTATTTCTTAGAAAGGAGGATTAAAATTTATACGTTTTATTTTACTATTATTTACTCTTTAAAAAACGAGCATTCACTTCATCCCAGTTAATCACATTAAAAAATGCAGATACATAATCAGGGCGCTTGTTTTGGTAATTAAGGTAATAAGCGTGTTCCCACACATCTAAACCTAAAATAGGTTGACCACCACAACCAACTCCTGGCATTAATGGATTATCTTGATTAGGGCATCCACAAATATCTAAAGACCCATCTTCTTTAACACATAAAAATGCCCATCCAGATCCAAACTGTGTTTTTGCAGCTGTAGAAAACTTTTCTTTAAAATCTGCAAAAGAACCAAACGAACTCTTAATTGCACTCATTATTTCACCAGTAGGCTCTCCTCCTCCATTTGGAGACATTACTTCCCAAAAAAGGCTGTGGTTGTAAAAACCTCCACCATTGTTACGGACTGCTTTATTGTCCATATCAAGATTGATCAAAATATTTTCAATCGTTTTCCCCTCTAGATCCGTGCCTTCAATAGCAGCGTTTAGGTTGTTGGTATATCCTTGATGATGCTTCCCATGGTGTATTTGCATGGTTTGTTCATCTATATGTGGAGCTAATGCGTCGTGTGCGTACGGTAATTTTGGTAATTCAAAAGCCATAATTGTTTGTTTTTTAGTTATTATTTGTTTTATATAATTCAAAAATACATAAACCCGTCGTATTTAAGTGTTAGAGAATTTATAAGTTTTTTTATGGTACAATAGACTGCCTTTATTCTGGTTTACTTCATATAAACTTGTATTTTTATAAGAATAAAATAACATCAGTGAATACTCCATCTCCATTTTTTATCTACGACGCCGCAGCCGGAAGCGGTAAGACATACAGCTTAGTCAAAAGGTATTTAAGCACATTACTACAGCAACCCAAAAACAGCTATTACAGACAACTATTAGCTCTGACTTTTACCAATAAAGCAGTAGCAGAGATGAAAGAGCGTATTGTAAACAGCCTTATAACCTTTGCTGACAAACAAGTTATCAAAGACCCACCACCTATGTTTCTTGATATTGCAGAGACATTAGAGTTAGAACCTTTGGTAATTCAGCAAAGAGCTAATGACATACTCACACAACTGCTTCACAATTATGCTGCATTTAGTGTAGAAACTATAGATAGCTTTAACCATAGATTGATCCGCACATTTTCGAAAGACTTAAAACTTCCTTCAAATTTTGAGGTAATGTTAGATATTGATAATCTACTTACAGAAGCGGTAGATGCACTTATCAATAAAGCAGGCACAGACAAAGCCATCACCAAAATACTCATAGAGTTTGCTATGGAAAAAACTGACGACGATCGCTCTTGGGATATAAGTTATGATTTATTTTCAGCATCAAAAATGCTCGCTAATGAAGACGAAGCAAAACATTTAGCCACTTTAAAAGGAAAGTCATTAGCAGATTTTTCTGCCTTCAAAAAATCATTAAAAGCTAAATTCGACAGTAATTCAGAAAAAGTTATAGCCAAAGCAAAAACTGTAATGGCAGAATTAAAGAACCATAATTTAACCGTAGATGATTTTAGCAGAGGTAGTTTTTTTAAGCATTTTTCTAAATTAGCTTCTGGAAATTTTAATGTTAATTTAGAGTTGCAGTGCCTCCTACATATTAGAGACAAAAATTTATATACACAAAAACGTAAAAAAGAAAGTCCTGAATCTATAGAGGCTATTGAAAGCTTAATGCCTCTTTTTATTGAAGCCGTAGAGAGTACAACTAGTCAGATACCAACACTTCATTTTTTAGCCGCCATTTTACGAAAGATAACACCGTTATCTGCAATTAACCTTGTTCAGCAAGAATTAGAAAAAATTAAAGAAGATCAAAATGTATTGCCCTTATTTCAATTTAATGCAATTATTAATAAAGAAATAAAAAACCAGCCCGCCCCTTTTATTTATGAGCGAATGGGAGAAAGATACCGTCACTTTTTTATAGACGAATTTCAAGATACTTCTGTAATGCAATGGGAAAACTTACACCCATTAATAGACAACACACTCACCCAAACAGAAGACAGTAAAGAAGGCTCACTCTTGCTCGTAGGTGATGTAAAACAATCTATATATAGATGGCGTGGTGGAAAACCAGAGCAATTTTTAGACATGACAAATGGCTACTCACCATTTCCAAGCATACCCCCTAAAGTAGAAAACTTACCTGTTAATTACCGCAGCCTAAAAGAGGTTGTTTCATTTAACAACAACTTTTTCACTTACGTATCTAGCCTGTTTAAAAACAAAACACACCAAGATTTATATCTAGAAGGAAACCATCAAAAATCAATAAAAGAAAACGATGGTTACGTTTCGCTTTCTTTTGTCAATAGCTCAGACACAAAAGAAAAGCAAGAAGAATATGCAGAAAAAACACTTTCAACCGTACTAAACCTCATAGAAAACGGCTTTAATTATGGTGATATCTGCATCCTTACACGTCGTAGTGCAGACGGAATCTTTTTAAGCGAGCATTTAATGGAACATCAAATCCCTGTTGTTTCTTCTGAAACCTTATTGCTTGAACAATCTGGATTTGTACAAGTTATTGTAGGCTTATTAAAAGTAAGCGTAAATCCAAAAGACAAGGAAACCTTAGTATTGGTATTAGATTTCTTATACGATTATCTTGAAATCAAAGCCGAAAAACACACCTTTTTCACCGCATTTACAAAAGAAAATACAGCCCTTTTTTCTGAAACGATACAACAATATGGCATTGATTTTTCTTGGGAAAAAATAAAAGAATCTTCTGTGTACGAAAGTGCAGAATATATAATAGAACGGTTTGGTTTTTCTGACAAAGCAGATGCTTACTTATTTGGGTTCATGGACTTCATCTTTGAATACGAACTTCAAGCTGGCGCAGATACGTTAGGCTTCATAGCTCACTGGGATAAGAAACGTGAAAAAGCTTCAATTAGTTCTGGGGCTGGATCAGACGGCGTACAGTTTATGACCATACATAAATCTAAAGGCTTAGAATTTCCAGTCGTTATTTTTCCTTTCGCTAATGTAAATATCTATAAAGAAAACCAAGCCACTACCTGGATCCCCATACCAGAAACATGGCAAGAAAGTTTTGAAAAATCCTTAATTAACTACTCTAGTAAAATTGCTGGATATAGCGATGCAGCTGCCGCTATTCACACATTAAGAGAAGAGACACTGCAACTCGACAACTTTAACCTACTCTATGTCACACTCACTCGGGCCGTAGAACAGTTGTATATATTTTCTGAAACACAAAAAACAAATAAGAAGGATAATGAAATAAAATCATTCCCGAAGGTGTTTAAGGGATTTTTAGAGGCAGAGAACTTGTGGGAAGGAGAAGACAAAGAGTATACATTTGGAACATTTCAGAAGAAAATAGAGCTTAAAAAAGAAGATGATATCGCGGTAAGTTGCCCTTCTTATATATCAAACCCTCCAGAACAACATGATATTAAGGTTATTACAACCGATGCAAAATTATGGGACACAACAACACAAAAAGCATTAGATATTGGAAACCTGGTTCACGACACAATGGAACAAATTCATCATAAGAATGACATTGCTAAAGTGTTTGACACCATAGAAGAGAGAAACTCTTTATCCAAGATAGAGTTAACATCATTAAAAGAAATTGTCAATAAAATTGTGAATCATCCGGTACTAACATCGTTGTATGAAAATTTTGCAAGTAGCTTAAATGAACGTGACATCATCACAAAAGATCATTATGTATTAAGACCAGATAGGCTTGTTTTTCACAAAGACAAAACAGTTACTATTATTGATTACAAAACAGGTACTCCTAACTACGACCATGAAGAACAAATAAACAGCTACGAAAAAGCCATTATAGAAATGGGTTTTCAAGTGAAAGAAAAAATATTAGTGTACACCAATGAGGAGATCATTGTAAATAAAGTAAATTTGGCATCATAAAAAGTAATTATAATTATGTACGGAAAAATAAAAGAACACTTACAGCAAGAAATTCAAGATATAAAAGACAATGGTCTATATAAAAGTGAACGTATTATTACCTCACCACAAGGAGCAGAAATAACAGTATCTACAGGCGAAACTGTTTTAAATTTTTGCGCCAACAACTATTTAGGTCTTTCTTCACATCCAGAAGTAATTCAAGCAGCTAAAGATGCTATGGACACGCATGGTTTTGGGATGTCTTCTGTACGTTTTATTTGCGGAACACAGGATATACACAAAACACTAGAAGAGAAAATTGCTTCATTTTACGAAACTGAAGATACTATTTTATATGCAGCGGCTTTTGATGCCAATGGAGGTGTATTTGAACCATTATTAGGTGCAGGTGATGCTATTATTAGTGATTCACTTAACCACGCTTCTATTATAGATGGCGTTCGCTTATGTAAAGCATCTAGATATAGATATGCTAACAATGACATGACTGAACTAGAAGAACGCTTAAAAGAAGCAGATGCAGCTGGTGCACGCCACAAAATTATAGTAACAGATGGTGTATTTTCTATGGATGGAATTGTTGCTTCATTAGATAAGATTTGTGATCTAGCAGATAAATATGATGCCATGGTAATGATTGACGAATGTCATGCTACAGGTTTTATTGGTAAAACAGGTCGCGGTACACTTGAAGAAAAACGTGTAATGGGTAGAATCGACATTATTACCGGAACTTTAGGTAAAGCACTTGGTGGTGCTATGGGAGGATATACCACAGGTAAAAAAGAAATTATTGAAATATTAAGACAAAGATCTCGTCCTTATTTATTTTCAAATTCTTTAGCCCCAGCAATTGTAGGTGCTTCTATTAAAGTTTTTGAAATGCTAACAAACGACACCACTTTACGTGATACACTTGAAGAGAATACAGATTACTTTAAAAAAGGAATGAAAAACGCTGGTTTTGATATAGTTGACGGAGACTCTGCTATTGTACCAGTGATGCTTTATGACGCTAAATTATCTCAAGAAATGGCAAATATGCTACTTGAAGAAGGAATATACGTAATTGGATTCTTTTATCCAGTAGTACCAAAAGATAAAGCAAGAATACGCGTTCAATTATCTGCAGCACACACTAAAGAACACTTAGACAAAGCTATAGCGGCTTTCATTAAAATAGGTGAAAAACTAAACGTAATATAGCTCTAAAACAGATTTATAAAGGCAAAATTATCAGTAATTATGAAAAATTTAATAGATTTGCTTTTGTTAATAAACTTTAACAAGTTACTTTTGCGACTAATTAACACTTAAAATTAAACAATCGAATATGAAACATCTTAACATTTTATTCGTTGCAGCTTGCCTAGTATTGGGTCTTAGTACAGCGAATGCACAAGACGAAAACAACCCATGGGCGGTTGAAATCGGTGTAAACGCAGTAGACACATTCCCTACAGGTCTTAGAGACGGTCAAGAAAAAGAAGACGGTTTAAATGGTCACATTACTTCTGAGTACTTCAATATTGAAGATCACTGGAATATTATGCCATCTGTCTCTAGAGTAGCGGTTTCTCGTTATATTGGAAGCAACTTCTCTTTAGGAGTAGCTGGTACAATTAATAAAATTGACAAAATAGGTGATTCAAGAGTTAATGACTTTACATATTACGGAGCTGATGGTGAAATTAAATATAGCTTCAGAGAACTTATCGGTGGTTCTAACGGATGGTTTGACCCATCTTTAGGTATCGGTGGTGGATACACTTGGTTAGACGATGAAGGTTTTGGTACTGCTAATGGTATTGCTAGTATTCGTTTTTGGTTATCTGAGCACTTTGCACTTAACGCACAATCTGCATACAAATATGCATTTGATGACGAAACAGGAACAAAACACTTACAACACAGTTTAGGTCTTGTATTTAAATTTGGTGGTTCTGATAGAGATGGTGATGGAATTTACGATCAAGATGATGAGTGCCCAGACACTAAAGGTCTTGCTGAATTTAACGGATGCCCTGATACTGACGGTGACGGAATTGAAGATAGAGAAGATGCTTGTCCTGATGCTGCTGGTTCTGCAGACATGAATGGATGCCCTGACACTGACGGTGACGGAGTTGCAGACAACAATGATAACTGTCCTACAGTTTCTGGTCCTTCTGCTAACAATGGATGCCCATGGCCTGACACTGATGGTGACGGAATCTTAGACAAAGATGACGCTTGTCCTGAAGAAGCTGGTCCTGCAGCAAACAAAGGTTGCCCAAACAGAGATAAAGATGGTGATGGTGTACTTGACAAAGATGATGAGTGTCCAGAAGTTCCTGGAACAGTTGCAAGAAAAGGATGTCCAGAGCCTCAGATTACTGTTGAAATCATGGATCAAATAAATGAATACTCTAGAACGATCTTATTTGACACAAACAAATCAACAATTCGCAAAGAATCTCACGCTGCTATTAGATCTATGATCGATATCATGAATGAGTACAAAACTGCTAACTTCTTAATTGAAGGACACTCTGATAGTAGTGGAAGCGCTTCTTACAACTTAGAGCTATCTAAGAAAAGAGCTGCAGCTGTTAAAACTTTCTTAGAAAGTAAAGGTGTTGATGCTTCAAGATTAACTTCTGAAGGATTTGGTGAAACTCGTCCTAAAGCTTCAAACAGTACTGCTGCTGGAAGACAAGAAAACAGACGTGTTGAAGTTTCTTTAAGAAAATAATATTTCTTAGAAATACACAATAAATTTTTATACGAAACGCCTCCTTTTTAAGGGGGCGTTTCTTATTTTTAGACAATGCAAACATTCTTAGAAGACACCCTTGATTACCTAGAAGATAATTATCAATCTCTCGCAGACCTGACAATAGTATTACCTAGTAAACGTGCCGGAGGTTTTTTAATGAATCACCTAAAAAAACGCACCAAACACACTACTTTCTCACCAAGAGTTATCAATATAGAATCTTTTATTGAAGAGGTTGCTGACCTTAAAATCATTGATAACACACAATTATTATTTAAAAGTTACGCAGCATATCTTTCATTAAAAAAAATAAAAGAAAAAGAATCTTTTGAAGAGTACAGTTCATGGGCAACAACACTACTTGGAGATTTTAATGAGATAGACAGGTACTTATTAGATCATGATTCTTTTTTTAATTACCTAACTAGTATACAAGATGTTAATCACTGGTATTTAAACAGTGAAAAAACACCACTAATTCAAAACTACCTTAACTTTTGGGAAAGTCTTCCAGAATTTTATGAAAAATTGAAAGATGATCTATTAAAAACAAACACAGGTTATCAGGGACTAGTTAATAGAATTGCCACAGAAGAAATAGAACACTATATATCTGCTAATAAACAAACAAAACACATCTTTGTAGGCTTTAACGCATTAAACAAAGCTGAACAAGTGATTATGCAAGAACTAGTTTCTGCAAACATGGCCGAAATATTATGGGACACAGACCAATATTTTATTAAAAACAAAACCCATAGTGTATCTCTGTTTATGAGATTGTATTTAAAAGAATGGCCACTCTATAAAGACAAACCTTTTACTACTACTCAAAACAATTTTAAACTTCCTAAAACAATACATCTAGTAGAGGCTTCAAAAAACATATCACAAGTAAAATATGTTGGAAACCTACTAAGTAATATGCCAAAGGAAGAAATAAACCAAACTGCTATAATACTAGCTGATGAAGCACTATTAATTCCAATGCTTCATTCACTTCCTGAAAATGTAGAAAAAGTAAATGTAACTATGGGTGTACCATTAACGACATTTCCTTTGGTATCCTTTTTTGATATTCTATTACAATTTAAATTTAAACAAGGTGACCATATCTATTTTAGAGATATTATAAATATACTTTCGCATCCATTTGGTAAAATACTTTTTAAAGAACAAACAGAGATAATTAAATATCTACAAGATAAAAATCTGGCTTATTGTACATCAGAACAACTACAAACAATCGCAAAAAATGACAAAGTTATTATGAACTCTATCTTTAATGATTGGGATCATAAAAAAACTCCAGCCATACAACGATGTTTAGAATATATACTAATCGCTAAAGAACAAGAAGACATATCAACAACAGATCAAGTGGTTTTATTTCAACTACACGGCTTGTTTAAACAACTTGAAAACCTACAGGAGCAATATTCTTATCTAAATACAACAAAAGCCGTACACAACCTCTACAAGCAGTTAATCGGAACAACAACACTAGACTATAAAGGTGATGCTTATGACGGTTTGCAAATCATGGGAGTATTAGAATCTAGAGTTTTAGATTTTAAAAATGTAATAATGACTTCAGTAAATGAAGGTACATTACCCTCTGGAAAAAGTAACGCATCTTTTATTACCTATGACTTAAAACAACAATACAACTTACCTAAGTACACAGAAAAGGATGCAATATATGCGTATCACTTTTATCATGCAATCCAACGTGCACAAAACTGTACGCTTCTCTACAACACACATTCTGACGGTATAAATACAGGAGAAAAAAGTAGATTTATTAAGCAACTAGAAGTGTATAACCTTCCAGAACACAACTTAACAAAATCTGTAATTGGACATACAACAGATATTTCGGCACCAGTTAAAAAGACTGTTAAGAAAACCGATGCTGTGATGGATATAATTAAAAAAATAGGCACTAGATATTATTCTCCTTCTGCTTTAACAGCATACATAAGAAACCCTATAGATTTTTATTTTCAACGTATATTAAAACTTAAAGAACTCGAAGAGGTAGAAGAAACCGTGGCAGCAAACACCATGGGAACCATTGTTCATAACACATTAGAAAACCTCTACACCCCATTAATTAATAAACGACTTACTGCTGAAAATTTAAAGGCATTATTACCCCTAATAGAAAATGAAGTAAAAAGACAGTTTACAGACGAATACAAAGAAGGGGATTACACAAAAGGTAAAAACCTCATCATATTTGAAGTAGTAAAAAAGTTTGTCCAAAATTTTATCCAATTAGAGTTAAAAGATGTCGCTGCCGGAAACGAGATTGTAGTGCAATCGTTAGAGGAAGAGTTTAAAGAAACACTTGAGATTCCTTCAATTAACTCTTCTGTTATTATAGGTGGTAAAGTAGACCGTATTGATCGTTATAACGGAACTTTACGCATCATTGATTATAAAACGGGTAAGGTTGCCGCCTCAGATCTATATGTAATAGATTGGGACGTTATAAAAGAAGAATATAAATACAGTAAAGCATTTCAGGTATTAACCTATGCGTTTATTTGTCAAAAAAAATACGGATTTACGACTGCAGAAGCAGGTATTATCTCATTTAAAAATTTAAATGCTGGCTTTTTAAAATTTGGAATAAAACCCAGCCCAAATGCTAGAACCGTAAATACAATAATAGATGCAGCGGTTTTAGAAAATTATAAAGAACAACTTATAACAGTAATTTCTGAAATATATAATCCAGAAATTCCATTTACAGAAAAAGAAATTATCTAATGATTATAGACAAAAACAACATATTAACAGGGGGCAAAAAACCTATAATCTTTGATTGCTTTTATACCAAAACAACACAGCCAAAACCTATTGTAATTTTTTGTCACGGATATAAAGGATTTAAAGATTGGGGTGCTTGGGACATCGTTGCCCAAACCTTTGCCAAAGCAGGGTTCTTTTTCGTAAAATTTAATTTTTCACATAATGGAGGTTCAGTAAAACAGCCATTAGATTTTCCCGACTTAGAAGCTTTTGCCCAAAATAATTATTCGTTAGAATTAGAAGATCTAGATCGAATTATAGAACATTTCGGTAGTGAGAATAAGTATGCTATGGAAGCTGACGCTAATACTATTTCTTTAATAGGACATAGCCGTGGCGGCGGAATCGTACTTATAAAAGCAGAAGAAGATTCACGTATATCTAAAGTAGTGACACTAGCAGGTGTTTCAGATTATAAATCAAGATTTTTAGAAGGTTCAGACACTTTTAAAAACTGGAAAGAAACAGGAAGGTTTTTCGTAGAAAACGGACGAACCAAGCAACAAATGCCTCACGATTGGCAATTTTACACCGATTTTGTTGCCAACGAAAACCGACTTACCATTAGCAGAGCTGCAAAAGCAATAAAAAAACCTTGGCTTATTATCCACGGTGATAATGATACAACTGTTACGATTGAAGAAGCAAAAGCATTGCACAACTGGAACCCTAATAGCAGGCTTGAGATTATTAAAGATGCTAATCACGTTTTTGAAGCAAGTCATCCATGGTCTAAAGACGAATTACCCACCAATTTAAAAAAGGTAATAAAAACTACAACCTCTTTTTTTAAAGAATAGAAATAGTAGCTCTATAAAACATGGTAATCATAAATGATTACGCACTAATTTCACAAAATGATACGACACGCTAATTCTTCAGAAATTGAAAAAATACTATTCATTACAAAAGCATGCGCTGCCTCGCTAATTGCTCAAAACATATACCAATGGAACGAGCATTACCCTAATGCTAATTCATTTGAAAAAGACTTAAAAAGAAATGAATTATATGTACTTATAGATGACACCTCTAAAAAAATAATTGGCTGTATTACAATCTCTTTATTAAAAGACATCGAATATGACGCTATAAACTGGCTTACAAAGGATCACAAAAATTATTACATACATAGACTAGCAATAAATCAAGATCATCAGCAACAAGGGAACGCAAAAAAATTAATGGATTTTGCAGAAGAATTTGCTAGACAACAAAAAGCGCTTTCTGTAAGGCTTGATACTTTTAGTTTAAACACTAGAAATCAAAGATTTTACGAGAATCGTGGATATCAACAATTAGGTTCTATTTTATTTCCCAAACAAAGTGAGGCGCCTTTTTATTGTTTTGAATTACCATTAAACACAATTTAAATCCACAGATGGCGCTAACAGACATTTCTTTTAAACGTATTCAGCAACTAGCGATACCAGCTATTATTGCCGGTATAGCAGAGCCCGTTTTATCAAGTACAGATGCTGCTATTGTAGGTAACATTCCTGATTACGGTACAGAAGCATTAGCTGCTGTAGGAATTGTGGGTTCGTTTTTATCTGCTTTAATTTGGATTTTAGGACAAACAAGAAGTGCTATTGCAGCAATCATATCACAAAATCTTGGCGCAGGGAAAATAGAAAATCTAAAAACTTTTCCGGCTCAAGCTGTATATTTTAATGTAGGACTAAGTATTATCGTACTACTTGCTACCTATTTTTTTGTGGAAGAAATTTTCACTTTACTAAATGCAGACGGAAATATCTTAAATCTTAGTATAGCGTATTACGATATAAGAGCCTGGGGGTTTCCGCTTACGCTTTTCACCTTTGCTGTCTTCGGAATATTTAGAGGGCTTCAAAACACATTTTGGCCTATGATTATTGCTGCAATAGGAGCAGGAATTAACATAGGACTCGATTTTATATTTGTCTACGGCATAGAAGGTTACATAGACGCTATGGGAGTAGTAGGAGCTGCATGGGCAAGTTTAATCGCTCAAGCAATAATGGCTGTCTTATCTCTTATTCTTGTTTTAAAGAAAACCAATGTCTCTTTAAAACTTACCTTTATTATACACCCAGAAATAAAACGCTTACTCTCTATGAGCGCTAATCTTTTTTTACGTTCAGTGGCTTTAAATGTAGCCTTAATTTTATCTACAAGAGGAGCTGCTGGAATAAGCACAGAAGTAGTTGCTGCACACACCATCGCATTAAATATCTGGCTATTTACCGCCTTCTTTTTAGACGGTTATGGTGCCGCCGGAAATATTCTAGGTGGAAAATTGCTAGGAGAAGGTAATTTTTCTGCACTATGGAAATTAACTAAAAAAGTGGTGAAATACAATGTTATTGTTGCAAGCTACTTAGCAATCATCGGAATCGTTTTTTACGAAAAAATTGGTTGGATTTATAACAAAGATCCAGAAGTTCTCAAGATCTATTCTAGTGTCTTCTTTATGGTGCTAATATGCTTACCATTTAGTGCTATTGCATTTACCTTAGATTCTATTTTTAAAGGATTAGGTGAAATGGGATATTTACGCAACGTACTTTTAGCCTCTACATTTTTAGGTTTTTTACCTGTATTAATTCTATCTTATTACATGGATTGGGGATTGTTAGGAATATGGCTTGCCATTATTGTCTGGATTGCCTGGCGTGCAGCGGCACTTGTAGTAAAGTATTACAATAAATACTTACCATTAGTAAAACAATAGCTATTTAAAAACTTTTCAAACTTACCTGAATTCTAAACATTTCTTTAAAATTTTAGAGTTATTCCTTAAATAAGTAAAAAAAACACAAATATTTAATAGTTAGAAATTTAAACATACACCTTGTTTAATAGCAAGAATCATTTTGATAATTGTTTCTTTAGAAGTGAAAAACGTCATTTCAGCAAATCACATCGATGTATTAGAAGTTCAGTAAGAATTAAAAACCTGTCTCAAATTACTTTTGATTCAGAAATACAAACAAACTTCTAAACCAATATCAAAATGAAAAAAATTACAATACAAGGTATCTTTCTTATAATGACGCTCTTTTGTAGTGCAATGTATGCACAAATAACAGGCGTTAACACTTCAGCCACGCACTCACAATATGGTATTACTAACAATACGGCTACAAGAGATATTGACGACTTAACCACTGTATTAATATGTGGAGCAACAACAGAACAGAGTTGGTTAGATGATATAGAAGAGCAATTAGATAATACAGGTCTAGTAGATACCGAAACTTACAATATTAATTTAGGCACCCCTACCTTAGCAGAGTTACAAGCCTATGATAGTATATTAGTATTTACAGATGCTGGAGCAGCAGATGGTACAACCTTTGGCAATAATCTTGCTACTTATATAGAAAATGGAGGACACGTTGTTGATGCTACATTTGAAGATATAGTTTCTGAACCAATAACAGGTAATTTTAATTCTTATAAACTTTTTAACGCTACTAATTATGTATTCGGTACTTTACAAACGCTCGGGACAGTAAACGAACCTGGGCACCCTATTATGAATAACGTAAATTCGTTTAACGGGGGTACTTCATCTTTTAGAGTAACTGAAGGTACAATTCCTACAGGCGCCTCAGTTGTTGCAGAATGGTCTGATGGCACACCGCTTGTTATTGCACATCCTAATATGGGAACGGCAAATACAAAAAGAGCTTTTATCAACTTTTTCCCCGTTTCTGACAACGCTCGTGATGATTTTTGGGATGCAAGTACAGATGGTGCTATTATGGTTGCTAATGCATTAAATTGGGTAGTTACAGATGAAGATGACGAACTACCTAATGTACTCGTTGCAGGCGCAACATTGGTTGAATATTTAGAAGACGTAGAATTACAACTTGAAGGAACAGGAAATTTTTCTGCAGTGGATATATTTTTCACTAATAACGCAACTCCTACTTTAGCAGAATTACAAAACTATGATGCTGTTTATCTATTTACAGATTTAGATGTCTTAAACCCTATCGCTTTTGGTGATGTGCTTGAACAATATATAAACGGTGGTGGTGCTGTACTTGATGCTACATTTAGTCCTAATATTCCTATCACTGGAGGTTTTACTCAATATGAATTATATAGTAATTCAGGTCAATCTAATGGTACAAATTTAGGAATTGGAACCATTAATCTACCTAATCACCCTACACTAGATAGTGTAAATACTTTTGACGGGGGTACTTCATCTTATCATAACACTCTTGGAACTTTAGCAACAGGCGCTACAATAGTAGCAGAATATACAACAGGTGCTCCATTAGTTATTGTAGCAGAAAATATAGGTCCAGCTAATGTAAGGAGAGCATTCTTAAACTTTTACCCTCCATCTATTGATGCTCGTGATGATTTTTGGGATACTAATTCTGATGGTGCAACATTAATGGCAAATACAATTTACTGGTTATTAGATGTAGATACTAACACAAACAATGCACCACAAGCACAGTGTCAATCTTATACTGCAATACTAGATGCAAACGGAGTTGTGACTATTACTCCTGATAATATTGATGGCGGATCTTCAGATTCTGATGGAACCATTACTTTATCTATTGACAACGCTACTTTCACTTGTGCTGATCTTGGTGAAAACACAGTAACCTTAACAGTAACAGATGATGATAACGCAACAGCAACTTGCTCTGCTATTGTTACCGTAGTAGATACTACAAGCCCTACAATCAATTGTATCGCAGACATTACCGTAACCTATTTAGAAGGTGAAAGTTTTGAATTACCTAACTACGTTGCAGACGGTGATATTACTGGAATGGACAACTGCGACTTTACCATCACACAATCGCCAGCTGCAGGAACTACGCTTACAGCAGGTACATATACTATTATGTTTGAAATTACAGATACTTCTAATAATACTGAAACTTGTGATTTTGAATTAACTGTTGATGAAATCTTAGGCTTAAACGATATCGCCTTTGCAGACTTAACATTATTCCCTAATCCTGCAACAACACAAGTAACAATAAAAGGTAACTTTGAAGTTGCAAACCTTACAGTGTTCAACTTATTAGGTCAAAAAGTAATGTCAAGTACTTCTGAAATTTTAAACATCCAAGACCTTGCAGATGCAATGTATATTGTTAACATTACTGATACAGAAGGTAACACAACAACAAAACGTTTTATCAAAAGATAGTCTCCATATCAATACAAGACAATCGTAGCGATACGTATAATTTACAAAAGTGTTATAATAAAGCCCTGACAGAAATGTTAGGGCTTTTTTTTAATACTAAAGTGTATACAACGTAGTCACAATAACACCTTTCATACCTTTTACTTTTACAGATAATAATTGTGTTGATTCTTTAACATCAAATCTAAAAGGACTTGCCAAAACATTAATTCCGCTATTCTTTTTAAGTCGAGTTCCTTGCCCAGATATGATGTCTATATTAGGAATAAAATCTTCATCGGGTATATGCTCTGTTAATATCACATATTTAAACCCCATTAACTTATTTAAAACTTGTTGCACTTCAGTATTAGACAAATGCTGCAACACTTGCCTTACAATAGCACAATCGCCAACAGGCAAACTATCAACCGCAACATCGAGACAGGTAAACGTCAAGTTGTTTTCAGAAAACTGTTTTTTATTATACGCTATAAGGCTTTCTACAATATCTACAGCCTCATATCGCTTTGTATATTTCACTAATTCTTTCCCTACATTAAAATCACCACAACCCAAATCGCAAACAACCAAGGGGGCTTCAAAAGACTTTAAAAAAGAACGTACCACGTCTAAATAGGGAGTCACAATATCTAGATGATGAGAACCTTCACCTGAGTAAAATCTAGAAGTACCACTCCCCCAAAGTTCTTTTTCATACACTTGTGCCATAGCGTCTTTGGTGGGCCAAGGCGTTTTATTCTTTTTAGAGATTTTCTTTTCCATAGTTAATAATACAAATTAAAAAATAGCTTCGGAAATAATAAGACTCCAATTAATTATGAACCCCATCACATCAAGTAATTTTGTTTTTAACAATTTACATTTCTTTTAAAATCCTTCCGTTAATAACATTCTATAAAACTTGTTGTAAAAGATGTAATTTTTTTGAAATTTGGGCGCCACTATGAGGTTACTTAAAATTGGTGATAAAATGTACAATGTCAAGCAACAAGGCTTTGACGATTTTATGCGTTATAGTTTTTCTGAAGTAGTAGAACTTACAAAAACGCTTGCTGTTTTAAAAAATGGCGTGAAGGTTATTAACCAACCTAAAACTTCTTTTATTGAACCTATAGGATATTCTGTAAACAGAGATAGAAGTACCCACTGGCATTTATTGACCGTAGAAGTAATTAGAAAAGCACAATTAGAGAACGAGAAGATTACTATTCACGACTGGTTTGAGCAAAAGCAATTTACTTTTGAAGATAAGCGCGCTATTTATCATGCATTTCAAGCTAAAAAGAAAAAAGTAGAAGCAATTGGCTTAAACTCAATAGGTTTTGAGTCAAATGAACTCAAGAATAAATAATGCCACAGAAAGGTCACTGTGTAAATACTTAAAAAATTACACAAGTACGTTTTACCTCTATAGCGATCAAACACGCTCAACCTCTTTTGGCAAATAACCAATATGTAATAAGAAGGAACCCAGTACGGAACCTTGTCGTTTTATGAATTATTTTCATATTTCCAGAGCAAAAAAAATCGAGCTGAAATGATTTCAGCTCGACTACTTAATAGGTTTGTCTTTTAATAATTAATACTCCTCAATATCAATCATAATTCTAGACATCCCCCTCTTAAAAAACTATTATTTTGTTTCGGAATCCCTCAAAACCTAAACACTCTATTATAAGATAAAACAATAGTATTCACTTATTCTAATCAGCGAGATACTCGCCTTAAAAACTTAAATATGATACAAATATGGTTCTAATAAAAGGTTTTAAGTTCTGGTAATTGCTGAAACCCTACTTTCGATTTCTGAAATCCCCCTTTCATTTTATCAATGGTTATGTGTCATAAAAAACTCTTATTCGCTTCTTATTTTTTCTGAAATTAGCAATTACCTCTTAATAGGGTAGGGCTAGTGGTACTATTATCATATTTCCGAAGCAGAAAAATCGAGCTGAAAGAATCAGCCCGATTTCAAATTAGGATTACTAGTAAACTAGCAATCCAACCATCAACGCTATTCTATTCGTCTAAGTAATCTTGTAATACAGTGATCCATCCTTTTACAGGATCATTTAATAATTTGTCTGTACCATTATCTCCACTTGTATATTCTAACTGGATCGTTCCTGTTGCAACAGGATCTATATTAGCCCCATCTTTATAAGCCCATACAGTAACTTTTAAGTCATATGTATTTCCTGCAGATAATTTGTCTTGTGTTTTTCTTAATAACTCTAAGAAAGCATAATCTGCTACATTGTTTGAAGTATTAATGGTCACTTTTGGGTACCAGAAGTAAAATTTTTCTTGATCTTTATCTATCTGTGGGATGTTTTTAGAAAACTTAGTGCTAGACTGTCTTAGTTGTTCACGGTCTGTAGTTTCTCCAGCCATCTCATAGGTAATATTAAACCAAGCACCAGGGTGACTTTGCTCTAACGGTAACTCAAAATATGGCTTAAATGCTACTGTTGCACCTAACTCTCTTTTTGTGATAAAGTTTGCTTCTTTTTCTGTAGGCTGCAATGATTTTTGGTTTCTCAAATAGTTTGTCCCTTTTGCAAACGCAATTTTTCCTTTATAGTTTTTATACACATCAAAACGCATTAGTTTTTTCTTGTCTTTCTCGCTTTGAGCTCCTTTTAAGGTACCTATTAGCATATCTACTTTTGCTTGTGCTGTTTCTATGTCCCAAGTATCAAAAGATGTTTTGTCTTTTGCCGCTACCTCTATTACTGTGCGATTTGCATCTAATGGAAGAGGATCATCTGCATCATTTAAGCTTCTGTCTCCTTTAATTACTGCCATCACACCTGGTGCAACTTCAATAATTTCTGCATAACCACTTGCACTTGCAGACCTCCAGTTAAAAAACATTTTTACTTCATACTTTGTATAATAGCTTTCTTTTAAAGTAAGTTCCATATCTGGAGTCTCTGTATTAGACATATAATATTCAAGTTTATTCACTAATTTTCCATCTCTATTTTTTACAAATTTTAATCCAGAAGTAGAAGGGTCAATAAGACCTACATAATGACCAGAAACCCCTAGTTCGTCTGCTTCACTATTAAAAGCAGAAAAGTCTTTTCCTTTACCCCCTTTTTTACCTTTTTTCCCTCCAGATTTGTTTGCTTTATTTCCAATTTTAAGTCCTTCTTTTAATTTTTTACCAAACTGAGCTTCGGCATGATTACTCATCCCAACGATAAGGAATAAGCTAAAAATTGCTGTAATAATTGTTTGTTTTTTCATGATTAATTAATTTATGGTTATTGATAGTTTAAAAATTTAATTGTAATGTTTTTGTTTGAGTTGTTGTCGTTCCATTTTCACCTGTAGAACCGGTACGTCCTGCACTTGCACTGCTGTATTTAGGAGCTCCGCCTTTTCCACCTTTTCCTCCCTGATTGTTAATTTTTAATGTTACTTTTTTAACATTAGGATCTTTGATAACTGTTACATTTCCACCGGCACCACCGTTTCCTCCATTTCCTCCATCTGCTGTAGAACTATCACCATCAAAACCTCCCATTCCATAACCTCCTATGGCATTCACTATAAACTCTGTATCTGGAGTTAATTTATACTGTGATACTATTTTATTCTTGGTATTGTTATACACCTCAATTTTATTGAGAGTAGCTCCAGTTTGTTTATGTTTAAAAGACTTAACTTTTACTGTAAGATTATCTGCTCGTCCCGCATGTTGACCATCTTTTCCTTGAAAAACCGTCATATGTTTTTTACGATCCCAACCTGCAAAACCATTTTGATTTACTTGTATAGATACATTGTTTGTAGTTGCTAATGACTTTGAAGCCTTTAATGAAGGGTGATAAACCGATTGAACACTAAATACAACCTCATCATTTTTAAGGCTTGAGGCGTTTTCATCTACTTTTACGCGCTCTATAGTGTTGCTCACACCAGTGTGAGATAATTTAAAATCTTCCCAAGGCATTTTACCTCCTAGATTTGAAGTCTTTAATTGTGAGCCATCTGCAAGTGTAGCTATTATCCCGTAATCTATAGCCTCACTAAAATGGGCTATTTTTTTAGGGGTGTTAATTATTTCTAACGCTATACTTTTTACTTTTTTATGCTGAAGTGAATTTGCAATTCTATCTGACTCTGCTAAGGCAGCTTTTGCTTCTTTAACATTGGCTCTTGCATTGGTCTGGTTTTTAAATGTCGCTATAGCATAACTTGCAACTTCTTCATTTGTCGCTTCCCATTTTTTACCAAAACTACCTCCTGGTTTTACTAAAACATACTTCGTATTTGCTTCTTGTTTTCCATTCCATTCATAGTAAACAGCGTAGTCTTTAATAAATGAAAGTCTAAAAGTTTTAAATGCAAAATAAGCTGGATAACCAGGAACATCTGGTTTAAAGGATTCGTCTAAAATCCCTGCTCTTTTTACTAAAATCTCTGACACATTCTCACCGGATTTTGTAATCACTACTGGCCAAGCTTTTTTTACTTTTTCAAATTTTTTGCCGTTAATTTTATACACTGTATAATTGCCAGACTCAAATTTGCTCAATACTGTATTTTGACTTTCTTGTCCTATTACTGGATAAAAACCCAGGAGTATCAAAAAGGTAAAGAGAAATAGTTTTGTTTTCATAATTGCTACGTTTTGATGGTTATTAATTACACTGCAAATATGAGGGCAAACTATACCCGATTTTTATAAAAACTTCTGAAACACCGCTTTCAACTTCTGAAAAACACAATACTTATATATCTGACTGTCAAATATTTGAGTTTTATATTTTCAAATAAGCTTCATAAAAGAGCATAAAAAAAACCGTTCCAAAAATGGAACGGTTTTCTTATATAGTATACTGTTTTTTTTATGTTTAAAGAAGCTTAGATAGTTTTAAAGTTTTTCCACAGTGATCGCTGCTAATTTTAAAAATAACGTCTCCTTTTTTCCCGCTTTTTGCCCAGCGAACTTCTTTTCCTGTATTACATGTAATACTTGTACTACTTCCATTATTAAGACTCACAAATCCTGTTCCTGTATAAATACTTACTTTATCTCCCGTGTCATTAATAAGCTTAAAACTTGCTAAAGTGACTACTGCTTCTGTGTTGTTAATCTCTACATTTTGTACTTCTGTTGGTGCAGTAAATGAAGAAAATAAAACTACTAATAATATTGCTGATACTGTTTTCATAATGTATTGGTTTTTAATTATGAAGCAAAACTACTTGTTTATAACAGTAGAATTAACTGCTAATTTCTGAAACAGCCATTTCAACTTCTGAAACGTGATAAATTAAATACTACTTACTATTTGTAAAAACTCTTCTCTTTTTTCTTTAGAAATTGAAACAGTCTTATCGTTTTCCATTACGATATAACCTCCATCACTTTTTACATATTTTTTAATGTGCTTTAGGTTGATTAAATGAGATCTATGTGGCCTGTAAAAAATAGAAATGTTCTGTAAAAGATCTACAAAATGTTTGAGCGGTTTACTAATACATAGGTTTGCATCTTCTGTGGTTGTAATACTAGTGTACATACCATCTGCAGTGAGCATAATTATATCTTTAAAATTTACAAACTTAATCCCGTCATTAACTGGCAATCCTATTTTATCAAAATTATTATTTGATAGACTTTGTTTTAGTTCTTCTAGTTTAGTATTTATCTTGCTTTTTCCTAAAAACTCTATCGCTTTATCTACGGCTTCTTTTACCTGATTAGGGCGCACTGGTTTTAACAAATAATCTATCGCAGACAATTGAAACGCTTGAATCGCATATTCACTATATGCGGTAGTAAAGATAATCTCAAAGTTTACGATATCTTTTTCTATAAAGTTTAAAATCTCTAATCCAGAATGTTCTGGCATTTCTATATCTAGAAAAACGATACTAGGTGATTTGTCTTTTATTATCTCTACTCCACTTAAAAGATCTCCTGCTTCATAAATTTGTGTGATTTTAGGACAGTTTTCTTCTACCAAAATTCGTAACAAGTTCCTTGCCTTTGGTTCGTCATCTATTATTATTGCTTTCATATTTGGTTAGCTGTTTTTTAGTTAGTTGTTGTCGGAATGTTTAAAATAACACGAGTTCCCTTTGCATTCCCTTCTTCATCAAATAAATCAATTGTTTTAACTCCTATTTTTCTTTTCTTTTCATAATTTAAAAGGTCGAGTCTATTTTCTGTTGCTTTTGTGGCAAATGATTCGTGTGTATTATGTCTTTGGGCTTTAATCGCCGCTGCACGTTCCCGCCCCACTCCATTATCTTCTATACAACAGGTAATCGTTTTATCGTTTACTTTTGTAAATGTAACCCATAATTTTCTCCCTGTCTTTCTGTGCAACAGTCCATGTTTTAATGCATTCTCTATATAAGGTTGTATCAACATCGTCGGGATTCTTAGTTGATCTCTATTAATAGTTTCTGAAACATTAAAACTATATTCTAAGGTATCTTCAAAACGTAATGACTCAAGGTCTAGATACATTTCTAAACTCTCGATTTCGTCTTGGATAGTGAGTGTACCTGCATCACTATGCTTTAAATACTTACGCATTAAATCTGCAAATTTGCCTAAGTAATCTCCTGCTAAATTCTTTTTATTCAATATAATATATTCTTGAATACTATTTAGTGCATTAAAAATAAAGTGTGGGTTCATTTGTGCCTTTAAAGCCTTTAATTCACTGTCTCTATATTGTTTTTCTAAAGCAAGGCGTTTTTGGGCTTCTTTGAGTTCTAAAATGGCTAAATCTGCCTTTTTCTTATTTTTCATTCTACTAAAAAACAATAATGAACTTAATAATATAAGGCAGGCAATTAATACAAGCCCAAATAATAGATTTGTCTGTCTTTTGTTTTTTTCTTTTACTAATGCTGTTTGAGCTTCAGCTTCTTGTTTTTCGCGTTTTACTTTTTCTGTTTCATATTTTATCTCAAGCTCACTAATTGCTTTTTGCTTACTTATACCAAAAATAGAATCTCCAATAGCTCCTTCTTTTACAAAATAATTTATAGATTCTTTATAGTTTTCTTTAGCATAATTTACCTCAGCTAGTGCTTGATAACTTGATCTTAGAGATGTCAAATTACCGCTTTCTTTAAAGAGTTTATTTGATTTTAAGAAAGCCGCTTCTGCTTCATCGTACTTTCCCCATTTCATTAGGTTGTATCCAATATTATGAAGGTTGTTATTTATACTTCTTACGCGACCTAATCTCTTATTGATTTCTAAACTTTTTTTGTAATATAGATCTGCTTTCTCAAAATCATTTAAACTCCCATACACACTAGCTAAGCTAGAATACAAATTAGATAAGCTTTTAGGTCTTTTTTCTATAGCTAGTGCTTCTTCTCCAAACTTAACAGCCGCTGCATAATCAAACATTCTTCTTTTAACTGTTATTAGATTGATACAAACACTACTCAGTCTTTCATTATCCTCTTTAACATATGGGTGGTTATATAGTTCCATAAATATCTTTTCAGAACTCTCATAATCTCTTATACTATTGTATGAAGTACCTAAATTCATTTTTGTAGTTAGTGCCTGTAAGATGTTTTCTTTACCGCCTTTTTTTTCAAAATAATTAATTACTTCTTTATAGTTTTTAGCTGCATTCACAAAATCTCTTTGATCTTGTAAAACTTGTGCTAGTTCATTTTTTGTAAAATAAACTAGGTGTTCATTTTTGGTATCTTTAAATACTGACATCGCTTTTTTCACATAAACGAGAGAAGAGTCAATCTCTCCTTTATTTCTGTGATAATAACTTAACTCTAATAAAGCATTACCATAATCGTCCCCTTTTTTTTCTTTAAAAGCTTCTGCATAAAGAACATTAGTATAATGTAAATGCAAAATAGGATTTCTGTTTTGATAATGTAAAACAATCTCTTTTAGTTTTTTTTCTTTTAAGCTATCATTAGCCGTCACCACAATTAAGTTATTTATACTGTCTATTTGTTTTTGCTGAGCAGAACTAGCAACCATAAACAGTAAACTAAACGTGAGTAATATAATATGTGGAATTTTAGTCATAGATATTTTTTATTGCTAATTAAACAAAGTTTAAAAATAAGCCTTAATTTTCATTCAATTAACTGCTGAAACGCTATTCTAAGTTTCTAAATAGCAGCTATAATCAATAAATGAATGTTTATTTCTGAAATGTTATGTAGATGAATAGTTACCAAGTCTTTTTTCATCTTTTACGATAGGTATATTTAAAACCACACGGGTTCCTTTAACGCTACCGTCTTCTTCAAAAAGGTCTATAATCTCGATGCTAACTTTCTGATCTTTTTTATAGTTTAAAAGCTCTAATCTACTCTCTGTTGCTTTTGTAGCAAAAGATGTATGTAGTTTTTTATTTTGAGCCTTAATTTCACCAGCCTTAGCACGACCTACCCCATTATCTTCTATACAACATGTTATTGTGTTTTCTGCTACTTTAGTGAAGCTAACCCATAGTTTCCTATCGGTTTTACGATGTAGAAGCCCGTGTTTTAGTGCATTCTCTACATAGGGCTGGATAAGCATTGTCGGAATGTAGAGTGATTCGATATTTATCGTTTCAGAAACATTAAAACTATACGTTAGCTTATCTTCAAACCGAAGTGCCTCAAGGTTCAAATACATCTCTAATCCTTCAATCTCATCGTGAATACTGAGTGTTCCTGTATCACTCTGTTGCAAATATTTTCGCATTAAATCTGCAAACTTACCCAGGTAATCTCCTGCTAGGTTTTTTTTATTTAAAATGATATATTCTTGAATACTGTTAAGGGCATTAAAAATAAAATGCGGATTCATTTGCGCTTTTAAGGCCTTGAGTTCACTCTCTCTGTATTGCTTTTCTAGGGCTAATCGTTTTTGAGCTTCTTGTAGCTCCAGCCTTATAATTTCTGCTTTTTTTCTTGCCTTAATCCTCCCAAAAAGTAAGAGAGCAGCTATCCCCACAAGGACAATAATAATTAAAGAGCCTATAAATAGATTTTTGTTTTTTTTACTTTCTAATTGGCTTATCGTTACCTGTTTTTCTGCAATTTGTTTTTCACGTTTTGTTCTTTCGGTTTCATATTTTATTTCGAGTTCGCTTATTGCTTTTTGTTTTTCAATCCCCTTAAGACTGTCTTTAAAAGCGTGTCTTTTATCGTTATATTCTAATGCTCTTTTATAATCCCCTTTGCTTCGATACACCTTCGATAATGCCAATGCTACATTTTCTATCATTACTGCTGGAGCCTCAGGGTTACCCTCAATCTTAGCTTCTACGTATTTATAGATACGTTCTGCTTCATCATAATCTCCCATATCAACTCTAATATCACCTGACATAAACATGTTATTCCATGCATTTAAACTGTCTCCTACTTTTTCAAATTGCTTTATCGCTTTATCATTATAATATAAGGCCTCTTTAAGGTTTTTTAGTCCAAGGTTCGCCCCAGAAATCATACTATAGATGTAAGTAAGGAAACCTGGGCGTGTTTCAGATTTTTCAAGATCCTTTGCCAGACTAAGCATTTGATCATATTCTTCTGTTACAAAAAGTAGCATGGTATAATTTATCCTTGTCTCATTATACCAATCTGTATCTTCAACTATTAAAGGGTGATTAAGAAGTTCATTATAAAAAGTTTTACTTCTTTCAAAATCATCCATCTCATAATAAAGAGTCGCAAGATTAAACTTGGTTAAAAGCGCATCACGACTATTAGAAATGCCATTTTTATCGCAATAATCTAAAGTAAGATTATAATACTTTAATGCTGTAGTATAATCGCCATTGGTGCGATAAACATTAGCTAGATTTCTCCAAGAATTAAGTATGGCAGTAGAGTCATTGGTTATTGTTGCAACACGCAGACTCTCCTTTCCATAATACATGCTAGAATCTTGTATCATCTGACTATCAAACCATCTTGATTTTTCAACATATATGTCTGAAAGTCGCCTATCATTAGAAGCTTTTTTACTCTGTGCGATAGCTTTGTTAATAAAGTAGATACGCACTTCACTATCTCCATATTCAAGATCATTATTGATTATAGAATCTAACTTGACCTCGCGTTGTTTTATATCTTTTACAAGAGACAATATGTTTTCTATACTGTCTATTTGCTTTTGCTGAGCTCCTGTTTCTGTGATAAATGTGAAACAAAAAAAGCACAATAAAAGCTGTAAATAATTGGTCATTGAAAATGATTTTATGTTTTACTATTTAAACAAAGTTGCAATTATGATTGAACTATACTTCTAATAACTGCTGAAATGCTCTTTTGGGTTTCTAAAGGATGGTTATCTGTATCTAAAGCAGTCATTTTTCTTCTAAAAAAGATCTATATACAAGGTTTTACGATATCTTAAAAGCCACTCTACTAGATTACAGAGGTAGGAATATTTAATATTACACGGGTTCCTTTGGGGCTTCCATCTTCTTTATAAAGATCAATAATCTCAGCTCCTATTTTTTTATCCTTTTCATAATTTAAAAGATCTAACCTACTTTCTGTTGCTTTTGTAGCAAAAGAAACTCGTAAATTTTTAGATTTAGCCTTAATCTCCGCAGATTTTGCACGTCCTACCCCATTATCTTCTACACAACAAGTAATAGAGTTTTCTGCATTTTTAGAAAAGGTGATCCATAACTTCCTATCCGATTTTATATGTAACAACCCATGCTTTAAAGCATTCTCTATATATGGCTGGATGAGCATTGTTGGGATAATCGTACTCTCTGTATCTATATCATTACTAGTTTTAATATAATACTCTAGTGTATCTTCAAAACGTAATTTCTCTAATTCTAGATACATGTTTACAGTGCTTATTTCTTCCTGTAAGGTAATTTCGCCTTTAGTACTATGCTCTAAATAGGTTCTTATTAAATCTGCAAACTTCCCTAAATAATCGCCAGCTAAATCTTTTTGATTACTAATTATATATTCTTGTATCGAGTTAAGTGCGTTAAACACAAAGTGTGGATTCATTTGTGAGCGAAGATTTTCTAGCTTTAAAATTTTCAATTCATTTTTAACCTCAATCTGCTTTAATAGTGTGTTTTTGTCTTTTTCTCTTCTATACAGCTGGTATTTATAAAATAGAATAATTGCCCCTAAAAAAAATAAGCCTATAAGCAAGTAAAACCAAGTTTTTTCCCAAAAAGGCTTTGTTACTGTAAGTGTAATTTGTTTTGTTTTAGATTCTGATTTATTAGTTGTAATATTTCTTATTTGAAAAGTATAATCCCCTTCTAAAAGATTATTATACTGAACATTAGTTATTCCATTTTTTGTGGCTATCCAGTTATCATTAAAACCTAATAATCTATATTCAAACTGGCCACTTGTATTTGTTTTAAAACCAATAGAGCTGTAATCAATACTTATATTACTAGCCTCTTCTTTAAAATTATAACTAGGTTTTAATTCTTGTTTCTCATTATTAATGGTAACATTGGTAAAAAAGACTTCGGGAGTATCATAGGGTTTAAAAACACACTTTTCATTAAAATAAACAAGTTGTTCTGAACTACTCACAAACACATTATCATCTATTATTTCTAGACCATTATAATTGTACGAAACTATCCCTTCGTTTTTTGTTAAGTTTTTAAAAGTGTTATCATTTCGGTTAAAAAATTGAATACCATTATCTCCTGCTATCCATAAATTATTATCTGTAGCTCGTATATACCTATTTGTGTTTGATAACAGCCCATTAGAAGTAGTATAATGTTTAATTACTTCTTTATTTTTAATGGCAAACAATCCATTTTTAAAAGTGCTACACCACAAAACCCCATCACTAGTTTGCGTGATGGCTATGATATAAATAGGTTGGTTATTAAATAAAATTTCTTCTTCTTCTAGATCTTTATTTAAGACCAATAACCCATCTATTGTTGCAAAGTATCTCAAATCATTTATGCAATCATAAAACACCTTATAGCCTCTTATGTCTTTAGAATAAACTTCTTTTTTATTGAGATTGTTTGTTATTTGAATTCTATTTGAAAACGCGCTTAATGTATAATTAGATTTTAAAACTTTTAAGTCTTTTAAGGTACCTCTTGCATTAAAAGAATTAGTGATTTTTAATTGATCATTAAATTGATAAGTACCACTATTTGCATATACAAGGTAGCCATCATTTATACTTCTAGAAAAGTATACTTCAGGTGTTTTATTAAAAGAATAAGTATTTACTTTTCCTGAAGAATATGAGTATTTATAAAAATTATAGTTTAATGTATTTATTAGTAACTCGTCTTTATTACCTTTTTGAGTCATGATAATCTTATCACTTAACAAAGGAATAGGTACTTGGTTTATCTCAATATTTGGTACAATAAACACAGAGTTGTTGACTGTTGTAAACCAATAATTTGCGTGCTTGTCTTTAACAACATCTGTGACTACTTGATCAGGAAATAAATGTCTTTTTATTTCTAAATTATCATACTTCACCTCACAAATAAAAACCCCTTTTTTTGTGCAAAACCAGATCTGATTATCAATTATTTTTGATATCACTATTCTGGTATTTGGGAAATTATGCTCTAGTTCATTCACGTTAGAGTCAAGGTTTTCATCAATATTATAAAAAGAAATTCCTTTGTCATCAATTAGATAAAAAACAAAATTATCATCAAGAATTGAAAATCTTGTATTCTGTGTTAATCCATGACCCAAATATTTAATTGAAACTTCTTTCTTTTTAAAAGTAAGTAAGTCTAATTTCAGTAATTTTTGATCTACACCGTAATATAAGTTTTTATTATAAACAGTAGGCTCCACATAGGATTGGCCAAAATTTGTTTCCTTATAGACTACTTTTTTGGTTTCAATATTTGTAACAATTAGCTTCACAGAAGTAGACAAAACCAGTAAATCATCCTCAAACATCAATGAAGGAAGGCTTCCTTTAAAGTCTAAATAGTATGTGTTAAAAAGTGTTATTTTATCATCTTTAACAAAGAACACTTGACCCGATAAATTAACAAACCAAATAGCACCGTTAATATCTTCTTTTAACTGAAACACAGATAACCCTATTTGATCTGGATGCTGAAACTTTTTATAACTAACACCGTCAAAACGAAATAACCCTTTATCTGCAGCCAGCCAGATATAACCTTTACTGTCTTCAAGAATATTATAAAACTCATTGTCTGGCACCTCATCTTTTTCTGTTAAATGGATAGAAACAGGCTGCTGAGAAAAAAGAGTTGAATAGCTAAGAGATAATAAAAAATAAAAAATAAAAGATTTCAAGGTAGGATAGTTAGATTGTCAAATCTACAATAAAGCGATTTAATGGCATCCACCTTATTTGAAAAGCTGATCTAATGTACTGCTCTTTCTATACCAATTTCAAAAAATACTAGTATTGCAAAATGTGACTTAAAATATCCTCTCTCAAACAATCTATAAAATGAAACCAATGTCATTCTCATTTATTTAAAAAGTTTTAGCAATCCAAAAGCACCTTTCAGAAATTACAAAAATTTTAATGCTTGATGGTCAATTAGTTTTGCAAGATATAAACCATTAACAAAATTATTATGAAAAATACAATAGTAGTAATCGCATTATTAGTGACAACAATAACCATTGCACAAAACAATTTATTTAGCAATATTTCTACCACAGATCATTACCAAGAGTACAAAAGTGTAATAGATGCAGATGGTGATGGAGTTTATGATATAGCAGATAGAGGAAGCGTTGTGAAATTTAAACTAAAGCATTTGCAAACAGGGGAAGGCTACGCTATTTCGGCTATTGCAGATCAAGGAAGAAACAAAGGCGACTATATAAACGGAGGTAATGCAGTAGATGCTAATTACCAATGTGTAGGATACCCTTTTGAAAGTTATATAAAAGATAAAAGTAGCAACAATGCTCTTGTTGCAATAGGTGATTATGTGTTTTATATAAAAAACATATCTCAAGATGGAACATCATATAATGCAGTGAGTCGTGTTTATATTAAAATTGGTGCTGCGTCTAATAAACCACAAAAAAAACCGGAAATATCTTCAATGCAAATGGTTAAAATGTTTACAAGTCGTGGAAGTGATAAGGTTGCAAAACCAGAAATTGATTTTGGTACAGAACATAAAGCATTGCAAAGTCAAAACTTAGATAAAATGATTACAGATTACCTTGTTACAATGAAAACAAAACAAAATGGTAGAACTGCAACACAAAAACAATCTGACTCTAGAATAATAAAGGCTAAAGAAGAAGCGGTAATAGCCAAAAAAGAAGCAGCAAAAGAAGCAAAAGCAGCAAGAGATGCAGAATGGGCAGAAGCTCAAAAACATAACGATTCTGTTAAAGGAACTGCAAAATGGCAAGAACAAAATAGAAGAATTAAACAGAACGAAGCAAATTATCTAGGTGCACAAAAGGCAAGTGTTGTAACACTACGTAATAATAGCGGAAGCAGCATTTATGTTGGAAAAAGTGGATCTGTTAATCGAGGAATAGAAATTCCTGCAGGCGGCACAGGTGGTTGGGATTGTGATTATGACGCTTATATACAAAAGCATACTATTAAAGGAGGCAGCAATGCATATAGATCTACAAACACAAAAGTATATAGTAAAAACTCTGGATGTGGTGATACGGTCAATATAAACTAATAATTAATATTAGCTTTATTATTAGAATCTCGTAAGCGTAAAACTTACGAGATTTTTTTGTTTTAGAAGTTGATAAAACCGTTTCAGAAGTTGTTATCATTTTTAGGCGCGTATCGCAATTAAATTTGCCTAAAAATCTATAAAATAATTATAATGAAAACACAAATACTATCATTTTTAATACTCTTTACGCTATGTGGTGTGGGAGTAAATGCACAAAATATAATAAGCATACCAGATGCAAATTTTAAAAACTATTTAGTAAATAATCATACAATAAATACCAATCAGGATACAGAAATACAAGAAAGCGAAGCCGTTGCTTTTGCAGGCACTATGTTTTGTGATAATCGATCGATTTCAGATTTAACAGGTATTGAGGCATTTCCGAATATTATAGAGTTATTTTGTCACGATAATAATTTAACAACTATAAATGTTTCAAATAATACGGCTTTAAGATATTTAGATGTTTCAGGTAATTCTCTAAGTAGTATAGATGTTTCTACTATTGTAGGGTTAAGACAATTTGACGTTAGTGATAATCCAATGTCGAGTTTAGAAGTTTCATTCAATACGGCTTTAATATCTCTATATTGTTACAATGATAATTTAACAAGTTTAGACCTTTCTAATAATACAGCTTTAATTGAATTAAGTTGTGGAAATAATGCATTAACAACGTTAGATGTAACTGCTAATTCTACACTATATGATATCTATTGTCAAGACAACGCATTAACAAGTTTAAAGGTCGCTAATGGTGTAAATAGTCCATATGGTCGTTTAAATGCCTTAAACAACCCAGATTTAACTTGTATAGAAGTAGATGATGTGGCTTGGTCTACTGCAAACTGGACAAACATTGATCCGCAAGCAAGTTTTAGTACAAGTTGTGCAGCACCAACTTGTACAGTAAACATACCAGATGCTAACTTTAAAGCTTATTTAGTAGGTAACGCAGCAATAAACACCAATGGCGATACAGAAATACAATGTAGTGAAGCTACTGCTTTTAATGGAACTATAAATTGTAATTCTTTAGCTATTTCAGATTTAACAGGTATCGAAGCTTTTACTGCTTTAACAAAACTGTATTGCTACAGCAATCAAATAACAAATTTAGATGTTTCTAGTAATGTCGCTTTAACATATTTGGCTTGCTACGGTAATCAATTAACAAGTTTAAACCTTTCAGCAAATACTGACTTAATTTATTTGAATTATAATGATAACCAAATAAACAGTTTAGACCTTTCAAATAATACTGATTTAGAATATTTGTTTTGTAATAATAATCAAATATCGAATTTAGATCTTTCAGCTAATACTGCTTTAGTAAAACTATCTTGTACTACTAATCAATTAACAAGTTTAGACCTTTCGGCTAATACCGCTTTATATGATTTAAATTGTTCTGTTAACCAATTAACAAGTTTAGATCTTACAGCAAACACTGCTTTAACTAAAATTTATTGTGGCGTTAACCAAATAACAAGTTTAGACGTTTCAGCACAAACTTTATTAGAACACTTATTCTGTGACAATAATCAATTAACAAGTTTAAATATTGCTAATACAAATAATGCAAATATGTTAAACATGTTAGCTACATACAACCCAGATTTAACTTGTATACAAGTAGATGATGTAGCGTATAGTGATGCAAACTGGTCTGCAGGAAAAGACGCTACAGCAAATTATAGTATAAACTGTACAGCTTGTACAGTAAACATACCAGATGCTAACTTTAAAGCTTATTTAGTAGGTAACGCAGCTATAAACACCAATGGCGATACAGAAATACAATGTAGTGAAGCTAGTGATTTTAATGGAACTATAAATTGTAATTCTTTAGCTATTTCAGATTTAACAGGTATCGAAGCTTTTACTGCTTTAACAAAACTGTATTGCTACAGCAACCAAATAACAAATTTAGATGTTTCTAGTAATGTCGCTTTAACATATTTGACTTGCTACGGTAATCAATTAACAAGTTTAAACCTTTCAGCAAATACTGACTTAATTTATTTGAATTATAATGATAACCAAATAAACAGTTTAGACCTTTCAAATAATACTGATTTAGAATATTTGTTTTGTAATAATAATCAAATATCGAATTTAGATCTTTCAGCTAATACTGCTTTAGTAAAACTATCTTGTACTACTAATCAATTAACAAGTTTAGACCTTTCGGCTAATACCGCTTTATATGATTTAAATTGTTCTGTTAACCAATTAACAAGTTTAGATCTTACAGCAAACACTGCTTTAACTAAAATTTATTGTGGCGTTAACCAAATAACAAGTTTAGACGTTTCAGCACAAACTTTATTAGAACACTTGTTTTGTGACAATAATCAATTAACAAGTTTAAATATTGCTAATACAAATAATGCAAATATGTTAAACATGTTAGCTACATACAACCCAGATTTAACTTGTATACAAGTAGATAATGTAGCGTATAGTAATGCAAATTGGTCTGCAGGAAAAGACGCTACAGCAAATTATAGTATAAACTGTGATGCAGACACAACAGCTCCTATTGCAGTATGTCAAAACATTACCATACAACTAGACATAAATGGTGATGCTACTATTAGTGCCTCACAACTAGATGGAGGGTCATCAGACGACACAGCAATTGCATCATTAACTTCAACTCAACTTACGTTTAATTGTTTAGATTTAGGTGTAAATACAGTAACACTTACAGTTCTTGATGCCGCAGGAAACTCAGACTCTTGTACAGCAACAGTAACGGTTGAAGATTTAATTTCGCCTACTATTGTACAGCCTTCTAATATTACAGTAGATGTAGATGCAGCAATGTGTAGCGCTTTTGTTGCACTACCTTCTATAGTTGTAAATGATAACTGTAGTAATGCTACTTATACCACTAACGCGCCTGCAGATTCTATTTATCCTGTAGGAAACACAACAGTAACAGTAACTGCAACAGATGGATCAGCAAACACTGCAACAACCGTTTTTCAAGTAACTGTAGTAGATACTGAAGCACCGGTAATTGTACAGCCTTCTAATATTACAGTAGATGTAGATGCAGCTATGTGTAGCGCTTTTGTTGCACTACCTTCTATAGTTGTAAATGATAACTGTAGTAATGCTACTTATACCACTAACGCGCCTGCAGATTCTATTTATCCTGTAGGAAATACAACAGTAACAGTGACTGCAACAGATGGATCAGCAAACACTGCAACAACAGTTTTTCAAGTAACTGTAGTAGATACTGAAGCACCGGTAATTGTACAGCCTTCTAATATTACAGTAAACGTAGATGCAGCAATGTGTAGCGCTTTTGTTGCACTACCTTCTATAGTTGTAAATGATAACTGTAGTAATGCTACTTATACCACTAACGCGCCTGCAGATTCTATTTATCCTGTAGGAAATACAATAGTAACAGTAACTGCAACAGATGGATCAGCAAACACTGCAACAACCGACTTTCAAGTAACCGTAGTAGATAATGAAGCACCAGTAATTGTACAGCCTTCTAATATTACAGTAGATGTAGATGCAGCTATGTGTAGCGCTTTTGTTGCACTACCTTCTATAGTTGTAAATGATAACTGTAGTAATGCTACTTATACCACTAACGCGCCTGCAGATTCTATTTATCCTGTAGGAAATTCAACAGTAACAGTAACTGCAACAGATGGATCAGCAAATATTGCAACAACCGTTTTTCAAGTAACCGTAGTAGATAAT
>ABCO01000003.1 GCA_000170815.1 unidentified eubacterium SCB49
ATTCTACCTATTGTTATTTTTATTCTTTACTTACTGTATCGAAAACAAAATAAAAATGATCAGAAATAGATTGTTTTAGTGTGATTTTTTTTCATTTTGATTTTATGAAAATGTCAAAAGAATGCAAAAGAAATGTCAACACCTGTTTCATATCAAAAAATTCGTAGTTCTTTACACTTGTAATGATGAAAAAACAATCAGTTCGATTTTTTATACTTTCAGTAATTATTCTTGTGCTATCTGTTTCCTGTGCTGAAGATGATTTTGATAAGAACTTGGAAAGTAAAACTAAAGTAGTTTTACGAAATTTGGGACATGAACTTTTATTGTCTCAAAATGATAGTACTTCGCTTGTATTGCCTGTGATAAAATCTTCTGATGATGTGTATAGTTTATCTTTTGAAAAATCCTTGTCTTTTGACCCTTTAGATTTACAATTATTAGTACATAACAGTGTTGAAAAGCTAGGTTTGCCTAAAGATTTTTATGTAGAAGTGATTCGTTGTGATGATAAAGAAGTAGCGTATAGTTATTTATCTTCAAGTGTTGAGGCGTCAAATATTTTTCCTTGTAGTGGGAGATTGTTGCCTAAAAGCTGTTTTGTAATACAATTTAACTATACAGGTGTTTTTAATAAAAAAAACGGAGGGAATCCAGTATTTTATTTATTGGTCTTCTTAGTGTTAGCTTTTTTAGCCTTTGTTTTTTATAGTCGTTACATCGCATATACTCATGAAGTTGAACATGTAGATGCTAATGTAAAGACGTTAGGAAGTTTTTATTTCTATCCCGACCAAAATAAACTTGTGAAAGCTGCTACTGAGATTAATTTGTCAAAAAAAGAGTGTGAGTTATTGACTATATTAGTGACAAATGCGAATCAAATAGTAACTCGAGAAATATTAGAAAAACAAGTATGGGAAGACCATGGTGTGGTCGTAGGTAGGAGTCTAGATACATATATTTCTAAACTTAGAAAAAAACTTAAAAGTGACGATGACTTAAAAATAACGAATATACATGGTGTGGGTTATAAGCTCGAAGTAAGCGAGTAAATATCCGAAAAAGACCTTGTTTTTGATAAATTTGAATGTTTTTTGTATTTTATCGTTTTAAAAATTGCTTTTAATAGTATATTGATATATATTGGGGCAAAATAATTTTAATAGCATTAATGGCAAAATCACAACAAACTTTTAGTAAAAACGAGAAAGAGAAGAAACGCTTAAAAAAGCGTGAAGACAAGCGCAAGAAAATGGAAGCGCGTAAAGCAGAGAAAGAGGCTAACGGAAGCACAGGAATAGACTTTGTGTACGTTGATCACATGGGTAATTTGGTAGATACTCCGCCAGATCCAGATATGAAAGTCGAAATAGAAGCAGAAGATATTGTTTTAGGTATTCCTAAATCTGAAGATACAGATGAAGACAAGTTTGATCCAGTTAGAATAGGAACTGTAGACTTTTATGATTCATCAAAAGGATTTGGATTTATTATAGATGGTAAAGACAAGCAAAAGTATTTCTGCCATGTAAGTGGACTTATAGATGAAATAACAGAAGGTAATTTAGTTTCTTTTGAACTTGAAAAAGGACAAAGAGGAATGAATGCAGTCAAAGTAAAGTTAGAAAAATAACTAAAGCTTTTTCTTAATAAAAAAACGCAGTGCAAAATGTATTTTATATTTTGCACTGTTTTTTTTATCATATTAGTTAAGCTTTAATAACGGTAGGGGTTTAGAAAGCAAAAAACATTTTTTATATATTAATATTAATTTTATCCATACAAAAAATTATTATCCATTAAAAAGAAGTAATTTCGCGCCCACAATAATGCATTGATTATGAAAAGAATAAACGAAAACAAAAAATTATTTGGAGTTGAAAAAGATATAGATCTTAAAGCTTTAAAAAAGAGTTATCGCAATCTTGTAAAAGAATGGCATCCAGATAAGTTTCAGGATGGTGATAAGAAGCAAGAAGAAGCAGAGATACAAAGTAGAAGAATTATCGATGGGTATCATTTTTTGGTGAGTATGGCGCCAGAAACTAAAGAAAAAAACCTTCCAGAATATACAGAGACTATTACAAATAGTGCGATACAAGATTACCAACATAAAGGTTTATTATTAGAAATAACTTTTACAGATGGGTCAACTTACGAATACTTTGGTGTTACCAAACCTGTTTATCTTAAGATGATTAACGCAGGTAACTTAAACCGTTACGCTAAGCGAAATATCTATCCTAAATTTACATACCGTAAATCAAAACGTATTTTACAAGAAGCATAATCTCAAAATAGTTCTCGATATATGGCAAACACATTTAAAAGTTTAGGCGTTGATTCATTTTTAGTAAAAGGATTAAAAACGTTAGATATTTTAGCTCCAACAGATATTCAAACTAAGATTATCCCTGTTGTATTAAATCAAAAAGATGATGTTGTTGGTATTGCTAAAACTGGAACCGGAAAAACGGCGGCTTTTGGTTTACCATTATTACAACAAATAGATGTTAACAATAATGACATACAAGCTATTGTATTAGCACCTACTAGAGAATTAGGACAGCAGATTTATAAAAACCTTTCTGATTTTGCTAAGTTTAAGCCAGAAATTTCCATTGCTTCTACTTGTGGGGGTGTACCTATAAAACCACAAATAGAAAGACTAAAAGATCCCACACATATTGTGGTTGCAACTCCAGGTAGATTAATAGATTTACTAGAGCGTAAAGCTGTGGCTATAAGTAATGCTTCTTATTTAGTTATTGATGAAGCAGATGAAATGGTGACAATCTTAAAAGAAGGCTTAGATAAAATTGTCAAAGGACTTCCTAAAAAAAGGAGAACCTTTCTGTTTACGGCAACACTTTCTGGAGAGATTAAACAGTTGGTTCAAAACTATCTTTCAAAAAAAGTTTCTCATATAGAAGTAGACATGGCAACTTTAGGGCATCAAGGTATTGATCATCAGTATGTGGTGGTAAATCCTGAAGAAAAATTGGATGTTTTAATGCATTTTTTAAGTAGTAAAGAAGGGCAGCGTGGTATTATTTTTTGTAAAACAAAAGCAGCAGTAAATAAGCTTGCTAAAAAGTTGGCAATACATAAATTTTCATCTGGAGCAATACATGGAAGTTTATCACAGCCTATTCGTGATAGAATAATGGATCAGTTTAGGGCAGGGCATATTAATATCCTTATTGCTACAGACCTTGCGGCACGTGGTATCGATGTTAAAGAGATTTCTTATGTTGTCCAATATCATTTGCCAGACACTTTTGATGCTTATGTTCACAGAAGTGGTCGTACAGCTAGAGCAGGAGCAAAGGGGCTTTCTCTTAGTGTGATACAACAAGAAGAAGTGCAAGATATGCCAGAACTTGAAGATGAACTAGGTATTACTTTTTCTGAAATGCCCAAGGCAGATGCTTTATCTATAGAAGAGAATAACGCTAAATTATGGGCAAAACAGATATTTAAAACAAAACCCAATCGTTTTATTTCCGAAGCTTTTAAAACAGACATTAAAACAATTTTTCATCATTTAACAAAGGATGAATTGGTAGATAAACTTTTAGCACATCATTTAAATCAGTCTAAAAATACAATGGCAAAAGAGGTTTCTGTAAAAAAAAGAAAACTTTAGTAGCTAAATAATAAGCTTTAAAAAGGGTTTAAGTTTTTCTGAAATGTAAAACTTAAACCCTTTTTTTATGTTAATCAAAAAAAATTAAAGTTTAATTTTTAAATCGCCATCTGTTGTTTGGTATAAGTCACCAGTAGATAGCGAGCCTAATTGAGATTCGGTAGGTAGATTAGAAAAATTGATAGAAGTAGCTTTTATTTTTCCATTCACTTCAAGTTTTTCAGTTAAACCATTTGTGCCTGTACCTATACCAAAATTTCCTTGGTCATCAATTCTTGCACGTATTAAAACATTAGAACTACCATCTGGAGTAGTATAAAAATCAATCCTACCAGGCATATCTCCTGGCCCAGTATTTTGATTGTCCATAGTACCTAGATATATTGAAGATGCTGTTCTGTAATTACTGCCATCATAGCCCTGTGCTTCAATATTTAGGATATTATCAAAATTTTTATTATAAACTGGACCTGGTTCTTCTAAGGTTCCAGAAGCACTTCTTATATGAAAAGATGTAAGATTTGTACTATAACTATATATGTCTAAATCTGCATCCCAATTATTATTCGAATTTCCGTGTAACTCTAAAACTTCGGTTGGAGTTTCTGTTCCAATACCTATATTCCCATTTTTTAATATTGTTAAAGCATTATTTCTAACAATATCTTCTCCGTCCTCATAGCCATTACCAACACTAAAAATTCTATCTGTATTACTAGCTGCTGTTAAGTAATCTGTATTATAACTACCTAGAGCAATTTCACTTGTTGAAGGGGCTACAACGTTATTACCTAATCCAATACTATAATCGCCTAGGTTGGAGTTATCCCAATTTGTGCCATTAGTATATCCTGCTCTAAATGCAGATTTTCCTTTATCAAAAAACAAACGACTATCATCATTTTCTCCAGAAACATCATCTAAAGAATTACTTCCGATAACAAAATCATCACTTTGAGGACTTGTTGTGTTATAGACAACACCGTTGTAACTAGTAAATTCTCCATTAGAATCGATAGGAATCCAATATGAACTATCAAAATACCAAAAACCTTCATTTCCATCTATTTGAAAAATCAATAATCCCTTTGTGGGATTGGAAATATTCATTTTTTGGTTTTCTGTCATTCTAGGAATTAATATACCACTAGAAGTAGATTTAATATCTAATGCACTAGATGTGTCTGGTGTAGTTGTATTGATACCAACTTGAGAAAAAACAGGAAAAGAGGTGAGAATTATTAAAATACAAAGGCGAGTGATAATCATAATATTATTTGGTTATAAATTTATTATTATGAGGATAAATGTAAAAATAACCATTTAGCACTACTAAGTGTGTTTTATCGCATTAAATATGTTAAAATTTTGAAAGGATGTGTCTATTTAGTTAATTAAAGCAGTATTATAATTGCTATATTTGAGATTATAATTAATCTTTCTCTATTTATGAAATCACTGATCTATTTATCTGTTCTAGCATTAGCTTTTACGAGTTGTAAAAATGAACCTGATAAAACTAACGAAGTGCTCCAAACAAAAGAACCTGTAGTTTTTGATGGTATAAATACTGCAATTAAACCAGGAGATAATTTTTATAATCATGTAAACAAAAGCTGGTATGATAGTGCTGTTATTGCAGATGACCAAGTAGGAGTTGGGTCGTATCGTTTTTTAAACATTCCACAGCAAGAATTACTTAAAAATATTTTAGAAGAGGTTTCTGGGGTAAAAAATCCTGAGGGAAGTACTGAGCAATTAGTAGGAGATTTTTATGCGTCTGGAATGGATACCATTAGTATAAATAAACGTGGTATAACTCCTATTCAACCTATTTTAGATCGTATAAACTCTCTTGAGAGTGTTTCAGAAATGTTAGATTTTGTTGCTACACAAATGAAAACGGGTGATTATTCTATAATAAGCGCTTATATTTCTGCAGATCAAGAAAACAGCTCTTTAAATATTTTACACTTAGGGCAAACAGGATTGGGTTTGCCAGATCGTGATTATTATTTTGGAGAAGATACTTCTGTAATTGAGATACAAGAAGCCTATCTTCAGTATATTACTTCGCTATTTGAACTTACAGGTCAGGAACATGCTGGGAAAATGGCAAATGTTGTTTTTAACATTGAAAAACAATTAGCAGCATCTCATAAAACAAGAATTGAACGTCGTTCCATTAAAGATAATTATAACAAATGGACCTTAGAGGCTCTAGATAAAAGAAACAAAAACATCTCTTGGGCTAGTATATTTAATACCTTAGGGATGGATATCACAACACTAGATGTTCGGCAGCCAGTATATTATGATACGTTAGACAAAATGTTATCTCAGGTGCCTTTAGAACAATGGAAAACGTATTTAAAAGCAAATTCAATCAAGTCACATGCAACTATATTAGGCAAACCTTTTCAAGATGCATCTTTTGCGTATTCAAAAATATTATCTGGGCAAAGTGAACAACAATCAAGAGCTAAACAAATGGTACGTCGTGTAGACCAACAATTAGGTTTTGCTTTGGGGCAATTATATGTAAAAAGGTATTTTAATGAAGCAGCAAAAGAGCGTGCATTAGATTTAGTTAATAATTTTCAGAAAACCTTAGAGCGTCGTATTGAAAATTTAGATTGGATGAGCGACAGCACAAAAGTAAAAGCAAAAGAGAAGTTGTTTGCTATTAGTAAAAAAATAGGATATCCAGATGTATGGCGAACTTATGATGTCACCATAAATAAAGATACTTATTTTGAAAATGTTGTAGCGCTTCGAAAAAATGATTTTGAATATAAACTAGCGCAACTTAATAAAGCTCCTAATAGAGATGAATGGCACACAACACCATCTACAGTGACTGCGTATTACAATCCTTCTTTAAATGAAATTGTTTTTCCAGCAGGAATTTTACAAGCCCCTTATTTTGATTTATACGCAGATGATGCTGTAAATTATGGGGGAATTGGGATGGTAATTGGTCACGAATTTACCCATGCCTTTGATGATCAAGGCGCACAATATGATAAAGATGGTAATGTTACCAATTGGTGGACAGCTGAGGATTATGATAAATTTAAAGGAAAAACCAATCAGATTATCGAACAATATGGAGCCTTTACTGTTTTGGATAGTTTGCACTTAAAAGGAGCATTAACAGTTGGAGAAAATACCGCTGATAATGGCGGTATAGCGATTGCTTTTGATGCTTTTCAGAAAACAAAACAAGCTCAAGGTGACGAAAAAATAGGTGGATATACTCCAGAACAACGTTTCTTTTTGTCTGTTGCGCGTATTTGGCGTGTAAAAATGAGAGACGAGTTTTTACGTAATTATGTAACTACAGATCCTCATTCGCCTCCTATGTGGCGTGTAAACGGACCCTTAATGAATTTCACACCATTTTATGAAGCCTTTGATGTAAAAGAAGGAGATGTAAATTATAAATCTGAAGAAGAACGTATCTCTATCTGGTAATTAATACTTGTTAGGATTTCTTTGATACACGACTAAAAAACGAAACTAATAATATTTCAAATGAAAAAAATAATAGCACTAGGAGGTAGTAATAGTAAAAAATCAATAAATAAAGCTTTAGCTACTTATGTAGCAAAACAAGTGGCTAATTCTGAGACAATTGTAGCAGATCTAAATGATTTTAATATTCCTCAGTACGGTATAGATCACGAAGTGGAACACGGTATACCTGCAGGTGCCACACGTTTACACGACCTAATTGATGCTGCCGACGGACTCGTTATTTCTTTAGCAGAGCATAATGGTGCTTATTCAGCAGCTTTTAAAAGTGCTTATGATTGGTTATCTAGAATTAACCCAAAAGTTTGGAAAGAAAAACCAATGCTTTTAATGGCTACTTCGCCAGGAGGAAGAGGTGCACAAACAGTGCTGGGTATTGCAAAAGCTGGTTTTCCAAGATTGGGCGGTAATATAATAGCAGACTTTTCATTGCCTTTTTTTGATACTAATTTTTCTGAAAATGGAATTAAAGATGAAGCTTTACAAACAGAATTAAACGAAAAAATTAAGCTATTAGAAGCAGTAATTTAATAGTCTAATTAATTTCTAGTAAATTAATTTTTAATAAAATACAATCACATCATTTTTCAATATTAAACCAGCTTCTATGTCTTTAAAACACGTCATTATTTTCTTTATTGGTTTCTTTACTTTACAAGGTTTTAGTCAAGAAAGCACTCCTTCTGCTATATTCTGGAATACCTTAAAATCGCACTGCGGAAATGCTTATGCGGGTACATTAGTACTACCAGAAGATGATGAAGCCTTTGGAGGAAAAAGATTAGAAATGCACGTGAAATCTTGTTCTGAAAATGAAATGAAAATTCCTTTTTTTGTAGGTGAAGACAGATCGCGTACTTGGATTTTAACAATGAATGATGGTATTATATCATTAAAACACGATCATCGTCATGAAGATGGTACAGAAGAAAAAATCAACTTTTACGGAGGAACTTCAAGCAATGTGGGACTTGCGGATCTTCAGTTTTTTCCTGCAGATGCGCATACCCAAAATATGATACCTGCAGCTGCAACAAATGTGTGGTGGATTACTATAGATGAAACTACATTTACCTATAACTTACGTCGTCTAGGATCAGAACGTGTTTTTAAAGTTGTGATGGATCTTACAACACCTATCGCAACACCAGAAGCGCCTTGGGGTTGGGAAGATTAATTGTGTTTTTATTAAAACGAAATATAACTACTTATGGATAACTTAATCACATTTTCGCTTACGGTTTTTACCGGTTTTTTTGCGATAACCAATCCTATATCTAATATGACCGTTTTTTTATCGCTAACACAAGGTGCAGATAAAAAGACAAAGAGAGATATAAATACAAGAGCAAATATTATTGCTTTTGTGATTGTGACACTATTTATAATTTTAGGAAAGTACATTTTCGAATTATTCAATATTAGTATCCCCGCATTTAAAATAACAGGTGGGATTCTAATCTTTTTTATTGGTTTCGAAATGTTACAATCTAAAGCTTCTAATGTTAAGAATCTTAAAAAAGTAGATATTGATGAAAATATAGCAGTATCACCATTGGCGATTCCTATAATTGCAGGGCCAGGAACAATTGTAACAGCAATGAATTTTGTAGCAGATGTTTCTTATATACATATAATATTGGTAGTTCTCATGTTTGGCCTCATGTGTTTCTTAACCTATTTAACCTTTAGAATGAGTGATTTTGTGGTTGCTACAGTAGGAAATAATGTTATTTCTGTAATTGGTAAAATAATGGGGCTTATTATAGCGATAATTGGTACCGGGATGATTATTGAAGGTATTAAAATTTCGTTTAATTTTATTACTAGCTAATATTTTTCATTATCATTTAGAGAGCCCATTATATTTAGATGGGCTCTTTTAGTTTACAATAGTTTTTAGTCTTAAAAGAGTGATTATCTTTGTTTCTGAAATTCTATAGCTTGATATTGATCTTGTTGTTTAAATAACAGTAACCATTGTTAAGTGTTTAAAAAGAATTAAATTCAGCATATTTCTGAAGTAAAACTACCCATGAGTAAAGAAAAACCAACCCTAGATATTGAAGCTTGTATTGAAACGTTACAGTCTTTACTAGATGACACAAATCAGCTTTTTGAAATGCCAGAAGCACAGCGTGTAGCACTATACAAAGTAGCTGGAGAATTATCAAGGCCTAATCGTGACGAGTTTAAGCGAAGACGTAAAGACGCTAAAAAAGCTGCAAAACGTAAAATGATTGCTAGAGATAGGCATGCACGTAAATCTACGGGTATTCGCTCTGCAAGAGAAGCAGACTTATTTGTAGCACCAAAATTATTAGTGGCACCTTCTAATGAAGATACCCCAGAATTAGAATCTCCACGCAACTGTTACGTTTGTAAAACAGTTTACACAAAATTGCACCATTTTTATGACGCGATGTGTACAGAATGTGGTGATTTAAATTATGCAAAACGTTTTCAGACTACAGATTTACAAGATCAAGTAGCTGTCATAACCGGGTCTCGATTAAAAATAGGATATCATATTACGTTAATGCTCTTACGTTCTGGAGCTACTGTAATTGCTACAACACGATTTCCTGCAGATTCGGCAATCCGTTTTTCAAAAGAAGAAGATTATAATCAATGGAGTGACAGACTGCATATTCATGGCTTAGATTTAAGACATATACCAAGTGTAGAAATTTTCTGTAACTATATAGAACAAAAATATGATAGACTAGATATTTTAATTAATAATGCTGCCCAAACGGTACGAAGACCTTCAGGTTTTTATTTTCATTTAATGGAAAATGAAAAACTGCCTATAGATCAACTGCCTTTATTGGCACAACCCTTATTAAAAGATCACGAAAGTTGTCTTGAAGAATTGTCTAGCTTAAGCGTGGGCACTTCAAAAACAAATAAAAATAATGTGCTGCCTGTAACGTGGCACGGTCCAGAACCAGGTATTGGATTAAGAAACTCGGCAGAATTATCACAAATTCCTTATAGTTTTGATAACACATTACAAGCTTCAGAGGTATTTCCGGAGGGAAAACTAGATGCAGATTTACAGCAAGTAGATTTACGTAAAACCAATAGTTGGCGTTTAAAGTTAGGCGAAATTGAAACTACCGAAATGGTAGAAGTACAGCTCGTTAACGCTGTGGCGCCCTTTGTTTTATGTAATCGTTTGTCTAATGTGATGATGAAAGAGAATACAGGTAAAAAACACATTATTAACGTATCTGCGATGGAAGGGAAGTTTCACCGTTTTAAAAAGGAAGATCGTCATCCGCATACAAATATGGCAAAAGCAGCTTTAAATATGTTAACACATACTTCTGCTGCTACTTTTGCAAAATCTGGAATTTATATGAATGCCGTAGATACCGGTTGGGTGACAGACGAAGACCCAGTTGAATTGTCTAAAAAGAAAGTAGAAGTACACGATTTTCAACCTCCGTTAGATATTGTAGATGGCGCAGCGCGTGTTATGGATCCATTAATTGATGGGATTAATACGGGTAAACATTGGAGTGGTAAATTTTTAAAAGATTATTTCCCTATTGATTGGTAGTGCTAAAAGTACTTCTGAAATGTGCTGGTCACAGTCCTTTTTTTATGTTTAAACTAAAATAGACAAGTTCTAAAATGGTAAGATTCTAATTTTTAGGTTTTAGCCAAATTTTAATGATTTATCATCGAAAACACTTGTGAAATAAGCTTCTTTCAACCTTATTTTATTTATAATTGCAATCTCAAAATTTATTTATGAAACGTACTATTGGTTCACTTATTTTTATTTGTTCATTGAGTGTTTTTGCACAAAACACAGAAGCGACAGACACATACGATCAAGTCATTCTTGATGGAAAAACAGCTTATATTAATGTTAGAACAGGTGAGATTATTACAAACAAGCCTAAAAACTTTGTCTCTAGTACTTCTGTTGTAGATCAAATTATAAATAAACCTACAATCACAACAGCTCCAACTAAAAGTGAAGTGGTAAGTGCTGCAAGTACTCATATTATTAGCAAAGGTGAAACGTTGTATTCAATTTCTAAAAAATATAATACATCAATAGCAGAGCTAAAGGCTTTAAATCCAGATATTTCATTAGATACTCTTAGTGTAGACCAAGAGATACGTGTGAGTGAGGTTACAGAGCAAGTTGTGGCTAATAAGGATAGTGTTAATGAGGTAGAAGCGGTAGCGTCTAAATCTTCAACTTACGAAGTTCAAAAGGGGGATACTTTGTATTCGATATCTAGAAAATTTGGGATTTCTGTGAGTGATTTAACGCGTTTAAATAGCTTAACATCTAATACACTTTCAATAGGGCAAACGCTAAACATTAAATAATACGTTTTAAGCGTAAAGTATTAAAAATACGCCTAGCATAATACAGGCTAAGGGCACGAGTTTTTTACGTTTGTTTTGTTCTTTAAAGATGATGCCTCCAATTACAACTGCAATGATGAGTTGACTACGTTTTATGGCAGATAATAGCATGATTAAAGCATCTGGATCTTGAAGAGCTTTAAAGTAAAAATAATCTGCTGCTTGTAACAATACACCAACAGCTACAATAGACCATCTAAATTTAAATGCACGTCTTTTTTCTGCGTAAGGAAACCACGTTATCGTTAATATGACAAGTAAAATAAGGATGGTGTATAAACAAAACCAAAACTGTAAAGTTTGCGGATTTAAACTTATGTTTTGAATTAAAAACTTATCATAGAGACCGCTACTCGCACCTAAAAAAGTAGCGCCAATAATTGCAAAAATCCACTTATTACGTTTAAAAATAATACCTTCTTTTTTCCCTATTCTTGAATACAAGATCACAGAAAAAATGATTAAAAAGAACCCAATCCATTGGTATACATTGGGGCTTTCTTTATAAATAATCATTGCACCTATAAAGGTGAAAAAAGGTCCTGCAGATCTTATGGGAGTTACAATAGTTATGGGTAAATGTTTTAGCGCTTGATAGGCCAAAACCCAAGAACCCGCCATTATACAAGACTTTATAAAGATAAATCCGTGTGTTTGCCAGGAAATTTTTTGAAAATCATATCCATTTTCTATCGCATATTCAGGATAGAAAGTTGCTAATATGTAAAATCCAGCTACAAATAAAAACCCGCTAGTAATGGTGCCAAGAAGCACAGGAAACACTTCATTTCCTTGTACTGCGTGTTTCTTACACAGGTTGTGTAAACCTAAAAAAAGTGCTGCCAGTAGGCCTAGATACATCCACATCGCGCGAATATACTTTTTTAAGCAATAGCTAGTTTATTTAAATAAGGTGTTTGTGGTTATTTTCTTCCGAAGTAAAAATGCAACAGTTAGTCAAATGTATATTTCTGCTCCGCTGTAGAAGAGGCGTTAAGTAATTTATGAAAAATACTTATGCTATTGAAGTCTTTAGTGATAGCTTCAGAAACTGCAATTCCAGAAATACCTGCATTTAATAGATCTGCCACATCTTCTGTAGTGATGCCACCTACGCCAAGTAAAGGTGTACCCGTTTTTAATACATCTGTAATAGCTGTATATCCTTGTATGCCAAGAACAGCAGGTGTATTTTCTTTTGTTTTTGAAGTTCTAAATGGGCCTAAGCTAATATAATCTACTTGTTTGTCTAAAAGTATTTCGCAATCCTGTATTGTGTTTGCTGTTCCTCCTATTATTTGCCAAGAATAAAGATGTTTTCTAGCAATGCTAGGGCAGGAGTCTGATTTTCCAAGATGTACACCATCTGCTTTAACAGCTTTTGCAACTTTATAAGCATCATTAATAATCAGCCTTGTTTGATAATGAGCGGTTATTTCTCTTGCTTGTGTGGCAATTTTTAAAAATTTCTTTTCTGAAATATTCTTTAACCGTAATTGCACTAACTCTGCACCAGAAGTGCAAGCTTTTTGTATATTTTCAAGATGTTCTTTTGGAGAATTTCCTTGAGAAATGTAATGTAATTTAGGAATCATTGGGTTTTAATATTTCCGAAGTTAGTATTATTTAAATAGAAACAGACTAAAGAATCATGAATCAAGACCAATATGTCAATACGGTAATTGGAGCTAACTTGATTTTTTAATTAATATACGTGTTAAACTAGCATCCCGGTAGTCTATAATTTTTATCCGTTTACCACTTTAGCATACTCCATAAAAAAATTCTCAAGACGTTTTAGTTTAGGAGACATCTTTTCTGAATACATAACATACTGGCATTTTTTTATGTTTTGACTCACAGCCATTAATGCTTCATAAGATGATTTTTGTGATAGAAATTCTGCATCATCTACACTTAAAATCATTAACTGAGAAGTGCCGACACCATTGGCTAAAAATAGCTTATTTAGTGATTTGGGTGTAGAAATAAGTATGTCAACTCCTATAAATATTTCAGATTTTTGTACATCAATATGTAATTGATCATAACCAGCATAGACACGCAGTTGGTTATAACTCATAAAAGAAGCAAATGCCTCTTCTAGGGCTAAAGCTCTTTCTTTGTTCTCTACAAGAATGATAGCTCTAGGTACATCTCCTTCAGATTTGTACTTTAGTTTTTGTAAGGTTGTAAGTATTAATGTGGTTGTTTTCCCGCAATCTTTAGCTCCTGTACAAAATACATTTGCGCCACTTTTTATTACAGGGATACTCTTGCGTTGAAATGGAGTAGGAGTGGTAAAATCTATTTCTGTTAGTTTCTCTTGTATTGCTGGGTGTAATTTTTTAAACGGCATAATGTAAGTGATCTTATAATGGCAAAGATACCATCTTAGTTGATAGTGCAAAGCTTAAAGATGTTGAGTAACGTTTTTAAGTGATTTTTAATTTAAGTACTCAACTAGTGTAAAATATAATCGGATGTTTTTGTCCGATTACTAAACATGCCGTATTTTTGTATTAAAATAAGACTAAATGTTTTCTAAAACCTGTAGATACGGTATTAAAGCTACCATTTATATTGCACAACAATCTCAAGAGGGGAAGCGAGCAAGTTTAAAGGAAATAGCAGAAGCTATAGACTCTCCTGTTGCATTTACAGCAAAAGTCTTACAGTTTTTATCTAAAGCAGCCATTATTAATGCTACAAAAGGATTTAACGGAGGATATAGCATAGAAAAAGAATTACTTGAAAAAATTACACTAAAGCAAATAGTAAAAGCCATTGATGGAGATCAATTATTTGAAGAATGTGCTTTAGGTTTAAGTATTTGTAATGCAAATGAACCTTGTCCTATGCACGATCAATTTGTGAATATTAGGGCGCAACTTAACAATACTCTAGCAGCATCTAATTTACTTAGTGTAGTAAAAGAGTTAGCCTTAGGAAATACCGTTTTAAAACGTTAGGTCTAATAATTTATATAGTTATCAGAGAAATAATAATAAGAATTTAAACCATTAGCGATGAAAGATATTACAGACAGAAAAGACATTGAATTAATGGTAGACACCTTTTATAGTGCCATACAGAAAGACGAACTATTAGGCCCAATATTTAATAATCTCATTAAAGATAAGTGGCCAGAACACTTAGATAAAATGTATCGTTTTTGGCAAACGATTCTTTTACATGAATATGCATATAAAGGGTCACCTTTTGCGCCACATCGCAAATTGCCATTAAAAGCCCATCATTTTGAACGTTGGCTTTATCTTTTTAATACTTCGATGGATAAAAATTTTAAAGGGCAGTTAGCAGATGAAGCGAAAACTAGAGGTGAAAAAATGGCCGAAATGTTTATGTATAAATTAAATAGTCATAGTTACTAAAAATGAAAATATGAAAATAGCATCACTGACACAAGATCTTACTTATCAAGATCTCAAACCTTCAATAAGCGTATTGTTTGAGACCAATTCTACAAAAGAAATTAGAATTGTTTTTAAAAAAGGGCAACAAATGAAAGCGCATAAAACTCCTTTTCCTATTGTGGTCGAAATTTTTAAAGGAGCCATTTCTTTTGGTGTAAATAATACCCAACAACAAATGTTAGAAGGCTCTCTTATTTTTTTAGAAGGAGACGTTTTACACGATTTAACAGCTGAAGAAGATAGTATTGTTAGACTATCTCTTTCTAAAAACGATAGTGTTTCTAGAGTAAAGAAGGTAAAAACAGTTTAATTAATGTACCTTTTTATTAATTAAAAGTTAATCATTTTTTCATTACTAAATGATTAGTTAGTTTTGTGGTCTAATTAAATACATGGCACGTAAAAAACAATATGATGAAGCTGAAGTTGTAGAAAAGGCGATGGAGCTTTTTTGGCAAAAAGGCTATGATGCAACTTCTATGACGATGCTTGAAGAAGTAATGGGAATTAATAAGTTTTCTATCTATTCTAGTTTTGGTAGTAAGCAAGGTTTATTCCTTGAAAGCTTAAAGTGCTATAATTCTAGAGTAGGTAATACTTTAGAAAATTTTAAAAATGGAACTCGTGGCGTAGAAGATATTAAACAATTTTTTTATGATTCTGTAAGTTCTAATTTTAAAAGCGACCACATTAAAGGATGTTTAGTTACCAACACCTATAATGAGTTTTCTGATAGTGATGATAAAATTATCAAAGAACAAATGTCTAGCTTTATGGATAACTTAAAATCTATAATCATTGAAAAATTGAAAATGAATTCTTCTATGGATGAAGCAACGATAGAAAAGAAAGCAAATTTTTTATTGTTAGCAAAACATGGTCTCGCAGCTGCAGCACGCGTTAATACCAAAAAAGAAATAGAAGATTTTATAGAATTAACCTTTATTAATATTTAAACTTTTTTTTTAACCTATAACTAACCATTCGTTTAGCTATAAGAAATACAAAATTAAAATTATGACAACATTAAAAATACAAGATATAGCATCAGCTCCAGAAGGAAGTAAAGCATTATTAGAAAACTCACAAAAATCTTTTGGTATGATTCCTGGGTTACACGGTGTACTAGCGACATCTCCAGAAACATTAAAAGCATACCAAAATTTACACGAATTATTTACGCAAACATCATTCAACGAAGAAGAATTAACGGTTGTTTGGCAAACAATTAATGTTGAGCACGCTTGTCATTATTGTGTTCCTGCACATACGGGTATTGCAAAAATGATGAAAGTAGATGATGCCATCACAGAAGCATTACGTACAGAGACTCCTCTAGAAAATGAAAAATTAGAAGCGTTACGTACTATGACTTTAACAGTAGTTCGTAATCGTGGTCATGTTTCTCAAAATGACTTAACTGCTTTTTATGAAGCAGGATATAATGAGCAACAAGTTTTAGAAATTATCTTAGGCTTATCTCAAAAAACAATAAGCAATTATGTAAATCATATTGCAAATACACCAGTAGACGAACCTTTTAAAAAGTTTGCCTGGTCTAAAGACAATGTGGTTTCATAATCTATAAACCACAGATTTCTGTTAGTGGTAAACCTTCCGTGAAAGCGGAGGGTTTATTTGTAAACAAGAATTAAGTAGTATATTAATACGCAGATAAATGATACTAACTCATTAATTTAAAAACGTAACTGTTATAATAACTACAATTAGCATTTTAAAACGATACCAATTATACTTAAACAAGATCAAATGAAAATCAAAATTATTACCGGAATTTTAAGCTTAGTATTAATGTCATGTGGCAATAATGAAAAAACAAAAATTGAAAATCAAGAAGTTAAAGAAGCGCAAGAAGCCCAAGAAGTAACACCAGACTTTCAAAATGAGGGGCACGAACTCGTATATAATATGGTTCAAAAAGTAGGTGATTATAGTGAGCTCATGCGTAAAAAAGATGTAATATATACCTATACGTATCAAACTCCAGATGGGAAAAAAGATGTTTCGGTTGAAAAATATATGTTTGATGGAGAATTGTCTTGTGGAGCATACACTACCCACGAAAGAACATTGCCAGATTTAGAAGGAACAATAGAACAGGGTTATGATGGAAAAAACTATTGGTTAAGACATAACGGAAATGAGTTAGAAGATGAAGCTCAAATGAAAAGAGTGGTATTTAATAGACACACTAATTTTTATTGGTTTGCTATGATGCAAAAATTAATGGATGATAGTGTAAAATATGAATACAAAGGCGAAAAGCAGATTGATGATAAAGCCTACGAAATTGTAAAAGTTAGTTTTATCACAGAAGACAACAGACCAACAGATATTTACCAATTGTACATAAACAAAGAAACGGCTATGGTAGATCAATTTCTTTTTACTGTGGCAGACTTTGGGAAAATGGAAACTCCTTTTTTAATGGAACTTGACTACGAAAATGTTGATGGTTTATTATTACCTACAAAAAGAAAATACAAAGCTTCAACTTGGGACGCAGAAGTAACTGACGCACCTTGGATACAGGTTACTTGGTCGGATATTAAGTTTGATAATAATCTAAGCATTAAAGATTTCAAATAAAATTTGATAATTAAAAAAAAGTAAAATGGCAGATAAATTAAAAATAGATATTGTTTCTGATGTTGTTTGTCCTTGGTGTACTATAGGTTATAAACGATTAGAGAAGGCAATCACAGAACTAGGTCTTAAAGATCAAGTTGAGATAGAGTGGCAACCTTTTGAGTTGAACCCAAATATGCCGGCAGAAGGTCAAAATATAACAGAGCATATTACAGAGAAATATAGATCTACTTTAGCGCAACAAAAAGAGTCTAAAAAACACATGACTCAAGTAGGAGCAGAACTAGGGTTTACGTTTGATTATTTTGATGAAATGCGCATGGTAAACACCTTTGATGCTCATATTTTATTAGAGTATGCACATCAATTTGGGAAACAAACCGAATTAAAAATGACTTTGACAAAAGCTTTTTTTAGTGATCGTAAAGATGTTTCTAAAAAAGATGTTTTAAAAGAAGCATTAGAAAGTGTAGGTTTAAACGCAGAAGAAGCATTATTACAATTAAATGATGATACTGCTAGATATGAAGTAAGAAGTAAACAAGCAGAATGGAAAAACCTAGGAGTTACTTCTGTACCTACTTTTGTTTTTAATAGAAAAAGTGCTGTTACTGGAGCACAACCTATAGATTTATTTAAAGAAGTTCTAACAGATTTAATACAGAATAAATCTGTTGTTGAATAAGTAAAAACACTATTTATAATAGACATTTAAAAAATAGAATCAACTATGAGCAAAGGAACATTAGATGCGTTATTAGAAGTAAAACGTAAAGAAGGTACTGCTAAGTTTTCTGACGAAAAAAGTAAAATATATGCAGACGGTATCTCGAGTGTTTCAAATTCTGGAATACTTGATAGCGTATTAAATGTAGGGGATAAAGCACCTAATTTTATTTTAAATAATGCTGTAAATAAACCTGTTGCATTATATGATACACTAAAAGATGGACCAGTTGTTTTAACGTGGTACAGAGGTGGTTGGTGCCCATATTGTAATATTACATTACACTATTTACAAGAAAAATTACCTGAGTTTGAAAAAGAAGGAGCGACGCTTATAGCTTTAACTCCAGAATTACCGGATAATTCTTTAAGTACTTCAGAAAAAAACCAACTATCATTTACGGTTTTAAGTGATGTAGGTAATCTTGTTGGAAAAAAATATGGTGTTGTATTTAAACTCACTGATGCAGTAGCATCAATCTATCAAGCTGGTTTTGGTTTACAAGAAAAGAATGGTGACGATAGCAATGAGCTACCTTTAGCTGCAACTTATGTTATAGATAAAGATGGGGTTATTCAATTTGCTTTTTTAGATGCAGATTATAGGCAAAGAGCAGAGGCAACAGCTATAATAAATTCTTTAAAAAATTTAAAATAAAGAATTTGGATTAAAAAAAAGTGAGCTAACGGGTAGTATATACTAGTTAGCTCACTTTTTTGTTTTTATTCAGTTTCTTCTGCGATGACATCTGCTAGTTCAAGATCTTCATCAAAGTCTGCTTTTACGGGTACAGAGTCCTTTAATGCCATAAATTTTTTCAGGTTCTCCATTTCATCTTCTTCACCAGAAAAGTAAGGAAATACATCCATAATTGGTGATTCTGATATAGCAGGGATTGTATAATCTCCCATAGTATCTTTCATCACTTGCATAGTGTTATCAAAAGCTTCTTTAACATCATTAGCTTGTACTAAAAGATAAAGGTTTGTTTTACGTTCTTTACCGCTTTCTTCATCAAAAGCAATTAATGCTACTTTAGATTTAAACCATCTATCAGAGTTTTCAAAAGGATGAATTTCTGCATAATTAGCGACTTTGATATTTGTAATTTTAATCTCATCACTATCTGTTAAATAAGCAGAAATCTCTTGAGTAATTCTACTTTCGGCTTCAGTATAAGAAATAGCATCTACCAAAAAAGGTTCTGTTTTTACTTTTTGTGTGCCTGTAGTTTCGTCAAATTTTCTATATTTTACTTTGCATTCGTACCAAGTTGCGCTCATGTTTTTATTTTTTTAAAGAGGTCAAATATAGTGAGACAGACAAGCTGATAAAGTGAAAAATTAGAATAGATATTCACAATTTTAAACTGTAATCTTCAGTCTATTTATTTTAAGTGACTTAGCCAATTATTTTTTTATATAAAGCTAAGCTATACGTTTTGACTTATATCTAAAATACAGCAAAAGCCGCTTTAAGCGACTTTTGTTGTATTCAATATAGTTATTTTACTAAATGCTTAATAAGACATTTTTACAATCTTTTCTGCATCTTCAGGCATTAAGCTTTGTCTTTCACCTAGTTTCCATCCACGAGAAGTAAAGCGTTTTGCTATTTCTTCTGCAGTACCTTCATACTTTTCAGTGTATTCTGAAAGTTTAGTATCTATACCTAATTGATGGAAAAAAGCTTCTGTTTTGTCTATTGCAGCTTGAGCTTTATCTTCTGTAGATCCATCTGTTATATTCCAAATACGTTCTGCATATTGTGCTAATTTTTCTTTTTTAGCCTCAAAATTATATTTGTAATGACTAGGTGTAATTATAGCTAGCGTACGAGCATGATCTATACCAAATAAAGCTGTAAGTTCATGTCCCATCATATGTATGGCCCAATCTCCAGGAACTCCTTTTTGTATTAATCCGTTTAAGGCCATTGTACAACTCCACATAAAGTTTGAGGTTGCTTGATAGTCTGTGGGATCTTTTAATACTTTTGGAGCTACTTCTACAAGGGTTTGCAAAATACTTTCGGCAAAACGGTCTTGTAATGAAGCACCAATAGGGTAGGTCATGTATTGTTCAAGCACGTGAGTAAAAGCATCTGTTAATCCGTTTGCAAGTTGGCGTTCTGGAATAGAGCTTATAACTTGTGGATCTAAGATAGAAAACTCAGGAAATAAGCCAGGTCCACCCATAGCTAGTTTTTCTTGTGTTTCTTTTCTAGTAATAACAGCACCAGAATTCATTTCAGATCCTGTAGCTGGTAAAGTTAAAACAGCACCAAAAGGCATTCCTTTTTCAGTTCTAATATGCTTTGTTAAAATATCCCAAGGAGTATCACCATTATAAACTGCAGCTGCCGATAAAAATTTAGTTCCATCAATCACAGAACCACCACCTACAGCAAGTAAATAAGTAATGTTATTTTCTTTTATAACCTTTAAAGCTTCTAATAGTATAGCGTATTCAGGATTTGCAGGAATACCGCCAAATTCTGTTACTTCAAATTGCTCAAGGGCAGATTTTACTTGATTATATATTCCGTTTTTCTTTATGCTACCACCACCATAGAGTAATAACACTTTAGCGTCTTGAGGGATTTCGTTTTGTAACTTAGCTATTGTATCCTTTCCAAAAATGATTTTGGTAGGGTTTTTAAATTCAAAATTATTCATCTTCTTTTTCTTATTAATTTTTAAAATAGCTTTTTTGTTATTTATTCAATAACAGTAACAAGATCTTCCATAGGTTTTCTAACCTTAACTAGGTTTACCAACCAATCTTGATCTTCAGCTCTATAACCAACAGGTAGCATTACGGCACTACGTAATCCTTTTTCTTTAAGGTTTAATATTTCATCTACAGCGTTTGCGTCAAATCCTTCTAATGGAGTTGCATCTACACCTTCAAAAGCAGCAGCAGTTATTGCATGTGAAAAAGCAATGTAAGCTTGCTTTGCAGCATGATTATAGTTTTCTTCTGGATCTTTTTGTGGGTATGCATTTAATAGCATTTGACGATAATTTTCCCAACCTTCACTTTTAAAACCGCGAATCTCGTTTGTTAAATCAAACATATAATTAATTCTTTCTGCAGTATATGTGTCCCAGGCAGCAAAAACAAGTAGGTGAGAGCAGTCTGTAATTACTGTCTGATTCCAAGCAACAGGTTTAATTTTTTCTTTTAATTCTTGATTTTTAATCACAATGATTTCAAAAGGTTGTAACCCACTTGAAGTTGGAGCTAATCGCGCTGCTTCAAGAATTCTTTCCATTTTATCTTCAGCAACTTTTTCACCATTCATGGCTTTAGCGGCATATCTCCATTTTAATTTATCTAATAATTCCATATTTCTTGTTTTATTATTTATTCAACTTTATACTGGTCCAAGCTGCTTCAAAAGCTTCTTCCATATTTTTTTTATTTAATTTTATAGCTCCACGTTTTTGTGACATTAATAAAAATGAAAGCGGATTAATCGCATATGCATACAGCATGTGGTTTGAAATAGGTTTGATTAAGCTTTCATTTTTTCCTCTTGTCCATAAATCTAACAAAGGCTGTAGGTGCTTGATTCCTTCTTGTCTACTTTCTTCATCAATCATGGGTGTATTATCACATTGCGCTAAAAACAACGCGTTTTCACATTCATTTAATTTAAAATCTGCGATACGAAACCAAATAGTTTTAAATCCTTCTGCGACCGTCATAGTGAGATCATAGGTTTTAAAGGCATAATTTGTATACTCTGTTTTTACTTCAATGTATGTCTGGTTGACTAAATCCTGTTTGTTTTCAAAATACAGATAAATTGTTCCTGGAGAAACGTTCGCCATTTTAGCTATTTTACTCATAGGAGTAGCATGAAAACCATTGTTATTTACTAGTTCAATGGTAGCTTTTATTAACGCTTTTCGTTTATCAATACTTTTTTGAAGTTTAGCCATTGTGTTATATTATGGTACAAAGATATTTAAAAAATGAACGTTCATTCATAAATTAACAAAAGATTATATTATACGTGTTTTTATGTGGTAAGTAATAGATTGTTAGTCTTTAAAGATTATTGATTCCTTACAATAGAAGTTATCTTTTTAATGAAAACCTATGTTGGTTTTTCGTGAAATTTCAGAAGAAAAAAAAAGTTGAGTAAGAAAGTATTATAATGACAAAGAGATTAATCTCTATAAATGGCCATAATAGGTGTGTTTATGTTTTTGATTAAATCTTCGGCAAGACTGTAAGTAAACATGCGTTGATAAAAATTACGTCTATGGTTAATTAGGTAAACAATATCAATCTTATTGTCGTTACAATATTCTAATAATGATTGTTTAAGATTTATAGAGTCTATTGTTTTGTAGGTAACATTTTTAAAGTTTTGATTTTCCAATGAATTTTTAAATCGATCCATTAGCGGTACAATACTGGCTCCATGAGCAAGGTCAAAATGTACAACATGAAGTTTAGAGTTAAACTGTTTAGATTGTTTAATAAGGTCTTCTAAGGGTTCTTTTTCATCGTCATTATAATCTACTAAAAACATAATATTATCAAGTCTTCCATCAAAAACAGCCTCGCTAGGTACCACGATTACGGGTTTATTAATTTCGTCTAGAATTGTAACTGTGTTAGACTCTGTAAAAAGTTCAAATAAATGGTTTTTGCTTACTTGAGTGCCCATTACTACAAGGTCTATTTTATCTTCTCTTTTAAAAACATACTGTTTAAAAGTTTCTAAAAAAGCACCTTCTCTTACTACGTATTTAACTTTTACGTCGTTGTACCCTTTTTTTGAGATTAATTTTTCAAAAGGAGGGAAGGTTTCTTTTTTATTTCTAAAATTCTGAATGTCTATTTTTTCATAAATTTTTTGCTCTTGTTTACTGGCTTCAGCTTCTTCTTGAAAAGCGTGAAATACAATAATTTTAGCCTCTGTCTTTTGAGCATATTCAAGTGCATACAAAAATGCATTCATTGAAACATCTGAAAAATCTGTTGGGAATAATATATTTTCCATAAAAGATAGTTTTTTAGAATTTTGATAATAAGCACACTTGTAAATGACTTACACAGTATGATTTAAGGTGTAAACTCTGTACGTTTTATCAATTTATAACTTAATTTCTTTAGGTTTTCGTATTGATTACTAATGCGATATTTTATGCGTTTGTAGCAAGAAACTTAACAGCAAATACTAAAGCGATACTAACAGCAAGACCTAACATTACTTTTGCTAAGTCCATCCCTAAAGATTTAAACATTTTAGCTCTTGCTTCATTTCTACGAAGCACGAGGTTTAAGGCTATTTCTCTACCGGCTAGAATTCCAATAAACACCCAAGTAGTACTCATAGGTACATTGTTTAACTCTTTAAAATAAAATAAAACAATACCGTATACAAAATCTATTATTGTAGCAGAACGTATGTCTACAGTATTGGTTTTTGTTTTAATAATACTTTGGATAGCACCTCCTCTAGAGGCTATAATATAAGCGAGTAGCCCTAAAATAACAACTAATGAGAATATCATAGACCATATATCTAACTCTCTTGGTAAATAAACATATATGTTTGCAAAGTCTTGAATTAACCATTGTGACCACAAAAAACCAGTAGAACACCATTGTAAGACCGTCCAGATTTTTGTCTCTTTATCTGTTATAGGGTTTTCTATAAAACGTTTTTCTATAAGCTTTGAAATGGCTAAATACAAAACGATTGCAGCTGTAAAAGCAACTAAATACCCGGATATAGATTTAGTAACCATACTCATTAAATTCTTCTCATTAAAAAAAGTAAGAATTAAAAAAGAAGTACTTACGGGGATTCCTGTACGGGTTAATAATAATAGTATCACAGGCGGTAATAAGTAATACCAAGAGAAAGGATCTGGCAATGGGTATTTTATCAATCTTCCATAAGAGACATCACCATCATATACAACGTAGCCATAAATAAGTGTGAAGGCTAAAATACCTCCAGCAAATAGCCATAAGACCCACCATTTTTTTCGCTGATTAGAACTTAAAAAAGTACCCAATGTTTGTATGGTGTCATTTCCAACAACAGAATAGGCTGCCATCATAAATCCCAAATACATCACTATTACAGAAATATCCAAATCTTTATCCTTTTCAAATATGATACAAAATAAAATGATTTGGCGTATTGGTATATAAAGGCAATGTTATTTATATGTAATATTTTCTACTTAAAATTATAATCTTAAACTTATTGCAACTAAGTTGTATTAGCTTTTTGTTTTCTATATTTGCAACTTAGTTGTATTAAGGAGTTGTTTATATTTAAAATGACTGAAATATCAATATAAATTGTTAATGTAATTAGAATTACAAATAGTGTATGAACAATAAAGAACAAATAGAAAACCACGGAGATAATCATATTTCGACAAGTATAAAAACTCCATTAAGAGCTGATGCTTTTGATAAATCTGATGATGAAAAAATAAAAAACATTCAACATCATTTTAAAATGATAATGGAAGAAATGGGATTAGACTTAACAGATGATAGTTTGTCTGGTACTCCTTATCGTGTTGCTAAAATGTATGTAAAAGAATTGTTTTATGGTTTAAACCCGATTAATAAACCTAAGCTTTCAACTTTTGATAATAAATATGGTTATAAAAAGATGCTAGTAGAGCAAAACATCAATATAGACTCTGCTTGCGAGCATCATTTTTTACCTATTACAGGATTTGCAAATGTGGCTTATATTCCAAATAAGAAGGTGATTGGTTTATCAAAGATTAATCGTTTGGTAGATTATTATGCCCGCAGACCTCAAGTGCAAGAACGATTAGTATTACAAATATTAAACGATCTTCAAAACGTTTTAGACACTAAAGATGTAATTGTGTCTGTTACTGCTAAACACCTTTGTGTGTCTTCAAGAGGTATTAAAGATCAAAGCAGTTTTACCACAACATTAGAGTATGGTGGTGTATTTGAAAATTCTGAAACACGTAATGAATTTTTAAAAATTATAGCTCAAGAAAAAATATAGTTAATACGACTCATTTAAAATGGAATATAATAGAAGAAAGTTCATTTCCTTTTTTGGAAAAGCCAGTTTGGGGGTAGCTATTTTACCACAATTTTTAATACGCTGTGGTAACACAACGACACCTTCTAAAGATTTTAAAATAAACGCAGCAGAAAGACTTGAAGCTTTAAAAAAGGTGACTTTAGAAGCTTTAGCTCCTTCAGATAAAGACGATCTTTTATTGGCTAATGGTTTAGATTATCATACCATAATAAAATGGGGAGATCAGATTAGTTCGAAAGATTTTTTTGGATATAACAATGATTTTACTGCATTTATTCCGTTTGATGATGAAAACCCTAATGATGGGTTATTATGGGTCAATCATGAATATGTAAATCCGCTTTACGTTTCTAATTATAACTATATAAAACATAAAGACCCACATCAATTTAAAACCAAAGAACAGGTAGAAAAAGAGATGTATAATGTAGGTGGTTCAATAGTAAGAATTAAAGAACTTAATGGACGTTGGGAAATTGTTGAAAATGACCCACATAATAGACGCATTACAGCAAATACACCTATTAAATTAAATTGGGATACACCCATAAAAGGAAAAACCACTGTAATTGGTACACACAGTAATTGTTCGGGAGGGATAACTCCTTGGAAAACTTTTCTTACCTGTGAAGAAAATTATGATAGTTATTACGGTGAGACGGAATATGATAAAAACAACGTGCCATCACATAAATTAAGCAGTCAAGGTTGGGAAAAATTTTATGAGTATCCACCAGAGCATTATGGCTGGGTTGTCGAGGTAGATCCTAAAGATGGAACTGCTCAAAAACATATTGCTCTAGGGCGTTTTGCACACGAATGCTGTACCTTATATGAGCTTGAAGACAAGCGAATTGTAGCTTATACAGGAGATGATAAAAAAGATGAACATTTGTATAAGTTTATTTCCTCAAAACCAAGTTCTTTAAAAGAAGGTACTCTATATGTAGCAGATACTATTCATGGAAAATGGCTAGCCTTAGACTGGGAAAGTCAAGAGATCCTGAAAAATAACTTTAAAGATCAAACTGAGGTTTTAATTAGAGCGAGAGAAGCTTCAAAATTACTAGGAGCTACACCTTTAAACAGACCAGAAGATATAGAGATTGATCCGATAACTGGAAATATTTTTGTTTCATTAACAAACAATAAAAATAAAAATGATTTTCATGGTTCTATTCTAAAAATCGAAGAAACAAAAGGTGCTTTTGATGCATTAACATTTACGGCTTCTACTTATAAAGCAGGTGGTGAAGAAAATGGCTTTTCATGTCCAGACAATTTAGCGTTTGATTTATCTGGAAATTTATGGATGACTTCAGATATGTCTGGTAGTGCGATGAACAAAGAGAATGGACCTTACATGCCGTTTAAAAACAATAGTCTGTTTGTTATTCCTAGACTTGGAAAAGATGCTGGAAAAGTAATAAGGGTAGCATCAGCGCCAAAAGACGCAGAGCTTACTGGCCCTTGGTTTTCACCAGATGGAAAAACATTGTTTTTAAGTGTACAACATCCAGGAGAAGAAACCACAGACAAAAATAACCCAACAAGTACATGGCCATTTGATTCAGATAATATTCCGAAACCTGCTGTAGTAGCGATTAAAGGAGATTTAATTGAAAAAATGAATAAACTGAATCAAATAATTGCGATTGAAAACTAACGTATTGTGCTGTTTAATTTGAGGCAGTTTCAGCAATTAAAAAGAGTTCGCTAGAATAAATTATAAGATAAAAAATGAAAAAATTACCGGTTACTGTACTTAGTGGTTTTCTAGGTGCTGGAAAAACTACTTTATTAAATCATATCTTACACAATAAAGAAGGGCTAAAAGTTGCTGTTATTGTTAATGATATGAGTGAAGTAAATATTGACGCTCAGTTCATTGAAAGTGAAAATATACTTTCTAGAACAGAAGAAAAGTTAGTAGAAATGTCTAATGGTTGCATTTGCTGTACTTTACGTGAAGATTTAATGGTTGAAGTAGAAAAACTGGCTTCTCAAAATAAGTTTGATTATTTAATCATTGAAAGTTCTGGTATTAGTGAACCTATACCCGTTGCTCAAACTTTTACTTTTGAAAGTGAAGATGGCAATATAGATTTAAGTAGATTTAGCTATATCGATACTATGGTTACTGTAGTTGATGCTTTTAATTTTCTGAAAGATTTCTCTAGTTCTGATTATCTTACAACAAGAGAGTTAACGGATATAGAGGGCGATAATAGAACTATCGTTAATTTATTGACAGATCAAATAGAGTTTGCTAATGTTATTATTCTAAACAAAATTGACTTAGTAGTTAAAGAACAGGTGGAAGAACTTAGTGTAATCATCCAAAAACTAAATCCTGATGCGAAAATAATACTCGCAAACAAATCAAATATAGAACTCAAGCAAGTTATAAATACAGGGTTATTTGATTATGAAAAAGCAGAGGCTTCTAATGGATGGATTAAAGAACTAGAGAATGAACATACACCAGAAACCGAAGAATATGGAATAGGTTCTGTTGTATATAGAAGTAAAAGACCTTTTCATCCAAAACGTTTTTTAACTTATTTAAACACAGATTTTCCTCAAAATATTATTAGAAGTAAGGGATTGTTTTGGTTAGCTTCAAGGTCAGACCAAGCTTTAATATGGAGTTCTGCTGGTGGATCGTGTAAAGCCGATATCGCCGGTGTTTGGTGGGCTTCTATGACTTTTGGCGAACGTATAAACTATGCAGCGTTTGCTGAAAACCAAGATGAAATAGAATCTGATTGGGATCCAAAATTTGGGGATAGAAAGGTAGAACTTGTTTTTATAGGACAACACTTAGATAAAGAAGAAATAGTAACGCAACTTGATGCCTGTTTACTTACAGATAGTGAAGTTGATTTATGGGAAAAAGAGATATTTCCTCAAGAAGATCGATGGCCAATTATTAGATAATTGTAGATAAAATATGCTAAAAGTAAACAACCTCACATTTCAGTATAAAAATGCTAAAACCTCTTTTTCTTTTCCAAACTTAGATTTAAAAGAAGGAGAGAATTTGCTTGTATTAGGTAAATCTGGAATAGGTAAAACAACGTTTTTACATCTCTTAGCTGGGTTGTTAACTCCTACAAGTGGTGAAGTTATTATAGATGATGTCCCTATTTATTCTTTATCAAATGCTGCATTAGATAAATTTAGAGGGCAAAACATAGGTGTTATTTTTCAAAAAAAACACGCCATTCAATCTTTAAATAGTATTGAAAATATAAAAACACGTTTGTTTTTTAGTGGAAAACCTAATGATACTAATAAGATAAATCTCTTATTAGATCATTTAAATATTGACGAGTGTAAATACAACAATGTTACTACTTTAAGTGAAGGGCAATTACAACGTTTAAGCATCGCAATGGCTGTAATACACGAGCCAAGAGTGATACTGGCAGATGAACCTACATCAAGCTTAGATGATGAAAATTGTAAAAAAGTAATTGATTTACTTATACAGCAAGCACAATTAACTAAGGCTATTTTAATAGTAATTACTCATGACCATAGAGTTAAATCTTTGTTTTCTAATTCTATTACATTATGAATATCTGGAAACTCAGTATAAAAAATATAAAATCTAAACCGCTCTATACTTTTTTAAGTGTATTTGTCTTAGCATTGAGTGTTTTTCTTCTTTTAGCAGTAAGGCAATTAGAATCTTCTTTAGCATTTCAGATAAAAAATAATTTAGGAGCTATTGATTTAGTTATTGGCGCAAAAGGAAGTCCTTTGCAATTGGTCTTATCATCTGTATTGTTCTTAGATAATCCTACAGGAAATATACCTTATGCAGAGGCCAAAAAAATAAGTAAAAGTCCTTTTGTAAAAACTGCTGTGCCCATATCTTATGGTGATAACTATAAAGGGTATAAAATTGTAGGGACAACCGATAAATTTGCAACACTTTATGACGCTAAACTAAAAGAAGGCCGTAACGTAGAGAAATCTATGGAAGTAATTGTTGGTGCTACTGTTGCAAAACAATTAGATTTAAAACTGGGAGATACTTTTCAGAGTTCGCATGGTTTAATTGAAAATGGGATAGATGTACATGACGAACATATGATCATTGTTGGTATTTATAAAACGACAAATAAGGTTATAGATCGCTTAATAGTTTCAAACTTAGAGAGTGTTTGGGATATACACCATCATGATTCGCATGAAATAAATGATGAGCATCATGGTCATGATGAACATCACGAACATCACGAAAAAGAAATAGAAGAAGAAGCGTTGTCACGAGAAGTAACATCGGTACTTATTTCTTTTAGAAATCCATCTGCTTTTATAACATTTCCGAAGCAAATTAATTCTACGACCAATATGCAGGCAGCATTACCTAAATATGAATTAGATAAACTATATCAATATACTGGAATAGGCTTTAAAACAGTTTCTTGGATAGCCTATATCATATTAATTATATCTTGTCTTACCATTTTTATTAGTTTATATAAAATGGTTAAAGAACGTTCTTTTGAGTTGGCACTTTTACGTACGTATGGCGCGAGTAATTTTCAACTAATACGCATGGTTGCTTATGAAGGGATATCCATTGGAGTATTTGCCTTTCTGCTTGGGTATGCGTTATTAAGAATGGGGATATTTATAATGTTTACATTTTTTGAAACCGACTTTGACCAATATATACTTCAGCAAATACCCTATACAGAATTATTAAAAATAGGAGGTGGCGTATTGGTGATGATTATCTTTTCGGTATTATTTGCAATTTATCCTATTATAAAAATGAACATATCAACCACTTTAAGTAATGAAAAATAAGTTTTTAATTTTAGTGTTACTCTTTGTAGTTTCTACTGGTTTCAGTCAAAAAAAAATCACTTGGGATGATTTAGCAAAAGTTACTTTTTCAGATAAATATTTCCCTGCTTACGAAGCAAATTATCTGTATCCCGCTTTTTCTGAAAGTGTCAAAGAATTAGTTGGCACAAGGGTTACGTTAACGGGTTATTTTTTAAATATTGATCCGCAAGGCGAGTTGTTAATCCTCTCTAAAGGTCCAATGTCTTCTTGTTTTTTCTGTGGCGTAGGTGGTCCTGAAACAGCAGTAGAATTACAAATTGCTAAAAACCCAAATATTTACACAGATACCATAATAAGTATCACCGGTACTTTTAAAACTAATTCTGATGACGTAGATCATTTTAACTATATTTTAGAGGATTGTGATAACATAACAATTCATTAATAAAAATATATTTGACGCGTCACTCATACTCCTGTACTTTTGACATGTAAAATAGTTGTACTTGTTTTTTAAGTATAAATTATATGCTAGTAATTATACTCCCGTCCAAGGTACTGGATCGTCATAAAAAATAGAATATGCATAAATTAGTTAGTCCATTAGTCGTGTTTTTAGTAGTGCTTTTAATGGTTTCATGTAAAAGTAATAAAGGTGCCGAAATCAATAATGCACCCATGCATCTACGCTTTGTGGACGAACTTGTTTTACCAGATAGCATCACGTTTAAAAACACTAGAGTAGGGGGTTTATCTAGTATAGATTACGCAAATAAAAACTGGTATATTATCTGTGATGATGGTAGTGCGCCAAGATTTTATGAAGCAGACATTGCTTATGACATTACGGGTTTTACCTCTTTTAACATTCAGAATGTAACGCATTTTAAAGACATAAATAATAAACAACTACCTAAAGGTGTTTCAGATCCAGAAGCTATTAGGTATGATAACGGTCTCATTGTTTGGACAAGTGAAGGGAGTATTAAAAAAGGAATAAAGCCTTTTGTGCGTTCTTCAGATTTACAAGGAAATTTTAAAAAAGAAGCCACTTTGCCAAAACGGTATTTTCCTAATAATGAAGCAGATTTTGGACCTCGTCACAATGGTGTTTTTGAAGGGTTAACTTTAAGCGCTGATAAAAAAGGATATTGGGTATCTCTAGAATTACCACTAAAAGAAGATGGGGCAGAACCTAGTTTAGAAAGTCCTAATGCACCTGTTAGAATTGCTTATATAAATAACGAAACAGGCACATTTGAAAAAGAAGTGGCGTACCCCTTAGATAAAATTGCTCGTCCAGCGATTAACGGTACTTCTTTTGGAATTAATGGTTTGGTCGAGATACTTGCATATGACACTCATAAATTTTTGGCTTTAGAACGTTCTTTTTCTATGGGCTACAATGATGGCGGAACCACCGTTAAAATCTATGATGTAGATATAAGCCAAGCCACAGATATCAGTACCATTAGCAGCCTAAAAGAAGCTACATACACAAAAGCAAAAAAAACACTATTATTTAATTTTAATGCTATTAGAAATGAGCTCACAGATGGTATTGTAGATAATATTGAAGGATTTTCTTTTGGTCCAGATTTTAAAAATGGAAACAAATCATTACTCATTATTTCTGACAATAACTTTAACGCCTTTGGTTCTCAAATTAACCAATTTATATTGTTAGAAGTTGATAAATAGCCATTAGCAAGTGATTTATAGCGACAATTCTTTTATCGCTGTTTCTCTCATTTCTACTTTTCTAATTTTCCCTGAAACAGTCATTGGGTATTCATTTACAAATTTCCAATATTTTGGGACACAATAATGTGCAATTTGATTTTTACAAAAAGCCAACAGTTCTGAATCCGAACATTGTACTCCGTGATGTAATTTTACCCAAGCCATAATTTCTTCACCATACTTTTCGCTTGGCACGCCTATTATTTGAATATCTAAAACCTTTGGGTGTGTGTATAGAAAATCTTCTATAGATTTTGGTGAGATATTTTCACCACCTCTAATTATTAAATCTTTTATTCTTCCAGAAATACAGACGTATCCTTCATCATCCATAACGGCTAAATCGCCAGAATGCATCCATCGAGCATTGTCTATAACTTCTTGCGTAGTTTCTATATTATTCCAATAACCAAGCATCACAGAGTATCCTCTCACGCATAATTCACCTTCCTCTCCAATAGGTTGGATATTACCATTTTCTGGATTTATAATTTTCACCTCTAAGTGTTCCATAACTGTACCAACAGTAGAAACTTGTTTGTCTAATGGTGTACCTATTGTAGTTTGTAATGATACAGGTGAAGTTTCTGTCATTCCGTAACAAACGGTAACATCTTTCATATTCATTTCAGATTGTACACGTTTCATTATTTCTTCTGGACATGTAGCACCAGCCATAACACCTGTACGCAATGAAGATAAATTATAGTCTTTAAAATTTTCTAGGGATAATTCGGCAATAAACATCGTGGGAACACCGTACAAAGAAGTGCATTTTTCTTCTTCAACAGCTTTTAAGGCTAAAGCAGCATCAAAACCTTCACTTGGTATCACCATACAAGCTCCGTGCGATGTACAAGCCAAGTTACCAATCACCATACCAAAACAATGATAAAATGGCACAGGAATACATACTCTATCTGCATCTGTATAATTGAGTCGCCTAGCTACAAAATAACCATTGTTTAATACATTGTGATGGCTTAATGTGACGCCTTTAGGAAACCCCGTAGTACCAGATGTATACTGTATATTTATGGGTTGGTCAAAATCTAATTTATTAATTGCTTCGTTGTAAACTTCTTCAGTAATTGTATGTCCTTTTTCTAACAAAAGATCCCAATCTGGAGTATCTAGGTAAATGACTTTTTCTAAGGAAATACAATTTTCAGAAACACTTTCAAGCATTTTTTTATATTCACTTGTTTTATATGCTACTGGGCAAATAATATAAGAAATACCAGATTGATTGATTGCAAACTTTAACTCGTGTGTTCGATATGCAGGATTTAAATTTACTAGAATTGCACCTATTTGAGCCGTTGCATATTGTACTAAGGTCCATTCATACCGATTAGGCGACCACATACCCACACGATCTCCCAAAACAACACCATCTGCAAGTAGTGATTTTGCTAAATGATTTACTTGATCATAAAACTCTTTATAAGTAGCACGATAATTTTGATGTTTACTAACTAAAGCTTCGTTGTCTGGATATTTTTTAACGGTGTTTAATAAATTTTCTCCAATGGTTTCACCAAGTAGAGGGGTAGTTGCTTTTATGTTTGTGTAAGAGTACTTTTGTATTTTCATAGTATTTTAATAGAATTCTTGAATAAACAAATGTGTTTTGTTGTTTATCTATAACATATCACTAACAAACTTAATTTTATTTTCTTAATAATAAAAAATATACAGCTGTTTTGATACATTACAATTCGTTAAAAAACTACGACGTATCCTTTTTATTAAATAAGACTATTTTCAAAAGGTAAAATGAAACTATTTCATAAATAAGTCGTTTTTAGTGTAATCAACAACGACCAATCTTTTATGAAAACCAATTATTTATTATACCTCTTATTACTGGTATATTCTTTTTCTAGTGCACAAGTAAACAATCAAAAACTCCCTCAAACGGTAAAAGGAATTGTAGTAGATAAAACAAACGGTACATCATTACCTTTTGCTTATGTAACACTAAAAAAAGTAGGATTAGGAACAGTTACAGATGGTGATGGTAATTTTAAAATCACGATACCAGATGGATATAATACAAATATGGTAACCATTAGTTATTTGGGTTTTCAAGATCTTAACTTGACAGTAGCCCAAATGAAAGCAAGAAGTGGTAAAACGTTTTCATTACAACCCGAAATGTTTTCACTTGAAGAGGTCGTTCTTGAAAAACCTGAAAAGATGCCACGTGCAAAAGCTCTATTAAAAAAGGTTATTAAAAATATTCCTGAAAATTATACTGATACCATTACCAAAATTTCTGGTTATTATCGGGAAACGATGAAAGAAAACGGTGTGTATATTAAATACACTGATGCTGCCTGTGAATATAATGCGGCACCTTATCAGAAAAAAAGATATAAATGGAGAGATTATCTAAATCCAAATGATTTTTCTTTTGGTAGTGGTACGTTTAATTTTGCTGCAAATGATTTGCATCGTATTCACTTTCATCATAGAACGTTAAAAAATGAACAAGTAAAAATTATAGATTCACGCTCTAGTAGCAATTTAAGTAAACGAGCGTTTCAGTCCAATATTGAAGGGGGACCTTTGAGCTTATTTGCTCGAAATAGAGTGAAATATCAAGAGAGTTTTTTAGGTAGAAAAGCAACTAGTGATTTTACTTATAACATTTCAGAAGAAATTGACGAAAAAGGCACTTGGTTGTATGTATTAGATTTTCATACTAAAACAACGAAAGAAGAGCTTGACAAATTAGAATCTACTAATAATAGGCGTCAATGGCGTAAAGCAAACAAACATAAATTACTGAAAGGAAAAATATATATAAATCAAGAAGATCTAGCTGTTGTAAAATATGAATGTGCAGTACCTAATGATTTAAAAAAATATTTTTGCGGTTATGGTTATAACGAAGTGAAACACTTTGATTATAAACTAGATGTGAGCTACAAGAAAAAAGGAAACAAATACTTTATAGATAAATTACGTCACGAAGATGAGTTTATTTATCAAGACAGTATTAGTCAAACAACGACTTATTATTCTGCAATTTCTGAGTTTGATGCTACTGCAATAACAACAGAAGACGTTAAAAAAATAGCTAGAGAAGACAATTTTGCAAATACAGTGTCCAATCAGTTATATGAATTTCCATTAGAATATAATAGTGATTTTTGGGAAAACTACACAGAAGAAAACGCTGTAGCAATAATAGACACAATCATTAGAGGTGATATGGAGTCTAAAAAAAGCCTTGAACAACAGTTTAAGGATAAACATATAAGAAATGACTCTTTACCTGCACCTTTGGCAGCTAAAGTGCCCTCTAGTTTTAAAATACATAAAGAAACCTACACAGATGATTATGCTTGGCTAAAGGATACTAAAAATCCTAAACAGAATAAACCTGTTATGGATTACCTACGCGAAGAGAATGCTTATGCGGTAAATTATAACATTCCGTTAAAAAAATCACAGCGTACGATCTATAAACAATTGGTACGGAGCTTAGATAAAAACAGTGTTTCATTACCTGTTGAGAAAAACGGATATTCGTATTATAGTCGCTATAATGAAGATGATGAATATCCCATTTATTATAGAAAAGCAATCTCAAATAATGGAGCAACAACAAAAGAAGAAGAAATATTAAATGTTAATGAATTAGTAAAAGAAAAAGAATTTTATAGCGCAAGTACTGGTTCTGTAAGCCCTAATAATGAGTTAATTACTGTGTTTGAAAATACAACAGGTACAGATGAGTATACTTTAAAAATTAAAGATTTAAAAACAAATTCTTTCCTGAAAGATTCAATAAATCGTATCGGAAATGTAATCTGGTTAGATGACACTCGTTTTTTATACACAAATGTAGAAAAGGATACCTACCGATCTTCTAAAGTAATGCAACACACCCTAGGTACTGATGCAAAAAATGATCTGTTAATTTATGAAGAAAAAGATACTGGTTTTGGTGTGTCTATTCGTAAATCTAAATCTAAAAAGTATATTTTTTTAAATACAAGTAGTAGTACATCTTCAGAGATATGGTATTTAAAAACAGACCAGCCTAATGATTTATTTTCAGTAATTAAACCTCGTAAAAAAAACCATTTATATGCTGTGCTGCATCATAAAGATCACTTTTATATAATTACAAATAAAGACGCAATAAACTTTAAGGTTGTAAAAGTAGCTGTTCATGATGTTTCCGAAAAAAACTGGGAAGAAGTTATACCACAACAAGAAGGGGTGCTTATTCAAGGGCTACAAATATTTGATAAGTACATAGCGGTTAGTGAAAAAGAGAAAGCGCAATCGCGTATTAAAATTATAAACCTAGAGACGAATAAAAGTCACTTTATCAAAATTAAAGAAGACTTTTATAATATATCAATGGGCTATAATCCAGATTTTGCAACAGATAGCCTACAGTATTCCTATAGTAGTTTTGAGACGCCTTTTAGTACATATAAGTACAATATGAAAACCAAAAAGAAACGATTGGTAAAACAACATAGTAAACCCATTGAACACCCTTTTAATACGTACGTTATAGAACGAAAATGGGTGACTGCTAAAGATGGTAAGCAAATACCTCTAACGCTCATAAAAGATAAATGGCTGTCTAGACATAATAACAATAAGCATAAAGTCTATTTAACCTCTTATGGATCATACGGAGCTGGACAAGAAATTCCAAGTGGAGCAATGGCGCATCATCTGGTAAATTCGGGATATATATATGCAATTGCCCACGTGAGAGGTGGTGATGACATGGGGAACGAATGGTATGAAGATGGAAAGTTATTTAATAAGAAAAATACATTTACAGACTTTATAGACTGTGCAGAATATTTGATTGCTGAAGATTATGCAAAAAAAGGAAGTATTGTAGCGCAGGGTGGTAGTGCAGGAGGTTTGTTAATGGGCGCTGTGGCTAATGAAAGACCTGAGTTGTTTAATACGATTATACTAAACGTCCCTTTTGTTGATGTAATTAATACAATGCTTGACGAAAAACTACCTTTAACTACTGGTGAGTTTGAAGAATGGGGAAACCCTAAAGATAAAGCGGCTTATAACTATATAAAATCGTATAGCCCTTATGATAATGTTACAGCACAAGCATACCCCAATATGCTCTTTTTTACGGGGCTCAATGATACAAGAGTAGGGTACTGGGAACCCGCAAAGATGGCAGCAAAATTGAGAGCAACAAAAACAGATGACAAGCTACTATTATTAAAGACATCTTTTTCTAATGGACACGGTGGCGGTTCTGGTCGTTATGCTAGGTATAGAGATAACGCCTATCAATTAGCATTAATCTATGAGCTAGATAAACTCGCAAGAAAAGATAATGAGTAATCAAAATTCTTTCCTGTTTTTTTGATGAAATCACTAAAAATCATACTTGAGTTTCCTTAGTTTTGTTTTTAAAGATACGTTATAAAAATCCTGAGATTTGTTACAAAAAAGACAGCAAGTACCCCAAGAACAATTTATAGACACAGATTATTTTATCTACTGTCTAGAAGCTGTTGATGATGAAGAAATAGAACACGTTACAGCGACACAAAAAAGTCTAGAACAGTTGACTAAACAATATGGAATTGCTAGTATTTATAAAACTTGCGATACTATAGAAGGGCTAGAAAATAGCTTGAATACTTTAATTTTAGATGATCATAATTTTAAAGATTATGAAATCATCTATTTGATTATGGAAGGAGAAGCCAACAGTATTTGTTTAAATGACTACTACTATAGTTTACAAGAAATTGCAGAAATTTTTGAAGGAAGATTAACAGGTAAGATTTTACATTTCTCAAATGCAAAAGTGTTAGATTTAGATGAAGAAGAAGCCCAATACTTTCTTGATATTACGGGCGCAAAGGCAGTTTCTGGCTACGGAAATGCAACTATTGGAATTACCAGCTCAAACCTTGATAAAGCCTTCTTTAATTTATTTAAAGAAGATGATGACATGATAGAAGTTGTAGAAGAGTTACATCAAAGACATTATGAGGTCTGTAAAATATTAGATTTTAGATTGTATTATTAAGCTAATAATGAGTGTGAAATGGGAATAATTGTATTAATTATAAAACTTATTCCCATTCCATATCTCAAAAATTTCTTATTAGATTCCTCCAATACATAAATACTTGATCTCTAGATAATCATCCATTCCATATTTAGATCCTTCACGACCATTTCCACTTTCTTTAACACCACCAAAAGGCGCTACTGTTGTAGATATCATTCCTGTATTAATTCCAACCATTCCATATTCTAAGCCTTCGGAAACTCTCCATATTTTAGCATAGTCATTTGTATAGAAATAAGAAGCCAAACCAAAAGGGGTATCGTTAGCCATACGAATTACTTCATCTTCATTATCAAACTTTATGATAGGTGCAATAGATCCAAATATTTCATTGTTGAATATTTCCATAGAACTATTAACGTTGCTTAAAATTGTAGGAGGGTAGAAATTATCTTTGTCTTCAATTTTATGACCACCTGTAATAAGTTCTGCTCCTTCATCAACGGCATTTTTAACCAAACCATTAATAAACTCAACAGCTTCTTTATTAATTAATGGACCTACCACAGTTTCTTCATCTAAACCAGATCCCATTTTTAATTTATTCACAGCGGTTGTAAATTTATCGACAAACGTTTTATGCACTTTATCGTGAACAAAAATTCTATTTGTACAAACACAAGTTTGCCCTGCGTTTCTAAACTTTGAAGCTATTGCTCCCTCTACAGCTTTGTCAATATCAGCATCTTCAAATACAATGAAAGGCGCATTTCCGCCGAGCTCCATCGATACCTTTTTTACAGTATCTGCACACTGACGCATAAGCAATTTACCAACCCTTGTAGAACCCGTAAACGATAATTTACGGACTATTGGATTTGCTGTAAGCTCATTTCCAATTTCTTTAGCAGTATCTGAGGTTATGATATTGAAAACACCTTTAGGAAAACCAGCTTTTTCAACTAAAGCAGCCAATGCTAAAGCAGATAAGGGTGTTTGATGTGCAGGTTTAATAACCACGGTACAACCTGCAGCTAGAGCAGGAGCAACTTTACGTGTTATCATGGCATTTGGAAAATTCCAAGGCGTAATCGCTGCAACGACACCTATAGGTTGCTTAATGGTAATAATACGTTTATCAACGCCATGAGAAGGAATAGTATCACCATAGGTTCTCTTTGCTTCTTCTGCAAACCACTCTATAAATGATGCACCGTATTTGATCTCTCCTCTAGATTCACTTAAAGGTTTTCCTTGCTCAAGGGTTAAAATCTGCGCTAGTTCTTCTACGTGATCCATCTGTAATTGATACAGTTTTTTTAGTAGTCTAGAGCGTTCTTCTGCAGTTGTTTTACTCCATGTTTTAAATGCTTCATTAGCGCAGTCAATAGCATTTTTAGTTTCTGAACTACCCAAATTTGCAACTTCTGCAATGACAGAATTATCAAAAGGGTTTGTTACTTTAAATGTGGCTTTATTATCTGAAGAGACCCAAGCTCCATTAATATAAGATTGATCTTTCAGTAAACCTTTAAATTGCATTTCTTCAGTGTTTTTTATATGTATACTCATTATTATTTTTTCTTTTCTTACAATTTGTTAAAAATCTTTTTCTTGTTCTTTAAAAAATTTAAAACCATAAATTAAAAATGTTAGTAAAATACCTGTTACAAATGCCCAGGCAGCGCCTTTGATAACAAGAACACCTGCTATCACACCAGCTATTCCTAAGTCTTTTTTACTTCTTGCTTCCATTACACCAATTCTAAAGCTTACAAAACCTTGAATTAATAATGTTAACGCTAGAGCGATACCTAAAATAGGTTTCACCAAACTAACAACAGGAAGGAACAATAATCCGGTATTTGTACCCCATCTAAATGAACCAGAACCACCAAAAATAGAGTCCATTGATTTTTTTCCTTGTTTATATCGCTCTACTATGACAATATGCATTGCAGACCAAAGCGGACCTGACATGGTGATATCTGGCCCAAAAATACTCATCAGCATATTTCGACCACCAAAAATTAAATGTGCTCGATTTGCATTATAATCAATCTTTTCATCTGCTCTAATCTCATCTGCTTCTTCTAAAATAGCTTTGCTTTGAAGCACATCACCAAATAATACAATGTAAGCCGCAAAAGCCGTTGGTATCGATGTTAGAAACATTTTAAGAGGAGGGAAGCCTACACCAAAAATAGTGTAGTCACTAAACATTAATGAAAAATTTGGATTCGTTATTCCCCATTCTATAGTAGGCCAAGGCGCTTCATTTAATAAAGGGGCAATTATAACAGCTAATATTACTATAGGGAAAATCCCTAAATTCCCTAAGTTTCTCCAAAATTTACTGCCTTTAGTTAATTTAGCAAAGTGTTTAGAAAAAATTAAATAAAATGCTAAACCAACAGCAATACTTATTGATAAGGGATACAAATCAAAACGTCCTCCTTCTTTAAAGACAACCATTATTGCTGCAATACCCGCACCGAGAATAATACCTGACTTAATCGCCTGCGGAATAATTTGAACAACTTTAGAAGCTAAACGAGTGGAACCCAAAATGACGGCCAAAATACCGAGCGTCATCTGAAATGATATTAATGCATGAACCCTATCAGGCCCCATTGGAAAAAGCTCTACATAAGCTATTAATAATGGTATTGCTGGTGTAATCCAACCTGGTACAACAGGGTCTCCAAGTAAATGATGTGTTAAATATAATAAACCATTTAACATCACAATAGCAATAGCAGCTTCAAAGGGCATATCTAAAAGATCTACCATAAGTGGTATTGCAGCTAGATCTACCGCACACATTAAAAGTCCTTGAAAATAATCAGGGAGCTCAAAACGATAATGGACAAATGGCAAACGTAATTTAAAAGGTCCAAATGGTGTAAATGGCGCTTCTTGTCCATGCACATGATTTTTCCACCGATTCATTTTCATATTTTTATGTATTTAGTTTTGCAGCTTCATTTACGCTCTGCATAAACAGGTTAATAAGCAGATTTGTAAATCGCTAAAATATCTTGTTCTGATAATGTTCTAGGATTGTTTCTTAACAAGCGCTCAATCTTTATCGCATCTGCAGCTAATTCTTCTAATATAGATTCGGGTATATCAAAAGAACGTATTTTCATAGGAATTTCAACATCATTACAAATTTTATGAAGACGTTTAATAACCAAGTCTGCTGCTTGCTCATCTGTTTTGTGATCTAGCGATTCGTCAAATGCTTCTGCAATATCTCTAAAGCGTTCCACACAAGCCATTTTATTCCATTCCATTACATAAGGAAGCAATAAAGAATTACTGACACCATGCGATATATGAAATCTTCCGCCTAAAGGATAGGCTAAAGCATGAACGGCACCAACACCTGCATTTCCAAAGGCCATTCCTGCTAACAAACTACCCATTGCCATATTTTCTCTTGCATCCATATTACTTGGCTGCGCATATGCTTTTGGTAGATTATTAATTATAAGTTTCATAGATCTAAGCGCTAAAGCATCTGTGATATGATTTGCGTTATTAGACAAATAAGCCTCAATGGCATGTACAAGTGCATCAATACCACTAGCTGCCGTTATCTTTTTAGGACAACTAATAGTCATTATAGGATCTACAATTGCAACATCTACAAGTAAATGATTACTTACAATTCCTTTTTTAACTTGAGCTTCTGTATCAGAAAGGATCCCAATATTTGTTACTTCAGATCCCGTTCCTGCTGTAGTAGGAATTACTATGATAGGAGTATTTCTTCCAGGCACATTTCCTTCACCAAACAAATTACTTAAAGGGCCATCATAGGCAGCATAAACCGCCATTATTTTTGCAGTATCCATCACGCTACCACCACCAACAGCTATTATACTATCATTATTAGATTTCAAAAATGCTTTTTTGCATTCTTCAACAACGGCCATTTCTGGCTCAGGTGCCACATTATCATAAATGGTATAAGCGTTTTCTTCTAATAAAGTGGTAACTAAGTCAAGAGTTCCTGAGTTTAAAATCCCTTTATCTGTTACGATAAAGGGGTTTTTCATTCCCAGTGTATTCATGTAGTCTTTTAATCCTTTTAATGATTCTCGGCCTATAGCAACTTCATGTGCCGATTTAAATTTTGCTACACTCATAGTTATTTTATTACAATTGGGTTAACAGGAGAACCAGAACCTTTTTCCATTTTTAAAGGAGCTGCAGTAAAAAAGAAGCTGTATTGATTATCTTTTTTGCAATCTTCAGAAAGATCTTCTAACCAGTAAATTTCTGTTAGTGTTACTCCTAAATCACGTATTAAAGCACCATGTAAAGGTATTACTGCTGTTTCTCCTTCAATTTTTTGAACAGATTTTTCAATGGCTAAATTATCAGATGCAATTACTGGAATTTCCATGTCGTATATCCATTGTACTAATTCTTTACTGTAACATAAACCAGGTTCTGTTAAAGCATCCCATTTATCTTTATCATTTTCGTCATAAAAACGTCCCATAGAACCTGTACGGATCACTAGAATATCTCTTTTTTCTATAGTTACACCTTGTTTTTTTGCAACAGCTTTAAGGTCATCTAAAGTGATACAAGTATTAGGTGCTAGTCTTCCATTAGCGTCACCTAATGCGACACCTACATCTAATAATATTCCTCTTCCTGTAATTCCTTTTTTTGCTAATTCGCCAACACCCACAAAACTGTGTCCGTCAACCGTATTGTTTGCAGATTTTCCTCCATAAATCTGGTTACCATACCAAGCGTGTCCAAGTGCATCCACATGTGATGTTCCTTGTAAGTACATATATACAACATCATCAGAATACTTCATACCACCTGCTAAAGGCTCTTTTTTACCGCTAGAAAATGTACTTTCATCTTGAGACATAAAATGTTCGACAGGAAGACGTCCTGGGAAAACCGGACCAATACCGTGCGTCATAGGTAATTGTAATGTAAAACGTTTACCTGTTTTAACTGCTTCGATACCTCTTAAGGTTTGAGCATCATCTAAATAATTTAGAGCTCCAATGGTATCATCAGGTCCCCATTTTCCCCAATTAGAAGGGGCATCCTTCTGGATTTTTTCCATTACAGTTTCTTGTGCGCTTAAGGTATTACCACCAAGCAAGAGTAGCATAAAGACACCAGTAGTGGTGGCTGCTTTAAAAAATGATTTTTTCATTGTGAATCGTTTTATTTTTTTTGGTGTATACATGATGTGAAATTTATAATTAGTAATTGTTATTCATTAATAGTTTTATTCTGAAAAAAATTTTATGATCGTCTTATTGAGAATATCAAGTCCTTCATTTAGGATATCAAATTCTATAGTTAATGGAGGTAATAATCTTATGATGTTACCATCCATACCACAAGAGAGTAGGAGTAGTCCCAGATTTGATGATTCTTGTATGATCTTTTTAGTAGTATTGGTATCTGGTTGTTTAAAATTTCCGTCAGTAACAATCTCTATAGCAATCATTGCTCCTGAGTTTCTAACACAAGCAATCTTATCAGGGTATCTATTTTTAAGTTTATTTAGAGAATCGCTACATGTTTTTCCTATTTCTAAGGCACGCTCACAAAGATTTTCATCGTTTATAATATCGATAACTGCTAGTGCAGATTGACAACCTATAGGTGAACCTCCAAAAGTACCTCCAAGGCTTATTGCCGCATCCATAATCTTTTCTTTACCCACAACAGCAGACAGTGGAATACCATTTGCTAAACCTTTGCCAAGGGTAATAATATCTGGTTCTACATTGCTGTGCTCTATTGCAAAAAAAGCTCCTGTACGGGCAAACCCGGTTTGGATTTCATCACAAATAAGTAGTATCCCATATTGATCACAAAGTAGCCTAAGTGCTTCAATAAACTTTTTAGGGGCAATATGAAAACCACCTTCACCTTGTACAGGTTCTATAATTATAGCTGCAATTTCAGTAGGATCTACAGTTGTTTTAAATAGCTCTTTAAGGGTGTCTAAACTATCTTCTATGCTTATTCCATAATTATTATTTGGAAATGGTATGTGATAAATTCCATTAGGAAAAGGACCAAACCCTTCTTTGTAAGGGTGAAATTTTCCTGTTAACCCTAAACACATATGTGTTCTACCATGAAATGAACCAACAAAAGAAATAACGCTAGATCTTTTCGTGTACGCTTTTGCAATTTTAATAGCATTTTCAACGGCTTCCGCGCCACTGTTTAAAAAAACAGATTTCGCCTTTTTTATAGGAACTAAAGTATTTAATTTTTCGGCTAAGGCTATGGCAGATTCGTAAGGATTGATCATTACACAGGTGTGTGTAAAATTTTCTATTTGTTCTTTTAAAGCAGCCATAACTTTAGGATGTCCGTGACCAACGTTTGTAACTGCGATACCTGCACAAAAATCAATATAACGAGTTCCTTCTACATCCCATATTTCGGCATTAATAGCCTTATCAATGTAAATTGGGAATAGATTTTTTTGACCTTTAGCAATGGCCAGTTCTTTTCTTTGTTGTAACTCCTTGTTTTTTTTCATCTTTTGTAATACTGTTTGTATTGGCTTTAATACAGATACATTATTAAACTACTTTGTTAATGAGATTTTTTAAAAAAGAAAGTATCCACCTAATGAAAACACATTTGCTTCTGGGGCAAATATTTTATGTCTACCTTGAATAGTGTATTCTGTCTTTACTACTAAATTTGAATTAATTGCATAAGCAACACTATTTGTAAACCTAGTAGCACTATCGCTATATTCTAAGCGATTATCTATGATTTCATCTTTAACTCTACTAGCGCCATAATTAATTCCTAATGTAATTGGGTTTTTAGGTAATTTGTATGTGATTTGACCATAGTAACCATCAGATTTAATAGTTTCAATTTCCGAATTTACAGTAATTGCAGGACCAAACATTATACCTGCATCTCCTATACCATTTGCTGTATAATAATATCCAGAAAGTGTAAAGCCTTCATAGGCTACTTTTAAAAATGCGTCTATACCAAAACCATTAAGACCTAAGTCTTGATTATTATCAGATACTTCCTGAGAAATAAATGCACTACTAAAGTATACATTTGTTTTTTCATATGATTTATTAAAAACAAACTTACCTTGATATCCTAAACTATTAGGGTTATCAGTAACACCAAAAGGATCACCAAAAGCTCCATTAAAATCTGAAGTAGCAAAGGGTTCATATACTCCTAAAGTTAAACTAGAGGTTTTATTGAAAAAAGAAGGGGTAGTGTAGCTAATTTGAGCCATTTTATCTGCAAAAACATAACCATATCCAATACCTGCTAAAGTTGTATTTTGTGGGTTATCATAAGAATAGTTAGCTCCAATTCCTAAAATACTGACATCATAAATTAGTGCATCTAAACCAAAACCTCCAAAGGTTTTTCCTATAATAAAAGAACCAGATTTGGGTGTAGTTACCTGTATAAAAGCTTGACGTATATCAACTGAAGAATACCCAAATCCTGTGGCAGCAGGTGCAGAAGAATCTACGCCATGATTGGTAATACCAAAAGCTAAATCAAAAGTTCCAGAGACAGTACCTCCATTTTTCATAGTATACACAGGATTAAAAGCTATTGTTGCTTGGTTAATTCCGTTTTGTATTGAACTGAAGTTTTCTTTTTCAATTCCGTTAGCCAAATCTTCCTTTTGTTGTGTATTTACATAATACGCATTAATCTGACCCGAAAATTTAATTTTCCAACTATCATTTAACTTCAGTTGTAATCCTTCATAGGCCTCTTCATCTTCCTGACTATAACCATTAAAACCTATAGCGCATGTGAAAAACACCATTGCACATTTGATAATTCTAAGCGACTTATTTTTCATAATTATTGATTTTAGGGTGGTTTTTATATCAACTACGCAACAATGATATACATAATTTTTCATATTGACATCGGTTTTTTGCAAAATATTTCAAAATGAGCTATTATATTGCGATATTTGTTTTCTAAGTGATGTTTTACACTAATTTTTTCAACTTTATTAATAATCATAGTTTATAACATAAATTTACTATCAAATAAGATGAAAATGTTTTAAGATGAATTTTGAATAAGTCACTATTGAAAAGGAAAGGAACTTGTAAAAAGCTTATTATTGTATTTTAAAGCATAATTTTTGGAGTACTAGATTTATGTGATTTATTACAATGAAACGATTAAAAGTATGGAAAGAAATAAAAATGTAGATCCGCAAATAGAGGTACAGCTTGACGAGTTAGATTATAAAATAATAAAACATCTTCAACAAGATGGAAGAAAATCTTTTACTGAAATTTCTGATGATTTAAATGTTGCGGTAAGTACGATACGAAATAGATATAATAGAATAGTAGATGAAAAAATACTTCGAATAATAGGTCGTGCAGAACCTGAAAAATTAGGTTTAAATTCTTATGTAAGGGTTATGTTGTCTATAAAGCCAGCGTCTAAAATGAAAAATGCGCTCGATAAAATTTCAAAGTTATCTGAAGTGAGTTTTTTAGCTATTACCTCAGGGAAATATAATATTGAGATAAATTTAATGTGTAACAATAATAGACATCTATTAACTATTATTGATGATATTAATAGTATTGACGGAATGGATGAATCTCAAATAACAATGTATCTAGACGTTTTAAAGTGGGGACAGTAGTACGTTAGTAGATTCTAACAAATTATTACTGAAATAATCCAAGTTTAAATAGTATAGAAAAGTACTATTCACCATTTTATCTACTATTCATAATTGTATTATAATGTTTTGCGTTAAGTAATTTTGCTTTGGATAAAGCGGTTCTCAGAAACAAAATTTCCCTTATTTTTTCTCCCTAAATTTTCACTAAAAAATTTGAATGGAATACGCTTTTTACGAAACGACGATAGGAGAGTAGTGAAATGTGTATGAAATGGGATAGTATTTCTAAATTTTTAATCATTTATAAAATTATGTAATTTATAAATAGTAAGAGATTTTAAATTTTTTTAACTAAAACAGTCTTCACACGTTTCTTTAATAAGTGTTTGATAAAAAAAACTTTACGAATTTGAATATTAGGAATAAGAACATCTATTTTTCCACAACTAAACATTAAAAATAAGGATGTACATCATGGTGTTTATCGTTAGAGCAATCACTACATTTTGCATACCATTTTTGTCCATTTTCACCTAAAAAAGAATGAAGAACCATCATCTTCTAACTTATCTAAAATACGGTAGATTGTAGTTTTATTCATTTTTAAATTGAGATGATCTATTAGTGCAACAACATAAACAGCCGTTGATTAGCCTTGAAATTTATCAAGAAGTATTTTAACAGATTTAGTTTTACTTAAAATCCCATTACCCAAATATTAAGTAACTAATGCGTAGAAAAAAATACACCTATATATATTGCAACTAAGTTGCAATAGACGAGAATAACATTATATTTGTAACTCAGTGGTATTAATATAATGCTAATTTCAAATCAAAAAATGGTGAGTTATTTAATGCATTACAGAGTAATTAATCTTTTAAAAAAAATATTTAAAGCAATACTAGTATGGAAATAAAAGCTACAGTAAACAAACATTATCCAAATGCAAAAACAGGAAATGAAATAACAGAAAGTTATTTATCACTTTTAGAAACGGAATATAAATCGGATCTAAAAAAAATGTTGTTTGCAACTTCAGTTTGCTCAGATGATGTTAATGTTTCTACAGATTTCCGTAAAGTATTAAGTAGACCATTTACTATGGGTGGATTGGGAGGATTACCATTTTCTGGATTTACAGGTATGGTTGCATTTTCTCATCATATACCAGATGATGGTGATGCATTTATTTTTTACGGACCACATATTGGTATAACAGATGAAGGCGAATTAGGACGTATGCGTAGAATTGGTCAATCCAGATTAACAAATAGCTGTGGTGCATTAATGCTAGCTTTAGAGCGGTTTCAAAAAAGTGATGAAGAACCAACTTATGTGCCTCAAAATGTATACTATGATCATCAACAAATTCAATTAGAACAGTCGTTAATGCCTTTTAAACATGAAATTATTCATGCTAACAATCCTAAAAAAGCAATAACCGATTATACTTATGTTGCCATAGATAAGCAGATAAAGCAGCTGGTAAAAATGAGTGTAAAAGAATTTACTTGTAAAAGAATTTTTCTACTTGGTGGTGTAATCATTAACACAAGCGAATCATTTAACGATTATGTAGATGTTAGAAACTTTGATGTTATACATACCGAAAAACCGGAAAATTTTGAATCTGTATCTATTATGGAAACAGAAGCATTTAAAAACTTATAGTTTTTATCTCTTTTATTATTAACATATTAGTATGCAAAATAGCTTATTTCTTTTATGCCCAACTGATTATTTAGAGCCCATTATAAACGATACTTTTGGTTATAAAAATTATTTTTATGAATCTTTAGGTAACTCGTTTGTTTATGATAATGAAACTTTAAATTACATTAAACAATTTATTGAAATACATAACATTCAAGAAATACAATTTGTGCTTTCTAAGGATAATCAAATTGTGTTAGATGCCTTGGGTAATAGAGATTTTTCTAATATTGGTGCGTTAAATAATTTCTACATCGAAATAGAAAAACAAAAGGAATGTTCTAATAAAATTAATAAAAATAGTAATATTCAATTTACAGTGCTTTCTTATTATTTAAATAAAAAAATTAAAGAATTGAAATTGCAATTATCGAATAAATCAATTAAAATAAAAGGTAAAATTTACAATAAAGATATCGGTCGATTTACCAATATATATTCAGATTTAATTTGTTTAGAAACGTATCATTTTAATTAAAACTACAAATTAATAAATAATTAAACCTTTATTTAATTTCACAAAACTTTCTGGGATTTTGTTCTTAGCACAGAATTATAGCTTACAAATTAATGAAAGTTTTTTCGCAAATTGGTTTTTACAAAATTGTATATATTAACCCTTTAGGTCTATATATACAATTTTGTATTAATAGCCATAAAAACAGCTTTATACAAATTACTGTATAAATGTATTATAATGTGCTGCGTTATGTCACTTTGCTTTGAGACAAAGCAAATGATAAGAGCATATTTCTTCTAAAAAGTTTTCTTAACTCAATTTCTTTTAAAATGTGAATGGAACACGCTGCCACAGCGTTGGCAGTAGGAGTGGAGGTAAAGTATGTGAAGTGGGTTTGTACTAACAATTATAAATTAAATCACTATATTGCACCAATAGTATGATTATTTAATACAAACATTATGGCAACAGTTAGAAAGACAGTTACATTTACTGAACAACAGGATAAATGGATTAAGGCTCAAATCGAAGCTGGCGAATTTACCAATGACAGTGAATATTTACGAAATTTAGTTCGACAAGACCAAGCTAAAAACAAAGATTTCATCTCCTTAAAAATGAAATTGCGAGAAGGTTTAGATAGCGGTATCAGTTCAAAAACATTGCCTGAGATTATGAAAGATGTTGAAGCCAGAATGAAACAAGATGGCAGATTATAAACTTTCTAGCAAAGCGGAGTTTGATCTAACTGTGATGTATGAATACGGCATATCAAAGTTTGGACTGATACAAGCTAAAAAATACTTCTTTGAAATGCACGATACTTTTGAATTACTTTCTGCGAATAGCGATTTAGGACGTGACGCTTCTGAATATATTAATGAATTAAAAAGATTACCTTTTAAATCACACACAATATTTTATTTGATTACTTCAAATGGTATTTTAATTATTAGAGTGCTAAGTCAGCGAATGGATTATGCGTTTAATTTGTCCTTAGATTAATATTGTTATCACTTATTACACTTTTATATAAGGGCTAATTATAGTTACACATACGTAAGTTCTATGAAACTATCCTAATAAACAATATGTATTATAATGTTTTGCCTTATGTTACTTTTCTTTGGTAAAGAGCGTTCTGCAGAAACTAATTTCTTATTATATTTCTTCTATAATTTTTCTCTACAATGTTAATGGAACACTTTTTTTACGAAGCTACGATAGGAGAGAGGAGTGGAATGTGTGTGGAGTAGATTTACTAGCACTTATAATAGCCTAGCTCAATCAATGTTGATAAAGTAGCAGTAAACCCATTTTCTTTTGGATTTTCTTTAGAAGGAGTTAAATTGGCAAGCATTTCATTAAAAACATCATTATAGTTATAGTCAACTAGTATGAAATATTTATTTAGTTTTGGCGCATAAATTTTATCTCCTGTTGCCAAATTAATTAATTCTGTTATTCTTACCATAATGCTCAAAATTTTGTTTATTCAAATAAATTTAGTTGACTATTAATTTCTAATTTTATAGGAATACCATCATATTTACCAGACAAATAATCTTTTTCAAAAGAAGCATCTTTCCTAATTTTTTTATCGTTTAAGGTTTCCATTTTTGTTTGACCATAAAAATCTTTTTCAACGATAATTATCTGGTCTCTTCTAAAGAGTTTAGAACTAGAATTTATAAAATGAGAATTATGTGAAGCTATTATTAATTGAGCTTTCGGATTTTCATTAGAGTTAAATAACTTTATTATGGCTTTTGCTAATAGAGGATGAAGTCTTGCATCAAACTCATCAATTATAAGTGTTCTACCATTTATTATAGCATCAATTATTGGTCCAGCCAAAGAGAATATTTTTCTCGTACCTAAAGATTCATTTTTTAATAAATCAAAATAAGTGTTTCCTTGGGGTTCTTTATCTTTATCATAAACAATATGCTCTGTTGTAATTAAAGTTTCTTTTGTGTTGTTCTCTAGCACCATCTTATGAAGATCTTTTGGGATGCCACTTTTATTAAGCATCTCTTCAGTAATTTCAATTTTTTCGGTTTCAATCTTATTAAATCCAAGCTTAGCACCTTTTATGAAATTATTTACTAATCTATGATACTTTGAGTCATTTAATAGTTTAATTGTAAAATCAATTGTGTCTCTATCATTTGTACCAGATATGTAATTTATATTACTTAATTCCTTAATTAAATTAATTGCAATTTCTATATTAAATTGAGCACAAACAGATAAAAATAAAGCATTGTCTCTAGTATTTGATATTAAATTCCCACTTGCAGAGTTAAATTTTGAGCCAATTTCAATAGATTGATTATCACGCTCAAATAATGGATATTCCTTAGTTTTCTTTGAAAAAAAGAGCCATTCTTTATGAACTTTTTCGACATCAACTTCAAAACCATATCTATACTTTGCAGAATCGTAAACTATTTCTATTTCAAAAAAACTGGGTTTATCAATAGTTTCTAATGATAAACGAAAGTGTTCAGTATTAATTTTCTCGTTCGCTTGTGAGTTTTTTGAAGAATTTTGTATAAATCTTTTAACAAATTTTATAGCTTTAAAGAGGTTGCTTTTTCCGCTAGAATTTGAGCCATATGCAACCATGCTTTTCAAAAGATCTATGTTAGATACTGAAGTTGAAAATATATTATCGCTTCTATATTCTGTTAATGATGTGGCATTCAAGTCTATAGAAACCTTTTCTTTAAAAGATAAATAATTTCCGGCTGTGAATTTTACGAGCATTTTTAAGTTATATTATTAAAATTCCTGTAAAAATAATAAAAAAATGAGAAATATTCTCAAATATGATGAAATATATTTGTTTCTTTGATTTCATTTTTTTATATTTGCACGAAATACGCTCGTATATATGTGAAAATAGCAGGTAAAAACACAGTATATGGGTTAAAAATGAGATAAAAACGAATAATATGAATAAAAATTACTTTAAATATTACAAACCAAGTGTGATAATACCTTTTCTTTTAATAGTCGGCACTTTATTAAGTTACTTTACTGCCTATATAATTCCTTTGATAACAAGTTCGACAAACATTAGTTATTATCAATTTCCATCTGCAACAATTCTAATTGGTGTTGTAATTTATACTATTGATAAATGGTTATGGAAATATCCACCTTTTAGTTGGTTGTTTTGGATTGATGATTTTTCAGGAAGATATGAAGGTACCTTATGTTACCAATATCAAGATAATGGTGTTGGTAAAACAGGAGAATTAGTGCATATAAAAATTGTTTCACAAACAGGAAGCTGTATTAATGTTGCATCATTTACAAAAAAAAAAGATGGTTCTCTATCATCTCCATCAAATAATAAAGGTATGTATGTTGAATTCACACAAGACGGTCAACATTTCAATTTAATATATAATTATTTGAATGAAGGTAGCACTGAACAAGGATTTCCGCCACACTACGGAACTGAAGTAGTAAAATTTATTAAGGATAAGAAAAACAAAGAATTGTCAGGTCGCTATTTCACAAATAGAACTCCATTTCAGACAAAAGGAGAGTTTAAAAACTTAAAATGGATTAGTAATAACAAAACACATGATTTTTAATAACGATATATAATGGCTGTATTAAATAAAGAATATAACAAATTTGATAAAGAGATTAAGCTTAATCAAGCAAGAAAAGACTCATTAACTACAAGCAGAAAAGAGTTGCGTAAAAAAATAAAAAAGTGGTTTAAAGAAAATAAGCAAGATGAAATTCAACCAAAATTTCATAGTCAAGGCTCTTATGAAATGAATACAACAATAAATCCAATTGTTGAGTATGATTCTGACGGTAACGCTTTGAGGAAATATGATTTAGATGATGGTGTTTATTTTATTTATTCTAAAGAAGGTGATACTAAACAATCTATAAACACTTGGCATGAATGGGTTTTCAAGGCTACTGAGAATCACACAGGAAAGAATTCTATAAAAAAAACAACCTGTGTAAGAGTTGTCTTTTCAGATGGACATCACGTTGACCTTCCTATTTATTATAAAGAAGATGGTACTATTGAGCTTGCTCATAAATCAAAAGATTGGTTATTAAGTGATCCTAAAAAGTTTTATGAATGGTTTAATAAAGAGAAAAAAAGCAGGTCAAGATTAGAAGCAATTGTTAGGTGCCTTAAAGCATGGAAAAATTTTAGAGAGCTTAAGAATTCTAATTTAAAATTACCTAGTGGTTTTGAATTAACAATCCTAGCAACAAATAATTATTGTGATGCTGATAATCTCGATGAAGCTTTTAGAAAAACTATTATCGCAATAGATAAAGAGTTAAATAAGTATGGTGGATTTATATGTTTAAGACCAACAACACCAGAGAACGAAGATATATTTGAGGGTTACAGTGAAACTAGAAAAAATGATTTTCTTTCTACATTTAAAAACCTTAAAGATGATTGTATAAAAGCGTCTGAAGAAAAGAATTTTAAAAAAGCATCAGAAATTCTAATAGATAAACAATTTGGTTCAAGATTTCCTAAAGGAGAAGATAAAGATGAGCAATCTAAGAGTAATGCGTTAAAAGAGTCATTGGCTTTAGCGACTATTAAACCTAAACCTTATGCATCTTAATGACCAGATTAATGAAGTGTTAAATAGCCATAATGGTTTAGTCTTTAATTCAAGTAGCAATACTTTAGAAGGTGAATTGTTTTTGCCAGATGGTGATAGCTATGACGTTTTAATTAATCTCAATAATTATCCTAGAATTTTTCCAACAGTACATGAAATAGGAGGTAGGATACCTAAAAAAATGGATAGGCATGTGTATCCAGATTCTGGCTCTTGTTGTTTTACAACTAGAGCGAAATCTCAAATATTACTTAAAACAGTAGTAAAATCTTTGTTAGATTTTATTGATGAAATATTAATACGTTATTTAGAGAATAATTCATTTTACGAATTAAACAAACGTTATTATACTGAAGAATACTCTCATGGTAAATTAGGCATAATAGAAGGTTATAAAGATATTTTGCAGATTGATGATACAATTAAGGTCGCTAAAACATTATTTAATGTTGCAAAAAGCAAAAAGTTAATAATACACCAAAATTGTTATTGTGATTCTGGGAGAAGACTAAGAAAATGCCTTAGAGGCAAGCATTTAAATAATTTAAGAAAACTCTATATGGTAGATAAAGATATTTTGATGCAAGATTTGAATAGCTTTAATGAAGCAATAGACGTTTATTTAGAGGAACAAAAAAGCAAAGAAGAAAATATTAATTAAAAACCAAAGTTATGGCACTTAAACCAGGACCAAAAAGAATTGCTAAATCTACTGGAAAACCAGATAGACGAGCGCGAGATAACAAAAGTACACCAGGAAATACACCATCATTAAAACCACCTAAACGCAAAAAAAAGTAAGTTAACAATTAATTTTGTATAATTTAGAATTTTATTATTATGTAAAATAGAATCCAAATCTTGAAGATGCACTGGCAAAATGACCTCAAAAAACTTTGGTAAAACAATAGCGGAGTTGAGCGTTATTCGCTTTAGAGAGACAGATTCAGTAATCTAGATTATTTACAAATATTAAAGACATGATTATAGCTTTCGTAAGACTAACAATGATTTTCTAAAGTTTAGCGTCCCGATAGCTATCGGGAGAGTCGTTAATTGTTTCCAAAATTATATGCAGCCTTGAATTTTTGTTTCTTTTGTTTCAAGACAAATTATTTCGCAGAGTAATATTACGCACGAGAATCGTCTAAAATCTTTTATCACGTACATTTTATCAAATACGCGATTTTTAATGCGTGTATATTAGAGTAGCTTTTTTGTGATGATGATACGTGTTGGCTAATTATAGTAATCATTCAAACAAGTATATACTCTAAAATGTTTTTACATAATTCCAACTTATAGAATTAAAGGAACAATAACAGGATTATATCAAATTACGCTGATTAGGGTGCTATTGGCTGTTTTATTCAATTGTCATAATTTGTATTATAATTTACATTATGTAAAATAGGATTTATAGAAACACACCACTACTTACTAATTCTATATAAAAACAAATATCATTCAGGTATACAATTTTGTTACATATTTACTCAATAGTAAACGCTTCTATGTTACCATCATATCTAATAAAGCTACGTTTATTGCTTGTAACTTCTATGTTACAATGTCTGTTTTTATAAATGGTAATATTAAACTTGTAGTGTTCTTGTTTATGGCTTGCAGAAAAAATGATTTCAGTGCTTCCTTTACGTTCATTAAATGTATAGGAATAATCTTTTAATTCATTATCAATTAAAATTCCTGTATTCCCTGCAGTTGCAGTACCAAAACGCTGTGTACCATAATAAGAGATATTTGCTTCAACTCGATTTTCACTTACTCTTAAAAAATCACCACGGCCTAATAAATTGATTTGGTTTGCCGTATTTCCAGTTCCTAATAAATTACTGGTAGATAGTTGGTTTAATTCATTAGACGCTACTGGATAAGCCATAGTGCAATCTATTAAAAATGAAGGTGCTACAAGCCAAGAGTCAATAGTATGTACAGCGTTTGATGTTTTATCTATTTCCGAAGTTTTACAACTTACCAGAACTCCTATCATTATTATAAATAAATACTTCATAAGGCTTAAATTTAGATGTGTTTACAAAATTACACTATAATTTCTTCTTACTAATGGCATCGTTTGGTCCGCGTTTTCTACTATTAATAAAATAGACCCCTGTGAGCAATATTCCGGCTGCAACCATAGATTGAACAGTAATTGTTTCGTTTAAAAAATACCATCCTAAAACTAAGGCTACTATAGGATTTATATACGCAGAAGTGGTCACTTTTTCTGTATCTACAACTTTTAATAAGTAGTTAAATGAAGTAAAAGCGGCAATACTACCAAAGAGCACCAAACAAATTAAAGAAATAGATACTTGATTTTCCCAATATTGTGGCGCAAGCCACTCCTCGCCTAGTATTAAACTAGCACTAAGCAACAAAACACTAGCAACGATCATTTGATAACCTGTAGATACAAAATGATTTTTAGGTAAATCTGCTTTAGATACATATACACTTCCTGTACTCCAGGCTGTTACAGCACTTAAAACCATAAAAACACCTATTGTACTACCTTCTTCAAAGTTTAATTCTTGTTGGCTTACCAGTAAAAACATACCAAGAATCCCTAATGAGATGCCCACAATAGTCATAGGCTGCATTCTTTTTTTATTTATCACAGCAAGTATAACTACCACAAAAAGAGGGTTTAACGCAGATATTAATGAAGCAAAACCGCTATCTATATATTTTAATGCCCAAACCATCATACCATTACCAAAGGCTAAAAATAAAAACCCAGCAATTGCAGTATTAAAAAACTGTCGCCTTGTAATGACTAATGAAAGTCGCATCAGTTTTGCAATAATAAATATTAGTAAAGCTCCTGAAAACATACGTATTCCAGAAATATAGAAAGGTGATAATTGCGAAACAGCAATTTTATTCCACAAATAAGTGCTTCCCCAAAATACATATATGGAGAAAAAAGCAAGGACGATAAATAGTAGTTTTCTTTTCACACTGCGAAGATACCTTATTGAATCTTACAACACTTTATTTTATAGAACATCAATATGCTAAATGTTTATTAAATCTTTTAGTGATGCAGTGTTATGGAATGTAATTTGAGCTGTATATACAGAACCTTTAAACTTAGAAATATGAATAATAGAAGTAAAAAAGTAGGAATAGCTGCAATAGTTGGTATAGGTGCAAGTGTATTTGCTTGGTGGAAATATAAAAACCTTTCTCCAGAAGAAAAAGCAAATTTAAAAGCTAAGATTGATGAGACAGGTAGTAAAATTAAAAACACCTATCACGATGTAGAAGATTCATTGTCAGAAAAATATACGCAACTTAAAGATAAAGTAAAACACGAGGTAGAAGAGATTACCGGTTAGTTTTTTAAATATATCATAGTTTATAAACCCTTTTCATTTTTTGAAAAGGGTTTATTGTTACAATTAATTTGGTATTAATTAACATTAAAAATACGGAGTCCTATAAGCTATATCTTATTGAAGGGTTTACTTTTGCAGCTTGGAAAAAAATACAAAAAAATCGCAATTCGAATTTATCGCTTTAATGGCGGCATTAATGTCTGTTACAGCATTATCTATAGATGCTTTACTTCCGGCACTCGGAATTATTGGAAAAGAAATAGGTACCGCTACTGCTGCAGATAACCAATTATTAGTTACCATGATATTTGTGGGTCTTGGTATTGGCCCATTAATTTTTGGACCATTATCAGATGCTACAGGAAGAAAACCTTCTGTTTATTTAGGTTTTATCATTTTTATTGTCGCTAGTTTTATATGTGTTAGTGCAGAAACACTAGAGATGATGGTGTTTGGTCGCATACTTCAAGGTGTTGGTCTCTCTGCCCCACGTACTATTTGTATCGCAATAATTCGTGACCTTTTTGAAGGAGATTACATGGCGCGTATTATGTCTTTTGTAACCGTTGTATTTTTGTTAATCCCAATTGTTGCTCCTGCAATGGGAAAATTTGTTTTAAATCATTATGATTGGAAAGGCATCTTTTATGTCCAGATTCTCATAAGTCTTTTAGTTGCAGCTTGGTTCTGGATGCGACAAAAGGAAACCTTACACCCAGAAAATAAAATACCTTTTACCTGGAATCGTATGGCAAAAGGTTTTGTAGAAACTTTTAGTCATAGACAAACAATGGGATATACTTTTATTTCAGGGTTTGTTGTAGGATCTTTTTTGGTGTATTTAAGTGCGTCACAGCAAATTTTTGAAGTGCAATACGGCTTGGTAGAAGAGTTTCCTTACATTTTTGCAGGCTTGGCTGGTTCTATTGGTATGGCAATTTTTTTAAACGCATCATTTGTAATCCGTTTCGGAATGAAAAAGATGGTTACCAATTCGCTTTATGGATTTTTTACGGTTTCTTTTTTATACGTAGTCTTATTTCACAACAACCCCCACCCTCCTATTGAAGTTTTAATAGGCTTTTTTGCATTTCAGTTTTTTTGTATCGGTTTTCTCTTCGGAAACGTGCGCGCCTTGGCAATGCAGCCGGTGGGTCATATTGCAGGCGTCGCAGCAGCGATTACAGGATTTGTATCGACCTTAATGGCAGTACCAATAAGTACTATCATAGGAAGATATGTAGAACATAGCACATTACCTTTATTTATAGGTTTTTCAGTATGTTCGTTTTTAGCAATTTGTATTTTATTTTATATCAACACAATAACCAAGAATAACACTAAAATAGCTTAATAAAACGGTATTATCTTTTATTACGTCTGTTATAATTTTTATCTCCTCTAGTTTTTGGCTTTTTGTACTTTGCCGCTATTTTGTATTGGTAAGATCCTCCTCTATTTTCTTTAGAGTTTTTTTCGCTCTTTTCATGAAAACTAGCACCAGGCACGTGTGCATCACTTACTTTATGCGGGTTATTAGGCTCGTGAACTTGAGGGCGTTCTTCTGGTAGCAGTTTGTCTGAAACCTCTACTTCTTCAGGTATAGGTATTAATGGAATTGTATAATCCATCAGTGTTTCAATGGCTTCTTTTAAAAGGGCTTCTTTTTCAGTAGAAAATAAAATAGATTTTCCTTGTGCTTCTGCCCTTCCCGTTCTACCTATACGGTGCATATAATTTTCTGCATAACGAGGCACATCCATATTTACAACATGAGTAATACGATCTAAATCTAGACCACGAGACATTACATCTGTAGATATTAATATTCTTTTTTTACCAGCATTAAAATTTTCGATAGATCTTAAACGGTAATTTTGCGTCTTGTTACTATGAATCACAGATACTTGATCTGGATAAAAATCATCTACCACTTGATATAGTGTATCTGCTTGACGTTTGTTAGGTACAAATACCAATACTTTAGTAAATGCCTCTTTGTCTTTTAATAAATGATTTAAAAGGTTTGCTTTGGTATAAAAGTTTTTAACCACATATGACTGTTGCTCTATATTATCAAGTGGAGTACCACTCACTGCAACAGATATCTTTTCTGGGCTCTTAAAAAAATCATCAATAAGATTCTCTACATCATCTGTCATCGTTGCAGAAAAAAGAATGTTTTGTCTTCTCTCTGGAAGTAATTCAAATATATTAGTAATCTGAAAACGGAAACCCAAATCGAGCATCACATCTACTTCATCTATGATTAGTTTTTTAATATTTTTTAAACTTACAGCTCTGCTTAAGGCTAAGTCATATAATCTACCAGGAGTTGCTACAACAACGTCACAACCTTGGGCTACAGCTTGTTTATGGGTGTTTATATTAACGCCACCATACACGCCTGTAACTCTTACAGAAAGATATTTTCCTAGCTTTTCAATTTCTTCTACTACCTGAACAACAAGTTCGCGCGTAGGCACAAGTACTAAAACTCTAGGGTTTATTTCTCTAGAGTATTTTAATGTTTCAAGCACAGGTAACATGTAGGCAAATGTTTTACCAGTACCGGTTTGTGCAATACCTACCATATCTTTTCCTGCTTTAATTACAGAAAAAGATTGCTCTTGTATTGGTGTTGGGTGTGTAATACCTAGGTCGTCAATTCCATATTGAAGTTGTTTGCCTAGTTTTAATTCAGAAAAAGTAATCATGCCTTAAAAATTTAGGCAAAGGTACAAGAACTATTTTTGTAAAGAAGCCCATTCGTCATTTACATATTTTGTTATATTTACATAAACAATAAATTATGAAAAAATATCTAGTCCTCGTTGTATTATTTTTATCAATCCAGCACATTTCGGCACAAATTAAAGAAATTAAAATTGAAGAAGACCGCGTCAATAATAGGTTGATGTTATATGGAGTTAATGAAAATCTACAAGACTTAGATGTAACCATTACTGTACAAGGTACTGGTTTTAGGCAAAGTACACGTAAACCTAGAGCTGTAAGAATACCTGCTACTTCAAAGGTTAATTTGATGATGTTGATGGTAAATAAAGGAGAAACACCAAATTACACCTACGATCTTATTGTAAATGATAGCCTAAGCAGAAGAGCTTTACGCAAACAAGCAACAGCTATAAAAATAGATCCTAAAAACCCTATTATCTTTTATGTAGCCGAAAGTTGTACAACTTGTGACTCATTGGTATCTTCATTAGAAAAAAGTCCTTATCGTTATTCGGTAACTCGTTTTGCTGAAAAACCAGAAATTAAAGAGCAAATTAAAGCTGCTATTCCAGAGCTAGATACGGTGAGTAATGCCATAGTAAACCTTAAAGGAAAACTATTTGTAGACATTGAAACACTAGAAGAATTATTAGAAAAGCTGTAGTTTACAAGCTTACGGTATATTAAAAAAGCCTTACCATTTAAAATAAATGGTAAGGCTTTTTTTTATTAAAGTGCTAAAAGCTATACTATTTTATTCTTCTTCTAATGGAGGATGACCGTGTATTTCTTCAAACAAAGTGTCAAAGTTTTCTCTTAAGAAAGATCTTAATTTTAAGCGGTAATCATTTTTTAACCACGTTAAAAAGTTATGGGTACTTTTACTAATACACTTAGAGTAACGTTCTATTCTAAAATCAATATCATCTCCTAGCATTTTTGCTAAGCCAAGCGCATCAAAAATGTCTTCACTATTTTCCACACACATAGACGCGTGTTGGTGTATAGATCTCTCTAAAATCACCTTTGAAGACTCTCCTGCTTTTACAGATTGTGTGTATGCCTTTTTAATATCAAATGATACATCTTTTGTCTTTGCAAACTCAGCTCTTAAAGCATCTGGCATTTCATATTTAAAGTAACTTTCTATCTCGTTATCATCTAGAAGGTTTTCTAAATAATAATTAGGAGATCTAAAAATGGCTTGCCAGTCTAAGTCTGCTCCCCAAGGTCCAAAACGATGAAAGTTATTACCTAAATCAATAACATCAAAAGTACTTTTGTTATTTAGTACACGTGATCCACGTCCAATCATTTGATAGTATAGGGTCAAAGATTTTGTAGCACGATTTAAAATAATAGATTGTACTGTTGGCTCATCAAAACCAGTAGTTAAAATACTTACAGATGATAAAATGGCATTAGGCGTTTCTTTAAACCATTGTAAAATTTGTTTACGTTGCTTTTTTGTTGCGGTGTTGTCTAGGTGCATTACAGGATAGCCTGCATGTTTAAAAGCGTCATACACATGCAACGACGTGTTAATTCCGTTATTAAAAATCAACGTTTTCTTTCCTTTACTACGCTCTTCATAGGCCTGCATAAGCTTGCTTAACATGTCGCTAGTAGTATATAAATCTTCCGAAGATTTAACGGTATAATCCCCATTGGCTCCTACTTCAAGTGATGTAAGACCTACATTATAAGAATAGGTTTGAGCACGTGCTAAAAATTCGTTTTCTATTAAAGATTCAATCGTTTCTCCTACAATAAGCTCATCATAGTTATCATTCATTGGTAACTTGATATTCGAACTTAAAGGAGTTGCAGTTACACCAAGAATAAATGATTTGTCAAAAAACTTAAAGAGTTTTGTAAATGAATTATAATGCGCCTCATCAATAATCACTAAACCAACATCAGAGATGTCAAGCTTTTCATCATTAAGACGATTATTAAGTGTTTCTACCATCGCAACAAAACAGCTAAAGTCTTGTTGGTCATCTAAATTTGCGGTACTGTTTACTACTTTATTTGGCACACCAAACTCTGTTAACATTCCAGAAGTTTGTTTACAAAGTTCAATACGGTGCGTCATCACCAGTACTTTCTTTTTGTGATTTTTTAAATATTGACGGACAATTTCAGAAAAAATAACCGTCTTACCTCCACCTGTAGGTAATTGATATAGTAGATGATAATCTTCACGTTCAGTGTCAAACAGGTTAAAAATTTTGTTAATAGCACCTTTTTGATAGCTATAGAGCTCTTTATCACTACGTTTATCTAATAAAGAAATATCAATGTTTTTCATGTATGGTTTTCTAAAATAAGGCTGCAAATATACGACGAATAAAAGGTTTTGTAAGAATTTTGTCATTTTTTATATGAATACTTTAGAAAAAAATAACTGCTGAAATTTTCAAGGTATTTGCAATCGTGATAAAGATTGTATTTTTGAAGACTCAATTAACACTCATGCCCAAGCATATTCATTATAAATTATACAAGCCTTACGGTTATGTTAGTCAATTTATGACTAATGATAGACACGCTAAAAACAAGCGATTTTTAGGAAGTCTAGCAGATTTTCCGAATGGAATTATGGCCATTGGTCGCCTAGATGAAACTTCGGAAGGGCTCATTTTACTTACCACAAATGGAGCGTATAGTTATCACGTAAATAATAGTAATATAGAGAAAGAATATTATGCGCAAGTAGATGGGATTATTACAGAAAAAGAGATAAAAATATTACAAAAAGGACTGCCTATAAGTATTAATGGTTCTATATATCATACCAAACCTTGTAAGGCAAAACGCATTGATACTCCCCTATTACCACCTACCAGGCAACGCATTAGAGATGATCGACATGGCCCTACTTCTTGGGTTTCAATAACAGTTACCGAAGGAAAATTTAGACAGGTACGTAAAATGACAGCAGCAGTTGGTTTTCCTACACTTAGACTTGCAAGAGTTCGCATTGGAGAGTATAAAATAGAACAAATGCAACCTGGTGATAGTGAAAAAATAGTTGTTGAAGCCTTATAATGTTTTGCAATACATAACCGCCTTAAAAGTATTAAACAGTACGCATAAAAAAACCTCGAGCTTGGCTCGAGGTTTTACTATTTTAGAAAAAAAATGATACTAATTATTTAGGATCTAAGATCATTTTAATTCGCTCATTTAAATCTTCTAAATGATATTTACTCATTGTGTCACTAGTTCTTCTTGCTGCAGCAGCAGTACTCGATTGTAAGCGATTTAACTCTGCTCTTGCTACAGAACGAATATCACTCTGACTTACATTTACCTTAGTACCACGTCTTACATTTCCTTGATCTTCTGTCATTAAAAATTCAAGTCTATCTACATAGGCTCTTTGTAAATTTCTTCTGTAAGTATCAATGCTGTTTCCGCTAGAAAGTTCTGTAAATATACCGGCACGTAAATCATCCATCATATTTAATAAAGAATAACTCTCTGATCCATTTACAGCTTCATTTTCACTCATACGAGCCATTCTACCAAAATCTAAAAGATTATTTAAAGTACGTACTTGAACGTTTCTTAAATTTTCTACACTACCGTCAAATTGTATTTTATTAAATATATTTTGATCTAATAACCACTGTGGCGTTGCGAATAACTGTTCATTAATAAAAAGTAAACTTTCTTTTTGTCTTTCTTTAGCAACAGGAGTATATACAGCGCCTTCTTGATCGTAAGTTTTATAGTATTCATAAACACCTCCAACATTTGATGAAACATGCCCCATATATCTATTAAATTGTCCAACTACTTGATCATACATAGTCCCTAAGTCGTCATAGTTTTTACCATCTTCCGCAGTATATTCTATAAGTTTTGGAACAATTCTTTTAAGGTTCATAATTCCGTAGTTACTTGCTTTTACAGCATCATCACCTAAATCTTCTGTTTGAGAACTCGGATCGATAACTCCTCTTTGTTGGCTACCAAAACGATACAATGGATCTCCGGCGTGTTCTAAAATCCATTGGTCTAGAATTGGTTTTTCTTCTTCGGCTGTTTTACCAAGTATGGCTCTATATCCCCAGTTAATAGAGTATTTATCATATACGCCTATGTTAGGCATTAATGCTACATCTCCATCACCTGGTTGCGCTACATAGTTAAAACGAGCATAATCCATAATAGATGGTGCTGTACTATATTTTGCTGTAAATTCTGGATCACGTAAAGAGTCTACTGGATAGGCCACAGAACTTCCCATATTATGAGGTAAACCTAGTGTGTGTCCAACTTCGTGAGAAGATACAAAACGAATTAAACGTCCCATAATTTCATCTTTAAACTTGACACCACGAGCTTCTGGGTTAATTGCAGCTGTTTGTACAAAATACCAGTTACGTAATAAAGTCATTACATTGTGATACCAGTTAATATCAGACTCTAAAATTTCTCCAGATCTAGGGTCACTTACGTGAGGTCCATTTGCATTAGGTATAGGTGAAGCTAAATAACGTACAACAGAATAACGTACATCTTCTGGTGACCATTCTGGATCTTCTTCAACCGTAGGTGGTTCTTTTGCTATAATAGCGTTTTTAAAACCTGCTGCTTCAAAAGCCACTTGCCAATCTTCAATACCTTGCTTAATATATTTTTTCCATTGCTCTGGAGTAGCTCTATCTACATAATATACAATCTGTTTTTTAGGCTCTACTAGTTCGCCACGTAAATAAGCTTCTCTATCTTCTGGTTTTACTTCTAATCTCCATCTATCTAGATAACGTACTGTTTTACTTTCTTGAGCATCTAAACCATAATCTGTTTGACCTCTTGCAAACCATCCTACACGCTCATCAAAATAACGGCGCTTCATTGGTGTTTCTGGCAATAAAATCATAGAAGTATTCATCTCTACAGTTATAGAACCTAAAGATCCATTACTTGGCGGATTTTTTGCTTTGTATGTTTTTACATGTCTAGCCTCAATATTTTCAGGATAACTTTTTACAGTTTCTATATAAGATCTAGATTTGTCTATGCTAGAAACCTTACGCTGTTCTCTATAATAGTTAGGGATTCCAAGTGCTTTCACATCTTCTTCAAGAAATCCATTCACTTTTATTACAGTAGATGTAGAGTCTTTACTAATAGTTTCTATATCAAAAGCATACAAGATAGGCTCAAAGTTAGAGTTATTTACCGCCTCATGAATTGGTAAAGAATCTGCAGCAACTACTTGATGCGAAATGATACGCAATAAAACTTGGTCTTCCTTACGATCCCAACGCAATACTTGTGTATTTGCTTTACCACCACCAAAACCAAGGTTAGATGCTGTTTTAGCAATACGAGAAACCATTAGCATCTCTTTATTAAATAAGCTATCAGGAATTTCGTAGTAAAAGTCTTTTTTCACTTTGTGAACCGTAAATAAACCAGAATCTGTGATGGCATCTTTTGTGATGATTTCATCATAATCCTTCATCGCATCCTTATCTTTTTTCTTAGAAAGGGCTTCTGTGCCATCTTTTCCTTTTTTCATCCCCTTTTGTGTAGAACAAGCGGTAATCATAAAGAATACGGCGAGTACAGAGAGCATTTTGTACTTCATAAAAATTATTTTTTAGTTGAACGTCCGAAAATACCAATTTTAAATACGGTTCTATATTACTAATATGTTAAAACAAGCTTAAAATGTTTAACTAAAATATGGTTCATCTAAAATAATGTTGAAAATGAAATGGAAAAAATCACTGTATATAAGAAATATGTGATTTTGAGTTTATCAAAAATTGAAGATATCTTGATTTAATAAACTAATTGTTTTGCGTTATTCATCTATAAAATGCGCATCAAGAAAAGCCAATCGTTTTTTAAGCCACGTGGTCATAAACAGAAGATCTTTATCGTCATGACCCTGTTTCCAGAGTAAAGCTTCTCTTTCAAAAACGTGTTGCTCATTAAACTTAGTTATATGATTTGTAATAGTCCCAAAGAGTGCTTCATCTTTAAAATGAGATTGTCTTAATTCTTGCCAGCGAGCAATAACCTTCTTTCTATACTCATTGGGGTTTTCATCCCAAAGCCTAGAAAATAAATGATTACTCAAAATATCTGTAGTAATATTCATTTCACGACCATCTATTACGGTGCCTAAAACACCATCAAGGTCCCAGGGAACGATGAAGTATGGAGTGTTTGTATTGTATTTTGCTATATAATAATTCTTACCTAAATTATCTGTCCCTCTCAATAAATTTATAAAAAGGTAATAATCAATTAAGTTCTGCTCATTAAAGTGGGTTGTGTAGTTTGCTGCAAATTCTTCTTCAGAAGCGTTTACTACAAAAGCAGTTGTTTTTTGAATATTATCAAAAAAATAAACATAATCTTCTACATCAGGATATTCTAATCTAAAACCACCCCAATGTGGTAATGATGATTTAAACTCAGGTGCTTCTTTAAACTCTGTCGCTCCTTGATAATAGGCGGCTTTATAAAGTTCTCCACGTACTATTCCCTCTTCTTTTTTCTTTAATTTAAGTAGTTTTCTGTCTACTTGATCAACCATTAAAAATATACCCTGGTATTCATTATTTACAAATACTTCTACATACTGCTCTCCTATTCCACTTTTAGCTTCGGGTTCTTCATCTATATAATAAGGAGTATGAATAGCTCTCCAAAGTTGTTGCGAAAAATTGGCACGCATTCTCAATGGTTCATTGTACATAGCATCCAATACAAAATCGTCATCTTCTCGTAAACCGTTAAAACTTAAATCTTTTGATTCTTTAGAAATTTCGTCATCCCAAAATTCAATATCAAATGATTTCTTCGGAAATTTTAAAGATATGTTTCCTCTGTGCTCAATACCGATAGTACTTACAAACGAAGTGTCTTTATCATAATAACGAAATTCTGCAGCTATTTTAGGGGCATCAATAATACTATCTTTTGCACTAATATGTATTACAGGAAAACGAGTGGGATATACCGTATAAGCTTTATTATCTTTAGTTACTTGATACGTTTGGTTTTTTGAAATTTCAGAAATTGACGTTTCTAATTGATAACTACCATCAAAATTAAAACTTGACCAATTTCCCGTATTTAAAATTTCAGAAGTATTCCAGACAATAATATTGTTTGTATCATCAATCACATAACTATATGGAAGTGGTTGGTCTGATACATTATTCTGGCAAGAAGCAGTAAAGAATGAGAAACAGCAAATAACATTTAGTAATATGTATTTTGTAAAATGTTGAATTGCGGTTGTAGTCATATTATTCTTTAATGATTATAAAAGTTGCCCTATAGCCAGTTAATAAATTCCATTCTTTGGCAGAAATTAATTTACCAGTATCATCATAAATATGTAATTGTGCAGTGTTAGGTCCAGAGTCACCTTGATTAAGTGCTACAAACTCAACTTTATTAGGCCCTTTTTCTAAAGGAATATCAAAACCTTGAAAACTACCAAAGAGACTAACATTAGCTCTAACAATATCATCATTAACAAGCACCATTATTTGATCTCCATCTATAGCTTGGTGATCTCTATATGCAACATTAACTAAGGCTCGTGATACTGTAATTGAACCTAAATCTTGATCACGCGCAAACTCATCTGAAGCTTTATTTTCTGCAGAAAAATATTTTGGCGCATTATCTGTTTTATACTCTAACAACCCATCCCCTTTTGTGATGTCTAATGGTTTAGGGTCTAAATCACCTAAGTTTTTCATGTCATACTTCGGGTCCTTTTCTTCGGTCATTTTTGGAAGATTAATTTTAGGAAACGAAGAAGTTGAAGGAGGTGCTGTTTTATCTGGAGTAGGCGCATCTGGTGTGGCCTCTATTTTAATGACACGATTTGTTGTTTCTATTTGTGAAAAAACAGAAGTTGTGGTCAAGAAAAGTAAAATTATAATATATCTCATTTTGGTATAAATCTACAAAGGAAAAAACAAATATCGAACCAAACTCAATATTTTATACAAAAGACACGTTTAGAGCCATAACGTTTCAAACTTAAAATAAAAAAAAGGACTAAATGATAAATAAACGTTAATAAATTAGGAATTGCAAAAAAAACGCCTTACCATGGCCTCAGTTAAAAATATAATATCCCAAATATCCTATGAGACAACTTAAAATCACCAAGCAGGTAACTAATAGAGAAACGAAATCCCTAAACAGTTACCTACAAGATGTTAGTAAAATTGACATGATTACTGCCGAAGAAGAGGTAGAATTAGCACAACGCATTAGAGAAGGTGATAAACGAGCTCTTGATAAATTAACAAGAGCTAACTTACGTTTTGTTATTTCTGTAGCTAAACAATATCAAAACCAAGGATTAAGTCTTCCAGATTTAATTAATGAAGGAAATGTAGGACTTGTAAAAGCAGCAAAGCGTTTTGATGAAACACGTGGTTTTAAATTTATCTCTTATGCCGTATGGTGGATTAGACAATCTATATTACAAGCAATTGCAGAGCAATCTAGAATTGTAAGATTACCTCTTAATAAAATTGGAGATATCAATAAAGTAAAAAAAGCAAGCATTCATTTACAACAAGTGTATGAACGTGTACCTACTGCACAAGAGATTGCAAACGAACTTGATATTACGGTCTCTAGCGTAAAGTCTTCTATGAAAAACAGTAACCGTAGTATTTCTATGGATGCTCCTTTTCAAGAAGGTGAAAACGATAACAACTTATATGACGTAATTAGTTCTGGTGAATCTCCTAATCCAGATAATGGATTAATGCAAGAATCGCTTAAAACCGAAATTGACAGAGCATTAGATACGTTATCTCAAAGAGAAGCAGATGTTGTAAAACTTAACTTTGGTCTTTCTGGTAACCCAGTAATGACACTACAAGAAATAGGAGATACATTTGATTTATCTAGAGAACGTGTTCGTCAAATTCGTGAAAAAGCGATTAGAAGATTACGTCACGAATCTAAAAGTCACATATTAATGAAGTATTTAGGATAATACTTATTTAATAATTTAAAAAACGGAAGCGAGTAATTGCTTCCGTTTTTTTTATGCATTATCGCTACTATATATATTAAGGAGTAAAAAATCTCAAATAATAGTGTTGTGATACTTTTAGCTATGTTTTAACAAAACTATAATAGTCGTCAGTAAATAATTTTATGACATTTACGATCTATTAATAACAAACCATAAATTTAGTATTATGAAAAAAATTGCAACACTTTCAGTGTTATCCCTAGCAATTTTGACAGCATCTTGCGTGTCAAAAAAAAAGTATGTGACCCTTCAAGGTCAATACGATGAAACAGTATCAACCCTTAGCAAAACTCAATTAGAGAATGAACGACTAGAAACTCGACTCACTGATATTGATGAAAAAGTAGATTCGTATTACAAGAGAATACAATCATTGTCAGATAGTAATTCTTCGCTAGAGCAACTTAGCAATAGCCGTTATCAAAAAATGGGTAATGTAGTTGTTTCTGAAAATGATAAGATTAAAATGAAAAAAGCATTAGCAGACGTAGATCCTGTTAAGCTTAAAAATGCAAAAACGCTTCAAGATTCTATGAATCTTATTATCTCTCATAACCTTAAAAAAGGGTTAAGTTCAGAAATGATGACAGATAATGATGATATTGACATCTCTATAGATGAGACTGTAGTGATGATTACTATTTCAGACAAAATGTTGTTTAACTCTGGGAGCTATAGAATAAACGCTAAAGCAAATCCATTGTTAGAAAAACTAGCAGCACTTATTAATAGTGAGCCAGCTTTAGAAGTAATGGTAGAAGGTCATACAGATTCGCAAACAGTTAAACCTGGAGCCATTGTAAAAGACAACTGGGATTTAAGTGTAGAACGCTCAACTGCAGTAATAAGAAAGTTACAAGATCAATACAATGTAGCTCCAGAAAAGTTAATTGCAGCTGGACGTAGTAGTTACCACCCAGTTACAGAAAATGACACAAAAGACGGAAGGTCTAAAAATAGAAGAACAAGAATCGTAATATTACCTAATCTTGATAAGTTTTTAGCGCTTTTAGCTGATAATGGATAATGTATTATTATAAAAAAACACAATTATTAAGGTCGCTATTTGTTTATTCAAATAGCGACCTTTTTATTTTTTTAAATTATTTTTTTGAAAAAAGAGAAATATATTTTATCTTAAACAATAAGAAAAATTATTATTCATTTTGAAATTTAAAGATTCATCAAAATATCACCTCACAAAAAAAGTACTTCATACTAAAATTGGAGATTTTTATATTTCCGATACATTTATAGTTTCAGAAATAAAAGAAGGTGCACATGTTGATTGGGCTACTGCAGAAAAAATTATCGATGAAATGTATTTATGCTATGATAGAAAAGAGGTTAATGTTTCTTACATATCAAATAGAATAAACAAATACTCTATCTCACCCGTAGATTGGCATAAGTTCTTTTTAAACAATCATAGGTTAAAATCTATTAATATTGTTTCGTACCATAGAACTAGTGCTTCTTTTTTCTTTTTAGAAAAGATTTTTATAAAAACGAAACTCTATAAATTTACAAAACTTGAAAAAGCTCTTGATAACGTATTACAAAACGTTGACAAATAGCCTTTTCAAGTATGTTATATGCTAAATAAGATCTCTATTTAGTAGGTGGCATAGAAGGTCTAACCTCTATCTTACTTGGTAATGTTCTAGGGTTCATTTTAATAAGATCTACAACTAATTCGCCAATGTCTTCAGGCTGTATTTTCCAATCGCCAGATGCATCAGGTTCATTTCCGTTAAAATAAGATGAAACTGTTCCAGGCATAATTGTACTTACTTTTATACCACTTTGTCTTACATCTAGCATCGCTGCTTGTGTAAAACCAGTTACTCCAAATTTACTGGCGTTATATGCTGTACCGCCTGCAAAAAAGTTAGTTCCAGCTAAACTAGATATTGATATATAATATCCTTCACTCTTTTTTAATGGTTCTAAAGATGCTTTAAGACTGTAAAATGCACCCGTTAGGTTTGTATCAATAACATCATTCCACTGTTCTATGGAAATATCTGCTATGTTTCCAAAATGTCCTAAACCAGCATTTGCTACCATCACATCAATACCTCCAAAAGCTTCAACTGCTTTTTCAACTGCATTTACTTGATCTGTATAATTACGAACATCTGCTGCAACACCAAGTGCGGCATTTGTATTAAATTCTTTGTTCAAAGATTCGGCAGCTTTATCTGCACTTTCTTGACTTCTACTTGTTAAAACTACATTTAATCCATTTGCTAATAATTTTTGAGCAATTCCGTAGCCTATTCCTTTAGATCCTCCAGTAACGAAGGCTGTTTTACCTTTTAAGTTTTCCATAATAAAAATTTTGATAAAGTTACAAACTCTACGTAACTGTTCTATTAAGATTTCCTTAATTTTATATAATGAAATTTATTGTCGCTTCCCTCCTATTTTTTTTACCAATTAACTCATTAGATTCTAGTAAATTAGTTGATATGATATTCTATGGCGATGAGTTTGATTATGAAATTCGTTATGCGACACCAAATAACTTTATTGGCGAAACACTTTATGATTGTCCTAAATGTCTACTACAACCAGAAGTAGCCAGGGCTGTTTGGGAAGCAAATCAATACTTTTGTGAGTTTGGGTATAAAATTAAGTTTTATGATTGTTACCGACCGCTAGACGTACAGAAATATATGTGGTCTAAAGTACCTCGACCTACTTATGTTGCAAATCCTTATGGTAAAGGTAGTATTCATAATCGAGCTGCAGCAGTAGATATCACACTGGTGACGCTAGAGGGCTGTTTTGTAGATATGGGTAGTGATTATGATTTTTTTGGGCGTAGCTCTCACATAGATAATTTTAATTTTTCTGCTGAAATTTTAGCAAATAGAAAATTGCTCAGAGAAGGCATGCAAAAACACGGTTTTAAAACAGTACGAACAGAATGGTGGCATTATAGTTTCAAGAAAAACTATTCGTTTCCGGTTATGAACGAAGAATTACCTTGTAATGGCTAAAGTGTGATTATATTCTACCATAAAAAAACCTCTCAAGTCTTAATGACCCAAAAGGTTTGAGGTATTCGTAATTTAAAATAAAACTTATTTTCCCTTTAAATCTAGCTCTCTATCTATAGGATCTTTTCTAAGTTTTAAAGGTAAATCTAACTGACCACCATACATTTTAAGCTCAGTTACATTACCCGGTAACATCATACCTGCTTGCGATAATTCTGTTAGAACTTTATTAATGATTCGGCCTTTTAAGATATTTGCAGCTACCTTATAATCAATGGTGTTAACCCAAAAGAAAACTTTTAGATTAATCGTACTTGCTGCTAGTTCATGTTCCATCACAAAACTTTTATGGGTATCATTTTGAACAATACCTTCTGTAGAAGCAAGAATATTTTCTATAATTTGAATAGCCTTATTTAAGTCATCATCATAACCTATACCAACCACAAAATCATGTCTAAAGTAACCATCTGCAGTATAATTTGAAACAGGTTTGGTTAATACATCACTATTAGGGATGTAAATGTCACGTCCATCACTTGTTTTAATATGTGTATACCTAAAACTTAATGCTTTCACTTTTCCGAAGTGCGTATCTATCATTATTGTATCATTAATATTAAATGGACGATTAAACGCTAGTATAATACCTGCTAAAAAGTTTTTGCCTATGTCTTGAAAAGCAAAACCTAATACAATGGCACCACCTCCTACTGCTGTTAAAATTCCAGCTGCAATATCATCTAAACCAGCAGTTTTTAAAGCTAAAGTTACAGCTATAGCAATTAGAACTAATTTGATAGATTGTGCCAAAAAACGCGCCATTAAAGGATCGTCAGATTTTTTGAGGAATCGTTTTCTATAAAAATTGGTGATTAACTGCGCTAGTAAAATACCTGCAACAATAATAAATATCGCTAGTGCTATACGTGGTAAAGCATTGAGAAAAGATTCGTAATAATAACTAACAGAATCTGTAATAACAGCTACGGGTTCTTTTTTTTGTAAACTCATAAATAATTAAAGTGTATTTCCGTAAATATCAAGTTCTATAACTTTTTTACCTAGCTTTTTAACCTCTTCAAGTTGTGTCGCTTTATCACCTACCACTAAGTAAACCATATCTTCTTCAGCCATATAGTTGGCAATTGTCGTTTTAAAATCTTCTAACTGCATTTGGGTTAATAACGTTTGATCTTCATCTACATAATCTAACGAACGACCATATTTACTAATGCGATTAAGCATTCCTAGTTTTGCACCAAAAGATTCAAAAGCTCTCGTATTTGCCTTAATAATTTTGTTTTTAGTAAGTGTTACATCTTCTTCTGTAAATCCAGTGCCATAAGTTTGTAGCATTTCTTCAATAATTTTTAGAGAAGGTAACGTTGCATTTGCTCTTACACTAGAGTTAATTGTAAACGCAGCCTTTTCTGCTCTTTCTGGTATTCTAGAATAAGCACCATAGGTATATCCTTTGCTTATTCTCAAAGTTTGAAATAATCTACCGCTTGATCCACCTCCCAATATTTCATTAGAATAATCTAACTTTTTTGCGTCTTTATCATTAGCATTCACTGCAATTTTACCAATGTATAACACAGATTGTTTAGAGTTAGGAACATCTATAAAATAAAGATTTCCTGCTTTGTCTTGCTTAGGTAAAGGTTGATCTTGTAAAACAATTGCTTCTCCATTCCAATTTTCTGAAATGTGCTGCAATGCTTTTTTAACACCTGTTTCATCGACACTACCTACTACGTGAAAGTTAGCTCCTTTAGGTGATAGGTTTTTATAAAACGCTTTAACATCTTCTAGTGTAATATTTTTAACAGACTCTAATGTCCCGTTTGTGGGTACACCGTAGCTATGATTGTCACCATATATTAATTTATTAAAATTTAAAGCAGCAATCGCTGTTGGATTTGCTTCTCGTCCTTTTAAAGATGTTTCTAATTCTTTTTTAAGACGGTCAAACTCTTTTTCGTCCCAACGTGGTTGAAGCAGCATTTCTTCTACATAAGTCATTGTTTTTTCAAAATTTCTAGACAAACAACTTCCGCTTATTACTAGGTCTTCAGATCCCGAACCAATATAAATACTTGATCCAAGTAAACCTATTGCTTCTTCTAATGCTGCAGATGTCATATTTGCTGTACCTTCATTCATTAAATCTGCCATTAAAGAGGCAACACCCGCTTTACCGGCTGGATCTAACTTGTGACCACCTGGAATAATAATATTAAAATTAACCAACGGAAGTTCATTATTTTCTATTCCGAAAAGTCCTAAACCATTCTCCATTTTTCCTGTCCAAACTGCTGGCATTTTGATTAATGGAGCATCACCAAAAGCTGGCTCAGATCTATCGTGAGTAGATGGCGTTTTTTCATAAACAGCCTCTTCTCCTTGACTTACTTCTTCGCTAGCAGCCATTGCTCCTACTTCTTCTATCCAAATACTAGCTTCTTCAGAATCACTCACCGCTAGAGCTATATTGCCTTTAGGGACAACACTCGTCATTACATAATGCTGATCTTTAATATATGTATTGTACACACGCATTACCTCTTCACGTGTCATGTTTTTTATGATTTCGGTATCTTTTATAGTCTGTTCTGGATCTCCAGCAAACTCATTGTCATTTACCAATTGAAACGCTTTATTTAAAACGGTGGCAATACCAGAATAAGATCGTGTTTCTAATTCTGCTTTTATGCGTTCTAATTCATTATCTGTAAAACCATTTGTTTCAAAATTGAGTAAGCCCGTTTCTATTGCTTCTTTTACTTCATCTAAGTCCACTCCTTCATTTGCTCTAACTCTAATAATAAACTCTCCTGCTAGTTCATTACTGTTTTGATAAGATCCAGCATTTGGCGCTAGTTTTTTCTCTTCGACAATTGTTTTATATAATGCAGCTTTTTTACTTCCGCTTAATAATTGCCCTAAAACCTGTAAAGCATAACTATCTTTATTATAGTTTTCTACTGTTGGAAAAACCATGCGTAGTTCTGGTAGTTTTGCAAAATTATCTTCAAAAGACAATGACTTAGATTTTTCAAGTGTTACAGGCATGGGTTTAAGTGGCGCAACCTCTGGTCCGCTTGGAATTTCCCCAAACCATTTCTGTACTTGTTTCTTAGTTTCTTCAATATCAATATCTCCTGCAATTACTAGAGAGCCATTAGCAGCACCATAATATTGGTGATAAAATTCTTTTACATCATCTAATGTAGCCGCTTGTAAATCAGGTAAGGCTCCAATTACGGTCCAGCTATAAGGGTGTCCTTCTGGATACAAGTTTTTTCTAATAATCTCATCTGTATACCCATAAGGAGCATTATCTACACGCTGGCGTTTTTCGTTTTTAACCACTTGTTTTTCTCGCTCAAGTGCTGCGGTGGTTACTGTGTTAATCATATAACCAAAACGATCACTGTCTATCCATAATATCTTTTCGAAAGCATCTTTAGGCACCACTTCATAATAAATAGTTCCGTCACTCCAAGTTCCACCATTTCGGCTTCCTCCCCATTCAGGAATCATTTTACGATTTGCTCCTACTGGAACATTTTCAGAATCATTAAATGCCATATGCTCAAAGAAATGAGCAAATCCAGTTTTACCTGGCACTTCGCGGTTGGAACCTACATGCATCACCGTGGCTACGGCTACAATTGGATCACTTTTATCCACATGCAGTATAACATCTAGACCGTTATCGAGTGTAAATTTTTCGTAATCTAGAGTGAATTCTGTTTCTTTTTTTGCGTCCATTTTTTTGTCAGATTCACAAGAGAAAAACGTTGTAGCAATTATTGCGGTTGCCATAAATGTGGTTAATTTCATTACCATTTTTTTAGTTAGAAAATTTCAGCAAGTAAGATACTTACTTTTAAATAAGTGTCCACAAAATTGCGTTAAATTAATACAGGAAGAAATACTAGGTATGTATCTTTGCAAAAAATATATGACTAATGGAAAAAACAATAAAAGCATTTAAAATAGTTAGCGTTCTAGAAGCATTATCCTTTTTATTATTATTAGGAATTGCAATGCCTCTAAAATACATTTGGGATATGCCAGAAATGGTAAAACACGTTGGGATGGCACACGGAGTTTTATTTATGTTGTATATCGCGATGGCAATTTATGTGTCTACTTTATTAAAGTGGAGCGGAAAAACACTAATTATTGTTATTCTTTGCTCTGTTTTACCTTTTGGACCATTTTATGCAGATAAAAAATACTTGCCATGAATCAAGATAAGTGGTTGTATTATAGCACCTTTTTAAAAGAATATTTTATTGATATTGGCTTAAACAACACTATAGCGATAGGCTTAAACATTTTAATATCATTATTAGTTGTAGCGCTTATTGCCACAATATTAGATATTGTTTTTAGAAAGATCATCGTTCAGTCTTTTAAGATTTTTAGTGATAAAACTAGAAGTACTTTTGATGACTTTTTAATACAGAGTAATTTTCCTAGATTTATTTCTCACTTTATCCCTGTATCTATTGTTTGGCTTGTAATACCGTATATTTTTATTGCGTATCCTAAGCTAATACTCTTATTACATAAAATCATCTTAATATACATTGTAATTTTAAGTGCTTTAGTATTTAGAAGTATTTTAAGAACCATTAAAAATTACGCCGAGACAAAACCAAAATATCAAGATAAACCTATACAAAGTTATGTTCAGGTTTTTATGATATTTGCTTGGGGTACAGCCCTATTTTTTATTGTTAATCTTGTTATTGGGTATGACATAATTAATGTGGCAACTTTTGGGGCAGCATCTGCCGTAGTGTTGCTTATATTTAAAGATACAATACTTGGTTTTGTTGCGAGTATACAGGTTTCTGTAAACGATATTGTTCGTATAGGTGATTGGATTACTTTCAGCAAATTTGGAGCAGATGGCTATGTTACAGAAATAAATCTTGCTACGGTAAGAGTTCAAAATTTTGATAACACCTTTACAACTGTTCCTACCTATAGTTTAATTGCAGATTCTTTTCAGAATTGGCGCGGAATGCAAGAAAGTAAAGGAAGACGTATTAAAAGATCTATTTTTATTAAACAGAGTACTATAAAGTTTATGTCTAATGAAGATCTAAATAAATTAAAACAAATTCAACTTATTGCTCCTTATATAGAGCATCGCGAACGTGAAGTCTCTGCTTTTAATAAAAGTTTGAATGCAGATAAATCATCTTTAATAAATGGACGAAACCAAACCAATCTTGGTGTCTTTAGGATGTATGCAGAATCATTTATAAGTGAAAATGAATTAATAAATCCAGATTTGTTTTTAATGGTACGCCACCTTGCCCCAACAGATAAAGGAATACCGCTCGAAATTTTCTGTTTTACCTATGATAAGGCTTGGCAAAATTATGAGCGTATTCAAGCAGATATTTTTGATCATTTAATAGCTTCTGTTCCTTATTTTGGCTTAGAGATTTTTGAAAACCCAACGGGATCAGATTTTTCAAACATGGATGTAAATAAAGCTAAATAACTTTTAAATTCATTTTATTCTATTTCGTCTATTTTCTAAATAGCAATTAATTGTATATTTCCGAAGTGAGAAAAGCATTTGTAACAAATTCAAAACAAGTGCGTCAAACTAAAAAAAACCTAACAAAACTAAATTATGAAAAACATTAAAAATTTATTTATTGCAGCAATGATGTTTGCAATTGTTCCAGTAATGACGGCTCAAAATGTAGATGAAATTGTAGCTTCTTATTTTGAAAATACAGGAGGAACAGATGCATGGCGTAATCTTGAAACCTTAAAGATAAGTGCTTCTATTAGTCAAGGTGGTATGGAAATACCCGTAGATATTTATCAAACTAAAGAAGGTAAAATGGCTGTTATGGCTAACTTTCAAGGAATGAATATGACTTTTATGGCTTATGATGGAGAAACTGCTTGGAATACAAACCAAATGACAATGGCTCCAGAAAAGCTATCACAAGAGCAAACAGATAATATGAAACTTCAGAAAAATGACTTCCCTAGCCCTTTTTTAGATTATAAAGACAAAGGCTATACTGTAGAATATGTTGGAGAAGAAACTATGGATGGGGCACAAACACATAAAATAAAACTAGTACAAGAACCAATAATGGTTAATGGTGTTAAAACTGAAAGTATTACATACTATTATTTTGAAACTGAAAATAATGTTCCTATAGCTACAGAGGCTGTTGTTGCTGGTCAAACAATGAAAGACACAATGAGTGACTATGAAGAGGTGGATGGACTTTATTTTCCTTTTGCAATGACAATGATGGGCGGTATGCCAATATCAATTAAAAATATAGAAGTCAATTTAGATATTGATTCAAAAATATTTGCTTTTCCTGGAGAAGCTGTTACAAAAGAATAAGTTTTATTGAAATTTAAAAATCCCCTTCATTGGGGATTTTTTTTACATCATATTTAACTATTGCTTCAATTAGTAAGAATAAAAACCAACCAAAATGAAAAAATTAATCATACTTTTAAATATACTATTAGTTAGCCCTTGCGTAACAATAGCACAAGAAACAAAAGCTATAAAAGGAAAAGAACTTTTTGGCGATATGCGTGCTAGACACATAGGGCCAGCATTAATGAGTGGTCGTATTAATGACCTCGAAATGCACCCAACAAATTCTCGCGTTATTTATACCGGAACTGCCGGTGGTGGTGTATGGCGATCTAATGATGGTGGTGCAACCTTCGCTCCTATTTTTGATGATCATGCACAATCTATTGGTGTTGTTACATTAGACCCTTCAGATCCAGATCAAACAATATGGGTAGGAACTGGTGAAACTTGGACACGTAATTCTGTATCTATTGGTGACGGACTCTTTAAGTCTACCGATGGTGGATCTAACTGGGTAGAAATCCCAGGATTTGAAAATAGCGAACGAATAGCTTCTGTTGTAGTAAACCCAACAAATTCTAATGAAGTATATGTAGGTGTATTGGGGGCATTGTGGAGTGATAGTGAAGATAGAGGTGTTTATAAAACTATAGATGGTGGTAAAACTTGGAGTAAAATCTTATTTGTAGACAACACAACAGGTGCAGCAGATGTAATTATGGACCCTGATAATCCTAATATATTATATGCCTCAATGTGGGAGTTTAGAAGAAGCGGATGGAGTTTTAGTTCTGGAGGAGATAAAAGTGCTTTATATAAATCTATAGACGCTGGAAAAACATGGAATAAAATACATACCGGATTTCCATCTGGTGATTTAGGTCGTATTGCCATAGCACTTGCACCTAGTAATAGTAGTATTTTGTATGCTGTATTAGAAACAGAAGAAAAATCTAAAAATGGTTTATGGAAATCTACAAATGCAGGACAATCTTGGGAGCATTTAAATAATGATTTTGGACTTGTAGTTCGTCCATTTTATTTTTCAAGAATTACTGTAGATCCTAAAAATCCAGATGTTGTTGTTAAAGGAGGTTTATTTGGATCTATTAGTAAAGATGGAGGTAAAACTTTTCAAAACCTCGGAAATATGCATAGCGATATCCATGATGTTACTTTTCATATTACTAATTCAGATCAAATATTTTCTGGAACTGATGGTGGTATTTATCGTTCTTGGGATGCTGGTGTTACTTTTGAAATTGTAGAAAATTTACCATTGTCTCAATTTTATCACATAAGTGTTGACGATGCTTCTCCATATAATGTTTATGGAGGATTACAAGACAATGGCTCGTGGTATGGGCCTTCTTCTTCTCCAGGTGGTGTTAATGCGAGAGACTGGAATAGCGTAGGTTTTGGAGATGGTTTTAGAGTGTTAAAGCACCCTACAAAAAACATAGTTTATTCAGAAATGCAAGGTGCAGAAAATGTATGGCGATATGATATAGATTTAAACAGAACAAAAACGATAGAACCTTTACCTAAAAAAGGAGATGCAGCATTACGTTTTAATTGGAATGCACCAATGGCTGTTAGTACACACCAACCAGATCGATTTTATATGGGAAGTCAATTTTTACATAAAAGTGAAGATATGGGAGAAACTTGGAGCATTATTTCACCAGATTTGACCACAAATGATCCTTTAAAACAAGACCAATCAAAATCTGGTGGTCTTTCTGTAGATAATAGTGGCGCAGAAAATCATACTACTATTTTTACTATTGCAGAATCCCCTTTAGATCAAAACATAATATGGGTAGGTACAGATGATGGTAATATTCAAGTAACCACCAATGGAGGAAAAACTTGGAATAATGTCACAGAAAATTTATTAAGTATTCCAACTAATACTTGGGTATACCATATAGAAGCTAGTGTACATAACAAAGGGACAGCTTACGCCGTATTTGATGGGCATACAAGTGGCGATATGACTCCTTATGCTTTAAAAACGACAGATTTTGGTAAAACCTGGAAAAACATAATTAGTTCAGATGTACAAGACAATGCTTTTGTTCGTAATATTCAAGAGGATTATGAAAATGAAAACTTATTGTTTTTAGGAACCGAGTTAGGTTTATATATTACTATTGATGGAGGAACTAACTGGTCACATTTCACCAATAATATGCCACCTGTTGCAGTGCATCATATAGAGCTTCAAAAACAAACTAATGATATTGTTATGGGTACTCATGGACGTGGAGTGATTATTATCGATGACATTAGTCCTTTAAGAGAAATAACTCCCGAAGTGTTAGAAAAAGAAGTCTATTTCTTTAAATCAAAGCCTTTTACTATGGTAGAAGAAAGTGGATTTACTGGAAGTTTCGGAACTGAGACACAATTTATAGGAGAAAATAAAAGTACTTCGGCTCAAATTATTTATTATTTAAAAAAGCGACATACTTTCGGAAAAATGAAAATGGAAGTTCAGGATATGGAAGGAAATAAAGTAGCTGATCTAACGCCCGGAAAATCTAAAGGGATTAATATTATAAACTGGGACTACACAACAAAGTCTCCAAAAGTAGCTCAATCTAAAACTTTTACAACTGGTGCTTTTACACCTAAAAGAGTTCCAGCTGGAACCTATAAAGTAGTTTTAACAAAGAAAAAAGCAACTTTTGAAACAACTATTGAGGTAGTTTATGACGAAAAGACTCCCACTACACTAACAGCACGAAAAGATCAAGAACAACTAACTGAAGATCTTTTTAATATGGTAGAAGAACTGGCTTTTATTGTGAATGAAATTACAGAAACACAATCATTTGCAACAAAAATGATTGCAGAACAGCCAAAAACTAAAAAAACAGCTCAAAAACTGTATAATGAGTTAGAAGCATTACGAAAAGAACTAGTGATTACTACGGGAGATAATTATGTAGAAACAGCAGCACCAGAATTAAGGGAACGCATGGCAGAACTATATGGTAAAGTAGCTAGCACCTATGATGCCGTTAGTCCCTCAAGAAGAGATAATTATATTTTAGTAAAAGAAGAAATGCTTGCTGCAAAAAAACGCTATGAAGAAATAAAAAACAAAGCAGGAAAAAAGTTTAAAACCGCTGTCAAAAAAGCAGGTGTAAATTACCCTACTATGCAAAGTCTAAACGAATTTTTAGAAAAATAATATATAAATAGTTAAATTCTTGACACTGTTTTAAAATATTGTGTACTTTTATCGCATAAATGAAAACAACAAGCATTATTATAGGACTCATTATTGAATCTGTGATTATTAATCACGAGAGATAAGGGTGCCTTTAAATTAATATAATTAAGCCATCCAAATAGGATGGCTTTTTTTATATATCTAAAGTATGATAAACAGAAAATCAAATACACTTATAAATCTAATAATTATTGTCATTATTAGCATTATTACTTTATCCCAAAAGTGAGAAATTAACTGTATTAAATATTAGATACAATCCCTTCTCATTAATTGAGAAGGGATTTTTTTTAAAATAATTAATGATAAAAATTCATGTATTACAATAACGAAACACAAATATTTTTAGACGGAAAATGGTTAAAGGCCATAGACGGAAAGACCAATCTATACAGTCAAACCCTACATTATGGTTCTGGGGTGTTTGAAGGCATTAGATCGTACAAAACAGATGAAGGTACAAGTATTTTTAAGGCAAGAGAACATTATGAAAGATTGCATTATTCAGCAGAAAAAATGCATATCAAGCTCAATTATTCAGTGGATGAGTTAATAGCATTTACTTATGAGTTACTTAAAAAAAACAACTTAGAAGACGCCTACATTAGACCGCTAGTGTATTTGGGACAGAATATGTCACTTCAACCTACAGAAGAAGTTCATGTAATGCTATGCGCATGGGAATGGGGAAGATATTTAGGAGATGCACAACTCAACTTAATGACTTCTTCTTTTCAAAGACCAAATCCTAAATCTTGTTTTGTTCAAGCCAAAGTAAGTGGTCATTATACCAATTCTATATTAGCCACTACAGAAGCCAAACAAAAAGGATTTGACGAAGCTCTTTTACTAGATATTAATGAAAATGTAGCAGAAGGCCCTGGAGCAAATTTCTTTTTTGAAAAAGACGGAAAACTATATACCTGCCCCCTTGGTAATATCCTAGCAGGAATAACACGACAAACCATTTTTGAACTTGCAGAAACATTAGGATATGAGGTTGTCGAAAAATTTTTTAAAGTAGAAGAAGTTTATGACGCAGATGGTGCTTTTTATACCGGAACTGCTGCTGAAGTTGCTGCAATTGGAAGCCTTGATAATCATAAGTTTAAACTGGACTGGGAAGATACAATAGGATATCAATTAGCTATTGCTTATCAAAAATGTGTTCACACAAAATAAATAATAAGCTTTAAAAATAAAAAATGGAATTAAATAAATATAGTAAACGCGTTACTCAAGACGATTCACAACCTGCAGCAAAAGCTATGCTTCATGCTATTGGTTTGAGTAAAGAAGACTTAGATAAACCATTTGTTGGTATTGCGAGTACAGGTTATGAAGGGAATCCTTGTAATATGCATTTAAACGATTTAGCGCTTGAAGTAAAAAAAGGTACAAAAAATAAAGATTTAGTAGGCCTAATTTACAATACCATTGGTGTGAGTGATGGTATTTCTATGGGAACACCTGGAATGAGATATTCCCTACCCTCTAGAGATGTAATTGCAGATTCAATGGAAACGGTAGTAGAAGGAATGTCTTATGATGCACTTGTTACGGTAGTAGGTTGTGATAAAAATATGCCTGGAGCTTTAATGGCTATGTTACGTACTAACCGACCTGGCGTTTTAGTTTATGGAGGCACCATTGCTTCTGGATGTCATAATGGTAAAAAATTAGATGTCGTTTCTGCTTTTGAATCTTGGGGGCAAAAAGTTGCTGGAAAAATAGATGAAAAAGAATATCAAGATGTCATTGAAAAGGCATGTCCTGGTGCAGGTGCTTGTGGTGGTATGTATACCGCAAACACAATGGCATCTGCTATAGAGGCATTAGGAATGGCATTACCATATAACTCTTCTAACCCTGCTTTAGGAACAGAAAAAAAAGCAGAATGCATAAAAGCTGGCGAAGCTGTCCGTTTACTCCTTGAAAAAGACATTAAACCTAAAGATATTGTCACAAAAAAAGCATTAGAAAATGCCATCAGGTTAGTAACAATAATGGGAGGATCTACAAATGCCGTGTTACATTTTTTAGCGATTGCTAGAACCACTGATGTTGAATTTACATTAGAGGATTTCCAAAAAATATCTGATACCACTCCTTTTTTAGCAGATTTAAAACCTAGTGGTCAGTACTTAATGGAAGATGTCCATGCGGTTGGAGGAACACCTGCTGTTTTAAAATACTTATTAAAAAATGGCTTATTACATGGAGATTGTCTAACTGTAACAGGAAAAACATTGGCTGAAAACCTCCAAGATGTACCCGATTTATTAGAAAATCAAAAGGTTATAAAATCAATAAACAACCCTATTAAAGAGACAGGGCATTTAAGAATATTAAGAGGAAATTTATCACCAGAAGGTGCTGTTGCAAAAATTACAGGAAAAGAGGGCTTTAAATTTACAGGTACCGCAAAAGTTTTTGATTCTGAATATGACGCCAATGATGGCATTAGAGATGGTAAAGTACAAAAAGGCGATGTTGTAGTTATTAGATATGAAGGTCCTAAAGGTGGTCCCGGAATGCCAGAAATGCTAAAGCCTACAGCAGCAATTATAGGAGCTGGATTAGGTAATGATGTAGCTTTAATTACAGATGGAAGGTTTTCTGGTGGTACGCACGGTTTTGTAGTTGGTCATATTTCGCCAGAAGCACAAGTAGGCGGTCCTATTGCTTTTGTACAAAACGGAGATGAGATAACTATCGACGCCATTAAAAATACCATAGACTTTAATATTTCCGAAGAAGTTTTAGAAAAACGTAAAGCAGCCTGGAAACAACCCGATTTAAAGTATAAAAAAGGGGTTTTATATAAATATGCCAGAACTGTATCATGTGCATCTAAAGGTTGCGTAACAGATGAATTTTAATAAATAAATGGACCAAACAGCAATACAAATGAAAACTGAACAACAAAAAATGAACGGCTCACAAGCTGTTGTACATTCATTAATAGCAGAAAACGTTGATTTGATTTTTGGATATCCCGGAGGTGCAATCATGCCTGTTTATGACGCACTTTATGATGTAGAAGATCAATTGAAACATATACTGACAAGACATGAACAAGGCGCTACACACGCTGCGCAAGGGTATGCAAGAGCTACAGGAAAAGTTGGAGTTTGCTTGGCCACATCTGGTCCCGGAGCTACAAATTTAATTACTGGTATTGCCGATGCACAAATAGACTCTACTCCCCTAGTTTGTATTACAGGACAAGTAGCAAGCCCATTATTGGGAACAGATGCATTTCAAGAAACCGATATAATTGGAATTTCTATGCCTGTTACCAAATGGAATTATCAAGTAACGCGTGCAGAAGAAATCCCGTTTGCCTTAGCAAAAGCATTTTTTATAGCTAAAAGCGGAAGACCTGGTCCTGTTTTAATTGATATTACAAAAGATGCGCAATTTGAAATGCTAGATTTTAACTATAAACCTTTTAAGGGGATGAGAAGCTATGTGCCTACTCCTAAATTAGACCTTTCAAAAGTTAAAGAAGCCGCATCATTAATAAACTCTGCTAAAAAACCTTTTGTGTTGTTTGGGCAAGGTGTATTACTCGCAGAGGCAGAAAAAGAATTTAAATCTTTTATTGAAAAAGCGGGTTTACCAGCTGCATGGACCATTATGGGCTTATCTGCCTTAGATTCTGATCACTATTTAAACGTAGGAATGTTAGGAATGCACGGTAATTATGCGCCTAATAAACTAACCAATGAATGTGATGTGCTTATTGCTGTAGGAATGCGTTTTGATGATAGAGTTACTGGTGACTTAAAGCGTTATGCTAAACAAGCTAAAGTGATTCATTTAGAAATAGACCCTGCAGAAATTGATAAGAATGTAAAAACAGAGGTAGCGGTTATAGGAAATGCCAAAGAAAGTTTAAAAGAGTTAACAAAATTAATTACTGAAAACAAACATACAGAATGGCTCGAAAAATTTAGAACATTAGAAAAAGAAGAGTTTACTGAAGTTATAAATAAAGAACTTAATCCAACTTCAGAGTTGATGTCAATGGGTGAAGTATTGAATAAAATAAACCAGTTTTCCGATCAGAAAAATATAATTGTCACAGATGTAGGTCAACACCAAATGATTGCATGTAGATATGCGAAGTTTAAACATAGTCGCTCTTCAATAACTTCTGGAGGCTTAGGAACTATGGGCTTTTGTTTGCCTGCAGCAATTGGTGCAAAAATGGGTAAACCAGACCGTCAGGTTATTGGTATTATAGGCGATGGGGGTTTTCAAATGACCATACAAGAGTTAGGTACTATTTTTCAGTTTAAAACAGCTGTTAAGATTGTGGTTTTAAATAATGAATTTCTAGGAATGGTTAGACAATGGCAAGAGCTCTTCTTTGATAAAAGATATGCCGCTACGACCATGGTCAATCCAGATTTTCAAACCATTGTAAAAGGATATGGTATTAAAACCAATAAAGTAGAAAAAAGAGCATGTTTAGATGATGCAATAAAAGACATGTTGGCATATGAGGGTTCTTACTTTTTAGAAGTATTAGTAGGAAAAGAAAATAATGTCTTTCCAATGATCACAACAGGTGCGTCCGTTTCAGATATTAGATTAAAATAAAAATTATGGAAAAGCAAAGGTTTACAATATCAATATTTACAGAAAATGTAGTTGGAATACTACACAGAGTTTCTATTATTTTTAGTAGAAGAAAAATAAATGTACAGAGCATTGCTGCCTCTGAAAGTGAAATTAAAGGAATTTACAGATATACCGTTGTAATTATCGAGACCAAAGATCAGGTAAAAAAAGTGGTGGGTCAGTTAGAAAAACAAGTAGAAGTTGTAAAAGCCGTTTTTCATACAGACGAAGAAGTTGTACACCAAGAGATAGCACTTTACAAAGTTAAAACAGGCGTATTAGCTTCTGGTGGAAGCGCAGAAAAAATTGTACGCGCACACAACGCAAGAGTATTATCAGTAGAAACCAATTTTACGGTTTTAGAAAAAACAGGACATAAAGAAGAAACACAACAATTATTTGATGACTTAGAACCTTTTGGTATTTTAGAATTTGTGCGCTCTGGTAGAGTGGCTATCACTAAACCTATGAGAACACTATCGTCTATCGTCGAAGAATTAGAACAATTAATAAAAAATTAAAAAGCATGGAAAATTACTTTAATACTCTTTCATTAAGAGAACAACTATCACAATTAGGAAAATGTGATCTTATGGATAAGGCAGCATTTAACAATGGCGTAAAACCATTATTGGATAAAAAGATTGTGATTATTGGCTGTGGTGCACAAGGCTTAAACCAAGGATTAAATATGAAAGATTCTGGCTTAGATGTTTCTTTTACTTTGAGAGAAAGTGCAATAAGCGAACAAAGAGCTTCTTATAAAAATGCTTTAGAAAATGATTTTAAAGTTGGCACTTATAAAGAGATGATTCCAACAGCAGATCTAGTAATTAACCTTACACCAGATAAACAACATACAGATGTGGTAAGTAAAGTGATGCCATTAATGAAAAAAGGAGCTACTTTATCATATTCACACGGGTTCAATATTGTAGAAGAAGGAATAACTATTAGAGAAGATCTAACCGTTATTATGATGGCTCCAAAATCGCCAGGTTCTGAAGTAAGAGAAGAATTTAAAAGAGGCTTTGGAGTACCTACCCTAATTGCAGTACACCCAGAAAATGATCCAAAAGGTAAAGGATTAAAATTAGCAAAAGCCTATGCTGTTGCCACTGGTGGTGATAAAGCGGGTGTATTACATTCGTCATTTGTGGCCGAAGTAAAATCAGATTTAATGGGCGAACAAACTATTCTTTGTGGTGTATTACAATCGGCTTCTATTTTATGTTTTGATAAAATGCTAGAAAAAGGTCTTGATAAAAATTATGCAGCAAAATTAATTCAATACGGTTGGGAAACATTAACAGAAGCTTTAAAACAAGGAGGTTTAACAAATATGATGGATAGACTTTCTAATCCTGCAAAAATTAAAGCTTACGAACTTGCGGAAGAGTTGAAAACCACGATGAAACCATTATTTCAGAAACATATGGATGATATAATGTCTGGTGAGTTTTCTAAAGGAATGATGAAAGATTGGGGAAATAATGATAACGATTTATTGAAATGGCGTAAAGAAACAGCTGACACAAATTTTGAAAAAACAAAAGTTACAGAAGAATTTATTAGCGAACAGGAATACTTTGATCACGGTACTTTATTAGCGGCATTTTTAAAAGCTGGTGTAGAATTAGCTTATGAAACAATGACCCAAACCGGGATTAAAGCAGAATCAGCTTATTATGAATCACTTCACGAAGCACCTTTAATTGCTAATACGATAGCTAGAAAAAAACTCTATGAAATGAACAGAGTGATTTCAGACACAGCAGAATATGGTTGTTACTTGTTTGATCACGCTTGCAAGCCTTTATTAAAAGATTTTATGAGTACTGTAGAGTTAACGCTTATTGGAAAGCCATTTTCAGCAAACAATCAAGTAGATAACAAAAAATTAATAGCCGTAAATAAAGCAGTAAGAAATCACTCAATTGAAAAAATAGGTGAACAACTACGAACCTCTATGACCGCAATGAAAAATTTAAATTAATGATTGAGATAAAACCATACGTGAGTTTGCAAAATGTAAAACAAGCGGCATCAATTTTAAATGAAGTTGTTTTAAAATCACCTTTACAAAAAAATCAAATTTTATCAGAAAAATTTGAAGCAGATATTGTGTTTAAGCGTGAAGATTTACAAGAAGTTAGGTCTTATAAAATTAGAGGTGCTTATCATAAAATATCATCATTAAGCCCTGAAGAATTAGAGCGTGGGGTGGTTTGTGCTAGTGCCGGAAATCATGCGCAAGGTGTTGCTTACTCATGTAAACTTAAAAAGATAAAAGGGGTAATCTTTATGCCTACCCCCTCACCCAATCAAAAAATTGAGCAGGTTAAAATGTTTGGTGGCGACTATATTGATCTAATCTTAACAGGAGATACATTTGATGATTCTTATGAGGCGGCAGTTAAGTATTGTACAAAAAACAAAATGGCTTTTGTACATCCTTTTCAAGATATTAAAACCATAGAAGGACAAGCAACCATTGGTTTAGAGATGGTTGCTCAAAGTAAAAAACCTATAGATTATTTGTTTTTACCTGTTGGTGGTGGTGGTCTTGCCGCTGGTGTTTCAAGTATCATTAAAGAAATATCTCCTAATACTAAAATTATAGGTGTAGAACCAGAGGGGGCGCCATCTATGTCAATTTCTATAAAAAATGGAATAAACACAAAGCTTGAGCAGATAGATAAGTTTATTGATGGTGCAGCAGTACAAAAAGTAGGTGATTTAAATTTTGAAATTTGCAAAGAAAATCTAGATCAAATGGTAACAGTTCATGAGGGTAAGGTCTGTCAAACTATTTTAGATTTATACAATAAAAATGCTATTGTGGTTGAGCCCGCTGGAGCACTAACTACCGCAGCTTTAGATCAATTTTCTGAAGAAATAAAAGGTAAACATGTAGTTTGTTTAGTGAGTGGTTCAAATAATGATATTACTAGAACTTCAGAAATTAAAGAACGTGCCCTACTCTATTCTGGTCATAAACATTATTTTATTGTCAAATTTCCTCAAAGAGCAGGTGCTTTACGAGAGTTTTTAAATGAAATATTAGGTCCTAATGACGATATCACACATTTTGAATATTCAAAAAAACACAACAGACATTCTGGACCTGCCACTGTAGGCTTAGAATTACATGATCCTAAAGATCTAGATACACTAATTGTAAAAATGAAAAAAAAGAACTTTTATGGTGAGTACTTAAATGATAAGCCGGACTTATTTCAAGTTTTAATTTAAATTTTTTATTAAGAATTTAGATTGTTGACATTCTGTAAATAACTTCATTAGCAATAATTAAGTCTAAAATAGAGATTAAAGTATCTTTAAAAAAAACCTAAATTATGGATACAAGAGATTTATCATTAATTAAGCTTAGACCAGAACTTCCTAATGTGAAATTGGATGGTTTTATGTCTACAGAAGAGTCATTTCAGAATAAAACCTTACGGCCAGTGATAAAATTACAGAATGACATTTTGGTTGCAGTTTTTAAAAACTATATAAGAAAACACAAAAATATTTTTAATACCTATACTCCAGATCAGCGTCTAGAATATATTGATACCGTAACAAAGAAAGATATTAAGTTTAGAAATTCTTTAAAAGGAATAATCATTGGACATTTTACATTAGAAGAATATGCTGTTTATATTCAGAATTCTTCTGCTCTTAATAAGAGAATGATGAATATTGTTAAGGAAAGACTTAAAAGTAATCTTTTAGAATTTGAAATTATAGAAAGTCAATAGACTATCAACTAATCAAGCTTATATTATAGTAGTTTGTCGAAAACTAAACTAGACCATTTCTAAAGTAGGATTTAACAATATTTTATAGATGTTTTTTTTTTTTGGTATCAATTAGAAGTGTTAATTTTGCTAGAAATCTAAACGTTATTTATAATGAAAAAAGTATTATTTATTTTATCCCTGGTTGCATCAACAAGTGCAATTTATGCCCAAGAAGAAGAGGCAACAGAATTTGACAAATGGTCGATTGAATTATCTGCTGGTGTAAACAAACCTACAAGAACATTTACTCCTGGTTATTTTGTAAATACACCTAGTGTTGGTCAAGGTGCTTTAGGAGTTAGATATATGTTTAACAATAAGTTTGGTTTAAAGCTAGAAGGTGGTTACTCAAACATTGAAGGTGACGAAGAATCTTATGAGTTTACTACAACTAATTACAGAGGGTCTTTACAAGGTGTAATTAATCTAGGTAATGTTTTAGATTTTAACAAATGGACTAATACTTTTGGATTACTTGTTCACGCAGGTGGAGGTTATTCAATGAATGTTTATGATGAAGATATTGTTGGAACTGATTTTGACAATGACAACATGCTTCATATAATGGGAGGTATTACTCCACAAGTAAGATTAAGTAATAGTATAGCTCTTACTGCAGATGTTACTGCTATGGGTAATATTAGACAAAGAATGACTTGGGATGGTGCAAGTTTAAACTCTTCTAATGGAGTAAGCAACGAAAACAGAGGAGTTGATGCTTTTATTGTTAACGCATCTCTTGGTCTTACATTTTACTTAGGTAGTAATGAAAAGCACGCTGACTGGGTTGCTGATGATACTGTATTGAAAGATAAAGTAATGGAACTTGAAGAAAGATTAGCTAAAATTGAATCTGATCTTATTGATTCTGATCAAGATGGTGTTGCTGATTATTTAGATAGAGAGCCAAATACGGTATCTGGTGTATCTGTTAATACTAAAGGTGTTGCAGTAGACAAAAACAAAAACGGAATTCCTGATGAAATTGAAGGTTCATTAGAAGCACGTTACTTAAATAAAGATGATTACAAGCCAAGTCCAAACACTGTTACAAATGGTAGTGTAATTAAAGATTTATTAGAAAAAGGATATGTAAATGTATACTTTAAGACTAATAGCTCAACTCCAGAGAAATATTCTTTAGAGGCTGTTAATTACCTTAAAACTTACTTAATCCAAAATCCTTCTGCATCTGCTCAATTAATTGGTTATGCTGATGAAATTGGAAATGAAGCTTATAACGCTCAACTTTCTGAAAAAAGAGCTAAAAGAGTATACGATATCTTAGTAGCATCTGGAATAGACGCAAACAGACTTTCTCATACTGGAAATGGAGAAGACACAAGTGTTGATAAAAATTCTTCTGAAGCAAGACAACTTGTAAGAAGAGTAACTTTCAAATTAAATTAATCTATCATATATAGAATACATTTAATCATAAATTTAAAAAGCCATCTAAATCTTTAGATGGCTTTTTTATACAATATAATTATGGGTTAATCTAATAGCGAAACACCATTTAAATCTGTTGTAAGCACATCACTCATATAATCAAAATAAGGACGTAAAAGCTGGTAATGGTACATTAACTTATCAGTAAAATCTGAGGCGTGTACTTCATTATCCGTAAAAGAGTGTTTCACTACAAAACTCTTAAGTCTAATTAAATCTATATTAGAATCGTCTTTGCTAAAACCTTTAGGCGCCGTTTTAACCGCGTTGTCTTGAGAAAACACACCAAAAGCTTTTTTAAACTCTGAAACCGCTAGAATCTCACGAATTTCAGAACTGTCCATTTCAAATTCTTTTCTAATTCTCAACAAATCTGAAGGTTCAGGGGCAAAAAAACCGCCAGCCATAAAACTATTACCTGGCTCAAGTCTTAAATAATAACCACCTCTACGTTGCGCTCCTTCTCTACTCCAACTTACACTCCGGTGCACATTATATGGTGTTTTATCTTTACTAAAACGTATATCTCTATTTATTCTAAAAACTTTCTGTCTTGCTATTTTGTCTGTTTCTTGTAATCTTGATTGAACTTCAGCATAAAATAATTTTAACTGTTTTTCGCTAGCAAGATAAGTTGCCTTGTTTTCTGCCATCCACTCACGGTGGTTATTTTTGTAAAGTTTTTTTAGAAATTGAAAAGAAGATTTAGGAATTGTGGTGCTCATTCTATTAATGTATTAAATGTAAATATAATTTCTTTTTACTATATTATGGTCCAATACTTTTAAAACCCATGCATATGAATACCTATAATAAACCCACAAAAGGATTCTGGATTATCGCTAGTATAGCTTTGGCTTGGAACATCATGGGCACTTTTCAATTTTTATCTTCTACAATCTGGAAAGAGATACTTTTTGAAACTTTAACTGAATCACAAATTGCACTGTTTGAAAATTTACCACTTTGGTATTTAATCGTTTTTGGAATTGCTGTACTAACAGGTTTGTTAGGTAGTTTATTTTTATTACTGCGAAAAAAAATGGCTATTCTACTTTTTACAATTTCTGCCATTACAGTAATTATACAGTTTAGCTATTGGATATTTGGTACAAAAGTGATTGAAGTTTATGGTACAAAAGATGCCATAACAATGCCGATAATTGTAATCCTAACTGCAATAGCATTTTTATTTTATAGTAAAACCGTGGCTCGTAGAGGTTGGCTACAGTAAAACTGAAAAGTAAGTTTTTACAACCATTTTTTACGTTTAAAATAGTAAATCATCCCTATAAAAACGAGTATCATAGCAGCCCAAAGCACAAAATATCCATATTTAAATTGTAGTTCTGGGATGTATTCAAAATTCATCCCATAGATACCTGCCATAAAAGTAAGCGGTATAAAAATAGATGCCATGATGGTAAGAACCTTCATGACTTCGTTCATTTTATTGCTTATTCTTGTCATATACATATCCATTAATCCCCAAATCATCTCTCGATATATATCTACACTCTCAGAGACTTGAATAATATGATCGTATAAATCTCTAATATAATTTGTAGTACGTTCTTCAATTAATGATGTTTCGGTTTTTTCTAAACGATTTACAACTTCTCTTAAAGGAAAGACTGCACGTCTAATTTTTAAAATTTCTTTTTTTAAGTTTTGTATATCCTTTGTAATGTCAACTTCAACCTCTTCTTCATCAAATAACTGATCTTCTAATAATTCTATCTTTTCACTCATTACCTCAATTACACTAAAATAATTGTCAATTACTGCATCAAGAATAGCAAACATCAAATAATCTGCCCCAGCATTTCTAATACGTCCTTTCGCATTTTTTAATCGATCTCTAAGGTCATCAAAAACATCTCCATCAGCCTCCTGAAACGTTAAAACATAGTCTTTCCCCATCACTAAACTCACATGTTCTGCTACAAACTCGTGATTTTCATTATAGTGTAGCATTTTAAATACAATAAATAAATAATCATCATATTCATCAATCTTTGGGCGCTGGTTTACACTCACAATATCTTCTTGAATAAGCGGATGTAATTTATAATAATTACCTAAACGCTCAATTTCTGTTGTATTATTAAGCCCATTAACATTTATCCAAGTAACGTGGTCTGTTCCCTTAAAATTAAATGCAACATCAATTTGTTCAGTATCAATTTGCTCGTATTTCTCCTTAGAATAATCAATAATCTCAAGTTTAGTGGCTGTATTATTTCTCACACCAGTATACTTTACAGTCCCAGGTACATTATTAGCTGCCTTTTTTGACTTAGAAAGCATTTTCTTATTTTTTTTAGTTTTAGCACGCATGAGCTATTTTTTATTTTAAATATAAATGTAATTTATGAGTACTAAAGCAAGAAACTCTATAATGTTAATTAAATGTGCAAAACAACTTTGGCTTCTTTTCGTGGTAATCGATGGATAACTTAAGTTTGTTAGATACAAGTATATAATAACATCACTTTAACTGTTGAAATATTCTTTTAACACAAAAAAGCATTTTTATGAAACTAGCAACACTTGATTGGGCACTTATTATTTTCTTTTTTGCCATTTTTTTAGTGATTGGTATATACGTCTCAAAAAAAGCCGGGAAAGATACCAACGAATTTTTCTTGTCTGGAAGAAACATGCCTTGGTGGTTATTAGGGATTTCTATGGTGGCCACTACGTTTGCAGCAGATACACCTGGATTAGTTACAGAACTGGTTAGAAATAATGGAGTTTCAGGTAACTGGGTTTGGTGGGCTTTTTTGTTAACAGGAATGTTAACTGTATTTTTTTACGCAAAACTCTGGCGAAAGTCCGGTATTAATACAGATTTAGAGTTTTATGAAATACGCTATTCTGGTAAAGCCGCTAGTTTTTTAAGAGGCTTTAGAGCCATCTACCTTGGAGTAATTTTTAATATTATTACCATGGCAGGTGTTTGTCTTGCAGGAGCTAAAATTGCTAATATTTTATTAGGTATCTCTCAAGAAGAAACACTACTCTACGCTTCTATTATTGTAGTGATCTACTCTTCGCTTGGAGGTCTTAAAGGGGTTTTAATAACAGATTTAATACAGTTTATTATCGCAATGGTTGGTTCTATTTGGGCAACGATCTATATAATTAATATTCCAGAAATTGGCGGACTTACAAATCTATTAGCCCACGAAAACGTAGTTGGAAAATTAAATATTCTACCTGATTTTTCAAATACCGAACTGTTAATCACGCTCTTTATTATTCCTTTTGCAGTACAATGGTGGAGTACTTGGTATCCGGGCGCAGAGCCTGGTGGAGGTGGTTATATTGCTCAACGTATGCTTGCCGCGAAAGATGAAAAAAATGCTACTTGGGCCACTTTACTCTTTAATTTTGCACATTATGCTGTAAGACCTTGGCCTTGGATTTTAGTTGGTCTTGCTTCATTAGTTATTTTTCCAAGTTTAGAAAGTATTAGTACCACATTCCCTAATCTTACTCCCGAAATGCAAGGACATGACGTTGCTTATGCTGCAATGATGACCTATTTACCTGCAGGATTAATAGGTATTGTTTTAACTTCTTTAATAGCAGCTTTTATGAGTACGATCTCGACACAGTTAAACTGGGGAAGCTCGTATATTGTAAATGATTTTTATGGTCGTTTTATAAACCAATCCGCTACAGAAAAACAAAAAGTCTTAGTTGGTAGAATCTCTACAGTATCATTAATGCTTTGTGCAGCATTATTTTCATTTTATTTAAAATCTGCAAAAGATGTTTTTGACCTTTTATTACAGATAGGTGCCGGTACAGGGTTATTGTTTATTTTGCGTTGGTTCTGGAAAAGAATTAACCCATATAGTGAGATTGCTGCAATGGTACTCTCTTTTGTCATTGCTATATTCTTTTTTATCAATGGGAAGCTAATAATACCCCTTTTTGAGCTTGCAGGACACTGGCAGCTTATTCTTGGGGTTGCAATTACAACAATAGGATGGGTAATAGTAACATTACTCACTAACCCAACAGATAAAGAAACAATAGATGCCTTCGAAAAATTAATATTTAATGAAGAGGATAAATTTAAAAATATAGGATTTAAAATCGTCGCGTTTTTTACAGCGATTATAGGTACTTATAGCTTCTTATTTGCTACGGGTTATTATATCTACGGAAACATGACACCCGCAGTAATTCTATCAATAATTACTTTAGCTAGTGCTGTAGTATTAATTAAGATTTGGAAGAAGATTGTTTAAAGGAATAGAAACCATCATTGAGCTATTATAAAGATTAGTTACATAGCTCACACTTACTTTAATATCTAATCTAACAGCTAAAATATAAAAACCCCAACAACTTTCGTTATTGGGGTTTTGAGTATCTTAAAATTGATAATAATAGTTACGATTTATCAATCTATAATATTTCCGAAGTATTAATTATCACCTAAAATAATAGGCATTCCACTATCTCCAGATCCAATTACAATTACTTTAGAGTTAGGAGATTCAGATAATTTTATTGTAGCATCAATACCTTTATCTTGTAAAATTTTATCTGTTAGCGAGGCACTTAATATTCTGTTTGCATCTGCTTTACCTTGTGCTTCAATACGTACTTTTTCAGCTTCTTTAGCAGCCGTAACAAGTCTAAATTCATATTCTAAAGATTCTTGTTCTTGCTTTAATTTACGCTCAATAGCTGTTTTAATAGTTGCAGGTAATGTTACATCACGAACTAACAATTCATTTAATTGCACATATTGCTTGTCTAAAATTGCTTTTAACTCAATAAATATTTCATCTTGAATTGCATCACGCTTACTGCTGTATAACTGTTCTGGTGTGTAACGTCCTACAACACTTCTTGCAGCACTTCGTATCGCTGGCTGGATTACACGTTGTAAATAATCTTCTCCTAGAGTTTGGTGCAATTTTGCTACATCATTTGGTACAGGTTGGTACCAAGCAGAAGCATCAATCTGTATCTCTAAACCATTTGAAGATAAAACCTTCATTTTTTCAAAAAGCTCTTGTTGTCTTATTTCATATTTAATTACCTGATTCCAAGGTGCTATAAGGTGTAAACCTTCCCCTAAAGGCGGTTCATCTGTTACAACTCCATCAGATAATTTATATAATACTCCTGTTTCACCAGACTCTATTTTAACAAATGATTTCATTAAAACAATTGCTCCTATTACTAAGAGAATGATTACTGGTATTCCTAATTTTGGTAATTTTTCCATATTTTTTTAAATTAATCCGTTATATTTTCTAATAAACCACTCTAATGCGAGAGTGAGCGCTATTAACCCTAGTAAATATTTCCAATCTATAAGGGGTACTATTTTTTGTTCTTTTTTCTGAATTGTTGTAAACCTAGTATCATTAATCAATGTTTCTGATAACAGGTTGTATGTTGCACTTGTAAATAAACGACCTTCTGAGTTGGACGCTAAAGCTTTTAGCTTTGTTACATTAGCGCTGTTAAATTGTTTTTCTGCATCATAGCCTATTATAGAAAAACTACCACTACGAGCTACACTTTGGTCTTGTGCAGAAACGGTATATTTATAATTACCCGCAGTCAGCGAACTTAAATCTACTTCAAAAAAGTTGTTGCGTAAAAGCATTGGGAATACGTTTTTACTTTGTGTTTCTGCATCAACTATTGTAATATTTAAAGATACCCTTGGGTCAAATACAAAGTTTTTATCAAAATATTGTGCCGAAATTTTAATGGCATCATTGTTATAATAAAAAGACTCATTACTCACCTCTAACCTACTTCTACGTTTATTTGAAGCTAAATATTGGACTATCCTTCCTATAAAATTATCAAAAGCTTCGAAACTATTATTACGCACATAACTTTCTGCTCTCCATCGCCAAATGTTTTCGCCATCCCAAATAGCGTCTCTTTTTCCATTAAGTTCTGTGGTAACAAGCATAGGTGTTTCTGAGTTAAAACCATCTACTTGCTGCTCTAAAATCACTTCGTGAGGCACTAAAACTTCAAGTTCACCAAAAAGAGTGCGCATAGGCGGCATTTTAGAAAAACCAATATCCTTAATAGCAAATGTGCCATAGTTTAGGTTTAATTCTCCCGTTACTTCTTCAGATTGCGTAGAAGCGTTTTTATCAAAAATAGCCTGAGTAGTATTTAAAAAATCCCAGTCTGTCTCAAGGCCTGTAATGGTAAATGTGTTTTTATTTAACTTATTAAGCTCTGCATACACACCAGCAAAAGTTCTATCAGGCTGATATAGTATTACCAATTGTGAATCATTGAGCAAAGAGATAGCTTCTGAAGGTTTTTTAAACTGAAATTTTCTTTGTTCATTACTCGTTATTGCTTTTTTAAGAGCTCCTAAATCTGGATGCATTATATTGCTTACTACCAAAACATTAGTAGATTGGTCGATTACCTCTACTGCAAAATACTTAGCGTTATTAGATTTGTTTTTCTCTTCTGCAAGAGGAATAATTTGAGCTGTGTATTTCTGAAAACCTACTGTTGTTGCAGGTAATGTAAAAGATAGTGTTTGAGATGTATTAGTAGTACTAAAAGTTACATTTTTAGAAAACACAGTATTTCCGCCTTTGCTAACCACAAACTTACTAGTAACTGTTTCTTTACCAGTATAGCTTAAAATAACCTCTACTGGAAATTTATTTTTTAAGAAAGCGTATTTGTTTGTGTTTAATTGGGCTATTCTTAAATCGGTATACTTTGTCGAATCACCTACAGCGATTGGAAATACAGTATTTTTAAGTGTGTTATTTAAAAACTGATAATCTTGCCCTACCGTTTGATTACCGTCAGTAATAATTATAGTAGGCGCTATTTCTTCAAGAAAAAGGTCATTAACGTCAATTAATGATTTCGAAATATTTGTATTCTTATCAGTAAAAGTTAGTGAATCTAAGCTCGTTATTTGATCACTAAATTTAAATAAAGAAACATCAAACGCTTCTTGTAAGTCTTTATCTTCTTTTATTTTGTCAAGTAACAAATTGACCTCGTCAGATTTTCCTAATTCATTAATTGACAAAGAATTGTCTATGAGTACTGGAAGTTTAGGTTTAACCTTGAGATAACTATCAACTGTCATTTTTGGATTAACAATTAACAATAAAATAAAGAAGAAAGTTAAAAATCGAAGTATTCCAAAAAGCCATTTAAACTTACCTTTATATTTAGGCTTATAGCCATACATAAATACTGCCAGCCCAAGTGATACAAGGGCTGCAATACTTATATATAATATAGTTTCTGGTGTCATTTAGAATGTACGAATACAATTTTTTAGACTTTCAAAAAGGTTGCTTATTATGTAAGCATACCTCCGTCTACGTTAAGCACTTGTCCTGTAACATACGCAGATAAATCACTCGCTAGATACACACAAGTATTTGCAATATCTTCAGGGGTACCACCACGTTTTAACGGAATAGCATCTCTCCAAGACTGAACTGTAGCTTCATCAAGTTTACCCGTCATTTCAGTTTCAATAAAACCAGGAGCAATTGCATTACAACGGATGTTTCTTGATCCAAGCTCTAAAGCCACAGACTTTGAAAATCCAATAATACCAGCTTTAGATGCAGCATAATTAGTTTGCCCTGCGTTACCTTTTACACCAACTACAGAACTCATATTGATAATAGAGCCTTTACGTTGTTTAAGCATAGTACGTTGTACAGCTTTTGTCATGTTAAAAACAGACTTTAGGTTTACTTCTATTACTTTATCAAAGTCATCTTCAGAAATACGCATTAATAGGTTATCTTTTGTGATACCAGCGTTATTAATAAGAATATCTATACTACCAAAATCTTCTATTACTGCTTTTGCTAAGTCTTGAGACTCATCAAAGCTTGCTGCGTTACTTTTATAAGCTTTTACTTTAACACCAGCATTACTTAAGTTTGCTGCTAATTCATCAGCAGATGCTGCAGATGAATTATATGTAAAAGCGACATTACAACCGTGTTGTACAAAAACTTCTACAATACCTCTTCCTATTCCTCTACTTCCACCCGTAATGATTGCTGTTTTCCCTTCTAATAGTTTCATATAATAATGGTGCGATACGCTATCGACTTATTTTAATTGAACATAAATTTTATAAGAATAACTTCTATTCATTCTTTTAAAATTTGAGAAGTTATACATTTCAAATATACCAAAAGCTACACGCTTTTGCATAAGAAAGCCCTACATATTTGTAGGGCTCACTATATAATATACGTTTGTTATTAAGCTAAAACTTCAGCAACTTTTTTACCAATTTCTGCTGGAGAATCTACAACGTGAATTCCACATTCGCTCATAATTTTTTTCTTTGCTTGTGCTGTATCATCAGCTCCACCTACAATAGCACCTGCGTGACCCATTGTACGTCCAGCTGGAGCAGTTTCACCTGCAATAAAACCAATAACTGGTTTTTTACTTCCGCTGTTTTTGTACCAAAGTGCAGCATCTGCTTCTAGTTGACCTCCAATTTCACCAATCATTACAACGGCTTCAGTTTCTGGGTCATTAACTAACATTTCTACTGCTTCTTTTGTTGTAGTTCCAATAATTGGATCTCCACCAATACCAATAGCTGTAGTTATACCAAGACCTTGTTTTACAACTTGATCTGCAGCTTCATAAGTTAAAGTACCAGACTTAGATACAATACCTACATTTCCTTTTTAAATACAAAACCTGGCATGATACCAACTTTAGCTTCACCTGGAGTAATTACACCAGGACAGTTAGGTCCAATTAGCCTACATTCTTTATTCTCAATATAGTTAGCAGCTTTAATCATATCTGCAACAGGGATTCCCTCTGTAATTGTTATGATTACTTTAATTCCTGCATCTGCAGCTTCCATAATTGCATCTGCAGCAAAAGCTGGTGGCACAAAAATGATTGTTGTGTCTGCGCCTACTTCTTTTACAGCTTCAGCAACTGTATTAAAAACAGGTTTATCAAGGTGAGTTTGACCACCTTTACCAGGTGTTACACCACCTACTACATTTGTTCCATACTCGATCATTTGGCCTGCGTGGAATGTACCTTCGCTACCTGTAAATCCTTGTACAATTATTTTAGAATCCTTATTTACTAAAACGCTCATGCTATTTGTTGTTTTTATGTGATTAAGTTTCCGCTATTACTTCGGAAATATGCTGTTTTTTGAGATTGCAAAGATACAATTTATCTCTGTTTTAAATAGAATATTATACTTTAACTTTATGATAAGAACCATTTGTATCATCTTGATCCATTGCTGGCTGACTGACTTGGTGTCCTCTGTATAGTTTACCGTCTTTTACTTGCCAAATAGATATAAAGTGAGCAATACCCAACTCTTCATCTGGATTTTCAATAGTACGAATATAGTATTTATAGCGTGTTGTGACATGGTCATCCTCCTCTAGAACGTGACTCACCTCTACTCTTAGCTCCGCATACGTACGCGCTATTTCTTGAAAAGTCTCTACAATATCGTTAAAATTGAATATAGTGAGACCGTCAGTGCTATTCCATAATAGTTCCACATCTGGATGAATATATTTCTCCAATACACTTATATCATTCAACAAATCTGAATTATAAAAATCTTTTACAACTTGTTTCGCACTTGAACTCATTTTAATTTATCTAATTTATCCATAATTTCAGGGATTAACCTGATGGAAGCTATTTCCTTATATTTTTTTCTAAATTCATCTGCAGGTGAACCAAAATAACTTTTGTGTCCTTCAAGTGATTTACTAACACCACTTTGTGCAGATATAATTGCTTTTTCGCCTATTGTTACACCACTTGTTATAGCTGCTTGTCCCCAAATCGTCACAAAATCTCCAACATTAACACAACCGGCAACTACAACTTGAGCAGCAAACAAACAACGTTTACCAATAACAGTGTCATGCCCTATGTGTACTTGATTGTCTAATTTTGTTCCTTCACCAATCGTGGTTGATGCCGTGACTCCTTTATCTATAGTACATAATGCACCAATATCAACATTGTCTTCAATGAGCACATTTCCGCAGCTAACTAATTTATCAAACCCTTCGGGTCTATTTTTATAATAAAATGCATCTGCTCCTAAAACAGCACCCGCGTGAATGGTAACATTATCGCCTAAAATTGCATTGTCATAAATACAAACATTAGGGTGAATTAAGCAGTTCTTACCTATTTTTACGTTATTCCCAATAAAAACATTGGGTTGTATGATTGTGTTTTCTCCAATTACCGCAGTGTCTGCAATGGCAGCCGTTGCAGCTATAAAAGGATTAAAATGTTTCGTGATTTTATTAAAATCTCTAAAAGGGTCGTCAGAGATTAATAATGCTTTACCTTCTGGGCAATCTACTTCTTTATTAATAAGTATAATTGTTGCTGCAGACTCTAAGGCTTTATCATAATACTTAGGATGATCTACAAAAACAATATCACCAGGTGTAACAACATGAATCTCATTTGCACCTAAAACAGGAAAATTAGAATCACCTACAAAGTCGCAATTTATTAAAGCTGCGATGTCTTTTAATTTCTGAGATATAGAAAACTTCATTATTCAAATATAAAAAAATCCCTCACTGTTTAAGATACAGGAGGGATTTATTTTTATCGATCAAAAAGTTACTATTCTTTTACTCTTTCTTTGTAAGTACCTTTTTCAGTTTCAACTTTAATTTTATCACCTTCATTAATAAACAAAGGAACGTTTACCTCTGCTCCTGTTTCAACAGTTGCAGGCTTTGTAGCGTTTGTTGCTGTGTTTCCTTTAACTCCAGGTTCTGTTGCTGTAACTTCTAGAATAACACTTGCAGGAAGCTCTACAGATAATGGAGAATTATCTTCTGTATTGATTATAACAGTAACAATCTCTCCTTCTTTCATTAAACCAGGATTATCAAGTGCCGCTTCTAACAAACGAATTTGTGAGTAATCTGCTTCATTCATAAAATGATAAAACTCTCCATCATTATATAAATACTGAAATTTATGTGTCTCAACTCGAACATCATCTAGTTTGTGTCCTGCAGAAAAAGTATTATCGATTACCTTTCCGTTAGTAACACTTTTAAGTTTTGTTCTTACAAAAGCTGGACCTTTTCCAGGCTTAACGTGTAAAAACTCTACTATCTTATAAATATCATGATTATATCTAATACATAATCCGTTTCTAATGTCTGATGTTGTTGCCATATTTTAATTTATTGTCATTTCTGCAAAGGCAGAAATCTTTATTATTCTTTATTTTAATGTATTCTGAAATATCAATTTAATCCTGTTTTAGAAAAATACTATTTTAATTGCTGAAATATCCTTTCATGATACCTCTTTTAGAATTTTTGATAAATTGTAAAATTTCATCACGTTCTGGAGTTGCCTCCATTTCTGCTTCAATAATTTGAGCTGCTTGAGAATTATTATAACTTTTTTGATATAAAATGCGATAGACATTCTGGATCTCCCTGATCTTGTCTGAATCGTAACCACGACGACGTAGACCTATTGAGTTAATTCCAACGTAACTAAGTGGCTCACGCGCTGCTTTTACAAATGGCGGCACATCTTTACGAACTAGAGATCCTCCAGTTACAAAAGCGTGACTACCAATAGTACAAAACTGGTGAACTGCGGTCATTCCTGCTAGGATAACAAAATCACCTACTGTACAATGTCCTGCAAGTGTACTATTATTTGAAAAAATACAATTGTTCCCCACAATACAATCATGTGCGATATGACAATAAGCCATAATAAGACAATTATTTCCTATAACAGTTTTTCCTCTGTCTATGGTTCCTCGGTTTACAGTAACATATTCTCTAATTGTTACGTTATCACCTATTTCTGCCGTTGTTTCTTCGTCTTGAAATTTTAAATCTTGTGGAATTGCAGAAATCACTGCTCCAGGAAAAATATTACAATTTTTTCCAATTCGAGCGCCTTCCATAATAGTCACATTAGATCCTATCCATGTTCCTTCTCCAATAATCACATTATTATGTATGGTTGTAAACGGCTCAATCACTACGTTTTTTGCGATCTTAGCTCCTGGATGTACGTATGCTAATGGTTGATTCATTATAGATTTTTTGTTTTAACTATTTGTGCCATTAATTCTGCTTCTGTAACAAGTTTATCTCCTACAAATGCGCTACCTTTCATATGCACAATACCTCTACGAATAGGTGTAATTAGTTCAAGGCTAAAGACAAGTGTGTCTCCTGGATTAACTTGTTGTTTAAACTTTACATTGTTTATTTTCATAAAAAACGTAAGGTAGTTTTCTGGATCAGGCACTGTGCTTAATGCCAAAATACCTCCTGTTTGTGCCATTGCTTCAACTATTAGAACGCCAGGCATTACAGGAGCACCAGGAAAATGACCCACAAAAAATGGCTCATTCATGGTGACATTTTTCATTCCAATCACATGATCATTAGACAGCTCTAATATTTTATCTACTAATAAAAATGGTGACCTATGCGGCAGCATTTCCATTATTTGATTAATATCTTTAACAGGCTTCGCATAAAGATCTACTTTAGGTACTTTATTACGCTGTTCTTGTTTAATCTGTTTTGATAATTTTTTAGCAAAGAGCGTATTCACCTGATGTCCAGGTTTATTTGCAATTATTTTACCTCTAATACGTGTACCAATAAGTGCAAGATCTCCAACAACATCTAACAATTTGTGTCTCGCAGCTTCATTTGCATAATGTAAGGTCAGGTTGTCTAAAATCCCGTTTGGCTTAACAGATATTGTTTTTTTACCAAAAGCTTTTCGAAGCTTATCCATTGTACCTGGTGATAATTCTTTATCAACGTATACAATAGCATTATTTAAATCTCCTCCTTTAATTAGACCATGTTCTAATAACATTTCAATCTCGTGCAAAAAACTAAAAGTTCGTGCATTTGATATTTCTGACTTAAAATCTGATAGTTTATCTAAAGATGCATTTTGTGTTCCTAGAATTTTTGTGCCAAAATCTACCATTGTAGTTACTTGATACTCATCACTAGGCATTAATATAATCTCACTTCCAGTTTCTTCATCCTTATATGTAATTACTTCTGTAACCACATATTCTTCTCTAAACTCTTCTAATGTTACAATGCCTGCCTTCTCAATAGCTTCTACAAAAAACTTAGAAGAACCATCCATTATAGGAGGTTCACTTGCATTTAGTTCTAGAATACAGTTATCAACTTCCATCCCCACAAGTGCTGCAAGTACATGCTCACTTGTTTGTATTTTTATTCCGTTTTTATCTAAGTTAGTCCCTCTTTGTGTACTAACTACATAGTTGGCATCTGCTTCTACTACAGGTTCTCCTTCAAGATCTGCACGAACAAACTTATATCCATAATTAGCTGGAGCTGGCTTAAAAGTTAATGTTACTTCTGCCCCAGTATGAAGACCAACACCGGTTAAAGAAACCTCTTTTGCTATCGTTGTTTGATTAGTTGTACTAGTAGTCATTATTGGTTGTTTTTTTCAAAGGTATTAAATCGCTTTATGATATTTGGTAGATTTTTAAAGTGTACGTAGCTTTTATTCCAATCTGCATAGTTAAATGCTGGTGTCCCTTGCAATACAGAATTATCTTTTATGTTACGTCCTATACCACTTTGAGCTTGTATTCTTACACTATCTCCAATGGTTAAATGCCCTGCAATTCCTACTTGGCCACCAATCATACAGTTTTTACCAATTTTTGTAGAGCCCGCAACACCAGTTTGAGCTGCAATTACTGTATTCTCCCCTATCTCTACATTATGTGCAATCTGGATTTGATTATCAAGCTTCACACCTTTTCTAATAATTGTAGAACCCAAAGTTGCTCGATCAATTGTCGTTGCCGCTCCAATATCTACATTATCTTCTAAGATAACATTTCCTGTTTGAGGGACTTTACTATAAACTCCTTCTTCATTTGGTGTAAAACCAAATCCATCTGCTCCTATAATCACACCTCCATTAAGTACACAATTATTCCCTATAACTGTTTCTGAGTATATTTTTGCACCTGCAAAAACAATTACATTGTCGCCAATAGTTACATTATCACCAATATATACATTAGGATACAACTTTACATTGTCTCCAATGGTTACATTATCACCAATATATGTAAATGCACCTATATAATGGTCTGCACCATATGTAGCTGTTTCTGAAATAAAGACAGGTTGCTCTACCCCTGTTTTATTCATCTTAACCATATTATAATACTCTAATAACTTTGAAAATGCTTTATAGGCATCTTCTACTCTTATAAGGGTGGTATTAATAGGGTGTTCTGCTTCAAAGTCATTACTAACAATAGTAACCGAAGCGAGTGTATCATATATAAACGATGTGTATTTGGGGTTGGCTAAAAATGTTAAGGAACCAGGAATTCCTTCTTCTATCTTTGCTAATTTAGACACTTCTATCGTTTCATCACCTTCAACTGTACCTTCTAGAATGCCTGCAATCTGTGCTGCTGTAAATTTCATAAATAATTGATTGTCCTTACAACCTATTAAAATTGTAAATGCCCGCAAAAATAAGTAAAATAATAGACCTATGTTAGCGAGTGATGTTTAGAGGTTTACATTTTTACTTTTAAAACTGCATTATTAAATTGTAAAATATTAAACATCTAATTTTTTAGGATAACAGAAATAATATTTCACTACTTTTTTTGATAGTGCTTTAATATTTAATTGGTCACTAGCCTTTGCTACATCTACTACTCTACCTCTTTTTGTGAGAATATTTATCGTATCAGTTTTCATATTATAAGCTTGATTAGCCATAGCACCAGAAAAAACAAAATAATCAGCCTCAGCTTCTGTTAGGCCATATTTATGCATTACCAATTTCTTTTTTTCTGAAATTTTATCTTCACTAGTAGGTTTCTTTTTTATTTTAACTTTAAGTAAACCTCGATTTAAAATCATATTTGAAAGGCTTGATAAAACAAAATCCTCATTCGTAGACCAAAACTTCATTGCAGAAATAATATCTGTATCATCTAGTTTTGCAAAAGTTTCTAACACTTCTGGAGTAAACTCTCCTTTTTCAATTTGATGCTTCAAAAAATACTGAAGCGCATCACTACATCTTAAATCAACCCCCTTTAATGTCAGTTCTTTTGCACGCTTTAGCATACGTAGCAAGAGGTTCTCTGCAACAAAACCTGTTTTATGTAAATATACCTGCCAATACATTAACCTTCGCGCAACTATAAACTTTTCGACAGAATAAATACCTTTTTCTTCTATAACGAGGATGTCATCTTTAACATTTAGCATCGCAATTAAACGTTCGCTATTTACAGCACCTTCAGCCACACCTGTATAAAAACTATCTCTTCTTAAGTAATCTAGTCGATCCATGTCTAACTGACTACTAATCAACTTGTGTAAAAATTTTCTTGGATATTCATTTTTGAAAATAGATATCGCAAGAGCGAGTTTATTATCCATTTCGGTATTAAGCGCCTCCATAAACAAGAGAGAAATATCTTCATGGTTTACACCGCTAACAATACTGTGTTCCATCGCATGTGAAAAAGGGCCATGACCAATGTCATGTAGTAAAATACCAACATAAAGTGCCTCTGCTTCGTCATCACTAATCTCAACGCCTTTAAAACGCAATACTTGAACTGCTTTTTGCATTAAATGCATAGCGCCTAGCGTATGATGAAATCGTGTATGGTGTGCTCCGGGATACACAAGGTAACTCATACCCATTTGCGAAATCCTTCTTAATCGTTGAAAATAACGATGCTCTACCAGGTTAAATATAAGCTCGTTAGGGATGGTCACAAACCCATAAATTGGATCGTTAATTATTTTTTGTGAATTTTGTTGTTTCAAAGTTTAACTTTTATTTATGGTTTGAAAACTGCTTCTCAGATACTTCATATTTAAATTTGAAGTTATTAAGTAAGATACGTCAAATAATTATGATGTATCTAAAATTTTCAAAAGTAATCTATCTATTAATTTCACTTAAAAGTATAGTATTACTACTGAAACGTGCCGACTATACAATTAGTCTGTTTTATAAATAAATACTTGTGCTTCGTAGCACAAAGACAAAGATACATATATGAGTGAGATAAAAATTTTATGGGTAGATGACGAGATAGCATCTTTAAAACCACACATTTTATTCCTTGAAAAAAAAGGATATAACTTAACAACGGCTCAAAGTGGTACTGAGGCCTTAGAAATAATTGAAGATGAAAGTTTTGATATTGTATTTCTTGACGAGAATATGCCAGGACTAACAGGATTAGAAACACTAGCAGAAATCAAAGAAAAACGTGCCGAAGTTCCTGTGGTTATGATTACCAAAAGTGAGGAAGAATACATCATGGAAGAAGCCATTGGTTCTAAAATAGCAGATTACCTCATTAAACCTGTAAATCCTAATCAGATATTACTTAGCTTAAAAAAGAATCTAGATCATTCTAGGCTAATTTCAGAAAAAACCACTTCAAACTACCAACAAGAGTTTAGAAAAATCGCAATGGACATGTCGATGATAAACTCTTACGAAGGTTGGGTTGAACTATACCAAAAACTCACTTACTGGGAGCTTGAGCTAGAAACACTAGAAGATAGTGGTATGTTTGAAATATTAGAATCTCAAAAAACAGAAGCTAATAATCAATTTTGCAAATTTATAGATAAAAATTACCCGGATTGGTTTAATAATGCTGACCAAGCACCAGTAATGTCACATACTTTATTTAGAGATTGGATAAAACCTGAACTTAGCAATGCTCAACCTACACTACTGGTGGTTGTAGATAATTTGAGATATGACCAATGGAAAGCTTTTGAACCATTCATTCAAAACTCCTACAAGAAGAAAGAAGAAAAACTCTTTTGCAGCATCTTACCTACTGCTACTCAGTATGCTAGAAATGCTATTTTTTCTGGATTGATGCCAAGTGACATGGAAAAATTACATCCAGACTATTGGCTAAACGATACTGACGAAGGAGGGAAAAACATGTTTGAAGACAAATTTCTTGAAGCTCAATTAAAACGATTAGGTCTAAATTACAAATGGAGTTACCATAAAATATCTAGCCTAAAACAAGGTAAAAAGTTATCTGACAACTTTAAGCAACACAAAGATGAAGATTTAGTCGCAGTAGTGTATAATTTTGTTGATATGATTTCTCATAAGAAAACAGAAATGGAAGTCATTAAAGAATTAGCATCTACAGATAAATCATATAGATCACTTACGCAGAGTTGGTTTAAAAACTCTCCGCTAATGGATCTTATACAACAAGCAAGCAAACTTGGTTTTAAACTCATCATCACAACAGACCACGGAACAATAAACGTTAAAAACCCGACTAAAATTATTGGGGACAAGAATACGAGTAGTAATTTACGCTACAAAACAGGAAGAAGCCTTACTTACGAAGATAAAGACGTACTAGCCGCTAAAGACCCTAAAAGCATACATTTACCAACAATTAATATGAGCAGTAGTTTTGTTTTTGCTAAAGGTGATTTGTTTTTTGCTTACCCAAATAATTACAATCATTATGTTAGTTATTACAGAAATACATACCAACATGGTGGTGTGTCTTTAGAAGAAATGATCATTCCATTTAGCGTGTTAACCCCAAAATAATGTATTAGGTCGTTCTTACTTGCATTCCTCATTTTATATCAAAAATCTATATTATATTTGATCAAATAGATTATGTTAGAACTCACTTACACAATAGAGAATTTACCTCAAATTGCGGAAACAATTCTCAAAAACGCATCCTCAAAAAACTTTTTATTCTATGGAGATATGGGCATTGGAAAAACAACGCTCATTAAACAACTCGCTATTGAGCTAAAAGTTATTGATAACATTAGCAGTCCTACTTTTTCAATAGTCAATGAATACCAAGCAGGTGATGACAAAATATATCATTTCGATTTTTATAGAATTAATGATGAAACAGAAGCATTAGACATTGGTGTTGATGAATATTTTTATTCTGGACACTGGAACTTTATAGAATGGCCAGAAAAAATAAAAGGTCTCTTACCAGAACCAGCTGACTGTATACATATATCCCTAAATCAAAATGGTAGCAGAAAATTAAAATTAACGCCAAACAAACAAAATAATCGATGAAATACACTATTTTCGTTTTATAAATAAAAAAACTAACGAAGGTACTAGAATAATAATTTCTAATAATTTATAAGTTTAGTATAGGTTTGCTCCATTAACCTTAAACAAATAATATTATGAAAGTATCAAGAATTATCTTAATAGCAACAATTTTTAGTCTAGGTGTTTTTACATCTTGCACACCTGAAAGTACTTTAGATGACAACACAGAACAACAAATTGACAAAAACATCGACATCCCAAGACAAGGGTAAAAAATCATTAATTTTAGGTGGGTTAATCGTTTTATTTATTGCGAGTACTCCTATCTTTTTTTATACTTATAAAAGTTTCCCAAACGATCAAGTTTGGGAAACTTTTATATTTTCACTCCATACTTCATTTCCTTCATGGATTAATTTTGCTTATTTTACAATTGGAAAATTAATTCCATTATCATTATTATTTATCTGGTTCTTTACTTGTAAACATTGGTGGCATTGGATAATTTTAGTACCAATATCTATGTATTCTTTTCAATTATGGGGCATTCTTAATGAAAGTAACGGGATCGATGAAGTAGAATTAATCTATATCATCCCATTAATGGTTGTTATTGTACCTATAGTTTATTTAATTAGAGCTAGATTATTTAATAGTGTTAGAGGTAATGATTTAAAAACTTTTGAAGAGGAATTAAGAAAAAAACAATCTATTTGGGGAACTATAATTGATTTGTTTAGGTGATTATCATCCTAAAAACATATAGTGTGTTTTAAAAAACTCTGGACTAATTTGATGTATACTTCAAATGATAATTGCTACTTTTTGCACACAAAAACATTAAACTGACTTTATTTTTAAAAAGAAAACGATTTTTCAAATAAAGCATAAAAGACTCTTGACCATAAATAAGGCACAACAAACTAAACATTAGGTATTTAGCAAATACATTTATTCTTAAAATGTACTTTTTCAATCTTAAAATATTATAGTAACTTGTTGCGGTTAACTCAACTATTTATGTCAAGTCACAATTCACCATTTACCAAAGAGCAATTAATTCCGCAAGAAGAGAAACTTGAAATTTCAAGACAGAAAGGAGCTCTTTATATAGGTCTTCCTAAAGAAATTTATTTTCAAGAAAAACGTATTTGTCTAACTCCAGATGCTGTGGCAGCTATTGTTTCTAATGGGCATAAGGTTCTTGTAGAAAATGGTGCTGGAGAAGAAGCTGGATTTACTGATAAAAGCTATAGTGAAGCTGGAGCAACACTTACTAAAGACACCCGAAAAGTTTTTGGTTGTCCAATGCTTTTAAAAGTTGAACCCCCTACTCTAGAAGAATTAGAGATGATCAATCCAAAAACGGTTCTTATTTCTGCACTTCAGCTTAAAACAAGACAATCAAAATATTTTGAGATTCTAGCTAAAAAGAAAATCACAGCCGTTGGTTTTGAGTTTATAAAAGATCAAGACGGAAGTTACCCAGCGGTAAAAGCATTAAGCGAAATAGCAGGAACAGCCTCTGTACTGATAGCCTCAGAGCTTATGGTAAACGCAAAAAAAGGAAACGGATTACTTTTCGGAAATATCTCTGGAGTTCCTCCTGTCGAGGTTGTTGTAATAGGTGCAGGAACTGTAGGTCAATTTGCTGTACGTTCTGCGCTTGGATTAGGAGCAAATGTAAAAGTATTTGATAGTTCAATAACTAAATTACGTAAAATACAAACTAATGTTGGCTGCACTCTATACACATCTACAATACAACCTAAAAACTTAATAAAAGCGCTACGCCGTTGTGACGTTGCTATTGGCGCTGTACGTGGCACTAACCGATCTCCTGTAATTGTTACAAAAACAATGGTAGAACATATGAAAAAAGGTGCTGTCATTATCGATGTAAGTGTAGATATGGGCGGGTGTTTTGAAACAACAGAAACAACAACACACGACACCCCAACTCAAATAAAAAACGGTGTAATTCATTATGGAGTACCAAACATTCCTGCTAGGTACCCAAAAACAGCTTCCATTTCAATAAGCAATATATTTACACCTTATTTGTTAGAAATTGCAGAAGCTGGAGGATTAGAAGAAGCTATTCGTTTTGACCCAGGTTTAAAAAACGGACTTTATTACTACAGAGGTATACTCACTAATAAAGCAGTTGCAAATTGGTTTGATTTACCATATAGCGATCTTAATCTTCTCATGTTTTAATAGGTTTAAATCTGCACCTGTTTTATCTTTACCGTTTAAATTTTATATATGCGTATTAGACAAAGGTTTTTATTTTATGGTATAGGCTTTGCCATCGGTATTTTATTATTATATTTTTTTGTTGGTGGTAGTGGCGCTTCTTGTGATTATAGTTATGGACCAAACTCCCGCGTATTAAAAAACATTAGACTTAAAGAACGTGTTTTTTCTGAAATATCTACTCAACAACTTAGCAGTAACCAATTAGATACCGCAGCTATTAGTGTATTATTACGTAATGGAAATGTATTATTTAGTGAAAGTAATACTAATTTAGATTCTTGTAAAATCTATGTGATAGAAGGTTCTTCAAAAGAAAAAGAACTAAAAATGACTGTACAAAACTGCGATTCAATCGCTACCATTCAAAAAGTAGAGGTATTTAAGTAGCATTAATAGGGGATTTTGAAAATCATATGTCCCTAGCAATCAATCGCTTGTGTTTCCTAAAAAACTAACTCAAACAAAGCTATCTCAAACTGTACAATACTTAGTTAGGAGACGTAAGAATTAAAGTTTTCTCCTTTCTCGTTCTCTTTTTAACAATGTTAACTCACGACTTGTTTGACCTGCAACAGAAGTATTTTCTTCTGCTCGTCTTATCAAATAAGGCATCACATCTTTAACCGGACCAAAAGGAATATACTTTGCTACATTATACCCAGCAGCTGCAAGATTAAAACTTATATGATCACTCATACCATATAATTGCCCAAACCAAATTCTTTGATCTGTTTTAAGTAAGGATTTTGCAGACATAACTTCCAAGGCTAGGTAATTACTATTTTCATTATGACTTCCTAAAAACAAACTAATATCGTCTAAGTTGTCAATAATATATTTCATTACAGAATTAAAATTATCATCTGTAGCTGTTTTACTCTCACAAATAGGTGTTGGGTATCCTTTTTCTTCAGCTCGATCATTTTCTTTCTCCATATAAGCACCACGCACCACTTTATACCCTAATTTGTATCCACCGGCTTTTGCTTTTGCGTGTTGTTCCTTAAGATAATCTAACCTATCCCAACGATAACACTGTAAAGTGTTGTAAACCAACGCTTTTTCAGTATTATATTTAGCCATCATTTGTTCACAAAGATCATCTGCGGCATCTTGCATCCAACTCTCTTCTCCATCTATCAATAAAGCGATATCACACTCAGCAGCAGCAGCACACACCTTCTCATAACGCCCTTTAATACGTTCCCACTCCCCTTTTTCTTCATCAGATAAAGGTTCGTTTTCTGTGATTTTTTGCCATATTTTAAACTTTCCAAAACCCGTAGGCTTAAATACCGAAAATGGCATTGTAGTTTTATTTTTTGCAAAATGAGTCAGCTCAATCACTTTCTCCATTGTAGCGTCAAACTGTGATTCTTCTTCTTTTCCTTCTACAGAATAGTCTAAAACAGAATGTACACCAGTAGTATATAAATTTTCTACCGTACTAATACAGTCTTTCTCATTTACTCCTCCACAAAAGTGATCAAACACTGTAGACCTAATCAAACCTTCTACAGGTAAATTCATATTAAGTGCTAACCTTGTTGCAGCGGTCCCTATACGTACTAGCGGTTCTTTGCTTATCATTTTAAACAAAAAGTAAGCACGTTCAAGCTCACTGTCACTTTTAAGAGTAAAAGCGGTCTTAGTATTATCAAAAATAGAATTTACAATCATGATCGTGATTTATAAATACAAATATAGTTAGATTTGAAAAGTAAAATACTATCGATTTTTAACAATTATATGAGGAAAATAGAAAAAAATACAGGTTCGGTTTACTTCGGAAATGACAGCTGGAAAACACTACAGCAAACCATTGATAAACAAGGTGCTAGCTCAGTAGCTATACTTGTAGATAACAACACCAAAACACATTGTTTACCACTTTTTGAGGCCAACATTACTTTTAAGAAAAAACCTTATATTATTGAGATGCAAGCTGGTGAAACGCATAAAAACATACATTCTTGCTTAAGTATATGGGAAAAACTGTCTCAAAAAGGCTTTGACAGAAGCGCTCTATTAATAAATCTTGGCGGTGGTGTTGTTACAGATTTAGGTGGCTTTATAGCAAGCACTTATATGCGCGGCATCACTTGTATCAACATTCCAACGTCGCTATTAGCAATGGTTGACGCAGCTGTTGGTGGTAAAAACGGAATTGATTTAGGCGCGTTAAAAAATCAGATAGGAATTATTAGAGACCCATTAGCTGTTGTTGTAGATACTATGTTTTTACAAACAATGCCAGAAAAACAAATCACTTCTGGCTTAGCCGAAATGCTAAAACACGGATTAATCTATTCTAACAAATACTGGGAGCAACTTGAAAATTTTGATGTGACAAATATTTCAGAAACAGAAAGCTTAGTATGGGAATCTATTGTAATAAAAAATGAGGTTGTTACAGAAGATCAACAAGAAACAGGAAGGCGTAAAACATTAAATTTTGGTCACACGCTTGGACATGCTATTGAGTCTTATTGTCTAGAAAACTCAGATATGCCTACCCTACTTCACGGTGAGGCAATTGCAATAGGTATGATTCTCGCTTTACATATTTCAGTAAAACAAGAAGGGTTTTCTAAAGAAACGTTTAACATAGCTACACAACGATTATTAGAAGTCTGTGGCAAGGTTTCTTTTTCAAAAGAGGCTATTTCAGAAATCATAAAACTGCTTAAACACGACAAGAAAAACGTGTCAGGTAAAGTACTTTTTGTTCTACTTTCAGATATAGGTAAACCTTTAATTAACAAGACAGTAGACGAGAAACTAATACTAAAAAGTTTTGAAGTTATTAATGCATTATAATTTTTTTACCTAGAGATACAAGTAATCTATTTTTTTTATAGATTCGTTTTCATAAACCAACTATGATATGAGACGTGTAATTGTAGATTTTAAAAAACTGACACCAGAAATTTTAACGATGCTTGTCAATAAATATCCTGACGGATATGATGATAACAATATTATCAAGTTTAAAAATGCTAAAAACGAAACCATTGAAGCAGTAGAAGTAAAAACAGAAGACACGATCTACCTAGTAAAAGTGAGTGCTAAACTTGAAAACACAATGGCCAACTTTGACGAAGAGGATTATGATGATGATTCTTATGATGAACCATTAAGTGAACTTCCTGAAAATTTACCAAAAGATTAAAATAAAAAAAGAGAGGCAATTGCCTCTCTTTTTTTAAACTCTCACTATAAGTATCGTTCTTTTATTATCGAAATATGATGTAATTCATGTCCCCTGACTATAATTGCAGCAGCTCTTACAGATAATGGATTATTACTTGCCCGCCCCAATTTAAGCAATGTAGCATCATCACAACTTTGGATAAACTGAATAGAAGCTGTTCTAACTGCTATAAACTCTTTTAAAAGGCTTTCCATAGATCTAGCATTTGCCGCACTATTGGCTACAAATTCATCCTGATCAAAACCTTCTAAATCTACATTTTCTGATCTAGCAATAAACATTGCCCTGTACATAAACACGCGTTCACAGTCTATTAGATGCAACAACACTTCTTTAGGACTCCATTTATCAGGAGCGTAACGATATTCTTGTTTGGTCTCAGGAATATCCTCAAAAAAAGAAGTTACCTCAAGTAGACCCGATGCTAAGGCAGAAAGAACATCATCTGTCAAAACATTAGCTACATACTGAGCATAATAGGTACCATATTCTGTGTTTTTAATCACTAATCTAAAGAATTAAATATTGAATGCATTAATCTTTTTTTGTCATTGATGCTTTCTTCTAAAGAAATCATTGTTTCAGTACGAGATACACCATCTATATCATCTATTTTATAGATAATATCCTTTGCATGACCTGTGTTTTTAGCTCTTATTTTACAGAAAATATTAAACTTTCCTGTAGTTACATGGGCTACTGTTACAAAAGGTATTTCATAAATACGCTCTAATACAAACTGTGTTTGTGAAGTTTTATTAAGAAATATACCTACATAAGCAATAAATGAATATCCTAACTTTTCGTAGTCAAGACGTAAAGAACTACCCGTAATTATACCAGCTTCCTCCATTTTTTTCACTCTTACATGTACAGTACCTGCAGAAATATCTAATTTTTTTGCAATATCTGTAAAAGGAGTTCTTGTATTATCTATAAGCATATCTAATATGCTATGATCTGTGTCGTCTAATTTAAACTTTGCCATTTTTATCAATCTCAAATTTAGATTGTAAAAATAAGAAGATTCTTTGTCAAATTCTTAACGAAATCTCATTTTTAGTTATTTTATTATAAACAAAAGTTAACTTTTCGCCTAAAGATACATTTTCTGTGTCATTAAACACGACCACATCACCATTACAAAGAACCTCCTTATGCCCTAGCAACAGTGTGTTTAAACCTAAAAGTGATGGAGTAAAACAGATTTGACCATCCACTAACTCTTCAATAAATTGAATCGCTATATTTTGAGGTTTTTCTTCTTTATGTAGCCTCACATCTTTTAAAACTATATCACAATAATTCTTTTGGTTTTCAGGAATAGAAAAATAATCTGCTACTGACACATTTTCTTTAACTTCTAAAATACCAAATACAACCAAAAGGGCTTTAAAAATATAAGCACGTGTAATGTCTCTATTATAATCATTTTTATAATGTCCAGCTTCAAATAAAATTGTAGGAACACCAGCATTTGTAAAGGTATCTCCTATGCAGTTTAAATTGAAACCGTCATCATAACGACCAATTTGCCCTGGAATGTCTTTAGAAAGCTCCTTAAACATCTTAGCTATAAGCAGCATCGCTATTTCTCTAGTACTATTTACAGTTCTTGCTTCATCAGCCGAAGGTGCTAAAAAGGAAACTGTAGCAGGTTTATTTGAAGAAACACCAAATATAGTACGTTGATCATGAAGATTAAGACATAAATCGGGTTGTATATCATTAAATACAGTCCTTAAAAGCCTACTTTCTTTTTGAGACAAATCTTGCGAGTCTCTATTTAAATCTACCAAGTTGCCATTAACCCTTGTATAAGCTGCTGAGCCATCTGGATTTAGCATAGGTATAATATGCAATGTGTAATTTTTAAGAAAATGACTAATCTCAGTTTGATAAATCTCTTTTTGAGCCATAAAAGCTAAAAAATCAAATACAGCTTTTGTAGTCGTGCTTTCGTTTCCATGCATTTGTGACCAAGCCAAAACTTTTTTTGAACCTGACCCCAATGTCAACATGGAGATGTCTAAACCTTTTTCTGAACTACCAATAACAGAAATATCAAATGTTTCTGAATATGATTTTAAGATGGGTGCAATATCATCTAGGGTGATATATCTCCCCTCTAATCTACTGTCCTTTATTTGTGTGTAATGTGTAAAAATGATTTCTATAATTTAGGATTTACAAATGTAAATAATGTAAAGTTTACATTTGTAACCAACCAACACACTGGTGTTTGTTTACAATTGTAAATAAAATTACATTTGAAAAGATTAAAAACAACAACAAATTATTAATTATAATATATTTAGCTATATTTCAGTTGTTTATAGCTCTTAATTTAAAGCTAAGATTTAGAGGGAAACAACCTTTATCAACAATTATTGATTGTCTGTATTCAATTGATTACATTTGTAAACGATTAAAAAACTAAAGACTTGTTACAATGGTAAACAGTGTAGAATTTGCTAAACGAATTGAAAAAATCTTATCTTATTATGGTATTTCAGCCACCGCATTTGCCGTTGCGATTTCCTTTAATCGATCTACAATTTCACACATCTTATCTGGTAGAAATAAACCTAGTCTAGAGTTTGTTCTTAAAATTGTAGAAACATATCCTGAGGTAGAATTGTATTGGCTGTTAAACGGTAAAGGCAGCTTCCCTCCTAGTGAGATTTCAAACAAGAATATTTCCGAAGTAAAAAAAGAACCTCTTGTAAAAAATATCACTTCCCCTATTCAAGAAGAAACTATTGTAAACACGACTCAACAGACTGACACTTCCCCTCGTGCTAACAATTCAAATATTGACAGAATAGTTATATTTTATTCAGATGGAAGTTTTAAAGAATATTTACCTTAGAAATATCTTGACTTTGCTTAAAATTTCAGAAATTTGCTATTATCAATAAATTATGAAATTTATTCTTTTATTAAGCGCGTTATTCCTTGTAGGTTGCTACCAACCAGAACGGAATTGTACTGATTTTAAAACAGGTACATTTGAGTTTGAAACACTTGTAGGAACTGAGATTTTAAAAACAACATTTGTCCGTAATGATTCTATTGAAATAGATTATTTTGAAGGAAAAGCAGACACCTCTTCTCTTCGTTGGTTAAACGACTGCGAGTTTATCGTAAAACATCTGAATCCTAAAAGTATGGCTCAGAAAAAAGCGATGCATATGAAGATCTTAACCACAGATGGAGATACATATGTTTTTGAATACAACATTGTTGGCGACACAAGAAAAGAAAAAGGAACAGCGACAAAAATTGCTGATTAAAACAAAAAACTAAAATATGTTTGAAATTTTAACTTCTCCAGACGCTATCGTAGCGCTTTTGACACTTACTTTCTTAGAGATTGTACTTGGTGTTGATAATATAATATTTATATCGCTTGCTGCAAGTAAACTTCCTAAAGAGCACCAAAAGAAAGCCACTAATATTGGGCTTTTTATGGCTATGATTATTAGGGTGATCTTGTTATTTGGTATTTCTTGGCTTGTTGCTATGGAGGCTTCATTCTGGAATGTAGACCTACCCTGGTTTAAAGTAGGTTTAAGTGGACAGGGACTTATTCTTATTCTTGGTGGTATATTTTTACTTTACAAATCTGTAAGTGAAATACACGAAAAGGTAGAAGATAAAGGTCATAACGAGCGTGTAGTTGCTAAAGGCAGAAAAACAACATTGACAAAAGCTATTATTCAAATATGTTTAATCAATATCGTATTCTCTTTCGATTCGATCTTGACAGCTGTTGGTATGACTAATGGTGTGGGAAATTCACCTACAGACGCATTAGTTATAATGATTATCGCAGTAGTCGTATCTGTTGTGATAATGATGATTTTTGCTAATCCAGTAGGACGTTTTGTAAACAAACATCCTACAGTTCAACTTTTAGGATTGTCGTTTTTAATATTAATTGGTTTTATGCTAATTGCAGAAGGTGCTCACTTATCACACTTGGTTATTTTTGATTCAGAAGTAGGCGTTATTCCTAAAGGATATTTGTATTTTACCATTGCATTCTCATTACTTATTGAATTTATCAATATGAAATACAGGAAAACAACAAGCAAAATTACACATATAGACTCAGAAAATTCAAATAAATAATAATTATGGAAGCAAACAAGAACCCAAACAGAGATTACTGGAATAAGGATGACCTTAGAGTGTATATACTTCTGTATTGTGCTAATGCAGATTTAATTACGAAAGAAGAGGAACTCGAGTATATCACTGGCAAAATTAATAGTGCAAAATACAACGAGATAAAAAAAGAGTTCAAAAACGATAATGATTATCAAAGTATTCAAAAAATAGAAGAATCTATCGGGCATTTAGGATACGATAAAGCACAACTAGAGCAGCTTGTTGTTGAGATAAAAGAATTGTTTTGGTCAGATGGGCAATTTGACAGTGTAGAACGTGCTATATTGCTACATTTACAACGAATTTTAAACGTTTAACATGCCGCTCAATATTGTATTAGTTTGTCCTGAAATACCAAACAACACAGGCAACATAGGGCGTTTAAGTTTGGCTACGGGTGCGCACTTACACCTAATCAAGCCTTTTGGTTTTGAAATATCTGATAGCAGGTTAAAAAGAGCTGGTTTAGATTATTGGAAACACATAGAGCTTACCATATACGAATCTATTGAGGAGTTTTATAAAATAAACAAAGACAAAAACATTGTGCTATTAAGCAGCCATGGAGATAAATCTGTGTGGGACATTCCTTTTGAAGATGATATTATGCTTCTTTTTGGTAAAGAGTCAAGTGGTCTGCCAGCAGAAATACTAAAAAAACACCCCGACAACCTATATAAAATACCCTTACACAGCGACCACATACGCAGTATTAATATAGCTAATGCGGTTAGTGTTACTGTATATGAAGGGCTAAGACAACTATCACTGTAGTATTTGTTGTACTTCAGAAATTTTAAAATAATTTATTATCAAACATAGCGAACAACAATACTGGCAAGAACGATACGATGAAGATCGTACAGGTTGGGATTTAGGCATTATTTCTAAACCTTTAAAAGATTATATCGATCAGCTAACAGATAAATCTATTCGTATTTTAATACCGGGTGCAGGTAATGCATACGAGGCAGAATATCTTTGGAGTCAAGGTTTTAAAAACATCTATGTACTTGATTTTGCAACAACTCCATTAGCCAATCTAAAGAAAAGAATTAAAGACTTTCCTGAAGATCAACTAATTTGTCAGGACTTTTTTAAGCATAAATCTAGCTATGATTTAATATTAGAACAGACCTTCTTCTGCTCATTTCCTCCAATAAAAATGAATAGAACAAAGTATGCCACAAAAATGGCTTCACTTTTAAAAGATAACGGAAAACTAGTAGGTTTGTTTTTTGACTTTCCTTTAACGGATGATATTGAAAAACGCCCTTTTGGTGGAAGTTTAAGAGAGTATCGTACCTATTTTCAGCCCTATTTTAACTTAAATGTATTTGAACGTTGTCATAATTCAAACGCAGATAGAATGGACAAAGAGCTATTTGCAATCTTACAAAAGAAAAAACCTGTTGTTAAACAAGCCAATAATCCACTGCATGGCATTAAATTGAAAGACATGCTTGAAGAACTCATATTGCAAGAGGGCTGGGAGAAAATGGCAGATGCATGTCGTATTAATTGTTTTTACAGCAACCCTACTTTAAAATCAAGTTTAACTTTTTTGCGTAAACATCAATGGGCAAGAGAAAAAGTAGAACGTTATTATTTAAGAGTCAGAAATAAAAAATAATAATAGAACTCATAAAATTATTAAAAGAGTTTATTACAATCCAAATTAAGTAACCAACTTTGCACCATGACAGAATTAGAATTTTTACAGACTGAAATATTTAAAGATTTAACAAATCTTAATAAAAAAGCTACAGAAGCAAAGGAATATAAATTTAACGAAGAAGATTTTGCAAAAGTTCTTGAGCGCTCTGAATATAACGGTTTAGGCCTGTATAGCATAACCACCTGGTTAAAACGTACCACTTTTGGAACCATTACCCATCAAGATCAATCTAAAAAAGCTACCGATGCTCGTTGGTACAATCGTGCTTTTATAACAATGAAAAAACGTCAAGAAGGTTTAACTTTTGCTGCAGACTTTAAAGTACCAGCAAAAATGATGGCTCGTCTTAACCCTGTAGCTGTAACCTTTGATCAAACTTCTGAAGAAGAGTAATTATTTTTTAGATTTAAGGAGCTGATTCTGTTCTTTGATAAGCTCCTCTATACTAGACAGTAAGTCTATATCTTTAGGGGTGTCTACTGTCTTATTTTTGGGGTCTTGCGCTTTCTTTTTAAAACGATTGATAAATTTAATCACTATAAAAATAGTGAGCGCTATGATCGTGAAATCTATAAACGCCTCAATTAGTTCGCCATACCCTATCGCTACTTCATTAGCATCTCCAACAGCTTCTCTTAATACATACTTTCTTTCAGACATGTTTACATCGTCTGTCATCAAGGATAATGGCGGCATTACCACTTTTTTAACCAAGGTATTAACCACATTGTTAAAAGCAGTACCTATAATGATTCCGACTGCCATATCAATCATATTTCCTTTAATGGCAAAGTCCTTAAACTCTTGAATAAAACTTTTCATGGATATTTAATATTTCTGAAGTAAAAAATGAATCTCTTACCATCTAACTTTCGTCAGAATCAAGGCTATCTATAAGCTTTAAAAACACAGGCACAATAGCGTTTTCCATTAATTTTTAATTAAAACAAGGTAGCTTGTCCATCTTCGTCTATTTCTGGATCAACATCATTATCACTTTTAGTTGCATCTGTTGGTGACTCAGTTTCTGGCTTTGGTTGCTCCTCCTCTTTTTCGCTAATTGTTGTTTCCTCTTCTATTACATAAGGTAATGAAGCTAAAGCATTAATCTCATTTACTTTTTCTTTCGTAAGTTGATTACCCATTGCTCCTATTCCTTTTATTGAAATAAAATCTTCTATATCTACTTCTAAGTTTTCCTGTCTGTCTTGACCACGTTTCTTTGCAAATACAATTTCGGCTACAGGGCGATAATCTGTAAAAATACGCTCTAAATAAGATTTTGGATGGTCTGTAATTATAGTTTCTTCTTTTTCAGGATTTTCAATGAGAAAACGTTTTACATAAAAGAGCTCTTTATCGCCTTCCCAATAAATAACAGATAAAGGTTTTTTAGGCTCCCATTTTTCGAGCACAATCATATCTTCATCAAAATGAAGTGTTACTTCTGGGATTACCGTCTTAACAACCCCTCTTTGGTATACGATTAATAAACGATCTTCACTCTTAAATTCTCCTAATAACTCTCCTCTTCCATCAAGATTTAGCCTCTGAACAGTATCATCAAACCATATTTTACGAGGTTTTAAGGTAGAAAGTCCTTTTTCTTTTAATTCTATTCTTTTTAAAGGGTATTTTGTAACAATGTTTCCTTTAGAACCACGTCCTTTTACCAGAATATCACTAAAATCTAAGTCCCATTTTAATTTTTTAACACTACCTGTTTGACGTAAAAGAACAGTCACTAGTTCTGCTTCTCCATTAGGGTTTGCGGTAAAATAGTATACCTTAGATCCTTTGGTTCCAGCAGTCATGTCATATTCTCTATCTCTAGTCACAGACGTTACGGCAAATCTTTTAATATAAGTAGCTCCTTTAGGTCCATCTTTATAAATCATATTATAGATGGTACGCTTGTCCTTCTTTTTAAATACAGCTACATGAATTATATCTTTACCAATAAAGGTCTTAGAATCTACTTTTGTGACCATCATTTTACCATCTTTAGTAAAAGCAATAATGTCATCAATATCACTACAGTCTGTTACGTACTCGTCACGCTTAAGACTTGTACCAATAAAACCTTCTTCGCGATTAACATATAGTTTTGTGTTTCTAATCACCACCTTTGATGCGATAATATCATCAAAGACTTTTATCTCTGATTTACGCTCTTTTCCTTCGCCATAATCTTTACGTAAGCGTGTAAAATAATTAATTGCATAGGTGATTAAGTTCTCTAAGTGATGCTTTACTTCAGCTATACTATCTTCAAGTGCGTCAATCTTTTGTTGTGCTTTGTCAATATCAAATTTAGAGATACGCTTAATTCTAATTTCAGTTAATCTTACAATATCCTCTTCTGTAACTGCTCGTTTTAAATGTGACGTATGTGGTTTTAAACCTTTGTCAATTGCAGTAATTACACCTTCCCAAGTTTCCTCTTCTTCGATGTCACGATAGATTCTATTTTCAATAAAAATACGTTCTAAACTTGCATAATGCCATTGTTCTTCAAACTCATTAAGTTGTATTTCTAATTCACTTTTCAGTAAAAAAACTGTACGATCTGTAGATCTTTTTAGCATTTCAGAAACACCAACAAATAATGGCTTGTTATCTTCAATTACACAGGCTAATGGCGAGATAGATGTCTCGCAATTTGTAAATGCATATAAGGCATCAATGGTCTTGTCTGGCGAAAGTCCTGCGGCAATATGTATTAATATCTCTACATCTGCAGCAGTGTTATCTTCTATTTTTTTAATCTTGATTTTCCCTTTGTCATTTGCCTTAAGTATCGAATCAATTAATGAGCCTGTATTGGTGCCAAAAGGAATTTCACGGATTACTAGTGTGTTTTTATCGTGCTGTAAAATACGTGCACGACTTTTTATTTTTCCGCCGCGTAAACCGTCGTTATAGTCTGTAACATCTACCATCCCTCCTGTTGGGAAATCTGGAAATAAAGTAAAACGTTTGCCTTGTAAATACTTGACACTAGCATCTATAAGTTCTAAAAAATTATGTGGCAGCACCTTGGTAGAAAGTCCTACTGCAATACCCTCTGCTCCTTGCGCTAATAACAACGGAAACATTACAGGTAAATTAATAGGTTCTTTACGACGCCCATCATAGCTGGCTTGCCATTTTGTTATTTTTGGGTTGTAAACTACATCTAAACCAAATTTTGAAATACGAGCTTCAATATACCTAGAAGCTGCTGCCCTATCTCCTGTAAGAATGTTACCCCAGTTACCTTGCGTATCAATTAAAAGGTCTTTTTGCCCTATTTGCACCATGGCGTCTGCAATACTCGCATCTCCGTGAGGATGATACTGCATGGTATGTCCTACAATATTTGCCACTTTGTTGTAGCGTCCGTCATCAAGATCTTTCATAGAATGCATGATACGACGTTGTACTGGCTTAAAACCATCTTCTATGGCAGGCACGGCACGCTCTAGAATTACATAACTAGCATAATCTAAAAACCATTCACGATACATTCCGGTAACACGGGTAATGGTTTCTGTTTCTTCTACATGATCCATCTCGTCGTTATCAAAATCCTGATTATTACTGTCTTGTGGGTTCAGGTTTTCTTCGTTTATATTTTCTTCTTCGCTCATAAACTTTACAACAACTACTATTTAATTATATTATACCCTATATTATTTAACACTTCAACCGAAGAACTGTTATGTTTTACTTCTGAAAGTATCTTTACATTAAAACACGCTACTTCTTTAGTTGTAATACTAAATTGAAGTGTATCTATAAAGACGTTCATAGCACGAAAAATGTAATGAATTTATAAAAACTCGTTTTTTACATTTTTTTAAAAGAGTCAATTTTCAGATGTATTATGCGTCAACTGTATCTAACTCCACCTTCAAATTTTCGATAATAAACTCTTGTCTATCTGGAGTGTTTTTCCCCATATAAAATTTCAACAATTCTTCTATGCTCATTTGTTTGTCCAGCATTACTGGATCTAGACGGATGTCTTCGCCAATAAAATGTACAAACTCATCTGGACTAATCTCACCAAGCCCCTTAAATCGAGTGATTTCTGGTTTTGGTTTTAGCTCTTCCATTGCGCTTCTACGTTCATCTTCACTGTAACAATAGATAGTTTTCTTTTTGTTACGCACTCTAAACAACGGCGTTTGTAAGATATACAAATGTCCTTCTTTAATAACTTCTGGAAAAAACTGTAAGAAGAACGTAATTAATAATAATCGAATGTGCATTCCATCAACATCGGCATCTGTTGCGATTACAATATTATTATATCGTAAGTCTTCTATTGATTCTTCTATATTTAACGCTGCTTGAAGTAAGTTAAACTCTTCATTCTCGTATACTATTTTTTTAGTAAGTCCGTAGCAGTTTAGAGGTTTTCCTTTTAAACTAAAAACAGCTTGTGTGTTTACATCTCTACTTTTTGTAATACTACCACTTGCAGAATCTCCCTCCGTAATAAACAATGTAGATTCTAGATTGCGTTCTTTTTTAGTGTCACCAAGATGAATACGACAATCACGTAACTTTTTATTATGAAGGTTGGCTTTTTTTGCACGGTCTTTAGCCAGTTTTCTAATGCCCGAAAGTTCTTTACGCTCACGCTCAGCAGTTAGAATTTTGCGTTGTATAATTTCTGCAACAGCTGGATTTTTATGTAAAAAATTATCTAGATGTGTTTTTACAAAATCATTAATATATGTTCGTACCGTTGGTAAGTCGCCCCCCATATCTGTAGAACCTAGTTTTGTTTTTGTCTGACTCTCAAAAACAGGTTCCATTACTTTTATACTAATGGCACTAACGATAGATTTACGAATATCACTAGCGTCATAATTTTTTCCGTAAAATTCTCTTATGGTTTTTACAACACTTTCTCTATACGCAGCTAAATGTGTTCCTCCTTGCGTTGTGTTTTGTCCATTCACAAAACTGTGGTACTCTTCACTATATTGGGTTTTACTGTGCGTAAGTGCCACCTCTATATCGTTTCCTTTTAAGTGAATAACAGGATACAACATATCTTCTTGAGTCATATTATCTTCAAGGAGATCTTTTAGTCCATTTTCACTCAAAAACTTTTCACCATTAAAATCGATGGTTAGACCAGGATTTAAGTACACATAATACCGAAGCATTTTTTCTACATACTCGTTACGGTATTTATAGTTTTTGAAGATAAGTTCATCAGGAATAAAAGTTACTTTAGTTCCTTTACGTTTGCTACTTTGCTCAATACTGCTGTCTTCTTTTAGCTCCCCTTGCGAGAATTCTGCAAACTTACTTTGATTATCTCTGTGTGATTCTACTTTAAAAAATGAAGACAAGGCGTTAACAGCTTTTGTACCAACACCGTTTAACCCCACAGATTTTTTAAACGCACGAGAATCATATTTTCCTCCCGTGTTCATTTTACTCACTACATCTACCACTTTGCCTAATGGAATACCACGCCCATAATCACGAACTTTAACAATCTTATCTTTAATTCTGATTTCAATTGTTTTTCCAGCACCCATGACAAACTCATCAATACTGTTGTCGAGTACTTCTTTTAATAAAATATAGATTCCGTCATCTGCAGAAGATCCATCTCCAAGTTTTCCAATATACATCCCTGGACGCATACGAATATGCTCTTTCCAATCGAGGGATCTAATATTATCTTCGGTATATTTAGTGTCTGACATAAATGGTGTGAATAGTTGTTAAATATAAGGTTTCAAGCTCAAACGTGGAATATTTCCAAAGCAAAGTAATTAACAATTAACAATATTAAATTGTGAACAACCTTAGTGTTTTTAAAATCAATGAAATAGATTTTTTTAATAAGAAAAACAAAAAAAAATAGTGAAAAATGATTTGCATATTCATTAAATCTAATATTTAACAAAATTTAAAACCAAAGATACTTGGCTATAACAAAAGAACAAGTAATTTTGTTAGCTTAATTTTAATTCAAAATAATATAAAATGAATCAGCAAGATCTTTTATCAATTGCAGCGGACTACGGAAGTCCTGTTTATGTGTATGACGCAACTACTATTGAAAATCAGTATAAACGTTTAACATCTGCATTTAAAAAGGTCAAACAGGTAAAGGTTCATTATGCTGTAAAAGCATTATCCAACATTAGTATTTTAAAGTTAATTAAAAGTTTTGGTGCCGGACTTGACACTGTTTCTATTCAAGAAGTACAATTAGGTCTTACAGCTGGTTTTGAACCACAAGACATAATTTTCACACCTAATGGTGTTTCACTTGATGAAATAGAAAAAGTTGCAAAACTTGGAGTACAGATTAATATTGATAGTCTTAGTGTTTTAGAAGAATTTGGTACACGTAACAAAAATGTACCTGTTTGTATTCGTATAAACCCACACGTGATGGCCGGTGGAAACACTAATATATCTGTAGGTCACATAGATAGTAAATTTGGTATTTCTATACACCAAATACCTCACATACTGCGTATTGTAGAAAACACTAAAATGAATGTAAATGGAATCCATATGCATACAGGTAGTGATATTCTTGATATTGACGTATTCTTATATGCGAGTGAAATATTATTTGAAACTGCAAAAAATTTCAAAAATCTAGAGTTTATTGATTTTGGTTCTGGTTTTAAAGTGCCATACAAAAAAGATGATATTGAAACCAATATTGAAGAGTTTGGAGAAAAACTTTCACAACGTTTTAATGATTTTTGCAAAAACTACGGTAAAGAATTAACCCTTGCTTTTGAGCCAGGTAAATTTTTAGTGAGTGAAGCAGGTCAATTTTTAGTACAAGTTAACAACATAAAACAAACAACTTCTACTGTATTTGCACAAGTAGATAGTGGTTTTAATCACTTAATAAGACCAATGCTTTATGGTTCTCAACACGAGATTGTTAACATTTCTAACCCAGAAGGTAGAGAGCGTTTTTACTCTGTAGTTGGTTATATCTGTGAGACAGATACTTTTGCAAATAACAGACGTATTTCAGAAATAAACCAAGGAGATATTTTATCTTTTAAAAATGCTGGAGCTTACTGTTACTCAATGTCCAGTAACTTTAACTCGAGATACCGTCCTGCAGAAGTACTATGGTACAACGAGAAAGCACACTTAATTAGAAAGAGAGAAACTTTTGATGATATTATTCATAATCAAATAGAAGTTGATTTTAGCAAGCCTAAGAAAAAAGAAAAAATAGCACAAACTGTTTAACAAAGAAAAAGACCATCGATAATGATGGTCTTTTTTTTGCTTTAAAAATATGCTTAAAAAAAATGTCCAATGTAATAGTACTACATTGGACATTTTTTATTTTAATGAAAATACAACTTACACATTAAATCTAAAATGCATTATATCACCATCTTTAACGATGTATTCTTTTCCTTCGACTCCCATTTTCCCGGCTTCTTTTACTTTTATTTCGCTACCATACGCTACATAATTATCATAACCGATAACCTCTGCTCTAATAAATCCTTTTTCAAAATCTGTATGTATAACCCCTGCAGCTTGCGGCGCCGTTGCTCCTACTGGTATTGTCCAAGCTCTAACTTCTTTTACACCTGCAGTAAAGTAAGTTTGAAGATCTAATAGCTTATAAGCTCCTCTAATTAATTTTGCAGAACCAGGTTCTTGTAAGCCCATATCTTCTAAAAAAATTTGACGCTCTTCAAAATCTTCTAATTCTGTAATATCAGCTTCCATTCCAACGGCTAAGAAAATTACTTCTGCATTTTCCTCTTTTACAGCTTCTTTCACTTGTTCTACATAAGCATTACCCGCCTTTGCTCCTGCTTCATCTACATTACAAACATACATTACCGGCTTATCTGTGATAAACTGTAAAGGTTTTACATACTCTTCACGTTCCTTTTCTGTAAAATCTAAGGCACGAACAGATTTACCTTGTTCTAATCCTTCTTTAATTCTAATTAAAATCGCTTCTTCTGTTTGCGCTTCTTTATTACCTGTACGAGAAGCTCTTTTTACTTTTTCAAGCTTTTTTTCAGTAGTATCAAGATCTTTTAATTGAAGTTCGATATCTATCGTTTCTTTATCTCTTACCGGATCAACACTACCATCTACGTGTACTATATTACCGTCGTCAAAACAACGTAATACGTGTAGTATTGCATCTGTCTCACGTATATTTCCTAAAAACTGATTTCCTAATCCTTCTCCTTTACTAGCTCCTTTAACAAGACCTGCGATATCAACAATCTCTACCGTTGCTGGCAAAACACGCTCTGGATTTACTAATTCTTCAAGTTTTACAAGTCTATTATCTGGTACATTTACAACACCTACATTAGGCTCGATAGTACAAAAAGGAAAGTTTGCACTTTGCGCTTTTGCGTTAGACAAACAATTAAAAAGGGTTGATTTACCTACATTAGGCAATCCTACGATTCCTGCTTTCATATATTTATTGCTATTGGTTTTGCTTTCGCAGCGCCTATTCTTATTATAGTTTTTATTGAAATTTTAAAAAAATAACACTCAGAAATTGAAGTAACTAAATGTCAAATTTTTCAGGTGCAAAGATAGTATTTAATCGTGTTATTTTAAAGATGTTTATAGTATTTGAAATTTATACTCTCCTTTATTATTAACATACTGTTTTTAAAATAAAAAATCTCTTAAACATTACGTTTAAGAGATTTTTAGATTACCTGTTTTTTTAAAAAAAATAGTAAGAAAAATTGCTATTACTTATTTACAATAAATCTTTTAGTTGCTTGAAATTCACCATTACTAAGTACTACAAAATAAACACCTATGTTTGAATTAGACATATTTAAACTAGTCACATATTCGTTTCCTTTATTTTCAAGACTACCTACTAATATTTTTTGACCTAAAGTATTGTACACATAGTATTCAATGTCTCCAAAATCTTGAGTAGTAGTAAATAAAAGATCATATTGTTTATTTTCAGAAGGAGTTATAATAAAATCCCCACTATTAAAAGCAACATCATTTATAGAAAGATTTGTATTATCAATAAATAATGTAAACGGATCGTTTAGAGTATTTTCATCTCCAGATAAATTTGTTTTTGCTTCAATCTCATAGTTATGTTGAGGTGTTGACAAATCTATTGTTTGAGAAAAAGTAAAAGTTGCACCTGATAAAGGGTCAATTGTATCTGTAAATGTTTCAGTAACTATTTCTGTTCCATCTACCGTTAAAACAATATTAAAGTTTGATTGTGGGTCATTACCAAAATTATACACATTAACTGTTACTGTTTCAGTATTACTTAAATCACCTGTTTCTGGAGTTACAAAACTAGCTACACCTACATCATCTGATAAACCTGAGTTTAATGTAAAAGAAGCGATACGTGTTGCCCAGCTATTTACTGTTCTAAAATACTCTGATGTATGCCAAAACGTAAGTCCGTCAGGATCCATAGTCATATGAGCATAATCACCAAATCTATTAGAACTTGATTGCCAACCTGCACCATCCCAGATAGTACTTTCAGGAAAAGTCATCACCCCTAGTTCATCACCATCAAATCGTCCTGTAAATTTAATTGAAGCAGAAGTATTTTCACTTCCTAAATTATATGCTAAAGCAATATTTCCGTTAATATCTATAGCAGAACTACTCATAAATCTTCCTTCCCCATCATCTGGAGCATAGGTTCCTTCTTGATATATTGACCAGTCATTAGTCGCATCATTACGCAATTCAATCCAACGAATCCCTGGAGTTAGATCTCCAAGATCTGTATTCATTGTTATGATCCAAGAATTGTGTGTTGCAAACTTACGGTAGTTTGCAGCATAACTTATTACACCACTTATAGCATCTATTCTTTGAGTTGTTCCAGGTTGTTCTATATCTCCTGTCCCAAAAGATCTAAGAAAAGAATCAAAAGGTGCTGTAGGAAGTTCTAATGGGTTTGCAGAAATAGTAGAGTTGTTTGGTGTGTCAAAATCTACATCAACCTCCCACACTTTTAAATGATCAAAAGAAACTCCTGGCCATTGATCATCTTGTAAATAAACGATATACCCCGGAGTTGCCGCATCATAATCAGTTCCTAGTAAATTTGCTGGTTCGGGACTAAATACAGCCGCAGGATTTCTAACAACACTTGGTAAATTAAATCCTACAATTGTAGGGTTAGCATCTCCATTTATCATAGCAACTCTATCTAATGCATACGTAGTATTACCATTAAATTTATTTGCTGTCATAAAATAAGCATTTGGCCAAATACTATAATGTGGGTAATCAGGAAAAGCATCTAAAGCAAATGAATAAACATTATATGATCCTGTAGGATCTGGTGAATCAGATATACCTATTATTAAAGCATCATCAGCGGTTCTAAACTGACTTACAAAATAACGGTCAGCTAATTGATCGTACATAATAATTGGATCTCCATTATTATTTCCAGAACCTAAAAATGTACCTAAAGAGGTTGGTCCTGTTAATAAATTCCCTGTTTTATCAAATATTTTCACTACTAGATTTACAGCGTGAACATAGTGATTAGGTCCTGCTGCTCCAGATGGATCTGGCGGAACCGCTTGCCCTTCAGATACAGTTGCACCTTCAAAGTTTTGTAATGTTGTCAAGGCATCTCTTGTTCCTTGTTCTGTTTGTCTTACAGGATCATTTCCATTTAAAGGTAATGCACTTGGATCTAATACTAAGTCTTCTTGTGTTGGGTCAAAACGTTGTTTAATCTCCTTAAAACTAGTATAACCCGCATCTTGCATTTCGTAGATGTTAGGCATATTTCTTAATGGAATTGTTTTTCCCAAAAATTCACCTTGCGAAACCACTGTTGGCCCTTCTGTATTTTGAGAAAAAACTGAATGAGATGCAATTAAAAATATTGCAAATAAAATAATTTTAGATTTCATAATTTATTTTTTTATGCAAGATAACGGTTTCTTAAAAACTTATAGATTGCATGTTAGATTAATATGTCGTAATCAAGCTAAAATAATTACATTTGTAGCACAATTTAACCCTCTAACTTTAAAGAGTATGATTCACTTCTTCGGAAACGCCAAAAATAAAGTTTTTGCAGTCCAAACTCAAGGAGAAATAAACGCAATAGATAGTAAAAAATTAACGTGGCTTTTTGGCGACGTACCTCAAATAGACCAATCCGTACTTGCGGATTTTTTTATTGGTCCTCGTGCCGCAATGATTACTCCTTGGAGTACCAACGCCGTTGAGATCACCCAAAATATGGGAATTGAGGGAATCATTAGAATTGAAGAATTTCATAATGCTTCGGAAACTCCTGATAATTATGACCCTATGCTTTCTCAAAAGTATAAGGAACTTGGTCAAGAAATGTTCACCATTAATATCGAACCAGAACCTATTTTAGACATAGAAGATATTTCGGCATTTAATAAAGCAGAAGGTCTTGCGCTTAATGATGAAGAGGTTGTTTATTTAGAAAACCTTTCTAAAAAACTAGAGCGACCACTTACAGACTCAGAGGTATTTGCTTTTAGTCAGGCGAACAGTGAGCACTGTCGTCATAAAATTTTTAATGGTACGTTTATAATAGATGGAGAAGAAATGCCTTCTTCATTATTTAAACTTATTAAGAAAACAAGTAGTGAAAACCCTAACGATATTGTCTCTGCCTATAAAGATAACGTAGCGTTTGTAAAGGGGCCAAAAGCAACACAGTTTGCTCCAGCAAGCCCAGACAAACCAGATTATTATAAAAATACAGAATTTGACAGTGTGATTTCTCTTAAAGCAGAAACACACAACTTCCCTACTACGGTAGAGCCTTTTAATGGTGCTGCAACAGGTAGCGGTGGTGAGATTAGAGACAGACTTGCCGGTGGTAAAGGTTCTTTACCTTTAGCAGGTACTGCAGTTTATATGACTTCTTACTCAAGACTAAATGATGAGAAACCTTGGGAAAAAACAATGAAACCAAGAGACTGGTTATACCAAACGCCTCTAGACATATTAATTAAAGCAAGTAATGGAGCTTCAGATTTTGGGAACAAATTTGGACAACCTTTAATTACAGGATCTGTACTTACTTTTGAACATCAAGATGATGCTCGTAAATTAGGTTTTGACAAAGTAATAATGATGGCTGGTGGTATTGGTTATGGTAAAGCAGACCAAGCACTAAAAGACACACCAAAAACAGGTGATAAAGTTGTTATTCTTGGTGGAGAAAATTACAGAATTGGAATGGGTGGTGCTGCCGTATCTAGCGCAGATACTGGTGAGTTTTCTAGCGGTATCGAGTTAAATGCAATACAACGTTCTAACCCAGAAATGCAAAAACGTGCTGCAAATGCGGTGCGTGGTATGGTAGAGAGCGACATAAACCCTATTGTGTCTATTCACGATCACGGAGCTGGTGGTCACCTTAATTGTTTAAGCGAACTTGTAGAAGATACTGGAGGGATGATTGATCTTGATAAACTTCCTGTAGGAGATCCTACGCTTTCTGCAAAAGAGATTATTGGTAACGAATCTCAAGAACGAATGGGACTTGTTATAGGAGAAGATGATGTTGATACTCTTAAAAGAGTAGCAGATAGAGAACGCTCACCTATGTATGAAGTGGGTGAAGTAACAGGAGATCATCGTTTTACTTTTAAAAGCAAAACAACGGGTGCAACTCCTATGGATTATGCTTTAGAAGACTTTTTTGGAAGCTCTCCAAAAACAATAATGAATGATAAAACAGTAACACGTGATTACACAGACGCGAGTTATGATGTTTCTGAAATAAAAAACTATGTAAGTCAAGTATTACAACTAGAAGCAGTAGCTTGTAAAGACTGGCTTACAAATAAAGTAGACCGTTGTGTTACGGGTAAAGTTGCAAAACAACAATGTGCTGGTCCATTACAATTGCCTCTTAACAATTGTGGTGTAATGGCCTTAGATTATAACGGAATTAACGGTGTTGCTACTAGTATTGGACACTCCCCTATTTCTGGATTAATTGATCCTGTTGCTGGTGCACGTAATTCTATCACAGAATCTTTAACAAACATTATTTGGGCTCCATTAGAAAATGGACTTAAAAGTATATCACTTTCTGCAAACTGGATGTGGCCTTGTAACAATGAAGGTGAAGATGCTAGATTATATCAAGCTGTAAAAGCTGTTAGTGAGTTTAGTATTGATCTTGGCGTGAATGTTCCTACGGGTAAAGATTCACTGTCTATGAAACAGAAATACAAAAACGAAGAAGTAATCTCGCCAGGAACAGTCATTATTTCTGCGGGTGCACACTGTAGTAATATAAAACAAGTAGTTGAGCCTGTTGCTCAATTAGGAAAAGGAAATCTTTACTACATTAACATCTCTCAAGACGACTTTAAATTAGGAGGTTCTTCTTTTGGGCAAATTTTAAGCGCGATCGGAAACCAAGCGCCAACAGTTAAAAGTGCAGCCTACGTAAAGACGGTATTTAATACAATACAAGCGTTAATAAAAGACAATCAAATAGTTGCTGGGCACGATGTTGCTTCTGGTGGTTTAATTACTACTTTGTTAGAGTTATTCTTCGGAAATACTAACACCGGAGCTAAATTAGATCTAACAGGACTTGGTGATGATCTTGTAAAAATACTTTTTGCAGAAAACTGCGGAATTGTAATCCAAGCGGCAGATAATACAATATTTGAAAAAGCACTGAATGCAAACGATATTAGCTTCCATAATTTAGGTGAAGTAACTGAAAGTAACGCACTAGAAATAACATTAGGAAGTCAAGACGTACAATTTGATATTGCCGAAATGCGCGATACTTGGTATGAAACTTCTTATTTATTAGACACGAAGCAAAGCGGAAACCAAGCAAAAGCAAGGTTTGAAAACTATAAAAATCAACCTTTAAACTTCACATTTCCGAAGCAATTTACAGGTAAGTTACCCGAAGCTCCTAAAGGCGAACGTATAAAAGCAGCCATCATTAGAGAAAAAGGTAGTAATAGTGAACGCGAGATGGCAAATGCAATGTATTTAGCAGGTTTTGATGTTAAAGATGTGCATATGACAGATTTAATAAGCGGTCGTGAAACTCTTGAAGACATTAAGTTTATTGCTGCTGTGGGAGGATTCTCAAACAGTGATGTATTAGGCTCTGCTAAAGGTTGGGCTGGTGCATTTTTATATAATGAAAAAGCAAACAAAGCACTTAAAGACTTCTTTGCAAAAGATGACACCTTATCATTAGGTGTTTGTAATGGTTGCCAACTTTTTGTTGAATTAGGACTATTAACACCAGAAGACACAGAGAAACCAAAAATGCTACATAATGATAGTGGCAAATTTGAATGCTCATTTACTTCTGTGAAAATTCAGGAAAATAATTCTGTAATGTTATCTAGTCTTGCTGGTAGCACACTTGGAATTTGGGCAGCACACGGTGAGGGTAAATTCTCATTTCCGAAAGAAGAAAATCACTATAATATTGTAGGAAAATATGGTTATGACGCTTTTCCTTCAAACCCTAACGGAAGTGATTTTAACACTGCAATGATGACTGATAAAACTGGACGTCACCTAGTAATGATGCCACACTTAGAGCGATCAACTTTCCCTTGGAACTGGGGTCATTACCCAAGTGATAGTAATGATGTCGTTACGCCTTGGTTAGAAGGTTTTGTTAACGCTAGAAAATGGTTAGAAACTAAATAAGTTTCTCACAATTAACACATATTAAGTCCATAAAAGTGTAAGTATCTACTACTTTTATGGACTTTACTTTTTTAATCAATTTTTAAATACGAGTATATTTTATGAAAAAAGCATTCTTATTTATTTGCACTGTATTGCTATCCACTTCCCTATTTGCTCAGGAGGTTCAAGAGCAATATCAACGTGCTAAAATATTTTACTCACAAGCGAGCGAATTACAAGCTTTAGAAGAAATGGGAATTCCTGTTGAACATGGTGTACAAAAAGCTAATGTTTTTATTATTTCAGATTTTTCGGTTTCAGAACTCGCAAAGGCTAGACAAGCAGGATACCAAGTAGAAATTTTAATAGAAGATAGTAAAGCGCATTTTATTTCAGAAAACAAAAAAAATACTCCTGCGAGAAATCTAAGTTGTGTTGTAAATGATCAATATGATGTACCTACAAACTTTAACTTAGGAACTATGGGAGGGTATTTAACCTATCAAGAGATACTTGATGAGCTAGATGCAATGAAGGCGGCTTACCCAAATCTTATTACTACAAAAGCTAATATTGGTAACTTTCTAACCGAAGGTCAACCAGATAACAGCGTTACTCCTTCTATTGGTGGTAATGGAATTAAATGGGTGAAAATAAGTGATAACCCTGATGTAGACGAAACTGAAGAAGAAATCTTTTATTCTGCTATTCATCACGCTAGAGAACCTATGTCTGTAATGCAGCTCATATATTATATGTGGTATTTATTAGAAAATTATGAAACCGATACAGAAGTACAAAACATTGTAGATAATACAGAGCTATACTTTGTCCCTATAGTTAATCCTGATGGATATTTATACAATGAAAAAACAGACCCAAACGGTGGTGGTTTTTGGAGAAAAAACAGAAAGAATAATGGTGGAGGTTCTTTTGGAGTAGATAACAATCGTAATTATGATTATTTTATAGACGGTGATGCAAATAACGGAGCCTGGGGCGGCGAAGGTGCTTCTACAAATCCTAATAATGAAACTTACAGAGGCTCAGATGCTTTTAGTGAAGTTGAAAATCAAGCCATAAAGTGGTTTTGTGAACAACATGATTTTGTAATGGCATTTAATAATCATTCGTATGGTAACTTATTATTATATCCTTTTGGTTATGAAGAAAATGAATTAACAGAAGACAATGATCTATTTGTTGCTATTGGTGATGAATTGGTGTCAAAAAACGGGTTTAATAATATGATTTCTTCAGGCTTATACCCTGCTTCTGGCGATAGTGATGATTTTATGTATGGTACCGTAGGAACACACGATAAGATATATGCTTATACACCAGAAATTGGACCTGACTTTTGGCCTAATAGTAGTCAAATTATACCTATTTCTCAAAGTATGATGTATTTTAACCTTACTTCATCTAAAATGGTTAATAATTTTGCCAACCTTACAGATAACAGTCCTCAATTTATAGGAAATGAAGGGGTTAATGATGCTGCTTTTACAATTAGACGTTTAGGAGTAACAGGTGATGGTTCTTTTACAGTTACTCTTGAACCGGTAAGTACAAACATTACTGCCCAAGGTAATGCCGTTAATTTTACAACACTTGATTTATTAGAAAGTCAAGATGGAAACATACAATACACACTTGCAGCAGGTACCGTAGCTGGAGAACAAGTAGTATTTGATTTAGTAGTAAATAATGGTTCGTATGACACAAAAACTAGAGTGACTAAATATTTTGGTGAATTAAACACCATTTTTAGTGATCAAGGAGATAGTGCGACAGATAACTTTGACAATGAAGGTTGGGCTACAACAACGCAAACATTTGTTTCTCCATCAACATCTATAACAGATTCGCCTAATACTGAGTATCAAAACGGAGCTAATGAAATAATTACATTAAATGAGCCTATAGATTTAACAGATGCAACCGGAGCTAATGTGACTTTTTATGCCAAATGGGAAATTGAAACTGGTTGGGATTATGTTCAGTTTGAAATATCTATTGACAACGGAAATTCGTGGATACCACAATGTGGTAATTATACAACCACAGGAAATGACAATGGATTTCAGCCTTCTGGAGAACCATTATATGATGGTACACAAAATGATTGGGTATTAGAAGAAATAAGCCTAAGTGACTACATTGGAGAGACCATCCTTGCTAGATTTCAGTTGGAAAGTGATAATGCACAACGTGCAGATGGATTTTATTTTGACGATTTAACTTTTAACGTGTTAGGATCTGATGTATTAGAAGTAAATGAAATTGAAAATACTTTTGGAATCTACCCTAACCCAGTAAAAGATCAATTAAACATCACAACGGCAATGAATAATTATGATATTGCTGTTTATACCGTTCAAGGTCAGCTTATTTCGGAAATAAAAAATCAAAATGGCTCTCAAAAAATAGACTACAGTCATTTTTCTAACGGAATCTATGTGATGACATTACAAAGTGAAGGTTCTTCAACATCATTCAAGATTATTAAAAATTAACGATTAAATTTTCTTATTAACGTAATGCCGAACATTTTGTTCGGCATTTTTTTTAATTATTAGCAATTATTAGTTGGAATTTTGCTATTTTTCTACTCAATAATTTCAAGTAAGTATGATAGAAGTAAAAAGACTATTTGATTTCCCTTATTATCAACAAGAAAGGTTTTCAAAAGAAGATTCATTAGTAACAAAAGTAAATGGAGCGTGGGTAAATACCTCGACTACAGAATATATAGACAAAGCAAATGCAATAAGTAGAGGATTAATAAAAATGGGAGTGCAACCTAATGATAAGATTGCAATCATCTCTATGACCAATAGAACAGAATGGAACATATGTGATATTGGTATTTTACAAACAGGCGCGCAAGATGTACCTATTTATCCAACTATAAGTAGTGACGATTATGAATATGTTTTAAATCACTCTGAGTCTAGTTATGTTTTTGTTTCTTGTAAAGAAGTAAAAGATAAATTAGATAAAGTAAAAGACAAAATACCTACACTAAAAGGAGTCTATTGTTTTAACACTATAGAAGGTGCTGTTAACTACCAAGAAGTCATTGACTTAGGAAATGAGCACAAAGAACTACAAGAAGAGGTAGAAAAAAGAATGGCAGCTGTACACGAAGATGATCTTGCCACTTTAATATATACTTCTGGTACAACAGGAAGACCAAAAGGTGTAATGTTAAGTCATAAAAACATTGCCTCAAATGCAATGCATAGCGAAGGCAGACTCCCTATTGTATTAGGGAAATCTAAATCTTTAAGCTTTTTACCTGTATGCCATATCTATGAGCGTATGTTATTATATATGTATCAATACACTGGTACTAGTATATACTATGCTGAAAGTCTAGAAACCATTAGCGAAAACTTACAGGAGATTCAACCCGATGTAATGAGTGCCGTACCGCGCTTGCTCGAAAAGGTGTATGATAAAATTATTGCAAAAGGAACAGCACTCACTGGTGCAAAGAAAAAATTATTTTTCTGGGCGGTAGATTTAGGGTTAGAATGGCAACCGTACGGTAAAAATGGTTGGTGGTATGAAACAAAACTAAAAATAGCAAATAAATTAATTTTTAGTAAATGGCGAGAAGCGCTTGGAGGAAATCTTAAAGCAATTGCTTCAGGTTCTGCAGCGTTACAGCCTAGACTTGCAAGAGTATTTAATGCAGCTGGATGCCCCGTTATGGAAGGTTATGGTTTAACTGAAACTTCACCCGTAATTTCTGTAAATGATATGAGAAACAACGGGTTTAGAATAGGAACCGTTGGTAAAGCCTTACCAGAAACAGAAGTGAAAATAGCTGAAGATGGAGAAATACTTATAAAAGGACCTCAAGTAATGTTAGGGTATTATAAAAACCCTGAACAAACAGAAGAAGTTCTTAAAAACGGATATTTTCATACAGGTGATATTGGTTTTGTGGATACAGATGGATTCTTAAAAATAACAGATCGTAAAAAATCTATGTTTAAAACTAGTGGTGGTAAATACGTAGCACCACAACTATTAGAGAATGCGATGAAGCAATCTTTATTTATTGAGCAAATACTTGTTGTGGGAGAAGGCGAAAAAATGCCCGCGGCGTTAATACAACCTAATTGGGAATATATTGAAGAATGGCAAAAAGCAAAAAACCTTGTGTTACCTACAGACCGTGTAAACGCTTGTAAGGATGAAATTTTACGACAGAGAATACAAAAAGAAATAGATTTTTATAACGAAAAATTTGGAAATTGGGAGAAGATTAAAACCTTTTCGCTTACACCAGATGTATGGAGCATTGATGAAGGGCACCTTACTCCTACTATGAAACCAAAACGTAAAGTTATTAAACAAATGTATAAAGAGCTTTACGAAGGATTATATGGAAGATAAATCGCTTCTGAAATATTAAAATTTGTAAAAAAGTGAAATCAAAACTTAAATTGATTTCACTTTTTTATTTTTATAGATACGCTTTTCACCTATTAATTCTAATCAAATTTTAACTTGATTATAAAATTCATTACAGGCAAAAATTTATCTTTGCTTAGGTTTAAACATTTAATACTTACACTATCATAAAGCAAATTTTAGTTATAGAAGATGAGCCCAATGTCGCGGCATTTATAAGCCAAGGATTACAAGAATCTGGATACAAGGTTTTTGTTGCCTATGATGGGATTAATGGTTTAGAATTGCTCAAACAAAAAGAGATAGACTTAGTTGTTCTAGACGTTATTTTACCGGGTATTGATGGTCTTGAAGTAGCAAAAAAAATACGCCAACTTGGTTTTGATAGTCTTCCTATTATTATGCTTACCGCGCTTGGTACTACAGAAAACATTGTAAAAGGACTAGACTCTGGAGCAGATGATTATTTAATTAAACCATTTAAATTCAAAGAGCTTTTAGCAAGAATACGAGCAAGAACTAGAACTGTAGGAATTACAGGAAACAGTAATCAACTATTACAAATAGAAGACCTGACGCTAGACATGGACGCTAAAATTGTTACGAGAGGTGGTCAAGAAATAAAACTGACCTCTACAGAGTTTAGATTACTAGAGTATTTAATGAAAAATAGTAATCGGGTTTTAAGCCGAGTAGATATATTAGAGAGTGTTTGGGATATTAATTTTAATATGGGTACTAATGTTGTAGACGTTTATGTAAATTATCTTAGAAATAAAATTGATAAAAAATTTGAAATTAAACTCATTCATACTGTAATTGGAATGGGATATATATTAAAAGTACAATAACATACCTATGCAATTAAGAACAAAAATAACATCCATCTTCACTGTTCTTACCAGCTTGTTTTTAACAGGTATCTTTATACTTATCTACTATAACTCTAAACAATATACTGAAAGTGAATTTTATCTTCGTTTAAGTCAAAGAGCTACCATAGCTGCTCAAGCCTATTTAGAAGGAGATGAAATGAATGTCGATATATATGATGACATTAGATTATTACACTTACACACACTACCTAATGAAAAAGAAGTTATTTACAGTGTTAATGCAGAAACTAAAACTCCTTTAGAAAAATTTGACACTTCTTTACCTGAAAGTTTCTACACTGCTATTTTTAATGATAATTATGCAGAATTAAAGCAGGGAGATTATTATTTCACGGGATTATTGTATCAAGATAACGAAGGTGATTTTATTGTTGTTCTCTCTGCCACTGACCTTTATGGTTTTGGAAAACTTGACAATTTACGCAACACACTAATTACTGCCTTTTTTATAAGTATCATTTTTATATTATTATTAGGAGGTTATTATGCCCGTCAATCTTTAAGCCCTATTTCAAAAATTATTAAAGAGGTAAACTCTATTCGTGCAGAAAATTTATCACTTCGGTTAAACACCACGAATGGTAAAGATGAACTAGCACAATTGGCTATCACATTTAACAATATGCTAGATAGGTTACAACTTTCCTTTGATTTACAAAACAACTTTATTAATAACGCTTCTCACGAACTTAGAAACCCATTAACGGCTATTTTAGGACAAACTGAGATTGCACTTAATAAAGAACGTAGTAATGAACAATACCTCGCGATTCTTAAAAATATAGATCTTGAAGCTTCCCGACTTGATTTTTTAGTAAATGGTTTACTTAAACTTGCCAAAACAGATTTTGATTCAAAAGGATTACTAATTGAACCTATTCGTATAGATGAAATGATTTTAAGCATCAAAAACAATCTTGATGTTGCAATTCCTGATAATAACATCGTACTTGACTTTGAAGCTTTGCCAGAAAACCCAGATGCCATCACGCATATGGGGAGTGAATCTCTTTTAAAAGTAGCATTAGGAAACATTATTGAAAATGCTTGTAAATTTTCAAACAACAAAAAAGTATCGGTAAAAATAATACCTGATGATGACTTTATCTTAGTCACTATTAAAGATTTAGGTGTGGGTATTCCACAAGATGAGCTAAAAAGTATCTACGAACCATTTTTTAGAGCTTCAAATGTGAGAGATATTAAAGGATTTGGTTTTGGACTCCCACTCGCCTACCGTATTATTAAAATGCACACCGGTAAAATACGTGTCGTTTCTCAAGTAGATAAGGGTACATTGGTTAAAATTAAACTTCCTAGTACTGCCATTTTATAATTAGAAATAAGAAATCTTCTAATCTCATTCTAATATAGCTCTTATTTTACTCTAACAAGTTGCAACTAAGTTTGTATAAAAGTTAGAAAAGATGAGAAAAATATTAATTCCAACAGATTTTACAGTAGAGTCTTTACAACTTGCTGAATATGCCGTTTTAAATTATCCTGACACTAAACTTGATATCACATTTGTTGCAGGTCATAAAATGCCTAGTTCTCGATGGGAGGTTACTCACTTTAATAAAAGAGAACAAATACAAAAATATCTTACTCCAGAATTTAAAGAAGCAAAACGCAGTATCATACTTCAACACGCAAACACTATAGAAAATCTTACGATTGAATTATTTACAGGTACCAACTCTTTTGCTTTTCAGAATTTTTTAGAACAAATGAACGCTCAAGATGCAATTGTACCCGATGTTGAAACGCTAAACTGTTCCAATAAAAAATGGTTTAACACTACTAAATTTATCAAAAAAAATATCGAAAACGTAATTGAAGTGCCTGTAGAAAAATCAGAACCGGTACAACAAAATAAGTTTTCATTTATCAGTCTATTCAATTAATAAAATAAATAATATAAAAAAAACTATGAAAAATTTTTCAACGAAATATTTTAAAACCGATATAAAAGCAGGGTTAGTTGTTTTTTTAGTGGCATTGCCATTATGTCTAGGTATCGCTCTTGCTAGTGGTGCCCCTCTATTTTCAGGTATTATATCTGGTATTGTAGCTGGTATTGTTGTGGGAGCTCTTAGTGGGTCTCAACTTAGTGTTTCTGGTCCTGCTGCAGGATTATCTGCCATTGTATTAGCGGCAATTGCAACATTAGGTTCTTTTGAAGCTTTTCTTTTAGCTGGATTTTTAGCGGGAGTAATTCAAATAATATTAGGTTTTGTAAAAGCGGGTGTATTATCTAATTATTTACCTTCTAATGTTATTGAAGGTATGCTTGCTGCAATTGGGATAATAATTATTTTGTCTCAGTTACCACATGCTGTTGGTTTTGATGAAATGCATGAGGGTGATTACTGGTCTGTAAATGCCGCTGGAGATCATCAAATATTTGTAACTTTAGCAGATACAATTAACTTTATACACCCAGGTGCTGTAATTGTAGTTTTAGTTTCTCTTGCTATTCTTATTGCATTCTTAAAAGTTCCTTTTTTAAAGAAACAAAGTACAATTCCTGGTGCATTAATTGCAGTTTTAGCCGGTATTGCTATTAACGAAACATTTAAAGCTACTGGATCATCATTAGCAATTAGTCAAGATCATTTGGTAAACCTTCCTGTACCAGAATCTATGAACCAATTCTTTAGCCAATTTAGTTTTCCAGATTTTTCTCAAATATTGAATGCAGATATATGGGTTATAGCACTTACTATTGCTGCAGTAGCAAGTATTGAAACCTTATTATGTATTGAAGCCGCAGATAAACTAGATCCTCTAAAACGTTATACAGATACGAATAGAGAATTAAAAGCTCAAGGTGTAGGTAATATGCTTAGTTGTTTAATAGGTGGTATTCCGGTAACGTCTGTTATTGTAAGAACTTCTGCAAATGTAAACTCTGGTGGTAGAACAAAAGTATCTGCTATTGCACACGGTGTATATTTAATGGCTGCTGTGATTGCAATTCCATTTTTACTAAACTTAATACCATTAGCATCTCTTGCTGCTGTATTACTTGTTGTAGGTTATAAACTAGCTAGTCCAGAAAAGTTTGTACATATGTGGAAAAACAGTAAGAAATTCCAATTTATCCCATTTGTAGTAACGATTGTAGCTATTGTATTTACAGATTTATTAGTAGGTGTAGGTATTGGTCTAGCTGTTAGTGTTTATTTTATCTTACGCGGAAATGTGAAACTTGCGTATTTCTTTAAGAAAGAAAACCATAAAGAAGGCGAAACCATTAATATGGAATTAGCTCAAGAAGTTTCATTTTTGAATAAAGCAGCCATTAAACAAACATTTGCTCACTTACCTGAAAACAGTAAGATTATTATAGATGCAACTAATACTGTTTATATTGATTACGATGTTTTACAAATGATTAAAGATTTTGTAAATGAAGGTTCCAAAGAAAAGAATATTGCTGTAGAACTCATTGGATTTCGTAAAGAGTATAAAGTAGAAAACTCTGCAACTCACGTTACTTCTGTAATGTCGGATAACGGGAAACCTGTATCTCCTAATTCGGTTACAAACGGAACTAAAGTTCCATCAAACATATTAAAAGTATCAGAATTAGCCATGGATTAATAATTAAGTTTAATAAATGTAAAAGTGGTATTGAGAGAAATCTTAATACCACTTTTTTTTATCCTTCTTAAATAAATATACTGAAATGTGAAAAGTAATAACATTTCCTATAAACAACAGAAATAAGAATCTAATAACGTATCTAAAACTTGTTATTTAAAGTTCTTTAAACCCTTTTATACACCAGATTAAACAAAAAGTTAGTTGGAATACATGTGATCAATTAACGCGCTATGATTATGTTGAATCACTTTACGTTTTAACTTTAAGGTCGCTGTTATTTCTCCAGATGCAATACTAAACTCCTCTGGTAATAATGTGAACTTTTTAATTTGTTCATATTTTGAAAAGTCTTTTTGTAGTGCTTCAAAACGTGTTTCATAAAACGAAATGATTTTAGGATTAGTGATTAAATCTTCAATATCATAAAATTCAATATTTTGAGCTACAGCATATTTTTTTAAATTTTCAAAACTAGGCACAGCTAGGGCAGTAACATATTTTTGTTGATCCCCTATTACGGCTATTTGTTCAATAAACGAATCTGTTATTAATGCGTTTTCTAACTTTTGTGGTGCAATATATTTACCGCCAGAAGTTTTCATTAAATCCTTAATTCTGTCTGTAATAATTAAGTTTCCTTTGTGATCTATTTTACCAGCATCTCCTGTTTTAAACCAGCCATCTTCAAAAGCTGCTGCTGTAGCTTCAGGTTTTTTATAATAACCTCTCATTACACCAGGACCTTTCACCAATACTTCGTTGTTAGCCCCAATTTTAATTTGAGTTCCTTCAATAGGTCTTCCGGCAGAATTAAATTCAAAATGAGTATCGCCATAAAGAGTCGCCGTTGCTGTTGTTTCTGTTAAACCAAAACCGCATTTAATATTAAGACCGAATGAATGAAAAAACGAAACTAGCTCTTCTACTAAGGGTGCTCCGCCACAAGGCATAAACTTTATGCGACCTCCAAAAACAGCTCTTAACTTACTTAACACCAATTTGTCTGCAATGTTAAACTTGAGTTGCAACATAGGTGAAACCTTATTTTCTAGTCGTTTATGATTATTATAATAATTATCGCCAACCTCTAATGCCCAGTTTACCATTTTCGTTTTAAAAGGTGAAGCTTCTTCTCTTTTATCTTGAATTGCTGCAAATATTTTTTCAAATATTCTTGGTACTGTACACATTACAGTAGGCCTTACTTCTTTAATAACTTCCACAATTTGTTTAGGATCTTCGTTAAAATACACATCAATCCCTCTGTGTAAACAAAAGAACACCCAACTACGTTCGTAAATATGACTTAAAGGCAAAAAGCTTAATGACACATCTTTTTCTGAAACGTCTAATTCAAAATCATGAGCAACTAATGTGGCCCCAAAATTATTGTAATCTAGCACTACCCCTTTAGGTTCACCTGTTGTTCCAGAGGTATAAATAATACTTGCTGTATCTGTAAAATCACAACTGTTAAATCTCTTTTCAAGTTCAGTTTCAATTTTTTCTGTAGATTGAAATGCCATAAAATCTTCTAAATGAATAGAATTACTTGACGGCTGAAGTTTAATTGTATTTGTTAATGCTACAATTAATTTTAAATATTTTGATGTTTCTAAAAGTTTGTACGCTTTATCATATTCCTTTTGATCGCCAACAAAAAGTAAACTTACCTCTGCATCATTAAGCACATAATCAACCTCTTTTTTTGAGTTTGTTGCATAAATAGGTACTGTTACTGCTCTAATACGCATTATTGCTATGTCTGCAATAATCCAATTTGGCATATTTTGAGAAAATATAGCAATGTTTTGTTGTACAGTTACACCATAATTAATTAGCGCTTTGGATAATGTTTCTATTTTAGATTCGAAGTCTAACCAAGAAATACCTTCCCACTTATTTGCCTCTTTGTTTTTATGATAAACTGCATTTTTATGTTTAAAAAGCTGACTGTTTTCTTTAATTTCTTTTACTAAGTGTTTGTAATTCATCAAACTAATTCAATTTCTAGGCTACTAAATATTTCGCCATTTTTAAGGGTTTAAATTTACGGATAAATGCGCTCTTATAAGCAGAAAACTATAGTATAGATTGTAGGGCTATCAGTGTTATTTTATACTATTTATCTTCTAATAGCACTTCCCTATTTTATTACTATTTCAGTTTCTAAAAGTTCGTTTTTATATTAAAATTCGTGTTTACTATGATTTAGGTTGAATAAAAAAACTCAAAGATTTAAAATAATGAATCTTTGAGTTTAAAATTGAATCTCAAGTGACTGAAAGAGATTTGTTTACATTAATTTGTTCTTAGATGTGTTTTTTATCGGTATTCTGGATTTTCAAACTCCCAGCGTTTACCGTTGTCCCAATATTTTCGCGAATTTCCATAATTAGGATAACCTTCATTTTTTTTCAGCATTAAAGCTAGATGTAGTAAGTTATAGGTCATAAATGTGGTGTTTCTATTTGTAAAATCACTTTCAAAACCTACGGGGTTATCTAATTTTTCATCTTTCCACTCTGTATCTCCATAACTAGGTCCTGGACCAACTTTTCCTATCCATCCACAATCTGCTTGTGGTGGGATTGAATAACCTACGTGCTGCAGCGAATATAGAATTCCCATCGCACAATGTTTTATGCCATCTTCATTACCCGTAACTATGCAACCCCCAACTTTTCCATAAAACACATATTGCCCCTTATCGTTTGTTAAACTACTTAAAGCATAAAGTCTCTCTATTAGTTTTTGAGCTTCCGAAGATTTTTCGCCCAACCAAATTGGGGTACCAACAATCAGGATATCAGCATCCAAAACACGTTTGGTTAATTGGGGCCATGCATCAACATCCCAACCGTGTTTGGTCATATCTGGATAAACACCACTTGCTACTTGATGATCGACTAATCTAATCTCATCTATATTCACTTCCTCTTTCATCATAATGGCTTTAGAAACATCCATTAAGGTTTTGGTGTGGCTTTCTTGTGGTGATTTTTTAAGCGTACAATTAATATAAATCACTTTTAGAGTACTAAAATCTGGTTTTTTCATAATTATAGTTTTTAATTAATTGGTTATAATGAACTTAAATACAAATAGTTAAATAACCAATTTCTCTAAGTTAACAAATAATATTCATAATACTGGGTATTATTGAATGTTTCCCAAGTAAAAACACGAATCATACTTTATTTAAAAGGTTTATATCAAAACTGTAGTAAAATCAAGTGAATGAACTCCCCTATTTGAATCGTTTCTTATCGGTTCTTGGTATTTTATATTAATTCGTAAAAGTCTCTTTTACCAATCTTTATTTTCATACCTGATTGCAATACTAATTCGTTATTAATCTCTTTGGTTTTTTCTAAATCAATTTTAACAGCTCCATTTTCAATCAATCTTCGTATTGCAGATTTTGACAACTCGTTTTTTAAATGTACACATAAATCAATCACCTTAATCTTATTGTTTTCTACTGGTAAGGTATTTATTTTTATGGGTTCAAATTCCTTATTATCGTTTTTCTTATTCTGAAATTGGTTTACAAAGTAGTCTTCTGCTTCTTGAGCTAAAGCACTGTTGTGGTATTGTGTAATGATATTTTTAGCTATTATTTTTTTTATTTCCATAGGGTTTTCACCAGCGACCAATCTGTCTTTAATACTTTGTTTTTCATTAGCAGAGAAATTAGTAGTCAAGTTCAAAAACTCTTCAATCAAGCTATCAGGAATAGACATTGTTTTGCCAAACATATCTTTTGCATCATCTGTTAAGCCTATAATATTGTTTAGCGATTTGCTCATTTTTTCTTTTCCATCAAGTCCTTTTAATAAAGGCATACACATCACTATTTGTGGATCCATTTTAAAATTCTCTTGTAATTTTCGCCCCATTGTACAATTAAAAAGTTGATCTGTTCCACCCATTTCTATATCTGCTTTAATTTCAACAGAATCAAAACCTTGAAGAATTGGGTACACCAACTCGTGCATTGCAATGGGAGTGTTTTCAGTAAAACGTTTGTTAAAGTCATTTCTATGCATCAGCTGCGCCACGGTAACTTTTGATAAAATCTGTATCACCTCTGTGAATGATAGTTTGTCTAACCATTCAGAATTAAATACAATTTTAACTTTATCTATATCTATAATTTTAGATAATTGTTTGATGTATGTTGCTGCATTGTGCTGTACTTCTTTTATTGTTAATGGCTTTCTACTTTTGTTTTTTCCTGTAGGGTCACCAATCCTAGCGGTAAAATCTCCAACTAAGATGATTACCTGATGTCCTAAATCTTGAAATTCTTTAAGTTTTTTCAATACAACTGCATGACCCAAGTGTAAATCTGGGGCAGTTGGATCAAAACCAAGTTTAATAATTAATTTTCGCTGTTGCTTATTAGCTTGCTCTAATTTTTCTTCCAATCCATTTTCAGGAAGAATAATTTCTACATTCTCTTTTAGTCTATTTATTGTTTCCATATTTTTTTAAATAAAAAAAGCCCGAGCAAATATGCTCGGGCTTTTAGTTATGATGTAATTTTTAAGTATCAGATATTATTTGAAGTATACACATAGCCATTTCGAGCAAATATTATTTTGTTATAATAAGTGCTGAAATAAGGAAGGCGTAAAATGTTGTTCAATCGTTTCATTTGCAATGCAAATGTAATTTTAATTTTAATTTTAAATACTACTTATTTTTTGTGAAATTATTATACTTTAATCTACAAGACTCCACTTTTGAGTCTTTCAGTGTAATAAATAATACTTTGTTTTTATAAGAATAAACTATGCTATTGTCTATAACTCTTTGCTTTATGCTCAAAAAAATAATCATTTAATCTCACCACTATTTCTCTTGCTCTAGTGATATTTTTATGTTTTAATGATAGCTTATAACCTTTAACAATTCCAACAATTGTATTGTCGGTAGGGTCTTCGGGATTTCGTTTAATAGTAAAGGTTTTTTTTATGCTTTGATTCATTTCTTGCCTATCAAAAGTAGCAATGTATTTTCTTATTTTACTGTCTTCTATTTCAAATGGAGCTTTTGGAGCTTTTATTTTTCTTTTACCATTTCCCCAGTTTTCACCAGTTTTAATTCTATTTATTTGCATTTCGGAAACATTAAATAAATAAGCTATCCTATTTAAAGGGATTCCTTTTTTTATTTGCTTCTTAATATGTTTTACATCTTCTAAAGTCAATTTACTGTTATTCTTGACTCTATCTAAAACAAGCAAATTGGAATAATGTAAATTTCTTTTATTTCCATCTTTATAACCAATCGAATGTCTTTTTTTATTTAGTTTACGTGAGGTTATATTAAAAGCTTTTGCAACTAACCAAGAAACAGTTACACTATGAAGTTTTCCTTTTTTATCTGTTAAGCTTGCGTATCCATCACGAAGTTTACCATTTCGAATTCTAAAATGAATTTTATTTTCGCTTTTATATATTTTTCCTTTAGTTCTCCAAGTTCTCTCCTTATCAATTTCAGTACGATATATTCGTCCAGATTCACTCACATGGTAATTTTCATAACCAATTATTTGATAACACTTTTCATCATTAATCACTATATAATCCATATCTAAGGGCATAAATAAAATTAAGGGGTTAATATATTAGGTGCAAAGGCAAATATACGACCTAACGTTTGGTATTAGAAACGTAATATATAAAAGTATGTTAATTTTTATATATCATCAAGCCACATTTTTATTCCCGAAAGTTTTAGGGAGTAAGGATATGACGGACTTTACAAATAAGCATAAGTCTTTAATTTAGTACTTCTCCCCTATTTTATATATACAATATTAGCCACTGGCTTTATTCTTTTTTGATTAAAATTATTGTATCTCTTTTAGCCAAATTTCTTTCTAAAAATTGATATCCTTCAAATTTAATTCTCAATTCTGTTTTTCCGTTAATTGTATATATTGAATGATCATTAAATTCGATTTCGTTGTTCACATCTATTGTTTTTATTTTCCTTTCAAGTATTAAAAATTGATTTTCAGTAATCACATAAGGGCAACACATTCCTAAAAAACCTTGATTTTCTTGATAAATCATAAAATTATTTTTCTCAATTTCGATATAATTCGGTTGAATGGGATAAAGAACTATTGAGGCTATAATTCCGAAAAACATTCCACCAAATATCCAGTATAATAACATTATAAAAGGCGTAATCACATAAAAACTAAAGTAAAACCCAACTTTCTTAAATGGCTTGGAATTCCAGAAAAAAAGAATAAAACCACTTGCATACACTAATAAAGATATATAATAGGCAAGTCTATAATTAAGACTTATATCAATCGTGCTTTTTAAAGTGAAATTCAGTAAAGCAAATCCCAAAAAGTAGAAATGAATTTTTGTAATTATATCTTTGATTTGGATTTTTGTCATATTGTGGCTAACGGTGTTATAGATAGAAAATGGCTTTTGAATAAGCTCTAGTATATTCAGTGCTGTGGAGTCGTTATATTTATCGTATTCCTTTTGTTTTTAATACAGCGTAAACTTCTTGAGATCCGTGAATTTCTTTTCCAAAAGAAATATCAATATCATATTCTATGCTGTATTCGTTCAACACTTCTTCTACTTTATCTTTTTTATTTTTCGCTATCTCAATTTCTTGTCGATGTTTATTTAAAGTTCCAAATGCCATTGCAAAAGGCGCTAGTCCAACAACCATAATTATTATTGGAACTGTTGATATTACGCCGCTATCAAAAACATATTTCCCAAATAAATATCCTCCAACTATTACAGCAATCCCGATAATCATAAACACTGCAAAATAGATATAGGTCAAGAGTTGTTTTCGCTTGATGTTTTCGTAATCTATATTTACTAATTTTAGTTTGTTTTCAAACTTTTCATTCAACTCAATTTTTGAACACGTTTTATTAAAGTCAGGCTTTCTTTCGTTTAATCCGCAAATTGTGCCAATTTTTAAATTTGTCTTTTGGTTGTCACATAAATCACAATGTCTAGCTAAATCCATTAAAAAATCAGTTCAATTTTAGTTCGTTTTTCGATTTCAATTCGTTCTGCTCAAATGCATCCGACACGTGGGACTTTTTATGGAAATCATCAAATTTTAAAACTGGGCAGAACTTAGTAGTTTTCCTATTGATGACTTGCCCCTAGCGTTTTAGAAGTTAATCTTTATAATTTCTAACAGGCTTAAAATTCCGACTATAATAAAGGCTACTCCTATTATTATAATAAAAATCAAACCGAAATAATTAAAATTCTCTTCATTTACTATAATAAACTTTTCAGGATTTTTTTTGTCATACAATACAGAAACAGGTTCGTTAATTTTATTCTTGAAATTTCTAAATTTATTTAAATCAGTAGATATAAAGATATATGGCTCTTTCTTAATTTGATTTCCTTTTTTGGTTTCAAATTCAATTGTTGGTGTTTTATATCCGTCTTCGTCAGATTTGTAGAATAATATTTTTCCAATACTTTCAATTCCGTTTTTATGAATATCAGCAATAAAAATCCAAGATTGTATCCCAATAAAAATTAATAATGCGCCAAGAATAAAAAAACAAATTACAGGTTTGTAGAACATAAAAAAAGCAAAGAGAATAAATATTGGTATTACGTATTCTTTTTTGTTTAATAATTCCATATTTATCCTTGCTCGTAATGTTTATCTTTAATTGCTACTAATGATTTTGCGTAGAAAAACCAGCAGATGTATTTGTGCTAATTTTCGGTATAAAACAAAAATAGCAGAAAATAACTAAACCTTTAGCTTAGCTCTTTTCTGCTATTTTTTATATACATTGTTAAGTACCGTTTATTAGCCATTAATTTACCACTAACTTTTAGCAAGTATAGGTGTGAATTCACTTCTTTCCAGGTATAATAGTGTCTAAAATTGAAACAAAGAGTTGATTTTAACTCAAATCTTAGTTGTTGGTGTTTTAATATTTAGCAACAATGTTTTTATAATAATTAAACTTGTGAAAATAGATAATGAAATAAAACACATAGGTATTCCTGTTGCCGTTTTTGGGCATTGTACAATTTCTAATAGTTGCGTTATTGTGCCATATAAAGCAATAGAAAAAGCAAGCCCTGTTCCTATAAAATAGATAACGTTGTTCCATTTTAAAAGATGACCAAGTAAAGGAATTATAAAACAAACCATTATAATATAGCAAGCTGGTATATTAAGTATTTTGGGACAGATAGAATTATTCACAAATTCATTGTAAACTAAACTACTTGCACCCAAAATACTTAAAACAAAAAGGAGTATTAAAGCACTATTTAATACTTTTTTGAATCTCATTATTCTTTAGTTAATTCCGTTGTTATAGTGTCTGAAATTGAAACTTTAGGAATCGTTAAAAGTGAATTTATTTTAGGGTTTTGAAATGTATATTCTTTTCCGCTAATATATTTTACAAAAACACTTTTTACATTGTCTTTGCCTAAACCAAAATGTAAAGTAGCAGATTGATCACTGGTTAAGCCTTCTCCAACGATAAAATCTTCTGTTATTTTTTTATTACCCGTTGTTATGACTTCTACTTTCGCACCTAAATTTTCAGCATTATCATCTAATTTAACTTTGATAAAATTATTTTCTCCCCCATCATTGATATAGGCTAAAGCAGGTGTTCCTAAATTTACCCAAACGAGGTCTAAATACCCATCTTTATTAAAATCACTTACTAGCGGAGTTATGGCATAATTAGGATTTACGACACCACTTTTTTCTTCAGTAGCAACAAAAGTGTGATCTTCCTTTTGTGTTAAAAACCTACCTGGTAATTTAAATACTTTATGCGGTGGAAAATCAATGTAATTTTCTGCTACAATCAAATCCTGTAAACCGTCATTATTCATATCGGCAAATGTTGCTCCCCAAGAAAACTCAAAATCTTTAGTTTGTGTTTTTTCTGATACATCTTCAAACACAAAGTTTCCTTTATTCTCAAAAAATATCCAATTAGAATTAAAGAGACTTTTGTCTTCAATATTTCCACTTGCTACAAAATGTGGTACTGTAGTTCCTGTATTAGAAAACATAAAATCTACTAAACCATCATTATTATAATCACCCACAGCTATACCCATCGGATAAGCGTATTTATCGGTTGATGGGTTTACTTTCTTTTCAAAAGTGCCATCACCTTTGTTCTTGTAGGTTCTAATTTCACCGGTATCATAAGCAATTATTAAATCTAACCAGGTATCGTTATCAATATCAATTAGAATACCCATAAACGTATTATGGATGTATTCTAAACCGGCTTCAATAGTTGTGTTTTTAAAGATATTATCCCCATTATTGATCAGTAAAAGACTTTGAGGGCCATAATTTTTACTGAAATTATTCTGCCCAACCATTTGCTTTTTTCTAATGTAATTAGCCACAAAAATATCTGTAAAACCATCTTTATTCACATCACCTAAAGTTAAACCCAATGGTGTTGCGTTGTCTGCCAAATCATATTCTATTTTTTTTGGCGTAAACTTCCCGTTGTAATTGTAGTAAATTACAATGCCATCTTCTCTTGAAAGAATTAAATCAGTAAAGCCATTGTTGTCAAAATCAGTTGAAGCACCACTTAAAGTTGTACTATTTTCTTTTTTAGGAAGCCCTACATTTTCTGATATGGAAACAAATTTTCCGTCTTTATAACTAAAAATTTCATCTTGCTGATTGAATCCTCCTCCTAAAAATAATTCATCAACACCGTCATTATCAATATCTATTAATACAGATGCGGTAACAGGTAAAGATTCTGTTCCATTAAATTGATGGGTAAAATCAATAGGGATTTCCTTGAACGTAGGAATTATGTTATCTGAGATTGTATTGTCGTAAGGGTTATTTCTATTTGTACTAAACTTAACGGCTACAATAAGTACTAATACTATAATTAGCGTTAAAATGATTCCTAAAATTCTTTTTATTATTTTCATAGTGATGATTGGTTAATTTTTTTGAGTTGATATAATGATAAACTAAACACAATAAAATGAACAACATTCATTGCAATTGGTGCTATGTATTTTCCTGTTTGAGGTGAGATAAAGTAGATTACAAATACAGCTATTAATAGAGTTATAGGATTAAAAACAGCCATCCATTTTTTATAATACGTTCCTCCTTTTAATATGGTAACACTAAAAAACACCGAAAGTAAAAGAATGATTACTCTTAAAATTTGAACAAGTGATTCACTAATTAAGGTATAATTGTCTAATATTTTCTGATATACAGTAGCGTCAATATCATTTTGAAGCTGAACTATTGTTCCTAAAAAAGCTCTAGAAGTAATCCAAAAACCACCAATAGTAAAAGCCAAAACACCTAAGCCAAAAACGGTAGCAGCTAACTTTTCGTTCCCCTTTTCTAACATTTTATAAATATGGTAATACCCTAAAAAATAAAAGGGAACACCAAATACAGCTAAAAAATGACCTGTTATTAAACTGTTTTTTGAAACGAATTGAAAAAATTGATAATTATCTGCATTTCCAATAATCTGAGGGCTGTAATGAAGTAGAAATTCTCCAGCTCCAACAAGAATACTAGCCAATAAACCAAGAATTCCTGTTATAAATATTTTATTCATTCGATTTTTGTTGTTTAACTCTAATTTTTATTTAATACAATGGTTTGTCGTGAGGACTGTTAAAAAATGACAAAATATATTTCATTAAGGATTAAAGCTTATTTTGGGTTTTGTTTTTATGACTCCCAACGTGCTTAAAACACAGGATTAATTAGCTAGAAAAACAAATATCATTAATCGAGAATCGTATAAAATATATTTTATTAGCGGATGGTGCTATGCAGAAAAACTATATTTTTTTACAAATCTTAAAGAAATAGGTTTAGTGACTACACGCCAAATGACTTAGCATACAGCACAATAGTGAATTATGACACTATGATTTTTTTAATTCAGCAACTTTTTTCGTTAAATATTCAATGTCTTTGTAATATCTAAGCGCATTAAGATTTTTCATATTTTCAATTTCCAATTGGTAATATTTTATTGCATTTGGAATATCGTTTTTCATTTCATAAACCATTGCCATATCAACAATATAATCCGAATTCACTTCGGCAGCTTTTTTCAATTCAATGATGGCTTCATCATACCTTCCCAATTCGGCTAAAGCCCAACCAGAATAACCTAGAGCTCTTGGAAATTCACGTCCATTCTTGTCCATTGACTTTTTAAATTGAATGTTGGCTGTTTCAAAAGAATCTATTTTATAATAAGCCACACCTTTTTGTAGTTCTAAAAAATACTCTTTTGGATATTTTGAAATTACTTTGTCTATGTAATTAATTGCAGCTTTAGGATTCGCTTCTAAAAGACTATCTATTTTAGGTTGGTAATATTCATCGTAATGCTGTTGGGCAACATATTCTTCATAGGAAATATCAGATTGTTCGTATCGATCGTTTATCTGCTGCAATTCATTAAGTCCCCAGATATTCACTCCTACTGAAGCAATATAATTTATCACAAATCCGATTAGGAATATTACAGAGATTATATAAACGTATTTTATTTTCAAAATGAGTTACAAGTATTATTTATTCGGTTGTTGTGTATCGTATTTTTAATTCTCTTAACAGGTTGGTTTGCAAATATTCTATAGATGCGTTTTAAAACAAAGATGTAATTTTTTCAGAAGTAAATTCTAGTACAAGTGGATTTTAATTTGAATAAAAAAACGGTTATGTAATGCATAAATTTAAAACTGTCAAGGCCTATTTGGATATATACCTATGTTTTATAAATATAAGGTCTAATTACTCATTTTTAAAAAGTTCTTGTAAAAAAAATATCCCTGTTTACGGGGGTGAATATAAGTAGAGCAATTCCTACATTTGCGAATGTTTTTTAAGCCTCGATATTATTTTTGTTTTCTTTTACTATGCTACGCTACCATTGGTCTGGCACAAACAACAACACCTACAATAGAAAGTGAAGAAAAAAAAGTAGATGAGCTTTTTTATTATTTTAATAATGGTTTTGAAAAAAAAGCCTACAAAGAAGCCCATCATTTATTAGGTACTTTTAAATCTGATAAGGCGATAACAAATACAAATTTATTATTGGCATACTACCATAATAAATACGTAGCGATGGATTCTTCTATTTATTATACCCAGAAAGCGCTTAAAAGTAAAAAAAACATTGAAGACTCTTTGGGGGTAAGATTAACCATATTGTCTTATCAATTATTGGCATTAAATAACAAAAACAAAGGCTTATACAATGAAAGTAAAAAGTGGCATATAAAAGGAGCAGAACTAAGTGAAAAACATAATGAAACAAACTTGTATTACACCCATTTACACGGATTAGCAAGTACATATGTTACATTAGGTAAAACTGAAGAAGCCTTAGCTCTTTTTGATAAATGTATTAAATACTCTAATGATGAAGAACTTATTTTAGGAAGTTACATCAATTTAGGTTCTATCTATTCTTCGCTTTCTAAATATGAAAAGTCTAATGCCTATTTACAGAAAGCAAAAGATATTTGTGAGAAGGACACCCATAGAAAACAAGCTTTGGTTAATGTTATTATTAATATAGGAGATAATTATCTAGGCAAAGGAGATACAGATAATGCACTAACCTCCTACTATGAAGCAAAAAAAATAAGTAATGACAATAGATCTTATAATTTAGAACTTATTATTTTAGGTAAAATTGGAAATGTATTATATAATGATAAACAAGATCACGAAGCACTTTTAATTTTTTCTAATACTTTAATAAAAGCCATCAATCTAGGGAATTTAGATATTGAGATGAACAGTTATCTAATGTTAGAAAAACTCTCTGTTAGAAAAGGTGATTATCGCAGCGCTTACAGCTATGGAAAACACTATTCTAAGATAAAAGATTCGATAGAAAACTCTCAAGCTGCAAAAGAAATTAATAATTTAGAAGTTAAATTTGAAACACTTGAAAAAGAAAAAACAATTAAATTATTAAAAATTGAAAATCTTAATAATACTTTAAATATAAAGAACAAAGATGTAGAAATAGAAAAATATAAACTCCAAAAAGCTATAATTGCAAAACAAAATGAAAATCAGGTTTTACAATTACAAAATGGTGTTGAAAAGCGTAAAAATGAAATTGCATTACTTAAAGAAAAAGAAGCTTTAAAAGCTTTAGAGTTAGATAGAGAAAAGACCATTAAATACATTGTTCTTGTTGCTTTTTTCATATTACTAGTCCCTATTATTGGACTTCTAATCATTTATTATCAAAAATTACAAGCACAAGGTTTACTTAATCTTAAAGAAAAAGAGATTAATGAGCAACAAGTTATTTCATTAAAAAAAGATCAAGAATTAAAATTAATCAAAGCCGCTGTTAGAGGTCAAGACCAAGAGCGAAAAAAGATAGCTCAAGAAATGCACGATAGTGTTGGGGGTAATTTGGCAGCAATAAAACTACAGTTTAGCCAGCTATCTAAACATCCAGACAAACTAAAGTTAATATATAGCCAGCTAGATGACACCTATGAGCAAGTAAGGAGTATATCACACAATTTACTACCTAAAAAGATTAGAGAAAATGAATTTGTATTTTTAATCAAAGAATACATACAAACCGTAAAAGAAGCTAGTGAGTTAAATATAAATGTGTCTTTTTATGATGAAGAAAAAATCAATGCTCTAAATAAAATTTTACAAAACGAATTGTTTTCCATTTTTCAAGAGCTTACGACAAACACGCTTAAGTATGCAAAAGCAAATACTATAGATATCCAGTTAGATCTTTTAAACGATAGCCTCTTTTTTGTATATGAAGATGATGGTGTCGGGTTTGATTTATCAATGACTAGGTTAGGTATAGGCTTGACTAACATAAAGAATAGAATCGAAACATATAACGGTAAATTAAATATTGATTCTAAACACAACAGAGGTACTAACATTCATATTGAAATACCATTAAAAGCATAAACCTATGAAGCATAACCTTATTATAGCAGACGATCATAAAATGTTTTTAGATGGATTATTGAGTATTCTTAAAACAGAAAGCAATTACAATATTCTATTTACAGCAAAGCATGGAGGTCATGTTCAAAAATACATTTCGGTAAATACGAATGAAAAGATTGACCTTGTTATTACAGACGTTACGATGCCAGAAGTAGATGGTATCGCCTTAAATAAATGGATAAAGAAAACAGATCTAAATATTAAAACACTGGTGGTTAGTATGCACAATTCACCAAAAATTATTGACGATCTCATAGAAAGCAATGTGGATGGTTATCTTCAGAAAAATGCACAAAAAGAAGAATTCTTAAAAGCCATCGAAACTATTTTGGGAGGTGAAAAATATTTCTCTAAAGAAATTAAAGATATCTATCTTAAAAACAAATTTGAAAAGAATAAAGAAAAGGAGATTAAACTCACAAAAAGAGAAGTTGAAGTCATTTCGCTTATTGCTGAAGAGTTTACTACGCAAGAAATCGCAGATCAGTTATTTTTAAGCAAGCATACTATAGAAAGTTACAGAAAAAACCTGATAACTAAACTTAATGTAAGAAACCTTGCAGGTCTTACTAAATACGCCATAAAAAAAGGATATGTGTCTTCTTAGCACACCCTAAATATATTCCATAATCTACAAGAGTTCTATTTTTAATAGCGCTCTTTTTTTTTGCTTGACTTTTAAAATCAAGGCTTTATGTGCGCTAACAAAAAAACACCTTTTATACTTTTTTTATCTGTGGTTTTATATTTCAAAAAACAGTACAACAACTACTCATAAACAGCTGTTAATCAAACCAAAACAACTTACCCCCCTGTTTTCAGGGTATTCATTTTCACTAAAAACGGGGTTAAAATAAGGAGACTTCCGCTCTAAATTTGCACAAGAGAATGGGAAACATATTAAAAGAATAACCTAAAAACAAACCGTGTTTTCATTCTAAAAAAACAATTTTTTAATCAATAAAAACAAAATTATGACTTTCGGAATTACACTTATTTTATTAAGCATTATCGCAGTACCATCTTTATTATTATCAAAGAAACCTAATGCAAAAGAACTCTTAGAAAAAATTGAACCTTATCAAGGTTGGATTGGACTTATTTTTTGTTTCTACGGTGTTTGGGGTATTATTTTTTCTATTCTAAACTTAGGTTGGCTTACAACATTCCCTATTTGGTGGGTAACATTATTAGCTGGAAGTATTGTAGAGGCTGTACTAGGGTTTATGTTAGGATTTAGTCTGATTAATAAATATGTACTATCTAAAAATGAAGCTGCTAAAGAAAAAGCAATAGTGCTTAGAGAGAAATTAGCCCCTATACAAGGAAAGTTAGGTATCGTAGGGCTATTTGTGGGTGCCTGGATGATTGTAGCTTCTATCCTATTCTTTTAAAAAACTTAAAAACAAAATAATTATGAAAAAAATAATTTTTTTGATGGCAGTGTTATTCGCCTTGCCATCAATAGCTCAAGAGCACGTAAATACGATCACCGTAGTTGGTGAAACTGAAAAAGAAGTTGAAGACAGTAGCTATACTATTTTAATCTCTTTACAACAAATAATGGTCTATGAAGGACAAGGAGAGGTAGAAGTGTCATCTGTAGAAGAGGTCAAAAAAAACTACATTAATAAGTTAAATGAAATCGGTATTGATTTTACCAGGTTTGATAGAAACACATATTATGAGTTTGCTGCATCATATTCGCAAAACAGAGAAACACAATATTATTTCTTTAAGACATCAAATAAGGAGGATGTTAGAAAAATAGTAAACCTAAAATTAGCTGGGATTTCTATTTCAGACACAGTAATTGAAGCAAGTAAATTATCAAATGAAGAATTAGTAAGTCTTTCAAATAAAGCGATAGATAATGCTAGAGAAAAAGCAACCCTGTTAGCTAAAAAAATGAATAAGACTATTGGAGAGATTACTGCCATTATAGATCAAAATACAAGTGAACAATATGTGCAAAATTATGGTACATCCATATCTCAAAGCCACACAGTCACGGTTTCTTTTGAATTAAAATAACGAATGTCTATATATAACATAATAAAAATTAAAAACATGAAAATTAAATTAGTAGTATTATCAGTATTCACTTTCTGCTGTATCTTTAATGCAGAAGCACAAAAGTTGAAAAAATTTGGAAGCTCTGTTGAGAAAAAGATAGGACCAAAAACAATTAAAGTACCTTATACAGATGTAATATCGTATCTAGGATATGCTTCTACCGGAAATGAAGATGCAGTAGTAGATGGTAAAAAGTTTCATTACATATATATATGGGTTCCTGCTGTTGCTCCAGAACTTGGTGTAAGAATGCTTTCTCCTGTAGCTAAAACTAAAGTTAAAAATGCCATTAGCTCTGAAGCATATACAGAAAACGCCTCTTCTAGTGATTATTTTGACACTTACATCACTTTAGAACGTTCTACTATTTTCAAAAAAGAAGATATCTCTGTAGACGCTGCTAAAAACGCTACTTGGACACAATTGGCTAGTAATGATGATAGTAGTGAAATGCCTAAACAACCTAGTGGAAGTAGCTACAACTCTTTATTAAGATATAAAAGTGAAATAGGAAGTCCAACAAAAGCTTTAACAGCTGGTTTATATCGCATTGGTTTTACAACTTACAAAACAGGAGAAGTTAAAGGAACATTCTTAGCAGAAGTTGCAGCTCCAGTAAAATTACCTGGTGTTGTAATGGCAAAAACTATTGAAGACCTTAAAAAAGAACTATAAGAAAACAAATAGACATTCATAGTTTAATTAAACACCTCTTTATGTACTTAAAGAGGTGTTTTTTGTTTTAATTACAAGGAGGTTCATCGCCAGCCATATCTGGATATTGTACTAAAATCCATAAGTCTCTAGAGTCAGAATTAAATAGAATTTTCCAAACGTTTCCAGATTCACAATTTTTATATTGAAACCACTCCCCTTTTTTATTTTGTAGTCTGTTTTTCTTTTTGAGTAAGTAATCTAAACCAATTCCGATATCAGAATCGGTAGTAAGTTTATTTAAATTGTTTTCAGAAATAAATTCTTCCACTTTACTTTCAGGTATTTGAAATTTACCAATGACTGCAATTTCCATCATTGAGGTTTCATTTGTTACTGTCCAGAAAGGTAGTTTTATACCAGTAACACTTTTTATATACGCTTCTGAAGAAAGATAATTATTATATACCAAACTAAAAATCAGTATGATGAAAACCGAAATTAGGATTCTAATTTTTGTTTTTTTTTTGAGTTTCATTAATCAAATAAGTTACATAAATATTGTTCACTTTAATTGTTGTAACACTTAGCTAAAATCCAGATGAGTAAAATTCCAGCAAAAGTCAACGTAATGAATCAAATTCAGCCATTTTGATAGCTTTCTGTTGGCTTTTAGCAGAATCCAATATCCCAGGTAATGGTTTGACTATGCGCAGTGTTGTGTTTCGTTTTTTAATTCAATCCTTTACAATAACCTCTGTAAAATTTAGTTCGTTTTTTGTCTATCGTATCATTACTTATATATCTAAATTCAGTTTCAGTCATTAATAATCTATCTCCAACAAATTTTGGGGTTTTGTTTTCATATTTAATTATTATCGTGTCTCCATTTTTTGTCCAATTACCTTTTACGAATTTAGTGAACCCAAAAATTCCAACGTGACGATATTCAAATTCTCTAGATTCTCGAAAATATATAGTTCCTGTATTAATTGTCCCTTCGTAACATCCTCTATATTTAATTTCACTTAAATAATTATCAGCGTATAACCAATTAGGTGAAATGAAGATTAATAAAAAAGTTATACTGTAAATTATAAAAGGAATTAGAGCTTTTAGTTTTAATTGAGTCCTAAATTTATAAATTTTTATAATCCAAATAACCATTTTTATTCCAATAAAAAATAGTAATCCTAATATTACAGAAATACTAATTGGACTTGCCCATCCTGAGATTTGTTGAATATAGTAATTGCCAAAAATTGTAAAAAGTATAATTAAACTCAAAATCAGAGTTATTACTATTTTTCCTTTATTGAATTCGTTTTTCACAGATTTAAGTTAATTAAACACAACAGTTACGCATAACCATCAATTAAAGGGTAATATACATTAATATTATGTTTGACATAAACCTAAGCATTTCCGAGTGGATACTGACGTTGTCGAAACCGCCGTTATTGCGGTTACACATTATTGTTCACCGCAATTTTTAGTAAATTGGGCTATCAAATTTCACAATCGTTGTATCAATTTTCACAGTAAAATCAACCCAATGGTCAAGTGAACCTCCATTTGTATAATATCCCCCACCACTAACTTCCTTTTTTCCGTTTGCACGAGTAAAAGTCAACGAATAAGTTCCGTCAGTTTTATTTGTTCGCATAGATAAAAATTCAGTCACGCTTTCATTCGATTCAATTAGGTCAATTTTAATCACATCCAGTTTTTCGGTGGTTGTAAATTCTACATTGGTTATAGGTTCGTTTGAATCATTTTTAATTGTCATTTCAATTCCGTTTTCTTTGAACATAAAACACGAATTCAAAGTCAGAATTATCAATATTGCGAGCAGATTTTTTTTCATAATGTTGGCTAAAGTATACGTATACGGAAAGTAGCGGTGTTATGTGCGAGGATTTTCAGAAGTAAAATCAGAAATTAGCAATTTTTTATATACTGTTGTGTGTAGTTTTTATATTCCTTCAATTTTAAATAATTCCGCTCCCCTACTCAGTCTTTGGTTTAATTTACAAGTTGATACTATTTTTCCGCTAAAAACAGTTTCAAATTCCATTGTGATATTTTCGTTTTCAATGTCACATATTATGTCTCCATACTTAACAATATCTCCAGGTTTAAAATACCACTTTGTAAGAATCAGTCCTTTTTGATTTCCTAATTCAGGAGTAAAAACTGATTGAATTTTTCCTTTTTCTAGATTAAAATCCGAAACTTGGTCAGAATTAGTTCCGCTTTTTTGGTTTTCTTCTTTCGTTTGAAAGTTAGTATTGCTTTTCAGATCTTTTATAATTTCATTCCGTTTTTTTTCAGAAAGAAAAAGTCGACGTATTAACGATTTTATCATTTTTGGTGAAATTAGCTACAACGGTACTTTGTTGTATGGAGTTTATTTTTTCTTTTTTAACTTATTTAAATCTGTTAAACTGGTATAAAGTATTTCATCACCATTTTTATAAACTCTAAGCATCATACGTTTAGCGCTTGTAGTTTCTATGTTGTTTTCTATAATATAGATATATTCTCCGTTTTTAAATCGATAATCATAACCTAAGCCATATTTATTTTGTTGTTCAATATCTCCGTTGTATAGAACTAAACTTGGTTTGTCACTTAAAGTTTTTGGTTTATCCCAAGACATATATCTTATTGTGCCATCTTTTAGTTTATCAACTTTAATTAGAAACTTATTATTAACAGAATTTATAATGTTTTCTCCCAATTCATTACTATAAGTAATACGTTTATCTTGAATTTTAAATTTAAAGTATTCTTTGTCATTATTAGTATAAAAACTATTATCCGAGATCCAATATGCTTTACCAAAAGAACTAAAATCAAATTTATATTTTTCTTCTATCTCGTAATCTGTAATTAGAATTGGTTGAGCTTTTTTGTCTATAATTTGATGCAAAGAAATACCTGCGAAATCAATACCATCATTAGCGTAACTATATATAAACTTTAAATTTGGGGAAAAAATGAGCTCGTTACCCGTTATATAGGATGTTAAGCCATTTTCTAAGTTTATTAATAAATTTGTAGTACTTGACTCAAACCAATTTTCATAAATAACACAACTATTTATTTTTTTTATGAAGCCGCTATAAGATAAATTAATAAGTTGTTCATCATCTTCTAAACAAGTTCTTATAGTCTTAATTGGTGTTTTAACAGTATAACAAGATTCAGTCAAATTTACCTGTGAAGGAATTATAGTTTTATCTAATAATTGAGTTGTTTGAATTTGTTTTGCTACTTCATAATCCTCCTTTTTTATAGTAGTTAAGATTATATCATAATTTTCGTTTCCTCTAATCAATAAATCAAAATTTTTATTATTTGGTGTGATTGAGTCTCTAGTCTGTTTATAATGAAGTGAATTTTTTGATTTTATTTCGACACTATCTTTAGTGTTATTAAATAATCGATATTCTTTTGATGAAATACTAATTAATAAAATAGTAAGAATTATAGTCGTAAACTTCATTTTTAAGTGTTTATTAAATTACATAACAGTCTAGTGTATGAAATCTAGCGTGTAAAAAGACGCTAACTTTTCGGATTAACACAGAGCCGAATTTTTAAATTTTACTATGTACCTGCCCGTCCGGCAGGCTGTTTTTTTTATTGGAAATCATCAAATTTAAAAAATTGTCGATTTCTAAAATGTACTATTACCATTGAGTTGAGCGATTATTACACTATTATTATTTGTAAATTGTTGTGCTCTGGCTCTCTGCAATTTTTATCATTTAGGCCAATCATATTCATTATCATCTGTAAAGGTTACTCCAAACTCAAACACATTTGCAACTCCAAGTTCAATGCTAAAGGACAACCAATTTTCATCATCAGAATATACATCAAAAAAAAGATGTTTTTCTATTTCCCATTTATTTGAAATATCCGAAAACACTTCTTCTTTAATATATTTAGTCGTTTGTTTTAATATAGTTTTTCCTTTATAAACCAAATCATCATTTTGGACACGAATATAAGTTAGTCTGTAATTTTCGCTTTTCTCAAACGTCAGACACAATTTAGGCTTATTCCACTCGATTAGTTCTTCAGTTTCTTCTTCTAATCCGTAATCCTCCTTTGAAATTTTATCAGGAGAACCCAATATTTCTATTACTTCAGATTTTGTCATCCCGAACTTTATATTGTCTATTCCAATTCGTGGTTTTAATTCCATCACGGATTTTTTTTTAGCATTATGTACACCATGTTTTTTAAATGGTTTGTTGCGTGGTTAAGCTACTAAGTTAACAAATAAAAACCGAGTAGAAAGTCCACGAGTCCTGATAGTTATCGGGATTCGTAAGTAGGCTATAACTAGCAATGAGTTATACACGTCTTAAATTAGCATTTTAAAAAAAAACCTAAATTTAAGTTATAATCAGAAAGAACAAAAGAGAGGAATAAAGTTAATATTCACGTAGAAGCTTAAGACTTCGTCAATCCCGATAACTATCGAGACTATAAAGCTATTAGACCTCGATTTTAGTCTGTACTGAACGTAGTCGAATTATTGAAACTCGCGTAGTGGTCCTTTCAAAAATCATTTTCTTTTTTATATTTAAGATTTTAATAAATAGAAGAATATTTTAGAAAAACATAAAAAACAGATTAATCTATAAGAATATAGATAAACGTTAAAACATCATTCTTACAAATTAATCTGAACTTTTGATGGATTATTTGGTATTTAGGTACATCTCTGGATTTTCTTTAAACATGGCTTTACAAACACTAGAACAAAAGCCATATATCTTATTATTGTATTGTAATGTATCGCTAAAGTGCGTTCTAATAGACATACCACAAACAGGATCTTTGATATTATCAACCTTAATATTTGAGACTGCTTTTTCTGGGTTTAATACAGTTTTCATTCCACTATCATACATAGCTCTTAGGGTTTCTACTATGTTTTTATCTGTATTTTTTTCGCTTCCGCCTTCTATTGGTGGTTTCGGGTCATATTCTAAATCTAACATAACCATTTTTACATAATTATCTCCAGCAATTTCTCTTAGCATAGCTAAGCTCATATCCATTCCAGCTGTAACACCAGCACTAGTCCAATATTTACCACTATTTGCGTATCTAGTATCTTTTAATTTAACACCATAGTTTTCTTCTAATATCTTTTTTCCATACCAATGTGTAGTCGCTTCTTTTCCTTCTAGTAAACCTGTAGCACCTAAAATCCAAGCCCCAGTACATACGCTAGCTGTATATTTAGAGTTACTATCAATGTCACGAATCCAATTTAATAAGGTTTCATCTTTTGTGAGTTGGTACGTTTCTTTAAAACCTCCAGGAATCAATAAAACATCTAATTGTTTTACATCAGTAATTGTTGTGTCTACTTGTACTTTCATTCCTCTTGCATCTTCAACAAGTCCGTCGTGAAGACCTACAAAAAAGACTTCGGTTCCCATTAAAGATGTAAACACAGCATAGGGACCAACGGCATCTAAATTAGCAAATCCATCGTATAATAAAATACCCACAGTTTTAACTTCTGTATTAGGTTCAAGAATTAAGGATGTATTGTCGTTTGAATCATTAACTGTAATGACTTCAGGAAACTCTTTTTTGCTGTTGCATGACATCATTAAAAAAATAATACAAGTACATGCAGCTATAAGTTTTTTCATATTTTTTATAATTTAGTAGTTAGTGTTGCACCCCACATTCTAGGACTACCAAGCATATAAGATCCATAACCCCAAGATAGATACCTTTTGTCGGTAAGATTTCGAACCCAAAAAGCAAGATCTATATGGTTGCTAGAAATTCCAAATCTTGTATTAAGCATACTAAATGCTTCTTGACTATTACTATTTTCAAAATCTAATTGATATTCGCCAATATATTTAAATTCAGTTCTTACAAAAGCTTTTAAGTTTTGATTTGATTTTGGAAAAGAGACACTGTATTGTGCGGCAATCATAGATTGATATTCTGGCGTATAAATAGCTTTATTCCCTTTGTAATCTATTGTTGTAAATGTATTAAAATCAAAAAGTTCTAGTTTTTTATATTCACTATGCGATGTGCTTGCTGTCCAATCTATTTGTAAGTTTTTTATTGGTAGTACAGCTATTTCTATCTCTAAACCATAATTATCCATATCACCAATATTTTGAGTTGCATAAACAGCACCATCTGTTGTGTTAGTTAATTGCTGGTCTTTTTGCTGAAAATAGAAAGCGGTTACATTTAATTTTAATTTGTTATTCCATAAATTATTTTTAATGCCAATATCATAATTATCAGAGCGTTCAGGATCATATGTCGGATTTGTATCATTACCAAAATTAAAACCACCAATTCTAAATCCTTTAGCATATGATCCATATAGAATAGAATTGTCTGTTAATTGATAATTTAAAATGAATTTTGGAGTAAATGCATAAAAAGTTTTATCGTCTGAGCTATCTGTAGATAAAATAGTTACAACATCATCTTTTTCATAACTAGAATTTTGAGTAAGTTTTCGATGCTCCATGTCGTATCTAGCTCCTAAAGTTACATCTAACTTTGGAGTTAAAGCATAATTAGCCTGTCCAAAAAAAGCAATTCCCATATTATCTTTTACACCATTAGTAATAGTAGAATAAGGTGCTGTGGAGTCAAATAACGTAAAATCTTCTTCGTAATAGGTAGTGTATTTACTTTTTGATTTATCTAGGAATAAGTATGATCCTACTGTCCAATTTAATTTACTTTCATTCGCAGGAGAAGTAAAGCGAAACTCTTGTGTAATTTGATTTTGTTTGTTCCAAGTATCTCCGCTTATTAGCTTGGAAGCCGTAAAATCGAAATCATATTTATCTTCAAACCAATTTTTATAATCTAAAAATGCTGTTATAGATGTAAAATTAAACGTTTCTCCATAATACTTCGCAGCAATTGACGCATTAAAATTTGTTCTTTTTTCTATATTATCATAATTACCAAAAGCTTTGTAGGGTTCATTTAAGGCAATACTATCTGTAGCAACCCAAGGATAAGCACCTTTATCTTTGTTATTTTCATATCTAGATGTAAAATCTAACGTCCACTTATCAGATACAATATATTTCATATTTAAGTTTCCACTGTAGCCTTCTTTACCGTCAAAATCTTTGGTATCTAAAGTTGGGTTTTCATATACAGCACCTCGTTTATTTAATTGAAGTCCGGTATTTACAAAAAGTTTATCTTGTATTAATGGTGTATTAAATCCTAAACTATATCTCTGCTGTTGATAATTACCAAAATCTACTTCTACAAACCCAGTAGTTTTATTTGTAGGCTTTTTAGTTATTACATTAAGTACACCTCCAAAAGCATTTCTTCCGTAAAGTGTTCCTTGTGGACCTCTTAATATTTCTACACGATCAATATTGTTAAAGTTTAAAGGTGCAGAATAGAAATCGAACTGATAAACCCCATCTACATAAGTGGCTACAGATTGCTCGTTAGTAAAGCCCATAGCTCCACGAAAATTAAGAAAATTAGATCCAGTACTATTTCCATGTTCTATAGTAAAAGCACTTGGAGCTAAAGCTGTTAAATCACTTATAGACCAAACACGATATTCTTTTAATTGTTTTGAATTTAAAGCAGTTACTGCTAAAGGTGTTTTTTGAAGATCTGTTTCAATTTTATTTGAAGTTACCAAAACTTCTCCGAGTGATTCTGTTTGATCTGATAAGGTAATGACTAAATTTATTTTTTCTTCTGTTACAACTATATTTTTAATTTTAGAAGCAAATCCAATAGCACTAAATTGAATTTGATATTTCCCTGAGTTTAATTTTAAAGTAAACTTGCCATCTAAATCTGTTGCTGTTCCTTTTAAACTATTTAATACTATAATGTTTGCAAAAGGTACAGGTTCTCCTTTTTCTGATGTGATAATTCCTTCTATATTTTGGGCAAAGTTACTTGTAACAACAAGACATAACATTGCCATTATAATGTGTTTGATATTCACTTTATTTCTTGATTTAATTTTTTAATATATACACTTTAGAAAAGCGCATACTCTATGATGAACCTAATATTTTAAACATTAGATTTTTTGTAAATTCTAAATCAAATCAAATTTTGGAGGACGAAAAACACGAGATAAATACGCAGATTTATATACGTTTTTATTGTAAGTTGTATTTATTTTAGGAGTATACGCATACCTATATGTTAAGACGTTAAATGTGTTTTTGTAATAATAGTATAGGATTTCAATTCTTTCTTTTTTAGAATTGGGCGCTTGTTTTTGATCTTGTTTTTCTGCTTTTTTAAGTTGTTTGGTTAAATAACATTTTCCATTGCAAGTTAATTCTGGTTTTTCTTTATTAATACATAGTACTTTCGTAATAAAATCTTGATTAATTTTAAAGTCAATGAGTACACCAATCTTGTTAAGAGATGGGAATACCATTACAGTAATCATTACTATGGAAAATATTTTTTTCAATAAATTTTTTATTCACAAAGGTATTAAAGAAAGTATTAATTTCTAAAATTAATTACAACGGTTTGTATAGGAAACGTAGGGCTGGTGACAAGTACTATCGTTTTGGTTAATTACTTAGCTAAATATAAATATTTTGCTTTTATCTTTTCTTTTTTTAACGACCAATTTTATATTTAGCTGACCTTCTTAAATATTTATAGACCTTTCGACTAAGCATAAATGCCTTATGTTATATCTACATCTTAAGTTTGATTTTCTTTAAATTGATATTAATAAGTATAGAATTACAATTCCTCTAATAATAACAAGACCCAGAAAAACTATTTTTAGTTTATTTTTTAAAGCTATTTATTTTTAAAATTACCAGATGTAAATAATGAAAGAATATGCACATTAAAATAAGATTTAACTAAGAACCAAATCCCCTTTAGAGGATTGGTCCCAAAAAAATCAACCATTTGATTTAATGCTTTTGGTTCGTGCATCCATCTTGTGTTGTAAAGCGTTTCTCTTCCAATTTTAGAAACTCTAGTAAGCATTTCTTTTTCATATTTAGCAATGGCATTTTTCGTGTTTTTTAAGGAAGGATTGGTTAAGGATTCGCTCAATTTTAATGCGTCAAGCATGGCCATATTTACACCTTCACCAGCATAAGGAGGCATTCTATGTGCTGCATCTCCAATAAGGGTTAAATTATCTTGAGTTTTCCAAGATTGGTCAAAAGGATAATGATATTGTGGTCTTGGAGTAATCGTGATATTTTCGGTAGAAAACAGTTCGTGATATTTTTTGTTCCATTTTTCAAAATCTGTATTGAACCATTTTCTTACTTCTGATAGGTTCTTAAAATTAATCCCACACTCTTTAACCCAATTCTCTGAAACTTTTTCGCCTGTATAAAAAGCAATACTACCATCACCTTTTGTACTTAATATAAGAGATTGGTCATTGCCAAAAGCAAATATTTTTCCACCTTTAAGTAAGTTGTAAATGTTAGGGGTGTTTTTTTTTGCATCTTTAATGTTACCTTCTATAATTGTAATTCCAGAATAAATGGGTTGAATGTCTGTCAGGTTCGCTCTTACTTTAGAATTGGCTCCATCTGCTCCAATCACAATGTCTGCGTAAGCCTGCTTTCCATTTTTAAAATAAAGTATCCAGCCTTTCTTTTCTTTTTTCATTGAAAGAAAATGACTATCCCAAACAACAGTATTTTTATGTAAAGAATTAAGAAGAATTTTTCTTAATGGACCTCTATCTATTTCGGGTCTATCTTCTTTAGATTTTTTTTTTGAATGGTCATCAATATAGATTTTACCATCATTTCCCATTACTCTCAATTTCCCTGCATTGGGTAAGTAGTTCGCATAAAAATCATTTAATAAATTTGCCTTTTTTAGTGCTAATAAGCCAGATTTTTTGTGCAAGTCAAGGTTGGCTCCTTGTACTCTAGCAGCTTTATTTAAGTCTCTATCATAAACAGTTATGTCGCATTTTTTTTGTTGTAAAAGTCTTGCTAAAGTAAGTCCTCCAGGACCTCCACCAACGATTGCTATTTTTTTGTTTTTGATATTCATTACCGTAATTTTTTAGTTACGGTACAAAATTATGTTTTTGGTAACGTAGAAAATTGTATAAATCGGTCATTTTGATTTTTATTCAGTATTTTCGGATTTACACCAGTGAACTTTTTTACTTCTCTAATAAAATGGGGTTGGTCATAAAAGTTTTTTTCAGGAAATAGTTTGCCTTCTTTTATTTGATTAAAAGACGCTCTAAACCGAATGATATTACAATATACTTTTAGAGAAAGACCAAATTGACTATTAAAATATCTATTGATTTGGCGACTACTCCAAACCACTTTGTCACTTAATTCTGAAACCGAAATTGTACCATTAGAAGCATAAATCAGCTCAAAGAGTTTTTGCTTTCTTCTATCAATTTCGTTTGGTACTAGTGATAAAATTTTTGCAGTAGCTTTTTGACAAAACAATTCAAAATCAACAAGGTCATTTGAGCTAAATCCCCAGAAGTCAGTAGGTAAATTATGTGCTTTATTCAATAAACTAGATAAATTATCATCAAAAAGATATTCAGTTACAAAAGGTTTAAAACTTATAGCAAATGTTTTTCTACGTTTTTTAATAGAGGTTTTTTCTGCTTGTGTTCCAATTCCTAAAAGGGTGGTGTGAAATGAATCATTTATAGATTCCGAGAAAAATAAATCAATATTGCCGTCAGGTAAAATAATAACCTCATTATCAATCTTTGTTGGATTATATAACATCCAAAAATTTTCCACAAAACTTGATAGCGAATTGTTTGGTTTTATAAATCTGTATGTCAAATTATGATTTGTCAATGAGTATTTTTTTGTGCATTCTGCTTCAAATGCTGACTTATGTTTGGTATATGAAAAGTAGGGTTTGTATAAGAACTATTGTTTTCTTGCAAAACAATTAACCGAATATAAAACTTTTGTGTTTAATGTTCTCATAAAATTTCTTATTTTAAATTTATAAGACTTTGTTAATATTCGCAAGCTTTTTGGTTCAGTACAAATTCTCAATGTTTTTATATCTTGCTTGATGTAATACTTTTACTTAATCAAAAATTTGTCTAAATTCAATAGGAGAAATATTAGTTTTATTCTTAAATAATTTACTAAATGAGGCAGGGAATTCATATCCCAATTCATAAGCAATCTCACTAACACTTAGTTCTGTAGTTGATAATTTTTCTTTGGCTTTTTCAATTAGTTTATTATGAATGTGTTGTTGTGTACTTTGTCCACTAATTATTTTTAATGTGCTACTTAGATAATTAGGAGAGAGGTTTAAATCATTTGCAATTTGGGTAACAGTAGGAATTCCATTAATAAGTGTTTCGCTATTATTAAAATAATTGTTTAATATTCGTTCCAGTTTTATAAGAATTTGATGATTGCTGATTTTTCTTGTAATAAATTGTCTTTCGTAATAACGTTCAGCATAATTGAGTAGTAACTCAACTTGAGAAATGATAATATTCTGACTAAATTTATCAATATTAGATTGATATTCTCTTTGTATATTTTTTAGTAGCTCAATAATAATATTTTCTTCTTTTTCAGAAAGGAAAAGCGCTTCATTAACAGCATAGCCAAAGAAGTCATAATTTTTAATGGATTTTGCTAATGGTGTATTCCATAAAAAATCTGGGTGAATAAGAAGTAGCCACCCAGACGCATTTACTTGTATGTTCTGATTTATTTCAATCATCAATATTTGTTGTGGTGCAACAAATGAAAATACACCTTCATCAAAATCATATTCTTGTTGTCCATAATTAAATTTCTCGCTCACATTTCTTTTTAAACCAATAGAATAAAAATCTTGCATCCATTTAATTTTATCTGAATCGGTAGCATAATTTACTTTACTATAGTCTACTAAACTAATAAGAGGGTGTTCAGGCTTAGGCAAATTACTATAGTTGTGAAATTCGCTGATAGATTTAAATTGATGCATTTCTTTCATACTTTAAAATTAAGAATTAATTTTCTTTAAATAACACCTCCTGCGTGATAAAGGATTCCATTTCTGAATTCTCCATCAGCTGTAAATCCTGTATCATCTTTATAATCAATATGATTTCCTGTTACAAGATAATCTCCTTGATAAGCACTTTCTTTATGTCCTCTTGCTTCGTCATATCTATTGTTTGGAAATAATTGGTGACGTATATTTCCATCCTCCGTTACCCACATTCCAATATATTCTTTTGACTCTTCTATTGTCATTTGCTCAATATTTAATTTTCAAATTCTGTAGATATTCCTAGTGTTAAATTTTCTTGCATCGCTTTTTGAATTGTATCTATTTTAAGGTTTGCATAGTGATAGGCATCTTTACCCATAAAAAAATGTACTGGTGGATTTTCTTGTTTACTTAAAGCAATTAATACTTCCGCTCCTTTTTGTGGGTCATTTGGTTGATTACCATCTATATCCTTTAAATGTGCTTGTTCCATTTCTCGAGCTGTTTTATAATCATCAATTGGATTATTAGGAGTTTTGACAGAACCTTCTGATAAAAAATTGGTTCTAAAATAACCTGGATATACTAATGTCGTATATACTCCAAATGATTTCATTTCTTCGGCTAAAGCCTCTGTAAAACCTGCTACAGCAAATTTTGTAGCACAATAAATACCAAAACCTGCAAAATTACCTGTATACCCACCTATAGAAGCAATATTAAATATATGTCCAGATTTTTGTTTACGTAAATATTGTGTAGCATTTCTAATGACGTTTAGCGAACCAAATACATTTACTTTAAAATTATCTTCCACTTCTTTATCTGAAAGCTCTTCTAAAGTTCCAATTTGACTGTAGCCTGCGTTATTAACTAAAACATCAATTCGACCAAAATGACTAATCGTAATTTCAATAGCTTTCTTAACATTTTCATTTTCTGTTAAATCCATTTCGATTGGTAAGAATGTTTCATTTTCTTCTCCAATTTCTTTAATTAAAGATTGTTTGTTTCTTGATGTAGAGGCAACATTATAACCCTGTAAAAGAAGTTTTTTGGTTAATATTAACCCTAAACCTTTCGATGCACCTGTAATAAACCATACTTTTTTTGTATTCATATTCTTTAAATTTAGATTATGATACAAAAGTGCTTCTTTAAAGAGTTTTTCGCTTTTCCAAATCTAAGAATGATATAGTCAAATCTACCTTATCTGACATTTTTTGATTGTATTACCGCTAACGTGTTTCTTTAGATAGAAAAAAAAAGAACTATAATATGTTTTAGAATAACGCTCCTTTACACTTAAGAATACTCTCTTTTTTTTCATTATTTCTTATTTAACACCGATTTGTACTACCCTTTTAAAACAGGCTTTTGCTATTGCAAAATCAGGACTAACCTATGACAATAATTATAGAAGTACTTTAGTGAAATATTAAAGCCTTTTTACTTGTTTTTACCACAGTACTTTGTTGGCTGTAGTTTTTATTTTGCTTTGTTATATTTTTTTTCAAATTCTCTTATTTCGTTAGATATATCAGATTCAGGTAATGACTCAAATAGAGAATCAAATGTTGTCCAATTTAATTTCAAAATAGGTATTCTTTTATCAATGTAATTCTTGTTTTCAGAATTTTTATAATCTAATTTACAGTTTTTAATATCAGACTCTAGAACTTTCAAAGACTTTTTATAATCTTGAAATTTGTAACAGTACATTCTTGATTTATTATCTAGATTTTTAAAAATACCTGGAGTAACCAAGTTAACGAATACTTTTTTAGCGTAATTATTTTCATTCTTAAATAATAGAGCGTTCTCAATTACACGTGCTAATTGATTCCTATGTTGGTCATACGAAACATTATGAGAAATATCAGAATACCATTTCATCTCACAAAATGAAATCCAAGAGTTTTCTGTATCGTTTAATTCTATTCCACTTCCAGTTCCTTTTCGTATTGCAATATCTCCAATTGCCAAATCTAAATGAGTAGAACCCTCCATATCTCTAGGGCTAGAAGGAAGAACCTCAAACCAAATTTTTTCAGTAGTTAAATCAGTTCTGTTTGTTAATAAATAGCTTATTTTTTTTAAACCATTTTTACCGGTAATTGCATATCCGCAAGCAATAATGAAAGTCCATATTTGTTCATCAGTAAAGTCGTTTTTAGGGTTTATTTCTTGACCTTTAATTCTATCTATTAGACCATCCCAACTTGCATATCCACAGTATAAATATTTTTTAATTTCATCTAGATTTTTTGATATTTTTTCTGATAATCTCATTTTGAATATGGTGTTTCAGTAAATTACACACAACGGTCTAGTGTATGATTTCGTTGCATGTTTAAGTTTTAAAGTTAGCAAATAAATCACAGATAGAAAGTTCGCGAGTCCCGATAGCTATCGGCATTCGTAAGTAGGCTTTAACTAGCAATGAATTATACAGATTGTTAGCTACAGTTTTTTATATTTTAGTTTTTCAGAGTTTAACATTTTTTCCACTTTTTTATTTAGACTGCTGATAGTAAATTCAGAAACAAGTTTGATAATTAGAATATATATTAGTCCAAAAAGCGGTAACATTAGCATTTCAAATCCAATGTCATTTCCAACCGTAATTTGATACAATGCTATAATCAGAGTTAGTGCCACAAAGAAAACCATAAACCAAAACTGCATTTTATATGTTGCTCCATTTATACGATTTAAAGTCAGTTTGCTTTCAGTTCCGTTTTGATTGGTATTCACAAAGTTCAAATTCAGTTTTACTAATGGACCAAGATTTGGTTTAAAAACTACAAACGAAATAGTTGGATAAATATTAATTCCGCCATTATCTGGGTAATCTCCAGATAAATTGTATTTCTTTCCGAATGTTTTTCGATTTAATTCAGTTCTGACTATTTTATTAAAGTTTTCTGCTGATTCAATAATTTCATATTCGGCTATTTTCTTTTTCAATATGCAGTTTGATTAAATTATAGCTAACGGTTTTGTGTATGGCTCGTAGCGTGTAAATTAAAGATAATTTTTCGGTTGAGCCACAAGCCAGATTTTTAAATTTTACTATGTACCTGCCCTTCCGGAAGACGGGTCTTTTTTATTGGAAATCATCAAATTTAAAAATTTGGCGACTTACCAAAAATGTCCAAACCTTTGTGTTAACAATGACTTGCGCTATTTTTTATATACATTGTTAGGCAACGTTTTCTTTCGCAATGCTTATCCTTCTCAGTGTTGTTTCTTTGAATTTTGCGCTTAAGTCATTTATCAAATCTTGATGCTTTTCCAACTCTATAAGTTTTTCCCAATTCTTTTCTTTTTCTAAATGACTTGAAATTGTTGGGATTAAATTTCTTGGAAAAGAATAATACAATTCTTCAGGATTTTTTAAGTCTGCTAATAAGGAACTTATTTTTCTGTGTTTACTTAAAATTTCGAAATATTTTTCCGTTACTTTTTCCTTTAATCTAATTTGATTTTCATTTTCGAGTTTAAGTTTTAAAACCAATTCAAGCTTTTCAATCTGTTCCAAAGTATAGCCAATTGGTAAGTAAACTGTACCATACCATTTATCATTATAATCATCGTGTCTAAGATGTCCCCAAACTGTTAAAGTGCCGCTATGCCATTCTCTCAATGAAAAGTTCAATCGCTTATTTCCTTTTGGTGTATAACCGAGTAATTTATTTTGTTTGTTGTAAATACCAACTGCATATTTATCGTGTGAATTATTTTTACATTTAGCAATACCGACAAACACTCCATCATCAGTTTCTGGATTTAGTTTTTGGTAAAACATTCCTTTCACTTCAAAAGTTTTAATTCCTTTTTGTTTGTAGAGTAAGTTTTCCTCCTTATTTACCGATTTTTTCGCAACAATTTTAGGGGATGGATTAAGTTTCTTTTTTGGCGTTGTTGATTGTGTAGATTTATTTTTACCTATAAAATACGCAACTACGATTATGATTATCACTATAGATATAAATGTGGTCATTGGTTTTTCTTAAATGTTGCATAAGGTCTTGACTATGTTTAGTGCGGGAATTAAAAGCAGTGAACTTTCGATTAAGCACTTAGCCAAAACTTTTTATTTTGTTTTATCTTTTTTGTTCTAAAGCCATATCAAAAAGATTTGGCGGACTTAGTAAATATACACAAACCTTTGTTTAAGCACCAAAACCCGTATTAATTATAGCTATTGTTGTATGCTGGCTTTTTATATTTTCAATTCAAATAGTGTTTTGTTTATTTCTTTAGACATTTCAAACGATTTTTTTATTTCGTCCAAATACTTATTTATGATTTCAATAAAATAGTCAACTACTTCATTTGAAAATGTTAATTCAAAAATATCAGATTTTACATCTTTTAATTTTCCAGTAACAAGGTTTTGTTGTTTTAAGAAAGTAAATATTCCTTCAAATTTATTTGGTTCTAACCTTTCGGATGTTTTTCTGTCATAAGTCCATTCTATTAAACTCAATTTGTTACCGTGAGTTAGTATATTTCTATATTTAAACAACTGATTCATTCCAATAAGTGTTTCTTTCTCAATTATACGATTTATATCATCGTTTGTTATTTTGGTAAATAATCTTAGTTGTTTGTTCCATTCGGAAGATTCTATTTCGAGAATTAATTCGTCTGTTAATCGCTCTAATAGATATTCTCCCATAGGCATATCCTCCCAATTTGGTAATTCATTTTTTTCAAGTTCAGATTCAGGTTCAAATTTGGATGTATGATTCTTAATCCAACTTATCATTAGTTCTTTATTAAAAGATTCAACTAACGATGTCAAATTGAGAATGATTGAAGTATTAATTCCAATTAAATTATCATTGTCCTTCTCTAAATCACGCTGTTTTATAATCCACAAAATTGTTTTTGGAATAAATATATATGGTCGGCTATAAGTTTCTTTTATGTTTAAATCCATTAATTAGTGTTCGTGTTTTTAGCTTGCATACAACGTGTTTACATATGATTTGTTGAGTGGTTTAGCACGTAATTTAGCAAATAAAAAGTGAATAGAAAATCCGCGAGTCACGATAGCTATCGGGATTCGTAAGTAGGCTAGAACTAGCAATAAATTATATACGGTGTTGCCCACAGTATTATTCTTTAAAATCCTTGTCAAAAAATGTATCCAAATTCTTTTTCTTCCTTAACGAACCATCGGTTTTTAGTTTGTCTGTATATCTTCTTAATGTTGCTTGTTTTCGATAATGAGGCAATTCTTTATGGTCATTTATAGATTTTTGTACATTTTCGGCTACGTCACTTGGAAGATGATAACTTAAATTAACTCCAAGCAGTGAAGGAAATAATTCATCATAGACTTCTTTTACTTCTTCGTGGTTTGGTGCTAAAGCGATATAATTATATAAAAAATCAGGTCTTATATAACAGCTTTCGTGATATTTCTCATTCAAAACTTCTTTTACCTTTCTAAATGTTGTTGTGTCTTTTGAAAGCCACCAAGTTCTGTATCCAAAAATACTAGTGTCTTTAGTTTCGTTGTTTTTTTCTCTTAAAGCATAAACGGATAAAATTAGTTGTGCATCAACTTCTGCTTTTTTAGACATACCACCTTTAGAATATGTAAGTTCCTCTGTCAATTTAGTCTTAATATTATCGTCAATATTAATAGCAAGTTCAGTTTCTTGTACATATTCGATTCCAAACATTTCTTTTAATAATTGGATGAAATCAATTTTAGCTGATTTTAAATCAGGTGTAACAAAGTGATTTATGAATTTATCAAATGTGTTTACTTTGCCTCTTTTTTTAGCATATAAATAAGCTCTCATTATTATATGAGGTATAGCTGTCAAATTATACTCATCATCTAAATAAAAATCTTCAGACTCTTGAATGTTTGAATAATATGAATTACGCAATATTTGAAAGTGAGAAACTAATTCATCGATTATAGGGTCGCTGACTACCAAAGTAACACCAGCTTTACTTGCACCTTTTAACAGATTCCAATGTCTCTTGTTGATGTCTTCTAAAAAATACTCTGAAAAAGCAGGAATAAGAATTGAATTACCTACAAACAAAGTTAACTTATCGGCTAAAGATTGGAAGTAGATTGCTACTTTCGGGTCCCATTGTAATAAAAACATTAACATATAAGTATTAGAAAGTGATTTCAAATACCTTTTTTGTTCAATTGTTCCATTATAAACAATTTCTCTGATGGCATAAATTAAGCACTCTTTAACTTTAGCTTGATTTTCTGCCTTGATAGAACTATCATTTACCACTTTTTCAACAACATCAATCAGTTGCTTTTCTATACAATTATCGCTGTCCTTGTTAATTAAGAAATTTGAAAATTCTAGTCCTTGCTCATAAAATATAGTTTTAACAATTTCTTTTACTAAATCAGATACATTTCGGACAATGATTTCCTCTTCTTTTAAGTACTCTTTTATTTTAAGTGTTGTTTGTTCTGAAAAGTCTTGTTCAAGGTTTAAATCCCTTAAGTTTCTCTCGGTAATCTCTTTTCTCGTGGAATATGGAAGACAATAGCCATCTAGTTTTTTATGGTATTGTATTTTTTTATCTTTAGTCTTTTGTATAACTTCTAATCTTTGGTCGACTAATTCATCTACAGAAGAATCATCTTTTTTTAGAAAATTTTTGACAAATTTTAATATAGATTCTTTTGGTAAAACTATTTCTTTTTCGGGGTCTGTTGGTTCTAAATGATATAGAATTAGTGAGTCAACTAAATTGTCATTTAAGCCTTTAGTGTCAGTATTATCTTCGATTTGTTGTCTTAAAAATACAAATAAACGAGAATCTTCATCTAAATTAGAAATTACGTAAGATTTTCCAGGTTTACTATATTCTTGATAATTAGCCTTTAAAAATGATTCATAAACTCTTTCAGTTGCATTAGAATGATTCACATTTGTCTTAAACCAATCATTATCCCAAATTCTAACACTTATATTTTTATTATCAAGAATGCTGTCTTGTATCGTGTCTTTGTTATTTATTTTTCTATTAGAAATATATGTTAATCTAGAAATTGTTTTACCGTTTTTAATTAACTTATCTATTGTGTTTTCAATTTTTTTTTGTGGGTCTGCTTTTTCAGTCGAAATTTGAAATAATTCTTTTTCGTTTGATTTTCTATGAAATAAATGTTGAAATCCGTCAATTCCTTTGTCTCCACTGCCTCCAACTGGAATAAATTCATAACCTAGTCTTGCAGATAGAAAGTTGTGAGAGAAATCTTCGAAAATCCATCCGTTATCAATATTTTTTAATGCTGTTTCAAATGCTGTAATGTCCATTCAGTTTTGTCGGTTTGTATATTGTGGGCAACTTGTTTATAAACGCACATAATATACTCTTTTTATTTCAAGCGTGTTTTATAAACAACCTATAAGATTACTTTTTGTTTTCATATTTCAGCATTAATGATACACCTTTACAAACTCCATAAATACTTGTTTATGTAGTGCTAGATCTAGATTAGGCGAAAGCGATGCACGTACAATATAGTCTTTATCTCCTTCTTTTGTAGTCCCTTGTGTTGATGTAGCTGGTATGGTCCAGTAGCATCCTTTTAACTGTCCGTAACTCACACAAAACTTGCTTTCACTTGGGATTTTTGTGATCATCAAGTTAATTAATTTTAAGTTTAATGATCGCTTGTAGTTTTCTTTTTCTTCTGCTGTCTCTCCTTTAGTAGGTAGGTCTAGTGAAAAAACAGAAGGTGTAAATCCTTGTGATGCTAGGGCTTCAGACACAAAATTTATTTTTGCTGCGGGTAATACTTCTTTAATAAACTTTACAAAATCAAGTGTGTTTATATAAGCATCGCGTATTCTTTGATTCATAGAAGGCAATTGCTTAGCTAGTATGTTGTATTGAAAAGCAGTGGCTTCATTATCACAAAGTGCTAGATGCCTTGCTATTTTTTGCATTAGGTTTTTGGTTTTCATATTTCCTACGCAATATCCAGCCGTACATTGTCCGCCACTCGGAAACTTTGAGCCACTTGCAAAAGAGATGGTATGTACAGAAGCGAGTATATCATCTTCACCTAAAAAACGAACATTAGGGCAAAACGTTTGGTCTAATATAAATACAGGCGCAATGGCTTTTGTACCGTTTGCTGTGGTTCTTTCTTGGCTTAAAACAGCTTTTAGTTGTACTAAATCTGGTACTTCTACTCTTGGATTGGTTGGTATTTCTGCAATGATATAGGCTAAAGCATCTTCTTTAGCGATGTTTTCTAGTACCGTGTCTATACTTTTTACCATATCGTTATCTCCATCTACAGGAAGATCTACAATACTCACATTATCTACACAAGCAGCTACACGTCTTGCTTGGTCATTAGTCCCTCCATAACAGTTAGGTGGTACAACAAATTTTATGGCTTTTCCTGGATGTTTTTCTAAGGCTTGATCTATCGCCCCCATCATTATGGCATACTGTATAGACAAGCCACTAGAAGCCACAAGTGGTGCTGTTGTGGTTCCGGTAATAGTGGTTATTGCAGCTAATACCGTTTTTTTGTCTGCATCAAAATTTTCTGTTTCTGGAGCAATCACAGTGTGACTTAATAACGATCTAAGCGCAACTAAAGCGTTTATAGGCGTCATTGCTATGGTCTCCCTTCTGCGCACATGCTGTATATCTGCAACGTAATGTTGGTTTTCTTTACCGTTTACTAATAAAACACTTCCTAAATTTTGATAAAGATGCACATAAAAATCTACCTGATCGTGAAGGTCTGTAGCGCTTATTTTTTCTTCTTCAGAAATAAAAACGGTACTACCATTAAAAGCTGGTATCTCCTTAATGTTTTCTATTTGTTTTACCTCAAAAGTGTAACCGTATACTTTTTTTATAGTTTCTGAAGTAAAAAAGTCTGGCAAGCTTTCTGTATAAAGAATTTGTGTGGCTTTTTGTTCTAAATGATTTTTACGAAGTATTGCCAACACAGGAATGGTCTGTGACGAAAAACTAATCACATTAAGCGCATCTATTTCGCTTATACCTGCTATCCCCCACTCTAGTATACAAGATAAAGGGTGTCCTAGTCTAATATAATCATACGCTGTAGGTAAATCATGCAGCGCCGTATTTTGATAATTATTTGCTTTGTATAACGCTTCAAACTGTTCTAAAAATTGAACTTTAGCCAACTTTTCGTCATATATATCTAATCGATGCGTTGTTAGACTTAACCAGTCTGTTGGCATATTTTGAAGTACTTCACTTATATAATTTAACATTTTTTGATGTTTCATAAATCGATCTTGTTTAAACTTTTTATCACCTACTAATCGCACCGTTTTAGGTCTAATCTTGCAAGTCATTTTCTTTTCTCTTAATAAACGCCCTCTTGGCGCATCACTCTCATCGAGCACCATTTTTGAATGCAAAAACTTTGCCGCAGCGGCAGAGTCTTTTACTTTTTTTGCACTACGTGTTAACATTTCTGTTTCAAAAGCTGTTAATACACTTTTTCTAATTCCGGTTTCTCTCCAACCTTCTTGTTTTTTACAACCGCTATAAATGCCACGTGCTAACAATAAAGCATCTAAAAGTGCTTGATTAGCACCTTGACCTTTAAAAGGGCTCATAGGGTGTGCTGCATCTCCTAAAAGCGTTACATTTTCATTTTCCTCTAACATTTCTGAAGTAAGTAGCGCTCTATCATACACAGGATAACCAGAAATTTGTGCTTCTTGAGTTGCAGCTAGTATTTGCGGTATTGGATCGTGCCATGCGGCTCTTTTACAAGCTTCTTCTTTAAGTGCTTTTGGGCCTTTGGCGCTTAAGGCTTTGGCTTCTTCTTCTGGCATCGGAAAACTAAATTGCCACATGATTGTATCTGCAGAATAGGGCATCATATACATACGCTCAAAACCATTTGCTGTTTGAAAAACGGTTTCAGAATCTAACAAAGTACTTTCTAAGCCTTTAAGCGATGCTAGTGGGCAAATTCCTAAAATAACGATACAATCTAGATATTGTAATGGCAAATTTGCTTTGCCAAACAGTATATTTCTTACTGTACTTCGTATACCATCTGCGCCTACCACCAGGTCTGCTTGGCTGTGTTCTAGTTTTCCGTCCACCTTAAAAGTGAGTGAAACCCCTTCTTTTTTTTGATCTTTAAAATCTACCAATTGATGCCCCCATTGTACTACTTCGTGGCCTTCTAATTGCTCTAACAAGGCTAAACGCAAGGACTGTCTTGCAATATGAACGTTTATCCGTTTCGGATTTTTTTTAAGATTAGCGTCTCTCCACTTTCTCATTCCCCACTCGCCTATTACTTTTCCGTCTGTGGTGTGCATTAGGTGTCTCGTAGAATTTACACCTTCGTTTAATTTTGTAATTCCAAAACCTTCCATTGCGGTACTGGCTTGTTGCAAAGTAAGTCCGTAACCCTGAGATCTAGCGTCAAAACTACGGTCTCGTTCATACAGTGTAAATGGAATACCACGATGTAAACAAGCCACAGCTAGTGCTACTCCACCTATTCCGCCCCCTATAATGGCCACCTTTGGTAAGTTTTCTGTATCTGCTGCGGGTGGGTTTGTGGCTGCAACCAAACCAGAACCTGAACATTCTGGACATTTATCTAAATGCCCTATGGGTTTTACTGGAGCTTCGCCTACACCATTAGATTTTTCAAACTGCGCGAGTGCTCTCTCATAATAGCGTTTTACACTTTTACGGAGTTTACGGTGTTTTTTACCACGTCCTTGGCATTCGGGACAGATAGTCCAGTTTGTTAATGATGTATTTTCTGTATGTTCCAATACTTATTTTTTAATTTAATTGTGAAGTTCTTCCTTAATTCCTCCTTATTTATTTAATCGTGTAAGGTATTAAGTTAAGCTTGCCGGCAATATAGGCTATGCTTGTTTCTGAAATGTTCAAGTCGGTAGCAATTTTCCTCCAATTTTTAAAACTATCATTTATTTCATTAATAATTCGTTTTGGATTTTTAATAGAATATTCGTCTGCAACACTCAATATATCTTTCAAATTAAAGTCATTATTTTTCCCGTTAATAGAAAGAAAATGTGGGGTTACTCTATTAAAATTTTCATTGTAACTAAAAGTCAGGTCATAGGCTGGAGATAAATGCCATACGCCATCTTTATCCATATTAAAACCAAAGTTTTTAGTGTGGTCATCTACATTACGCCCTATTACATTAAACACCATGGTTCTAAACAATTGTTCTTTAGCGGTATAATCTAGGTTTATTTTATTGAGCACTGTAAATATCTGCTCATACGAATAGGTATTGGGCAGCATAAAATTCATCCCAGCAAAAGCATGAAGGGTTTGCGTATGTATTTTTTTACCGTTGATGCGATCAAATCGTTTGGTCATAAAATAGAATTCATTTTCAAATTCTTTTAATTCAGAATCCATGATGTCTATCTTAGAAGCTCTCGCCATCAAGTAGTAGGCATATTCTATTTTACCTCGTTCCCTATCAGAATCTAAACCAATATCTCTATTAAATTTTAAAATCCAACTATCTTGGTTTTCCAAAGGTATATTGTCGCCTCTATACACGTCGCCTGTTTTAGCATCAATATTGATAAGCACCTTTGGTTGTGCTCCACCTGGCGAGGTACCAATATGAAACAGGTTGGCAAGATTATCTGTATGCGCTATTGGATCATTTTTTAATAATGAAATAGAGAGTTCATTTAGCTTTTTTAAATTTAATAACTGAGCACTGTTTTGTTCGTGCTTAGCAGGCCTAAACTCTAGGGCTCCCATCCCTCTATCGCCTATGTAAGATAGTTTTTCTAAAGGCGTTAAGTCTCTATAGTTTCTACCTTCTTTTTCAAGGTATTTTGAAAACAACGCGGTACCAAATTTATCGGGCAATGAATCTGAAATAAACAACGGAAGTCCTTTATTAGTATCAAATAAAATACTGCTATCATTGTTGTCATCATGACTTTGTGTCGCTGCAATTATTTTTTTTGAAGTAGGATTTATTATAGGCGAAAGCTCTAAGCCACTTTTTATAAAAGAGGCTGCATACTCAAACGTGCTGGTGTTTTTTGTTTCATTCCAAACAAGAACTCCAACCAGTTTTTCCCATAATATGACTTCTACAATCTTCATTTATTGTACCCTCCTCTTTTCTTTTTCTTCTTTTCTTTTTCATAGATTTCCATAGGCGTTAACTCGTATGTTTCTTCTTTAAAAAAGAAATCAAATTCGTCTAAAAGCTCAAGAGATCGCGCTATTGAAATTAAAGATGCAATCGAAAAATTTCTACCTTTTTCAATACCAGCAATAGAACTTCTGCTCATGCCTGTTTTTTCTGCCAATTCTGTTTGTGACCAACCCGCAGCTACACGCAATGCGCTTAGTTTTTCTCCCCACTTTCTTATGAGTTCTTTATCAGAATATCTATAATAGCTATTTTCCATATTCAAATGTACTATAAACAGGTCAATAAATAAAATAAATAGCTATAATGACCTATCTATAGTACAAAATTATATTTTAGATTATCCTATTTATCTGTCATAGATATACAGTAATAGCATTAAATAGGTTGTTTACAGCACATTTCAGAAACAACAATGTTATTTTTTGGGTTTGCTATTAGAATCATTTTTCTCTTTTTTAAAGATAGAATCTGCTATTAATCTAATACGAGAATAGACATACCTATTGGTTTTGGTGTAATAAAAAGAAATAAAACAAACCGTGGTCAAAAATAATAACGCGCCTAAAATAGCTTGCCAAGGCACTAAGGTTTTACCTATAAGTTGGTGCAGCCCTAGCCCAGTAAAACTACCGTAAATAATTATAAAATGAATGACGTAAATAGAAAGTGTCTTCTGTCCTATTCTTAAAATCATAGGTTGTTTTATATACTTTTCTGCCATATAAAATAACGCTAGTATAATAAGCACATTTCCTAATCTGGTAAACAGATAATTATAATACGCTACGTCTTTAAATAATACAATATCTGTACCATCATACAGTCGCATAAGCAACCAAGAAGAATGATAGATTAACACATATCCCGTTAAAATAAAACCACTAATTAATAATGTTTTAAAACGCGGATATTTTAGATATCTGTAAAACAAAGTAGACATAAAAGCACCAAATGCCACATAACCAAACCAAGGAATTATAGTAAAAACAGATCCGTTTGCCTTGGTCAAATAGTTAGAAAAAATTAATGGAATACCGCTAAAGTCTATGTCTTTATAAGCCGGTGCAGTAATAAAAATAAACAAGCCCAAAACAAGCATGAGTACCGAAAACAATAAGGTTTTCTTAAAACAAAGCGTATAAATAATCACAATACATATTAAAGATAAACCAATACATTGTAAGACATCAATGATAAAAAAACGGGTGTTAAAACAACCTATAAACCAGTCAAAAATAGGCGCTCTTAACAAATAACCTATAGCAATAAGCATGAGCCCCCGAAGCACACCTTTTTTAATACGTTTTGCTACACTGCCTTTATGTTTTGCTTTAATAAGTAAATACGAAAATATAAACCCCGAAATAGTAAAAAATGTAGGTGCCGTAATCCCTCTAAAATACTCCCACATTTTAAAAACAGGATGCGCACTATCTCTATAATTAACATCTAAAAGGGTATCTATAAAATGCCCTTGCAACATCATTAGTATAGCAAATGCTCTTACGGCATCAATAAAAAATAGGCGATTTGTGATCAAGTGTAGTTGGTTGGTGTGCAAAGGTAGTTTTTAAAGCGTTAATAAGAAATAGAATCACAACAACGATGCTACGTATCATTTTAACCGCCCAAAAACCCTTTTTTTCAAAGACCAAAAGCAGAACAAAATTGAAAAGCTGCGGTTTCATAATATTTGATTGTAAAGAACCCTATCTTTGCGGGATGAAAGCCAAACTTTTATTAGTCACTCCTCCTTTTACGCAGTTAAACACCGCGTACCCAGCTACGGCTTATATTAAAGGATTTTTAGAAGAAAAAGGAGTGTCAGTCGCTCATTTTGATTTAAGTATTGAGCTATTTACATCTGTTTTTACTAGCGAGTTTCTTTCGGCTATTTTTAAAGAAGCGCAGGACTTAGGTAATTTTCATTACCCACAAGTAAGCAGCATGAAAAAACTGTACATCGCTAGTATTGATACGGTTATTTCTTTTTTACAATATCAGGATATTGCCACTGCGCACACAATACTACAACCTGGTTTTTTACCTTTAGGACATAGATTATCAAAAGTTAATCATAAAATACAATGGGCAGATGGTGATCTTGGAGTGATTGATAAAGCTAAACATCATGCCACTTTATTTGTTGAAGAAATAGGTGATTTTATTCAAGCTAATGTTGATGAGTTTTTTGCTTTTACAAGATATGCAGAACAAATTGCCACCTCTGCAAGTAGTTTTGATGAATTATACGAAGGCTTGAGTTATCAGCCTACACTGATTGAAGATGAAATGATGACGGTTTTAGAAACCAAAATCAACACACACACTCCTAACCTAGTGTGCTTTACCATCCCCTTTCCTGGAAACCTATTTGCAGCCTTGCGTTGTGCTCAATTTATAAAACAATTTTTCCCTACCATAAAAGTTGCTTTTGGTGGTGGGTATTGCAATACAGAGTTACGATCTCTTGAAGATCCTCGTATTTTTGAGTTTGTAGATTTTATTTCTTTAGATGACGGAGAAGGTCCCTTGCTAAAAATTGTAGCCTACATTGAGAACAAAATAACGGTGAACGACTTAGAAAGAACTTTTGTACTTGAAAACAACCAAGTAGTTTACAAGAACAAAATACCTAACACCATTTACCATCATAGAAACTTACCTGCACCAGATTATTCTGGCTTAGCATTTGATAAATATGTATCTTTTTTAGATATCGTAAACCCCATGCACCGCATGTGGACAGACGATCGCTGGAACAAACTTACAATCTCTCACGGTTGCTACTGGAAACAATGTTCGTTTTGTGATGTTACCCTTGATTATATAGGAAATTATCAAAATACCACAGCTAATGACCTCGTTGATAAAATTGAAAAAATAATTAACGATACAGGTATTACAGGGTTTCATTTTGTAGATGAAGCAGCTCCTCCTAAAATGCTTAGAGCGCTCTCTAATGCCTTACTAGAAAGAGATATAAAGATCACATGGTGGACCAATATTCGGTTTGAAAAAACCTTTACAGCAGAACTATGCGAGGTGATGGCTAGATCTGGTTGTATTGCAGTGACAGGAGGTCTAGAAGTAGCCTCAGATCGTTTATTAGCCAAAATGAAAAAGGGAGTTGATATCTCGCAAGTAACGAGAGTTACGCATAACTTTTCTGAACATAAAATAATGGTACATGCCTATCTTATGTTTGGTTTTCCTACACAAACAGAGCAAGAAACAATAGACTCACTAGAAGTGGTACGCCAACTGTTTGAAAAAAACTGCATTCAGTCTGCGTATTGGCATCAATTTACAACGACCATTCATAGCCCAATAGGTAAAAATCCAGAAGATTTTGGAATTAAAATAACAGGGCCTGACTTTAAAGGCTTTGCTCAAAACGATTTATATCACGATGATCCACAAGGTGCAGATCATTCTAAATACTCTAAAGGATTAAATCGTGCTTTAGATAGTTATCTAAACAAAACTGGATTTGAAAAACCATTACAAAACTGGTTTGATTTTCCCGTTTTACCCGCTACCCATCCTAAAAATTTAATTGAGGGTTTCTTAGCTCAAGGTGAAAAAGCGAAAACCACAGTATAAAAAAAGAGCCATTTTTTTATAAATGACTCTTTTTAAATTAGTAATTATAGCTACTATATAACCTGAAAATTGCTAACGGCCTCATTGATCATTGTTTCTCCATTTATAATTTCAAAAGATTGATTTTTTGCTACCGTATCTTCAAGACTATTAACTAAAGTTCTAGCCACGTCCCAACGAGGGATTTCGCCTTGTTCGCTTAACTTATGTTTTAATTTAATTTTACCAGTCCCTTCATTGTTGGTTAAAGTTCCAGGTCTCACAATACTAAATGTTAAACCACTAATATCTAAATACTGATCGGCATTTTGTTTAGATTGCAGGTATTCTTTTAAAGGACCTTGAGGAGCGTCTGCCCCCATAGAACTTAGCATCACAAATTTATTGATGCGCTCTTTTTTTGAAGCATCTATCAATCGTTTTGCTCCTTCTTGATCAACGTTAACGACATCTTTACCTCCAGATCCTGCTGCAAAAATAACTTTGTCTATCCCTTTGGTAGTATTTGAAACATTATGAGCTAAATCACCCATCACAGTATCAACACCATCAGTCTTAAATTGAGCTTTTTGGCCTTCATTTCTAACCATTGCTACAGGTTGATATTTTTTAGAATTTTTTAATAATTGGACTATTTTTTTTCCGGTGGCGCCTGTTGCGCCTGCTACTAATACTTTTTCCATATTCTCAAAATAGCATCAATTTTGATTAAAAAAAGCCTCATTAACGCTCTTTAACGTCAAAAATCAATGATTTTAAGAGCTTTTAACAAAAAAAGAGAAATTGAATAACTGTAAAAAAATCAAATAGTCAAAAGACTAAACATCTACCTCATTAAGATATTTGGCAAGTGCTACTCCCGTACTTACACATCCTTGCAGCAAATAACCTCCCGTAGGAGCATCCCAATCTAGCATCTCGCCAATACAAAATTGTGTTGGCAGGTTATTAAGTTCAAAGTTTTCTGAAATAGCATGTAAATCAATTCCTCCCACTGTAGATATGGCTTCGTCTATTGTCGCTGTTCCTATAATTTCTAAGGGAAATTTTTTAATGTTTTCTGCAAGCAACGTTTTATTTAAATAAACTTCTTTAGACAAATATGTTTTTAATAAATCTATTTGCGATACAGAGAGTTTGAGCTCCCTCTTTAAAATCTGTGTGGTGTTTTTAGAATTTGAAGCGTTTATCTTTTCTGAAACTTTCTCTAAAGAAAATGAAGGCTTAAAATCAATAAACAATGTCGCTTTTGAAGTACTTAGCAGTTGTTCTCTTATCTGAGGACTTAATCCGTAAATGGCATTTCCTTCTAAACCAAAAGTAGTAATCACCGCTTCGCCTTTTTGAATGACATCATTGCAATACATCGCAATATTTTTTAATGGAGTACCTTCATGTTTCTTTATAAAACTAGGATCCCAATTTATTTGATACCCACAATTAGAAGCTTGAAAAGGTTTTGTTTTAATTCCTTTTTCAGAAAAAACACTTGACCAGCTACCATCTGAGCCTGTTACCTTCCAGCTAGCACCACCTATAGAAAAAACAGTGTAATCTGTTGCTACTGCTTCATTATTGATTATAGGATCATTAGTCTCAGTTTCCCAACCAGAAAATGTATGGTCATATTTTAATAAAACCCCTCTACGCTTAAGATGTTTAAGTATCGCGTTGAGCACTTCTATAGGTTTAATGCCTTCTTTAGGGTACACCCTTTTACTGCTCCCTATATATGTAGGAATCCCTATTTGCTCAAGCCAATTTCTAAAATCTGTATTTGAAAAGCCTGATAAGGTCTTATCTAAAAAGCCTTTAGGTGTGTAACGATCTATTAGTTTTTCTATTGGTTCTGAATGCGTTACATTAAACCCACCTTTACCCGCTACTAAAAACTTACGTCCAGCCGTTTTGTTTTTTTCGTAGATTGTGACACGATACTTTTCTACATCTAAAAAAGAAGCCAATAAAAAAGCAGAGGGCCCACCTCCTATTATGGAAATATTTTTTTTCATTGTTGTCTTTTTTTCTGAAAAATATCAATGTTAAAATCACAGGTCACAGACAATTCGTTTTTATTGGTAATATTTTCTAAGCGTTCTATTCCGGTACTCCAATAATAAGGTGTCATTTTTAATAATGCTAGCAAGTCTTCAGCATTTTTAATAGCTATGGTAAAAGTGCATCGTTCTGCTAACACATGGTCAAACTCAACACTCATATTTTCAACAACAGTAGTCGTATGTGGTTTTACCGTTTCATAAATTAAAGCGGCCATTTCGTTTAAATGGTTGGATGCAGGACTCACAACAATCGCGTATCCCTTTGAAGATAAAATACGCTTAAACTCTGCTGGCATTATTGGAGAAAAAACAGACAATATAAGGTGAGTACTTCTCTTTGCAATAGGCAAATCATAGATAGAGCTTACAAAATATGTGTTGTTTTTATATTTTTTTGCTGCATTTTTTACAGCGTGCTTAGAAATGTCTGTTCCATAAATAGTGGTATGTAAACCGTGTAAATGGTTTAATGCTTTCTCAGAATAATATCCTTCTCCACAACCTGCGTCTAGAGCAACAACAGCCTTTTTTCTAAAACTAAGCTGCTCGTTAATAAGCTTTTTAATACGTAAGATTAAAGGATCATAAAAACCCAATTCTAAGAAGTTTCTTCTAGCAAGAATCATCATCTCATTATCTCCAGGATCTTTAGATTTCTTTTTATTAACGGGTAAAAGGTTTAAATACCCTTGTTTGGCAAGATCAAAACTGTGATTATTCTCGCAACGATAGGTCGTTTTGTTTGCTGGTTGTATTGCGGTATTGCAGTAAGGGCAAGTTAAGATTGACATTGACAAAAGTTTATGAATGCAATTTTAATCATTTGAAATTGCTTTCTATATGACTTGTGGATATTAATATACAAAACATCATTATTAATTATGAAAACTGTATGTTCTTGAAGCCAGTTGTCCCGTGTCTAAGAACACTGTTTCAATAAACTCAATTTTATTATGCTTATCTATCCCGTCAACAACTTGGTATATAATGTTATCTTTAGGATCATCCATAAAATATTTTGCATAGATTTTACCATCTATAATATCTACGACAGTAAAAATTTGATGAAACTCATTTAAAGGCCCCTGATTTTTCCTGCTAATAAAATAGTATGTCCTTTTTTTAAAATTGATTCTCAATTTACAATTTTTAGCAAGAGGAGCGATATCTATTACCCTATCTTCAATTTTGGTAATGACCTCCACTTTACTAAAATAAGCAACCTTATCTTGTTGAGATACTGCAAATTGTGTTATTAATAAAAAACAAAAGAGACAAATAGTATAAACTACGTTCATAAACACATATTAATTTTATCAATATAAGCACTAATTATACAATCATTCTATTTTTATGACCATTTTATTATGCACGCATAGTAAATTGTTGTATATTTGATTTTGGAAATACACATACATTGAAAGAAAAAACAATAGATTACTTATTAAGGAGCACATGGATGGCAGTGCAGAAAATGTATAATGAAGAAGCTAAAACACAAGGTAGCACTATGGCTACAGGGTTTGCACTCATAAGCATTGACCCAGAAAAAGGTTCACCTTCTACTGCCCTAGGTCCAAAAATGGGAATGGAAGCCACATCGCTATCACGTACATTAAAGAAAATGGAAGAACAGAATTTAATAGAGCGTCATCCAAATCCAGCAGATGGGCGTGGCGTAATTGTGCAACTCACTCCTTATGGAAAAGATATGCGTGATTTTTCTAAACAAGCTGTTTTGGGTTTTGATGAAGCTATAAAAGCAAATATTTCTAAAGAAGACCTTGATACATTTAAAAATGTAGCATCCACTATGATAGACCTTATTAATAATAAGCAGATTTATAAAAACAAAGAAGCGTCTTAAAAGTTTATAAAATAGTTTAAACTTCTGAAATAGAATTGTTTCAAGAACATTTCAGAAATTAAAACATAGATAATAATATAGAATTAACGAATTTGATTTATTTGAATTCATAATACATAATTAAACACATGTCTAAAAGAAGAATTAATAAAGTAGCCGTAATAGGTAGCGGAATTATGGGAAGCGGGATCGCTTGTCACTTTGCAAACATTGGTGTTGAAGTCCTATTATTGGACATCGTACCGCGTGAACTAAACGATAAAGAAAAAGCAAAAGGATTAACCCTTGAAGATAAAGTAGTACGTAACCGTATGGTGAATGATGCGCTTACAGCTTCAATAAAATCTAAGCCTGCTCCTTTATATGATGTCGCTTTTGCAAAAAGAATTACTACCGGTAACTTAACAGACGATATTGCTAAAGTAAAAGATGTAGATTGGATTATTGAGGTTGTCGTAGAACGTCTTGATATTAAGCAACAAGTTTTTGAAAATCTTGAAAAACACAGAACACCAGGTACATTAATTACTTCTAATACTTCTGGTATTCCTATCAAGTTTATGAGTGAAGGTCGTAGTGAAGACTTCCAGAAACATTTTTGTGGAACTCACTTCTTTAACCCACCACGTTACTTAAAATTATTCGAAATAATCCCTGGACCAAAAACAAGCCCAGAGGTATTAGACTTCTTTAATAGTTATGGAGAACAATTTCTAGGTAAAACTACAGTTGTCGCAAAAGATACTCCTGCCTTTATAGGAAACCGTATTGGGATTTTTGGAATTCAAGCGATGTTCCACCTTGTAAAAGACATGGGACTTACTGTAGAAGAAGTAGATAAATTAACGGGGCCTGTAATTGGTCGTCCTAAATCTGCAACCTTTCGTACGGTAGATGTTGTTGGTCTAGACACACTGGTTCACGTTGCCAATGGTATTTATGAAAATGTACCTGATGATGAAGAGCACGAGCTATTTAAATTACCCGATTATGTAAACCATTTAATGGAACAAAAATGGTTAGGTAGTAAAAGTGGACAAGGTTTTTATAAAAAATCTAAAAATGCCGAAGGTAAAACCGAAATTTTAGGACTTGACCTTGACACATTAGAATACAGACCAGGAAAACGCGCAAAATTTGCTACACTAGAGCTAACAAAAACAGTAGACAATGTAGCAGACCGCTTCCCTATTCTAGTGAAAGGTAAAGATAAAGCTGGAGAATTTTACAGAAGAAACTTTGCTGCAATGTTTGCATACGTAACGAAACGTATTCCTGAAATATCTGATGAATTATACAAGATAGATGATGCTATGAAAGCAGGATTTGGATGGCAACACGGTCCGTTTGAAATCTGGGATGCTATCGGACTTGACAAAGGATTACAACTTATAGCAGATGCAGATAAGACCGCTGCTGCATGGGTTTCAGAAATGAAAGCTGCAGGAGTAGATTCTTTTTATACTGTAAAAGAAGGAGCTACTTATTATTATGATATTCCACAAAAGAAACACGTAAAAGTACCGGGGCAAGATGCATTTATCATTTTAGACAACGTTAGAAAAACAACTGAAGTTTTTAGTAATAGCGGTGTATCGGTTCAAGATCTTGGCGATGGTATATTAAATGTAGAATTCCGTAGTAAGATGAACTCTATTGGAGGTGATGTTCTTACCGGAATAAACAAAGCAATAGATTTAGCTGAAAAAAGCTATGATGGTTTAGTCCTAGGAAATCAAGGAGCAAACTTCTCTGTAGGTGCAAATATTGGAATGATATTTATGATGGCGGCAGAGCAAGAGTATGACGAATTAAATGCTGCTATTAAATATTTTCAAGATACTGTAATGCGTTTACGTTACTCTTCTATCCCAACTGTAATGGCACCGCACGGTATGACATTAGGTGGTGGTTGTGAGCTTACATTACACGCAGATCGCGTAGTTGCAGCAGCAGAAAGTTATATTGGTCTTGTAGAGTTTGGTGTAGGTGTTATACCAGGTGGTGGTGGATCTAAAGAAATGGCATTACGTGCTAGTGATCTATTCCAGAAAGGTGATGTAGAACTTAACGTATTACAAGAACATTTCTTAACTATTGGTATGGCAAAAGTATCGACGTCTGCACACGAGGCATACGGACTTGACATTTTAAAACCAGGAAAAGATATCGTTGTAGTAAATACAGCTCGCCAAATTGCAACTGCAAAAGCCGTAGCAAGACAAATGGCAGATATGGGTTATACAAAACCAGCGCCTAGAAATGATGTAAAAGTATTAGGAAAACAAGCATTAGGTATGTTTTTAGTAGGAACAGACTCAATGAATGCTAGTAGATACATTAGTGAGCACGATCAAAAAATAGCCAACAAACTTGCTTACGTTATGGCAGGTGGAGATTTAAGTGAACCTCAATTAGTAAGCGAACAATACTTATTAGACCTAGAGCGCGAAGCATTCTTAAGTTTAACAGGAGAACGCAAAACATTAGAGCGTTTACAGCATATGTTACAGAAAGGGAAGCCTTTACGTAATTAACGTTTTGTGGTAATGAGTAGTGAGTTTTTAGTATTGAGAAGATGAATAAAGTCGAAGATTTAATCATTTGGAAGAAAGGGATGGAACTAGCAAAACTAGTTTACAAAATCTCTATTGAATTGCCGAATGATGAAAAATTTGGTTTGAAATCTCAAATTAAAAGATGTTCAGTTTCTATACCTTCTAACATTGCAGAAGGTGCAGGAAGAAATTCTAATAAAGAATTTAAATACTTTTTAAGTATTGCGAATGGTTCAGCTTACGAATTACAAACTCAATTACTCCTAATTGGAGAATTAGAACTAATAGAAGAAGAAAAATTAAAACCATTAATTGAATTATGTATTGAGATTCAAAAAATGAATTACTCATTTCAAAAGAGACTTTAATCTCACAACTCAATACTAAAAACTCAATACTAAATATTATGAAAACAGCATATATAGTAAAAGCATACAGAACTGCGGTAGGAAAAGCAGGTAAAGGAGTATTTCGTTTTAAAAGAGCCGATGAGCTTGCTGCCGAAACGATACAACATTTAATGAAGGAGCTACCTAACCTAGATCCTAAACGAATAGACGACGTAATCGTAGGTAACGCAATGCCAGAAGGTTCGCAAGGGTTAAACGTAGCGAGAATAATCTCTTTAATGGGCTTAGACGTTGTTGATGTTCCTGGTGTTACCGTAAACCGTTTCTGTTCTTCAGGACTAGAAACAATAGGTATGGCAGTTGCAAAAATACAAACAGGTATGGCAGATTGTATTCTAGCCGGTGGTGCAGAATCTATGTCTAGCGTACCTATGACAGGGTTTAAACCAGAATTAAACTATGACTTAGTAAAAGCAGGTCACGAAGATTACTACTGGGGAATGGGTAATACAGCAGAAGCTGTTGCAGATCAGTTTAATGTGTCGCGTGCAGAACAAGATGAATTTGCTTTTAACAGTCACATGAAAGCATTAAAAGCTTTAGACGCTAATCGTTTTCAAGACCAGATTGTACCTATAGAAGTTGAAGAAACTTTTTTAAATGGAGCTGGTAAAAAAGAAGTTAGAAAATATACCGTAAATAAAGACGAGGGACCTCGTAGAGGAACTTCTGTAGAAGCACTTGCAAGACTACGTCCTGTATTTGCTGCTAATGGTAGTGTAACCGCAGGTAACTCTTCGCAAACAAGTGACGGAGCTGCTTTTGTAATGGTAATGAGTGAAGAAATGGTAAAAGAATTAAACCTTGAACCAATTGCAAGAATGGTAAGTTATGCGGCTATGGGTGTAGAACCAAGAATTATGGGAATCGGTCCTGTTGCAGCTGTGCCAAAAGCACTTAAGCAAGGTGGATTAACACTAAACGATATTAAACTAATTGAGTTAAACGAAGCTTTTGCATCACAATCTGTGGCAGTAATCAAAGAACTAGGTCTTAACCAAGATATCGTAAACCCTAATGGAGGAGCAATAGCTTTAGGTCACCCACTTGGTTGTACAGGGGCAAAACTTTCGGTACAACTTTTTGACGAAATGAGAAAACAAAATATGCAAGGACAACACGGATTAGTAACTATGTGTGTAGGTACTGGACAAGGAGCAGCCGGAGTATTTGAATTCTTAAAATAGTAGTGAGTTGTTAGTTTTTAGTATTGAGACTAACAAGATCATTTAAGTATAAATAAAAATAAAATAATGAGAATTTGATTTTAAATTTAAACTCAATACTCATTACTAAACACTAATAACTAGTATAATGGCAACAGAAGAAACAAAAGACATCCTAAGAGGAGGTCAATTTTTAGTAAAAGAAACCGCTTGCGAAGATATCTTCACACCAGAAGATTTTAGCGAAGAGCAAAAGATGATGAAAGAAGCGGTAACAGAATTTAATGACCGTGAGATTGTAGCAAATAGAGATCGTTTTGAAGCAAAAGATTATGCGCTTACCGAAGAAACAATGCGTAAAGCTGGTGAATTAGGTTTTTTAAGCGTTGCAGTACCTGAAGACTTAGGTGGTTTAGGTATGGGCTTTGTCTCAACCGTATTAACTTGTGATTACATTTCAAGTGGTACTGGCTCCTTCTCTACTGCTTTTGGAGCACATACAGGAATTGGTACCATGCCAATTACACTTTACGGAAATGACGAACAAAAGAAAAAGTACGTTCCTAAATTAGCTAGCGGTGAGTGGTTTGGAGCATATTGCTTGACAGAACCTGGTGCAGGTAGTGATGCAAATAGTGGAAAAACAAAAGCCGTTCTTTCTGAAGACGGAAAACACTATTTAATTAGTGGACAAAAAATGTGGATTTCAAACGCAGGTTTTTGTGATGTAATGATCGTATTTGCTCGTATTGGTGATGATAAGAACATTACAGGTTTTATCGTTGAAAACGATGCTAGTAATGGGATCTCAATGGGTGAAGAAGAACACAAACTAGGTATTAGAGCTTCTTCTACACGTCAAGTATTCTTTAACGACACCAAAGTACCTGTAGATAATATGCTTGCTGGTCGTGGTGAAGGTTTTAAAATTGCCATGAATGCATTAAACGTAGGTCGTATCAAATTAGCAGCAGCTTGTTTAGATTCACAACGTCGTGTAACTTCTGAGGCTGCAAAATATGCTAATGAGCGTATTCAGTTTAAAACGCCTATCGCAAGTTTTGGTGCTATCAAATTAAAATTAGCCGAAATGGCAACCTCAGCCTATGTAGGTGAAAGTGCAACATACAGAGCAGCAAAAAATATTGAAGATCGTATTAACTTACGTATTGCTGCTGGTAACTCACACCAAGAAGCAGAATTAAAAGGAGTTGAAGAGTATGCAATTGAATGCTCTATCTTAAAGGTAGCGGTTTCAGAAGACATCCAAAACTGTGCTGATGAGGGTATCCAAATCTTTGGAGGAATGGGCTTTAGTGAAGACACACCAATGGAAGCTGCTTGGAGAGATGCACGTATTGCTCGTATCTACGAAGGTACAAACGAGATTAACCGTATGCTAGCTGTAGGAATGCTTGTTAAAAAAGCAATGAAAGGTCACGTAGATCTTTTAGGACCTGCACAAGCGGTTGCAACAGAGCTTACCTCTATCCCTTCTTTTGAAACTCCAGACTTTAGTGAATTGTTTGCAGAAGAAAAAGATATGATTAAGAAACTTAAAAAAGTATTCTTAATGGTAGCAGGTAGTGCAGCTCAAAAATATGGAGATAAGTTAGAACAACACCAGCAAACATTAATGGCTGCTGCAGATATTCTAATAGAAATCTATATGGCAGAAAGTGCTATTTTACGTACAGAGAAAAATGCAAAACGTTCTGGAGAAGATTCTCAAGAAATACAGATTGCAATGACTAAGTTATACCTATACCACGCAGTTGATATTATTTCTGTAAAAGCAAAAGAATCTATTATCTCTTTTGCCGAAGGTGATGAACAACGTATGATGTTAATGGGACTTAAACGTTTTACTAAATATCAAAACATGCCTAACATAGGTACGTTACGTAAAGTAATTGCAGAGAAAGTTTCTGCTGAAGGAAAATATTCTTTCTAGTAGTACTTCGGAAATACTAATTATATTAAACCGCCTAAAAGTTTTATACTATTGGGCGGTTTTTATATGCTATCTATTTAAAAATAAACAATGAATATTATATTGATTATTTTTAATTTAAATTGCAAGTTGTTATAAAAAATTCTTCGTTTTGATTCCTGTGTTAATTTTTAAGCATTTTTTTCTCCAGTTTAAACAACCAGTGAAATAGCATTAACTGATACTAATAATCTTATAGAACGTTTTTTATAAAAGTTGAAGAAATGCCCCTATTTGGTATTTCAATAAACAAAAAAGATTTTAGTTGACTAATGAAAATTAAAAAAACAATACCCTTACTCGCTTTATTTATAGTTTGCCTTTCGTTTACTGTAAAAGAAATCGACTCCCTTAAATCACTGATAAGCTATAAATTAGACAAATACGCCAAAGATAGTTTTCCAGAAAAAATTTACATTCACACAGACAAACCCTACTATACAGCAGGCGAAACAATATGGTTTAGCAGCTATCTCGTTAATGGTATTACACATACCGTTTCTGAAAAAAGCTATGTAATTTATGTAGAATTAATTAATGAAAAAGACAGTGTTTTTGAACAACGTAAACTGTTTACCGAAGACCTAAGTGTCGCTGGAGACATTGAGCTACCTGCAGATTTAAAAGAAGGAGACTATTTATTACGTGGATATACAAACTATATGCGTAATCAGGGAAATGAGTATTTCTTTAAGAAAAATATTAAAGTTTACGACTCGACAATTCCTGAATTTGAAGCTCAAGAAACCCTAAATAACGAAACTACAGTTTTAGAAGAAGTCAAGCAAAATCTAATAAGTCCCGATATTGGTTTTTATCCAGAAGGAGGATATCTAGTTAATGGAATTTCTTCTAGAGTTGCGATAAAAGTTGAAGGACAAAACAAAAGTTCTAATAGCTTAAAAGGCTTTATTGTAGATAACAATAATACTAAAATAACAGATTTTTCAACCTTTGAGTTTGGTCTAGGGTCCTGCTATTTAAAACCAGAATTAGGAAAAACATATAGTGCGATTATCACAATTGACAATAAAGAAATTGAATACCCCTTACCTAGCGCCTTACTCAATGGATACGTACTAAAAACTTCAATAAACAAAGATCACGTAAATGTCGAAATTACGACTAAAAACAAAGAAGGTTTAAAAGATTTATTAATTATTGGCCATCAAAGAGGTACCATGGCTTTCGATTATATTGAAAAAAGAAATTTAAAATCTACATTGGTTAAAATCCCTAAAACAGAACTAAATGAAGGAGTTTTAGAAATCACTCTTTTTAATGCATCAAAAAAACCAGTGGCAGAACGATTGGTTTTTATAAACAAAAATCAAGAAGCCCCAATTGTTACTATTCAAAGTGATAAAACGCAAATATCTCCAAGAGAAAAAGTAACTTTAGCTATAGATGTAAAAGATGTTACTAATCAAATAATACCGAGTACAATGTCGGTATCGATTACAGATACCTCAACCATTACACTTGATGAAAATGCCGAAAACATTAAAACGTGGCTCTTATTAAACTCAGATCTTAAAGGAAAAATAATGTCTCCTAACTACTTCTTTACTGAAAATGAAGAAGTAAAAAAACAATATCTATTAGACCTCACAATGATGACTCATGGATGGAGAAGATTTAAGTGGCAAGAATTTTTAGAAAAAGAACCTCTACAAAAATTTGATCCAGAAACAGGAATTTACATTAAAGGAAATACCCTTAGTACTATAAAACCCTATTTAAATAAAGAGACAACCACCAAACTCACATTTAAATACGAAGGTATGTATCAAGAAACAAAGCAAACGGATCATAATGGTGTTTTCTCTTACGGCCCTTTTGTCTATAATGATAGTATTGATGTGATTATTCAAGCTACAGAAACTTCTTTTTTAGATACAACTGAAAAAAACTTAAATACACGAATAAATATTAAACCGTCAATAGATATTCCTAAAATAATACGAGAACCAAAAAGTGAAACCGTATTCATTAAAAAAGATAATATCACTGCTTATAAAAAAGCATCTTTAAAGACTATTGAATCAAATTATAAATTTGACAATGATAGAGAAGTTCTAGACGAAGTTTTTCTTGAAGGAAAAGTAAAAACAAAAGAAGAAATTAAAGATGAAATACGCAATAAGCGAACAAAACACTTTAAACCCACGCACAGAATTGTTGTAGACGACGAAAGAATAACGGGTTCTCCAGATATGTTATCATTATTACTTAATATTCCGCAACTTAAAATAGAACGTGGTAATATAGGAGGTGCTACAGATTATAACATTCATATAGCGGGAGGTCAACCCCTATTGCTTTTAGATAATATTCCAGTAGATGTTCAAACAATATTAAGTTTACACAAAGACACTATAGATTTTATTGATGTTTTAAGAGGTTCAGATGCTGTTCGCTACCCCTTAGAAGTTTATGGTGTTGTTGCTGTTTTTACTAAAAGAGGATCTAGAGATCATACCATTTTGAAAAATGAAAGGTTTGGTACTTTACAATTTAAAAATCCTGGATTTTATAGTGCAAAAGAATTTTATGCTCCAGATTATAAGAGCAAATCATTTAATCATGACCGAGATGATTTTAGATCTACCATACATTGGGAACCTAAATTACTCATCGGAGATAAAACGAGTTCAGAAATTTCATTTTACTCCAGTGATTTAAAAGGTCCTTATATAGTAGAAATAGAAGGAATTACACACCAAGGGGTTCCTTTTTATAAAACCGCAGCTTTATTTGTAGAATAGTGATTTATTTGGTTACTGAAATTTTATAAAGATTTATACTTCAGATAACATAAAAAAAATCCCAGTAATGAATAATCATTACTGGGATTTTTAAGTTTATTAAATCATTAGCTATTACTTATCTAGAAACAATAACTCTATGTACAGATGACACATCATTTGATGTTACTGTAACAATATAAACTCCAACAGATAAGTTATTAAAGTCTAAATCGTTTGCACCTATATTTGCGTTAAAAGTAGTTATTCGTTTTCCGCTAGCAGCCTCTATAACATTTACTTCTAAATTAGATCCAAAAGTTGCAGGAATATCTATTGTAGCTTGTCCTCGTGATGGGTTTGGAAATATTACAATCCCACTTTCTGAAGCTGATACAGTAGCTACAGCTAATAAAACCGTTTGAGATTCAAATGCACCAATATCTCTAATTCCGTCAAAAACATCTTGTGCTATTTGATCACTAAAAAGATCTGTAGGATCACCTGCATTATACGCTAAACTACCTGTTAATAGTTCGTGAGTCTCAGTTGCCCCGCCATTACTTTGTAAAGGTCCTAGCATAGCATCTTGTTCTTCAATATCATTAGTCATTTCAGAAAACACATTTAAGTCATCTGTTCCAATAAGATTATAGTCATTAGACATCACATTTAAACCAGCAACATCATTACCATTTACTGCTGTATTTTGAGCAACAATCGTGTTTTTAAGTGTCGTAATAGCATTTCCGAAGATACCACCACCTTCTGCATCACTATTGTTCATCGCAATGGTTACTGCGTTAATATTTGTTTCTGCATTAGTAAATATAGCACCTCCATTTCCTAGGGCTGTATTACCAGAGATTGTACTTCTCATTATAGTCGTTATTCCGCTATCTGATACAATTGCTCCTCCACGTGAAGAAGAATTATTTTGATTAACTGTAGAAGATTCTAAATTAAAATCACCACCATTTACATAAATAGCTCCACCACCATTACCTTCTGCCATTCCTGATACAGAATTTCCTGCTAATCTAGACATGATAACATTCATGGTACTACCCGTTTGATTCCATAATGCACCACCTTCTGCAGCAGCAACATTATCTATAAATTCTGATGCTAAGATATCAGTAGCTGCAATGCCTGTAATATGAATTGCTCCTCCATTACCTGGTGCTGGTGTTCCTGCACTTCCATTAACATCATTTTGATAAAATAACGTTTCAGAAATTGTTAAGGCACCATCAATTAACTCTATGGCACCACCAGCTCTATTTGCTGCATTAATTTCAAATACGGCATCTAATATCGTTACTTCTCCTTCAGTACTAAATAAAGCTCCTCCAGAACCTGAGGTTCCTGTTGCTTGATTATTTGTAAAACTTGTTGAATTATCAACCAATAATGTACCTCCACTATTAAATATACCTCCACCACCTTTAGTAGCTAAATCACCTGTTGCAATATTGTTCTGAATATTTAAATTAGATACAGTCATTGTACCACCAGCAAAATTCCAAAGTCCTCCTCCTTCTACTGCAGTATTATCTGTTATTGTACAATCTATAAATGTACTATTACCAGCACCACTAATGTGATATCCACCACCATTACCTGGCGCAGCAACTCCTATAGAATTACCATCAAGAGTAACATCTGTAAAAGTGTAGGTATCTCCTTCTAGAGAACGTACCTCTATACCTCCACCGGCTCTATTTGCTATATTATTAGAGATTGTTACACCATCTATATTTAAAAGGCCGTTATTTGTTAAAATACCTCCACCAGAACCTGCCGCTCCATCTGCTATATTTCCATCTATAAAAGTAGCTGCATCTACATTTAGCGTTCCACCATCATTATAGATTCCTCCACCACCATTTTCGGCCATGGCTCCACTTGCGGTATTGTTAGTGATAGTTACTCCATTTACAGTCATTATTCCTGTGCTATTCCATAAACCACCACCTTCAGATCCCGCGGTATTTCCATCTACTGTTCCGCCTGTGATTGTTGAATTTGCTCCTCCACCTACGTGAAGACCTCCACCATTTCCTGGCGCAGTATTCGTTATGTTATTTGATAATGTAATATCTGTTGTAACTAATGTTCCAGCAGCAATTTCAATTCCACCACCAGCTCTATTTGATGAGTTGTTTGTAATTACACTAGTATTGATAGTTACCGCTCCACCAGTACTTAAAACAGCGCCACCAGAACCAGAAGCTCCATCTGCTATGTTATCTAAAAACGTACCATTAATCATATTTAATGTTCCTCCATTATTAAAAACAGCGCCACCTCCATCATCTGCAGCAGAACCACTAGCAACGTTATTCATCATATTTGAATTCTCTAGTGTCATAGTAGAACCTGCTTGATTCCATACTCCTCCTCCTTCTAATGCAGCACTATTATTATTAATATTTCCACCATTAATTTCTATAACAGCAACACCAGAAACGTGTAAAGCTCCTCCATTTCCTGGTGCAGCTACGGCTGGTGAAACACCTGCGTTATTGTCATTCCAATCGATATCATTTGTTGTCAGTGAACCGTCAATTATTTCTATACCTCCACCGGCTCTATTTGCAGTATTTGCTAAAATTGCTGTACCTGCGCCCAAAATTGTAACATCTCCCGCATTACTTAAAATACCACCACCAGAACCCGAAGTCCCGCTAGCCATATTATTTACTATCTGTGATAAACCGTCTACTAATAATGTTCCTCCATTATTAAAGATACCACCTCCACCTTTAGTTGCTAAATCTCCCGTTGCGATATTTGAATCTATTGTTGAACCTGTTACGGTCATAATTCCTCCACCAAAATTCCAAAGTCCACCACCTTCAACAGCAGTGTTATTTATAATTGTACAACCAATAAACGTACTATTTCCGGCACCACTAATATGGTATGCTCCACCGTTTCCTGGTGCAGCAGTACCAATCATATTACCCTCTAATGTAACATTTGTAAATGTATAAGTATCTCCAGCAATTGCTATAACTTCAATACCACCACCTGCTCTATTTGCAGTGTTTCCAGAAATAGTAACACCATCTATATTAAGTGATCCATTGTTTGTTAATATTCCTCCTCCTGAACCGGAAATTCCTGTTGCAGCGTTTCCTGAAACTATAGTTGTTGGATCTAACGTAAGCACTCCGCCTTCATTAAATAAACCACCACCACCACTGTCTGCATCATCACCTTGAGCGATGTTATTTTGTATTACTGTGTTTGAAATAGTCATCACTCCAGATCCGTTCCAGAATGCACCACCTTCATTTGCTGCTATGTTTCCATCTGCAGAACCTCCGCTAATTGAAGCATCTGTATTTCCTGTTATATGAAGTGCTCCTCCATTTCCTGGAGCACCAGAAGCTGTATTATTTGTAAAAGTAGTCCCAGAGATTGTAATAAATCCTATACCTATTATTTGAGTTTCTATGGCTCCACCAGCTCTAGTTGCTGTGTTAGCAGTAAACTCAGCATCAATGATGTCTAAATTTTCTGCTCCTTCTATATACACAGCTCCTCCACTTGCTGGCATTCCAGTTGCCTCATTATTTGAATAAACCCCACTATTAATAAATACAGACATATCTGACGCCTTAATTGCACCTCCATCTCCTATAGCTGAATTATTATTGAAATTTAAATTATCGAATGATACTGTTTCTGAAATTCCTGATGTTCCAATTGCAGTAAAAGCTCTATCTGTATTAGAAGATCCATCTATTGTACTATTATTTCCAAAAATAAATACTGTATCTGTGATATTGATAGTTCCAGAAGTAAGTGATATTGTTAAACCAGGATCTATATTTATAAAATCGGGTCCTGCATTTGCATTTGCATCAATAACTGCTTGCCTTAATGAGCCTGGGCCATTGTCATTTCCGTTTGTAACTTGCGCTAAAGTAATTAGCGAAGTAAAAAATAAGGTAATCGTCCATAACAGACTGCGTGTAGTTCTACTTTTCATATTCATTTGTTTTTATTAATATGTTATTTAGTATACCTACGTGGCAATTAAAATCACGGTTTGTTAAATTAAGTTAAAATTTAAAAAAATAAAAAACCATTGAAAATAACTTCAATGGCTTCTTACAATATGATTCTTAAATATCTTAAAAAATATGCTCTAATAGAAAATCTTCTATTTTTAATTTAATAGAGACATAACTTATTATCCTCTTTAACTTTTTGAAAGTTCAAACACTTTTTTCTTCACTGTAAATGTTACTTTGTCATAACTTCCGTCTTGTATTTTTTTAATTTGTGCTTTTGTAACATCAAAACTAATTTGAGAAACATACCGTTGTAGTGGTTTTGCATATTCACACTCAAACTCTTGTATGGCAGATGGTAATGTAAATGTTCCTTTTTTACCACTAAATGTTATGGTTGCTCCTGTTCTACTCTTATAACTACTTGTGCTTAAAAATAAACCTTCAAAAAAATAATATTCGTTTAATTCTTGAAAACCTCCAAAAAGAAGCATTTCTTCAGAAACACCTAATTTTTGACCATCCTCCACTTTCATTTCTTTTTCTACTTCGTCATTAGTGAGTTCGGTTTTTTTAGATCCAAATAGTTTTTTTAACATAAGTGATAATTATTTTTTGTTCAAATTTTATAGAAAGAACAAAATTAACCATAATTTAGACCAAGCATTATTTTTACTGCATTTTTTAGATAAATAAACCGCTTCTATCATGAACATACTACAATATACAATCTTACTACTTTGTACTACAACCCTACTCGCACAAGAAGAAACAGAGATTTATGTAATAGATATTCAAAGCGTTGAAGACACTATTGTAATAAAAAATGTAAGAAACATATCTAATAACATTGGGTATGATAGTCAACCTTCTTTTTCTAGTAATGAATTTCTTCTTTATGCAGGAACTGAAAATGACCAGACAGAAATCATGAGTTTTAATTTAACAACAAATACTAAAACAAGAATAAATGCAACTACGGCAGGTGGAGAATATTCACCACAAAAATTCCCTAATTCAAATAAGATTGCTGCCGTACGTCTCGATCCAGATGGATTACAACGTTTATATCGTTATGATCTAAACAAAAATGGATTGGCTAAAAGCACAGCGCTACTTGAGGAGTATAAAATAGCATATTTTGCCTTTCACGATGATAATAACATTGTGGCATCTGTTTTAAATAATAACGACTTAGAACTTATTAAAGCAAATTTAACTTCGGGTGAGGTAGATAAAATAACCACTAATGCCGGAAGATCTATACATAAAATTCCAAGCTCAAATAGCATTAGTTATACGGCAGTAAATGAAGATGGCGTCCACGAAATCTTTGTGATAAACATACTAGAGGATAGCGAAAGCTTCTATGTTTGTGATTTACCTATTGGTATTCAAGATCATTGCTGGTATTCTGTAAGCGAATTATTATTAGGTAGCGGCAGTAAGCTTTATAAATATGATTTCTTCGGAAATGCCAAGTGGGAAGAAATTGCTGATTTAACAGGTTATAATATTTCAGAAATAAACAGAATTACCGTTAGTCCCGATAAAAGCAAAATAGCTTTGGTTGCTACGCCTCTTACATCAACGAAAGATTAACTGATATTAATATAAACAACGAGTTATGAGATATTTATTTACAGCTACCTTATTATTTGCTTCTATGGTATGTAATGCACAAACAGACCTTAGAATTTATGATATAATTAAAGACGTCTCTGCAGAAAGAATTGAAGCAGATATCACAACACTAGCAGGTTTTGGAACGCGTAATACATTTAGTGATACCATAAGCGATACACGTGGAATAGGCGCAGCTAGACGTTGGATTAAATCAAAATTTGAGAACATTTCTGCTTCATGTAATAATTGCATCGATGTTTTTTATCAGAAAGATTTAGTACTCGCTAAAGGTAATGACCGAGTTCCTATGGATACTTGGGTCGTAAATGTGGTAGCGATACAGAAAAGCAAAACAGGCTCTAATAGATACATTATAATGAGCGGTGATATAGACTCTCGCAATAGTGATGGCAGTAATTATACAAAAGATGCGCCTGGAGCCAATGATAATGCTAGCGGAATGGCTGGTGCCATAGAGGCTGCTAGCGTATTGAGTAAATACCAGTTTGATGCAAACATAGTTTATCTAGGTTTAAGTGGTGAAGAGCAAGGACTTTTTGGTGGCGCTGGTTTTGCTCAATATGCTAAAGAACAAGAGTGGGATATCATTGGGGTTTTTAATAACGATATGATAGGTAATATCAAAGGTGTGGATGGTGTGATAAGCAATGTAGATTTCAGGATATTTAGTGAACCCGTTCCTCCTACCGAAACAGAGAAACAACGAAAAATGCGTCGTTTTTATGGTGGTGAAGTTGATGGGATTTCTAGACAATTGGCTCGCTATGTACATAAAACTACAAAAACTTATATGCCAGAAATGAACCCAATGATGATTTATCGTCTAGACCGTTTTGGACGTGGCGGACACCATCGTTCTTTTAATGATTTAGGCTATGCCGGTATTCGTATTATGGAAGCTCATGAAAACTATACCCAACAACATCAAGATATCCGTACAGAAAATGGTATTGAATATGGCGATAAACTTAAATTCGTCAATTTTGACTACGCAAAAAAGCTCACTGCAGTCAATGCAATTAATATGGCTAGTTTAGCCTGGGCTCCTGCTCCACCCACAGATGTTGCTATAGGTGGTATTGTAGAACCGGCTGCAAAATTTAAATGGTCTAAAAGTAAAAATGCAGTAGGATATAAAATTTACTGGCGTGACACTACAAGTCCTACTTGGGATTACAGTCGTTATGTAGGTGATGTTTCAGAGTTTACTTTAGAAGGAATTGTACTGGATAATTTTTTCTTCGGAATTGCTGCTGTAGGGAAAGATGGACACGAGAGTGTGGTGGCTTTTCCTAATGCGGTTTTTAGGTAATTTGATGTATAATAACAAAAAACACTTCATCGCTTCATCAGTAACGAAAGAAAGCCAAGTTTTAAAATTCGCCTTTTAAATTCTATTTTTACCACGTATCAAAAAGATTTTTTTACAGTTGAAAATTAATAATCATTCAATTTAAAAATTTGAAAAACACACACATAACTAATAAGTTTAGCGCACTATCTCAAGCAAAATTTAAAGCGATATTAAGCCTCAGTTTAATACTACTTACCTCATTTCAATTATTTGCTCAAGAAGAGTTTAGCAAAGAAGATGAACTAAGTGGTACCGTCACTAAAGATCGCGCATGGTGGGATGTCTTACACTACAATTTAAAAGTAGAAGTTTTCCCAGAAACAAAAACCATAGAAGGAACAAATACGATCACTTATAAAGTATTAGATGAAGAAAAAGTGATGCGTATCGATTTACAAGCTCCTATGGAGATTAATAAAATCACTCAAAATGGAAAGAAACTGAAGTTTAAAACTAAAGGAAATTTTCATTATATAAAGTTTAAAAAAACAGCCGAAATTGATTCTGAACAAGCTATTACTATCAGTTTTAGCGGAGCACCTAAAGAAGCAGAAAACGCGCCTTGGGATGGTGGTTTTTCTTGGAAAAAAGACGAAAAAGGAAACGATTTTATTGCCACAGCAAATCAAGGCATTGGTGCAAGTGTTTGGTGGCCTTGTAAAGATCACCCATCTGACGAACCAGATAATGGCGTAGCGCTAAGTATTACGACACCTTCACATTTAATGGGCGTGGGTAATGGTAGGCTAATTTCTGAAGAAGACCATGGAGAAACTAAAACTTGGAACTGGAGTGTAACGCAACCTATCAATAATTATGGGGTAAATGTTAATGTGGGTGATTATACACATTTTGGAGCTACACATGAGGGTATTAAGGGATTATTAGACCTTGACTACTATGTTTTATCGCATAATCTTGAGAAAGCAAAAGAACAATTTAGCCAAGTACCCATGATGCTAAACGCGTTTGAATATTGGTTTGGGCCCTACCCTTTTTACGAAGATAGCTTTAAGCTCGTAGAAGTACCTTATTTAGGGATGGAACACCAAAGTAGTGTTACCTACGGAAATGGGTATCAAAATGGGTATTTAGGTAAAGATTTATCTGGTTCTGGCTGGGGTTTACGTTTTGACTTTATTATTGTACACGAAGCAGGTCACGAATGGTTTGCTAATAGTATTACCAATAGCGATGTAGCAGATATGTGGATTCACGAAGGTTTTACAGCCTATTCTGAGTGTTTATATCTTGATTATAATTATAGTAAAGAAGCTGCTAGCGAATATGTAATAGGAACACGTAGAACCATACTTAACGACCGCCCACTGATAGGTACTTATGGAATGAATAATAGAGGAAGTGGCGATATGTACTATAAAGGAGCAAATATATTGCACACCTTACGTCAGCTTGTAGAAGATGACAAAAAATGGCGAGCGCTATTAAAAAAACTAAATAAAGATTTTTATCATCAAATTGTTTCATCGCAACAGGTAGAAGATTTTATGAGTACTGAAACGGGAATTGATCTTACTCAATTCTGGGATCAATATTTACGAACTACAATGGTGCCTAAGTTAGAGTACAAACAAACTTCTTTTAATGAAATGGCTTATAGATATATCGATATTATTGAAGGATTTGATATGCCTGTAATCGCTATCATTAATGGAAAAGAACAATGGATACACCCTAATGCAGAGTGGCAAAACTTTGAGAATAAAGGGGATATAAAATCTTTAAAATTCAAAGAAGATTTTTATATCGAAGTTGATAAAGTAGAATAAAATCTTCCCATACATAGCAGTCAATGGAACGACCAGAACTTTATTTTTCTAAAGATGCAGATTTTTATAATTGGCTTTTAGAAAACCACAATCTTCATCCTAATGGTGTTTACATCATTTTATACAAGGTAGAGAACAAAGAGGCTAGTATGCGCTGGGAAGAAGCGGTAAAAGTAGCTCTTTGCTTTGGGTGGATAGACAGCACAGTACAAAGTTTAGGAAACGGAAAAAGACGTCAATTATTTACTACTAGAAATAAAAAAAGTACTTGGAGCGCACTCAATAAAAAACACGTTATTGAGCTAGAAGCAGCAGGATTGATTCAAGATGCGGGATGGGAACTTATTAATCACGCAAAAAAAACAGGTACTTGGTCTTTAATGGATGGTCCAGACAATGGGATTATCCCTCCTATTTTACAAGCTGCTTTTAATGAAAACCAGAAAGCTTTTAACTTTTATAATACACTAGCTCCTAGCTATCAAAAAAATTATTTAAGATGGTTAGTAACAGCTAAAACAGAACCAACAATACTAAAAAGAGTTTCAGAAATAATTAGGTTATGTGAAAACCATATAAAAACACGCTAAAAAAAATGCTCATAATAAATCATATTATGAGCATTTTTTTAAAATTGTAATATGTATTACAGTGCTACTTCTATAGCATCATCAGGGGCCTTAAATGTAGAGTCATCTGTTGCTACAAATTTAAATTTAGATAATTGTGCAGCTCCTATTTGATCTTCTCCAAAACCATCTTCTTCTGTCCATCCCCAAAACTTCCAATCTTTTGCAAAACGAACTCCATCAACAGAAACATAATCATCATAAGAAATAACATGAGGATCAGACTCTGCCTTTTCCACAGTTTTACCAAATGTCACAATATAGCTAGCTGCCGTAAGTAAATCACTAGTTTTATCTTTATAAATAACATACCAATCATCTGGCGTATCTCCACTTCCTGCTTTAAATGAAAGTTTTTTAGTATCATAACTTGTTTGATTCCAATCTCTGCTACTTTCATTAGACCATTGTGTCCCTTCATCACCTAGTTTAAAAGGAAATAATGCAAAATATGACCAGGTAAAGGCGTCAAAACGAGCTCCTTTATTGTCAGCTAGTCCTGGAGTAACAAAAAGTTTGTTTCCATTAACAAACATTTTATTCCCATCGGCTAATTCTATTAGACCATGAGAACTATCTGTCTTTAAAGTCATTGTTCCGTTTAATCTTTCTTTTCCACCAAATTGGATTGCAATATCAAATGACACAGCATCTTTTGAAACAAATACTGCTTTATTATGTGCTCGCTCAATACTTGCTGCAAATTTATCAGACGAACCTTTGTATTTAGGCGTGATTACTTCTGCGAGTTTAGGTGTAGGATTTTCAATATTTTTTGTTTCATTTTTACATGAAATCAATGATGCCGTAAGCGCGATTGATAATAAAATAAATTTCATTTGATAGGTTTATGGTTATATTAGTACAAAGTTGTCGAAAGATTTTCTAATAACTTACTTTTATTTTTAAATTTTAAGAAAAAAAACGGCAATTTTTCGCTTTTCACATTAAAACAATCACTTTTACTTAGATGTAAGTGTTTGTATTGATTTGATTTACTCCTTTATACTCCGTGATAAAACATATCATATTTCGATCTTCAAACTGTTTCAGCCAAGCTTCATTAATAGTATTTTTTTAAACATAAGATATTATAAAACAACTTAAAATCTTAAGCAGAATAAGAAACATTATTTTCAGACTAAAACACATATAAAGTAACTGATTTTTCATTACGTTTAATACTAATTTATCGGTATGTTAAGCAATGATTTATCTAGCAAGGATTGACACTTATAATACTAGATTACATATACTCAACATATTTATTGAACGGTTAAATCTATTGTGCTACTCCTTAAAAACCTATATCTTTAAAACAAATTACTCTAAAAAAATTCAATAAGCTATAATGAGATATATCTTCGCTTTTACATTACTTCTTGCAAGCACGCTAAGCTTTGCTCAAAAAGATACAGATCTAACCAAATGGGATGTCAATAACCCGGGTAAAGATTTTAACTATAAAACGCATAAATTTACAACTACAGAAGGAACTTGGATGAACCTCGATGTAAGTCCAGATGGACAAACTATTGTGTTTGATATGCTAGGTGATATTTACACAATGCCTATTACTGGCGGAAAAGCAAAAGCAATTAGAACAGGTATTGCCTTTGAAGTTCAACCTCGTTTTAGCCCAGATGGGAAACACATTTCGTTTACAAGTGATGCTGGTGGCGGTGATAATATATGGACAATGGATGCTAGCGGTGATAATGCAACTCAAGTAACCAAAGAAAATTTTAGACTGCTTAACAATGCGGTATGGATGGCAGATGGAAATTACCTCATTGCTAGAAAACATTTTTCTAGTGGTCGTAGCTTAGGAGCTGGAGAACTCTGGCAATATCATAAAACAGGCGGTAGCGGAATTCAATTAACAGCCCGTAAAAACGACCAGCAAGATGTTGGTGAGCCTTTTGTATCTGCAGATGGAAAGTATGTGTATTATTCTGAAGACATGTATCCAGGTGGCTTTTTTCAATATAACAAAGATCCTAACAGTCAGATTTATGTTATTAAAAGATATGACTTAGAAACGGGTAAAATCGAAACCATCACAGGAGGACCAGGTGGTGCTGCTCGCCCTACCCTATCTCCAGATGGTAAAACGCTCGCTTTTGTAAAACGTGTTCGTGAAAAAACAGTTTTGTACATCCATAATTTAGAAACGGGCGAAGAATACCCTATTTATGATACTTTAAATAAAGATCAACAAGAAGCTTGGGCCATTTTTGGAGTCTACCCTAATTTTGACTGGATGCCTAATAATGAAGATATCGTATTCTGGAGTGGCGGAACATTTCAGAAAATAAATATTAAAAGCCTTGCGGTTACTAACATCCCTTTTCAGGCAGATGTAAAAATTGACTTAGCACAAACGGTAAAAACAGACAGCCCTATAGATAGAACTACGTTTACTTCAAAAGTAATTAGAGACGCTATTACCACTCCAGACGGAAAAACACTAGTTTTTAATGCACTAGGTAAAATTTACAAAAAAGAATTGCCTAACGGGACGCCTACAAGATTAACTACTGCAACAGATTTTGAGTACGAACCAAGCCTTGCCCCTAATGGCACAGACATCGTTTATGTTACGTGGAATGATATTGAAAAAGGAGCCATCTACAAACTCAATTTAAACGGAGGAACCCCTCAAAAACTCACAAAAGAAAAAGGAATCTATCGCACACCAAGTTATTCTAATGATGGTAAGCATATTGTTTTTAAAAAGGAAAAAGGAAATAGCGATCAAGGAAACTCTTTCACTAAAAATGCTGGTATTTATATCATGACAGCAGATGGAACTTCCGAAATAAAATTAAATGCAAATGGTGAATATCCACGTTTTAATGAAGATGATAGCCGTATTTTTTTACAAACGGGTGGTACTTACTTCGGAAACTTGACAAAAAAACTAATCTCTGTTAATTTAAAAGGAAACGATGAGCGCGAACACTTAATCTCTAAGTATGCAAACCGCATTGTACCTAGTCCAGATAATAAGTGGGTGGCTTTTTCAAACCTACACAAAGCATATGTTGCACCTATGCCACAAACAGGAAAGCCTCTTACCCTTGACGGAAATAGTAACAATGTGCCTGTTCAACAAATTGCAAAAGACGCTGGTGTAAACCTTCACTGGTCTCCAGATAGCAAAAAAATTATGTGGACCCTAGGTGACGAATATTTCAGTAATACGCTAAAAGAAAAGTTTTCATTTGTACCAGGTGGTAATGCTACTCCTTCTGAAATGGCTACCAGTGGAATAAAAGTAAATCTAACAGCACCAGTTGATAATCCGTCAGGAAAAATCGCTTTTACAAATGCTCGTATTATTACGATGAAGGGTGACGAAATTATTGAAAATGGAAACATCATTATTGAAGGAAATACAATTATTGCAGTAGGAACTGCCGCTAAAACACCCGTACCAGAAAATGCAAAAGTGTATGATGTACAAGGAAAAACAATTATGCCAGGTATGGTAGACAGCCATGCACATATAGGAGCTTTTAGAAGCGGTATTCCTGCACAGCAAAACTGGCAATTTCTTGCAAATCTTGCCTTTGGTGTAACAACGTCTCACGATCCTTCTGCAAATACAGAAACGGTATTTACCTTAAGCGAACTGCAAAAAAATGGTCAACTAACAGGGCCACGTCTCTTCTCTACTGGCTTTATTTTATATGGAGCAGATGGAGATTTTAAAGCTGTTATTAATGATATTGACGATGCTAGAAGCAGTATTAGACGTACTAAAGCCTTTGGGGCAAAAAGTGTGAAGAGTTACAATCAGCCACGCCGTGAGCAACGTCAACAAGTATTACAAGCCGCTAGAGAACAAGGTATAAACGTTGTACCAGAAGGAGGTTCTACCTTTTTCCATAACCTTACCATGGTTATAGATGGTCATACTGGTGTAGAACACAATATTCCTGTTGCACCGGTTTATAAAGATGTTTTAGAGATTTGGGGAAACAGTGGTACAGGGTACACTCCTACGCTTATTGTAAATTATGGCGGACTTAACGGAGAGTATTATTATTACCAACGTGACAATGTGTGGGAAAACGAAAAACTCTTAAAATACAGTCCGAGAGCGATTATTGATAGCCGTTCTAGACATAGAGTTATGGTGCCATTAGAAGAATACGAAAATGGGCATATTTTAGTTTCAAAAACAGTAAAAGATCTAAGTGATGCTGGTGTTAAAGTAAATATGGGTGCTCACGGACAGATTCAAGGAATAGGAGCTCACTGGGAAACTTGGATGATCGCTGCTGGAGGCATAGGCAATCATGAAGCACTAAAAGCGGCTACGATTAATGGCGCAAATTATATTGGTGCTGGGCAAGACTTAGGAAGTCTAGAAGTAGGAAAACTAGCAGATTTATTAGTGCTAGATAAAAATCCGCTAGAAGACATAGAAAACACACAGTACATAAAATTTATAATGCAAAACGGACGCCTTTATGATCCAGAAACAATGAACGAATTAGGAAATTCACCTAAAACACGTGCTCCTTTTTATTGGGAAGTAAATGGCTACAATCAAGCTTTTGAGTGGCATGAAGAAAGCGGAAGTTTTATTCACGGTGCTTGTGAACATTAATGAATACTAGACCACATATACAATTTTACACTTCTATTTTTCCATTTGTAGCTGCATTTGGAATTTTAGGAGTGTTGATTTTTGGTGTATTATATGGTTTTATTCTTTTTACAAGCCTAGCACTACTTTTTGGTTTTGTAGCATTCAACACCTTTTATAAAGAACAGTGGTTTAGCTATCAAAACTTAGGAATTACAAAATGGCAACTTTTTAAATCATCATTTTTAATAAACACCCTGCTTGCGCTTCCGGTGTTTATTGGCTTATATCTTTTAATATCAATTATCATTGGCGACTTTAGTCTTACATAACGTTTCTAAAAATTTCAAGAAAAAGCCTGTTTTAAAAAACATCTCTTTTTCATTGGAGACTGGCGAAATACTGGGGCTTTTTGGTCGCAACGGTTCGGGAAAATCTACCTTGCTTAAAATTCTCTTCGGAAATGTGAAAGCAGATACATTTTCAGTAGCGCTAAATGATAATGCCCTTACTGTTTCTGAAGTAATTAAAAAGCAGCATATTGCCTATTTACCTCAACACCCTTTTTTACCTAAAAGTATGAAAGTACGTGATGTAATTATTATGTTTCACCCTAATGAAAAAGAACAAGATGCCGTTTTTTATGATCCGCATATCGCTACGATGACGCACAAAAAAACTGGCGAATTATCCTTAGGAGAACTAAAATATTTTGAGGTTGTTCTGTTAAGCCAACTCCCCCACCCGTTTATAATGCTTGACGAGCCTTTTTCTATGTTAGAACCACTACACAAAGAAAAACTGAAATCTATTTTAAAGAAAATTAAAAAGACAAAAGGTATTATTATAACAGATCATTATTATCACGATGTACTTGAGATTGCTACAAAAAATATCATTATTAAAGATGGAATAGCACTCACCGTTAATAATGTTAAAGACTTACAAGCCTTTAAATATCTATCTAGATAGAATTCAAAGACAATGGATATGCAAAAAAATGGCTTAGAGTGATTAAGCTTTAAAACCTGTTTTTTGCCGAAAAGTGTTAAATTTATTCAATGATCTAAGAGAAGATTTTACAAAGATTCTGTATCTTTATGAGGTAAAAAAAATTGAACATTTAAAAAATAAAATTATGGTTAAATCAAAATATCAAAACGTACTAGATTTAGGTGAAGCATTAAACATTCAAGACGGAGATGTTAAAGTTGAAGGTGATAGATTGGAAATTAGAGGTACTGCAAGTACGCAATATGATAAAGACAGACTTTGGGATGAGATTAAAAAATCTGGTGGTGAAAACCCAACAGATATCATGGCAGATATCAAAGTAGCTGACACTTCTGTATATGCACGCCATACAGTTGCTAGTGGTGAGTCTTTAAGTAAAATTGCTAAGCATTATTATAATGACGCAATGAAATACAACGCTATTTTTGAAGCAAACACAGATCAACTTAAAAGTGCTGATGTTATTCATCCAGGACAAGAATTAGTGATTCCTAATTTATAATAAAGGATATCTTATAAAACAAAAAAAGCCGCTATTTGCGGCTTTTTTTATGCTTAAATAATAGAGTTCCATCAAAATAAAATTATTGATTTCTTTGATTTACCTTAATCTTGAGCTGCTATTAAAGCCCACTAATATAACCTCCATATACATCTTTAAAACGAACACCATCTGTAAGGTTGTATTTGCTTAGCTTCTTCATTTCTACTAAAGCCCACAAAATCATCTCTTTTAGAAAGGGAATATCATTTTCTGGTATTTCTTGTGCATACTTTGTTATTAAATCGTCTAAAGGCTTTATACTATTTAATTGAGCGTTATACTCATCATCATCTAAAGAATCTAAAAGTTCAAAACTACTTTGTTCAAAAAACCAATTTACTACATCTTGATAAGGATCATCATCATCTGCTTTTTGTAATTTTTGAGTATTTGGAAAATATTCAAGAAAAGTAGTTTTAATAGCATCTACCACTAACTGCTTTGCAACTTCATTTGCCCCTTCTTGTTCCCCTTCATATACTAATTCTACTTTTCCTGTGATTGCAGGTACAACTCCTAAAAAGTCACTTACTCTCACATTGGTCTTAATAGTTCCATTACGTAAACCTCTATGCTCTGCAGTACTTAGTAAATTTTGAAAAGCAGTAATACTTAATCGTGCACTCACACCACTTTTTTCATCTATAAATTCACTTTTTCTTGCTACAAAACTTATTTGCTCTAAAATATCTTTAGCAAGTTCTGGTACAAAAATATTAGATTTTTCTTTTGCTGCCTCTGCGGTTTCTTGCGCAGTAATTGCTCTGGCTATCTCTAAAGTTTCTGGATAATGCGTTAGTATTTGTGAGCCAATTCTATCTTTTAAAGGTGTGACTATACTACCTCTATTGGTATAATCTTCTGGATTTGCTGTAAATACAAATTGAATATCTAAAGGTAAACGTAAAGCAAACCCTCTAATCTGTACATCACCTTCCTGCAGTATGTTAAATAGTGCTACTTGAATTCTTGCTTGAAGGTCAGGAAGTTCATTAATTACAAAAATACAACGATTAGCACGCGGTATCATCCCAAAATGAATCACACGATCATCTGCATAACTAAGTTTTAAATTAGCAGCTTTTATTGGATCTACATCTCCTATTATATCTGCAATCGTTACATCTGGTGTGGCTAATTTTTCTGAAAAACGCATATCTCTGTGTAACCAACTTATAGGAGTTTCATCTCCTTTTTCTTCTAAAAGCTTTTTAGCGTATCTCGAGATTGGCTTTAATGGATCGTCATTAATTTCGCTGCCTTCTACTACAGGAATATACTCATCTAATAAAGTCACCATCTTTCTAGCAAGTCTTGTTTTTGCTTGTCCTCTTAAACCTAAAAGATTGATATTATGTTTTGATAAAATAGCACGTTCTAATTCTGGAATTACAGTATATTCATACCCATGAATCCCTTCAAAAACCGTCTCTTTATTCATCATTTTCTGAAGCAAATTACGTCGTAATTCCTCTTTAACGGTTTTGTATTCATAGCCGGCTTCTTTAAGCGCACCGAAAGTTTTTATATTTAAAATATTCATATTGTTGTTCTATTATTTTTATAATAAGTATTTGAATAATGGAGGGTTTAGTTTATGATAAGTCTTTAGTCACATTATTTGACAACAAAACATCATGTTTGAAAAGCTGTTTCTTTAGACTTCTTTCTTATAAACTCAACGTAACTTACGTTTCCTATTATTCTCATAATCTGTAAATATCATCTCTCCTAATCCTTTTAAACCCGTGTAAAAAGCTTTTCCTTGGTTTGCGGCTGTAAAAGCATCAACAAACTGCTGTAAATAAGGATCATTAGCAATCATAAAAGTCGTAATTGGAATATGAAGCTTGCGTGCTTGTCTAGCCATCAAGTAACATTTGTTTACAATATATTCGTCCAATCCGTTACTGTTTTTATAATATCGACCATCTGGTAAGCGCAAACAACTAGGCTTTCCATCTGTGATCATAAAGATCTGTTTATTGGTATTTCTTTTACGGCGTAACATATCCATTGCCAACTGTAAGCCTGCTACAGTATTTGTGTGATATGGCCCCACGTTTAAATAAGGTAAATCTTTAATTTTAATTGTCCAGGCATCGTTTCCGAATACTAAAATATCTAGTGTATCTTTTGGGTAGCGTGTGGTTATTAACTCTGAAAGTGCCATAGCCACTTTTTTGGCTGGCGTAATACGATCTTCACCATATAGAATCATGGAATGGCTTATATCAATCATTAACACGGTACTCATTTGAGATTTATGTACAGATTCTTCTACTACAAGATCATTTTCGGTTAAGCGAAAATTACCAATTCCATTATTAATCTGGGCATTTCTAATACTTTCAGTCATTGAAATTTGATCTAGCGCATCACCAAATTGATAGGCTCTAAAATCACCAGACTGCTCATCACCTTTTCCTAAATATTTAGTTTTATGGTTTCCTTGACCACTTCGCTTTATCTTACCAAATATCTGATCTAAGGCACGTTTCCGCAGTGATCGTTCTAACTTTTCTGTTAGCGTCATCCCTCCTTTTCCATCTCCCTTATTACCACCTTTACCATCTGGACGAAACTCTTCTCTAATAAAACCGCGTTCTTTAAGCTCTGCTATAAAGTCATCAATTGTATACTCTTCTGTCGTTAATTTATATTCTGTATCTAATTGTCTAAGCCAGTCTATGGCTTCATCAAAATCTCCAGAAGTATGGGTAATTAACTCTTGAAAAACATCAAAAAGCCTTTCAAAAATAGACTGTTCTTTTGGTGTATGTTTCGTAAAAATGAAACCCGATTTGTAGTTTGGGTTTAAGTTGTTGTTCTTGTCTTGGGTCATTTTATAAAATTACAGTTTTAATAGCCAAGTAAACGATCACGATTGTTAAACAAAAGTTAGATTTTTATTTTCAGTTTAGAAACATTCCTTCATTAGGGTTTTCTAAAAGGTGAAGCATCTTTCATTTTAACAAATTATGAGATAGTTTTTTTTATCTTTAAGGATTAATCAAACCTAGTATATTTTTTATGAAAAGATTATTCCTCTTGCTTTTCCTTAGCATCATTACAACCGTGCAAGCTCAAGACCTCACAAATGCATTGCTTAATGAAATGACACCTAGAAACATTGGTCCTGGCGGTATGTCTGGACGTGTTACTGCTATAGATGTAGTCACCCAAAACCCAGATATTATGTATGTGGGTACTGCCTCTGGTGGTTTATGGAGGTCTACTAGTGGTGGTGTGAAATGGGATCCTATTTTTGATAATGAAGTGACAGCTTCTATAGGTGCAGTGGCAATCACACAATCTAATCCCGCTGTTATTTGGGTAGGAACTGGAGAAGGAAATCCCCGAAATAGTCTTAATGGTGGTTATGGAGTATACAAATCATTAGATGGCGGAAAAAACTGGATGGCAATGGGCTTAGAAAAAACCAGACACATTCATAAAATACTTATAGACCCTACAGATCCTAATACGGTGTATATAGGTGCCATTGGTTCTCCTTGGGGTGCTCACGAAGAACGCGGTGTTTATAAAACTACAGATGGCGGAAAAACGTGGCATAAAATTTTATATCAAAATAAAACTACCGGTGTTGCAGATATGGTGATGGATCCAACCAACCCAAACAAGTTATTAGTTGCTATGTGGGACCATAAACGCGACCCTTGGTTTTTTAGAAGTGGTGGTGATGGCTCTGGACTCTTTGTAACACACAATGGCGGTGAAACTTGGGAAGAACGAACAGAAAAAGATGGATTACCTAAAGGAGAGCTAGGAAGAATAGGATTATCTATCGCTCCTAATAAACCAAATATTATTTATGCATTAGTAGAAGCAAAAAAAAATGCTCTGTACAAATCTGAAGACAGTGGTTTTACTTGGAAAAAAATTAACGACAAAAACGATATAGGCAACAGACCCTTTTATTACAGTGATATTTTTGTAGACCCTGAAAATGAAAACAGAGTATTTTCTGTATTTACCTATGTCAATGTTTCTGAAGATGGGGGTAAAAATTTTGACCAACTCATGGGTGCTTATGGTGTAGATAATGGCGTACACCCTGATCATCATGCCTGGTGGATTCACCCAACAGACGGTAGCTTTATGATGGACGGGAATGATGGCGGACTTAACATCACTCACGATGGCGGAAAAACTTGGCGTTTTATTGGTAATCTTCCTGTAGCACAGTTTTACCATATAAATGTAGACAATGAGTATCCATACAATGTTTATGGTGGTATGCAAGATAACGGTAGTTGGAAAGGCCCTGCTTATGTTTGGAAAGCTCAAGGAATAAGAAACAGTTACTGGCAAGAAATTAGTTTTGGTGATGGGTTTGATGTCGTTCCAGATCGTGACGATAGTCGTTATGGCTGGAGTATGAGTCAACAAGGTTCTGTAAGTCGTTATGACTCACAAACGGGAAATAATTATACGGTAAAACCAACCCATCCTGATCCAAAGGTAACATTACGTTTTAACTGGAATAGTGCCATAAACATAGACCCTTTTGACAATAATACCATTTACTTCGGAAGTCAGTTTGTTCATAAATCCACAGATAAAGGATTGACTTGGTCTGTGATATCACCAGACTTAACTACTAACGATCCCGAAAAACAAAAACAAAGCGAAAGTGGTGGTTTAACAATGGATGCTACGGGTGCAGAAAATCACACAACTATTTTAGTAATTGAACCTTCTTCCGTAGAAAAAGAAGTACTCTATGTTGGAACCGATGATGGCCGCGTACACGTTACTCAAAATGGAGGGACAACTTGGACAGATATCTCAAACCTACCAAGCTTACCTACCGGAAGTTGGATTGCACAAATAAAAGCTAGTAAGTCTAAAAAAGGGACAGCTTTATTAGTAGCCAATGACTATAGACGTGATAATTACAGCCCTTACGCTTACAGAACAGATAACTACGGAAAGACTTGGCGTCGCATTGTAAACGAAAAAGACACAGAAAGCTATGCCCTTAGTATTATTGAAGACCCAGAAGAAAACAACCTTATGTTTTTAGGAACCGATGACGGATTATATTTTTCTATAAATGCAGGTGTTAGTTGGGAGAAATACACAAATGGTTTTCCTACAGTATCTGTTAAAGATTTAGTGATCCACCCTAGAGAGCATGATTTAATAATTGGAACTTTTGGTAGAGCAGCATGGGTTTTAGATGATATTAGACCACTTAGAGCTATCGCTAAAGACAAAACGGTACTGCACGAAAATTTAAAAGTTTTTACACCCCCTACTGCCTATCAAGCGGCATATCAACAACCTACAGGAAGCCGTTTTGGAGCTGATGCCATCTACAATGGTGAGAACAGAGCCCGTGGAGCACAAATTTCATATTGGTATAAATCTATTTCGGAAATAGCTACCGAAAATGAAGATGATGAAGAGAATGAAGTGAAGGACAACAGATCTAAAACAGGTAAGCCTTCTAAAGATTCTATTTATATGAAAATCTACGATGGTGATCGCTTAATAAGAAGCTTAAAACGTAAAACACCTGACAGTAATGGTATCTATAAATGGGTTTGGAGAATGGATGAAGCGGGAGTAGATAGACCCTCTAGAACCATTAGAAAAAGTAAAAATGAGCCAAGCGGAACTACTATAAAACCAGGTGTGTATCGTATTGAAATGGAACATAACGGTACTGCAAGCGCTACGAGTATTACTGTAGAGAGCGACCCACGATTAAATATATCGCAAAAAGCCATTGATGATCGTTATAATGCCTCAAAACAGATTGAGCAAATGACACAAACTGCTGCAGATGCAGTACAACAACTGGTAGAAAGTAAAATGGCTTCAGAAAATTTCAGCAAAAACTTAAAGAAAGAAAACAAAGAAAAATACAAGGAGGAGCTAAAAGCATCTAAAGACATTAATAAGAAAATAGACACACTAATTGCGTTGTATATAGGTACTGTAGACAAGCGTCAAGGTATCACTAGAAACCCAGAAATCACAGTGCTCAATCGAATAAGAAGTGCGAGTAGATATAGTGGTAGCCGCCCTGATGGGTTAACACAAACTGAGCATACGTTATTACAACATGCGCAAACAGAACTTAACCAAGCCCTCACAAAAACTAATGCCTTTTTTAGTACAGACTGGAAAGTCTTTACAGATAGAATGAATGCCATTACAATACCTACTTTTAAAGAAACAAAAACATTTAAAATTGATTAATTAAATAGTTTAACAATGAAAAAACTACTGATAGCCACAGGGTGTGCTTTACTCCTACTGAGTTGTAAAAATGAAACAAAGGAGTATAGTACCGCAGAAAAACAAGTTGAAAAATATTCCATTGAGCAATTTATGGATAATGAAAATGCCAGTGCTGCTGGTTTTTCATTTGACAATTCTAAAGTTCTTATAACAAGTAATCGCTCAGGAATTAATAATATTTATGAGGTTGCATCAGAAGGAGGTGATTTAATCCCTATTACAAAAAGTGACAGCGCTTCTATTTATGCGGTGTCATATTTTCCGAAGGATGATCGTATTTTATTTACTATGGATGGTAATGGTGATGAAATATACAAACTGTTTGTAAAAGATAATGATAAAGTAAAAAGCTTGACGCCCAAACAAGGAATACGTACAGGTTTTGTAGGATGGGCAGAAGATGGAAATAGTTTTTATTTTCAAATGAATGATAGAGACCCACAGTTTATGGATTTATATCAGATGAATACTTCAGACTACACCTATAAATCTATTTATCAATTAGGTCCTAATTTAGATTTTGGTATTATAGCTAACAATGGTAAATATATTACTGTTTCAGAAGCAATTACAACCAATAATTCTAACTTATATTTAGTAGAACTCGCTACAAAAAAACAAACAAAAATTAATGACACATTAAGTAGTAATCTAGGTGCAGATTTTTCTTTAGATAGCCAATCACTTTACTTTATAACAGATGTGGATAGTGAGTTTAGTTATGTATCAAAATATGATATTGCTACAGGAGAAACCACTAAAGTGACAGATAGCAAATGGGACACTTACAGTTATTATTTTTCTAAAAAAGGTACTTACACTCTAGAGATCTTAAATGAAGATGCTAAAGCCACTGTTTACGTCACAGAAACAGCAACGGGCAAAGAAGTTACCTTTCCAGAAATAGAAGGTCAGCAAGTAAGTAGTATTAGCTTTAGCGATAATGAGAAGATGGCTATTTTAAAAGTAGGAAGTTCTGCAAAACCAACAAACACCTATTCTTATAACTTAGAGACCAAAGAATATGCTCAACTGACAGATGTATTAAGTAAAGAGATTAATCAAGAAGATTTAGTACAAGCAACAGTAGTTCGTTTTAACTCTTTTGATGGGGTTGAAATTCCTGCTATATATTATCAACCACATCAAGCTTCTATAAAAAATAAAGTTCCTGCTTTGGTATGGGTTCACGGTGGTCCTGGAGGTCAATCAAGACAAGCATTTAATACTAATATTCAGTACCTAGTTAATCAAGGTTATGCGGTACTTGCTGTAAACAACAGAGGAAGTAGCGGTTATGGTAAAACATTTTTTGCAATGGATGACCAGAATCATGGCGAAAAAGACCTAAAAGATTGTATTGCAGGTAAAGACTGGTTAGCGACTCAAGATGTTATAGATGCTGACAAAATAGGTATTCTTGGAGGTTCTTATGGTGGTTATATGACCATGGCCGCTTTAACTTATGCCCCAGAAGAATTTAAAGTGGGTGTCAATATTTATGGGGTTACAAACTGGATGCGTACATTAAAAAACATACCGCCATGGTGGGCTTCGTTTAAAGATGCTTTATACCAAGAAATGGGTGACCCAAACACAAAAGACAGTATTAGATTAAAAAGGCAGTCTCCCCTATTTCATACAGAAAATGTTACAAAGCCTTTAATGGTTTTACAAGGTGCCCAAGATCCTAGGGTATTACAGATAGAGAGCGATGAGATTGTAGCAGGTGTTCGTAAAAATGGTGTTCCCGTTGAGTATCTTTTATTTGAAGATGAAGGTCACGGTTTTGCTAAAAAAGAAAACCAAATGAAAGCCTACAGCAGTATTGCTAAGTTTCTTGACACCTATTTAAAAGGCGAAAGTGATACACCAAATGATGGTGAAAAACAAAAACCAATAAAAATAGATACACATTAATCGTTCGGCTTAATGATTAAATAATAATGTTTCGATTTTACCGAAATGACAATAGCTTTTAAACAATGAAGAAAATCTTTTGTTTCCTTCTATTAGGACTAATGCTACAAGGGCTTTCGGCTCAAAATAGTGAATTTGAAGAATTAGGAGCTTGGTATGTGTTGAGTAGTAATAGCAAACTATCAGACCATTGGAGTGTGCAAGCACAAACACAGTTTCGTTTTTTTGAATTAGCCAGTGAAATACAACAATTTAAAATTAGAACTGGAGCCAAATATAAAGTTATGGACGGCCTTTCTGTTGGATTGGGATATGCTTATTTTAAAAATGACTTTTCTTATTTAAGTGAAACACCTAAGTCTTTTACAGAACAACGTATTGTTGAAGACATTTACTTAAGTCAAAATTTGGGCAAAGCAAAAATTAACCATCGCGCACGTTTAGAAAATAGATTTATAACTGTAAATAACAATACAGATGTGCTCCATTGGTTTAGATACTTGGTAAAAGTGTCTCATCCAGTATCAACAGATTTTACAATTGATCTTTACAACGAGATCTGGCTTCACTTACAAGAACCCATTTTTGCACAAAATTGGTTAGGAGCAGGTGTAAGTTATAAGATAAATGAGCTACTAAAAGCAAGAGCGGGTTATCAAAAAATTCATTTAACCGGGCCAGATTTTGACCGTCTCATTTTTGAATTAAACTTTAATTTAGATTTTAGTACAGTAGAAAAGACAGTTTAAATCAAATTTAAAATAGATTTTAAAAAGTCTTTTATTCTACACAAAACGGAGTGAGCACTCAAATCTTTCTTCAAAAAAACAGAAATTATGAAATCATCAAAAATAACTTTTACAACTTCAAAAGGAGTTACACTTTCAGGTCGCTTAGACATGCCTTTACATCAAGATCCACATAACTTTGCCATTTTTGCGCATTGTTTTACCTGTACTAAAGACTTTAGTGCCGTTCGTAATGTGAGTAAAGCATTAGCAAGCGAAGGATTTGGCGTTCTTCGTTTTGATTTTACTGGACTAGGAGATAGTGATGGTGATTTTGAAGACACAAACTTTTCAAGTAATGTAGAAGACCTTGTTCAGGCCGCTAATTTTTTAACAAAAGAATACAAAGCTCCTTCCCTACTCGTTGGTCATTCATTGGGAGGTGCCGCAGCAATTTTTGCAGCTTCGGAAATACCAACGATTCAAGCTTTGGCTACCATTGGAGCACCGAGCAATCCTGTTCACGTAAGAAAACAGTTTGGCGCTAAAGCCGAAGAAGTTGAAAGCAAGGGAAAAGCAACCGTAAGTCTAGCCGGTAGAGATTTTATATTTAAAAAGCAGTTTTTTGACGATTTAGAAAATCAATCATGTGGGGCAGCCGCTAGTAAATTAGATGGAAAAGCATTACTGATTTTTCACTCTCCCCAAGATGCTACGGTTTCAATAAAAAATGCTGAAGAAATATATCACGCAGCAAAACACCCAAAAAGTTTTGTCACACTTGATGGTACAGAACATTTATTAATTGACAAAAAAAGCGCTTCATACGTAGGAAAAGTAATTGCAGGATGGGCTGCTAGATATATAAATGTCCCTGAGCAAGAACAAATAAGCACTTCACATCAAGTAGTTGCGAGTCTTGATGATGAAGATGGATTTACCACTTCATTAAAACTAGGAAATCACTACTTAAAAGCAGATGAGCCTATACGTGTAGGAGGTAATGATTATGGTCCAACACCTTATGAGTTGCTCGCAGGAAGCTTATCTGCTTGTACTGCTATGACCATACAGATGTACGCAAAGAGAAAAGGTTGGAAAATTGAAAATGTAGAAGTTCATACCACATATTCTAAAACTCATGCCGAAGATTGTAATGCTTGCGAAGAAGAAAAAGATAAAATAGATACCTTTTCACGTGATATAAAATTAATTTCAGATTTAGATGAAAAACAACTTAAACGCATTTTGCAAATAGCAGACAAATGTCCTGTTCACAAAACATTACATAATAAAACACAGGTAATTACAACATTAATTTAAAAAACAAAACCCCTCTCTTTTTAGTTAAGATTTAATTAAATTGTTGTAAAACGGCTTTAATTAATGTAGTTTAAAATACTAATCAAAAAAACTACTAAGATGAAAAATATAGCTTTAGTTACATTAACGCTGTTTGCTTTTGTAAGCTGTAATGATGTCAAAAAAGAGACGGTAGATCAATCCAATACCGATATTAAAGAAATCATAGTTTCCAATAAAAAGATTACTGTTCCACTTGAGGCTAAAAGTGAAAGTAACGCTAAGGGAGTAGCAAAATTTTTCGAAAAATCTGGTAAAGTATCATTTCTTGCAAAGATTTCTGGGCTTTCGCCAGGTATTCATGCCGTACATTTACATGAAAAAGCAGATTGTAGCAGTGTTGACGGAAAATCAGCTGGAGGTCATTGGAACCCTACTTTTCAACCGCATGGAAAATGGGGCGATGCTAGCGGTTATCACAAAGGAGACATTGGTAACTTTAACGTAAATGAAGATGGTGAAGGCTCTATAGCTTTAACAACAAATGAGTGGTGTATTGGTTGTGGTGACAAGAATAAAGATATTCTAGGAAAAGCAATTATAGTGCACCAAGGAGCAGATGATTTTACATCTCAACCATCTGGTGCAGCTGGAGCTCGAGTAAGTTGCGGAGGTATTATTGAATAACCAAACTTAAAATAAAATTTAGGCCGATACTATTTCTTATTAGTATCGGCCTATTTTATTTATACTATTGTGTTTCTTTTTAGAGATGTTATGCAACACTTAATTTATGTTTCACAATAGAACACTTATTAATATTCAAATTTGATGCCAAAAAAAAAGCTAGTCAAAAATGATTGACTAGCTTAAACAAAATTATTTTTCTTTATTTATTTATCTCTTAATTACTTGTTTCATAAGCACGTTACTACCTGCTACTATTTTAACAAAGTAAAATCCATCTGCTAAATCAACTAAACTAAAACGTGTTTCAGAAGTTGATGAAGGCATTACATTTTTAATCAATCTACCATTTACGTCAATCACATGAATAGCATTTAATGTATCAGCTCCATTGTAGGTTAATATCATATTTCCGAAGGTAGGATTAGGTACTAAACTAATTGAATTTGACAGAGGATTATCTATTGCAAGAACAGCATCTAACAAAAATTCACATTCACTTTCATTTCCAGAACTATCTGTGGCCGTTAGAGTTATTGTGTATGTCCCAGCCGTAACATCTGAACCAGGTAATGGTGATTGTGACACTGTAAAACTACAATTGTCTGTAACCGTAGCTGATGACGTAAAGTCTGGCATTTCAAACAAATCATTATCCTGTGTTATTACCATATCTTCCGGACATACAATAACAGGAGCTTCTTCTTCTCCAGTTACTATTGCAGGAACACGTTGTGCCAAACAAGACTGAAAGCCTAATTGCATATCTGTATTGTAAATTCCAAAATCTGAATCTAAGCAATCTGATGGCCAGTTTGATGCATTATCATTTTCACCTACTCTTCTAAATGAAGAATTACACACCTCATCAAAATCTGCTCCGTCACCGGTCCACTCAATATCTGATGCATCAATATTAACACCATCAATAGACACATTTAGTGTATTAATTTGGGCTTGAGAAGCATTCCAAAAAACAGATTCTACAACATTATCATCAGGATCAAGAATAATGATCCATCCACTACCACCTTCACCCCACCAGATGTTTGAACCCCAATAGTTAGAACTACCTTGTACATCATCAAAATAGATTGCGGTATTTTCTCCTATAAAACCTAACTCTTGGATATCATCATTTACGGTATTAAAGTTTGTAAAAGGTTCTTCACTTACAGCTATTTTATATCCTGTATAGTCTTTTGCTGCACCTATGTTTGTTATTTCAAAACCATCTGGGCTCTGTAAGGCTATTTCTGTTATTTTTAAATCACTGTCTATAAATTCAGGACCTTCTTGTGCATATACTGTTGTGTTTTCTGTAGGTATAAATGTATAACTAGATCCCGATGCTAGAAAGTTTCCTCCTTCAATGGCATCATACCAATTGATGATATTGTTTGGGTCATTTAATGTAGCAGTGACAGTCACTTCTTCATCTAAACATACTAATAAAGCATCTGTAGTTGTTGGCGAATCTGGTGTATAAAACACTTCTACAGTGTCTGAGTCTGAAGAAGCTACAGAACAACTTCCGTCTGGGACGTTATACACAATTGTGTGAACTCCAGGACCTGCTTGTGCTGGATTAAATGTATAAGAAAACCCATTTCCATCATCTGTTACACCTGGACCACTATACACCCCTCCAAAAGGTACCCCTCCTGTTTGATTATACAATATAAGTGCACCTTCACAAACATCTGCTGGCGCAGTAAAACTAGCTAAGTCAGATGGTGTATCAAATGCTTCTGTTCCATCTGTTCTACTATTAGCACTACCTTGATCTGCACTAAAACCTAAACCTCTTCTTGCAAAAGCATCCCAAATTAAACATTCATTTGCTCCGCCATAGATAGCAACATCTGCTGCTAAGATTGCATCTCTTCCGTCAACAAAACCAGGCCCACAAGGTTGCATTTTTAAAGCTTCAGTAACTAATAATAAAGCTTGAATATTACCTGCATCTTGAGTTATATCTCCTGTTACAGTCATAAAATCATCGCTAAAACCATAAACATTTATAAGGTCCCAAGTCATCTCCCAAAGCATAGCGGCCCAAACAGAACCTACCCCATGAGGTACACTTTCAGTTTTTATATCATCATAAGTATGTGGGTTAACAGAAAAATCTGTACTGTAAGGATAGCTTCTAATACCATTACCATTAGGTCCTTGCCCAAAAAGGTAGGTACCAACAGCTTTTGCATCATCTGGCAAATCATTATCTGTCATTGTAAGCATGAGACCAAAATAGTCACTCCAACCTTCTCCCATTTGCTCTTGACCTGTTAAACAACTTGAATTAGCTGCTCCTCCTGTTAATCTATTAGAAATACCGTGACCATATTCATGAACAATGACAAGCGAATCATAATCGCCATCTTTATCATTACAAGTGTACATTTGCATTGTTGGATTTGAACCATCTGGTGGTGTTCCAAAATTTGCATTACACTCACCAGAGTTATCTTGAGCTTCGGCATTTACACTATCACTTCCTTCTCCACCTTCTCCATAATTATTTTCTTGAAAATTTCCTGACTTTGCATCAAAACCATACTCAAACATTACATCATGAATCACATTATTCCAATAAAACAAATTTGTAATAGCCGCATCTTCATATTGATTTGTTTCTGAATACACTTGATCAAAAGGAAATGTAGAAAAATCTAGAAGTACACCACCATCAGGTTGGTATCCTTGATTATCTCCATCTTCGTAGGCATTTACATTATTTCCTCGAGTCGTTGTAAAATCTGCACCAGCTACACCATCTATATCATGCCATCCAAAAGGCGATGCATTATTCGTTGCTGGTGATACCTCTATAGATCTAGACCCATAATAAGGGCTACTTAGAGGAATCGCAAAAACATTATAACATTCTGTACAACCAGCTGCCGCATTGTTGGTTTCGTTATAATCAGGTATATCAATTAAATTTCGATTAAAATCTAAAACTTCTGTATGATCGTGGTCATGCTCTAGTTTACATTGTGTCATCCAATCAAACTTAGATAAAACGGCTCCTGTTGTCGCACTCACTTGCAAATTATACCAATGCTTTTGAGCTTTTTCTTGTATTGAAATATCCCATACAAGCTCAATACTATTCTCCAACTTTAGATATGCTAATGCAACAGGTATATCACTTAATGAAATACCGCCATCAGAAAAGACAAAACGCTGTCTTGAATTTTCCTTACTAATCTGAACTATATCACGCTCCACTTTATAATGTTCTGATAAAGCTGCTTTTAAGATAGCTTCTTTTGCAGAAATATTAGAGGTTCTATTTGATACGAGATCATTCACCCCAGAAATAAAATTATTATCCGCAGTAAATGTCGCTCCATTTTTAAGGTGTAATCCAGATTCGGTTCCTAATACTGGAACTCCATCAATAACTTGTCTATAGTAAATATGATGAATATTACTAATAGAACTTATATGTTCGTTAGTAATCTCGTAAGATGCATCTAAAGCAGAAATATTTCCTTGCTCTCTTTGAGATAACAAATACGTATCTAATAATTGGTTGGCTTCTTGAGCCTGAATTGTAGTAAAACAGATTAATGTTAGTAATCCTAGAAATAATATTTTTTTCATAGTTTTTATCGTTTCCTCAAAAATATACAATCTACATCATTATCAAAGCATTAACTGTTAACTATATTTATTAAGAATTAACTAACAAAATTGACAAAACACTAACAATATCACTCTTTAAAAAAAGATATTATTACCTATTCCATTTTAAAATTTCTAAAGATCTATTTGGTATATTTATCCAAAATTAAAAAAATTATGAAACAGCCAGATGCGCTAATACTTTCTATGCAAAAAGGAGATGAAGCTTCATTTAGTAAACTTTATGATATGTACAATAAAGCGGTCTATGGAATCATTTATAGTATTGTACTAGATAAAGCGATTGCTCAAGAGGTATTACAAGATGTTTTTATTAAAATATGGAATAACAAAAACTCTTATGACGTCAATAAAGGCCGTTTTTTTACTTGGATTTTAAATATCGCAAGAAATACGAGTATTGATAAAATAAGATCTAAGTCTTTTAAAAACTCAAAGAAAAACCTTTCTACAAGTAATTTCGTAGATATTTTAAAGTCAAGTGATTCTTTAAACAGTAGAATGGATGCACTTGGTGTGAAAAAATTTATTGATAAATTAAAGCCTACTTGTATAAGTATTATAGACCTTTTATTTTTTAAAGGATATACACAAGCAGATGCTGCAACAGAATTAGAAATCCCTTTAGGTACTCTTAAAACAAGAAATAGAAATTGCCTTAAAGAATTAAGAACCTTAGTTTTAGATTAACACATGGAAGAACTTATCACATCTGGAAAACTCGAACTGTACCTTACAGATTCCCTTCCAAAAAACGAAAAAGATGAGATCACTGCAATGATTAATAAACATCCAGAAGTACAACGCGAAGTTGAAAAAATTGAACGTACACTTCTTGCATTAGGATCTACAGTGGCCCCACCTATATCTACTCAAATGTGGACAAATATTATTCGCGCCATTGATGGTGTTAAATATTTACCTAAAAAACAAGAAACCACCAATTGGACTGCAATCACAGGATGGGCTGCAGCAATTGCTTTTATGTTGGGGTTATTTTGGTCCATTAACAAGAAGAACAATTTACAAGAAGACTTTAATACTATCAACACTCAAAATGTAGTATTACTTGAAGACAATAAGGCTGTACAAAATTCATTAACAGAAGCATCAGAAGTACTAGCCATTGTTAGAGATAAAAAATACAAATCTATTAGTTTACCCGGAAATCAAGCTGTTGCACCAGAAGCATATGCTAATGTATATTTTGATGATAAAACGGGTGTAGCTTACATAGATGCATCAGGTCTACCACAGGCACCTGAAGGTAAAGAATACCAGGTTTGGTCATTAAAAATGGATCCTTTAACACCTAGTAGTATGGGGTTAATTAATTCAGGAACTGCAATTTCTGATGAAAATAGAATGTATAAATTTGAAAACTTGCCAGAAACAGAAGCATTTGGTATCACCTTAGAACCAGAAGGTGGTAGCGAAACTCCTAACTTAACACAATTATATACATTAGGTACCGTATCTCGATAGCTTATATAATTGACAAGAATTAGAATTAAAGTCGCTTAGAGAGAAATCTAAGCGACTTTTTTTAGTAGAGTACTTTAGAAATGTGATTAATTTTAAAACAAAAAAAAGCCCTGTAAATAATTACAGGACTTCAACTAACAAATAATATAAAGTAAAAGCAGCCTACATCGCTGTAAAAAACTACTAATCAATATTATATACGAAATATTATTGCTTTTGGTTTTATAAGGATTGTACCTTTTTAGATAACAACGGGCCTATTTGAAAAGAGGCATCTTTAAGTGTTTCACTTATTTCTTTTACTAAATCATCCATCCCGTTTGCTTTATACACTAATGCTGAATGAAACAAGGCCTTAGGCTTAGATGTTTTCCCGGCTACAAATCTTTGTATTGTAGTAAGTGCTTCACTTTTTAATCCATTGTTTAATTGTGCCAAAGCTAATAAGTGAAAAGTTTCTGGCGTAGCTCTATTTATTACTTCTTGCCTAGCTATTTCAAGTGCTTTTTTAGGATTACGCTCTGCAAAATATTCAACAAAATAGGTATTATACATCATCCCATAATTAGAATCACTTACTGTTGTTTCAAACAATTTTAGATTTTTTTCCATTGTTTCAATATCGCCTTTATATTCAGCTATTTCAGCTTTAAAAAGGAAATAATCAGGCATATTATGATGTTCAAGAATCTTATCTAATATCCTATTAGCTTCTTCAGTATCTTTCTCATAGGCATATGCTATCCAGGCAATTCCTTTTTTTGCATAAGCATTATCGGGTTGCAATGCTAATGTCTTTAAGTACATATTATAAGCATCATTAATACGACCTGCATGACCGTAAAAATCTCCAAGGTTTGTATACGTCCATATTTTAAGAGGTTTTAATCCGCCAGATTCTGCAATAGCTAAAGCCTGTTCTAAATATTTAATAGCCAAATCTAAATCTCCTCTATAGTCACTCCACTTTGCTAAACGAATCAAATAGTGATAATCACCTGTATTCTTTACTTTTTGTAAGTTTTCGAAAGCTTTATCATACATTCCTCTTTCCATATAAACATCAAAAAGCTGTAACTCTGTTACTCTTTTATTTGTATGCCCCGCATATATGGTTTCAAGTAGCTCTTGTGCTTCTTTAAAACGGTGCTGTGACATATAGTTTTGGGCTAAACTTCGAGTGTAACTATCTTTATTTGTTGCCGAAATATTAATGGCCTTTTTATATAAAGCTTCTACATTTTTTAAATTTGACACCTTTCCTGTGGCTACAAATAAATCAGTATATGTACCAGCTAAAGGACCCAAATCTCCTACACCACTACTATCTGGCGCTAATCTTTTTAGCCAAAATTCATTGTTTTTTTTAGCGTTTTCATAAGTCACTTGATCACTATCTAAATACACATTGTAATCAGCACTGTTTAATACTGTAATGTGTTGTTTGTTACTATCCTGACAAGCAATACACAAAGAGACCAAGAAGATACCGATAGCTATTTTTTTCATTTTACATCTTACTTTAAACAAAGAAAAGAGCAATTACTTGCTCTTTTCTGTTGTATTTAATAATTATTATAAGCTATTAGGAGCCTCTAAATAAGGGAAAGCACCTATTGACCTATCTCCAAAATCAACACCATCTGATGTTAATTGAGGTGTGTCATTATTACCGTCAAAACGTGTACCTGAAGTACCACCAAACATAAGTGTTAATGTAACATCCATCACATCATCATTTATTGTTCTACCTGTTAATACATTTGTACCATCGTAGTAGGTTGTTGTTGCATTAGGAGCAACTTGTAATGCATCTGTATTTGCCAATAAAGAAGTAAAATTAGCTGCATCTAACCCTAGGATATTTGTTTCATAATTAAAGGTAGCTGGATCAATTTCTAATGATTCTGCATATATATCATGATAAAACTCAAGTCTGTCTTCAAATTTCTGAGCAAAAAGACCTTTGTCGGCATGTATTGTTACGTTAAATAAGTTTTTGTCTTCATCATTATCGTTAAAGATCGTGTTTATTCCTGGACGTCCTGAAGCATCTTCCTGAACAAAATCGCCTGAAAAATCAAGTGCTGTTACACAAGGCTCACATTCTGTTCCACCACAGTCAATACCTGTTTCATCTCCATTTTGAATGCCATCGTCACAAGTAACTTGCTCAATAATATTATCATCATCGCTCCCACAGGCTACAAAAGTTAAAGCAGCACAAACCGTAAGTATATATATAGGTAATTTATATGTTTTCATAGTATTTATATTAATGTGTTAATTATTACTGCTTTCTTTTTGTTGTTACCCAAATATTATAAGCATCTGGTAAAGATCCTTCTGGAAACAAACCTTCAGCAACTGCAGCATGTGTAGGTGCAGTACCTAACAATGAGTTAGGTAGTTCTATACTCACAGCAAGTACATTTAAATCTTCAAAGAAGTCTGATGCTTCTTCTGGTGGTAAAAAACCTTCTGGAGCAGCTGTACCAGAAATAACATCATTAAATCTGTTAGAGTCAAAGAAAAAACCATCTCTTCTAGGACCTGCAAAAATAGAAACACCATCTTCTGACGTTATCTGAACATCGTCTGAAGTAGATATTTTTACTTGTCTCATCGTTCCAGATGTTTCAACCTGGCCTACTAAGCCTGTTGCTGTTGGTACAACCGGACCAAAAACATACATAGAATCATCACGTTTAATTGCCTGAATTACTAAATCTTCAATAAAATCACCATCATTATCAATGTTAAATTGGATCATTACATCTTCATCAAATGCTGCATTTTCTGTAACGTCTCCTGGTGTTAAAGGTCCCTGTAATGTGGCAATTAAAACTGTATTATTAGGATCATCTCCTTCAAAAGCATACAAATCTGCAATATCAGAAGAAGTTGACGCTACTCCTGGTGCATCAACTTGATCTGATGAAGTAAGGAAAAAGGCTGCCGAAGCTAAAAGTACTCCTCCTACTACCCCAAATAATTTCATTTTTTTCATAGTTATGTGTTAAATTAATTTTAAGTTATATCTTAGTTACGTTTTATTTACAATCTTAATTTTATATAAGACGATAAAAATTTGTTAATGTATCTTTACAATTGCTTTTTTACCCTAAATCTTTTAAAAAATGGCCATAAATCCTGCAACTGCTGGTTGGATTAACAAATATATAAGTTTATTACCTATTAGATTTGATGAAATGCCTCCTCTTTCTCAAAAAGAAGTATATCATTTATTAGTTAAAACTGGTTTTTTTTACGGAGTATCTAGCGAACTAGCTGTTTTACAGTTAGTCAAGAATAATATTTTTAGTATTGACGATTATACTAAAGTTAATTTATTTACAGCATTAATACTCACTTATAGACAAGAGCATCCAAAAAACAACATTGAAGATGCACTTATTGCGATAGAAAAATTTTACAAACTAAATAATAAGGGGCGAAAAGGACTTTTTTCTAGAATTAACTTTTCAAAACAAACTGCAACTAATGTAGAAGCCATACTTTCTGCTCGATTACAAGAGTCAAACCCAATCATCAAAAAAGGATCTAGCTCTTTTTTCACTTATATACTACTAAGCATTGATATCATTGCTTTTTATGATTATTTAAAAGAGCCTAATGACACAGCACAAGCCTATGCAGAACTTGAGTATATTTATAATAAATTAAGTTTTCTAGCGCTAAGCGCAAAAATTAAAAAAACCAAGCACGATACTAATATCTTAGCTTTGTTTAAAGAAACGTTTTCGGCAACTGCTACAGATGACGTCATTATTAAAAATGAGCTTATTAAATTGCCCATTGTAATTCAAGAGAATGAGATATTACAAAATCAATTAATTAACCTTTGTCTGCTTGCAATTTTTGATGATAAAGAAATTGATACTGCAGAACTTGCTTTTCTTTATAAACTTATAGAAGAACTCAATGTAATTGAATTTAATATTTCAGAAAATATTAATGACTTATACCAATTTAAAGATGGCTATGGTAAAGTGCTACAATTATTTACAAGTGCAAATCCTGTAAAACATTTTTATAAAGAGTCTACTCGAACCGTAAAGGTACTTATTACAAAAAATGCGGATAGAATTATTAAAGAGTTAGCTGAAAGCAAAGAACTTGTTAGACTTATGGGGCAGTCTACCCTACGTGAACTCAATGAAGAGGAAAAGAAAAAAGTGAAAGACCAATTGCTCGATATTTGCAAAACGATACCTTCACTAACTATTTTTATTATTCCAGGTGGTTCTTTATTGTTGCCGTTACTTATTAAGTTAATCCCACAACTTTTACCATCTGCTTTTGATGAGAATAGAATTAAGAAATAATTATTCTAACCAAAATTTAAAATCTTTAACCTTTTCGCGAGCAACAATTACAGGTTGTTCTTTATAGGAATTTAGTTTTAGTTCTAACCTCGAGTTGGTATAAGATATTATGTCTTTAATGGCATTTACATTTACATAAAACTTACGGCTTATTCTAAAGAACACCTCTGGCGATATCTCTCCCTCAAGTTGTTCTAGCGTTGTGTCTAATAAATAATCTCTACCCGTTGTTGTATGTGCATATGTCCCTTTATTTTCTGAATAAAAACATTCTATTTCATCTACAGGTATCATTTTAATATGCTGCCCTATTTTTGTTGTAAAGCGTTTTTTATATTCTCTTTCTAGCGGGTTTGACAATAATTTTTTAATGTCTTCAAAATCTACTTCTAGCTTCTGTTTTTTAGGGTTAAACTCACGGTATTTATTTACCGCTGTTTCTAAATCTTCAGCATCTATGGGTTTTAATAAATAATCAATACTGTTAAGTTTAAAAGCCTGTAACGCATACTCATCAAAAGCCGTTGTAAAAATTATGGCACTTCGTATATCAATAGTTTCAAAAATCTCAAAAGACAAACCATCACTTAACTGTATGTCTAGAAAAATAAGGTCTGGCTGTTCGTTTTCAGAAAACCACGCTATAGATTCTTCTACGCTATGTAACTGCTGGTTTACCGTTACGTCTAGCTTTTCTAACATACGTTGTAGCCTACGTGCAGAGGGTCTTTCGTCTTCTATAATGATTACATTCATACTATAATTGCTTCTGAAATATTAATACTTGTTATGAGTACTATCTTTATTAATTAACTCTTTAATTTTACGTTCTTCCCATTTTTTTATAAAGTTTAATGAAGGCATAAAAACTAGAAGTCCGTGAATTAATAAGCCAACACCCCAAAATACCGGTGTTGCAAAATACCTCCAAAAGCCATAATCTTCTAAATAAAACGCTGTAAAAAAATTAGTATTTGCTGCTAAAACCAACAAGTTAACAAAGATAAAAATGGTTGAATGAGTATAGAAACCTTTGATATCTTTTACTCTTTTTTGAGCTTGCTTCAATTTTATATTTTCTTGACTATTCATTGTTTAGCTGCTTAAATGAGTATCATTATCCTCATTCATTAATTGTTTTAATTTACGTTCTTCCCAATTTTTTATAAAACCGAAAGCAGGAACAAATACCACTATGGCATGAAAAAGTAAGCCTATACCCCACAACACAGGTGTAGAAAGATAGTTTAAAATAGCATATGGTGTAAAACTAATATTTGTAAAAAAGTTAGTAAGCACCGCAAGTATAAAAATATTCACTAAAATATAAGCTGCCAGATGGGTATGAAACCCTTTTATATCTTTTATCTTTTTCTTAGCCTTTGCTAGCTTTAATTTATGTTGATTGTCCATGAGTTATCTTTTAAAATTACTTCCTTTATCCTCCTCCATTAATTCTTTCATTTTACGTTCTTCCCAGTCTTTTCCAAAAAACGGATTCCAATCAAAAGCTTTTACCGCTTGAAAAAACAGTCCAATTCCCCATCCAAAAGCTGCCCATAAAAACCACATATTACTCCACTCATTTACATAATAATTAAGTCCAGCCAGCAAAGAGATAAAAACGATATAGCTCATTAAACTCGTGTAAAATTTTTTCATTTCTTTTACACGGTTTTTTGCTTTGTAATAAGCGTCGTCTTTTTTAATAGGTTCCATAACAAGTGTTTTTATTGGTTTACTATGTAAATATACAAGGGCTTGTACTGTTTTAAAACTAGTTTCTACTCAACTGTTGATATTGATAGACCAATCGTATTTTTTTTAATTTACTGTACTTAAATGAGCGTATTTAACTGTTTCTGTGATTAAGAAACGGCCTCGTCATTTTATTTTTAATCTTCTTTATCTAATAATTCTTTAATCTTACGTTCTTCCCAATCTTTTCCAAAAAATGGATTCCAATTAAAAGTTTCGGCAGCATGTCCAGCTACTCCAAATCCCCAACCTCCTATAGGAAAAATTGCCCAAGGAAAGCTTGTGTTAGACTGATAATTAAGGTACAAGAAAACCGGAACAAATATTAAATACACTCCTAAATGAACATAAAAAGCTTTTAGCTTAGCCACTTGTTCTTGTGCGTTTTCATAGCGTTTTTCATTAATGTAAGTATCTTGTGTTTTCATTATTTTGATGTCTTGAGTTATTATTGGTATCGAGATCTCAAATACAGCTTCACTATGTTCAATCTTTACAATTTCAGAAGTTAACAAAGCATACCTTTGTTTTATATTTTTGAGACCTACACCACTACTTTCTTTTAAACTTTGTTTTTTCTGTAGGTTATTTGTCACTGTAATAGCACCTTCACTCTCCGTAATGGTGATGTGTAGTTTTTTTGAAGGAGTTACTTGATTATGTTTTACGGCATTTTCTAATAATAGCTGTAAAGCCAGCGGGACAACTTTCCCCTCTGGGTTTTTTAATATTGCTGGTGTTGTAAAAACAATACTGTCTTCAAAACGCATTTTTAATAGCGACATATAAAGATTAGCAAACTTTATTTCTTCTTCGATAGTTACTAGTTCTTTATTTTTTTGCTCTAAAACATAGCGATATACTTTAGACAATGCCGTGGTAAATTTTGTCGCGGCTTCTGGGTTTTCCTCTATTAAACTTGTTAATACATTAAGGCTATTAAATAAAAAATGAGGATCTAATTGGTTTTTTAATGCATCAAATTGTGCAGAAGCCACACCTGCTATTATTTTCTGCTCTTTTACCCTGTTATCTTGTTTTGTTTTGTAATAGTATAAGAAGTAAAAAATTGCATTAACAATTATAGAAACCGTAAAACCTAATGTATAATAAGCTAAAGATTCTCTAGAAATAAAGCCTGAAAATGAGTCGTCATATATCACAATACTAATGAAAAGACGTATAAAAAACATGGTGCTTAACGTTGCTATAATACCTAAAACAATAGACGTTACTATATTTTTAAGTTTAAAAAGCTTAACACCATATCTCTCAATCATGTTACTTATTACGATATCATTTACCAGATATAATAACACAGAATATGTTTGGTTATAAGCAAACTGCTCCAGCACATCTTTATATGAATTAGGACTCCATCCATTTAAAAGGTATTCATAAAGCCCTATTAAAAGAAATATGAGTACCCCAATGAAAAATGCTTTTACAATTTTGCCTAAATATTTTTTCATTCTTATTTACAATTATTTTCTAAAAAATTGATCGCTCTCTCTTTTTGAAATTTTGGGTAAAATAGTCCTTCTGGTGTATAATCTACAGATAAATCTAGTGCCTTTTGTACATCTTTACAATATGGTTCCATAGATTTTCCAAAATATTTTGCCGAACCAGCATCCCACTCTGCTTTACCCATCACAACTATTGGGTTTTCTGGTGCTAAAGCTAAAGCTTCGTTGTATAATGTTCCTACTTTTCCTGCATATTTCATCCCGTATTTCATACCATCAGATGCAATCCAGGCAGTGTAATATTGTGCTTCAAGTACTTTTACATAAGGATTTTCTACGCCTGCTAGGGTTTTTACTTGATTTAAAAAATCTAAGGCTTTATCCATTTGAGCCTTTAAAACAGTAGGATCCTTCTCTCCAAAACTCTTTAGTACATTTATCTGAGACACATAGTAAACAGGAATCCAGTTTTCTTTTTCTGCCGTAGCAATACGTTCAAAAAGGTTAGCTGCCTCGACTATATTATTGTCTTTCCAGAGATCAAAAGCTTTGTTCATACCAAGCTCATATGGAGACTGCGCTGTGGCAGTAACCGTAAATAATGCAATGCATATATAAGTGAGTATTTTCATCATATTAATATATTAAAATTAATGGCTTTATAGTTATTTAGTTATTCATTTTTAAAGTAATCGCTAAGGGTTTGTCTTTTAAAACAAACTTTGCGTCTTCCCATTGTGGCGGACCAAAGGTTCCTTCTGCATAATTAGAGTTTACATAATCTTCTTTAGGTAGCATCCCTAAAATCATATCAAACTTCTTATTATCATTTTCATCATGGAAAACAGAAATCGCATATACCCCTTCTGGTATATCGTTAAAAGTTACAGTAGCACTGTTGTTTGTTATTTCTTTTATCGCACCCATATCTGGGTCTCCTAAAAAATTAGCTTCGTTGCTGTAAAGCGCAATCATTGCATTTCCTTTATTAGAATCAAAATCTGTAATGGTTACTGTAATGGAAGTTTGAGCAGATAAAAATCCAGCAAAAAGTAGCGAGAAATAAGTAAGTATAGTTTGCATAATGTGTTGTTTGTTAATGTTGAAACAAAGATGGGATTACTCCCCTATTTTTAAAAATGATTAGTACTCAACTGTCAATTATTACTTCTGAAATGTGAATCACAAGTTGATTAGTGCTATAATTTATCAAGTTGATTATCTGTACCATCATCACTTATGGTCCAGAAAAAGCCTACAAAGAAAAACTGATCTGCAGATGGACGTAATGTGCTACGATCAAAGTTACCCATAGCGTTAGGGCTATCTGCATATTGATAACCATTCACGTTTTTAAAATTGGTTACATTATTTATTGAAAAGTATAAAATTTGTTGCTGCGAAAGTAAATACGCCCAATTTAAACTAAGATTATTATACCCTTTTGTCTTTTGATTTAAAAACCCTTCTACATTTGGGTTGGTATAGCTACGTCCACTGCCGTGCTGAAAACTAAAGCCTACTTGACTTTTCCAGTCTTTAATAAAATATTTTCCTACCACAGATATATTATGAGTATTAGCAAAATTAGGCGTGGCAGCTGTTGGGTAATTAAGGTAAGTACGCTCACTGTCTAAATAAGAATAACTCAACCAGTATTCAAAAGATTTTAAGGTCTCATTATCTCTAAAAAAAACATCTAAGCCTTGTGCATAACCATCTCCATCGGTACCATAAGCACTGTCATAAGCGGCCATTTCTCCTGTAAAGGTTATAAGGTGGTGATATGATTTTCTGAAAAGTTCTGCCCTAAAAATACGGTTATTTGCCGTGTACTGATAGTTAGCAATAAAATGTTGAGCTCTAGCCGATTCTAGATCTTGTGTGTATTTTAAATATTCACTTTGTGGCTGTTGGTAAAAATCACCGTAGGCAACAGAAAGCTGACTGTTCTTTCCGGTTTTATAAGCAAATGAAATTCTAGGAGCTATAGTAAATTCTTTAAAAAGTTGGCTGTAACTCCCTCTCATTCCAACTTTTGCAGCAATTTTTTTACTGAAAATATAATCAGCCTCTGTAAATACTCCCGTAATAGCAGTATCATACTCCATTTTATATGTTTCAAAAGGAGCGTCATAACGTTCACTATAGTCTGTTAAAAACTGCTCTGCCCCAAAGCTTAGCTTAAACTTGCTGTTAAAACGCTTACGCAGTTTTGCCTTTACGTGTACCGACTTTTCATCACTATCTATCACAGCGGTATCATAATCTGTTTTATTATTAGAATACGTAAAACTACCTCCCGTTTCTAATTTCCACTTATTTGCTAGTGGGGTTTGAAAACTTAAATTTGAGTAAAAATTATTATTCTTTAATCCAAAATCTACGCCCTCTTTAAAGTTAATATCATCAAGAACTAAGTTAAAATTTGTGGTATCAAAAGCCGCATATGCTTTTAATTTTCCTTTCCCTATTTTTTGTCTATAAACAGTCTCGCCAGCTAAGGTTTCAAAAGGTTTTTGCCACTCGTTACGATCTGGCAATAAGGCGAGATAAGGAGCGAGATTCATATAAGAAGCATTTACACTTAATGAAGCGTTTTCCCATTTTTGAGTATTCCCTAAACCAGCACCAACACTCATTACAGAGATTTCTGTTTTTTCTTGGTCTGGTTCGTCTATTGTGTTTAGTAGTAATACAGAAGATAAGGCCTGACCATATTCTGCGCTATAGCCACCGGTACTAAAAGTAATTCCGTCAAATAAAAATGGGCTGTACCTTCCGCGAGTTGGTGTGTTTGCGGTTGTGGGTGTATAAGGACTAAATACTCTCAAGCCATCTATAAAAATTTGTGTTTCATTGGCATCACCACCTCTAACAAATAATCTCCCGTCTTCTGCAACGGTTGTTGTACCGGGTAGTGTTTGTAGAGCGCCAACAAAATCACCTAAGGCACTTGCTGTAGTAACCACATCTAGTGGTTTTAAAACAGATACTTTACTGTTATCATTTGCCTCAAAAGAACCCGCAGATATCACCACAGTATTTAATGAGTTTACATCTTCTTTTAATACAACTTTATAATTAGAAAACGCTGTAACATTGTCTGTTACCCTAAAAGTTTCAAAAGACATAAAACTCACAATTAGTGTTTGTTGCCCTTTTTCATTTGTAGTAAAACTATAAGACCCGTCTGTTGTAGTTGTTGCTCCATCATATGTACCTTCTAGATATACATTTGCCCCAAGAATAGGACTTCCGTTTTTTTCAGTTACTGTTCCAAAAATGGTGGTTTGAGCTTGTACTGTATTGCTTATTAAAAAGCATAAAAAAACAAAAATGGAATATTTCGGAAGTGATCTAAAAGTGAAAGTCATAACAGTTGGTTTTATAAATCTATTACAAATTTGAGGAAAGAACTTTTCAGAAATAAATAACAAGAACCCAACTGTTGAATCTTCACACCGAAATGTCAAATATGAAATATAACATTTTGTTACCAACCTTTTAAGTGATAAAAACTATCTTCACTTTGTTAAATGACAACGATGATTTTACAAAATAACGAACCTATCATCACATAAAATACGATTAATGGCAAAAGCACCTCGTTTTAAAAGTTACACCAAAAGACAACTTTGGTTTTATACCAGGCGTGCTCTATTGGTTTTGTTTTCTTGGACATTTATTGCCATGGTATTATTCTATTTTGAGTATTACACGCTTATAAGTTACAGAGCATTAACATCTGATTACGATTTTAAACAAGCTTTTATATCGCATTTGATTATGGCAGTTTCTGCCGGACTAATAGGTGGTTTTGTCACCGTAAATTTAATGGAACGATGGCTTAGAAAATATGCTTTCTGGAAGGCACTCCTGTTTATCACCATCACTTATGTCATTGCAGCTTTATTAGTTAGCAGTATTGTAGGCTTATACTATTACAGTCAAGAATTAGGATTACCCTTAACGCATCCCGCTGTTTTAGATGAGTTTGATGGTTTTTTTAAACAATGGATTTTCATTAAAAATTTCATTATTTGGTTGGTAATCGTAGTCACGACATTAATCGTATTTATGATCAATGATAAATACGGACCTGGCGTGTTTCCTGATTATTTAATGGGAAGGTATTTTCATCCAAAAAACGAACGTCGTATTTTTATGTTTGCAGACATAAAAGATGCTACTACTATTGCCGAAAAGCTTGGAGAAGAAAAGTATTTTAATTTTTTGAAAGATTTTTTTAGAGACATCGCACCGGCTATTGTACAAACACAAGGTGAAGTATATCAATATGTTGGCGATGAGGTCGTGATTTCTTGGAAAATGAAAAATGGTCTTAAACAAGCAAATACACTGCAATGTTATTACAGTATGCAGAAAATTATTAAATATAAGAGCCCTCGTTATATTAAAAGATACGGTGTGGCTCCTTCATTTAAAGCAGGAATACATTTTGGCCCTGTTATGGTGGGTGAAGTAGGACAAATTAAACGTGAAATTGTTTTTTCTGGCGATGTTTTAAATACTGCTGCTAGAATTGCTGCTAGTTGTAATGATTTGGGGGTAGAAATATTAGCCTCAAAAGACTTTGCTAACATATCTAAAATGCTGCCTAAAAACGTTAAGGTGTTTGATATGGGTAAAGAGTCATTAAAAGGTAAAGCAGAGGATATAGCGCTTGTTACTTATAAAAAAGAAAAATCTTAAAAATCAAAACGATGAAAACAGATACTTACACAAAAACTATTTTAACCGTAATTGCTATATGTCTTACTATTAATGTAATTCAGAGTTTAGATATTATCCCTTCTGTTTATGCTGCTAACAATAGCGTTGAAGACACAAATGTTGAGTACCATTTAGTTCCGGTAACTCCCAATCAAGTGATGGATGTGCGTATTGTAGATATAAACACTTATGATGAAATGAATGTAAACATTAAGAGTGTTGACACCAATGACGAGATGAAAATCAATCTAAATAGCATAGACACCTCAGACGAGTTAGACATTAATATTGATGAGGTTGGTGGCACCTGGGTAGCGAGTGGCGGACCATTAAAAGTTAAAATAGATTAATTTAAAACATAAAAAAACCGCGTTTTGATTGAACAAAACGCGGTTTTAAATATTGTAGTATGTTATTAAAACATCTCTCTTCCAGAAAAATGAAATGCACCTTCAATAGCAGCATTTTCATCACTATCACTACCGTGAACCGCATTTTCTCCAATAGAAGCAGCATATAACTTACGAATAGTACCTTCTGCAGCATCTGCTGGATTAGTAGCACCAATTAACGTACGAAAATCTTCTACAGCGTTATCTTTTTCTAAGATAGCAGCTACAATAGGACCTCTTGTCATGTACTCAACTAACTCTCCAAAAAATGGACGCTCATTGTGTACTGCATAAAATGCCTGAGCATCTGCTGTAGTCATTTGTGTTTTCTTTAAAGCTACGATTCTAAAACCTGCAGCATTAATTTTTTCTAAAATTGCACCGATGTGTCCTTTTTCAACACTATCTGGCTTTAACATTGTAAATGTTCTATCTGTTCTCATTAGAGTACTTTTAAATTTTTTTGCAAAAGTAAGTCTTTATAAGAGATATGCAAAGGATTATTTTTATCTGAACTTCAAAATAATTTAAGTGACATTTTTGTTCTTCATTTAACCATTAGGCGGTCTTAGCAAAAACTCTAGCGTCTTAAAATATGAAGGACCACAACTCCTATTTATAAATCAAATGTTACTTTTTTATTAGCATACTAGAATCTTTAAACCCTTCCATAATGATATCTGGGTTTCCATAAATACTAATTACACTATCATCTTGCGCATACACAATTAAGCTTTTTGTTGCATTTAATACAATCTCACTATCATCAGATGTATTTACACTTACATTCTCACCACGTAACTCACTCATATCTGTTTGCGTATCTCCAGTAGTAGTAACATTTATATTTGCAGCATCGCCATCCATCTCAAAGTCTGAACTATCATTAAAAGCAAACACACAATCATTTACCGTTAGGTCTCCTTTTAAAGAAGCACCATCATTTAATATCACATTAAGATTAGCTCCTTTTACTGCTAAATCTCCTTTAGTATCATTTGACATGGTGACAATCAATTCGTCAGTTAGTACGTCTAATTTAAACTCACTATCATCTAAAACCATTACAGATAATGAATCCATTTCAAATCTATTAAGACCTTTTACTTCAGAATTATCGTAAAGCGTAATTTTATCAATATCTATAAAATTAATATCTAAGGTTAACTCTTTACTGGATTGGATTTCTTTATTCGTAAAAATATGTAATGCGCCATCAATTATTTCAAAAACAATGACGTCTAACAAATTAGAATCTGTCTCTAGGTGATAGTCATTCACATCAGATTGCTTAAGTGTTACCTCAAGTTGATTACTAATTTGTATTGAATTAAAATCTTCTAGCGTTTCATATACGTCAACAACTTCTTTATTTCCTTTAATCTTCTCTAATTTTTGCGAATACCCAGAAAAGCTAACAAAACCAACTAACAATAAAACAAAATATTTTTTCATAACTTATTTTTAAAAAACAAAACAAATATAGCAGTATCGCCTATATCAATTTCATTAAAAAGGCAGGTATTTTATACCCTAAGTCTGTATCTTTGTGCAGATGGACGAAAAACAAGTTTTAATTGCAAAAGAGCTACTTGCTACACCTAAAAAAATAGTAATCGTGGGGCATAAAAACCCAGATGGAGATGCCGTTGGTTCTACCTCTGCCCTATCTTTATTTCTGAAAAGTCAAGGACATGACACACAAGTGATTGTCCCAAATGATTTTCCAGATTTTTTAAAGTGGATGCCAGCTTCCGAAGATATTTTAATTTATAGTCAAAATGTAACTCAAGCAAATCAGCTTATAAAAGATGCAGACATAATCTGCACTCTAGACTTTAACTCGTTTACTCGTGTAGGCGATATGCAAGACGCCTTAACAAACGCTACTGCAGATTACATAATGATAGATCACCATCAGTCTCCAGACGATTATGCTGTATTAACCTATAGCGACACCACAATGGGATCTACCTGTGAGATGGTATATCATTTTATAGATGCAATGGGTCAAACCAATCATATTTCTGAAGCAATGGCGACAAATATGTATACCGGAATTATGACAGATACAGGTTCTTTTAGGTTTGCTAGCACTACTGCAAAAACGCATAACGTGATTGCACACCTTATGGAAACAGGCATTCAACACCATAAAATTCACGAGCAAGTGTATGACTCGAGTTCGCCAGAGCGTCTTAAACTGCTAGGAATCGCCTTAAATAACATGCAAATATTCCCTGAGTACAAAACTGCTTTTATTACACTAACTCAAAAAGAGCTTGATGATAATAAGTTTCAGAAAGGAGATACAGAAGGATTTGTAAATTATGCACTATCTGTAAAAGGAATTATTTTTGCTGCAATATTTATAGAAGACAGAAAAAATAATATTACAAAAATCTCATTGCGTAGTAAAGGTGATTTTAATGTAAATTTAGTGAGTAGAGCACATTTTCATGGAGGAGGTCATAACAATGCCGCAGGTGGAAAAAGTGATCACAATATAGAAGAAACTGTTCGCTATTTTATTAGTATATTGCCTCAATATAAAGACCAGCTTTTAGCACATGCATAAACTGTTTTTCACCCTTTTAGCAATCACATTACTTCACGCTTGTAAAAGCCCTGAAGCTCGTAAACCTGTGCAACAAAATTCAGGTACATTTATAGATGCATCTATTGAGCGCAACAAAAAACTTGTTGAGGCAGAAGAAGCTCAAATAGAAGACCTAATGAAGTCTAACCCAGCACAGCAGTACATCACGTCTGATAATGGGTTTTGGTATTTTTACGAAACGAAAGACACTTTAAATACCTCTTTCCCAAAATTTGGTGATCGAGTTCAATTTACCTACAATGTGAGTGATCTTGACGGAAATGTTATTGTTTCTGAAAAAGAAAACGGACTTCAAGAATATTTTATAGACCAAACAAATCAAGAATTAATAACCGGTATTAGACAAGGCTTAAAACTAATGAAAGAAGGAGAAAAAGTTACCTTTTTGTTCCCTTCACATAAAGCGTATGGCTACTACGGCATCATAGACAAAATAGGCGCTAACGTTCCTGTAACGAGTACTGTAACATTAAAATCAATAGACAAAACCCAATAAATTTATTATGAAAAAAGTATCATTTTTATTACTAGTATTAACCATGACACTAGGTTCTTGCCAGAGCAAATATCCTGAGCTTGAAGATGGTGTTTATGCAGAATTCAACACAAACCAAGGTGTTTTTGTAGCAGAATTATACGCAGAACAAACACCGCTTACTGTCGCTAACTTTGTAGGACTTGCAAAAGGAACAAACAGCATGGTTGACGATAAATTTAAAGGTAAAAAGTTTTACGACAGTCTTACTTTTCACCGTGTGATTAAAGACTTTATGATTCAAGGTGGAGATCCTACAGGAACAGGATCTGGTAGCCCAGGATACAAATTTCCAGACGAATTTGTTCCAGAATTAAAGCACACAGGAAAAGGTATTTTGTCTATGGCAAACTCTGGACCTGGAACTAATGGAAGTCAGTTTTTTGTAACATTAAAAGCTACTCCTTGGTTAGATGGTAAGCACACCGTATTTGGTAAAGTAGTGATAGGTCAAGAGATTGTTGACAAAATTGGTGCTGTAGAAACTGCAGCGGGCGACAAACCTGTTACACCTGTAATCATTGAATCTATAGACATCATTGAGCGTGGAACAACAGTTCCTTTCTTTACAGATAAAATGGAAGATATTGAAAAAGAAAAGCTTAAAAAAGAAGAAGAATTAAACAAAATAGCTTCAAAAAAACTAAAAAAGCTTAACAAAGAACTAAAGAAAGCTGAAACATTAGAGTCTGGTTTAAAAATAGCTTTTACAGAAAAAGCTAATGGAGAAAAACCAGCTGTAGGTTCTAATATCAAAATGAACTATGCAGGTTATTTTTCTGACGGAAAACTTTTTGACAGTAACAGACTTGAGATTGCAGAAGAGTTTATGAAAGTTGATGCCGCAAGAAAAGCAGCAAATGGTTACGCTCCTAGTTTAGTTCAAAATTACGGACCTGAAGCGAGAATGATTCCTGGTTTTAGAGAAGCATTACTTAATATGTCTGTGGGTGATAAAGCTGTAATTTACATCCCTTCTCACCTTGGATATGGAGAAAGAGGATATCCACCAATTATACCAGCTAACGAAGACTTAATCTTTGAATTAGAGATTACAGAAATTGTAAAGTAATTTTAAAGTAAATACATATTATCAAAAATGTCCCTTCTTAATGGAGGGACATTTTTTTATGCTTAGTAAAATGGAATAAACAAAGGTTTGAAAAATGTTCTATTCGTAAAAAACGTGGTGGCGCACAGAACAACAAAAAAGATTGAGGGTTTTTACTTTTTGTAAAATACTAGGTTTTGGTGGCTTTATTAATTTAATTTTCAGTATCAATAATACGTTGCACCTCTTCTTCTATATCTAATTTTATAAGCTCCCAAGCTTTGTTACGATAACAATTAGGTAATAAATCATCTTCTGCACCTGAAAAATCTAAACAAGCTTCTAATACCTCTTCTCTTGTTGAACCATAAGGGTTACGTTGTAAATAAAACTCTATCATTTCTTCTAAAGTGAATACATCTAATAACTCGTGAATATCCCAAAAATCCTTTTTACGACCTTTAGTGGCATTTGTTATCACTTCAAATTTCATTGCTGCAATTTCTTCATTTGGCGCTAGACGCACAATTCCAGAAAGCAATACTGGAAATATAAAGGGTTCGTTACTGTAATAAACATCTAACTTTAACGCATTATCTTGATTTTCACCAATAAAGTAAGACCTGCCAAATACAACTTCACCTACAGAAGATATTGATGTATATGGAAATGTCTCAATTAAAATTTCTTCTAAACGATTAAAATCAATGCTGCCATATGCCGCATCCGTAAATAAATCAATATCTGTAGATTCTCTGTGACCTTGTTGTAAACTTAAAGATGTACCACCAACTAAACGAAAATCATTAAACGCTTCAATAGACATTAGTGTATTTAACGAGTTCCAAAGAAGGTCGGACACTGTATTTAGATGTAAAGCCATTAAATTTTAAATAAGCTCATGCATTTCTGCATTTGTTTTAAATGTAGATAAGCGAGCGTTTTTAATAGACTTTGCTATTGTAGATACGGTAGATTTACCATAAAACGCTATAATTTCATTAATTTCCTTATCATTCCCTCTTTCTAAAACTCTCTTAATAATAGCACGTTTGTTTTTATCCCAATCAATTTTATCAAATGTGGTATCCCAAAATAGTACTTTTCTAATATTGTGTAAATTAGGTTTTCTTTCACGATTTTTAGTTAATGCACTTTTAACCTCATATCCTGCTTGCAGTATCATAAAGTAATCTGCTTCTGTATGAAAATACGCTGCCAGTTTAATAGATAATTCTGGATTAATACCTCTTTTTTGATTTATGATAGCGCTAATAGTTTGTTTATGCTCACCAATAGACATAGCTAATTGAGAGCTTTTAATATTATTACGCTTTATTTCGCGATGTAATACAAGCCCTGGGTGCACTCCTTTTATTTTAGAAATTTTAGGTAACATAAATTTATATTCTGTAACAAATATATACATCATTAAAAAAGTAAACAAAAGTGTTTACTTTTTTAACACTAATTTATATTTGTAAAAAGCTGTTTTTATTTTTAAGTAGTTATTCTATGACAACAGAATGTAATAAAAATTTAAAAATGTCAGATTGAGCGCAGTCGAAATCAATCAAATAGCCTGAATGCGAAAAATTAGGGTATTGCAGATTGAAAAATATGGTGTTTAATGGTCTTCGACTGCGCTCAGACTGACAAAGGTTCTAAGTCTTCGACGGCACTCAGAATGACAACAGAATGTTATAAAAAATTAAAAATGTCAGTCTGAGCGCAGTCGAAATCAATCAAATAGCCTGAATGCTAAAAATTAGGGTATTGCAGATTGAAAAATATGGTATTTAATGGTCTTAGACTGCGCTCAGACTGACAAAGGCACTGTGTCTTCGACGGCACTCAGAATGACAACAGAAAGTAATAAAAAATTAAAAATGTCAGATTGAGCGCAGTCGAAATCAATCAAATAGCCTGAATGCTAAAAATTAGGGTATTGCAGATTGAAAAATATGGTATTTAATGGTCTTAGACTGCGCTCAGACTGAAAAAGGCACTGTGTCTTCGGCGGCACTCAGAATGACAACAGAATGTAATAAAAATTAAAAATGTCAGATTGAGCGCAGTCAAAATCAATCAAATAGCCTGAATGCTAAAAATTAGGGTATTGCAGATTGAAAAATATGGTGTTTAATGGTCTTCGACGGCGCTCAGACTGACAACGGTTCTGTGTCTTCGACTGCACTCAGAATGACAAAAGCTCTAACTAACTATTTTCAACTATTGCTATCTCCTCCTCAGTTAATCCATACAACTCATAGACCATAGCGTCGATTTCTGCATCGGTTTGGTTAATTTGGGTTTGTAAGGCTTGTGCTTTTTGTTTGTTTTCTTCAAAAAGGTCTAGCCACTCAAACTCGTCTTTTTTGGTGAGGGTTGGTATCTCGACTGCGCTCGATATGACACCTTCTGCAACTTGTTTAGCTCTTAGTTTGTTATTGGCTTTTATGGATTTGTTAAGCTCTTTGATAAAGTCACCAAACTCTAACTCCTGCCAATTTTCAAGTTTTCGAGATATTTTTGACAGATTATACTTGGAAATTAAATAGCTCGTTGTTTTTGAAATAAATAGATTGAATTCAGTTGATAAATTAGTGATATTTTGTCCTAACTCACTTAATTCATTATTTGAAGGTTTAATTATAGGTATCGCAGAAACATTTTTAGCATTATATCTATAATATCCTCCTAGTTTTTTTGGACATATTTGATTAAGATAGAATGTTATCAAAGTTGAATTTAAAATTGAAATTAAACCTGCAATTGAAATGTCGGAATTAGTTTCAGGTATTAATGCAGGCGTATTTGCTCCATTAAATGAGGTGTTATTGTCTAATAAACCAACCGTGAATTTTGTGTCTACACCTTTAAGAACTAATTTCTTTGGCATTATGTAATTAAAAGAACCTGCTCGAAGATGTCTAAAGAAGTTATTTTCAAAAGCGTAGTTTTTACGACTATCTTTCCTACTCTTCAACTCTTCTTTGAAGCCTGATAAATAATTATAACAGTTCGGGAAATTCTCTGAAAAATAATCATCTTCAAATAATTCAGAGCTACCATTTTCATTATGATATGGGTAAATTATTGAAGCAGCAGGAAACGTAGTTGAATATCTTGATATTTCTTGTCCACGATAAGCATAAGGAATAATAATTTCATTTTCTAGATTATATTCTTTAATAATTTCTGCGTTCACAACAAATGCAGCATCCATACCTGTTAGACATCCTATAAAGGCTGGTGCATATTTTTTAAGTTCTTGAAAATATATATTATTATCATTTAAGTATTCAATAAGATTAAACGCAGAAAATTGCCAAGGTTCTGAAGAAATCTTATCAAAAGAATAACCTTTAGTTGGACTATTACTTATACCTGAATAACTTAATGATTCCTTATTTGGTACTTCTCTATATTTAAATTGGGTAAATCCGTTATTGGTTAAGAAAAATATAGCTGGATATGTTTCCACATTTTCGAAAACTGGTAGAGACCCAAAATTTATAATTTCTAATATTTTTTTTTCAGATAATATATTTCTAATATTTTCTCCGTAGTCTGTTTGCATCCATTGAGATGAAGAAATAAAACTAGCTTTTCCTTCAGTTTTAATTAGAGAAAACACCTTTTCAAAAAATAATATAGATAAATCCAACTTACCTTTAGGACTCTTATAGTTCTCAAAATAATAGTCTACCAAATTACTATCAAGATTTTGAACACGAACATAAGGCGGATTCCCAATAACAACATCAAAACCACCTCCTGAGCCTGACGAAGGGTCAAATACTTTAGGAAATTGCTCTTCCCAATTAAAAGCTTTATCGCCTGCCACGGTTTTACTATCTATTAAAGAGTTTCCGCATTTAATATTGCTATTTAAGTTGTTTAATTTACGTCTGGGTTGTGCGGTGCGTAACCAAAGGGATAGCTTGGCAATTTCTACAGATTCTTCATTAAGGTCTACACCGTAAATATTGTTTTCTAGTATGGTGTTTTCTATATCTGAAAACTGTAAACCACCACCTAATACTTTTGTCTTCAGCTCATCTATATAGCTGTGTTCTTTAATTAAAAAGTCTAAGGCTTGGTTTAAAAACGCCCCAGAACCACAAGCAGGGTCGCAAATGGTAAGTTGTAGTAGCCAATCGCGATAGGTATCTAGAATGTTTACTAATTTTGTAATGGTTGCTTTTTGGCGGTTTTTTCTTCCTTTAAAGTATTCTTCTTCTTTAAAGCCTAATTCGGTTTTCTTTTCGTCACACAGTTTACCAATGGTATTTTCTACAATGTATTTGGTAATGTATTTTGGTGTGTAGAATACTCCGTCTTTTTTACGTTTAGATTTTTGTTTATCAAAATCGCCTCCTTCTATTTCGGCATTTACGCTTTCAATTTCGTTTAGAGAATTTTCAAAAATGTGTCCTAAAATGTTAACATCTACTTGACTTTCAAAATCGTAGGCTGCTAGTTTACTGGTGTGTTTATATAGTAAATCACTATCTATGTCTAAACTATCTAGTGTTTTATCTTCTTTAAATAAACCACCGTTATAGGCGTATATTTCGGCTCTTTTAGCTGTTCCTGCTCTTCCTTGGTCTAAGAAGTTAAAGTATTGCTTAAAAAGGGTGTATAGTGGTCTGTCGTCGCCAAAATCTACATCGTCTTTCCACTTATCTAATATTTGCTGCGTGCTGTTTGCAGGTAATAAACCTCTATCTTCTGCAAAGAAAATAAAGAGGTAACGGTCTATTAATTTTTGAGATTTTTTAAAGAGCGTTAGTTTAACGTTTTTTTCTAAGCGTTGCAGTTCTAATTGTTCTTCTTGAGACCTCTCGACTGCACTCGAGGTGTCACTAGACGCTTGTGCTTTTAAAGATTTGGCATTTCGTTTTACTAAGTCTCGATATAGTTCACGCTTAAATACAGAATAATCTTTATAAAATTGTTTGGTAATCTGTTCTTCTTCTACTACAGAAGCTTCTTTTATTTTTAAGGGTACATTATTTATGATGTTATCCTTTTGCAGGCATAGATATAATAACTCAAAACGCTCTGGTGAAAGTTCGAATAGATTAAATTCTTCAAACTCGGTAGCATCGTTGATGTAAAACCTTAATTTCTCGAAGTTAGACGTTATGACATACACACAACCTTTTTGATTGGCTTTATAATCAAAGGCTTGTTTGCGTATGCTCTCTAAGTCTTTGGTATTTGTACCTTTTAATTCTATAACACCAATAGCAACATCCTTATGTAATATGGCACCATCTGCTTTACGGGCGTTGGTTTGGTTTTTATATTCTGCAACTAGATTAAAGTCTGCATTAGGTTTTAATGTGTAGCCTAATATTTTAACAAATAACTCGGTAAGAAATATACCTTGATATTCTTCTTCTTTAGAGCTACGTATATTGTCTTGTATGGTTGGATTTAAGAAATACTTCGTGTATTTTTTATATGCTTTATCAACAAGTTCTTTGTCTTGTAAAGTAATGTGTTGTTTTAATACAGAAACTTGGTATAATGCCATTATTAAATTGTTGGTTATTTAAAATTTAAAAATATAAATATATATTGATTAAATAATGAGGTTTTCCTCAAATGCACCACAACTCAAATTAAAACTATAATTTATGTTTAGTATCTCCTTCTGGATAAAAACTAGGTAAAGACCAATTAAATATAACGGCCAAGATTCTGATAATAATCACTAAAGAACCCGCAATTAAAACCACAAAGTCATCTGTCAAAGGTGTTTTCTGAAGTAGAAAATATGCAAAACCACCAATGATACAGGCAGTCGCATAGATATTTTTTCTGAAAACAATAGGAATTTCATTACACAAAATATCACGAATCACCCCTCCAAAACAAGCTGAAATAGTACCCAATGCGACACAAATTACGGGAGGAAAATCTGCTGCGATCCCCTTCTCTACTCCAACAATGGTATATAGTGCAATCCCAATAGTATCAAACAAGAAAAGAGACTTACGTATATATTGTAATTTTTTTCTGAAGATGATGGCTAAAATAGTAGAACCAAAGATGACGTACACAAAAGTCATATTACGCATCCAGGTGATATTTGCATCAATAAGCAAATCTCTTAAGGTTCCGCCACCCGTAGCCGTTACAAAGGCTATAATCGCAATGCCAAATGGGTCTAAGCGTTTTCTCATGGCAATTAACGCACCAGACACAGAAAATGCCATCGTACCCAAGATATCAATAATAGTAAGTAATGACATTTTTTTATTTTTTATGAAAAGGATTATAAGATAGACTACTTCGCTAATAAAATAAGGACAAATATGATGTTTTTTAGTCACTACTAAACACTAAAATCTAAAAACTAAACACCCAACACTCAATACTCAATACTAAAAACTCAATACTAACCACCAAATACTCAATACTCAATACTCAATACTAATAACTAAAAACTCAATACTAAAACCTAAAAACTCCCCGCCCCCACTACATATTTTGAGTATAATAATTATAATCTTTAATCACTTTATCAACAAACTCTATAGGCATTCCATCAATTTCAACATCCATAACTTTAGAAATTCGTTCAGATAAACGTAAAATAATATGATGATTACCTTTGTATTTATTTTCTCTATAAATCTGTTTTATTTTTTGTATTTCGGCATCACTAAAAACAGTTACTTGTGGATATTTTGGTATATAATCGTCTGGAATATCTGTCAAGATTGTTTGCGAAAATGACACCGGTGTTTTTTCAGAAATAACCGTTGTGCTTGCAGCTATATCACCTAAGCGTTGCCCTTTTCCGTTTAATAAAATAGTTACTAATGCCACAGAACCACTTACAAGACCAATATCTATCACCCTTAACAGCCATCGCAATAAAAAATTTGAAAAAGCAGGTTTAGAACCATCGAGTTTTACCACCTTTAATTTCATTACAGCTTTCCCAGGACTTTTTCCGTCCCAGAACATTTCAAACAACAAATGATATACTAATACAGGTAATAGGATAACCATAAATACCAAAAATATAGCACTGTCACCAAGAGCATCTATCGTACCCACAACTAATAGAAAAACTATAAAATAATATACTCCCATTATGGCAGCATCAATGATGTATGCTAATATACGATCACCTACTCCTGCAACATTTTGAACAATGTTAACATTTTGGGCGGTTTCTATTTGAAAATTATCCATTAAATATGTTTCTTTGATAAAAAACTAAGCACACATGCGCGAAGCTGCTTTTGCAAAGCAAAATAAAGATAAATGGTTAAGATTTGAAAGTGTTCTTAAGAATAATACTCAGATAAATCCTGATGAGCTTAGCGAACTGTATGTAGAAGTGACAGACCACCTAAGTTATGCGCAAACTTTTTACCCTGGCAGCAACACATTAATGTACTTAAATGGTTTATCTGTTTTAGCACATCAAAAAATATATAAGACCAAAAGAGAAAGTCGCACGCGCTTTATTACTTTTTACACCAAAGAGTTTCCCTTATTTTTCTCGCAATACCATAAACAACTACTAATTACATTTCTGGTTTTTGTGCTTTTTAGCATTGTAGGAGCCTACAGCGCAGCAACAGATGGTGATTTTGTAAGACTCATTTTAGGAGACGGCTATGTTAACATGACACTAGATAATATAGAAAAAGGAGATCCTATGGCCGTCTATAAAGATATGAATGAAATAGAAATGTCTTTAGGTATCACCGTAAACAATATTAGAGTCGCACTCACAGCCTTTGCTTTTGGTGTTTTATTAAGCGTAGGTACACTTTATATAATGATGCAAAATGCCATTATGCTAGGGTCTTTTCAGTACTTTTTTTACGATAAAGGACTACTTTGGGAGTCTGTGCGTACCATATGGATTCACGGAACTATAGAGATTTCTGTAATTATCATTGCAGGTTGTGCAGGTCTTGTTTTAGGAAATAGCATTCTTTTTCCTGGCACGTACACTCGAGTTCAATCTTTTGTACGTGGCGCTAAAGATGGCGTAAAAATTTTAATAAGTACCATCCCATTTTTTATACTTGCTGGTTTTCTAGAAGGTTTTGTAACAAGACATACAGAAATGCCAGATTGGCTTGCTATACTCATAATAGGTAGCTCATTAGCCCTTATTATTTACTATTATGTTATTTACCCGATACAACTAAAACGAAACTATGAAAGAGAAAATACAATTTAAAAAACAGCGTGACATAGGCGAAATTATCACAGATACCTTCAAGTTTATTCGCACAGAATGGAAGCCGCTTGGTACATTAATTTTAAAAATAGCCGGGCCAGCGCTACTTATTTTAATTGTAGCGGCAAGCATGTATACGCAAACAGCATTGGGAAGTTTTAGCACACTTGGTTTTAACAATACAGGTCCTGAATTATTTACAGGAACTGTAATAATAAGCCTTATCGTAATGATGTTTTCTACTGTCGCTTACTTTTCATTGCTTTATGGTACAATACTTAATTACATAAAATCTTATGTTAATAATAACGGTATCGCTGATGCAGAAGAAGTAAAAAATGGCGTTTATTCAAATTTTTGGAGTCTTATAGGTTTAGGTTTCCTCATTGGTTTAATCACCGGGGTTGGATTTATGTTATGTGTTATACCTGGTGTATATGTTGGGGTTGTTTTTGGAACTGCTTATTCAATTCACGTATTTCAGAAAAGAGCAGTTGATGATACAATAAGCTATAGTTTTAAGTTTATAAAAGACGAATGGTGGATTACTTTTGCTACCTATATTGTAATTTATATACTTTTTTATATCATAAATTTAGTTTTTCAAATTCCTTTAATTATTTACACGTTCGTAAAAACATTTACAGCTATTAATGAAACTTCTATGAATCCGGCAGAAATGTTTGATTGGGGCTACACAGCACTTAACGGTATTTCATTACTCGCACAATATATCCTACAATCAATATTGGTAATTTCTACTGTGTTTGTTTATTTTAACTTAAACGAAAAGAAAAATTTTACGGGTACCATTGAGGCTATAGACACATTAGGCGCTTCAGATCAAGAATAATGCATAAATTATTATACATCATACTACTAGCAACTGCAATTGCAGGAGCTACACCGCAAGATTCTACTGTTGTAGAAACTCCTGCGGTTGTACAGTATGATGTAGATCAAGAGGTTTCTCCTATTGTGTTTGATCAAGACAAAATAGAAAACTACAAAAACGATGACACCTTTAATTATGAAGAAAATCTTGAAGAAAATTGGTGGACGCGTTTTAAAACGTGGATAGGTCGCTTGTGGTCTGGCTTAATACATTGGTTATTTGGTGATGTGCAAGGAGGTACTTTTTTAGCCATTCTAATTCAAGTTTTACCTTATATATTTTTAGCGGGCTGTATTGCTTTTGTTGTTTGGCTAGTGATAAAGTTAAATCCTGGTTCAAAAATTTTAGCTTCGCAAGATGCTCCTAGCGTTTTCTTTTCTGAAGAAGAAGAAATTATCAAGACAAAAGATATAGAGTTGCTCATTCAAAAAGCCTTACAAAATAATGATTACAGGCTGGCAGTACGCTACTACTACCTCTTAATCTTAAAACGCCTCACCGAATCTGAATTAATTGAATACGAATTTGACAAAACAAATTCTGAATATTTCAATGAAATTAAAGAGGTAACTTTAAATGAAAATTTCAGAAAAGCTACTACTATTTATGATTATATCTGGTACGGAAATTTTGAAGTTACTCAAGAAGATTACAAAAAAGCAGAGCATCAATTTAAAAATTTAGAACAAATTATCCCAGCGGCACATGTCTAAATTTCAAAAAATACTTTCTATTGTTTTTATAGCTTTACTGGCCTTACTGGTCTATGCCGAAGCTACAAAAAAGCCGCCTATAAGTTGGTTTCCTAGTTATAGTAAACTGGATAAAATCCCTTTGGGTACCTATGTGTTTCACGATCTTTTTTCAGAAAAACGGGGAGATCATTTTATAGAAACAGAAACACCACCCTATGAAGTGTTAAAAGACACCACGATAAAGGGTACTTATTTCTTTTTAAACAATAGTGTAAATTTTGACAAAACAGAACTTGAAGATCTTTTAGACTGGACTAGCAAAGGCAATCATCTATTTATTGCTGCGGCATCAATTTCTGAAAATCTGAGTGATACCCTATCACTACAGACTAGCAACGCTTATTTATTTGACTCTATGAATAGTGAGCCTATGCTTAACTTTACAAACAAGAAGTTAAAATCTGTAGAAGCTTACCGACTAAACAAAGAGTTTCCTGTCACATATTTTGAAAAAATAGACACGCTTAAACAAACTGCATTGGGGCTAACTCAAATTTTTAATGACACTTTAAAAATCACTGAACCTAATATCAACTTTCTAGAAGCACCCTTTGGAGCAGGTAAAATATTTATCCACTTACAACCAGAAATCTTTAGTAATTATGTGCTTCTTTCTGAAAAAAACAAAGTACTAGCTGAGAAGACATTATCCTATATACCAAAGGATCACACTCTTATTTGGGATAATTATTATAAGACAGGAAAAAAAATAAATATCTCTCCACTTAGAGCTTTACTCAATAATCGTTATCTTAAATGGGCCTATTATCTAGCACTTATAGGTATTGCAATTTATGTGCTTTTTGAAGGAAAACGAAAACAACGAAGTATTCCAATAGTAAAACCTCTTACTAATAAAACATTTGAGTACACACAGACCATTTCTGGTATGTACCTAGATAAAAATGAGCATCATAAAATAGCATTAAAACAGATGAATCTATTTATGGAGTTTATTAGAACACGACTACGACTACCTACAGAAAAAGTAGACAATCGTTTCTTAAAAGCCGTTGCTGCTAGAAGTGGTAATACGCTAGAAAACACAAAATCTATTTTTACATTAATAGAAAAAATACAACATCAAAACCCACAGCTCACCACACAAGAGCAGTTAGAAGAATTATATAAAACTATCACACATTTTAAACAACAAACAGATGGAAAACACTGAAGCAACAAATGACGATCTTCATTTTAATAACCGTATCCCATTAGACGAGTTAAAAACTGCGGTAGCTGCCATAAAACACCAACTATCCAAAGTAATCATAGGACAAGAAAACTTTGTAGAACTCCTTATAGTAAGCCTATTAGCTAACGGCCATGTGCTAATTGAAGGTGTGCCAGGAGTTGCAAAAACCATCACAGCTAAACTATTTGCAAAAACACTAAAAACAGATTTTAGCCGTATTCAGTTTACACCAGATTTAATGCCAAGTGACGTTTTAGGTACTAGTATTTTAAATATGAAATCTTCAGAATTTGAATTTAAAAAAGGCCCTATTTTTTCTAACCTTGTGCTTATTGATGAAATAAACAGAGCGCCTGCAAAAACACAAGCTGCCTTGTTTGAAGTTATGGAAGAACGCCAGATAACTATGGACGGACATCGCTATATTATGGATTATCCTTTTATGGTGCTTGCCACACAAAATCCTGTAGAACAAGAAGGAACTTACGCTTTACCAGAAGCACAATTAGACCGTTTTCTGTTTAAAATTAAAGTAGGATACCCAAAACTTGACGAAGAAGTCTCAATTTTAAAATCCCACCATAGTCGTAAACAAGCATTGCCTAAAGATCTAGTAGATAGTGTACTCACACCAGAGGTCTTAAAAAAGTTTAGAGCACAAGTACAAGATATACTTATTGAAGAAAAACTCTTTATGTACATCGCACAGATTGTAGATAAAACACGTAATCACCCACACTTGTATCTAGGTGGATCTCCTCGTGCATCTATTTCTGTGATGAATGCTGCAAAAGCATACGCCGCAATTAACGGACGTGATTTTGTAACACCAGACGACATTAAAAAAACATTAGCGCCTGTCCTAGCCCACCGTATCATCCTTTCGCCAGAAAGAGAAATGGAAGGAATGACACCAGAAACAGTGATAGAAATGATTACACAATCTGTAGAAATCCCTAGATAAGCTTTGATTAAATTTTTTAAATCTCTTTATATAGCACCGCGATTCTTTTACGCGCTAACACTCCTTTCGCTTGCTTTTTTAGTAAGTTTTTGGCAACCTGCCATCTATGGTTTTGTGTGGTTAGCGGTATTAGCCTTTGCCCTGTTTTTATTGATAGAGATTAGTATGCTCTGGAGCGGTAAAGGATTACAAGCCAAAAGAGTATTACCTGAAAAATTTAGTAACAGCGACCCAAACGAGGTTTTAATACAACTGGATAATAAATATGCCTTTGCCATTGGAGTAGTCATTATTGACGAATTACCCGTACAATTTCAGAAAAGAGATTTTTTTAAATTTATAACGATTAAAGGAAAGCAACGACAAACCTTTCAATATATGGTTCGCCCCGTAGAGCGTGGTGAGTACCGTTTTGGAAAATTAAATTGCTATACCGCTTCTATTATAGGATTACTTCGGAAACGTTACATATTTGATAATGAGCAAGAAGTAAAAGTATACCCGTCTTTTATTCAAATGAAAAAGTATGACTTTCTCGCCATTGATAATAGACTTAGCATGGCTGGCTTAAAGAAAATACGCCGAATAGGTCAAACCATGGAGTTTGAACAAATTAAAGACTACGTAATAGGCGATGATGTGCGTAACGTAAACTGGAAAGCGACAGCTAAGCGTGGTGCCTTAATGGTAAATCAATATCAAGATGAAAAAATGCAACCTGTTTATAATATTATAGACACGAGCCGGGTAATGAAAATGCCTTTTAAAGAACTAAAACTAGTGGATTATGCAATCAACAGTGCACTAGCATTTAGTAATATCGCTTTAAAGAAAAATGACAAAGTAGGTCTTATAGATTTTTCGCATAAAATAGGAAATTACCTTCCTGCTTTGGCTAAAAAAACCTACCTCAATACCATTCTAGATACACTATACAATACAAAAACACAATTTTTAGATAGTGATTTTGGAGCCTTACAAGCATTTGTAAAACAACGTATAACACACAGAAGCCTTTTAATGTTGTATACCAATTTTGAGCATGTGTCTTCTTTACATAGACAACTTCCATATTTGCAAGCCATTGCAAAGAAACACGTATTAGTTGTGGTCTTTTTTGAAAACACAGAACTTAGAGTATTAAGTGAAGGCGAAGCTACTACTATCCCAGAAATATACGATCAGACCATTGCTCAACAATTTCAGTTTGACAAAAAATTAATGGTACGTGAACTTCAAAAAAGAGGAATTCAAACGGTATTAACTGCTCCAGAAGACCTTACAGTAAATACCATTAACAAGTATCTAGAGATTAAAGCTAGAGGTCTACTTTAATTCTAGTTATACCTGTCACTGAACATGGTTTCTTTTGTTTTTTTCAACTAGACCCAAAAAGCGATTTACTAATCTGCTTTTTTACAACTCATCCTTAAATAGCTACACTTGAGTAGCTTATGTTTTATATAAAGGTAACTATCCTTCATTTTTGTACCATCAAAAAATAGTAACCAACATAAAACAAAACCACTATGAACACTATTATCGCTACAATCGCATTAAGCATTATCAGTCTATTTACTTTTGCTCAAGAAAGTACACAAGAATCACTTACAGAAACGGGTTCCAGCATTACCGTTAATGTGCCCGTAGCTTCTGAAGAAGGAAGCGTATTTTTTGCTTTACAAACTAAAGACAATTTTTTAAAAGGAGGCATTGCTAATCTTGAAAGTAAAATTTCTGAAGGAAAAGCCACTGTAACTTTTAAAAACGTAACACCAGGAGAATATGCAATCACAGTATTCTGGGACAAAAACGGAAACAAAAAAATGGATTTTGAAGTAAATGGTATGCCTAAAGAGATGTATGGTGCTTCTAATAATGTTATGAATTTTGGTCCACCACAATGGAGTGATGCCGTTTTTACAGTAACAAACGAGCCTCAAGTATTAGACATTAGATTGTAAAAATTTATTTGATATCCCACAAATTAAACTTCCCTAGCAAAAAATGTTAAGGAGGATTTTTATTAAATCTCCGTCATAAAATCAAACAAATTAATAGCTTTGTAAAAAGCAATCAAATATGACAATTACACAACTCAAATACGTACTTGCTGTAGCAGAGCATAAAAATTTTACTAAAGCTGCGCAACATACTTTTGTAACACAGCCTACATTAAGTATGCAAATACAAAAACTAGAAGATGAGTTAAGTATTCTTATTTTTGATCGCTCTCGTAAACCTATTGAGTTAACACCAGTAGGTCAAAAAATTGTACAACAAGCTAAGAGTATTGTCAACGAAGCAGATAGAATGCAAGATATTGTTGATCAAGAAAAAGGATTTATAGGCGGTGAATTTAAATTAGGTATTATTCCCACCATCATGCCTACACTTTTACCTATGTTTTTAAGAAACTTTACAAAAAAATACCCTAAAGTTCAATTAAAAATAGAAGAGCTAAACACAGAAGAGCTTGTCACTCGTTTAAAAGACGGACATCTAGATGCAGCAATTGCAGCAACGCCATTACTAGATGAAAAACTAAAAGAACGTGTACTTTATTACGAGCCTTTTGTAGGCTATATACCACAAAACCACCTGCTTTTTGAAAAGAAAAAAATTAGCATTGATGATCTAGATAATGATGACCTTTTATTGTTAGAAGACGGACATTGCTTTAGAGAAGGTGTACTCAATATTTGTAAAAACAAAAATGCTATAAACCAAGATAGTTTTACACTAGAAAGTGGCAGTTTTGAAACCCTCATAAAATTATCACACGAAGGTCTTGGTATGACCCTTCTTCCCTATTTACACGCCGCAGAACTAAGTGAGGATCAACAAAAACAATTACGTTATTTTGAAGAGCCTTCTCCCGCTAGAGAAGTAAGTTTACTGTACCACAAAAGCGAACTCAAAATGCAAATAATTAATGCCCTTTACGATGTAATTGCTGGTGTTATTAGAGGAACAATTGCATTTACAGATGTTAAGATTATAAGTCCGCTTAAATAAACAAAAGACAACAAGAATTTGTTATTATAAAACTATAGCCTTTTTGCCTCTTCCCAGTAGAGATCCATTTCTGCTAATGACATATCTTGTAAATCTTTGCCCATTTCTTTAGCCTTTTTCTCTAAAAATTGGAAACGCTTAATAAATTTTTTATTGGTGCGTTCTAGCGCATTTTCTGGGTCTACTTTTAAAAAACGTGCATAATTAATCATAGAGAATAATACGTCTCCAAACTCATCTTCAATTTTCTCTTGATCGTTAGCTTCTATCTCAACTTGAAGCTCTGCCAGTTCTTCTTGTACTTTCTCAAAAACTTGGTGCGGTTCTTCCCAGTCAAAACCAACACCTGCAACTTTATCTTGTATTCTACTTGCTTTAACCAATGCCGGTAAAGATTTTGGCACACCTTCTAGCACACTATCTTTTCCTTCTTTTAACTTAAGACGTTCCCAATTTTGTTTTACTTCTTCTTCATCTGCAACAACGACGTCACCATAAATATGAGGATGACGAGAGATTAGTTTTTCGCAGATTTCATTTGCGACATCAGCGATATCAAAATCCTTGGTTTCACTACCAATTTTTGCATAAAAAACAATATGTAACAGAAGATCACCGAGTTCTTTTTTAACTTCTACAAGATCATTATCCAAAATAGCATCACCAAGCTCATAGGTCTCTTCTATGGTAAGGTGTCTTAAGGTTTGCATGGTTTGCTTTTTATCCCACGGACATTGTGTACGTAGTTCGTCCATAATAGTGAGCAAACGATCAAAGGCTTTTAGTTGTTCTTGTCTAGTATTCATTTTAAAAAAATATTTCAGCAAATCTATAGCATTATGGTCGCAAGGCAAACCTGAGTTATTAAATATAGTAAACAGGTAAATTTTACACGATCCAAATAGTAAGTATATTCACTTTTATGATGTGCTATTTTAGTATTTAGAAGCCATAAAAAAACCGCCCTATACACATAAGGCGGTAATATTTTCTATATCAAATAAGGTTTAGCAACAATTGCTTTTAGCGTTACTAAGCCCCTTATTTTAAGAGTCTTGCTTTTGTATTATTTAGCAGTCTCTTTTTTTGGTGCTTCAAAGTTTGTAAGCCCTTTTTTAACCAGTATGTTATACCACTGTACTACTTTTTTAATATCACTAGCATATACTCTATCTTCATCATATTCTGGTAAAATTTCAAAGAAAAACTCTTCTAACTCATCCTTAGATGATTTATGATTAATAGTTTCTCCTCCATTTTCTTTTTCAGAAATCTTTTTAAAAACTTCTCGTAAAGGAAGTTCTTCAGATGTTGTATAAATTGCAATTTCAGATAATAAGCTCACATTGTTTTGTGCACTTACATTGATCTTTTTGTTATCTACTAACGATTCTGCTAAAAAACCACCACGTGTTTGGTTTCTTAATACATATAATCCTGGCTTACCAGTTATCGACATTATTTTTTCTAAACTCATATAATAATTTTCCTTTAAGAGAGACAAATATCTTGTGTTTCAACTAATTTTACAAGAACTTAACGTTTCTTTTTCTTATTTGGGTATTTCATTCTGTAACCAATATTCGTTTTACCCTTACTTATATCTTCTAATCTTCTCTTAATCAGTCTTTTCTTTAATTGAGACAATTTATCAGTAAAAAGTATTCCTTCTATATGATCGTACTCATGTTGTATCACTCTTGCAGCTAATCCCGTAAATTTTTCTGTATGCTTCTTAAAATCTTCGTCATAATACTCAATTACGATGTCTGGTTTTCTAAAAACATCTTCACGTACATCTGGAATACTTAAGCAACCTTCATTAAAAGCCCACTCATCACCTGTTTCTTCAATTATCTTTGCGTTAATAAACGTTTGTTTAAAAGTAGACAAGAACTCTTGTTCTGCAGGATCTAGTTCGTCATCATCAGAAAAAGGAGATGCATCTACAATAAATATTCTGATGGGTAACCCAATTTGAGGTGCCGCAAGACCAACTCCACTAGCATTATACATTGTCTCATACATGTTAGCTAGCAACTCATCTAACTCAGGATAGTCTTTATCTATATCTTTTGCTAATTTTTTTAACACGGGAGCTCCGTACGCCACAATAGGTAATATCATTTTCTTATATATTTTCGAAAACATTTCATTTCAAAAATGTTCTCTTGTTTATTAATTCTTTTTTTAGCTATGAGAATTTTGTTTTAGCCTTTAAACAAATTCCTTTTTCTTCTACTACTTCGGTATCTTTACCTATGTCCCATAAATTCCTGCAATATAATTGTCGCAGCTATTTCATCTACAAGTGCTTTATTTCTTCTCTGCTTTTTTTTCAAGCCACTATCAATCATAGTTTGAAAAGCCATTTTACTGGTATATCGCTCATCTTGTCGATGTATAGGTAAAAGAGGATATAATTTGACAAAGCGTTTCAAGAATTTCTGAATCTCTTCTTCTATACTTGACGGAGTGCCATCTTTTTGTGTAGGCTCACCTACAACCAAAGCCGTTACATTTTCGTTTGCTAAATACGATTCTAAAAAAGGTAAAAGTTTACTGGTCTCAACAGTTGTCAGACCAGATGCGATGATCTGCATTTCGTCTGTAACAGCTATTCCTGTTCGTTTACCTCCATAATCTATTGCTAGAATTCTTCCCATAGATTTTACAAAAATAAGGCTTCTATAAATAGTATGCTATTTTGATTCCCATTTTCGATAGAGACCGTATATTTGTGCAAAAAATAAGGAGCTATGTGGCTTTATTAAAGATGCACAACGCTACTTTTAAAAAGTACAGTCTAATTACTTAAACATTTTATTGTTTTATTGGCCTTAGTCTGCACTCACAATTACATTTACTTTTATTATAAAAACATTTTACAAGAGCAATAATGACTGAATTAAGAAATATTATAGAAACGGCTTGGGAAGATCGTTCAAAACTTACCGAAACGATTACAATTAACGCCATTAGAGAAGTAGTAGATTTATGCGACAAAGGAGAACTTCGTTGTGCAGAACCTACAGCTACGGGTTGGCAAGTAAACGAATGGGTAAAAAAAGCAGTTGTATTATATTTCCCTATTCAGAAAATGGAAACTTTAGAAGCTGGTATTTTTGAGTACCACGATAAAATTCCACTAAAAAGAAATTATCAAGAACGCGGTATTCGTGTTGTTCCTAATGCAGTAGCGCGTCACGGTGCTTATATTTCTAAAGGGGTTATTATGATGCCTAGTTATGTAAATATAGGAGCCTACGTAGATGAAGGAACTATGGTAGATACTTGGGCAACTGTTGGTAGTTGTGCTCAAATAGGTAAAAACGTACACTTAAGTGGTGGTGTAGGTATTGGTGGAGTTTTAGAGCCTCTACAAGCTGCTCCTGTAATTATAGAAGATAATGCTTTTATCGGTTCACGCTGTATCGTTGTTGAAGGAGTAAGAGTAGAAAGCGAAGCCGTACTAGGTGCTAATGTTGTACTAACTGCTTCTACAAAAATAATTGACGTAACAGGAGAAACTCCTGTAGAAACAAACGGACTAGTACCTGCAAGATCTGTTGTGATTCCTGGTAGTTACACTAAGAAGTTTCCTGCTGGAGATTATAATGTTCCTTGCGCTCTTATCATTGGTAAACGTAAAGAAAGTACAAACAAAAAGACTTCACTTAACGATGCTTTAAGAGAGTATGATGTAGCGGTTTAAGTCTTTTATGAAAGTATTAATTATCCAACAAAAAATGATAGGTGACGTTTTAACGTCTACCATTCTCTTTGAAATTCTCAAAGAGCACTACCCTACATCAGAGTTACATTTTTTGGTTAATACCGGAACAATTCCTGTTGTTCAAAACAATCCGTTAATAGATAAGATTGTAGAATTTACGGTTGAAATGAACAGCGATAAAAAAGCTTTTAAACAGCTTCGCGAAAATATTAAAGCAGAAAAATACGATGTAGTTATTGATGCGTATTCAAAAATAAGCAGTGCTTGGATTGCTAAAACATCTGGTGCAAAATATCGTATTTCTTATAACAAATGGTACACGGCCGTAGCATATTCACATACCGTACAAAGGCAAACATTATCACTTTCTGCTGCGGGCTTAGCTATAGAAAATAGATATAAACTGCTACAGCCACTGCTTGATGTTGAGCATAGCAGACGCCAACCCAAAATTTATCTTACATCTCAAGAAAAAGAAGATGCAAAAGCTTTATTGGTTAACAGTGGTGTAAATTTTAATGAGAAAATATACATGATTAGCGTTTTAGGTAGCGATACCTTTAAAACCTACCCGCTAGCATATATGGCTGTATTGCTGGATTACCTTGTTAAAACTACAAATGCTACCCTTCTTTTTAACTACATCCCTGCACAGGAAAAAGATGCTAAAAAGCTGTATCAATTATGTACTCCTAAAACTCAAAAAGCAATTCGTTTAGATATCTTCGGAAAAAGTCTGCGATCATTCATTGCGCTTACTTCACAGTGTGATGCTTTAATAGGTAACGAGGGCGGTGCCGTAAATATGGCAAAAGCAATCAGCATACCTACTTTTTCAATATTTTGCCCTTGGATCAAAAAAGGTTCTTGGAATATTTATGAAGATGGACTAAAAAATGTATCAGTTCACTTATTTGATTATATAGATTATCATCCGCATTTTTCTAATAAGAAATCTGCGAAAAGCAAAGCAGCTACTCAATATCAAAAATTTGAGCCTTCGTTTATTATTCCGAAATTACACGAATTTGTAACCGGTGAAATAATAACACCACAAGAGCAAGAATACTCTGCAACCGTTATTACTTTTAATGAAGAGAAAAACATTGCACGTTGTATCGAGTCCTTATTACCGGTAACAAAAGACATAGTCATCTTAGACTCTTTTAGTACTGATAAAACACAAGAAATCTGCGAACGATATCCTGTTAGATTTGAACAACAAGCTTTTGAAGGGCACATACAACAAAAAAATGCTGCAATTGATCTGGCTAAAAACAATAGGATAATATCTCTAGATGCAGATGAAGCGTTAAGTAAAGAACTACAAGCTTCTATATTACGATTAAAAAACAATTGGGACTGCAATGGCTATTTAGCACAGCGCTATAATAATTATTGCGGACAATGGATACAATTTTCTGGCTGGAACCCTGACAGAAAACTACGTGTTTTTGATAGAAGGTACGCTAGATGGGGAGGTATTAACCCACATGATACCATACAGTTAGGAGAAAAATGTAAAAAGAAAGTTATAGAAGGTTCTATTTTGCATTGGGTACATACCTCATATGAACAACACAGTCTAAAAGTGCATAAATTTTCTACCATTGCGGCTAAAGAATACTATGACTTAGGAAGAAAATCTACTATTGCAGAAATTATCTTAAAACCAACCTGGACCTTTTTTAAAGGATATATCTTTCGCTTAGGAATACTTGACGGATTTAATGGTTTTGTAATTTGTACCTTTAGCGCATATACTACGTTCTTAAAATATTTAAAGTTACGTCAACTTATTAAAAACAACTCAAAAATTAACTCATGAAGTTAGTCATTTTAGCAGCCGGTATCGGTTCTAGATTAGGAAATCCATTTCCAAAACCACTTACCCCTTTAAGCAACGGAAAGAGCATCATGCAAATGATGACAGAAAATATTGGTCATTATTTTTCTTTAGAAAATCTATTCACTGTAGTCGGTTTTAAAAAGAACAGTATTATGGAAGCTTTCCCACAAATGGCGTACGTGTACAACCCATATTTTGATCAAACTAATACTTCAAAAAGTTTGATTTTAGCACTTCGTAAATGTCAAGGAGAAAGTGTACTTTGGTTTAATGGGGATGTTGTATTTGACAGAAAATTAATAGAAATATTACTTCCACATATAGAAGAAGACATCTCTTTTGTCTCTGTAAACACCGAGTCTGTAGCCGAAGAAGAAGTAAAATACACCTTAGAAAACGGTTTTATTAATAAGCTTTCTAAAGAAGTAAAAAATGGTTTAGGTGAGGCTGTTGGTGTTAATTATATCTCTAAAAAAGATTTAAATCATTTTATCAATAGACTAGAAGAGTGTGATGCTAACGACTATTTTGAGCGAGGACTTGAATTAATGATAGAAAAAGATGGAGCAAAGGTAAAAGCCGTAGACATCTCTCAGTTTAACTGTATGGAAATTGATTTTAAGGAAGACTTAGAAAACGTAAATAAATTTTTAGCTGAAAAATAATGAAGGTTGTACTCTTTTGCCAAAACGCCTATTGTTTTGAAATAATGCGCCCCATTATGGCAGTATTAAAAGAAAGAAACGATACCTACACTTGGTTTATCACACCTAAACTAGCAAGCTTATTTCCTTTTAATGACGAACCTGTAACACAGAGTATTCAGGAAATCATTGATTTTAAAAGTGATGCAATTCTATGTCCTGGAAATGAGGTGCCACATTTTTTAAGAGGCGTTAAAGTCCAAATTTTTCACGGGCTTGCAGGAGAGAAAAAAGGGCATTTTAGAATACGTCATTATTTTGATCTCTACCTCACACAAGGTCCTTATTTTACGAGCCGTTTTAATGCTTTTAAAGAAAAACACAAAAACTTTGAAGTAGTACAAACAGGTTGGTCTAAACTTGATGCCTATCTTTTAAATAAAGCAACATTACTTTCAGAAAAAAAAGAACTTCTAGCCAATCTTAATGCAGAGAAAGTAATACTCTACGCTCCTACGTTTTCACCTTCTCTCACATCTGCAGCACACTTAAAGAACCAAATAGAAACACTTGCAAAACAGGGAAAGTATGTTATAAACATTAAATTTCATGATTTAATGGCACAAGAGTTTATCGACTTTTACAAAAATCTTGCTGAGAGATATGAAAACGTTTTTTTTAAAGAAGACAGAAATATCGTTGCACAATTTATAGTAGCAGATCTACTAATAAGTGACACATCATCTGTAATTTACGAATTTTTATTATTAGATAAACCTGTAATAACGCTCAATAATATTTCAGAAAACATACGTTGGGATAACATTAAAGATCCCGATAAATTAGCTGAAGCTGTGCTACAAATTTAGACGAAGATCCGTATAAAGAGAACGAGCAAAAGTAATCGAAGAATACCACCCCTATCAAGACGGAAAATCTTCCGAACGTATGATCGATGCTATTGAAGATTATATTTCTAAAAATGGAGTGCCAGAAAAAAGGAAACTTTCTCTTTTCAGAAAATATAAAATTAACAAGCTGTTTAAAAGGTAATTAACCTAGCTTAAATCTTTTTTTCCAACGTTTTTTACGGTAAAATTTTTCTTGAAAAACTGCAGTGTATTTCCACATTTGACTAAACACTTTGTCATAATCAAGGCCGGTTAATTTTGCATACTCATCACTCATTATCGCCACCATATCTTTTTTTGAAGTGATTCTAGAAAAATTGATAATACGCTCATCAAAAGTGAGATCTTTAAATTCCATTCTGTTAAGGTCAACCAAGAAAAAATCATAATCATCTCCGTTTTTCTTGATTAAAGTATTGCCAGGCGAATGATCTTTAAACAGAATATTATTTTCGTGAAGCAAATGGGTAAATGCTGTAAATTTTCGGAGAATTTCTTCTCTATTTGGATAGTTAGGATCTAAAATAAGTGATCTAAATGTGATATCTGCATCTAATTGTTCACTTACATAATAGCTTTTATTAAAGAGTAACGTATTCTTTTCTTCAAAAAAACCTACCGGATGTGGTGTTCCAATACCATTTTTTAATAAATAGCTTGCATTTTCAAAAGAACGTTCTGCTTTAGATTTTCTAAAAAACTTATAAGCGACACGATTCACCAAATTAGGTATTTTAAAAGACTTTACGTTTAAAAGTTGGTCGTCAAGGCGCAATACCTTTATAACATTACGTCGTCCGTCATTGAGCATTTCACCTTCATTCTCAAAATTAGAGAGTAAATTTAAAACGGCTTCTTGCTGATCCTTATATTTATTTGAAAACTGAAAATTCACGTTTCAAAGATACAATTTGAATTAATCTAACAACTTAGAATTTATAGAATCTTTCACTTTGCCCCACACATCAAAATGGCTACCTTTACAGTAAGCTATCAACGATGAAATCTATCTTTCTAGAATCACATAATATTAAAAATCTACACTTTGGATTTGGGCAGTTTAATTACCACTTAATTAAAGCTTTAGCTAATATTGATACACCAGATTATCAAATTACACTTCATGGTAAAAACACAGATTGGCTAAAGAAAGAGTACGGTAATGCGTTTAATTATAAAAAAAGTTTTTCGCTAAGACGTTATCCATTATTTAGAATTCGTAAAAAATATGACTTATGGCATTGTCTTAATCAAAACATTAAGATAGAACCTGCTCATGACATTCCATACCTGCTTACGGTTCATAATATAACGCACATTAAAGACCCTAAAAATTATAAACATGAAGAGGTACATCAGCGGTTTCAAGAAAAACTAAATCGCAGTCATGCAATTACCTACATTTCTGAATACGCAAAAAGTAGTACTCATAAGTTTTTTGATGTACCAAAAGTGCCAGAATATGTAATATATAATGGTAACCCAATGACAGATACATCGATAGAGCTTGGGTTCTCCCCTAGTTTTAAGCCTAAACAGAAATATTTATTTAGCATTGGTCAGATTACAGGAAGGAAAAACTTTATAGCTTTAGTACGTATGCTTGTTCATACGCCAGGCTACGATTTAATAATTGCTGGAAAAAACAGTACAACTACCGCAGAGCAATTAAAAGCAGAAGCAAAAAAATTAGGCGTAGCATCTCGTGTACATCTCATTGGGAATATCTCTGAAGAAGAAAAAAAATACTATTTCGCACATTGCGAAGCCTTTGTATTTCCATCTTTACGAGAAGGTTTTGGTCTTCCTTTAATAGAAGCTATGTTATTTGGGAAACCCGTTTTTACCTCAAACAATACATCTTTACCAGAAGTAGGTGGTGATGAAGCGCATTACTGGGATACATTTGACCCTAAGTATATGGCAGAAATTGTGTTGTCTGGTTTAGAAAATTTCAGAAATAACAAAACAGAACTACAATCTAAATTAATTGCACGTGCTAAACAGTTTAATTGGGAAACAGCAGCAAAACAATATACAGAAGTATATAAATCACTTCTGAAATAAGATATTATGATTCATAAATTAATCGCATCATACAAACGTAAAAAAACGCGTAGAGAAACGGTAAAAAATATTTTATCGCAAGAGCAACGCAATGATGGCGTGGTGAACATTCACAGACTAGACACAAAAAACATAGGTGATTATTACTGTGCTCCGCATCATTATTTTCCAGCACTTAAAGGGAAATCTTTAGATATTTTTGATAATAAAAGCCAAGACAAGGCAGTAAACAAAAACTTTACAGATACGATAAGCGCAAATTCATTAATTATTGGCGGTGGCGGATTACTCAATAGAAATGGTTTTAAACTTCAAATGAAACTTTTTGAAACACTTGCTGAAGGGAATAAAAAAACTGTTTTATGGGGTGTAGGTCATAATGAAAAATCTCCTTCAACCTATGGTAAAGTAACAGATTACAATATAGATGTTACAAAATTTGGTTTAGCAGGAACAAGAGATGTTTCTATGCCTGGAGAGTTTTTACCTTGCGTGAGTTGTTTGCATACTGTTTTTGATAAACCCTTTGTAGAAACACAAGCAATAGGAGTTGTTTTTCATAAAGATACAATGCGTAAACCAAACATTCTAGCGATGTTTAAAGCATATCCATCTACCTCAAATACGACCAACTTAGAAGACCTAATCAGTTTTATTGGGAAAAGTGAAACTATCATAACAGATAGCTATCACGCTATGTATTGGACTATGCTACTTGGTAAAAAAGTAGTTGTAGTACCTAATTCATCAAAATTTTACGATTTTAATCATAAACCTGTTTTTTCATCATTTGAAAATGCAATTGCAGATGTTGCAAAAGCAACTAACTACAGTGGTATATTAGAAGAATGCAGATCTATCAATCAATTATTTTACGAAAAAACAGCAAATTATCTCAACTTATAATATGAAAGAAGAAATATTTAAAGCATTAGAAGTATTAAAAAAAGGAGGGCTTATCCTCTACCCTACAGATACCGTTTGGGGTATAGGTTGTGATGCTACTAATCCAGAAGCTATAGCCAAGGTGTATGCACTAAAAAAACGTGTTGAAACCAAATCTCTTATCTGTTTAGTACACGATTTTAAAATGCTTAACCAGTTTGTAGAAGATATTCCAGAAGTGGCTTATGACATATTAAAATATGCAGAAAAGCCAACTACAATTGTTTATGACGACCCTATCAGAATTGCAGAAAACATTGTAGCACCAGATAATACGCTAGGCTTTAGAGTAACAGACGATGCTTTTTCTAAAAATTTAGTCCGTAAATTTAGATGGCCTGTAGTAGCTACTTCAGCAAACGTTAGTGGCCAAAAAACACCAAAAAGTTTTAAAGATATTTCACAAGAAATTTTAGACGGTGTAGACTATGTCGTAAATTTGAACCGTAATAAACCAAGCGGTAAACCAAGTGCTATTATTAAGCTTAGCAAAGATGGTGGCGTAAAGATTATTAGAAAATAATTGCTTCGGAAATAGGACATAAATTGACTTAAGGCTTAAATTTAAATGCACCGCAGAACACTGTAGTATGAGTTGTGTAGATCCAAAAATAGAACTTGACCAAAATGGCTACGCTGTTTTACCTAATTTTTATTCTGAAACTGAAATAGAAAATATTTTGGATTGTATTGATAATACAGAGCAAAATGGAGAAGCGTTTTTAAAAACAAAAGATTTATTTGCCATTCGTCAATTATTGATAAATATACCCGAATTAGAACCCCTAGTTTTTAACTCAAAACTATTAAGTTTAATTTCTAATCTTTTTAAAAACAATTGTTATTTAACAAAGGGAATCTATTTTGATAAAACAAGTCAATCCAATTGGTTTGTACCGTATCATCAAGATTTAAGTATTTCTGTAGATCAAAAAATTGAATTAGATAATTATAACAATTGGACTTTTAAAAAAGGGCAATACGGAGTGCAACCTCCACTAAAAATTTTACAAGACACTATTACAATTCGTATTCATTTAGATACTACCACAAAAGAAAATGGAGCTATAAAAGTAATTCCTAAGTCACACACTAAAGGTATAATTAGAACAAATTCTGAAGATTGGTGTACTCAAAATGAGCACATATGCGAAGTACCTAAAGGAGGTGTAATGTTAATGAAACCACTCACTTTACACGCTTCAAACAGAACGACTAATGGAGAAAAAAGAAGAGTCATTCATTTAGAATTTAACAAGCATCTTTTAAATGCGCCTCTTAAGTGGCTAGAATTTAAAAACATAATAAATAATTCAGCATAATTTCATTTTAAATCATTGTATTTATAGGATCATAAAATGAAAAATAAAGTATTAAAATATTGAAAACCTCAAATTATAAAACTGCCCTAAGTAACCCTATATTTAATAGTGTTAGTAAAGCTGCAAGCAACCTAAATCTAGACACCTATGTGATAGGAGGTTTTGTTCGTGATTATCTTTTAGATCGTGGTGACGCAAAAGATATAGATATCGTAGCTGTAGGAAGCGGAATAACACTTGCCAAAGAAGTCTCAAAACTCTTGCCTGGAAAACCTAATGTATCTGTATTTAAAAGTTATGGGACAGCAATGCTTAAATCTTCTAATATAGAACTAGAATTTGTAGGTGCGAGAAAAGAAAGCTATTCTGAAAACAGCAGAAACCCTGCAGTAGAAAACGGAACGCTACAAGACGATCAAAATCGTAGAGATTTTACCATAAACGCATTAGCGCTAAGCCTTAACGAAGCAACTTACGGAGACTTATTAGATCCGTTTAATGGGGTTGAAGATTTACATAATAAAATCATACGAACGCCACTAGACCCAGATATAACGTATAGTGACGACCCATTGCGTATGCTTAGAGCTATTCGTTTTGCAACACAATTAGATTTTACAATCGAAAAAGAATCGCTAGAAGCCATTACACGTAATGCAGATAGGATTACAATTATCAGTAAAGAGCGAATCGTTACAGAGATAAACAAAATTTTAAACGCACCTGTACCATCTAAAGGTTTTGCTTTATTACATAAAACAGGATTATTACCACATATTTTTCCAGAATTAGTAGCCCTACAAGGCATTGATGAAAAAGAAGGACAAAAACATAAAGATAACTTTTGGCACACGCTAGAAGTTGTAGATAATATTGCGCAAACAACAGATAACCTTTGGCTACGTTGGGCTGCCTTATTACATGACATAGGAAAAGCTCCAACAAAACGTTTTCACAAAAAAATAGGATGGACATTTCATTCACACGAATTTGTGGGTTCAAAAATGGTCTACAAACTATTTAAGCGCTTAAAAATGCCACTGAATGACAAAATGAAATTTGTCCAAAAAATGGTACTCATGAGCTCCCGCCCTATTGTGTTGGCTACCGAAGTCACAGATAGTGCAGTAAGACGATTAGTCTTTGACGCAGGCGATTATGTAGATGATTTAATGACTTTATGTGAAGCAGACATCACCACAAAAAACCCTAAAAAGTTTAAGAAGTATCATAAGAACTTTGAGATTGTCCGCAAAAAAATTGTAGAAGTTGAAGAGCGTGACTCAATTCGTAATTTTCAACCACCAGTAAGTGGTGAAGAAATAATGAAAACGTTTAATTTAAAACCTTCTAGAGAAATAGGACAAATAAAGGACGCTATTAAAGAAGCCATTTTAGAAGGTGAAATTGCAAATGATTATGACGAAGCTTATGCGTTTATGCTAAAAAAAGGAGCTAAACTAGGCTTAAAAGTAGCACAATAATAAAACAAATGTCACACTGAGCACAGTTGAAGTGTAAAAACAAAATCAAAAATGTCACACTGAGCGCAGTCGAAGTGCATCAAACAGACTAAAATAAAAAAATAGTGAAACCCATTGTCTTCGACTGCGCTCAGACTGACAATAGTAAAAAATTAAAACACATTATAATAGCACACTGAGCGCAGTCGAAGTGTAAATAACAAAATCAAAAATGTCACACTGAGCGCAGTCGAAGTGTTAAAAACAAAATCAAAAATGTCACACTGAGCGCAGTCGAAGTGCATCAAACAGACTAAAATAAAAAAATAGTGAAACCCATTGTCTTCGACTGCGCTCAGACTGACAATAGTAAAAAATTAAAACACATTATAATAGCACACTGAGCGCAGTTGAAGTGTAAATAACAAAATCAAAAATGTCACACTGAGCGCAGTCGAAGTGTTAAAAACAAAATCAAAAATGTCACACTGAGCGCAGTCGAAGTGCATCAAACAGACTAAATTAAAAAAATAGTAAAACCCATTGTCTTCGACTGCGCTCAGACTGACAATAGTAAAAAATTAAATACATTATAATAGCACACGGAGCGTAGTCGAAGTGTAAATAACAAAATCAAAAATGTCACACTGAGCGCAGTCGAAGTGTTAAAAACAAAATCAAAAATGTCACACTGAGCGCAGTCGAAGTGTTAAAAACAAAATCAAAAATGTCACACTGAGCGCAGTCGAAGTGCATCAAAAAGACTAAAATAAAAAAATAGTAAAACCCATTGGTCTTCGACTGCGCTCAGACTTACAATAGTAAAAAATTAAATACATTATAATAGCACACTGCGCGCAGTCGAAGTGTAAAAACAAAACCTACAATGAAAGACAATAAAAAAGTTATTTACTGGCTACTTACAGGCTGCTTCCTTATCTTTATTATGGTTGTAGTTGGTGGTATTACACGCCTTACACACTCGGGACTTTCTATATCTAGCTACCAGCTTTTTTCTGGAACCATCCCTCCTATGAACGAAACAGAATGGATTGCAGAATTTGATCATTATAAGCAATTTCCCGAATATCAAAAGAAGAATCACGGGATGTCGCTTGAAGAATTTAAAGACATCTATTTCTGGGAATGGATACATCGTGTAATTGGCCGATTTATTGGAATCGTATTTTTAGTTCCATTTCTTTATTTTCTTCTGAAACGTCAACTTTCAAAATCCACTGTTAAAAAATCTCTTTTACTATTGTTTTTGGGTGGTTTTCAAGGGTTTTTAGGTTGGTATATGGTAAAAAGCGGACTGGTTGACAGACCAGACGTGAGTCACTACAGGCTTGCCATGCACCTAACCACCGCATTTATAACGTTTGCCTACACACTTTGGGTAGCACTAGATTTATGGTTTCCGAAGAAAAAAGAAATCGATAAAGGTTTTAGAAATTTAATTAGAATTAGTCTTGTTATTTTGATTACACAGATTATTTACGGTGCTTTTGTAGCCGGTTTAGATGCCGGATGGATACACAACCACTGGCCGATGATGAGTGATGGTCAATGGATTCATGATGCTGTAACCATAGAACAAACACCCGTATGGCGTAACTTTATAGAAGGTAAAAGTGGTGTTCAGTTTGTACATAGAACTTTTGCTTATGTGGTGGTACTTTTTATTGCAATAATCTGGTGGAAATCAAAGCAACAAGCACAAACTAAACTACAAGAAAAGGGCGTAAATGCGCTCACTATCTTGGTTTTAGTTCAATTTATATTAGGTATTTTCACTTTAGTACTTCAAGTACCGGTAATTCTTGGTGTACTTCATCAAGTGGTTGCTTTCTTTTTACTAGCTGCTATGACTTTTACATTACATCGATATTCTAAATAAAGTTTAATGTCACACTGAGCGCAGTCGAAGTGTAAAAACAAAATCAAAACTGTCACACGGAGCACAGTCGAAGTGAATCAAACAGACTAAAATAAAAAAAATAGTGAAAACCATTGTCTTCGACTATGCTCAGACTGACAATGTTATTGCTCATTTAAAATTAGTCAAATGTCACACTGAGCGCAGCCGAAGTGCATCAAACAGACTAAAATAAAAAAATAGTGAAAACCATTGTCTTCGACTGCGCTCAGACTGACAATGTTATTGCTCATTTAAAATTAGTCAAATGTCACACTGAGCGCAGCCGAAGTGCATCAAACAGACTAAAATAAAAAAATAGTGAAAACCATTGTCTTCGACTGCGCTCAGACTTACAATGTTATTGTTTTCTATACTTTAGAGATTTTCAAATTCAAGTTCATTTTTTTTTCTATTGTTAATATCTCGCACATTTCCGAAGTAATTTTTAACCTTCACACTCTGCTTTCTCAAAAGGAAACTAATATCTTTGCAGGCTAATATTTTTATATAATGATTTACCGATTAAGAGTTATTCTAGACACTGTTGAAGACATTTTTAGAGACATAGAAATACAGTCTTCCAGCACTTTAGAAGATTTTCATAATGTAATTACACAATCTTTTGGCTTTGAAGGTCAAGAAATGGCGTCTTTTTATGTGAGTAATGACGCTTGGGAACAAGGCCAAGAAATTGCTCTTTTTGATATGAGTGAAAAGCCTGGAGAAAAACGTGTAATGAGTGATACCATTTTGGGCGATACTTTGTGGGAAAAACAAACCAAACTTATTTATGTATATGATTTTTTATACATGTGGACCTTTATGGTAGAACTTGCTGAAATTGTAGAGCCAGAGCCTGGTATGCAATATCCTAACCTAATGTTTGCACAAGGAGAAATTCCGTTAGAAGCACTAGAACCAGAATTGAAAGACGCTAATAGTGACGATGAAGATGATTTTGATGACGACTATGGCTTTGACGATTATGAGTCTCTAGATTTTGATGAAAACTGGAATTAGTGAAAATCCGATGGCTTTTGCTTTAAGCAATAAGCTTAGTATTAACAAATTTTAAAAGCTTGAAGCATTTTGCCTAAAGCACTAAGTAAAAAATGATTAACTTATTTAACACACAAATATCTTCTCTTTCTATACATCGTGTAGGAAATAAAAGTCGAAATGAATCTGTTGTACTGTCTAAAGACACCTACAAAATTGATGATGAAATTCGCCCATTAATGAAAGAGTTTTTCTTAAAACCTTTTAGAGAGAAAGAAGAAAATTATTTTCATTTTCATCACGAAGCAGACCTAGAGTTTCACGAAATATACAAAGCGGCTAATACTATTTTTGACAATCCGGAATCTGCTCACGATGTGAGTAAAACCATCGCCAAGTATCTTTTTGATCAGTCTATGCACCCACACATTAAAAATGGGGAGGTCTATATTGCCTATTTGGAAAATGTACAGTTAGACAATGAAAAAATGGATGCCATAGGTATCTTTAAGTCTGAAATAAAACAAGATTTTTTACAGTTTTCTGAAACTGAAAACCAATTGGATGCCGTTTTACAACAAGGAGTTAGTCTTAACAAGCTTGATAAAGGTTGTATTATTTTTAATAAAAACAGAGAAGACGGCTATAAAGTACTTACTGTAGACAGCAATAGATATGATGCACGTTACTGGATTGAAAGCTTTTTAGGTTTAGATGCTTTTCAAGATGATAACTTTTACACTAAAAAATATTTAAAATTCTGTCAAGATTTTGCAAAAGAAGTGGTTTTGCCTGCAGAGGACAAAAAGGAAGAAGTAATGTTTATGAATCGTGCAGTAAATCACTTTGCTAAAAATGATAGCTTTGACGAGTCTGCGTTTATGACAGATGTGATAGATAACCCAGAATTAATACCTGAGTTTAATCACTATAAGTCTGAAAAAGCCCCAAAATACAGCATTGAAGATTTAACCACATTTCCTATTGCAAACACAGCAGTCACAGCAGCACGTAAAAAAATTAAAAACGTGATTAATCTGGATACCAACGTTCAGATAAAAATGGATTTTATAAACCCAGAAAGCGCAGACAAGTTTGTAGAAAAAGGATGGGACGAAGAAAAACAAATGTATTATTATCTTGTCTACTTTAATAAAGAAGAAAAGAGTTAAAACATATTTATAATTATTAAAAATCTTCATTTAATCTTAAATGAAGATTTTTTTTTATTGTAATCTAATAGATCTCCTGTAACAAAACCATCCCACACTCGTCATACTAACAACCATAAAAACCAACCGCTCGTGAATACTATTCTCACCATTAATAACCTTACTAAAGAGTTTGGCCCTATTAAGGCTGTAAACAATTTATCGTTTACCATAGAAAAAGGAAATGTCTACGGCATACTCGGCCCAAATGGTAGTGGAAAATCTACCACACTTGGGATTGTCCTTAATGTCGTAAATAAAACCTCAGGAGATTTTCAATGGTTTGAAGGGCAAGGTACAACCCACGAAGCATTAAAAAGAGTCGGTGCGATCATTGAGCACCCTAACTTCTATCCTTATATGACTGCCTACCAAAATCTAGAGTTGGTATGTAAAATTAAAGGAGTTCCAACAAATAAAATTTCAGAAAAACTTGGGATTGTAGGTCTTGAAGAAAGACAGCATAGTAAGTTTAGCACCTTTAGTCTTGGTATGAAACAACGACTTGCCATTGCATCTGCCATATTAAATGATCCCGAAATTTTAATTCTTGATGAACCTACAAACGGTCTTGACCCACAAGGGATACATCAAATAAGAGAAATTATTCGCACGATAGCAGCTAAAGGAACCACTATTTTACTTGCCTCACACTTACTCGACGAGGTTGAAAAAGTATGTTCACACGTTGTAATACTCAGAAAAGGACAAAGCTTATATGTAGGTAGTGTGGAGAATATGAATGCAAGTCACGGTTTTATTACCGTAAAAGCAGATGATATGCTTCAATTAAAAGCGACACTAGAAGCAAGCAACTCATTTACTTCTGTAAAAGAAGAGAACGATACATTGGTGGCTTTTCTTAAAGAACCTATGGATGCCGCAGCAATAAATAAGCTATGTTTTGATAAAGGAATTGCACTCTCACATCTAGTGAAACGCAAAGAGAGCCTTGAAGAACAATTTCTTGAACTTACTAAAAACAACTAAATCATGCTACGTCTTCTCAATATAGAATTTCAAAAAATAAAATATAACAAATCTGTCAAGGTCATCTCTATCGTATACTTTGTCTTGATTACATTTATTGCACTCATTGCCTCTATCGAGTTTAATTTTGCAAGTGTTAATTTTAGAGTGGCAGATCAGGGTATTTTTAATTTTCCATTTATTTGGCATTTTAATACCTACCTCGCAGCTTGGTTAAAATTATTCTTTGCTATTGTCATTGTCTCCTTAGTGGCTAATGAATATAGCTACAGAACTTTAAAACAAAACCTGATAGACGGATTAAGCAAAAAAGAGTTTGTACTCTCTAAATTTGTAACCGTTATTTTATTTGCACTAGCTTCTACTCTATTTGTCTTTATTATCACAATGATTTTAGGGCTCATATTTTCAGATTATACCGAAATAGGGATCATTTTTAGTGACCTAGACTATTTACTAGCTTATTTCATAAAATTAGTAGGGTTCTTCTCTTTCTGTTTATTCTTAGCAGTACTAGTAAAACGCTCTGCCTTTGCATTGGGGTTTTTATTTATCTGGTGGGTTTTTGAAGGTATAATCTATGCTGTTTTAAAATGGGGTTTATTTAAAGGAACAGAAATAGCAGATACCATCATTCAATTTTTTCCACTAGAGGCAATGAATAACTTGATTAAAGAACCATTTACAAGACTAGGAGGCGTACAATCTATCGCTAGTCAAGTGGGAGAAGACATTACAAAGTCATACGATGTAACATTCTTAAACATCGCGATTGTCTCTATCTATACTTTCTTGTTTATTTACTGGTCATTAGTGATCCTAAAAAGAAGAGATTTATAACCGTAATTAGCTGAGGACAGTACCCTTATTTTTTTGTATTGTCCTCAACAAAAACTCCATTTCAAATTACAACATTAGGTCGTTTTCATTTCCATCATTCGCTAAAGGTGGAAAACACTGCTATTATTATTTAATTTCGATTTCAGTTTCGATTTAGATTTCGGCTTCTAAGAGAATTGATTATATTTAAAGATTAATCAACCACCCAATGAGACGGCTTACGTCCTTACTTCTGTTTATTGTTTCATGCATCACTGTCCAAGCACAGGATGTACAGTTATTTGAGTCTTTTAATGGGCGCTATGATTACTTAGCCTTTGGAAATACACTAAATACTAGAGAAAACGGAGCAGATGATCCTTGCCAATTGCTTACAGCTACCAGTGCAGATTTAACGTTACAAGCCAATCAGACTGTGGTAGCAGCTTACCTTTATTGGGCAGGAAGCTTAGACCCAGGAGATCTTGATGTAACCCTTAACGGAACACAAGTTACCGCAGAACGTGATTTTTCGCTTTCATTTCTCTCTAACGGTATCGAATACACCTATTTTGCTGCAGTAGCAGATGTAACAGATATTGTTTTAGCAAACGGAAACACAACCTACACACTTACGGACCTTGATGTTTCAGATAACATCGCATATTATTGCAACGGAAACTCTACAAACTTCGCCGGTTGGGCAGTGACACTTATCTATGAAGACCCCTCGTTTAACTTGACAAACATCAACATATTTGAAGGACTTGAAAGCGTTAATATTTCAGACAATCAACTAACAATTGTACTTGACAATCTAAATATAATTGACGCAGATGGTGCAAAAATAGGTTTCTTGGCTTGGGAAGGTGATAGCTCATTAGCTGTTGAAGAATCACTTAGAATTAACGGAAATCTGATCAGTAACCCACCTCTCAACCCAGCAAACAATGCCTTTAATAGCACCAACAGTTTTACAGGCGCTAACGATTTATACAATATGGATATTGATGTTTATAATGTTGAAAATGTTATAAACGCTGGAGATACACAAGCCGTCATAGACCTCAATTCTGGACAAGACTTTGTGATGATAAACAATATTGTCACTGTTTTTAATAGCGAATTACCCGATGCTACCGTTGCGTTTTCTGAAATCTCTTACGATCCGCTTTGTGGCAATCGCACACTCGAAATGAAATACACAGTTTTTAATGAAAACAGCACTGCACCACTGCCAATTAACACACCTATCGCTATTTATGCTAATAATACGGTAGTTGTACAAACCCAAACTAATATCGAAATTCCCATTGGAGGTTCTGCTATTGGTTTTGAATCCATTACAATTCCTGAGGGAATTCCTTCAAGCTTTAATTTACAAATAGTAGTAGATGATACCGGTGATGGAACCGGAATTATAGAAGAAATTAATGAAGATAATAATGAAGACAGCACCGCAGTTATGCTGCATGTCTTTCCAGAGTTTACACTTCAAGATTTAGAAATATGCAATGCCGTAGGGTTGGAAATTTTTGATTTAACAGAAGCTGTCACAGTGATTTCAGATGTCACCACAATGTCGTTTTACTTAAACCAAACAGATGCAGAAACTCAAAACAACGCCATCATAAGCCCCGAATATTTTACTACAGAGAGCCCTTTACTTCCTATTTACGCGAGGATAGAAAATGAACATTGTTTTAAAATAGAATCCTTTTCTATTGGTGTTGCGATTTGCCCACTTCCAGATGCAACCATTCGATTTACAATTGAGGTTTTTCCTTGTCGAATGCGAGCTATAGAAATTGAATATACAGTTTACAATCTTGATGGTACAGCCTTATTACCTGCACAAACACCTATTGCTTTTACCTTTGACGGTATTCTGGTTGCGCAATCTGAAACTCAAAATGACATTGCTATAGACGGTAGCGAGAATGGTTTTATTTCGTTTAACCTACCCGATTCTACCTCAGATTATTTTATTCTTGCCGCTTACGTTGATAATGACGGTACAGGTCAAGGTATTGTTGAAGAACTAGATGAAACAAATAATCTTGATTCAATAGATACCAGCTTCGGATACATCCCAGACATTCCCCCTTTGCCAGATATGATAGCATGTGATCTTGGGTTTAACACAGCCATTTTTAATCTTAGAGAACAAGACGAGATTGCCACAAGTAGTGTTGAAGATGGTAGCACCACTTATTACCCAACAGAACTAGACGCTTTACAACAAACAAATCCTATTTTTGACCCTGAAAACTACAGAAATACAACAGACCCACAAGAGATTTTTATACGATTGGAAAACGAAATCTGTTTTACCATTGGCTCTTTTACTATTGCGACCGAAAATTGCAAACCTCAAATTCCTGAAGGTTTTTCACCTAATGGCGATGGTGTAAATGATGTGTTTCATATTGAAGGTTTACAAAATGTTTTTGAAGATTATCATTTAAAAATATTTAATCGTTATGGTACTCAAATTTACGAAGGTGGCCCAGAGCTCGAACATTGGGATGGAATACCAAATGATGGATTATTGTATCAAGAAAAGCTTGTTCCTGTAGGCACATACTATTATGTTTTACATTTAAATGACCCAAATTTTACAAAGCCTTTGTTAGGGTTTGTGTATGTGAATTATTGATACTTAAAAACCAACAGAAACTAAGATGTACTTTTAAACCTTAATTAACTCTTTTTTCTGTTAAGCTATTCCAAACCCTGCACATTTCCGTAGAAATAATTGTTATTTTTGTTAGCATATGAAGTTTAATCTTGTTTCAGAATTTTCACCTACCGGAGATCAACCCGAAGCTATCAAAGCACTCGTAACAGGCATTGAGTCTGAAGAAAAATACCAAACCCTTTTAGGAGTTACAGGTAGTGGTAAAACATTTACGGTGGCTAACGTAATAGAAAAAGTGCAGAAACCAACCTTAGTGTTGGCACATAACAAAACACTTGCTGCTCAGTTATATACCGAATTTAAAAACCTATTTCCTGAAAATGCGGTAGAATACTATGTTTCGTATTATGATTACTATCAGCCCGAAGCATTTATACCTACTAGCGGTACTTATATTGAGAAAGACCTTTCTATTAATGAAGAGATAGAAGTAATGCGATTGAGCACAACCTCTTCCCTACTTTCGGGAAGACGTGATGTGATTGTAGTAGCGTCTGTATCTTGTATCTACGGAATTGGTAATCCTGCAGAATTTCAGAAAAGTGTAATTTCATTAGAAGCTGGTCAAATTATTTCGAGAACCAAATTATTACACCAATTGGTGCATAGTCTTTATTCTCGAACAGAAGCAGAGTTTAGTCATGGACGTTTCAGAATAAAAGGAGATACATTAGATGTGTTTCCGAGTTACGCAGATCACGCCTTTAGAATTCATTTTTTTGGTGATGAGATTGAAGAAATAGAAGCTTTTAATCCAGAAAATAATGAAGTCATTGAAAAATATGATCGCCTAACCATTTACCCAGCAAATATGTTTGTGACTTCGCCAGATGTATTAAAAGAAGCTATCTGGGAGATTCAACAAGATTTAGTAAAACAAGTAGATTATTTTAAAGAAATAGGAAAACATCTAGAAGCAAAACGACTCGAAGAACGTACTACATTTGATCTTGAAATGATACGAGAATTGGGGTATTGTAGCGGTATAGAAAACTATTCGCGTTATTTAGACAAACGTTTACCCGGTACGCGCCCGTTCTGTTTGTTAGATTATTTTCCAAGCGACTATTTAATGGTTGTAGATGAAAGTCACGTTTCAATTCCGCAAGTGGGTGCGATGTATGGTGGCGATAGATCTAGAAAAGAAAACTTGGTTGAATATGGTTTTAGATTGCCTGCGGCTATGGACAATAGACCTTTAAAAGCAGAAGAGTTTGAATCATTACAAAATCAGGTGATTTTTGTGAGTGCAACCCCTGCAGACTATGAACTTGAAAAAACAGGCGGTGTTTTTGTAGAACAAATTATTCGTCCAACAGGATTATTAGATCCGCCTATAGAAATTAGACCTAGTTTAAATCAGATAGACGATTTACTGGAGGAAATACAAATTCGTGTAGAAAAAGATGAACGTGTACTTGTAACCACGCTCACCAAAAGAATGGCAGAAGAACTTACCAAATACTTAATGAGAGTAAATGTAAGAACAAGATACATACACAGTGACGTAGACACACTAGAACGTGTAGAGATTATGCAAGATTTACGTAGAGGTATTTTTGATGTGCTTGTGGGTGTTAACCTTTTAAGAGAAGGACTGGATCTACCAGAAGTGAGCCTTGTAGCAATACTAGATGCAGATAAAGAAGGTTTTTTACGTAGTCACCGTTCCCTAACTCAAACCGTAGGGCGTGCAGCTCGAAACATTAACGGAAAAGCTATTATGTATGCAGATAAGATTACAAAAAGTATGCAGCTTACCATAGATGCTACCAACTATAAGCGTGAAAAACAAATAGCATACAATACTAAAAACAACATCACCCCTACTCAAATTAAAAAATCGTTTGACAATGCATTATCAAACAGCAAAAAGAACGCTTATACTATTGAGACCGCACAAAGCTTAGCGGCAGAATCTGAAGAAAATGAATACCTCACAAAACCTCAGATAGAAAAGAACATACGTGATACACGTAAAGCAATGGAAAAAGCCGCCAAAGAACTCGACTTTATGATGGCAGCAAAATTGCGGGATAAAATAAAGAAATGGCAAGACGAACTTAATAAAGATTAAATATTAGCGCTACTATATATATTAATATGTCCTTAACACAGTTTCTAATTGCATTCTTGTATTTTCCACTTACAATGATAGCAACTACAGAAATTTCCTTAGACAATAAAACAATACCTAAATCTATTAAAGAAGAAGCTTTAATAGCACTTTCACATTATCCAGAATTAGCAAAAACAGAGATAAGTTTTGTATTTAAAAACGATATTAAAAAATCTACTATGCAAGCTCAACCAAAGTTTACAAGCTTTTTTAAAGGAAAGAAAAACAGAGCTTACGTTATTAAAATAAGTCGTAAAATACAGATTGACACAAAAGAGTTATCAATACACGAGGTACCTAAAGATGTGATGATTGGATGGCTAGGCCACGAATTAGGTCATGTTATGGATTACAGAAATCGATCTAATTTTGGAATGCTAATTTTTGGAATCAAATACTTATTTTCATCCCAACACATACAAGAAGTAGAACGCGCTGCAGATACATTTGCAATTATACACGGAATGGGTGATTATATCTTAAAAACAAAAAGCTTTATCCTCGATCACGCAGATATTTCAGAAAAATATAAGGCAAAATTACGCAGACTATATATGTCACCAGAAGAAGTGATGCATTTAATTAACGAGCATTAACTATCTATTATATTCTTCGGAAATTTTAAAATAATTTCATCTTTTTGCTCTTTGTTTAATGACTCCTAAGAATTATTAAATTTATCTGTGCCATTTAAACGTTCACCATAGCATATGCTGCTATAACTTGATTTTACATTTCAATATATACTGGTTTTAAACTATTCTCCCACAAAGGCCTGCCATTCTTTAAATTTCTCCTCTTTCATCACACGCGCCATCTTTACCTGACCTCCTTTTTTCTTGTTCTTGCCATTCCAGTCATTAAATTTTTCAGGAGGGACTGTGCTAACAATAACTCCTTTTAATGATTTACTTCTGGCAACTCTATAATTTTTATTGGCTTCTTGAAGTGCTTCATCTAAAGCATCTCTTAGTTTTCCTGTGTCAACATCACTTTCTGTACCCAAATACCAATGATGGTAAAATGCGCCCTCTTTTTGTACAGCAGCTACCGTAAACTCAGGAATTTCGATGTCAAATTTTTGTTCTAATGTCCTTAAAGCCGTATCCATTTTATTAACAGAAAGCTGAGAACCAACAACATTTAAAAAGAACTTTGTTCTTCCAGTAATTATAATTTCTGCTTTTTCTACATCTGTAAAAGCTATGGTATCCCCTATTAGATAGCGCCAAGTACCAGAAGCTGTACTCATAAGTAACACATAATCTTGATCTGTGGTTACATTATCTAAAGTTACAACCTCTGCCTTTTGACTTAACGAGCCATCTTCCAAAATATATTCTGGTTTAAAAGGAACAAACTCAAAATAGATACCATTATCTGTCACCAACTTCATAGCAGTTGTATCTGGTCGCTGCTGAAAAGCTATAAACCCTTCACTTGCTAAATAAGTATCAATAACTGTAATAGGCTTATCAAGTAATAAATTAAAGCTTTTTTCATACGGCTGAAAAGCCACACCACCACTAGTGAAGACTTGTAAATTAGGCCAAATATCATGAATCGTTTTGGCTCCGTGATATTCAATTACTTTTTTTAGCATGAGTTCCATCCAAGAAGGAATTCCACTTAAAGCGCCTATATCCCATTCTTTAGCACGCTCAGCTATAGTTTGTATACGCTGATCCCAATCATCAATTTTAGCTATATCTTCTCCTGGCTTATAATATCCTTTAAACCAAAACGGAATATTACTCGCAGAGATCCCACTAATTTCGCCTTCTAAAAATTCATCTCGTTCACTTAAATCAGTTGAACTCCCTAACATCATGATTTCTTTTTCAAAAAAATCTGCTGGCAAATCAAAATTAGACAAAGCAGAAACTTGCTGTATTCCAGCATTTCGTATCGCTGTTATCATCGCATCTGTCACCGGAATTCTTTTACTCTTTTTTCCCGTTGTTCCACTACTTAATGCAAAATAATGGGGTTTACCTGGCCATACTATATCTTCTAGTCCATCCTCTACTTTACACCACCATTCTCTTTTCATCTTATGGTAATCATAAAAAGGGATTGCCTTTGCAAATGCATCAGAAACACAATCTGATTCTAAAATATTACTAAACCCATAATATTTACCAAAAGCTGTATCTTTTGCTTGTTCTAATAAATCTCTAAGAACCACCTGTTGTTCTGTAACGGGCGAACTATCTGAGCTTAAAGAATCCTTAAGATCTATTGCACTTTTAATAATCGAACCTAATATTGCCATTATAAAATTATGTTTATCGTAAATTTACAAGAAAATAATGGGTTCTTTAAAGGGTTTAAATTAACTTTAACTATAGGTCTTTATACTATCTTTGCAATATGGCAAATCATCCAAATTCTACTCGATTAAACAAAGCAATTAGCGATAGCGGTTACTGTTCAAGAAGACAGGCAGACAAACTTATTGAAGAAGGAAAGGTTACCTTAAATGGAAACCCAGTAAGTCTTGGAGATCGCGCTATGCCAGATGACGTGATTCACGTAGAAGGCAATCTTATCACAGAGAACAACAATCTAGTTTATATTATACTCAATAAACCCGTAGGTATTACTTGTACTACAGATTTAAGAGTAGAAGGAAATGTTGTAGACTATATAGACCATAAAGAACGAATTTTTCATGTAGGACGTCTTGACAAACCTAGTGAAGGCTTACTTTTAATGACCAATGATGGTGATATCGTAAATAAAATTTTACGTGCCGGAAACAGTCACGAGAAAGAATATTTTGTAAAAGTAGATAGACCTATCACCACAGAGTTTATAAGACGAATGGGTAATGGTATACCGCTTGAAGAACTTGAAACTACCACAAAAAAATGCTTTGTAGAACAAGTAAGTCGTTTTGTGTTTAGAATTATACTAGTTCAAGGATTAAACAGACAAATACGCCGTATGTGTGAGTACCTTGACTACGAAGTTATGGAACTTAAAAGAGAGCGTATTATGAATATAGAGCTTGGCGATCTTCCTTATGGTGAATGGCGAGACCTTACAAAAGAAGAACTTCAAGGTCTAAAAGATGCTGTGGCTAAAAGTGAAAATGACTCTTTTATAGATAGAGAAGAAAAAAGAAAAGCAGCCCCTAAAACAGGAGATGCAAACAGAAATCGCCCAAGAAATGAAGCCCCTAAAAGAGAGTCTAGGTTAAAAAATCCAGGGAGAAGGCGTGGTAGAAATAATAGATACGACTAAAAAAAACCGTGCATCGATTGAGCAATGCACGGCAACTTAACTAACCAACCAAATATTCATTTCGATATTACGAAATCTCAACCATTTTTTTCTTTATAGCTACTATTTCCTTTTTAGGTAATGTGATTGCTAAAATTCCATTTTCGTAGTTAGCACTTATGGCATCTACATCTATTGTTTCTGGAAGTGTAAAAGTTCGTTTAAAATCTTTGACCATAAACTCTTTTCTTGTAAAATTTAGAGTCGGTTTTTCTTCTTTAACATCAGTCTTTTCTACAGTTCCCGTTACAGATAGCGCATTTTTATCTAGCGCTATTTCAAAAGATTTTTTAGTAAATCCAGGTGCTAAAATATGAAGCACAAAATCTTTTTCGTTTTCTATAATATTAACATGATTTAAAACTGCGTTATGTGATGGAGTGTCTATTCTACCTTCTTTTAATAAGTCTTCAAAAATTGAAGGTAACCAAGCATTTGTATTCTGTAATGTTTTCATAATATATATTTTTTTAATAAACTTCTTTGTTGATGAGTGTAAGTCAAAAGTAATTCCAAACCTATTTCTATGCCATTCTGTCTTAAACGAACGGGTTTAGACTGCCTTATTGTCAATTTAAGCGCATTTCCGAAGTTATCATTTACCAGAATTTTAAGAAACATATTAATTTTATGATTTATCTTAGCAATAACTAACCACATTTATGACTAAGATTTTTAGAAGATTAGGTACTTTTTTTAATACAATTCAAGGTAAAATAGCCTTTTACCCTACCCTATTTGCTTTGTTCGGTTTTAATTTTGCCTTTTTAATGGCTTGGATAGAAGATGCCAGTATTTCAAAAAAAATACTTGAAGTTACTCCTCAATTAATGCTGCAAGATGGTGATACGGCACTTACTATTTTTAGCGTATGTATAGGTGGGCTTATATCTATGATGGTTTTTAGTTTTTCTATGGTGATGCTTTTATTAAGTCAAGCTTCTAGCAATTTTTCTCCAAGAATTCTACCTGGATTAATAAGTGATAAAAAGAACCAAATAATTTTAGGTACTTACCTTGCTACTATTTTATACTTGATTTTCACCTTATTTTCTATAGATCCAGATGCAAAAACCTATATGCTTCCGGGACTATCTATAATAATTGGTATTGCTTTAACCATAGTTTGTTTGGCAGCATTTATTTATTTTATTCATAATATGTCACAGAGTATTCAGATTTCTAATATTCTAGATGCTATTTATGACAAATCTCACGAACGACTTCTAACTACAATAGAAACAGAATCAAATAATAAAAAGGTTGTCAAATTTCCAGACACTAAAAACTGGAAACGATATAGTATTGATAAAAGCGGATATTTTCAGAATATATCATACAGGAATATTCATGAAATTTGTGAAGCAAACGATATAAAAATTCACATATTAAGACCAAAAGGCTCATTTGTTTTAAAACACGAATCTTTTATCGCTTCTAATAAAGAGATAGATGAAGATACTCTAAAACATATATATTCTAATATCAATTTTTCGCGTGGTGAGATTGTAGAAGACAATTATGTATTAGCATTTAAACAATTAACAGAAATAGCTATTAAAGCTATGTCGCCGGGTATTAATGACCCAGGGACTGCGATAAACGCAATAGATTATCTAACAGAATTGTTTGGTTTGAGAATGCACAAACTAGATACCGGAACTATTGTAATAGATGAAGTACAGCACATCAAAATAGAGATAGTATCATTTAAAAATTTATTAAAATATGTAATGGCAACATTACGCACGTACGCGTCTCACGACCCTATAATTGTAGAAAAATTATTTGGGATGCTTTCTTATTTAAAAAATGAAAAACATATTTGTTCTTCAGAATACAAAGCAGTTGTAGATGTAGAAATAAAAACGCTAATGCAAGACGCAAAGTCTTCTATTAACTCAAAAACAGATAGAAAAAGAATAAAAAAGATTGTGAAAGCATTAGCTTAAAAATAAAGTCTCAAACTCAAGTTTGGTGTAAGATCTAAGGCTTTGTTTTGTACAATGGTAGGTACATCATCAACTAATACATAATAAGTGTTGACAACATTTTCTTTATTTAAAATATTCCATATTGAAATTCCCATACTCCCTCTCATTTTTTCTGAAATATCAAAAACATAACTCGTTGAAAAATCTAGCTTAAAATAGTCTGGTAATCTTGATGAGTTTGGAGTGTCAAAATTAATCTCACCATCAACCAAAGGCGTAGTAATTAGTGGCGCTGTAAAAGGTTTCCCTGTATTATATATAGCACCAAGACCTACTTGCAATCCCTTTCTTTTATAAGTTAGTGCCGCATTAAAGGAATGCGTAATGTCTAAATTATTTGGAAAAATAGGCGGTATCAAACCTTGAAAGTCATATTTATTAACTGCGTACGAATACCCTAACCAACTCGTTACCCCTTTCCATTCTTTTTGCAATAATACATCTATTCCCTTAACCGAATAATCACCAGCTGCAGTGGTAAATTCAAACTGATTTTGAAAAGCTTGACCTCTTGTTGTAATTCCATCTACTTTTTTATAATAGCCCTCTAAGGTTAAGGAAAACTTGTTTTTACTAAAGCCTAAACCGCTAGATAGTTTTTTTGCTCTAACAATTGGATTATCCTTTTCATCTGCAATAATCCATCGTCGTTTTTCAATTCCTAAAAAATCATCTTGAAGATCTACGATTTGTGAGGTCGTTTGGCTTTTTGTTTCTACAGAAAAATCAAATGAAAACACCTCATCTAATTGCCATTGAAAAATAGCAAAGGGCTCTAAACGGATGTTATCGAAATTTTCATAATACATACCCCTACCCCCCACTTTTAAATTTTTAGTATCGTCTTTTGATGAAAAAACAACTTCACCGTATAAACTATGTATCCTTAAAATGTCTCTTGTAAATTGTCTAAAATCTGGTCGGCTTACATCTTGTAAATTTTCTACTCCAGTTTCAGTAAAATGATATCCATAGTTAGCTTTTAACGTTTTAGAGATAAGATAACTAGCGTCTAGTTTAAATCCGAATTCATTTACATTATTTTCTTGTAACAATCGCTGATCATTAGCTATATCTACATTTGTAGCTTCTAACCCATACCTGCTAGCGTAAAACTGTGCTTTGGCATTCCATTGTGATGAGAGTGCTTTTTCATAAGCGATACTTACCAAAAAAGTACGCTGATCTAGACCACTCTCTAATGACTCTGCGGTATTTAAACCAATACTTTCTTCAGAATATGTTAAACTATTCTGCATAAGCAACACATTAGCACTTAATTGATCTTTATCTGTGATATCATGTAAAACTTTTAATGAGGCATCATAAAAATAAAAACGCTCATTACTATCAATACTTGTAAAAGATGGGTTATTTGAAAAGTCAGAATCTTGAAAAATACGACTACTATATTGGCTATAAGTAGGGGTAAAAGCAACGTCTGTTAAAGAGCGTTTTGCCGAAACCATTAATCTTGTTTTTTCTGAAATTTTAAAATTTGAAAAAGCATCTGTTGCAATAAAATTAAGCCCAACTCCAGATTGATTCGCTCCTTCTATGTTGTCTTTTAAACTAATATCTATAACCGAAGAAACCCCTTCTGAATACTGTGCAGATGAGGCATTTTTATACACCGTAACCTCATCGATTAAATAAGGATTGAAACCAGAAATTAATCCGAAAAAATGACCTGTTTGGTACATTTTTATTCCTTCATAAAGAAAGAGGTTCTGATCGTGCGTTCCACCTCTAACATTAATATTAGAGATCTTTTCGTCTGCACTAGAAATACCCGGAACAGATTGTATGGTTTGCAATGCATCTGGCTCTATAAGTCCTGGCAAAATACCCAAAGATGATGGATTTACCGTGACACTTCCGTCAACGTTTTTTGCTATACCTGGAGCTAAATAATGGAAAATCAAGACTTCGTTAAGTGCTTCAACATTATTTGTTATCGCACTACTACTTTGATAAATAGAGATGTAACGCTCAGAAAGAACTTCAAAGGTCAAATTGGTTGTAAACTGCAACCAGTAGATCATTTCATCTTTACTCATTGTAGTCATATCTGGTAAAGAAATACTCTTTCCACCTATGGCTTCATCTGCAAAAGAAAATTTAATTTGATAATTACTTTCAATTAATTGAAGTGCATCTTCTAAAGGAATTTTTTCAGAAGATTGTGCGACAAGAAAAGACACCCCTAATAAATAGAAGCCACAAAAAAGAGTAAAAACTCGTAACGTTTTATTCACCCGATATTGTAATCTTTTTTCCTTCTTTAATAAAATTTAGTCGCATAGGAGAAGTTATAGTCTCTATTGCCACCCCTATATCTTTATGCTTAAAACTCCCCGTAAACAGTGCAGAAACATCAATGTTAGTTGTCTCTACAACAACGTCATACTGTCTTTCAAACTCTTTTATTACATCAACAAAAGGAGCGCTAACAAAAGTACTCTCTCCCGCAATCCAAGAAGGAGATTTCATCTTATCTAAATATTTTTTACTAATCTTCCCATTTTCTATCACTACTTTATGGGTTGGTTCTAGAACAATAGAAGCAGTTCCCGAATTCACCTGTACAGCACCTTCAAAACAAGTAACTTCTAGTTTGTTATCTCTGTAGCGAACATTAAACTCTGTACCCAAAACCTGAACATCACCTCCTGCAGTTGTTACTGTAAACTTTTTGCCTTTGGCTACTTTAAAATAAGCTTCACCATCTAAACTAAGGTTTCGTTGCTCGTCCCAAGAGCTTTTATTGAATATTAATTCTGAATCTGCATTTACAACAACAGCTGATTCATCCGGTAGAGTAACCGTTTCAGTTTTTGCATATTGCGTATGCACTGTAGTATCTAGTGTTGTGGTATAATAGAACACACTTAAAGCGACAACTAGTACAGCTGCAATTTTTGCTAGTGTTGTAAAATTAAAAATAGACTTTTTAGATTGTTCTTTCTCTGGTAAGGATAATGATGCTAATGAAGATTCTACATCAAACGCTGGTGCTTTGACACCCGAAGCTACATTGGAAATGTGCTTGAGAGTCCGATAATCTTCCGAACTCTCTAGCACTTTTAATTCCTCAGTAGTTAGATCATAATCTAGCCACTTTCTAATTAAATTTTCCTCTTTCATAGCAATCTATATGTATATAACATTTCAGAAATTAATTTCCCTACCCTAAAATTTAAAAAAAAATAAAAAACTTTATATTTAAACCTTCATTTCTTAACGCATCTCACTAAAACAGGGAGCTCACAGCCAATTGTATTTTTTCAAAAAAACTTTTAAAAAGCACAATTTAAATCCCATCTATCTCTTCACGTATCTTTTTTAAGGCTCCATAAACACGTTTTTCTACCGCCTTTACAGAAATATCTAATAAAGCTGCAACTTCTTTAAAACGTTTTCCCTCTACCCTATTTAATAAAAAAGCTACACGTTCTGCTTCTGTTAAAGATGCAATAGCTTGCTCTATCTTAATTTTATGCTCTTTTTCCCTTAAAACAAACTCTGGCGTTTCGTTATTTACCGTTTTTTGAGGTTGTTCATTAAACTTAAGTACCACTTTTTGATGGTTATACTCATTTATAGTAAGGTTATTTGCAGTGGTGAATAAAAAACTTTTAGCCTTAGAAGGTGTTACTTTTTTACAATTTTCCCATAATTTAATAAATGCCTCTTGCATTTTATCTTGAGGATGTAAATGGCTTCCGTATTTGTAATATAAAAAATCCCGAATATTTTTTGCATACTTTAAGTATATAGCATCAAAAATTTCTTTTTCACAAACGTTATCTTGCAGTTCTCTATTCATTAGCTGGATTCAATATACAAAGAAGTAAAATTTATTTTTAATTTTCAAGGTAGGGAAAATAGATTTTAAACTGTTATATTATTGAAGCGAATAATAAAAAAAGCTTTAACAGCATTAATTCTTAATACCGCATTAAAATAAACGCAAGTAATAAGCTTATAAAAAAGAGCCTTGTCATCAACACTATGCTTAAGAAAATTATTATGAAAAAAAACATAAGCAAACATAGCATTCTATTGTTCTTGAGCGCATTGCTGTTTATCTCTTGTCAGTTAGAGGACACCATAATTGAAAACCCACCATTAGATGATAGTATTATAGCAGGGTCAGATCTTGCAAACCTTATACAAAGAGCAGCAATAGAAGATCGCTCTTATGATGATTTTATTGATTTTGCTAATTGCCTTTCTATAAACCTACCTTTTACAGTTCAAATAGGAGAAACTACAATCACAATTACTACCGAAAGTGATTATGAAGAAGTTTTAGACGTTTTAGACAATCAAAACAATGAATATGAAGTTGAAATCATCTACCCTATAGTCATTACCTTAAGTGATTTTACACAAATAGTCATTAATTCAGAAAAAGAATTAGCTCCCTACAAAGAAGCTTGTCAAGAAGAAAGTCAAGGCATTCCTTGTATTAATTTTATTTACCCCCTATCGTTTTCTATTTACAATATTGAATTTGAACTTATTGACACAGTCACAATAAACACAAATGAGGAACTTTATTTTTTCATCGGAAATATTCAAGAAGAAACACTCGTGAGTCTAAATTTCCCAGTAGAATTAGAGTTACAAACAGGTGAAGTTATAGAAGTTAATACAAATACTGAATTACAAGAAGCTATCGAGAACGCTATGTTAAACTGCGATTCGATGGGACAAGTAAATTTTAGCTGCTTTGATGCTATAGACGACAATTTAACAAGCTGCGTAGACACTTTTAATACAACCGCTTACTTTAATTTAACTGAAACGATAGCCAATTGCGAAACACAAGATATTTTTAATGTAAGCTATCATTATACAGAAAATGATGCTTTAGCAAATGAAAATCCTATTTCAAATACAATTGAATTTGGGTTAGAATCGCCGTTCACAAATAATAACATCTACATTCTAGTTACATCTATAGCCTATCCAGATGAATCAAGAATTTACCCAATAACCCTTATTGTCAACAATTGTAACGATGAAGTTTGTGCAGAATCTACGTTATACGAAAATCTAAGCCAATGCACTTGGCTTACTGGAGGTGACACACCATTTACACTTAGCTTTAACGATAATGAAGCTACTGCTACATTAAACGAACAAACTCAAATTGCAAACTTCGCAACCAGTACTCAAACAATAGAGAACTCGGGGCAAGTATTCACGTTTTTTACTTTGGAAGGATTTGATGGAGCGTTTAGTATACTCAACAACACATACGAAATAGGGTATTGCAGCGAAACAGTAATCACAATACACGACACAACACCAAATCCATTATACTTTAGTGAGTTAACTAAGGTTTGTGACACAGAATGTGATAACCCAGGAATTTTAACCGAAGGCTTAATTATTTATATCCCTTTTGGTGAAGAAGCAGTAGAACTAATCACTGACGAAATATTAATAGACGAAGCCATTACTTATACAGAAGACAGAGCCGGGAATCCTAACTGTGCTGCTGCATTTACTGCTAATGGAGCTGTTATACCGATCACTGTTACCCAAGAGAACGCTCTCGTGACGACAGACGAATTTTCAATAAGTATTTGGTTTCAAATGACAAATGACGCAACAGGGGATTTAGAAACATTTTTTCAAAAAGGAGAGAGTAATGACCAAGGGTTTCTTATAGGAGTTCATGATGGTAATACCCCTTTGTGCTTAGCAGAAAACCCACCATTTAGCATCTGGGATACTGATTGGAGTGAAGAAGTAGATGTAACTTGGTTTAATACAGACTGGCACCATCTAGTGATTACAAAAACACAAGATAACATTGTAGAGCTTTGGAGAGATGGCGAACTACGTAATACTATGGAAGGGCTAGATATAGGCGCAGAAAACTTAAATTATTACCTTGGTAATAACCTAGTTGGCAACCTTGATGACATTAGAGTATATAATAGAAAAATAAATACGGATGAAATACTCACACTTTATGAGCTAGAAGCAGATTGCTTTACCTGCTTATAATTTTAAAAACAATTTGTTTAGTTTAGGTTAATTTAGTTGATTAACAAGCTGCCATTTTCGCCAATGGCAGCTTTACTTTTTTTATCTGTTAAGCACCAAATACTATGGCAGCCATTTTTTATCAAAATTAGGCGCACGCTTTTCTAAAAAAGCATCTCTTCCTTCTTTAGCTTCTTCTGTCATATACGCTAAACGTGTAGCTTCACCGGCAAATACCTGTTGACCTACCATACCATCGTCTGTTAAGTTCATTGCAAACTTGAGCATCTTTATAGATGTTGGTGATTTCCCTAACACTTCTTGTGCCCAGTCAAAAGCTGTTTGTTCTAGCTCATCATGAGGTACAACAGCGTTTACCATACCCATTTCATAAGCTTCTTGAGCAGAGTAGTTACGACCTAAGAAAAAGATTTCACGGGCTTTCTTTTGCCCAACCATTTTTGCCAAATAAGCACTTCCGTAGCCACCATCAAAACTTGTTACATCTGCATCAGTTTGTTTAAAAATAGCATGTTCTTTACTCGCTAATGTCATATCGCAAACTACATGTAAACTATGACCACCACCTACAGCCCAACCTGGTACTACGCAAATTACCGCCTTAGGCATAAAACGAATCATTCTTTGTGCATCAAGAATATTTAAACGGTGATAACCATCATCGCCCACATAGCCTTGATGACCTCTTGCTTTTTGGTCTCCACCAGAGCAGAAACTATAAATACCATCTTTAGAAGATGGACCTTCTGCAGATAATAAAACCACACCTATATTGGTGTCTTCTTGAGCATCGTGTAAAGCATCTAGCAACTCGGCAGTTGTTTTGGGTCTAAAAGCATTACGTACATCTGGGCGATTAAAAGCAATGCGCGCCACGTTATGCGATTTTTTATAAGTAATATCCGTGTATTCTTTGGCAGTTTTCCAGTCTGGTTTAAGCATAATTGTTATTTTTACTCCAAAGATAATAATTCACAATGTCACTCTAAGCGCAGTCGAAGTGAAATCAATTAACAATTTATCATTTTATTGATTCACGATTGCATTCAACCTGACATTAAAAAAAACAATAATTAATGCGCAAACTCATTCTTTTCTTCGGAAGTATCGTACTAACGGCTACTACTCTAGCCCAAACCCCTTATCAATTTACAGATGTCATTGACCTAGAAACAACACCTGTTATTTCGCAAGGAAGAACAGGAACCTGCTGGAGTTTTTCGAGTACTTCTTTTTTAGAATCTGAAATTATTAGACTTACAGGAAAACAAGTGGATCTTTCAGAAATGTATAATGTACGTAATACCTATCCTAAAAAATTAGAAAACTATATCATGCGTCAGGGTAAAGCACAGTTTAGCGAAGGTGGTCTTGCTCACGATGTAATGAACTCTGTAGCTAACTACGGTTTAGTACCTCAAGATGCGTACAGCGGTCTTTTTGCGCAAGAAACGACACACAATCATGCGGAGCTTGTTGCTGTTTTAAAAGCAATGGCACAAACTTACGTTGACAATCCGGCAAAGAAGTTAAGCAAAAAATGGCGTCCTGCAACAGAAGCCGTTTTAGATATTTACCTAGGTGAAAACTTGAACAGTTTTACTTTTGAGGGCAAGAGTTACACCCCAGAAAGTTTCAGAAAAGCTATGAAAATTGTACCAGAAGATTATGTGACACTTACTTCTTTTACACACGCTCCTTTTTATACTTCATTTGTACTTAATATTCCAGATAACTGGAGTTACGGAAGCATGTACAATGTTCCATTAAACGACCTAATGACAACTGTAGACAATGCACTTAAAGAAGGTTTTACAGTAGAGCTAGATTGTGATGTTAGTGAAGCTACATTTTCATCAAAAAATGGTGTTGCTGTAGTACCTAATGATAGTGCTAAAAACAAAGACGCACTTACAGCTATCTATCCAGAAAAAAACATAACTCAAGAATACCGCCAAGACGAGTTTGAAAACTTTACAACTACAGATGATCACTTAATGCACATTACGGGTACTGTAAAAGATCAAAACGGAAATACTTATTATAAAGTAAAAAATAGCTGGGGAACTGACGAAAGTAGAACTACTCATGGAGGTTATGTTTATTTTAGTGAAGCATATATGCGTTTAAAAACAATAAGTGTAACCTTACATAAAGATGCAGTGCCTAATGCAACTGCTAAAAAATTGAGTTTATAAGACTAACAACCGAAAGCGAACTCTTTTAGATTATTGCCTAATAGATATTAAACATAGAATAGAAATATGAAATTATAGTGAATTTTTTTGTGCTTTTGTTTTAAGTCAAATTATTCATTTTTTCGATTTCAATTTCAAATTCGCTTTCTCTTTTTAGTACCTTTGTTTAAAACAAATTATTTATGCTCATTATAGGAATCGCAGGTGGTACTGGAAGTGGAAAAACAACCGTAGTACAACAAATAATAGATCAATTACCCATATGTGATGTAGCGGTGATTTCGCAAGATTCTTATTACAATGACACGAGTCATTTAACTATGGATGAGCGTGTTCAAATAAATTTTGATCACCCTAGTTCTATTGATTTTGATTTATTAGAAGAGCATTTGACTGCGCTTAAGGCAGGTGAGTCTATAGACCAACCCGTTTATTCTTTTGTAAAACACAATCGTACTGGAGAAACAATAAAAACAGAACCTAAACGCGTAGTCATTGTAGAAGGTATTTTAATACTCACACACCCTGAAGTACGTGATTTATTTGATATAAAAATCTATGTACATGCAGATAGTGATGAGCGATTAATAAGAAGGCTTAAAAGAGATATTGCAGAACGAGGTCGTGACCTAGAAGAAGTACTAACAAGGTACCAAACTACTTTAAAACCTATGCACCAAGAGTTCATAGATCCCACAAAAGAGTTTGCAGACATCATAATCCCCACAAATAGGTATAACACAGTGGCTGTAGATGTCATTAGATCTGTAATAGAAACAAAACTAAAATAGTCTGTGAAATATTCTGAATTAAAAAAGGAAAGATGGTTTCGGTTTTTGAGTAACAAATATGTATTTGTATTACTCCTGTTTTTGGTATGGATGTTTTTTTTTGACACCAACAACTGGTTTATTCACGAAGAACTAGATGATGATGTAGAAGCGCTAGAAGAAAATATTGAACATTATAAAGAAGAAATTATGCTCGATAAAAAATTTCTAGACAAAATGAAAGACAGCACAGAAATGGAAAAATTTGCCCGAGAAAATTATTACCTTAAACGGGAAAATGAAGATATCTTTATCATAGAACATGAAGATAGTATTAAGTAGTGAGAAGTGAAAAATAAAACTGAAAGATGAAGACCAACTTATTTAAAAATTTTGAACCTGTTTCTGCTAAAGCTTGGAAACAAAAAATTCAAGTAGATTTAAAAGGAGCTGACTATAATGACACCTTAATTTGGGAAAGTCTAGAAGGTATTCACGTGAAGCCTTTTTACCATAGAGATGATTTTGATAAACCATTCTCCCCTATTCCAGGACAACCTGATTCTTGGAAAATATCGCAGTATTTTTTTATCGATAACGAAAAGCTTACTAATAAACTCGCACTAGACGCCATTGCAAGAGGCGCAGAAGCACTTTATTTTTCTGCAAATAACACCTTTGATTATAGCACGGTGTTTAATGGTGTTACAGCAATCACTTTAATACAATTACAGCTACATTTTTTAGAGACTACTTTTGTAAAAGAACTCACAGATTTTGCTGATAAAAATTCAATTTCAGTACAGGTTTTAATTGACCCCATAGGTCATTTAGCAAAAGAAGGAAATTGGTTTACAAATGAAATAGAAGATCTTAAAGCTACTTCTGAAATAATAAAAACGACAGCAACAGGACTATTTATTGACACCTCGCACTATCAAAACGCTGGTGCCAATATGGTACAACAGCTTGCGTATGCATTAAGTCACGTTAATGAATATTTAAATCACTACAGCACAATAGAAAAGCACGTTATTCCAACCTTTAAAATTTCGGTAGGGAGTAATTACTTTTTTGAAATTGCGAAAATAAGAGCTTTACGTTTAGGCTATGCTGCATTAGCAAAAGCACACGGAGTTGATGAGAATTGCACCATTATCGCTACCCCATCAATACGAAACAAAACCTTGTATGATTACAATGTAAATATGCTACGTACCACAACAGAATGCATGAGTGCTGTATTAGGTGGTGCAGATGTGGTGGTCAACTTGCCTTATGATGCTATCTATCATAAAAGTAATGAGTTTGGCGAGCGAATATCACGCAATCAACTTTTAGTTCTGAAAGGAGAAAGCTATTTTGACGTGGTAAGCAACACAGCAGATGGTAGCTATTACATAGAAGCTATCACACAAGAATTAGCCGAAAAAAGTCTACGTTTATTAAAAGACATTGAGGAAAATAGTGGCTTATTATCACAGTTAAAAGAAGGTACTATCCAACGAAAAATAACTGAAAGTGCAGAAAAGGAACAAGCCCTTTTTAACGAAGGAACCTTAGTCTTATTAGGTACAAACAAACACCCAAACCCTCAAGATAAGATGAAAGATGATCTTGAGTTGTACCCTTTTCTAAAGCACAACCCTAGAAAAACATTAACAATACCTATCAACCCAAAACGACTAGCAGAAAATATTGAACAGGAAAGGCTGGCTGATGAAACATAAAATTTTTATCACAGTACTGTTCTTTTCCTTACTAGCTAGTTGTAATCTCGTGTCTAAAGAGATTATAAACTGGATGGAAACAGATGATATTGTAGCCTATCCAACAAAAACACATTATCTAGAAGAAGATGATATAAAAGCAAAGTTACCTATAGAGTTTGAGCGTTATTCTTTGTATGACTATCAACAACGTATAAAAACTTTAACAACTAAAGAACATTATAAAAGTGAAATAGCTAGAGTAAACACATTAAAGAAACTAGAAGGAAATTTATATATTTACTTCGATTCATTAAACAACTCTAGTTATACGATAAACGCAATGCCGTATATGCCTATTAAAAAACAAGATGCAAAATATCTTTTAGGCATAATGAGCAAAAACTTGAGAGAGAACGAAAAGATCATTGATGTTAAATTTGAAAAAATAACAGGCAAATACTTTTCTAGTAATGGTCGCCAAACTTTTAAAGCAATTTATAAGTTTACGAATGAAAAAATGAAAGTGACTTGGTATACTACAATGTATGTAATATCTTCAAATGGAAAAACGGTCTGGACACAGTTAAACACGCCTTTTTTAATCAACTTTGACCCTATTGCTGCAAAAATGATATTTTAATTATGAAGAGAATAGACATAGCTAACATAACAATTGGTAATCACACAAATTCTGTTTCAGAAGAAACAAAAATTAGTGATACTGCCGAGGGTATTTCAGTAAAAAAAACCTATACCAAAGAGGATCTTGAGCCATTAAACCATTTAGATTTTGTTGCAGGATTAGCTCCTAATCTTCGTGGACCATATTCCACTATGTATGTTCGTAGACCTTGGACAATAAGGCAATATGCAGGTTTCTCTACCGCAGAAGAAAGTAATGCGTTTTACCGTCGTAATCTAGCTGCAGGTCAAAAAGGACTTTCTGTTGCTTTTGATCTTGCTACACATAGAGGTTATGATAGTGATCACGACCGCGTGGTGGGTGATGTTGGTAAAGCGGGTGTTGCCATAGATAGTGTAGAAGACATGAAAATTCTATTCGATCAAATACCGCTTGATAAAATGAGTGTATCGATGACCATGAATGGCGCTGTGCTTCCTATTATGGCTTTTTATATTGTAGCAGCAGAAGAACAAGGTGTAGATATTTCGGCATTATCAGGTACCATACAGAATGATATATTAAAAGAGTTTATGGTACGTAATACGTACATCTATCCTCCTACTCCTTCTATGAAAATTATTAGCGACATCTTTGAATACACTTCTCAAAAGATGCCAAAGTTTAACTCAATCTCTATATCGGGTTATCATATGCAAGAGGCAGGTGCTACTTGTGATATTGAGCTAGCTTACACACTCGCAGATGGTTTAGAATATATACGTAAAGGACTTGCAGCTGGAATGGACATTGATACTTTTGCCCCTCGCCTTTCTTTTTTCTGGGCTATAGGGATGAACCATTTTATGGAAATTGCAAAAATGCGAGCGGCACGTTTATTATGGGCAAAGTTGGTTAAACAATTTAACCCTAAAAATCCAAAATCATTAGCTTTAAGAACACATTGCCAAACATCGGGATGGAGTTTAACAGAACAAGATCCTTTTAATAATGTGGCTCGTACTTGTATTGAAGCAGCTGCAGCGGCTTTTGGTGGCACACAATCATTACACACCAATGCCTTAGATGAGGCCATTGCCTTACCAACTGATTTCTCGGCACGTATTGCAAGAAATACACAGATCTACTTACAAGAAGAAACGAAAATAACAAAAACGGTAGACCCTTGGGCTGGAAGTTATTACGTAGAAAACCTCACTAATGATATTGCAGAAAAAGCTTGGTCATTAATTGAAGAGGTAGAAGAATTAGGCGGAATGACAAAAGCCATCGAGGCAGGAATCCCTAAACTACGAATTGAAGAAGCCGCAGCGCGTAAACAAGCTAGAATAGATAGTGGTCAGGACAGCATAATTGGCGTAAATAAATATAGGCTTGATAAAGAAGATCCATTACACATACTCGATGTAGACAATGAAATGGTACGTAATGCTCAATTAGAGCGTTTAGCATCAATAAAAGCTTCTAGAAATACAGAGGCTGTTGAAAAATGTTTACGTAACTTGACAGAAGTAGCTAAAGATTCAGAATCTGGTAAAGACTCCAATCTTCAAGGAAATAAAAACCTATTAGCCTTAGCTGTTGAAGCAGCTAGAAATCGTGCAACACTTGGTGAAATTAGTGATGCACTTGAAGAAGCTTTTGGTAGATATAAAGCACAAATTAGATCGTTTAGCGGCGTATATAGTAAAGAAATGAAACAAGACCCATCATTTGCACAAGCAAGAGAACTTGCAAATCAATTTGCAGAACTAGAAGGAAGACGTCCTAGAATTATGATTGCAAAAATGGGACAAGACGGTCACGATCGTGGCGCAAAAGTAGTAGCTACAGGCTATGCAGATGTTGGTTTTGATGTTGATATAGGCCCACTTTTTCAAACCCCAAAAGAGGCAGCAAAGCAAGCAGTAGAAAATGATGTGCATATATTAGGAATCTCTTCTCTCGCAGCTGGGCACAAAACATTAGTACCTCAGGTAATTGCAGAAATGAAAGCCCTTGGTCGTGATGATATAATGGTAATTGTAGGAGGTGTAATACCTGCACAAGATTATCAGTTTTTATTTGATGCTGGCGCTGTAGCTGTATATGGACCAGGAACTAAAATTAGTGATGCTGCCATAGAAATGCTTAACGTTTTAATTAAAAGTATATCTTAATTTTTTGAAATCATATACGTCAAAACTGAATGTTAAAAGGTTACTGTTTTTTACTTTTTTTAGTTTATTTCAGTTAACAATTAATGCACAAGACTTTATTGAAGGTCAGGTGTTTAGAGCTACAGACAGCACCTCAATCTCTGGAGCCTCAGTATATTTTGACGGAACAAGTATTGGTGTAATTTCTAACGAAAAAGGTGCGTTTAAAATCCCTTATACAGAAAACAATTCTTTATTAGTCATAAGCTATCTAGGTTGTGAACCTTTAGTTATTAATACAAATGAACCTGCTTATAAAAAGAAATCTCTGTACATATATCTAGACGATAAACTAGAAGCCTTAGATGCAGTACAACTTGAGGTTGACCCTTGGAGTAGAATAAAAAAATTAAAACTATTTAGAACACACTTTATTGGTAAATATCCTACCTGGAAGTATTGTAAAATAATGAATGAAGATGATGTCAATTTAAAATACATACCATCTTCTCAGGTTTTAGTCGCAAGTGCTAAAAACCCTATTGTTGTTAAAAACAAAAAACTAGGATATGAAATTACGTATAACTTGATAGATTTTGAAGTAAGTTTTAAAAAATCTCCAGGGGGAATACTCTATGCATCTAGCACTTACTATGAAGGTACAAGCTTTTTTAAACCTTTAAAAAAACGAACTTCAAAAAAAGTGATTGCAAATAGAGAAAAGAGTTTTCTTGGTTCTACATTACATTTCTACAGATCTATTTATCAAAGAAAACTTGATGAAAATCATTTTAAAATATTTCATAAAAGATTTTTAGTGGACACTTATAAGTATTTTTCAATTATAGATGATGATAATATGAAAAATGTCACACTACACGCAGAAGAGATTGATATACTCTATAAAGACGAACATCATTCTAGTTTTAAAGCAAAACGTAATTTCTATATAGATCAATACGGAAACCATTTTCCTCCAGATGCCGTAACCGTTGGAGGCGTAATGTCTCAAATACGTCTTGCAGAAACCTTACCTCTTGATTACAAACAACAATAAAATACGTTTTAGCACACTAATTTTGGTAGCAAATTTATGGTAACTACAGTAATAGAAACAGAACGACTTATCCTTAGAACCTGGTCTAAAAAAGATATTGTGCCTTTTGCTGAAATGTGCTCAGACACAGAAGTGATGCGCTACTTCCCTGCTCCCCTTTCTTATGAACAAACAGCATCTCTTGTTCATAGATTTCAAGAAAGATATGAGCAAGATGGCTATACTTATTACGCTGTAGCATTAAAAGAAACTGGCGAATTTATTGGCTTCTGTGGGATGCTAATGCAAACTTACGAAAGTCCTTATACACCCAACGTAGATATAGGCTGGCGTTTAAAAAAAGCCGCTTGGGGTAATGGCTATGCTACAGAAGCAGCAAAAGCCTGTTTAGATTTGTCAAAAGAAAAACTAAAAATAAAAACCATCATATCGGTAGCATCACAAAAAAATCTTCCTTCTATTAATGTGATGCAGAAAATTGGTATGAAAAAGATAGGTGAGTTTAATCATCCTGCTTTACATGATACTCCTGAATTGAATCCTTGTGAGGTGTATAAAATTTAAACATCATACTGCACCATGTCTTATGATTTATTGGTATATTGTTATTAAAAGCTATATAATCTTAAAACTATCAAAAATGAATCCAATAAAAAACCTATTTTATATTTGCGGCTTTTTAGTTTTATTATGTTCTTGCGAAAAAAATGAAATATCTGAAGCAATTATTGAAGATGAACCTCAATTGTTGCAACTGCCCTGTGATATTAGTATATCGAAAATTATAGAACATTATGATTTTAATTATACAAATGAACAATACGAAGTAACCATAAAAACGAATGTAATTGAGTGTAAAAAACAAAACCTACAATACATTAATACTATGCATAGCGATACTACCAATACGTATTTTTTAGACAGATACATATACAATACGGATAATCAATTAATTAATATTATTGATTTTACTGATTATGGGCCTTTTGAAACACGTATTAGTTATGACTCCTATGGAGTTATCAATTTGATAAAAACATATGGGAATGAAATGGAAATTAATAAGTACACGATAGAGGAAGTTGAAGATAATAAGTATAATATTACAAAATATGGGATAAGTCCAGAAAGCGGCGAATATTTTCGTCTAGAAAATCTTTTTTTCACATTTGATGAAGAAGAAAATTTAATTCTAGTTGAAAGATTACCTGTATCAGGGTTTGAAGGATATGACTTCACTTTAGAATTTGTTTATGATGAAAAAGGAAACCTTATTTCTCACTGGCATAACAATGTATTTATACATTCTATTTCATATTCATCAATAAAAAACACAAAAAGTTATTTAACCTTAAGGTCTTATGGTAAGAAAAACTATTATCTCACATTATTTGAGAAAATGGATAGTAGTAGTTTTCCCTACCAATTTCTTGAAGCACAAGCGTCCTTCAATGTACAATCAAATGAGCTAAATTATAATAATTATGAAATTCATGAGTCAGGATATTATTCTAAAAGAACTGATATTGAAGAGTCAGGAAATCTTTTAACAAGCACAGAATATATTTTTGATTAAATTCAGATAAATATTATTCTTCTTACAACCTATTCTTACTGTAGTTTACATTCAAAACGTAGGCTAGGTTCAAATGAGAAACTTAGTGCTTTTTAGCACAGTGAATGCTACAACAATCCATTTTCCACTTATTAACATTTCAGAAAACACTAGCACTTACCTACTTCTTTTTTTCCGCCGAGCGTAAAATCCTTGTGAGGTGTATTGGATTAATTTTTAATACTATTTATCGCTTCAAGAACTTCACTATTTCCTTGTTACCAGTAGCATCTGTTAACTCAATTAAGTAAAGCGCTTGCGGTAATATTGAAATATTAATAACATTATCAATTAGTTCTTGATTTTCTACAACTACTCTACCATTTACATCAAATAACTGAATAGTAACATTCAGGTTTTCTTTATTCACAACCTGTAAAAAAGGATTATCTTTTGTTTCATACACACTAATTATGTCAAGTGGACTTTCATTAATTGACAAGTTAGGGTCTCTAAACTCAAGAATACCCGTAAAGAAAAGAACGTTCTCTCTAAAAAATCTAATTTTTTCTACTTCGGGTGAATAATACATACTAATATTACCGTAGTAAGTATCACGTTCGCACCCCACTCCTAACATATTGTATAAAAATGATTCTAGCCAAAAACAAGTGTCATTAGTATCTCCTTGAGAAACTACCACATTATCAATACTCCATTCTTGCATTTGTCCCTGAGAGCTACCACCATTACTTTGATTAATACCAGGCTTAAAACCAATTCTAAATTCATTCCCACAAGAAGAGGGCGATTCTGTCTCTAGATATAATGTTTCACTAGCAGCGTCATAAGTAAAAAGAACGCTCAAATTAGTATCATTAGTGATACTGTCTAACTCACAAGTAAATATATTGTCGCAATTTCCACCTTCACTACTACTTTGCCCTATAGCACTATAGATATATTCCTTGCCATCTATAAAATCTATAAAACCACTATAGAAAGGAAATTCACTAGTATAGTCACTATTTATTAAGTAAATATTTTCAGAAATAGTTGTTTTAATCATTTCTATTAGACCTTTAGAACTGTGAGTTAAAGTATAATATTTTAAATATTCTTCATCAGTGCTATTTGGGTAGCTTTGTGTTAAGCCATAAATAATATAGGAAGCAAATAAATCTGTTATATCCTGATTAGGGTGTGTTAATGTGACGGTACCATCTCCATTATCAGTAATAGAAGGAATATCTATTTCGTTTTCAATCTTTATAGTTTCGGTAAAATAAAAACAATAATCATTTTGTGCAGAAAGGGTAACAGAACAAAATAAGATTAAAATAATGACGATTTTTTTCATAATAACTGGTTTAGCTCTCTAAAAATACAAAAAAACTCAATGAGTAATAAAAATCTTGATAACAAAACCTAGATAACTGACTTTTTAAAAAATTACTAACATTTCAGAAACTACTAACATTCACCCGTTTATTTTTGTTCACTAACTGTTAACAATTATCATTTAATATTCACCTAAAATAATTGTACTTTTAACCCTCCAAATTTACAGACTTTAATGGGTAAAATAATTGCAATAGCAAATCAGAAAGGTGGTGTTGGTAAGACAACTACATCAGTAAATCTAGCAGCTTCACTAGGGGTTTTAGAGAAAAAAGTATTATTAATAGATGCTGATCCTCAGGCGAATGCCTCTTCTGGCCTAGGCATAGATGTTGAGACTGTAATGCAAGGTACCTATCAGTTACTTGAGCATTCGGTTTCTGCAGAAGATGCGGTTATCCCTACAAACTCTCCTAATCTAGATATTATACCAGCACATATAGACCTTGTTGCTATAGAGATTGAGCTTGTTGATAAAGAAGAACGTGAGTATATGCTAAAAAAAGCGATACATCACTTAAAATCAACATACGATTATATTTTAATAGACTGTGCTCCTTCTCTAGGTTTGCTTACACTTAATGCGCTAACAGCTGCAGACAGTGTGATTATCCCTATACAGTGTGAGTATTTTGCGCTAGAAGGATTAGGGAAACTTTTAAACACAGTAAAAAGTGTTCAAAAAATTCACAATCCAGATTTAGATATCGAAGGTTTACTTCTTACTATGTTTGATTCTCGTTTACGCCTTTCTAACCAAGTGGTAGAAGAAGTAAACAAACATTTTGACGCTATGGTGTTTAAGACAATCATTCAACGAAATGTACGTTTAAGTGAAGCACCTAGCTATGGTGAAAGTATTATTAGTTATGATGCCACAAGTAAAGGAGCAAATAATTACTTAAGTCTAGCAGAGGAGCTGATAAAGAAAAACGTGTAATTAAATACAGGTTTAGCTTACGCGAAAATGTGACGGGTTTAAGCTATTAGCTTTTTATTGTAAAATTGGCTTGAATTGGTGAGCTTGAAGAAAAAATTATGTCACACTGAGCACAGTCGAAGTGCATCAAACAGACAAATTATAAATGTAGATAGCAAATAATCAATAATTAAAATTTCCGAAGTAACTTAAAAGCACCGGAATATTACTTAATAGATAACAGAACTTAAGATGCTTTTTTAAAAGGCAGAAATAAAAAAGATACCCGCCTCTGCGGGCACGAAGATGGCAAAAGCAACAAAAAAACAAGCATTAGGTCGTGGTCTTTCAGCATTACTGAAAGATCCAACAAATGATATCCAATCTGCAAACGACAAGAATGCAGACAAAGTAGTAGGTAATATTGTAGAGTTAGAATTAACAAGTATTGAGATGAATCCTTTTCAGCCTCGTACTAGTTTTAATGAAGAAGCACTACGTGAATTAGCCTCTTCTATTAAAGAACTTGGTGTAATACAACCTATTACAGTTAGAAAACTAAGCTTTAACAAATACCAACTTGTAAGTGGTGAACGTCGTTTTAGAGCTTCAAAATTAATTGGATTAGAAACCATCCCAGCATACATACGTATTGCTAACGATCAAGAGTCGTTAGAGATGGCACTCGTAGAAAATATTCAACGTGAAGATCTTGACCCTATTGAGATCGCATTATCATACCAGCGATTAATAGATGAAATAGACTTAACACAAGAAGAAATGAGTGATCGTGTGGGTAAAAATCGCTCTACGATTACAAATTACCTTCGTCTTTTAAAACTAGATCCTATTATCCAAACAGGAATGCGTGACGGTTTTATCTCTATGGGACACGGTCGTGCTTTAATTAGTGTTGAAAACCAAGATGCGCAACTTGATATTTATGAAAAGGTATTAAGTAATAACTTATCTGTTAGAGAAACCGAAGCTATCGTTAGAGGTCTAAAAAAGAATAATGAAAGCGCTACAACTAAGAAAAAAGTAGTGCCAAAATTTGCAACAGAAGCGCAAAGTTCACTTTCAAATTATTTTGACAGTAAAGTAAATGTAAAAGTTTCTGCAAACGGAAAAGGACAATTGGTTGTTCCTTTTACTAGTAAAGAAGATTTTCAGCGTATTTTAAAGAAAATACAAGGTGAAAATTAAGAACCTATATATCTTATTGTTTCTACTTTCGTTTTCTGCAATCGGACAGGTTGATGATGAAAAACGAGGCATAGATGAGCGTGTTATCGTTGCAAAAGACACTGTTTTTAGTAAAGAAGCATACGATCCATTAGCACCATCTCGTGCCGCATTTTACTCGGCAGCGATTCCTGGATTAGGACAAGCTTACAATAAAAAATACTGGAAAATCCCTATCATTTATGCAGGGATGGGAACGGGAGTATATTTTTATATTCAAAATCAAAAAGATTATACTCGTTTTAGAGACGCCTATAAACGTAGACTTGCTGGATTTACAGACGATGAGTTTTATGGAGATGGTGATGAACCCGTGATCTCTCTAGACCGACTAGAAACCGCACAACAATCTGCACAAAAAAACAAAGATTACAGTATCATTACTGTGATTGCCTTTTACGCATTAAATATTATTGACGCTAATGTAGATGCTCATTTAAAGCAGTATGACATAAGCAATGACCTTTCTGTAGGCCCTAAATTTGATATGAATCAGTTTACTACAAAACCCAATTATACACTGTCTTTAACTTACAAATTAAAATGAAAATAGCATTATTAGGCTATGGTAAAATGGGTAAAACCATTGAAAAATTAGCCATAGAAAAAGGACACGAAATAGTATGCACAGTTTCTTCTGAAGCTACTAAAGGATCACTTACAGATGCAGATGTTGCTATAGACTTTTCTTCTCCAGAACAAGCCGTGAATAACATAACAGCATGTTTTAAAAATACAATTCCGGTAGTCTCTGGTACAACTGGGTGGTTAGAAAACTACAGTTCAGTCATAGAAGACTGCAACACATGTAACGGAAGTTTTATCTATGCGTCTAATTTTAGTATAGGAGTAAATCTCTTTTTTAACCTGAATAGCTATCTTGCACAATTAATGGAACCGTATAAAGCATACATTCCTACTATGGAAGAGATACATCACACAGAAAAAAAAGATGCCCCAAGCGGTACAGCAATAACATTAGCAGAAGATGTGCTTCAGTTTTCTAACCTCACTAAATGGGAGTTAGACGCAAAGAGTGAAGACGTTTTAAATATTTCGGCTAAACGAATAGATGATGTAAAAGGAACACATACTATTAATTATGTTTCTGAAATTGATACACTAAGTATCACTCACGAAGCCCATAATAGAGATGGTTTTGCATTAGGAGCTATTTTAGCTGCAGAATGGTTAATAGGAAAAAAAGGAATTTTCTCCATGAAAGACGTGTTAGGATTGTAACTATAAAATGTTTACAAAACACAAATAATAAGATTTAAGAACAATTAGAATAAAATACGATGAGTTGGACAGGATGGTTAATTTTCTTTTTAGTGATACAAGTAATTCACTTTATAGGAACTTGGAAATTATATGTAAAAGCAGGTAGACAAGCTTGGGAAGCAGCAGTACCGGTGTATAATGCCGTGGTATTGATGAAAATAATCAATCGCCCTTGGTGGTGGACTATTTTATTGTTCATTCCTATAGTAAACCTCATTATGTTTCCTGTAATTTGGGTAGAAACAATTAGAAGTTTTGGTCGTAATTCTACTGCAGACACATGGTTAGCAATACTTACATTAGGGCTTTACACCTACTATATATCGTACACACAAGATGTAACCTATATAGAAGACAGAAGCCTTCAACCAAAATCTACCGCAGGAGAATGGATTAGCTCTATTTTATTTGCCATAGTTGCAGCTACTATAGTTCACACTTATTTTATGCAACCATTTACAATTCCAACGTCTTCTTTAGAAAAAACATTATTAGTAGGTGATTTCTTATTTGTAAGTAAGTTTCATTATGGTGCTAGAACCCCGATGACGCCTATGGCCTTACCTATGGTACATGACACAATACCTAAAGCAGGTTTAAAATCGTATCTTTCTTATCCAGAAATTCCATACTTTAGATTACCTGGTTTTCAAGATATTTCTCGTAATGATATCGTTGTTTTTAACTGGCCTATTGATGAGTTTGTAGACATAGGACCACCAGCAAAAGGATATGCTTACAAGCCAATTGACAAAAAATCTAACTATGTAAAGCGTTGTGTAGGTATTCCTGGAGATTCATTAGAAGTACGTGATGGCTATGTATTTATTGATGGTGAGAAAAATGACTTGCCAGATAGAGCTAGACTTCAATTTAATTATGGTTTTAGAACAAAAGGACAAATTAACAATCCTGTAGAGTTGTTAAAACGTTACGATATTACTGATGCCATAGGTGTCAATAGAGAACAAAACCACTACATTCTTTCGGCAGCAACAGAAGAAGCTGTGGATCAACTAAAAGCCAATCCTAATATTGCAGAAGTATTTCCTTTAAAACAAGAAAAAGGCATTAGAGATCCTGGTGTTTTCCCTCAAGATGAACAGTACAACTGGAACACAGACAACTTTGGTCCTATTTTAATACCAAAGGCAGGGATGACAGTAGATATTGACACGAAAAGTATTCCGCTATATAAGCGTATTATTGAGGTTTATGAAGGTAGTGAAATGGGTACTAATAATGAAATATCTGTAAACGGAAACCAAGTTTTATTAAACGGAAGACCTCTTACCTCTTATACATTTCAGCAAGATTATTACTGGATGATGGGTGATAACCGTAACAACTCGCAAGATGCAAGAATGTGGGGTTATGTACCATTTAACCACGTAGTAGGAAAGCCTGTTTTTGTATGGATGAGTATAGACAGTAATGCAAAAGGTATTTCAAATAAAATACGATGGGAACGTTTATTTACAACCGTTGGTGGCGAAGGTAAGCCTGTTTCATATTTATATTATTTTATTGCTGGAGTGATCGTACTATTTGGAATTAACTTTTTCAGAAAACGTAAAAAAGCCTAAAATAAAGAGTAAATAGATTATGTTAAAAGGTTCTGTACTAATACATCCAGGTTATTTTCCTACTATCTCACAAATGGCGGTTGTAGCTCAAGCAGAAAACATTGTTTTTGAGGCAGAAGATAACTACCAAAAACAAACGTACCGTAATCGTACACTTATTTCACAAGCACAAGGTACATTATTGCTTAATGTACCTATTTTACACACAAAGGGAGTTCGTAAAAAATATGTAGAAGTACAGGTTGAAAACCAAGAATCATGGCAATCACACCACTTAAAATCTTTACAAACAGCCTATAGAACTTCTCCTTATTTTGAATATTATGAAGATGAGATAACACATCTTTTTACAGACCCTGTTACTTCTTTATTTGACCATAATGTAAAAATACATCAAGAACTTTGTGAGTTACTTGGCATCGACACACCCTTTATTTTTACTGAAGAGTTTGAAAAAGAACCCAAAGGAATTATTGATGCTAGAAACAGCATAGATGCGAAAGTAAAATTAGATATCACGTTTCCGAAGTATATACAAGTATTTCAAGAGCGTAATGGTTTTTACCCTAATTTAAGCATACTTGACTTGCTTTTTAACGAAGGTCCAAATGCTATTTCCTATCTAGAAAAAATAAAACTACCTTATTAATTCCATCCCAAAGTAGATAGGATTGGATGATGATCAGAAAATGTTTCTTTAATCGTTGTGAACGAAAGAATATCAAAATATTTTTCTGCCAATATAAAATCTATTCTAAACGGAAATCCATCAAAACTATAGGTAGTACCTAAGCCACTACCCTGCTCTATATAAGCATCATTCATATCTTCTGTTAGTTCATTATAGACATAAGAAAATGCAGTATTATTAAAATCACCCGTAATGATTGACGGATAATTACTTTTATTTTTATGGTCTAAAATTGCACTTACTTGGATCGCCTGATCTTTAAAAGACTGAGACATCCTCCCTAATAATTTTTTCTTATCACCTTCTTGTAGCTTACTTATGCTTGGAGAGATACCAAAAGATTTTAAATGCAAATTATACACCCTTACAGTATCCTTATCTTTTACAATATCAACAAATAAGGTATTATTTATCGCGTTTTCAAAATCAAAAGCACCTTTGTTAATTATGGGATATTTAGAATATATCGCGTGACCTAAATAATACTTTAAATTAACTCCATTTCTAACTGCCTTTGTCTTAAAATGAACATATTTATAAGGATACCCTACTATTTTTGGGTCATCTGCATCACTATACTCTTGTAAACTCAATATATCGGGTTGATACGCTTTTACAATTTCGTTAAACTTCTTTTCTGAAGCATCAAAATCTTTAAAATGATACGAATTAAATAAATGAACATTGTAAGACAACACCTTTAAAGTGTGTTTATAATTTTCTTCGGAAATAGCATCACTACTAAACTTATAGAAAGAATTAAATTGAAGAAAAGCCAATACAATAATCACAGCCGAAAGCATAAACTTTTTACGCATTCTAATGATCCAGTATACAACAAAAATCACATTAGCAAATAGCAATGGAGATACCAAAAGACTAAGTATACTAACAGTTGGAAAATTTTCTGGGGAAATATAAGGCAAAGCAAAAGTGAGCAATAACAGAACGGCTGCTATACTATTTAGAAAAAAAACAAACTTCCCGAAAGCGCCTATGCTTTTCATATTATATTTTAATTGTCTTTACCAGATTTAAAAAGAAAGTCTTTTTCTGCTTTTGATAAACTTTCATAACCACTTTTACCAATTTTATCAAGTATAGCATCTACTTTTCTTTGATGGGCCGAAACCGTTGGTGGCCTTTTTGTAGTTGTAGATTTTTTATTACGATGTACGGTTTTAAAAGGCTTTTCTTTTTTAGGTTTAAACAAGTTTGTAAACCAGTCTACTAGATTTTCAAATCCAACACCTATATCGTTCCCTTTTAATAATTGTCGTGCATATATGTAGCCAAATACAGCTCCACCAAAATGAGCTAACATACCGCCTGCATTTCCACCTATAGGTAAACGTATTAAATCGTAAACAAAAATAAACAAAGCTATGTGCCATAACTTAATAGTCCAATTAAACAACCTAAAAGCTGTATTAGGTGAATGTGTTGCTATAAAAACCATGATTGCAGTTACCGAAGCAGAAGCTCCTAAAAGTACACTTGGCAAACCATCTTCAAAAACAGGAAACACATTATAAGAAAGCACATACATCAATCCACCTGCAATTGCACCAAGCAAATAAACCGTAAGAAAACGTTTTGGAGTAAAAATATTAAGTACAAATCTCGAAAAGAAATGCAACCAAATCATATTAAACAGCAAATGAAAGAAATCAAAATGAATAAAACTGTACGTTAAAAACGACCAAGGCTGAACAATAAAATCCACCACTCCTTCTGGCAATACAAACCAACGCATTAGAGAACCTGCGCTTGTTTTAAATAAAAATGCTCCTATATTAATTAACAAAAATACAAGCACATTTATCACGATTAACTTAATCGCAATACTCTGTACTTTCCATTGATATGCTAAATTTCCTTGTGTCATCTTTAGTTCCCACAACAAGTGGGTAATTTATTATAATTTAATGCTTTTTATTAATTAATCCCAGCGTGTATGATTCATACTATTCCTTTTCCAGTAATACGCCATTATAAATCCAAATAACGCACCTCCTATATGCGCCCAATGCGCAATTCCGAAAGGAGAACCTGTTACTCCAAAAAATAAATCTCCAGCAATCATTAGTGGTATAAAGTACTTTGCCTTAATCGGTATAGGCAGAAAAATTAACATCAGTTCAATATTTGGAAACATTAATCCAAACGCTACCAACACACCATAAACAGCTCCAGATGCACCTACAGCAGTACCAGAATATGCGCTTAACATATTATTGTATGAATCTACATCTATTCCAGTTGGTAAATTAACGCTATACTGCCCCGCACTATTTGTTGCTACTTGACGCATAGAATCTGCCATCATTTCAAGCACTTGAGTATCTGTTAAACCAGTATTCATCATAGCTTCTAGACCTTGATGAAATGTAAAATAATTAACCCCAGTATGAACTAAAGCAGCACCTATTCCTGCCGAAAAATAAAAGAATAAAAACTTTTTTGTTCCCCAGCGTGCTTCTAAAGGAGACCCAAAAGCAAATAACCCATACATATTAAATAAAATATGAGCAAAACCACCATGCATAAACATATGTGTGATAGGTTGCCATACTTGAAATTGTTCATTCTCAAAATAGTAAAGAGAGAATAATCTGTATGCTAGGTTATCATATAATAAAGTCCCAACAAAAAATACAATGTTAATTATAATTAACCATTTAACCGTTTCGGTAATCCTTCCCATTAATTAAATTTTTTATCAAAATCGTTTACATCCATCGTTATTAGTACAGGTCTATTGTCTGGTGAAACACTTGGTTCCTTACAAGCAAATAGCTGATGTACTAAATGTTCTTGTTCACCTTTATGCATTGCAACGCCCGTTTTTACCGCCATACTTTTTGCCATACTTTTTGCAAGCAAATCATTTAAACTAAACGAAGCGTCTGGCACTTCATTTTGAAGATCCAGAAGCAATTGGTTTAATATTTCTGTAGCTTGACTTTCTAAAACTGAAACAGGTATACCACTCACCTCCACTTCATCATCCTTCCAGTTACTAAATACAAAACCTGTATGTTCTAACTGCTCTTTCACATTATTTAATGCCTTAACTTCTTTTGGCGTAAAAGATAAACACAAAGGAAATAATAACTGCTGGCTTACCGCCTCTTGTACCGTAATATTTTTTAATAATTCTTCGTACAACACACGCTGGTGTGCAAGATGTTGGTGTATTACTAATAAACCACTTTTTATCGGACTTATTATATACTTGTTTTGCAGCTGAAATGTGCCGTGTGTACTATCGTTTTCATTTTCATCAAACAAACGTCCATTTTCTGGATCACTCTCAAACTGTAATTGAGTGGTATCAATTGTATCTGTTTCAATTTGTGTTTGTTCACTTTTTAAACCACTATACAACGCTTCCCAGGCTGGTTCTTTTTCTCTTTTGTACGGAAAACTTATGTTTTTTTGTTTTGATTCCGTTTTAAAAGGGTTAAAATCTCTATCTACTTCTATGGTAGGAGCTTTTGGCACCTTTTTACTGTACTCATATGGCGTATCAAAACCATTATCTTTATTAAAATCAAGAACAGGTGCTATGTTAAACTGACCTAAACTGTGTTTTATAGTCGCTCTAAGCATTGCATAAATGGCGTGCTCATCATCAAACTTGATTTCTGTTTTTGTAGGGTGGATATTTATATCTATAGATTGCGGATTGACGTCTAAAAATAAAAAATAACCTGGCTGTGTACCATCTTTTACTAACCCTTCATAAGCAGCGGTTACCGCATGGTGCAAATAATGACTTTTAATAAATCTATTATTCACAAAAAAATACTGGTCTCCCCTACTTTTTTTAGAAAACTCTGGTTTAATGACAAAACCATTTACTTTTAAAATATCGGTCTCTTCTGTAACAGGAACTAACTTTTCATTAGTTTTTGTTCCCATTATATTAACAATACGCTGACGAAGGTTAGAACTTGGTAGCTTAAACACATCACTCCCGTTATTAATCATTGTAAAACCAAGATTAGGATGCGCTAGCGCTACGCGATGAAATTCATCAATTATATGGCGAATTTCTACCGTATTACTTTTTAAAAAATTGCGACGTGCTGGTATATTATAAAATAGATTTTTTACAGAAATCGTAGAACCTTTAGGTGTAACAACTATTTCTTGACTAGTTACTTCACTACCTTCAATGCAAATTTGAGTACCTACATCATCTTCTTCTGTTTTAGTTTTTAACTCTACGTGAGCTATGGCAGCTATAGAAGCTAATGCTTCTCCTCTAAAGCCTTTAGTGTGTAAATTAAATAAATCTTCTGCAGCCTTAATCTTTGACGTTGCATGACGCTCAAAAGCAAGACGTGCATCTGTGACATTCATACCTACCCCGTCATCAATAACTTGAATAAGCGTTTTTCCTGCATCTTTAATTACAAGAGTGATGGTAGAAGCTCCGGCATCTATAGCGTTCTCTAACAGCTCTTTAACTACAGAAGCAGGTCTTTGAACAACTTCTCCTGCAGCGATTTGGTTAGCAACGTGATCCGGTAGTAACTGGATGCGATTGGTCATAGGGTATTATGAAAAAATAGAAAGATCAAAATCAATGATCCATAAAAATAAGATTACAAAAACAAGTATTAATAGTAAGATGGTTCTATTAGCACCTCTAGTGCTAGATTCTTTAAATTCAGAAAGTGCTTGGTTAAAATTACCTTTTATTCCTTTATTTGCTCCTACTGTGTGACGATACTTGTCAAACTTTTGTTCCATAGCAAAAGGAGACCCTTCTTTATCATTTTCATAATAACGAGGAGCGTAACCAAACTTTTTATTTGTGCGTTTTAAAAATCCCATAGTAATATTGTTTAGTAAAAATAGACAAAATGAACAGGACTTAAAAGTGCCTGCCCTTGTTCTTTTAAACAATTACTGTTCCAATGTTATATCTAAGAGAAAGAAGATAGTCTAATAGACTTGTAAAGCAATGATTACCTAATAATAAAGTCTAGAAAAAAGTTTAGAGAAATAAAATTTCTGAATTAAAAACTTCTTGCTATGCTATTATTTAAAACTTAGCATCTTTTCGCAATTGTGCCATTTTAATAGCTGCAATAGCTGCTTCAGTTCCTTTATTTCCGTGAATTCCACCACTACGATCTAAAGACTGTTGCTTGTGGTTATCTGTAAGTACGCAAAAAATTACAGGAATATCACTCTGTATATTAAGATCTTTGATTCCTTGAGTAACACCGTCACAAACAAAATCAAAATGTTTTGTTTCACCTTGTATTACAGAACCTATAGCTATAACAGCATCCAGCATATCATAACTCTGTTGCATTTTTTTACAACCATAAATAAGCTCAAAGCTTCCAGGAACATTCCATCGTACAATGTTTTCTTTTATACCTCCGCAATCTAATATTGCGTCAAAAGCTCCCTGAAAAAGACCTTCTGTTACATCATCATTCCATTCAGAAACAACAATCCCAAACCGAAAATCTTTCGCGTTTGGGATTGTTGCTTTATCGTATTCTGATAAATTTTTATTTATTGTAGCCATACTTTAAATTCGCATTAGCGTATATCGTTTAGTATTCAGTTTTCCTAAAGATGTATCTCTTTAGTTCATTGCCTCTGCCATACCTAAATAAGCAGTTGCTTTAGTTGCCTCAGCTGCATTAGGATACTTTTCAGTTAATGTTGTTAAATGCTTTACTGCAACACTTGGCTTACCTAAATCTAAAGCTGTAACACCAGCTTTAAGTAAAAAGATAGGTGAAGAAAATTCATTATCAACCATTGTAGCTGCTTCCTCATAATACTTAAGCGCATCTTCTTTTGATTTAACTGAACAAAAGCATCACCTAAAGCACCTTTTGCTACAGGTCCAACCACTGTACCTTCACCATTAAAATCGTCTAAGTATTTGATTGCATTAGAATAGTCATTCATATTTAAGTAAGAAACACCAGCGTAATACTTTGCCATATTTCCTGCATCTGTACCGCCATATTCATTAATGATATCTAACATCCCTAATTTTCCTTGACCTCCATTTAATGAACGCAAGTATAAAGAATCTGCAACATCTGCTGTTAATGCTTGCTCGTAGTATTTTTGAGCTTGATAAATTTCATTAGAAGCTTCTAATTCTTTTGGCTTTTGGATAAACTGCTCAAAAGCTAAATATCCTAAAACGCAAATTGCCACAGCTCCTACAAAACCTAAAATCACTTTTTGGTTTTTCTCAACCCAAGCCTCTGTCTTTGATGCACCTTCATCTAAAGTGTTAAACACTTCTGCTGTTGCGCTTTCATCCACAATCTCCTCTTGCTTCTCAACCTTAGTTGTAGGTTTATATCCTCTTTTTTTATATGTAGCCATAATATTGGTTTATTGTCGGGCAAAAATAAAATTTTTATATCAATTTAAAAGATAAATTATTCCTTATTTTAGATATTTTTGCAAACCACTTTTTTTGCTTCGGAAATATGAATTCCCAAACACAAATTACGTCGCAAACCACTGAAAAATATGATATTAAACAGTCTTTCTCTTTTAAATTATAAAAACTTTGAAGTCCAAACTTTCGAGTTTGACCCAAATATTAATTGTTTTACAGGCCATAATGGCGTAGGAAAGACCAACGCATTAGACGCAATTTATCATTTAAGCTTTGGGAAAAGTTATTTCAATCCAATTACAAGTCAAAATATTAGACACGGAGAAGAATTTTTTGTCGTAGAAGGCCAATATATTAAAACAGATCGTCCAGAAAAAATAGTGGTAAGTGCTAAAAAAGGACAAAAAAAAGTGATTAAACGAAACGGAAAAGCTTACGATAGATTTAGTGATCACATAGGTTTTTTACCTTTGGTCATCATCTCTCCAGCAGACAGAGATTTAATTATAGAAGGTAGCGACACTCGTAGAAAATTTATAGATGGGGTAATTTCACAGGGAGATTCGTTGTACTTAAAAGATATTCTTTCTTACGGAAAAATACTTGTACAACGCAATTCACTATTAAAGTACTTTGCCGCCAACCATACCTGGAATAAAGACAACTTAGCGATTTATGACTTGCAACTAAGTGAACTAGGCGAACGCATACATAAAAGCAGAAAAGAATTTTTAAAAGAGTTCACTCCTATTTTTTTAGAAAAATATAAAGCAATCTCTAGCGGAACCGAAACGGTAGGTCTTGATTACAAAAGCCAACTTAATGAAGATCGCATGGAGCATTTATTACAGCAAAATGTGCATAAAGACAAGATGTCTCAATACACCTCTGTAGGGACCCATAAAGACGATCTTATATTTACTATTGATGAACACCCTATTAAAAAGTTTGGAAGCCAAGGACAACAAAAATCTTTTTTAATTGCCTTAAAACTAGCACAGTTTGAGTTTATTAAAAATGTACACAAAGTACACCCTATTCTACTCTTAGATGATATTTTTGACAAACTAGACGAAGAACGCGTAGCGCATATTATTAAACTGGTAGACGATGAAAACTTTGGACAGCTCTTTATTAGTGACACACATGCAGACAGAACTGAAGCCGTTGTAAAAAAGGTAAGTCAGAGTTATAAGTTTTTTAAATTGTAAGACTAGAAGATTCTGTTTGTAATTTTATACATAGATATTTAAAAAAATAATATAAAACCGAATAACATAATTTCAATGAAAACAAACAGCATTTATACCCTTGTTATTTTTGCCATAGCTATACTTAGCAGCTGTACCTCACCTATGGAACCAGAAGATTTAAATGGTTACTGGGAGATCGAAAGTGTTACATTACAAGATGGCTCTAAAAAAAGCTTTACAGTGAACCCTGTAGTTGATTTTATAGAACTGGAGAATAAAAATGGAACCCGAACTAAAGTGAAACCACAATTTGATGGTACATTTGTTAGTAATGGCGCCACAGAAAAGTTTACTATAGAAGCTTCAAATGCACTAATTTTAACCTACACCACTCCCTATGATACATGGGAAGAAACAGTGTTGTCTTTATCAGAAAACAAAATGACCGTCAAAAACAAAGACAAAAAGATATACACTTACAAAAGATTTATCCCTTTCAGTCAAAAAAACAAGTAATATGGCAAAAAGAAACACAGAAGAACGTGATATCAAAAGCGTTTTACAAGAGTTTATCAAAACCAATAGACTGGATCAAGGTTTAGATCAAGTTTCGGTAACACAGGCTTGGGAATCTGTAATGGGACCTCCAATTGTAAAATACACTACAGCAGTTGTATTAGACCGCAACACACTATACGTCTCTTTAAGCTCATCTGTATTACGTGAAGAACTTAGCTACGGTAAGTTAAAGATTATTGACTTATTAAACAGGAACATGCAAAAAGAGGTCGTTAGAAAATTGGTATTGAGATAATTAGCATATCAAATTACAGACAGAAAACCACTTCTATCAACATGCTGTATTATTTATCTAGTCTGCTAAAAGTAAATTTTCCAGTTAGGTTTTCATTTATAAAATTTCCTATTAAAAAAACACAAGCACAAGAGACTGACAAAAAACAAGCGCTTTAAATTATTAAGCTATATTCACAAAAAAACCCGCTTCTTAATAAGAAGCGGGTTTTTTAATATGTATAAAATGAGATAATTATTTCTCTTTGGTAACTAAAGGCTTGTTTAACTTAGCACTCATATCCATTGATAAAGCAGAAGTTTCAAACTTTAATTTTCCTGCACCAGATTCTAAAATACAAGTTCCATCTGTATTTAAATCTAATATTTTACCGTGTAGACCACTTTTAGTAACTACTTTATCTCCTTTTTTTAACTCATCAGCAAATGCTTTTTCTTTCTTTTGCTTTTTCATTTGCGGGCGTATCAAGAAAAGATACATCACTGCAAATAAAAGGATCATTGGTAAAAAACTTGTAATATCTCCCATTATAAATGTATTAAGTTTAAGCTTATTGAATTACGCCAGCAGGTGCTGCTGCATCTGGAGCATTTACAAACGCTTTGATATTAATTGTTTCTTTTCCAGCAGCAGTGTTAGCAGTAACCGTTACTGTTTTACTTACTTGGTTTTTTCCACTACCATTAAATTTAACTAAAAGCTCACCTTCAGCACCAGGTGCTATTGGTTCTTTTGTATATTCTGGTACAGTACATCCACAGCTAGATTTTGCATCTACAATTACTAGTGGCGCATTACCTGTATTTTTAAATGTAAATACATGCTCAACTGGAGTTCCTTGTGCGATAGTTCCAAAATCGTGAACCGATGTAGCAAATTCCATTTTAGGAAATTTACCCGCTGTTGCATCACGATCTGCAGCTTCAGCTACATTGTCTTGATTTACTTTTTCTGCTGCATTATCTTTACAAGATGTAAACGTAAAAGCAGCTAATACTGCTACTAATAAAATTGATTTTTTCATAATTGTAATATTATATTTTTTTTAAGCGCCGTAAAAATACTAAATATTTACGTTTTAAAGAAGCCCTCGCCCTATTTTATTAAGTTCTTTTGAAGCTGTTAATTCCTTAACAATCTTATCTAAAATACCATTAATAAAAATACTACTTTTTGGAGTAGAGTATTCTTTTGAAATTTCTAAATATTCGTTAATGGTTGCTCTAGTTGGAATTGATGGAAAATATAAAAACTCTGCAATTCCCATTTTGATAATAATCAAATCTATGTCTGCAATTCGGTCTTGATCCCAATTAGGTGTTTTACCATCTACCATATTAGAAAGTCGTTCTTCATTAAGAACTACCTTTCTAAATAAATTTGTAGCATATTCGCGATCATCTTCATTTTTATATAAATCTGGAATCAAAGAAGATTCTACGTTTGAGTCTTTTAGCTTGTTTAATACTTTTACCAATGCTGTATTAACAATCGCAAAATCATCTACCCAAGTAAGTCGCTTATCTTCTAGATAGTCATACAACTTATCATTAGGTGCAATGACCTCCTTATATACTCTTACAGCAAACTCTTTATCGTCCTTAAAAGATGGCGACTGTAATTTTAGATAACTAGCATAAAAATCACGATTACGTAAATCATTAAGTAAGATTGTGATATACTCGTCATCTAATGACCAATAGTCTAATTTTCTATTATGTATCGTTTCTTGTAAACCTTGATGGTGAGCTATCAAATCTATCAATTTATTATCGATAAAATTTCTACTTGGATTTTTTTCCAAGTCTGTAGCAAGGTGTTTTAACTGAGATTTTTTTATAAATGCCTCATCATGCTTTTGCATCTCTACGAGCACTTGTAGTAAAAGCACATATAGGTCGTGCATTTGGTCAATACTATAGTGTAAAAACTTTTCTTGTTTGTCCAGGTCTCGATTTTCAGTCTGGTCAAAAGCATAAATAGATTGTACAACTTTTATACGTATATGTCTTCTGGTTAGCATATTTAAAAGAACTTTTTTTTGTACTTCGGAAACAGTTATAATCCAAATTACGGGTCTATAAAAAAAACAGCGCATAAGGATTTCTTATGCGCTGCAAATATAAGGTTATTTATTGCTAAATAAGTTTATTTATTTTCACTTTTACGTGCTTCAATTCTCGATTGAGCAATTGCTAATGCTGATTGATGTGTTGTTAAGTCAGAAATATCAGCTTTATTGAAAATCTCTAAAGTAGTATTATAGATATTCTCAGTCTTTCTAATTATCTCTTGTCTACCGTAGTTTTCAAGCTCTGCATATACATTAATAATACCTCCAGCGTTAATTAAAAAGTCTGGCGCGTAAGCAATTCCTTTTTCTTGAAGCATTTGACCATGTCTTAATTCATTTTCAAGTTGGTTATTAGCTGCTCCAGCAATTACTTGTGCTCTTAATTTACTAATGCTAATATCATTAACAGTAGCTCCTAACGCACAAGGTGCATAGATATCCATCTGCTCTGAGTGCAAATCATTACCTCTATAAATATCAGCGCTAAAACGCTTACTTACTTCTTCTAGACGGTTTTGGTTGATATCTGAAATCACCACTTTAGCTCCTTCGTTAGTTAAATGCTCTACAAGTGCCTCACCAACATTTCCTATTCCTTCTACATACACCACTTTACCTTCTAGTACATCTGTACCAAATTTAAACTTAGCAGCTGCTTTCATCCCCATAAACACACCATATGCTGTAATAGGCGAAGGATTTCCAGCTCCTCCTTTATCTTCAGATATACCTGTAACATAAGGTGTTACCGTGCGCACTAAATCCATATCTGCTGTTGTCATACCAACATCTTCAGCAGTGATATATCTACCACTTAGAGAGTGTACAAACTCTCCAAACTTTAACATTAGCTCAGGTGTCTTCTGAGTTTTTGCATCACCAATAATTACAGCTTTACCTCCACCTAGGTTTAATCCTGTTATGGCAGATTTAAAAGTCATTCCCCTAGAGAGTCTCATCACGTCATTAACCGCGTCCCACTCACTATTATAATTCCACATTCTAGTACCTCCAAGTGCAGGCCCTAAAACGGTATTATGTATTCCTATTATTGCTTTTAAACCAGTATCTTTGTCATTGCAAAAAACAATTTGCTCATGATTATCAAAAGATAATTGGCCAAATACTGGATCTACTTTATGTAGCTCTTTTGTTTGTACTACGTCTATTGTCATATCTAAATTTAGTTTATAGGATCCTTAAAAAGGACGAGCAAAATTACACCATTAATACACAATTCGCAATAGGCGGTATGTTAATTTATGAATTTATTAATAAATTTTTAGACCCATCAAATTCACAAGGTTAAAAAACACTTTTGAGCTTGTTTCTATATTTTATGAAAGAACTTAAACAAATAAATAAATATTTCAAGAAATACAGAGGACGTCTTGCCCTTGGTTTTGTCATCACTATTGTTGCTACGGTATTTAAATTAGTAGTTCCTAAGAAGATAGGCGATAGTGTTAACCTTATAGATGAGTTCTTAAAAGGGAATATTTCAAAAGAAATTATGACAGCGGGATTATTAAAAGGGGTACTAATACTAATTGGCGCTACCCTACTTTCTGCTTTTTTCACCTTTATGATGCGACAAACTTTTATTGTTGTATCTCGTTATATTGAATACGATCTAAAAAACGAAGTATATCTTCATTACCAAAAACTATCTCTTAGTTTTTATAAACAAAACAGAACAGGAGATTTAATGAACCGTATTAGTGAAGATGTGTCTAAAGTAAGAATGTATGTAGGTCCAGTTTTAATGTATAGCACGACAACAATCACATTATTTATTGTGACGATTTCGTATATGTTTTACAAAGCACCCATCCTTACACTATATGCGATAGCACCACTCCCTATTTTATCTGTAGCGATCTACCAACTAAGTCGTATAATTCATAAAAGAAGCACGATTGTACAGCAATATCTATCAAAACTCACCACGTTTACACAAGAGAGTTTTAGTGGTATTTCGGTTATTAAAGCCTATGGTATTGAGCCAGCAATTAATGAACAATTTGAAGATCTTGCAATAACAAGTAAAGAGAAAAACATAGAATTAGCACGTGCACAAGCTTTATTCTTTCCGTTAATGATTTTACTTATTGGACTGAGCAACATTCTTGTGATATACATAGGGGGCTCAAGATATATTAATGGTCAAATTGCAGAAATAGGTACCATTGTAGAATTCCTTATTTACGTTAACATGCTTACTTGGCCTGTAGCTACTGTTGGCTGGGTTACCTCTATGATACAACAAGCAGAAGCTTCTCAAAAACGTATTAATGAATTTCTAAATACAGCTCCAGCTATTGTTAACACAACAACTACTGAAACGCCAATTGTTGGAAAAATAGAATTTAAAAATCTATCATTTACTTACGAAGACACAAACATTACCGCTTTAAAAAACATTTCATTTACCGTAAACCCTGGCGAAACACTTGCAATAATTGGGAACACAGGATCTGGTAAATCTACCATTCTAGAACTCATTGGTCGCTTGTATGACGTTTCAGAAAACACACTTTTTATAGGTGATACTAGCATTAAAGACTTAAATCTAGACAACTTAAGGAACCACATAGGCTACGTACCACAAGATGCCTTCTTGTTTAGTGATACTATAAAAAACAATATCAAGTTTGGTAAAGAAGATGCTACGGATCAAGAAGTAATTGAAGCCGCAAAAAAAGCCGCTGTACATGATAACATTATTGGTTTTTCTAAGGGCTATGATACTATTTTGGGCGAACGCGGTATTACACTAAGCGGTGGACAAAAGCAACGTGTTGCTATTGCTAGAGCTATCATTAAAGACCCTGAGATTATGCTATTTGATGATTGTCTTTCTGCCGTAGACACAGAAACAGAAGAAGCTATTTTAACAAATCTAACTAAAATCGCAGCGAATAAAACGGTGATCATTGTAAGCCACCGAGTATCATCTGCTAAAAATGCAGATAAGATAATAGTACTTGAAGAAGGCAAAATACTACAACAAGGAACGCACAACAACCTTATAAACAAAGACGGATATTATAAGGAGTTATACGCAAAACAACTTCTTGAAAAAGAAATTTAAAAAAGGGGTTCTTTATTTCTTTTTTTTTTAGATTTGAAAAATCAAAAATTAAATAAAATACAATGAGCGATAATTATAATGGTGAGCAAGAAGAGATTTTTAGCAAAGTGATGCGTGCAGGAAGACGTACTTATTTCTTTGATGTAAGATCTACAAAGGCAGGAGATTACTACCTAACAATTACAGAGAGTAAAAAGTTTACAAATGACGATGGATCTTTTCACTACAAAAAACACAAAATCTACTTGTACAAAGAAGATTTTATGGAGTTTAAAGAGAACGTAAACGAGATGATCCAATACGTAATTGATGAAAAAGGTGAAGAAGTAATCAGTGAGCGCCACCAGAAAGACTACGTAAGAGAACCTAAAACACAAGCTGCTGTAGAGGTTTCAGAAACTAAATCTGAAACTGCCGCTGAAAGTCGTTTTACAGACGTAGACTTTGATGACATTTAATATATAACAAGGCTAATTCATATAAAAACCACTTCTATTATGGAAGTGGTTTTTTTTATACCCGTATATTTTTTTTTAGCAAGCTAGCGCTGCTTAACCCATTCTAATGAACGCACTTATAAAGTAGCTGCTTTTAACAAACAACAATAAAAAATCCCCAACCTAATAAATTAGATTGGGGATACTGTATAATTAAAGCTTGCACAGTGTGCAAACCAGAAGTTTTATTTTACTTCTTCAAAATCTACATCTTCTACATCAGAGCTTTCGTCTGCACCAGCTCCTGCATCTGCAGTTGGCTCTCCTGTTGGAGCTCCACCTTGCGCTTCTGCTTGTGCTTTGTACATCTCTTCGCTAGCTGCTTTCCAAGCTTCGTTAATTTTATCAAGCGCTGGCGTGATAGCATCAACATTCTTAGTTTCGTAAGCTGCTTTCAATTCTACTAAAGCTTCTTCTACAGGCTTCTTGTTATCCTCAGAAATCTTATCACCAAATTCTTTCAACTGCTTTTCTGTTTGGAAGATCATTCCATCAGCTTCGTTGATTTTGTCTGCTGTTTCTTTCGCCTTTTTATCTGCATCAGCATTTGCTTCTGCTTCCTGCTTCATTTTCTCAATTTCCTCTTCAGTTAATCCAGAAGAAGCCTCGATACGGATATCTTGTTTTTTACCTGTAGCTTTATCTTCTGCACTTACTTTAATGATACCGTTAGCATCAATATCAAAAGTAACTTCAATTTGAGGTACACCACGCTGTGCTGGTGGAATGTCACTTAAATGAAAACGACCAATTGTTTTATTGTCGTTTGCCATAGGACGCTCACCTTGTAACACGTGAATCTCTACAGATGGCTGATTATCTGCCGCAGTTGAGAATACTTGACTCTTTTTTGTAGGTATTGTAGTGTTTGCTTCAATTAGTTTTGTCATTACACTACCCATTGTTTCAATCCCTAAAGAAAGAGGAGTAACATCTAATAACAATACATCTTTTACATCACCAGTTAATACACCACCTTGTATTGCAGCTCCAACGGCTACAACCTCATCTGGATTCACACCTTTACTTGGTGCTTTTCCGAAGAATTTCTCTACCGCTTCTTGTACCGCAGGGATACGAGTAGATCCACCTACTAAAATTACTTCATCAATATCACTGTTTGTTAAACCTGCAGCTTTCATTGCAGTTTTACAAGGCTCAATCGTTCTTTTTACAAGATCGTCAATTAATTGCTCAAACTTAGCACGAGTTAATGTTTTAACAAGGTGCTTAGGTCCGCTAGCAGTAGCAGTCACGTAAGGCAAGTTAATTTCTGTTTGTGCAGACGCTGATAATTCAATCTTTGCTTTTTCTGCCGCTTCTTTTAAACGTTGTAATGCCATTGGATCTTTTCTAAGGTCCATATTGTCATTCTCAGATTGAAACTCATCTGCTAACCAGTTGATAATTTTTTGATCTACATCATCACCACCTAAGTGTGTATCACCATCTGTAGAAAGTACTTCAAATACACCATCACCTAATTCAAGGATAGATACATCATGTGTTCCTCCACCAAAATCAAATACTACAATCTTCTGGTCTGTATTTTTCTTATCAAGACCGTAAGCTAATGCTGCCGCTGTTGGCTCATTAATAATACGCTCTACTGTTAATCCAGCAATTTGTCCTGCTTCTTTCGTTGCTTGACGCTGGCTATCGTTAAAATATGCTGGCACTGTAATTACCGCACGAGAAACTTCAGCTCCTAGGTAATCTTCTGCCGTTTTCTTCATTTTCTGAAGAATCATAGCACTTAATTCTTGTGGTGTATAAAGACGACCATCAATATCTACACGTGGTGTATCGTTATCACCTTTTACAACACTATATGCTGCTCTATCTGCTTCTTTTGCAGACTCACTATACTTGTTCCCCATAAAACGCTTGATCGAAGCAACCGTTTTTGTTGGGTTTGTAACTGCCTGTCTTTTTGCAGGGTCACCTATTTTTATTTCGCCGCCTTCTACAAAAGCGATCACAGATGGTGTTGTTCTTTTACCTTCTGCATTAGGGATTACAGTTGGCTCACTACCTTCCATCACCGAAACGCAGGAGTTGGTTGTACCTAAGTCAATTCCAATAATCTTACTCATATCGTTATATTTAATTTAAATTCTAATTTGTTTTAATAGCCCTTCGGAAATGTTAATTACCAAAGACATTTCTCTTAAGTCAATAGTTGTGCCATCAACAAATGACTGACATGGTGGCAGAAATCCATTGTCAGTTATAAATAAAAGACTTACGTATTTTAAAAATCTTTTAATTAAAGGGTCTCAAAACAACTTGTCGAAACGTTGCGACACCCAAAAACAATACAGACAAACAATAGTTAAAGTATTAGAAGCATCACAAGTTTATATTTCATTAATTTGTATTTAAATAAACGTGCATAAAAAATGACTCTAAAACCCCTTACATTCTTACTCATCATTGCAGTACTTTTTATAAATAGCTGTAAAGAAAAACAAACGCTTCCAGGCCCTGCAGAAGCTGGATGGAAAGGAAAAGTGATTTGCGAAGTTCTTGAAGACAATGAAAATCTTAGATCTTTAAAATGTACATTTCCACCCGGAGTTGGTCATGAAAAACACATACACCCTACCCATATCATCTATACTTTAAAAGGAAGTACCTTTAGAATAACAAGCGCTACGGGCACACGAGAAGTACATGTAAAAACAGGCAGCTATTACTATAATGATCACGATAATTGGCATGAAGTATTAAATATAGGAGATAGCACCGCTGTTTTTCTTATTATGGAGCCCAAATAATAAATAACCCAACCTTCTTTTGCAGGCAAGCAAGCCTTACAGTTAACAATCCACATAAAGTATTAATCACAAGGGTTTTACATATTTATAATATCAGGTTTTATTTATATAAATAGATAGGCATTACTAAAATTTAATCTCACTAGTGCTGTATTTTAAAATTTCAGAAAAAAAGCTTAAAATCTTTATTCTCAAAATTGCTTAATTAAATAAAACATTATACATTTATTCTATGACAGAAGAAGCGCTCGAATTAGAAAATAAAGCCATTGCACAGGAGTATAAAAACTTACTTAAAATAAGTTATCGCTCTTTAACAGATGAAGATAAAAAATTAATACGCTCTGCCTTTGACGTTGCGGTAGATGCTCACAAAGAGCAACGACGCAAAAGTGGAGAAGCTTATATTTTTCATCCCATTGCTGTGGCAAAAATAGTTGCGTCAGAGATTGGTCTTGATGCCACTTCTATTGCTTCTGCCCTATTGCATGATGTGGTAGAAGACACTTCGTACACGCTAGCAGACCTCGAGCAACTTTTTGGAGAAACCGTCGCACGTATTGTAGATGGGCTTACTAAGATAGACAAAATGCCTTATGATGGTGATGTGTCTATGCAGGCAGAAAATTTCAGAAAAATGCTACTTACTCTAAATGATGACATTAGGGTGATTATTATTAAAATAGCAGACAGGTTGCACAACATGCAAACAATGGACTCTATGCCTGCCTACAAACAAGTAAAAATAGCTTCTGAAACATTATATATTTACGCACCTTTGGCTCATAGAATTGGGCTTTACAATATTAAAACACAACTAGAAGACCTTGGTCTTAAATACACCGAACCAGAAGTATACAATGATATTTTAGGTAAAATAAAAGAAAGTAAAGAAGAGCAAGATGCATATATAGACACCTTCTCTAAAACAATAGAAGAGACGCTAAACAAAGAAGGCTTAAATTATGAGATCAAAGGAAGGCCTAAATCTATTTTTTCTATAAGAAGAAAAATGCGTGCTCAAACCGTGACTTTTGACGAAGTATATGACAAATTTGCGGTCCGTATTATTTATAAGAGTGATTTAGCAAATGAAAAATTTCTTGCTTGGAAAATATATTCTATTGTAACAGATCATTTTAGACCCAACCCTACACGCTTACGCGATTGGATTTCTTCGCCTAAATCAACAGGATACGAAGCTTTACACATTACAGTAATGGGACCTAAAGGTCGCTGGGTAGAAGTTCAAATACGTAGCGAACGAATGAACGAGATTGCAGAAAAGGGTTTTGCTGCTCATTATAAATATAAAAATAAAGATAGTGACGATGGTGGACTAGACGCTTGGCTTAACAAATTACAAGACACATTAGAAAACCAAGATATAAGTGCCATAGATTTTGTACAAGAATTTAAACTTAATCTATACGCAAAAGAAATTTATGTATTTACACCTAAAGGCGATCTATACTCTTTACCTAAAGGTGCAACAGCTTTAGATTTTGCTTACCAAATTCATACAGAAGTTGGTAAGCACACTCGAGGAACTAAAGTAAATGGTAAACTTGTCCCCTTAAGCCGAGTGCTTAAAAGTGGAGATCAAGTAGAAATTATCACAAGTGATAACGCAAAACCCACTAACAACTGGCTTAACTATGCCACAACAGGAAAAGCAATATCAAAGATTAAAGGGGCATTAAATGCCGATAAGAAAATTATTGCTGCTGAAGGAAAAGAGATATTGACAAGAAAATTAAAATCTCTAAAAATATCACTAGACGAAAATACCGTTAACCAATTAGTAAGTCATTTTAAATTAAAAACAAGTCTCGACTTATTTTTTAGAGTAGGTTCTGGAATTATAGAAAATAAAGAATTAAAAGAGTTTGCTGCCTCAAGGAGCAATGCCTTAGTTAGTTTTTTCAAAAAAATAAGAAAACCAACTACACCTCCTGATGTTGACAAAGAAGAGATTACAGAAAAATATGACCAATTAGTATTTGGTAAAGATGAACAAAAACTAGATTACACACTATCTAAATGCTGTAATCCTATTCCTGGTGATCCCGTTTTTGGTTTTACCACCATAAACGAAGGTATTAAGATTCATAAACAAAATTGCCCGAACGCTGTTCAACTACAAAGCAATTATAATTATCGTATTTTACAAGCCAATTGGATAGATTCTACGCAACGAGAATTTAAATCTGAACTACAATTAACAGGTATAGATACCATAGGTCTTGTGAACGAAATAACAAAAATCGTTTCAAGCAATCATGGGATAGACATGAAGCATCTTCATTTTGATAGTGATGATGGCGTTTTTACAGGAAAAATAGTCGTTGTGGTAAAAAATAAGACCATTCTTGATAACTTAGTTCAAAACATTAAGAAAATAAACGGCATTGATAAAGTTACAAGGGTATAAAATACCTATTTTTGACGCTTCAAAATGGATATAAACACACCACATAAAAATCAGGACATCGTAAAACAAGTTTTTACAGCCTTTCTAGAAGAGAATGGCCATAGAAAAACTCCAGAACGATATGCCATTTTACAAGAGATTTACGATCAAGAAGAACATTTTGATATAGAATCACTCTATATTAACATGAAAAACAAAAATTATCGTGTAAGTCGAGCAACCTTGTATAATACTATAGAACTATTAATAGATAGTAAACTCGTACGAAAACATCAGTTTGGCAAAAATCAAGCACATTTTGAAAAATCGTATTTCGATAAACAACACGATCACTTAATTTTAAGTACTGGAGAGGTAATTGAATTTTGCGATCCACGCATTCAGAATATAAAGAAAACAATAGAAGAAGTTTTTGATGTAGAAATTACAAATCATTCACTTTACTTCTACGGAAATAAAAAAAACACGACCAAAACATAAATTATGGCAGTAGACTTACTACTAGGATTACAATGGGGAGACGAAGGCAAAGGAAAAATTGTGGACGTTCTCACAGCAGATTATGATATTATCGCACGATTTCAAGGTGGACCAAACGCAGGGCACACATTAGAATTTGATGGTATAAAACACGTATTACGTACAATACCTTCTGGAATATTCCATAAAACTGCAATGAATGTTATTGGAAACGGAGTTGTAATTGACCCTGTCGTTTTTGTAAAAGAATTAGAAGGCTTAGATCAATTTAAAATTGATTATAAAGCTAAACTAATTATTTCTAGAAAAGCACACCTTATACTACCTACACACAGACTGCTTGATGCAGCAAGTGAAGCTTCTAAAGGTAAAGCAAAGATTGGTTCTACACTTAAAGGTATTGGACCAACATATATGGATAAAACAGGCCGAAATGGTATCCGTGTAGGAGACCTTGAATTGGCAGACTGGAAAGAAAAATACAGAGCTCTTGCAGACAAGCACGAAGCTATGATTGATTTCTATAATGTAGACGTACAATACGATCTTGCAGAAATGGAAAAAGAATTTTTCGCTGCTGTTGAAACATTAAAAACATTAACTTTTATTGATAGTGAAGAATATTTTCACCAAGCAATGAAAGCAGGTAAAACTATACTAGCAGAAGGAGCTCAAGGGTCTTTACTCGATATCGATTTTGGAACTTATCCTTTTGTAACTTCTTCAAACACAACTGCAGCAGGTGCTTGTACTGGATTAGGAGTAGCTCCTAACAAGGTAAAAGATGTATACGGAATCTTTAAAGCTTACACTACTCGTGTTGGTTCTGGACCTTTCCCAACAGAATTGTTTGATGAAGTAGGTGCAGAAATGGCAACAGTAGGTCGCGAACTTGGTGCAGTGACTGGACGTCCAAGACGTTGTGGTTGGCTAGATCTTGTAGCGCTTAAATATACTTGTGAAGTAAACGGAGTAACACAATTAATGATGATGAAAGGCGATGTTCTTTCTGGATTTGAAAAATTAAAAGTGTGTACAGCTTATAAATATAAAGGAGAAACGATTACGCACCTTCCTTATAACATTGAGCCCGAAAATGTAACTCCTATTTACACAGAGTTTGATTGCTGGAAAGAAGATTTAACAAAAATGACTGAACCTTCTCAATTCCCAAAAGAACTAAATGAATACATTGACTTCTTAGAAAAAGAATTAGAAATTCCAATTAAAGTGGTTTCTGTAGGTCCAGATAGAACACAGACTATACATAGATAATATAGGACAAAAAACTGCGTTGTTATTTATAAATAACCAATGCAAATACAAAAGAATTTACCATACTATCTAACTGTACTTGGTATTTTCAGCTGTTTAAAGTTTAGCTTTACTTTAGCTAACAATAATAATTTACAATTTCTTCTAAAGCCAACAAATAAACTTGTTGGCTTTTTGACGAATTCTCATTCCGTCTTCTTTTCTAACAAAGGCTATTATTTTGAGAATTTAAATATCTTGATAGACAAACACTGCTCTGGTTTTAATTTTTGGGTGTTGTCTTTCTTAATTTTCAGCTATCTACTATTAAAATATTTTAATAAACGTATTTATAAAATAGCAACCATACCACTTGCTTTAACAACAGCATATTTGCTAACTCTATTTGTAAATACTTCAAGAATATTTGTAGCTATCATCATACAAGATTATACTAAAAACACTGTACTAGAACAGCAAGATGTCTTACATGAAATCATTGGTGTTATTACAAATTTGACTTTTCTAATGCTAACCTATCTGTTGGTTGAAAAATTATTAATCTTTAAACAAAATAATGCGAAACATACTTAACCCTAGATGGATCATCATCATTAACACTTTACCCATAGTCGTGTTATTCTTTTTGTTTAATAGCCAATTCAATATTATTAAGTCACTATTGGATGAAGCAAGTATTAAGCTTTGGTCAACTTTTGCTTTAGCACTAGGAATTATTGGCTTATCCAATTTCATCTATGCATTTTACCTCATTGTCAAAGCCAAGAAAATTTCAGTGTGGTATGGAGTAATTGCGCTCCTAGTTTATATTCCTTTTATCTATTTATACGGCTATCATTTAAATGATATCATCCCCTTCTCTATTCCACAATGGATGGTTTCTGGCAATATATTTTTATATGTAGGTACTTTTTTAATGCCAACACTTGCCTATTCACTCTTTATTTTAGTGGCTCATTTTACACCTAAAGACAAAGAATATAAAGTTTGGGTAAACTTACTTATTGCAATGGGAGTTCCTATTACAGGATTTTTATTTTCAAAAGTTATTCTTCCTTTATGGCACCCCGTTGAAAGCATGTTTTTTATTCAATCTGCTATAGTACTTGTTATTGTGGCAACCTTGTTATTTTTCTTTTTCTTGATAAGAGCTATTGTTATTCTTATTTCAAAAAAAACAAATAGCTGGACAAAATATCAATTGGTTTGGAAAATACCTATTACCATTTTGCTTCCGTTATTGGGTTTAGCCGTTAACAATGGTCATTTATTTAATGAGTATACTGCTTTTAGATCTGGGGTTTTTGGAGATTTTAATAATAATTGGTTTTATATACTAGCAATAGTAAATGGCGTATTAATATGTCTACCAAATATTGAAAACAAAAATTATAGAGTGCTGTTATTTTTAGGAAGAAGTATTACAGTTGCATATACTTTTTACTTTTTTTTAGTATTTCTTCCGTTTCTGCCATTTTCTGTAATGGCTATTGTCGCAATGGGTTCAGGGTTTTTAATGCTAACACCACTTTTACTTTTTGTGATACACATAAAAGAACTCTCTAAAGATTATACCTTCTTAAAAAAGTATTTTTTAAAAAGCAATGTGATTGCGGTTTCTGTGATAGCTTCTTTAAGCATTCCAACCATCATTACGATTACATATATTAATGATAAGAGTGTATTAAATGAAACACTTTCTTATATATATACGCCAGACTATACAAAGGAATACGATATAGATACTAATTCGCTTCAGAAAACACTAAATAACATTAAAAACCACAAAGGCAGACAGAGCAATCTCTTTGGAGACAGTACACCTTATTTATCATCATACTTTAAGTGGCTAGTTTTAGACAACCTAAGTTTATCTAACAAGAAAATTAACACCATTGAAAAAATATTTTTTAATGACATTTCTTCAAATTTAGCTTCAAGCATAATTGAAAAAGACAATGTCAAAATAAATGATATTTCTGCAGAAAGTGTTTATGATAAAACTCAGAATGTTTGGAAAAGTTGGGTGAATCTAGAAATTACAAATTACAGCAACGAAAATTGGTTAACAGAATATGCTACAACAATAAATTTACCCGAAGGAGCTTGGATTAGCGATTATTATTTATTTGTGGGTGACAGAAAAGAACCAGGAATTTTAGCAGAAAAGAAATCTGCATTATGGATTTTTTCTCAAATTAGAAACATCAACAGAGACCCTGGTATACTCTATTATTTGACAGGAAATGAAATTGCTTTTAGTGTATTTCCATTTGCAAAAGATGAAGTATGAAAGACAGGAATAGAAATATTACATAAAGAACCGATAGCGTTTAAAATTGACAATCATACACTACACCTTGGAAACAAAGAAGAAACAGTTTATGAAAACGTAGAGACTCATAATTTGGTTTATATTTCTGCAGAAAAAAAGAAGTCATTAACAACTGTTACCCGAAAGCCATATTTCCATTTTTTAGTTGATGCTTCACAAAAGAGCCAACCAAATACCGCAAATAATATTAAAAAAATAACAACATTAATTTCAAATAATAGACCTCTTGCTGAAAATGCTCAAATTAGTTATGTAAACCAATATGTTAACACCACTGCATTTGCAAGCGGTTGGGAAGAACAGTATGAAAATCTAACTTTTGAAGGTGGTTTTTTTCTTGATAGAGCAATAAGAAAGACTTTATCTAATAATTATCAGCACAATACACAAACATATCCTGTTTTTGTAGTAGTTACAGATAGCATTGAAAACGCTATTCTCAATGAAAACTTTTCAGACTTAGCTTTTACATTTCCTGAAAGCAGTTTGTTTTATAACCTTGATAATAGTGGAGTTTTAAGGGAACATTCATTAATTAAAAACCCATCTAAGCAACTGCCTGAGGTAAAACGGGTGTGTATGTTTTGTGAGTCTGTTTTAGCGTATAAAACAGAAGACAATACTACGGTATATATTCCAGCTAACAATAGTCCGAGTATCATATTAAAGAAAACTGTTTTTGACATTCCTGAAACAGAAATCAAAGAAAAGGATTGGGTATCAGCTTTAAAGATGCAAGGCCAATGGAACTCGCAGATCCTACACCCTAATACTTCAGAAAAAAAATGGTTAACATTGGTAAAACATAGTTTTATTTCAAAGGTAATGACACCACTAACATCATATTTAGTAGTTGAAAACGAGGCGCAGAAGGAGATGTTAAAGAAGAAACAAGAACAAGCTTTATCTGGTAACAAATCATTAGATCTTGGCGAAGAAACTCAGAGAATGAGTGAACCAAGTTTAATTATACTCGCAATTAGTTTTGTATTAATAGTATGGTATAGAGAAAAAAGAAAACGAAGATTGGCACTTAAATAAACAATAAGACGCTAAACAAATTGAAACATTATAATACACCATATCATAACTGAATCCTTTAAATTCGTGTATTTTTGTTTTGCATAAACATATTAGATTGAATAAACATTTTTACATACTAGTATTTCTATTTGTTTCTCTAACGGCAACAGCACAAGTAGACACTCTTAAACAGCAAATAAAGGTGCAATCTGGGTACATAGACATAAAACCAGAATTACCAGATGCTATAGTTTACACAAAAGATCAAGACGGCCAAGTATACATTGAACACGAAGGTATAGAGATGTGGTGCGACCAAGCTTATCTTTATACAAAAGACAATTTTGTAAAAGCGTATGGCGAAGTAAAAGTAACACAAGGAGATACTATTAAAATGAATAGTAGCTACGCGGAGTATAATGGGAATACCAAGTTTGCTTTTGCAAGTGGCGATGTTGTTATGAATAACCCACAAACAACATTAAAGACAGATACACTTTATTTTGACCGTATAAAACAACAGGCTTTTTACAGAAGCGGCGGTACTGTAATAGATACTGCAAGCACACTCACTAGCCGCGTAGGTCGATACTTTGCCGAAACAAAAAAATATCAATTCTTGTCTAATGTGAAAATAGACAATCCAGAATATATTGTAAATAGCGAACAATTAGATTTCTACTCAGAAAACGGCGATGCTTACTTATATGGAGAGTCTACCATTGTGAGTGAAACAAGCACTGTTTACTGCGAGCGTGGTTATTATGATACACGAGGCGATACAGGCTATTTTGTCAAAAATTCTAGAATAGATTATAACAATAGAATCTTACACGGAGACAGTATCTATTTTGACAGAAACAAAGGTTTTGCTTCTGCTACCAATAATATAAAAGTAATAGACACTGCAAACCAAAGTACCATAAAAGGCCACTATGCAGAAGTATTCAGAAAAAAAGACTCTGTATTTATCACAAAAAGAGCCATAGCTGCAACTTTACGTGATACAGACTCTATTTATATACACGCAGATACTTTACGAATTACAGGAAAAACAGACCATAGAATATTAAGGGGGTATTATAAAGCAAGACTCTTTAAAAGAGGAACGCCAGAAGAAGGAAACACAAGTGGAAAATCTGATTCTATTTATATTGACGAAAACATAGGTATCACAAAGTTACTTACAGACCCTGTATTATGGATGGGAGAAAACCAGATGACAGGTGACACCATTCATATTTTAAGTAATACGGTAACAGAAAAAGTAGATACACTTAAAGTTTTCAATAATTCGTTTTTGGTTCAAAAAGACAGTTTAGGCTATAACCAAGTAAAAGGAGAACGACTTATAGGTTTGTTTACCAACAACGAACTTGACACGGTGAACATCAATAAAAATGTAGAAGTAATCTTTTACCTTTATGGGGATAATGGCAATCTTACAGGCATAGACCTTACCACAGCAAGCCAATTACAATTAACCTTAGAAAACCAAGAAATTGTAGGTACACGGTTTATTAAACAAGTCCCTGGTAAAATATACCCTCCTTCAAAACTTCCAGAAGGAGACCGTATTTTGTCTAAATTTAACTGGCGAGGCGAAGAAAGATTAAACCGTAAAGAAGATTTATTTTCAGGTAAACCCACTCCTATTTTACCTAAAATTAAAGGAATTCCACTACCAAAAGACGAAGGTGCTTTTTTTGAAGAACCCAAAGAAGGCCAAGAACCCATAAAAATACCTGAAAGTTCTAAACTAAAATCTAAAGACTTTATCAATAGACCCGAAGATCAAGCTCCTAATGAGGAAAATGAAATTGAAAAAAAGATTGAATAAAAATAAAAGTATCATAACTCTCAATCAAGTTCTGCGTGAATCATGAAAAACGACTTCTTTACATATCAAGCACAAACAACCCCTCACCCACTTGCCTTAGAAATATCACATGCAAAAGGGAGCTATATTTATGATACAGCCGGAAATACACATTTAGATTTTGTCGCTGGTGTTTCTGCTTGTAGTTTAGGGCATTGTCATCCTCGCATAACAACAGCAATAAAAAATCAACTAGACAAATATGCGCACGTAATGGTGTATGGCGAGTATATTCAACAACCCGCTGTACAACTTAGTCAATTATTAGCGCAGCAACTACCCGCTCCCCTAGAAACCACTTACTTAGTTAATAGCGGTACCGAAGCCATTGAAGGCGCTATGAAACTTGCTAGAAGAGCCACAGGCAGAAAAGAAATACTTTATGCAGACAAAGCTTACCACGGAAATACTATGGGAGCACTATCTGTTATGGGGTTTGAAGAACGCAAAAAACCCTTTGCACCATTAATCCCAGAATGTCGAGCTATCACTTTTAATGATGAAGCTGCTATTTCGGAAATTACAGAAAGTACGGCTGCTGTTTTACTAGAAACAATTCAAGGTGGCGCTGGATTTATTGAGCCTACCCATGATTTTTTGACAAAAATTAAAACACGCTGTGAAGCCGTAGGAGCTTTATTAATTCTAGACGAAATTCAGCCAGGTTTTGGACGCACAGGAACACTTTTTGGTTTTATGAACTACAACGTGGTACCAGATATACTCGTCATGGGAAAAGGAATGGGCGGTGGTCTTCCTATTGGCGCTTTTACCGCTTCAAAAAAACTCATGACATTATTGAGTGATAACCCAAAATTAGGACACATTACCACTTTTGGCGGAAACCCTGTCATTGCTTCGGCGGCATTAGCAACTTTACAAGAGCTTACAGAAAGCACATTAATTAAAGACACACTCACAAAAGAAGCCTATTTCAGAAAACAATTAAACCACCCTAGCATAAAAGAGATTAGAGGTCGAGGACTAATGCTAGCATTAATAGTCGAATCTGCCGAGCTTGCATCTGAAATAATATTGCGTTGTAAAGAGCGCGGTCTCATTTTATTTTGGCTACTATTTGAACCAAAAGCCGTTAGAATTACACCTCCATTGACTATTTCAGAAAAAGAAATTAAAGAAGGCTGTGATATTATAAAAGATGTAATGAACCAATTATTAAAAGAAAACGAGCAATAAACTATTGTTTATCAATTATTTAACGATATAATATTCTGTTAATAACATCGTTAACAACAATAGCAGTTTTACAAAGTAGCTATCTGCTTTCAAAGTATCTTTAAAATAGACGAAACTGCAACACTTTTTTATGGGAAGACCAGGCGAGCAATCTAATGTATCACTCAAACGTTTTGAATCTATGTTGAAAACGAATGACGTGTACTTCTTCGACTCTGAAGAATTTGAAGAGATCATTCATCACTACCTAGAGATAGGGAAAATAGCACTTGCAAAAAAGGCTACAAAACTAGGTTTAGAACAACATCCATCTGCATCAAGTCTTAGATTATTTCAAGTAGAAATGTTCATTTTTGAAGACAAGCTAGAAGAAGCAGAAACCTTACTAGAAGAACTACAGTTATTAGAGCAATCTAATGAAGAGATTTATATCCAGAAAGCAAACATTAGCTCTCGCAAAGACAATCACAAAGAAGCTATAGCATATTTAGAACAAGCACTAGCGCTAACTAATGATCAAGCCGATGTTTTATCATTAATTGGTATGGAATATTTATTTCTTGATGATTATAAAAATGCTAAGCAACAATTTATTAAATGCTTAGAGTTTGACGATCAAGATTATTCTGCGCTATATAATGTTATTTATTGCTTTGACTACCTTCAAGAAAATGAAGCTGCCATAGAATATCTTAATGATTTTTTAGACAAAAATCCTTATAGCGAAGTTGCTTGGCACCAAATTGGAAAACAATATTATTACCTTAAAGATTACAAAAAAGCACTTGCGGCTTTTGATTTTGCAATCATAAGCGACGATGGTTTTATTGGAGCCTACCTTGAAAAAGGGAAAACTCAACAAAAATTAAAAAATTATGCCGGTGCTATTGAGAGCTATACGGTAACTTTAGGTCTTGACGATCCTACTTCATTTGCTTTGTTACGCATTGGAAAATGCTACGAAAAGCTTGGAGAGATGGAATTATCACTTCAGTTTTACTTAAAATGTGTTGAAGAAGATGGACTGTTAGATAAAGCTTGGATTGCGATTACTGACTATTATTTCAGAAAAAAAGATTTTCAAAAATGCTTCTATTATATTGAGAAAGCGTTAAATGTTGATAGCGAAAATGTATTGTACTGGAAACGTTATGCAGCCATCTGTAAAAAATTAAATCTTCTTGAAGAAGCAGAACACGCATATAGACGTTCTTTAGAGCTTGGCGATACAGACATTGACACATGGATTGGTAGAACAGATTTATTAATTCATATAGGTGAGTTTAAAGCTGCTGTTGAAAATTTAACTCAAGCAACAGAATATTATGCCAGTCATCCAGAAATAGAATATCGATTAGCGGGGCTTTACTTTCATTTAAACGAGCAATCAAAAGGACGTTTTTATCTAAATAATGCGTTACGCACTGATCCTGAGTACAAAATCATTTTGGAAGAATTATTTCCTATTGTTTATCAAAACCAATTGGTCAAACAATTAATTTCAAAACATCAAAATCCTTCTTTATAAAATTGTATTTTTGAATGTAAATTTAAATATATGCCTTCAAGAAGTTTATTACAATACGCCACAATTTTAGCAAAAGGTCTTGCAATGGGAGCGGCAGATGTTGTTCCAGGAGTATCTGGTGGTACTATCGCTTTTATTTCTGGTATTTATGAAGAACTCATAGAAACAATCCATAAATTAGATCTAGGTTTTTTTAAACTCTGGAAAAAAACAAGCTTTTCTGTAGCCTGTAAAGAGTATAATATTATGTTTTTAATTGCTCTTTTTGGTGGAGTGTTTATTAGCGTTTTATCACTCGCAAAAGTAATCACCTATTTACTTACAAAACATCCTATATTAATATGGTCTTTCTTTTTCGGACTTGTTATAGCGAGTATTCTTTTTGTAGGAAAGCAAATCACTACTTGGAATTTAAAAGTGGTTATAGCGACAGTACTAGCCGTATTATTTTCTTATTTTATTACAATAGCAGAACCATTAGGATCTCCAGATAGTACTTGGTTTTTATTTTTTGCTGGATTTATAGCTATAATCGCTATGATTTTACCTGGAATTTCAGGTTCATTTATCTTATTATTACTCGGTGCTTATTCTGGTGTTTTAGGTATTCTTACTTCTTTAAGTAAAGGTATTACAACATTAAATTGGGATATTTTTTCTGATGCTTTTATCAAGCTTATAATATTTGGAACAGGAGCTGTCTTAGGATTAAAAGTTTTTTCTAGAGCACTAAACTGGTTATTTAAGCATCATAAAAATTTAATTCTTGCCATTTTAACAGGCTTTATGATAGGAGCTTTAAATAAAATATGGCCTTGGAAAGAAGTATTATCAACAAGGTTAAATAGTCATGGCGAAGAGGTTACTTTTTTAGACAAAAGTATTTTACCGACTAGTTTTGACGGAGATCCACAAATAATACTTGCTATTGCTATGGCAGTTGTTGGATTTTTAGTTATTTTTTTAATGGAACGATTTGCTAACTCTAAAAAAAACAGAATAGAAAAAGCCTAATATGCATCAAGAAAGATCCAAATCTGATAAACTATGGCTTGTTTTAAAAGGTTTAGCTATGGGAGCGGCCAATAAAGTACCTGGTGTATCTGGTGGTGTGGTTGCTTTTGTTGCTGGATTTTACGAAGAGTTTATTTATTCTTTACGTCATATCAATCAAAAGGCTTTAAAACTACTTTTTAATGCAAGATTTAAAAGCTTTTGGCAATATATCAATGGATCGTTTTTAGGGCTACTTATAGCCGGAATGATTATTAGCTATTTTAGTGTTTCAAAAATTTTAGACTTTCTTATAATTCACTACGAACTCTATGTTTGGAGTGCTTTTTTTGGTATGATTATAGGTTCTATTTACTATATAGCAAAAGACTTTAAAGAATGGAACCGTAGGTATATCGCCTTTCTTCTCTTTGGTATTATTGCAGGCGTTAGTATCAGTTTTTTAGAACCTGCGCAACAAAACGACAACTTACTTTTTGTGTTCTTTTGTGGTATTATAGGCGTTAGCGGAATGACTTTACCCGGACTCTCAGGTTCATTTATACTTATTCTTTTAGGAAATTATGTGCTTCTATTAGTAGACTCGGTCAATGCACTTTCTGATACGCTTATAGATATAGTGCAATGGGATTTTAGTTTTACAAACAACCCAGAACGTATAAGATTATTAAAAGTAATTACCATGTTCTCACTTGGTTCTATTGTAGGTCTTGTTTCTCTATCTCACCTATTAGGCTATGTTATAAAAAAATATAAATCTGCTACGTATGCCGTTATTATTGGTTTCATTACAGGATCATTAGGCGTTGTTTGGCCCTGGAAAAAAAAACTATATGTTCTTTCAGAAAATGGCAGCAAATTGCTTGATGCTAACCAAAGAGAAATTATCTCTGGCTATAAGCGATATTTCCCTTCAGAAATTTCTACAGAAACTATTTTTGCAATCGTCTTTATTCTTTTGGGCGTTTTTATTGTACTTAGTTTAGATTGGTATCATAAATCAAAAAAATCACACTCACATGTCTAGATACGGCCTTATTGGTAAAACATTAAATTATTCATTTTCTAAAGAATTTTTCAGCAAGAAATTTGAAAAAGAAGAGAGAGATGACACCTATGAAAACATTGAACTCGAATCTCCAGAGGCATTGGCACAATATTTAAAAAACAATAAAAACGACTTTAAAGGTTTTAATGTTACATCGCCCTATAAAGAAGCTGTTATACCGCTCTTAGACCGAGTTAATAAAGAAGCAAAAATAATAGGAGCTGTAAACACTATAAAAGTAACACCTACTAAAAAGTTAGTAGGATACAATACGGATGTATATGGCTTTGCTTTAACGTTAAGTGATTTTCTTCCAATTAAAGAGAGAACCGCTCTAATCTTAGGAACCGGAGGAGCATCTAAAGCAATTGCACAGGTTTTAAAAACAATGGATTTTGATTATAAATTTGTTTCAAGAAAAGGATCTGATGATATCTATAGCTATCAGGATCTTACAGATGATGTGATCAAACAACACTATTTAATCATTAATTGTACTCCTTTGGGTACGTACCCAAACGTGCTTGTTTATCCCAAAATCCCCTATATGAGCATAACAAAAGACCATGTTTTAATAGACCTCATATACAATCCGAGTCAGACCGAATTTTTAAAAAGAGGTTTTACACAAGGGGCACGTGTCTGTAACGGCTTAAAAATGCTAAATCTTCAAGCAAAAAAATCTTGGTCAATCTGGCAAAAGTAATCTTTATAAACAGCTATTTATCTTTGTGTTGTCTAAGGTTGTTAGTATCTTTGCCCGCTCATAACATAGACCCTTAACATTGAAAAAAATGTCTGAAGAAAACAAAAATACAGTAGAAAATAGCAATCCAGAAACAGCAGTAACACCTACTCCTGAAATTTCAGAAAATGAAAACCTGGCAGTTGAAGAAACAGTTGCTAACACTGACGAAACAACAAATGAAGCAGTAACTACTGCACCTGACACAAACATTGTTTCAGAAAAAAGCACCACTGAAGACGCTACAACTACACCTACAGAAGGAGTTAAGGGCGAAGATCAAGATGATGATGAAATAGAAGAAGTGGAAGAAGAAGATGACGATAACGATGATGACGATGAAACAGTAATCGAAGAAGTTGATTACGCTACATTAGATCAAAAACAATTAGTCGCTCACTTAGCAGCACTAATAGAAAACCATTCTTTTAAGAAAATAAAGAACCAAGTAGAAGCAATTAAAAACGAGTTTAACGACCAGTTTAATGCAGAAACAGCAAAAGTTAAAGAAACCTTTTTAGCAGAAGGAGGAAATATTATTGACTTTTACCACACCTCTTCTCTTAAAAAAGAATTTAACACCTTATACGGAGCGTACAGAAAAGAACAAAAAAACTACTACGCATCTCTTAAAAAAGAACAAGAAAACAATCTTGTTAAAAGAGAAGCTATTGTAGAAGAATTAAAATCTCTTTTTGACAACGGAAATTCTGTAAGACAAAACTATACTACTTTTAGAGCATTACAGGACCAATGGAATGAGATAGGACACATTCCGAGAGATGCCTATAACATTGTTTGGAACAACTACAAGCATCATAGAGATACCTATTATGGACTAATGGATCTTGATAGAGAAACAAGAGATTTAGATCATAAATTTAATTTAGATAAAAAATTAAAGCTTATACTTCGTGCACAAGAGCTTTCTAAACTTGAAAATGTATCTAAAGCTTTTAGAGAGTTACAATTATTACATAGAATCTGGAAAGACGAAACTGGACCTGTATCTAGAGAATATAGTGACAAAGTTTGGGATGAATTTTCTGTATACACAAAAATTGTACACGATAAAAAAGATGCGCTAGACGCAGAAAAAGAAAAACTATTTGTTGTTAACCTTGAAAAGAAACAAGAACTAATTCAACAAATAAAAGAAGTTACTGAAAAGGGCGCTAAAAGTCATAAAGACTGGCAAAACGGAATTAAAGAAATTGAAGCTTTAAGAGAACAATTTTTTAAATCTGGAAGAGTACCTAAAAGCGAAGATAAAAAGGTTTGGGGCGAATTTAAAAACGCTACTAGAGAGTTTAACCGTGCAAAAAATGATTTTTACAGATCACAAAAAGACGAGCAATTCACTAACCTAGACAAGAAAAAGGAGTTAATCGCTATTGCAGAAGCCAATAAAGACAATGAAGACATACAGGGCACAATAAACCTGATGAAAAAGATACAGAGTGACTGGAAAAAAATAGGACACGTACCTAGAAAAGACAGTGATAAAATCTGGAAGAAATTTAGAGCGGCTTGTAATCACTTTTTTGATCGTATCAACGCACAAAAAGAAGAAGCACAAGCTGGAGAAGTTGAAAATCTTGAGGCAAAAAAGACTGCTTTAGACAACTTAAAAACCATACAGCTTTCTGGCAATCAAAAAGAAGACCTTGCACTAATAATGAGCAAAGTTAACGAATGGAAAAACATAGGCCGTGTACCGTATAAGAGTAAAGGTATAGACCAAAAGTTTAATGAAGCTATTGATGCTCTTTTTGGACAGCTTGACATGGACAAGAAAGAAATTGAGATGATCAAATACGAAAATCGTATTAACACCATCTTAGCACAAGATGATAGTCGTGCCATTCGTAACGAAGAGTTTTTCTTAACTAAAAAAGTAGAAGAAACGCGTAATGAAATGCTACAACTACAAAACAATCTTGAGTTTTTTAAACATGTAGCAGATGACAATCCTTTAGTAAAAGATGTACATAAAAACATCGCTAAACACAAAGAGGAGCATAAAATATGGAAAACAAAACTTACCAAGTTAAGAAACATGTGTAAGCCAAAGCCAGAACCAGTAGTAGAAAATACTGAAGACCAAGAACCAAGCGCAGAAGCATAATAATTGCTCCTCGCCTATTCTAAATAACAAAAAAAGGTATCCAAATTGGATACCTTTTTTTATTGGAGGTAGTTTGTACTTTCGACTATTTAACTAAAAAACCATTACCTCTCATAATATCAACAGCTTTTATAGTTTCTTTAGGTCCATCACTTAATGAACCTGGCAGCATAATTAATCGCGTTTTTTCTTTACCATCCTCTTGCTCAAATCTCACTTTAAAATGACTACGAGTCAAGAATTTTTTGGCTGGTATAAATTTAATAGTTTTAATGTTTTGTCTAAAAATAACTGGAGATGCAGAGTAGTTCTTACTTTTAATAATACCGTATATCAAATATATTCCTATCAATAAATAAAATCCAAAAAAGAACCAATTCTCCTTTACAAAATCACTGTATGCATTATAAAACATTAGTACAGCAACAAGACCGTAAATAATAAGAAATCCAGAAGTTTTATTCCCAGAAATAACTTCGGCTACATTTCCTCTAAACCCATCACGAGTTAAAACTATTCTATCAGTCAAAATATGACAAAAACCCGTTTTAGTTTTAAATTTTTGTTCGGCTTCCAAATGATTGTTTATTTGTTAAAATACTCTGCAACATTAGTAACAATCCTTTCGTCAATATTAGTAACATCTGCTTTGACAAAGGTATCTCCTGTAATGTTTTCAAAAAGCTCAATATAGCGGTCAGAAACGGTATCGATGTATTCATCTGTCATTTCGGGTACCGTTTGCCCTTCTAGCCCTTGAAAATCATTCTGTATTAACCATTGTCTTACAAACTCTTTAGACAATTGTTTTTGAGCTTCGCCCGCTTTTTGTCTTTCTTCATAGCCCTCTTTATAAAAGTAACGAGAAGAATCTGGTGTGTGTATTTCATCAATAAGCACAATCTTACCGTCTTTAGTTTTTCCAAACTCATATTTCGTATCAACTAAGATAAGACCGCGACTGTCTGCTATTTCAGAACCTCTTTTAAAAAGCTTTCTTGTATAATCTTCAAGCACTAAGTAATCTTCTTCAGAAACAATATTTCTTTTTATAATATCTTCTCTAGCGATATCCTCATCATGATCGCCCATTTCTGCTTTTGTCGCAGGTGTTATAATTGGTGACGGAAAAGCATCGTTCTCTTTCATTCCCTCTGGCATAGGTACTCCACATAAAACTCTTCGTCCAGCTTTATACTCTCTAGCTGCATGACCACTCATATAACCACGTATCACCATTTCTACCTTAAAAGGTTCGCAAGCATGACCTATAGCGACATTTGGGTCTGGTGTTGCAATTAACCAATTAGGAACCAAATCTTCTGTATCACGCATCATTTTTGTTGCGATCTGGTTTAATATTTGCCCTTTATAAGGAATTCCCTTAGGCATCACTACATCAAAAGCGCTTAAACGATCTGTAGCAACCATTAATAAAATATCGTCTTGTAATGTGTACACAGACCTTACTTTACCGTGATATACACTTTTCTGTCCTGGAAAATTGAAGTCTGTTTTTATTATCGTTTTACTCATAATGCAATTATATTATTCTTCTTAATTTCTTTATTAATTAGTTAGGCTTTAAAATAATGGTAATACCTTACAAAGAAGGTTTCTTTTAGATACAAATAGCTTCTGTATAATTTTGCTTTTCCCGAAGCGATTTGACAATGCGCAGTTTACGAATCTAAATTTTCAATGTTTTTATATGCAGCTATTACTTTTTTAACCAGTTTATGACGGATAACATCTTTATCATCTAAAAAGACAATCCCCACTCCTTCTACATCTTTAAGTATAAGCAATGCTTCTTTTAAACCAGAAATAACACGTCTAGGTAAATCTATTTGCCCAGGGTCTCCCGTAATCATAAACTTAGCGTTTTTCCCCATACGGGTTAAAAACATTTTCATTTGTGCGTGTGTGGTATTCTGTGCTTCATCAAGGATAACAAAAGCATTATCTAAGGTTCTACCACGCATAAATGCTAAAGGTGCAATCTGGATGGTTCCGTTTTCTATAAATTGCTCTAGTTTTTCTGCCGGAATCATATCACGCAAACCATCATAAAGTGGCTGCATATATGGATCTAATTTTTCTTTTAAATCTCCTGGTAAAAAACCTAGGTTCTCACCAGCTTCTACAGCAGGTCTTGTGAGTATAATTCTTTTTACGCGTCTTTCTTTAAGCGCCTTAACAGCAAGCGCTACACCGGTGTATGTTTTTCCTGTTCCTGCAGGACCTACAGCAAACACCATATCATTAGATTTAGATAAAGTAACAAGTTTGCGTTGGTTTGCTGTTTGTGGTTTTATAATTTTCCCTCCAACTCCATGAACCAAAATATCATTACTGGTCATTGGGGTTTCATAATCTGCCTTACTATTGCTCTGAAAAACTCTTTCTATCACATTTTCGTCCAGCTTGTTATACTTTCCGTAGTGTTCAAAAAGCATTTCCATTCGTTTATCAAACTCCTCTAAAACTTCTTCATCTCCATAGGCTTTAATTTTACTACCTCTAGCTACGATTTTAAGTTTTGGAAAATATTTTTTTATTAAATCAATGTTTACGCTTTGTTCCCCAAAAAAATCTCTTGGGTTAATTTCTGTTAATTCTAGGATAAGTTCGTTCAAAAGCGGTTTGTTTATAACAATTAATAGCTATTGTAAATATAGTTTTTACTATGCTAAAAGTGGCTTACTTTTGTAGTAGATGTTGTTAACAAAATATCAACAGTTTGAAGATGCCAATCATTACATTAACTACAGATTTTGGAGAGAAGGATCATTTTGCAGGTGCTGTAAAAGGCGCTATTTATGCAGAGCTTGACAGTGTACGTATTGTAGATATCACACACAATGTTTCTCCTTTTCATACAGCAGAAGCAGCTTATATCATACAAAATGCCTACCGTAGCTTTCCGCCCGGAACCATACACCTCATTGGTATTGATAGCGAACTCAACCCTGAAAACAAACATATTGCGGTCTATCTTGACGAACACTATTTTATCTGTGCCAACAATGGAATCATCTCTATGTTAGCAAATGAAATTGTACCAGAAAAAATAGTTGAAATAAACATTCACGACCATATTATTAGTAACTTTCCTGTACTAGATGTATTTGTAAAAGTAGCTTGCCATATTGCCCGAGGTGGTACCCTTGAAATCATAGGGAAAAAAATTCAAGAAATTAAGCAACTTAACGGGCTTAATCCAGTAATTCAAGGAGAAGAAAAACAAATTATTGGTAATGTTATTTATATTGACAACTACGGAAACGTGATTACAAACATCACAAAGTCATTATTTGAAAAAGTAGGAAAAGGTAGAGCGTTTAAAATAACTGCACGTAGAGCCGTCTTTAATGAAATACACACTCATTACAGTGATGCCATTAACTTTGAACAACCCAAAGACAGACGAGAAGAAGACGGTAAGAAAATTGCACTCTGGAATAGCTCTGACTATCTAGAACTAGCCATTTACAAAAGCAACCCAAGTACCATAGGTAGTGCCTCTACCTTATTTGGTCTAGCATACCGTGACAGTGTGACCATTAATTTTATAAGCTAACAAGCCATAAAATTTACTTCGGAAATATTAAATTTTAAAAAACCAACCCTATGTTTACACGCATTGTAAAAATGGAATTTAAACCAGAAAATATCGACACTTTTTTGGCAGATTTTCAATTTGTAAAACACAAAATAAGAAACTTTGATGGTTGTCTTCATTTACAATTATGGCGAGATAAAAGAAATCCACACATCTTTTTTACCCATAGTCATTGGCAAGAAGAAGCAGATTTAGAGAAATACCGTCACAGCGAATTATTTAAAGGAGTTTGGGCAAAAACAAAACCCTTATTTCAAGAAAAAGCAGCTGCTTGGAGTGTAGATGTAGTTGAGGAGATTGAGTAGTGAGTAGTGAGTAGTGAGTAGTGAAATTTAAAAAATTACTTGTTATTCGCTTGAAAACATGAAATAATAACAAGTGTCAGGTTGAGCGCAGTCGAAACCTAATAAGAGTGCCTGAAAGTTCTTGACCATTGTATATCCTAAACTTAAATTGAAGGTATCGTATAGACAAAAAATTAAATAATATACTGACTGTTCGCCTTAAGGTTATAGCGATTGAAACTGACCAATTTTAACCTATGCTTAAACCAATTACTTACTTAATGCGTAGTTAAAATACCGAACTAAATCGCAAGGCAATCTATTAACAATTTACCCTTCAAATTTCGGCCTAAATTACTAATAACGAACACTTAAAAGCCTGAGCAATATCGTGATAACTTTTTAACACAAAGCTTTTTAAATGGTCTTATTTAAAATATATTTGTTATGGTTGTTATAAAACTCAAACCGTTTTAGAAATCTCTAAACATCAGCGTTTTAAAGCACACATTTTAAGCCTTTTTAATATAATAAGAATTAGCATATACTTATGAAATTTATCGTATCCAGCTCATATTTACTCAAAAAACTTCAGGTTTTAGGAGGGATTATTAACAATAACAACACGTTACCAATTCTTGATAATTTTTTGTTTGAACTACATGGCAATTCGCTTAAAGTTTCGGCATCAGATTTAGAATCTACGGTAACATCAATGTTAGATGTAGAGAGCAATGAAGTAGGAAATGTTTGTATTCCAGCACGTTTGTTGTTAGATACTTTAAAAACTTTCCCTGAACAACCCTTAACTTTTACACTAGAAGAAAACAATACCGTAGAGATTAGCTCTAATCACGGTAAGTATGCTTTAGCTTATGCAGATGGCGCAGAGTTTCCAAGTGCTGTAGAGTTAAAAGATCCTTCTTCTACCATTATACAAGGTGACATTCTTGCTACGGCAATCAGTAAAACAATTTTTGCAAGTGGTAATGATGATTTAAGACCCGTAATGAGTGGTGTGTTTTTTCAGTTTAATACAGATGGATTAACCTTTGTAGCAACAGATGCCCACAAACTTGTAAAATATACACGTGAAGATGTAAAGGCTGCTGAAACAGCAGAATTTATCATGCCTAAAAAGCCTCTTAACCTTTTAAAGAGCATCCTTGCAGGTAGCGAAGATGAAGTAGTAGTAGAATATAATGACAGTAATGCTAAGTTTAGCTTTGATGGTACAGAATTAATTTGTCGTTTAATAGATGGTAAATACCCTAACTACGAAGCGGTTATCCCAAAAGAGAATCCAAACAAACTTTCTATCTCTCGTAACCAGTTTTTAAACAGTGTACGTCGTGTTTCTATATTTTCAAATAAAACAACACACCAGATTCGTTTAAAAATTGCTGGTGCAGAACTAAATATATCTGCAGAAGACGTAGATTACAGCAATAAAGCAGAAGAACGTCTTACTTGTGATTATCAAGGTGACGATATGCAAATAGGGTTTAACTCTCGTTTTCTTACCGAAATGCTAAACAACCTTACTTGCGATGATGTTTCATTAGAAATGAGTCTTCCTAATCGTGCTGGTATTCTTACGCCAGTAGATGGGCTAGACGAAGGTGAAAGAGTTACAATGCTTGTAATGCCTGTTATGCTTAATAGTTAAAAAAAGTTTACATTTTATTATAACTATTAAGGTTAGAGTAAAAACATGTTACTTCCCAAGCTTCATCTGAAGCTTGGGATTTTTTTTTGAGGCACCATAATCTTTAAAAAAGTAGTCAAAAAAAAATATATAAATAAAACTGTTTTTTAATGTATTTCATCTAACTTTGCACACACTTTAACGAGAATTATATTATGAAAAAAGCATTTTTATATCTTTTTATGGGCGCTACATTTATTCAATGTACAGCAGACCAAGAGGGTGAAACAACAGTAGAAAATCAAAATCTTACCTATGAAAAAGGTTTGGACTTATCTACTCAACTCCCAAACGCAAATTTTGATACAGCAAATTCAGGCCTATATGTAGGTACAGCGGTATCTAACGATCTTACTTTTCACGAAAGATTATACATTAACATCTACAATGACAACCATATTAATGCCCAATTTTTAATCAACAAATTTACCACCGCTTCATATATTTATTTACAAGGTAGCGTGTTAAATGCAGATGAAAATACTTATGAATTTTCTGGTGAGATTGGAAGCTTTAAATTACAAATTGAAAATAACGAAGCTACAATTTATGATGCAATTTTTGATAACAAACAAGCTGTAGCAAATGTCTTTAAAAGCACAAGCAAGGATCCATTGACGCCTACAATAGGTACATTTAGCGCAAATTCTACCGACCATGACGCAGACGGAACTTGGGATGCCATCTATACAGAAACAAATGATGACAGGTTTGATGGGTCAGTAATTTCAATTGTTTTAAATAGCACCTCTTACACTATAACTAATTCTGAAGAATTATCTTACAGAAGATTCTGTAATCCAATAGAAGGTTCAGAAAATTTACTTTCTAGACTTATATGTAGAGCTCAATCTGAAAACGATATTGCGCAACTAGCAGGTCTACCAATAAATTTTCATTTTAGAATAGTAGAAAGCAATGAGGATTTACCAACATGTGATTATCCTACTGCTGCTGAAATGGTAGAAGTTCAAAACACATGGTCTTGGAATGGTCGTGAAGGAACCATCACACTAGACAGAAGCACCCTTCCATCATTTGACTAAATATCTATTTATTCTTTATAGATATTTATAATTATCAACCCCCCAAGCTTCAAATGAAGCTTGGGGGGTTGTAAGTTAACATCATCTTTTTAAAAAAGCAGAAAAAAAAGGATCAAAATTTATAAATAAAACTGCCTTTTTGATGTGTTTCACCTAATTTTGCGTATATTTTAATGAAAATCATATTATGAAAAAAGCACTTTTATATCTTTTTATAAGCGCTACATTTATTCAATGTACAACAGACCAAGAGGATGAAACAACAGTAGAAAATCAAAATCTTACCTATGAAAAAGGGTTGGACTTATCTACTCAACTCCCAAACGCAAATTTTGATACAGCAAATTCAGGCCTATATGTAGGTACAGCGGTATCTAACGATCTTACTTTTCACGAAAGATTATACATTAACATATACAATGATAATCATATTAATGCCCAATTTTTAATCAACAAATTTACCACCGCTTCATATGTTTATTTACAAGGTAGCGTGTTAAATGCAGATAAAAATACTTATGAATTTTCTGGTGAGATTGGAAGCTTTAAATTACAAATTGAAAATAACGAAGCTACAATTTATGATGCAATTTTTGATAACAAACAAGCTGTAGCAAATGTCTTTAAAAGTACAAGCAAGGATCCATTAACGTCTACAACAGGTACATTTAGCGCAAATTCTACCGACCATGACGCAACAGGAGCTTGGGATGTCATCTATACAAAAACAGATGAAGACAGATTTAACGGGTCAATAGTTTCAATTGTTTTAAACAACAACTCTTACACTATAACTAATTCAGAAGAATTATATTACAGAAGATTCTGTAATCCAATAGAAGGCTCAGAAAATTTACTTTCTAGAATTATATGTAGAGCTCTATCTGAAAACGATGTTGCGCAATTAGCAGGTCTACCTATAAATTTTAAATATAGAATATTAAAAGACAATGATGATTTACCAACATGTGATTATCCTACTGCTGAAGATTTGGTAGAGAATCAAAACACGTGGTCTTGGAATGGTCGTCAAGGAACCATCACACTTGACAGAAGCACGCTTCCTACTTTTAATTAATTGTAGAGTATACTCTTATAAGTAGTAATAAATCTTACCCCCAAACTTTAATTTAAGTTTGGGGGTTTTTGTTTATTATAAAGTCTTAAGTGTTCAAATCTTTAAAATAGCACAAAGCATGAATACATAAATATCTTTAACAAAACCTTGCCGTATAACTTATAAAACCAAAAAGACCTCTTGCAGTTGCAAGAGGTCTTTTTGGTTTTATAGTAAGGTCGTATTATTTACCGCTTGTTTCTGACGTAGTATCAGAAGGAGTTGCTTCTGGTAATACATTACCTTTTATTCTAAGACGTACACTAGGTTCGCTTGCATTAGAGGTTACTGTTACAGTTTTTGAAAAAGCACCTACTCTATTTGTAGCATACTTTACACCAATCTCTGCCGTCTCACCTGGCATAATTGGTCCATTAGGTTTTGTTGGCACTGTGCAACCACAACTTCCTTTTACGTTTGTAATTACTACTGGAGCAGTACCTACATTCTTAAATTTAAAAGCACGCACGCCATCTGCATTATGCGCTATAGTTCCATAGTCAAGAACCATGTTTTCAAATTCTAAAATACCTTGATCTTCGGTTACTGCCTCTTGAGCAAATAGCGAAGTACAAAAAAGGATACTTGCAATAAAAAATGCGTTACGTAAAAAACTAGTTCTTTTTAATGTTGTAGATGTTGTCATCATGGGGTGTTTAATTTAGATTAACAAATTAATTATTCTACAAATTTCGTATAAATATCATTAACTCAAACAAAATCAAAGAGCAAATATAAAACGACGACTAGATTTAAGATAAATTAACAATATAAAGTCCCTCAACCATATTTACATTTTTTTACATTCAGTAAAAATTCACCTCTTTATTTTTTTAAGTAATAGACAAAAGTTATTAAACCTAAAGATTAATAAAAACTAGCTACAAAACCCATGTATTAAGAATAAACTTATATTTACCAGTCTCGCTTTGTCGAAGATTAATACACTTAAGCCGAAATAAGCGAAAAACAAACCCTGAAAAAACGCTCTTAAACGACATAAAACTACATTTAAACGGAAATAAAGTTTTTTATTAAAAAAAAAGTAGTTATTATTGTATAAACAATAACATAACCTTATAAACTTATGAAACTACAACTAATCGCAATCGCAATCGCATTAACTTCTATACAATGTAGTGTAGATGAGACACCATCAATTGAACAAGAGAACCTAGACTTAGTATACAAACAAGAGTTAGATTTATCAAAACAATTGCCTAACGCAGTGTTTGACACAAGTAAAAAAGGACTGTATGTAGGTACTGTCGCAACATCAGATTTGTCTTTTCACCAAAAAATATATGTTAATATAGAAAATGACAATAGTACTAATGCTCAAATTTCTAATGACGACGGAACACTGAATTATCTTCAAGGAAGAAAACTTCCATCAGGAAATGACGAATACATTTTTTCTGGTGATATTGGTAATTTTAAATTAAAACTTGAGAATAATGGAGTTATCATAACAGAAGCGACTTTATTAAACAAAGAAGCCGTAATTAATACCGTAAAAAGTACAAGCCAAAACAAAGCATTTGCTACTTTAGGTACATTTTCTGGCGGACCAATGACCGGAACCTGGGATCCTATTTTTACAGCAGACGGAGATAATTATGCTTCAACTAGTGTAAACATCGTGAGAGATGGTGGTTCTTCATTTAATGTAACAACACCATCAGGAACCTATACTAACGTTTGTACAGGAGGTGCAGGAGTTTATACCACTGTATATGCTTTAGCAGCAGCTAGCACAGGAAATCAGTCAACACTCTTAGGAGAAAATTTAGAATTCACTATCGTTGGAGCTGCAACAGACATAACAGATGATTGTACTAGCACTCCATCTGAGGGACTTGCTATTACAACATCTACTTGGTCTTGGAATGGAATTACTGGAACTATTACAATAGACAGTGAGAGCTTACCTGTATTTTAAAAAATTAAATAAAAGCGAATTACCTTTAAGAAAATGATTGATAATAGAAAAGCCCGCAAATTTGCGGGCTTTTTTAATACTACTCGATTTGTCTTGAAATAAAAGAGAGTACTTTGTTATAATATGCTTGACCCCCTACTCGATCTACATTAATATGCCCCGCCCCTTTTACAAGCTCAAATGTTTTATCTTTTGAAGCTAGGTTTTCAAATAATTGCACACCGTAATTATAACTAATACGTTTATCCTGATCCCCATGAGCAATAAACACAGGTTTTTTAACAAGCTTGGCCGCATTTTCTGGGCTTACTTTTTCAGGATCAAAATCTGCAATTTGACCCGCACGATCTAACACATAATCGGTTAAAAATCGCACACCAATCCCTCCAGAAAAACGTTTTTGATAATCATACACAATTTGTTCTAGATTAGTAAATGTGCTTTCTATAATCCCAAAATCTATATTTTGGTCTTTGGCCATTGCTTGCATTGCAATAGCTCCGCCCATAGATTTACCCCATATTCCTATTTTTGTATTTGGATATTCTTCTTTTAAAAATTGAACGATAAGCGAAATATCATCTTTTTCTTTATAGCCATAAGTAACAAACTCACCATCACTGTCACCGTGTGCTCTATTATCCATTACTATCGTTGCATAGCCATCTTTAGTCAGGTTTGCTGCTAGTGAAAAAAAATGCGCTTTAGATCCCCCTATTCCGTGTACTAAAATAAGTGTTGCTTTGGGTAGTTCCTCTTTTGGTTTAAAAAGATACCCACGTAAAACGCTGGAACCATTAAAAGGAATAGAAACAGGCGAATAATGAACAGAAACCTCAGCTGGATCGATATCAATATGTAAACGCTGGGGCTTGATAATTGCATAAGGCAACACAAACGTAGCCAAAAGAGCAACCGCTAGAACTATAACAATAAACAAAGCAATCAATCTTTTAAAAAACAATCTTGATAAGCGCATTTTTATGGTGTTTTAAAAATTAAAAAATATACTATCCTTTTCCTTTAATCAAAATCAGGGCTATACACTTCATTTTTTAAATCGAAATTTGAAGTTAAGAAGTCAATCGTAGGTGCTACATTACCTTTATTTTTCAAAAAAATAATGGGATGCCTTTTAGTATGCTTATCGTTTAATATGTTAATTTCAAAAGTATCAAACGCGTCTGCTAGATCTGGCTTTGCGACACTAAACCAAGCAAATTTTTGAGATTTTTTAAATTTTAAAATTGCTATTTTCGGTGTATTAGAAATATCAATCTCTTTTTTAAATAGTAACTTTCCTAGAAAAAAAGAACCGAGATATAATTTAGAATTCAATTTTATAAAGCCTCTTTTTAAAAAAGCAATTGAAATCAAGAACAAATAAATCATTCCTAATACAAATAGCATTAAAAATCCTTTGTAATTAAGGTTCGAAAGGACACTCAATGAAAAGATTCCAATTAAAAAAGGGGCACCAATAAATATGAGAAATGTTATTTTTTGATGACTCGTAAATCTATCTTCTAATATAATTTTACACATTTCTTATTATTTATCTAAAATCAAGGTTATACACTTCACCAATTAAATCGAAATAGCTACTTCAATAGTAAATCATCTTTTAAATAAGAGATGATAGACTCATTACTAATATCAGGTTGAGTGCAGTCAAATTCCAATGTCAAGCCCAAAAAGACAACCACTGAGCTCAAGATTTAAACTCATTACGTTGTAACTTCTTATTATAAAAAAGTTTAAACGAACACCTTTATATTGCTAATTAAAAGCGATTTACGAAATAAACCTAATGGTACAAAACAAACTAGGTGCTTCGCCATTATTTGCTTTTATAGCATTTACAATAGGCATTACAAAAGATACAATTCCTACAAAAATAAGGGTAAGAATACCAAGTCCAAATGCCAATATGAGCGGCACACTTATAGCAGCAAAAATAAACATGGTGATCTGGAAATTAATAATCGCTTTTCCGTGTTCATCCAAATCTGCAATCTCATCTTTTTTTGTAAGCCAGATTATTAAAGGCACAATAAAGCCTCCAATACCCGTCACATAAGTTAATAGTTGACTTAAATGCGTTAACATTAAAAATTGGTGATCTACTCTTAAAGCCTTGTGATTTACGGTTTGCATAACAGATTGTTTTTTGATTGTACCTATTTGTAGTACGAGTAGTAAAAATGTTACGAGTAAAGTTTCATTTTTTAATATTTCCGAAGTTAAAAGCAGACAAATCACGATTAAAATTCATGTATTTTTGCACTATGATTCAAGACACTATTGTTGCACTCGCTACACCTGCAGGCGCTGGAGCCATTGCCGTTATTAGACTTTCTGGAAGTGATGCCATTGCCATTGCTACTGCTATGTTTAATGCGGTGTCTGGCAAAAAATTAAACCATCAAGCCACACACACCGTTCATTTAGGGCATATAAAAGAGGGTACTCGAGTGGTTGATGAAGTGCTTGCTACTATCTTTAAAAACCCAAAAAGTTATACGGGCGAAGATGTTGTGGAGTTTTCTTGCCACGGAAGTAATTACATTCAGCAAGAAATTATACAATTATGCCTTAAAAAAGGGGCTAGAATGGCAAACCCGGGTGAGTTTACATTGCGCGCTTTTATTAACGGTAAAATGGACTTAAGCCAGGCAGAAGCTGTGGCAGACCTTATTGCTAGTGATTCTCAAGCATCGCACCAACTTGCCATACAGCAAATGCGTGGTGGTTTTTCTTCGGAAATAAAAAAACTACGAGAAGAGCTCTTAAATTTTGCCTCGCTTATCGAGTTAGAACTTGACTTTGCCGAAGAAGATGTGGCCTTTGCCAATCGTGATGAATTTCAGAAATTAATTACTCGCATCACCCAAGTATTAAAAAGGCTAATTGACTCTTTTGCCACTGGTAATGTGCTCAAAAACGGAATTCCTGTTGCCATTGTTGGAGAACCTAACGTGGGAAAATCTACTTTACTTAATGCGTTGCTCAACGAAGAGCGTGCCATTGTGAGTGATATTGCGGGTACCACTCGTGATACTATAGAAGACGAACTTAATATAGGCGGTATTGCTTTTAGGTTTATAGATACGGCAGGTATTAGAGATACAAGCGACACCATAGAAGGTTTAGGAATTAAGAAGACTTTTGAGAAAATGGAGCAAGCGCAGGTGGTTCTATTTTTAATAGCTGCAACACAACTGCTTCAAGATAAAACGGCAACTCAAATAGAAATTGAAAAAATAAAAAATAAGCATCCCCAAAAAACGCTTGTGATGGTTGTCAATAAAATAGACCAAATACAAACGAAGCAAATTTCTGAAGTAAAAAACATTCATCTTCCTCAAAAGACAGTTTTAATTCCTATTTCTGCAAAAACGGGCGAAGGTGTAGAAACACTTAAAACAACCTTACTAGATTTTGTTAACACAGGTGCCCTGCGCAATAATGACACGATTGTAACAAACTCACGCCACTATGATGCCTTGCTAAAAGCGCTAGAAGAAATTGTTAGAGTTCAAGAAGGAATTGACAACAACCTAAGCAGCGACCTAATGGCTATAGATATTAGACAAGCTTTATATCATTTTGGCGAAATCACCGGACAAGTAACTAACGACGAACTGCTTGGGAATATTTTTGCTAACTTTTGTATTGGGAAGTAAAAAAATTGATAAAATAGTTTCTCAAAAATAGAAGCTTTTTTTATCCCCTAACGAAAGCTAAAGTGCCTTGATTACTTTTGCTACTCATAACAAACAGGATGCGTGACGGCACTAGTTACAAACTAGCGATAGCGGGGGTGACAGCACTAGTTGCAAACTAGCGCTAGCGGGGGCAAGATTAGGAAAAACGAGCAATTTTTCGGATATTTATAACTTAAATTTAAGTAAAAATGGCAACAGTAGATAATATACGAAACGGACTGATAGACAAAATACTATCCATTAAAAATAAAGATTTTTTAGTCGCTCTAGACAAACTAATTACTTCAAGCTCTTCGGAATCTGATATTATTGAATTAACGAATGACCAAAAAGTTATGCTCGAAATGAGTGAACAGGATATTAAAAATGGAAAACTGATTTCTCAAGAAGCTATGGACAAAAGAAATCTGGAATGGCTAAACGCAATGTAATTTGGACTCGAACAGCCGACATTCAATTCGTAGGAATTTTAGAATATTGGGTAAATAGAAGTAAATCGAATACCTATTCAAAAAAACTCTTGAAATTAGTTTCGGAAAGAACAAAGCAAATAGCCGAACAACCATTAATTTTCAAAGCGACTGACTTTAAAGATACGAGAGTAGCTTCACTTGGGAATTTTAGTATTTTCTATAAATTTAATGATCAAGAAATAATAATCACAGCATTTTGGGACAACCGACAAAGCCTTAAAAAACTGTTGAAAATATTGGAAAACAAAAAATAACGTTGCCCAACAATGGCTATAAGTAATAGCTTATTCTCGCTAGCAGAGGACTACCACAACAAGAATGTGTAACTTTATTACTTACTCTAGATGCATTTTTGAGAGATTATAAAGCTTAAAATGCATACGTAAAAAAACGTCATAAAAGACGGTTGTATATTTAGCACTCTTGCTTAAGGATGCGTGACGGCACTAGTTACAAACTAGCGCTAGCGGGGGACGGTTCCATTACTTACTGTTATTTAAGGATGCGTGACGGCACTAGTTGCAAACTAGCGCTAGCGGGGGGAAATATCCAGTCCAATTAGATAAGAGAATTAATATTTATAATTGATTGTCAAAAAGTTACGACAGGTAATTTTACTATCCACTAGTTTGACCCATTACCGGTCAGAAAGATAGTGATATAAAATTAAAAAAAACCAAAATACCCGCTATTGTAAAAAAAATACCTGCAAACCAGATTTTATAATATGAAACGCCTAAATCTGATTCAAATTCTTCTAGCTCTTCCTTTAATCTTCTATTATTTTTAAATGCATATATTAATATAACTAAACCAATCGATAAAAATATTAAACCTAGTAAAGTATTCATTTTATAAAAATTTATTCATTAATGAGTCTTGATAGACCGCTTATTTTTAAGTTAATATTTCCATCTAACAGATATTTAGATAGTGAAGTTAAATTATTACTGCGTTCAATTTTTCTGGAAATTGCCCCACCTACTACAATGGAAAGACCATCAACTGCAACACCTTTAGCATCTCCATTGATTAAAGAACTAGCAGTATTCATGCCTCCACCAACAGCCGACATCTTTTTACCAACTACCATCAAGGGTGTACCTATTGGTGCTCCAACACCTGTTGAGGTTAATCCATAACCAAATAACATTGTTGCATCTCCCTCGCTAGCGCTAGTTTGCAACTAGTGCTCGCAAACAAGCTAAAGATATTATATACTATTCTAAAAACCCTCGCTAGCGCTAGTTTGCAACTAGTGCCCGCAAACAAGCTAAAGATATTATATATTATTCTAAAAAACCATTGTCATCAATTTTTAATATGGTATGGTCTTCTGCAAAATTTCTTGCAATGCGTATTTTCAATCTTTTACTTTTCTACTACATCTGTCACTGGTTCCTGCTTTTTTAATAGTTCAAGAATTAGAAAAGCCGATAATGCAGCTATAATTATTGCTGGAAACATAACAAAAAGTATTTCATCGCTATCTAAACCAAATACAGTGAGTGCAATCACAAAAATCAGTATCTCTAAACCAAACCAAGAGATGACAGTCGCTGCAATCCATTTTCCTGGCTTGATGCCTTTTTCTTCTGCAATTTTTTTGATTTTCTTGATAAAAAATGAAAGGGCTAAAATTTCTAACATGAGATCGTTTTTTAAATTAATTGCAATAGTAATAGTTTTTAAAGTTTTAAAATGTGCAGGCTTCTGTTTTTTGATTTATATTGAAAAATTACAAGAAACAAACTAAATGAATATCCAAGATTTAATAGGCGACTTTACCGTAACAGGCACTAATCAAGATGAAACTGATGTAATCTATAAAGGAACGTTAACATTAAGTGTAGACACCACTAACAGGATTGTAGCTCAATGGCTTATAAACGAAACCCAAGTACAATCTGGAACGGGGTTTTTTAAAGACAATATTTTGGTCATAAACTTTAACTACAAAGGAGACAAAGACCTTATATTTAAAGGTGTTGTCGTATATAAATGTATCACTAAAGACCTCTTAGATGGTTTTTGGTCTGAGAAACACGGAGACCCTAATTATCTTGGTTCAGAACGTTGTTATAGAATAGGCACACAGAAAGAACTACAGCACTAAACGTTACTTTTAGTAGAGAAGCTTCAAATACTGAAAATTTCAGAAATAAAAGAGCATCTTAACAAATGGCATTAAATTAAGCACCTCAAGTCAGTATCTAGCTCTATTATGCTAAGCGCTAATCTCATTTTTTAGTATTTTCGTTGTATGAATGCCCAAAAACTACAAACCCCTATAGAATACTTAAAAGGCGTAGGTCCAAACAGGGCAAACCTTTTAAGAACAGAGCTTGGCATACACACCTTTCAAGATCTTTTAAACCTGTTTCCTAACCGGTATTTAGATCGTACAAAATTTTATAAAATACAGGAGCTACAACGCAACAATGCAGATGTACAGATTATAGGAAAGATCACCCATATTAAGATGGTAGAGCAAAAACGAGGCAAAAGACTTGTTGCTACCTTTAGAGATGAAACAGGTGTGATGGAACTTATTTGGTTTAGGGGGCAAAAATGGATTAAAGACAATTTAAAAATAAACCAACCCTATGTTATCTTCGGAAAAACTAAGTGGTTTAATGGTAGTTTTTCTATGCCACATCCTGAGCTAGAATTAGTAAAAGAACACAAAAATAAATTGCGTTCTTCTATGCAACCCATTTATCCAAGTACCGAAAAATTAACCAATAGTGGCATCACCAATAAGGTGATAAATAAATTAATGGAACAGGTCTTTTTAGATGCCAAAAATGCCTTTACTGAGACCCTCTCAAAACCCATTATAAACGAGCTCAAATTACTCTCAAAAAGCGAAGCCATTTTCAACATACATTTTCCTGAAAATGGGGAGCGATTAGCGCGTGCAGAATACCGCTTAAAGTTTGAAGAATTATTCTACATTCAGCTGCAATTAATACGCAAAAATCTTATCCATAAATCTAAAATTAAAGGCTATCCTTTTCCTGTAGTAGGAGACAACTTCAAGAACTTTTACAACCACCATTTACCCTTTCAACTTACAGGTGCACAAAAGCGAGTAGTCAAAGAAATTCGTCAAGATTTAGGCAGTAACGCACAGATGAACCGCCTTTTGCAAGGTGATGTGGGTAGCGGAAAGACGATTGTGGCGCTTTTATCAATGTTAATAGCACTTGACAACGGTTTTCAAGCCTGTTTAATGGCGCCAACTGCAATTTTGTCAGTCCAGCACTATAACGGGTTAGTTGAACTATGTAAAGGTTTGGAAATCAGTATTTCACTGCTCACGGGTTCAAGTACTACTTCACAACGAAAAGTAATACACGAAAATCTTGAAAACGGATCATTAAACATCTTAATTGGCACCCATGCTTTATTAGAAGATAAGGTTAAATTTAAAAATTTAGGGCTTGCAATTATAGATGAGCAGCATCGTTTTGGGGTAGCACAACGCAGTAAATTATGGCATAAAAATGAGCTGCCGCCACACGTTTTAGTGATGACCGCCACCCCTATTCCGCGTACCCTTGCTATGAGTGTTTATGGCGACCTGGATATTAGTATTATTGACGAACTTCCACCCGGCAGAAAAGAGATAAAAACAGTGCATCGTTTTGACTCAAATAGACTCAAAGTTTTTAGGTTTATTAGAGACGAAATTGCCCTAGGCAGACAGGTCTATATTGTGTACCCATTAATACAAGAAAGTGAGGCATTAGATTACAAAGATTTAATGGATGGCTACGAGAGTATTGTTAGAGATTTTCCGCAGCCCAAATACCAAATCTCAATAGTTCACGGACAGATGAAACCTGCCGATAAAGAATTTGAAATGAATCGTTTTTTAAAAGGCGAAACACAAATTATGGTTGCCACTACCGTGATCGAAGTTGGAGTAAATGTGCCCAACGCATCTGTAATGATCATAGAAAGTGCAGAGCGTTTTGGTTTATCTCAACTACACCAATTAAGAGGTCGTGTAGGGCGTGGAGCAGAACAGAGTTATACCATTTTAATGACCAGCCACAAACTATCTGCAGATGCTAAAACAAGACTTGCTACAATGACCAGCACTTCAGACGGATTTGAAATTGCAGAGGTAGATCTTAAACTACGAGGGCCAGGTGACATTATGGGCACCCAACAAAGTGGAGTGCTTAATTTAAGAATTGCAGATATTGTAAAAGACAGCGAAATTTTAAAAATTGCCAGAAGCTATGCTTTTCAGGTGTTAAAAGCCGATCCAGGCTTAACAAATACAGAAAACCTGAACATTAAGAATACTTTTGCGCAATTGGTAAAATATAAAAACATTTGGAATTACATTTCTTAGCCGTTTAACTTCCAAAAAAATAAAGACCGATATATTATCTTTACCCTACAAATAGCAACAACGTGAAGACCGCTACCCTAGCCGAAATTAAAAAAGAATGTAAACACCGCTCACCCGAAGAGATTTTGGCCTTATGCCTGCGTCTAGGTCGTTTTAAAAAAGAAAACAAAGAGCTCCTCACCTATTTACTGTTTGAAGCAGAAAACGAAGCGCTCTACCGCGAGAGTATTAAAGAGCTCATTGATGATGGTTTTAATGCCATCACCGCTACTCGAGCTTACATTATTAAAAAGAACATTCGGAAAATATTAAAAGAAACTAAAAAGTACATACGCTACTCGGGTAACAAAGAAACCGAAGTAGAACTCCTACTCTATTTTTGTACGGTGCTAAAAAATTACAAATCGCACGTAAAAAGAAACAGTGTAATACGCAACATTTTTGAAAGACAGCTAGAATACATAAGCCGAAAAATCCCTGCCTTACACGAAGATTTACAGTATGATTTTACATTGGAGCTTGAAGCCTTAGAGGGCCATTAGAAAACACTTTGATTAACATTAACCTCAATGAGTTATGAAAAGACACAGTTTCTTAAAAAAGAACATTTCCGAAGTACACACAAACACTTTTAAGCACAATACCTGATGCTTAAAGCCTAAAAATGAACACATGATAACAATATACCACAATCCTCGTTGTAGCAAATCACGCGAGTGCTTATTAATCCTTGAAGAAACCGTTGCAAACCCAGAAACTGCAGCTGCTTTAAAAAACGCGCACATTGAGACGGTAAAATATATAGACAGTCCTTTAGATTTTGATACACTCTCTTCTATTATTAAGAAACTAGGGATTACTCCACTAGAATTAGTACGAAAAAATGAGGCCATCTGGAAAGAAAACTACAAAGGCAAGACTTTAAGCGACAAGGAGATACTTACAGCGATGATAGAGCACCCCAAACTAATGGAAAGACCCATAGTAGTCAACGGAGACAAAGCGATTATAGGAAGGCCCCCATCGCGTGTTTTGGAAATCTTATGATATCTATACTATGTTTTAACAAAACATTACCATCATAGGGCGAAGGACAGCGCTATTTTTGCCGTCTAAAATTGAAACTATTTAAAGCACTATGAAACTATTTTTGACTTTTTGCCTATCTTTTCTCACCTTAGCTGCATTTGCCCAAGGGCCTAGTGCACCAAAAGACATTACCGTTACAGGAAAAGTATTAGAAGAAGGGGTTAACACTCCTTTAGAATATGCTACAGTATCTTTTAAAGATAAAAACGGAACTGTTGTCACAGGAGGGATTACAGATATTAATGGTGTTTATAATATAGATGTTGCACCAGGAATATACACTATAAAATATGAGTTTATCTCTTTTAAATCTAAAGAGATCACTGGGCAAAACATTACTGCTAATATTACTTTACCAGATGTATATCTAGCCCTAGATTCTGACAGCTTAGGCGAAGTGATAGTACGTGCAGAAACTACAGAAGTACAGATTAGATTAGATAAAAAAATATACAATATAGGTCAAGACCTTACTACAAGTGGTGCTACCGTTAGTGACGCTTTAAGCAATGTGCCGTCTGTAACCGTAGATGTTGATGGTGCCATAGCATTAAGAGGAAACGAAAACGTACGTATCTTAATTAACGGTAAACCTTCTGCTATTGCTGGTTTTGGCTCTACAGACGCTTTAAGACAATTACCTGCAGATGCTATAGAGCGTGTAGAGGTGATCACCTCGCCTTCTGCCCGTTATGATGCTGAGGGTACTGCTGGTATTTTAAATATTATTTTAAGAAAAGAAAAAACATTAGGTTTTAACGGTTCTATACAAGCTAACGTAGGCTATCCAGAAGCCTATGGTGTATCTGCAAACATAAATGTGCGAACAGATAAATTTAACGTATTTAACACCACAGGTATTAACTACAGAAAATCTCCAGGTACTGCCTTTTTTGATAATGAATACCTTAATGAAACGGCTACAAACCCATTTTTAACAGAAAGCCGTGACTATGACAGAACCAACAAGAGTTTTAATACGAACCTTGGAATGGAGTATTTTTTAACAGATAGCTCTTCTTTAACAGGTTCTGTATTCTTACGTTTAGGAGACAATAACGATACTACAAGCAACTTTACTGATGAGCGAAGCACCCCAAACACATTAGAAATTTCTAGATTAAGACAAGAACTAGAGTCAGAAGACGATTTAAGTGTGCAAGGAGCTTTAAACTATGTGAACGACTTAGATGATAATGGACAAAAACTTACGGTAGATTTTCAATATGAAATAGACAAAGAAGATAAGAACTCTACCATTACAGAAAATAACACCTTCCCTATTAATGAGCGTTTGCCTTCTGAGCTTGTGGTAAGTGAAGAAGACGGTACCGAGTTTTTATTTCAATCTGATTATGTAAAACCTATTGGAGAAAACGGACAATTTGAGGCAGGTTTTAGAGTAAATCTAGAAGAAACTACAACAGACTACGAACTTTTAGAAGAAGATGGTTTGTCTAACAATTTTATTTTAGACAACGGCTTGTCTAACGTTTTTACTTACAATGAAGATGTATATGCAGCCTATGTACAATACGGAAATAAAGTAGGAGAAAAGTTTAGCTACCTGTTTGGACTTCGTGCAGAAAACACAAGACTTGCAGGAGAAGTAGAAGCAAATGAAGATGCTACCATTGGTTTTGATCCTAATTTTGACAACTCTTATTTTGGGTTGTTTCCTACGGCAAATTTAGCCTATGAACTAGCAGATCGCGAAAGCATTACATTAGGGTACAACCGTCGTATAAACAGACCACGTGGTTTTTATGTAAATCCTTTTCCTTCTCGTTCTAGTGAAAGTAACGTTTTTCAGGGAAATCCTGAGATTAGCCCTGCGTACGCAAACGCTTTTGATTTAGGATACTTAAAAAGCTGGAAAAAAATCACATTAACAACATCTATTTACTATCAGCGCGAAACAGATGCTTTTGAGCGCATACAAGAAGATACAGGCGAGCTAACTCCTAACGGAATTCCTATTATTAGAACAATACCTATTAACCTTTCATCTAACGATCGTTATGGTTTTGAGGCGGGTATTTTATATAATGCAATAAGCTGGTTACGCCTTAACGGTAGTTTTAACTACTTTACTTTTAAAAGTGAAGGTAGCTATGAAGGAGTTGATTATGGTACAGAAAACAACAGTTGGTTTGCACGTGGTAGCGCTAAAATATCTTTACCAGCAAAAATAGACTGGCAAACAAGTGCTTTTTATCGCGGACCAAGTTATACTGCTCAAACAGAAAGCGAAGGTATTTTTTCTATGAATATGGCTTTTAGTAAAGACCTATTTAATGAAAATGCTACAGTGGGACTAAACGTGAGCGACCTTTTTAACAGCCGTAAACGTAACTCAACTACAGTGACAGATACATTTATTCAAGAAAGCGAATTTCAATGGAGAGAACGTTCTGTAAATTTATCATTTACATACCGTTTTAACCAGAAAAAGAAACGTGGCCGTCCAGAAGGTAATGGTGGTGGTGGTGATGAAGGTGAGTTTGAAGGGTAAACACAGCTAAACAACAACGGTAAGCAATACACTTACTTCGGAAATATTAAATATTTAAAACCCTAATCTGTTGATTGGGGTTTTTTGATTCTGGTATGTTTTTACATTCAAAATTAAAATTTGGAATAAAAATAATTGAGGGCAGTAATGAGATCTCGTGTTAAACTTACATGTATAACGCAGGTCTGGTGAGTAGTTAGATATAGGTGCTTGTAAACTAAAGTTAAAACCTACTTATTTGTACCACATAGTTCTTGACTAAACTAAAACTGGCACTATGATAAAAACCTTAATTTAAATGGTTTACACATTAAGAAAACAAGCATTTATCTACAAGCTTAAAAAAAAAAAATGAAATAAAATGTATCTTTTAAGGTGTTTTTTAGTCTCCTTGATGAACTATAAAACTTAAAAGTTATGAATAATTGTAAATGCACTAATTGTGGCTGTACTAATTGTAATTGCATAAATTGTCAAGAAAAGAAATGTTCTTGTTCTAAATGTGAATGTAGTACATGTACTTGCTGCTAATAATTAATAAGGGTTAGTAAAGTTGCTAACCCTTATATATCATAGATTATGGAAACTAAAAAGTTATGGGATTATATAAATGAAGAATTATACTTCTTCATTCTTAAAAAAGTAAAAAACAGGGATGTTACAAACGATATTTTTCAGAATACATTCTTGAAAATTCATAATAATCTATCTAAGCTTAAAAAAGAAGAAAAAGCAAAAGCTTGGGCTTTTCAAATTGCTCGTAACGAAATTTTTAATCATTATAACAAAGAGTCTATTTATGTAAATGAACCAGACACAAACAAAGAGCTTCTGTTACAAGACCATGAGCAAGTATGTTGTTTTGATAAGTTTATAGACGAGTTGCCCGAAATTTACAAACAGGTTATAGAACTGATCTATATAAAAGGAAAAAAACAAAAAGAGGTGGCAAAAGAACTAGACATTAGTCTTGAAAATGTAAAAGCAAGAGTTAAAAGAGCCAAAGATATTTTAAAGAAAAAGTTTAATACCTGCTGTAAATATCAATTTAACACAAACGGAAAGTTAGCAGGAGCGTCTAATTGTACTTTATGCAGCTAACATGCCTATGAAACAGAAGGTATATTAGATCCTTATTATTTTGGCGAAAGCCTAATCACTACTTTTAGCAAACTCACTAGCTAAGTAGCGTGCATCTTTAGACACTCCACCTAGCGTTGCAGAGCCGCGCGTGTGCATCCAGGGCAAACCTATAAAGTAAAGCCCTTGAATGTTACTTACACCACGATAATTTTTAGGGTAACCATTTGCATCAAGCTCTAGACCTTCTATCCAACTAAAATTAGGGCGGTACCCTGTGGCCCACACAATATTTTTTATGGTCGAAATATGCTGGTTTTCAAAAAACAGTTTTTCGTTTAAGGCATCTTTTGTATGCCCTACAGGAATCACATTTTTTCTTGATAAAATTTCTTTAACATCTGTACCAATTACAGGCTGGGTAGAAGTATAAAGCCTCTTCCCTATCCAACTGTATTTGCTAAAACTAAGAAAACCTACCACGGTAAACCACCACCAAATGGTCTTGCCTAATATTTGTTGTGGGATAGATTTTACGTTTGTATCTCCAGAAAAATAGACCGTTCTAGTTGTATCTTTAGAAATCTCGTTTAAAATTTGATAGCCAGAATCTCCTCCGCCCACTACAAGTGCATCACCATCTTGCAGCTGAGATGGGTTTTTATAAAAGTTGCTATGCATTTGTAAAATGCTTTCTGAAATCTTGGTATGGCAAGGAGGTGTATATGGAATATGAAAAGGCCCTGTGGCTATAATCACATTTTTTGCCGCCATCTTTCCGTCTTTATAACTAAGGTGAAACCCTTGTTCTGTTTTATGAACGGCTGTGATTAAGGTATTGAGTTTTACAGGTATCTCAAATTGTGTAACGTAAGTTTTAAAATAATTAGCAACTTCTATTTTTGAAGGATAATGCCCCTTTGGAGCGTTAAATTTTAAACCAGGCAAATGGTTATATTCTGTAGAAGTAAAAAGTTTTAGAGAGTCCCATCTGCTTAGCCAAGAGCCACCTACCTCTTTTCCGCCATCTATAACTATAAAATTTTTGTTCTGTTGTTTTAGGTGATATGCTATTGCTAAACCTGCTTGAGCCCCACCTATTACTACATAATCATACGTATTATCAATCATAAAATCCTTTTCAAAAATCAGCTGCAAAAGTAACAAGTATATACAGATTTTTAGGGCTAGATTTAAAATAATATAAAACTAGATAAATAGGTGTTTTTCTGCTTTATCGTTGCTGTACTACTAAGACATAATCATCTGAAAAAGGCATCCAACCAAAATCGTACACCCAATAATAACGCTTGCCTTGTTTGTTTTTTAAAGAGTGTGTATGGTATTGAAATTTAAAATTTTTCTTTTCTAGAACCGTTCGTTTTATTTTTTTCTGAAATGTGCTTTTCCCTAAACATTCTAATAAAATAGAGCGATTACGGTGAAGCATTTCGTCAATTGCTGCAGTTGCTTTTGTAGTTACCTTTCGAAGATTTACATGGTAATAGTTTTTACATCTAGAGGAACAAAACTTTTTGTCACTTCTGCCTTTTACTATTTTGCTGCAAATTTTACACTTTGTTTTCATTGGTTTCGCTATTTAACATACACATCACATTTCGGTATAAAAGTAAGCATTTATAAAGTTAAACGTTTTTAACGGTTATAAACGTTACGTTACACTTTTGATTTTTTACTACTAGGTTAATCTATTAGTTTGCAAACAATTAAAGGTATTATCATGGATAAAAGCTACTATGCATTTGCTATTGCAACCCGTCTTATTCAGTTTAAAAAATGGATGGAAGAACAACGCCTTTCTCATAATACAATTATGACGTATAGCAATGCTGTGAGCTTATTTTTAAATTATATAGTAAAACATGGAACTACTGAAATGAATGAAGAATGGGTTCGTCGTTTTAACTACGATTATATTATTAAAAATCGCTTTTCTATTTCGTATCAAAACCAATGTATTAGTGGGGTTAAAAAGTATTTGGAATTTAGAGGTTTAGCGGTTACTTTAGAAAATTACGAGCGACCAGACAAAGGGAAAACCTTGCCTGCGGTGTTGAGTAAACAAGAGGTAAAACGGTTATTAGACGGTATTAAGAATCTAAAACACAAAACCCTGTTATCGCTTGTTTATTCGAGTGGTTTGCGTATTGGCGAGGCACTTTCATTACGTCCTACTGCGATAGACAGTACGCGAAAACTTATTTTTATAGAAGGAGCTAAAGGCAAAAAAGATCGTTATGTATTGTTGAGCAGTAAATTATTAGAAGATTTACGTAAATATTATACTGTTTATAGGCCAAAAACATATTTGTTTGAGGGGCGTTCTGGCACAATGTACAGTGCGAGTAGCGCAAGGGCGGTTTTTAAGAGCGCTGCAAAACGTGCAGGTATTACTAAAGAAGTACGACTCCATACTTTACGGCATAGTTTTGCTACACATTTATTAGAAAACGGTACAGATTTGCGTTACATACAACAGTTATTAGGGCATCAAAGTCCAAAAACAACGATGATTTATACCCACGTAAGTACTCGTAGTTTACAGAACATTAAAAATCCTTTTGATGATTTATAATAATATAGAAAACAACAAAAAGTTGCGTTTAAGTTTGATTATTGTGTGTTAACGTTGTAATTTGTGCGTATATAAACAAGTTGGCAAACATTTACCCAAAATGACGAAAAAACAAAAAAAACTATTTTATAAAATCATTTTCTTTGTTGGTTTAGGCGCAATGATATGGGAAATACGAATCTATCGCCAAACAATTATTGATATAAACATTCTTTTAGGAATTATTTTCACAATTGGTATTTTGACTATGTTTTTCACTTTAAATGATTTTCAAAAATTATTTAAATATAATAGAAAGAGTTCCTTATATTTTTGGACTTTTATTCAAAGTACAGTTAGCTGGGGATTTTTAGCCTGTTCAATTTTTATGTTTACGAATTATTATATGGCTTCAGAAAAATCTTATAAGCAATCGTTTGAAATTGTAGAGCGCTCATCAATGACTGGCAGAAAATATCATCGAGACGAAAGAAAGCCTACATTTAAAATAATGTACAATGGAAAACTAAAAGAATTAGTATTTACGCATAAATATTATGACAAAATGGAGTCATACCAAAATATCGAATTTATTGTAAAAAAAGGATTCTTGGGCTATGATTTACTCGTTGAACAAAAATTAAAATAAAAAACGATTTGCCAACACCGTATATAATTTATTGCTAGTTCTAGCCTATTTACGAAAGTCCTCGCGGACTTTCTTGGTCGGTAATTATTTACTAAATTAGTTGCTTGAAACACGCAACAAATCATATACAAACACGTTGCCCACAAGCAAAAAAAAATGAAAAATTTAATATTTACAATAGCTCTTTTTATTCTTGTGATAATAACAGCTATCATTCCTCATTCTAAATCATTTTTATTTAGTTCGATTTTGATGGTTGTGGTTTGGACATTTCTTGTGGGAATTTTAAGCGGTTTATTATTAACATTTTGGTTCAAGGGTAGTTTTAAAACTAAATTAATAAAGGCCCTGAAATTGTCTTATCCTTTAACTCTAATTTTTTATTTGGTGGGTTATTCAATTCCATTAATTGAAACTCTAATTAGATGAAAGAAAAGATTTTCAAAATACTAACAACTATTTTACTAATACCGCTTTTTGGTTATACCATTTTTTTTGGTTGGTTTCAGCATATGGAAAGTTTTAATATAATCGAACCAACTATTGATACAGTATTTACTGAAAATTATAGTGAAGAAAAGTTCGACCGAATTAAAATTGGAATGGATAGTATTGCAGTTGTAAAAATATTAGGAAAACCATTTAGTATCCAACAATTAGAGGAACAAAAGACGTTGTGGTATTATACAGGAGATGGAAAATGTGATTGGCACGATTTTGCTTGGCTCGGCAGAGAAATAGAATTTGATAAAAATGGAATAGTTTTAGAAAAAATTAAACTTATACATTACGACTAAAAAAAGTAATACGAAGAGTGCCAGTGGGCAACAAAGTATATAAGCAATGCGGGAGTTTGTGCTTAATTAAAAGTTCGGGTATATTTGGGAGACCGCCGAATTTTTACAAATTCGATTTATTGCCAAAAAAATTAATAATCGAAATTTGTAAAAATCAGCTCGTGCTTAACCGAATAGCCTTCGTTATTATCGCCCGCGCTGCTCATATACAAGAACGTTAGCAGCAAGCAGTCACGTTTTACTAATGTCTTTCTTAATCCAAAAGTTTTTTATTCCTCGTCACAATTAAATTCGCATCTGGATAAGATAACGTGATAAGCAATACGGAATATTAACGCAGGATTAACCACTCTGTTGGATAAGCTAAATTGACAAGCAATACGAAACAGCAACGTTGGATTAATTACTCAGGTGAATAATTAGAATTGTTTTACAACACGGAATAGCAACGCTGGATAATTAAAACCATTAGACATTAGATTTTAAAAGATCATTATAAAAAACCAACAAACTACTCACTCTACTCTACTTTAATTTTAAGAAGCTCTACGGCCAATCTGAACGCTAAAGCTTAGTTAGACACTAAAAATGGAATTAAACGCTAAAATCAATGTCAGAGTTGTTTAATGAAACAGCGTATAATTAAAAGCCGGCTGCTAACACCGTGTATAATTAATTGCTATGTTCGTCACTACTTGCGAAAATTCCTGCGGAATTTTCACGGGTTCGTTAAAGTTTGCTAACTTAGTTGCCTAACCACGCAACTAACCATACACGTATTCCAAGATCAATTCCAAGGAATTTATATTTTATTTTTAGGCTGCAAATTTTTGTAATTCTACGTATGGAGTTCCCCTTTTTACAACAGCAAAAGCTCTAGCTATAAGTTTGTTTCGAACATTATTTATGGCAACCATTTTATCTTTTCCTTCTGCTAATTTGCGTTGATAGTATAATCGTAATTCACTATCGTGTTGTATTGCCGAAACACTTGCCATACTTAACAAGCTTTTCATTTTTCGATCTCCTAGGTAGTGACATTGTTTCCTTCTATGAATACTGGTTCCAGACTCGTGAGCAAAGGGTGCTGTACCACAATAACTTGAAAATGCACGCCAATTATCAAAACGTGTAAAATTACCTGTATGGTAAATAATTTGGCTTGCAACCACTAAGCCTACTCCTTTTAGGCTTGTAAGTAATTTATAGTTTTTTTGCATAGCCCTATCTTCAAATAGAATTTCTTTTATGCGACTTTCTATTGAAGTAACTTGCTTTTCTAGGTAATCAATACTACGTTTTAAGCTAATACAACCAAGATCTGTGGTAGGGCTAGACAAAAGGTTTTTAAGCTCTTTTAAAGTACCTTTTAAACCCGCATTATTTCTAACTAGCTGATCCCGCAAAGCCAATAATCTACCTAGCTCTAATTGAGATGTGCTTTTTACTGTGCTAGGGCTTAGCTCTTCTCTATAAAGCCATCCATATCTAGCAATTAAACTAGCGTCTAAACGATCTGTCTTTTCTTTAACGATGCCTGATGAACGCTTTATTTTTAAGG
>ABCO01000002.1:0-395000 GCA_000170815.1 unidentified eubacterium SCB49
TCTGGTCTTGGCTCTACTCGTAACTCTAATATCTTAAAAGCAACACAACCTGTATTTGTATCTAAAACTCTTACATATACGTTTTGAGGGTTAACAGCTATAACTTCTCCAGTAACAGGATCTACCTCTACATTCATATGCTCATTGGCAGGAGAAATTGGATTCTCATTGGCTTGTGCATCTTCTTCTAATAGGAAGTACTGAACACTTAAGCCAGCTACACCTCCTGTAATCTCATCATTCTTTAAGGTAAGATCAAACACATAAATACCGTCATTCTCTTCTCCTAAATCATCACAAACTGTAAAAGGTGTTGGATCTATTATCGTAGGACCATCTACTACCTGAAGCTCAAAACTACCAATAGCATTACAGAAATTATCGCCATCGTTATTGTCTAAACGATACCAAATTGTCTGTGGGTTTGATGTGTTTGTAAAGTTTTCTGGGTCTGAAATAACAGGAACTCCATCTATAGCATCCAATTCTGATAAATGATATGTCAATGTAAAGTCGTCTGGATCTTGATCACCATAAATAAGAAGATCTTGAGCTGTTAAATCAAATTCAGCTACACCATCACCGTCATCATCACAAGCGATTAAAGGCTCTAAATCTAATGGTATTTCTGGACTATCGATCACGATTAAGTCAAGCTCGATAATTGTAAAACAACCTGTACCGCCGTTAGCAAGATCATATTCTACACGAACATATACGGTCTGCTGATATTGAATAAAATTTTCATAAGGCACATCTACAATAGGAAATATCTCGTTAAAAGCATCTTCATAAGACTCATAATAACTAACAATTAAATTTAATTCATTTCCTATAATCTCTGCATCCTTATCTGTCAAGGTAAAGAATCCAAAACCATCATTATTGTCATCACAAACAATCAACGGTGTTGGCTCTTCTGGAGATGGTGCGTTTTCTACTCGCAATTGCAATATAAACTCATCTTCTACACAACCTGTTGTTAAGTCTTCTGCTCTTATATATACGTCTTGCGGATTACTTAACAAGTTTTCAAAAGCTGTTGGATCTGCAATGGCATTGGCATTATCATCTGTATCTAGTAACGCTTGTGTCTCAAAGAAAGTAACTAAGATGTTATTATCTCCTCCTGTGATCTCCGCTATTGTCTGTGTTAAGTCAAAAATCTCAATACCATCTGGTGGTGTACTTGTTTCGCATAAAACAAGAGGCGCTGGCGTTGTAATTGCTGGCGCTTGGTTTACAAACAACTCTACCGTAGTCTGGCTAGAACAACCACTATCAATATCTGTAACAACTATATAAATAATTTGAGGATTCCCTAATGCTGGCTGATTAGGATAAGCACCAGCGTTTACAATAGGATTAACACCACTATCTGCATTGGCTTGGTATTCAAAATACTCTACGGTAAATAATGTCTCATCTACACCAGCTAATAGCTGCGCTTCAACAGAATATAAATCGAATATCTCTACTCCATCACCATTATCATCACAAAGAATAATTGGGTCTGGTTGTGTGATTTCTGGACTATCGCCTACTACTAATTCTAACAATGTTGTGTCATAACAACCTGTAGAAAGATCTGTTAATCTTACATAAATAGTTTGATTGTATGCATTAATATTTAAATAAACCACATCATCTGGAATTGGGTTTAAACCACTAGCTGCTTCTCCTGGTGTTTCGTGATAGGTAACGTCTAAATTTCCTGAAGGATCTCCACAACGTATTTCACTTTCGGCTTCTTCTAATATAAACTCACCTATTCCGTCATTATCAACATCACAAAACACAAGTGGTTCTGGCTCGCATATGGTAGGTAATGGTACTAATACAAGTTCCATACTTTCTACGCCATAACACCCAGTAACATCATCTTCTATACGAACCCATACTGTTTCACCTCCCATACTCTCATAAGGAATTACTAATGGGTTGGTCGCATTTTCGGCATCTAGCATATTTCCGAAGTAGGTAACACTTATCCCTACTCCGCCATTGATAATCTGATCATTTGCCTCATTTAAATCAAAATCTTCGATTCCATCACTTAAAAAATCACATTGCTCAAAAGCAAGTGGAACACTATATTCTGGCACAGTTCCTAACACCAAAAGAAAAGAACCTATGGTTTGACAACCAAGATTGTTTTCTACAACGGCATAAATCTCATTGTTTCCACTCGTATAAGCATCTGGATTTGGAATTGGGTTCACTCCATTTTCTGCATCTGCAAGTGTGTCATAGTATGTTGTCGTCACATCGACCAAGCCATTTTCTATCTCATCATCTTTTGAAGTAAGATCAAAAACCTCTACAAAATCTTCATCATTATCGCATAAAAAATAATTTGGAATTGGATCTAAAATCTCTGGAGAATTATTCACCTGAATATCCAATGTCACAATATTATGACAATCTGCATTATTCACATTTTGGACTCTAACAAATAGTGTCTGAAAACCAGCCATTGTATTTTGATACGCATTATCAGGATTGATAGGAGCGTTATTCATTTGCGCATCATCTAAACTCTCAAAATACAATACTTCTGCTTCAGGGTTTCCTGCTGTAACTTCTACATTTTTTGTAGTTAAATCAAAAATTGCAAAACCATCATTTGGCATTTCATCACAAAGCACATACGGAGTAGGCTGAGTCGCTGGTGGTGCCTGATATATGCCTAAATCAAAACTATTGACTAAATAACACACCCCTATGTTTTGTGTACTATTTTCTATACGAACAAAGATCTCTTGACCTGGTGCAGGGGCATTATAAGGCACTGGCAAAGCATTTATATCTGCATTGGCCTCTGCTGCACTTTCATGATAGGTAATAATATAATCTGCTGCATTTTGACCGTTTAATACTTCAGTATCCTTTAAAAACGGTATGTTAACAAGCTCAAAACCATCGGCATTATCATCACAGAGTAATAAATCTGTGATAGGATCAAGTACTGCTACCGGTAAAAATTGAATCTCAAAAGAAGCAGTGTCATAACATTGCCCAGAATTATCGTCTATTCGAACATAAATAATCTCTGAAGTTCCCGTAATAGGATATGCTCCAGGAGTTCCTATTTCTGGAACACCAGCATCTGCATCTGCTTGAGAGTTATGATAGGTAATTGTAAAATCTGCCGCATTTTGAGTACCAAGAACTACAGGGGTATTTTGTGTTAAATTAAAAACGCCTACACCTGTACCATCATCACAAATTAAAATATCATCTGGCTCATTTGCCGTAGGTGATGGTAATACGTCTATACAAACTTCTTGTGTGTGTTCACAACCAAAATCATCTGTCACTCTATACGTGTAACAATGCTGTCCTACCGTTGTAGGCAATACCGAGGCATTATTACCCCCTACCGGTGTTAAGTCTGGAGATGCATCCCAAGCCTCACTAGTAATTACAGGCTCAAAAGCGGCATCTGCAGGGATAATACCCGGATCAAAATTGACAAACCACGAAAAGATGTAGCCGTTATCTAACCCTATATTATCTATAATCACAATAGTCCAGTCACCATTAAGTGGCACGCCTATAAAACCTGAAAAAGGCTCATCTGGCAGATAATCCCCTGCTTCAATGGATACACCACCCTCATTAGAGGTTGTAGTTACTGTATTTCCGTTAACAAGATTAGTAGTCCCTGTCGCTTCATTAAAACAGTAATCAAATCCAACACCAGGATTTTGAAAATCATCAGAATTTGGTAAACCTAGGTTCGTGTTACCACCAGTACCACCATCAAACAACAACACTTCAGTCCCATCTGGAGCTCGCATAAAAACTTCTAAATCTCCTAAATATGAATGTTCCATATTTACACAAATCTCTAAAATATCACTTGCATTTTCCACGACAGCACCTACAGGAAAACAGTCTACAGTAATAGTACTATCATCATATATCCCGTCAGAATTAGGATTATTAGGGTCGTTAACATCTGGCAGTTCTACTATTTCTGCCACTGGTATCGTACAATTTACCTCAAAGGGTACTGGCTCTACCGCTCCTGTTAAAATAACAGCATCTCCTAGACAAATAGGATCCATAGCAGCCCCTGTACCTGTAAAATCTGGCACCGTACCAACTTGAACTATAACACCAATATCATTTACACTCTCACAACCAAAAGCATCTGTAATAGTAAGGTCTACTTCATAATATCCTCCAGCGGCAAAGGTTTTCATTACCGATTGCCCCACTAAAGAAGTACCATCACTAAAAAACCATTCATAGACCGCACCAGCATCATTACCGTCAGAAAAAAGACCTGACCCATTAAAAGCAATTGGTTCACCTGGACATGCTAAAATAACTCCTTCTGCTGGATCTATTGGCGGTACAGAGCTATCAAAAACAGCATTTACAGATTGACAAGGAGGAGAACAACTAATCTCTGCTTCCCAGCCTGCCATGGTTAGTGAATTATTTGAAAAAAACGCAAATGTTAAACAACCACCATCAATAGCTAAATCACCTAGAATATTACCTGGACTATTAGTACCAGAATAAGACCCAATCTCAAAAGCAGGAAGGTTATTAGCACCTTCATAAACCGTTAAAACATCTTCGTTAAGTTGTGTTTCAAAAAAAGTAAAATTTACTCGCGATACTTCACCAGGAGCATCAGGGCAAATTGTAAAAATAATTCCTTGATTACTACCATAATTACCTGCAGAACCACCCGTATCAACAAAGGTCCCGACACAAGTATTAACAGTAGTATTCATAATTGGTACTTCTTGTGCAAAAATTACACAGGGAAGTAAGAATAGTATATATAAAAGCTTTTTCATATTTAAATTTTTACTGCTGAGTAATTGATTGAGGATAAATAACCATCACTGTGTTTGTATTTCCTAACACAAAGATCTGCGTAGCTCTCGTATGATAATCAAAATAATATTTTAAAGGATTAAATGAATTTATATCAAATTCAGTATCGCGCTGCAAACCTTTATTGTAAACTGTATTTAAAGGTACCGAAGTTAAATTATCAAAGCCCTTTGCTTCAATTGTAGCAGCATCATAGGTTGTAAAATGTATTCTATTTTCATACATTTTTTTTAACTTTTTAAAATGAGTACTTTCAGGAGAATAGTAAGTAGCTCCTTCTCCAGTAAAGACTTCATTAAAATATTGGTCAAACTTTTCTGCAGGCGGTTGCTGTATTTGAGCATACACCATCGGGGATAACAGCAATAGAAATATTGCTGTAGTAATTATATTTTTCATAGCGTTGAAAATTAATTTGTCGGGGAAATTAAGAAAATTTTATGATATATCGGCGGATTTACCTTAAATAAATGTCTTCCCGTTCTTTAAAAACGTTATATCGATTGACTATCTTTGCATTTCGCATTTTTAAACTGAAAAATGACGCAATGGATTTAGAAAAAGAATTAGAAAATATTGAAGCTATTGGTGATGCACACGTTGCCACCTCTGGTGATACTCCGCTACGCAGTGATGCTTTTGAACTTAGCGACGAAGAAAAAATTAACAGTATAAAGTCAGATGTACAAAACATTATGCAAACACTAGGTTTAGACCTCACAGACGACAGTCTAAAAGGCACACCTAATAGAGTTGCAAAAATGTTTGTTAAAGAGATTTTTGGAGGCTTACACCCAGACAGAAAACCAAAAGCATCTACTTTTGACAATAAGTACAAGTACAACGAAATGTTGGTCGAAAAAAACATTACTTTGTATTCTACCTGCGAACACCATTTACTCCCTATCGTTGGGAGAGCCCACATCGCCTACATATCTAAAGGAACGGTAGTTGGACTTTCTAAAATGAATCGCATTGTAGATTATTATGCAAAAAGACCTCAAGTACAAGAGCGACTTACAATGCAAATAGTAAAAGAACTCCAAGAAGTTTTAGGAACAGACGATGTTGCCTGTGTCATTGACGCAAAACACCTATGCGTAAATTCTAGAGGGATTAGAGATATTGATAGCAGTACTGTAACTAGCGAATTTTGTGGTGCATTTAAAAGCCCAGACGTAAGAAGAGAGTTTTTAGAATACATCAAACTAGAAACAACATACTAAAATAAACTGTCAGATTAAGCGCAGTCGAAATCAAACAAATAGCCTGAATATTAAAATTTAAGCTATTTCAGATTGGAAAATCTGTTATTTAATGGTCTTCGACTGCGCTCAGACTGACAACGGTTTTGAGTCTTCGAATACGTTTAGACTGACAACAGCTCTGAGTCTTAGACTGCGCTCAGACTGACATAGGAATACAACAAGCAGACTACTAATTACTTTTTTACTGAAAAACTAATTATAAACAAAATGGCACTATACAAAGAACAACAAGTACACATTTACAATTCGCTTACAAAGGCGAAAGAAGTTTTTACTCCTATTAACGAAGGCGCTGTCGGACTTTATGTTTGCGGACCAACCGTTTATAGCAATGTACACTTAGGTAACTGTCGTACTTTTTTATCTTTCGATTTAGTGTTTAGGTACTTAAAACATCTTGACTACAAGGTACGCTACGTACGCAACATTACAGATGCTGGCCATCTTGAAAACGATGGAGAAAGCGGTGATGATCCTATTGCTAAAAAAGCGCGTTTAGAAAACATAGAACCTATGGAAGTGGTACAAAAATATACCGTAGACTTCCATGACACTATGGCAAAATTTAACGCCTTTCCTCCTAGTATCGAACCTACCGCTACTGGTCACATTATTGAACAAATAGAAATTGTTCAAGACATCATAAAAAAAGGCTACGGATACGAGAAAAATGGCTCTGTTTATTTTGATGTTACAAAATTTAACGAAGATCACGACTATGGAAAATTGAGCGGTAGAAATCTTGAAGATATGGTTTCTAATTCTCGTGAACTTGCAGGACAATCTGAAAAGAAAAATCCGCAAGATTTTGCTCTTTGGAAAAAAGCAGAACCGAAACACATTATGCGCTGGCCTTCACCTTGGAGTGATGGTTTTCCAGGATGGCACTTAGAATGTACTGCCATGAGCACCAAATATTTAGGGAATAAATTTGACATTCACGGAGGCGGAATGGACTTAAAATTTCCGCACCACGAATGTGAAATTGCACAAGCAGAAGCCTGCAATAACGAGTCGCCAGTAAATGTTTGGATGCACGCAAATATGCTGACATTAAACGGTAAAAAGATGTCAAAATCTACCGGAAATAACATCTTGCCAAGCGAGTTAATTAGTGGTAATAATGATATTTTAAACAAAGCATTTCCTGCAACAGTCGCTAAATTCTTTATGTACCAAGCACATTACAGAAGTATTTTAGATTTTAGTAACGAAGCATTAGAAGCCTCAGAAAAAGGCTACAATAGGTTAATGGAAAGCTATCGCAATATTGACGCTTTACCTGTTAGCGAAATGACAAGCATGAATGTTTCTACTTGGAAACAATCTTGCTACGATGCCATGAATGACGATTTTAATAGTCCTATTTTAATCGCTCAATTATTTGAGGCGACCAAGTTTATAAATGGCGTTAAAGATGGCAATGAAAAGCTTAGCGAAACTGACAAAGCATTACTAAAAAGTACAATGCACGCCTTTATTTTTGATGTATTAGGACTAGAAGACGTTTCTATGGAAGGTAGCGGAGATAGTAGCAAACTAGAAGGCGCTATGAATTTACTGATCCAATTAAGAAACGAAGCACGTGCTAATAAAGATTGGGCAAAGAGTGATGAAATTCGCGACCAATTACAAGAAATAGGCATTCAATTAAAAGACGGAAAAGACGGGACTACTTTTAGTATTTAATAACAACAAACTGAAAGACCGCAATAAAACAATAATTTAAGCTTTTGACATTCTTAAAAAAAATACTGATTGCTCCTTTTATCTTTTTAATAAGAGTATATCAACATGTTTTATCGCCATTAATACCACCCACGTGCCGCTACACCCCTACCTGTTCGCATTATACTGTAGAAGCACTACAAACACACGGACTAATTAAAGGAGGTTGGCTTGGTATTAAAAGAATAGCAAGTTGCAATCCCTGGGGAGGTCACGGCCACGACCCTGTTCCGCCCAAAAAAGAATCCTAATTTTTATTTTTTTTAATCACTTTAAGTTTCAAACATAGAAGTGTACAAAAAAAGTAACATCACAAGTTCGATTTCAAGTTCGATTTCGACATCAATTTAGTACCTTTAAACCTTAAATATTACTACACATATGTATTTTTCAAGTTTTGTCTGGGACCCAAGTAAAGGGATCGACTTAGGTTTTTTTATGGTTCGTTATTACAGCCTTATGTTTGTAATAGCCTTTACCTTAGGCTGGTTTATCACAAAAAAAATATTTGCAAGAGAGAAAATTTCTCATGAAAAACTAGACAGCCTTTTTATTTACATGGTGCTCGCTATTTTAATAGGAGCCAGAATGGGACACGTAATTTTTTACCAACCAGAACTTATTAGTCAAGATTTCTTTTCTGTATTTCTACCTTTTAGCTTTGTACCTGAGTTTGAATACACCGGTTTTCAAGGACTTGCAAGTCATGGTGCTGCAATTGGTGTTATCATCGCTATGTTTATTTATAGTAAAAAGGTATTAAAAAAACCTGTATTATGGATTTTAGATCGTGTGGTTATTGCCGTAGCCTCTGGAGCCATATTTGTACGTTTGGGTAATTTTATTAATTCTGAAATAATAGGAAAAGCGACAGGTACCGATTTTGGAGTTGTATTTGTACAACTAGGAGAAGATTTTGCAAGACACCCTGCACAACTCTATGAATCTTTTGGGTATGTTTTTGTCTTTTTAATTTTATGGTTTATTTATTGGAAAACAGACAAACGCCACTATTTAGGTTTTCTTTTTGGATCTTTTTTAGTTTTACTTTGGCTCGTACGCTTTTTTGTAGAGTTTATAAAAGAAGCACAAGTAGATGACCGTGCAGACTGGTTATTAAACACAGGACAGTGGTTAAGTATTCCTTTTATACTATTTGGTATTTACATGGTAGTTGCTTCGTCAAAAAAGAAATACAGCGCTGAAGATTAAACCAACAGTTTTAAAACAATACTTATGAAAAAAATGAAAAACACGTTCTTAGTTCTTTTATCGTTTGCCTTTGTTTTAAATCTAATGTCTTGTAAAGAAAATAAGACCCCTAACAAAGTACTTACGCAAGAAATCGCTTTTACAAAAGACGGAACTTTAAACGTTTACAAAAAAGACTCAGACTCAATATCCAGCACTTTTAACATAGAAACTGCAGAAGGAGACTATGAGACTCAAACAGGTTTAATGTACCGCAAAAGTTTGCCTCAAGACGCAGGAATGTTATTCCTTTTTGACACATCGCAACCACGTTCTTTTTACATGAAGAATACAGAGATTTCGCTAGATATTTTATACATCAACGAACAGAAAGTGATTGAAAAAATCTACAGGAACGCAAAACCTATGGACCCCTCTTCTCTTTCTTCTGGAACACCTATAAAATACGTATTAGAACTTAACGGAGGTGTTAGCGCTCGTCTTGACATTCTTGAAGGAGATCGTGTAACCTGGAAACTCAACTAATAAAAAACAAGCATTTTCTGTAGTAATAAAAATCATTTCTGAAATTTTAATGCAATGAAGTTCTGGCCAAAAAAAGAATACCACTTCACGTTAATAGACACACAAGAAAAAACGCTAGAACGGCTTAAAAGACGTACTGAACACTCAAAACACCTAACATCAAGCCACACAGATAAATCTTTTAGAGGAATAATTAATCATCATCAATTTAAGCTCATTACATCTGAGATAGGTTTTGGAGCATTTTGTGTTTTAGAAGGAACCATAGAGCCTAATGGTGTAAAAATTACAATCACTATCCACAAAGTCTTTAAAGGTTTTTTACTTCTATTTATGTTATTTCCTGTAGCTGCAGTATGCATACAGCTACTTACAGCAACAGCAGCATTTCATTGGCTCATGATTGTGATTATGCTAGGACAAATTGCTGTAATTAGATTTATCCTTATCCCCTTATTCTTTAAACGATTATCCAAACGAAGCCTGCAAAGCCTTAGAGACGTTTTAGATATACAATTAATAAAAAAGTAATCTTAGCAAGCCACAAAAATCAAATATTTAATATTTCCGAAGCATAAAAAAAGCCTTTCAAGCATACACTTGAAAGGCTTTTATAATTTTAAAGAAATAAGATTAAGCTTCTGCAGCTTCTTCTAATTCATCCTCCTTTTTATTACTTAAGTCAATTCCTTTATTCTTTACAGAATCAAACATCACTGGTGTTGCAATGAATAGTGAAGAATAAGTACCAACTAGCACCCCTATTATTAAGGCAAATATCAATCCTTTGATTGATTCTGCTCCAAATAAGAAGATAGAAAGTAATACGATTAAAGTAGTAAGAGACGTATTTAATGTACGGCTTAATGTACTGTTTAATGCCTCATTAATTACTTTACCTAATGGCCACGATGTGTGCTCATTAAAGTACTCTCTAATTCTATCAAACACAACCACGGTATCATTTAATGAATATCCAATAACCGTTAAGATTGCAGCAATAAAAGATTGGTCGATCTCCATACTAAATGGCATAAAGCTATATGTAAGAGAGAATATACCTAATACGATAATAACATCATGAAATACTGCAGAAACAGCACCTAAACTAAACTGCCATCTTCTAAAACGTAATAATATATACAAGAACACAACTAATAATGAACCTAAGATTGCCCAAACAGAAGATTTCTTGATATCATCCGCAATAGAAGGGCTCACTTTATAAGACTCCATTCTACCCGCTACCTTCGTTGCATCATCGCTAGTAAAAGCTTCAAATGTCATCGTTCCTGGCAAGTAAGGTTTAAGACCTGTAAATAGTTTGTTTTCTATTTCTTGATCTATTGCCGTACCTGTTTCATTTACTTTATATTTTGTTGTGATTTTCAATTGATTATCACCACCGTATGTTTTTGCTTCTGCACTTCCAAAAACCTCAACAAGACTTTCTTCTACTTTATTAGCATCTACATCTTGATCAAAACGTACTGTGTAAGTTCTACCTCCAACAAAGTCAACACCTTGATTAAGACCGTTAGTAAATAAAGAACCAAGACTAACTACGATTAATACAGTAGAAATAATATAAGCCATTTTACGCTTCCCTAAGAAGTCGATATTTACATTTCTCAAGAAGTTTTTAGTAAGACCTGTAGAGAAGTCTAATGACTTACCATTTTTAGTATAACGATCTACAAATAATCTTGTAATAAAGATTGCTGTAAATAAAGAAGTTAAAATACCAATTAATAATGTAGTTGCAAAACCTTTGATTGGTCCTGTACCAAATACTAATAAAATAATACCAGTAAGTCCCGTAGTAATGTTTGCATCTAAAATAGAAGATAATGCATTACTAAATCCATCTTTAATCGCATCTTTTTGTGATTTTCCTTTATACATCTCTTCTTTGATCCTCTCAAAGATTAACACGTTTGCATCAACAGACATACCAATAGTTAATACAACCCCCGCAATTCCAGGTAAAGTTAATACAGCTCCTAATCCAGCAAGAACACCAAAAATAAATAAGATGTTTACTGCAAGTGCAACATCTGCAAAAGCTCCAGCTTTACCATAGTATAAAATCATCCATAACAATACAAATAACAACGCAATACCAAATGATAGCATACCACTTCTTACCGCTTCCTTACCTAAAGTAGGTCCTACAACCTCTCCTTGAATAATCTCTGCAGAAGCAGGTAATTTACCCGCACGTAATACGTTTGCTAAATCTTGAGCTTCAAGTATTGAAAAGTTACCCGTAATAGAGCTATTTCCTCCTGGGATACCACCTGGACTAGTTACACCCGGTGCACTATAAACCACATCATCAAGTACAATTGCAATCTGGCTTTGATTTAAGTTTGCTTGGTTTGTCATTTCTTGCCAAACCTTAGCTCCTTTACCATTCATTTGCATAGATACAGCTACTTCTCCAGATGCTCCGTAAGTTTGTAAAGCATCTACAACTACATCACCAGAAAGTGGTGGCACATCTTGTTTGTTTCCTTTAAGTGCATAAAGATTAACAACCTTAATTTCTTCCTCTTCACCATCAGCATTAATTACCTCTAGTGTTGTTGGCTGTTCCCACACAAAGTTTGCATAACGCATATCTCCTTTAAGTAGAGATCTTACCTGTGGCATATTAAGGTATTCCAAAATTTCATCAGCATCTTTTTCGTAAAAAGTAGCTATAATTGGACTTCCAGAAACTCCTGGACGAACCATCTTAGATGTAATTGGGTATTCTACTGAAGCATCAACTTCTTCTTCAGCTACTTCTTCACCACCTAATAAATCATCTAATGAATCATCACCATCTTGAGCAGCTTCTTCTACTTCTTCCTGTACCGCTTCTACTTCTTCTTTAACAGGGTTTTTTGCTTTATTAATTTCTCTAATCTTGCTTTCTGCTTGCATAACGAAACCAGCAATCTCGTCACTCTTATATACATCCCAAAATTCTAACTGAGCTGTTTTAGTTACAAGATCTGTTACACGGCTTACATCTTTAGCTCCAGGTAATTCTACTAAAATACGAGCAGATTCTCCTAAACGCTGAATGTTAGGTTGTGTTACCCCAAACTTATCAATACGCTTACGTAATACCTCAAAAGCAGAAGTAATAGACTCATCAATCTTACGCTCAATAATTACCTTAACCTCATCATTAGGTTGGTCAAGAGAAATATCATCTTCTAGATTCTTGTTAAAGAAAATATCTGGAGATGCTAATGAATTCTCTCCATCTAACGCATCAAACGCTGTAAAGAAAGATTGTAAGTAAGTATCTTGAGAACTTTTCTGTAATTCATCTGCATTTTTTAAAGCTAAATTAAATGCAGGGTCCTTTGTGTTATTTGCAAGACCTTGTAAAATATCTTTAACAGATACTTGAAGAATTACGTTAATACCACCTTTAAGGTCAAGCCCTTTATTAAGTTCTTTTTCTTTTGCAGTATTATAGTCAATACCCATAAAGATAGGGTCGTTCCCTATTGAATCTAAGTAACGAAGCTCAGCAACGTCTCTCTCGTTGGGCATTGTTGCTGGGTATTTAGCGTCAGCATATGCCTTGGCTTCTGTTTCTGTACTTGATGCGAAGTATGTAAATGATAATTGGTATAAACTTACCAAACCAAATAATACTGCAAAAAGTGTAATTAGTCCTTTGTTTTGCATTTTAAATGTTTTTTATAATCAAAATTTTAATCGGGCGAAGATACTTCTATACCCGTAATTTGACAATTATTTATAAGTGAAAATAGCTTCGAGATAACTCAAGCTAATGTTTTAAAAATCTATAGTTCGTAATGACCATAAATCTTCTAAATAAATTCTGCGGAAATACTCCAAAATTAAACAATAGGTCCAGCGCGAGTCTCTGGAAATAAACGGGAAGATAAGCCTACAGTTATCGACTGTCGACTAAAGATTAATACCGAAACATCGGTTATTTTTAATTCTTTTTTAAAAATGCTTGAAACAGCTGTAAAGGAGAAATCTGGCGGATAAAAACGACTGCTTTTTGTGTCAATCTCTAGCAGATGCCCTTTTAAACCATTATGAACATCTATTTCATTACCAATTTCAGAAACGGTAAATTGATAAGCATCAAAACTTTCTTGAAAAGGCAGATTTTTATGACCCGAAGGTGTTACACCTTTGGTCTCAGAAAAAGGATGTTGTTGTCTTGTGAAAAACGCTTGTATTGCCGAAACATCAATATCGCTGTAATAAGAGATCTTTAAGGTTCCGTTTGCGCGATGACTTATCTGCACATCATGCACCCCTAACACTTCTAATTGTGCTCTTACCTGAGCAATAGCCGTAGCAGCATCTTCTTTAGATGTTGTTTCAGAAAACTGAACAACAATCTCTTGATTAGGTACAGAAAAAGGAACGAAGCCTACGCCCATTACCGTAATCAATGTCACAAAAGTTGCTATATACCAGTTTTTTAGCATCGGTCAAATATAATTAAATCTGACGGGAATACTTTAAAAAGATATGAAGAAAAAAAAGCATAAAATTTTCGCATAAAAAAACCTCCTAGATGTATATATCTAGAAGGTTTTATCAATTTTATTTTACCGTCTTTGCCTACGCTCAGACTGATAAAAATATCATTACAATTCTAATAAACCATTAGTTGCACGCACACCTTCTGCAGATGCTTGCATGTGTTCTTTTTCTGCATCATTTAACGTGATATCTACGATACTTTCAATCCCGTTACGACCCAACACAACTGGTACACCAATACAAAGATCACTTAAACCATATTCTCCATCTAATAAAGTAGAACAAGGGAAGATTTTCTTTTGGTCACAAGCAATTGCTTGCACTAAACCAGAAACCGCTGCACCTGGAGCATACCAAGCAGAAGTACCTAACAATCCTGTTAATGTAGCCCCACCTACTTTAGTTGCTTCCTTTACCTCATTTAATCGCTCTTCAGAAATAAACTCAGTTACAGGCACACTATTTCTAGTAGCTAAACGCGTTAATGGCACCATTCCTTTATCACTGTGCCCACCAATTACCATTCCGTCAACATCACTAATAGGCGCACCTAAAGCTTCTGCTAATCTGTATTTAAAACGAGCACTATCTAAAGCACCACCCATACCGATAATTCTGTTTTTAGGAAGACCTGTCGTTTTATGAACTAAGTACGTCATTGTATCCATTGGGTTACTCACCACAATGATAATTGTATTAGGAGATTGCTCAATTAAACTTGAAGAAACACTTTTTACAATACCAGCATTGATACCAATTAACTCTTCACGAGTCATACCTGGCTTCCTTGGAATTCCGCTTGTAATTACACAAATATCACTACCAGCTGTTTTACTATAATCTCCAGTTACCCCAGTGATTTTTGTATCAAATCCATTTAAAGATGCTGTTTGCATAAGGTCCATTGCTTTTCCTTCTGCAAAACCTTCTTTGATATCTACTAAAACTACTTCGCTAGCAAAATTTTTGATTGCGATATATTCGGCACAACTTGCACCTACTGCTCCTGCTCCTACTACTGTTACTTTCATATTATTTCCCGCTAAGGCGAGATACTTTTTATTCTAAAATATGCCGTTTTTAGCATCTTTAGAGAATTAAACATTTACTTTAAAATTCTGAAACCATACAACCCCAGAACTTACATACAAAAATACTAATTAATCAGACTACCTAAAGGCTGTCAACCATTAAAATTTCTTGAAAATTCAAGTAAATCACCTCGCATTCACTATAATACTCATCATTTATCTTCAAAAACGCTTAAAAGTAAGCTTAAAAACAAAAAACTTTACACTACGAGATGACGACACAACACCAAATTAGGCATTTCTAAAACACAAAAAAACTGCTTAAATACCATAACGATATTTAAGCAGTTTCTTATATAATTACCCGAATGGTTTACGCGTCTATATTTGCGTACACAGCATTCTTCTCAATAAATTCACGTCTAGGTGGAACTTCGTCACCCATCAGCATAGAGAATATTCTATCTGCTTCTGTTCCATTATCTATAGCAACCTGACGAAGGGTTCTAAAGTCTGGATTCATGGTTGTGTCCCATAATTGACTTGCATTCATTTCCCCAAGACCCTTGTAACGCTGTATAGAAGCACTACCACCAAATTTCTCATTTAAAGCATCACGTTCTGCATCACTCCAAGCGTATTCTTTTTTAGCTCCTTTTTTAACTAAATATAAAGGAGGAGTCGCGATATACACATAACCAGATTCTACAAGTTCACGCATATACCTAAAGAAGAAGGTTAATATTAAGGTAGAAATGTGACTACCATCGACATCGGCATCACACATAATTACTACCTTATGATATCTTAGTTTTGACAAGTTAAGCGCTTTACTATCTTCTTCTGTTCCGATGGTAACACCAAGCGCTGTAAAAATGTTTCTTATCTCTTCATTTTCAAACACCTTGTGCTGCATCGCCTTTTCAACATTTAATATTTTACCACGTAACGGTAAAATGGCTTGAAAATTACGGTCACGCCCTTGCTTTGCTGTACCACCCGCCGAATCTCCCTCGACAAGAAATACTTCACATCTTTCTGGGTCCTGCTCTGAACAATCTGACAGTTTTCCTGGTAAGCCACCACCGCTCATTACGGTTTTACGCTGAACCATTTCACGAGCTTTACGCGCTGCGTGTCTTGCTGTAGCAGCAAGAATTACTTTTTGAACGATCGTTTTTGCATCATTAGGATTTTCTTCTAAGTAATTTTCTAGCATTTCAGAAACCGCTTGGCTTACTGCGCTTGTTACTTCTCTGTTTCCTAATTTTGTCTTTGTTTGCCCTTCAAATTGTGGCTCTTGCACTTTTACAGACACAATAGCAGTAAGACCTTCTCTAAAATCATCTCCAGAAATATCAAACTTTAATTTATCTAACATACCAGAAGCATCTGCGTACTTCTTTAAGGTATGTGTCAATCCACGTCTAAAACCTGATAAATGTGTACCCCCTTCATGTGTATTAATATTATTTACATAAGAATGTAAATTTTCATTGTAAGATGTATTATACACCATAGCCACTTCTACAGGAATGTCATTTTTTTCACCCTCCATAGAAATTACATCTGCTATTAGCATTTCGCGGTTTCCATCAAGAAACCTTACAAATTCTTTTAAGCCTTCTGTACTATGAAACGTTTCACCCTTAAAAGAACCGTCTTCTTCAACCTCACGTTTATCTTCTAAAGTTATCGTAATTCCTTTATTTAAAAAAGCTAGCTCACGCAACCTACTTGCTAAGGTGTCATAATTATACTCGCGTGTTTGCTTAAAGATCTCTTCATCTGGCTTAAATGTAACTTCGGTACCACGATCTTCTGTGCTTCCTACCTGCTTAACAGGATACATTGCTTTTCCGCGTTCATACTCTTGCTCATAGATACTTCCATTTCTAAAAACAGTTGCCTTTAAGTGTACAGAAAGTGCATTCACACAACTCACACCTACCCCGTGTAAACCACCAGATACTTTGTAACTATCTTTATCAAATTTACCCCCGGCACCAATCTTGGTCATTACTACCTGTAAGGCAGAAACCCCTTCTTTTTTATGAATATCTACAGGAATACCACGTCCATTATCTCTAACCGTGATACTATTATCTTCATTAATCCAAACATCTACGGTATCACAATGTCCCGCAAGTGCCTCATCAATTGAGTTATCTATTACCTCATAAACAAGATGGTGCAACCCGCGTACTCCAACATCCCCAATATACATCGATGGACGCATACGCACATGTTCCATCCCTTCCAAGGCTTGAATTTGATCTGCTCCGTAATTTCCTTTTTTATTTTCTTCGCTCATAGTAAGTTCCGCTTTTGCGGATATCATTATTATAAACCAGTAAAAGACTGATTTTCTGTATTAACTGTTAGTCATTTATCATTGTAGAAATGGCATAAAACCAATAAAGTTCTTTTTCAATAAACTCTTGTAAATCTTGCACATTTCCGAACCAAACAAATATAACACAAAGCATTATTAAATAAGGCGCTCTGGCTCTTTTTGAACCTTAAGTTATTAACAAATGATTGTGAAAAACCAGCAAGTTTATTATATACATTTGAATCCTGAGACATTCTTTTGAAAGCTTTTATCTTTTTTAAAGACCAAGAGGATAATAATAATATTTAACCCTTAACAAACACCACATGAAAAAATCTATTTTTAGTGCATTAGTCCTAGCATTAGTAACACTTGTTTCTACAAACACCTATGCGCAAGAGTTTAAAGACTTAGACAAAAGTCCAATGGACCAAGCCGCTTTCCCTGTTAGCTACAAAGAATCAGACAAGGCAGTTAAAGTAACTTATGGTAGACCTCAACTAAACGAACGTCCTTTAGCAAAATTAGCACCAAACGGTAACGTATGGCGCACAGGAGCAAACGAAGCTGCTGAAATCACTTTCTACAAAGATATGATGGTAGGTAAAACTAAAGTAGCTAAAGGTACTTACTCTCTTTTCACAATTCCAGGAGAGAAAACTTGGACAATCATTATCAACAAGGACATTAATGTTTGGGGAGCTTATTCGTATAACGAAAAGAACGACGTAGCAAGAACAACAGCTACTGTATCTGCCTCTAAAGAGCCAATTGAAGCTTTTTCTGTTGCATTTGAAGCAGAAGGAACAAACATCGCTATGTATATGGGATGGGGTGACGTTGTAACTAAAACAATTTTAACACCTGCAGCAACAATGAGTGGACTTAAAAAATAAGCTACTTATTTATAGTATTTTAAAATGCCGTTTTACACTGGATTAATCACAGTATAAAACGGCATTTTTTTTATGGAATATTAAGATACTTATGCGTTTGTAAAGACACCACCCATTTAGGATTCTGCATCACATAATCTACAATCTCAGGCACCATCTTATCACGCTTGCTCCATTCTGGCTGTAAAAACAATTTACAATCTGCATTCACTTTAGAAGCTTGTTCTTCTGCAAAACGAAAATCATCTTTATTATAGATAATCATTTTTAATTCGTGTGCTGCAGCATACACTTCTGGTGTAGGTAATTTCATTTTTTTAGGAGAAAGACAAATCCAATCCCAAGTACCACTTAAAGAATAAGCCCCAGAAGTCTCTATATGTGTATTTACACCTTTAGACTTAAGCAGCTCTGTTAAGGGGTTCATATCCCACATTAAAGGTTCACCACCCGTAATAACAATAGTTTTAGAATATTTTGCAGCATTATCTGCAATAGTTTCAATACTCGTAGGCGGATGTATATCTGGATTCCAACTTTCTTTTACATCACACCAATGGCAACCTACATCACAACCGCCTATTCTAATAAAATAAGCCGCAGTACCTTTATAGTACCCCTCTCCTTGAATGGTGTAAAATTCTTCCATCAACGGCAGAATCACTCCTTTATCTACTTGTTCTTTTAACTCCTTTTGCATAAGCGGCAAAGATAGCATAATTGAAATCGAAGACGAAATCTAAATCGAAGATGAATTTTTCAAAATCAAGCACTTTTTACTGATCACAAAAATAAAGTAGATGAATAAGATTTTCCTTATTTTTACAGCTATGGACTCTTTATACACTTACCTAGCAATTGCAGGCGTTTTACTCGTAGTATTTCTTTTTAACAACAAAAAGAATAAGTCTGTAAAAAAAGACCGAAAATCTCGTAGTTTTAAACGAGCTTATTATGAGAAAAAGAAGGAAGATGAAAAATTAAAGAACAAATAATTCTGAATTAAAACTATGAAAGTATATACAAAAACTGGAGATAAAGGAACCACAGCATTATTTGGTGGCACACGAGTACCCAAGCACCACATCCGTATTGAAAGCTACGGAACGGTAGACGAGTTAAACTCATTTGTTGGGCTTTTACGAGACCAAGATATGGATCCTCGTAGTAAAGAAATACTAGTCCATGTACAAAACAAGCTTTTCACTGTGGGTGCAATTTTAGCAACTCCGCCAGAAAAAGAAATTTTAAAAAACGGAAAAGAACGTCTTAATATTTCTAAAATTAGCGAAGAAGAAATTGAACTCCTAGAGAAAGAAATAGACATCATGAACGAGAGCTTACCGCCAATGACACATTTTGTATTACCCGGAGGGCACCCTACAGTGTCACATTGTCACGTTGCTCGCTGCGTATGCCGTAGAGCAGAACGCTTAGCTACTCATTTACACGAACTTGAACCTACAGACGAACGCGTTATTAAATACTTAAACAGACTATCTGACTACCTATTTGTGTTGGCACGAAAGTTGTCTTTAGACCTCAAAGCTGACGAAGTTAAATGGATACCAGAAAAGTTTTAAGGACCAACACTCGCTCTAAAACCAACTAAAAACCAACCGTTTACAAACGTTCTTACAAATAACGCAGAAATAACAGTCAAATTACTTGGCTTGTTCAGCTAAAAAATTATTTTTGCAGAAAATTAAACAGCATATATTATGTACTGGACATTAGAATTAGCATCTTATTTAAGTGATGCGCCGTGGCCGGCAACAAAAGATGAATTAATCGATTACGCGATTAGAACTGGAGCGCCTCTTGAGGTTGTAGAAAACCTACAAGCCATAGAAGACGAAGGAGATTCTTATGATTCGATTGAAGAAATCTGGCCTGACTACCCTACAGATGAAGACTATCTGTGGAATGAAGATGAATATTAGAACTAAAAGGTTTTAATTAATCTTTAAATTAAATAAAAGAGATCGTAGTTTATATCTCGAAGTATAAAAAAGCCGCTGTATTTCAGTGGCTTTTTAAGTTTAAATTTGAACTCATTTAAACTTATTCTTTAATGAGTTCATTATCTTTGAAATCCCATAAAAAAAATGGGATTATGATTATTATACAATGATAGCAAATCAACATATACATTGGTTTTCTTTAAGCTTCATGGCTACCATGGAGACTAATAGCTATGCATTGCCCCCAGCGCCAAGCGGCTTTGATTTTCTTAAAGTTCAGGTAGACCAAAAAAATGAAGAGACTAAGAAGACGCTTCAATCTTTAAAAGATTGTATTGTTAAAAAAGTATATGCGCAAGCTGCATTACTTAAATCTCAAATAGCATTTCTTCAAAAAAGACAGTACCAAAACAATTTAATTGCCAAAGGCTATGATCTAAACAGCACAGGCACATCAAACAATACAATTACCATAGCGCACACAAACACAAGCTACACCTTTTTTCATGGTAATTTATCTTCATTAAACTTTCTAAAAAACTAATTGAAAACCAAGCTTTACAAATAGTAGAGCATCGTGTTATTCAATAAAAAACGCACATGAATTAAACCTTGTGCATTACTCAAAACTTAATATAATAAATAGTGCACCACTAATTTTAGTGCACTTAAAAAAAGAATACATACATGGCATTTTTAGATAATATTTTAAAAATATTCGTTGGAGATAAATCCAAACAAGACATTAGCGCAATACAACCTTATGTTGACAAAATAAAAGGCTTTGAAAAAGCAATGAGCGCATTGTCTATAGATGAGCTAAGAGCCAAGTCAGATTATTTCAGAAACAAAATAAAAGAAGATCAATCTGCACTTCAATCTAAAGTTGACGCTCTAAGAATAGACGCAGATAAAGAAGAAGATATTGACAAAAAAGAAGACATCTACAACGAAATAGATGCTGTTAAAAAAGAAATGTATGAAGTAGAAAAAAATACTTTAGACACGATTCTTCCAGAGGCATTTGCGGTAATGAAAGAAACAGCGCGTCGTTTTACTGAAAACGAAACACTTACTGTAACAGCGACTGCTTATGACCGTGAGTTAAGTGCAGAAAAAGCATACATCACTCTTGATGGTGATAAAGCAATATATCAAAACACTTGGAATGCTGCTGGTAAAGATATTACTTGGGATATGGTACACTATGATGTACAACTTATAGGTGGTGTAGCATTACACCAAGGTAAAGTAGCAGAAATGCACACGGGAGAAGGTAAAACACTTGTTGCAACCTTACCGGTTTACCTTAATGCACTTGCAGGTCACGGTGTACACTTAGTAACAGTAAATGATTACCTAGCAAAACGTGATAGCGCTTGGATGGCTCCTATTTTCCAATTTCATGGAATGAGTATAGACTGTATAGATTATCACAGACCAAATAGTGATGAACGTCGTGCCGCTTATAATGCAGATATTACTTACGGAACAAATAACGAATTTGGTTTTGACTACCTTAGAGATAACATGGCACACGCCACTGGAGATCTTGTACAACGTCCACACCACTACGCCATTGTCGATGAGGTAGATAGTGTTTTAATTGATGATGCAAGAACACCATTAATTATCTCTGGTCAAGTAACCGATGGAGATCGTCACGAGTTTAATGAGCTGAAGCCAAAAATTCAAAACATTGTAGATGTACAGCGTAAATATCTTACAGGTGTATTATCTGAAGCTAAAAAACTAATAAAACAAGGAGACACTAAAGAAGGTGGTTTCCAATTATTAAGAGTATACAGAGGTTTACCAAAAAACAAAGCCCTTATAAAATTTCTTTCTGAAGAAGGTGTTCGTCAAATTTTACAGAAAACAGAAAACATTTACATGGCAGACAACAATCGTGAGATGCCAAAAGTTGATGCAGAACTTTACTTTGTAATCGAAGAAAAGAACAATCAGATAGAACTTACTGATAAAGGTGTAGATTATATTTCTGGAGCAGACGATCCTGATTTCTTTGTGATGCCAGAAATAGGAATGGAAATTTCTAAAATTGAAAACAAAGGCCTAGAAAAAGAAGAAGAAGCTAAAGAAAAAGAAGAGTTATTTCGCGATTACGGTATAAAAAGCGAACGTATCCATGCTCTTAACCAACTGTTAAAAGCATACACTTTATTTGAAAAAGACACACAGTACGTTGTGATGGAGAATAAAGTAATGATTGTAGATGAACAAACTGGTCGTATCATGGATGGTCGTCGCTACAGTGACGGTCTTCACCAAGCAATTGAAGCTAAAGAAAATGTAAAAATTGAAGCTTTAACTCAGACCTACGCAACGGTAACATTACAAAACTATTTTAGAATGTACAAAAAACTGTCTGGTATGACAGGTACAGCAATAACTGAAGCAGGAGAACTTTGGGAAATCTACGAACTTGATGTGGTAGAAATTCCGACGAATAGACCTATTGCACGTCACGATAGAGAAGACAAAATTTACAAGACTAAACGTGAAAAATACAATGCCGTTATTGATGAAGTAACAGAACTTTCTAAACAAGGTAGACCTGTATTAATCGGTACAACTTCTGTAGAGATTTCTGAATTACTAAGTCGTATGCTAAGTATTCGCAATGTTCCGCATAACACGCTTAATGCAAAAATGCACAAGAAAGAAGCAGATATTGTTGCTGAAGCAGGTAATCCTGGGGTAGTAACTATCGCGACAAACATGGCGGGACGTGGTACAGATATTAAATTAAGTGATGCTGTTAAAAAAGCAGGCGGACTTGCCATTGTAGGTACAGAGCGTCACGACTCTAGACGTGTTGACAGACAGTTAAGAGGTCGTTCTGGTCGTCAAGGAGATCCAGGAAGCTCACAGTTTTATGTATCGCTAGAAGACAATTTAATGCGTCTTTTTGGTAGTGAGCGCATTGCTAAGATGATGGATAAAATGGGATTAAAAGAAGGTGAAGTAATTCAGCATTCTATGATTTCAAAATCTATTGAACGTGCACAAAAGAAAGTTGAAGAAAACAACTTTGGGGTTCGTAAGAGACTTTTAGAATATGATGATGTAATGAACGCACAACGTGAAGTAGTTTACAAGCGTCGTTACAATGCTCTTTTTGGTGAAAGACTAAGAGTTGACATTGCAAATATGGTGTATGATACTGCTGAAATAATTACAGAATCAAACAAAGCTGCTCAAGACTATAAAAACTTTGAGTTCGAATTAATTAGATACTTCTCTACAAGCTCTCCTGTTACCGAGGCTGAATTTGAGAAGCTATCAAGTCAAAACATTACAGGTAAGGTGTACAAAGCCGCTTTTGCTCATTACAGAGAAAAAATGGAACGTAACGCTGAGATGGCTTTTCCAGTGATTAAAAATGTGTATGAAACGCAAGCAGATAAATACAAGCGTATTTTAGTGCCATTTACAGATGGTGTAAAAACACTAAACGTTGCTACAGATCTTGAGAAAGCATACAATACAGAAGGGAAACAACTAATCACAGATTTTGAAAAGAATATCACACTTGCAATTATTGATGATTCTTGGAAAACACACCTTCGTAAAATGGATGAGTTAAAGCAGTCAGTTCAACTTGCCGTTCACGAGCAGAAAGATCCATTATTGATCTATAAGTTTGAAGCTTTTGAACTGTTTAAAAAGATGATCGAAAAAGTAAATAAGGAGGTATTATCATTCTTATTTAAAGGAGAGTTACCAAAAGAGAATCAACAACAAATACAAGAAGCGCGTGAGGTAAGACGCGAACAAACTCAAGAACAAAAAGCAGAAATACAGAATCTTGACGAACGTGCTGCAGAGTCTAGACAAGCAGGACAAACGCAACCGCAACGTGCTCAAGTAACAGAAACCATTACACGCGAAATGCCTAAAATAGGTCGTAATGATAAGGTTACTATCAAACACGTAATGAGCGGTGAGACTAAAGATGTAAAGTACAAACAAGCCCTACCTCTAATTTCAAAAGGAGAATGGGTGTTAGTTGACTAACACATTACAAAAGTTTCATATAATTAAAAAAGTCCCGATTTCATAGTAATGATCTCGGGACTTTTATTTTAATATTTCTGAAGCAAAACTAGCTGTGCTTTTTTAATATCTTTATCAAATTAGTAAAAACACATAATCGCTAATTCATGAACGTTTACACAAAGATTAGACTCGCTCTTAAATGGGCCATCATTTTTACCATCATGTCACTTGCCTGGATGTTACTTGAAAAAACATTAGGTTGGCACGACGAAGGGATTGCTGACCATAAATGGCTAACGCTCTTCTTTCTACCATTTAGTTTAATCATGTACTGGCTTGCCATGCGAGAAATACGTAGAAGAGTTTACCAAAAGGAAATTACTTGGGGACAAAGTTTTGTATCTGGTTTAATCCTTACCGTTTTTATTGTATTACTATCGCCAATAGCCCAATTTATAACACACAATTATATAACACCAGAGTATTTTGAGACAGTTATCAATTATTCTGTCACTAACGATTTGATGAAAATAGAAGAAGCAAACAATTACTTTAACATAAATAACTACAGATGGCAAGCAGCAATAGGCGCTTTTGTAGGAGGCACTATCACAGCCGCAATCTTAGCTTTATTTTTAAGAACAGCGCATAAAAAAAAGCTTGACTAGCAAGCTTTTTAAATAATAACGCAATATCTATTTTATTGTAATACTAGATTACTATAAGCAGCACTTATTAAAAGTTCGCGCTCTGCATCTCTAGATTTGTGATAGCCATCTACAAGCACTCTATCATATTGCTTACGCTGGCTTAACTCGATGTTTTTATTATATCTCAAGCTAGAGCGTTTTCCATTAAAAGAAACGTTAAAAGCAGAAGAAGGTGTTACAATAGCCGTATTTGTATTATCAAGCTGTAAATCTATTTTCTTAAAATTATCGTTTACATTATCAATGCGTAGGGTTCCAAATGCAGAAGATATTTTAGCACTTGTACCTAATGTCCCAATAATAACACCACTAGAGTTTGAGGTCAGGTTAATTTCACCAACAGTGTTTAATGTCACTCGATCCACAAATTTTACATACAATTTCCCATTTTTCCAATCATTAATTACAACAGGCGCATACGCTGCATTAATATTAGTTTCGTCCCCATCAATACTTTCTGCTTTAAAAGGTGCATAATTAAGGGTTGCTTTTACATTACTCGCACTTGCCATTCTAATTTCACCGTGACGCACATTAATTTCTGTAGCTGTCTTTTTAGGCATTCTAATAATTAAGGTTTTTTTACCTACAGGTCTTCTTTTAATGACTTTATTAGAAGACCCTTCAATAATATAGGTTTTATTCCCATTAGCATCTGTAACTACTTTTTGAGTGTAGTCCATCCCATTGTTTTTAAATTGCTCTTCCATCTTTTTCATAGCCCCCTCCATCTGGCTCTCCATCTCTTTCATTCTATCTTCACTGGTCATTCCTTCTTTTTCTACCCCTAACATTTTTTTCTCAAAAGCCTCCATATACGCTTGAGGGTTTTTCTGAAAAGCTTCATAATCAAAGTTCATTCCGCTCATTTGTGACAACATACCTTCAGGCATCCCTGGTGTAGAAAACATAGAAGAATGGCTCGCAAAAAAATCTGACATAAAAGGATCTGTAAAAGACATACCACTTAAAGCATCCATTCTTGGATCATTAAAAGGGCCTCCCATAGGTCTATTTAAAGATGTAACAGTTACTTCTTTATCGTTCTCAGATATAGAAAACTCCCATTCATCAAATAGCTGTTGTTTCTCTTCTGCAGAGAGGTCGTCCCCATCAATAAGCGCTTCAATCTCAATCTTGTCTTTATCCCAACTTTCAAAAATAATTTGAGTATAGGCAGTATTCAACTTGACTATTTTATCTGAAGTAGCTTTATAGCTTTCCACATATTTTTTCTGCCCGAAAACAGAAATCGAAACTAACAATACGGCTAAAACCGTAAGGCTATGCTTGTATTGAATTAAATTGTTCATTATTTTGATTTTTAAGTTCTTTTAATTTTTCTTTAAGTTTGAATAGCAACTCTAATCTAAATTTTAAATTATCTATTTGCGCAGTCAAAGTAGCTTCTGTAGGTCCTACTTCTGCCATCTCTATGCTCAACTGCTTATAAGCATTATCTAGATCTCCTAATCGTTGCATATAGCCATCTACCAACTCTTGATTTTCTTCAGAAAACTCAAGAGAAGCTAGTTGCACATTTATACTTGTTTTATAAAAGTTTTCAATCTGCTTAAGTTCTGGCGAAATATCTGCCATTGTCACTTGCTTATCAACTTCGGTAACGGTATCAGCATCTACCATTTCTACTCCATCTATTGAAGGTGTATTTATAGCATTCCAGCCAAAAAAGCCTAATCCTATAATCAGCATTGCTGCTACAGCCCATTGTATCCAAGGTGTTTTTGTTTTTTGTTTCTCTGTGCCAAACTCTTTAGCAAGCATAGCAGCAAAGCGATCTTCATGACCTGCAGATAACTGTTGTTTTTCATCTGGCGCATTGCGCATCATTTCTCTAAGATCCTGTTTCATATCGTAAATGTTTAAGTGTTTCTTTAAGCTGAATACGTCCTCTGTGTAAAATGGTACGTGATGTATTCTCACTCATATTCATTATCTCTCCTATTTCTTGATGGTCATATCCTTCCAGCAAATACATTTGTATCACTATCCTGTATTTATCTGGTAACGCAGCGATCGCATTTTTAACCTCATCGATGGTACTTGAGTCTGCAATATCCCAATCGTTTTCTTCTTCTGCGATATACCCTACTTCTTCATTAAGCTGGGTTAATTGCATTTTTTGTGCCTTAATAGCGTCAAGACACGTGTTAATAACAATACGCTTTAACCATGCTCCAAAAGTCACCTCGCCGCTAAATTGGTGTATTTTTTTGAACGCCTTAATAAACCCTTCCTGCATGGCGTCTTCTGCTGCGGCTGTATTTTTCATATACCTATTGGCTATGATAAACATACCGTTGCTATACTGCTTATAAAGCTGCATTTGCGCCCGTTGGCTATTGTTTTTACACTGTTCTACAAGTAATTGCTCAGACAATTGTTAGATGGTTTAGATTGCTGTTCGGATTAAGGACGAAATTTAATTCTCCATGTTTCATAACAACGTTTAATTTTTTAATATTTCAGAAATTAGTATCGTAAGCCGTTTTCCTCTAGTGTTAAAATAGCAAACACCGCGTTAATGATTTACAATACCGTTACATTTTAAACAAATGATTTTTAGAAATAAAAAAAGCCCGAAACGATAGTCCGAGCTTTTTCTATTTTATGCTGTAAACTTAATTATTCATCTAAAAGCAAATTAAGCGTCACCGTAATATTGTCACGTGTTGCTTTTGAGAAAGGACATATTTCATGAGCACTATTCACTAATCTTTCTCCTGTTTCAAGATCTACTCCTGGTATAAAACAATCTAATGTTGCTTCTAACAAAAAGCCTCCTTTACTGCTTTCGCAAAAACCAATGGTTGCTTCTATACTTATTTTCTCGTCATCAACATCTATATTTTTTGCCTTTGCGATTGCTTGAACTGCTCCACCAAAACACGCTGCATATGCTGCACCAAATAATTGTTCTGGGTTTGCACCATCACCACCATCACCGCCCATTGCCTTAGGCACAGACAAGTTAAAGTCTATAGGACCCTCTTCAGATTTTACTTTTCCGGCTCTACCTCCTACTGCGATTGTAGTTGCTTCATATAATGTTTTCATTGTTCTGCTATTTTAAAATTAGTTAAGTGTTCACAATATACTATGAAGACATTTTTTTTAAAAACAAAGATTCATAAAATTGTCATAAATTCGTAGTATGGGAATTACAGGTAAAAACAACTCGGCATTACATGAACAAGAAGGTATAGAACAGCCTCAGTCTTTTAATACAACGGCTGCCCAAAAATTAATGCAAAACAGAAAAAAAAAGCAAGAAGTTACACAACTATTTGCTGGTATAAGAGCAGGTGACAAAACAGCCTTAAGCAGAAGTATTACACTTATAGAAAGTACCGCGCAACACCATCAGGTATTAGCAAAAAAACTCATTGCTTTATGTTTACCTTATGCAAACAAATCACAACGCATTGGGATTACGGGCGTTCCGGGTGTAGGCAAAAGCACTTTTATAGAATCTTTCGGAAAATTACTTACCTCAAAAAAACATAAGGTAGCTGTACTTGCTGTTGACCCAAGTAGCACGTTAAGTAGAGGGAGCATTTTGGGCGATAAAACGAGAATGGAAGAACTTGTAAAAGATGAGAATGCTTTTATTCGTCCTTCTGCCAGCGGAGACTCCCTAGGTGGCGTGGCTCGTAAAACTCGTGAAACCATTATCCTTTGTGAAGCTGCAGGTTTTGACACTATAATTATAGAAACCGTAGGTGTGGGACAAAGTGAAACTACCGTTCACTCGATGACAGATTTCTTTTTATTGCTGAAACTTGCAGGTGCTGGAGATGAGTTACAAGGTATAAAACGCGGTATTATAGAGATGGCAGACAGTATTGTTATTAATAAAGCCGATGGCGAAAATGTGAAAGCGGCAAAGCTTGCCAAAGTAGAGTTTAATAGAGCGCTCCACCTCTACCCTGCCAAAGAAAGTAATTGGACTCCAAAAACAGTTACCTGTAGTGCCTTAAAAAATGAAGGTATTGAAAAAGTCTACGAAATTATTACAGACTACGTAAATCAAACTAAAGCTTCAAAGTACTTTAATCATAAACGTACCGAACAAAATAAGTTCTGGTTATTACAAACTATTGAAAGTCAATTAAAAGCTGCATTTTACAACAACCCAAAAATTAAAGAAGCATTAAAAGAACAGCTGGACTTAATAGACAAAAATAAAACCACTCCTTTTGAAGCTGCAGAAATGTTGATGAAGCTTTAATAAAAAAATTTACTATTCGTAATTATAATTTAAATATTCTTCTGTTAAGTCTTCGCTAAGATAATAGGCTGGATAATCGTTTTTATTGAATATATATCTTTGAAAAGAATTATTAAGTAGATGGTTTTCATTCCTAAATTCGGAAACCATCTCTCCTTTAGAATCATCACCATAAGAACCATCAGAAAAAATTAAACCTTTATAGATTGGTTTAAAAAGATCGTTCGCAAATGGGTTTTTAAACTTTGTATATTTAAATGTTTTTTCGACACCAGTAGATGATGATAAAGAAGTAAGATTTGTACCTTCATAGCCATAAACATACTGGACACCATCTGCCTTCTCAAATAGCGTAATATTCCCTTGATCATCTAAAGTAATGCTATAGCTAAAAGAACCATCTTCATCATAAAAAGAAATCTTATCACCTTCATACTCGACTGTACGCGTATAAGGTTCTGCATTGTTACCGTAAGTATCATAATAAATTGAAACAATTTGATTGTTATCGTTATAAGTATAAGTGTGTTGTTTTTGGAATTCCCCTCCATCATCTATAGAATAGTCAATAAACTGAACTAATCTATCAAGATCATCATATGCTAATAAATAACCTTCACCTCGATACCAATCTCCTTTATCATAATAAGTTATGTTACCATTGGTAACAGAAAAGCTTATATGTTTATCACCGTCAGGAAAGTTAACCCCCTCAATCAATAGATCTTGTTCTTGAAAATCTATTAAATTGACAGTTAAATTTAAGGTCTTGACTTCTTCATCTTTATTTGCTGTAAATTGTGCCGTAAGTGTTGGGGACGTTTCGTAATTAAAATAACCATTAGCTCGAACTAATATTTGACCATATTCATCAATCTTAAAAGCCCCATTATGACTTTCAGAAATAAGTAAAAACGCTGTAGTTCCAGATCCATCTAGTTCTTCCATACTAGCCAAATAAGAATTCACATCAGGAAGCTCCTCAATCTCAACAACCAAATCTACGGTATTGCTATTTGTTTCCTCAGAGATTTCATCTACTACTTCAGTGGTATCATCTGGACCACAAGCTGTAAAAAAAACAAAAAAAATGACTAAGTAATTTATAAAGGATATCTGTTTCATATAATCAAATATAAGAAAAAAAACAACGACATTCTACTCAAAACTCTCCTTAAACCAAGCCACTTGAGCCTCTAGCCCTTCTTTTAGTGTTGTCTGCGGGTTATACCCCAAAACGCGCCTCGCTTTATTAATATTCGCTTTAGTACGTGACTGGTCTCCAGGACGAGCAGGTTTTTGATCTATTTTAATTGAAGTATTTAAAATTTCTTCTACAGTATTAATCCCTGTTTGAGTTGTATTTTCTTTTTCTGTACCCAAATTAAATACTTCGCCATCGCAAGCTTCTTGGTTGTCTAGTACAGACACAATACCATCTATAATATCTTGCACATAAGTAAAACTGCGCAAATGCTTTACACTTCCTTTAAACAACGGAAACGACTTATCATTAAGGCCACAATCTATTAATCGCGTATACAACTTATCTGGACGCTCCCTAGGTCCATACACAGAATACAAGCGTAATGAAGTACCTTTTAACAATCCTCTACGACTATACGACAACACTAATTGCTCTGCCGCAAGTTTTGTCACCCCATACCAAGAAGCAGGCAAAGGCGCCTCGTTTTCGGTAAGTGTTGCTTCTAATCCATATATAGAAGATGTTGCTATATTCACAAAATAAGGCTTTACTTCTAATGTTTCTATAACATCTAAAATGCGTTGTGTAGCTAAAACATTATTACTGAAATATTCTTTAAATGTACACGCAGCAGAAATTCCTGGTTGGGCAGCAAAATGAAAAATAGCGCCAATTTCTTCTGTAATTATACCAGTCAAATCATCATCTCTAAGGTCTATACGATGAATTGTAATATTTTTATTTTTTAATATTTCGGCATTAAGCTCTTTTAATGCTACATCATAATAAGAAGAAAAGTTATCAATCCCGATAACCTCATGCCCTAAAGAAGCAAGACGTTCACAGGCGTGAGAACCAATAAATCCAGCAGCACCAGTAACAAGAATTTTCAAAAGCAATAAATTTTGGTTAGAATACAAAGAAACGTTTTTTTTTGCTTCTAAAAAGGATATACTAAAGTCTTTAAAAAAGGATATTTTTGCACAAAAGGCAGTAGCTATGTACCAATTTACGATTATCGTACCTGTTTATAATGAACAGGAAAACCTCTTGCGTGTAGAACAAGAGATGCTCGCCTACATAAAAACCGCAAATAAAAAGACTACCATCCTCTTTGTTAACGATGGTTCTACAGATAATAGCCAGTCTATAATTGAAACTATTTGTAATCGTAATCCCGAATTTTCATTCATCACTTTTAATAAAAACAGAGGACTGAGTACTGCTATTAAAGCCGGAATTGACGCCACAGAAACCGAATTATTAGGATATATAGATAGCGATTTACAAACAACACCTGCAGACTTTAATCTTTTATTAGAAAAAATAGGACATTATGACCTTGTCACTGGAGTACGCAACAAACGCAAAGACAGCTTTATTAAAAATATGTCTTCAAAAATGGCTAACAGTATAAGACGTAGTTTTACTCAAGACGGGATGGATGATTCTGGATGTCCGCTTAAAGTAATAAAGACAGAATTAGCTAAAAACATTCCTATGTTTAAGGGACTTCATCGTTTTTTACCAGCGATGATTTTACTTCAAGGAGGTACAGTTTATCAAATTCCTGTTCAGCATTTTCCACGCGTAGCAGGTAAAGCAAAATACGGGGTTTGGAACCGCCTTTTTGGACCATTAACAGACTGTTTTGCTTATTTATGGATGAAAAGAAAGTATATTAACTACGAGGTTACAAAAAAAGGATGATCGAAGCCATTAATTACATCACTATCGTAGGCTTTGTTGGCCAAGGACTTTTTTTTAGTCGGTTTTTGTTTCAATTGATCCTTTCAGAAAAAAGCAAAAAAATTATTACGCCCACTATTTTCTGGAAGCTTAGCTTACTTGCATCCATTATCTTTTTTATCTACGGATATTTACGAGAAGATTTTGCTATTATGCTTGGACAATCAATCACCTATTTTATTTATATCCGAAATTTACAATTACAAGGAGAATGGAAAAAATTACCGCTACCTGTTCAAATTCTCTTATTTATTTTTCCTGTTTTAATTGGCTTTTTTGCGTTTAACAGCGGCATAGACCCTCAAGTTTTTTTTGCTTCTGAAAACATACCAAAATGGTTATTAACGCTAGGTATTATAGCGCAGCTGGTATTTATTTTTAGGTTTATTTTTCAATGGATTTCTTCTGAAAAACACAAAAAATCACACCTCCCTCTAGGATTTTGGATTATAAGCTTAATAGGGTCTTCGCTTATTTTATCATACGCGATCTTTAGAGAAGACCCTGTACTATTTTTAGCACATTCTATTGGTATGATTGTCTATGCTAGAAACATTTTTTTATGGAAAAAAGAGCGTAATAATGAAGCTTAACACAAAGCACATATTATGGCTTTTAGCAGCTTGTTTTGCCGTTTTTTTTATACATCTAGACGCATTACCTGTAAACATCATGGAAGCTCGCAACTTTATTACCGCGCGAGAAATACTTATAGATGACAATTGGTTGCTTACAACAATTAATGGAGAGGCTCGATATCAAAAACCTCCTTTACCTACTTGGTTCACTGCTATTTCTGCTAAAATTTTTGGTTTAGAATCATTGTATGCTTTACGCCTTCCTGCAGTATTACTAGCCTCTTTTAGTATTTACTTTTTCTATCGCTTTGTCTGTAAATTAACACAACAATCGCAAGTTGCTTTTATTAGCGCATTAATTTTAATCACTTCTTTCTATTTCACATTTGCAGGCAGAAATGGACAATGGGATATTTTTGCCCACGGTTTTATACTAGCCGCAATCTATTTTTTATTTCAGTTCTTTTCTAGTTCAGTTAAAAGGTATCACAATGCCCTACTCGCTGGTTTATGTATTGGCCTTTCATTTATGAGTAAAGGTCCGGTAGCTCTGTATTCGTTGCTTTTGCCTTTTATAATTGCTTACGGCTTGGTGTTTAAATTTAAAACATTTCAGAAAAAATGGTTGCCTTTACTTCTTTTATTAGTTGTAACGCTAGTCTTATCTGGATGGTGGTATTTATATACTTATATCTTTGACCCCCATAACGTATTGCTAATTACTGATAAAGAAACCACAAATTGGACTAGCTACCAAGTAAAACCTTTTTACTACTATTGGAACTTCTTTTTGCAAACAGGAGTCTGGATATTACCAACACTCGTAAGTCTTTTTTACCCCTATTTTAAAAACAAAGTAGCTAGCAAAAAAGGGTATACACTTAGTTTAATCTGGATGATAGCTGCCCTCATTTTATTAACCATTATTCCAGCTAAAAAACAAAGATATTTACTCCCCGTACTAGTCCCAATAGCGATTAACATAGGTTTTTATATAGACTATCTTTTCCGTTCTTTTTCTGAAATGCGCCGGTTGAAACAAACTTGGCCTGTTTTTTTACAGTTTGGTGCCATCGCTATTGTAGGCATACTTTTTCCCGTGGTAGCAGGATATTATTATTGGAACAAACTAGAAGGTCTATGGCCGTGGTTTATACTTCTATCCTTATCTATTTTTAGTGGAGGTTGCTATATTTTATATTATTTATATCACAGAAACATCAAAAAGGTTTTTTACACTTCTATTGTTTTTATTGCGGCTGCATTAGTGTTTGGGTACCCTTTAATAGGTTTACTAAATACAAATCCAAACCAAAAAGACATGAGCAACTTAGCCGTTTGGGAGGTAGAAAACAACATAAAAGTGTATGAATATTCTGCTTTTACACCAGAGTTTTTATGGCAATATGGAGATAAAATGGAGCGATTAGATAAAGATCAAGTAAAGCAAAAACTACTTTCTAATCCCTCTATTGGTATTTTGGTTCACGAAAAAGCATTATCTAATTTTAAAGAAGATTTTAAACTATTCAACATAAAGGTCATTGATGAATTTGACATAAATAGCGTTCCTAAATTTGAGAAAAAGCACAATTTTAGGCTACACCGTTACCTTTATTTAGTTTCTGCTAAGCAGCAGTAATCCATTTCTTTTTTGCTATTAATACAAGTTTGTAAAATAGCCATCCAATAACACTACCTATCACCATTCCTGTAACAACATCAAAAGGATAATGTACTCCAAGATAAATACGACTATACCCTATGAGTACAGCCCAAGCTAACATTAAAAAAGGAATGTAATAATATTTAGATTTTAAAAGCAAGCCCACAAAAACCGCGGTTGCCATACTGCTAGCTGCATGTGCCGAAAAGTAACCATAACGACCACAACGTTTTGCCACATACCGAATAAGCTCGTCTAGCTCTGCTACTTGGCAAGGTCTAGGACGTTTAAAACCGTGTTTAAAAAGATTACCTAACTGGTCTGTACAGGTAATCATTAAAGCAATCGCTACTAAAATTAAGGCGGTAGTTTTTAAGCCAAAATGCTTATAGATTAGAACAAGTAATAACACATATAACGGAATTGAAGACCATTTTTCGGTTACAAAAAGCCAGAAACCATCCCAAGATGTAGTTCCTAATCTGTTTAAGAAAAGAAATATCTCTGTATCAAATTTTAACAATTGTTCTAGCATATCAAATACCTGTTATCTCTAGTGATTAAACGTAGGTTCTTATTCTTCGTAACGCGCGATTTCTCTATCGTAAAATGCTGTCGCTTCTCTGATAAAGTTTTCTGTTTCTGTTTCCAGTTGTTTTTGGTCATGATCATCAAACTCCTCTAACCATTCTACCTCATCATCCTCTAGATTAATAATAAAACGCGGAAACTCTGTATGAATAATAAAAATTGCTGTCGGATAATCACTATTATCGCCTAAAAGGTATTTTGGAAATTCCATGTTTGTGTTTTTTTAAATAAATTTAGTTTGTCTATTTGAGTGTAGTAAAGTACTATGCAACTACATTTTTCTGGTCTTGACAATGCCTAAAAAAGCATTGTGATTACGCTGTAGCCTTCAATACTTTATCATTCTTAAATTTTCTTGAAAGATAATTAAATCTCATAAATAATAAGATTCCAGAAACAGTTAAACCTGCAAGAAGTCCTAACCATATTCCTTTACTTCCATAATCTGTATATAAGCCAAGGTAATAAGATATTGGAAACCCTACCATCCAATAAGCAATAAATGTCATTAACGTAGGAATCATAACATCTTGCATACCACGTAAAGCGCCTAACGCTACTACCTGTATGGTATCTGAGATTTGAAATACTGCTGCAATTAATAATAAAGTAGCCGCAATACTTGCAACCTCTGTGTTATCTGCTAACTCTGCAATGTTATCATAATCTAAATATACTTTTGGCAATGACTGGTAAAACACAATAAAAAACAGTGCAAATACTATTGCCAGTATCGTGGATAACAAAAAGATAGAAAAAGCGATTCTTCTAAGCTCATCAAAACGTTGTAATCCTTTTTGGTTTCCTACCCGTATCATTGCCACCACGCTAAAACCTGTAGCTACCATAAAAGTCATAGACGACATATTTAACGCTATCTGGTTTGCTGCCTGCGGATTCTTTCCTAAGATACCCGACAACCAAATGGCCGCCGTAAAAATAGCAACTTCAAAAAACATTTGCATCGCAGAAGGCACTCCTAATTTTAAGACCTTCAACAACATCTTTTTTGAAAGTTGGAATAATTTGATAGCGACAACAAAAAGATGAGCCTTATTATTTTTGTATAATAAATACCAAAGACACAACACCATAATCACTCTCGACACAAGTGTACCAATTGCAGCACCCACAATACCTAATTCTGGTGCGCCAAATTTCCCAAAAATAAACATGTAGTTAAGTACTACGTTTACCACGTTTGCTAAAATGGTAGCATACATAGGATAACGTGTGAGCGATAAACCATCACTAAATTGTTTAAAAGCCTGAAAAACGATTAACGGAAATAATGATACCGCAACCAAGTTAAGATAAGGCATCGCTAAGGCAACTACTTCTGCAGGTTGCCCCATATGATACATCACAGGTTTTGCCAGAAAAATAGTAAGCATTAAAAAAGCACCTAACACAGAACATAAAAATAATCCGTGTTTAAATGAAGACTTAGCTTGGTCAAAATTATTTTCTGCATCTGCTTCAGCTACAAGTGGTGTGATCGCAGTAGAAAAGCCAATACCTAATGACATAGCAACAAACATAAAGCTGTTTCCTAAAGACACTGCAGCTAACTCTGCCGTACCTATTTGCCCAACCATTATATTATCTACAAGAGCCACAACAGTATGTCCTAACATCCCAAGTATTACTGGGGCTGCAAGCTTAAAATTATATTTAAATTCGCGTGTATATTGAGAGAGTAACAATTTTATTTTTTTGGGCAAAAATAGTCAACCTTGTCTGTATATATATTAAAATGTATATTTATATTCTTTAATTTAGTTTTTGATTAAAACTATAATGAGTTGACAAAAAAATAAACCAAACATGCAATATAAAGCCCACACCATAGACGCATATATTGATCAGCTTCCTGAAGAACGTCAAGTGGTGCTTCACAAACTTCGGAAAATTGCTAATGACAAACTCCCTAACGGATTTCAAGAAACGCTAAACTATAATATGCCAGCTTGGGTTGTCCCGCACAGCGCATACCCAGATGGCTATCATTGTGACCCAAAACTTCCATTACCTTTTTTAAGCATTGCCTCTCAAAAAAACTTTATAGCCATTTATCACATGGGTATTTATAGCGATCCTAAAGTGTTAGATTGGTTTACAACTGCCTACCCAAAACATGTAAAAACAAAATTAGACATGGGTAAAAGCTGTATTCGTTTTAAGAAGATGGAAACCATCCCTTATGAGTTACTAGGCGAACTTTTTTCTAAAATAACTGTAGAAGATTGGATCACTACATATAAAAATACTTTAAAAAAATAGTGACCTATCCCTTATCTCATTTTAAAGCCATTCCTGAACTAAAATTACCTTCAGAAATATTAAACATACAAGCATTTGGGTTTTCTCAAGTTAAAACAAAACAAGATAGCACTGCAACAGTACCCAACATTATACTTGGTAAACAAGCAGAGTTTTTATTTTCCGAAACAATAAAAGCCGCTTCAAACTTTAAAATTCTTTCAGAAAACATCCAAGTTAATCACAATAAGATAACCATTGGAGAGCTAGACTATTTAATTAAAGACAAGAACACAAGCAAAACGATACACGTAGAGCTTGCTTGTAAATTTTATTTGTTAAAAAGTGATGAACACGAAACACTAGAAGGGCAATGGATAGGCCCAAATCTTAAAGATACTTTAAGAGATAAATTAATAAAATTTAAACAAAGTCAATTTCCTTTACTTGAACATGTAGCAACAAAAGAAATACTATCAAGTCTTAATATTTCAGAAGAAATTGAACAAAAGTACTGTATTAAAGCAGCTCTTTTTATTCCTGAATCGTTCTCAAAAACCTTACCAGATCACTATAAAAACTGCGTGGTTGGTGTATGGAAAAAACACCATAATCTAAAGCTAAACAGAGAAGCTAAGTATGCAATTCCGTCTAAGAGAGAATGGCTACTACCAATGGATAAAATAGTTGACTGGCACACAAGCGAACATATTTTTAAGTTGATTAATGAACAGATACTGCAAAAAAAATCGCCATTAATCTATGAGAAAAATGGCGAAACTGTTACTCCGTTCTTTGTTGTCTGGTGGTAGAAATTAAACAACTCAATACCATCTCATCGCAGCCGAAGACTCAAAAGCACAATATCAGTCTCATCGTGGTCGAAGACTCAAAAAGCACAATGTCAGTCTGAGCGCAGTCGAAGACAATGGACTTCACTACCTACAAAAAAAAAGACGATACCGCTTTTATGAAGTACAAAATGCAAGGTTTTAAGTTTTGGCTGCTATGAGCACTTCGACTGCGCTCAGTGTGACAACAGGGAAAAACCTTTTTATACACTTCGACTGCGCTCGGTGTGACAACAGGGAAACAACTTTTTCTACTCTTTGACTTTAGCTTATCATTTGATTAAAATAATGACCAAAAAGCACACTGTCAGTCTGAGCGCAGTCGAAGACAATGGACTTCACTACCTAAAAAAAAAAAGGCAATACTTTTCTTTTATAAAATATAGAATGAAACGTTTTAAGTTTTTGGCTGTTATGTGCACTTCGACTGCGCTCAGTGTGACAACTAGGAAACGCCTTTTTTCACACTTCAACTGCGCTCAGTGTGACAATCGTTAATTTTTGGTTATAAATTTGAGGAAACCAATAACTTAAAAAAATGTCAGCCTCATCGCGGTCGAAGACTCAAAAGCACAATGTCAGTCTGAGCGCAGACGAAGACAATGGACTTCACTACCTAAAAAAAAGAGCAACACTTTTCTTTTATAAAATACAAAATGAAACGTTTTAAGTTTTTGGCTGTTATGTGCACTTCGACTGCGCTCAGTGTGACAACTAGGAAACGCCTTTTTTCACACTTCGACTGCGCTCAGTGTGACAATCGTTAATTTTTAATCGATGTCAATTCTGTTTTTGTTCCGTAAGTATCAAACAAATACACTAAGCTTGCCATAGCAGCACCCCCTAATTCGAGTTCGCGTTTGTTAATCGCATCAAATGTATCTGTTGCCGCATGATGATGGTCAAAATAACGTTGTGAATCTGGGCGAAGACCCGCTAAGACAATCCCTTCTTCTTTTAAAGGACCTATATCTGCACCACTTCCGCCCTTAGCAAAATAATGAATTAAATAAGGCTCAAATAACGGCTTCCAACTTTCTACTTGCTTAAAGTTTGCTTCGTCTAGATCAAATGAAAAACCTCTAGGCGTAAAACCTCCTGCATCACTCTCTAAAGCAAATATGTGTTTTTCATTTTTAAGCTTTGCTTCTTCTGCATATTTTTTCCCTCCACGTAGTCCGTTTTCTTCATTCATAAAAAGCACAACTCTTATGCTGTGTTTTGGCTTATAGCCTATTTCTTTAAAAAGACGCAACACCTCCATAGATTGAACAACCCCAGCCCCATCATCGTGAGATCCATCACCTAAATCCCAAGAATCTAAATGCCCACCTACGAGCATGTATTTATCTGGAAATTCTGTTCCTGTAATCTCACCTATAACGTTATGACTCAATACATCATCATAGGTTTTACAATTTTGTTTAAAGTAAAAGTAAAGCGACGGTAATATTTTTAAAGCACTACTCAAGTAGTTTGCTCCATTTGTACTTATTGCACAGGCAGGTATGCGTTGATCTACAGGTGTATCTCCGTAGGTCATAGATCCTGTATGTGGAAAATCGTCTGCACGAAGATTCATAGAACGGACCACAACTGCCACTGCGCCATACTTTGCAGCTTCCATAGCCCCTGAATATCTTTGGTCTACACACCCTCCATAGGCTTCAAATGTATTTATAAGGTCTGCTTGCATAGGTCGATTATAAAAAACAATCTTTCCTTCTATTTTTTCTCTCCCTAAAGTTGCAAGCTCATCAAGACTTGTTACTTCTATTAACTGCGCTTTTATTCCTAGTTTTGGTGTAGGTACAGAACCTCCTAAAGCACATATATCTGCAATAGATGTCTGGCCTGGTCCTGTTTCTATATAAGCGTATTCTTTTTGACCTCGTGTCCATTTAGGCACCATAACGGGCTGTAACCAAACTTTATCAAGACCTAACTCATCTAGTTCTGCCTTTGTATATTTTACAGCTTTATTGGCATTAAAAGACCCTGAAAGACGCCCACCAATTTCATTAGACAAATGGTCTAACCAGTCATAACTTTTACCATTAAGCAAAGCGGTATTATATATAGATTTAATAAGTGTAGAATCTTTTTTAAAACTTGTTTGGGCCTGTAGTAAGCTCGCTACAAAAACAAGTGTGATAGTGATAATCGTTCTTTTCATCAGTAATAAAACATTTTTATAAAGTAGTCAATAGAATTATCATACTACCTATATATAATAAGACGCCAATTTATTAGCGAACATTTCATAGTTGTAAAATATAAAAAACTTAGCGGCTATGCACTAAGGGAGTCTTTTTTATTTATTCTGAAATAATATTTCTTCAAAACCCTAGCTTTTAAACCCTAAATATTAACCACAACGATACAACTAAGCGAATAACTATGAATGGGTTAATCAAATAAAACATGATTTTATATGATTGTAATGTGTCTATGCTGTCAGCTCTTACTCTTCTTCTTTACTCGTTTTATTATATTTTTTATGTTCAATCTTTTTCTTTGCTAAGATGGCATAAAATTTCCGCGGTGATATTTTTAAATCTTTAGTTATATCACTCACTTTTTTCTTTTCTTTTTTATAAAGCCTTAAGTTTTCTGTTACCTTTTTGTTGAAATAAGAATCTTTTAATTTTTCAACAACTTGTAACTCCGTCAAATTTGATTCTTTTGCGTATTGCTCTAATTCAGATTTGAGTTTCGAAAAATTATTTTTCATGAAAATATTTATTTATTTCGCCTTAGCAATTGCAAACACAGCTATTATTAAGACAAAAATCAAGTTAATAAAAATAATAGTAGCCACTTAAATGATTTAACAATTAATCATTATCTAATTCTAGATAGTAAAGCTTAGCTGCTTCTTCTATTTCGTCATCTAAACCATCATCTAAAGCATAAGAGAGTAACACCCATTTATCATTAGGTTTATAAAATTTAAAAATAAAACGAATAGGCTGACGATCATATTTAACTAAATAAGAATACAATTCTAAACTTTCTGAAAACTTTTTCTTAGTAATAAGTTCATAACCATAATACTCTCCCATATAATTTTCTGAAAAATTATTAACCGCACCTATAATCTTTTCAATATCATCTTGTATTCTTTCTGTCCACTTATTGGTTGCATACAACTCCTTCACTGCTTTTCCTGCATCTTTTTCGTACGTAGTAAAAAACTTATCAATCAATTCTTGCGAATTAGATTGAGCAAATAAAGTTCCTGATGTAGAAATTAACAATAAGAATAATAATTTTTTCATGATTTTATTTTTTTTGAAATAAGCCAAAACTTAAAATTGACTCTCTATATTTAATTCAATAATTAAGCATCCAATGTAGCAAATATTAATTGAATAAAAATCTATACTATTTGTAAAAGAAAGATAAAGGCAATAATAATCTATCTGCCTACTGCGATTTATTTTTATACAATTAAACAGTGTAAACACAGGGGCAGAAAGAACAAAAAAAAATAGAGCGATTTTAAAAGTTTTCTTTAGTATATCATCATCAAGTTTTTAGGCATGCATCTGTTGTTCATCCAAACATAAACAAAGCACATTTACAGTGTCTCTAAAATAGTGCATCCATTTTTTTTTGAAAAACAACTTCATTAGTTACAAAAGCCATGATATTTCAGAATATATTAAAGCATTTACAAAACATCTACAACTTCATAATTTTCAACGTCTTTTATTACAGAATAATCAAAATAATAGCTTTTTATAGTAAAAAAAGAAAAATTAATCTAAATAAAACATAATATGGACTAAATAGAAAAATCTGTATGAGTGAAAGCATATAGTTTTGGATAAAAATATCAATACCGCAATCATAAGCCCTATTAATTATCATATTAAAACTAAAATAGGATTAGAATTAACAAATTAAAAGTATTGAGATAAAAACCAACTAACTTAATAACACAATAATTATGGAAATTAACATTTTACTCGGAGAATTTTTTGGAACAATGATTCTAGTTTTACTAGGCAACGGTGTGGTTGCAAACGTACTTTTAACAGACTCTAAAGCAAACGGATCTGGATGGATGGTAATTGCTTCAGGATGGGCTTTTGCTGTTTTAGCAGGAGTTTTTGTCGCTTTAGCATTTGGCTCACCCGCTCACATTAACCCGGCAGTGACATTGGGCTTTGCAATTTCATCAGGTGATTTTTCAAATTTACTACCCTTCTTTGGAGTACAATTTATAGGAGCATTTGTAGGTGCATTATTGGTCTTCTTACATTTTGGTCCACACTGGAAAGCAACCGAAGATGCTGGGTTAAAATTAGCCTCTTTTTCTACAGGGCCAGCAATTCGAAAATCAGGATGGAATGTTGTTAGTGAAGCTATAGGAACTTTTGTTCTTGTTATCGGTGTTGCTGCTATTTTTTCTGGAGAAGTTGCTGCTGGAATGGGACCATTTTTAGTAGGAGGTCTAGTATGGGGAATTGGTCTTTCTTTAGGAGGTACAACAGGTTATGCTATTAATCCTGCTCGTGATTTAGCGCCACGTATTGCACATTTCTTATTACCTATTCCTGGAAAAGGAGGTTCAGATTTTAAGTATGGCTGGGTACCCGTTGTAGGTCCACTTTTAGGAGGTGTCGCTGCAGGCTTTTTTATTATGCTTTTCCCAACGCTATAAGTCACTCATTAATTTTTAAATAACCTTATTATACTCATATTATGAAAAATATTAAATACATACTCCTACTAACTATAGCTATTAGCACACAGTTATCAATAGCACAAGAAAATGATATTTCAGAAGCAAACACAGATTTAGTTACTGGTTCTACTACTGCTACACAAGACCAAGAAGAAGAAACAAAAACTGAATGGAAAGCTAATTTTGATGCTACTGTAGTAAGTCGTTTTATTTGGAGAGGAATTATTTTAGGAGAATACCCTAGCATACAATCAAGTGTCACCTTTTCTAATGGTGGTTTTTTTGCTGGAGCTTGGGCTTCTTATTCTCTTTCATCTGCAGAAAATGGAGGAGCAGCATCTGGTGAAGTAGCTGTTGCTGAAAATTATAAAGAGATAATCCCTTATATTGGATATGGTTTTAAAACCGGTGAAGAATCTAAGTTATCACTAATGGTGTTAACACATTATAACCCGAATGTGGGAGGGTTTTTTGATTTTGACAATGTACCTGTCGAGGGTGGTAATGCCGTAAATAATAGAATAGAATTTAGAACAATGTATAATATTGGTAAACTGGATTTCTTTGGGGGCTGGGATTTTTATAATGATCCTTCTGGAAATTCTTCTTTATATCTAGAAGCAGGTTATACATTTGATTTTCAAAAAGGAATATCGGTAAGGCCGTTTATTTCGGGAACACCTAATGACAATTATTATACTACAGATGGAAAAGCAGATTTGACACAAGTAGGATGGTACACTTCAAAATCTTTCTCAATTGGTGAAGATGTTGGTTTATCTTTAAAAGCTGATATGGTTTATAACCCAGATAGAGATCAGTTTAATGCTGCAATTGGAGCAACGGTAAAATTATAAAACGTATTAGTAGCTATTAAAAGCACATCTGATTTCATCAAAAAAATCAGCTAATTATTAAAAAATCAAATCATGAAAAAACTCATAAATAATATAGATGATGTCATTACAGAACAAATGGAAGGTATGGCAGCTGCACATAAAAACATTAAAATAAATCTCGAACCAAAATACATTTGCCGTTCTAAAGAAACAAAAGAAGGAAAAGTAGTGGTTATCTCTGGAGGAGGTAGCGGCCATGAACCTATGCACGGTGGTTTTGTAGGTCTCGGAATGCTAGACGCAGCTTGCCCTGGAGAAGTTTTCACTTCGCCTACACCAGACCAAATGTACGAATGTGCAAAAAAAGTTGAAAATGGTGGCGGTGTATTATTTCTCGTAAAAAACTATACCGGTGATGTAATGAATTTTGAGATGGCTGCCGAAATGCTAAATGCCGACGGTATTAAAACTCAAAATATATTAATTGATGATGATGTAGCAGTAAAAGATAGTCTTTATACAGCAGGAAGACGTGGTGTGGGAACTACCGTAATTATGGAAAAAATTGTTGGTGCTGCCGCAGAAGCAGGTTACGACTTAATGCAATGTGCAGCCTTAGCAAAAAAAGTAAACTCAAGAGGTAGATCTATTGGTATGGCACTCACTTCTTGTATCGTTCCAGCAGCAGGAAAACCAAATTTTGATATTGATGAAGATGAAATAGAAATAGGAGTTGGTATTCATGGTGAACCTGGAAGAAAAAGAATTGCACATACTAATGCAGATGAGATTACAACTATTTTAACAGATGCCATTTTTGAAGATGAAGATTATACAAGAACTTTAAGAGAGTGGGATTACACGACAAATGGATGGGAAGAAAAAGAAATGACTAGTAAAGCATTTACCGCTGGAGATCAAATGATTGCTATGGTTAACGGCTTAGGGAGCACACCACTATCTGAGTTGTATTGCGTTTATCGTAAATTAGATGAAATTTGCAATTCAAAAAGCATTGAGCTGTCAAGAAATATAGTAGGATCATACATCACTGCACTAGATATGCAAGGATTTTCTATCACACTTGTAAGAGCAGACGAAGAAATATTAAAGTTTTGGGATGCACTTGTAGACACACCTGCTTTAAGATGGAGTTAATAAATCTAGAATAATAAAATAGAATATGGAAATAATAAAGCAATCACAATTAATAGTTTGGTTAGAAAAAACAGCTCAATATATGCAAGAAAACAAAGAGCTTTTAACCCAATTAGACTCTGCCATTGGAGATGCAGATCACGGTTTTAATATGGAAAGAGGTTTTAATAAAGTTTTAGGAAAAATAGATGAACTAAAACAGAGTCAAGACATCTCTTCTTTATTTAAAAATACTGGAATGACACTTATTTCAAGTATAGGTGGAGCATCTGGCCCACTCTATGGAACCTTCTTTTTACAAGCTGGATTAGTTTTAAAAGATAAAACAGAATTGACTTTAGAAGATTTAAAATCTAGTATTGAAAGTGGATTAAAAGGTATTAAATCTAGAGGTCGCGCTAGTCTAGGAGAAAAAACTATGGTTGATGTTTTAGAACCCGCAGTCAACTCTATTTCAGCATCAATAAACAGTAATGCTTCTATGGAGCAAGCACTAACACACATGGTTAATGAAGCTGAAAAAGGAATGAAATCTACCGTAAATATGATTGCCCGAAAAGGTAGAGCCAGCTATTTAGGTGAACGCAGTGTAGGACACCAAGACCCCGGAGCTACTTCTAGCTATTTTATCCTTAAGGCGTTAAAAGAAAGTATCAATTAAAGTTTCTTAAAAAACAAATATGGTCAGTATCGTTATTGTATCACATAGTAAAAAATTAGCCGAAGGTGTTAAAGAATTAGCTACACAAATGTCTCAAAACAAAGTCAAGATTGCCGCTGCAGGTGGTCTTGATGATCCTTCAAGCCCAATAGGCACAGATGCTTTTAAAATACAAGAAGCTATCGAACTTGTTGACTCTGAAGATGGAATTCTAGTTTTAATGGACATTGGTAGTGCGGTCATGAATGCCGAATTAGCAACCGAAATGCTACCTGAAGAAATCATGAAAAGAGTATTACTCTGCGAAGCACCTTTAGTAGAAGGAGCTATTGCAGCAGCTGCTCAATCTATGGTTGGTGCTAATATTGAAACTGTTGCTAAAGAAGCTAGAAACGGTACTCAAGGAAAACAAATGTTATTATGTTCTCCTGAAGAAGAAGAAAACCTAAGCCAAACAATTGCACCTCAAGGAAGAGAAATTAGGCTCGAAGTGCCTAATCAATTAGGACTACATGCAAGACCTTCTGTTAGACTTGTCGAAATTACAAATAGATTTAACAATGAAGTAAGTGTTAGTGTGAACAATAAACCTTTTGTATCTGCGACCAGTATCAGTCAAGTAGGAACACTAGGCGCAAAAAAAGGAGATATTCTCGTTTTTAATGTACAAGGTGAGGAGCATATAGAGTTTGAAAATGCACTCAAACAATTTGGAGAAGATAATTTTGGCGACCCTCTAAATGAAACTATTCAAAAAACAGAAACAGCTAAAACTCCAACACCTTTAACAACTAAAAGCGATTATATTCAAGGCGTTCCTGCCTCTAAAGGTATTTCTATAGGAAAAGCTAAAGTGATTAAAAATGAAACAATCATTGTAGAAGAAACCACCATAGAAAATAGTCTAGAAGAACTTAATAAATTAAAAAATGCAGTGCTAAAAGTAGCTTCAGAAATTGAAGAGATACGACAAAAAACCATGGGGCACTTTGGGAAAGATGATGCAGAAATATTTGACTTCCATTTGCTATTACTAAATGACAAAGAAAAATTAAAAGAAGTAGAACTGTTAATAGAGAAAAATCATTTTAGCGCTGCTTATGCTTGGTTCAAAGTGTTTTTAGAATTAGAAAAAATGTATCAAAATATGTCTGACGAGTATCTCCGTGAACGCGCATCAGATATTGTTGAAATAAGAAATAAAGTTATTGATGAGATTTCAGATTCTCATCAAACAAAAATCACACTTACAGAACCTTCTATTCTAGTCGTTAGTGAGATTGGGCCAGCTCAAACTTTAACCTTAGACACCGATAATGTACTCGGAATAATATCTAAAATTGGAGGCTTAACCTCTCACGCAACTATTCTAGCAAGATCATTAGGCATCCCTTCTATCACTGGATTAGAAAACCAAACAGATGCTATTAAAAATGGAGATATTATTGGTATTGATGGGAGCACAGGAATTATCTATCTAGAAAAAACACATCCTGAAAAAATTAATGAACTAAAAGAAGCACAACAGATAGAACAAAAATTATTTAAAGAACGTTTTTCTAAAGCAAAGCTTCCAGCAAAAAGTAAAGATGCTATAGAATTTAAAATACAAGCAAACGTAAGCAGCCCAAAAGAAGCAAAACTCGCCTACACGAATGGTGCAGATGGAATAGGACTATACAGAACTGAGTTTTTGTATATGAATAGAGAAACACCCCCAAAAGAAGAAGAGCAATACGAAATTTACAAGCAAGTTTGTGAAAACATGAACGGACTTCCCGTTACTATTAGAACTCTTGATGTGGGAGGGGATAAACCTATTCCATACCTAGGTATTCCAAAAGAAACAAATCCATTTTTAGGTTTAAGAGGAATTCGGTATTGCCTTCAAAACAAAGCAATTTTTAAAACACAACTAAGAGCTTTATGCCGCATATCTGCAGATTACAATATACGAGTTATGTACCCAATGGTTGGAATGCTAGAAGAAGTAATTGAAGCAAACGCAATACTCGCAGAGGTTAGAGAAGAATTAGATTTAGAAAAAATAGCATATTCTAAAACTATGAAAATAGGTATTATGGTAGAAGTACCATCTGTTGTTTTCATTTTACCACAATTAGCCAAAGAACTAGACTTTTTAAGCATTGGCACAAATGATCTCACTCAATATCTTTTGGCCATGGACAGAGAGAACACATCATTATCTAAACATTATAATGCTTTACATCCAGCTGTTCTAAATGCCTTATTAAAAATAATTGAAGGAGCTAACGATCAAGGAATAGAGATAAGTTTATGCGGTGAACTCGCGAGCAACCCTAATGCTACAGCATTATTAAGCGCATTAGGTCTTCGGAAATATAGCATGTCTGGACCCATAATCCCAAGAATTAAAGAGGCCATAAGAAATATGAATGTTTCAAAAAACAAAGAAATAGTACAAAACCTAAAAGAATGGGGCACTTTAAATCTAGTAAAAAAAGCGATCAACCTCTAGTTGTTTTTCTATCAAACAAATAACTTATTCATTATAGAATAATCCCAATTAAATAATTGGATTAGAAGAGTGACATCATCTTAATTATATTATTAAAATAATCAAACAAAAATTACGAAATACGCAGTAAAAAACACCAGTAATACACATAATACATAAAATTTGAACCAAATAGAACATTTTTAAATAAATCTTATTACTACATTTATAGCATATTAATAATACATCAATGATAGATTTAGAGCTCAGAAAATACTTTGAAAAGGCAGATGAATTTAAAGTCTTAGAAATTGAGAATCAAGCCATCGTTCAGTTTTCTATAGAAGATTCAAAAGAGAGAGATCGCCTTTTCATTAAAGATCATATGCTCATGTTTGTTCTAGAAGGGAATCAAGGTGTCGTAACCCCTAATTATTTTTACAAATTAGAAGCTGGAGAATCTATTTTTGTAAAAAAAGGGTCTGTAATTGTTTGTGAAAAACTACGAACGGGAAAAAAACTTGAATGCCTGTTAGTTTTTTTAACTGATGAATTTCTTCAAAAATTTATCAACGAATACAAGCAGATGATTGCGCAACCAGAATTATTAAATGTTAATTCTCTAGGAGCTTATCAATTCTATATTGATTTATGGATGAATACTTACATCCATTCTGTTTTGTCTTATTTTGAACTCTCTTCTTCGCCTCCTGCAAAGGAGTTGATTCTACATAAATTTAAGGAGTTACTCTTGTTGCTGATTTCTGGACAAGAAAGGAGTTATTTTATGAGTTTCCTTAAAGAATGCTTAGTTGAAAACAACTCAAACTTTGATAATGTGGTTAAAACAAATATGTATACAAGCTTAAATGTAGATCATTTAGCTCGATTGTCTAATTTGAGTTTATCTCAGTTTAAAAGAGAATTTAAAAAACGATACAAAGATTCGCCAGGACATTGGCTAAGAGAAAAAAGATTAGAACAAGCGTCACATTTATTAATGACTACAAATAAAAATATAAATGAAATATGTTACGAATCTGGCTTTAACAACACATCTCATTTTTGTAGATTATTTAATGAACATTACAAAATGTCACCTTTAAAATTTAGACATAGAATTACAGCATAACACTATATTAATCACATTAAATATTTGTATTTAAACATACTATTTCACGAGTTTAACTTATTCGAAAACTCAATTTAAATCAAACAAATACAACAAAAATAAAAACAGCTGATATTAATCGGCCTGGGCTCTTTATGTCCTTATTCAAACCTTTAAAAACAAAAAATATGAAACGCTTTTTTAATGAATCTACACAAGTAGTAACCCAAGCAATAGATGGAGAATTACGTTTAACAGGAAAACAAAATTTAGTAAGGGCTAATGGTTTTCCAGCTAGAAAATTTGTGGTTAGAGGAGATTGGGATAAATCTAAAGTAGCAATTATATCTGGCGGTGGTGCAGGTCACGAACCAGCACACGCCGGTTTTATTGGTGCCGGAATGCTTACTGCTGCAATTTCTGGCGATGTATTTGCTTCTCCAAGTGTAGAAGCTGTCCTAGCTTGTATTCTTCATGTTACAGGAGATTCGGGTTGCTTATTGATTGTTAAAAACTATACAGGGGATAGATTAAACTTTGGATTAGCAGCAGAAAGAGCTAAAAAGATGGGAAAAAAAGTAGAGATGGTAGTTGTAAAAGACGACATCGCAATTGTTGATGCACCACAACCTAGAGGTGTTGCAGGGACACTCTTTGTTCACAAAATTGCTGGTTATCTATCAGAAAAAGGCGCTACACTTGAAGAAATAAAAAACAAAGCCGAAGAAACTGCGCAAGAGAGTTTATCATTAGGGCTAGCTATATCTACATGCACACTTCCCGGAAAAGAACTAGAGTTTTCTGAAGCTTCACCAGAACTAGGCCTAGGAATTCATGGAGAACCAGGTTTAGAAAAGGTAGAATTTAAAGGTGGAAAAGAAGCTGTACTAATGGTATTATCAAGACTTTTTGCTGAAACACAAGCTGATGAAAGTTACGCAATCATTATTAATAATTTAGGATCTGTAACACCACTAGAGATGTCTATTATTGCAAACGAAGTTTTAACCTCAAGGTATAAAGATCAAATAAAGTTAGTCATAGGTCCTGCCCTTTTAATGACATCTTTAAACATGTATGGCTTTAGTTTTTCACTATTAAAATTAACCGAAGAAAACACTAAAATGCTATGTGCTCCAGTAGAGCCAACTGCATGGCCAGAAGTGGTAACACCAAAAGAACCTCAAGTTTTTGATATTGATTATCTACAATTAAGAAAAAAGTTTGAACCAAGTGCAAACCCACAAGTTCAAGATTTCATCCAAACCATCTGCGCTGCTCTATTACATTCAGAAGAGGCATTAAACAGCTTAGATAAAAGAATAGGCGATGGAGATACGGGCAGTACATTTGCTGCAGGAGCTAATGGAATTATAGAAATGCTAGATTCAAAAACCTTGCCTCTTAACGAAACAGGAGATTTACTAATTGCTATAGGAGAATCACTTTCTAGCCATATGGGTGGTTCAAGTGGTGTACTATCTTCCATTATGTTTACTAATGCAGGATCTTGCATCTTAAACGGCAAAAACTTAGCAGACTCTTTATTTTCTGGAGTAGAAATGATGATGAAATATGGCGGCGCAAAACTTGGTTCTAGAACCATGATCGATGCGCTACTTCCAGCCATAGAAAAACTTAAAGAAAACGACTTAGAAGCTGCTGCAGTAGCTGCTAGAAAAGGAGCCGATTCAACTTCTAAAATGGAGAAAGCAGCATCTGGAAGGTCATCGTATTTAAGGTCTGAAAGCCTGAAAGATGTTACAGATCCAGGTGCAGAAGCGGTGGCTATAATATTTGAATCTATTGCATTAAAAGCAAAATACAAACACGCTGAGAGAGTTTAGTAAAAATTAAAAACCCCGTAGTTAATCTTAAAATAAGACCTACGGGGTTTTATAAATGTTCAACTATTAAATAAGGCGTATTTAATGTGTTTTTACAGTAATAATCATCTTACTATAGCTTAGTACACATTATTCTCCTTCTAAGCGCGCAATAAACTCGTCTATGCGTGCTTTTGTTTTATCATCTAGCTCTGGTTCTTTAATATCTTTATATTGCTGTAATTCTTGCAACATAATACTAGCAACTATAAGTCTAGCTGTAGGTTTATCGTCACTTGGTATTATATACCAAGGTGCATGTGGTTTTGAGGTTCTATTTAAAATATCTTCATAACAACGCATATAATCGCTCCATAAATCACGTTCGTCTAGATCTCCAGCAGAAAACTTCCAATTTTTATTTGGTTTTCTAAGCCTTCTTAACTGTCTATCTTTTTGTTCCTCTTTAGACAAGCTTAAGAAAAACTTAAAAATAATAGTCCCATTCTCTGCGATGGTTTTTTCAAAATTATTAATCTGTTCAAAGCGTTTATCCCAGAACGACTCATCAATGTCATTGACAGATGTAACACCTGGAAGGTTTTCGCCCAAAACATATTCTGGATGAACACGAGTAACTAGCACGTTTTCGTAATGTGTTCTATTAAAAACACCAAATTTCCCTCTAGCAGGTAAAGCAATATAATGACGCCATAAATAGTCGTGTTTTTTCTCGAGATCTGTAGGCACTTTAAAACTATGTACCACAACTCCACGCGCATTAAAATCTTTAAATACCTCACGAATCAAACTGTCTTTCCCTGCAGCATCCATTCCTTGTAAACAGACTAGAACGGCATGTTTTCCGTGAGCATAGAGGGTGTCTTGTAACTCACCCAAACGCTCTCTTGTTTTTTCAAGTTCCTTTTCAATGGCTTTCTCACTAGCATCAAAATCTACAAATGTTTTAGCATCTTTTATTGCTATCTGCTTTGTAACTTTATATTCTGAAATTTTAACTTTCTTCATAAATCTTATTTTGTTGCAAACAACTTAACATCTGCTTCACTTACTTCTTTTCCGCCTAAAATAATAAGGCGCTCAACAACATTACGCAGTTCTCTAATATTTCCAGTCCAATCATATTCTTGTAACAATTTAACCGCTTTATCGGTAAAATCTTTTTTTGCAGTGCCGTGTTCTTCTGCAATAGCATTACTGAAATGTGTGATTAATAACGGAATATCTTCTCTACGATCATTTAAAGCAGGTACTTTTATTAAAATTACAGCCAATCTGTGGTATAAATCTTCTCTAAAATTACCTTCTGCAATTTCATGTTTTAAGTCTTTATTTGTTGCTGCGATTACACGTACATCAACCTTAATATCTTTATCACTTCCTACTCTTTGCACTTTATTTTCTTGTAATGCTCGTAATACTTTTGCTTGTGCAGATAAGCTCATATCACCTATTTCATCTAGAAATATAGTACCACCATTAGCTGCCTCAAACTTACCAGCTCGATCTTTATTTGCCGAAGTAAAAGCCCCTTTAACATGTCCAAAAAGTTCGCTCTCTATTAATTCGCTAGGAATGGCTGCACAGTTCACCTCAATCATCGGCCCTTTAGAACGATCACTTTTTTGATGAATCCAGTGTGCTACAAGTTCTTTACCTGTTCCGTTAGGTCCAGTAACAAAAACTCTAGCTTCTGTTTGGGCTACTTTTTCAATCATATCTTTAATTTGATTGATCCCTTCAGACTCCCCTATCATCTCATACTTTTTACCTACTTTTTTCTTTAGTCGTGTATTTTCTACGACTAGCTCATTTCGGTCTAAAGCAATACGTACCGTATTTAATAATCTATTTAGGTCTGGTGGTTTTGAAATATAATCGAAGGCTCCTAGACGCATTGTATTTACAGCGGTATCTAGATCACCATGACCAGAAATCATTACCATTGGTATTTCTGGCTTAATTTTTTTAACAGCCTCTAGCACTTCAATACCATCCATTTTTGGCATTTTTATATCACAAAGTACGAGGTCATAATCTTCTTTCTTTATCAGCTCTATCCCCACAAGTCCATCTTCGGCTTCGGTAACTTTATAACTACTATTTTCTTCAGAAAGAATTTTTACAAGTACCCTTCTAATGGATGCTTCGTCTTCTATAATAAGTATTTTCGGCATTTTTATATTTTTAATTTTACACCTGATCGTGCATAAATATTATTAGTATCGTTTATGGTATAGACATCATTTGCATTCTCATCTCTTATACGAATATCATTAATTATGGTCCAACCGCCATACACATAAAACTGTAAATGTTTTGTAATATTATATTCATATCCCAAACCAGAAAGAGCTGTCGTCATAGATATGTTTTCTCCTCTCACTGTTCCTTCTTGATCTTTTGGGATTGCGATGTCACCTTGAATATTGGCATAAAACCCATCTAAAGTGGCAAATGCATTTACAGCGTGTTTATCATTAAAACGATATTTTATATTTGATTTAGGCACACCTAACGAAAAAGACCATTTAGGAGCAAATTCGCGATAATAATTTATAACTGGAAGCGGAAAAGGTCTACCCGCTGTAGTATTATAAGATAATCCCAAAATTAAACGCCAAGGTTTTGCACTTGGGTTTTCTTCGTCTACATCTGTCTTATCTTTAATAAAATATGCAGATCCTTCATAAATAAAATCTTCACGTTCTAGTTCTTGATAAAAGTTTGAAGCTACAATAACACCTCCTTGAAAAGCGTATCTCCAACCATTTTTCATTTTGTCTGTATACCCTAGATTTAAAGTAAATGATTGATATCTTTCTAGTTTTAAATCAGAAAAAGGAATTTCGTCACCTAACTTTAAATTTATATTACGGTACTCAAAACCAGGCACCAAGTAACCATCTTCACTTAACTTAAAAGGTAAATTAATAAAAGAACGCACTCTTCTAAATGAGTTGTCAGATTTACCTTGTGGAAAATATGTAAATTCTAATCGTGCTAAATCTGAAACTTGCGAATGCATAGAATGACCACAAATAACTAGAATAAATACCAATAAAAATTTATATCTCATAGTTGGGAGCTTGAATAGCTTATTAATCTATGGCTAATTTATCGGAATCTTTATTGCTTTTAGTTACACTTGTGTTAAAAATATGCACATCGCGTTGCGGAAAAGGTATAGACACATTATGCTCTCTAAACAAACGGTCTATTTTAAAACGTATTGCGCTTTTAATCTTTGGATCTGTAAAACTATCATTCAAGAAAAAGAAAACTGTAAAATCTAAACTTGAATCTCCAAAATTCTGAAAAAGCACAAAAGGTTTAGGATTTTTTAAAACACCTGGCTGTCCTTCTGCACTCTGTAACAATAGTTTTTCTACAAGACTGGTATCACTACCATACGCAACACCTACATTTACAGACTCTCTTGTTGTCCTTCTATTCTGTGTATAGTTAAAAATAACTTCGGAAATGAACTTATGATTGGGTATAATGATAATCTTGTCATCTCTAGTGATTGCTCTTGTTGTTCGTAATTTAATTTCTATAACGCGTCCAACTTTACCATCTGTTTCAATAATATCACCTACTAAAAGTGATTTATCCAAAATTATAAAAATCCCTCCTATTACATCTTGAAATAGCTCTTGTAATGCAAGTCCTAATCCAATAAACAACGCTGCAGAAGCTGCAAGAAAAGGCGTAATATTTACCCCTGCAAAACTCAATGTCGCAAAAACAACGATAATATAAGTAATGTATTTAAAGAACTTAAACACACTAATAAACTTTAGCTTATCTGTTTCATTCATTTTACGGGTGTAGAGTTTTCTAACCCATTTTAAAATAAAACTTGCTATGAAAAAAGAAAAAACGACAAGCAGCAATAAGCCAATAGTAAGGTTAATTTGATTCTCATCTTTACCAAATTTCCAGCCTATATCTAAAAACTGTTTTATAACAGTCCAAATATCTTCTTTTACTACTTCTTCTATTTTATCTACAACTTTTTCTTGCACTTACTTTAATATTTTAACCACTTTAGTAACTCTTTATAACTTGCTTTTTTACCATACATTAAAATACCTACACGGTAAATTTTTGCTGCAAACCAAACCGTGCCTATAAATGTAGCAAATAAAATAACGACAGAGAGTATTTGTTGCCAAACAGGAACACCAAAAGGTATTCGCATAAGCATTACCACTGGCGAAGTAAAAGGAATAAAAGAGAATATTTGTGACACCGTCCCGTGTGGGTTATCCATTACCGTAAATATCCCAACATAAACTGCGAGTATTAAAGGTAATAAAATAGGCATCATAAATTGCTGTGTATCTGTTTCACTATCTACCGCAGCACCAATTGCGGCATATAATGATGCGTATAATAAATAGCCTCCTATAAAAAATAACAGAAACATAATCACTAAGTTCATTAAAGGTAGGTTATTTGCTTCTATTAAAAATTGTGCAATTCCATTTTCAATCCCCCCTTCACCAGCAGCCTGCATTAGCTCCTGCTGTTGTGGTGTTTGCATTTCTGCAGCATCTATTCCAAATATTAAAGGAACAACCGTCATTAAAACAAACATTAAAATGGTCCACATAACAAACTGTGTAACTCCTGCTAAAGAAGTACCAATAATTTTACCTAAAAGTAATTTTATAGGTTTTACAGAAGAGATAATCACCTCAATAATCCTACTTGTTTTTTCTTCAATAACGCTTCTCATTATCATATTTCCGTAGATAATAATGAACATAAACAACAAGTAACCTGCAAGACCTCCAAAAGCTAATTTAAGTATAGAACCCATCTCTGAAGTTTCTTGACCTTGATAGGTTTCTTGATGTGCTTTTATGTTAATATGCATATCTTGAATCATTGCGGCATCTATACCTGCTTGTCTAAGGCTTAACACATTCACTTCTTCTTCAATTACATCTTCTATATCACTCATTACGTTTAGCGATGGAGAGTCTTCTGAATAAAATGTAATCTGATCTGCAAGAAGATCTAGCTTGGCAACTTTAGGAATATACAACAAACCATAACGTTCTTTCTCTTCAGATTGCTCCTTTGCAACCTCTAAGGTTTCATTATCAAGATAAACATAGGTTGTATTATCTGTACTCTCAAACTGGTCGCCAAAATATCCACTCTCATCAAGTATGGCGATCTCTTTTGAAGTACTATTATTTAAAGAAGCAAGATACGCTACTAATGAAAAGACACCTACCATAATAACAGGCGTTAAAAATGTCATTATAACAAAGGACTTATTACGTACTTTGTTTAAATATTCTCTCTTTATAATTAACTGAAGATGATTCATATCTTTTTTGAACTTTAATTATTTTTATTAATTGTTTCAATAAATATATCGTTAACCGAAGGGATCACTTCATTAAAGTGAGTAATCTGCCCTAAAGATGACAAATAATGCAAGAGGTCATTTGATGAGGCATCAGGAGCTACTTGTATACGATATTTTAAATCATCATTAATGCTTTTAAAAGTAGCAGGCTGCACATTAAACTTGTCTGTTAATAAGCTTGAAGCTTCTGTAGGGTTTGTTGCAATTAGACCTACGTCAAAAGTGTTGTTTTGGTAAGCGCGTTTAATATCTAAAAGTTTACCGTCTAGAATTTTTTTAGATTTATTAATCAATGCAATATGGTCACACATTTCTTCAACCGATTCCATACGGTGTGTTGAAAAAATAATTGTAGCGCCATCATCCCTTAATTTTAAAATTTCGTCTTTAATTAAGTTCGCGTTTATTGGGTCAAAACCACTAAAAGGCTCATCAAAAATAAGAAGTTTTGGATCGTGTAATACAGTAACTACAAACTGTATCTTTTGAGCCATACCTTTAGAGAGTTCTTGTATTTTTTTATCCCACCAATCACCAATTTCTAGTCTATCAAACCAGTACTTAAGTTTTGCTTTCGCCTCTGTTTTAGACAACCCTTTTAGCTGTGCTAAATAAAGTGCTTGTTCTCCAACCTTCATCGATTTATACAAACCTCTTTCTTCTGGCAAATAACCTATATTCTGTATGTGATGCGGTTGTAATGGTTCGCCATCAAGAAATACTTTTCCTTGATCTGGCATTGTTATTTGATTAATTATCCTTAAAAGTGTGGTTTTACCAGCACCATTAGGGCCTAATAAACCAAAAACACTTCCTTTTGGGACTTCAATACTTGCATCATCAAGGGCTCTAAATTCACCAAAATTTTTAGAAATATTTTGAGCAACTAAAAGTTTTTCCATTTTTGTTTGAGTTTGTTAAAATTGTATACAAGACTATTTTTATCAATTTAATCGATAAAAATAGTAAATTGGATTACACTAATACTATGTTAGTACTAACATAACGCCTTATGTTACACAAAAGCGTTCCAAAGATATTCTATATAAATGCAAAACCCACCTTAAAAAATACATTTTAAGGTGGGAAAAAAATTGCTATGAAAAAGAAAAATTATCGCTTATAAATAAACGATAGTCAAATATAACAAAATATTTTAAACTTAACGTTTTTTTAAGAAAACATATCTTTCACTTTTTCAAAAAACGATTTATCTTCTGATTCTGGCTTAGGTTGAAAGTGTTCATCCGCACTCATTTTTTCAAAAAACTCTTTTTGCTCTTTAGTCAAAGTCTTTGGAGTCCAAACATTTACATGCACTAATAGATCTCCAGTACCATAACCATTTATACTAGGAATACCCTTACTTCTAAGGCGAAGTATCTTACCACTTTGTACTCCTGGTTCTATTTTTATACGTACTTTTCCTGTTACAGTATCTATTTCTTTAGAACTACCTAGGGCTGCATCACTATAACTTACATAAAGGTCATAATGTAAATTATCACCTTCTCTAGACAAGCTTTCGTGAGGTAACTCCTCTATAGCTACTAATAGATCTCCAGCAATACCATTACCTGGTGCATCATTACCTTTTCCTGTTACTTTAAGCTGCATACCATCAACAACTCCAGCAGGTATCTTAATAGATACTGTCTCTTCTGTAGAAAGCATTCCGTTTGCATCTGCGTTAGATGGTTTTTTATCAATCATCTGTCCGCTACCGCCACAAGTTGTACAAGGGGCAGACGTTTGCATTCTACCTAAAATAGTATTTTGTATTCTAGTTACCTGACCAGACCCGTTACACGTAGAACAAGTGCTATACGTAGTTCCTGCAGCAACCTTTTTACGTTTTACTTTTATTTTCTTTTCTACACCATTTGCAATCTCCTCTAGTGTAAGTTTAATGCGTACTCTTAGATTGCTCCCTTTCACGGTACGACGACCACCGCCGCCACCAAAGCCTCCAAAACCACCGCCACCGCCACCAAAGATGTCGCCAAACTGACTAAAGATGTCGTCCATATTCATGCCACCACGACCACCGCCGCCAAAGCCACCACCACCTTCAAAGGCTTGATGTCCATATTGGTCATAGCGTGCTTTCTTATTAGGGTCGCTTAACACCTCATAAGCTTCTGCAGCTTTTTTAAATTTTTCTTCTGCTGAAGAATCTCCAGGGTTTTTATCTGGGTGAAACTCTATCGCTTTTTTTCGATATGCTTTTTTAATCTCTGCGGCAGTTGCACCTTTAGAAATGCCTAATATGTCGTAAAAATCTTCTTTCATTGTTCTATTTTAGATTAAAGTCTATCTGACCTTATTAAGATTGCCCTATTACTACTTTTGGGTAACGGATTATCTTGTCTCCTAATTTATATCCTTTTTCTATGACATCAATAATTTTACCTTTCATGTCATCACTTGGTGCTGGTATTTGTGTAATTGCTTCATGTAAATCTGCATCAAACACATCTCCAACATTTGTTTCACTAAGCTCTAATCCTTTTTGTTTAACAGCATCTTTTAACTTATTAGATATAAGCTGCATTCCTTGTACATGTACATCATCGCTATCTTCACTAAAATCTTTTAATGCACGATCAAAATCGTCAAGTACAGGAAGTAAAGAAATCATTACGTCTTGTCCTGCTGTTTTAAAAAGCTCTATGCGTTCTTTCATAGTACGCTTTTTATAATTTTCAAACTCTGCAAAAAGTCTTAAATAACGGTCCTTCTCACCTTGCAATTTTCCTTCAAGAACCTCAATTGGATCTTTTTCTTCATTTTCTTGCGCTTCTTTTTCTACCGAAGTTTCTTTGTTTTCTGCCTCTGAAGTTGTCTCTGGGTTGTTCTCCATAGTATCTTCTACAACCTCATCTTTTAAATCTTTATTACTCATAGTAAAATGTGTGTCAAATATTTTTTATTGGGGATTGCAAAAGTACTGCCATTTCTCCATTATTTGCCAAAATGTCACCTACTTTTATTTAATAAATCTTTAAGAGAAAAATGAACGCATCTCACTTATTTTTGCAAAACAACCTTAAAGACACTACCATGAAAAAAATTATCACTACAACTGCCTTTGCTTTTTTACTTGTAGCAAGCATTTCTTCTTGTAAAGAGCAAAAAGAAGCTGAAGGAGCAAAAGAAGTGGCACAAGCAGAAGCAATCGCTTCTGAGTACACTGTAAACACAGAAAAATCTACAATCAACTGGATTGGAGCAAAACCAACTGGAACTCACACAGGTACAATTACTTTATCTGAAGGTTCTATATCTGTTGTAGACAAAAATGTACAGGCAGGTTCTTTTACTATAGACATGAACTCAATTGACGCTACAGATGTTGAAGGAAAAATGAAAGAGAATCTTGAAGCACACTTAAAAGGTACTGTAGAAGGAAAAGAAGGAGATTTTTTCAATGTAAACAAATACCCTACTGGAGCATTTAAGATTACTAAAGTTGAAGGTGAAAATGGAAAAGTAATGGTAAGTGGTAATCTTACACTACTTGACAAAACAAACAACGTAACTTTCCCAGCAACAGTTTCATTTCCAGAAAACACGATGTTTTTGAAAAGCGAATCTTTTAAAATAGATCGTACACAATGGGGAATTAATTATGGTTCTAAAAATATTTTTGACAACTTAGGTGATAAGTTTATCAATGATGAGATTGAACTTACAGTAGAGCTACATGCCGCTATGTAATATTTCAGAATTATACTAATACTTAAAAAGGACAGCTAGATTAGCTGTCCTTTTTATTTGATATTAATTGGTTTAACGCACTGTCAATATTGGAATGCATAAACATATATTTTGTTTTCTGCATTTTTGCAGGGCTCACTAACTGCCCGTCTAACACTAAAGTAGACATCTCCCCCATTGCTATGTTCAGCACAAAACTAGGAACATTAGGGAGCCAGATCTTTTTATGATATCGTTCAGCTATCTTTTTAGTCAATGTGGCATTTTTAATAGGTGTAGGTGCTACTCCATTATACACTCCTTCTAGTTTATTAATAATGATGTAATCATAAATACCCACAATATCATCAAGGTGAATCCAGGATAGATATTGCTTACCAGAACCTAAAGCAGCGCCCAGATTCATTTTAACAGGTTTCTCTATTTTTGGATAAGCTCCTTCTTCTGCACTAAAGACAACACCCGTACGAACTTTTGCCACTTGTATATCCAGGTTAGAAAAAGTATCTGCAGCTTTTTCCCAAGTAGTTACCACAGTTCCTAGAAAATCATCAGAAACATCTGTAGACGATTCTGTATAAAGCTTAGTGAATGAAGGAGGATAAATACTTACGCCACTTGCAGAGATAAAATGAACCACATTATGCTCGATTGCTTCCAGTGCATCATATATAACTTGCGCTGTATTAATCCTACTTTCTAATATTTCCTTTTTGTATGCTGATGTCCATCTATTTGCAACTGTAGCTCCGGCAAGATGTACAATGGTACTCACCCCATTAAATGCATTAACATCAATCTCATTTTTTGAAGGATTCCACAGAAAACCTTTCTTTTTCTCTTCTGTAACAACAGCATTTTGTCTTGTAGTAAGGTAGTGAACCGTAAAACCACGAGACAAACACACTTTTGTCAACGCTTTACCTATAAGTCCCGTTGCACCTGTTATTAAAATAGTCATTTTCTTTTTTTTATTAAGGTACTAAAAACAGACACACATAAAGCCATATTTAACGGAAGTTTAATAAAGCTTTAAGCATACTGTAAGTATTGCTTGAAAAACAAAAACCTCAATAAAGCGATGCTCTATTGAGATTTTTATTTATTTATTTTTCGGTCATTTAATTGCCCTTAGCATTTCTCGTTTTGCTGGTGGACCAGGCAATCGCTCCACTTTAAATCCGCAACTTTCCATGGCACGGCGCGCACTTCCTTTTGCAGCATAAGTAACAAGTACACCGCCTTTTTTTAATGCAGCGTACATTATTTTAAATATTGGTTCCTCCCAAAGTTCTGGCTGTACTCTAGAACCAAAAGCATCATAATAAATAACATCATAAACTTCTTGATCTGTTATATCTTCAAAAAGTTGCTTTCTTTTTTCTAACTGAAATGTGCTAGATATTTCTGCCTTAGTTTCCCAAGGAGTCTCATGCATTTTAAGAAAAGGTACGGAAGAAGTCTCTAACATTTCGGCATAATTGACACTTTTTATCTCTAATTCAGAAAGCGGATATGCCTCGACCCCTGTATAATGGATAGGCACCTTTCTATAATTAGATTCTAATAAAGTTAAAAAAGCATTTAGCCCTGTCCCAAAGCCTATTTCTAATACCGATACTGGATGAACACTTGGGTTAGTTTCTATAAAATGAACCAATCCAGTTTTAATGTAAACGTGAACTGCTTCATTAATAGCACCATGTTTTGAATGATATTGCTCATCCCACTCTGTAAGCTGAATGCTAGAAGAGCCATCACCCGTTGTAATTATTTTTCTTTCCAAAAGTCTATTGTCTATGAAGTAATACTCCGTTAGACAAAACAGAAAGTGTACGTTTAGCCTCTGTTATTGCCATCACTTCTTCTTTTGATTTCCCTGCATCTTCTGCATAATGACGTTGTTCATCTACACTCATTTCTTCTACAAAAGCACGACCTTCTACAACAACGTTTTCTCCTGCAATATCTTTAGGCATAAAAAAACCGTAATCTTTAAAACGTACCATAGCATCTGCTTCTCCCATATCTAATGTCATCCAACATCCTTTTTTTGCACAAACTTCTTTTACTCCGGTTTTAAACTTTACCGGAATTGTATCTCCTGTTTTTAAATTGGAAAACTTTTCAATCATTGCTTCTTTAGTCAATACGGCTTCATCAGTAATTTTATCTCCAAAAGATTCATAATTCACTGCAATCTCCTCTACCTCTTGAACCTCTACTGGCGCTACTTCTTTTTTTGCCGCGTTGTTACAAGAAAAAGTAACAGTAGCTAAAGCAATAAGTATAAAAAAATGTCTCATTATTTTGTTGTTTTTAGTTAGTTATAAACTTAAAATATACTACAAATTTATTGAAAATAGGCGTTTTATAGCCTTTAAAAAATGACTATTTTTGCAAAATAAAATAAATCCAGATATGACAACACAAGAAAGCTCAAGCGTTATAGTTAACAAAGTTGAAAAATCTCGAATTAGTGAGGTAGATTTCGACAACTTAACCTTCGGAAATATTTTTTCTGACCATATGTTTGAGTGCGATTATAAAGATGGTAAATGGCAAGAACCTACCGTAAAGCCTTACGGTCTTTTAACAATTTCTCCTGGTGCAAAAGTTTTTCATTACGGCCAAGCAGTTTTTGAAGGAATGAAAGCTTATAAAGATGATGCAGGTGATGTGTTTCTTTTTAGACCCGAAAAAAACTTTGAAAGAATCAACAAGTCATCAAAACGTTTAGCGATACCTGAATTTCCAAAAGATTACTTTTTTGATGCGCTTCATAAATTGTTACAATTAGATAAAGACTGGGTTCAACCTGGTTTAGGGAATTCATTATATCTACGTCCTTTTGCAATGGCGACTCAAGTGGGTGTTTCTGCTTCTCCAGCAAACGAGTATAAGTTTATGATATTAATGTCTCCAGTTCAAGCATATTACACTAAAGATGTAAAAGTGGTAATTGCTCAAGAGTATAGCCGTTCTGCAGATGGTGGCGTGGGAGCCGCAAAGGCAGCTGGTAATTATGGCGCACAATTTTACCCTACTAATCTTGCAAAAGAACAAGGGTATGACCAAATAATATGGACAGACTCTAACGAACACAAGTATCTTGAAGAAGCGGGTACAATGAATGTGTTTTTTAGAATTAACGACACTTTAATAACTGCACCAACAAGCGATCGTATTCTTGACGGAGTAACACGCGATAGCGTTTTAGCATTAGCAAAACGTGACGGTATTACTGTAGATGTTCGTAAATTAACTGTTGACGAACTTGTAGCTGCTGCAAAAGACGGATCTTTAAAAGAGATTTTTGGTAGTGGTACTGCAGCAGTAATAAGCCCTGTATGTTCTTTTAACTATAACAATGTAGATTATGCATTAACAAAACCAGAAGATTCATACTCTACTAAATTCAAAAAAGAACTTATGGACATACAATACAACAAGTCTGAAGATCCTTTTGGGTGGAGAGTAAAAATTAAATAAACTACGATTCAACTTAAAAAAAATCTCAATGAAGCTTTAGCTGCATTGAGATTTTTTTATGTTCTGTTGTTATTAAAAATCAAGACTACATTATCATTTTTCTAATATCTCAGCTATATTTGGTTTAAAGTAATTTGGACCTTTTAAAACTTTTCCATCCTCACGATAAATAGGTTTTCCATCCGCGCCAAGCTTACTCATGTTACTTCGTTGGATTTCATTGAACACCTCTTCTATTTTATCTTGCATTCCATGTTCTATAATTGTTCCGCAAAGTATGTAAAGCATATCTCCTAAAGCATCTGCTACTTCTACTAAATCATTGTTATTTGCCGCCTCGAGATATTCTTCATTTTCCTCACGCATTAACTCATAACGTAAAAGATTTTTTTTAGTTCCTAAATCTGCTTCTGGAGTATTTTTAATTCCTAAACCAAATGCTGTGTGAAACTTATGTACGGCGCTTATTTTGTTTTTCATTTTTTTGACCCCAGGTATTGGGATAGATTTTTATAATTAATAATTTTTCAACGTATACAAAATAGGAATACATCAATATTTTGCAATAAAATAAATACAAGTGAAGTCACTTGATATTTCTATTGTATTTTTACACCCGTAAAGCTACATAATTATGTTAAGTTCAGGGCAAATCCTTTTTTCAATTTTTTTTGTAATAGTGTTTATAACACTCATCGTGATTAGCTACAGAAAAGACTTAAAACTTCATCAAAAACACTACAAAAAAAGCTACCTAATTCTTATTGGCTTTCTTGTCTTTGTAGGATTACTTGTTGCTATCAAATATGCTTTAAAGTAATACTCCTTTACTAAACATAGATTCTACTTTATCAAAATATAGCAATATATTTTTCTTCACAACTTAACCTTTTAATAAAAAATTATCTTCTAATTAATAGAAGCAGATAAATGTGCCTAAAAAAACAGAATTAAAAATTATGTTAAAATTGATTTTTATTTACTTTTGCTGACAAACCATTAAATTAATTTTTAACTCCAATCAAATAAACAACTAACCATGAAACACTTAAACAGAACACTCTTAATGCTCAGCTTGTTTTTCTTAGCATTTATCTCTTGTGAAACAGAAGACGAATCAAGCAACGATCAAGAAATTGAAATCAATGAATATTCTATAATCCCAAGCACAAGTTACGGAAGGCCAAATAATGTTTTAGGCTGTGTAGAAATAGCAAGCAGAATAACAACGATAGAAGTTTGGGATCACGGTCAGATTGATGGAGATATTATATCAATAATAGCCAATGGAGACACCATTATTAACGAAATAGAACTTGATGGACCTAGCAATCCTATTACAGTAGATTATAACTTTGAGTATAACGGTTTTAATTACATCACATTGTACGCGCACAATTTAGGTGACATTCCACCTAACACATGTACCATAGCTATTAATGGTGTAGAGTTTGTTCTTGAAGCTAATCTTGAAGCAAATGGTAGTGTAAATATTGTAGTTGAAGGCTACGGTGTAGACTGTTATGGAGCGACTGATGGTGGCGGTAATGATGACGGAACTGGTAATGCCGTTTTCTGGATAAACTCAGACTACAACTGTGGAGCAGTAACTGTTAACCTTAGCGGAAACGGCTCTGAAAGCATCACTTCGTATTTTACAAGCACACCAGACTGTGGTACAAGCGGAGCGGCTAATTTTTCAAATCTAGACCCAGGAACTTATTCTTATACCGCTTCTTGTTCTGACACAAACTGGTCTGGAACTATAGATATTGCTGCAAACACCTGTTCTTCTGAATTACTTTTACCAGGTAGCGGTGGCGGTGGCGGTGGCGACACTACTGGTGATGTTAAATTTTGGATAAACCATGATTTTGGTTGTGGAAATATTAATGTAAGTGTTAGCGGAAATGGTTCTAGCACTATTACAGGCTACTTTGATTCTGCACCAGATTGCGATACAAGTTCTGGAGGTGGTAATTTTAATAATTTACAGCCAGGAAACTATAGTTTTACTGCATCTTGTTCAGAATACACATGGAACGGAAGCTTAACAGTAAACGCTAACAGCTGCTTACAGTTTCAGCTAAACTAACATAGTTACATTACTTATATTATACAAAAAAGGGAATCAATGTTATTATTGATTCCCTTTTTTAATATTGATTTAGTTGCCTTCAACCAAATCTTAATTACTAATGTAACGGTTATTTTAAGTTTCCGTATGTCTTAGCATACTCTAACATTTGCCCTTCAAAACTTTTTGGCTGCTCAATTGTAAATTCTGTAATATTTCCGTCGTTATCTGTTTTAGGAACAATCACCGGGTTTACAAAACCACTGTATGGTGGAGATTTAAATTTACTGTTTCTATCTAACACCTCTTTGTGTAGGTTTTGATCAACTTTTACACCGTAGTTTTCTACTAAACTCATACCTGCTTCATAATCTCCTTCTGAAGTAATACGCTGAGTCTCTCTTAATAACTCACCAAAAATAGTACGTAACTTCTGGTAATCTTTAATATCATAATACGTTTTGCCATCACGAGTTACTTTTTCAATTACCCCATCTTTCAATCCTCTTTCATAAGACCAAGCACTCACCCACTGACGGTTTACCATGTGTGCCTCTTCTACATCATCACCTAATTCTAGACGAACTAATTGACTTATTAAACCATTACGAATATATCCGTCATACGCTGCTTTTCCTGTTTTTTCCCAATCTTCTACTAAACCTAATTCTTGAAGTTTTGGGTCCATTAGATAATAAAGACCAAATAAATCTGCACGCCCTTCTTCTATGGTAGACTTGTAACGCTTAAGTGTTTCTTTAGGCGTCCCTACTCCTTCATTAATTTGTCCACTTGCGTGACCTACAACTTCGTGAAGCGCTGTATGAAGCTTATCAGCTAATTGACCATATTCTTCTTCTAATGCAATTTCTTCTGCGTCATGAGCAAACTCTGCTAGGCGACCACTTCCACCCGCATTAGCATAGGCATTAATTATATTTCCTAAAGAAACAGACTTACTACCGTGCGCTTGTCTAATCCAGTTGTTATTTGGTAAGTTAACCCCTATTGGTGTACTTGGCGACGCATCACCAGCTTCTCCAGCAACGATAACGGTCTTATAACTCACTCCTTTTACTTCTTTCTTTTTGTGTTCTGGCATTAATGGAGAATTGTCCTCAAACCACTGTGCTTCTTTACTTAACACTGCCATTTTTTTAGACATATCAAAATCTTTTATCTGAACCACTGTCTCATAAGATCCTTTATATCCTTTTGGGTCATTATACACTTCTATAAACCCATTAATCCAGTCAATATTTCCTTCAGTACTTGTAGCCCAAGCAATACAGTAATCGTCCCAAGTATCTAAACTACCTGTTCTGTAATACTCAATTAATAATCCAAGTGCTTCCGCTTGCTTTTCATTTTCTGCAACGCCTTGTGCTTTTTCTAACCACCCAATTATTTTATCAATTGCCGCTCCGTATAATCCTCCGCTTTTATAAACTTCTTCTACAAGCTTTCCGTCTTTTTTTACAAGTCTTGTATTTAAACCTAACTCAATTGGCTCTTTTGGATCTACTTTCATAGCCCCATAAAACTTTTCTACATCTGCAGTAGTAACATCTGGACCATAAAAGTTAATAGCACTTTCCTTTACAATATCTGCATCCTTACTTAAGTTCACTTTTTTTGAATCTGCATCATTAAACAAGACATCAACTACTGCCGCGTCTAGTGTTGTATTTGTTTCTTTTAAAAGTGTATTAAAATAATCTTTACTAAATGCAGGCTTCATTTTAGCATTGCTGTAATGATGGTGTATTCCGTTGGCAAACCAAACTCTTTTCAAGTATGTTTCAAAATTTGCCCAATCCTCACCATTTTTATCACCTTTATATGTCGTATAAACATTCTCTAGTGCATGGCGAACATCTAAATTATGACGATAATTTTGAGCCCACATAATATCACGCCCTTCAAGACCTGCTTGTGTTAGGTAGTACACTAACTTTTGCTCTTTTAACGTAAGATCATCAAAACCTGATATTTGATACCTCAACACTTTTATGTCAGCAAATTCAGTCACTTGAAAATCAAAATCATTTTCTGTCATTGCTATTGGCGCATCTTTAGCTTCATCTTTCTTTACATCTTCATTACAAGAGGTAAACAAAAACCCAGTTAAAACCACTGCCGCAAAAAAATTGTATTTCATATTTATTGTTATTATAGTTTAAAACAAAGGTACAAAATAAGCCACTGTCATACATCTAAGATCGAGTAGCTAAAGCTTGTATTTATTACTTCGGAAATACTTTAAAAAAACCAATTCACACAATAATTGATAAAAAACGTATCTTTATCCCTATTAAATATCCTCATAAAATGAAATTATTAAAATACTTTTTCTTTCTTATTCTCATTATAGTAATAGGAGGCGCTATTTACTTCGGAACTCAAGACGGAACTTATGATGTTGCTGAATCTAAAATAATAAATGCTCCTACCGCATTAGTTTTTAATAATGTAAACGATTTTAAAAACTGGCAATCTTGGGGACCTTGGATGAAGAGCGACCCTTATATGAAGATAACATATGCCGAAAAAACTTCAGGAGAAGGCGGTTCTTACTCTTGGACTAGCGATATTATAGAAGTAGGAAACGGCAGCATGACTAGCCTAAAAGTGATACCAAACAAAGAGATTGAACAATCGATCACCTTTAACACTCCAATAGGCGACTCTAAAAGTGACGTAACTTGGAGTTTTGAACCTACAGAAAACCCAGCCCAAACAAAAGTAACTTGGGGAATGAAAGGAGAACAATCATTACTCGAAAAAGTATTTATGTCTCTTTCTGATGAAGATTTAGAAAGCGGTATTCAAGTTATGTTTCAAGAAGGACTTACTAATCTTGAAGCCGCATTAGCAAAAGAAATGCAACTTTACACCATAAGTGCTGGCTCAGTATCTGAATATGGTGGTGGTTATTATATGTACAACACCACGGTAACAAAAACCGAAGAAGTAAGCTTAAAAATGAAACCTTTGATGGAACAGGTTGTAAACTTTATGCAAGAACATAATATAACTCATGCAGGAGCTCCTTTTACAATTTACAATCAAGTAGATTACTCACAAAACAGCGTTATTTTTTCTGCTGCAATACCTGTAAAAGAAAAAATAAACACCCCTGCAGGAAGCCCAGTTCTTAACGGATATATGGAACCTGTTACTGCAGTAAAAATGACCTTAAAAGGAGATTATAAAAACTTGCAAGAAGTCTATACAAAAGCACATCAATATAGAACGCAAAACAATTACACACTCCACCCAACTGCAAAAATGTTTGAAGTTTACACCACAGACCCAAGCGAAGTACCTAACCCAGCAGAATGGATTACAGAAGTTTACATCCCAATTATAAACCCATTTGTTTCAGCAGACAATTAGATGAAAGCAGTATTACTTGTTTTTTTAGGAGGAGGATTAGGTAGTGCTTTGCGCTATGTAATTTCTCGCGCATTAAACAGCACACCACCTGGGTTTCCTTACGGTACTTTTGCCGTAAATGTTATTGGTAGCTTGATTATTGGAATTATTCTTGGATTTGCTCTTAAACATCACTCACCGTCAAGCAATACAGCACTCTTTATTGCCACAGGACTTTGTGGAGGTTTTACCACATTTTCTGCTTTTGCGTATGAAAATGTAATGTTCTTAAAAGCTGGAGACTACCAGACTTTTATCATTTACACATTAGGCAGTATTGTACTCGGACTTGCCGCTGTATTTGCTGGAATATACCTTTCAAGGTTATTTTAATGCTTACCAAAATCTTTTACACCCGCCTCTATCCTTACGCTTAAGTCATTTTCTTTAGGAGGAATAGGGCAAGAATACCTGTGGTTATAGGCACAATATGGATTATACGCTTTATTAAAATCCAGTATAATTATATCTCCTTCAGGAATATAAGCATCTAAAAAGCGTCCTCCGCCATAGCTACCATCGCCACTTGTCCAATCTGTAAAAGGAAGAAACAGATAATCTTTTAATTCTGGATCATCACTGGGCGCAGTGTTTTGGTATAAGTTCAATTTAAGTTTAACACTGTCTATTTTAAAGTGAGCTTCTCCATATTTTACATACTCAGGTGTCCTTTCTGTAGTGGTAGGCATTAAAAAAGGAATCTCATCTGGTGTTCTTACAAATGTAGCTTCTACTCTATATTTTAAATCAACTGGAAAAAAATCTAGTGCTTCAAATTTTCTAAAATCTCTTTTTGTTAAAATCGTAGTTTCGGCAGTAGCAAACTTTTTATTCTCTTCTGCTCTGTACTCATTTATTTCCTGTGTTAATTCTTCAGCAGTCTGAGCAAAAAGCACATTTCCGAAGCAAACAAACAATATAAAAACAACTCTCATTATAATATTTTAGTGAAAGATATGAGATTATTTTTGAAAAAACATCATAATCAATCTAAAGCTGTTATTGACTCGTTATTTTAATGGCTTAATACTATTATGCGCCACAACATGAGAGAGTACTATTTGCGTTTTTGTCTCACCATAAATAATAAGTTGGTCAATAAAAAACTCAAGATGCCTCTGGTTTTTAAGAATCACCTCCATCACAATGTTTTCATTACCCGTAATACGATAACAATTAAGCACCTCATCAAACGTAGCCAACTTTTCTAAAAAAGGTTTGAGCTTTCCCATAAAGGCTCTAACCGTAATAATTGCCTTTAATTGATAGTTGGCAACATATGGAGAAACTACAGTGTGATACCCTTTAATTAAGCCCACATCCTCCATCTTTTTAATGCGCTCTGACACCGCTGGAGAACTAATACCTACCCTCCTGCCTATTTCTGCATTTGACATACGAGCATTTTGCTGAAGCAAATCTAATATTTTCCAATTTAGACTATCAATGTTTATTTTAAAGTCAATCATAATTATAACTTATTAATTAAATCAAATATAAACATTTACCTTAAATATTAAAGACGCTTATGCAACTTAGTTAGTAAATTTGAGATGCTATTGAATTAAGGAATACTAATGACACATACTCGAACACACCATTACTCTGGTTCGCCTATTTATAATAAGGCGATAGAGATACTTGTGCTATCAAGAAACATCGCTACTTATTTAGTTGATGACTTTACTTCTAACGCAAGAGACTATGAAGAACATCCTGGAATTTATTTTTCTGGAGACATCATTCAACAATCAAACTCGCTTGCTCCAGAAATATTGAAAGCAGAGAGCATCCCTTTTCAAGAGGATAGAAAAAAGCATATTGCCTCAGTAGAAAAACTAACAAAATCGTTGACAAAAAACTGTGAACGACTAGAAAAATTTCCATCTAACGGAAGAGATTTTTTACCCATTTTACGCAAAGAGCTTAAAAAATTTAGAAAACTACAACGTATCTGGATTATGACACTATAAACCACTATAGTATTAAACAAAAAAAAGCTACTTAATGATAAGTAGCTTTTTTATATTATCTAAACAAATCGCTTTTCTATTAAAGAAAAGCGATTTGTTATTTTACATATTTCTGCGGTATTGACCACCAACTTCAAAAAGCTTTGCCGTAATCTGCCCTAGTGAACAAACTTTAGTCGCCTCCATCAATTGCTCAAACATATTCTCATTGCTAATAGCAGCCTCTTGCACCTTTTTAATAGACTCTTGTGCTCTATCACCAAAAGCTTTATGCAGATTACCCAATGTCTCTATTTGATATTGCTTCTCTTTTTCTGTAGCTCTAATTACTTCTGCTGGCTGTACTGTAGGAGACCCTTTACTACTTAAAAAAGTATTTACACCAATAATTGGAAACTCTCCTGTGTGCTTTAATGTTTCATAATACAAACTCTCTTCTTGTATTTTACTTCTTTGATACATCGTCTCCATCGCACCAAGAACACCACCTCTTTCTGTTATTCTATCAAACTCTAATAAAACTGCTTCTTCAACAAGGTCTGTTAGTTCTTCAATAATAAAAGAACCTTGTATTGGATTTTCATTTTTGGCAAGTCCTAATTCTTTATTAATAATTAACTGAATTGCCATAGCACGACGCACACTTTCTTCTGTAGGTGTTGTAATAGCTTCATCATAAGCGTTTGTGTGTAATGAGTTACAGTTATCATAAATTGCATACAACGCTTGTAATGTAGTACGGATATCATTAAAGTCTATTTCTTGCGCATGTAAAGATCTTCCAGAAGTCTGGATATGATACTTTAACATCTGCGCTCTTGAGTTAGCGTTATATTTATTTTTCATCGCTTTAGACCAAATTTTACGCGCTACACGACCTATCACAGAATATTCTGGATCAATACCATTACTAAAGAAGAATGATAAATTAGGACCAAATTTATTAATATCCATTCCGCGACTTAGGTAATACTCTACATAGGTAAACCCGTTAGAAAGCGTAAAAGCAAGTTGTGTTATTGGGTTTGCTCCTGCTTCTGCAATATGATATCCACTTATTGATACGGAATAAAAATTACGAACTTGTTTTTCTATAAAATACTGTTGCACATCACCCATAAGACGAAGCGCAAATTCTGTAGAAAAAATACAAGTATTTTGAGCTTGATCTTCTTTTAAAATATCTGCCTGTACTGTACCACGAACTTGCATCATAGTATCTGCCTTAATCTTAAAATACACATCTTTAGGTAAAACCAAGTCGCCGGTTACTCCTAAAAGCATTAAACCAAGACCATCATTTCCTTCTGGCAACTCACCTTGATACGCCGGTCTATCTACGCCACGCTCAGCGTAAATTGCTTTTATTTTTTCTTCAATCTCAGCTTCAATTCCCTGTTCCTTAATGTATTTTTCACAATTTTGATCTATCGCAGCATTCATGAAAAAGCCTAATAACATAGGTGCTGGACCATTAATTGTCATAGACACAGATGTCATTGGGTGGCTTAAATCAAACCCACTGTATAATTTTTTAGCATCATCAAGGCAGCAAATAGACACACCGGCATTCCCTATTTTCCCATAGATATCAGGACGAAGATCTGGATCATTTCCGTAGAGTGTTACACTATCAAATGCTGTAGAAAGTCTCTTTGCAGGCATCCCTAGACTTACATAGTGAAAACGGCGGTTGGTACGCTCTGGCCCACCTTCTCCTGCAAACATACGTGTAGGGTCTTCACCAGTTCTTTTAAAAGGGTAAAGTCCTGAAGTATACGGAAATTCACCTGGTACATTTTCTTGTAATGTCCATCTCAATATATCACCCCAAGCCTGGTATTTAGGCAATGAAACCTTAGGTATTTGAGTATGAGACAAACTCTCTGTGTGCGTATCAATATTTATTTCTTTATCACGAACTTTAAAAGTATAAACAGGATTTTTATATTTATTTACCTTTTCATCCCATCCTGTGATCACTTCCCAATTATAAGGGTTTAGGTTTAATTTTACACGATCAAACTCAGCGTCTAAAAGCTTAACAAGCGCTTCATTACTTTCTGAAACTTTAAAAGATTCATTATTAAGTCCAGATTTATCAAGCTCGGGCATAGCACCAGTAATAGACTCGATGGTCTTAAAAATACCGTATAACTTTTGAGCAACCTCTGCTTGTTCGTTTGCTGTCTTATCATAAGCTCTATTGTTTTCTGAAATTTCAGAAAGATATCTTGTTCTTGCTGGCGGAATGACAAATATCTTTTCAGACATCTCATCGGTAATCTCAAAAGATGATTTTAAGCTTGTTTCGGTTTTTTCTTCAAGCTCTGTCATTATAGCACTATACAGTTTATTCATACCTGGATCATTAAACTGCGAAGCAATAGTCCCGTAAACAGGTAAATCATCTTGATGCGTTTCCCATAATTGATGGTTACGCATATATTGTTTTTTTACATCACGAAGTGCATCTAGCGAACCACGTTTATCAAATTTATTGATCGCTACAAGGTTTGCAAAATCAAGCATATCAATTTTCTCTAATTGAGTAGCCGCTCCAAACTCTGGTGTCATTACGTATAACGACACATCACTATGTTCTAAAATTTCGGTATCACTTTGACCAATACCTGAAGTTTCAAGTATAATTAAATCATATTCTGCCGCCTTAATCACTTCTATTGCTTGTGCAACATATTTTGACAATGCAAGATTAGATTGTCTTGTAGCAAGACTACGCATATATACACGAGGAGAATTAATCGCATTCATTCTAATTCTATCTCCTAATAGTGCTCCTCCCGTTTTACGTTTAGATGGATCTACAGAAATAAGTCCTATTGTTTTTTCTGGAAAATCAATTAAAAAACGTCTTACTAATTCATCTACCAAAGAAGATTTACCAGAACCACCAGTACCTGTTATACCAAGAACAGGAGTTTTTAATGTTTCATTCTTTTTAGAAATAACTTTTAATGTTTCAGCAGCAACATCAGGATAATTTTCTGCTGCGGAAATAATACGAGCAATCGAACCTGGCTTTTTGCTTGGTAAATCTTGCAACTCATTAGTAAGTGCATCACCAATAGGGTAGTCTGATCTTTGTACCAAATCATTAATCATCCCCTGAAGTCCAAGTTCTCTTCCATCATCTGGAGAGTAGATACGAGTAATCCCGTAATCCATTAATTCTTTAATCTCTGCTGGCAAAATAACACCACCACCACCACCAAAGATTCTGATGTGTTCAGCTCCTTTTTCTTTAAGTAAATCATACATATACTTAAAATACTCATTATGTCCTCCTTGATAAGATGTCATTGCTATTGCATTAGCATCTTCTTGTATTGCTGTGTTTACAACCTCCTCAACACTACGATCGTGCCCCAAATGGATGACCTCGACACCCGTGCTTTGTATAATACGGCGCATAATATTAATAGCCGCATCATGGCCATCAAACAGAGAGGCTGCCGTTACTATTCTTACTTTATTTTTTGGAATATATGGTGTTTCTTGTTGCATAATTTACCTTAATTTTAAGTAATGCAAATTTAAGTAATTTACAAGTGACGACAACAATTTATACCTCGTACATTAAAAACGTTAAACTTTTCAGTAAAAACAAGGAATAGTTACAATATTTTGTATATTGCCCCATTATTAAACTTAAAAAACATTTTATTATGAAAAAAATCTACTTATTAGCAGTAACTGCTATGCTTGCATTTTCTGCAAACGCACAATTTTCTGATGACTTAGAAAGCTATGACCTAGGACCTCTTGAAGATGGTAACTGGACTGGATGGGCTGGATTAGAATCTGATTTAGCTATCGTTACAGCTACACGTTCTTTTGACGGAGCAAAATCTGCAGTAATTAATACAGCACTTCAAGATGCTTTACTTTTAACAGGAAACTCTCCTGCAAGTGGAACTTGGACAATGAGTTTTAAAATGTATGTACCTTCTAACAAGTCTGCATACTTTAACATTCAAGGTAGCGATGTACCAGGTGGTGCATTTTTATCTGGAGATATCTACTTCAACGCAGCCAATGGTGCCCCAGGTTTAGGTGAAGATTTAAACGCTAACGCACCTGCTACATTTGTTTTCCCTCACGATGCGTGGTTTGACGTAAAATTAATTGTTAATATGGATGCTGCTACTTATTCTATTAAAATAGACAATGCTGACAGTATCATTGATAGCCCTTTTAACGCAGCTTCAACTAACTTTGCATCTATTGATTTATACTACGCATCTGATACTGATGAGTACTACATCGATGCAGTAAACTATGCTGAAGGTTTATTAGGTGCAGATGAATTTTCTGCAGATGTATTTACAGTATACCCTAACCCAGTTGTAAACACTTTAAACATTAAATCTGCATCTGCAGTAGACAATGTAACTATCTATGATGTATTAGGAAAAGAAGTATTATCTGTTAATCCAGATGCTATCTCTCCTTCTGTAGATATGAGCAACTTAACTTCTGGAGCTTATTTAGTAAACGTTACTATCGGTAACGCATCTAAGACAATCAAAGTTCTTAAGTAATAGATATTTCTATTAAATATATAAAGGCCTTCCTAACGGGAGGCCTTTTTTCATCATAAAATTTCACCTCTTCAAATAAACTTAATATTATGAAAAAAATTCTTTTAACAATTTTATGCTTTTCTTTATTCTCATGTGCAGAATTACAACAAGTTGTAGACAGCCTTCCTACTAGTGCTGTTATAGATGAAGCTACAATAGGTAACGGTCTTAAAGAAGCTCTTGACAAAGGGATAGAAAAACAAGTAACAAAACTTACTCAAGAAAACGGGTTTTACAAAAACGAATTAGTAAAAATATTACTACCAGAAGAACTACAAAAGGTAGACAAAGCACTAAGAAGCATAGGACTAGGAAGTCTTGCAGACCAAGGACTAGTTGCTATAAATAGAGCCGCAGAAGATGCCGTAAGCGGTGCGACACCTATTTTTGTAAATGCCGTTAAAGAAATGACTTTTAATGACGCTAAAAACATTTTACTGGGTGCAGATAATGCAGCAACAAGCTATTTAGAAACAAAGACAAATACTGCGCTTTACAACCAATTTAACCCAGTAATTAAAAACTCATTTTCTAAAGTAGGTGCAGATCAAATTTGGTCAAATATCATTACAAAATACAACTCGATTCCATTAACAAATAATGTGAACCCAGACTTAACAGATTACGTTACAGAACAAGCATTACAAGGAGTATACACAATGATTAGTGTTGAAGAAAAAGAGATAAGAACAAAAGCTTCTTCAAGAACCTCTACACTTTTAAAGCAAGTTTTTGCGCTACAAGACTAAATTAAGTATACCTTAACAAGTATTAACGGGGTTTTAGCTAAAGGTAAATGTGTTTGCATTTACCTTTGCTTTTAAATAATTAAAAAACTGCTGTTATGAAATTTCCATTTAAAAAAACGACTAAAGTAGAAGCTCTTAAAGAGCAATATACTGCGTTAATGAGAAAATCGTACAAAAAGGCTTTAACAGACAAAGCACAAAGCGACAAGGTTAAAACACAAGCAGAAGCAATATTTAATCAAATTTTAGAACTAAAAAACAATTAGGATATTACAGTAAAGTTTTAAAATAATCGAAAGCTCCTAACAACCTAGACCCATACCAACTAAAATATTCCCCATCTACTAAATGCACTGGCTTATCTAGTGCATTTTTTATTTCTAAAACATCCTTTTCTTTAAATGGATAAGGCTCACTACTTAGAAAAACAACATCTGCAGTCTTTAAATCTGAAATATTTATTTCGGGGTATCTGCCTTCTTTATTTTTCACACTATTTGAAAAGCCATTAAGCTCTAACAAATAATTGATAAAAGTATCTTTACCAGCAGCCATATACGGACTTTTCCAAATAAGGTAAGTAATATTTTTATGCGCCCTATTTTTTACATAAACCTCAAACTCTTGTTGTGCTTGATTGATAGCAGCGACAAGATTGTGAGCTTTTATTTTTACACCCAACAAATCACCTAACAAAAGAATCATTTCATTATTACCCGCAACATCTTTAATATCACTCACCCAAACCGGAGCAATCGCCTCACATTGAGCGACTATCTCTTGTGTATTTTCTTCTTTATTACAAATAATAATATCAGGCTTAAGCGCAGCTATCTTATCAATATGAATAGTTTTTGTACCTCCAACTATTGTGCTTTGCTGTCTTAATTCCTTAGGATGAACACAGAACTTAGTAATGCCAACAATGTAGTCTCGTAGCCCTAAATCGACCAACAGCTCTGTTTGAGATGGAACCAAAGACACAATGCGTCTTGGTGTTTCAGAAAAAGTAAGGGTTCTATGTAATTGATCTTTAACGATCATTAAGAATAAGTTCCATTTGAGATTGCAGTTTGCCCGCAGCTAGAGCAGCAGCCTGGGCAAAGTCAGCCTCTTGAGAAGCATAAATAATCCCTCGTGATGAGTTAATTAACAAGCCAACATTGTCTGCCATACCATATTTACAAACGTCTTGTAAATTACCTCCCTGAGCACCAACTCCTGGAACCAATAAGAAACTTTCAGGTACGATCTTTCTAATATCAGAAAAATACTCCGCTTTGGTAGCCCCCACAACATACATTAAGTTCTGGCTATTTTCCCATTGTTTAGAAGTTTCTAAAACAGTTTTATAAAGCTCTTTTCCTTCTGAAACTTTCACCTGAAAATCAAAAGCGCCTTGATTTGAAGTAAGCGCTAACATAATAGTATGTTTATTTTCAAAAGCTAAGAATGGCTCGACAGAATCTTTCCCCATATAAGGAGCTACGGTAACAGAGTCAAACGCAAGATCTTCAAAAAATGCCTTTGCATACATGGAAGAAGTATTCCCTATATCGCCACGCTTAGCATCTGCAATGGTAAAAACTTCTGGATAATTGGTATTTAAATACTTAATTGTTTTCTCTAATGACTTCCAGCCTTTGAGACCATACGCTTCGTAAAAAGCAGTATTAGGCTTATAAGCAACCGCTAGATGATGGGTAGCATCGATAATTGCTTTATTGAAAGCAAATATAGGGTCCTCTTCTTTTAAAAGATATTGCGGAATCTTGTTAATATCAACATCTAACCCAATACATAAAAAGGATTTCTTTTTTTCTATTTGTACTACTAGTTCTTTTGTTGTCATAGGTCTTATTTCCGAAGCAAATAAATATTTTTAAAGATTAAAAAGCGTCACCAGATTCTTTTAATCGTTCTGTATTATCTACCAACTGAAGTTCGTCTATAATTTTTTGAATATCCCCATCTATAATATTGCTCAAATCATAAAGCGTTAAATTAATACGGTGATCTGTAACTCTACCTTGCGAATAGTTATACGTTCTAATCTTTGCACTACGGTCACCACTTGTAACTTGAGAACCTCTTTTTAGCGCATCTTCAGCTTGTTTTTTTGCCAACTCAAGATCATATAATCTTGAACGAAGTACCTTAAAAGCTTTCTCTTTGTTTTTATGTTGCGATTTTTGATCTTGACATTGTGCAACAAGACCTGTAGGCACGTGAGTAAGCCTTACCGCAGAGTAGGTTGTGTTTACAGATTGACCTCCTGGTCCAGATGAACAAAAATAATCTATACGCACATCTTTCATTTCTATATGTACATCAAACTCCTCCGCTTCTGGAAACACCATTACAGTTGCTGCACTTGTATGCACACGACCTTGAGTTTCTGTTTGTGGCACACGCTGCACACGGTGCACACCAGCTTCAAACTTTAATGTTCCGTAAACATCGTCTCCTTCAACTTCCATCTGGATAGCTTTATATCCACCACTTGTTCCTTCACTAAAATCTACAACACTTGTCTTCCACCCTTTACTCTCGCAGTATTTTGTATACATACGGTGTAAATCTCCTGCAAAAATACTCGCTTCATCACCACCTGTTCCTGCTTTAATTTCCATTACAGCATTTTTAGCATCTTCTGGATCTTTAGGAATAAGCATCAACTTTATTTCTTCTTCTAATACTGCTATATTAGATTTAGCCTCATCCATCTGCATTTTTGCCATCTCTACCATATCTGCATCGCTACCGTCTGCAAGTATTTCTTCTGCTTCTGCAATATGCTCTGTCGCCATTATATAAGCTTCACGCTTTTTCATTAAAGCATTAAGGTCTTTGTATTCTTTTGTAAGCGATATATATTGCTTCTGGTCACTAATGACATCTGGCTGAATAATAAGGTCACTTACCTCATCAAATCTATTTTTTACTATTTGGAGTTTTTCTAACATACTAGAAGGTGTTCTGTTTTATTGAACGGGATGCAAATTTACAATAATTTAGGTTGTAACGACGCCCTAAATAATAACGCCATTGTGTATTGTACAACTACGGAAACACCAATTAATTTTGACATTTATGCAATAACAAATACCTATTTCTTTACACAGCTACTCTCTTCAACCCGCAAGTGAAAGCAGCTGTATTTTCATATACTAAAGCTAGTACTCAAAAGTTCCAAACTCACTTTTTATGGTAAGCTTTTTGGTTTCAGACTCTTCTACACGACCCACAACTTGTGCATCAACACCAAAAGATTTTGAAATAGCAATTACATCTTCTGCAATCGCTTCTGGAAGGTAGATTTCCATTCTGTGCCCCATATTAAAGACTTGATACATCTCTTTCCAATCTGTGCCACTTTCGCCCTGTATTAACTTAAATAATGGAGGAAGCGCAAAAAGATTATCTTTAATAATATGTAAATTATCTATAAAATGAAGTATTTTAGTTTGAGCGCCACCACTGCAGTGCACCATTCCGTGAATATCTTTATTGGTATACTTGTTTAAAATAGCTTTTATAATTGGCGCATAAGTTCTTGTTGGCGAAAGCACTAATTTACCAGCATCTAATGGAGCTCCATCCACAGAATCTGTTAAATTCATTGATCCAGAATACACTAATTCTTGTGGCACAGCGTGGTCATAACTTTCAGGGTACTTTTTTGCCAGCACATTTCCGAAGACATCATGACGTGCACTTGTTAAACCATTGCTTCCCATCCCACCGTTATATTCTTTTTCGTAATTTGCCTGACCCGAAGAAGACAAACCTACAATAACATCACCAGGCTGTATATTGCCATTATCAATAACATCACTACGTTTCATTCTGGCAGTAACGGTGCTATCTACAATAATAGTACGGACTAAATCACCCACATCTGCAGTCTCACCTCCCGTAGAGTGAATTTTAACACCATAAGACGCTAAGTCTTCTAACAACTCCTCTGTTCCGTTTATGATGGCAGAAATCACTTCGCCTGTAATCAAGTTTTTATTACGCCCTATAGTTGAAGAAAGTGTTATATTATCTACTGCTCCAACACATAACAAATCGTCTACATTCATTATTAATGCATCTTGAGCAATACCTTTCCAAACAGAAATATCTCCTGTTTCTTTCCAATACATATAAGCTAAAGATGACTTTGTCCCTGCACCATCTGCGTGCATAATAAGACAATAATCATCATCACCTGTTAAATGATCTGGTACAATTTTGCAGAACGCTTTAGGAAAAAGACCTTTATCTACATTTTTTATAGCATTGTGAACATCTTCTTTTCCTGCTGAAACACCTCTTTGTGCGTATCTTTTTGATATATCTTGACTCATAGCATAATTATAAGTTGCAAAAATACAAAATGAAAAATCGCCTTAAAAACTTAAGGCGATATATGTTAAAAAAGTTAAACTAAAATTTATTGATTTTCCCAATCTGGCATTTTACCTTCTGGAGCAATAACTTCAAATCCTACATTATCATCATTAAAATCATGAACATAGACCTGAGAAGGTTCATTAAAACCCCTTCCTTTATGAGTATAAATCACTTTATCTTCATTTGGAGAAAAACGTGGGTCTATATTTAAGTAACCCGTTTCTACCTCAGTTGCTAGTTCTACGCTTGTATTAGCAAGTATATTATAAATAAACATTCGCGCATCTTGTAAACTGTAGTTAGGTAACTCGCTACCTGAAGTGTCATAATAATACAACAATTGTGTTCCATCTACATTTAAGTTTACACCTCCTGCTCCGCCTGGAACACCGCTGAGTATTACATCTTGAACATCACCAGCAGTATTAACTGTAAATATCTCTACATTATACCCTTCACTATTATTTGTCTTTACAGCAATTACATCATTAAATCTACTCCAGTCTACATTTGTTACAAAATTTCCATTAGTGGTTTCATACAAGGTAGTAAGTCCAGTTCCATTTTCTGCAATTCGATACAATTTGGTAAACGCTGGGTACAATAAAAAATCACCTTGAGGAGACCAAGTATAGTCTAATTCATCAAAACTAAAGCCCTGAACCGGTTGCGAATTTGTTATTTGCGTTTGGTTGTTACCATCTTCATCCATTGTAAAAATATGCACATTACCTCCTATAGTACGTAGAAATGCAATTTTCTTGGTGATAGAATTTCTTCTTGGCCTAAAACTATTTACATCTAAATCTGTAAGTCTTAACTCATTTCCTTCTTCATCAGTTGAAAAAATCACATTATTACCATTTATTTCTTTGACAAATAAAATATTGAGTTTTGGTAAAGTGGTTGTTTTAAAATTAAACAAAGGACTCTGCACAGGCTCATTAACATTATCTGTAGCAGCTACTTGCCAAAAATAGCGTGTAGAGTATAACAAATCCTGAACCACTAAAGTAGTATCTACTACACTTTCAAAAACTGCCACATCATCATTTGCGTCATTATAAAGCGTTACCGTATAGTTCACATCATCGTCTTCATTTTCGTCCATTGAAGACCAAACAAGTTCTATCTCTGTAGGAACATCGACCGCATTATCTTCAGGCAAAAGCAACTCTGGAATAGTAGGCGCTGTATTATCAGTTTCTTCAAGTTTCATTTCAAAAACCAATTCAACTAAGGTTCCATTGGTCACATTTGCTATTTCAAACTGAGAAACATATCCATCTAAATCAGCTTGGACAGAATAGCTTTCATCAGCTACACTCTCAATAGAAAAAAGCCCATTTGCATCTGTAAAAACAGTGCTTGTTGAAGGCTGAGTTGAGATTTTTACATTTGCTAATTTTTCATTCGTACCATCAGCGATAACAGTACCAGTGATAGTTCCAACGTCTGAATCTCCCAAACGATCTTCACTACACCCTATTATTAACACTAAAAAACTAAGAATATAAATTGAATATTTCATACTATTAAAATCCTAAATTATAATTAACCCCTAATAAAAAACTCAAATAATTATCATCTCTATCACCATAAATGATACTATCTACTTTATCACTCATCACAAAATGATAGCTTGTATTAGCAAATAATACAAGGTCATTATTTATATGATATTCTAAACCACCTCCATATTGAAACTTAAGAAACGAATTTAAATGCTGTAAATATTTTGTTTCTTTTGCGTCTACAAATGTTAGTGCACCAATACCTCCAAAAACATAAGGAGAGAATTTATCTTTTTTAAGCAACCTATATTCAAGATTTAAATTTTGGCCAACCCAAAGCTTACGGTTTTGAGGTGTAGAATTTAATCTGAAGAAATTTAAATCTAAATTAGCTCTTAATTGGTCAGAAAAATGATACTTATATCCTAATTGAACATTAAAATCGGGCTCTCTAGTATCATAATCTCCATCAACAAGAACGGCACCTGCCGCCACTTTCATGCTATGTTTTTGAGTTGATGAATGAAAATCTCTTTCATATAAACCTAGCGCTTCTTCTGCTGCTTTTTCTCTCTCATAGGTCTCTAAAACTCCAATAACATCATCTTCTTCACCTTCCATATTCCACAAATTATCTTTTATCCCTTCATACACAAGATCTACAACTGCTTTTTCTATTGCTTCTTTAACCGCTAATTCTGCAGGTTCATTTTTAGTAAAGCCCATCTCAGCTTCTAGTAGACGTTCAAATTTCACAAACCTAAATATACCCGCATCAGCACCTTGAGATAAAATAGTTTTAGAAACATATACTGTTTTTAGAACTTCACCCGTAGAGGTTGAAATAGCTCTTAAATAAACCGTTATCCTATCTTGCCTGTAGCTCACAGAACCACCTGCCCCAAAATATCTAGCTCCTGCACCACCAGTTAAGATATTTGTATCATAAGAAACAACACCTCCTTCTAATAAAATACCTGCAAATAGTAAAGGTTTTAATTTTTGAGGTTGTTGTCCTGCCGGTGTATAATCTCTTCTAGTCTTCTCAATAATACTACGCTCATTAAGTAAATTGTTTAGATTCTCTCTTTCAATAGGTCTAAACCATTCAGAATCTTCTAAAGCTTTTAACAAAATTGCTGTTGTCCCTTGTGAAACTGCAGTACTAAAAGAACTTCCGACATCAGTAAGTTTAAATTGCCCTGTTTGATCTCTAAAATTATATACCCCCACCACTACTTTATCAGAGGCTTTAGGCAAATTAGAGAGTGCATTATTTTTTCCTGTTAGTTCACCTGTTCGCGCTTCTTGCACATTATAAGGCTGGTTTAGCATTGCTCCACAACTCGTTAAGGTTACGAAAACAAATAACAATACTAACTTTTCAAAATATTTCATATATTATTTTAGTTAGGTATAATAATTTGGGTTTGCTCTGCAGTAGTAGTGTCTAGAATATTAATCACTAGTCCGTTTAGAGATTCGACAATCTCAAGTTCTAAAGATCCAAAACTAAATGTGCCCGGCTCAAACTCACCAGTACCAAATTGATCTGCAAATGCTGTTCTAGAAAGCTGAGCTAAAAGCTGACTGTTTAATGATTCATTAAATTGCTCTAACGAACCAATTTCATCTTCTCTCACACTCGGATCTTCAATACTATTTTGTGCAGACGCAGAACTAAGCAACCATTGATAATTAAACGTTTCTCCTCCAAAAGCTGGATTCACAGGCTTATACACTAGTTGCTGTGCAGACACAGAACTAACAAGACCTACAAAAAGTAAAAAAAATAGGGATTTATACATAGGTTTAAATTTTAAGAGCTAAAGCCCTTGTAATTGTTTTTTTTGATTTTCTAGACGTAAAAAATGCTTTTTAATATTATTAACAGTAGCCTTTGCCATATCCTTCACATAATCGTAAGAAGGTCTTACAAAAAATTTTGCTACAACAACATTACCCACTTTTACTTCAATTCTTGTATTTCTACCTTGGGCAAATTGTTCTTCAACCAATATCAACTCTTCTGTCTTAAGTTGGTTATATAAGTAAATGCTATAAAATTCTTTAAAGAAATCCTTTCCATGTTTTGTCTTTGTTTTATCAGTAACAATTCCAATAATAGAGACTCCCTCTCTTTCTTTTACTAAATCACGCTTCTTTAAAGTGACTGGAGCATTTTTATCACTATCATTTATAGACCACCTATCTTTACCTACCAGTTTATTATCCGCATTATATACAAGAAACAAGACGACAGCTTTTTGATTTTTATTTACAGAAATTGTGGTAGAACTCACAATCTCTCCTTCATTTCCTGAGAGTATTAAACTCCCTTCATATGTGTTTTTTATTGCATTTTCTGGCTCATTTACAATATCACCTACAATAGTTGTAAGTACATATCTACCAGAGAATACTATGTTTTTCTTATTAAAAGCCTCTGCTTTAACATCAATATATTCTGTAGAATTATCAATTAACAAATTTGCTTTTACATCAACGTTATACTGACCAGCAGCAATTGTATAATTTACAATTATGAGAAATAGGCTGATATAAAGTTTAAATAAAGGCATCTCTAAAAACTAATTACCGATATCGTTTTATTATTCCCTGCCATATTAATTGAAATATTGTTTGATATAGAATTACTACCTATTTTGGTAAGCGTTAGATTATCTCCTATTTGAGAGTTTATACTATTAACCTCTTCAAAAGCACCGCCTAAAGCAGTTTCAAAAAAAGTGTTTGCATTTCCTTGTTGTACAATTTCGCTATTTATAGTTCCTGCATTGTAATAGCTAAACACCGAATTATCATCTCCTATTTGATATATCTCAACATTAGCCCTTGAAGAAACAACTTGGGTGACCGCTGTATTATTATAGCCCATTTGCTGAATATACACCTGATTTACATCTCCTACTTGTTGAAGCAGTTGCTGACCATCTAATGTATTAAAACTTGGGTTTACCTGAAGTATATTTTGTTTTTCGTCATTAGACAAATCAACCAATGAATTTTGAGCATTCAAAAAGGAAAAGCTCATAAAAAACAAAACAAAGTATATTGATTTCATAAATTTATTTTTTCTTAAAAATATTAATCGAGGAACTTCTTTAATATCTTAAAGGGTAAGGCATAAATAACACCTTACCCCTTTAGAAATTAACCTTAGACAATACCATATAAATATGAATTATCTAATCTCACAATACACCTTAAATGTTATAGATTAATCTGTGTAACAGTTGCAGTGTTTGCTCCAAACTGGTTTACAGTACTTATATTTCCTGGTCCACCTACTAAATTTTCTTGAGTTACTGTAGCAGTGTTATCTGCATAAAAGAAAGAAGTTCCTTGATTAATATCAGACTGGTTTAACTCACCATTTTGTACCACATAAGCCTCATTTGTATAAGGTGATGAAAGTATATTAATAATCCCAGTCTCTTGTGTTACAGTAGAAAGTTGATTCCCTCCATTTTGGTCTACATCACTGAAGTTATATATTCCTGTTTGGTTTACTATATTACCCTGTAAATATCCGGTAGGGTGTATTGAAGCAACTAGTTCATCACTAGTTTGATCAGACTCAGAAACATTCCCATATCCATCTTGAGTAATCTCAGCATAGTTAGAGTCATTAGTTTGATTAACTGTTGAAAGATTTTCATTTCCATCTTGAGATACAACCGCTAAATTACCTTGAACATTAGCAATACCTGGGTTATCTTGATTTACATTAGAAATGTTATCATCTCCTATTTGAGTTACAATTGCTTCACTTAAGTTACCAACTTGATCCACATAAGATTCGTTATCATCCCCATCTTGAGAAATTGTTGCCGCATTCCCTTGAACACCAGAAGCACCAGAATCTTGAGTAATTACAGAAAGATTATCATCACCAATTTGATACACGTCTGAAGAATTTAAATTACCATCTTGATCCACAAAAGATTCATTACTCTCACCACTTTGATATACAAAAGTATCATTATCATCACCATTTTGGTCTACAGCTGAATAATTTAGATCACCAAATTGAATTACAGTTGCAGCATTAGTAGAACCATTTTGAACTACACCTGAATCATTTAGCTCACCATTTTGATACACATATGCATAATTATCAGTACCATCTTGATCTACGTCTGAATCATTATCATCACCATCTTGACCTACAAATGCATAATTATCACTACCATCTTGATCTACGTCTGAATCATTTGACTCACCATTTTGATACACAACTGCAGCATTATCATTACCATCTTGATCTACGTCTGAATAGTTAGATAACCCATATTGGTCTACATCTGCAACATTACCATTACCATCTTGATCTACGTCTGAATCATTTGATTCACCATATTGATACACAACTGCAGCATTATCATTACCATCCTGATCTACGTCTGAATCATTAGATAAACCATATTGTTCTACGCCTGCAGCATTATCATCACCTAATTGATCTATAAAAGATGCATTACCATCACCTAATTGTAATACATCTGCATCATTTAACTCACCATCTTGATACACCTCAGATGTTTGCACTAATGCGGTTCCAGTCCAAAAACCATGACCACCGTCTTGAATAATATTTGCATCATTACTTGTACCGATTTGATCAACTATTGAGGAGTTCTCCCCATATTGATTCACATCTGCATTATTGGTTAGCCCAATCTGATCAACATCACTAAAGTTCACATAAGAACCTACAGAGGCTTGCGTTACCGTAGCCGTGTTTGTCCCGGTTTGATCTACCTCACTTACGTTTTGTGCAAATGCACTACCTACTAATAAAAGTGCTCCTGCACTTAAAAATACCTTTTTCATAATTTAAAAGATTAATTGTTAATAATATAAAGATTAATTTATTTGGTTTGTAAAAACAAAGTCTATGATTAATACCTTAAATCTACACACCAAATATCATTATATATTATCAAACTTGCATACGTGTTTATACGTAGTCTTTGACAAACCTAATTGCAAGTAGGAAATTACTTATTATAAAAAACGACAGGTGACGCCGAAAAGCTTATTTGTTCGACGAAGAACGATAAAACATAGCTAAACCCAATATGTTAAATAAATGTTAATTTTACAGGAAAAAACTATGTTTTCGGCAAACCATTGGACATTAACGACAAACGCCCACCTTTTTCAAGGTGGGCGTTAAATTATTTAATTATTACAGAGATTTTAATGTCAAAATCTCTGTAATAAAACCAAATTCTCTATATCTATCTTGTAAATAACAATTCACGATATTTGGTTAAAGGCCAGATCTCATCATCAACTAACAATTCTAGTTTATCACAATTGTATCTTATCTTATCAAAGAATGGCTTAACCTCATCACAATATTCAAAAGCACGTTTTTCAGCATCTTCAATTTTATTTGCTTTTTTACGAGCATCAATCATTGCCGTGATGTCCTTATTAATACTTTCAATATGACCACTAATATCTTCAATCAACCTCATTTGTTCTGCAGCTAACTTTTTAAAGTCTTTTCCGTAGATATCTTTAAGCCCTTGTACATTTTCAATTAAAATATTTTGATAACGAATAGCTGTTGGTATTACGTGATTTCTTGCGATATCACCTAATACACGACCTTCTATCTGTATATGCATTGCATATTCTTCTACTTCAATTTCGTGACGTGCTTCAATTTCTATTTTACTCATGATACCAAGCTCTTCGTAAAGCTTAATAGTCTTTTCAGAAACTTTTTCTTTTAAAGCACTAGGTGTTGTTTTGTTATTACTAAGACCGCGTTTTTCAGCTTCTTTTTCCCAAGCTTCTCCGTAACCATCTCCTTCAAAACGAATTCGCTTACTATCTTTAATATATTCTCTCAATACATTAAAAATAGCATCATCCTTCTTCATTTTCTCACCTTTAATTAAGGCATCTACTTGAGCTTTAAACTCAATTAATTGCTTAGCAACAATTGTATTTAATACCGTCATTGGTTTTGCACAATTAGCTGTAGAACCTACCGCTCTAAACTCAAATTTGTTACCTGTAAAAGCAAAAGGTGAAGTTCTATTACGATCTGTATTATCTAATAATATTTCAGGAATTTTACCTACAACATTTAATTTAAGGTCTGTTTTATCTTCTGGAGACAACTTTCCATCTTTTACCTTCTCTAAAGCATCAAGTACACTTGTTAATTGGCTACCAATAAAGACTGATATAATAGCCGGAGGCGCTTCGTTTGCTCCAAGACGATGGTCGTTACTCGCACTTGCAATTGCAGATCTCAACAACTCTTCGTATTCATTTACCGCTTTAATAGTATTAATAAAGAAGGTTAAAAACTGAAGGTTTTTCATTGGAGTACTACCTGGGCTTAATAGGTTAACTCCAGTGTTAGTAGATAAAGACCAGTTATTATGTTTACCACTTCCATTTACACCTGCAAAAGGTTTTTCATGAAACAGTACTTTAAAATTATGACGATCTCCTACTTTAGACATTACATCCATTAATAAGGAGTTATGATCTACCGCAAGATTCGTTTCTTCAAAAATAGGAGCTAACTCAAACTGGTTAGGTGCTACTTCATTATGTCTTGTCTTTACAGGTATTCCTAAAAGCATACATTCTGTTTCTAGGTCACGCATAAAATCTAATGCTCGTTTTGGTATAGAACCAAAATAATGATCATCTAATTGTTGTCCTTTAGCAGATGCTTGCCCTAATAAGGTACGCCCTGTTAGGTCAATGTCTGGTCTTGATTTAGCTAAAGCTTTATCAATCAAGAAATATTCTTGCTCCCATCCTAATGTTGGGTTAATCTTTGTTACACTTTTATCAAAATACTTAGCAACATCTACAGCAGCTTTATCTATAACTTGTAAAGCTCTCAATAAAGGTGTTTTATTATCTAATGCCTCTCCTGTATAAGAAACAAATACTGTAGGAATACACAAAGTTGTACCAAAAATAAACGCTGGAGAAGTTGGATCCCAAGCTGTATAACCACGAGCTTCAAATGTGTTTCTAATTCCTCCGTTAGGAAAACTAGATGCATCAGGTTCTTGTTGCACTAACTGGCCACCACCAAATTTTTCAATAGCTCCATCTTCTGTTGTTTCAAAAAAGGCATCATGCTTTTCTGCAGTTGTACCTGTTAATGGCTGAAACCAATGCGTATAATGTGTTGCTCCTCTTGATATAGCCCATTCTTTCATACCTGTCGATATGTGATCTGCTATATTACGGTCTATTTTACTTCCGTTTATTACTGCGTCTTGAACACTTTTGTATGAATCTTTTGTAAGGTATTGACGCATTGCTGCATCGTTAAATACGTTTTGACCAAAAATTGCTGAACGTCTTTCTGGTTCTTGAACATCAATTACTGGACGATTGAATGTTTCTTTAATGGCATGAAATCTTAATGTGGACATATTAATGTACTTTGTAAGTTAATGATTTACTTCTGAAATATTCAGAAATATTAAATTAAAGCGCAAAAATACATTTTATTCAGAGACACCCCTTCTTTTTTATAAAATTTTATTACTAAAAGTGTCAATCACAACAATCACCCCCTTAATTAACAGGGGTAAATTAAACAATTAAATAACGAACAATGCTTTTATTACGAATTCTGTATTTATTCTAAAATAAAAAAAGAATAATTAAACAGGCTTAAAGAAGTAAAAATAGAAAGTATTAAATGTAATTGAAGTATTAATTTATAAATGCCAAACTGATAAATGCACAATAAGCAACTACAATAACAAAGCCTTTAACTCTACCTATCTCAAAACGCTTACCTATAAAAGCTAACGGAATAAGAACCGCCGCAAATCCAAGCATCCACCAGATATCATTAGTTAGCACTTCTGGACTATTAACATTAATAGGTTGTATGAGTGCGGTAATTCCCAGTACAGAAGCTATATTAAAAATATTAGATCCAATTAAATTACCTAACGATAGTGCTTTTTCCTTTTTTAATGCAGCAATAACAGATGCTGCTAATTCTGGAACACTTGTTCCTACGGCTATCATCGTTACCGCAATAACACGCTCGCTAACCCCAAGCATCGTTGCTAGGTCTACAGCACCATCTACTAATAATGTACTACCAAAATAAAGAGAAACCGCTCCAATTAACAACCATATTCCAATCTTAAAATTTGAAACTACGGCTAATGAATCATCTACTTCATCTGTTAGATCATCTTCGCTTGAGTTTTTTCTGGCTCTCGAGATTAATAAATACAAATAAATAAACAGTATCACTAATAACCCTATCCCCTCCAATTGAGAAATCTGATTTCCACTAGACAATATAAAATAAAGGGCAATGGATAGCACCATCATCATTGGCCAATTAAATTTGTAGAAATCTTTATCTATAGTTAGTGGAGTAATAATGGCAGTAATCCCTAAAACCAACCCAATATTTGCAATATTTGAACCAATAACGTTTCCGAGAGAAATATCACTAAATCCATCCAGTGCAGCTTGAATACTTACTAAAAGCTCTGGCGCAGAAGTAGCAAAAGAAACTACCGTAAGCCCAATAATCATTTTAGACAGTTTTAATTTAAATGATAAACCCACAGCGGCACGCACCAAAAACTCTCCCCCTACCACTAAAAGTACTAAACCTGCTATTATAAATACAATGCTCATCGTTATTAATTTATTGACGCGAAGATACTTAAATCAAGATAAAAAAAATTGCGTGACAAGACAATAACCAACTACATATATAGTTATATAACTGAATACATAGTTGTATAACTGTTTTTTTAGTTATAGATTTGTATACTGTCACTATTGATATTTTAGAATATGGAAAAACTAACAAATAAAGAAGAAGAAATCATGCAGATTCTCTGGCAATTAGAGAATGCATTTGTTAAAGAGATTGTAGCCGCTTTACCAGAAGCAGCACATTACAATACCATTTCTACCATAGTTCGCGGATTAGAAGAAAAAGGGTTTGTGAGTTATAATGCCTTTGGAAAAACCCATCAATATTACCCTACTGTAACCAAAGCTGCTTATGCAAACAAATATTTAAACCTAGCTTCTCAACGCTTTTTTAATAGCAGCTACAAGAGTATGGTTTCTTTTTTTGCCAAAGAAGAAAAAATAAGTGCAGATGAGTTGCGTGAAATACTAGCCATCATTGAAAAAAAGAATTAGATATGGAATTCTTACACTATTTATTAAAATCTGCAGGAATATTGGCTCTATTCTACTTTGTTTATATACTTGTATTAGAGAAAGACACCTATTTTTCGGCTAAACGATTTTACCTATTAACAGGATTAATTGCTGCTTTACTTTTGCCGCTAATTACTTTTACAAACACCACAATTATAGAAAGAACAAGCGTCGCTCCCATAAACAACATCACCCAGTTTATCACTAACAACACTACAGAAACCTCAGAAATCATTGTTCAGGAAAACGCCTTAAATTGGATAGCAATACTCATTACCATATATCTTTTAGGTGTATGCGTGTTACTTATTAGGTTTACGTTTCAACTATTTTCTTTAATACACCTATTAAGGAACCATAAATCGAAGCAAGTGGAGCAATATAAATTTATAGAAACCAACAAAGAGATAGCCCCCTTTTCATTTTTTAAATATATCGTTTATAACCCTAACACCCATAATAGCGATGAGTTAAAAATGATATTGCTTCACGAAAAAATACATGCCTCCCAATGGCATAGCATTGACTTATTAGCAGCAAACTTGATGCGTATTTTTCAATGGCTAAATCCAGTAACATGGTTGTACAAAAAAAGCATGGAAGCTAATTTAGAATTTTTAGCAGATACCCAAACCGTAGAAAAGATAGACAATAAGAAACACTATCAATTAACGCTAGTCAAAGCCTCATCAGCATTACCTGTACCAGCACTAACCAATAATTTTTATCAATCATTCATCAAAAAACGAATCATTATGTTAAACAAAAAAAACTCAAACAAGTACCAACAGTTAAAACTCATTATAATACTTCCTTTATTGGCTTTATTCATGTGGAGTTTTAACACAAAAGAAATCATCCATTATAAGGACTCAAAATTAAACGAGACTATTTTAACATCAAGCCTAAATAAAGAAACGCTTGACATTTCAGAAGAAAAAAAGCCTAGCCCAGAACAAAAAACAGAGATAAAATTGCTTGATACGGCAACAAAAACTTCGCAACAAAAAAACAATGCATCACAAACCTTAATAAAGACCTCAACGAGTATTGAGAAAATTGTAGCAAATTTTAGGTATCTAATAAATAGCAACACTACCGATGAAGAGTTAGAAAGTATCAAAAAAGAACTTAGTGAAAAGCACAATACTGAGTTTAATTACACAACGAAAAGAAATACTAATAACGAAATAACAAGTATTACAATTCAGTATACTGATGATAAAAATAATAGCGGAAACTACGCTGTAAGTAGCGACACCCCTATTAGCGACTTTTATTTTTTCCAAAGAGGCAACCATACTGGTTTTGGAAATGCAGCTGATCAAGGTGAGTTAAGAAACAGAACCAGAAGACCCTCAAAGAAAAGAATCGAGGTTTCAAAAGAACGAAGAGATTCTCTAAGTCATAGAGCAGAAATGCGTAGAAGCAAAGCAAAAGAACAAAGAGCTATGATCTCTGAAAGGCGAAAAGAAATGAGGCAGCACATAAACTCTTCTCGCACTAGAAAAGACACTACAACCTCATCATCAGACTCCTTGTTCTCATCTTTAAGAGGCAAACCAATTGTATATCTAAATGGAGTACTCTACAAAGGCGACCTCAACACTATTAATCCAGATCAAATAGCGTCTGTTAATGTGTTAAAAAATAACAGTGCGATAAAAAAGTATGGTGTTAGAGCAAGAAATGGTGTTATAGAGATTAACCTAAAAAATGAAAATTCAACTAGTACAGATGCTCATTTTGACAATATAATCATCTCTAAAAACACGACAGATAACGAGCTTCAAAACATTCTGAAAACGGCAAGTAATAACGGGAAAATCTTTACCTACAAACGCGTAAAGAGAAATTCGAAAGGTGAAATAACCAGTATTAAAATTACAGTTAATGATAACAAAGGAAACAAACAAACCATATCAAAACAGACAAACACTAACGAGCCCATTGAAGATATACAAATAGCCTTTTAAATAATGAATAAAAAAAATCCTGATGAATTTCAGGATTTTTTTTACTATTTTAATAATATGAAAAAGAAATTTTTTAAAACTTTAGCCAAGATTAACAAAGCGGTTTTACCTAGTCTTACAAAAAACAAAGTAGACCTCTCAAAAGCCTCTAAGTTTCAAATGGCCTTATTAGGATTTAAATTGTGGGTCACTAAAAATGCGTTAGACTAATAGCTTAATAAAGAAGCTACATCATATTTTTTTAGCTTATCTACTCCTTTTAAGAAATCTATCTGCATAATAAAATTGCACTGCACTACAATACCACCCGCACGTTCTACCATATTACACGCTGCTTTTGCAGTACCACCAGTAGCAAGCACATCATCATGAACAAGTACACGATCTCCTTTTTGTATTGCATCTTCGTGCATCTCTAGCACATCCATTCCATACTCCAGCGAATAGGGTTCTTTATAGGTATCATAAGGAAGCTTACCTGATTTTCGAATAGGCACAAAACCAACTTCCAAGGCTTGAGCGATCATCATTCCGAAGAAAAAACCTCTAGACTCTATCCCAATAACTTTATCTATTTTTTGGTCATTAACTAAAGATACAAGCTGCTCTAGACACTCTCGAGTAGCCTTCTCATTTAAAAGCAAAGGTGTAATATCTTTAAACATCACTCCTGGCTTAGGAAAATCTGCAACGTCTCTTATGTATTCTGAAATATCGATCATTTTTAAAAAATATAGGCGTAAAAAAAAATCTACCTACTTTAGGTAGATTGTAAAACAGTGTTCTACTCTAGTCAAAACATAAGAGAACAACAGCATTAGTGACCATAATAGTCTCAAATTAATGATACTAAAATAAACAAAAATGTCTGTACAGACTAGATCATTTTATAAAAACCTCTATTTAATTGTGTAAAGCAATTAACGGTGTGTTTGTTAGAGGGCCTAAATTTGTAATATGCGAATGTACAAATCCCCATTTTCTCCAAAAATCAGGTTGTGGATCAATAAAGCACATTACTTTATCTGGATTTGCATCTGCAAACTGCCTCAAGTCCATTTCATCTTTTAAGCACTCCACTTTCAATTCGACTCCAGATAATTTTTTAACATTCATTATCACATCTAATTGATTTAGTTTTTGGATGTCACTCATTTCATCCTTTATGGTTAGAGACATCAGTTTTACCGTTCCTCTTACAGCCCTTACTAAGGGATACCATTTATTAATTTCTTCACGAGATAATTTCTTATCAAAATTTGAAATCAGAACAAAACTAGGTCGTTTATCTGTAAATCCATTTTCTGGAACTACCATCACTGGACAAGTTCGCACATTATCAATAATTAGTTTTGTGTTTTTGCTATAACTACCTGTAGCGTTAGTTTCTTCATCTTCTTTTCCATCTATTAATACAAGATCTATTTTTAGATTCTCTATCGTATTTTTGATAACCTCAATTAGATCACCGTATTCTGAGATTGCATAAAAACAATGATTCTCTCGTGTATTTTTAAGTGTGTATTTTTCTATAACAATACCAAGACTTTTATTAGACTCTTTTCTAGGTTTATTATAATCTGCTTCACTAAATCTTAAAAAATCAATTGAATCTAAACCTTGAATATTATAATTATACGTGTTCAAAAGATAAAAATTACAAGTTTCGTCTTTCAAAAAAGAGATTGCATAATCAATCGCGTTATAACAAGATTCTGTAAAGTCTATAGGTAATAATACATTTTTCATAAGATATGTTTTAATTAAATGGTCTCGTTACCATTTGGTTATAGATTATTTGTTTTAAGCGATTAAAACCCCGAGTGATCTTAATAAATTCTTCACGCTTTTTCTCGTGCATTTTAGCCCGACTTATATCATAGTTTCTTTGACCGTATTCTAATTCTTTTTTTAATTCCTGTTCATATTTACAAAAAGCGCCCATGGTCAAGGTATTCTTTCTTCTAAAAGAAAGTATACGCATCGCTATTGCATTGTTCTTTACAATTTGTGCCTCTATAAGCTTTAAATACACCAACTCATCATTAAAGCCTTCTATATTTTCAATCCAGTTTGATAACTCTATTAGGTCTTTTTTAATACATAAAACTCTATTACTCTCTATCCTATTAACTGGCATGTATTTTCGACTATTATTATTAAAACCACTTATGCTGAAAGAGATATTTTGCCCTGCATCTTACTATAAAAAGCATCTTTTAACTTTCTATATTCATCTAAGTGATTCAAATAATTACGTCTGTAACTTTCATGCTCTGCAACAAATGCCATATCGCATTGTGTATCATCGCACTCGACTATATAATCTCTTGAGTTCATATACTTTCTTAACGCCACTAATAAAGCCTCATTCTTAACATCTTTTTCATTAAATTGACTTATTGTATCATTGTCATTCAATGTTTCTGACACATTCTCATCACATAAACCTATGATGCTTTGCAGTTCTTTTTTTATGTAAACCAAATGATTGATCCAATTATCAAGTTCAATGGTATTCATCTTGTGCATTAGGTCTAAATCATTGTCGTGATCATAAATAGCTGTACTCATTGTTTTCTGTTTAAAAAAATTACTTAACCATCTCTAGCTTACGCTCACTTTCTACCTGAGCTACTTTCTCTATTGTTATAAGGTTTTTCCCTGTAGGAAACTCCCATTCTACCGTATCTCCTTGAGCATACCCAAAAAGCGCCGCCCCCATTACAGTAAGAATAGAAATCTTATCTGCTTTTACATCTTTTAGCGCTGGCGAAACGATTTGAAATTCTTTTTTCCAACCATTTTTTGTAGATATCAAGACTTGACTATTAAATCGAATCACATCTGTTGGCATCTCTTCTTCGTCTACAATTATTGCAGTTTTGAGTTCTTCATTAAGTCTTTTAAAAGATTTTTGAATTTCAAAATCTGCCGCATATCCGGAGATATTGAGTATGCGTTTTAAAAACACATACTCTTTTTTCTCTATTATTACACTTCCATACTTCATAATTCATCCGTTTTATTAAAACTATTAATCAAGGAAAAATACCTCTTTGCACATACGCTCTCTCTACTCTCTTAATTGCAATACAAAAAGCAGCTGTTCTAAAGTCCATTGCTTCACTCTCAGAATACTCGTATACTTTATTAAAAGTTTCTTTCATCTTTTTATCAAGTCTAGCTATCACTTCATCTAACTGCCATAGCTCTCCGTTTCTGTTTTGTAGCCATTCAAAATAACTAGCCACAACACCTCCAGAATTACAGAGTATATCTGGTATAATTGTAATTCCTCGTTCTAACAATATATTTTCCCCTTCTACATTTGTAGGTCCATTTGCCCCTTCTGCAATTAAAGTTGCTTTAATCTTTCCTGCATTTTCTTTTGTAATCTGATTTCCTAAAGCAGCTGGGATACAGATATCACACTCCGTACTAAAAAAATCTTCTTTATTTATCTTTTTAGCTTGAGGATAATCAACGATGCTTCCCGTATTAGATTTGCTATAATTAAAAAGATCTTCTATGACGATTCCTTCAGGGTTTTCTATACTTCCATACGCATCTTGTACTGCAACCATTTTTGCACCATCTTTCTCAAGAAAATGAGCTGCCCAATACCCAACATTACCAAAACCTTGAACAATAAATTTCTTGTCTTTTAAATTTACATTTTTACGTTCTGCCCAAAATTTTATATTTAAATAAACACCATAACCCGTAGCGCGATCACGCCCTTCAAGCCCCCCAGATCCATCTGGTTTTCCTGTAACCACGTGTTGATTTGCAGATCGTTCTGCTGGCGGACGCGTACTCATGTAAGTGTCTGCAATCCAAGCCATTGTTTGACTATTCGTATTTACATCTGGAGCAGGAATATCGTGTTCTGGCCCTATATTATCTGCTAGTGCAAACGTAAACCTACGTGTAATACGCTCTAATTCTGCTTGTGAATATTTTGAAGGGTCTAATTTAATCCCTCCTTTACCTCCACCGTATGGCAAACCTGCCAAAGATGTTTTCCAAGTCATCCACATTGCCAAAGCCCTTGCTGCGTCTATATCTACCGTTGGGTGATAACGTAAGCCTCCTTTATATGGTCCTAATGCATTGTTATGTTGCACACGGTAACCCGTAAATATCTCAACATCTCCATTGTCCATTTTTACAGGAAAATTTACAATTATCTCATTATTTGTTATTGATAATATTTTACGAATGCTAGGATGTATATCTATCTGATCTGCTGCGCTATTAAATTGTTCTAGCACATTATCCATCATACCTTTTAAGGGTACTTTTTTTACTTTTTTACTTTTTTCTACTGTTATTGTTGCCATAATATATTTATTGCCTAAGCTTATTTTTTTGTTATTTAAAAAGTCTATTTGTAATATTTCGTTCCTTATATTTTTGCTGAATAAAAGCATTTCTCGCCTTTTTCGCTTTAGACTTTTTATTAATCACTGCTGTAAAAACTGCGTTTAAATTCATAATAAAAGTTGTTATTTTTGATCCAGTTACTCCCTTTTTACTTCGGAAATATTAATCATTATTTAAAAAATTAAGCCTCTACCAGCTCTAATTGCTTTGAATCTTTTTTTGCTTTTCGAGTTGGCGTTGTAGATTGAAAACCAACTTCATTTCCCGAAGTTTTTTCATATTCGCTACATGATATAACACTCCTTTGATTGTGTGTCAATACACAAGAATCGCTATAGTTACAAGAAACACATAAGTTGATTGAATTTGTTTGCATAATACATTGTTATTATTTGTACTCATCAATAAGCAAAGTATGTACCACTAGAAATCGCGATATCAAACAAAACAAAAAACAAACACGTAAAACACTATGAATAGGCAGCTTAAAGAAGAACAGCTGCATTTACATCAAAAAAAAGACCGGTACAAAACAGACCGGTCGGGGTAAAATGTACCAGATAAACTGGCTAGAAATTAAATTTTTTAATCTTAAACAAAGTACTTTTTTATGTTATCGATACTTAAACCCATAAACTTCCTGCAATTTATGATTCATGTAATCATGAGAAGGGTGAAATTTTATCCTTCCAATTTTAACCTAATTGTTTTTCTATCAATTCCTAAAATTTCTGCGGCCTTGGTTTTATTATTGTTGGTAGCATTAAGCACCTTCTTTATGTAACGCATCTCCATCACTTTTAAAGGCACTAACTCATCTTGAGGAAAATCTATGATATGTTTCAGTGATTCTGGAAGATGCTCTAGCGTCACTATACCATCACACATAATAACAGCTCTTTGAATTACATTTTCTAGCTCTCTAATATTTCCTGGCCAGTTATACCTCTTAAGAATATTTAAAGCTTCTGGAGTCATTTTCACAAAACGATCTTTATATTCTATTCCATATTTAAATAAAAACTTATCTACTAATAAAGGAATATCTTCTTTGCGTTCACGAAGCGGAGCAACCTCTACCTCTACCACCGTCAATCTATAAAAAAGGTCTTCTCTAAAAGTCTGTTTTTTAATCATCTCTAAGAGGTCACTATTTGTAGCAGCAATGATACGCACATCAATTTTCGTTGCTTTTTGAGCACCAACCTTTAACACTTCTTTTTCTTGTAAAACACGTAATAATCTAGATTGCACAGCTTTTGAAGCATTGCCTATTTCGTCTAAAAATATAGTCCCGCCGTTAGCAGCTTGAAAAAAGCCATCACGATCTTTTTCTGCTCCCGTAAATGCTCCTTTGGTATAACCAAAAAGCTCTGATTCGAGTAAATTTTCTGGAATACCGCCGCAGTTAACAGCGATAAAAGGTGCTCGCGAAAATTTACCTTGATAATGAATAGCTCGCGCAACAAGCTCTTTTCCTGTACCGCTTTCCCCTTTTACAAAAATGGTCGCCTTATTATCTTTAACTCGTTCAATAATTTGAATTACCTTCTTTATTTTATCTGAAACCCCAATAATATCGCCATACGGTTTTTCTTCTGAAACAGGAATAACATCACTACGTAGTTTCTCTGAAGAAACAATAGATGCGTCTATCGCAGTTTTAAGCTCATTTTTTGTAAATGGCTTTGTTAAATAATCTACCACACCAGATTTTATTGCCACGAGAGAATCCTGCACAGAAGGATACCCTGTAACAACCAGTTTAGGAAGTTTTGGGTAATGCTCAGACACAAACTTTATTAATTCTGAACCATCTACTTCTGGCATTTTTAAATCTGTGATAAGCAAATCAATCTTGGTATCACGTAAAATCTGTACCGCTTCTTTAACTGAAACCGCTTTATATGTATGGTAATTCCAGGATTGTAAATGACGCTGTAATAACTCCAGTATATTAATATCATCATCAACAATAAGTATATTTTCTTTCTGTAATTGCATCATTTAATTTTTAGGAAGCTTGACGATAAAAGTAGCGCCTTTTTTTGCATTATTCGTTGCTGTTATAGTACCGCCATGGCTCGCGACAATACCATGAACTACACTTAGGCCTAAGCCCGAACCTTCACCAGTAGGTTTTGTTGTAAAAAATGGTTGGAATATTTTTTCTTGTACCGCTGCATCAATTCCGGTTCCTTCATCACTTATGGTTAATACAATATGCTTTTTTGTTTGAGTTGCCGTTATGCTCACAAGTCCATTTTTAGGGGTAAAATAAATAGCATTGATCACTAAATTAAAAATAATTTGAGTGAGTTGTATCGTATCTGCTTTTAATAAAAGTTCTTCATCTTCTATACTCACCACATATTTTACTTCGGCTTTTTTAAATGAAGCATCCAGTAAGGCCATTGCGCTTTTTAGACTAGGAACAATATTTACTTTTTTAAATTCATGTGGCATTTCACAAGCAAAAAACATTAATTTTTTAACCACTTCTCTAGAGAAAATAGCGTTTTTAATGATCTTATCTAAATCTTGTAAAGCTGTTGGATTGTCTTTTAAATCATCTTGTAATAATTCTGCAAACCCTAAAATATTTGCCAAAGGTGTATTGAGTTCATGCGCTATTCCAGCTGTAATTTCGCCTAAAATACCCAATCGATCTGCACGTTCCATTTGTCTTTTTAAAGACATTTCATTTTTTTGAATTTCAATGCGTTCAAGGAGACTACCTAACTTTATGGCTACACTATCTAGTAACGGTTTTTCTTCCAGTAAAAAATCAAGATTACCATCATTTAAAGAAACCCTAACAACCCCTGCAGGTTTATTAAAAACTAATATTTCTGAAGAAATACTACGATTAGCACTTGTCTCTCCTGTTTTAAATTCTTCTTGTGGTGTCACAATTAAAACCTCAGTATGATTTGGGTATTGAAACCCTTTTTTTAGACTGAAGCCAATAGCTCTAAGAGTCCCATGCATTTCTTCTGAATCTGCATTAACAATTATAGAAGATATCTCATAAAGGCAAGTAAGCTCTTTAATTCGTTCTTTTAAATCTCTCTCTGTAGTGTTCATCATCCTTGAGCTTTCTGCTGTATTATTTAAAACTTAATGCATTTGTACTTTTACAAGATACTAAACACCCCCTATCTCTACAAACCAAACACAAATGAAATGTATAAATCTTTATTTACTTTCAATTTCATAATAGTAAAACTCCAAAAATAATACGATGCAGATCTCTTGAGAACTATTAACTAGAAACCTGTTACTTTTAAATTTTAGTTAAAAGAAATTAAATAAACAGGAAATTACACGTCAAACCATTCTAATAATTAAATTTGCACAACAAATTAGTTGTTATAAACTATGTTTTTAGGCAGTTAAATTTTTTTTATACTTATGAAAGTTCGTGAATTTTTTATCCTTATTTCGGTTGCTATAACGTTTTGCATTGTAACGATCTCATTTTTTTGGCCTCCTATACTTTGGTTATTCATTTTGGTAGTGCCATTAATTCTAATGGGAATTTTTGATGTGCTACAAAAGCCTCATACCATCCGTAGAAATTTCCCGGTAATTGGTCGTTTTAGATATGTATTAGAATCTATTCGTCCTGAGATAATGCAATATTTTGTTGAGACGGATACAGAAGGACGCCCAATAAACAGGATTTTAAGATCTTTAGTCTACAGACGAGCAAAAGGTCAAAATGACACAGAACCATTTGGTACTCAATTAAACCTTTATCATTCTGGCTACGAATGGTTAGAACACTCTATGTATGCCAAGCACAATCCGAAAAACATTGGAAAATTTCCGAGGTTATTAATTGGAGGTAAAGATTGTAAACAGCCATACTCTTCAAGTTTATTAAACATATCTGCAATGAGTTTTGGTTCCTTAAGTACAAACGCTGTGATGGCCTTAAACAAAGGTGCTAAAATGGGAGGTTTTGCTCATAATACAGGTGAAGGAGGTATAAGTGATTATCACTTAAAATATGGCGGTGATCTTATTTGGCAAGTGGGTACTGGATATTTTGGATGCCGTAAAGAAGACGGAACATTTAACCCTAAAACCTTTAGAGAAAATGCGCTAAGACCTGAGGTAAAAATGATTGAAATAAAATTATCTCAAGGTGCTAAACCAGGACACGGAGGTATATTACCTGCTGTAAAAAACACTGAAGAAATTGCAAAAATACGACATGTAAAACCTGGAATCGCTGTTCACTCACCTCCATCACATTCAGCATTTTCTGACCCAATGCAATTTATGCAGTTCATTAAACAGTTAAGAGAATTATCTGACGGAAAACCTATTGGTTTTAAACTATGTTTAGGGCGAAAACAAGAGTTTATGGACTTTTGTGAAGCGATGGTTGTGTCTGGTATCACACCAGATTTTATTACTGTAGATGGTGGAGAAGGTGGTACGGGAGCTGCTCCAGTAGAATTTTCAAACTCTATGGGAATGCCTTTAAGAGAAGGGCTTGTATTTGTTCACGACACCCTAGTTGGTTATGGATTACGTAAGGAAATTAAAGTAATCGCTGCTGGAAAAATAATTACAGGTTTTCACGTAGCCAGAGCAATTGCTCTTGGAGCAGATGGTTGTAATAGCGCAAGAGCTATGATGCTCTCTATAGGTTGTATCCAGGCATTACAATGTAACAACAATACGTGTCCTGTAGGTGTTGCTACTCAAAACAAATCTTTAGTAAAAGGTCTTGTGGTAGATGATAAGGCACCTCGTGCAGAAAGATATCACAATGCTACTATTCAAAGTTTTCTTGAACTTATTGCCGCAGCAGGACTTAATGGCCCAGAAGAGCTATCTAGAAATCATATCAGTAAACGTTTAGGAAGTTTTAATATTAAAACTTACGATGATATTTACCCTTATATAGAAGAAAACTCTTTATTAAATATTGAAACCATACCTGAAGATTATAAAAAATTCTTTCAATTGACTCGAATAATGAAATAGTAATTCACTGTTTTTTTTATTTGAGGGTTTAATTCGTTTATATATTAACAGAAAAACACCTAGTCAAAGTAGTTTTGACTAGGTGTTTTTTTATGAATAATACTTAAAAATGATACTTTTATGAGATAATTCAATAGTATAAACAGGTGATCAGCAAGCTTTTTTGATCAATTAAAGTTAAATTGCAAACTTTAAAAACCTAATAATTATGATCTCAAAAAAATTACTATTATTATTTTCACTCTTTACATTTGGAGGACTTATAGCTCAAGAGGCTAATGGTCCTACAAGTGTAGTTACAGGTTCCTTTCTGGGAGAAACAATTCCTTTAAGAAACGCAACAATTCATGATCCAGGTGATACTGGAATAAATGAATTAACAATAGTACCTAATGGCTATGAAGGAACTTATGAAACTCTTGTAGAGGGACGTTCTTTAAGCAACAATATTCAAAAAAACTTTGGACCTCTTAGAGCTGTAGGTATAGACCAAAACTTTGATGGTGCTTCTTCAAACGAGTCTGGTTTTGTTCCGCCAGATCCTACTGGAGCAGTTGGACCTAATCACTACGTTCACTCTGTAAACTCTATTGTAAAGATTTTTGACAAACAAGGAGTTTTATTAGCGGGACCTACAACTTTAGGAAACTTTTTAGGTAACGGTACTAATTCTGGAGACCCTATTGTAATGTATGATCAACTAGCAGACAGATATTTTGTTAGCCAATTTGGTACTGCAACAAATTCATTAGTACTAGGAGTTTCTACCACTAATGACCCAACAGGAACATATTATGTTTACGAATATATTTTCGGTGCTTTTCCTGATTATCCTCACTATAGTGTATGGCCTGATGGTTATTACTTAAGTATTAACGAAGGTGGTGGTGGCCCTAACAATAATCGTTCTGTATACGTAATGGATAGAGAAGCGATGATTGCTGGAGAAGCAAACCCTCAAATGGCAGAATTTGTATTACCTAATTTAATATCAAACCCAACAAATATATTTAATTCTGGGCCTGCACATCTTACTGGATTACAATTTCCTGCAGATACGCCTGGTTTTATATCTTATTTACAAGATGATGTTTGGGATAATTCAATCACTCAAGATCATTTAAAAGTTTGGGAAATTGATTTAGATTGGGACAATATGGGGAATTCTACCATTTCAACTCCTCAAGAAATTCCATTGGACAATTTTGATACTATTTTTGCTCCTTTTGGAACAGGTGATATAGACCAACCTGGTACAAGTCAAGATTTAGCAGGACAAGGTGGAATTATTTCATACGCATCTAACTACCGTAGTTTTGACGATCACAACTCTTGGTTAATCACATTTAACACAGATGTTGACGGAAATAACACTTCTGGTGTTAGATGGATAGAATTAAGAAATACAGCTGCAGACACACAATGGTCAGTTTACCAAGAAGGAACATACGCTCCTAGTGATGGTAACAGTAGATTTATGAGTAGTGGTGGTATCGATTCTAGAGGTAACATCGCTATTGCTTATAGTGTCGCTGGACCAAACACTCCTGTAGGACTTAGCTATACAGGAAGGTATGAAGGTGACACCTTAGGAGAATTAACTGTGGCTGAAACAGAAATCGTAGCTGGAGTTGGTGTACAAACTTACACACACAGATATGGTGATTACGCTCATTTAACAATGGATCCAGATGATTTAACTTTCTGGTTTACTTCACAATATTTTCAATCTACAAACACATGGACATCAAGAGTAACTTCTTTTAAACTAGCAGAAGACTTTAATACAGACCTTGCTGTTGTAGCTATAAACACTCCTAACGATGGAATATTAACAAATAGTGAAGTTGTTGAAATTGAAGTAAGAAATTACGGAACAGATGATCAGTCTAATTTTCCAATTGAATTGTACTTAGACAACACTCTTGTTGCAACTGAAAACTACACAGGAACATTAAGTGCTGGTGATACAAGTGTTTATACTTTTACACAAACAGTAGATTTATCTACACAATCTCAAACGTATTTATTACGTGCTGAAACAGCAATAGCAACTGATGAGTTTATAGATAACAATGCTTTTGAAAAAGAAGTAACACATACATTTACTAATGACGTAGGTGTTGTTGCTATCGACTCTCCTAATGATATGGAGGCAATTGGTCTTAAAACGGTTACGATTACAGTTGAAAATTTAGGAATCAACAATCAATCTACCATAGATGTACAATACACTATTAACGGTGGTACTGCAGTAACTGGACAAATAACAGGTGTTAATTTAGCTCTAGGCGAACAAACAACTTACAGTTTTACTACAGAAGCTGATTTAGACAGTGAAGGAAGTTACGATATCGTGGCATCAACAAACCTAAGTGCTGACCAAGACAATACTAACGACGCTTTCACTAAGGTTGTTACCGTAGAAGGAGCATGTATACCTGAAGCATTAGGTGGAGACAATGGAGAAGATGGTTGTTTAGTTCATGGAATTAAGCAATTTCAATTAGGAGACATCAATGCTGATAATGGTGCTAATGGTTGTAATACTGAACCTGAAGATGGTCCAGCAGGATATGCTGACAGAACATATCTTTCTACTATTTTAAGTAACCTAGCAGGAAATAATGTGTATACATTAAAAGCTAGAACTAACTGGAATAATGGAGCAGGTGTAGAAGTTTTATCTGCTTGGATTGACTTTAATGACAATAGTATTTTTGAAGCTTCTGAACAAATTATTGCAGGAGAAGCATTTGAAGTTGTGAATGCACTTGACGAGTTTGAGTTTACAGTACCTGTAGGAAGCGCTCTTGGAGAACACACACTTAGAGTTAAGGCTATCAATGGTAACGCTTCTGGAGATATCAACAATCCTTGTTCAGATTATAGCTATGGTGAAACTCAAGATTACACAGTAGTAATTGATGAAATTCTAGGAACTTCAGACAATCAAATTAAAGATTCAGATTTAATTGTTGAGTCTCTTGACAACAACCACTTTGATATTACTTTAACAACACAATTAGAAAGTAATGTTTATGTTGCGCTTTACAACTCAATTGGTCAACAATTGAAGTATAAAAAGATTCAGCAAGAAGGGAATACTTTTAAACTTTCATTAAATATGGAATCAGCTTCTACTGGTGTATATTTTGTGAAACTTATAGCAGTAGACCAAAACACATTTAAAACTGTTAGAATTTTAGTGAAGTAATCAACGTTCGTTGAAACTCAGTAAACTAAAAGGGGATGATATTTAATATCATCCCCTTTTTTTATCTAGAATATTTAGGCTTTATGTCACTTTATTCTTTTGCCGGTAGTCATAAAAGAAATCCCATGCTGCCCATAAGTATTTATCATTATCGCTTCAAAAATAGGCTCATTTAACTGTTGTTCTATTTTCCAATCAAACACAAAATTAGCACCTGTACCACCTTCATCATCAATACCGTCAATTACAATCTGAACGGTTTCCATAGGTTTAATAAAAATTGTTTTATCAAAATAAGTACGAATAGGATTTCCATTTGTATTATAATAAACAGCCTTATCAATATAGACAGCTTCTTTTAAATTAGGGTTATGTATACTCACTGTCGCTGTTAAAGCCGTGTGATCTTTTTCATTACGCGTAAATATTTGAGAATAAATAGACAGAAAAGTACTTCCTGTTTCTAAAGAGTCTGGCAATGTTTCTTTTACCGCTCTTTTACCCCAATTAACCGGATCTGTAGAGCTTAATGTATGGGGTGGTTCACACGATAAAAGAAGCAATGGTAACAATAGTAAAGCACATATATATTTCATAAAAAAGAAGATTAAATTAGTAACAAATAGTTAGTTCCACTATATAATACCCAAATTTATTGATTTAAATTAACTTTAACTGATTGATTTTTCTAACTAATAATACTTTAACCAAAAAGAAGGGCTTGAGTATTAAAATACACAAGCCCTTCCTTACTACTAAATCTAACACTTAAGGTAATTAATTATTTTAATTACCTCACTTACAACACTAATATTCTATCTCCATCCACCACCAAGTGCTTCATATAAATCTACAACAGACACTAGTTGTTGTAATTTACTATCTATAATATTAAGCTCTGCGCTTAAAGCACTTTGTCTTGCGGTTAATAAATCTAAATAATTAGCATAACCATTTTTTAAGAGTTCTTCTGAGTTTGCCTCTGCAATACGTAGCGCCTCAACTTCATTCTTTCTGAATTCAAACTTTTTAGTTTCAGATTCATATGAAAACAATGCATTAGACACTTCATTACCCGCCACTAACAAAGTCTTCTTAAACGCTAGTAAAGATTGTTCTTGTTGTGCAATGGCAACCTCTCTTTGTGTTTTTAAACTTCTATTATTTAAAAGAGGTTGTGTTAAACCTCCAACAATAGTAGCAAACAAAGAATTTGCATTTAACAACTTATCAAGCTCAACACTTTGAAAACCACCAGAAGCAGTTAATTTTAAAGAAGGATACAGATTACTTTTAGCAACATTAGTTAGCTCAAAAGACTTAATTAACCCATACTCTGCTGCCATAACATCTGGTCTATTACTCAATAAAGAAGCTGGCACACCTAATTTTAATTCTTGATCAAATTTCTGATCATCTAAACTAGTTCTTTCAAAATGCTCTCCAGCTCTACCAAGTAAGATACCTAGTGTATTTTCAGCTTTAAAAATAGCTAGCTCAATATCTACTTGTAACGCCTTTGCATTGTTATATTGTGCTATATCTTGATCTACAGCAACCTGAGTAACTTGTCCCGCATCTTTTAAGGCTTTAATAGTCTCTACACTACTCTCTCTAGTAGCAATGGTTTCTTTTGCTACTTCTAGTTGTGCATCTAAAGCCAATAAGCTATAATACGTATTTGTAATACTAGCAATTAACTGTGTCTTTACAGCTTGATGCCCAGCGACACTTTGCAAATAACTAGCTTGTGTTGCTCTTTTATTACTGCGAATTTTACCCCAAATATCTGCTTCCCAAGAGAGGTTAGCTGTAACATCATAGGTATCTAAACCACCACTAAAAATAGAACCAAACTGGCTGTTTTCAGAAAATTCTTGACGGGTATAATTAGGTCCCACACTTACTGTAGGTAGATACCCTGCTTTTCCTTGTTTTGCATAAGCTTCTGCAGCTATCATTTGCTGAATTGCAATACGAACATCCATATTATTCTCAAGACCTTCTTCTATATATTGTTGTAGTTTTTGGTCTGTAAATAATTCTTTCCAAGAAACTTCTGCAATAGATAAACTATCTGATTGTAAATTTTCTGTTCTGTATAACGTTTCCGTTTCTTCTATTTCAGGACGTACATAATCTTTGGCTACAAAACAACTTTGCAATGTAACTGCAACCACCAATAATAGAATGACTTTGCCGAAATTTTTATTTTTTATAAATGATTTCATTATTCTTGATTTTCAATAGTTTGTACTGCTGGCTTACTAGATATTTTTTCTTGTAGCCATTGAAATAATATAAACAATATAGGAATTACAAAAACCCCTAACACTGTACCAATAAGCATTCCTCCTGCTGCTCCTGTACCAATAGAATTGTTCCCTTCAGAACCAACTCCTTTAGCTAACACCAATGGCATTAATCCTAAGATAAAGGCAAATGAGGTCATTAAAATAGGACGTAAACGTGATTTTGCACCGTTTATAGCCGCATCTACTATACTCTCTCCTCCTTTTCTCCTTTGCAGCGCAAACTCTACAATAAGTATGGCATTTTTAGCAAGTAAACCAATAAGCATTATCAAGGCAATCTGGAAATAAATATTATTTTCTAATCCAAAAAACTTAGTACTTATATACGCTCCAAATACCCCAAATGGTAATGATAATACCACCGCAAATGGTAATAAATAACTCTCGTATTGCGCACTCAATAAAAAGTAAACAAAAAGAATACTTAATATAAATATAAAGGTCGTTTGGTTTCCTGCACTAACCTCTTCACGTGTTAAACCAGAATAAGCAACGGTATAATTACTAGGCAGTTTTGCAACCTCCTCTTCTATCACCCTAATGGCATCACCGGTACTATAACCATCGTTAGTCGCTCCTGTTATACTTGTAGAGTTTAATAAGTTAAAACGAGTTACAGATTGCGGTCCATACACCCTTTTTAAATTCACAAACTGTGTTATTGGCGTCATTTCTCCAGTATCTGTACGCACATACATACTGTTTAGATCGCTTTCATCTGCTCTATCTTCTGGTAAAGCCTGTATGTATACTCTAAATTGCTTTCCGAATTTAGAAAAATCTGAAGCATAAACACCTCCAATATACCCTTGAAGCGTAGAAAAGATACTCGTTACTGAAACTCCTTTTTCTTTAGCTAAAGGCACATTTACTTCCATTTCATATTGCGGATAGTTCGTGTTAAATGCAGATTGAGCATATTTAACTTCTGGATGACTCATTAAAGCCATTGAAAAATCTTGATTGGCCTTATCTAAGTCTTTAAATTCTCCACCAAACTTGTCTAATAGATTCACTTCAAAACCAGACGAATTACCAAAACCACGAATACTTGGCGGCGAAAAGAAAATAATTTTTGCCTCTGGAATACCTGCTGCAACTCCAAATAACTTACCGGTAATTGCTTGCGCAGAAAGAGATGGATCTTCACGTTCACTCCAATCTTTTAATTTAATAATCCCCATTCCGAAGTTTGAACCCGTTCCGTTAATTAAACTACGTCCTTTAATAAAGTTTACACCAACAATTCCTTCCATATTCTCAATTTGAGAATATAGTTTTCTTGTTACAGCGTCTGTTCTATCTAAAGAAGCTCCTGGCGGCAATTCTAAATTTGCAAAGATGATTCCTCTATCTTCATTAGGTACAAAACCAGTAGGCGTAGTTGTAGCTGCCCAGTAAATACCAACTCCTGCAATGATTAAAAGCAATACAGAAACAAACTTATTTTTATATAAAAACTGAAGTGATTTTCCATACCTATCAATTGTCGCATTAAACCCACGATTAAACAAGGTGTAAAAACGTTTTAATGGACTTTTTCCTTTAACTTCTTCATCATCCTTATGAGGTTTTAATAACAATGCACACAAAGCTGGACTTAATGTTAAGGCATTTACTGCTGAAATAAGAATAGCGATAATTAAAGTGACACCAAATTGCTCATAAAACACACCTGTTGGTCCCGTCACAAAAGTTACCGGAATAAATACGGCAGCCATTACTAGCGTTATCGAAATGATTGCGCCAGAAATTTCATTCATCGCAGTAAGTGTTGCTTTTTTAGCACTTTTCTCGCCTTCATCCAATTTAGCATGGACGGCCTCTACCACAACAATAGCATCATCCACAACAATACCTATGGCCAGAACTAAGGCAAACAAGGTTAACAAGTTGATTGAATAACCAAAGACATTTAAGAAAAAGAAGGTACCAATAATAGAAACCGGTACTGCAATTGCAGGTATTAATGTAGACCTAAAATCTTGTAAGAAAATAAATACCACCAAGAACACGAGTAAAAAGGCTTCTAATAAAGTATGGATTACTTTTTCTATCGAAGCATTTAAAAATAAACTTGTATCATAGGGTACAAAAATATCTAACCCTTCTGGCAGGTCTTTTTTTACCGTTGTTAAGGTTGTTTTTATATTATCAATAATTTCTTTTGCATTAGATCCTTTTGTTTGAAATATCCCCATAAAAACGGCAGGATGCCCTAAACTCATTGCATTTGCAGCATAAGATTGTGCATCTAACTCTATAGTAGCGACATCTTTTAATCGCAGAAACTCACCATTCCCTAAGGCTTTAATAACAATATCACTGTATTGTGCCTCGTCTTTAAAACGACCACTGTAGGTTAAAGTGTATGAAAATGACTCTCCATTATTCTGTCCTAAAGATCCTGCTGCTGCTTCTAAGTTTTGTTCTGCTAAAACTGCAGAAATATCTGATGGGATTAAGTTATAAGCCGCTAATTTTTCGGGCTTTAACCAAACACGCATTGCATAATCTTGTTGTGAAAATACACTAACATCCCCCACACCACTAATACGTTGCATGGCAGGAATTACATTAATTTTTAAGTAATTCTGAATGAATGTTGCGTCATAATTTTCACTTTCAGAATACATAGACACAAACATTAATGCACTCGTTTCTACTTTTTGAGTAATTACACCAGTTTGCGTTACCTCTTGGGGTAATAATGGTGTTGCTCTTGCTACACGATTCTGAACGTTTACCGCAGCAATATCTGCATCCATTTCTTGATCAAAATACACCGTAATTTCTGCTGTACCTGTGTTTGAAGCGGTAGAGGTAATGTATGTCATTCCTTCTACACCATTAATCTGTTCTTCAATTGGAATAATAACACTCTCTAATACTGTCTCGGCATTTGCCCCTGTATAACTTGCGGTTACTTTAATTGTAGGCGGTGCTATATCAGGATATTCCTCGATAGGCAAGCTGGTGATACTAATAACCCCTAGCATAACTATGATAATAGAGATTACCGTTGAAAGCACTGGTCTTTCAATAAATGTTTTTAACATGACTATTATGTTTATAAGTTAATTACTAGTTTTTAAATAAGGTTGCTATGGGCTTAATAACTTCTTCAAATGGCATATCTTGTGGTGTGATTTCCATTCCACTTCTTAGTTTACCAATACCCGAAACAACAATTTTATCATTTTCTTTTAGTCCAGATTCTACAACATATAGATTTTCTACAGTACCCTGAACTTTTATAATAGCAGTGACCAATTTGTTGTCTTCTCCTAATTTAAAAATCATAATATTTCCTTGCTGTTCAAAAGTGGCGCTTTGTGGTACAACTATAGCATCTTTATATTCTATCGGGAATCTAATTTTACCGCTATTTCCGTTGGTTAAAATTTCGTTTGGATTATCAAAAGCAGCTCTAATTTGAATGGTACCCGTACTTTGATTCACCTGTCCTGTACTAGTCTGGATACGTCCTTTCTCTGAGTATTCTTTACCGTTAGCCAAAATTAAACTTAAATCTGGCGAATTTTTAATACGTTCTTGTTTGCTTTTACCCTCTGAGCGCTGTATATGATCTATATATTGTGCTTCATTAAAACTAAAAAACGCATATACTTGATCTATTTCGCTTACCGTAGTTAAGGGTTTACTATCGCTAGGACTAATTAATGTTCCTTCTCTAAAATTAATTGCTCCCACATAACCATTTATAGGGCTCTTAATAGTTGCATAACCAATATTTGCAGAAACACTACTAAAATTAGCTTTAGCCTGAGCTAAGTTAGCCTTGGCTGTTTCTAATTGAACTGCACTAATAATGTTTTTTTCTACAAGCGGAATCAATTTATCAACCTCAACTTGCGCTACATTAACTTGCGCTTTTGCTGCACCTGCGTCTTGACTTAAAGACATTGTTTCTAGTTTAAAAAGCACCTGACCTTTACGTACTTTTTGCCCTTCGTCTACATATACTTTTTCAATATAACCAGAGGTCTTAGCCCTCACATCACTGTTTACAATACCCTCAATAGTGGCTGGATAATCCGTATATCCTGTTACTGTTTTTTGCTGAACCTGTGTTACAGGAAAAGGGGCCGGCGGAGCACTTTGCGCAGCTGGAGCATTGCTCTGTTCATTACCACAACTACTTAAAGCTAAAAAGAGGCTTAGTGTTAATAGGGTGTATAATTTATTCTGTCTCATTGTTATCTGGGTTTAAATATCGAATTTATGATTTGCAATTTTTGTTCTTAATTCTTTTACTGAAGCACTCGCTCCGTCAAGAAACTTGATGTAATCATCGTGAAAAACGAGATCAAATTTTTCGCTTTCAGTTTCAATTTTATTGTTGTTTATCTTTTCTTTATACTCTCTTAATTCTAGATGTATCTCACGTTCTACACGCCAATTATTCATCATACTATCTATATGTTGAACAATCATATCTTTATTCACTATAAAATACTTTTTACGATCTCCTGTTTTAGTGAAATACATAATCTTCTTTAAATCTTGAAGATGATTAAGATGCGTAGATATCGTACTTTTACTTGCACAAAGGAGCGTGACCATATCTTCAAAAGTGGCACCCTTTTTACCTGTGAGTATTACGTAAGCCAATATTCTAGCTGCCACAGGTGCCAAGTGTTCTCTACTTTCTAGATGCACGCCTAGCTTTTCAACTAAAGCCATTTTTTCTTTACAAACGTTATTTTTCATTTCTAAAAATTTTGGAATTTACTCTGATTTTTCACTAAAAACCACAGTTAAAACTTTTGCAAAGTTAAACTTAGTTCGGAACCAACCGAACTAACAGAAGTTAATGTGTTGTTAAAAAAATTATAATTAGACAAAAATTAATCGTGACATTCGTAAAGTAGGTTTCTCTTCTGAAATAACAACACCTTGAAAAGGTGGTCTCTAAAAGCACAAAAGTCAACTTGTTTCCCTATAAAAAAAATAAAAACAACACAGTATAAAAAACTCCTATATAGTAACCTTAATAACACACCAATACTGAAGAACGATAGCAGATAACCGAAAAAAGATGGTATTTTTGAGTTATGGAAAATACTAAAACCTCATTCCTTTCATTTTTTTTAAGGGCAAGCTTTGTTGTATTATTTTTTTTTCCATTCCAGCATATTTCAGCACAAAAACCATCTAAAAACAAGATCAATTATAATAAAATCATTAGCCCTAAAAACGCTGAAGATCTTACTGAAGGTTATGCATATTTCAAGAAACAGAAAGAAGAAAAACGCTCAAAATTAGATACTACAAAAACCATTTTCATTTTACGAATGTTAGCCATTGCCGAATTTGAAATGGGCCAAATCTACGCTAGTGAAAACACAATTGTAGAAGCAATTAAATTATTAGACGCTTCCGCTACTAAAAAAAACAAACACACAGATGATTATCTAGGCACATATAATCACTTAGGTATGGTATATAGAGAGATAGACCAACCCAAGAGAGCCATAGCAACTTACAACAAAGCTTTAGCGCACTCTATCAAACTTAAAGACAGTATTATTTTACTGAATAACATTGCTAATTGCCATAAAGAATTAGAACAATATGATAAGTCAATTTCAATATTTGAATTGACTTATAATAAAGTTCTTGGGCTAAAAGATAAAATAGAAACAGCGCGAGCGCTCGATAATTTAGGGCATACTCAATTTAAAGCTGGCTATACCGAAGGTCTTCCTAATATGTTACAAGCCTTAGAGATTAGAAAAGAAGTTAATCATAATAGCCAACTATACACTAGCTACAAACATCTAAGCGAATATTATAATAGCACAAACAATAAAAAAGAAGCCCTTACATATGCCACTCTAGGCAAGGAAACCGCGGCAAAGGTTAATACTATGTACTATAAGGACGCGCTCTCAAATTATTTAAAACTCAATGAAAATTCAGACATTTCAGAATACATCCATTTAAATGATAGTATTAGAAAAGCAACTTTACAACAAGACAACAAATTTGCTAGCATTGAATATAACATAAACAAAGAGAAAGAACGAACCCTAAAAGCGAAATTAGACATTGAAAAAGAGCGAAGGCTTAAAACAATATTCCAATTAGTTGGTATTTTTATTATACTGATAGCTATAGCACTATATGTGGTACTAAAGTATAGACACAAGAAAGAAAAAATTGAACAAGTATATCATACAGAAACTAAAATCTCTAAAAAAATACATGATGAAGTAGCAAATGATATTTACAAAATCATGGCAAAAATACAAACCACACCCAACCAAGAGCTTTCTACCCTAGATGACCTTGAAATAATATATAATAAAACCCGTGATATTTCTAAAGAACATGCTACCATAGATCTAAAAGTAGCGTTTGGCTCACTTTTAATAGATTTATTACAAAATTACCAAAGTGATACTGTAAATGTGATTACAAAAAACATAACTAATATTGATTGGTCTATCGTTGATGATTTAAAAAAGAAAGTAATTTATCGTGTTATTCAAGAGTTAATGACAAACATGCATAAGCATAGTGGAGCCACTTTAGTCGTTATAACAGCGAGTCAATCTGGAAAAAAATTAAAATTAAAATATGCTGATAATGGTGTTGTAAACTCATTAAAAAAAGGGAGCGGACTCTTAAATACGGAAACCCGTATTCAGTCAGTAAATGGAAGCGTTATATTTGAAACTAATAAAAACCAAGGTTTAACAGCCACAATTAGTCTCTAGTATGTTTACAAAAATTTTAATCTCTGATGATTTAGGAAGTATTAATTATGGGGTTGCAGGAGTGCTCGCAGATTTAGGTATTCCAGAAATAATTCAAGTGCATTATTGTGATGATGCCTACCTAAAGATTAAAAAATCTGCCTTAAATAACACACCAATAGAATTATTAATTACAGATTTATCTTTTGTACCAGACCACCGTGAGCAAAATTTCAAATCGGGCGAAGAGTTAGTGGCGCTATTAAAAAAAGAACATCCAGAGCTTAAGATAATAGTCTACTCAGTAGAAAACCAAACTCAGCTTATTAAAAAAATGATGTTAGATCACAAAGTAGATGGGTATGTGTGTAAAGGCAGAAATGGTCTTGTAAAACTAAAAGAGGCTATAGAATGCGTAGATAAAAACCAAACCTTTATTTCGCCAGAAATAAAAATGATTCTCAATAAAAAAGAAAAGTTAGAAATTGATGATTTTGACATAGAGCTTATTCGTCTCTTATCATTGGGAAAATCACAAGATGAAATTAGCAGTCATCTAAAACAGAATAACATATCTCCAAACAGCCTAAGCTCGATTGAGAAAAGGCTAAACCGATTACGCTCTGACTTTAAGGCTAAAAACGCCATCCATCTAGTGAGTATAGCCAAAGATTTAAGTTTAATATAAAAGCATTTTACATACAAAGCACTTATTCTAATATGCTTTAATATTTCAGAAGGCATAACACCAGGTTAGACCAATCTCCCATTTATTAGCATTACTTCTTTTCTTTTCTTTTTTAAGACTCAATTTCTATAGATAAAAAAAATCTCCTTTTGAATAAACGATTCAAAAGGAGATTAAACTTACTTAAAACTAATTTAAACTCTAGAAAACTCCAATAAAGTGACTTCCTGTTGCATTAACAAGCTCTGCACCTTTTGTAACCTCTCCAGTTTCTGTATCTACTACATAAATATTTCCGTTTTGACCTACAGCAGCTTGCGTTAAGTATATGTCAGATCCTTGAACTACATATCCTTGGTATTGGAATAAGTAAAAGTCTGGATCGTAAGGAATCTCATTAATTGTTTGCCCTGTTTTAGCATTTAAATCTACTAAGGCAAAAAATCCTTGAGCACCTGCAACACCTTCTGCAGAACCATTATGACGATATGCAACAACCGCTTTACCATTTCCAGCTGGTCTCCAGGCAAGAATATATGCACCTTGAACACCTAAAGCAGCATCTAAGTTAAAGTCATAAGAATCATCATATTGATTATTTGCATCAATTTTTAAGATATGAGAACCTTCTGGATCATTTTGGTTTGCTTGGTATACACTTCCGTTATATTCAAAAGCATTAATAGAACGATATCCATTTGTATCTCCATGACCTACCGTAGATGTAATTACTGTTGGGTTTTGTAGAGATGGGTAATCTACCACAATAGTCTTAGATCCTAATACCTCATAGTCACTTTCGCTTTCTGTAGTTGCTGGATCAAGTTTACTTAAACGTGCTCCAATATATAATTTAGTTCCTGCAGCATTTAAAGCAGGCATATCGATTCTAGAGATGTAATAACCTTCTGCCTCTTCTTCTGGGCTTAAAGTTACACTGTGTTCCTGAAAATCTTTAATCTCAGAGTTTTGTAAATCTAAAACTACAATCCCCATTGTTGCTTCTGTACGCAGGTAATTTCCATCTTCATCAAATTCGTTTTCATTATCTACATATACCGCAGCTCCTGTTTGATCTCCGTCAAATAATTTAACCCATCTAGGTGCAGTACCTACGTATGGTGCGATATTAATTTCTGATCCAGATTGCACAAAGTTTTGACCACCTTCTACAGTATATCTAACAAAGTTTCCTCCTGTATCACCACCATAACTAATATTAAAAATAGTAGTTCCATCTTCAGAAGATTGAAGTCTTGCTGTTCTGTTTGATTGCGCTATAAAACCATTATCGAAAGGCGCTATAGTAACATCAGGATTTCTAGCGTCTTCCGTACTCACAGCATATATTAAAGTACCACCGTTTCCATCACCTGGGTCTTCACCCATTCTTGCTGCTGCAACAGTTATCCATCTTGAATCAGATACCTCTTCTGAAGTGTCGTCAACGTTTGTGTCATCATCACTGCTACAAGCAGCAAAAAGACCTATAGACATAGCTAACAAAGCGATTTTTTTCATATTAAGTGAAATAATTTTCATTTTTATTGTTGTTTAAAAAAGTTAAAATTTATTAATTGAATAATTGAGTTTTAGATAAAAAGCCCTCCCTGGTTTTTGCACAGAAAGATTATCAAAAAGAGCTTCATCAAATATGTTTTTTACATCAAAACTTGCAACAAGTTTTTTATTAGGAAATGCATAACTAATTCCGATATCTTGTGATAATTGTTGAGGTATTGCAAAAAATTCATCTCCTACTGTATTTGTACCTTGAGAGGGTAAGTAAGAAAATTCATCTGTAAAATAGATATTGTAAAACAAGTTTAGTCTTGATTCTTTTTGAAGCAAGTTTTCAAATGAATAACGCAATCCTCCATTCATTGTAAAAAAGGGTGTGTTAGGCACTTCTACCTCTACCCCATTGCTTTCAATTTGTAAGTCAAAGCGAGAAACATTAAAGTTTAAACCAAAATTATTGTCATAACTATAGTTTACTTGAGCATCTATCCCTTTAGAAGTTCCACTACCTTGATTTACGTAAACGATTAATTCATCATCAATATTTAGTGATGTTTCGATAGGCAAACCTATTCTATCTTTAATATTTCTAGTAAACACATTTGTTGAAATAGTAAAACCGTGTTTATTAATGTTAAATCGTCCAAAACGAAATCCTAGATTAAAGTTTTCACTTTGTTCAGGTTTAATACTAGAGTTTGCGACTACATTATCCCCATCATTACCAAACACTTCTGTTTCATCTGGTAAACGAATTGCTTTTTCTGCTGAGGCTAATAATATAACATTGGATGTAATGGCGTAAGAAGACGCAAACCCGTAACCATTATTTGTATTATTACTTTCTACTATTTCATCAACTATAATGTCATTTCCTTCACTATCTTGAGCAATAGAAGGGTCATTACTTATTGTTTTTTGCTGATAGTGTTTTCCAAAAACACTTGCCTTTAGTCTTTTATCTAAAGCCGTTAACTCATAACTTAATGAGTAAATATTTTTACGTAAATCTCTTGTTCCTACAAAAGCATTTTCTAATACAGATTTTAGCTCATCACTATCTTCTCTGTCTGTCCCGCTATACACGTGGTTTCCTAAAAATTTGTGATGTTCATTAATTTCATAAGAAACACCAGAGCGAATAGAGGCTACTTTTCTTTTAATAGTAGCTAAAGTTGGTCCTCCTTCTTGTTGAGATCCCCAAATGTATTGATACTCTTCCCCTCTAAAATCAACAGCTCTCTCACCATTCCAGCTATATGCCCATGCAACAGTATCATTAACTACACGATTTCGCTTTCCATAAGCACCATTCACGTTTACATCTAGCCCTTTTGTAAAAAGGTTTTTCTTTTGGTAGGTTAAATTTGCCAGCAAGGCATCAGACTCTAAAAAACGGTCTTTATAAGGAGTAATCGTCATAAAAGCACCGTGTTGTACTTCTTTATAATCATCAGACCCTGTAACACCTACAAAAAATTGGTCTGCCCATTTTACATCTGTAAAACCTACTTGAGCCATCCCACCAGTAGACCTGTAGGCATCATTAAATCTTTTAGCCGTAATAGGTGTTTGCGTTCCTCCCAAGCCCGTTACAACTACACTTCTACCAGACACTTCATAATCATTATCAGAACTATTATGAAAAAGAGATCCTTTTACGGTAAAACCAGAATCATCAAAACGATACAAGCCATTAACACTTGCCTGAAGCGTATTAAACGACCCATAAGAAACAGAGGCATTTAAATTTGTTTTTGCATCTTTATTTAGTATGATATTTATCGCTCCACCTAAAGCATCATCTGCTAAATGACCTGGAACAACACCTTTATATACTTCAATATTCTCAATCATTGAAGTAGGAATACTATTTAAACTAAATGAAGATCCATAAGTAGCTATTGGTATTCCATCTATAAATATACGTACTGCATTACCAGACAATCCATTTAAACTATAGTTCGTTTCTGAACCTAAGCCACCGTTTTGTCTAATTTTAACACCTACTGTGGTGTTTAAAAGCTCATTGGTTTGAATATTTCGAAGACTTGCTTCTTCTAGTTTCACTACATCTACAGCAAAACCACTTGTTTCTATTTTTGCTTTTTCAGATTTCCCTTGTACGAGTACCTGATCTAAAGATTTAACGTCTTCACTTAAATTGAAGTTTAGTACAACCGTTTTAGCACCATCTTTATTAAAACTTACCTCTTTAGATTGAGAAGCAAAGCCCATATAAGAAGTTGTGACAACAAAAGTTCCTTCTGAAATATTTCTAAGTTCATATAGCCCATTTGCATCTGTAAGTGCTACTTTTGTGTTGCTTGGTAAAGATACCGTAGCACCAAGAATAGGTTGACCTAGGTTATCTACAACTTTCCCTGAGATTGTATTTTGGCTTTGCTGCGAGAATGCAGAAAGAGATATTGTAAATAATAATATAAATAATTTCAAGTTGGCTTATTTAGACTTAATAAAGATAATTATATTTGCAAATGTATCTTATTTGGATTGGTTCTTAATAACGTAAAGAGAACAAATTATAACGTAAAAGGAATTAATGATAATTAGATTTAAAAGTTCAGAATGTAAAGAGGGCGAGGTAGAAAAGACTTTTAATAAAGATTTTAAAAGCTCCGTTTTTTCTGAAAAGGAATATTCTTGTCTTAAAGAAGGGGTTACAGGAACCTTAAAAGAAATTCAATTAAACCATCTCTTCATTCTTTTTCAAGAGTATACTAATAAAGACCTTGAAGCACAACTACTAGAAGTGGTTCAAGACCAATCGCTACTTTTATTACAGTTTGTTATTGAAGGTGAAGTACGTATTTCTTCAGACAAAAAAGATAGCAAAACACATACGTTGCTAAAAAACAGCTATAACTTATATCATATTCCTGCTTCTAGTTATTCGCTAAACTACCCGAAACATAAAAAGCAAGTATTAAACATCTTTTTCACAGAGTCTTTTTTAAAAGAGAAAGTTGGTTCGAATTATATAAAGAATTCTAAAAAGTACTTAGAAGCAAAAGAAAAGAATCAATTCTATTCTTTTTTTGACAAAGGCCTTAGCTTAAATAGCCAAATAAGAAACATCATTAACGAATTTCTTAATTGCTCTTTTAACGAAGTAATGCGGAAATCTTACATAGAAGCCAAAATAACAGAATTACTAGTGACAGTATTAGCGTCTGATTATTCTGTGACTTGTAATAACAACATTAAAAATGCGGATAAGGAAAGCTTAATAAAAATAGAAAACTATATTAGAACACATTTAAAAGAAGATTTAAGTATTGAAAAACTATCCATCTTGGCTGGTTTTAACACTTCTAAGTTTAAAAGTGAATTTAAAAAGGTGTATAAAATGCCCGTTTTTCAATACATCACAGCTTTAAGGATTGAAAAAGCAACCCAACTTATTTTAAAAGAAGAATATACCATAGCCCAAGCTTCGTATGAGGTAGGCTATAAAAACCCGCAGCATTTTACGGTGGCCTTTAAAAAGAAATTAGGTTACTTACCTAGCGAGTTAATAAATTAGCACTCCCCGCTCCTATATATACATCGTATTATTTTAAAATCTGAGTAATAGCGTTTCTGTATTCTGAAGGTTTATAACCTGTTCGCTCTTTAAACAATTTATTAAAATGCGAAAAATTATTAAAACCACTCTCAAAGGCTATATCTGTAATACTTAAATGTTCTTGCGATAACAGTTTACAGGTATGTACCACTCTAAACTCGTTTACAAACTGTGTAAATGTCTTTCCAGATTGCTTTTTAAAATAGCGACAAAAAGCTGGAATGGTCATATTTACTTCTTCAGAAATTTCTTCGAGGGTAATGGTTCGTTTAAAATTGTTTTGAACAAAATTATATATCTGATTAATACGTGGATTATCTTGCTGTTTTACTTCCATAGCAAACTCCTTTGCATTTAACAGCTCGTACTCCTCCGTATCTGCCATCATTTTTAAAATAGCCAGAAGCTCTAATAAGCGCTCAAAACCTTCTAACTTTTCAAGTCTTTCCATTCTTGCACCTATCGCATCTTTTGCTTTTCCGAGGAAAGAAATTCCCATTTTTGCTCTTTCAAATAGTTGCTTTACACGTTCCATCTCTGGAATATTGAAAAAATCTTTCCCTAAAAAGTCTTCTTTCATTTGCACAACTACTTCAGAAACATTGCGGGTCATTCTGTCAATAAAACCAGAATGAGGCAATCCAGAACCTATGAGCATCAACTTCCCTCCTTGATAACAAGACAAATGATTTCCTATATGACTTTTACCACTTCCGTCTTTTACATAAACCATTTCAATTTCTGGATGAAAATGGTAAAATGGAATGCTGTTTTTCCAAGCTTCATCAAAAACTCTTACCGTGAACGAACTACCAAAAGAAGGATCAATTCTTTTAAAGGCTGCTTTATTATTTTTATTCATAGCATGATTTTTAAACTATTTAAACACTTGCTTAAAATTAATACGAAATACTTAATCTATGCAATATTACCCCATTTTCAATCAAAATTAACCTATCTAACATTTATTTTTAACCAATAGGTTAATATAGCATAACTATCAGCGAATTATGATGTGATTTAAACCTGTATCGGCATTTACATTTGTAGTATCAATTATCAACAACATAATTGAATTTATTAACCTTAAAATTATAAGTTATGTTAAAAACGAAAAGACATAGTGCAGTAGTAAAAATGTTGTTGTTTGTATTTTTAATAGGAACATCAAATACATTATTTGCCAACGGAGAAACACCTAACCTTTCAGTAGTAAAAGAAAATGATAGCACTTTTGCTATCGGGTTTGAGTATAAAGAGGAAATGGATGTTAAAATAACCATTAAAGATGCTTTTGACTTCACACTCTTTAAAGAAGACGCTAAAAATGTAAAACAGATAAATAAAACATTTGATCTTAAAGGGTTACCTGACGGAAAATACTTTTTAGAAGTAGAAAATAAAATGAATGTTTATAGTCAAACAATCGAAATTAAAAACGACAAGATACAGTATACAGAAGATGGCGTTACTAAGATAAACAAACCTGTATCATTTGTTAAAAATGACACGCTATATGTATCTGGAGATCTTGAAAATGATGTGGATGTTCAAATAACAATCCATGACAAATTAGGAGAAGTTGTTCACAAAGAAACAACGAGCAGTAAAAGTATTTTAAACAAAAGGTTTAAATTTATTGATGGTCGTCCTACAGATTATAATGTGTCGGTTACATACAGTGATCGTACATTTAAACTATAGTACACTATTAAACATTGATTCATTAAAGTTCTAAGTTTTACATCTTGTAAAGCTTAGAACTTTTTTGTTGGAAGAAACTTAAGGAAAATAAACCTATTGCTTTTTTAACTACAACAGCAACAACACACTATAGCTACGCTTAGTATATAGTTCTCGAACATTACAATACACTTTCAAAACAAAAAAGCCTCCACATTGCTGTGGAGGCTTTCTATTTAGTAGCGGGAACTGGACTGGACCAGTGACCTTCGGGTTATGAGCTGTATAAGCATTTAGCTTAGAGTAGCTAACAACCCCTCTTCAATGACTTGTTGATCTATACGTTAGTGCTGTTTTGTGGGAGTTATATAATACAAGATTTTTAGAACTACTCAAATTACGTATTACATAGTGTGTTTTTTACCATTACTAAAACATCTACAATTTTAATAAGAATATATCTATCCATCGATTGTAATTTGAATGCTGGAAATACTATACAAATAGTAAGTATTTTAAATAAATATTCACAGATTACGGAAACCCGTAAACATTAATTAAAAATGAAAAGTACATTTAAAACTTCAAAAAACCAATCAAAAAAACATGGAGTTAATCCAAAATAATCCTTACCGAATTGCAGGTATTCTCTCAAACGCAACAGAAAGAGAACTACAAAAGCAAAAGGCGAAAATTAGAGCCTACACAAGGGTTGGCAAAAAAATCAAATCTGACTTTGACTTTCAAATTCTTGGGAGTATTGACAGAACAGAAGATTCTGTGAACAAAGCATTTTCAAATATTCAACAAAACCAAGACAAAGTAGATAATGCTTTATTTTGGTTCTTAAATGCTAGTCCATTTGATAACACCGCTATTGAATACCTAAAAAAAGGAGATACCGAAAAAGCTATTGAGATTTGGGAAAAAGTAACAAAAAACAAAGAAGTCAATTCTAAAAATTTTTCTGCATTTAATAATTTAGGAACATACAAATTGTTAAGTAAGAAGAAAGGTATTATAAGAGAAGGTATTGATGCTAAAATAAAGCTGATTCAATCTGAATATTTTGAAAATTTTGTTCATTCTGTTGCAGATGAAACTTTTACAATTAATAATAAAAAACAAATTGAAAAAATGGTTGATGAATTGCTTATGCAATTTAAAAACCAATATTCAAATTCTAAAACATTAAAATTGTTTAGCAATTGCAACGGTTCAACTCAAAAATATCTTTCCAAAAAACTCACCGAACAACCATTACATAACATAGAAGGTCGAATTGAAAGCTGCAAAAAGGAACGTAAAGGAGACAAAGGCAGAGCTTATGAATTTGGTTTAAAACTATACACAAAGACAAAAGACGATTTATCAAACCTTAAATCATTACTTAGCACTAGCGACTTAAAATACAAAGCAATTGCAGATCAATTGGCAAATGAAATAATGCAATGTGGTATTGATTATTTCAATGAAAGTCAGGAAAATGATTCTAGTGAAAATTATCTTGAATCGGCTCAAAAGCTAACAAAACTAGCTGACTCAATTGCAGTTGGGAAATTGGCAAAGGATAGAGCAAAAGATAGCCTCGCTTCACTTGCTGACATGAAAGATCGAGAAGTTAATCAGGCTATTTCAATATTGAATTCAATTAAGTTGGCTTACGAAAAGGCTATCAGTGAAATTGATGCTCAAGTCTCGGCAATGAGAATGACTATGTCATATAATCAGTCCATCAATTATTCGAAAGTGGATAAAATGAAGGCCAACTGCTTAAATTGGGATAAAGTTGTTGAAGTAGTAAGTGATAGTATTAGTATGAATGAAGTTGAAGCCATTCAGCGTTGCTCAAATCAAAGTAAGGTTTCGGAATATCAAAATCTCGTTGACTTCTTATTTAGCAAACTTGGACCAATTCAAATAAACCAAGTAAAACATATATGTTATTGGAAAGATGTAAGAGCTGCTCAAGCAAAATCTACCGCAAAAAAAGTCGGTTCAACTATCAGTAGCGCAACAGATAGCGGTTGCTACATTGCAACAATGGCTTATGGAGATTACGACCATCCGCAAGTAATTGAATTGAGAAGATTTAGAGATGATTTTTTAAGTGAAACTATTGCAGGAAGACGTTTTATAAAACTCTATTATAGGTATTCACCTAGTTTGGTTGAAATGTTAAAGAACAAAGAAAGTATTAACCTCATAATTCGAAAAGGATTAGACCAATTTATTAAAGCAATCAAAAAATAATGAAGAAAATTGTACTCATAGCTCTATTTTTTGGAGCAACAAATCTTTTCGCACAACAGCTACAAGATACTAGTTTGGAAAATAAAATTAAAAAACTTGAAGCACGAGTCGTTAAACAAGAACAGGATATAAAAAAAATATCTTTAGAATTAGACAAAGACTATTGGACGTATAGAGGTGTCAAAAAAGAAACACAACTAAAAATAACCCAACAAAAAAACACGATAGATAGTTTAAATCGACTCATCAATTCTAGTAACCAAAAGTTGGTGGAGGTAAACGAAAATCTCGACTCAAAAATTAAACAAACAGGCGAAAACGCAAATTCAAAAATTTCAGAATTAGATAGTAGTTTAGGTAAAAACCGTCTGTATTGGATAATTGCGACTTTGGGTACACTCCTTTTAGGTGGATTAGTTTATTGGCTCTTGGGTAAACGCATTGCTTCCAGTAAAACAGATGTAGAAACGCAAATCAAGAACACCAAAACCGCTTTAGAAGAAGAAAGCGTGAAGTTGGATAATAAATTGGTAGAAGTTTTAACAAAGCAATTAGATGTATTTAAAGCTGACCAAGCAATTACTTCCCAAGCAAATGACAATGACCATTCATTAGTTTTAAAAGTAGCAGATAGATTAACGGCTATGGAGACAAATCATTACAGAATGGATCCAAAAACGAAAGGGTTAAAACAATTGGTACGTGCTGTAAAAAGTATTAAAGAAAATTACTTGGCAAGTGGTTATGAAATTGTAGAAATGATAGGGCAAGAATATAAAGAAGGTCTTAATGTTACAGCCAATTTTATTCCAAGTGAAGAAATTGAAACAGGAAAAAGAGTAATTACAAGAATAATAAAACCACAAGTAAATTATAACGGAAAAATGATTCAAGCTGCACAGATTGAGGTAAGTGTAGGAGAATAAAAATAATAAGTATGAAAAGAACAACAGTTGATTTTGGAATAGATTTAGGTACTACGAATTCGGCCATTTCAAAAATGGAAAATGGAAATCCTGAAAGCATTAGAACACAAACACTAAAAGACACAATGCCTTCTTGTGTTTACATTAATAGGAAAAAAGCCATCCAAGTTGGAGATGCCGCATATAATGCTTTGAAGGATGAGAAGCTAAAGGCTATGAAAAATTGGGATAGTAGTAAAGATAATTCTTTCATTGAGTTTAAGCGAACTATGGGATCGGATGCTGTTTATGAAAGCTCAAATGCTGAACGCTCTTTTTCTTCTATTGAATTGTCGGCTGAAGTATTAAAAACATTAAAATCTTTTGAAAAAGATGAGAATATCAATGCTGTTATAATTACTGTCCCTGCTGCTTTTAAAAACAATCAAATTGATGCAACTAGAGAAGCAGGAAGAGAAGCTGGTTTTGATCAAGTAGGTATTATCACCGAACCAGAAGCAGCGGCTTGGGTTTATGGTATGAATTCAGAAAATAAAGATGGTTTTTGGTTGGTTTTTGATTTTGGTGGTGGAACTTTTGATGCTGCTCTGCTAAAAATTACAGATGGTATAAGACAAGTAATAGATACCGAAGGAGACAACTATTTGGGAGGTAAAAACCTAGATGAAGCTATTGTTGATCAGATAATTCTTCCCTACTTAAAAGAAAACTTTGTTATTGATAAATTACTTGAAGATGATAACAAAAGAAAGATTTTACGAGCTGCGATGAAATTCTATGCCGAAGAAATAAAAAAACAACTTTCTTTTAATGCCGAAGCAAGTATATTAACCAATTTAGGAGATATTCCAGGCGAAGATGATGAAGGAGAAGAATTTGAATTAGACTTTACTGTAACAGAAGCTGAACTAGAAAAAGCAATTGGACCTGTATTCCAAAAAGCTATAGATATCAGTAATAAATTATTAGAAAGAAACAACCTAAGTGGAGATAAATTATCAGCTTTAATCTTAGTCGGTGGCCCAACCTACTCGCCAATTGTAAGAAGAATGTTAGAGCAACAGATTTGCAAGCCAGATACTAGTGTTGACCCTATGACAGTAGTATCTAAAGGAGCTTCAATTTATGCTTCTACAATTAAAAAAGAGGAAACAACCATCACAGCAGACACTTCAAAAATACAGCTTGATATTACATACGAACCTACTTCTGTGGAAGAGGAAGAATTTGTAACAATGAAAATTTTAGCAGATAAAACTGAAGGTGATATTCCTGAAAAAGTATTTGCAGATATTTCAAGAGGTGATGGTGGTTGGTCTAGTGGTAAAGTAGAGATAAATGCTATTGGTGAAATCTTTACTGTTCAGCTTAAAAAAGGAAATTCAAATAGTTTTACCATTAATCTATATGACGATAAAGGAAACAAGCTTGAATGTGAACCTGCTAATTTTAATATTATACAAGGAGGAAAAGGTGGAAGTGCTGTTCTACCTCATAACATTGGTATTGAAATACAAGATATATCTTCAGGACGCTTACAGTTTAAGACAGTAACTGGGTTAGAAAAAAGTAAGCAGCTTCCTGCCTCTGGAAATCTATCAAAATTGAAAACACCTCGTCAAATAAGGCCAGGGATGGATGAAGATTTTTTAGAAATTTCTATATTCCAAGGAGAGCACGGTTGTCAAGGATCAAGAGCTATACACAACCATCACGTAAACACTATTTTAATAACTGGCAGTGATCTACCATCATTACTACCAGAAAACAGTGAAGTAGATATCGAAATGAAAATTGACATTAATCAAAAAATAACTGGTTTAGCTACATTCCCACATTTAGCATTTACCTATGAATTTGAATGTGAAACAAAAGTAGATTCTGTAAATGATTCCAAAGCTGGTTATTTAGAAACTGAGATCTCAAAGGCAAAAAGAGACATCAACAGTTTAAAATCAAAAGGCATAGATTCTGAAGATTTGATAAAAACTGAAAAAGAAATAGAGGAAATAGAAAAACACTTTAATAATAATAAAGAAGCAGCAGACACACAGCAACAAACCATTGAGAACTTAAGAAAAACATTAAAAACAATTGATAAACTAATCGGTGACAGAGAGTGGCCTGAGCTTGAAAAAGAGTTAAAAAATGCTTTCCATAGCTTGGAAGAAGTCAATAGAGAAAAAGGAAATGAGCAAACAACTAAATTAGTAGAAAGCATTCGTCCCAACGTTGAGCAAGCTATTCAAGATAAAGACACAAAACACACACCAAAACTCATAGAAGAAATTAATCAAATTGCTTTTGAACTAGAAAGATTAGAGCATTTAATTGGTTTTATCTTTTATATGGATAGAGAATTTGATACTATTAATTGGAGAGATAGAAATGCGGCTAGGCATTCTATTGAGAGAGGAAAGACAATTATTTCTGAAGGACCGAGCATTGATAGACTACAACCTATTATAAACAACCTATTCGATAATGGTGACTTTGGAAAAGGTGGTTCTGGCCAAGGACCAAATATTCCTAGAGGAGGAACTCTTAGAGGATAAAAAGATAAGGAGATGAGACTAAGAACTAAAGCACTTATACCGCTCTTTTCTCTAGCTATAATTATTTCTTCCTGTGAAAGCGACACAGAAAGAAAACAGCGTTTAGCAAAAGAAGAACAGCAAAGAATTGAATTAGAGGAAAAACGACAAGCGGAAGAAGCTGAACGTGCGTTTCAATTAGAACAAGAACGCATTGAGCAAGAAAAGCGTGAAGAAGAAGAACGAATTGCAAGAGAAGTTCGTCTTGAAAAGGAGCGAAAGGAAAAAGCTATTTACGACAAGTATATAAACAATTCATTGCGTACAGGGTCTACACCGTATTCTAGTTATTATGGAGGTAACTCAACTTGTAATGATTATGGGTGTTCTGAAATAAAAGTAAGAACAAGTAATTCTGATGTGATTGTCACTATAAAAAAGAATGATAAAGTAGTTAGACACGCCTATATTAATTCAGGAAGCAGTTTTACCTTCTCATTTCCAAATGGCACTTATCAAACATTCTTTTATTACGGTAAAGGTTGGAATCCTGAAAAAGAAATGAAAGGTGGTGAAATGAAAGGTGGTTTTATAACAAATGAAGATTTTGGGAAGGATGCCCCACAAACGTTGAATAATAATATTTTGGAATATCAACTGATTTTGCAAGAAAACGGAAATTTCAGTACTCGACCTAGTAACCCAGAAGAAGCGTTTTAAATGAAGGTAAACTATGGCATATATTTAGGGTTAACTTCTGCTTCCATTGCAAAAATGGAAAATGGAATTCCTGTAATTCTTAAAAGCAATTCTTTAAAGGGTAGAATGCCCGTTTGTGTTTATTTTAATCGAAAAGGGTCGATTCAGGTTGGAGATACTGCTTATAACGCACATAGAACAGAATTTATAAAAACTCAAAATGCTTGGGAGATTACTTCTACAAATTCATTTGTTGAATTTGGAAGAACGATAGGAACAGATATGCTTTACCATAGCACAAATGCTAATAAATCCTTTTCTTCAACAGAGTTGATTACCGAAATAATTAAAGGACTTCTTTCTTTTGAAAAAGCTAAAAAAGTTAATTCGGCTGTAATTACCATTCCTGATGCATTTCATATCAATCAAATAAATGCTATTAGAGAAGCAGGAGAATTGGCAGGTTTGAAGCAAGTAGAAGTCGTACAAGAATCTATTGCAGTTGCTTTAACTTATGAGTTAGATTCTATAAAAAATAAAAGTTTTTCTTTGATTTTTTCTTTTGATGATGTTTTTAATGTCTCGTTAATTAAGGATGGACAAATTTTAGACACCGAAGGAGATAACTATTTGGGAGGTAAAAACTTAGATTTTGCGATTGTTGATGAAATTATCTTGCCATACATCAAAACCAATTTTGTGATTAATTCCATTTTGGCTGATGATACAAAAAAACAAAATTTACGTAATCCATTACGATATTATGCAGAAGAGGCCAAAAAGAAATTATCATTTAACGAAAACCACCAAATAATTACGGATTTTGGAGATATTCCCGGAGAAGATGATGAAGGAGAAGAATTCGAAATAGATATTACTGTTACTCAGGCAGATATTGAAAGAGCACTTTCGCCAATTTTCCAAAAAGCAATTGACCTTAGCAAAAACCTTTTGGTACGTAACAATTTAAAAGGTTCTTCTTTAGATTCATTAGTACTTGTTGGAGGTTCAACCTTCTCCCCTGTTTTAAGAAGAATGTTGGAAGAACAAATTTGTACGCCTAATTCAAGCATTGACCCGAAAACTGTAATTGTAAAAGGAGCTGCATTGTACGCATCAACAGTTGATATTTCAGAAACAGTTCGATTAAAAAAACGAGATAAAACAAAAATACAGTTAGAGATTGCAAACGAAGCTTCTACGGTTGAAACAGAAGAATTTGTGCCTATCAAAATTTTAGCAGAAAAAACAGAAGGAGAAATTCCTGAAAAGGTTTTTGCTGAAGTTACCAGAGCGGACAAAGCTTGGTCAAGTGGAAAAGTAGAAATAAACACTATTGGTGAAATTATAGAGGTTCAACTCAATGAGGGAAAAATCAATATATTTGAAGTGATTCTGTTTGATGGTAAAGGAAATATTTTAGAAAGCGTACCCAATCATTTTAAAGTAGAACAAGGCATCAAACTTGGTACGGCTACACTAGCATATAATATAGGAACTGAAATTAAGGATGAACAAACAGAAAAGCAAATTTTTAGAACCATTAAAGGATTAGAAAAAAACCAATCTATTCCTGCAATGGGAACTATAAATGGATTGAAAACTCAAAAACCTATCCGACCAGGCATAGAATCTGACTTTATTAAAATTCCAATTTATGAAGGTGAACACGGAGCAGAAGGAACAAGAGCAATATACAACGAACATATTTCTGATATAATCATAAGTGGTGCTGATTTGCCCTGTCTTTTACCCGAAAATAGTGACGTTCACTTGACCATTAATGTTGATAAGTCGGAAAGAATTACGGCTACAGCATATTTACCATCAATTGACTTTACTACAGAATCTATTATAAAGACACAGCATAATACAACTTCAATAAATCAAGTAGAAGACTTGCTTTTTGAACTAACAGAAAATGAGTTCTTATCAAGTAATGAGTTTCAAAATTATTTTGAAAAGCTTTCCGAATTAAAACAGAAAAATGATGTAGACACTCTTACAATGATCCAAGCAGAATTAAAGAATTATGGCAGAAAAGCATAACCACATATTATCCAAAGGTCAAGTGATTGACGGTAAATACAATGTAACATTCTTCCTTAAAAAAGGAAGCTACGCAGAATCCTATCGTGTAAAAGATCAAGATGGAAAAACAAAATTGCTAAAGCTATTTTCATACTCAAAATTGGATAGAACACAATTTGACAACAATGGTGATATTCTTGAAGTAGAAATTTTAAAGAAAATCAAACATCCTAATTTGGTTGCCTACTGCGATAATAGCGAACTTCTTTTAGAAAATCAAAAATATGCTTATGTCATTCTCGATTTTATCAGCGGTGAAACATTAGCCGATAAAATGAAACGGGATCATACTTTAAACCCTTATGAAGCTAAAGATATTATTTCGGGAGTTTTAAATGGATTGAATTACTTGCATAGTCTTGAAAACCCAATTATTCATAATGATATTACGAACTTAAATATTATGACCGATTTATCTGGTAAAGTAGCAGTTCCAAAGATTATTGACTTTGGCTATGCTCGGTATTTAAGTCAATCGAATAAAGAATTTTTAAAAGATGGATTAAACCCATTTTACCAAGCTAACGAAAATTTCAACAAAGTGTTTTCAGTTCAAAGTGATGTGTTTTCTGTAGGTGCATTATATTATCATTTGTTAGAGGGGCTACCACCTTGGTTTGTAGAAATTTCAAAATACAAATCGGATAAAATAAAATTAGAAGATGCTGTTATTGAAGAACGAAAAAGAGCATTAAAATTTTCTTCAATTACAGACCAACAAACACAAAACATCATAACCAAAGCTTTACAAGCTAATGCTGTAAATCGTTTTAATAGTGTCAAAGATCTAATAAAAGCAATTAACGGAGAAATGGAAGTGCTACAACTTTCGTCGCCACAAGAATCATCCAAGCCAAAACTAAAGAATCTAAAAAATGGTCAAGGATTTAAGGCCATTGCAGGAATGCAGGAATTAAAAGATACAATACAGTTAGACGTAATAGATGCTTTGAATGATAAAGAACGTTACGCTGAATACGGTTTAACAATTCCTAACGGAATGTTGCTTTACGGTCCTCCGGGTTGTGGTAAAACATTTTTTGCTGAACGAATGGCTGAAGAAATTGGATTTAACTTTTATCAATTAAAACCTTCCGACATTCAAAGTAAGTATGTAAATCAAACACAGGAACAAATCAAAGATATTTTTGATGAAGCTCGTGAAAATGCACCAAGCATAATTTTTATTGATGAATTAGATGCAGTTGTTCCAAATCGTGATAATTCGAGTGTTAATCATATGAACACAAGTGCTGTAAATGAATTTTTAGCACAAATGAATAATTGTGGAGATGATGGCGTTTTTATCATTGGAGCAACAAATAGACCCAATTCAATTGACCCAGCAATTTTACGAGCAGGACGATTGGATAAAATAATTTATTTGCCACCACCCGACTTTACAGCTCGTGAACTTATGTTTAGACTGTATTTGGAAAAACGGCCGAGAGAAATAGGTTTAGATTATTCTGTTTTATCCAAAGCAACGGAAAACTATGTTTCAAGCGACATAAAATTTCTATGTGATGAAGCTTCAAGAAAGGCATTGAAACTGAAATCAAGAATTTCAAAAGAGATTTTAATCGAAACAATTAATAGCAACCGACCTTCAATTTCTCTTAAAGAATTGAATAGTTATAAATCTATTAAAGCTAAAATGGAAGGCTTAACAGATAACACTAACCAAAGACCAAGTATTGGTTTTAAAAACAACTAAAATGGAAACAATAAACTTTGACAAATTATTATTAAAGACTGCGTTTTCTTGTATGGCTTGTGATGGAGATATAGACAAGAGAGAAGTGAAATTGATAAAAAAATTACATCAAGAGAAAAAGACTTTTGGCGAAATAGATTTTAATACAGAAATGGATAATTTACTAATCGCAATCAATAAAGATGGACACCAATTTTTAAAAGATTATTTTAATGAAATTACATCTTCTAACCTAACGCAAGCGAATGAATTAAAATTAGTAGAAGTCGCAATTGATACAATTAAAGCAGATGATAAAGTTGAGTATAGTGAAATTAAGTTTTTTAAAGTTATTCGCTCTAAATTAAAAATAGCTAATCAACCAATATTGGACAAACATCCAGATTTTGAAGACTATTTAGAACAAGATATTATTAGTACTTCCTATTTATCAAGACTTCAAGAAGACTTTTTTGATACACATATCTCAAATGAATTTGAATTAATCAGCGAAATAGATAACGACATTTTTGACAGTTTAAAAGAAAATAATGAAGAGTAGCAGAACAATAATAAAAATTGTATTGGCAATTTTATTGTTATTATGCTTATTAGATATGCCGTATGGATTTTATCAGTTCGTTCGTTTTGTTGCACTAATTGGATTTGGAATTTTAGCATATAATGTAAGCGAAAAAGGAAACAAAACTGAAATGTTTATTTACGGTGGACTTGCAGTACTCTTTCAACCGTTTTTTAAAATTGCACTTGGACGAGAAATATGGAACATTGTAGACGTGATTATTGCTCTTGGATTAATAATTCCCCTAGCTACTAATTTAAAAAAAGATAATATAAGGTAATATCATAAAATCTTTAGACAGTTAAAACAAAACATACAGTCATTGACAAGAATTAGACGACTAATCTAATATCATAACTATGTTTTATGGCTTAACATAAGGTAGCACAATTATAATTTAATAACTTTGAGTACTCCCCTATTTGTCCATAACATTGGTTATGGAGTTTTATATTTAATTGACAAGAACCAAATAATGAGTAAATTATTTAACGAAGATTATAGGGTTAAAATATCTTCCATATTACATTTAATCCAACTGGGTTATACGTATCTCTCTTTAAAAGATAGTGAGTGGGATGAAAATATTAATATCTTCACCTCCATATTTAAAGAGCAATTAAATAACACCCTATATAAGATAGGAAATCTAAACTAATCTGATTCAAAACCAAAAGCTTTCAGAGCTTCGAGATTGGTTATTGCCTATGTAAATGAATGGGCAGGTTACTGTTGGGGCAATGAAATCGAAATCGAATTATGAAGGTAGTGGCTTGGGGATGGTTGCTGAGTATAAAACTAATTATGATAACGCTAAATATGGAGAGAAATGAAGTTAAGAGATAATTTTCTAACAACTTAATTCAATTAATCCATCTCCCTTAAAGATTCCTCCCACATTTCCATCATCTCCAACAAATGCTGTTTAGCCGTTTCATAATTAGGATGCTCAATATAAATAACCTCCTCATTTTGGATTAACTTGTATATCTCTAGATCTGGGTTGTAGAGATATTCATTTCTGGTGTTTAGCTCCACTTTTATACGGTTTGTTTCTCCAAGATCGCGGTAACCATTAAGCGATATTGCTTTGATTCGGCTTAATTCTACTACCGTGTTGTTTAGCGCTATTAATTTCATAATTGTTATTTAAACTTATTATTCTATCAGTTCTTTAAAACACTCAAAAATCATTACCATCGCCAGTGTGTCAAGTTCACAATAACGTAGCAATGCAGCTCTGGTTTCTGCTCTTTCTACTTCGGAAATGGTAGCATCTTGTAGCTTAGCATAGGCAAATAAAGCTGCTCCACCATCTGCAATTTGTCGATCTTCTTTTGTGGCATGCTCAATAGCTTCTTCTAGGTCTTCGTTTGAAACGCCATCAAAAAGTGGTGGCAATGACTTATATGGATTTACCGCTACCCCATTATCTAGTTGTAAAAAACAATGGTCTTCTTCAAAATTAAGCGTTGTGAGATTGATGTCTTTAATGGGCTGCGTATACTTTTGTTTCAGAAACTCACTAGATTCTAGTACCGCTGGCAAAATGGCTTTAATAGAATTAGAACCTCCTGTTTGTGGATGAAAATAATAGTTCACCACCGTTTTCTGCAAATCTATCATATCGCGATTTCCGCTCCAGGTGCCCGCACTGCTTCCTGTGTTATGGCTAATGGTTTTTATAAAAGCCATTAATTCAACCTTGTCTATTTCCGAAGAAACTTGAAGTTGATTATAAATCACATTTACAATAGTATTTTCGTGGTTGTGATACCTAAAAATAGATCCCTCATTATGATCTAATGATTTTTTTAATGCACGTATAAATTCAAAATTAGGGAACTTTCCTATTTCTAAATTTATATAATCTGAGTGATGTTCTACACGACCATTTTCATACACAATGTGATGACTGTACTGAAATGCCAACTGCTCATAAGGCCGCATACCAGCAGTAAAAGGGATAGCAACTGCGCAGGTTTCAAAATCAATAAAGTTTAGTGGATAGACCCACGATTTCATTTCGAGTCTTAGATTTTCTATATCTACTTCAACGGTATTGTCCTGTGTATTTGTTTTTTCAATTTGTAACCATTGCCTGTCTGACCTACTCATACCATAAGCGCCTGGATCGTCTTTGACGTCGTTGCGTGTAAGCTCGGACGTAAAAAACCTATTTTCGGAAATTGCGTTTTTTGCTGGCTTAAACCAAATATCCCAAGCTTTAGGTTGGTCAATAATAGCTGTGGTGACTTTACCTAATTCTGGTTTTAAAATCGGCAATTGCTTCATCCAGCACTCGTGAAAGCCACTTTTCTTGCCGGGAGGTGGGTTGTCTAATTTAAATTCACAACCACCACATTGAGCACCTATGGGCGATTCTATTTTAATATCATTTGCATAATGATCACGATAATAGTTTACGGTGTCTGAAAAGGTTTTTTCTGATTGTATAGGATTTGTATTTAAAATAAGTGCAACTTCTTCTTGTACATCTATCATAGCCATAATAGACACGCCAACATCGCTTTTAGAAAGTCCCGGAGTAACAGCTACATTAGTGCGTAATTCAGAATTAGGCACAATCTTAAAATGACTATTTAAACCATTTACCGATGTTTTTTTTGATTTATCTACAAGATTGAGATACGCTTTAATATTCCAGTCTGGATGACATTGCTGTATCACGTATTGCTGAAACGCTACATCATATAAATAAGCTCCCATCCCACCGCCTAAGGTTCCCTTACCAGTAATAAAACTATCGTGACTTTCGCTGTCAATAGACTTGGCTTTCACCTCAATTAACCGAATCTTGTTTCCTTTTTTCTCCAGTATATCTACTCTAATAAACAAACCATCTACCAAAAAAGCAGGCTCAAAAATAGTGACGTTTTCTTGTTCTAATAGAACATTAGTGCGTGCCACGAGTTTATCATAGTTATAATCATCCCCAAGAATAGCAACACCTTCTGTAAAATACAACCGCGCAAGTTCTTCTACCTGAAACCCACCTTGCGCGAGCCCTTGTAAAAAACTGTCTGTCTCGCTGGCGTCTTCATAATCTGATTTACGGGTGTAAAATAACTTTGTTGGGCAATCTAATGCGAGTTTGAATCTGGATTTTGTGAGGTAGCGTGGGTTGGGCATATTAAATCTAAATTTTAATTAAACATGTAATCGAGTAATGATTTAACTTTAGTCTCCTTGCGTGTTTTTGCATCTTCTAATGTCCATAGTTCGTCATCATTTATTAACTGTCTTACTGACTCATAAACACTTTCCTTATAAACTACTTTTTTTATAAGAAATGGTTTATTACCTAAAGACCTATTTTTATCAGATTCTAAAACCACTAAATTCCCTAAAGAATTAAGTTCTACACCCCATTCTTCCCAAACATCTTCTCTCAATTCGTTATTAGAATCATGGTATGATTGAATATGCTCAATGTCGATAGGTATAACAAATAAGTTATTTCTCAATCGCTTTATTTTATTTTTATCTGTTGAGAGAAAATCTTCATCTAACATGGCGCTCAATCGACAAATTAGATTTTTGTGTTTCCCGTTATGAGCAATCACACCAGAAATTTTATTTATTAAATGGCTGTTCTTTTCACTATTAACTTTAAATAGATCAATCCTTTTATCTAAAAGATCAATAATAGCTTGAGGGTCATCTGCAATAAACATTTGCTTTAAAACAGAACGAATAAAGCTATGACATTCATTAATAGCTTTTGCATAACTAACGCTGTATAGCCAAACTACTTTATTAAATTTAATAATAAATTCGGTCTGTATTTTTGCAGTTAAGTTTTCTGAAAAAGCAAATTTGTAGAGTAGTATAGAAATCCAATATCTAGAATATCTTGACCAACGAATGAAGTAGTAGGATAAATCTTCTTCTGCCGACACTCCAATTGTATCGTGCCATTTAATACGTATCTCAATTAGTTTATTTAAATCATTAATAGATAATTCAACCTCATTAATTTTATCTGAAAATCCATCACTAGACACATCATTAAGTATTTTATCAAATAACCGCTCATAAAAAGTGGCTGTACCTAAAAAGTACAATGAGTTAGGTAAGTTATATTTTGAAATCAACACATTTTTATAAATCTCTAAAACATCATTAATATTTGTCACGTGTTTATTTGCATCCTTATTGGCACGCTCTATTTTAGCATATAATTCTGAAATGTCATTGAAAACATTTTCATCAGCGTTTTGTTTAATTCTTAAATATTCATAAAAACTAACTTTAAATAAATCTCCACCATTTAAGTCCATCCCTGTTGCATTAATTGACTCAAATATTTGAAGTGTCTTTGACAAGGTTGCTTTAGTTTCAATACAAATAAAATAAACTTGCGTTGTTATATAATTTCTGAAATCTATAAAATCTAATGATTGATCCTCATTTGTTTTTTCATTTTCTTCGTCTAAAAAAGTCTCAATTAAAAGTCGATTTTGAGCATATTTATTGAGTGGAGCCAATTGTTCAAGTTCAGTGATTTCTGCAGCAATTGCTCGTTCTAAATCCTTTTGAGCTTCACCTTGATTTACTTTTGTAGTTAACCAGTCTGTCGCTATTCTTAAATCCTCCTCTCCAGCACGGTCATTTATAACATCAAGCAACAACAAGAAAGTTGTTAAGCGTTGTTGTCCATCAATTACCTCACGATATGACCCTTTATTTTCACTTACTTGCATTGTGCCTATAAACATAGGAACACTATTGTTATTCTCATCCTGATATCCATCTTTTAAATCACGCATAAAACGTAATACTTCAATATCATTCCAAGAATAAGCGCGCTGATAAATTGGAATTTCCCAATTTCCATTATCTAGGATATGCATCCCGTTTTTATTTGTTGACCTTGTTAAAGTTGCCGTATATGCATTAATTTGAAATTGTTCTTTCATATATTCAATTTTATAATGATTATTTAGTATTATTAATAAAAGTCATCATCCTCAACATCTAAACGCTCTATGCTTTTACCATCTAGATGCAAAATATATTTCCCAGGTTCTAAGCTTATATTGTCTTCATCTTCTATTTCATCAAACATAGGATGCACGGCAAATAACCGTATACGAGTGCCATCACATTGAAAAGTAGCGCGGCTCTGCTCTCGTTTTATTTTAAAGGTTTCTCCAGCTTCTATTGTAAAGTTGCGCATATTATATCCTTGTTGGTATAACACGGCATTATTATCATAATCATCATGTACATCATAACCCATATCTTGTCTGGTTTGATCAAAATCTGGTGAGTAGGTAATTGTATATTCCATATTGTATTTTTAAATTTAGCTCCTGTCCCTAAATGTTCTTGAAAATCTTGCATTATTGATCTTATCGCTTTTATTATTTACTCACAGTTATTTATAATTCTTTAAACCTTCTGCTAATTTTGTTATCACACTTTCTCGCAACCATGCTGGGCTTATAACCTCAACCATACTGTGCATTTTTAATACTTCTAGCTCAAACTCGTAGTTTGGGATAATATAATATGTCACTTCTCTGTGAGTTGCTCCTTCGTATGGCGCAATAACTTGGCTAAAATGTAAAGGCAAACTCGAGAGATATTTAAGTTGATTTTCTTCAACTTTTAAAACTACTTTTTCAGGTTTGTTATTTACGTTACCGTAAGTTAAGCCTACAATCTTTGCAAATTGATCTAGTTGTTTCTGGAACTTGCTTCTTTTCACTTTTGAAACTTCTCCTATTTTTATGACATTAATTCTATCAACACCAAAAGTTCTAATCTCTGCCGCACCATCTGGCACGCCTATAACATACCATCTATTTAAATATTCTTTAATACGCAGTGGTGTAATGATGTAACTTTTTGAACTATCACGAAAATAACTTTCGTGTTCAAAGTGTATCTTCTGTTTCTTTTTTATCGCTAACAGTATATCTTTTAAATGACCAATTCCTTTAAAGTTTGAAGAATCATCAATATCAATAACGTCCCGTAGTTCGTCAAAATCATCTAAACCTTGTTTAAAAATTTCGCCCACATGAACGAGCTCTACAAACTTAATGAGTGATTGCACGCGCTCTTTATGTTCGTCATCAATAACATATCCTTTTTCTGAGGAATTATAAGTGACGTTAATCTGAAACTCTTCTCTCAGAGATTTAAAGTCACGCTCTAATGTTCTAGATGCCTTATGAATATCATGAATCTCTACCAAGCGTTGCATAATTTGTGACTTAGTGCTATTAGGATAGCGTGTTAGTATGTCTAGAATTATTTCCAATCGTTTAAAGAGTTCGTAGGTTGCCATAATTTGTTTGGTTTTATAAAGATACATCCCGACTTCGCCAAATGATGTCGGAGTAAAATACAATTAAAATTATTTTTTTGAATACGGGTTTCCGTAACGCCATGTATTTCTTAAAATGATAAGCTAAATATATTGTGGTAGCATAATCTTTCAATATTTAAAATTTTCGAAATAATCATCAAAACCCTATTGCTTTTCTTTGCGGCAATTGATAAGTATCTTCTTTTTGATTAAAAATTTCAGTAAGTGATGTTGGGGCATTAAAATGCGGTTGAAAACCTAAAGAACTGGACAAAGCGTTTGCTTTTTCTGATGTGAGCGGTTTAAAATCATACTTGGCGATTAACCTACCTTTACGCAACAAGGCCTTATCTACATTGTCTAATGAGGTATTAAATGAGCAAATTATTTGAATTTGTAGACAGTCTGAGAGCAGACCGTCACTTATATTTAAAATAGCACTTACAGGCGATACACCAGTTTTATCTCTGTCCACTACTATATTCTCTGCATCTTCAATAATTAATATTGCATTGGGGTTCTCAATGAGCAAATTAATTAAATCTGGGCCCGTAATATTCTGGGCAAGATTAGGCGGTAAGAAAATAACTTTTTTATCTACTGTGCTTATTAAATGACGTATGTAGCTTGTTTTACCAGTTCCAGGTGCGCCATGCAAAATGACAACTCCCTTATCTTTTGGCGCCATTAAACGTTTAATAATAGTATTATGTATGGCTAAAAAATCATCATTATAATGTGCCGTAAGATCTGTCTCCATTTTGAGCAAATCCATAGATGTAAGTCCTAATCCGTGTTGACTACTCGTGATTAAATGCATTTCTGGCACTTCGTCCTTAGGTATAATGGTATAGTTTTTAAAAGAATCTTTTATGAGTAACGCCTTTTGCTCTGTGGTTTCATCAAAAAGAATTTTAATCGTTTTTTTATGGACATCGACATACACTAAAAGTGAACTTTTAAATATGAAATATAAATCATCTTTGATATCTTCTTTCTTATTATCCTTTTTGCGGCTTAGACGAAGGGTATAATAAGACTTAATGATATCGTTCTTATATTCTTTTTTAAAATCTTCTCCAAACTTAAATCCATCAATATCATAATCTATAATTTGATTTGGGAGTTTGTCAAATAGAGATAAAAAAAGTTTTTTATCACAATAGGGTTGACCATAATTATTAGCAAAAATACTTGCATCAATTTTATTTCTTTGAGTAAGTGGTACATGTTTTGACATATTTATGAAAGTTTAAAGAGTTGTTTAATGTTCTTATATTTCAAAAGTAGTCAAGCGGTTCGCCATTATGTGTCGGAGTGAAATTAATTGTACTTTTTGTAGAATAACAAATTAAATACCATAAGAATATTGACACAACAGACATAAAAACTTAAGAAAAAAATATATTGGATTAGAAAGACATTTAGAAATGCAAGAATCCTATAATTTTCAATATTACCCCAACTAAAAAAGCCTCCACATTGCTGTGAAGGCTTCCTATTTAGTAGCGGGAACTGGATACAAACCAATTTAATATTGCTAAAAAAGCGGTCGTTAAGACCAGTGTTTACGTTGCCGCAGTAGTGATTAATACATGTATTTGTCCCAAATCTGTCCCGGGACAATACGTCTTAGTTACTATGCTTATTAGGGTGTTAGCTTTTTAGGACACATAATGATCATTATATTTTTCAAAAAACAACATCATTCTCTTTGTAAATTACTAGCAACTACTATCATTTCGATAACTACGATTTGACAATAAACGCTAGTTTCACATCTGTACAAAAATCCAAAATCCCTATTATTATATATTTATTTTTATTTATTATTCTCTATAAATAGTAGTGAAATTTTGTAAGGCTGTAATATAAAAACATTAAACGTTAAAAACCAAACACTTAAGCCCTTACAAAATCTCACAAAACCTCACAAAAAGCCCTTATTCCTTACAAAAGTATACCTGTCTCAGTCAAAAAACAATAGTTTTTACTGCTTTTCTCTAAATTCTCATTCTATTTTGCAAAAATGTAAGGTGTAGAAATGTTCCATAATGTGGGAAATATTAGAATTATCATCTGAAACCAATACTAATGTTGCCCATTTTAAAAACATAGGCTATGTTGATGTTGATAATATGTTATGGAAAGTTTATTGAAGTAATATTATAGTAGAAGATGGAATATATGAAACAACAGCTGTCTACAATAACACTAAATAGAAACGCGCTACAGACACAGCTATCATTGTCGAGACAAAGAACTATTACTTTAAAGAATCACAGATATGCTTCTTAATCATATATTTTGTTATTTCATTTAATGTTTTTCCGTTAACAGGATGTACACCTGGGCTAGTAAATAATTCTAAATCATTCTCTCCTCTTTTGTAATACCAAACGTTTACGCTTCCATCTTCATTAATAAAAAAACCTTCAGTGCAATTCGCTTCTATTTTTTTAAAGTTAGCAAATAGACTTTGATCTATTGGTTTTGCATCTACCTCTTCACAATGAATTTTCACAAAATGATCCTTATCCCAAATCATACATTTTTTTCGAGTCGTATTATACACGAAAAACGCAACAATTATTATCAAAGCCAATAATGCCCATTGATACCATTTTGCAGAAACAGATTTTGTATTTCTTTTATCCAAATAGCTCTTGTAATCTTCAAAACCTAAATAGATGGATAGATGATCTTTTGCTGTTTTAGAAATATTAAATGATTCGTTTTTTTCCAACTTTCTATAATACCCTCTAATAGAATCAGCCGTGGTAGGAAGAGAACATTTATTCTCAAGTTCATTATATATATGAGTCGCTAAACCCAAAGCTGTATTTGAAGCCCCCTCTTTTCTTGCTTTTTGAAATGCATCTTCGAGTAATTTTTCTGTCATATCAATCTTAAATTGTAGCTGCCTGAAAATTACAACAACTTACTGAGAATTCAATGTATAATTACTTCCCAACATCTTCCCAACTCTTTCCCAATGCTTTCCCAGGTCATTAATAGTAGATGTTTATTTATTTGCCTCTGTATTGTTGATCACCCGAGCGTAATAGGGTTTACGATTATTTCAACAGTACAAAATAGAGTTGTGAAGTAATTTAATTAGATCATTTGAGAAGTAATCTAATACACCTTACTCCAACACTCTAAACTTCTCAAAAGAAGAGTTTCTCTTCAATTTAATGTATGGCTTTTAGCCTAGCCCATAAAACTGAGCATGTCTCGGACAGCCATACCTATGTCCAATTTTTAAATAACTCAAATGAAAAAAATACAATATATAATGCTTTCTTGTACGCTAGTTACACTCCTTTTCTCTTGTACTCCAGAAAGTACAATCAACCCCTCTAGTGAGGTTGCTTGTTGTGGAGAAGATGGACACATACCACCTCCCCCACCACCAATTGATGATGGAAAATAATTAGTCTAGTTCTTAATTTTGAGGAATGAAAAAAATAAATTTTCATTCCTCACTTTTTGATTCTCACACACTTTTTAAAACTATCAATCTAACATTTTATAGATAGCGTTACTTCACTATAATTGGTTTAAAGACAATAACCAGTTAAGTAGTGTAAAATTCAACTCTAAATTAATTATAAAGACCCAACTTACGGAAACCCGTAACAACCACATCTAATTATTATTTAGGTTTGAAAAAAAATAATAAACAACCAAATATATGATTACAACTGAACTGGACTGCTATCTATTTACATAGATAAAAACCTGAGTAAAGAGAATATATTACTACTTTAAATTAATAATTATAGTAGTAATACAATCTTTTTAAGATTAAAGGAAGAACTTCTAATATTCAAAATAATGAATAAACTGATGAGGATACAGAGCAACAAAAAGTTACTTATGATCATAGTAGTAATAGAGTATAAAAAAACAGAGTAAATGACAAAAAATAAATATTTGATTGTAAATTTTATATTGATTTTTTTATTGATTTTAATCGCAGTATACGAAAAGTATCCTTCAAAAATTCATGCTAAATTAAAATTAGAAAAAAATACAGAACAATCATATTCTGGCAACTGGAGATATAAACATGAATTAAAATTATATAAATCCTATCAAAAAAAAGGTAATGTTGTGATGTTGGGAAATTCAATTACATATCGCGCTAATTGGAATGAATTATTAAATAGAGAGGATATTATAAATAGAGGAATTGGTGCCGACATTACAGAAGGCTTTTTGGCTCGTATGGAATATGTCTATAATGTAAACCCCAAATTATGTTTCGTAATGGGTGGAGTGAATGATTTAACAAGAGGTATAAAACCTGAAATTATCTCAAATAATTTATATAACATCACAAAAGAATTAAACAAAAAAAACATAAAACCAATCCTTTTTTCAATATTATATACAGCAAAAAGTTATCCAAATTATAAAGATTTTAATCGATCAGTAAAACTATCGAATGATAAAATAAAAAAGATGTGTGCAAATAATTCAATTGAATATATTGACCTAAATAAAATTCTTTCAGAAAATGAGATATTAAAAGATGAATATTCTTTTGACGGTATCCATTTAACCGTGTTAGCATATGAAAAATGGAAAGAAATAATTACACCAATTATTGAACGAGAAATAGAATAGGCAACAAATAAATAATTGCTAGTTTTACCTTATTAACGAAAATTCTTACAGATATTAAATTTGTGAATTTTAAACAAATTAAGCCCTTAACACAAGTAACTAATATTATTTAAGAACTCAATATTCTCAACCACTTGAAAAATCAAACTCTTTATTTGCTAGCCTGCCTCTTTCTACTCTTTTCGTGTAAAAACGAGAGTAATCAAAATGTAGCCATACATAAAGGGGATATTTTTATTTCTGAAACATCAACAACACAAACAGATAAACACATTTCAAGTCTTAATGCAAAAGCCCCTACAAAGCATAGCATCATTTCTTGGAATATTAGGGACTTTGGACAGTCTAAAAATGATACAGAGATAAAAGCTATAGCTACTATTGTTAAAGATTTTGACATTGTTTTAATACAGGAAGTAGTTGCAAAACATCCAGGGGGTGCACAAGCCGTGGCAAAGCTTGCAGACCAACTAAACCGTATGGGATCAAAATGGGATTACAGTATAAGCGACCCTACTAAAAGTCCTTCTGCTTATATGAGCGAACGCTATGCCTATTTATGGAAAACAGCTAGAGTAAGCTTAAAAGGAAAACCTTTTTTAGATAAAGAACTTTCAAGTTTAGTATATCGTGAGCCTTATATAGCACACTTTCTTTTTAAAGGAACCTCAAAACCTATCGCAGTTATAAACTATCATTCAAGAAAACACGATGACCATCCAGAAAATGAGATTCAACATTTTTTAGACTACAACAAAAGGCTTAAAACTGATAACATCTTATTGTGTGGAGATTTTAACCTTAATGAAGCCCACCCTGTGTGGAATTCATTTTATGATAACGGCTACAAAAATGCTATATCAAATACACCTACGACATTAAAAATGAAATGTAAAGACGGTAACTACTTAAACCACTCCATTGATAATATGTATTGGCAAGGTGACTTTACTATTACAAGCGCAGGTAGTTTAGACTTCATACAGAAATGTGAAAATTTGACTAAAGCAAGACAACTTTCAGATCATCTACCTGTGTCTATCAATTTTAATTTAGAATAAACCTTTAAAAACAAAATTATCACTAACCTCTATTTATCATGAAAAAACAACTTACAATCTTCACTATCATCCTATTATGTTTTATAGTAAAAACAAATGGACAGTCTGTATCTTGCCAAGAACTTCACGATTTTATAGTCGAAGAAGGCTACCAAAGCTCTACAGTAAGTAGCTACACAATGAACTCTAGCTGGCTAAAAAAAGTTACCAAATACACGTATAATTATAAAAACTTTGTCGTAGCAGAAATTAAAAAGAACGAATATTCATACCAGACCAACACCTATGTATTTTGTGGTATATCAGATTATAATTGGAGTCAATTTAAATATGGTGGCTATGGTGAGTCTGATTCTTATGGTGAGCGTTTTCATAAATACATTTTTGACTATCAATGTAATTGTAATTAACCTATAAATAAGTATAGCATACTAAACTTATTAGCAACCTATATAACATACTAAATAGCATACTAAACCTACTAACTGTTAGATTAACAAACGGACTAGGAAGTTTAAAAAAACAAAACTAGCATACTAACAGCCCTAAACATACTATACTAAAACCAACAACACCAAAACATTACACACACATAATCAATCACTTAAACAACACTAATGTATTACTTAAACTTACGAACTATATTAAGATGTATTTTTTAAGTACTACCTGTATATTTTTTTTAACTTTGAGTACTCCCCTATTTGTCCATAACATTGGTGATGGAATTTAAGTTTAATTGACAAGAACCAAATAATGAGTAAATTATTTAACGAAGACACTAGGGTTAAAATACCTTCCATATTACATTTAATCCAACTGGGTTACGTGTATCTATCTTTAAAAGATAACGAATGGGATGAAAACACTAACATCTTCACCTCCATATTTAAAGAGCAATTAAAGAAAATAAATAACACTCTATCTGAGAAGGAAATTCAAAAGGTGTATGATGATATTTCTATCTCTTTAGAAAACGAAGATCTTGGTCGTGCTTTTTTTAATAAACTAGTAGATCAATCTGGAGTTAAACTAATTGACTTCGAGAATTTTGACAATAACTCTTTTCACGTTGTCACAGAACTACCCTATAAAAAAGATGACGAAACTTTTAGGCCAGATATCATTCTATTAATTAATGGGATGCCATTGGTTTTTATAGAAGTTAAAAAACCAAATAACCGAGACGGTGTTCAAGATGAACATAGAAGAATGCAACGCCGTTTTCAGAATAAAAAATTTAGAAAGTTTATTAACTTGACTCAACTCATGGTGTTTTCTAACAACATGAAATATAGTGATGAAGATACCCAAATGCTAGAAGGGGCTTTTTATAGCACTACCAATTACTATAAACCTATCTTTAATTTTTTTAGAGAAGAAGAGACATTTGATTTAAATAAACTCTTACAACCACTTACAGAAGAAACAGAGAACTTTGTTTTAAAAGACACCAATTTGTTGAGTATTAAAAGCAACAAAGAGTACCTCTCTAACAAAAAACCAACTACAGCTACAAATAGAATATCAACATCACTTTTTAGTAGAGATCGTTTAAAGTTTATTTTACAATATGCTTTTGCTTATGTAGAAGAAGAAAAAGGTTTAGAGAAACACGTGATGCGTTATCCACAACTTTTTGCTACAAAAGCAATAGAAAACAAGCTGGAAAACGGAATTAAAAAAGGGATTATCTGGCATACACAAGGTTCTGGTAAAACCGCATTAGCATTTTTTAATGTAAAGCACCTTACACACTATTTTCAAAAGAAAAATGTAATCCCTAAGTTTTACTTTATTGTAGATAGACTAGACCTGTTAACACAAGCAGCAAAAGAGTTTACTGCGCGTGGATTAGTGGTGCATAAAATAGATTCTAGAGAGGCTTTTAGTCAAGATATTAAGTCTACTAAAGTAATACACAATGATTCTGGGAAAGCAGAGATCACTGTTGTGAATATCCAAAAGTTTAAAGATGATCCAGATGTTATAAAAAACAATGATTATAATTTAAGCGTGCAACGTGTTTTCTTTTTAGATGAAGTACACAGAAGCTATAACCCCAAAGGTAGTTTTTTAGCCAATCTAGAGTTAGCAGATAAACACGCCATTAAAATAGGATTAACAGGTACGCCACTACTAGGCTCAGAGTATAATTCTAAAACCTTGTTTGGTGATTACATACATAAATATTACTATAACTTATCTATTAAAGACGGATACACTTTACGTTTAATTAGAGAAGAAATTGAGACCAACTATAAACTAGTTTTACAAGAAGCACTTGAGAGTATTAAGGTGCTGCAAGGCAATATTGATAAAAAGAAGCTGTTTGCAGATCACAGATTTGTAACGCCTATGCTAGACTATATTGTAAAAGATATGGAGCAGGCTAGAATAGCTATGAATGATAATAGCATAGGTGGTATGGTAGTCTGTGACTCTTCTGACCAAGCTAAAATGATGTATGAGATTTTTCAGGAGACCTATGCTGCTAAAGGAAATACGGAGTTTAATATGGCAGCAGAAGAAAAACCTGCTAGCTATACTAGCAAGAAAAAACAAAATAGTGCCGTAAAAAAAGCACAAGTAATTTTACACGACATAGGCACTAAACAAGATCGTAGAGATTGGGTGAGCGATTTTAAAGCTGGAAAACTAGATTTCCTTTTTGTTTATAATATGTTGCTTACTGGTTTTGATGCCAAGCGATTAAAAAAATTATACATAGGCCGTAAAATAAAATCGCATAACTTATTACAAACACTTACTAGAGTTAATAGAACCTATAAAACGCATAAATATGGTTTTGTAGTAGATTTTGCAGACATACAGAAAGAGTTTGATAAAACCAATCAAGATTATTTTAATGAATTGCAAAGCGAGTTAGGTGATGAAATGCAACACTACTCTAACTTGTTTAAAAAGCCTGAAGAAATTAAAAAAGAGATTGAAGAGATAAAAGACATTCTCTTTAGGTTTGACACGGAAAATGCAACGGTTTTCGGCGAGCAAATTTCTGAAGTAAACGATCTCACCGAAATTAGAAAAATTGCTAAAGCGCTCAATAATTCTAAAGAGTTATACAACCTGATACGGCTGTCTGGTAATTTTGAACTTTTAGAGCGTTTAGATTTTAGAAAACTCTCTGCATTGTCTAGATTAACTAATGAGAGACTTAGCCTTATTAACACACGTAATGCGCTAGAAAATAATGTTGAAACAGATGGTTTATTAAACACAGCGCTAGAAGATGTCATCTTTGCTTTTACGAAGGTGAAAGAGGAAGAAATGGTGCTGGCAGACGAACTTAAAGACATACTAGGTAAAACGCGCGAAATGCTTACTGGAAACTTTGACCATAAAGACCCTACGTTTGTTTCGCTAAAAGAAGAACTAGAACGCTTATTTAAAAAGAAAAACTTAAGCGAGGTTACAAAAGAAGAAATGGAAGCCAACATCAAGGCTTTAAACGATATTTATGATAAGGCAAAAAAACTAGAGCGCGAAAACCAGTTATTGCGCGCTAAATATGAATATGATGCAAAATATGCACGCATACATAAACGCTTATTAGAGACAGACCCTTTAACCGATAGTGAACGCAAACTGTTTGAAGCTTTAAAAGGATTAAAAGAGGCTATTGATGCTGAAATATTACAGAATTCAAAATTGTTAGAGAATGAGAGTTATGTAGAAAAAATGGTAATGCGTCTGGTAGTAAACCAATTTAAAAGAGAACAGAATATCCCTATTACAACCACAGATGTTAAACGTATTAATAGCCTTATTGTAAAAGAATATATAAACGAATACAACGGACACGTTGCTTAAATTATAAAATGACAAACACCACAAAATTTGAAACCCAAACAAAAGCACTTATTGACGACCTTAAAAGCGTCTGTGCTAACTATGGTTTAGGAAATGACGGAAACGAATTTAAAATTATCACACAGGTATTTTTATACAAGTTTTTAAATGATAAATATGTTTATGAGTTAAAACAACTAGAACCAGACCTGGCAAAAGCAGAAGATTTTGATGCTGCACTTAAAAAGTATAGCGATGATGATCTTGAGCTGTTAACGATGCAGATAAGTGAAAACACAGCACGCATCGCTCCTAAAAACTTGTTATCTCGATTGTTTGAACAGCAAAACAAACCTGATTTTGCAGATACTTTTGACGAAACCTTAGTAAGTGTAGCCAAAGATAATATCGATATTTTCTCGGTGCTTACTCAAGGCGGAGAAAAAGTAGTATTATTTGAAAACCTAAGTAAATACGTTACCGATAAAAAAGATGATTTCTGTAAAGCCTTAGTAAATAAACTCGTTGGTTTTAGTTTTGAACACATATTCACACAGAAATTTGACTTTTTCGCTACTATTTTTGAATACTTAATTAAAGATTACAATAGTAATTCTGGTGGTAAATATGCAGAGTATTTTACACCTCACGCCGTAGCTAAAATTATGGCAGCTTGTTTGGTTACAGGAGACGATGTAAACAACGTGACTTGTTATGACCCAAGTGCAGGATCGGGAACACTGTTAATGAATATTGCACACGCCATTGGCGAAGATAAGTGTACCATCTACTCACAAGACATCTCGCAAAAATCTTCTGCACTATTACGTTTAAATCTTATTTTAAACAATTTAGTTCATTCTATACAGAATATAATACAAGGAAATACCATATTAAACCCCTATCATAAACAAGACAACGGACAATTAGAACAGTTTGATTATATCGTATCCAACCCTCCTTTTAAGCTCGATTTTAGCGATTACAGCGCAGATTTAGACTCTAAAGCAAACAAAGAACGCTTTTTTGCAGGCATCCCAAAAGTTCCTGCTAAGAAGAAAGACTCAATGGCTATTTACCTGCTGTTTATACAACACATTATGCATAGTCTTACTGCAAAAGGTAAAGCCGCTATTGTAGTACCTACGGGTTTTATAACCGCACAATCTGGTATCGATAAAAAAATTAGACAAAAACTAGTAGAAAGTAAAATGCTAGCAGGTGTAGTATCTATGCCTTCTAACATTTTTGCCACCACAGGAACCAACGTAAGTATTCTGTTTTTAGATAAAACCAATACTAAAGATGTGGTGTTGGTAGATGCTTCTAATTTAGGAACCAAAGTAAAAGATGGTAAAAACCAAAAAACCGTTTTAAGCCCTGAAGAAGAACAACAAATTATAAATGTTTTTAATGCAAAAGAAGCTAAAGACGATTTATCGGTTGTGGTGTCTTATGACGATATAAAAGCCAAAAACTACAGCCTTAGTGCAGGACAATATTTTGAAGTTAAAATTGAATATGTTGATATTACTGCGAAAGAATTTGCAACTAAAATGCAAGACTTTGAAAGTAATTTAGAAACACTTTTTTCAGAGTCTAACACTTTAGAAAATGAGATTCAAGAAAATTTGAAAAGTTTGAAGTATGACTGAATTTAAGCTAAAAGACTTACTCGAAATAAAAAACGGTAGAGATTATAAGCATTTATCAGAAGGCGATATACCTGTTTATGGTAGTGGAGGATTAATGAGATATGTAGATGAATCACTTTACCAAGGTGAAAGTATATTATTACCTAGAAAAGGAACTTTAAGCAACATTCAATACGTAAATGAATCTTTTTGGACAGTTGATACTATATACTATTCTATAATTGATAAGAGTAAAACAGAGCCTTATTATTTATACCGCTATTTAACTTTATTAGATTTAGAACATCTTAATTCTGGAACAGGAGTACCTAGTATGACATTTGGTGCTTATTATGATATTCCGATAAAACTACCAAACCTTTCAACCCAAAAACAAATAGCCAAAGTTCTTTCCGATTTAGACGCTAAAATAGAAGTCAACAACAACATAAACCAAGAATTAGAAGCGATGGCAAAAACACTGTACGATTATTGGTTTGTACAGTTTGATTTTCCAGATGTTAATGGTAATCCTTATAAATCGTCTGGTGGTGCCATGGTTTTTAATGAGGCGTTGAAGCGGGAGATTCCTGAGGGTTGGGGAGATGGAGTTTTTGAGGATGTAGCTAATATAATTGGAGGGAGCACACCTTCAAAGGCAGATTCAGCAAACTTCACTACAGAAGATGGAATTCCTTGGATTACTCCAAAAGATTTATCAAATAACAAAGGAAAGAAATACATTACTCGTGGAGAGTACGATGTTACAGAACAAGGCATAAAAAAAAGCTCTCTTAAGTTAATGCCCTCTGGGACTGTTTTACTAAGTTCTAGAGCACCAATTGGATACTTAGCAATAGCAAGAGAGACTGTCACAACTAATCAAGGATTTAAATCCTTTGAACCAAAAAGTTATTTTACTTCGGAATTTCTTTACTATCAAATTAAGAATAAGATACCGTTGATTGAAGCTCGTTCTGGTGGTTCTACATTTAAAGAGGTTTCTGCATCAACTTTGAAAACTATTAAAATAATTACACCTCCAGAGAAGGTTATTAAAATATATCAAACTACTGCTAAACCTATTTTTAACAAGCAAAATCTTCTTGAAAAAGAAAACCAAAAGCTTTCCGAGCTTCGAGATTGGTTATTGCCTATGTTAATGAATGGGCAGGTTACTGTTGGGGCAATGAAATCGAATTATGAAGGTAGTGGCTTGGGGTTGGTTGCTGAGGATAATACTAAATATGGAGAGAAATGAAGTTAAGAGATAATTTTCCAACAACTAAAGAAGATTCAAAAAGCTTTGATGTTGAATTTCGTGATGAAGTAGGTGTATTTAAAGTTTTTCAATCTGAAGATAACCATTCATTATCAGCAATAGAGAAAATGATAGATCAAGTCAACACGTTTTTGAAAAAAAATGGTTACGATTCTATTTCGCCTATAGAGTTTGTAAAAAATGACTTTAGTTATGAATCTGATGATGAAATCGTGTCATTAAGTAAAGACGGTTATTTAGAAGAGTTTGTGCTTTTCATTGAAAGAGAGAACTACATAAACTTAAATAAAGATACCATAGTTCTTTTGCAAGAATTTTTTAAAAACTTAAAAAGCAAAGCAATAGGATACAGTCCTGCAAGACATTTACATACAGTTTTAGAAGAAATAAATGCATTGCCAAGGCAACCAAAACAGAATACTTTTATAGCATTTGAGCAAGAAAATGACACGTATTATGTCGCCTTTTCAAGCTACAAAATGGAGTTTTCTAAATATGTTGATGATTTTGAAAGTTATGAAGCGTATCGCTTTTCTTATGAATTTAGTGGCTATACCGATGTAGTGGGTAATTTTGATCAATTTAGAGAAGAGTTATTAAATGCATTAAACAATGTAAAGGTTACAGATATATCTATAAGTGATGAAGAATAAGTAGCTTCGAGATTGGTTATTGCCTATGTTAATGAATAGGCAGTTTACTACTGGGGCAATGAAATCGAATTATGAAGGTAGTAGCTTGGAGATGGTTGCTGAGGATGGGGTTAAATATGACAAAAGTTAGTTATGGGAGATATAGATGTAGTGAATATTTGTGAAAAGGTTTTAGAGCGTTTAGATACAGTAGATTATGAAAAGTTTGATGATAAGAGAATAGTTAATAAAAATATTCCTTTAGATTTAAACAGACAGCTTATTTTTCCATTGAAAATTCAAGGAAAAGAACTTAATCAAGTTGATAGAATTTCAGAGCAAGAACTTCGACAATTATTTATTGAAGAGTTTAAGACAACACACTTAGATTTATTTTACTCTATTGAAACACCAACCCAAGAAAAATATAAGTTTGGTGAAGTTTACAATGACATAAAAGTTAGTAAAAAAGGGCAATCTGCATTGCTTGACATGTGTGTTTTTAATAGAGAAAAAGAAGAGTATAACCGAATTTTAAATATAGAATTTAAACACCAAAATGCAGCTCTTAAAAACATTGCAAAAGATGTATTGAAGTTAATGCGTGAAAAGCAAAATGGTGCTTTTATTCTTTTGTTGAATAATACTCAAAAAGGTAATGCTAGAGGCACCCTATGGAATAAAAAAGATACTGGCATGCTTGATAAGTTACACAAATCTTTTCGCGATTTTAGTACACATTGGAATGGAGAAACTAAATATATACAACTGGTGATAATGTCTTTAAGTCAAAACAAGTTAATACATCAAAAAATAACAAAAACAGATTTGATTAATCTTGAGAGTATCTTTTTCACAAAAGATGGTTGCGGTGATATTAATGATATTAAAGGTAATGGGTGGGGAAGTTTAGGTGTTGAAGTTGAGCTTGGGTTTAAGTTAGTTTAAACCTACGGAGACGCAATATATGGTTGGGTTAATCAAAGAAATAATATATATATATATATATGGCTAATTATAATAGGAAACAAATAGACATTGCATACAGAAAATTAAAGAGCTATGTATATTATGATAATTTTTCTTTATTGCTTAGACAACAATTAGCCCATTTTGAATCTGGAGATGATTTTGACGGAAGGCTTGATGCTTTATCAAAAGCGTTGTCAAATCCAGCGAAGAATAAAAAATATTTTAAAAATTTACTATCAAGTATCGATTACTATACTGCCCCAAAAAAGTTTTCGCCTATTCGAAGTGAGAAACAGCTGGTTATAAGCAATAATTTTACAGCCTCTAATTACAAACTCAGCAAAGTTAATTATTTTATTCAAGCTTCAGTTGAAATCCATTTAATCTCTATACTTTGGATACTGTATGAAGGCTATTCATTACACAAAATGTACAGTAAGAATAATTACGCCTATAATTTAGAGCTTGAAAGTGGTAATGGGGAGGTTGTTGATGGGTTAAGACTGTTTAAACCATACTTTGAACAATATCAAAAATGGCGGGATAATGGTATTGAAATGGCTAAAAACATACTTGATGAGGACATTGACGTAGTCATTTTATCTATCGATATAAAAGAGTACTATTATAATATTAACATCGATAAAGTATTTCAAGATAAGCTGAGTAAAGACATAAAGGGAAGTCTAAATAAAAGAAAATTGTTTTTCACAGATTTATTGTTTGATATTATGAGGGCTTATCAAAAAATCTGTCCACATGATTCTAATAATATATTACCAATAGGTTTACTTTCTTCTGGAATTTTAGCAAATTATTATCTTAAAGATTTTGACGAGGAGATTAAAAGTGAACTTGCTCCAGCTTATTATGGAAGATATGTTGATGATATACAAATAGTATTGTCTAATACGAAGTTAGACTTTGATAGTTCATCGAATGATTCAAATGTGATTGACAAGTATTTAAACAAATTTTTAGTTAAACAAAACCTTTTTTCTCAAAATGAAACGGACAAATCTTTTTGCTACAATAAACTTCCAAAAATAAAAATTCAACAAGATAAAATTCTTTTATATGCTTTTGAGAGTAAGGAGTCAAAAGCCGTTCTTGAAATGTTTAAAAGAAGAATTGAACAGAATAGCAGTGCTTTTTGGTTCTTACCAGCTGAAAGTGATATTACAAATGATTTTGACGACAGTGTTTACGAACTTTCTTATTCAGATACTGTAAACAAATTAAGGAGTGTTCAGGGTATAAATCAAAGTAAATATGGTGCTGCCGTTTTTTTGGCGAAGAAGATTAAAGTAAGTTTATTAAGTGACAAAAATGATGATGACGAAACGAAAAAACAAATATTGACTTTTTTTAAAGGTATTGTCAGTTTAGAATTTGCTGCTTCTTGGGAAAAAGTACTTACATATTTCGTAATAATTGATGATAGAGAATCTTTCTGGGAATTTTTTAAAGAAATCTCTATGAATATAAACAAAGTCACATCTGGAGATATAGCTGTTGATAAAAGGGATATTGTAGACGTTAAAGAGTACTTAATTATTTATTTAGAAAATTGTTGTGCTTTAGCAACAGCATTGAACCCATCGTTTGTTGATGATGATTGGTGGTCTTCAAAAAAACAATCTATAAAATCAAGAAAATTAAAGAACTCTTTCGAATATCACGGCGAAATTAATGCTATTAAGAGAGCTTATATTGCTTCTAATCTTTTAAGAAACAATTTTATTATTAGCCCACTGCTGAATTATCTGAAACTAACAGCATTAAATTCTGACAAATTAAATTTCACAAAACAAGAAGGGTTAAGAAAAATAAAATTTAGTTTAGAAGATTTGGAGTTTGATGATTTCAAAATTAAATATGCACCAAGATTCATATATTTCTTTGAATTTAATCTTTGTTTCCTTCTAAAAGAAATTTTAAAATATTACAAAAAAGATATTAGATTTGAAAAAATGGATTTGTTTTTTGAAAAGAATGAACAAGTCATTTATGATAAAATATTTGATGTTTTCTTCAAAACAAACTACCAACATCGTTTATCAATTACTCCTAGAAATTTAAACTTCCAGAAAGAAAAGTTAAAGAAAAACTATTTTAAGATTACCGAGGGCTCAAATTTAAATGATAATATAGGTTATAATAATTTTAATGTTCCATTCAGTGGAAGCAATGTAGATAGATTTAAGGTTGCTATTGCAAATACAACAGTTAATTTGCAAGACATTAAAGATTCAATCTTTGAAAAACCAAATACAGCAATTAAAAGAAGGAAGAAATTTATTGGTTTATTAAATGCTGCGGAAAAAGAAAAAACAGATGCCTTAATTCTTCCAGAAGTTAGTGTACCCTATTCTTGGTTACCAATATTATCTGATGAATCGAGAAGAAAGCAACGACTAATTGTCGCAGGTTTAGAACATCTAAGCATTGGGCGAAAAACATTTAATCTGCTAGTAACTTGTTTACCTTTAGAACATAATGGAATTAAAGACGCGATAATAAATCTTCGGCTAAAATACCACTATTCTCCAGGTGAATCTAAAATCATTAAGGAACAAAGACGTATAATACCTAAAACTAATTTTGTGCTTTATAATCTTTTCAAATGGCGAGGCGTTCATTTTTCGAACTATAATTGTTACGAATTAGCCGACATTTACCATAGATCATTATTTAAGGGTAAAGTAGATATTCTGATAGCTTCGGAATACAATCAAGATGTAAATTACTTTTCAAATATTGCTGAAAGTGTATCACGAGATATTCATTGCGTTTTTATACAAGTAAACACATCAGATTATGGAGATTCAAGAATTACATTACCAAAAAAAACAGCATTAAAAGATATCCTTAGATTAAAAGGTGGCGAAAACGATGTTATTTTAACAAGCAGCCTAAATATAAGAGAATTAAGAAATTTTCAAAAAATTTCCGTCCAATATCAAGATACTCGAAAATATAAAAACACTCCGCCTGATTTTGATCACGATAGTGTAGAAGAAAGATAAAAACACCTTCTAAGCATCCTTTAAAACAACATAATAAACATACCGAGGAGAGAAAATATGAGTTTAACAATAACTAATGAGCGTCATTTTAGACAGAAAAAGATTAAAAAATTAAAAAATCACACTTTTGTAGTTGAAGATTACCAACGTGGTTATAAATGGGACTTTAATCAAGTACTTGACTTACTTAAAGATATAAATGAATTCAATACATTAAATACACTTAACTCCTATTGTTTGCAACCTGTCGCAGTTAAGAAAATAGGTGATAATAACAAATATGAGTTAGTTGATGGTCAACAACGATTAACAACAATTTATATCATTTTAAAAATTTGTGGGTTAGATAATTTTTTTAAGATTGATTATAAAACACGACCAGAGAGCAGAATATTTTTAGAGAACATCAATAGTTTCCCAGAATATAATTTTGATTTATGGGAAGATAATTCTGTTGATGTAATAGAAAAAAAACTAAATAAATGTTGGAGTGATTTTATTCAAGATAAAAAAAATGAAGAATCTAATATAGTGAATTATGATAATGTGGATAATTATCATTTTTTCCAAGCAGCATTAGTTATTAGAAGTTTTTTTGAGAAAAAAGAAAACGACAAAAGCGAATTTCTAAATAAACTCAAAGATAAGGTTAAGGTTATTTGGTATCAAGACCCAACAGAACAATCTGCAAATTCTTTATTTAAGAATCTTAATTCTGGAAAAATACGATTATCAGCTTCAGACCTAATTAAAGCACTATTTATTCTAGATTTAGAAAAAAAACATGAGCTACCATTTCAAATCGAGTTCGAACAAAATAAACTCGCTAGTGAATGGGATGAAATAGAACAACAATTACATGACCCAAAATTCTGGAGCTTCATTATAGGAAACACTACCCGCAACTATGGTGATAGCCGAATAGGATATTTATTTGAAATCCTCACAGATACGCTACAACATAAAAATATTTATGAATGTTACCGGAGTTATTCAAAATTAGATAAAGAAGGGGCCCTCGACTGGAAAACCGTAACAAACTTATTTTTTACTCTTAAAGAATGGTATAGTGAAGTACAAACATATCATAGGATAGGTTTTTTAATGCGTCAAAATATTAAGAAATGGAAAACATTAAGGGAAATTTATGAAGCTTACATTTGTGCAAGTGACAAATCCGCTTTTGAAGATGTTTTAGAAAAAAGTATAGTAACACTTTTTAACGAGACAAAAATTACAAAAGAAATTACAACCTCTATTTACGATCTTGATGTTTTAAATTATCACAACCTTACAGAAGTTAGAAATTTACTCGTAATGCTAAATATTTTAACCTATGAACGAATAATGCCAGACTATAGAATTGATTTTGAGCAGTTTTATGGTGGCCAATGGAGTGTTGAACATATACAACCGCAAAACCCTAAGGATATTGATTTCGATGATATAGATGAATATCTTTCTGAGATTAATTTATCAATTGAAGCGTATAAAAATGAAGATATGGAACTAGTAAAATTAATTAAAATAGAATTTGATGAATTATTAAAAATAAAAAAAGGTGTTTCTTCATCAAAAGAAAAAAGAGATTACTTAACCAGTTTTAATACGTTTATGAGTGAAAAAATAACGCCCCTTTTCAAGCTTCACGGTATTGGTAATTTAGCACTATTACGTTCTGATGATAATAGTAGTTTAGGCAATAAAACCTTTATGAAAAAAAGAAAGAAGATATCAGATGTATTTGATACTGTAAAATCATCAGGTAAATTTATTCCTATTGCTACACTACAAGTTTTTACAAAATTTTATACAAAAGAAAAAGTTCAATTAAAATTCTGGAGTCAACAAGACTCTTTAGACTATAAAAATAGTATCGCCGAAATAATGAAAAATTATTTACCTAAAAAAGAAGTTGAAAATGTATAATCTTGAAAAATTATTAAATAAATATAGTGTAGAAATACCTATCATTCAACGAGACTATGCACAAGGTAGAGAAAATACTAAAGTTGATCGCATACGTAATGGATTCGTGGAAGCGCTTTTAAATGTTTGTTTTAGCAGTCAATCCCAAACTATGCATTTAGATTTCATCTATGGAAAGATAGAGTCACAGTCTATTAAAAATGTTCAAGAAAGCAATTACAATCACGTTGAAAGCATCTTATCTTTTGCAAGGGCTTACACTGCTCAAACTAAAGTGGGATTGTCAGGAGATATTCCAAAAGTGAAAAGAGAACTTCTTGAATCAACAAAAGCAAAGATGATGCCCTTAGATGGTCAACAGCGATTAACAACCCTGTGGCTTTTACATTATGTTTTATATCATCAATCAGGTCAAGATTTCCCTGAATGGATGTCAAATTTTTCATACAAAACGAGAAAAAGCAGTGCATCTTTCACCATCGGTTTACTGACGCACAAAAAAATGGATCCCTCTATTGTGTATTCAGAAATAATTAAAAAATCGAAATGGTTTTATAAAGCTTGGACACAAGATCCAACCGTTAAGGGAATGCTTGTAATGCTAGATGAAATACAAAAACAAATACAAGACTTTTGCATTTTGAAAGAGACTACTTTTAAAGAAGTCTCGATAAATTGTTTTAAACAGTTATCACTTATAGAGTTTAGTTTTTTAGAGTTATCTGAAATTGATGTAGCAGACGATATTTATATCAAAATGAATGATCGAGGAAAACAATTAAGTGATTTTGAAATTTTTAAAAATGATTTGTTGGGATACCTCTCTGAACTTGTAGAAACAGAAACCAATTTAGATTTTACAAAAAAAGAGTATGATAGATATGCCAAAAATATAGATAACGAATGGCACGACCTATTTTGGGATTTAAAAGGTATTCAAAATTTTGAAATAGAAGGGACAATACATTACTATTTCTTATACTACCTTTTAATATATAAAATAATTAAAAGTAAAAAAACAGATACTGATATTGATTCTGAATATTTCTCGTCACTAGTTGGAGAAAAGCCAAGCGCAAATTTTGAACATCTAGATTTTAAAAAGTTAAAAGAATTGAAATTAATTTCTTTTGAGAGCTTACAATTTGTTTCAAAAAATTTAAAAATTTTAGAAAGCGAAAATTTAATTTTAACTGCACAAAGAATTGTTGACGGCATTAGCTTTAAAAACGAAAATAAAATAGAAATTGGTAATACTTTTCTACAACACTTTTTAAAACCGAGATTAGAAAGTCTTGGATATTACGATAGAGTTTACCATTATGCAATTAGCAACTATTTACTTTATTTTGAAAATAATTTTAACCCTGAATTATATAGAAATTGGTGTAGAGTACTTCAAAATTTGATTTATAACCAAGCATATATTCAAGACAAGAGTACTTTTGAAACTGCAATTAAAAATGTAACTAATCTTTTAGAATGTGGCGATGATATTGAAAAGACTTTATTAGAAGAAGATCAAAATATCAGTGTGTTTTCAAGACAATTAAGCGAAGAAAAAGAAAAGATTCGTATTTACAAAAAAGTACCAGAACTTTATAATCAATTTACAAAATATGAAGGACACCCTTATTTTCATGGGCAAATAGGGTTTCTTATTGACTTATCAAAAAATGAAAATTCCAAAATCGACATTGCTAAGCTAAGTGATTATGGCGATAAATTATCCAAAATATTTCTACCAAAAAACCTTGATAATAAAGAGTTTTTATTTGCTAGGTCATTATTAACATTCAAAAATTATTTTCATTCCAAAAGCAGTAATAGATGGCAGTTTTTTTCAAACAATAATGCACTTAGAAATAAAGAGGAAGGTTGGAGACTACTTATGAATAAAACTAAGGAATTAGAAATTATAAAAACACTACTTGATAAAATATCAGTGGACAATTGGGATAATGATTTACTTGAAATAATAAAAAACTATGAATCTGAACAATGGAAATATTATTTTGTAAAGGAGTCAAGATTATGGCAGCTTGGTAGTGAAAATATGTTTCGAAAGAAAAATAACAATGTTAGATTATGGAGAACTTCTAGAGGCTATGGTGAACAATATGAACTGAGAACGAAATTCCTAGAATACACTTGGGATATAGATTCTAAACCATTTAACGAAATAAAATATGTTTCTGTAAATAGTGAGCAAGACCAACCTTGCGCTTATCTTACTGGTTGGAACCGAAAAGAATTTAGTTACCATTTAGATATTAGATACTACGAGAATCAGTACGAATTACGCTTTTTAAACGTAAATAAAGTTACTAATTACAGAATAGAAAAAGAGATTTTAATATTATTGAAAGAATTAAAATTTGAAAATGATAAAGAAAAAGGTTGGATTTATTGCATAAACTATGATGGCCGCAAAGCTGAAGATCAGAATATGAAATTAAAGATTATTGAAACTATGACCGTTTTTAATAATATCGAAGATAAATGAACAAAGACAATCACATATTTGCCATTGAAGGAGAATGGGAAACCAAACTTGATAAAGAATTAACCATCAAGTCTACTTTGACATTACTTCAAGAGGTTTGTGATATTGATTCTATTTTTAGAAAGACGAATACAGTTGAGTCGCTATTGTCTTATTTGGATATTTCTAGAAATGCGAGTTATAAGAAGTATGGAACCGTTGTTATTGCTTCTCACGGAACTAAAAATGATTTGGAACTTAGTTCTAACGAGATTATAACTATAGAAGAATTAGGAGAACATTGTAAAGACTATTTTGAGAATAAAATAGTCCATTTTAGCAGTTGTGGAGTGATGGAGAATGACAAGAAAATAAAATATTTCAAAAACATTACAAAAGCTAAAAGTGTTTCAGGTTTTACTAAAAATGTTAATTTTTTAGAAAGTTCTGTGTTTGACATATTGCTATTACAGAAACTTTATGAGTTTAAAAGACCAGGTGATGTAAATAACCACTTAGAAAAAAACTATAATAGCCTCTATGAAAACTTAGGGTTTAAAATGATTTAATAAAAGAATTACAACATATGAAACTCCACGAAGATGTATTAAAAATATTACTATTATACAGATCTAATCATCCAGATTTTAATTTTATCCCGCGTAAAATAAATAGAAATAATAAATTAAATAAGGGGTATTATTTTCAAGGCAATGATAGTTATGTTTTTGCAGGGATTATAGATAAGAGTGGGGGTTCTTATATGACTAGGAGCTGCGGTATTTTATTTGATAAAACCAATGAGGGCTTTGATTGCAAATTTGTAGTTCAATACAAAGATGAAAAAGACCCATTGCTTTTGTCATTTTATGATGCTCTTAAATCTTTAGTACCTGGAGGTAAAAGGAATGAGTATAATGATCAATATATTTATGATATAGGTAGTATTACGATTTCAAATAGACAATCACTTTTTGAGTTTTTGGACATTTATTTTCCTAAAATAAAAAAGCTCTGCGAAAATTCAAATATTAACGGGCTATTACTAAAAAATGAAAAATATGATTCATTAATTCAAAATATAATAAATACAGAGAACACCCCTAACTACTGGGTTTTTCAAGGAAACCCAAAAATTTACGACATTACTAATGCGCTAAAAGCAGCACATCTAAAAAGCTGGAAAGTTGCAGCACACAAAGACAAAATTAAGAAAGGTGATAAGGTTATCATCTGGCAAACAGGAGATGAATCTGGTTGTTATGCACTTGCTGAAGTAATAAGTGAAGTTGGAGAAATTGAAGAACAAGATTACGAAAAGTATTATTACAAAGTCGATAATGTGGAAAACGACGCTCTAAGAGTGAAGTTAAAAGTAACAGATTATGCTGCTGACAATCCAATTCTTTGGAAAACTATTAAGGAGCTAGAACAATTTAATAAATTTAAGGCAGGAAATCAAGGCACAAACTTTAGCGCAACTAAAATTGAATTTGAAAAAATGAAGCAATTGATATTGAATAATTCTAAAAGTATAAGAGAACGATTCTCACTTTGGTTAAATGAAAAGGAAACTAGTAAAAAAGCAAAATCTTACATACGCGCTATAGATATATTAAATGAAGTCTTAAACAAAGACTTATATAAGGAAAGTAATATCATTGTTTTAAATGCTTTATATGAAGACTTACTAGAGAATCAAACAGATGTAAACGGAAAATTTGCATATAAGAAAGCCCCATCATATGGAAAAGATCGATTTTATTCAGCCGCAATAAAGTCTTTTATTAAGTTTCTAAGAGAAGTTGTGTCAGTGGAAGGCGAAGAAGAGTTTATAGAAGTCTTAAAAATATTAGGGAGGAAAGATGTTGAAGCATATTTTAATTTTCTTGACACTATTAAAACAAAATTAAGTTTAGAGATTGATAATAATAATAATAATAATAGATTAGTTACAAGTATTTCAAGACAACGTTTAAATTTTATTGTTGGTCAACGCTATTGTTGGAATTTATATTCAAAAAATAGAAAAGGGAAGTTTGGAGTTATTTCGGCAGCAAAAATAAATGCAACCACAGAGGATTTTGAAGGTGGGAAAAATGATGCTTTTTACACCTATGCTGCAGATCACAAATTAGCTTTTGATAATAAAGCAAGTATAATCAAAGCTATTAGTAATGAGATAGAACGAACCACTAAGTCTAGTTTTGATAAGTATAATAACACTGCTTTTGAAAAAGCGATGTTTGATATTCAATATAGAACGGAAGTTTTCGAAAAGGTTTATAGTGAAGCGATTGATTCAGTATCAATATCCTATTCGTATCGTCAATATTTGGAAAAACAAGATAATTTAAAGCAATCTCGCCGAGAGAATTATCTCGAAAATTTAACAAAAAAATTAGATAAGTATTGGGGAAAGTATTTCGATTCGGATTATGACGATTCTGATTTTTCTTTTGAAGCGCTAACTAGATTATTAACATTTAGCAAAAAAAACTACGGTACTTCGTTTAAAGGAAAGCTGTATTTTCAAGATTTCATTAAAGAATTACTGAATGACACAAAACAGAATAAAACTATGAATTCTCCAATAAATCAAATTCTTTACGGCCCTCCAGGAACTGGAAAAACTTACAAATTACAAAATGAGTATTTTTCAAAATACACCATTAGTGAAAGCTCATTAACTAAAGAACAGTTTCTAAATAATATTGTTTCAGACCTAACTTGGTGGCAAGTTTTAGCTATAGCATTATATGATTTAAAAAAAGCAGATGCATCAAATATAGTTGATCACTATATAGTTAAAACAAAATCAAATCTAGCTAATTCTAAAAATCCAAGGACTACTATTTGGGGTAGATTACAAGCCCACACAATTGATGATTGTGAATATGTAAAAGTATCTGACAGAAGTGAACCTCGTCTGTTCAAAAAAAATAGAGATTCATCATGGGAAATAATACAAGAAAACATAGATAACTTTTACCCGGAAGCTATTTCATTATTAGAAGAAACCAATAGTTTTCAACCAAGCGCAAACAAGCAAATCAAAAATTACGAATTCGTAACCTTCCACCAATCGTTTAGCTACGAAGATTTTGTAGAAGGTATTAAACCTATTATGGAAGATGGTGAAACAGATTTAGGTTATAAAATTGAAGATGGTGTTTTTAAAAAATTATGTAATCGCGCAAAGGCAGATCCAGAGAATAACTATGCCATATTTATTGATGAAATAAACCGTGGAAATGTATCGGCTATTTTTGGGGAGTTAATCACATTGATTGAAAAAGATAAACGTGCAGGAGCAACAAATGCGCTAGAAGTACAATTGCCTTATTCTAAAGACAAATTTTCTGTTCCAATAAACTTACACATCTATGGAACAATGAACACAGCAGATCGCTCTGTAGAGGCACTAGACTCAGCTTTAAGAAGGCGATTTACATTTAAGGAGTTGATGCCTAACGAAAGTTTATTATATGATAAGCAATTTGAAGATTTTACTCTTGAAGAAGTATTAAAAACTATCAATGATCGTATAGAAATTTTAGTTGATAGAGATCATACCATTGGGCACTCATATTTTATGGCTGTTGAATCTGGCGATACAGAATCATTATCAATAGTGTTTAAGGATAAAATAATCCCTTTATTACAAGAGTATTTTTATCACGATTATGAAAAAATAGCATTAATCTTAGGTTCAGGTTTTGTAGAAGAAAACACAAATAATGAAGTTAAGTTCGCACATTTTAAAAACATTGAATTACCATCATTTGAAACCCAATATATTTTAAAATCAGAGGTTCTTGATATTGAGACTGCTATACATTTATTATTAAATAATAATTAATATTTCAGATTGAAAACCACACAACGCATACAAGTATTTGAACATCACACCCTTTATTATGGGCGTGAGTATGATGGTGTAAAATTTCAGAAAAAACACTTTGATGCGCTCGCTAAGTTAAATAACCTGCACGATAACAAATATTTCACATTGGTGCATAAAGGAGTGAAATTTAGCCAATATGTTGGAGTTATAAGAGTAGATGAATTGAATATTGAGGTATTACCAAAAATTGACTCAGTACGTTCTGATGATGAAGCTGTATGGCAAGGAGTGCTCATTGAAATGTTGAAGCAAACTAAAAAACTAAAAGTACAGCAAGTAGGAAATGCACAGGTAAATAAACAGAGTATCCATTTATTAGACATTTACTTTGATTGGTTTTTAAGAGAGGTGCAGGAATTATGCAGAAGAGGTCTTATTAAAAAATATTACAAAGAATCTAAGAATGTAAAGTCATTAAAAGGTAAGCTAGAGTTTGCGCAACACCTTAACAAAAACCTAATACACAAAGAGCGGTTTTACACTTCTCATCAAATTTATAATAAAGACCACAAACTTCACCAAATAATCAATCAGGCTCTTGAGGTTATAGAGTTAGTCTCAAAAGGCACTTATTTATATTCTAAATGCAAAGAAGTCAGACTTAATTTTCCAGAAGTCTCTACAATTAAATGCAATGAATCAACCTTTTCAAAATTAAATTTTAACCGTAAAAACAGTCCGTATAAAACTACTATTGAGATTGCTAGGTTGATTATTTTAAATTTTGCGCCAAATGTTTCAACTGGCTCAGAAAACATGCTTGCTTTGCTTTTTGACATGAATAACTTGTGGGAAGAGTATGTATTATTAAAACTAAAGGAAGCAACTAGGGATTTAGATATTGAAGTTCACGGACAAAATCGTAAGCCTTTTTGGAATGGTATTACCATTCGTCCAGATATTGTGGTTAGCCAAGGCGACACCACTTGTATTATAGATACTAAATGGAAAAACAATAGAGATAACAAACCCAACACCAATGATCTGCGACAGATGTATGTCTATAATGAATATTGGCAAGGTAAAAATGCGCTACTACTCTACCCTTCTGCGTCTAAAGATGAGTTTTTTACAGAATATTTTAATAAACCAGCAGATCATTCCTGTGGTATTTCTAAAATTAATGTTTTTAATGGTACCAAAGGTTTAGATAGCTTTTTAGGCAATCGAATTTTACAACAATTAACTGTAAATGGATTTTTAACTTAATTAGATTTATAACTGGAATAGCTATATTAGATAGATGCTTAACATATGTCATCAAAAACATCTAATAAATAAGTTATTAAACTTCCTTTAATTATTCAAACCATTTATTTTTCATTGTGTACTCAGTAGCTATTTGATGCATTTCATCTTTGGTTATTTGCCTTCCCTTTATCATCCATTCATCTATTTTAATTTTTCAAAGTAAAGTTTTTTACCCTTTCTTATATGAGGTATTTTTCTAGAGCTTGTATGATGATAAATTGTACCCTTAGATAAATTAAGATATAATGATAACTCTTCTACAGTCATAAATTTTGAGGGGTGATTTTCATCAGTAAGACAATTAGAATCATTAACTAATTTTTCAAGTAAATTTTCAATTGAGTCAAGACGACTTACAATAAGTTCAAAAGGATTATCCATAATATTATGTTTAAAGTTATTTGTACAGGTTCAAATTGTATGTAATATTTTACATTTTATTAAAAATAAACATATAAAATAACACAAAAAAAAACACCCAATCAGATACCAAAAAACATAAGCGTATTCATCATATAAAAGTGGTTATTTCACCCCAGAAAAACTTCTTTACCCAACTAACAAAAATGACTCATTTCACACCAAAAAATATCACCAGATCAAAAAACAACTATAAATCATTTTAAAGATTTATACTCAAAAATCGTTATTTATTACAAACCTTACAAAAATCAAACAGCATCAAAAAACGAATTTACTGGGCTTACAGAGCATCCAGCACAAATTCCTTACAAAAAAATAACGTCTTAAGTCACTACATATCAGGTGTTTAAAAACACAAAAACCAACATTTTAGTGTTTTTTACGTTTTTTGTAAGGAATCACACAAACGTAATGTAACGATGATACCAATAAACACAGTACCTAACAAGATTCCTTACAAAAAATACAAAATTTTGGAAAAAAAGTCGCACCTCCACACATTTAAAAATCAAAATCTACAGAAGCTAACAATTCATCTTTATCATATCTTCTTGGTGTATAACTTTCAGTGATTTTTATATCATGATGTCTTGCTTGATCTCTAATTTTAATGAGCGATAAATTAAGTAAAAATAGTTGTGTAATTCCAGTATCTTTTAGCGAGTAAAATTGATATTCATCTTTAAATTTTAATGCCTTTCTTAAATTACTCCATGTATCACTTACTTTTTTTGGTTTTAATTTTTTAGTACCTGGCAAAAAGTTCTTTTCAGAAAAAAGATACATATCATTTGTCGATCCATTTATGTGATTTGCTAACAAATGGATTAACTTTTTTGGTATAGTAACCGTTTCATCTTTTTTATTTTTACTTATGGAAGCAGGTAGGTTAATCACACCATCAATAAGTTTTACATCTTTCACTTTTAATTTAGTAAGTTCAGTTCTTCTTATAAAACAGAAATAAATACAAAGACATAATGTTAAGTAAGGGACATTAGTTTTCTTTAAATAAGAAAATATTTTTTTTCTTGTTTCTGAATCAATTAATTCACGCTTCTTTTTGGCTACTACTTTTGTAGGGATCCTACCAATATTATTTTTAGCTATAAAAGATTGGTCTACCATATAATTTGACAAAGTATTACACCATCGCAAATAATTGTTTACAGTACGGGAACTAAGACCTTTTTCAAAATATTTATGGTCAAGATATTTCACAACAAACTGCCTATTAAATTGAATACAAAAAATTTCATCTTGCTTAGTATCCTTTATATACTCTAATAGAATATTTGAAAAACTATTATAGCTCTTGTAAGTATCTGGCCTAATAGCATCTTTAGCTAGAAGCTTTTCATTGTCATCAATGTATTTTTTAATAGCATTAACTAGCAACTCGTGCTCACCTTTCGCTGTACCGTCTGTATAAGGCGTCCAGCCCTCGGCTAATTTTTCATTTATGCTAGCACACAATCGTTTTGCAAATCGCAGTCTATCTGTCTTATTTGCCATTTTCTTAACACGCTTACGAAATCGTTTCATTCTATCTGTACCTGGTTCTCTAACACGGTACACGATACGCCATTCGTTGCTGCTTGTAAGGTTCTGTAATTCTGCTGGTTCGTAGTCTGTAAAAGCTACTCTACGTGAAGGAAGTAAATTTTGAGTTTGGTTCATTTTTTTTTTACCTAAACCACTACGGTTCACGCAAAAGATTGTCCCAAATTTGTCCCGACTTTCGGGGAAAAACAAAATAAGCCGCTCATTTTGAACGGCTTACGACTGCTTAGTAGCGGGAACTGGACTCGAACCAGTGACCTTCGGGTTATGAGCCCGACGAGCTACCTACTGCTCTATCCCGCGATATATATCCAATTAAATCACTTTAGCTCTTAACTTGAGGTTCATAATGCCTCCGATTTTATTGGACTGCAAAGATACATTCCTTTTTTAAACTACCAAGCATAAAAGCTAAAAAAAATAAATAAAGTTTTTTAACACATTATGCTAAAAATTTTTAGCTTTAAAAAGAGTTGGTTACTTTTAGGTAATGACCAAATACGCTAAACTCATATTCATTACTTTAGGTATATTTTTAATTGCTTTTGCCGTAACAGTATTCTATGTTAACACAACTGTAAAAAGCAAAATAAATCACTTTCTAGAAAATCGCCTTCCCCCTCATATTACATCTACTCAAGGAAAAATAGACGTTAATACTTTTGACGGCACTGTAACATTAAGCGATGTATTGGTTAAAATAAAAAACAAAAACGATACACTCACACACACCTTTGTAACCCTAAAAAAACTTGTGGTAGAAGATGTAGGTTACTGGGACTACATAATTAATAAAAAAATTAAGGTTGAAGACATCAAACTTAAAGACCCAAACATAACCTATTACAAAGATAAAGTAGCGTTAAAAAAAGACACTTTAATAAGTCCGCCCATAAAACTATTCAAGCCGTTTCTAATAGATGAATTAAATTTAGAAAACGCAACGTTTACAATCATTCAAAAAGAAAAAGACAGCCTATTTCTACAAACGAAAAACACAAACATCAAAATTGATAATATAGAAATTAGCAAAGAGACCCTACGCAACAAAATCCCTGTTAAGTATAGCAGCTATAAAACAACTGCAGATTCTATCTTTGTAAAAATAAGCCCTTACGAAAATGTGACAGTCAACAGTTTAAACATCAAAAACAATAAGGTTTCTCTTCAAGACATCAATCTAAAAACAAAATACTCACGTAAAGCACTCTCTAAAATATTAACAAAAGAACAAGATCACTTTAATGTTCATTTTAACGAAATTCAAATAAGCGAAGTAGATTTTGGATTTAAAAAGAACCGATTGTTTATTAAAAGTCCTTCAATCATTATAGACACACCTAATGCAAGTATTTATAGAGATAAATTAGTTGCAGACGATCCTACCATTAAAAATCTTTACAGTAAAATGTTAAGAAAAGCTACAATAGATCTAACCATAAACAAAGTAGCTATTAATAACGGAGAAATATCTTATACAGAACGTGTAAAAGAAGACAATTCTGGTGGCACAATAGATTTTTCAAAAATTAATGCTACCATTACAAATGCAAGTAACACATATACTGCTCCCCAAAAAACCGAAATAGACATTAAAGCTATTTTTATGAAAGACACTCCGTTTAAATCACAATGGAGTTTTGACACGAATAACCCTAACGACCAATTTTTATTTAAAACCGAAATAGGAAAAATGACTGCTAGTGATTTAAACCTGTTTATGAAACCTAATCTCAAAGTAGCGCTTGAAGGAACTACCAATAAAACGTATCTCACTATTTCTGGCAACAACAACCAGGCAAATATCGCTATGCGAATGGATTATGACAAGTTTAAAATCAACATATTAAACAAAAACGGGAATAAGAAAAATAAAATCTTCTCTGCGATTGCAAATATTTTTATTAAAAAGAATAGCAACGAATCTAAAGATGATTTTAGAGAAGGGAAAGGCACTGCTACAAGAGACAAAACAAAATCGTTTTTCAACTACGTGTGGCTCAACATTAGAGCTGGGCTAATTAGTGTTTTAACAGGTATTGGCACAACAGATAACAAATAATTACTGAGCTATATCTACAGCATTAAACATCACTATTTCTCCATCCTCAAATTGTGCTTCTACCCTAATCGGGTTGCAACACACCTCACAATCTTCAATATAACTTGAGGTGACAGATGGATCAAAAAGCATAGAAATGGATTGCCAACAATACGGACATTGAAAAAAATGTTCGTGCATAAACTAAAGTGTTTGTTCTGGCTTACGCCAAAATGTTAAACCTTCAAGACTAGTTTTAAAAATCTACATTAAGCAATTGCCCAGCTAACTGTAATACTTGAAGCTCTGCTAGTTTTGCTTGATATTTAGCCAAGTTTTTATTTGTTTTAGTGTTTAACAAATTAACCTGAGCTTGTCTTAACTCTACAGAACTTATTTGACCTAGTTTATACTGCTCATTGCTACGCTCAAAATTATTAGTCGCAGTAGTGACACTTTGGGCTTGTAGTTCGTATATTTTTAAGCGATTTAAATAATCTCCTTGCGCATTTAATATATCGCGATCTACTTCTTTTTCAATCTGGCTGATTAATACCTCCTGATTTTCTATAGCAATTTTAGCATTTCGAACAGATGTAATACCAGTACCACCATCAAATAAATCCCAACTTAAATTAATACCCGCAGACAATCCTGTAGATATACTTTCTGAAGCAAAACTGGTAGACGGAAACTTACCTTCGTCCCAACCATAACTCCCTGTAAGACCTACCGTAGGAAGATACACAGATTTACTAGACTTGTAATCATAGTCTGATATCGTCTTATTTTTCTTTGCTTGCAACACACGTACATTCATCGTGTCTGCCACTTTTATATAATTTTCGAGTACCAGTTGTGGTATAAAAACTACCGTTGTATCTACATTAAAATCACGTTCCAAATCAAGATTTGAAATTACGTTTAAGTCACGTTTGGTATTTTCTAGAAGCTGCCTCGCATTAAGTAAATTAATACTATCTGTAACTAAATCTACCTCTGCGTTTAGAACATCCAGTTTATTATTCTGGCCATACTCAAAAGCATAACCCGCGCGTTTCAATCTTCGTTCTGTATTAAAGTAAGTCTCTTCAAGTACCGAAATATTTTCTGTTATTCTAGCTATTTCATAATAGACCGTAAATAACTGCAGGATAGTCGTCTCTATCGTTTCTCTCACTTGCAGTTCTGACACTTTATATTCTTCCTGAAATGCTTTATAATCCCAATACCTACCCAGTCCATCAAACAAGGTATAATTAAGGTTTAAAGAGGCGTTATATCGTGTAGTTTCTGCTCCATCAACCACATTTGTATCTCCGGTCTGAAAGGTAACGTCTTGGTTTTGCACATCATAATTTGCTCCGGCAATACCCGTTAAGCTTGGTAGGTAACCAGAATTTAAAATCCCTTGATTATTATCTGCTATCTCAAGATTATTATTTGCAATAGATATTCCAAAGTTATTCTGTATCGTTTGGGCAATAGCAGCTTCTTTTGTTAAGACCTCGTTTGTTTGCCCCAGCATATTTCCGAAGCAAAAAAGAGCAATTGCGATATATTTAATGTGCTTCATTTTCTTCTGCTTTTTGTTCTTTAATAGCGCGTTCTACATCTTCTTTAGCTACCTTTTTACCTGTAGCTAACCAAGAACTTCCTGTTTTTATACTATTTGTAGTCGCTAGTAAAATAGGTAAAATTAATAAGGTTAAAAACGTAGCAATCCCTATTCCGTAGGCAATAGATATGGCCATTGGTTTTAAAAATTGTGCTTGCCTACTTTTTTCTAATAATAATGGTGCAATACCCGCAATGGTTGTCAATGAGGTTAAAAATATAGCTCTAAAACGTGATCTTCCTGCTTCAAATAAAGCTTCGTCAAAACTTAATCCTTCTCGTAAATAGGAGTTAAATTTACCAATGAGCACCAGGCCGTCATTTACCATAATCCCTATCAAGGCAATAATACCAAGCATTGATAAAATATTAATTGGAAAGTCGTGAAGCCAATGCCCCCAAGCTACTGCTACAAAACTAAACGGAATCATTAACATTAATAAAAGAGGCTGACTGTAGCTTCTAAACGTAAATGCTATGACTACATAAATTAAAAACAAAATAATAGGTACAACGGTTATCGCAGAATTTGTCAACTTATCGGCTTCTCTATTTTGACCTTCGTACAGTGCTGTTACTGTAGGGTATCGCGATAAAAGATCTGGCATTACATTGGCCTTTATATCATCAATTATTTCCGTAGGACTTCCTTTAGTATCTTTTAAATCTGCATTTACCTGTATTTCTCGTTGCCCATTAAGGTGGCTTATACTTTCATCTCCTCTACTTATTTCATAATCTGCTATTTCTGCAAAAGGAACTCTCACCCCTGTAGGAGTAACAATACGCATCTCGTCTAGGTCATTAATAGATTCTCTATTTTCACGATCGTAACGCACCCAAACTTTAATTTCGTCTTGTCCTCTTTGAAAACGCTGAGCCTGTAAACCAAAAAATCCTGATCGCACCTGCGCCATCACATCTCGTAGATTGAGACCCAATGAATAGGCGTGTTCTTTTAGTTCAATATTAATTTCTTTAATTCCTTCTGGGTCTGTATCTGCAATATCTGCCAGTAAAGGGTTATTTTCTAATAAGGTTTTTAGCTCATCTTTTGCCGATTTAAGCTCTTGGGCATTATTCCCTAATAAAGAAACCGAAACAGGACTTCCTCCAAAATTCCCTCCAGAACCAAAGATTAAGCTTTCCACACCATATACCTGGCCTACTGCTTCTCGAATCGAGTTTGTAATCTCTGGTGATGAAAAATCTCTTTCTTCACCCGGCAATAGATTTACACTTAGAGAAGCTTTATTATTTCCTGGTCCAACTCTCTTAATAATGTTTTCTACAACTTGTTTATTTCCTGATTGTTTAGAAGTGTATTCTTCATTTACTTCCCAAGCGGCTGTTTCTATTAAAGTAATAATAGAGTCTGTAATTTTTGGGTTGGTACCTTCTGGCATTAATAAGTTAATGCTTACTCTATCACTCGCAATACTCGGAAAAAAAGCTCCTCTAATCATTCCGCCCTTAAAAGAACCTACAGTAAGAATCATCGTTGACACTAAAATGGCTAAGGTCAAAAACTTATTATCTAATGAAAAACGTAATGCCGGACTGTATAAATTATCACGGAGATAACTCATAAAACGATCGCCATATACATTAACTCTTTTAAAGATAACAAAGAGTTTTGCTATTCCTTTTTTCTTTTTTTGTTCTGATGCTGTTTGCTTTATCAAAGCCTTAGAGTGTGCGATATGGGCAGGCAAAATAATAAGTGCTTCAATTAATGAAACGACTAGGGTTAAAATTACAACCACAGCCACTTCACCAAAAAACTTACCCATCCTACCATCTAAAAACAAAAAGGTAGCAAATGCTAAAATTGTAGTTAATATGGCCGAAAGAATTGGCGGCAACACCTCCATTGTGCCATCTATCGCAGCCCTAACAGGGCTTTTCCCTTTTTCGTAATGTTGGTATATATTTTCTGAAATAACAATCCCATCATCAACAAGAATCCCGATTACAATAATCATCCCAAAAAGTGATAACACATTAATAGTAACATCAAATTGTGCTGCAAAAATAAACATCCCTAAAAATGAAATTGGCAAACCAAAAGCTACCCAAAATGCTAACCTTGTATTTAGAAATATTGATAAAAAGAGTAGCACTAACAATATTCCTACGGCTCCGTTTTCAATCAATAAATTTGTACGCTCCTCTAGACGAATTGATGAATCACTCACCACATCAAGCTGCACGCCCGTATGCTTTTCATTAAAATCTACGATATATGCATTTACTTTATCAGCTGCAGAAATTAAATCTTCGCTGTTGGTATTTGTAACCTCTACATTTACTGCAATTTTACCGTTAAAATAAGATGCGTTTGGCGTTTCAGAAAAACGATCTTTTACTGTTGCTACATCTTGCAACCTCACTATCGCACCATTTTCATCGGCTCTTACCACTAGATTATTTAGCTCATTACCGTAATAACTACGATTGTTTGCACGTATTAAATAGTCTTCTGCATCTGTTTTAATATTACCTCCTGTAGTCAAAATATTTGACTGTCCTACTGCTTCTGAAACTTCTTGAAAACTTAGATTGTAAGCTAACAAATCATTCTCTCTAACCGAAATTTCTATTTCTTCTTCAGGATAACCAGACACTGTAATTTGTGAAATACCTGGCAATGCACGTAGTTCGTTTTCTATCTGGCGGCCTATTTGTTTTAGCGAGGTTAAGTCTATTTGATCTCCACTTATAGCAAAATCAATAGTTTGTCTAATATTTTCGGTTTTAGCAACCACCAAGGGTTCCATACCTGTTGGATAATTAGGAACACGATCTACTGCATTTTTAATTTCTGCAAGCATTTCGTCTATATCTTCATCGCCTTCTATCTCGACAGTGATACTCCCTCCGTTTTCACGAGATGTAGATGTTACGCGCTCTACACCTACAAGACCTTTTAGATTATCTTCAATCTTTAATACTATCCCCTCTTCTATTTCTTCGGGAGAAGCTCCAGGATAAGCAAGTGTAATGGTTACAATCTCAGATTCTTGTAATGGGAAAAAAGAAGATTTCAGTTGAAATAATCCTATCACTCCAAAAATGATAAATGCAAAAAGGACAACGTTAACCGCTACATCATACTTAATAAAATAGGTGATAATTTTTTTCATCGCGATTATTGGTTACTCACATTAGTACTTGTCTCTGATGCATTCTCACCTATCTTTACTAGCATTCCAGCAAAAGCACCCGGAACAGGTTTTGATAGTAACTTTGCCCCATCAGGAACACCTTGCACCACCACATTATCTGGAGCAAAATAGACTGGCTTAATTGTTACTAAAGCTAACACACTATCTTTTACCACATATACTTGGTCTTCATTTACCAAAAGTTTTCTTGAAATATTAATCGCATTTTTTTGCTTGTTTGCTTCTAGCATAGCTTCCAGATACATCCCTTCTTTTAAACCTTCACCTTTTACTTCTGCAAATACAGTGATTGTTTGTGTCGTTGGATCTACTTGTGGATTTACACGAGTAATTTTACCAAGGTATGATGTTTCTGTTTCAGGAACTTTTAATGCTACCTCTTTACCTTTCTTTACTAGATCACTAAAACTTTTTGCTACAGACAATTCTACCTCAAATACAGATGTATCAATAAACTCACCTAACTTTTGCCCTGATCTCACTAAAGTTCCCTTAGTAACTGGCGCGTCTGTTAGCACTCCTGTAAAAGGCGCTGTAATACGGTATTTACCCAAACGTTGTTCTAAATTTTTGATGGTATAGTAGGCAGCTTGCACCCCACGACCTGTGATAAAATACCCCACCTTTTCTGAACTCATCTCAGGTAAGGCTGGTAATGCTTTATTTACATCTATGCTGTTTAGGTATTGTTCCCAAACCGGGAAAGCCTCTGGATAATCTAATCTAAGATCTGGCATTAATGAAGTAACCAGGTTTTTAAAGTCACTCTTAGAAGCTTGTACTGACGAATAATACTCTGTGGCATCTAAACTTAAAAGCAATTGTCCACGATTATATTTTTGTCCAGATTTAAAATCATGAGCACTGCCCCTAAAGACACCTTCCACTTCGGCGTATAACTCTAATCTATTTTTTGCTACCAATGTACCCGTTGCAGGTAAAACTATAGGCACTTCTGTATTTTTTACATCTTGAACAAAAACAGTCTTAACTATTTTTTTCACTTCAGGCTTTGGCTTATTATTACTTTCAATAATATAGTTAGCACCAACTATAGAAGCAGCAATGAGGAGAAACCCTATTACAATTAATATAATTTTTCTCATAGAAAACAGTTTTATTGTTAGACGACAAAAATACCTTCACCAATCAAGGGGAAACGTTAAAACTATCTTAATAAAAAATGCCGAAATAGTAATGAATCACTATTTCGGCATAAATTGGCTTGTATGGTTATTAAGAAAAACGCTCTAACTGTGTTGTTACGTCTTCCCAATCGCTCATAAGCTTCACTATTTCATCTTTTTTTGCTTGATAGCTATCAAAGAATCCTTCTTTTGCTATGGTTTGATCATAATTAGTAGCCAACTCCACATCAATCGCCTTCACTTCGCGCTCTAGTTTATTAATTTTAGCTTCAATTTTACTCAATCGATTATTGAGTGATTTTTCTTTTTTCTGATCTTCATAAGATTGCTTACCTCCTGTAGCATCTGCTTTTGCTTCTTTAGCGACTACAGTACGTTTTTCTGCCTCACGAAGATTTTCAATATTTCGTTGTTCTAAGAAATAGTCTATATCTCCTAAATACTCTTTTATTTGATGATCTTTAAACTCGTATACCTTGTCTGTTAACCCTTGTAAAAAATCTCTATCGTGACTTACTAACAGTAAAGTACCTTCGAAGTTTTTACAAGCATCTTTTAATACATTTTTAGATTTTATATCTAAGTGATTGGTAGGTTCATCCATTACAAGCACGTTAAATGGTTGCAATAACAACTTGGCTAAAGCAAGACGATTACGCTCTCCCCCACTTAATACTCTTACATACTTATCTACCTCGTCACCTCTAAAAAGAAACGAACCTAAAATATTACGCACCAATGGTCTTGTTCTCTCATCTGCAGCGTCCAGCATTGTATCTTCTACTGTCTTAGTACCATCTAAATACTCCGCTTGATTTTGTGCAAAATACCCTATCTGAACATTATGCCCCAACTCCAGCACTCCACCATGAGGAATTTCGTCTACTATTATTTTTGCGAGTGTAGACTTACCTTGTCCATTTTGACCTACAAAAGCAACTTTTGCATCTCGCTCTATCATCAAATCTACATCTTGCAATACTTTTTTATCACCGTAACTCTTTGAAACTTTTTTTGCTTCTATCACTACTTTTCCTGGTGTAACACTCACCGGAAAACGCAAACTCATTACAGAATTATCGTCTTCATCTACAACAATACGATCTATCTTATCTAGTTTTTTAACAAGAGACTGCGCCATTGTTGCCTTACTTGCTTTTGCTTTAAACTTAGAGATCAACTTTTCTGTATGCTCTATTTGTTTTTGCTGATTTTTCTGAGAAGCCAATTGTTGCTCTCTCAACTCTTTACGCTGTACTAAATACTGCGTATAAGGCTTATTGTAATCGTAAATTTTACCTAAAGAAATCTCTATGGTTCTGTTGGTTACATTATCTAGAAACATCTTATCGTGACTTACCACCACGACAGCTCCCGCATAGTTTCTTAAAAATTCTTCCAACCACAAAATAGATTCTATATCAAGGTGGTTGGTAGGCTCATCGAGTAATAAAATATCATTGCTCTGAAGTAATAGCTTAGCCAGTTCTATTCGCATACGCCATCCACCAGAAAACGTTTCGGTAAGCTTGTTAAAATCTTCTCGCTGAAATCCTAAACCTTGTAAAATACGTTCTGTCTCTCCTTGATAGTTATAACCTCCGTGTATTTCATATTGATGCTGCACCTCATTAAGGTCAATCATCAATTGATTATAGCCCTCGCTTTCATAATCTGTTCGTGTCGCAAGCTGCTCGTTAATCTCTTCTAATTGCTTCTCGTATTTTTTTATTTCTATAAAAGCTTGGTAGGACTCTTCAAGCACTGTACGTCCTTTTACAAAATCAATATCCTGCTTTAAAAAACCAATAGACACCTCTTTATCCATGGCAATAGAGCCTTCATCATATTCCTGCTCGCCAGAAATAATTTTTAATAAAGTAGATTTACCCGCTCCGTTTTTACCAACGAGACCTACACGAGTACCCCCACTTAGTTGAAAAGTGATTTTTTCGAAAAGGTATTCCCCTTGAAATGAGACAGATAAGTTATGTATATTAAGCATAGAAACTATTAATTAACTTGGTTACAATTGTTACACAAATTTTTTGCAAAGATGCTTAAATTTGTAGTGGAAAAAAAACAATGTTATTGTCTGTTCTGGTACTTTGGCTTAGTAGCATATAAACAACTTAAGTCATACGCTTTTTAACTTCTAAAAACACAATACTACCGTACTCAGGTAAACATAAACTGCTCGAAACAAAAACAGTATGAAAGGGACAAAAATTTACAGCATATTTACAGGCACCTGCCCAGTTTGTCATACAGGTAAAATGTACAAAGAACGTAACGCATATAAGATTTCAAAAATATTTGACATGGACGAGCGTTGTTCACATTGTGATACCAAGTTTAAAATAGAACCTTCTTTTTTTTACGGGGCAATGTATGTAAGTTATGCCCTAGGTATTGCTGTAGCCACTGCAACTTTTATTCTAGCACATTTTGCTTTTCATTTAGGTCTTTTTAGCTCTTTTATCGCTTTAATTGTTGCGCTTGTTGTATTAATGCCCATCATCGCAAGGATAGCAAGAAATATATGGATCAATCTATTTTTTAAATACGATAAGACAAAAGCTATTTCAAAAAACGATTAACATCTATCGCTCCTGGTACCGCTGTGCTATTTTCTAACTGCTGAAACAACCAAGAAGATAATAATGGCGCCATAGACAAACCACGAGTTCCTAAACCATTTAAAAAAGCGATATACGGATTGTCTTTTAAAACACCCACAAGTGGTCTTCTATCTTTTATAGTAGGTCGCACACCCGCTACTTGATCTACCACTTCATAAGCACAAGAAATCATAGTATTCAACTTCAAAATAATCTCTTCTCTTTTCTCTAATGAGGGCGTAGCGTCATAATTGTGACGATCATAAGTAGCCCCTATTTTATATAAATCATCTCCCATAGGTATTAACATCATACCTCCTTTAAGGATTGAATTAACCTTTAATTCTGGAGCTTTAATAATAACATAATCTCCTTTATTACCAACGAGCACAGACTTATTAGTAAATGGGGCTTGATACGGATAGAAAGGATTCTCAACCACCTTTGATCCTTCTGCAAAAACAATTTGCTTTGCAGACCATTGCTTATACACAACACTACTACCTTTTATATTAAGCTGGTCATATTCAAATTGAGACTCATCAAACTTCTCTTCTTCTTTTAATTTTTTGGAATAAGAGAACAACAATGCTGCTGGTTTTAATTGATAACCTGCTTTTACAATACCTAATTTAAAAGGAGCTTTAACACACGTATTGTATGAAGTAATAATATCTGGACTTAAAAAAGAACGAAGCCCAATTTTTTCACTAGCAACACTCCAATCGTTTTGCTCTTCTACAGAGTTTAAGATACGTGCTATTTTCATTTCTGAAATAACATTTGATTGAAGATAACGTGCCATCTCTTTATAAAAAGGAATTGCTTCCTTCTGAAACTCTTCAGCTTTCCAAGCCGCAGTAAATCGTTTTAACACCGTAGGATTTAAAACACCACCAGAAGCAGCAGTTGCGCCATTATGCAAATCTGAAATCACAACAAAAGACTTATTATTTTGCCTTAATGTTTCGGCAAAGCATAGCCCCGCAATACCAAAACCAACAATAAGATAATCTACGTTTTTCATAAAGTAAAGATACTTTTTAGCAAGTTTATACCCTTCATATTTCGGCATAAAAAAAGCCTCCTAAAATAGGAGGCTTAATTGTATGTATTAGAATTTTTTTAGTAATTCCAAAGATCAATTTCTATGTTACGAACTTGTTCTCTTATACGATCTGATTCTAAAAGTTGCATTAATGAATTGTCTACAATGTATTCATTAACTTCTCTATCACCCTGTACATTATCTTCTTTATAGATAACACCACTAAAACGTCTAGAGTTTAAAAGGTGATCATAAGAAATAGGCTGTGAAGTGTTCTTACGATTAAAAGCTTTTGCATTGTGTAAAGTTTCACGTGCAGCTGGGAAAAATACCCAAAATAAATCTACCGTATCATCAACTCCACCACCATCATCAAAAGCTTTAGAACGAGCTTCACCCGCTACTGGACAAATACCCAATAGACGATACTTCAACTCACCTTGACGCTTGTCTATGTACCAAAGGCCTCTAATTTTCCAACCTTCAACATCTGCAGCATCTAATGTAAACTCACGAATATATTCGTCATCAACTCTTCCTTCTGCGTTAAACTGGTCGATACCGTAATCTGTAGTATCTCTATAAACCAATGACGCATCAAGATCACTCAACGTTCTTTTTTCAGTAAAGTAAGAATCAGAATACACCTCTGTGATCTCTCCACTCATCATAGCACCAGTAAGCACATCGTATAAAGATCTTCTTTCACTACCTATGTTGTTCGTATCAATAGGATAGTATAATGGAAAATTAACACGCTCATCAAGATCAATGAATTCCCAAGTAGATTTAGACCACAATACATCGCGCTCATCTACATACCCATAAGGTAAGGGCTCATCATTATCATACTGAATTTGAGCCAGTGTCTTTTTACCTATATCATCTGGTGTAGTAGCATTTAATATATTTATCTGAGCTACAGATGTAGCGGCAGTAAATAATGCTAATGCACCGGATAAAACAACATTTTTAATAGTCATAGTTTATTCTTTTAATTCTAGTTTGCTAATTCTACACAGATAGGAGATATTTTCTTAAGCTTGTATCCTGAGTTACCAGAAATTCTAGCATTAATATCATAGATCTGTACAGTTTCACCTCTTTTAGCTTTTCTTAAAGCACTTGTAGCTGCACCATTTAATTTTCTTCCGCTAACTTTAATAGTTGGTTGTCCACTTACTTTAAAGCTAAATCCAGTTACATCAAGTTTTAAATCAAAGTCAAAATCTTGAAGTGCTGCACCAATACTTGATTTTTCAAGTCCTTGACGTTGCATTTTTACACAACCTCCATTACCATCTTCACCACGAATAGTACCCGTTGGTCTTGGAATATCTTTGATACGGAAAGTAGCTTTATCTGAAACCGGTCCACCACCATTAGGTAACGTTGCGTTTACACTAATTGTTACTTCACGACCAGAACCAGGAGTCATAGTATAAGAAGTACCAGACTTCTTAGACAAACCTGCTGCCTTAGCATTAACTTTACTTGGATCAATACCTGCAAAATCAATAGTCATTGGATTAGAAACCCCACGATATACTACATTCATTTTGTCTGCTGCAATTGTTGCAGAGTTAGGCTTAGCAATTGTTGTAAATTGTTGCTTAACTGGTACCTCAATCTCTTTACCATCTTGAGGGTAAAATAATGATCCAGTGATTTTGTGTTCACCTACTCCACCAGCACCTACTTTAAGTACTAATTTTCCACCATCAAAAGAGTATTGATTTTCATTCAATGTTCTACCGTCAATTTTTAAATCTACTCTTGAAGGCTGCGTTGAAGCATCAACACGTCCTAAAGAAATTTGTCCATTAAAAGTATCGCTAGAATAATAAGCACCTTTTTCCATGGTCATAACCGTCTCATAGTTATCAAGACTCGCTAATTCTTTTAAATTACCAGAAAGTAATTTAGATAACAATTCATTCTCAACAGATTTAATATCGTTTTGAATACTTGTTAATTTAGTTAAAGAAGAAACTGCTGGAAAACCAACAAAATGATAATTGATATAGTCTTTTTTAATCCCCTCACCGTCTTCAATATCAGCCGTACTAAAGTCAGCTTTTATTTGGTTTGCTAGGTCTTGATTTGTTTCACCAATTAATGCAACCATACCATCACGGTATTTATCCATTTCGGCAATAAATTTTTGACCATCAGGAGTTAATTGACCTCCAGCATAGTAACGCTCATCTAAAAATTGCGTTTTATCCATAGATTCATAATTGGTCTTCACCTCATAATCACCTAAAAGCAATTCTTTTTCATTCTTTAAATATGCAAAATAACTTTCAGAAAGTTCTGATGCAGACTTAGCTGTTGTAGCAGCAGCCTTAAATTCAGGACTTTCACTAGCTTTAAGCACTAAGCCATCATATGCTTTTTTGTTTTTTGCTTCATAACTTGCATTTGACTTATCTAATTTTTCATTGATAGAACCAAAAGCTGATAATACTTCTTTTGACATGTTTAATGCCATCATTGCGATGAAAACCAAGTACATTAGGTTAATCATCTTTTGTCTTGCGGATAGTTTTCCTCCTGCCATTTTAAATTTCTTTTAAAATTAATATTAGTTGAAAAACAATCTTACTTTGCGTTCATTGCAGATAACATACCACCATATACTCCATTTAAAGAAGATAAGTTCGTTGTTAAATTTTCCATTTGTGATTTTAATTGTTCAGCATTTTCTGCTACACGCTCGTTAGCTTCAGCTTGACGGCTTGCAGATTCTACCTGTACTTTATAAAGGTTATTTAAAGATTCCATTTGCGCAGCAGCTAATGACATCTCTTCGCTGTATTTTTTAGTAGAGCTCATTGCCTCTGCTGTTGGTGCCATACTTTTAGTTGCACCTTCAAAAGATTTAATGCTTGAAGAAAGGCTATTCATCATTTCTCCATCAATACGAGCTTCTTTTAACATTTCATCTAATTTCTTAGATAAGATTCCTTGAGAATCTTCTGGAGCAGCAACTTTTGATTTCTTTCCAGATGATTGTCCACCTGCTAATTCTGGATATACTAATGACCAGTCTAATTCATCATCTACTGATTCGAATGCAGAAATCACGAATACAAGTGCTTCTGTAATAAGACCAATAATAAGCATTTCGTTTCCTAAAGGCCAGTGCATAATTTTAAATAATGCCCCGATGATTACAACTGCGGCTCCGAGACCGTAAACCATATTCATTACTTTCTTTCCTGTTTTAGACTTTGCCATAATAGTTTTAATTTAGTTTATAAGTTTTAGTTTAGTTTAGTTTAATATTTGTAGTGTAGTACTGCTAAGCTTATCTAGCATCGCCAAATTGCTGATTAAGCGTCACATCTGTACCTAAGTAATCTTGTACAGTTCTGAAACCAATGTAGCTTCTTGCAGAATCTGCATACTCATAATCACGAGTACTTACTTGTAAGAAATACGCAACATCTTTCCAAGAACCACCACGTACCACTTTACGTGCATTAGTGTCATCATTTACACTAGGGTTCATAGATGAAGAATATTCGTAAGAAGCAGCATCATAAGAAGAATTAACCCACTCAGCCACGTTACCTGACATATTATACAGGTTAAACTCGTTTGGCTCATAAGCATCTGCTTCTACCGTATATAAGGCTTGATCTGCAGCATAATCACCACGTAAAGGTTTGAAGTTTGCTAAGAAACAACCACGGTCATTTTTAGCATAAGGTCCACCCCAAGGGTATGTAGCAGATTCTAGACCACCACGGGCAGCATACTCCCATTCTGCTTCACTAGGAAGACGAAAAGAGTTTACGTGATTATTTCCTTTAGATTTCTGAAATGCATTTTTATATAAAGTTCTCCAAGCACAAAAAGCTTTGGCTTGTTTGTAGTTTACACCTACAACTGGATAATCTCCATAAGCCTCATGCCAGAAGTAATCGTTATGCATTGGCTCATTATAAGAATAATTAAAATCTTTTATCCATACCGTAGTATCAGGATAAATCATTAACTCTTCTTTCTGAATAAAATCTCTTCTTCTCTTGTCTTTACTTTTTGCAGCAGCTTGGATATCCATATAAGTGTACTGAAATTTCAATTTCGTTACATCTATAGTACGTTGTCCGTTATACGCTTCGTCAAGTGGGATATACATACTATCCATCACTTCTACATAGTATTCATCAGGATATTCTTGAGTATCCCAAATAAGATCTATATCTCTGTTAATACGTCTTCCTGCATAAAAATCATCACCAAGACCGTAGTAGTTATCTTCCATATACTGATCATACGCAGATTTCTCTTCGTCTTGATTATCAGCAAATGCAAAATCACCAATTCCACCATCACCAGGAGTAGCTCCTACCTCATCAGCAAGAACAGCTAACTTCAAACGAACCGTAGAATCACGAACCCACTCTACAAATTGACGATATTCGGCATTTGTAATTTCTGTTTCATCCATATAGAAAGAACGAACAGTAACTGTTTTTGTTGGAGCATCATTTACAGCAACAAAGTCATCGTCTGCCTTACCCATAATAAAAGAACCACCAGGAACTAATGTCATACCAAAGGGTTTTTCTGGGAACCATTTCTTACCTTTTGCTCCTACCAGCTCTCCTCTATCACTAGAATTACAGCTGAACAAAAAGGTTACAATCGCAGCTAATGCAATAAACTTCTTCATAGATTTTAAGTTAAATTTGAGATTTTAAGGGCGTAAACCTATCTAAAAATTGCTTAATACGCAACTTAAATGTTATAAAACTCTTAATTATCTCTTAATTTTTAGTTGACTTCTTAAACTTCGTTTTTTCTGCGAGCTTTATACCACCTTTCGGGGATCTCCTGCTCAATTGCACCCAAATAATCGCCATAGGTGCAAGGTAATAACGTATGTCTTTTTAATTTATTATTTACTTCTGAAATAAAAGGTAATTCTACCCACCATCGCCCGGTTTTATTACTCTTTTTAAATATTAACACCTCATCATCTATCGGTACATTGTAGGTGGTAAAGAAATTTTCATTATTAAAATCGTCATCTTTTACTCTAAAGTTGACACCTTCAATAAAATACCAAATGATTTGAGCAATTAACATTGCTCCTCCTTTACTTTCTGTTTGTCCATTTAACTCATAAACGCCAAAAGAACTCACTTTATTGCTAATACCTGCATACCTAGAGACGGCACAAATTTCCCTACTATCAAAACCATTAGGACTCTCATTTCCAGATCGCTGTAAAAAAGCACCTTTTATAGACGTAGCATCTAGCGTTACAAGATCTGCATCTCTCAACAAGGGTTCTACCCCTTTTATGTCGGCTACAATATCGCCAAGTCTATAAGCGTCAAAATACAACTTATCCATCAAAATTATCTCTTGTGGTGGGTTATAATAAGACTGATAGCCTATCGTACTATAGTTAAACAAGTTATAGGGTTCTTCTACTATTATCTTACCTACGTAAGATTTATTATTAATAGGCTGTTCTGCATCTCCAAGATCAAAACGGCTGTCAATATTCACATAATTAACCATTTTACCTATGGCATCATACGCTCTATACTGAACGTACGCCATATCTTGACTTCCTCCTAAAATAATTGGAATTACTTTTTTTAACAACAACTCTTCTGTGACCTGCTTTACGGCAAAATAGGTATCACTTAGTGTATCTCCTTTATCTATATCACCTAAGTCAATAATTTTCCCAGCCCAGTTCCCTGGATACAAAGAATAAAGTGCTTTTCTGAAACTTTCAAAATTAACACTATCACCGTTATAATTTATATCATTACGGTTTTCGCGTATTCCAAAAATAGCAAACTTAGCTTTTGTAACAGCAGGTAATACTCCAGCTTCAGAATGAAGCTCTATTTGTTTCCCTAAAGTTCCCACAGGTAACACCTCGCGGTGTGCAATAACAGATGTCGAAACAGGTGTAAGGTATTCTTTCAAGAAACTATTTATTGTGTGTAAATTTTACTTTTAATTTATATTCATCTCGGTTTATTTCCGAAGCAATCATACAATTGACCTCAAATATAACCCAATAGAACCACTTACTTCTTTTTTGCAGCAGTTTTCTTTTTAGCAGGGGCTTTTTTCTTTGCCGGTGCCTTTTTCTTGGCAGCCGTTTTCTTTTTCTTCGGCGCATTCTTTTCTAGAATCGCTTTCGCTTCTTCTAAAGTCATTTCTTTCGCTTCTGTTGTCTTAGGCAACTCTATCTTTGTCTTACCCTTAAGCAAATTAAAACGACCCCATCTCGCTTTTTCTAAACGTATTCCTTCTTCTTCCCAGTTATGAATTACCTTATCAATCTCTTTTTGCTTTTTAATTTCGATAAGCTCAATAATATCTGCTTCACTTAAATTATCGTGATCATATTTCTTATTAACATTAATAAACATGTTGTTCCATTTAATAAATGGACCAAAACGCCCCTTCCCTTTTTGTACAGGAAGACCTTCATATTCATAAATAGGAGCATCTGCTTTTTTCTTTTCCTCTATCAGCTCTTTTGCCATTGCCATATCTACATCAAGCGGATCATGACCTTTTGGTAAAGACACAAACATTTTTCCTAAACGTACATAAGGACCAAAACGACCATTATTCACCTCTACCTCTTCTCCATCATAAACACCGAGCGTTTTTGGTAGTTTAAACAAATCCATCACTTCTTCAAAAGTCACTAAATGCAACTGCTGGTCTGGACGTAAACTTGCAAATTTTTTCTCTTCATCATCTGCAGCTCCTATTTGAGCCATAGGTCCAAAACGACCTAAACGCACCAGTACAGGCTTACCCGTTGCAGGATCTTCACCTAAAATACGTTCACCACTTTCTCTATCTGCATTCTCTTTTACATCTTCTACAGTAGGATGAAACTTACTGTAAAAGTCTTTCATCATTTTCTTCCACTTCAAGTTTCCATCTGCAATATCATCAAAATCTTGCTCTACTTTTGCCGTGAAATTAAAATCTAACACATTAGAAAAATGCTCCACCAAGAAGTCATTTACAATCATCCCAATATCTGTAGGCACCATTTTCCCTTTGTCTGAACCTACCGTTTCAGTTAATTGCACATCTTTTACGCTTCCATCTTCTTGCGTCATTTGCAAATAAGAACGCTCTACACCTTCAATCGTTCCTTTTTCTACATAATTTCTATTAATGATAGTAGAGATTGTAGGCGCATAAGTAGACGGTCTACCGATTCCTAATTCTTCTAATTTTTTTACTAACGAAGCTTCCGTAAAGCGATATGCTGGTCTCGTAAATCTTTCGGTAGCAGTAATGTAGTTTTTATTTAAATCGTCACCTTCTTTAAGGTTAGGCAACATTCCTTCTTGTTCTTCTTCTTCAAAATCTGTTCCTTCTAAATACACTTTTAAGAAACCATCAAACTTGATCATCTCTCCATTAGAAGTAAATTGTTCTTTTAAAGTATTTGCTCCGTGAATTCCTATTTTAACATTAGTACGCTCTAGTTGTGCATCACTCATTTGCGAAGCAAGGGTACGTTTCCAAATTAGATCGTATAATCTCGCTTGGTCATGCTCAATACTCACACTGTGCTTAGACATATCTGTAGGTCTAATCGCCTCGTGAGCTTCTTGCGCCCCTTTAGATTTTCCTTTATAATCACGTGGCTTACTATATGCTTCGCCGTAAGATTTAATAATCTCTGCAGCCGCTGCTCCTTTTGCATCATTAGATAAGTTTACACTATCTGTTCTCATATAAGTAATCAAACCTGCCTCATACAAACGCTGTGCAATAGTCATCGTTTTACTCACAGAAAAATACAATTTTCGTGAAGCTTCTTGTTGTAATGTAGAAGTTGTAAATGGTGCTGCAGGAGATTTTTTCGCTGGCTTTTTAGTCAAACTCGCTACATCATAAGACGCTTTAATGTTTTTCTCTAAAAACGCTCTTGCTTCTTCTTCTGTCTTAAAGTTTTTAGCAAGTTTTGCTTTAAACTTAGCGCCATCCACACTTAAAAACTCGGCATCTACTCTATAAGAAGCCACTGGTGTAAATCCTTCTATCTCACGCTCACGCTCAACAATAAGTCGCACTGCTACAGACTGAACTCGACCTGCAGACAGCCCACCTTTTACTTTACGCCACAAAACAGGAGACAACTCATACCCCACCAATCTATCTAACACACGTCTTGCCTGCTGCGCATCTACAAGATTATAATCTATTTGTCTTGGATTTTCTATCGCCTTTAAGATGGCCGTTTTTGTAATTTCGTGAAACACAATACGCTTTGTGTTATCATCTTTTAAATCCAACTCTTCTGCTAAATGCCAAGCAATTGCCTCACCCTCTCGATCCTCATCACTCGCTAGCCAAACCATTTCTGCTTTTTTAGCATCTCGCTTTAACTCTGAAACAATTTTTTTCTTATCGCTCGACACGATATACTTTGGTGAAAAATCGCCTTCCACATCTACCCCCAACTCCTTCGAAGGTAAATCTGCAATATGCCCAAAACTGGACGATACTTTAAAATCTTTTCCGAGAAATTTTTCTATGGTTTTTGCCTTTGCAGGGGACTCAACAATCACTAAATTTTTAGCCATCTAATTTTTATTTAATCAATTCTCGAAGTGTCAAGAATCTTAAATTTGGGATACAAAAGTATATGATTTTTTTTTACACCTTAATATACATCACAATTTTAGGTCGAAATTAACGATTAAAACACCCGTAAAACCACATAAAAACACCTGATACAAAGCTTGTTAGCTTTTATAAAAAAGTAATTAAAAAAAATACCTCACTTATCAGTTTTAAAACAAACCTTCACCGCAACTTCTTGGGCGGAACTAGGATCAAAGTATCCTAAAATTTCAGAAACAATAGAATTAAGGCCAGCAAACAGCAACAGAAAAGACAGCACGATTATTAAAGGTAGGGTAAACGAAAAAGCAGCAATAGAAGAAGTTAAAAGGTTGCAGCAGTTTTATGAGGTAGCAAAGAATAAAAAAAAATAATTTCAACTTTCATTCATTTATTCTTAACTTTAACAATGCTCAAAAAAATTCATATAACTATGAAACATCTTTTTATTATTCTCTGCTTGTCATTTGTATTCATAAGTTGCTCAAGTGATTCTGAACCTGAAGAACAAGACTCTGAAATTTTTGGTTTAATTTTAAAAACATTAACAGAATATAGATACCCAGATAATGACTTTGTATTAACCTACACAGAATCCTACAACGAAGATGTTCAATTGATTCATAAAGATTGGGGACAAGGTTCTTCTTATTATAAAGTTAATTACAACCCATCTGGATACATAAATGAGGCGAAACTTTACAACCCCGACAACTCAATTACAAGAACTATATCATACTTTTATAACGCTAGCAATGGTAAAATAGACTCTATAGGCCATAAGTCAACTAATTTAGAATTTACTGAATATGACAAATTTACTCACGAAGAGAATAAAATTAGCTTGTTATCACACATAGATTATTATAGTGACGAGTTTACCTTTAACGAGAAGGGAAAAATAATTTATCTTGATAAAAGAGTTAAATTTTCCAGTTTCTACACAACTTTTGAATATGAATTAGATAACGTAAAAAAACTTAATATAACATATAGTAGTGGTAATTCTAACGTTGTGACAATTGAGTACGAGTATGATAGTTTTATTAATCCATTATACAGAAATACAGAAGCTGATTATTTAAATGATACTGTTTTAGATTATCGCCAACCAGGTTATAAAGAATTAAATTTTTCAAAAAACAATTTTATAACCAAAACCTACACATCATCATTATACCCAGAGGACAACTATGTTTATACAAGAGAAATAGAATACAATAGTGACAACTACCCTATTACAAGTATCAATAAAAGTAATGGTGAGATTGTAGGCAAACATACGTATGAATACCATTAACGTTTAAAACTTCTCATTTCGTTTTATACCACAAAAAAGCTGCTTCCTCAAACGAGAAAGCAGCTTTAATTTTTTAACTAGTTTTTAGCTTATGGTATTTCCGAAGTAACTAACTGAATTTAAAACATAAAATTAACAAATTGTTCTCTGCCACTTTGTCATAAAATCACTCCATTTTATTATCTTTGCACTCTTATTGACTTATTCATATTTCAGCAAGTCAAAACAGCTTATGGAAAAAACAATTGACGAAAAAGTGCAAGGTAATGCACTAGACATCACTCCCAACAAAGAAAACAAACGCAAACTCTTTATTGAGAGCTACGGCTGCGCCATGAATTTTAGCGACAGCGAGATTGTTGCTTCTATTTTAAGTGAGCAAGGTTTTAACACTACCCAAACACTAGAAGAAGCAGATTTAGTTTTAGTAAACACGTGTTCCATTAGAGATAAAGCAGAGCAAACGGTTCGTAAACGACTTGAAAAATACAACGCTGTAAAGCGTGATATCAATCCTAAAATGAAAGTAGGCGTACTTGGCTGTATGGCAGAACGTTTAAAAGAAAAATTTCTGGATGAAGAGAAAATTGTAGATATGGTGGTTGGGCCAGATGCCTATAAAGACCTACCTAATTTATTAGCTGAAGTAGAAGCTGGAAACGACGCGGTAAACGTAGTACTCTCTAAAGACGAAACCTATGGAGACATTGCCCCAGTACGTCTAAACACAAACGGCATTAACGCGCTGGTAAGTATTACACGAGGCTGTGATAATATGTGTACATTTTGTGTTGTTCCTTTTACCCGAGGCCGCGAGAGAAGTCGTGACCCAAAAAGTATTCTAGACGAAATAAGCAAGCTTGCAAATAGCGGCTATAAAGAAGTAACGTTACTAGGCCAAAACGTAGATAGTTATTTATGGTACGGCGGCGGACTTAAAAAAGATTATAAAAATGCTACCGAAATGGAAAAAGCAACCGCTACTTCTTTTTCGCAATTATTAGATCTTGTGGCTAGCGCTCAACCAGAAATGAGAATCAGGTTTTCTACTTCAAATCCGCAAGATATGACGGAAGAAGTTTTTCACGTGATGGCAAAACACAAAAACATTTGCAAGCACGTACACTTACCAGTACAAAGCGGAAGTAATCGCATATTAAAAGAAATGAACCGCCAGCATACGGTAGAAGAATACCTTGCACTCGTAAACAGAATGTGGGAAATTATACCAGAAGCCAGTATCTCTCAAGATATGATTATCGGTTTTCCTTCGGAAACAGAACAAGACCATAAAGACACGCTAGACTTGATGGAAAAGGTGAAGTTTTCTTTTGGGTATATGTACAAATACTCTGAAAGACCAGGAACGATGGCAGCTCGAAAATTTGAAGACGATGTTCCAGAGGCAACCAAAAAAAGAAGACTACAAGAGATTGTAGACCAACAACGAAAAGACGCTGCATACAGAACACAACAATTTGTAGGAAAAGTAACCGAAGTTTTAATTGAAAAAGTATCGAAGAAAAACCCAGACCAATGGAGTGGTCGTAACGAACAAAGTATCGGTGTGGTTTTCCCAAAAGAAAATTACAAAGTGGGCGATTTTGTGCAGGTTTTAATTAAAGATTGTACAAGCGCTACCTTGATTGGGGAGGCAGTTCAGAAGCAGTAATAATAGTAAAAACAAAAACGCATCCAGATAACAATCAGGATCGGTTTCGGTTTCGGTTTTAAATTCATTAAAATGGAGTCAATACAAGCAACAAAACAACGATTTGGTATTATAGGGAATGACCCTAAATTAAATCGTGCCATAGAAAAAGCGATACAAGTAGCGCCTACAGATATTTCTGTTTTAGTGACGGGAGAAAGTGGGGTCGGTAAAGAGAGTATTCCTAAAATAATACACGCTTTATCACACCGCAAACACCATAAATACATTGCTGTAAACTGCGGTGCGATACCAGAAGGAACCATAGACAGTGAACTTTTTGGACACGAAAAAGGTGCTTTTACGGGAGCAACCTCTACCCGTAGTGGTTATTTTGAAGTCGCAGATGGCGGTACTATTTTTCTAGATGAAGTAGGCGAATTACCATTACCAACACAAGTACGTTTATTACGTGTTCTTGAAAATGGCGAATTTTTAAAAGTAGGCTCTTCAAAACTACAAAAAACAGATGTACGTATTGTTGCGGCTACAAATGTAAAAATGGTTGAAGCGATAGAAAAAGGAAAATTTAGAGAAGACCTTTTTTATAGATTGAGTACCGTAGACATCAACCTACCACCGCTACGTGAGCGTAGCGAAGACATCCACTTATTATTTAGAAAGTTTGCGTCAGATTTTGCTCAGAAATACAAAATGCCAACAGTTCGTTTAGACGAGCAAGCCATCAGTTTACTACTACAATATAGATGGAGCGGTAACATTAGACAATTACGCAATGTAGCCGAGCAAATTTCTGTGCTAGAAACAGAACGAAACATCAACTACACAACACTTAAAAATTACCTACCTAATATGGGAGGAAATTTACCCGCGGTAATTGGTGCAAAAAAGACAGAAAGTGATTTTAGCAATGAACGCGAAATACTCTACAAAGTACTTTTTGACATGCAAAGAGATGTAAACGATCTTAAAAAACTAACTATGGAGTTAATGAACTCCAATAGTGCATCTACCGTGAAAGAAGAAAACTCTTCGCTTATCAACAAAATTTACTCTAAAGAACATAATCACGAAGAACAATTAGCGGCAATTGTAGAAGATGAATATGCCGAAGAAAGTGCCAAGGTAGAAGTGCTTAACATTTCAGAAACACCTGAGCAAAAACCTAGTAATTATGATTTTGCTGAAGAGATTGAAGAAGAAGAAAACCTATCATTGCACGAAAAGGAATTAGAGCTCATAAAGAAGTCTCTAGAAAAATACAAAGGAAAACGTAAAGATGCGGCAGATGAACTAGGTATTAGTGAACGTACACTTTATAGAAAAATTAAACAATATAATTTGTAATTTGGCGGTTCTAAGCTTATGAAAAAAAAGACACTAAACATTGTTACTACTACACTCCTATTCTGTTTACTTCTAACAGTGAGTAGTTGTGGTATTTATTCTTTTTCTGGAGCGAGTATTGGGCCAGATATAAAAACATTTCAAGTAAATTATTTTCAAAATAATGCCCCAAATGTAGAACCTGGAATTGATAGAGATTTCACCTTAAAACTACAAGACCTGCTACTTAACCAGACCAGTCTTGATCTAGTAACAAATAATGGCGATCTCATCTATGAAGGCGAAATTGTAGAGTTCTACACCGCACCAATTACTGCAACCTCAGAGAGTACAGCAGCTCAAAACAGACTAACCGTAGGTGTAAACGTAAGATTTTACGATACAAAAGTACCTGACAATGATTTTGAACAGCGCTTCTCATTTTATTTTGACTACCCAGGAACCACACAGTTAATAGGTAGTTCACTGGATTCAGCATTAGATGAAATTTTTGAACGTATTACGCAAGATATTTTTAACACATCGCTTGCAAAATGGTAAACTGTGAATAAAGAAACCTACACATACCTCTTAGCAAACCCACAAGAAATAGACAAAAGTCACTTAGGCGACATTTCTCTAATGCTTGACATGTATCCTTATTTTCAATCTGCTCGAGCGCTTCAGTTAAAAGCTTTTAAAAATGAGCATAGTTTTTTATACAACGATGCACTAAAAAAGACGGCAGCTTACACCACAGATCGTGATGTTTTATTCTCATATATCACATCTACAGAGTTTGTACAAGATCAAATTTCGCAAACCATCATAGCTCATAAAGACGATTGGAATAATATAGAAGTAGAACACCAAGACCTCTCACAAGAGCATGATACCGCCAAAAAAGAAGAAATAGAAAGCGAATTAAAGAAAGCAAACGCAATTTTAAATCCGCACCTTTTTGAGAAGAAAGAAGAAGCTTCTGTTACATCGATAGAAAATAGTATTGAAACTTCGGAAACTTTAAGTACCAAAACTACCGCCGAAGAAGAAACACCCCAAACAATTGAAGAGAACGCGCCTATTCCGTTTAAAAAAGAAGACACGCATTCTTTTACAGAATGGTTAAAACTATCACAAGCAACGCCTATAAAAAAGGTAGCGCAAACTCCAGTCGAGCCTATTTCAGAAGAGCCAAAAAAAGCCCCAAAAGCGCAAGCAAAGAAAGGAGATACACAAGCTAAAAAGTTTCAGCAGATAGAAAAATTTATACAAGAGCAGCCTAAAATTATCCCTAAAGCTAAGAATGAGCCATTTTCTCAAATAGCTATTACAAATAACGACAGCCCAAAAGCCTTAATGACAGAGACTTTAGCTAAAGTTTACTTGCAACAAAAAAAGTATGACAAGGCCATTCAAGCATATAAAATATTAATTTTGAAATATCCCGAAAAAAGTGGTTTCTTTGCAGACCAAATTAGGGCAATAAAGAATTTAGATAAAAAATAATACAATGAGTACGTTTTCGATATTTTTAGTTTTAATCATTTTTATAGCATTTTTGCTAGTAGTAGTTATAATGGTACAAAATCCTAAGGGAGGCGGATTATCTTCTTCTTTTGGAGGTGGTGGAACTCAGCAAATGGGTGGTGTTAAGAAAACAACAGATTTTCTTGACAAAAGTACTTGGACACTATCTCTAATTTTAATTGTATTAATCTTACTTTCAAACATTCCTTTATTAGGAACTGGTGATAACATTACAGATTCTCGTGCACTTGATCAAGATGCAATACAGAATACACTACCGGCTACAAACCAAACGCTTCCTGCAACAGATGTTGACACAGACGGAGGAGACAAGTAAGACTCACATCTTAAAAACATATTTAAATGCCAACTCTAACGAGTTGGCATTTTTTGTTTCATCAAATTCCTGAACCTCCGGTGAGGCAATTGCAATTAATGTCTGCCAAGCTGACATTTTAATATCTTATTCCCTTTCATAATGACAGTTTACTTGCGTTGGCATACTTTCTGCCTATTGGGTATTAACTATTATTAATAAGATTTCCGCTTTTGCGGAAATGATAAAAAATATTTTAATTATGAGTTTAAAAATTCAACCTCTTTCAGATAGAGTCGTTGTTGAGCCACAACCGGCAGAAACAAAAACAGCCTCTGGAATATACATACCAGATAGCGCAAAAGAAAAACCTCAACAAGGTAAAGTAGCTGCAGTAGGCAAAGGAAAAGACGACCAAAAAATGACGGTAAAAGTTGGCGATACTGTGCTTTACGGTAAGTATGCCGGAACAGAGTTAAAGCTAGAAGGTAACGATTACCTAATAATGCGTGAGGACGATATTTTAGCGATTATATAGCTTCGCGCTGTAAGCAATAAGCTTTAAGCTATAGGCAATGAGAGACTTTAGAAAATATACTATTTGGGAATTGAGCCATCAATTAACACTTGATGTATATAACATTTCAAATAGTTACCCGAAGTCTGAAATCTATGGCATAACATCACAATTGAGAAGAGCTTCTTCTTCTATCCCTACAAACATAGCGGAAGGCTGCGGAAGAGATAGTGATAAAGAATTTAACAGATTTCTTACCATTGCAATTGGCTCAGCAAACGAGACTGAATATCTTATCATTTTATCAAAAGATTTGAATTATATCGATGAAACCAATTTCGATAATTTACTAACTCAAGTTAATGTGATAAAAAGAAAAATACATTCACTAAAACAAAAATTAAATATAAACTAGCATAAAGCCTAAGGCATATAGCTTAAAGCTTTTTGCGAAAGCAAAGAAAATCATGGCAAAAGATATAAAATTTGACTTAGAAGCACGCGACGGTATTAAACGCGGTGTTGATGCATTAGCAAATGCAGTAAAAGTAACATTAGGTCCTAAAGGTCGTAATGTAATTATTGGAAAATCATTTGGCGCACCACAAGTAACTAAAGATGGGGTTTCTGTAGCAAAAGAGATTGAGCTAGAAGACGCACTAGAAAATATGGGAGCGCAAATGGTAAAAGAAGTAGCAAGTAAAACCAATGACCTTGCTGGTGATGGTACTACTACTGCCACTGTTCTTGCACAAGCAATTGTAAAAGAAGGATTAAAAAACGTTGCTGCAGGTGCAAACCCAATGGATCTTAAAAGAGGAATTGACAAAGCAGTAGAGGCTATTGTAAAAGACCTTGAAAAGCAAGCTACAAAAGTAGGGAGCGATAGCGATAAAATAAAGCAAGTTGCTTCTATCTCTGCAAATAATGATGACCAAATAGGAGATCTAATTGCCCAGGCTTTTGGTAAAGTAGGAAAAGAAGGGGTTATTACAGTTGAAGAAGCTAAAGGTACAGACACATACGTAGATGTTGTAGAAGGAATGCAGTTTGACAGAGGTTTCTTATCTCCATATTTCGTTACAAATAGCGAAAAAATGACGACAGAATTAGAGAATCCTATGATTCTTTTATGTGATAAGAAAATTTCTTCAATGAAAGATTTACTTCCTATTCTTGAGCCAGTAGCGCAACAAGGAAAATCTCTTTTAATTATTGCTGAAGATCTTGATGGTGAAGCATTAGCTACACTTGTTGTAAACAAGCTTAGAGGTTCTTTAAAAATTGCTGCTGTAAAAGCACCAGGTTTTGGTGACCGTAGAAAAGCAATGTTAGAAGATATCGCTATTTTAACAGGAGGTACTGTAATTTCTGAAGAAAGAGGATTCACTCTAGAAAATGCTACAATCGATTTATTAGGTACTGCAGAAACAGTAACTATTGATAAAGACAATACTACTATTGTAAATGGTGCTGGAGAAAAGAACAACATCCAAGCAAGAGTGGGTCAAATTAAATCTCAGATTGAGACAACTACAAGTGACTACGACAAAGAAAAGCTACAAGAAAGATTAGCTAAATTAGCTGGTGGTGTTGCTGTTCTTTATGTTGGTGCTGCTTCTGAGGTTGAAATGAAAGAAAAGAAAGACCGTGTAGATGATGCCCTTCACGCAACAAGAGCTGCAGTAGAAGAAGGTATCGTTGCTGGTGGTGGTGTTGCATTAGTACGCGCAAAAGCTGTACTAAGCAAAATAACAACAGATCATCTTGATGAAACTACTGGGGTACAAATAGTAGCTAAAGCAATAGAAGCACCTTTACGCACAATTGTATCTAATGCAGGTGGTGAAGGAAGTGTTGTAATTAACAAAGTTTCTGAAGGAAAGAAAAACTTTGGATACGATGCTAAGAGTGACCAGTATGTAGATATGATTAAAGCAGGTATTATAGATCCTAAAAAAGTAACTAGAATTGCATTAGAAAATGCTGCTTCTGTTTCTGGAATGATCTTAACTACAGAATGTGCTTTAATAGACATTAAAGAAGATGCTCCTGCAATGCCTCCTATGGGTGGCGGAATGCCAGGAATGATGTAAGCTTAAGCTATTGATCATAAAAAAAATGCCTCCTTTTCGGGAGGCATTTTTTATTTCATTTATTTTGAACTAGGAACAGAACAACTAGCTCCACTCCCTTTTTTAATACCTAGTTTCATTAAAATAGTTTCTAATAAACACCATTTTGTAAAAGCAGACTGTATTAAATTAACTCCTATAAATACGGTAAACCACATCCAGTTAGGGTTAACATAAACACTTAAGACAACGCTTAATAATACCATCACTCCTACTATTACTCTAAAATATGTGTTCAACATAATACTGTTCTTTTTAAAATTATTTATTTAATATTTTTCTTCTCTATCATATAGTACACTAATGGCACTACAATTAAAGTAAGTACTGTAGAGACAATTGTCCCTCCCATTAATGAAATAGCCAGACCTTGAAAAATAGGATCAAACAATATTACAAATGCTCCAATTACTACCGTTCCTGCTGTTAATAAAATAGGGGTAGTTCTTACCGCTCCTGCTTCAATAGCAGCTTGTTTTAACGGAACTCCCTCTGCTGTTCGTAGATTGATAAAATCTATTAACAATACTGAGTTACGTACCATAATTCCTGCTAATGCAATCATCCCTATAAACGAAGTAGCTGTAAAAAATGCGCCCATAATCCAGTGCCCTATAATGATACCAATTAATGATAATGGTATCGCAACCATCATTACAATAGGGGCTTTAAAATTCTGGAACCATCCTACAATTAAGATGTAGATTAATATAATTGCGCCTAAAAATGCAATCCCTAAATCTCTAAAAACTTCTAAGGTAATCTGCCATTCTCCATCCCATTTTACTGTGTAATCATCTTCATAATCTGGTTGTCCTAGGTACATCTCGTTAATTTTATACCCTGCTGGCAATGGAATTTCTTTTAGTTTTTCTTCCATACCTAGAATAGCGTATGCAGGACTTTCTAGTTTTCCTGCCATATCTGCCATCACATACACAACGCGCTTTTGGTTTTTTCTATAAATACTTTTTGCACTTGTAGTTTCTGAAATAGTCACCAAATCTGCAATAGGAATCATCGTTCCTTGTTTAGATTTCACATTAAGCTGAGAGATATCTGAAATTGTAGACTTTTCTTTTTCATCTAAAGCTAAAATGAGCCCTATTTGGTTAGAAGCATCTTCATCATACATATTTGTTACAGGTCTATTAGACAAAGCCATATTCATTGTATAGGCAATCTGCTGTGGTGCAACACCGTATAACATTGCTTTTTCTTTGTTGATGTCAAATTGATATTCTGTTTGATCATCTTCTACCATCCAGTCTATATCCACTACATCGTCGGTATTCTTTAAAATGGTCTGAATACTATTTGCAATCTTTATTTGCTCCTCATAATCTGGTCCATATACCTCAGCAACTATTGTAGAAAGTACAGGAGGTCCTGGCGGTACTTCTACCAATTTTACATTTGCACCATATTTTGCGGCAATCTTTTGGATATCTGGTCGCAATAATTTTGCAATGTCATGACTCTGCGCTTTACGCTCTCCTTTATCTATTAGGTTTACCTGAATATCTGCCATATTACTACCTCCACGAAGATCGTAATGACGTACTAGACCGTTAAAAGTGATCGGTGCAGAAGTCCCTATATAATTTTGGTAATTTACCACCTCTGGTCTTGTAGATAAGTATTGTGCAATCTCTTGGGTCACTACAGCCGTACGCTCTAATGTTGTGCCCTCTGGCATATCTATCACTACCTGAAACTCATTTTTATTGTCAAATGGCAACATTTTCACCACCACAGAGTTTGTAAAAAACAATACCATTGTCCCGATTAGCACTATAAAGGTTCCGCCTAAAAACAACCATCTTTTTGCTTTGCTTTCCATTAACGGACGCTCAAACTTATTGTACACTCTATAAATAAGTGTTTCTTCTAGTGGTTTCTCTACTTTTGGAGCTTTTTCTTTCCCACCTTGGCGGGCAGGCTTTTCTTTTTCTCTTAAAAAGATATAGCCTAGATAAGGTGTAATTGTAAGTGCTACAAACAATGACAAAATCATTGCAATAGATGCCCCAATAGGCATTGGTGCCATATAAGGCCCCATTAATCCAGATACAAATGCCATAGGCAATACAGATGCAATCACCGTAAATGTGGCTAGTATCGTTGGGTTTCCTACTTCATTAATAGCATATAAAGCCGCATCTTTAAACGGCAAACGTTTCATCTTAAAATGCCGGTGCATATTCTCGGCTATAATAATAGAATCATCCACCACAATACCCGTTACAAACACCAAAGCAAATAGTGTAATACGGTTAAGCGTATAATCTAACATATAATAACTTAACAACGTAAGGGCAAACGTAATTGGCACCGATAGAAAAACTACCAGACCACCACGCCATCCCATGGCTAACATCACCACAAGGGTAACCGCAAAGATAGATCCTACTAAGTGCCATAAAAGTTCAGACACTTTATGTGAGGCTGTCTCACCATAATTACGTGTAATTTCTACCTGTACATCATCTGGGATTAATGTTTTACGCAAGTGCTCCACTTTTGCAATAATCACCTCAGCAATTTTCATGGCATCTGCACCCTTTCTTTTTGCTACGGAAATAGTCACCGCAGGATACTCAGACTTAAACGTAGAAACTTTGTCACTGCCTTTACCAAAACCTAAACTCACATAGTTTTGTGGTACTTCTGGCCCATCAATAATGGTCGCTACTTGTTTTAAATAGATAGGCTGATTTTGTTGTACACCCACCACCAAGTTCTCTACATCTGTCACAGAAGCCAAAAATGACCCTGTATTTACTAAAAACTCGGTGTCGTTTTTATCAAAGCTTCCCGCACTTAATTGCGTGTTGTTTGCTTTGATCATTTCAGAAACAGATAAAAAGTCTAAGCCGCTAGCCGCTAGCTTGTCTTTGTCTAAAACAACTCTTAATTGACGGTCGCGCCCTCCTATTTTATGCGTGATCGCAACGTCGTTTACTTTTTTAATTTCGGCCTCTAGTTCTTGTGCCATCTGACTTAACTGGTAATCATCGTAGTTTTCACTCCACAACGTTACCCCTAACATAGGAACATCATCAATGGCACGCGTTTTTACTAACGGAAACGTCACGCCCTGTGGCATTTGGTCCATATGTTTATTAATCTCGTTGTATAATTTTACAAACGAACGCTCAATATCTTCGCCCACATAAAACTGAACGATCACCATCCCTTGCTCTTTCATAGATGTAGAGTACACATACTCTACCCCTTTAATATTTGAGATTAACTGCTCTAAGGGCTTGATTACTCTAGACTCCACTTCTGTTGGGCTTGCACCAGGATAGCCTATAAAGATATCTGCCATAGGCACATCTATTTGCGGCTCCTCTTCACGAGGGATTAAAAACGAACTATACACACCAACGACCATAAATACAATCATTAACAAAACTGTTAACTTAGACTGCATAAAGACTTTGGCAATTTTTCCTGCGATTCCTTCTTTCATTATTATTATTTTTTTTCATTACCTCGAAAGAGGTAATTTTTTTACTTTTATGGGCTTTGTAACAGGCTGTTTGTTACACTATTTTTAATTGCAGCATTTCGACTGCGCTCAATATGACAATTAAAAGGGTTTCCTCTTCAAATGTCTTTACATTCACGAGTAATTCTAAACGCAAATTATGCGGTCTTGAAAATTTCTAGTACAAATGACATATTGTTAAAACGGAACACTTTAAATACTACTGGATACTAATTTTCGCTCCATTGTACAGTTTCCCTTCCGCAGAAAAGATATAGGACTCATCTGCACGTAAACCAGACAATACCTCTACTTGATCACCAAAAGTTCTACCTAATCGTAACCAGCGTAACAATGCGGTGTTGCTCTCGCTTACGGTATACACTCCAGATAATTGACCGTTGGTTATGATTGCCTCTTTAGGTAGTAATACCAAGTTTGTTTTAGATTTTTTCGCTACCGGAAATTGAACCGTCGTGAACATTCCCGAAAGAATGCCTGCTTCTGTTTTATCTAGTGCAATTTTCACTAAATACTGACCTCCGGTATTTTTTGCAGAAGTACTTACCTCTGTTACTTTTCCTTTTAGTGTTTTATTTAAAGATTTTACAACAACATCTACCTCAGTATCCTTTTTAATTTGAGATATTTCGCTCTCTGGCACCATCGCGCGTACTTCAAAGTTTCCGGGTGTTTCAATAGATATTAGTGGTTGCCCTGGGTTTGCCATATCGCCAGTTTCTACATTTTTACTTGTTACAGTACCGCTAAAAGGGGCGGTTATATTGCTATATGCAAACTGAGCATTAATCTCATTTTTCATCTGCTTTGCTCCTTCTAAACGTGCTTTAGCCATATTAAAATTTGCAGTCATATCATCTACTTCTTTTTGAGAAGCACTGTTTGCTGCAAATAGATTTTTAAAACGGGTATAATCTTTTTCTGCATTCGTTACTGCCGCTGTAGCTTCTGTAATACTTGCGTTTACTTGTGCACGTTTGGCTTGTAAGTCTGAGTTATTAATAGAAACTAGTAGCTGTCCTTTGCGTACTTTATCGCCTACAGAAACATGTACTTTATTTACAAAACCCATCATTCTTGTGCTTAAATCTGCACTATTTGCAGCTTGTATTTTTCCGCTTACACTTAAAAAAGGACTGTTACCGTGTACAGCGATCTCGTTTACTTTTACAGCAATTGCTGGTGTATTGTCAACCACTGCTTTTTTGTCTTCACTACCGCAGCTTGCCATTATAAATGTCGTTGCGATTGCGATGAATATGTATGTGTGTTTTTTCATTTTAATTTTGGTTATGTTGTTGCACTTTGATATTTCTACTTAACTTAGAACTTGTTAATGCTTAGTGTGACATTGTGCTTTATTTTAATTTTTGGTTCGTTTGTTGCACTTCTGCTCCCGATAGCTATCGAGACAGTGAGACAGGATTATTGTTTTGTTAGAAATTGTAAATATGCTTGTGCATAATTGTATTCAAAAATGGTTTGATAATATTCTAATTGTTTTTGAGCGTATTGTGTTTCGGCCATTAATAAGTCTGTTGTTTTTTCTAGCCCTTCTTTAAATCTATTTTTTCTTATTCTTAGCGATTCTTCAGATTGCGCTAGGGCTAATTTGTTTAGACTTAATTTATTTTCTGCATCTAACAGTGTTCTTTTTGCTTGGTTTAGCTCTAGGGTACTTTTAGAGACATATTGCTCATATTCTAATTGTGATTTCTGGAACTCAGCTTGACTTTTCTGGACTTTTCCGAAGCGCTTAGCACCCTGAAATAAATCCCATTTTAATTGTGCTCCTAACAAATACCCATTTGCACTCCCTTGAAACAACTGGTCATCATACAACTCATAGCTACCAAAAGCATTAAGACTTGGGTAAAAAGCCATCTTGTCTGCCTTGTTCATCGCACTATAGGCGTCTGTGGCCAGCTGCATCGCTTTTATGTCTGCTCTGTTTTCTGAAATCTCGTTATTTGCCGCTATAACCAGTGTTTGCTTTTCTAACACATCGCTTGGTTTATACACTACATAGGCATCATCATTCATTAAAAAAGACAAATAATCTGATGCGTTTTGCACATTACTTTTTGCGGTTTGCAACTGGTTTTGAACTTCTGTAACACGCACACTGGCATTAAGCACGTCTGATTTTTGAAGATAACCTTGCTCAAAACTATTGTCTGTGAGTTTTTTATTAGCTTGAGAGGTTTGGAGCGCTTTTTCTAAAACATCAACACCCTTGTAGGCCAACTGCAATTGCATATAGGCTTTTTCTACTTCTAGTGTTAAATAATCTCCGGTGCGAGTTTGTTTTAATGACATCGCCTCCATCTTAGCCTTTGCAGCTTTGCGCTGGTATATGCCATCAAGATTTACAAGAGGTTGTTGTATTTCAAACTTTGTAGCAAAATTTTGAATGTGTGACGGATCATTTAATAATGCAGGGTTAAAATCATTTTGAGTCAGTATTTCTTGATTCAATTTTGACCCAAATGCCATTAAAGGATTTGTAGTGGTTATCCCCGTGTGACTTGCCGTAATGTTAGGCAAAAAGATTGCATTTGTTTGTTTATAATCTGCTCTCGCCACCATAAACTCTTGTTCCGAAATTTTAAGGCTTGTGTTTTCTTGCGATACCTTAGTAATCGCTTCAGCTTTTGAGATAGGCACGACTTCTTGTGCGTGACTAACAAGGCTAATTAATACAAAAGCAAGAATGGATAAATACGTTTTTTTCATTAAACTACTATTTTGATGCTGTAAAAATACCGCTTAAAATAATAGGTTTTGGTAACAATAGTTACCAAGTAAAAAAGGTATCTATAATTATTTACAGACACCTTTTACCCACTAACCAAAACTGATTACCACATCAATTTTATTTTAAATATTTTTAATTTATAACAAGATATTTCAACTTATTATTTATTAGCCCTTGTGCCACCATGACCTCCTGCTACGACCATCATTATTTTAATACTTAAATAAATAAACTTAAAAAACTGGATGATAGGATTCATCATTTTAAACCTTTGATATTTTGATATTCTTTGTGTCATTGTACTATTTTTAAAATTTCAGACTTCTTATTTACTGTTACTAGACACTATTTTATTCTGGGATTAACCACCAAAAAGGTTTCATTTTTACTTTATAGATAAAAGCATAATGCAATGCTAATTTTAACCAGTGACCGGCTAAGCCTATTTCTCCAAAAGTTTTACCTAATTGTCTCCCTTGGGATTTTGGATATTTTTCATAATCTGGCACGATAGGATAGGTTGTTATACTTACACCGCTTCCTTGTGTAAAACCGTAACCCGCAGATGCTATACATGCTGCTCCCATATTACCAAGACTCCCTTTGTGGTCTAATGACTCTTTGCCATTTTTAATAGAATCTATAATATTATCTGCCACTAGTTTTGCAGTAATACCAGAAGGCATTCCTGTTCTTGGAGGAGCAGGTGATATGGCTGTACCGTTTTTGCTTTTTCTTGGTTTTGAGATAGCGTGCGGTGGTGCAAACGCAATACCTGGCGCAAATATGTTTTTATAACTAGGGTTTTGATACGTTTCTGGCCAGTCTTTTACAGACCACTCTTCATAAGGCTTAGCAGTATAATCTGCATCAACAATCATAAACCCTTTAAACAGCTTCTCAGTGATATCATTTTCGTTTTTATCAAAAGCCTTAAAACCATGCCCAGAAAAAGAAGGGATTAACATTGCAAAATCATAGGTTTCTGTCTTGTATTCACCATCTAGATTTTCATAATGAGCAATACCGTCTTCTATTTTGTTTACTCCGGCACCAAGCACCCATTTAATGTCTCTATCTTCAAAAATCATCTCAACCATTTCGTGAGATTTCATGGTCATACCCCCATAGCTTAATAGCATTCCGTCCATCCCAAAATCTCCTAATTTAAATTCATTAGAGATCCAAGTAACTTCTGCCATATCACGTACATTGTGCTTACGCAATTCTTGTTCTACATTTAATATATACTCAAAGGCAGCACCTTGACAGGTAGATTTTGCGTGACCCGTACCAATTAAAATTTTTGCTTTTTTGCCTTGCTTCATTTCTTGAATTAGGCTTTTTAAGCCATCCCAAGCGTGATCTGCGTGTGTATATGTACAAACAGAATAGGTTTTATTTTCTCCAGGAATTAACCCTTCGGTTGCTTCAAAATTAAGTTTTGGTCCTGTTGCGTTTATTAAATAATCATAGGTAACTTTTTCTTGCTTCCCTTTATTATCACCTACAACGTATTCAGATAAAACATAGGGCTTTGTTTCTGTTTTATCGCCTTCTGGAAAAAAAGAAATAGCCTTTGCTTGTTTAAAATCTATGCCTTTCTTTTTATATAAAGGGGCTAACGGAAATAATATTTTTTCAGATTTCATTCTGCCAATACCTACCCATATATTAGAAGGTATCCACTGATAATTACTATTTGGAGACACTACTACAACTTCGTGTTCTTTAGATAATTTTCTGCGTAAATGTGCTGCTGAAACATGTCCAGAAATACCAGCACCAAGAATAACTATTTTAGCCATCATTATAATTTTTTATAAAGGTAATTGGCTAGTTAAGTGTTTACTGTAACCTAGGTTACAGAATAGCAATTTAATCTTGGATTGTAATTTTTGAAGTCATTGTAATCTTAGAATTTATTGAGTTTGAAATCAAACATGCTTTTTCAGATTTTTCTAAAATACGTTCTGTACGCTCTCTTTTAGAAGCATCTGTAATAACAACTTCTGGAAATAACAATACTTCACTAATGACAAATTTACCATCAACTTTTTCTAATATCCCTTTAGACTCACACTTAAAAGACACGTATTCTAATTTTGAATATTCTGCAATTGCTAAAAAAGTTGTCATTAAACAACTACTCACCGCTGCAGTAAATAAATGCTCTGGTGACCAAATATTTGGCATCCCCCCTGGAAACTCTGGTGGAGTGGCTACCTCTAAGCAATTGCTTTGGTTTGTTTCTTTATTTTCTAATTCTGGAGAACACATAATCCCTTTTCTATCTTGTGTCCAGTTTACGTTTACATTATAAGTATGTTGTTCCATTTTGTTAAATTATTTATTGAATATTAAATTAGTTTTAATCTATATTAAGAAAAATGATTGTTATCAGTTGACACCCCGTTAATAAGTAAAGTAATGAAATAAGAACGCTATTTTATTGCTGAAATATTATTTTAAAAAATAATATTGGTCATATTTTACCTTATAGCAACTAATTATTTTTACTGAAAATTTAAAGACTCAAACATGACAGACAATTCTAACACCACACTGTATATTGTTGCCGGTATTATTGTACTTCACTTTGTAGTGGGGTTTGCATATTTAGTATACAAAATGACTAAGAAAAAGGATGAATAGTCTCTTACTTAAAGCTTAAAATATTGAAGGATTACTTCGGAAATATCAACTACTTTTCTATTTGTTCATTTTTGTTTTTATAGTCTTAAAGGCTATAATTCCTATGATACCACCAAGAAGTGACACCAATATATTTACTGTAAATAGTGTCCAATTTACAGTTCCAGATTGCATGATTGACAAGGGATCAAAACCCAATCTCCCTAAACTTTTTATAAAAAAGATACTCCCAAACACTCCCGAAATTGTATTTCCTATAATACCAAAAGTGTATTTTTTGTACACAAAACCAAGTAAGTTTGCTCCAATTATTCCCGCAAGAATACTTAATAATGAGATTAACGTTTCAGTCATAATAACATAAATGCTTTAATGTCCATAATCCATTTCATCTACCTTACCAGTCGTTAATCTTTTTTGAACTATCATATAAATAATAACAAGAATAATCCCTACAACTCCCCAATTCATTGCTACAGACAGACCATATTCTGATGCGGCAGTATTGTAAATAGTTAAAGAAGGATTCGTATCATTTACAGAAGGTAAAATTACCGGAAACATGGACGCAAGTGAAGATGTGATCCCACCTAAAATGAGCATGGTTGACAAGGCAAAAGCGTGTACATCTTTCTTTATTTTTTTAATAAAAAACAACCCAACTAATCCCGTGAGATAAATGATAGGAAACACCATTAAATAAGGCTTATCTATAAAATTATTTAAAGAATTAGGATTTACCAATTGCCAGACAATTAAAGAAAACACAGTAAGCGCGGCAAGGGCTATATTTAATTTAAAAATAACTCCTTTTAGTTTTTTGTTTATAGAAGAATTGGTTTTTAAAATCACCCAGTTTGCACCATGAATAGCAAGTGTTACCACAGCGATAAAACCAATTATTAATGTAAACCAATCTATCACACCAGGATGATCACTTAAAGGACTAAAACTGCTATCCCATAACGGTAAGAAAAAGTAGTGCGCTTCTTGTGTAGAAACACCCGTATCTACAATACCTAAATTGACACCTCTAACAATGTTACCCAGTGCAATACCAAAGAAAAGCGCTAATAAAAGACTAGAGACTCCAAAAGATTTATCCCAAATATCTTTCCACATTTGATAATTAAATTGCGCTCTAAACTCTAAGCCTATAGCCCTAAATATAATGAGCCACAAGACAATAATTAAGGGTAAATAAAAACCACTAAACACAGAGGCATAAAACGAAGGAAACGCCATAAAAAGCATACCACCCGCAGCTACAAGCCACACCTCGTTTGAATCCCAAAACAAGCCGGCAGATTTTGCAATGACTTCTTTGTCTTTTTCTTTTTTTGCATAAAACAAGTGAATGATTCCTGCTCCAAAGTCATAGCCATCTAAAACGAAAAACATAGCTAAAACAATACCTATAATTATGTACCAAACTAATTCCATGATTTAATGTTTTTGAGGTGTAGGACCTTGATGAATTGTTTTACCTACTAAGACTAAAAACAATAATCCTAATAGCATATATAAAGCAACAAAGCCCAATAAAGTAAATAATGTATTTCCAGATGAAACCGTGGGAGAGACACCCTCACTAGTTTTTAATAAACCGTAGACTAAATATGGCTGTCTCCCTAGTTCTGCAGTGTACCAACCAGTGAGATTTGCTATGTATGGGAAAGGAACCAAAAACATAATGAACCAAAGTAAAGGTTTCATTTTATGTAAATTTTTACGCCACAAAAAGAATACTGCAAGCGCCATAACACCAATAAAAACAGTACCTAAACCTACCATAATATGATAAGAATAATACAGTGCTGGAATATTGTCTGGTAATTCTTCTTCTTTAAACTGATCCATCCCTGGGACTTGTTTATCCCATTCTTGATAGGTTAAAAAGCTTAGTATGTTAGGAACTGCAATTTTATTATCTAGTTTTTTATCTACCATATTAGGTTGCCCTATAAGTACAATTTCTGCTCCGGCTTCTTCTGTTTCAAAAATACCCTCCATAGCAGCAAAGGCAGCCGGCTGGTATTTTGCAACATTTTTAGCATTCCAATCTCCCGTAGGGAAAGCCACTAAGAGACTAGATATTAATCCAAAAATAACTCCTGTCTTTAAAAACAAATGCCCGTACTCTATTTGTTTATTTCTCAACACATAAAAGGCACCTATACTGGCGACCACAAATGAAGAAGTAACTACAGAAGCCATCTGGTTATGTAAAAAAGCTGGTATTAACCAAGGGTTTGTAAAAAGCTCTGAAAAATTTGCTAAAACAAAGGTTCCGTTTTCTAAAATCTCGTGACCTACTGGATGCTGCATCCAAGCGTTAGTTGCTAATATAAACCAACCGCTAGCCCAAGAACCTAAAAAGACTAAAAATCCAGTTAAAAAGTGAAGCTTCTGCCCCATTAATTTTTCACCAAAAATAAAGAGTGCCAAAAAGGAAGATTCTAGAAAGAAGGAAAACATCCCTTCCATAGCGAGGGTTTGCCCTATAATACCACCTGTTAGTTCTGAGAATTTTGCCCAGTTGGTTCCAAACTGAAACTCCATTGGGATTCCTGTTACTACTCCCATTGTAAAGTTGATAGCAAATATTTTCATTAAGAATTTTGCCGCATTGTTATACTTTTCAACGTTGCTTCTTAAATACCGCCATTTATAGTAGACCACCAATAAAGAGAGGCCCATCGTTAACTGCGGAAATATATAATGAAATGTGATAGTAAATGCAAATTGCAGTCTATCATAAAAGAGCATATCTTCCATACTAAATAACTTTTTAAGTTTATAAAACAGTATTACAAAGATAATAGATGAATCTTTGACAGCTATGTAACAAGAGTTGCATTAACTACTATTTTATAGTTTAAATAGTATGTGTTGGTTTTAAAATGTAACATACACCTATAAATCTATCTCAAGGTGACATTTGTTACCTTTTAGGTAAAAAAAGCAGCTTAATTTTGTGGTGTGAAATTTATAATCACTACCATATTATCTATATTATTATTAAGCAATAGCCTTAGACCTACTTTTGTGTATAGTTGGTATGTTTTAGATATAAATAGTTTTGTTGAGCAACTATGTGAAAACAAAGACAAGCCAGAACTAAAGTGCAATGGTAAATGTTACTTAAGCAAAATGAGCCCAGAGTCTTCGACAAAAGAAGGTAAACCAATACCTGCTCTAGAATGGGAGCAACTTGTTTATTATCCTGTAGCTATTTCAGAAGAAAAACTTCTCGTAATTACAACTAAAAAAACACTGTGCTCTTGGTGTGCATCACAGTATAAGCCTACGTTTTTCCCTTCTATTTTTCACCCTCCAAGATATTCTTAATTCTTACTGAAAATTAAATTGAGGCACTACTATTTAAGCAGGTGCTTCACATTAGTATATAATAGAATTAGAATTTTAGATTATGAAAATTAAACATCTAGTGCTTCTAAGCACACTTATACCGATGTCTCTGTTTGCGCAAGAGACTCCAGAAAAAGCGCAAGATACTATCAAAAAAGTGACGCACTTAAATACTGTGATTGTTACTGGACAGGTAAAAACTGACCCAGTACTGACCACTGTAAAAACAGAACTGACAAAAAAAGTAGTACAACCAAAAAATGTAGCAGATTTATTTAGCGACTTTAATGGATTCTCTTTAATAAAGAGAGGTAACTACGCAATAGACCCTTCTTTTAGAGCGTCACAATATGAACAATTAAATATTCAGTTTGATGGCGGTACAAAAGCAATGCACGCTTGTCCTAACCGTATGGACCCAATTACTACTCACGTGGTACCTGAAGATATAGAACGTATTGAGGTTATTAAAGGTCCTTATACTGTTAGACACGGAGCTACTTTTGGCGGAATTATAAACCTAGTTACTCAAAAGCCACAACAATTAGACGAAGGGCTTCACGGAACAGTGAGTAGTGGTTATGAAACTAACGGAAACTCTCTTGTGAGTTCGCTTAAGCTTCACCAAATAACAGACAAGTATGATATCACAGCAAATGCTGGATATCGTGATTTTGGAAATTATAAAGATGGTGATGGGACAGAAATCCCTTCAGCTTTTAGAAGTTTAGATTATGGGTTGCGCTTAGGGTATAATATTACCGACAACCAAAGAGTACAGGCGCATTGGCGTCAATCATTTGGTCGTGATGTTTTACACGCAGGATTACCTATGGATACTGATGAGGATAATAGTTCTATTTTATCTTTAGATTATAAACTAACAAATTTAAGTGGTTTAATTAGTGAGGTAAATGCAAAAGCGTATTACTCCTTTGTAGATCATATTATGTCTAATACAAGAAGAGCTACTGCAATGACAACAGATGCCTTGTCAAGCATTGACGCATCTACAACAGGTGGTAAGATAGAATTAAAAACGAAACCAAGCGAAAAATGGATATTGTATGGAGGTCTAGACGCTATACTAATTGCTAGAGATGGAGGCAGAACAAGAACTGTAAAAACAAATATGACGGGAGAGGTACTAGCAGAACCTATCGTATATCAAGATAAAATTTGGCAAGATTCTTTTGTAAATGATTTTGGGCTTTTTGCTGAAAACAAATATGCTCTAAATGATAAAACAATGCTAACAGCAGGTATTCGTTATGACTTAGTTGTTTCTGATATTCAAGACCCAGAAGCAGATTTTCAAGAATTATATGCTAATCTTGACCAGCGTGAAGAACATAATATTTCGGCTACAGTATCAATGAAACATAAAATCTCAGAAAACAAAACTATTGAGTTTGCCTATGGCCGCGGTGTTCGTTCTGCAAATATGATAGAACGTTATATTAACCATTTTTCTGTAGGGCAAGATCCTTATGAATATGTAGGGAATCCATTTTTAGACGCAGAAGTTAATAATCAATTTGAAATAGGCTTTAAAGGTTTTAAACGTTTTGACAGTACTATTGACGCTTTACACTATAGTGTTTCTAGTTATTATTCTATTTATGAAAATTATATCGTTGCTGTAATAGACCCAACTTTAGACAGAAAATTTATGCCAACCGCTACACCGCAAGAGGTAAAAAGATTTATCAATATTGATAAGGCATATAAAACAGGTTTTGAAGCAGAAGCAAGTATAGATTTTGCAACATATTTTAATTTTAATACCGCCTTGTCTTATGTGTATACTAAAAATACGGATCTAGATGAATCATTACCTTTAACACCTCCATTAGTTACTCGTTTAGGGTTAGAGTTTGAAAAGCAATTTTACTGGGCATCTTTAGATTATACGATTACCTCTAAGCAAGATGAAATTGCGCTTAGTTTTGGAGAGCAGGAGACTGCTGGTTATGAAACGTTGGATTTAAGATTAGGAGCTAAACCTTTTAAGGATTTAAGTATTGGTATCGCTGTTTTAAATTTATTTGATGAAACATACAATAATCATTTAAATTTCTCATTTAAGAATCAAGCAGATTTTGAAAGTGTTCCAATAAATGACCCTGGAAGAAATTTATCATTATTTGTACAATATGGATTTTAAAATGAATAAAACGCACTACATATTTATATTAGCTTTATTATCATTTGGGTTTAGTTTTGCCCAAGATATGAATTCTAAAAAATTTGAATCAAGAGATTTTAACAACTTATTTCAAATTAACGATTCGCTTTATCGTTCTGATCAACCTAGTAAAAAGGCTTTTAAAGAGCTAGAAGATTATGGATTTAAAACAATCATAAATTTTAGGCGATTTAGAGACGATAAAAGAAAAGCTAGAGACACAAACTTAAAGTTGGTCCATTTACCAATGCAAACTGCTAAGGTCACAGAAACTGACATTATAGAAGCTTTAAAGGCTTTAAAGGATGCAAAAAAACCTGTATTGATTCATTGTTGGCACGGTTCGGACAGAACAGGTGTCGTTATTGCCTCTTATAGAATTGTATTTGAAAATTGGACTAAAGAAGCTGCTATTTCCGAATTTAGAATTAGCGATTTTGGTTATCATGAAAATTGGTATCCAAACCTTATAAATATCTTAGAAAACCTAAATGTAGAAGCTATAAAGAAGGAATTAAAACTAGAATAAGTTTACCTTTTAATTATGACAATTAAGTAAAAGCCCTTTTAAGAAACATCTTAAAAGGGCTTTGTTTTATTTTTTAATTGCAATAAACCGTATGATTTCTGCTTCGCCTTTATGATGGCTCCCTTCTGAAAGCTCAATGGTTTCTTCTCTTAAGAGTGTAAATTCTAAAGGTGAAAACTCCTCTTTTATTTCTTTAATAGAAAATAGCATTGCTTCATTTTTAGGCCCTCCAGATGCTTTACCTAATTGCGCTTTTGCAAAAGCTTCAAAAATGACAATCCCACCCGGTTTTAAGAATTGTAACAACCGTTGGTTTGCTTCTTTACGTATTTCTGCAGGAAAGTGTGCATAGCTTAAGCCAATAACATCAAATTTTTCGTGAGTTTCAAATTCTAGTACACCAGAAAGCTGGTAATCTATAGAAACTTCTTTTTCTTTTGATAAGCGTAGCGCCTTTTGCCTGCCTTTTTCACTAATGTCAAAAGCGGTAACCTTCCAACCTTTTACCGCAGCATATACTGCGTTACGTCCTTCGCCTTCGGCTGGCAAAAGAACATTTCCTGAGGCTAATGTATCAAGCTGTTCTTTAAAGAATATATTGGGTTCAGTTCCATACCTAAATACATCTGTACGATACATTTCATTCCAAAAATTTACTGGGTCCTCTTTCATACGTCTATTTTGCATTAATAATAATTAGATAGGGTAATAAATTTAGATTGATGTCAACTTGAGTATAGTCCACTGACTGAAATTATTTTTAAAAAATTTCTAAATTAATTTTATGTTTTACAGACGTAACCTACTAGAAGATATTTTCTGTATCATAATTTAAACACCTCATTTTCTTAGTTTTGATACGCAGAAAGCATCCATACTAACTTCTCTTGTTGTACTATATAATCACTCATTAATGCCGCTGTTCCTTCATCATTTGCATCTCCAGCAATGGCTAAAATTGCTCTTTCTTTTGATAATAATATCGTCAATGCTTCAAGTACACTCGTAATAGCCTCTTCGCCATCTGTAACGTTCTCTTTTGCTTTAATTTCACTTACTTCTATATATTTAGAAAACGTATGCACTGGTATCACACTAAGCGTAAGCACACGTTCTGCAATTTCATCTACTTTAATTAGTGCATCATTGTAAAGCTCTTCAAATTTAACGTGTAATTCAAAGAATTTTCTTCCTTTAATATTCCAGTGAAATCCTCTAAGATTCATATAGAACATTTGATAGTTAGAAAGTAAATCGTTTAATTCTTTTGCGGTAGTTTGAGATGCGTTTACATCTAAACCAATATTATTCATATTTGCCATAATAGTTTTATTTAAAGTTGTTAATGTCTTCACTTAAATCAAATACAGTTGTATTTTTTAGAATATTTTCTAGTATGCTACTTCCTGCAGCACTTCTATACCCACCAGCACAATGAACAACTACAGGTTTGTTTGTAGGGATGTTATTTGCATTTTCTCTTAACTCATTTAAGGGGTATGATTTTGCAGTATCAAAAAAGCGCTCCTCATTAACTTCACTCGTGTTCCTAATATCGATAATGGTATAGTTTTCTGGGTTTTCTTTAAAATCTACCAAGTCTAACTTTTCGGTCTCTACAAGGTTTTCTTCTGAAATAGTAATCACTTGTGTCAATTGCTTTTCATAACCAATTTTTGCAACTCTATTTAAAATATAATCTTTCTGATCTTCTGAAGCTACAACTAGCGTAAATGGTTCTTTAGGTTGTACAATTGCTCCTAGCCAAGTCTCAAATTTTTCTGTTTCTGAAACCCCCATAATATTAATACTACCTGGCAAGTGTCCCTTTTTAAAATCTGCTTCATCACGTATATCTACAATTAAACCAGTTGCTGTTTCATCCTTTTTAAATGGAACGCTATCTATTGAAACCTTTAATGTTTCGGCTCCAGCCTTATTCGTATCTACATCAAACCCAAAATAAGAAGGTATAAATGGCTGTCCATCTAATATCGTATTCATAAAGGCCTCTTTAGTTTGGCTTTTAAAAGCCCAATTACCTAATCTTTCATTACCTAAGGTGCTACTATTTGCCTCACTTAAATTTTTACCACATAATGAGCCTGCACCGTGAGCAGGGTATACAATTGCATTATCTGGTAAGTGATTAAATTTTGTAGTGATAGATTGATACATCATCTCTGCAAGCTCTTCGCGTTTTGCTTTCATATTACCCACATTTTCACGCAAATCTGGACGACCTACATCACCAATAAACAAGGTATCTCCAGTAAACAATGCTGTCTCATCTGCTTGAGTAGCTACTATGGTAATACTGTCTGGGGAGTGCCCTGGTGTGTTTATAGCCTCTAGCAAAATATCACCTATTGTAATTGAGTCACCATCGTCAAAAGGATTATGAGGATAATCTGCCCCAAGTTTTACGCTATTATATATGGTAGCACCTGTTTCTTTATGTATTTGTAAATGAGAGCTCACAAAATCTGCGTGAGGATGCGTTTCAATCACTGCAACTATTTTAGCATTATTCTTTTCTGCAAAATCATAATATGCTTTAGGGTCACGTTCTGGATCTATTACTGCCATCTCACCATTACTAACAATAGCATACGAGTAATGAGCTAGTGGTTTATATTCAAATTGTTTGATGTTCATAATTACAATGTTTAAATTAAAAAAAGGCTTTATTAAAAATACCAAAGCCTTTGGTATGTATTAGACGCCTTTTTTAGCAAGATACCAAGTTACTTTTTCTACAGTATCATCTACAAGGCGTTCATTTAAAGCGTCTAAGGTTTTTGGCGGAGGGCAAATTACTTGATCACCTCTTTTCCAGTCTAGTGGCATTGCTACTTTATATTTATCAGACGTTTGGAGTGCATCTAAAGCTCTTAAAATTTCATCCATATTTCTACCTACATTAAGTGGATAATACATCACTAAACGTATTTTTTTAGATGGATCAATGAAGAAAACGGCTCTTACTGCAGCTGTTTCACTTTCGTTAGGTTGTAGCATACCGTATAGCTTAGACACTTTCATATCTATGTCTGCTATTATTGGAAAATCAAAGTAGACACCTGTATTTTCTCTAACATTTTGTACCCACCCTAAGTGTGCGTGAATACTGTCTATACTTAAACCTAAAAGCGCTGTGTTTAATGCATCAAATTCTGGTTTTCTTATGGCAAATCCACTCATCTCTGTTGTACACACTGGTGTAAAATCTGCTGGATGAGAGAACATTACTATCCATTTGTCTTTTGCAAAATCAGACATTTTAATATTCCCCTTTGTTGTAACTGCTTCAAAATCTGGTGCTGTGTCACCTATTCTTGGCATTGGCATCACCTGTTCTTGTAATAAATTTTCCTTATCCATAATAGTTATTAATTATCGTTGCTAATTATGATATAAATATACACTATACACGAAGCATCCTAAGTAACTTAGGTTACATAATCACGTTTTAATTAAAATTTCTATTATTTTTTCTGAAATATCAACAAGTTAATAAAGGATCTATCTTAAAACAGTTTTGGAAAAAACCTTCCTGTTCTTTTTATATACTCCTTGTAAGAATCGAATGTTAAGAGCAACATCTTTTCTTCATATTTAGACTTAAAATAAAAAAGCACGAATAAGGCGAAGAAAATAAGCAACTTAAAAATAGATTCTTGATATATAGCATAGCCAAATGACACCATTAATATTGCAGTATAAATAGGATGACGAGCAATAGAAAAAGCACCTGTACTTAATAAAGTACTATTTGATACCGGAGTAGGAAAAGGAGATAGCTTTGTATTTATTTGAAGCAATGCAACAGCACCTAATAACACACCTAAAACTACCAAGAAGATTCCGCTATATTGTATCCATACAGGTACCGCTATTGTAAAAAACTTAATAGGCAATGCATAAATAACAAATAGTAATAGTTGTATACTTACAAATATATAATCAAGTTTTTTGGGTCTATTAATATTCATTTTACTTTTTGTGAATTTAATTTTAACGAGCTTTCAATAAAATATAATATATTTAAAAACTATATGGAATTATCAAATGATGTTGTATTGCGCCCTAGGTTTTCTCTTGAATTCTTAGATGCTCCAGAAAAACTTCTTAAAGCTTTTGAAGAAGCTGGTTCGCAAACAAAAGATTTTATAATAAACAGAAGCGACGATCACGTTTTTATAACATTTCCGAAGGCAAAACAGCATTTTTGGTCACCTCAACTTCATCTTGAAATTTACAAAATTGAAGACCAGCCTACAATTTTAAAAGGATTATATGGACCAAGTCCGACTGTTTGGACTATGTTTATGTTTTTACACTTTGTGGTAGGAACACTTTTTATTGCTGGAGCAATATGGGCGTATGTTAACATCACTTTAGGCGAGCCTTATATCTTTCAAGTAGTAGGGCTAATAGCTTTATTTCTCTTATGGTTTGCCCTATATTTTGGGGGTAGAATAGGAAAAGAAACAGGTAAAAATGAAATGCTATTGCTACAAAGTTTTCTTTATGATACTTTAAATAAAGGGCAACATATTGTCGCCTAAGCTTTAGAACTTAAAAACGTATAGTGCTAAAATTCCTTTCTTACTTTATTAATAAAATCTACAATCTGTTACAGGATTTACAATCTTATAACATACTTCATGAAAATGGAGTCCTATTTATTAATTGAATTATCATCAAATGTTATCGCCCAGATACCACGCACTTGGTTAACATCATATTCTAAAGCTTTATCTTCTGGGTATAAATTTTTAATTGTGTTTAACACTAATGGTTCTATTTGAGTTTTAGAGTTCCCGTGACATTGCAGGCACATGGTATTTGTAGTGATAGGATAATAAAAGTTTGTCATCCCATTGGTATGCTCCACAATAGGGGTCACCTCATTACCAGCAGCAATGGCTCTTTTAAAATCTTTAATGTATTTAATCTCTTTAACGCTAGCTTGGTTCTCTGGGTTTCTTGGTTGGTCTGAAACACGCTTTATTTTTGCATTTTGTGCCGTTGCCATACTATCTGTAATAGGATAGGCTTGCTTATTACAAAAAGTAACTGCCTCAAGTGTTCCTTTACTTTGAATGGTACCCATTAGGTTTTTGCCTAATTCTTTTTTAGTGCTCAAGGCATATTCCATACCTATTTCTGACGGCGTGAGTGTTTCCGAAGCATTTAAAGAAGGTTCTTCTATTTTGTAATCATAAATATAGTCTGCAATTTTACGTATATCACCTTCATTAAAAGGTTGATAAGGCATTAAACCAAAATTGAAGACAGCACCTTTCATTTTAGATTTTGCCTTGCTAGGTTTTTCTACAAAATTCCAGATAGCATTTGCAAACTCTTCTTTTGAAGTATTATCATCAAGATAATGAGATTTTACAGCAACCATAGGTGGTGCTATTCTGCCTGTTTCTTGAGAAGAAGGGCTATGACATAGATTACATTTTTGCTCCATGAGTTTCTTCCCTTCTATTGCAGCAACTGTAGGTTGCACAGTTTTAGCTTCTGTGTATTCTTTTTGCTTCGCATCATTACAACTTGCAAAAGAAGCTATTAATAAACTTAAGAAGGTGATCTCTAATAATCTAGTCTTCATAACGTGCTATTTATAATATTTTCTAATGTTTCGTTTTACATATAAAAAACGAATTAAACCTATAAAGAAAAGCGTGGGACCAATTAATAACAGCACATAACCTACCCATTCAATTTCTTGCAGCATTTTTAATTTTATGATGGCTGCCCCAGAACTTAAAAACACAATAGCAGACCTAAAATAAGCTAAAAATGTGCGCTCATTTGCAAGTCTTGTTCTTTCTATTGCCAGCTTATCTGTTACTTTGAGTTCCATAATCTTTTATTAAGTGAGTTTACCTGTAGCACAACTTACAAAAGATTTAGCTTTTGAGGTAATAGAATTTGCATCTTCAATAGATGGATACCCTAAATTTTTTAATTTTTCTTTTACCGCTACAGCGTCTAGCTCATCTAGATAATTAAAAGAGACTTTACTCTCCTCTACTTCTACATGTATGTCCGTAATGCCTTTTAGCTCTTTTATCTTGTTTGTAATGGTATTTGCACAACCACTACATTTTAAATTTTGTACTATTATTGAAGTTTTCATATACTTATTTGTTTTTAATAAGGCCAGGCTAAATAGCCTCCCTTTAAATCATAAATTTGAGTAAATCCCATTTTATCAAGTGCTGCAGCAGCTTTATTACTGCGTGCACCAGAGCGACAATAAAGATAAATTGGTTTGTCTTTATCTAGCTTTTCCATTTCACTTCGGAAATTTTCTTTTTGAAAAAAATCTATATTTAACGCATTATCTAATGCTCCTTGATTAAACTCTGCAGCAGTGCGAACATCTACTAGTTGCACATCTTTATTTACTACTTGAGTTTTATAATCAGATGCATTTAAAACTTTAATACTATCTGCCTGCTGTGCTTTTGCACCAAAAAGAGAACTTAAAAATGTCATAATAATTAAAATAAATTTCATAAAATGTTATTTAACATTGTAAAGTTAAAAAATGAAAAGGCCATACTTTGTAACCATTGTTACGTTACTAAATTAAAACACTAAGATTTTTTAATCATTCTCTTTTACTCGTACACTTTGGTTTAATAAAACTCTAAAGTAAGTATTAATATCTTTAATAAAGTGACTTTTATCAGCTTTCAACTTTAGCATTTATACGAGATTTGCAATCAAATTAAAGCTTAAAGATGTCAGACAACTTAATCACAAAATATAATATACCCGGTCCCAGATATACTAGTTATCCTACTGTTCCTTTCTGGAAAGATGATACTTTTTCTACAAAGGCTTGGCAAGAATCTGTTATAAATACTTATGAGTCTGACAAAGAAAATACTGCCATTAGCCTTTATATACATCTTCCTTTTTGTGAACAACTATGTACCTTTTGCGGTTGTAATAAGCGAATCACAAAAAATCATACTGTAGAGACACCGTATCTAGAAACCGTTTTAAAAGAATGGACTTTATACACAAATTTACTTAACAAACGTCCCATAATTCGTGAGCTACACATAGGAGGAGGGACTCCCACGTTTTTCTCTCCAGAAAATCTCGCTGCACTTATAAACGGTATATTTAAACTAGCCACAAAAGCAGACAAGGCTTCTATAAGTTTTGAAGGTCACCCTAACAATACTTCATTTGAACATTTAAAGGTTTTAAAAGATCTTGGCTTTAATAGAGTAAGTTATGGAGTGCAAGATTATAATGAGACAGTACAAAAAGCAATTAATAGAATACAACCGTTTGAAAACGTAAAACGTGTCACGGAACAGGCTAGAGATTTAGGTTATAATTCTGTAGGGCATGATATTATTTTCGGGCTCCCTTTTCAAACTAAAGAACACATAATAAACACCATAGAAAAAACTAAAGAATTAAAACCTGACCGTATTGCATTTTACAGTTATGCACACGTGCCTTGGATAAAAGGAAACGGGCAACGTGGTTTTAAAGACACAGACTTACCTAGTCCAGATGAAAAACGTGAAATGTACGAGATAGGCAAAGAAGCTTTACAAAAAGCGGGCTATATAGAGATAGGTATGGATCACTTTGCGTTAAGCACAGACAGTCTTTATCAATCAATGAAAGACAACACTATGCACCGTAATTTTATGGGATATTCAGACTTAAAAACTGAAATCATGATAGGTCTTGGAGTCTCTTCTATTAGTGATAGTTGGTTTGGGTTTGCTCAAAATGAGAAAAAAGTAGAAGAGTATCAAAAGCGTATAAACAACAATGAGCTTGCCGTTTATAGAGGTCACATTTTAAACAAAGAAGATTTAATTATTAGAAAGCACATACTTAATTTAATGTGCACATTACAAACCTCTTGGACTGAAAACGAGACCTACTTTAAAGAGATGCCAGAGGTCTTAGCGCAGTTAAAAGAAATGGAATCAGACCAACTTATTAAAATAGAAAAAGAAACACTCACTATACTAGAAAAAGGGCGTCCCTTTGTGAGAAATGTATGCATGGCTTTTGACCTACATTTACAAAGAGCAAAACCAGAAACACAATTATTCTCCATGACTATTTAAAGTCTAGAAAAGTAGCAAAATAATTCTCTTATATTTAGGGCTGAAATAGTTAGAAAATGAATTATTCGCAAACTTTTGATGTATTAGGCAATGTTGACATTTATGTCATAGACCAAATTTTAAAAAACAGGTATACTACAGGTGATGCTATACTAGATGCTGGTTGTGGTAGTGGGCGCAACTTAAAATGGTTTTACCAAGATAACTATATACTTTCGGCTATTGATGCTAATTTAGAACGCCTTGCCTTAGCAAGAGAAAACTATCCAAAATTTGCAGCAAACTTTATAGAAGGCACTATTGATGCACTCCCATATAGTGACCGTCAGTTTGATCATATACTGTGTTGTGCTGTTTTACATTTTGCAAAATCTGAAGCCCATCTAAAAAACATGTTTTCAGAATTATGTCGTGTACTTAAACCCAATGGCACACTTTTAATAAGGGCAGCATCAAATATTGGGCTTGATGGTAAAAGTCCCTATGTGCAAGATCGTCTAACACAAGAAATCGGAGCTGTTTATCTTACCCGAAAGATGATTTCTGAGCTTATAGAAAGTCATCAACTAACACTTATTGAACCTATAAAAACTACAAATGTTCAAGATATACGTGCTATGACAACTTTAGTATTTCAGAAACAATAAAAATAAATCCTCAAATTAATTTTTGACAACCATCATTATATTGCTAGCTCCTTATAAATAATATAAACCCCCATCACTAATACAAACCAACCAAATACTTTTTTAAGTTTTTTACCGTCAATAAATTTATTGAGCCAAATACCTATAAAGATACCAACAATTGAGATGGCTGTAAATGACAACAAAAACACCCAATCTATATCTAGATTTTGAACATCTCCTAAAAAGCCTATTAGTGATTTAATTGCTATAATAAATAATGAGGTTGCTACCGCTTTTTTCATAGGTAGTTTTGCCAATAAAACCAAGGCGGGAATGATTAAAAAGCCACCACCAGCACCTACAATACCAGTTACAACACCTACTACTGCCCCCTCAATGATGATAAGTGGATAATTATAGCTTACTTTTTTTTCATCATCTGTTTCTTTACGTCTACTCCAGATCATAGATACAGAAGCAAGTAGCATAATCAGAGCAAAAAAGAGCATTATTGCTAAGTTTTTTGTGACTATAAAATCACCTATAGAAAAAAGCGTTTCTGGTATGGCGGGTATTAAATAAGCTCTTGTAAAATACACCGCAACAAAGGCAGGAATAGAAAAAATAATAGCCGTTTTAAAGTCTACCATTCCCTTTATTATGTTTTTTATCGCCCCTACCAGTGATGTGGCCCCTACAACAAATAACGAATAGGCTGTTGCAATTACAGGATTGAGTGTAAGTGCATATACCAATATAGGTACGGTAAGTATAGAACCACCTCCGCCTATGAGACCTAAAACGAGGCCAATAAAGAAAGCCCCAACATATCCTAAAATCTCGATAAGTAACATATTATTCTATATTTAATACAAATATATGGAGCACAGGTTTTAGTGTCGGTAACAGATGTTACAATATTTCAATAAAGCTGCGGTGCAGTTTTATTTTGTTATTATTTTCCATCTTTTTTAAAAGTCTAGATATTACAACTCGACTTGTATGAAGATCTGATGCTATGTCTTTATGTGTGGTATAAATATGTTTGCTATTTAATATTTTAATCTTGTCGTTTAGATAATTTTCTAATCGCTCATCCATATTATTAAAAGCAATATTATCCATACTCTCAAGGAGCTCCATCATACGAGCATGGTAGCTTGCAAACACAAAGTTTCGCCAAGTTTTATATTTACTTGACCATTCTTCCATTTTCCCTATAGGAATCATTAATAACTTAGAACTAGTTTCTGAAACGGCATGAATTTCACTCTTAGTGTCACCTAAACAGCAGGTCATTGTCATTGCACAAGTATCACCTCGCTCTAAATGATACAATAACAATTCATTTCCATCTGCATCAGGTCTTAATATTTTAATACTACCAGAAAGCAACAAAGGCATAGACTTTATATATTGCCCTGGCCTCATTAAATCTTCTCCTTCTGGTACGTCTATAAGAGTTGCAACTTGGTTAATTTCTTCAAGTAATGCAAGCTCAAATTGTGCGCCGTAATATTTTTTAAGTTCTTCAATCATGGAAGCAGCTTTAATCTTTATTCTTATCAAAAAACAATCGAAACACCGAAAGAGAAACCAAAGTTATTACTACCGGCCAGATAACAAACAAGTCTACCCTTACTACAGGCGCTGCATCTTCAGGCTGATAGCTTATCCATTGTTGCATATAATACTCCCAAACAAGAGAAGCAATTACCACAAAAATAGTAATCAAATATAATAGTACTCTAGGTGTTAATTTCATTTTATAAAAATACAAAAACCACCTTATTAAAGGTGGTTTTTAAAAATTATACTACATCTTCTACTATTCGTGATCCTTTTGCACAGCTTCATCACGGTATAGACAACAAGGGTGTACACTGTTATAAGCTTCATCTGTTGCTTTAATTTCTTTTGTGTCGTGTCCTACTGCTGCAATTTTTTCGCTTATTGTTTTAATATCTGTCTTACGAGCATCGTAAATTAAACTTAACTCTTTGGTCTCTACATTCCATACGGCAGATTTTACTCCTTTGGTTTTAATAGAAGCTTTTTCTATACGTACTTTACACATTCCGCAGACTCCATCTACTTCGATAGTTTCTTTTGCATTTTTGTCCTGTGCTGTTGCTGTAAACCCTACAAGGGCTATCATTAGTATTGCGATTAAATTTTTCATGGTATTAAAATTTATGGTTAAAAAAAGTATTAATTAGTATTCTGTTTTTACTGGTATTTTATATCTAAGTCCTGCGTAATAATTGCTCCCAAAAACATGTCCATACACAAAGGTGGTGTCAAAATTTGAGCCAAAAGGGTTTTCTGCATCAATAATAGGGTTGTCTTGCCGTACGTTTGTTATGTTTTCTGCCCCGGCATAAATCTCAAAACGCGGACTAAACACCTTTGTTACTTGTGCATTAAGAGTAGCAAAAGAAGGGGCACGCTCTGTTAATTGATATTCAACATCATTTCCTACTGTAGAAGGAAAACGTTGCGTACTTAACCAATTATAAGTCATATCAAATTTCCATTGTGAGTTATTTTTAATCGGTGTAGCATAGGCTACATTAGCAAATATTCTATGATTAGGAGTTAAGGGTTTCTCTAAAGTTCCGCCCACATAATCTGTTGAAACATCATAAAACTTATATGCCGTTCTAAGGTCAAATTGTTCAAACACATTATAACTTAATTCTGCTTGAAAACTATTGGCTGTACTTCCATTTTCAAGATTATAAAAACGTACTTGATTTACATCTTCCCAGTCTACTACCACTTGATTTTGAAAATCTGTTCGGAAATAATCAAGTGTAACATCTCCTTTTCTATCAAATAATTTAAAACCTTGCATAAAACTTAGCCCGTAATTCCACGCAATTTCTGGATCTAATCCATAAATATCTCCTCCTGTATCATTAATAAAAATAGTTCTAGATGATGAAAACAAAGATTGGTTTTCGGCAAAAATATTAGCACTTCTTTTACCTCTTCCGGCAGATACTCTAAATGCAGCTTTCTCCCACGGAGTGTATCTTGCATGAAATCTAGGAGTTGCAAAAGTACCTAACAAATTATGGGTGTCTAGACGCAATCCGGCTGTCATTGTAAAGTTTTCAAGATCATCAAAAGCGTATTCAAAAAACGCTCCTACAGATTGCTCTGTTCTATCATACTCTGAGGTTTCTACCAGCTCTTGATAATCATCATAGGTAGCAGTAAGACCAGACTTAAATGTATGCCTAGAATCACTAATAATAGAATTAAAAGAAGCTCTAGCATATCCGCTTTGATGCTTAATAGTATAATCGCGTAATCCAAAATATGAATCTTGTTCATGATTACTATACGCAACTTGTAAGCCCAAACTTTGGTAAGGAGCATCTGGAAAAACGTAACCCATTTTTACATTAGCGCCAAAACGTTCTGTATCTATCTCACCACCCCAATTATTTGTTGTTCCACGGTCTACATCTGGATCAAAAGCTGTTTGTCCTATTATTTTATCGTCTTTTAAATAATTAAGGTTGATAAAAGCTACAAACCCTTTTTCTGCATCTGTATATTGCCAACGGTTCATTAGATTAATCTGCTCAGTTAGTGGGTTGTCTAAAAACCCATCATCGTTTCTGTCATTTTTTACATCTCTACGATTTCCATGAACATATAAACCCGTATCCCATTTTTCTGAAACTTTAGTATTTATGTGCGTGTTTAATTCTAACCTACCGCCTAGCGCTCCATACGCATTCACAAAAAGACGATCATCTGTAGATGGTTTTACTAGCTCTGCATTAATCTGGCCGGCAATACTCTCAAAACCATTAACTGCACTACCCGCCCCTTTTGTAATCTGAATACTCTCTACCCAAGTACCAGGGATAAAAGAAAGTCCAAAGGCTTGAGAAGCCCCACGTATTGTTGGAATATTCTCTGTAGTGATTAAGGTATAAGGAGTTGTTAAACCTAACATTCTTATTTGTTTTGAACCTGTAACAGCATCTGCAAAGTTTACATCGATAGAAGGGTTGGTTTCAAAACTCTCAGACAGATTACAACACGCTGCTTTTAATAACTCTGCACTACTCACATTAATTACATTTTGTGCTTGTAATAATGATCTAGATGACGCTTTTTTACGTGAACGTATGGTCACCTCATCTAAGGAAGCTGTTGAGGTTAGCACATGCCTTAGGTTTCTAGGTTTTGTAACAGTAATCGTATCTGTTTTATAGCCTACAAAACTAACAACAAGCTTGTCATATTCTGCGCTATAAGGAATCTCAAACAATCCCTTAAAATCTGTTACCGCTCCTATCTGGCTATCTAGCCAGAAAACATTTGCTCCAGATAATGGCACTTCTTTACCATCATAGACTTCCAGGATAATCCCTCCTACTTTTTCTTGTGAAAATAACCAAAGAGGCATTAACACGATTAATAACTGTATGTATTTCATTATATATTGTATTTGATAATTAAGATAATTGCCATTATAATCATAATAGCATTTTCAATAAAAGTAGCTTGGGTCATTGGGAGTTTTAAGACCGTCCCTAAACAAGCACACTGTATTGTTTTTTTACTTAGTAAAGATTGTGTTACCCCAATGGTAGTGATTACTAGAATAATAATAGTAATCACTAACAAAACAGGCACTTCTACCCTAGCTAAAAACAGAACGCCTAATACTACCTCAATAAATGGGTAGATTGTTCCGTAGGCAGGGAAAGTTTTTGCTAAAGGGTCGTACATTTTAAAAGATTGTGCAAAACCATTTAAATCAAAAAATTTAAAGAGACTAAAGGTTAAAAAGAAAACCCCCATAAAATCTAACATGAAAGAATCTACACTCCAGCTACCATAGTTTTTTGCAGTAACTAATAAAACTATAAACCCAAAAATGAGAAATAAAGGCTTTAATTGCTGAAATTTTGACAACGACTCTACCTGTGAAGCCTTATTAAAATTGCTTCCATTTTCAGAAGAAATAGTTTGAGATTTCTTCGCTGTTATCGAAAATTTTTCTGGTAAGGCCGCTTGTAAAGTCGCTGTTTCTATGTGATGATTCATCACAACTTCAGCTGTTTCTGAAGCAAGGTCAACCGTCACTTTTGTGATACCATCAACATCGCTTAACTTTTGTTCTACAGAACTTCTGCAACCATTGCAGGTCATTCCTTGAACACTATATATATGTGTCATTAAATAAAATGATTAAATGAATTAATTTATAATATCCCCAAGTTGGGGTTCATAAAAATTTCAGCATAAGAATGCCGAACTTCATTAAATCATATAAGAAAAGTCTCGTAAAGAACAGGTATGTCTTTTAAGAGAGGCGGAGGATTATACTCCAAGAAAAGAGTGATTTCTCTTTCTGAAACGGGCACTTGCTCCATCACAAAAACAGAAACAAAGGCCGTTATAAAAGTTTTTGGAAACCCTAAATCAAACGACGCCTTTGTAAAATTTTCGTCTGTACTTATGTTTGTATAATGGTCGTTACAACAATCATGGTCTTCAGCGTTTTCAGTGCTGCAACCATCTGTTTCAACTTCCATACCACAACTTAAATGTAGCTCACCAATAGTAAGCGCTTCCATCATTTTAGATTCACCACAAAAATGTTGCCCATAAGTAAGCCCTGTGCTACTTAGCAACATTAAAAGTGATAATATGATCGAAAACATTTTTTGCATTAGTGCAAATATACTTTTTGAAAAGGAAAAAAAATTAAAAACGAATGTTAAAACTACTGTATAGCACTATCTACACGTCCGCAACGCATCATTTTGTCACCAAAATAAGGGTTTTGTACTTGTTTATCACTACTTAGCCAATAGCCTCCTGTATTATTAAACGCCATTGGGCAGTACACTTTATACACCATACCAGAGTCCATTGAATTTGCCAACATTTTTTCCATCGCTGCTGTAATCACAACAAATTCTTTACGTTGAACCTCAATATCTGTTGTTTCTGCAACATTCTTTACGGCTACTAAAACAGCATCATCTGCTCCAACAACGCCCATAGCCTCATTTAATGCAATTGCTGCAACTCCTGCATCTTTAGCATTTGTATTTACAAGTGCATTCTGCAACTTACTATAAGCTTTATAAGCAACCCCAATCTTTTCGTCCTTAAACTTAGCTGTTAATGTAGACTCAGGATATACTGTTTCTTCAACTGTATCAACTTCTACAACCTCAAGAGCTCCATCTGTTTCCGAATTACTAGATTTTTTATCATTTCCGCAGAAAGATAAGGTAAGAGATAAGGCTAATAACAAAGTGGCTTTTACAATTTTCATAGTATCTGTTTTGAAATACAAAAATACTAAAAAAACTGCTATTTTTTCACGAAATAAAAAGCAGGAATTAACAACAGCAATAATAAGGGTTGGATTAAAAAACGTCGCACATAAAAGAGAGTTTGATAATTTCCAACTTCATACAGATCTACAAACACAATCATTAAGGGTATTAAAACCAGAAAAAACAAAAGGTAAATTACTGCCGAAAACTTAACTATTTCCCATTTTTTAAACAACAACCAGAGTATAGCTAAAGACAACACCGCGTTCAATAAATAGCGAAATGTGAGATGTATATAATATTTTGGAACAATCAATTCTGGTAATTGTGCGGTTGAATAATTAGATTTAAAAAACAACAACAAAGGATCATAAAATAAAGATTCTTGAAAATACCTTACTCCTGCAAGCATCCCAAAACCTAGAACAATTAATATAAACTGTAAGACTCTATTCATGTATTGCTTTAGAAATATTACGCACCCAAAATAACCACAATAAAAAGACCAATCCATAGATAATTCCAGGAAAGACAATATCATGAAAAAAACTACTGTTTTCTGGATACGTATAGAGAGCGATTGATAAAATTACAATTCGTAAGATATTTGTTACATAAATTAATGCAAGCCCAGCCAATATGTACAAGGTTGTTTTTTTAAGTTTTTGTGCAAACGCAATTATAAAAGAAGCAAATAAAATCATAACGCTAACCGCATTACAGCCTTCATTAATATAAGCTACATGTTTACCATAAAGCAAGACACGCATCATTGGCAACTGAGGGTCTGCTAATACTCTGGGCTCGTAGCCTAAAGCAGCGAGCACTGCCTCTGTTTGTACAGCTACCAAATGTGTTATAAAATCTGGAAAATAAGCACCGCCTTTTGACCAAGTTAAGTAGAAAAAATACAATGCAGTGCAGACTCCATAGGTTCCTAAAAAAAGGAACAAGAATCTCACTACGGGAAAGTATTTTTTAAAAAGATTTTTCACAAGATGTATATCACACTTTTAACAAAAATACTGTAATTCTTTTTGTGAAGAATTGTGCTAATGAAATACTTTTGCCATAAATCTATTGAATAAAACTATGTCACTACAAAGCTTACAACCTAAAGTTTTAGATATTCTAAAAACAAATACAGAAAGTGCTGAATCAAGAATGACGCAAATCTGTACATTATTGCAAGAAAACATTGCTTATTACGATTGGGTAGGATTCTATTTTGCTAATCACGAAGCACAAACATTACACTTAAAAGCATATGCAGGAGAAGCCACAGATCATACTGTTATCCCTTTTGGAAAAGGTATTTGCGGCCAAGTGGCAGTGTCTAATGAAAATTTTGTTGTCGCAGATGTAAAAGCACAAGACAATTACATTGCTTGTAGCATAACAGTAAAAGCAGAAATTGTAATCCCTTTATTTAAAGACGGTAAAAATATTGGACAGATAGATATTGATTCTAATACCGCAGACCCTTTTACTAAAGAAGATGAAGTGTTTTTAGAATGGATAAACGAACAAGTGGCAACAATTCTATAACAAGTATTCATAGTCTAGAAAACAGAAATCCCAAATTCTAATATCACGATTAGAATTTGGGATTTTTTATTTTTTTAACAGACCTATATTTTACATTCCTGTTCTAATTGCCTCTACAGGATCTAACCTAGATGCTGATATTGCTGGAAGTATTCCTGCAATTAACCCAATAACGATAGACACTGAACTTCCTATAAACATATTCCAGGCAGATAATACAAACTCAAAATCTCCCGCCATATAAGAAGCAACTTGTGCTAATACCCACACAAAGAACATTCCGATAACACCACCAATTACAGCAAGCACAACGGCTTCAAATAAAAACTGAAGTAGAATAAAACGTCTTTTTGCACCTAATGATTTTTGAATCCCGATAAGGTTTGTGCGCTCTTTAACACTCACAAACATAATATTAGCAATCCCAAAACCACCTACAAGTAAAGAAAAACCACTTATTAAAAGCCCTACAATATTCATCATCCCAGTGATATCATCAATAAACTCAACAAGTCCTTTTAATTGGTTTACAAAAAAAGTATTCTCTTGATCTGTCTTTAATCCACGGTGTATTCTTAATTTTTGAGTAATAAACGCTATTAATTCTGCTTCATCAACTCCTTTCTCTGGCTTTACAATAATTCTTGCAAATCCATTTCTAGTACTATTACCAAAAATTTTACGTGCTGCATTAACAGGAAAAAGAACAACGGTGTCTTTTGAGCCTCCTCCAAAACCACTTCCTTCTTTTTCAAGCGCTCCGATGACTGTAAATTTTCTACCGTACATTCTCACAGTTTTCCCTATAGAAGCTTCAACAGAACCAAAAAGCTCTACTGCCACTTCGTGTCCTATTACAAGTACTTGAGAACCACTATTAGATTCAGACTCATTATAAAACCTACCCTCCTCTATTTTTAAAGATTCAATCTCATAATGCTCATAAGTGATCGCAGCAAAATCAACACTACTTAAAGTATTGTCTTCATACTTCATGGTAGTATTAGGTACGTTTAAGGCAAACGCAACCTCATCAATCCCATTACCACTTCTTTTTAACAATTGATATTCTTCATAAGTAGCATCTGGAAACTGCTCTGATTTCCATCTAGGCACATCTGTTGGACCAAATGAAAAACGTGTAATAATCATTGTACTTGTATCTAGAGAACTGATACTTCCTTCAATTTCTTTTTTTAATGAATCGACAGCTGCGAGAATAGCTATAATCGAAAAAATACCTATAGTTACACCTACCAAAGACAAAAAAGTTCGTAACTTATTATTTCTGAGTGCGTTTATGGCAAAATTAAAACTCTCTTTGAGTACTCTTAAATAGATGAGCATAGTTTGTTGGTTCGATTTTTAACTGTTTATTTTTATTAAAATCCTGACTTGCAAAATTTCAATATCTAAAGTTATGAAAAGTAGGACGCTTTCTATTAACAATTGTTACATTAATGGGTGATGTTTCTGTATTTTTGCGCCTTCAAATATCCAACTTAAAAGCTACAATATTACCATGAGCGATTCTAAAAAAGTAACATCTGCACTTATTTCTGTATTCCACAAAGACGGTTTAGGCCCAATTGTAAAAAAACTAGACGAATTAGGTGTCACAATATACTCTACTGGAGGAACTGAAAAATTTATTACTGAAATGGGAATTAATGTAATTCCTGTTGAAGAAGTTACAGATTACCCTTCTATTTTAGGAGGTCGTGTAAAGACATTACACCCTAAAGTTTTTGGAGGAATTTTAAATCGTCAAGAAAACGAAAGTGATGTAAAAGAAATGGCAGAATATAATATTCCGCAATTAGACATCGTGATTGTAGACTTATACCCTTTTGAAAATACAGTAGCTTCTGGAGCTCCAGAACAAGATATTATTGAAAAAATTGACATCGGTGGTATCTCTTTAATTCGTGCTGCAGCAAAAAACTTTAAAGACACTATTTGCGTTTCTTCTATGGAAGATTATGATGCATTCTTAGAAATACTTTCTGCAAATGACGGTGCTATTTCTTTAGCAGACCGTAAAAACTTTGCAGCAAAAGCTTTTAATGTTTCTTCTCATTACGATACTGCAATTTTCAACTATTTCAACAGTGATGATAAAATTCCTGCTTTAAAAATTAGCGAGCAGAAAGGGAAGACACTTCGTTATGGAGAAAACCCTCACCAACGTGGATTCTTCTTTGGAGATTTTGAAGCAATATTTGACAAACTTCACGGTAAAGAATTAAGTTACAACAATCTTTTAGATGTAGATGCAGCCGTAAACTTAATAAACGAATTTACAGGAGAGCAGCCTACATTTGCCATCCTAAAGCACAATAATGCTTGTGGTGTGGCACAACGAGAGACTGTATTTCAAGCATATACAGATGCACTTGCAGGAGATCCTGTATCTGCCTTTGGAGGGGTTTTAATCTCTAACACTGAGATTGACGAAACAACAGCAAACGAAATTCATAAATTATTTTGTGAAGTAGTAATTGCTCCTTCTTTCTCTGAAAAAGCTACGGAAATATTAAAAGGTAAAAAGAACCGCATTTTATTAGTACAAAAGGATATTAAAATGCCACAAACATCTGTTAGAACTTGCCTTAACGGAACTTTAGTTCAAGACAAAGACAATATTACAGATAGCTTAGACATATTATCTGACGCAACAAACAATAAACCAACAGACAATCAGTTAGAAGACCTAATGTTTGCCTCAAAAATTTGCAAGCACACAAAATCTAACACCATTGTACTTACTAAAGGCAAGCAGTTATGCGCTAGCGGAACAGGACAAACATCAAGAGTAGATGCCTTAACGCAAGCAATACACAAAGCTAAAAGTTTTAACTTTGACTTAGATGGAGCGGTAATGGCTAGTGATGCATTTTTTCCTTTTCCAGACTGTGTTGAGATTGCAGATAACGCAGGTATTAAAGCGGTAATTCAGCCTGGAGGTTCTATTAAAGACCAATTAAGCATTGATTATTGTAATGAGCATAATCTAGCTATGGTATTTACAGGTATACGCCACTTTAAACATTAATAATTTTAATACCTTTGTTGTATGCTCATTTTCAGCAATAAAAACTAATACCTCTCAACGCTTATGGGATTTTTTGACTTCCTCACAGAAGAAATCGCAATTGACCTTGGAACGGCAAACACGCTTATCATTCATAATGACAAAGTAGTGGTAGATTCGCCATCCATTGTCGCTCGAAACCGTGCTACTGGCAAAATTATTGCTGTAGGACGCGAAGCCGCAATGATGCAAGGTAAAACACATGAAAACATTAAGACCATTAGGCCACTTAAAGACGGTGTAATTGCAGATTTTGATGCGAGTGAAAAAATGATAAACATGTTTATCAAAGACATCCCAGCACTCAAGAAAAAATGGATTACTCCATCATTAAGAATGGTAATCTGTATCCCTTCTGGTATTACTGAAGTAGAAATGAGAGCCGTAAAAGAAAGTGCAGAGCGTGTAAATGGTAAAGAGGTATACTTGATTCACGAACCAATGGCTGCAGCGATTGGTATTGGTGTAGATATTATGCAACCTAAAGGAAATATGGTTGTAGATATAGGAGGTGGAACAACAGAGATTGCAGTAATTGCGCTTGGAGGTATTGTTTGTGACAAATCTGTAAAGATTGCAGGAGATGTTTTTACCAATGATATTATCTACTATATGCGTACACAACATAACCTTTATGTAGGTGAGCGCACTGCAGAAAAAATTAAAATACAAATTGGAGCTGCTACAGAAGATCTTGAATTACCACCAGACGAGATGGCCGTTCAAGGTCGTGACTTGTTAACCGGGAAACCTAAACAAGTACAGACTTCTTATAGAGAGATTGCAAAAGCATTAGACAAATCTATTTTAAGAATAGAAGATGCCGTTATGGAAACATTATCGCAAACACCACCAGAACTCGCAGCAGATATCTACAACACAGGTATTTACTTAGCTGGTGGTGGTTCTATGCTAAGAGGGCTAGATAAAAGACTTTCTCAAAAAACAGACCTTCCTGTTTATATTGCAGAAGACCCTTTAAGAGCCGTTGTTAGAGGAACAGGTATTTGCTTAAAAAATCTACCTAAATTTAAAAGTGTCCTTATAAAATAAGAAAACGTTCTAAGCTATTCCTTTTGAAATAGCAAAGACGCAACACCCAAATTTTGGCCCATGCAGCAAATTATATTTTTCTTCATCCGAAATAAAAATTTCCTGTTATTCGCCGTTTTGTTTTTAATAGCAATATCATTTACGATACAAGCAAACTCGTATCACACGAGTTCGTTTGTAAATTCGGCAAACTTTTTAGGCGGTGGTATTTATAGCGCTCGCGCTTCGGTAACAGACTATTTTGGCCTGGATGCTGAAAATCAAAAACTAACCGAAGAAAACACCTATTTAAGACGCCAAATTGAACAACTCAAGCTTATTTCTGAAGTAAAACTAGACACCACGATTACCGACGCTCCTTTTTATTTTAAGGCCGCTAAGGTGATTAACAATAATTACACATATTCTAAAAATAACATAACGATTAATAAAGGCGCTAAAGACAGTATAGCAATTGATCAAGGTGTAATCACCTCTCAAGGCCTTGTAGGTATTGTTAACAATACCTCTATCAACTATGCAACTATCCAATCTATTCTTAACACCAATAGTGAGATTAACGCAAAACTTAAAAAAGACAATCACTTTGGTACTTTAGTGTGGAATACCAAAAACCCTAATATTGTACAACTAAAACAAATACCAAGACTAGCACCATTGGTGGCAGGAGATACTATTGTTACAGGAGGTAAGTCTACTATTTTCCCAGAAGGTATTTTAATAGGCACCATCAAAGATTTTGAACTTACAGCAGATGACAGCTATATCGTAAATGTTCAACTATTTAACGATATGACCAATTTAAAACAAGTCTACCTCATCAAGCCAACACAAGCAATAGAGATTTTACAACTAGAAGCAGAGACAGAAGATGCAGAACAGTGAGATATTCCAAAATAGCATTCGATTTATCGGCTTAGCACTCTTACAGGTTCTTGTGCTTAATCACATTAATTTTTTAGGGTATGTCAATCCATACCTCTATATAACATTTGTGCTACTTTTTCCTTTTACAGGAAACAGAACACTACTCATTTTTCTTGGATTTTTATTAGGTCTTACCATAGACATGTTTAGCGATACTGGAGGCATTCACGCTGCAGCAACAGTACTCATTGCATATATTAGACCTGCGCTTTTAAAATTCACATTTGGATTAAGTTATGAGTACAACGTGATTAAGCTAAATCAGGCTCCTATAAAAGAGCGATTATTATATATTTCTGGAATGGTACTCATTCACCATTTAGTCTTATTTTTATTAGAAACTTTTAACATTTCTCATATACTCCTAGCCTTAAAATCTACGTTATTTTCAAGTATCTTCAGCATACTTTTAATTTTCTGCTCTATAATTCTTTGGGGTAGGAAACGTTCATAAATCGCTACTAACACTAGCACAATAACTTTTTGTGAGAAAAATATTACTTCTTATTATCGTTTTAATAACCGGCCTTGTTTTTACCGGTAGACTTTTCTATTTACAGGTTTACAACACCTCTTTTCAAGCTCGTTCTGAAAGCAATGCTTATAAAGTGATGTATGACTACCCACAACGAGGTTACATTTTTGATCGAAATCAAAACTTATTAGTTTCAAACCAACCGTCATATGATGTGATGGTAATCCCTAGAGAAGTAAAAGACCTGGATACATTAGAGTTTTGTAATCTTTTAAAAATACCAAAAGAGAAGTTTAAAACTATTTTAAAAAAAGCTAGAGTCTACTCTCCCCGCTTACCTTATACTGTTGTTCCACAACTCACCAAAGAGGAATACGCATATCTCTCAGAGAAAATGCGAAAATACAACGGGTTTTATATCAGAAAACAATCTTTACGTGATTATCAAGTAGACCATTCTGCTAATGTTTTAGGATACATTAGAGAAGTAGATGAGCGTATTGTAAAAAAGAATCCGTATTACCAAAATGGAGAAAACATAGGTATGCAGGGTATAGAAAAAGCCTATGAAGAAGAACTTAGAGGTGTTAAGGGAGTTAAGTACATTCAAAAAGATCGTTTTAATCGCGATATAGGTCCATATTTAGAAGGTTCTTTTGACACCTTACCTCAAAGAGGAAAAGACATAACATTATCTATAGACGCTAGCTTACAAAAATATGGCGAAGAGCTTTTTATTAACAAACGGGGTGGTATTGTCGCAATAGAACCAAAAACCGGAGAAATACTAGCTTTAATCACAGCTCCAAATTACAGCCCAAAATTATTGGTAGGACGCGAACGTTCTAAGAACTTTAGTAGAATGTTTTACGACTCTATCTCACGACCCCTTTTTGACCGTGGACTTTCTGGAGAATACCCTCCTGGCTCTCCATTTAAAGCCTTAACAGCATTAATAGGCCTACAAGAAAATGTGGTCACAGCACAAGAGCATATTGCCTGTCACGGCTCTTATAATTATGGAGGTAGAAAACCACTTGGTTGCCACCATCATAAAAGTCCGTTAGACTTAGTTGGCGGGATTGCACAATCATGTAATACTTATTTTGCTACAGTGTACAGACGTGCCATAGAAAAATATGACACACCGCAAGAAGGAATGAATGCCTGGCACGATCATTTAGAGAGTTTTGGCTTAGGTATGTATTCTGGTCATGATATGCCTAGTGGCCGTAAAGGTTTAGTGCCAGACGCAGACTACTATAACCGGTATTATCGTTACCCAAAATACAAATGGTATGCAACTGCAACCATCTCAAATTCTATAGGACAAGGAGAAGTATTAATGACCCCTATGCAAATGGCAAACTTTACAGCCGCCATTGCAAATAAAGGGTGGTACATTAAACCCCACTTGATTAAACATATTGATGATCAAGATACAATTCCGAGTGAATACACTAAAAAAAACTACACAACTATTCAACCAGAACATTTCGAACCCGTAATAGAAGGGCTTTTTGATGTGTATAATTCGGGTACTGCAGCAAACCTTAAAGTTCCTGGAATAGAGATTTGTGGTAAAACAGGTACCGCAGAAAACTATACCAAAATAAACGGAGTTACAACTAAACTCACAGATCATTCTACCTTTGTCGCTTTTGCCCCAAAGGATGATCCAAAAATTGCCATTGCAGTATTTGTTGAAAATGGGTACTGGGGATCACGTTGGGCTGGAAAAATGGCCAGCTTAATGATAGAAAAATACCTAAAAGGCACAATAACAAGAACAGATCTTGAGAGCTATGTCTTAAACGGAAATTTAGAACCAGAATATGCAAAGCCATATAGCGGAATACCTTTTTTAATTAATCAATAATGAGTAGCATAACAACATCACGTTTTGACTGGATTATCATTTTGCTATTTTTAGCCTTGGTAAGTATTGGTTGGTTAAACATCTATTCTGCTTCATACGTGGATAATGTAGAGAGCTTTTTTGACTTCGGAAACATCTACACAAAACAACTGCTATTTATTGTTTTAAGCTTTTTACTCATTGTATTTATCCTAGCCATAGATGTCAAGTTTTATGAACGGTTTGGGAGCATTATATACATTGTTTCACTAGTCTCCCTATTGGGTCTTTTTGTGTTTGGAAAAAATGTAAACGGAGCTACTTCATGGTATAACTTTGGAGCATTTGGCTTGCAGCCTAGCGAATTTGCAAAAGCAGCCACAGCACTTGCGGTTGCCAAATATGTAAGTGACATTCAAACCAACATGTCTTTATTTAAGGACCAATTAAGAGCGTTTTTAATAATTGCCCTACCCGCTCTAATAATAATACCACAGCCTGACCCCGGTAGTGCACTTATTTATGCAGCATTTGTCTTTCCATTATATCGTGAAGGGATGCACTATATCTATTTGTTATTAGGCTTTTTTGCTGCGGCTCTTTTTGTTGGAACATTAGCTATAGGCGTATATTGGATGGTTAGTTTAGTGTTATTTATCGCACTTATTCTTTTTATAATTAACCGAAAAAAACGCCCTAATAAATTAAAGTACCTCACCATTGTACTCGCTTGTCTCGCATTTTCTTTTTCAGTAAACTATATTTTTAATAATGTGTTTGAGCAAAGACACCGTGACCGATTTAATATCGTATTAGGTAAAGAAGTTGACGCAAAAGGAATAGGATATAACACCAACCAGAGTGAGATTGCCATTGGTAGCGGTGGTTGGTTTGGAAAAGGGTGGACAGAAGGAACACAAACCAAAGGAAACTTTGTTCCAGAACAACACACAGACTATATTTTTAGTACAGTGGGTGAAGAATGGGGCTTCTTAGGTTCTATGCTAGTCGTTATCTTATTTATCACTCTAATCATAAGAATTCTCGTACTTTCTGAACGACAAAAATCACAATTTGCTCGAGTATATGGTTATAGTGTTGCCGCAATACTCTTTTTTCACTTTTTTGTAAATATTGGTATGGTTTCCGGAATTTTCCCAACAGTAGGAATCCCGCTACCATTTTTTAGCTACGGTGGCTCTGGATTATGGGGCTTTACTATCTTAGTTTTTATTTTTGTTAGGCTAGATAGTGGAAACTATTATTATACTTGATAAAATCGAAATCGAAAAATAAGACTTCAAACCCATAATCGCGGGGTGGCAAGCAATAGTTTTTGTATTTTTTTTTACAAAAAATAGTGCGTAGGCGTTATAAATAGAACTAAGGTTTATTTTTGTTAGGCTAGATAGTGGAAACTATTATTATACTTGATGAAATTGAAATCGAAATCGAAAAGTAAGACTTCAAACCCATAAGCGGGGTGGCAAGCAATAGTTTTTGTATTTTTTTTTACAAAAAATAGTGCGTAGGCGTTATAAATAGAACTAAGGTTTATTTTTGTTAGACTAGATAGTGGAAACTATTATTATACTTGATGAAATCGAAAACGAAAAATAAGACTTCAAACCCATAATCGCGGGGTGGCAAGCAATAGTTTTTGTATTTTTTTTTACAAAAAATAGTGCGTAGGCGTTATAAACATACCTAAGGTTTATTTTGTTAGGCTAGATAGTGGAAACTATTATTATACTTGATGAAAATGAAATCGAAATCGAAAAATAAGACTTCAAACCCATAATCTCGGGGTGGCAAGCAATAGTTTTTGTAACTTTTTTTATAAGACTAGATAGTGGAAATCAACTCTCTTTTTCTGAGCGCCAAAAGAAGCACAAAAAAACTATTTCCACCAGTTTTTTACATCGTCATTTCGTTCTAACTCATTTTCTATAGTATCAGGTAATGCTGCAAAAAAGTCAATTCCTGTTTTTTGTTCTATATCATCTATAGAAACCATGTAGTTGTAAAATGAACCTGAAGTTTTTCCATTGGGTATTATAAAGGCAATCGCTCTATAATCATTACCACGTATATCAAACACAATCTTATAAAACGCTTCTGGGACTGCTACTCGCTCATCTCCTATTGTTTTTAATCCCTCTTTTAAAATACCACCTGTAACTACATACACATCGTCATAACGACCCGCCCAATAGCGTGTTTTTTGCTCTAGACTATTCCATATTCCCCCATTAAAACTACCATCTTGCGGACTTATATTACTTGTTAAAAACGTTTCGTGATAGGCATCGTATGTAAATTTTCTATCTCCAGCCGGACACAAATGACCTTTGTCATACCCAGAGTTTTTATAGTTACGCCAGTCTGCAGATTCGGTTTTCACCGCTCTATCTTGAACAAAATAAGGACGTTTATGCTGGTCTTTTGTCAAGTGCTTTTCTAACAACTCATAAGCCACCCATTCTGCCTGCTCATATTCTTCTCTATAACTTAACGTATAGTAAGCGTGTGTTACAATCTCACCATTACTTGAAGGCAGCATATTTCCGAAGGTATTATCACCCGTCATTGGAGCATTATCCATATCTATAGACGGATAGTCTTCTGTCTTCTTATCTACGTAGCCTTCTAAGTAGTATAAACCCGTTGTTACGAGTACGATTAAAATGGGATACACGTATTTCCTGTTCATCTTTTTCTTTTTTAATTCTTCACATCTAACGCATCTCGCAATCCGTTTCCAATCATCATAAAAGCGGTAACCAAACTCATAATTGCAAGTCCGGGTATTAATGCCAAAAATGGTTTTCCTAAAATAATATAACTGTAGTGATCTTTAATAATACCACCCCAACTTGGCATGGGTGGTTGTGCGCCTATGCCTAAAAAGCTGAGACCACTTTCGATAAGTATAGCGCCTGCAAAGTTTGCTGCGCTTATAATAATTACGGGCGCTAAACAGTTGGGTAAAATATGTTTTGTAATAATTCTGAAATCTTTAAAACCTAAAGCACGTGCTGCTGTTACAAACTGTTCTTCTTTTACACTTAAAACCTGCCCTCTCACAACTCTGGCTACTTCTACCCACATGGTTAAACCTACAGCGACAAAAACTTGCCAAAACCCTTTACCTAAAGCCAATGTGATTGCAATTACCAATAACAAAGTAGGGATAGACCAAGTAACATTAATCACCCACATAATGGCAGCATCAACCTTACCTCCATAATAACCCGCGATGGCACCCATTGGGATTCCTATTAACAACGAGATAAAAACAGCTACAAAACCTATGGCTAGCGAAATACGAATACCCACTAACATTCTACTTAGTAAGTCCCGTCCATATTTATCCGTACCTAACAAGAATTTTTGATCCTTTAGGTACATGGTTACTATTTCATTGCCTGAAGTAGCCTTCGGAAACAAGCTTACCTTATAAGTTGTTTCTATCCCTTCAATATTTTCTCCTGTGTATGGAGTGATGGCAATACCCTCTGCTAGCACTCTGTATGATGAGATAGGTAATTCTGTATCTGCTGTGGCTTTTCCGAAGAAAAACTGAGAGATTATATTTTCTTGTGCTGCCGTACCCATAGACAAATTGTTCTCTGCTGGAATGGTGAGCATTTGAACTTGAAAACCAGGCGACTTACCATTAATGGAAAGGTGCATTTGGTTCGCATTTTTAGAATTGTCTGGTGCTAATGCATATGCAAAAATTGCTATGATAAGGCACAGAATTAAAAACCAAAAACTAAAAACGCCCCAGAAGTTTTTCTTAAACTTCTGGAGCGCTACTCTTGATAATGATGCTGAATTATTCACATCACAAAGCTAATTAATTTTTTATTTCGGTAACGGTGTTCTTTTTAATGTTATTCAACTTTAAATCTTGTAGAACATTTACCGCTTCTTCTACATAAATATCTTTTGCAAGATTTTTATGCCATCTTTTACGTTTCTCTCTAAGTACTGTGTCTTGTTTCATTAAAGCTATCTCATTAGACAAAGAGCGATAATTCATTTTATTATCATACTCATCTATAGCTTCAAATTTTTCTCCCACTACTTTACGAGCTTCTATTTCACTTTTATATTCTTCATAATTAAGTGTCACTTCATTCTCGTCTCTACGATCTTTAATCCAGTGCGCATTTTCATCTATTAGGGCTAATTGTGCACTCTGAGCCATACGAGCTTTACTTTTTGCAATCGCTTCATCAAAACCAACATAGCCATCAAAAACAGTGTAGGTTGCAGGATCTATCTTATCGTAAGGCAACGGATTATCATAATCACGTTCTCCTATATCGATATAACTATAACGATCTGGCATCACGACATCACTTTTTACTCCTTCTAATTGAGTAGAACCACCATTTACTCTATAAAACTTTTGTGTCGTAAGTTTTAAAGCGCCAATATCACCTGCGTCGCTATTGCGTAACCATTGGTTAAGATCTACTACATTTTGCACCGTACCTTTACCGTAGCTTTGCTCGCTACCAATAATAATCGCTCTTTTATAGTCTTGCATAGCTGCAGCTAAAATCTCTGAAGCAGAAGCCGAAAGTTCATTCACTAAAATCACTAAAGGACCATCCCAAGTTATGCTCTTGTCTGTATCTTTTAACACCTCTTTTCCATCTCCTTTTGAGGCTACCTGAACCACAGGTCCATCTTTAATAAACAACCCAGATATTTCTACTGCTGTTCTTAACGATCCTCCGCCATTATCTCTAAGGTCTAACACAAGACCTTCCATTCCTTCTTCTTTAAGTCGTTCAATTTCTTTTTTCACATCACTAGCAGCATTACGCTTATTGTAATCTTCTAGGTCAAAGTAAAACTGCGGTAGGTTTATTAAACCAAATGTTTTGTCTTCTTTATCAATTATGGTAGACTTTGCATAAGTTTCTTCAAGCTCTACAACATCTCTTGTAATAACTTCTTCTTCTAGCGCTCCATCTACTCTTTTAATAGTCAAGACAACTTTAGTGCCTTTAGGACCTTTTATTAATTTAATCGCATCATCAAGTCGCATACCTACAACACTCACTGGTTCTTCTTCATCTTCTTGACGCACTTTTACAATAGCATCACCTACATCCATGTGCTCTCCTCTCCATACTGGACCACCGCTAATTACCTCGACAATTGTGATGTAATCATTCTTTTTTTGAAGTCTCGCACCTATTCCTTCTAGTTTTCCACTCATTCTAACATCAAAACGCTCTTTATCTGGCGGAGCAAAATAAGTAGTGTGAGGGTCAAACTCCTCTACGATTGTGTTTAAATAAATTGAGAAATAATCTTTTCTTTCAAGATCGTCAGTAAATTCAAAATACTCATCCAGCGACGTTAATGTTGTATTTCTTGATTTTTCTTCAATCTCTTTTTCTGTGCGTGGTTTAAAATCTTCTTCCGTTTCTAGCTTTTTTTCATCTTCTTCAAAAAGGTCATAGTAACTAGATATGGTAGAAAATTTTAATTGTGCTTTCCATCTTTTCTTTAATTCGTTCTCATCTACGGCATAGGCTAAGTTGTCATAATCTACATTAATCACCTCTTTCTTGCTATAATCAAAAGGTGTTTCTAGTACTTCTGCATACATCTTTCTTGCGGAAACTTGACGTTCCATAAATCGTTCGTACACAAGATTAAAAAACGTTAAATCTTTTGCTTTTAGCTGGTCGTCAATCTCTGTTTTGTATTGCTCAAACTCTTTAATATCACTCGCTAAAAAGAAACGCTTTACAGGATCTAATCCTTCAATAAAATCTGTATAAATTGCTTCAGAAAAGGTATCATCTATAGCTAACGGGCTATAATGTCCTCTCTCAAGCACATAAGTTAATAGGTCTATTAACAACTTGTCATTATCTGGATCCTGAAATTCTTTTGTGGTAAAACTACAAGATGCAGCTGCCACAAAAACAGCTAGAAATAATACTTTAAAATTTTTTTTCACTATACGCATAGGTCGCTTCATTTTTATATGGACTAAATTATATATAAAAACCGTGCCAACGGGCGATTTACGATTTAAAGTTTTGTTAATCCGAAATTTTATCTCTTTAGTAGAGGTTTCAACTAATATAACGAAGTGAAAGGGCTTAGCATTTCAGAATCGCGGGTATTAATTGTATTTTTGTGACTAAATAACAAGAAGCATGACTAAAAAGAAGCCACTCATCTTAGTTACTAATGACGATGGGATTACAGCGCCAGGAATACGTACTCTTATTGAAGTAATGAACACCATAGGAGATGTCGTTGTAGTTGCCCCAGACGCGCCACAAAGCGCCATGGGACATGCCATTACAATAAACGACGTTTTGTACTGTAATAAAGTAAACGTTGCAGAAGGGCAGCCTCAACAAGAATATAGCTGTAGCGGCACACCTGTAGATTGTGTAAAACTGGCTGTAAACGAACTTTTGGACCGAAAACCAGACTTATGTGTGAGTGGTATTAATCACGGAAGCAACAGCTCTATTAACGTGATTTATAGCGGTACGATGAGTGCTGCTGTAGAAGCTGGGACTATTGGAGTACCTGCAATTGGGTTTTCTTTATTAGACTATTCACTTGAAGCAGACTTTGAACCTACTAAAAAGTATATCGAATTAATGGTGAGACAATGCCTTGATAACGGTTTACCTGAGGGCGTAGTTTTAAATGTAAACTTTCCGAAGTTACCTGCAGACGAGATTAAAGGAATTAGAGTTTGTAGGCAAGCAAATGCACATTGGGAAGAGAAGTTTGACAAGCGAACTAATCCTTTAGGTCGTGAATACTACTGGCTCACAGGCGAGTTTATCAACAAAGACAAAGGTGAAGACACAGACGAGTGGGCTTTAGAACATGGCTACGTTTCTGTAGTTCCTGTACAATACGACCTTACCGCACATCACGCAATAAAAACTATAAATACCTGGGATATATAATGAAAGTAGGTGTAAAAGAATTATTAATAGGGTTAATAACAGGATTGCTTGTAAACGCCTTGGGAGTTTTAATTTGTCTGTTTATTGTTTCACAAATAAAAGGACTTACTTTAGCTTACGCTTTTAACTTTTACATAGAGAGCGGAACCTCATGGTCTGTACTAACCCTTGGTGCATTACCTAATTTATTGGCTTTCTTTGGGTTTTTAAAAATTAATAGAGACCAAAGGGCACGTGGTGTTATTTTAGCCACGCTTTTAACAGCGATTACCGCTTATATTATTTACTTTACCTAAAACTTATAAATGAAATATTACCTCATAGCCGGCGAAGCTTCTGGAGACCTACACGGTGCAAACCTAATGAAGGCGCTCAAAATAGAAGATCCTGACGCAGAATTTCGGTTTTGGGGCGGTGATTTAATGCAAGAACAAGGTGGGATAATGGTAAAACATTATCGCGAACTCGCTTTTATGGGTTTTGTAGAAGTAATTGCAAACCTTGGTACCATTCTTAAAAATATAAAACTTTGTAAAAAAGACATTGCAGATTTTAACCCCGACAGAATTATCTTTATTGACTATCCAGGTTTTAATCTTCGTATTGCTAAATGGGCAAAACAAAATAAATTTAACACACATTATTATATTTCTCCTCAAATATGGGCTTGGAAAGAAGGCCGTATTAAAGGCATCAAAACATCAGTAGACAAGATGTATGTCATTCTACCTTTTGAAAAGGATTTTTACGAGAAGAAGCATAACTTCCCTGTTCATTTTGTGGGGCACCCATTAATAGATGCCATTGCAGACAGGCCTCAAATCTCTCCAGAAACATTTAAAAAAGAACATGGATTAGACGACAGACCTATTATTGCATTATTACCTGGAAGTAGAAAACAGGAAATAGAAAAAATGCTTTCGGTAATGCTAGACATCACAACAGATTTTCCAGAATATCAATTTGTAATTGCTGGAGCACCTAGCCAAGAAAGAGACTACTACAACACCTTTATAAAACAAAGCAATGTAAAATTTGTTGCAAATAAAACCTACGACCTACTCACTTTAAGCCACGCTGCATTAGTTACTTCAGGTACAGCAACGCTAGAAACAGCCTTGTTTAAAATACCGCAAGTGGTTTGCTATAAAGGGAGCCGTATTTCATATGAAATAGGTAAACGTGTGATTAAATTAAAATTCATATCGCTTGTAAATCTTATTCTAGACAAAGAAGTTGTTACAGAACTCATACAAACAGAATTTAACACAAAACGACTTAAAGAAGAATTGATCAAAATATTAGATGAAAAAAATCGAGCTGCCCTCTTCTTAGCGTATTATGACTTAGAGCAAAAGTTAGGTGGAAAAGGCGCTAGTAGAAAAACGGCTGCTTTGATTAGTAAAAAAAAACATTAATACCTTCATAAAGTATAGGCTTACCATATTTTAAAGTGGGTAAAAACTCACCAAATGGTGTGATTAAAAACACCACAATAAAAACAACAAGTACCACCTTTGTTACTACTGAAATTTTCTTGCTTGGAACCCTATAATTAGCTTTATCATTCTCAAAAGCTAGTGAATAATTAGCTGTCGGTAATTTTTCTTGACGACTCAAAAACAAACTTACCTGAGAAAAAACTGCAAACCTTCTCATTAAAAGGAACGATACAAACAGGGTAACACCAGTGAAAATCAATACTGGAAGCTCTAGTTCACCCCAGCCATGTTGAATGGGATGTTCCATATAAATTCTAAGAAAGTTCATTTTTTTAATTAAAATTTTGACGATACGCTATATGCTATCAGTAAAACGATTTATATTCCTTTCTACTATATACAGTTGTACATACACCAAATATAACTTAAATTGCGGTAAAGTCTAGAGTCTTAATAAGCCCGTGTTTATGAAAAAAATTACTTACCTGCTTCTACTCACCCTTTTTATGAGCGCTTGCGGTTCTAAAAAAACAATACCCCGAAAAAACAGAGCCATCACTTCTTCTGAAGTAAAAAAGCCTTCTTCTTCAAAACAAATAGACAATATTATTAATGAAGCCATGCGCTATAAAGGCACTCGTTACAAATATGGCGGCACCACTAAAAGCGGTATGGACTGCTCAGGTTTAGTTTACGTGTCATTTAAAGAGAATAACATTGATATGCCTAGAGTCTCTCGTGATATGGCTACTAGAGGCACTAAAGTTTCAGTAAAAAAAGCAAAAGAAGGTGATTTACTCTTTTTTCAGACCAATAAAAACAGACGCGTTATTAACCATGTAGGTATCGTAACCGCTGTTCAAGGTGATGATATTAAATTTATCCACAGCTCTACTTCTCGCGGAGTGATTGTTTCTTCATTAAAAGAAAAATACTGGAATGGTGCTTTTGTAGAAATAAGACGTATCATTTAATTCATTATCTTGTGCTAAAGCGCTCATAAAGAACCACTTTAGCATCAATGAAATTTATTAATTATCCCATTATCAAATTTTCTTTCTGCTTAACTGTAGGAATTTTGTGTGCGCATTATTTTGGCGATCACTTTAAGGCTCCACTTTATTTGCTTGGAATACTTTTAGTGACTATTGCTATTCTTTGGGGGATGGCTCGCAAAAAGATGTTTCAGAATAGTTTCTTCGGAATTGTTACTTACCTCACTTTTATCACCATTGGCTATATTAATTATCAATACAGATTACCACAAAACATCCCCAATCATTACACCACTATAGCTAGCACAGATAGTTTACAATTTATTGAGCTCAAAATCACTAAAGAACTCAAACCCGACAATTATAACCATAAATATATTGCGACTGTTCGTGCCCTTAACTCCAAAACAACAACAGGAGACATACTGTTATTACTACAAAAAGACACCCTCAGGCAAGCTTTACAACTGGATGACATTTTGTTACTCAACAAAAACATAGAAGCGATTCGTGCGCCTCAGAATCCACATCAGTTTGATTATGCTGCCTATATGCGAACCCTAGGCATTTATGGCCAAATACGCAGTATTCCTTCTGAAATATTAACGCATAAAAAAGGAGCGACAACCATTATAGGTTTTGCAGAAGGTATTCGGAATCATATTATTTCAAAATTAAAACAATCCTCCATAGGTAAAGAAGAGCGTGCCATTGTGCAAGCATTGTTATTAGGGCAGAAAAACGAAATAAGCAAAGAAACTTTTGATGCCTATGCAGCAGCTGGCGCAATACACATACTAGCCGTATCTGGTTTGCATGTGGGAATTATATACCTTATTCTTTTAACAATTACCTTTCCCCTACTTCGTATTAAATATGGCAAACAAATACAAAGCATATTCATTGTGCTGTGCCTTATTAGCTTTGCGATAATTACAGGCTTATCTCCTTCTGTAACAAGAGCTGTTACTATGTTTAGTTTTTTAGCGCTTGCAGGATTATTAAACAGACAAACCAGCACCATAAACACCCTTTCACTCTCCTATCTTGCGTTATTATTAGTAAATCCTCTTTGGATATTTCATGTGGGCTTTCAACTAAGCTACCTCGCGGTTTTCTTTATAATATGGCTACAACCGCTGTTAAGAGACCTATTAACCTCACGTAATTATTTTATAAGGAAAATATGGGGTATTGTTACTGTTACGATCACTGCCCAATTAGGGTTACTCCCATTAAGTCTTTATTATTTTCATCAATTTCCTGGTCTGTTTATAATAACAAACGTGGTTATTCTTCCTTTTCTCGGCTTACTTTTAGGCGCAGGAATCATTATCATTTTTCTCGCTTTAATCAATGCATTACCAGAGGGTCTAGCAAATATATTTGGCCGTATCATAAAAGCATTAAACGACTTTATTGCATGGGTAGCAGGCCAAGAAGACTTTTTATTTCAAGACATTCCGTTTTCTATTTTCAAAGTCTTTGGAACCTATTTTGTGATTTTTGCTGTAGTATTACTATGGAAACAATTATGCTTTAAAAGAATCGTCCTCGCTTTAAGCAGTATTATAGTTTTCATTTCAGTGTTCAGTTTTGATAAATGGAAAAGCACAGACAGTGAGTTAGTCATATTTCAGAAAAGTAGAACAACATTAATTGGCGTAAAACAGTCACAAGAACTTGTTGTTTTTAGTTCAGATACCTTGCAAGACCTTTTTAAATCATACCCTCTAAAATCTTATATCACAGAACAAAACACCGGAAGGTTACATCAAAAAGAGACACCTTCTTATTTTATATATAACAACAAGCATATCGTAGTGATTGATAGCATAGGCGCATACCCTAAACTTAATAACATAGATATACTCCTTATGACAGAAAGCCCTAAAATTCACTTTGAACGTGTACTAGACAGCTTACAGCCCAAACAAGTTATTGCTGATGGTAGTAATTACACAACATACGTTAATCGATGGCAAGCAAGTTGTATAAAAAGAAAAATCCCTTTTCACCATACTGGCAAAAAGGGAGCTTTTATATTAAAATAGTAGAAATTACTAACTACTTTTATTCTTTAAATTTATATTTAAAATTGTCTTGATACGTCTGCCACTTTTGGGCTGTATCAACATTGAGATAATCGTCGCTTTTAATCATTTTTAAATATATCTCTAATTGCTTAGGAGTTTTATAACCAGGCAAAGCTTGAATTAGCGCTCCATCATCTTCAAAAAACACAATACTAGGATAGCCTCTCAATTTTAAAGCATCAGCAAAAAAATGGGTGGCATTTCTACCTCTTCTGCCCTCTTGATAATTAGGATTTGTATACGTAAAACCGTCATGGGTAATAGACTCTGTCCCTTCTGCATTAAACTTTACGGCGTAAAAGTTTTTGTTTACATACGCTATGACATCTGGATTGCTAAAGGTGTTTTTATCTAGCAGTTTACATGGCCCACACCAAGTGGTATAGACATCCATCATTATTTTTTTAGGTTCTTTTTTTTGTGCTGCAAGCGCTTCATCCATAGTAACCCAATTTATTTTTTGAGCAGATACTACACCAGAAGTTAGCACTAAAAATAGTAATAAAACATGTTTCATAAATTGTAATTCTACTTAATTATTTAGCCTTAAATGCAGGCTTAAAGTTCAAGGTGTACTCATTAAAATCTTCTTGTGATTTTAATGCTTTATAATCACCTTCAGCAAAGAGCTTAAGATATAACTCTAATTGTTGTGGACGTCTGTAGCTTTTTACAGTAGTCAGAACTTCTAAATTCTCATTAATAAAAACCACCGTAGGGTATGCTCTCACACCTACGTGACGAGCAAAACTATGCATACTATTACGACGTGAAGCTTTTGCAGGATCATAATTAGGGTTAGAATAATCTGCACCATTAAATCGTACAGGCTCATCCCCTTCTGCATTAAACTTTACAGCATAATAATGTTTGTTGATATAGTCTATTACATCTGCATTACTAAAAGTATCACGATCCATCATTTTACAAGGACCGCACCAGTTGGTATACATATCTATAAAGATAAGTTTAGGCTCTTTTTCTTGAGCAGCTAAGGCTTCATTCATGGAGATCCAGTTAATCTTTTGAGCAGACATAACACCAGACACCAAAACTAAAGCAAGTATTAAAAAACGTTGTAACATAATATAATTTGAATGTGTTAAAACTTAAATCAAAAAGCGTTCCAAAAAAATGGAACGCTTTTTATTATAATTAATTGTATGATTAACGTACTCCGTGCATTAATTTTTTAAGTAACGGACTTAATGCCAGAATGATAAGTCCAGCTACAGCAGGAACAATTGTAAATATTAAAAAGAATGTTGTTAACGAATACTGAGCTGTAATATTTTCTATCTGTCCACCTACAATTGCGGCTAGTTTATTTCCAATTGCAATAGCGAGATACCACATACCAAACATCAATGCAATCATTCTTGCAGGCACTAATTTTGAAACATAGGACAGTCCTACCGGAGATAGACACAACTCACCAAGGGTATGGAATAAGTATGCTAAGATTAACCATATCATACTCACTTTAACTCCATCTACAACACCCATAGAACCAAAGGCTAGTAATCCAAATCCTAGACCCATAATTATTAATCCTAGTGCATATTTTGCAGCAGCAGATGGGTTGTATTTGCTTTCCCACCATTTAGAAAAGAACGAAGCAAAAACTATGATAAAAAATGAGTTTAGTATACTAAACCACGAAACTGTTATTTCAACTTCATTACTCTTTATTTCTTGAACTTTTGCTTTAACAATACCGTTATCCTTACCTAGATTTTTGGCATTTACTATTGCAAAAGCCATTCTTTCTTCACTCAGGTAACCAAAAGATGTACCTTCATTATCTTTAGCAATCAAGCTTAATTCATCACCTACATTAAATGCTAAAGGCTCTGCTATAGAAACAACTCTTGTTACAACTTTATCCGTTGCACTTACCGATGTCCCTTCTGTTATTGCCGTATAGTTAAAAACTAAATTACCATCTTCATCTTTCTTTTGTACGCCATTATCATCAAGCACTGGTGTTTCAATAGCACTGTAATTTACATCATACGCTACCGTATTAAAATCTCTATTTAGCATCCAACCTACAATACCCCACATAAATACAAAACATACCACAAGAACGATGTTTGAACCTGGTATCTTCTTAAATGTCTTTTTCCAAAGTAAAAACAGTACATAAGAAATGATAATTAAAGGCACCACTGTAAGTAAAGTATTCACAATATTAAATGCGATTGCCGAATTACCACTTAGCATTCTATCAACACTATCTCTAGCAAAAATTACTAAAGAAGAAGCACCTTGTTCAAATGACATCCAGAAAAATACCGTAAAGAATGCAAAAATGATAAAAGCAAACATTCTATCTCTAACTACTTTTGTATAACGTAAAATACGCCCTAATACTAAATATGTAAACGCCGCTAGTGCAATTAAAACAGCAACATATTGACCTTCAAAATCTCCTATTTGGAATGCAGAGAACATATCTACTCCACCAATTTTTGACATAGGGTCGTTAATTGCATAACCAAGTCCTAGTACAGAAGATACTACAATTAAGATCTTATCTAACATTGTAAATGGATTAGGCTTCTCTACACCATCTTCGACAGTGTTATCTGCTGTTTGCCCTTCATTAGTGTTTTGCGATGAATCTACCTCCTGAACTTTAGATGGTTTTGCTCCAATTTTACCAAAAAGTGGACCTGCTAACCAAAACTGAAGTGTTCCTAAAAGCATAAATATTCCAGCTAAACCAAAACCATACGCCCAGCCTATTTTTTCGGCTAAATAACCACAAAGCATCATTCCGAAGAAAGCACCTGCATTAACTCCCATATAATAGATGGTGTATGCACCATCTTTCTTTTCTGGGTTTTTCTTATACATTTCAGAAATAATAGATGTCATTGTTGGTTTAAAAAACCCTGTACCAACAACTAACAAGACCAAACCAGCATATAAAGAAAATTCTGTTTCTAAAGCCATTGATGCATGACCTGCTGTCATAATTAATGACCCAATGATAACTGCCCAACGATAGCCTGTAAATTTATCAGCAATATAACCACCAATAATTGGCGTGATATAAAGTAACATTGCATAGGTACCAAATAATGCTCCTGCATTTTCCACAGACCATTCCCAACCAGGGTTATACCCTATGGCTGCCATAGTTAAAAAGTTTACTAATAACACTCTCATTCCGTAGAATGAAAAACGCTCCCACATTTCTGTAAAGAACAAAACAAATAAACCTCCAGGATGCCCTAAGACTTTGTCTTCAAATAAATTTTCAATATCTGTTTTCATAAAATGTAATATAATTTAAATAAAAGCTTCGCTTTTACATACGAAATTCAATGTTCTCTTTTAATTATCAGCTAATTCAAATCCTTCTGTTTCATCTGCATCAATAACTCTTTCATTCTCCTCAGCACCATGTGTAAGTCTTTTTAAAGGCTTTAATAACGCTATTACCAATAATCCAAAAGCCACTGTAAAAACAGTAATTCCTATAAATATGGCGTACTCTCCAAATTCAGCAGATTTTTCACCTAAAATTCCAGCTACTTTACCTCCTAATCCTGTAGCGGCAAAATAAACCCCCATCATTAATGAAGCATATTTAACAGGTGCTAGTTTTGTAATAAAAGATAGTGATACAGGAGAAGAACTTAATTCACCAATAGTATGGAACAAGTAAGCTAAGATTAGCCAGTACATAGCAGAACTACCATTTGCTTCATAATCTCTTACAGCAAATATCATGAAAACAAAACCTAATCCCATGATAATGGTACCAACAGCCATTTTAAATAATGAAGATGCTTCTTTTCCTTTTAACTTTCTTTTCGCCCAAATATTCGCTACTAATACTGCAAATAATAATATAAATCCTGCATTTAAACCTTGAAACATTGGTGTTGGAATTTCAAAACCTAATAACATTCTATCTGTTTTCTGTTCTGTATAAACACTCATTAACCCACCGGCTTGCTCAAACGCCCCCCAAAAAACAATTACAATTAAAAAAGACAGAAGTAAAACTAAAAATCTATCTTTCATTATTTGATCTTCTAAGCTTTTATAGATCATCATCAACATACCTACAACTAATGATAGAAAGATAAATAATGCGCCATAACCCCAATGATCTACACCTTCAAAAGTAAAACCTGCGTAAATAGACAATGCTAATAAAACAACTACAATTGATAAATGAAGAGGAGATTTTAATAGATTAGAAAACAATTCTATAATTGAGACATCATCTTTTTTATCTTCTGCTGTAGGTTTATTACCAACATGGGTAATATATTTTTGTCCATATATATAAACGACCAATCCAAATAACATAGCTATTCCTGCCATACCAAAACCTGCATGCCAGCCCCATTTTGCTACAACGATACCAACAAGAGAAGTTGCGAGAAGAGAGCCTAGGTTAATTCCGATATAAAAAATACTAAAACCTTTATCTCTTCTTATATCATTCTTCTTATAAAGACCTCCAACCATGGTAGAAATATTAGGCTTTAGTGCACCAACACCAAGCACAATTAATCCTAGTCCAGTAAAAAAAGCCCAATTAGCTTCTATGGCAAGTGTTGCATGTCCAGCTACCAAAATAATAGCACCAAGCATGACGGTTTTCTTTTGTCCTAGCAATTTATCTGCTAGAATACCTCCAGGTATCGAAATTACATACACCAACATTACATACCATCCATAAAGCTTATAAGCTTCTATTTCTGTCCAACCTAAACCTGGACCATTAGGGTCTGTAGACTGAGCAATCATATAGATTACAAGAATTGCTCTCATACCATAATATGAAAAGCGCTCCCACATTTCTGTGAAAAATAAAACATAAAGCCCGATTGGATGCCCAAATAGCTCTTTTTGATTAGGCTTTAAACTTACTGTTGACATATATTAGTTGTTTAGTGTTAGACTTTTATTTATTTCTAATTCCCTAAAGACGCTTTAACGAAATTAGTCATTTTCTTGTATAAATGTAGGCGTGTATTTCCGCCATAAATACCGTGATTTTTATCTGGATAAATTGCCCAGTCAAATTGCTTATCTGCTTGAACTAATGCTTCTACGAGGCGTGTAGTATTCTGTACGTGTACGTTATCATCTGCACTACCGTGTACTAACAAAAAGTCGCCCTCTAACTTCGCTACATGAGACATTGGCGAGTTATTATCATACCCACTTGCGTTTAGTTGTGGTGTACTCATATAACGTTCTGTGTAAATTGTATCATAAAAACGCCAGCTTGTTACCGGAGCTACTGCAATGGCCATTGCAAAAGTGTCTGCACCTTGAAAAAGGCAGTTACTAGACATAAAACCACCATAACTCCAACCCCAAATTCCTATTCTATCTGCATCTATAAAAGGCATTGCTCCTAGTTTTTTAGCAACGGCAATCTGATCTTCTACTTCATATTTACCCAATTCATTTTGAGTTACTTTTTTAAAGTCACGCCCTTTTAATCCAGTACCACGACCATCCACACAAGCGACAATAAAACCATCTTGAGCTAACATTTGATGCCAATAGTCATTACTACCATTCCAGCTGTTTGATACACTTTGAGATCCTGGCCCAGAATATTGATACATAAACAATGGATACTTTTTAGAAGGATCAAAATCTTTTGGCTTAATCATATACATATTAAGCGCCTCACCATTTACATTGATTGTAGAAAACTCTTTTTCTGAAATGGTATACCCTTCAAGAGTATCTTTTAAATCAGTATTATCCTTAATCTTTCTCACTACTTTTCCGCTCTTGGCATCATTTAAAGTATATGCATAAGGAGTGTCTGCATTGTGAAAGGTATTAATGAAGTATGTAAAATCTGCACTAAAGGCAGCACTATTAGTTCCTGTTTGAGTTGTTAAACGTTGTTTCCCTTTTCCGTTTGTTTTTACAGAATAAACATCTCTATTAATGCTTCCGTTTTCTGTACTCTGGAAGAAAATTCTGTCTGAAGCTGCATCAAAACCGTAATAACGAGTTACCTCCCAATCTCCTTTTGTAATTTGATTGATTAAAGCTCCTGTTTTATCATAGTGGTAAATGTGGTTCCAACCATCTTTTTCGCTAGTCCAAATAAAGCTATTATCTTCTAAAAAAGTAAGGTCATCTCTCACATCTACATAAGCTGCATCTGTGTCTTTTAAAATTAAACTTGCCTTGTTATTTTCAGCATTTACAAAAAGTAAATCAAGTTCGTTCTGCTTTCTTCCTGTTACCTGAACACTTAAGACATCTTTATCGCTTGTCCATTCAATTCTTGGAATGTAATAACTATCAAAAGCATTTAAATCTACCATTTCAGTTTTACCAGAAGCGACATCATACATATGTAAACTCACTACAGCGTTAGGATCTCCAGCCTTAGGGTATTTAAAAACTTGTTGACTTGGATAAAGCGTATTTCCGTAAACATCCATAGAAAAACGCGGTACGTCTGTCTCATCAAAACGTATAAACGCTAATTTTGTCCCATCTGCATTCCAGTCAAAAGCACGAACAAAAGCAAACTCTTCTTCATATACCCAGTCTGTAATACCATTAATAATGCTATTTTTCTTTCCGTCTTGTGTAATTTGTTTTACCGTTCCCGTTGCTAAGTCTTTTACAAAAAGGTTATTATCCTTACCAAAAGCAACCTTATCACCCGCTTTTGTTAAATGTGGCTCCTGTATTTTATCTTCTGAAATTTTAGTGAGTTGTTTCGTCTTCAAGTCGTAAAGCACATAATCGCCTAATGCAGAACGGCGATAAATAGATTCTAAATCTGTTGCGATAAGCATTTTACTCTCATCTGCACTTAATTCATAAGACAAGATGCGATCTAAACCTGCTACGTTTTTTGTGTCAATTAATGTGCGGACCTTATTTCCGCTTTTATAATCATACACATCTACTGTAGAACTTCTTGTGCTTCGATTAAAATTTAAGACCGCATATTCTTTACCATTTTCTAGTGAATGCAATGCTTGAAGTCCTTCTGTTCTAAATTTTCCGCTCCAAATATCTTCTAGTGAAATATTCTTTTTTTGAGCTATTGCAGTAACAGATGTTACTAAGAAAAGTATTAAAAACGAGGTACTAAAGTAATTTTTCAATCTATCTGTTTTTTAAGTATAGCAAGTTTACTAAAAAATTCATAAAAAACAGTCTGTTTTTTTGTTAAATACCTTGTATTCGCACCTAAATTCAAGGAAAATTCGACACTTACTTTAACTATATTTGCAACACAAAAATATTATTTTATTATGCCAAGTCCCGTTTCAGGATTTTCAAAAAAAAACAAAGCCGAAAAAATAGAATGGCTTGCTTCTCAATATCTTGAGAACGAACCAGATGCTATTTCTATTTTAAAAAACTACTGGAATGAAGATCTCAAATTGCAACAATTGCATGACGACTTCATCGAAAACACAATAACCAACTACTATTTGCCACTAGGAATTGCCCCTAATTTTTTAATAAACAAAAAATTATACGCTCTTCCGATGGTTACAGAAGAGAGTTCTGTAGTAGCAGCAGCTAGTAATGCTGCCAAGTTTTGGCTAGAAAGAGGTGGGTTTAAAGCAACAGTGATTTCGACAATAAAAAATGGGCAAGTACACCTTAATTACTTCGGAAAAGCAGAGGAAATGATTGCTTTTTTCAAGCAAACAAAACCAACACTTATTGCTAGTATTGAAGAAATACAGCAAAACATGAAAAAAAGAGGTGGTGGTCTACTTGATATAGAACTAAAAGATTGCACAAAAGAACTCGAAGGATACTACCAACTACATTGCACCTTTGAAACTGGCGATGCAATGGGGGCCAATTTTATCAACTCTTGCCTAGAAACTTTTGCATCCACCTTAGAAAAAGAAGCGGAAAACTACAGTTCTTTTATTGCCAACAATCAATTTCCTGAAGTTGTAATGAGTATTCTGTCTAATTATGTTCCAGAATGCACTGTAAAAGCTTCTGTGAGCTGCAAGGTTTCAGAACTAGCTCAAAATGACATAAGCGGTGAAGAGTTTGCCACAAAATTTGTGAGAGCCATACAGATTGCCAAAACAGCACCTAGAAGAGCAGTAACCCACAATAAAGGAGCTATGAATGGTGTAGATGCCCTTGTGGTTGCTACCGGCAATGATTTTAGAGCTGTAGAAGCAGGAGTCCATGCCTATGCCTCTAAAGACGGAAAATACACAAGCCTTTCTGACGCAAAAATAGAAGGTGACACATTTCATTTCTGGTTTGAAATACCTCTTGCCATTGGTACCGTAGGAGGTCTTACACGCTTACACCCTATGGTAAAAGTAGCGTTCAAAATATTACAACAACCAAATGCAGAAGATTTAATGAAAATTATTGCTGTCTCTGGGTTGGCACAAAATTTTGCTGCAGTGCGTTCTTTAACAACAACTGGAATACAAAAAGGACATATGAAAATGCATTTGATGAATATTTTAAATCAATTAGATGCAACCGACGAAGAGAAAAAAGCTACCATCACTTATTTTTCTAAAAATACAGTGAGCCATAGCGCCGTAATTGCTTTTGTAAATCAAATAAGAAGCTAAATAGTGGAGCGTATATTTTATAGTCACGGAAAACTTTTACTCACTAGCGAATACGTAGTCCTGGATGGTGCAAAAGCACTTGCTATACCCACAAAAAAAGGACAATCTTTAAGGTTGAATTTAAAAGGCACAAAAAGCAACACCATTTATTGGAGTAGCTATACCGTGGATGACAATTTATGGTTTGAAGACACGCTGAGTATTTCTAAACACGGTATTTTTTCGGTTTCAGACTCAAAAATTTCAAAGACATTATGCGATATTCTTTTGGCTGCACAGCGTCTTAATCCTCTATTTTTAACTGAAGTTTCTGAAAGAATCGTTACAACACAATTAGAATTTCCGAGATCTTGGGGATTAGGTTCTTCTTCTACTCTAATAAACAACATTGCGCAATGGGCAGAAGTAGATGCTTTCGAGCTGCTTTTCACCTCTTTCAAGGGAAGTGGATATGATATTGCTGCCGCGCAAACAGATACACCTTTTAGCTATCATGTAATCAACGGGATTCCGAGTTTTAAAGCAGAAACATTAAACTGGCCCTTTAAAGATCAATTGTTTTTTGTGCATTTAAACAAAAAACAAGATAGCAAAGAAGGCATATCACATTACAAAGCAAAACGAAACACCCAGGAAATTGACATTGATTATTTCTCAGCTATTTCAGAAGCAATGCTAAGCGCGACAACGTTTACAGCTTTTAAAGACTTGATGAATACACACGAAGAAGCCATTTCAGCAATCATTGAAACACCCACTATAAAGACGCAGTTTTTCTCTGAATTTACGGGCGCTATTAAAAGCCTTGGCGCTTGGGGCGGTGATTTTGTGTTAGTCACTGGGACGCTAGCCGAGATGTCATATTTTAAAGAAAGAGGTTACCGCACCATTATTCCTTTTTCTGAAATGTGCTTATAGATTTACATTAACACAAAACAGAATTAAATAAAAAATGCCGCTTCAATTTGAAGCGGCATTTTTAATAGTATATAATATCGATTAATAGAAATTCGCTCTATTATCTTCAATATCTGCTTTCTTTTTAAGTGCATTTATAACCTTAGCTTCAACACCTGTGTTTTGTATATCTAACTGGTTAGAGAATGACGCATAGTTACCAAGATCAGTAGCTGGCACCTTAGCCAATACTTTTACCACAAACACTCCCGCATTTCCTGCTAGCACATCTGTTGTTTCATTAGCTTCCTTTCCAAAAGCCGCTCCAACAACTTTAGGCTCTGCTCCAGCTCCTGGAATAGTAGGTGTTCCCATAGATACTGCTGTTGCTGTTTGAACAGTTACATTATTTGCAGTAGCAATAGCCTGTAAGTCAGCTCCATTCATTTTTTCTTTGATTAATGCAGCTTTTTTCTTGTTACGTAAAATAGGAGTCACTTTTGCAGAAGCATCAGCAACACTCATCACACCTTTAGGGCTCTGGCGAGTAACACGTACTACAACATAACCGTTAGGAGTATTAAAACGTTTCACATCTCCTACTTCTGTTTCTTCGTCAAATGACCAAGTGATAATTTGTCTAGAGTTTGTTAATCCAGGGATGTTAGCATCAAGACTTCCTATTTTATTTACTGGACGTACTGTTAATTCACTTTCATTAGCTACTGCAGTAAAGTCTCCTTTTCTTGCTGCATCTTCAAACTTTGAAGAAACTGAAAACACTTCATTGATTGTTTCATCAGAAGGCTCTATTTTTTTAGAAATCACTGCAAACTTATAAGCTGGCTGAATATTTTTAACATCAGTTACGTGTAATACGTGATATCCAAATTCAGTCTCAACCAATTTCATATCACCTTTATCAGCTTGTAATACAAATTCGCTGATAGTTTCAGGAAGCTGAACATTAGGATTTAAATATCCTAGCTCACCACCATTTGCCTTGTTACGAACATCATCTGTAGTAGCTGAAGCAACTTCTGCAAAAGTACTAGGTGATCTTTTTACAACATTAAAAATACTATCTGCTCTTTTCTTAGCCTCTTCTTTAGTTCTTACTATATCACTACTAGCTCCAAGCGTTCCAGCCCATTTTACTTGTATGTGACTTGTTTGTACAGAATCTGCTAATTGTCTTTTTTCAAGAACTCTAGTCAGGTTAAAGTTTGTAACATTTTTATAAGGTCCAACAACTTCTCCTACTTCAAGATCACTATCTGCTGCTGTTAGTGGCGCAGGAATATCTTTAGAAAAATACCATCTATCAACATAAGTAAAATCTGAATAATCATTTACATACACTTCTGGATTCTCAGCATCTTTAAAAGCTACTCTATCAGCTCCATTATCTTTTCCAGCCGTTAAAAATTCTTTTAAGCTAGCCTCTTGAGCTGCAATATCTTCATCAGAAGCTATCTCATCAAACTTCACATACTCAATATCTGTTTGCGCTTCCACCTCAAAATCTGCGGCGTGATCATTTACATAGCTTTTAATTTCATCTTCTGAAACTGCAACCTCTGTATCATTAATAGAAGTATAAGGCACATGAACATATTGAAAGTTAATTTTGTCATTATCATAACGATATTGCTGTTCTCCTTCTGCTAGTGTGCTTTTTAAACCACCTTTAATCATATTCATGTAGTTAAGCTCTAAGACGCTTTGTATAACTCCATTTTCATAAGTAAGCCATTGTTGGTATGCCGCAGGATTGTTTAACTTCATATCTGAGATATACTCATTCATACGATTACGATCGAACAAACCTAGCTCATTGGTAAACAATTGATTTCCTGCAAGACCTTCAGCTAAAGCAGCATCTAATTGATCTTTCTCAATACGAATTCCTAACTTTTCAAATTCTTCTTGTAATAAAACTCTTTTTACTTCACGATCCCAAACAACATTTACAGCAGAAGCTGTTGTTGCTGTTGGCCCCATTTGTTGTTGAGTAGACTGCACTTGAGCCATAAAATCTGCTTGAGAAAGCTCTGTGTCATTAATAGTAGCAACACGAGTCTGCGCTTTATTTGAGCTTCCTCCACCGTTTTTAAGTACATCTGCAAGTACAAAGGCAAAGAGTGCCATTGCAATAATCACAATTAAAAAAACTGTTTTTTGTCTAATTTTGCTTAGTATAGCCATTTATATTCTATTTTTATTTTCTTTAATATTCTGAAATATTCCGTCTCAAGACGCTTTCTACCTCATTTTCTGTTAGTTAAACCAACGATAAAGCATCATCAATTTAGTGGGCGAAAATACCATTTTCCCCTCATTAATAAAAAATATAATTTGAAAAAAACCGATGTAATATAAAAATTATTACTCTTCAGAGACAAGACTCACTTCAATCAGTTCAATTTTTGTATTTGAAACTTCAAGAATATGAATTAAATACCCTTCAATTACTAGCTTCTCCCCTTTTTCTGGAATACCTTCTGTATGGTGTACAACAAGACCTCCAAGCGTTTCATAATTCTCCCCCTCTGGAAGGTCAAGCTTATACGTTTCATTTAGATAATCTACCTCTAATCGTGCAGATAATTTATAATGATTTTCATCTAAAACCACTTCTGTAAGCTCAATAGAATCATGTTCATCCTCTATCTCACCAAACAACTCTTCTATAATATCTTCTACAGTAACGATACCCGATGTCCCTCCATATTCATCAACAACAACGGCAATACTCTTTCTTTTTTTACTTAAAATATTAAGCACATCTTTTGCCAACATTGTCTCTGGGATAAAAACAACAGGCATTAAAATCTTCTTTATGGTCTGTGGTTGTTTAAAAAGCTCAAAAGAATGCACATAGCCTAGAATATCATCAATACTTTCTTTGTATACTAAAATTTTAGACAAACCTGTATTTGTAAAGAGCTTGCTTAATTCTTTAGGGGTTGTACTTATATCTACAGCAACTACCTCTGTGCGAGGCACCATCACTTCTCTTGATTTCACTTCAGAAAAGTCTAATGCATTTTGAAATATCTGAATCTCGCTATCAATATCGTCTACCGTATCAACGGTTTCCATTTGTTCACTTATATAGTTACCTAGTTCTAGTTTTGTAAAGCTAAGTTGCACTGCATCTCCTTCTGTTTTAAAAAAGAGTTTCAGCACCGTGTCTGATATCCAGATGATAAATTCAGAAATTAATGAGAAGAACACATAAAAGAAATAGGCAGGAAGAGCAAATATTTTGACCAAACTATTCGCATAAATCTGAAAGAAAACTTTAGGTAAAAACTCAGCTGTGAGCAAGATGACAATGGTAGAAATGATTGTCTGTACCACAATCCCTAAAAAACCATCTACGGGCACATATTCCATCAACAAATCGCCCATATACAACCCATATACTACTAGGGCTATATTATTACCCACAAGCATTGTAGCGATAAACTTAGAAGGGCGAGCAGTGATTTTCTGTAAAACTTTTGCTAGAAAATTATTTTGCTTTTTTTCAATCTCGATATGAATCTTATTAGAAGACACATACGCAATCTCCATGCCCGAAAAGAAAGCAGAAAAGATGAGTGAAGAAATTATAACGATAATAGATACGTAGTCCACTATAAAAATTTACTAGTAAAGATAAACAAGTTTAAGGTTAATATAATAATAACATTAAAATGTTCCATAAAAATTTTTGAAACATTCACATTTCAGAAGCAATACACTTTTACTTGTCTTTATTATCTATATTTTTCCTGAACCTTCTTTTAAAGAAAAACATGAACAAGGCTAAAACTGCAAAAAACATAAAAAGATAGGAGCGCCCTCCTTCTTCTCCCCAGTGTGCAAAGACTAGGTAAACAGAGAACAACGCCATAACAATATACATGTATTCAAAAAGTCTGTAAATTTTAGATCCCATCAGTTTCTTTTGTTTTATCTATAAGTTGTACTCCTTGATTTTTACGAGACATAAAGGTTTTAAAATCATCACTACCGTTAAAACCTTGCCCCTCGTTAAAAGAGCCATCTTTAAATTGTATTGTATAGGGTTTATCTGTAAAAACCCATTTATTTTTTTTATCCCAGTACATTTGCTCTGCAAGCACTGTTGTACCATCTTGCGTGACTACTTTTACATTATTACGCAAATCTACAAGATCTGTTTTCAAATAGTCCATCGCAAAATCTGAAGTCACGATACTTTTCTTATTTTCTTCATCCCAGTACCAAACTTCTATGCCTTCAGGGAATTCTCTATACGGAAATTCTAACGTATTATAATCAAACGACTTTGCAGCCATAAAAACAACTCTTACACGTCCAGAATCTAAATACTTGGTGGTTGTATTCACTCCTATTCCTACAGGAGCATTATCGCTTATAGACATACGTTGTATGTCTTTATAATTGTCTTCACAAGAAAAAAGCGTAATGGCACCCAAAAGTACCATCACGCTTTTCAATATATAAAGTTTATTTCTCATTCTTATAGGTTAGGTACTTTTACGCTACCACCTACCCAGCATTTAAAAGAAACTGTTTGTCCGGCCATACCCGCACTAAATATTTCAGCTTTTTGTGGCGCTCTAGCATAATAACTTGATGCTGTTTGATTTGCGCTGCTTGCAATTGCACCATCTACTTTTCCTGCTTTTTTAGCAAGGTCTGCAGCTTTCCAGTACATCGCTCTTTTTTCAAAAGGAGTTGTACCACAGTTATTAGCACTTGCAGCATACATATTAGCTATCTTTAAGTAAGCAATACCTGCATTAGGCTTTACCTCTAGCATTTTGTTATAGTACTTTCTAGCGTCACTATACTTCCCTGATTTTCTAAAGTTTTCTGCAAGACTGTAGTATACCTTAGCCTTATCTTGAGGGTTTGTTTCAAGTTCTGCAGATTCATTAAAATAACGTAATGCTTCTGAAGACTTTCCATCTTTTTCGGCTAATTTACCTAAGTAATAAGCAGATTTAGCAGAAGGCTTTAAAGTATGTAGTTGCTGAACTAATTTAAAGAACAATGGATCATCACAATCTTTTGCATTTAATCTACTTAGCGCTCTATTTACCCAGTCAATATCGTTTTTATTTGCTTCGTAATCTTTACTATATAAAGGAATAAGGTTTTCACAATCTGCAATTGTTCCTAATTTAGCATCAACAGAACCTCTTACTTTTCCGAAGATTCCAAGATTCTTTTCGTAAGCAGCATAGTTTTTCTTCTCTCTAGAAGTTAAAGTTTCACCTGCTTCTTCTTTGTCAGAATAAGAGATTATTTTCTGAGCCATTTTTCCTTCTTCCGCTTCTAATTTTTGAGTTACAGCGTCGTATAAATCAAACATATCTGCTAGTGGCACCGCTCCTTCTTTATTAAGGTCTACTGCCAAAGAAAAATAAGTATACAAACTTTTTGGACTTTTAAACGCTTCGTTATGATTGTTAAAAACCTCCTCATAAGCTTGGTACTGTTCCATTTTTGTTCCTAAACCAGCATCATACTTTAATTGTACAATATCCATTTGCACCTCACCAGCATCTGTTTTTTCTGGGTATAAACGCAAACGATCGTTATACAAAGTAACCATATCATTTACTTTAGAATTATCTCCAGCCTTAATAAAATGACTAAACATTTTCTCACCGTATTGATAAACAGCTAAGCTATATGTAGGACAAGCTGCAACTAGTGGTGCATAATGTTTTATCGCCTCATCATAATTTTTTGCTTTAGCAGCCTCAATAAATAGCGATCCTTTAAGTGTACAATCTTCGCTAGTCTGAGCTAAAACATTACCCCCAATGGTTAAGGTGAAGGCTGTTAGTAGTAAAACTAAATTCTTTTTCATGGTATTAGTGTTATAAAAGTTAATCATAATATCTTTTTTCAAACCATTTGTCATTAAGAGACAAACTTAAAAATGTGTTGAAGAAATTTTCTTTAATTAATCCAGCGTTTGTTGTACCTCTTGATCCAATTTCAAAACCAAGATTAATATTTGTGAATAATTTCCCTGCAGGTAAGCCTACCCCAAAAGATATGCCAAACTCATTAATATCCTCTCCATTAACCACCAATCCGGTCTCTTCGGCACGTATACCAGCACGATACACAACGCGCTGCCAATACTTTCCTATCCCATTATAATTAGGAACATAAAAACCTCCTAAACGCACTTTAGATGCATCTTTAAAGACTACATTATCAATCACAAAAGTTCTGTTGGTAAAATTACTGGTCTTTTGATTTGTATACTCTAAACCAACAAACCAATTTTTAGGTGCTCCAATTCCCGCCCCAATAGTATACTGAGATGGAAAATCAAACTTAGTATCTTCTACAATCACCTCTTCGTTATACAGTGTTGCTGTGGCACCCGTGATAGACGATATAATTACTGAAGATATATCGCGATAATTTTCACTATTAAGATTTGTTGACGGCGTATAGGTAAGACTACCCATAAGCTGTAAATTATTATCAATTAACTTCTGATAAGACAAACCGAGCGTATAATTAAAACCTGACAAATCAGATTCGTTAATCTCTCTTGTAGCGTACTCAAATTCATCATTGGCACTTGTGATCAATGCAGTATTATTAATCTCACCAAAATTATAATTGGTCTCTATACCTACACTTAAATTCTCTGTAATACTATATGCTAGACTAAGAAAAGCCCTGTTTAGACCTCCATCACCCGTATACAATGTATTATAAAAATCACCTGAAGAGGTTAAATTATACCCTACAGCAGTGTAAGGAACAAGACCAAAGCTAGCCCCAAATTTACCCATAGGAATACCAATTGCAAGATAATCTAAAGATGTGGTTGCCGCATTAGACTCTCCCTCATTAGATTTCTGTTTTGAATATTTATGACTTGCACCAACAGAGAAGGTCGTAAGTTTTAAACCTGCTAATCCTGCTGGATTTTGCATATTTAAGTGAATACTGTCTGAGTAGACCCCTAAGCCCCCCATCATTCTGTTTTCTGCAGTTCCTTTAAAATTTAATGACCCTACTCCATAAAACGAGTAAGGAGAAGTGGTTCCTTCTTGCGCAAAAGTTGTTGCGCTTATTACGCAAATACAAACTGTAACTAAGATTTTTTTTAACATCAATGTTTATTATGTTCTAAAATGGAGTGTAACCCTTCTAACAAAAAATTTGAGTTTGCAAAGATGCCTAATTTTATGCTCTCTCGCAAAAAATCTGCATCTCCACCAGTTAAAATTATTGTTAAATCTGAATACTCGTGTTTGTATCTATTAATCGCGCCTTCAATTTCGCTCACAACGCCGTATATAACGCCACTATGCATACAAGCAACAGTCGAATCTCCTACAAAAGAAATTGGCTTTTCTTTTTCAAGATTAGGCAATCCAGCTGTAAAATGACCCATCGCTTTATAACGCATGCTAATTCCTGGAGAGATTGCCCCACCTTTATAATGGTTATCGCTAGTTAAAAAATCATAGGTTATACAACTACCTGCATCTATGATTAAAACATTTTCCTTCGGAAATTTTAAAGCGGCAGCACTCGCTAAAGCAATTCGATCTACCCCTAAAGTTAAAGGCGTACCATACGCATTAACAAAAGGCACCAACGTGTTATTCGTAAGCTGTATCAAAACATATTGACCTGAAAGCAAATCAACATAATCTTTAGAAAAACGGCCCACTGCAGAAACAATGCAGTGTGATATCTCAGAAAACCTTTGAGACAAAGCAGCTAAAGCTATTGGAAACTCTTGATTTTGGCAAACAACCTTATAAACCAACTCGTTTTTACTAAAAACGGCGAGCTTAATATTAGTATTACCCACATCAACGATTAAATTCATACAAAAAGAATGACGACAAAAATACAACTTCATTTCAAGCTATTTTATTGTCAATTCAAAAATTATAACATTTATTTAATTTTTTTTTGATTTTTATTTTGATGTAACCAAAATAGTTCTATATTTGCAGCCGCTTAGAGATATAAATATTGAAAAGTGACAAAATAAAGAAGGTGCCTTAGCTCAGTTGGTAGAGCAATGGACTGAAAATCCATGTGTCCCTGGTTCGATTCCTGGAGGCACCACTTTACAACCCGAAACGCAAGTTTCGGGTTTTTTGTTTTATAAAACTACCCAATACAGCTCCCAAGCTGCAACTACTCCACACACACAAGACAAAACCATCTTAACCGCAAACAAAGCTAAAGAGAGAGAGCGTTTACCCCTATCTATTTGCATCATCAACCCAGTCACACTGTAAAAACCCATCTAAACCTCATTAAAGCTCCACAATACACATTAAACAAGTAAACAATAGTCTTGGAGAGAAAATTAAAAACAGAGATCCTAAACAAAGACCACACACATTACAACCTCACAGAAAGCACACTTTACATTTCATTACAAAAACGCAACATCTGCAAATCTCAAAAGACCACAATGTTTGATTAAAAAATAAGAAATAGAAGTTTAGGGAATTCTAGATACTTTTCTACCGTAGTCGCAAATAGCAAAACCAGAAAAGACACTCTAAAAATACAACAGGAAAAGCTATAAACTAAAAAAGGTCTTCATAAATGAAGACCTTTTGTGGGCAATGAGGGATTCGAACCCCCGACCCCCTCGGTGTAAACGAGGTGCTCTGAACCAACTGAGCTAATTGCCCGCTTTTTGTTAGCGGTTGCAAATATAAGACTCTTTTTAGCTTCCACAAACTTTTTTTCAAAAAAAATCATTTTTTTTTTAAAAGAAACACAATCACATCAAACAACTTCTGCCACAACAAAAGTACTACCTCCTATAAATATCAGATCCTCAGTACTTGATGATTTTAAAGCAGCGCGATAGGCTCCTTTTACGGTTTTAAATTTTTTTCCAGATAATCCTGAATTTTTTGTCAATAAGAACAAATCTTCCACTTTCATTGCTCTCGGAATCTTTGGTTCGCAAAAATAATAAGATGCATTTTTAGGAAATAACTTCAAAACGTTAGCTACATCTTTATCATTTACAAAGCCTAAAACAATATGTAAATCCTTATGTGGAGTTTCTTGAAGTTGTTTTAACACAATACTCAGACCTTCTTTGTTATGTGCTGTATCGCAAATTACTTTTGGAACTTGATTTAAAACCTGCCATCTCCCCATCAATCCTGTGTTCTTTACAACATCTTTAAGGCCTTTTTTTATATTTTCTTCAGAAATATTAAAGACATCAACATCAAGTTGTTTTAAAGCCGCTCGTGCCGTTCTTTGATTTGCGAATTGGTAGTTCCCCTTCAATTCACAAGGGTAAAATTCAATTCTTTTTATTTCTGCTCTAATAAGGGGTGCTTTTTTACCTGCAGCAATACTTGTAAATACAGGTAAGGTTTCCGAAGTCGTTTCTCCTATAACAACGGGAATATCATTTTTAATAATACCTGCCTTCTCTGTTGCTACTTCTTTATGGGTATTCCCTAAAAACTGGGTATGATCAAGACCTATGTTTGTAATCACAGAAACTTCTGGCTTAATTACATTTGTACTATCAAGTCGGCCACCAAGTCCTACTTCTATAATCGCGATATCTACTTTTTCTTTAGAGAAATAATCAAAAGCCAAGCCCACTGTCATTTCAAAAAAAGAAAGTTGATGTAATTCAAAAAAGGATTTGTTTTTTGTAATAAAGGAAGAAACCCTTCTTTTAGGTATCATTATCCCATTAATCTTAATACGCTCTCTAAAGTCTTTAAGGTGTGGCGATGTATACAAACCTACCTTATAACCTGCCTCTTGTAATATAGAAGCCATCATATGACTCGTAGAACCTTTACCATTAGTACCTGCTACATGAATTGACTTAAAGCTATTCTCAGGGTTTTGGAGGTAATTTACTAGTAAAACGGTGTTTGAAAGATCTGCTTTATAAGCTACTTTTCCTGTACGTTGATACATAGGAAGTTGCTGAAACATCCATTTCAGTGTGTCAGAATAAGTCATTTTTTAATAGAAAATTATTAAATAATAAGCAAAGAAGCTATTTCTCAAAGCTACTCGTTATTTTATTCAGAGAGCTTAAAGTTATAGACAATCTTACCTATTTGTTTTGCAGGCGCCTCACTATCTGGATTAAATTTAGTAGCAAGTGCAGCACGTTTAGCTGGATCTTTTAGACAAGGAGAGTTATTAGTAGTTCCTCTCACACCAGGTGTCGCTTTTATCACTTTACCTGTTCTATCTACCTCAATGCTTACCACTACAACACCTTCTTCATTACAATCCTGCACGTATTTTTGCTTATTTAAGGCTTTACGACCTCCTAGTAAATAATTACCATCGCCATCAAGTCCTTTTCCTGTACCGTAGTAGCTTTTTGCATTTGGATCTCCGTTTGGATCTCCTTTATCTCCTGCAGTATCGTCATTACCTTCACCTCCTTTAGCTGTACCGTCACTTTTAGGACCATTTATTAGGTTGTCAAGTGCGTTTGTAGTCGTTTTATCTGGTGTCGGCTCTGGTTCTTTAACAGGTTCTTTTTTGGGTTCTTCTTTTTCAACTGGAGTTTCTGTTTTAACAACCTCCTCTTCTTCTTTTTTAATTACAGGTGCGTCTTCAGCATCTTGTGTCACCACATCATCTTTCACCTCTGTGGAGGGTTGTGGCGTAGGTGGTGGTGTCGTAACTTTTGGTGCAGACTTCACTGCTTCTGTTGGTTGAATATTACCTGTACCCGTATCGGTCGTACCAAAATTAACAGCAATACCATTTTCTGGCGCCGGATCTAAATAGGTCATCCCAACAAAAAACAATAATAAAAGCAATAACAAATACAGGATTACTGTAATCGCCATACTCTTTCTCTTATGTTCTGTGTCTAATAAGGGCATGTTTCTGTACTATTGTTTTTTATATTTCTACGATAGATTATTCTTAAATTTAACAAGAAATGATCTATTAAAACTCCTAAGCAATCCTTACAAAATGATTCAAACATTTTGTAGGGATTGTATTGAAGGGTTAATTAGGTCTTACCGCAAGGATAACTTTTATTTTATTTTTATTTGCAATGTCCATAACCAATACTGCATCTTCTATAGGCACTCCTTCTTCAGCTCTTAATATTAAGGTAGGCTCTTCTTGTCCAGCCAATGCCGCATTAATTTCGTTTTCAAGACTATTTTCTGAAACACGCTCTTTATTCACATAAAAGGCTCCATCTGAAGTAATACTTACACTTGCCTTTTGTACGGTAGTGGTTTTTCCATTTGCCTTTGGTAAAAGTAAATCTAGCGCATCTGGTGTTATCGCACTTGGTATTAACAAGAAGTACACCAACAACAAGAATACAATATCTGTCATTGAACTCATTGAGAACTCTGGACTTACTTTATTTCTTCCGCGTAGATTCATATATCAATTTAATTTTTAAAGGTTGGATAAAGAAATCGAATTGTTTTCTAACCCATTGAAGCTTAAATTAGGTAAGGCAACAGTAGCCACGCTTATTGTTTTAAACGAAAACTGAGTCAAAAAGAAACGATTTATATGCGACATTTTAAGGTTATATTGATATGCTTACGCTGGCTCATTTAGTAAATCTAAAAAGTCTACCGCCGTAGCTTCCATCTGATGTACTATTTTGTCTGTTTTTACTACTAGATGATTATAACCAATGTAAGCGATAATACCTACAATTAACCCAGCTACTGTTGTTGTCATTGCGGTATAAATACCTTCGGCTAATAGGCCCATCTCTGCTTGACCACTACTTGTGGCAAGGGTATGAAAAGCTAAAACCATTCCAATAACCGTACCTAAGAAACCAATCATAGGAGCAGCACCTGCTATAGTCGCTAGAACACTTACATTTTTCTCTAATTTGTAAACCTCTAATCTACCTGCATTTTCGATAGCCGTATTTATATCTTCAAGAGGGCTCCCTATTCTGCTAATTCCTTTTTCTGTTAATCGTGATACTGGACTATTTTGCTGTGCACATAACACTTTTGCACCTTGCAAGTTTCCGCCTGATACATTATCCCGTATTTGATTCATAAAATTGGCATCATATTTTGAAGCCGCCTTAATTGCAAATAATCGTTCAAAATAGACATAGAGCGCAACAAATAAAAGAACAGCGAGCGTTCCGATAATAATCATACCTCCGGTACCACCATTAATGATAAGATCTATTATAGATAATGTCTTTTCGGTTACTTCAGGTTCTAATTGCTCAACAGCATCTGCACCGTCTTGAATAAAGAAATTTAGCATAAATAAAAGTTATTTTTAAAGTATAACGAGTTATCGTTTTTAAAATTGTTTAGGCATTGTGGAAGATTACACGCTCTATCAATAAGAACACCGCAGCACCTGCTGCAAAACCTACAAAAGCCAACCAAGTAATCTTTTTTAGATACCAGATAAAATCTATTTTTTCCATTCCCATTGCTGCAACACCTGCCGCAGAACCAATGATTAACATACTTCCTCCAGTACCTGCACAATATGCAATAAAGTGCCACAATACAGAATCTGTAGGCGCATCATACATACCTATTGACGCTGCTACCAACGGCACATTATCAATTATGGCAGAGAAAATACCTAATAAAATTACTACAACATCTTGATTAGGGATGGTCTGTTGTAATACTTCGGCTAAATAGCGAAGCGTACCTACAGGATCACCGTTTTCTGCTACACCAAAAACTAAACTCTCTAGTCCAGCTACAGCCATTAAAATTCCTAAGAAAAATAAGATACTTGAAATTTCAATACGTGATAATGCTTTATGAGCCGAGTATTTTTGTCTCTTTTCTTTTGTAAAATCTTCTTCTGGGTGGATGTATTCTGAAACAAGCCAAACTACACCTAGCGCTAACATCATACCTATATAAGGAGGTAAATGTGTAAGTGTCTTAAACACAGGTACAGAAACAATCATTCCTAAACCTAAAAACAACATGGTTTTACTACTCAAAAGACGTTCTGCTTCTGTGTCTTCTGTAGTATCTACTTGAATATTACCTTTAAATGCAGGTAAATAACTCGCTATAATAAACGGTACAACAAAACAAACTACAGATGGTATAATTACATACTCTACTAATCCCATTGCAGTCACATTTTTAGCAATCCAAAGCATTGTAGTGGTTACATCACCAATAGGAGACCAAGCACCACCAGCATTTGCCGCAATTACAACCATTGCAGCATACCACAAACGCTCTTCTCTTACATAAATAAGCTTACGAAGCAGTGTAATTAGAACAATTGTTGCAGTAAGGTTATCTATAATTGCCGAAAGAACAAATGCAAGTGTTCCTATAATCCATAATAATCTTCGTTTGCTTTTAGTTCTAACAGCTCCTTTAAGAACTTCAAAACCACGGTGAAGATCAATGATCTCAACAATAGTCATTGCTCCAATTAAGAAGATTAAAATCTCTGCTGTTTTTCCTAAATGATGTAGAAGTCCGTTTTCAAAGCCTTCTGCAGCAACTTCGCCGCCGCTTAAAAAACTAAATACGTGATCATGTGTGTCTATCACATCAAACCAGCCCGCATGAAAACCTACAGCGAGTAGTCCCCAAATTAATGCTGCCATAATTAAGGCAGGGACAGTTTTATCTAATTTAAGGGGATGTTCTAAAGTAATTGATAAATAACCAATTATAAAGATTAATATAATTATAGATTCCATAGTTTGTTTTGAGTATTAGATTACACTAATTGTTTTAAAGCAATCTCAAATGCGGTTTTGCTTATGTTAGTTTTAGAATTATTATTATCAAATGTATTCTTAATGGCATTTTTTATAGTCATAGACGTGTCATTAAAAATTGCTTCATCTGTCATTTGTACTCTGCGTTCCATAAAGTAAGCAAATACACGTGCCATCCCACAGTTACTAATAAAATCTGGGATTAAACTCACACGCTCATCTGTATACTCCATAATACTACCAAAGAAAATCTCTTTATCTGCAAAAGGAACATTGGCGCCACAACTTATTACCTCAAGACCAGAATCTATCATTTGAGAGATCTGTTCTTTTGTAATAAGTCTTGATGCTGCACAAGGTGCAAAAATCTCACACTCTAAGTTCCAGATTTTCTCATTGATTTCTTCAAAAGGAATCATGTTTTCTGCAACAAGTGTATTTCCGTCTTTACTGTGGTAAAGGGCTGTAATTTCTTCAAAAGTGAAGCCATCTGGATTGATAACACCACCATCACGATCAATAATACCTACTATTTTTGCTCCCATTTGAGATAAATAGAAGGCTGCAGCAGCACCTACGTTTCCAAAACCTTGGACAATAGCACGTTTATCTTTAACGTTTCCGCCGTAAATATCATAATAATGTCTTACTGCCTCTGCAACACCGTATCCAGTAATCATATCTGCAACGGTATATTTTTTTGAAACATCTGGCGAATACGTGTCATTTTCAATCACCTTAATTACACCGTGGCGAAGTTGCCCAATACGGTTAATTTTATCTGCTTCTGTAGGAGAAAAATGTCCTGTAAACACACCTTCTTGTGGGTGCCAAACTCCACTTTGCTCTGTGATTGGGATTACTTCGTGAATCTCATCTACGTTTAAATCTCCACCTGTACCGTAATACGATTTTAACAAAGGAGATACGGCTTTGTACCAACGTTCTAATACTCCTTTTTTACGAGGATCGTGAGGATTAAAGTTAATTCCAGATTTAGCGCCACCTATTGCTGGGCCAGAAACTGTAAACTTTACCTCCATCGTTTTTGCTAAAGAAAGTACTTCATTTTCGTTAAGCCCAACCCTCATTCTTGTTCCACCTCCGGCAGCACCACCTCTTAGCGAGTTGATTACTGTCCATCCTTCTGCTTCTGTTTCTGGGTCGTTCCAGTGAAATACTATTTCTGGAGTCTTGTCTTCGTATTGTTTTAGTAGTTCTTTCATATGTATATCCGTTAAAACGGAGTGCTTTTATTAAATTATTTATTATTTACTATGGTATTGCGTACGCTTAAACGCACGAGACGTTAATACCTTGTCATTAATAAAAGCAAAGTTATAATTGATTCATTTAAAAAAATTTATGGTTGGGTAACATTTAAGTTCTTACTGCAAACTGAGTTACAGATTTATTTTAAACACCCTCTTAAAAAAATTGAAAGTGGTCACAAATATAATTAAATGCAAAAGTGTTTATGTTTCTTTTATGTAAAATTTATCAGCTATCGTGGTTGTTCGATATTTTGTGTTTTCTAAAAGCTACAAATAGTATAACTTGCGCTTTTTACAATCTTTCTCTTAGCATTGAAACTTATATAGTTAAAAATTGAATTTTGAATCCATTTATTTAAAGCATGCATCGCTCGTTTATAATGTTGCGTTGTCCTATGTACAAAACAAAGAGGATGCAGAAGAGATAACGCAAGATGTATTTATAAAAGTGTATGACAAGCATCATGATTTTAAAGGCAAGTCTTCTTTAAAAACATGGATTTACCGCATTACCATAAATACTTCTTTAGATTATATTAAAGCTAAAAACAGAAAAAAAAGAGCTGCTTTTAAAAATAGAGATGATGACGCACTAAATTATATAGGCGATTTTAACCACCCTGGCGTATTGCTTGAAAACAAAGAAAATTTAGCCAAACTTTTTAAAGCCATCAATCAATTACCAGAAAATCAAAAAACGGTACTGCTGCTATTAAAAGTAGAAGACCTGAGTTTAAAAGAAGTTGCAGAAATCATGGATAAATCGCTCAAAGCCATAGAATCTATTTTTCAAAGAGCAAAAACCAACTTAAAAAAAATACTTGCAGAGACCGAAGGAATTTAAAATAAAAAACGTCTAATCATTACATGGAAAATCCAGAAAACTTATTACAAAGCATTAAAAAGGTTCAGCCAGACCCTGAACTTTACGCTACTATAAGACAACGCATTAGAGATCGTGAAAAAGAGACTACTCCTTGGAACATCTTAAAAATTGCAGCGATTCTTTGTGGTGTTTTATTATGTATAGAAGCCTATATCGTTATCGCTCCTTCTTCTATAGAAACAGACGATACCATTGCGCTAGTCTCTGAAAACACTAATACACTATACAATGACAACGAATAGAAAACTTACCATAGGTATTATTGTACTCCTTTTTATCAACCTTGTTATTTTAGGTTTTTTTATCTTTAATCATAAAGACTGTAACAATACAAGAAGCACTGTACCCAAAGGGCCTGCACAAACTATTATTAAAAAACTTGATTTTAATAAAGAACAAATAGAAGATCTAAAAACGCTCAAAACATCACATATGAAATATGTAAGAGCAAAAGATGAAGAGATTAAAGCTGTTAAAAAAGTTATATTTAATTCTCTTGGCCATGACAATGGCACTAATATAGATTCATTGAGTACTATTATTGGCGCAATACAAAAAGACATTGAGACATCTCATTACCATCACTTTTTAAAAATAAAAGCACTCTGTAAAGGCGACCAAGTAGAAAAATTTAATGAGTTAAGTAAAGAGTTATCCGAAATATTTAGCACGAGACGCCAAGGTCGTACTAATAAAAAATAGTAATGTTTAGATTATTATTTGGTTAGAGAGTCTTCATTATTTTTAATGAGGACTTTTCTTTTACTTTTTAAAGGCTCCATAAAATCTAGCCTATTAAAATTTTTAATGATTTTATTAGCTTAAGTAGATCTAAAACCTAATCCCAAGGTTCATCTGTAAAATTAAAGTTTCATCAGCTCAACTCTTTCTCTAGTTTTGCAACCGCATTAAAAACAGCTCTATATTTTCTTTGATTAGGTTTTGTAAGATATGCACCTTCTCCCATCAAGTCATTTACCAACTCTTTTGCGTCTGCAATTTTCCCGTTGTCCTTTAAAAAGTTTGCCAGCATGAGTCGTTCTTCATAATTAGAATAGCGTTTATTTATTTTTTTAAGTAGCATTTCGGCTTTTTCAAGATCTCCCGTTTTTGCTGTTGCTAAACCGTAATACATATTACTTTCAGATTTATCAAAGTCTGAATGGGTTTCTATACGCTGTGCCGTAGTTACAACATCTTTATAAAGTTCATTTTTATACAGTGCTTTAATAAGCTGCGCATTTCCGTAGTAATCGTTTGCATCTTGCCCTTGTAAAGCCAGGCGATATTGCTCAATAGCTTGCGGATAATCTTGTAAATCTAAATACGCATCTGCAAGATCTAACCTGTTTTGAAATGTGTCTGAAAAAGCAACTTTTTTCTCTAAATCTTTTACGCGCTTTGTAGGATTAAGCACCGTAACCATTTCGTTTTGCACCTTATTAATATCGTTTTTATTAATCACATGCGTTATTAAATAAATAGCACAACCAATGGCTGGAATTAAAAATATAACCAAATACCAATACCACTCACTACGGTTTTTGTAGGCGTGATAGACACAATAAATTTGAAGCGCAATAATAAGGTAGTACATCATAGGACAAAAATAACTAAGTTGTTTTTAAATACACTTTGAGTGTTGAAAATTAGGCTAACATCTATCAAATTCTGCACTCAAGCAGAGACCTCTAATTAAATCATTTTAAAGTTCGTTATATTTAAAAACAACCCCACTAGAGTGATCTATGGTTGCTCCAGTAACACTAGACAAGCAATTAATCTCTTCTCTTAATTTACGGACTCCTAGAAATCCAAATATAAGCGCCTCTTTAAATTCTAATAATTTAGCTTCTGGAATGTGGACAGTAACTTGTGCAAACTCGGTAATTTTTTCAATTAAATACGTATTGTAAGCACCGCCTCCTGTAATTAACAAACTAGAATTAGGTTTTACCTGTGCCGCAATTTGCTTTGCAGCGTGCACTGTAAAAGTTGCAATAGCACCACGCTCATCTAAGCCAGACGACTCTATTAACGGCATTACTTGCTCCTTTACCCACTCTAAGCCTAAAGATTTAGGCGGTTTTTGATGGTAAAACTCTAATCTGTTTAGTTTTTTTAATAATCGGTCTAAAACAAAACCTTCTCTTGCTATTGCTCCCTTGTCATCATAGGCAAGCCCTATGCGTTCACATAAATGATTAAGCACAATATTTACGGGACAAATATCATAAGCCACACGTTTGTCATAATGCTGCGTAGATAGATTTGCAAACCCACCAAGGTTTAAACAATAATCATACTCCCTAAAAAGCAACTGATCGCCTATAGGAACTAAAGGAGCACCCTGCCCTCCCATTTGCACATCTTGCACTCTAAAATCACAAACTACGGTCTGTTTTAGTATTTCTGAAATTATACTAAGATTTCCAATCTGCAAAGTAACACCATCATTAGGCTGATGTAAAACAGTATGACCGTGACTACAAACCGCATCTAGGTTTTTAACGTTATTGTCTGTAATAAAACTTAAAATACAATGCCCTAGATAGGTAGTGTACTCTTTATCTAATACCGCTAGCGCTTCCTTATTTAAGGAGATGGCATGCTTTAATTTTTTCTTCCATTCTTTTGAGTAAGGTATTGTTTGTGTCACACCCATACCATACTCCCATCTTGCCGTTTTAGAACTTTCTGGAGGAACAAAATTACACACAGCAACATCTATTCCGTCTAGAGATGTTCCGCTCATCACACCGAGTACCTTGTAGTTTTCTTTTTTCAATAGTCTAGTTATTTCTGGGGATAAAGATACTGAGATTATTCAGTTTAATTGATCATTTGTAAGTGAGTTAGCACAAGGGCATTTGCTATTCATTTTAGAAGAAAGTGTATACAAAACAAAATAACAGCAACACAAATTAGTAGCCTTATTTTCAATAGAGTGCCGTGGCAAAAGGTCTTAGCCCTTTATTCTTAGTCTAGCCCCAAGATATATCAAGCTAAAATTTCTGAAGAAAAACAAACGCCTAACACTTAAAAAAATAGCCCTTGAAAATTATGGTTTTAAAAACTATCTTTGCAATCTCAAAAAAACAAAATTATACTATGGATTTTAACCTTTCTGAAGAACATTTAATGATACGTGATGCTGCACGTGATTTTGCTAGAACAGAATTACTGCCAGGCGTAATAGAGCGTGATAACAAGCAAGAATTCCCTGCCGAACAAGTAAAAAAAATGGGAGAACTTGGGTTTTTAGGCTTAATGGTAGACCCTAAATACGGCGGAAGCGGTATGGATGCCATCTCTTATGTCATTGTAATGGAAGAGTTAAGTAAGGTAGATGCATCTGCATCTGTTATTGTTTCTGTAAACAACTCATTAGTTTGCTACGGGCTAGAAACTTATGGTAGCGAAGCGCAAAAACAAAAATACTTAACAAAACTTGCTACAGGACAATCTATAGGCGCTTTTTGTCTTAGTGAACCAGAAGCTGGAAGTGATGCTACATCACAACGTACAACAGCAATAGATATGGGAGACCACTACCTATTAAACGGTACAAAAAACTGGATTACAAATGGTGGATCTGCAGATTTTTACCTAGTAATTGCACAAACAGATAAAGAAAAAGGACATAAAGGTATTAATGCCTTTATTGTAGAAAAAACCTGGGAAGGTTTTGAGGTTGGACCTAAAGAAGACAAATTAGGAATACGCGGTAGTGACACACACACGCTAAACTTTAATGACGTTAAAATCCCTAAAGAAAACAGAATAGGTGAAGACGGTTTTGGTTTTAAATTTGCGATGAAAACACTATCTGGTGGTCGTATTGGGATTGCTGCACAGGCACTTGGTATTGCACAAGGTGCTTATGAAATGGCGCGCGATTACTCTAAAATTCGTAAGGCATTTGGTACAGAAATCTGTAACCATCAAGCCATTGCTTTTAAACTTGCAGATATGCACCTTGAGATTGAGGCAGCACGTCATTTAGTAATGAAATCTGCTTGGGAAAAAGACAACGGTATTAACTACGATATGAGTAGTGCTATGGCAAAATTAAAAGCCAGTAAAGTAGCTATGGACGTTACTGTAGAAGCAGTACAAGTACACGGTGGTAACGGATTTGTAAAAGAATACCACGTAGAGCGTATGATGCGTGATGCTAAGATCACTCAAATCTATGAAGGAACTAGCGAAGTACAAAAAATTGTAATAAGCAGAGGACTATTAAGAGATTAAGCTTGTAAAATGAGGATGATTTAAACATATTGCCTCACTAACAATATAAATATATCTTCGGAAATATTCAAAACTTGAACCCTGACCTATTGGTTAGGGTTTTTTTGTAGATTAAAATGTTGTAACTTTACCTTAATAAATGAAACAAAAACCTGCTGTTAACATGACGTTTTAAGATATAAACGCTAACAAACACGCGTATATAAACAAGTTGTGCATAATTTGAGAAAATGAAATTCATAGGGAAATTTATAGTTTTTATTTTAGTTATTTCTTGTTCAAGCAAGCAAATTACATTGAAAGAATATTCAAATTATCCTATGAAATTTGCAAAACAAAAAATAACATATCCTAATTATGACTTTTCAATTTTTATTCCAAAAAACTGGGAATGGAAAGTTGAAACATATGAAACTGAAAAAATCATTTTAGGAATTGATGCAGTTTCGGAATTAGATAAAGACGGTTTTGTAGATGTAATTTCAATCCAAAAATTTAAAAGTTTAGGGAAAAATAATGACCTCAAATCTGAATATGAATTTTGGCTAAATGGAATGAAAAACAAACCTGAAAATGAAAAACTAATTGAATCTGGCTTTACCGAAATATTAAATAAAAAATCATATTTCTTTCATACAAAATCGGACACTGGCAGATATGGAGAATCGGAAATTATCAGTTTCATATTAGATAGTGGAATCGAGGGAGTTTTCTATAATTTAACTGCATCAGCATCACAAACATCGGATTTAGAAAAAAATATGTCAATTTTAGTTCAATCATTAATGACATTTGAAAACCTGAATAATTAATAAAAAAACTATGCACAACACCGTATAAAAATAATGCTTAGTTTAGTGCTTAATCAAGAGTCCGTGCGCTTTTGTTACATCTGATTTTCCTGCGGAAAATCCTCGCATACAAAACCGCACTATTCTTATACATAAACGTTAGGCACAAGCTAAACTCACTCAAATGAATAAACGAATTTCTAAAATACCGAATGACGTTCAAGACAGAAATTCTGTTGCTTGGAAAAAATTATGTGAGTATATAGACCAAATTGCCGAAAACGGAACTGATGAATTTGTGCCAAGAGAAGCTTTAGGAGATGAATTATTTTCACAAATTTATACTTTGCCTGAATCAATTAGTAAGCTTAAAAAAGTTAAGAAGATTGGACTTTATGGAAGTAATCTAAAAAGAATTCCACCTGAAATTGGACAAATGGAATCGCTCGAATATTTTGACCCTTACACTTCTTATGACCTGAATTGGTTTCCTTTCGAGATTTACAAGTGTAAAAAACTAAAAGACAGCCGAATTAGTACAAGAGCACTTTATGGAAATTATAAGAACCGAATGGGTTTCCCAAGACTTGACCACAATCCAGTAAAATATTTTGGAGAGAACTTAAAATGTAGTGTCTGCGAAAAGGAATTGACTTACGAAACTACAAATCAAATGTGGATTACTGCACACGTTGGAACAGATACAATACCAATGCTTGCAAATCTCTGCTCTAAAGAGTGCGAACAAAATTTACCAAAACCACCTAAAGATTATGTTGAGTTTCCTCATAAAGGTGGAGCTGATTTGAAACAGCCAGATATGGATGAGTTTGACTATATAAGAGCCAATTATCGAACTGTGACGCTGGAAGAACTTGAAGCCAGTAAAAAAAAATCTAAAAACGAAAAACCGAAACTTTTGAAATTGATTCGAAAGATTTGGGAGAAATAAAAGCCAGTGCCTAACACCGTGTATAATTCATTGCTAGTACTTGCTTACTTACGAAAATCCTCGCGGATTTTCTATTCGGTTTGTTTTTGCTAATTTAGTTGCTGAAACACGCAACGAAATCATACACGTATTCCAAGATCAATTCCAAGGAATTTATATTTTATTTTTAGGCTGCAAATTTTTGTAATTCTACGTATGGAGTTCCCCTTTTTACAACAGCAAAAGCTCTAGCTATAAGTTTGTTTCGAACATTATTTATGGCAACCATTTTATCTTTTCCTTCTGCTAATTTGCGTTGATAGTATAATCGTAATTCACTATCGTGTTGTATTGCCGAAACACTTGCCATACTTAACAAGCTTTTCATTTTTCGATCTCCTAGGTAGTGACATTGTTTCCTTCTATGAATACTGGTTCCAGACTCGTGAGCAAAGGGTGCTGTACCACAATAACTTGAAAATGCACGCCAATTATCAAAACGTGTAAAATTACCTGTATGGTAAATAATTTGGCTTGCAACCACTAAGCCTACTCCTTTTAGGCTTGTAAGTAATTTATAGTTTTTTTGCATAGCCCTATCTTCAAATAGAATTTCTTTTATGCGACTTTCTATTGAAGTAACTTGCTTTTCTAGGTAATCAATACTACGTTTTAAGCTAATACAACCAAGATCTGTGGTAGGGCTAGACAAAAGGTTTTTAAGCTCTTTTAAAGTACCTTTTAAACCCGCATTATTTCTAACTAGCTGATCCCGCAAAGCCAATAATCTACCTAGCTCTAATTGAGATGTGCTTTTTACTGTGCTAGGGCTTAGCTCTTCTCTATAAAGCCATCCATATCTAGCAATTAAACTAGCGTCTAAACGATCTGTCTTTTCTTTAACGATGCCTGATGAACGCTTTATTTTTAAGGGACTTTCTTCTACATAAACAACATCTTTACTATTCAAATAAAGGGCAAGTTTTAAGGAGTAATACCCTGTATTCTCAAAACAGTAAAAAACCATATACTCTTTTGTAGACTTACTCACCCATTTTAGTAAACTTTTGTAACCTGAGACATCATTAACAAACTCTTTATGCACTTGAGCTTTGTGGCAATAAGCATCAATTGTTTTTTTTGAAACATCAATTCCAACTACTTCTTGGTAATTTTTCATATTTTTATATTTAGGTAAATTAATATGTTGCTTTAACTACTTCCTTTATCGAGAGTGTAAACTCCTGGTATTCCAAATGGTTCTTGGCAACTTTATAGATAGAGAGGACTCGTACGTGTACTGGAGCGTTATTCTAAAACACGTTATAGTTCTCCTCTCTTCTATTTAAATATATCTATTACAAACTAAAGAAACACGTTGTCTATAATTTATGAAAACACTTTTGCTAACATTTATAATTTGTCTTTTTAATTTGAATTCGACTGAAATAATCGGAAAATATCAAATTGAAAGCAAACTCTCATATGATACTCTTGAATTGAAAAAAGACGGAACTTATGAATATGAATCTCGTGGAGACAGTTGTTGGATGTGGTCTGATTTTTCGGGTACTTGGGAATTAAAAAATGACGAATTAACACTTTTTCATAACTACTCATTTCAAGAAGAAACAACTGAATATATTGAGATACTAGATGAATTTTCTAGAGACTTTGTGATATTTGAGGTTATGGATAAAAACGAAAAACCGATATCTGAATTTGAAGTAAAATATTCCATTAATAATGAAACTCAAATTAAGAAAACCGATGAAAATGGAATTATAAAGTTCGATAAATATGATATTGATTCTGGTAAAAATGAAAATGTCGGAATTCAAATAAAATATCTAACTAATGGAAATGAAACATCGGAAAGCACTACTGTCAATGGAAATTCTGACAGAATTACTTTGAGAATTAATGACGAACCAAAGACAATTGAGAAAAGAGAAAAATATCGTTTCTCTTATAAAAATGGAATATTAAAATCAATTGAATTTCCTTACGTTGAAGAAATTAGTACTTATAAAAAACTATAGACAACAAAGTATATAATCCATTGCTAATTCTAGACTGCTTACGAATATTCCTGCGGAATATTCTATTCGGTTTTTATTTGCTAAATTAGTTGCTTACACACGCAACGTATCATATACAGAACCGTTGGCAACAAGCTGAACTCACTCAAATGGAACGTCGAACTATAATAATAATTGGATTTTTATTCTGTTTAATCGGAATTTTTATCGCACCATTATTTTATGTAAATACGCAATACGGAGAAATTTTCTTTTTGTTAATTATATATCCAATTCCTGCACTAATTTTAGCAACTCTTAATGGATACTTACTTCGATTTACGGAATTGAAAACTCAAAATCTGATTTTAAAAGTCGGAATTGGACTCATTCCCATTCTGATTATGACACTTCTCGCTATTGGAAAAGAATCACCAATTCAATTCATAGCCACTTTTGGAATTATTGGAATTGGAATAACCAATCTGATTTGGATTACCAAATTAACTAAAAGCCAATTCACAACAAGTTAAAAAATGAACCGAATTACAAAAAGCATAGTTTTAATTCTGATTTTATTGAGTATTTCTTGCCATAAAGAGAAACCTAAAAATAATTATTTGGCAACCTATATTGACTCATTGAAAACGGAATATTCGCTAACCGAAAATCCTCTTTTAGTAATTGATGGAGTTGCAGCTCATTATGAATCAATGAATGACGGATGGTTTCTGATAAAGGAAGAAGATATTTCCAGCCTCAAGTATATTAAAAAAGGAGAAACTAAAATATATGGTAGTAAAGATGTTAATGGTGTTGTTTTATTAACAACAATGTTAAGTGAAAGACAAAGAGCAAATACGAAATCGGAAAAGAAAACTATTTATGTTCTTGATGGAGAAATAATATCTTTAGCTGAATACAAAAAAATCGACCAAAGTAAAGTAATCGGAACTGCAACAATAACGGAACAGAGCGCAATAAAGGAATTTACATCTGACAAATATGATGAACTGATTTACGTGACGACAAAAATGCCGACTGAATAAATAAAAGCCAGTTGCCAACACCGTATATAATTTATTGCTATTTCTAGCCCACTTACGAAAGTCCTCTCGGACTTTCTTGGTTGGTAATTATTTACTAAATTAGTTACTTAAAACACGCAACAAACCATATACAAACACGTTAGCTGTAATTTCAAGTAACACTACTCACCTATTGAATAAATGAATTTAAGAAGTCCTAAAGAGATTATTGAAGAAATTAAATCCTTGGTTGATACAACAGGATTCATTTATACTTTGTGCTTAATTTTAGTAGAAGATTTTCATCTCAATGCAGAAGAAATGCACGAAGTTGATTTTAGAGCAAGACTTAACAAAAATGAAATATCTCTATTAATTGGTTTTCTAATCCAGAAAGAAATTTCTTTAGAGAAGCCTAAACATCCTCTTGACCTGATTAGTCTCAAGAAAAAAACAAGAAAAATAATGGATGAACTTCATTCATCCACAATGATTCCTTCAATTAATAAATTCAGACCTATAATTGATAACCTAAAAGAAGGGAATGATATAAATCCGAGTAAAGAAGATTTTTTTGGAGGAGAAGATGTGTTTATTGAACCCATTTTTTATTCAGGAGATGGAATATATGATTTTCAATATTTAGAGTACTTAAATAAAAAATATAAGTATGATGAAAAATGGCTAAATGAAAACACAAACTTTTATTTTGATGAAGTAGTTGAAATTGCAAATAAAATCAAATCAATTCATAATGAGAAGTTTCAAAAGGTCAACTTTTTTAGTCTTCAAGAGAATAAGGAAAAATTTAAAAATAAATTAAAAGAGAGTAAATCCATTTCTAATAAACAAATTGAGCAAAACTTTGAAGAACTAATTTCAATGTTAGAGTTTTATCAGTTTTTTGAACTATTCGACTCTGAACCTGATTTAATGCAAAAACTTACTAAAGAAGAAGTTTCAGAAAAAGGATGGAATTCTTTCTATAAAGGTCTTCTTAATATTTTTTGCATAAAAAAAACAGATTTTAGTGACAATAAAAAAATATCAAATTTTATTGAAAACTTTGCTATTCCAGTAGATTCTGACGGTAGAAATTCTCAATTTCAGAATATTGGAGATTTTAATCTTTTTTCAGCAAAACCAATTATTCCATTAGGCACTGAATTATTCTTTATTCCAATTTCCTTTTCATTACTTGAAGCTATTTATGAAAGTCCTTATTATTGGATGTTAACAGATAAAAAATACAAAGATAGTCTAGCGTTAAATCGAGGTAAAGTTGGAGAAGAAATAACCTATGAAATTCTAGAGAAAATATTTGGAAAAGACCGAGTTTTCAAATCAGTACGAATTGAATCTAAAAAAGGCTATGATGATACTGACATAGACGTTTTATGTATTCTAGGTAGTATCGCATTATGTGTTCAAGTCAAATCAAAAAAACTCACTCAATTATCTAGGCAAGGAAATTTTGAACAATTGCGAAAAGATTTCAAAGGAGCTGTGCAAGATGCATACAATCAAGGTCTAGTGTGTAGAGAACGAATCTTAGAAAAAAAAGCGACTTTCTATAATGAACAAAATGAGAAAATTGATTTATTAGAAGACATTGAAGACGTTTATCTGCTTGTAGTCACTACAGAAAACTATCCTACTTTAGCACATCAATCATTTACTTTATTAGACAAAAAAGAAAATAATCCATTTCCACTAGTAGTAACAATTTTTGATTTAGAGTTAATAGGTCATTATCTGGAAAAACCATACGATTTTCTATATTATGTTCGTCAAAGAATTGATTTAATGGAATCTTCTTATGCAGAAGAAGAAATGCATTTTTTAGGATATCATCTAATCAATAAACTTTGGAAAAACCCTGAATATGGTTATGTTATGATAACTTCAGAATATGGTCAATTAATTGATAGAAATTATTATCCTTTTAAAATAGGCTTAGAGACTTCTGCAAAGAGTGATAAAATTAGAAATAGATGGAAAAATGATGATTTTGATATTTTATGTAGAGAAATTGAATTATTAAACACACCAAAAACTACTGATGTAATTTTCCATCTACTTGACTTGTCACAAGAGTCAAGAGAAAACATAGTAACACATATTAAACTTGCAAAATCAAAGACAAGTAAAGATTACAAACAACATAATTTTTCCATTGTCTCAGGTCCAGTTAGGTCTTCTTTTGGAATGACATATATTTCTTGGAATAATAATGATATCGAATCGCTTTCCAATAGACTTTATATTCAAAGCAGAGGAAGAAAATATAAGAGCAAAGCGGATTTTTGGGTTGGATTTGGTTCACTCAAAGACAGTGGAAAGATGGTTGACACTTTAGTTTTCAGTAATGAAAAATGGGAATATGACAAGGAAATAGAAGAAGAAGTTCAAGTTCTATTTGGTGGCAAGAATAATGGAACACCAATGAAACTTGGTAAAAAAGTAGGAAGAAATGAATTTTGTCCTTGTGGTAGTGGAATAAAATATAAAAAGTGCTGTGGAAGAAAATATTAAAAAACTACAGCTAACAAAGTACTGTGGTAAAAAACAAGTAAAAAGGCATTAATTTTTCACTAAAGTACTTCTATAATTATTATCATAGGTTAGTCCTGATTTTGCAATAGCAAAAGCCTGTTTTAAGAGTTTATTACAGACAGCAATTAAGGCTAGTTTTTTACTCTTCCCTTTGGCCACTAATCTATCATAAAGTGCTTTGCAAGCTTGGTTGTATTTACAAGCATTAAAACTGCACATAAACAATAAATTTCGAAGCTTTTGATTTCCTATTTTACTGATTCGACTACGTCCATTTACACTGCTTCCACTCTTGCGAATCACAGGAGTTAATCCAGCATAACTACACAATTCACTGCCGCTTGTAAAGCGCTCAAATCCATCAGTAAGAACCACTAGCATTAGGGAAGTTTTCGCTCCAATTCCAGGTATCGTTTTCACACGGGTCAACAGATCTTGATGTACCTCTTTAACCAATATCAAAAGTTTATCTTCCAAGATTTTTAATTCTTTTTGTACTTGTTTTAAACTGCGGTTTAGAGAACTCACTACTACTTTACTTGGATTTCCTAAAACAGCTTCACCATGTATTTTGTTTTTTAGCATTGTGCTCTGTTTTGTATACACAGAAAGGAGTCTGGTCATTTGAAGACACTCTGTTTGATGTTTTGAGTTACCTTTCCAAAGCTTTAATTCTACTTGTTTTGCATATGCGCAAATCAGTTTAGAGTCACTTTTATCGGTCTTAATTTTTGACAGCTTCATTTGGATAAAGCGCTTAACTGCTAATGGATTTTCTACAGAAACCTTTATCCCAGACTCTAATAAATAATAGGCCAACTGATAGTGATAATAACCTGTAGCTTCCATCACGCAATGACTATTAACATCTAACAATTTTACAAGCTTTTTAAAGCCCGAAATAGTGTTTTTAAACTGGTAATAATTCCCTTCAGAATCAGTAACATCAAAAACTAAATGACTAATATCTATTCCAAAATATTTTATATCTTTATTCATATAAGAAAATGATTTTTGAAAGGACCACTACGCGAGTTTCAACGACTTAAAATCGAGGTCTAATAGCCTCATAGAACTGTACGAAATCTGTGTAGTAAAAGAGAGGGGGTTTTCAATGTTGACGAAGTCTTAAGCTTCTGCGTGTATATTAACCTTATTCCTCTCTTTTGTTCTTTCTGATTATAAATTAAATATAGTGTTTTTATTAAAATGCTAACTTAAGCCGTGTATAATTAATTGCTAGCTTCTAGCCTACTTGCGAAAATTCCTGCAGAATTTTCACGGGTTCGTAAATGTTTGTTAACTTAGTTGCTTAACCACGCAACTAACCATACACGTATTCCAAGATCAATTCCAAGGAATTTATATTTTATTTTTAGGCTGCAAATTTTTGTAATTCTACGTATGGAGTTCCCCTTTTTACAACAGCAAAAGCTCTAGCTATAAGTTTGTTTCGAACATTATTTATGGCTACCATTTTATCTTTTCCTTCTGCTAATTTGCGTTGATAGTATAATCGTAATTCACTATCGTGCTGTATTGCCGAAACACTTGCCATACTTAACAAGCTTTTCATTTTTCGATCTCCTAAATAGTGACATTGTTTCCTTCTATGAATACTGGTTCCAGACTCGTGAGCAAAGGGTGCTGTACCACAATAACTTGAAAATGCACGCCAATTATCAAAACGTGTAAAATTACCTGTATGGTAAATAATTTGGCTCGCAACCACTAAGCCTACTCCTTTAAGGCTTGTAAGTAATTTATAGTTTTTTTGCATAGCCCTATCTTCAAATAGAATTTCTTTTATGCGACTTTCTATTGAAGTAACTTGCTTTTCTAGGTAATCAATACTACGTTTTAAGCTAATACATCCAAGATCTGTGGTAGGGCTAGACAAAAGGTTTTTAAGCTCTTTTAAAGTACCTTTTAAACCCGCATTATTTCTAACTAGCTGATCCCGCAAAGCCAATAATCTACCTAGCTCTAATTGAGATGTGCTTTTTACTGTGCTAGGGCTTAGCTCTTCTCTATAAAGCCATCCATATCTAGCAATTAAACTAGCGTCTAAACGATCTGTCTTTTCTTTAACGATGCCTGATGAACGCTTTATTTTTAAGGGACTTTCTTCTACATAAACAACATCTTTACTATTCAAATAAAGGGCAAGTTTTAAGGAGTAATACCCTGTATTCTCAAAACAGTAAAAAACCATATACTCTTTTGTAGACTTACTCACCCATTTTAGTAAACTTTTGTAACCTGAGACATCATTAACAAACTCTTTATGCACTTGGGCTTTGTGGCAATAAGCATCAATTGTTTTTTTTGAAACATCAATTCCAACTACTTCTTGGTAATTTTTCATATTTTTATATTTAGGTAAATTAATATGTTGCTTTAACTACTTCCTTTATCGAGAGTGTAAACTCCTGGTATTCCAAATGGTTCTTGGCAACTTTATAGATAGAGAGGACTCGTACGTGTACTGGAGCGTTATTCTAAAACACGTTATAGTTCTCCTCTCTTCTATTTAAATATATCTATTACAAACTAAAGAAACACGTTGCCTACAATATTGAAAAAACTATGCTAAAAAAATTACTGATACTTATTTTAACATTTAATCTTGCTTCTTGTCAATCCCAAACAAGTAAAAACTACGCCGATAAACTTAAAATATGCTTGCCTAGTAATGATGTCGAAATTTTGAACAAAGCGACTGAACATTTTGAATATAAACTGATAGAATTTTACGGAAACGAAAACTTAAATCAAAATTATCTGAAATTTTTAAGTGCTATGAGCCAACCTAATCTTGCGCCTGAATTTCCACGAAATTTTTTCGTCAACTCTAAATCAACCCAAATTTTAAGTGATTTAGTTAGTAGCGGAGATTCAACAGGAATATGGATAGCTTTCGAAGAAGATGATATAGAATTTGAAGAGACAATCCAAATAACTTCAATTGGCGACGAAACAGAGCCGGAAAAGAAAGAATTAAAGATAGATGTTCTAAATCCGAATGGGAATTATTTAAAATGCCTTGTCAAAGAAAACGAAACTAAAATAATGAATGATGTTTTAACGAGGATGGCCGAAATAGGTGGTTTGAGCCCTTCTCTAACTTCAGGAGCATTAAAAAATAATTTGACTGAATCTGATTTTGAAAACGGATTAAATAAAGTTGCAGTTGCTATCGGATTTTATTACGATATTGTAAAATTGATTAACGATAATCAAAAGTAAGCGCAGAAATACTGTAGGCAACAACGTATAAAAACAATAGGGCAATTGCAGCAAAACCGAATGGTTCAGGCGCATTTGCGAGGTCGCCAAATTTTTAAATTTGGCTTATAGAGAAATAAAAGTAATAAGTAAAATTTAAAAATTCGGCTTGTGTTCAACCGAATGGTTCGTGCGTTTTTTCAGCCCTACTGTTCTTATACAAATCCGTTGTAACCAATTTAAAAAAACAAATATGAGAATCATTTTATTAAAATTTGCGATTTTATTCATAGTTAATATTACGTATTCACAAGAAATAAAAACAGTAAATATATCGGGCAACAAAGAAATTGGGAATAGAGAAATACTAATATATACACCAAAAGAATATTCTGACCCAACGACAAAATTTGAAGTTGTTTATGTGCTCGATGCACAACAACGCGAGATTTTTGATGCAGTACATTCGACAATTGCGTTTCAGAACTACGGCCTACGTCCTATGATTGTAGTAGGAATTGTTTCTGATAATAGAAATAAAGACTTTCTGCCTATAAATAAGCATCCTGAAACAATTCAAGAACAAGCAGGTCAATTAGGAAATGCCTCTAATTTTAGTGAATTTATAGACAAAACATTAATTCCTTATATAGACACGAATTTTCGAACATTACCCACGAAAATTGGTATTGGATATTCAAATGGCGGAACATTTTTAAATTACAATATGTTAATCAAACCTGATATGTTCGATGCCATATTTTCGATAGATGCTAATTTCAACTATGATAAAGGGCAGTTAATTGATAAATTGGAAAACGATAATAAGTTGAAACAATCAAAAATATTCTACTACACTTGCCAAACTGCTTCAAGTGAGAATTGGATAAAAAATAGCGAAACATTCAACTCTATTCTAGAAAAAAATACAAGTATGACGATTGAAAAAGATTTTTTTCAATCAGAAACTCATACAAGTGTATATCAACAAGGAGTTATAAATGCATTTAAAGCTTACTTCCGTTATCAATTTTTCAATTCAGAAAAATTGATAGAATATTTTAAAAATCTTGAAGATAACGGGCAGTATATTTTGAGTAAAAAAGAATTACACCGCACGGCCAAACTCTTTATGCAATTTAATATGACTGAGGATGCTAGAAAAATATTGCTCAACTTTCAAGATAAACTATCTGGCGATATAGAAGAAAGTAACGATTTATATGCTTTGTTTGAGACAGGCGATTTGTATTTTAATTTAGGTTTTAAAAATATAGCAAAAAAATACTTTTTATTTTGTGAAAGTAAGCTTGAACAAAATCGAGATAAGATAAGTAGTGAGTTTTATAATTTTGGAAAAGGAAAAATTAAAGAAAAACTTCTTCTAATTAATAAAAAATAGTAACGAAAAAAAACTGGTTACAACAACGTATATAGCTCATAGCTAGCAATTTACTTAATCGGAAGTGTAGGCATATCTACAAAGTCCGCCAAATTTTTTAATTTGGCTTATTGAAAAGAAAAGGTAATAAGAAAATTAAAAAATTCGGCTCGTGCTTAACCGAAAAAACATCGCTAATTTACACGCTACGGGTCATATCCCCTAACGTTATATGCAACCTAAAAAAAATAATTTGTAACATTTTGACATTCCTTGTATCTAAATGAAAACTAAAAGGAAACAAAATGAAAAAAACACTAGCAGTATTCGTATTTGTAGTATCAACAATCGTAGTTAACTCTCAAACAATTTATTCAAAAGCATTTGGTAATCCAAATGATAAGCCAATAATCTTCCTTCACGGTGGACCAGGATATAATTCTGTGGGTTTTGAAGCAACAACAGCTGAGAAACTTTCGAAAAATGGTTTTTATGTCATTTCTTATGATAGACGTGGAGAAGGAAGGTCACCAGATAAAGATGCAAAATTCACATTTGATGAAACTTTTGATGATTTAAATTTAATTTACAAAAAATTTAATTTAACATCAGCAACATTAATAGGACATAGTTTCGGTGGTATAATTGCAAACTTATATGCAGAAAAATATCCAAATAAAACTAAATCTATTATTCTTGTCTCTACACCACTTTCGATGCAAGAAACTTTTTCTACCATCTTAAAATCATCAAAACCAATTTACATAAGTAAGAATGATTCAGTTAATCTTAACTATATAAATATGTTAGAGAAAATGGATAAAAGCTCTATAGAATACAGTTCATACTGTTTTAGTCACGCTATGCAAAATGGATTTTATTATGCAAAAAAACCTTCAATTGAAGCTTTAAATATTTATAAAAAATTTAGAACAGATTCTTTACTTATAAAATATAGTTCAAAAATGACGTATGAGGCACCAAGAGGTTTTTGGCAAAATGAAAAATATACAACTTTAGACTTAAAAGATAATCTAAAACAAATAGTGAAGAATGGCACACCTGTTTTTGGTTTATATGGTAAAGATGATGGGCTATTTTCAGAAACTCAAATAAAAAATATTGAAAATTTAATTGGAGCCGTTAACTTTAAATATATAGATAATTGCTCGCATAACCTCTTTATAGACCAGCAAACCAAATTTATAAACGCATTAAAAAATGGACTGAATAATGAATTTTGAAACTATTTATAATACACACTGGCAAAAAGTTTTTAGGCTTTGTATGGGTTATGTAAATGATACTGATAGAGCAAAAGATTTAGCTCAAGAAACATTTATTAAAGTTTGGCAACAATTACCCAAATTTAGAAACGAATCTTCTATTGGAACTTGGATATTTAGAATTGCATCCAATACCTGTTTACGGCAGATTCAAAAAGATAACAAAATGCCTAAATCTGAATTACCATCAGAAATCAAGGATGAAATCCTAGACACAAGTATAGAGAAGGATTTACAGTTTTTATATAAGTGTATTTCTGAACTACAAGAAGTAGAACGAATCATTATATCATTAGAATTAGAAGAAATGAATCAAAAGGAAATAGCTCTAATTGTTGGCCTATCTGAAGGCAATGTTAGAGTTAAGATTCACAGAATAAAACAAAAATTAACACAAAAATTCAAGAAAAATGGAAACTAATATAGATTTAAAAAAATTATGGAATAAACAAATAATAGAAACCCCAAATGTGGAAATTCTTTATTCTAAAGTAAATAAATTAAAAAACAAAAGCTTTTTAACGCTAATAATAGTAAACATTACACTTTTATTAACCATTACTTTTATCGGTTTTATTTGGTATTATTATCAACCTGAATTAATAACTACTAAGATTGGTATTGTATTTATTATTTTAGCTACAATTATATATTTATTACCATTTAACAAACAATTTTCTTTACTTACCAAAAATAAGACAGAGCCTAATAGTAAGGAATACCTTCAACAACTTGTAAAGTTAAAAAAAGCACAAGTATTCCAACAAACTAAAATGTTAAGTGTGTTTTTTATAATGCTATCTATAGGAATTGGATTATATCTTTTTGAGTATGTTTCTAGAATGACACTCACTTGGGGAATAATTACTTATGGAATAACCCTACTTTGGTTTGCAATAAATTGGTTCTATTTAAGACCTAAAGCAATTACAAAACAGAACACAAAAATAAATAAGCTCTTAGTTGAATTTGAGAAATTGAATAATCAAATGATTGAATAAAAGGCAGCATATAACAAAGTACTGTGGTAAAAAACAAGTAAAAAGGCATTAATTTTTCACTAAAGTACTTCTATAATTATTATCATAGGTTAGTCCTGATTTTGCAATAGCAAAAGCCTGTTTTAAGAGTTTATTACAGACAGCAATTAAGGCTAGTTTTTTACTCTTCCCTTTGGCCACTAATCTATCATAAAGTGCTTTGCAAGCTTGGTTGTATTTACAAGCATTAAAACTGCACATAAACAATAAATTTCGAAGCTTTTGATTTCCTATTTTACTGATTCGACTACGTCCATTTACACTGCTTCCACTCTTGCGAATCACAGGAGTTAATCCAGCATAACTACACAATTCACTGCCGCTTGTAAAGCGCTCAAATCCATCAGTAAGAACCACTAGCATTAGGGAAGTTTTCGCTCCAATTCCAGGTATCGTTTTCACACGGGTCAACAGATCTTGATGTACTTCTTTAACCAATATCAAAAGTTTATCTTCCAAGATTTTTAATTCTTTTTGTACTTGTTTTAAACTGCGGTTTAGAGAACTCACTACTACTTTACTTGGATTTCCTAAAACAGCTTCACCATGTATTTTGTTTTTTAGCATTGTGCTCTGTTTTGTATACACAGAAAGGAGTCTGGTCATTTGAAGACACTCTGTTTGATGTTTTGAGTTACCTTTCCAAAGCTTTAATTCTACTTGTTTTGCATATGCGCAAATCAATTTAGAGTCACTTTTATCGGTCTTAATTTTTGACAGCTTCATTTGGATAAAGCGCTTAACTGCTAATGGATTTTCTACAGAAACCTTTATCCCAGACTCTAATAAATAATAGGCCAACTGATAGTGATAATAACCTGTAGCTTCCATCACGCAATGACTATTAACATCTAACAATTTTACAAGCTTTTTAAAGCCCGAAATAGTGTTTTTAAACTGGTAATAATTCCCTTCAGAATCAGTAACATCAAAAACTAAATGACTAATATCTATTCCAAAATATTTTATATCTTTATTCATATAAGAAAATGATTTTTGAAAGGACCACTACGCGAGTTTCAACGACTTAAAATCGAGGTCTAATAGCCTCATAGAACTGTACGAAATCTGTGTAGTAAAAGAGAGGGGGTTTTCAATGTTGACGAAGTCTTAAGCTTCTGCGTATATATTAACCTTATTCCTCTCTTTTGTTCTTTCGGATTATAAATTAAATATAGTGTTTTTATTAAAATGCTAACTTAAGCCGTATATAATTTATTGCTAGCTTCTCGCCTACTTACGAAAGTCCTCGCGGACTTTCTTTGTCCGTAATGATTTACTAAATTAGTTGCTTGAAACACGCAACAAACCATATACAAACACGTTACCTGCAAGCTTGACCCGTCCTGAATAAAGGCTACATAATGTTTAAAAGTATGTAGCCTTTATTCAGGACGGGTCATTTGAAAAAAACGTTTGTACATCAAATATTAACGTTTAATATGCCAAACTGAACGCTTACTAATTTAGTGTTTGAGAGCAAAAAATAACTAATAGATTTGAAAAATAATCTAAACCAAATGAAAATATGAAAACTGAAAAAACCCTCTCAAAAATACTAATGTGGCTACCTTCACTAATAATCACTCTTTTCTTTATTCCAAACGCATTAGATAAAATATTTAATTCAAGTCAAACCGACAAAATTGTTGCGAATAGCTCTGTAATGATAGCAACTGGAATATTTCTCTTAATTTCAACAGCATTATTTTTATACAATAAAACAGTACTTATCGGAACTATTCTTTTAGCATTTTATATGACCTTTATAGTGTTTATTCATATGTATAAAGGAAAACCATACGAAGTTGCAATTCTAATTGTTATGGCTACAATATTTGCATCGTACATAAGAAAATCGAACTTATATTATCAAAATAAATGATAAAACTAATCTTTCATTTACAATGTAAAATGGATATAACAGCTGAAATTGACATTCTTACAGCAGATGAACTAAGTAAGTGAAAAAACGTTGCACAACACCGGGTATAATTCATTGCTAGTTCTAGCCTACCTGGAAATTCCTTCGGAATTTTCTCTGGTTCGTTTTAGTTTACTAACTTAGTTGCTTAACCACGCAACAAATCATATACAAAAACGTTGGCAACAAGCTTCGAAATTCGTCAATTAAAGAAAAATAGATGATTAAATTGATAATTTTGTATCTTTGATAAAAAGCTGAATAAAATGAATTTAGACGCTCGAAAAATAGAATTTGTACAAGAATTTTTAAAACTTCAAAGCGAAGAAGCAGTTTCACGTCTCGAAAAAATATTGAGAAAAGAAAAAAATGCTTCAGACGAGCGAATATTCGAACCTATGACTCAAGATGAACTGAATAAAAGAATTGATAAATCGGAATCTGACTTTCGAAACAATCGATTTAAAAGCAGTTCTAAACTCTTAGCCAAGTACGAATAATGATATTGGAAATTATTTGGTCTGAATTTGCTGAAACTCAACTTGACGAAATTTATGAGTATTACGAGAAGAAAGCAAGCCCTCAACTGCTAAAAAACTTCTAAAAGGAATTATCAACGAACCTGAAAAGTTGATAAAAACACCATTAATTGGACAGGAAGAAGAATTACTAAAACAAAGAGAAATTCATTATTGATATTTAATATTCAAAAACTATAAACTGATTTATTCTGTGGATACGGAAAACGGATTTATAAAAATTGCTGACGTTTTTGACACACGACAAAATCCACCAAAAATAAAACAGACAAAATAAAAGCCAGTTGTCAACAAAGCATATAGCTCATAACTGGGCAGTTGCTTAATCGCAGTTAAAGCATATTTAGAAAGTCGCCAAATTTTTAAATTTGACGACTTCCAATAAAAAAGACCCGCCTGCCGGACGGGCAGGTAAATAGTAAAATTTAAAAATTTGGCTTGTGCTCAACCAAATAAAAATCACTAATTCACACGCTACGAGCCATATGCAAGACCGTTGCCCACAATTTATGAAAACCGTTATTAATTTACTATTTGTGTTATTTGGACTAATATTTTTTATTGGATGCGATGATGATAAAAATACAAACAAGGTAAAAACTACATCAGAACTGTACTCTGAACATACCGCAAAATTATTGAACGATATAACTGACGAAAATTCAAGTTATTCATATTGCCAAAATATTGTGGAACCACCAAAAAAAGGAAATACATTTGATGCACAAGAATTTTTGAGTGAAAAAGAATTTAAACAAGTTATTTTCGAAAAATTCAGCCTAAAGAATGAAAGGGAATACGAGAATTTGATTGGCATTAAAGAAGATTTAATAATTGACGAAAAATTATTGCGTGACGGATTAAGCATTGTATCACGAAAAGAATTTGACACGATACGTAGGTACGGAACTACTGAAAAGACCCGTGAAGATTTTTATGAAAAATATCCCGATTTATTTTTTATGTCAAAACCGATTTTCAATAAAGACTATAAAGTTGCCATACTGGATTTTGGAATTGGGGGTTGTTTGGTAACTAACCCATTTGTTTTTAGATTAATTGACGGAAGGTGGGAATTTGATTAGCAATACCGATGTAAACTGTGGGCAACAAACTATATAATCAATGCGGAAGTTGTCGCTTAACCCATAGTTTAGGTATATTTGGGAGACCGCCGAATTTTAACAAATTCGACTTTTGATATAAAAGTAAAAAGCGGAATTTGTAAAAATCGGCTTGTGCTCAACCAAATGGCAACAGCCATTTTCGCCCGCACTGCCCAAATACAAAACCGTTGCCAGTAATACCGAAATGGACATAGAATACGAAAATTTACGCAATACAATAAAAAGAAAACACAGCTTCAAATACAAGCCAGAATTTACCGAATCTTTTAAAACGGACTTAAACGACAATCAGATAATACCTTTAATAATTGAGGTTTTTAAAAAATTAGAATGGCCAATTGTATTTAGAGACAAAAAATCTGTAGAAGCAAAATGTCAAGGAGATTTTAGCAATTTAGTTGGTAAATTAACTGTCACAAAAACCAATTCAAATCGAATTGAAGTTAATAGTAAATCACTTGAGGGAAACTTTTTTGATTTCGGAAAAAACTCAAAGAGGACAGGATTATTTATTGCTCTTTTTCAAAAATTAGCAACTGAATATAAAGAGAGTGGAAAACTAACTGAATTAGAGTCTGAATTTGAAAAGCAAAATAATTGGGCTGATTATAAAATCCCATCTGAATTACCAAAACCAAAGGAGTTTGGAGAACCGAATTTAGTTTTTTCGATAATTGGTGGCTCAATTATCGCAATTTTATTTGGATTATTAATTGCATTTTTAACAGTTAATTTCACATATTTCATTGGAGTTTATGAATTTGGAATCGGAATTGGAATTGGGTATTTATTTGGTCAAGTTTTAAAGAAAACGAACTATATAGAATTTAGACCAACTCAGATTATTATTGGTGGAATGATGATTCTTATGTTCCTAACTAATCTATTCACACAATATCAATTAATAATAGCAGAAAACAATATTTCAGAACTTGGATTTTTCGAATTTATAAAATTTCGGATTGAAGGTGGATTAACAATAAAGGATTTAAATACAGGTTGGATTGGACTAACTTTGAGTTGGATTTTTCAAATTGTTTTCCCGTTCTTCTTGGCACAAGCCAAAGTTGCAGGAATTACTATGAATTATATGATTGAAAAGATTCCGGAAAAAGTTCTTGAATACACAATCTATCTTTTTGATATCGGAAAACAAGAAAGTGAAGTGAGAGCTGAATTATCGCAAAAAGGATGGAATGAAAAATCTGACCAAGATGAAATTTTTGAAGCATTAGGTGCGATTAATGGATTTCAACAAAACAATCGTGAATAAAGTACTACTGGCAACAAAGACGTGTACCATTAATTGCTAGTACTCGCCTATTTCAGATTCCCGATAGCTATCGGGACTCGCGGACTTTCTATCTGTGTTTTATTTAGTAAATTAGTTGCTTAACCACTTATCGAAAACATATACAAACACGCTGGCTGTAATGTAAAACAACATTCCCGAAAACAAAGAAAATGACCCAATCTGAACTTATAATTTTAAATTTTACAGAAATAAGGAGAAGAAGTATAAAACTTTGGAATGGACTACCTGAGAAATATTATAATTGGAAACCTGACGAAAAAGCAATGAGTGCATCAGAAATGATAAGACACGTTTTGGAGGCTGATTATGGATGGAATCTTATTATTAATCAAGGAGATATGACAAATTATAAAACACCTTGGAAAAACCGACCATTCATTAACGTTACTGATGAACTTGAATTTGCCGAACCTTATAGAAAAACATTTATAGAAAGTGTATGGCAATTTTCGGATACGGAATTAAACGAAACCGAAATCATACATCCAGGGAACGGAGAAAAGAAAATACTTGGAAAATATTTATTGCGGATTGGATATCACGAATCAGTTCACGCAGGACAATTTTTGTCGTATTTACGAGCAATGAAAATTGATAGACCAAAAATATGGGATTGAAAAAATACTACAGTCAACAATGTATAATATTAATTGCCTGATTGTCGCCTACTTCCGATTCTCTATAGCTATCGAGACTCACGGACTTTCTAACTGTGTTTTATTTACTAAATTAGGTGCTTAACACAGCTAACTAACCATACACAGGCAAGTTGACACCAAGCTTGAAAAAACAAAAAATGAATAAAAAATTTAGCATATTAATTTTATTATTTGTCTTCGGATTAACACAATCTATCGGTCAAAATCTTGATTTAGATTACATAAAAGAATGGCTAAATCAAAGCGATACGCAATACAGGCCCGAATTAGTTCGAGATTTTTTTATTAACGGAGAGTATTATGAATTAGATAATGTTTCTGAATTTAATCAAATGCTGAAAAAAATAAATATTGCTGATATAAATTCTATCACTTATTCTTCTGTAAATAGTTGTGGTTACAGTTCGGGAAAAGGCGAAATTTATGTTTTAGCCAAATCAGAAAAAAATCAAGCGGAAATTAAAGAACTTATCGAAATTGGAACTGAAATTTATGATAATGAAAAACCAATGATTATTATTGTAGACAATAAAAAGCGGACTGATATTACATTTTCAAAATTAATGTCTGAACTCGATGTTTCTAGAATTTATGATATTGCAATTTCACCAAGTCCAGTACCAAAAGGGGTTTACGGAATTAATGCGGAAAACGGAATAATTAAAGTTTGGACTGAATGATTGCGGAAAAGCCAGATGGCAACAACGTATATAGCTCATAGCTGGGCAGTTGCTTAATTAGAAGTTAAGGCATATTTGGAAAGAAACCGCTTATTTTCAGCGCTACTTTTCATATACGGAGCCGTTGCCAATAATAAGAAAAAAAAAAAAAAATCTGCTTATGAAATATATTTTATCGTTTTGCTTGATTTTCTGTTTAGCTTGCAAAAATCAAAGAGAAGATTTTGTTAAATCCGAGAAAATTCCTTCGAAAATAGATAGTTTAAAAACTGAACAAGAAGTTCAAAATTTCGTTCGAAATCTACAATATCCTTCCGTTAGAGTTAGAGATTTCAATGATTCAATATTTTCTTATAAAGCATTAGAGAAATTCGAGCTAAAAAAAATACAAGATTTTAATAGAGGTCGCAAAAAAGATAGAGACAGTTTAATAAAAATACTTGCTGACTCTATAAAAATCAATAGAAGTTTCTATAAAGCTGATTTAGACAATAATGGTTATACAGATTTAATCATTATCGGAGATGATAAAAGTTGTTCAGGTAGCGGTGGGTCTTGCGATTATAGTGTTTATTCACTAATGAATTTCGCTAATGATTCCATAAACCCTGTAGATTTAGTACTTGACAATTCTTTTAATAGCGCAATTATCCCAAAAATCACTATAAAAAATAGTGTGCCAATCTTAGAAATTTTTGGGTCTAATAATTTAAATTCAAACACAAATTCATTGCAATTATCTTATAAATACGGAACTTTTGTGGAAAAAAATAATGAGCCAAAAGAATACTCGATTGAGAAAATAGAGTATTCCGCAGAGGCTTGTTTTGGAAGTTGTCCAATTTTTGAACTGTCTATTGACAAAAATAGAAAAGCTAAATTAAATGCTATTGAGTACAATTCTTCAAATCCAGACTTATTTGAATATGAAATTACAGAAGAATTAAAAGGTAAATTTCAAGCTATAATTGACTTGGAAAATTATCAAGAAATTATAGGGTTATTAAATTATTTGGATTTTCCAACTTTAGAAGACGATTATATGGTAAACGCAACGGACAATCCAAGTTGTAAGCTTACAATAACTTATAATCAAGGTCAAGTGAAAGAAATTAGAGATTATGGAAAAGTTGGTACTCTCGGACTTCAAGAGATTTACAAAAGAATTTCAAGACTTAAAACAAACCAAAGTTGGGAATAAGTTACTATTGCCAACAACGTATAAAAACAATAGGGCAATGAGTGTTTAACCCAATGGCAATGGTACATTTGCGAAGTCGCCAAATTTTTAAATTTGGCTTATTAAGAAAGAAGATAATAATAAAAAATAAAAATTAGGCTTGTGTTCAACCGAATAGTTTACGCTCTTTTTCAGCCCTACTATTCTTATACACAACCGTTAACCTTAATTAAACATTCTTATGAATAAAATATTCACATTAGTATTTGCCTTTTTAGGTTTTACTTGTATTGCTCAAAATTGTAATAACGTAAAAACAGGAACATATGTAATTAAAAATGAAGACTATGGTGGCTCACAGTTAATTCGTACAGAATCTTCCCAAGAAGAAATAGTTGAAAAACTAGGAATACATAGTAAATTTGATTTAATATGGATAGATGAGTGCAACTATGTTCTTTTTAATAAAAGTGTCATAAAAAAAGGAAACTATGATTTTCCAGAATCTAAAAAGACTGACTCACTATTTATTGAGATAACTGATATAATTTCAAATGGATATAAGTTTCGAGCTAGGTCTAATTTTTCGGATTTTGTAACCACCGGAATTGCCGAAAACAAAAGTTAGTTGCTCGTTTGCAAGTTCGACAAGTTTATACATTTGGTTTTTAGAACAAAAAAGATAAAGCATAATAAACGATTCGTCTAAGTATTAATCTAAATCTAACTTCCGTACTAAACTAAGCCTTTACTTTGTATACATTTTTCCAAACCGCAAAATTGAAGTTACCTCAAAGACATATCAAGAAAATAAAATGGACGACTCGAATGGCGGTTGCAAGTTTAACTATTTTAATTTTTACTCTTTTAGTAAATGAATTTAGAGAACCATTACTCGGAATAAAAAAAGGTTATGCACCACATAATTTTAGTTTTAACATTATGTTTTTTCTTCCATCAATGTTAGCTGCTGTAGGCTTTGGATTTGCTGTAATTGGACGAACAATAAAGCACTGGAAAACTTGGACTGATTTAAATAAAAAATGGACATTGATCATATTGTCAATCCCTGCAATCGGATATTGGACTTTTATTTTAATCAGAATATTTATATGAATCAAAAGTAACCTATTGTTATGATGATATGGACATCAATTTAAGAATAGAAATATAGGCGCGATAGGGTTTGTGTTTTTAATGATATTCAGAATAAAACGTGTAACATCACCTAATATAATTCATTGCTAGGTTCTCCACCACTCACAAATCCTGATAGCTATCGGGATTCTTAGATTTTCCATTCGGTTTTTATTTGCTAAATTAGTTGCTTAACCTTACAAAAACACCTTGTAACACATTAGTCAATACTATGGGCATCTTCGATTTATTCAAGAAAAAAATAGAACCAAAGATTGCAGAAAAGCAAATTGTGGAAAAAGAACCGTATGAGAAAATTATGGAAATTGATGAACGCCTTAACAAAATTTCAGATTACGGAAATAATTTATCTACATTGAATACCTCTCAACAAGTCGTTTTAATTATTGAAAATCTTGAGCGCGAAATAAACAATGGAGGGTTTAATCTGTTTTATTCAAATTCAAGTGGTAATCACGCACACATAACTGTTGAGTATCTAAAAAAAATAGGAGCTGATAAAACAGCTGAATTAGTTGAAAAAGCAAATCTCGAATGGCCAAATAATAATGTGCCAAAAGATAGAACTGAAAGACAAGCGATACTTAAAAAAATAGAACATAAAGCTGATCAAGTTTGGGAAGACTGCGGCCAACTTTTTTATAAATATGAAGACGATATTCCATATTTATTAATGAAGTTTGTAAACGCAAACCGAACAGACTTTGAGTAAATAAACATTTTATAAAAACGCATTTAAGCAATGCAGGAGTTTGTACGTCATTAAAAGTTCGGCTATATTTGAAAGACCGCCTAATTTTCACAATTTCAAATTATTACCAAAAAATTAATCGGAATTTGTAAAAATCAGCTCGTGCTCAACCACACTACTCATATACAAGATCGTTGTGTTTAATTTAACAATCAAGAAAATTTGATTTTCATATTTATAATATTAGCCTTTATAATCGGATATTTCGTGATTAAATATTGGGTTAAACTAATTAATTTCATTTTTAAGCCAATAGAAAAGGCTCTCTCAGAAAATCCAGAAAAAATTAAATCAAGACAAACAGAAATAGAAAAACAAGATTTTCATAACAATAATCCAAACAAATTTGATTTAATTGATTATCCAAAAGAAGACAGAAATAAATCTTTTTATTTTCACGAATACAATAAACCAAATGGTGAATGGATTGAAATTGATGAGCCAATTTGTAAAATCCGCATCGGAGAAATGAGTGGATTTATATTTAAATCAGCAAGTGTTATAGCTTCCAATTCTGGAATTTTAGAACACACTTTGACAAAAGGAGATTTGATTTCAAATGGTACTATTTTTTACAAACTTCATCAAAAAGGAGAATACAAGAATGAAAATTCAATAGAAAACTCTGAATTTAAAGTATATTTCAAAGGCCCAGATACTAAACACTCTTTTGAAAAATGGTTAATTGAAGATGGTTCCTTTGTAAAAGCTGGAGACCCAATCTTTCAATTCAAAGACTCTAAATATCGAAAACATATAAATCATTCAAAAAAGGCTGGCTTTATTCACCAAAACAATCCTAGAAAAGTTGGTCGTTTGAATGATAACGAATTAATGTACATTATTAGAGATAAAGATGAAGAAAGAATAAACGAACGCTTCATAAACAAACCTAACATTATTAAAGACGAGTTTAATAATTCAACTATTATCAAATGGGAAAAAGTAAGTTCAAGATTTAAAATAAGTGAAGGAATTAAAACAAAATCCGACAATTTAATCACAGATTTTCTCTTCAGTTTTAACTTTATAAATAATAATGACCAAATTGTATTTCACTTTGATCCAAAACAAATAAAACCAAAACAATACGATAAAGTATTTTTCTTATTTGAAGATGGTGAACAAATTCAGTTTGAACTAACTGAAAATCCAGTTTCATCAAAAAACCGTTTAAACGAAAAAATTTTAGAATATAAAGGTTTAATAACTAAAACGGAACTTGAATTATTTGCTAATTCTAACTTCAAAAAGTGGAAAATATCGTTGTTAAGTGATAAAAGAGAAATTTTAGGAGGAGATATTGGAGGAGATGACTTTTATCTAACACAAAACAATATTCAAATTGTAATCAAAAAATTTGTGTCAGAATATATTGATTTGGTTAATAATACAATCCCATACTATGAACCAACTGTATTAAAACAAGTTAGACCCGAAAAAGAAACTACAACAGATTTTTGCTTTGTTTATCTAATGCACGATACGAGCAATGATTATTATAAAATTGGAATTTCAAATAGTCCAGAATACAGAGAAAGAACTTTACAAAGTGAAAAACCTACAATTGAAATGATTGCTTCAAAGAAATTCCCAATCAGAAAAATTGCTGAAAGTATTGAAAAGACTTTGCACAGTGCTTATTCTGAGAAAAGACTAAGAGGAGAATGGTTTGAATTAAACGACAATGATATCGAACATATTAAAGAAACACTAAAATAAAAAATAAGCTCAACAATGATTATAAGTAATTGCTCGCTCTCGCCTACTTCTGTAAATCTGTTAGGATTTTTAGTTTGGCGTGTACTTACAAAGTTGACCACTATCCTACGCAACTACTCATACACAAAATCTTTGGCAGTAATTCGTAACACTAAAAAAGTATGATCATTAAATCTGAAAGTAGAAAAAGTATTAAAATTGCTTTTGTTGTAATTTCAGCATTTATATTTTTTATTCTATGGCTAGTTAAGGATAATTCATTTTACATCTTTTTAACGGGCATTTTCGGATTTATATCATTATTAGAATACGTTGCATACGGACAAACCATACTTGAACTGACAGCTACTGAGTTAAAAGTGCAACGGAAAGTAATGTTGAATATTATTAGTGAAGATTTTACAATTGAATTAAAAAACATACAATCGTCTTTTTATGACAAAAAAACATACGATTCGTGGGAACTCTACCAAAGATTGGCTTGGGAGTTACTCTTCCCTGGTGGACAAAGTCATTTAGTGATACATAAACTTGATGGAAAAAAACACAAGATTATTTTTAATGGAAATGAAACTGAATTATTAAATTTACAGAAAGAGCTACCAAAAAGAATACCTAATTATTAAAAAAACGAATGAAGGGTAACATACAGTCAGATTTAAGACAACATTTAGGCAACAATGAAACTTTGCTTTGGACAGGGCAACCCAAAAAAGGAATCGTGTTTAGAACAGCCGATATATTTCTAATACCTTTCAGTATTCTTTGGTGTGGATTTGCCATTTTTTGGGTAATTGGAGCCTCTCAAGCTGGAGGAATATTTGGATTATTTGGTATTCCATTTGTAATTATCGGATTGATATTTGTATTTGGTAGGTTTATAATTGATTCAAAGCAACGTGAAAACACATTGTACGGATTAACTGAAGACAGAATAATTATAAAAAGCGGAATATTTTCTAAAAACGTAAAATCGTTAAACATTAGAACTTTATCTGATATTGAATTCAACGAAAAAAAAGACGGAATTGGAACTATTTCAATTGGACCAAAAAATCCAATGATGATTTGGGGAAATGGAATGAATTGGTGGCCAGGAATGAAGGCTAATCCGCAACTTGATTTAATACCAGACGCTAGAAAGGTTTATAATCAAATCATTGAAATTCAGAAAAAAAGTTAACAAGTAGTAACCATATATATCATTAATAGCTAGCTTTAGTCGCTTATAGCAACACAACCTCATCACATTATAAATAGAAGCCTTACGAGCAAGCTAAACAAATGTCACGCTGAAAGATAAATGGATAAAACATATTACGCTGAAAAAGCACTTTATATTGGAGCTACTGGGATTATATGTGCTTTTTGTTTTTTTGCACCAACCCTCTTCACATTTAAAAGTTCATTAATTAAACAGAGCGGAACTGTTGAAAATTTAAAAACTGACTATATTCAAGTAGAGAGTTCAAGAGGTTCAAAAAGTATTAAATCTGAACTAAAATTTACTCTTAATTCAACTCAAAGTATTTATGTTCTAATGAAGAATATTGAACAAAGTAGGTTCAACGAAAGATTTGAAGATTTAGAGAAACAATTAAGAAATTCTGAAAGAGCAACAGTCTGGATAAAGGAAAGCCAAAAAGAAGAATATAAACCAACTGTTTTTCAAATAGCTGACAGTAGCGGAAAGATCATTTATGATTTTGAAGAAGCTAAAAATCATTCCAGATTCGGGTTTTTAGTTTCTTTTGCCTTAGGCATTTTTACAATCGGAATTTGGTTGAGACATAAATACTGGAAAAAGCCAGCTCACAACAATCCATAAATTTAACAATTAGGCTGTTGTTTAACCTAAATATAATCTACACATTAAGAGCCATCTACATATTCATAAGTAGAAAAACAAATAACCAGGCAACCTTTTCATAAATATTCACGTCTATTAAGATAAGGGATAAATCATCATTTATTCTCAAACGCATACCATTGATAAATTCAAACAAAAAATGTGATTATGAAATTAACCAAACTACTATGCTCTCTTATTGTACTTACTTTATTAAACAGTTGTGCATCTTCAAAAATAAATAAAACCTTAAAGCAAGGAAGTATCGTTCAAGAAGACTTTAAAACGACTATCCCATTTGAATACCGTCATGGACTTATTATCCTTAAAGTAACTATTGAAAATGAAATATATGACTTTATTTTAGACACTGGAGCTTCTAATGCACTTTCAAAAGAATTAGCAGAGAAACTTAACGTTACGTCTTTAGGTAGCGAAAATATAACTGATGTTCACAAAACTAGTCAACAACTTAACTATACAAAAATAGACGATATTGAAATAGGAGGTATTCATTTTAAGAATACTATTGCAGCTATATCAGATTTTAATAGTGGAGAACTTGCCTGTTTAAATGTTGATGGTTTTATTGGTTCTAATTTAATGCGATTTGCGGTATGGGATTTCGATTTTAAAAATCAGATAATTACCATAACAGATGATGAACAAAAATTAAATATTCCAACAGACGCTATAGAATCAAAAATGTTTATTGGTACAGCAGCTAGTCAACCATCTATTATTAGCTATATAAATGGTGATAAGGCATTAAATAATATGATTGATTTAGGAAACAATTCTACACCACATTTATCGTATTTAGATTTTGTAAAACAAAAAGAATCTAATAAAATCACGAAGTATATATTAGGTTCTGGATATTCTACTATTGGTATGTATGGAAAGGGGAAAAAGAGAGACGAGATATCTGCTAAAGTAGACGAGATAAAAATAGGTGATCATATTATAAAAAATAAAGTGATGAGGGTGAAAGATGGTAAAACAAACCTCGGAATTTCATTTTTTAAAAATTATAGATTAATTTTAAACTGGGAAGCACGAAAGGTGAAAATGATTCAAGAAGGTGATACTAATAATACAACATTAAATCATTTTGGGTTTATACCTAGTTTTAATGGAAATAAAGTAGTTGTAGATTTTATATATAATGATACTGCTGCATCAAAAGTGTTACAATTTGGAGATCAAGTATTACAGATTAATACTATTGATTTTACAAACATTACTGATAACAATAAATGTGATTTTTTTGACAATGGTATTATACCAAAAGAAGTTGATGAAATAACCATTAAAATATTACGTAATGGTGAAACATTAGAATTTCAGCTAAAAAAAACGTTGTTACTTTAAACAAAACGAACTTAAGAAAAGAGTAGAAAACCAAAAGCTCGCACACAACATTGTATATAAAAAAAATAGCGTTAGTCTTTGCTAATACCTTAATCTGGGAACATCTGGAGAGTTGCTAAATTTTAAAATTTGGCTCAGTGTTCCATCCCAAAAGAAACCGCTAATTTTTAGCGCTACTTTTTATATACAAATCCGTGATACATTTGAAAAAAATATGAGTTACTCTTTATTCAATTAAATGTCGAGGTAAATCTCTTACTCTTTCACAGCACAATTGTTCCATTACTTGCTGAAATTCTCGTTTCATTAAAGAAATAGTATGATTACCCCCTTCTTTTCCTAAAGCACCAACACCATACATAAAACTACGGCCCATAAAAGTAAATTCGGCTCCATTTGCCATAGCTCTCGCGATATCTGGACCGCCACGTAAACCTGAGTCTACCATAATTTTAATTTGATCACCGTACTTCTTAGCGAGGTGAGTCATAGGCACAATAGAAGATTGACCAGCATCCAGCTGTCTTCCTCCATGATTAGATACAATTAATCCATCCACCCCTAAGTTGATTGCTTTTTGAGCATCCATTTCGTTTACAATACCTTTTATCACTAATTTCCCTTTCCATTGGTCTCTTATTGACGCGATCCTGTCTTCATTCAGTCGCCCAGAAAAAGTAGCGTCCATAAATTCGCCTAATTTTTTTAAATTTAAACCTTTAGGCATATATTTCTCCATTGTTTTAAAAGAAGGTTGTCCATGAATTAATGTTTGAATTGCCCAATCTGGTTTACTAAACACTTCAATAATATTTTTTAAACTCATAGAAGGCGGCATAGCTAAACCATTTCTAACATCTCTAGGTCTGTATCCAAAAGTTGGCACATCTGCTAAAATTACTAAAACATCTGTTCCTGCTTGTGCTGCTCTATCTAACAAATCTCTTTTTACTTTTTCTTCTGCCGGATGATATAATTGAAACCAAGATTGTCCTTCTGTTATTTCTGCTACACGCTCGATACTAGAAGTAGTAACGGTACTTAAAATAAAAGGAACATTATGTTTAAAAGCTGCTTTTGCCAATATTTCTGGTGAGTTTGGCCACATTAAGCCCTGAAGTCCAACGGGAGCAATACCAAAAGGTGCCGCATAGGTATGACCAAACAATTCTGCTTCTAAATTAGAGGTGTCAAATTTTGATAAATATTGTGGCATTAATTCTATCTTCTGAAGATCAGTACGATTTTTATCTAAATTGATATCTTCATTACAACCACCATCTAAATACTCAAAAGCGAACTTTGGCATTTTAACCATTGCTCTTTTTCTTAAATCAGTTACAGAAGGATATTTGGGGTTAATTTTTATTTCCATAGTGCAAGTTCTCTACGTTTAATTGACATATTATTTGTAAACTTTTATTATTCTATAACTATAAAAGCGATTCTATTTGGTGCTAAAAAACACTTTTAATAAAAAGACAAAACGTATCTAAAAATAAAAGTGTTTTCTAACTGTTATCTTAGAGATGTTCTATCTATACTGAGCATAAACAACTTTAGTTTGTAGATACTCTTCCATACCATGTTTACCATCTGCACCTCCTAAACCAGATTTTTTCCAACCTGCATGAAAACCTTGAATTGCTTCAAAATGCTCTCTATTGATATAAGTTTCTCCATACTGTAATTCTTCAGCAGCATGCATCACTTTATTAAAATTCTCAGAGAAAATAGATGATGTTAATCCATATTCAGAATCATTTGCTAATGCAATTGCTTCATCTAAAGTACTAAACTTCATTACAGGCAATACAGGACCAAATACTTCCTCTTGCATAATTTGCATATCTTGTTTTACATTGCTTACTAAAGTAGGTTGATAAAAATAACCTTTATCAAATTGACTTGATCTAGATCCGCCTAATACTATTTCTGCTCCTTCTTTCTTTGCAAATTCTACCATTTCAGAAACCTTATCTAATTGTGCTTTCGAAACCAAAGCACTCATATCTGGGTTATTATCAGAAAATGCATCTTCTACTTTTATTGCTTTCATTTTAGCCGTAACCATTTCTAAAAATTGGTCATGAATTGACTCTTCAACATACACACGTTCTGCACAGTTACATACTTGCCCGCTAAAAATAATTCTTGAATCAACTACTGCTTTAACAGCCAATTCTAAATTTGCATCTGCACAAACAATTGCAGGAGCCTTACCTCCTAGCTCTAAAGAAACTTTCGTAATATTTTGTGACGCAGCTTCCATAACTTGTTGTCCTGCAAAAACACTACCTGTTAAACTTATGATACCTGTTGTAGGGCTTTTGCACAATGCATTTCCAACGATAGGTCCAGAACCACAAACCACATTTAAAACCCCAGATGGCAATTCTATTTTCTGAATTAACTCTAACCACTCTAATATCGTATTTGGCGCAATACAGCTAGGCTTAATTACACATGTGTTCCCCGTAATTAAAGAGGCAGCAACTTTTCTTGCCATCACAAAAAATGGAAAGTTCCAAGGTAAAATACCAACTGCTACACCAATTGGAGATTTGTGTAAAAATATATGTTCTTTAGCCCGATCACTTTGTATAATTTCTCCTTCTATTCTGCGTGCAAATCCCGCATAATAGTCAAAATAATCTGCAGTAACATCTATTTCAACCTGTGCAAGCCCCATGACTTTTGCTTGTTCAGCAGCTAAGGTTTTGGCTAAAAAAACTCTGTTCTCACGAATAACGGTAGCCATTTTATTTAAATATCCTGCTCTTTGTATTGCTGGAAGAGATTTCCAACTATGTTGAGCATTTTGAGCTGCTTCTAACGCATCATTGGCATCCTTTACAGAACCGTAAGGAATTGTAGAAAGTACTTCCTCTGTACATGGATTTAAAATTTCTGTAACTTCTGTAGAAGTAGATTTTACAAATTTTCCGTTAATGAATTGATCAAATTGCTTCATAAGTATTGTTGTTTAGTTAATTCTAAGAATAGTTAGATGTAAAATTTAAAAAGGTTGTTGTTTGCAATCAACCGTTTACCCCTCAAATTTAAAATTTAATTTTAGAGACATCAGGTTTTTAATGAAAATAATTGACAGAAATTCAAGTCTTTTTTTTGTATCTATGAATTATAATAAACATTAGTACGGAAATAAGGTGTCCATCAAATTATTGTGATCAATCGATACAGCTTATCTTTGTGAAGCTTTATAAAAGATGAGAGAAAAAAGCGCTGTTGTATGTAACTGAAAGTTTCAGCAAAAAAGAAAAAATTGTAAGTAATATCTTTTAAATACAACATAACTATTAATTGACATTTAAGATGAGTTGGATGTTTTCTAAGATGATCAATTTTACAACTTCTATTCGTTAGAAAAAAAACAAATAAATGGGAAAACTAAAAGTGCAAACAGACGCTAAAATTGCAATGGGTAGAAAAAACAACCCTGACTTTATGAAAGGTGTGGATGCTATAATTGAAAAAGCAAAAGCATTTCAACTGGGTAAAGACGCAATGAAAGTTGGTGAAAAAGCACCACATTTTGAGTTACCCAATCCAAAAGGAAAATTAATATCCCTCCCTAGCTTACTTGATAAAGGTCCAGTTGTCATTACATTTTATCGTGGTAGTTGGTGTCCATATTGTAACTTACAACTCAGAGCATTGCAAGACAAATTAAATGAGATTCATGCTTTAGGTGCTACATTAGTTGCTATTAGTCCCGAAGTTCCCGACGGTTCAATGACAGAAAACGAAATGAGTACCATGGAGTTTACTGTATTGTCTGACCAAGATGCAAAAGTGGCTTCACAATATGGTGTATCTTGGGAAGTTCCAGAGTTTTTAATGGACCATATGCGTGTAGATCGAAATCTTGATTTAAAAAAGATTAATAATGGAAATGCTACTATACTACCTATTCCTGCTACCTTTATATTAGACAACGATGGTTTAATTAAATGGAGCTATGTTAACGTTGATTACAGAACACGCTCTGAGCCTGATGAGATTATTGAGGCATTAAAAAATTTATCATAAAGCGTATTAGCAACCCTTAATACACATATCCCACTACATCAAATGCTAGTTTTAATTGATGATTTTAACTTTAAATTTCATCAACTAAAATGCGGTCACAAATCGCTTTTCCTAAAACTACATCTTTTTTCTCACCGTAAGACACGGTAAAACTATGGTCAAAATTTTCAATATGGGTCACAGTAATTTCTGTATTGAGCTGGATATTTTTGTTATTCAGAAACAATAAAAAATCTGTAGCACTCTCTCGTAAAGCTTTAACAATAACCGTAGCTCCTACAGACATTTGCGAAAGACGTTTATAATTTGGTCTATTAAAATTTCCATTTTTATCTGGAATAGGAGATCCATGTGGGTCCGTTTTTGGAAAGCCCATTAACTCATCCATTCGATCAAAAAATTGATCTGTTTTAATGTGCTCTAATTCTTCTGCTATTTCATGAACCTCTTCCCAACCAAATTTCATTATCTGCATTAAGAACATTTCAGACAAACGGTGTTTTCTTATAATTTCTGCAGCACGCTGTTTCCCTTTTTCAGTAATTCTGATGGGCTTATATTTTTTTGAAATGACAATGCCTTCATGTTGCAGTTTTTTAATCATATCGTTTGCAGACGGCTTACTCACCTGCAATTCCGTTCCTAAATCAGACAAAGAAATATCCTCATTCTTTTGATGCAAATAGAATAATGCCTTGATGTAATTCTCTCTTATATCTGATGCCATAAAATGATTTTTTAAACAAAAATATAAATAATTCCCAAATTATTTTGTTAGGTAACCCTAACTTATTAGTTTTGTAGTTCAATTAATACAATTCTACATATGAAACATATAATTACTTTACTATCTATTTTTGCTATATCAACTGTTATAGCCCAAAATAAACAAGCTACAATATCAGGTACTGTAACCACAAATGGTATACCTGTTCCTTTTGCAAGTGTCTATGTAAAAGGAGGAACGCAAGGTGCCGATACAGATATAGACGGAAAATACACTTTGCATATTCCTTTTGGAGATCACACCATAGTTGCTCAACTACAAGGGTTTCGTTTATCTTCAAAAAAAATAACGATCGCAGAAACAGAGAACCAAGAACTTAATTTTGTTTTAACCGAAGACGGTCTTGGTCTTGAACAGGTAGTCGTAAGTGCCACTCGTAACCGAATTAGTAAGAAAGAAGCTCCCGTAATTGTAAACGTATTAAGTCCTAAACTGTTTCAGGCTACTCAGTCAATTTCATTAGCAGATGGATTAAATTACCAACCAGGAGTACGCGTAGAAACAAATTGTCAAAACTGTGGTTTTACGCAAGTTCGGCTTAATGGACTAGAAGGGCAATACACTCAAGTATTAGTAAATAGTCGCCCTGTATTTAGTGCGCTTAATGGTGTTTATGGTTTAGAACAAATACCCGTGAGTATCATTGATCGCGTAGAAGTAGTTAGAAGCGGAGGTTCTGCGCTATTTGGATCTAATGCTATTGCAGGAACAGTAAATGTGATTACTAAAGAACCTGTAAATAACAGCTGGGAAGTAAGCACAAATCTTGGAGTGATTGATGGGTCCGCATTAGATAGAAATGTAAACCTAAACGCTTCTATAGTGAGCGAAGATTTAAATAGTGGTGTTACAATCTATGGTATATTTAGAGATCGTGACTCATACGATGCTAATGATGATGGTTTTAGTGAGATTACAAAACTCAACAACAAATCATTGGGCGCTAAAGTCTTTTTACGTCCCAACGATAATAGTCGATTTGGCATCGATTTTACAGGAATAAACGAATACAGACGTGGTGGGGATCGTCTTGACCTTGCTCCACAATTTACAGATGTTACAGAAGAACTAGAACACAACACCGTTTATTCTGGTATCGATTACGAATTGTTTGACGATGCTCAAAAAAACACAGGTTCTGCTTATATTTCGGTCCAACATACAGATCGTGATAGTTATTACGGAGGTTTAGGTGGAGGGCGAACAGTTGCAGATTCTATTGCTGCAAACAATGCCTTCGGAAAAACCACAGATCTAGCTTTGGTTGCCGGCACCAAATACACACATCGTTTTGATAAAGATGTAATCACAACAGGAGTAGAATATCAATTAAATGATACCGATGATGCCATACAAGGGTACAATCGTCTAGTAGATCAAAAAGTAAACAGCATTGGTCTATATGCTCAATATGAATGGAAACCTTCTGAAAAACTCACCACGTTAATAGGGGCCCGTTTAGACCACGTAAATGTTGATGGCTATTATACAATACAAGACATCGCACGAGCATCTGATGTGAGTGAAACGGTACTAAACCCAAGAGTAACTATTTTATATAATATTAATGAAGCATTACAGTTTAGAGGTGGATATGCGCGCGGTTTTAGAGCACCACAAGCGTTTAATGAAGATTTGCATATTTCATCTGTGGGTGGAGAACAACGCTTTGTAATCCTCTCTGATGAGCTTGAAAGTGAATTCTCTAATGCTTTTACCGCTTCATTAAATTACACAAAAGACTTTAATAAAGTACAAACAAACTTTTTAGCCGAAGGTTTTTACACGACTCTAGAAAATCCCTTTACTATTGTTAGCACAGGAACCTCATTGCCTAATGGATCTATTTTAGAAGAAACAAGAAACGGGTCTGGCGCCTATGTAGCAGGTACAAATTTAGAAGTAAGCGTATCACCCAATGCTGCATTTTTATTCCAAGCAGGACTTACATTACAACGATCTATGTATAAAGAAGATCAAGTACTTTTTGAAGCAGATGGTAGTGTACCTGGTGAGCAAGATGTTATTTTAAGTGATTTTACTCGTTCACCAAACGCATATGGTTTTATAAATGCAAACTGGACTGCAACAGAAGCTTTAAAATTTGATGTAACTGGAAGTTATACAGGTTCAATGATTGCTCCACATGTTATTAGCGACTCTGGTTTTATCGATTTAGTCACGACCGAATCATTTTTAGATATGACTACAAAAGCAACCTATCATTTTGATCCAATTGAAGATTTTCACGTAGAACTAAGCGGTGGTGTTCAAAATATATTTGATAGCTATCAAGATAATTTTGATCGTGGTGCATCAAGAGATTCTGTCTTTATTTATGGGCCAAACCAACCAAGAACATTCTTTGTAGGTTTAAAATTTGGAGACTTTTAATTTTAACTTATGAAGTATTTTTTTTGTTTATTTTTTGTTTTTTTAGTTGGGCTCTTCATCGGAAGGGCCCAAAATGTGTCTGATATTGAATGGAAAAGTTGGCCAGAATTAGAGCAAGCAATTAAAAAAGAACCCAAACCCGTTTTTATATTCTTTCACGCAAAATGGTGTGCATATTGTAAAAAAATAGAGCGGGAAATCTTATCTAAGTCTGAGGTGATAGAAAAGATAAATGCAAAATATTATGCTGTAGAAATGGATGTAGAGCGCACAGACACCATTACTTTTGAAGGAGTTCAGTTTACAAACAAGCAAGCCGAAATTATGCGAAATGGAGTCCACCAAATACCCTTATTACTCGCATCACGTAAAAACACACGGTTCTCACTTCCCGCTACAATTATCCTAAACAAAGATTTTACGCTGAAAGAACGCATATTTGAATATTATACTTCTAAGACACTATTAAAACTACTTTAATAACAATGTTGCCAATAAAAAACATATACGAGCTCAAAATCAGCGTGTTAAAACAGTAATACACAGAAATTTGACACTTTTTTTACATAAATTTTAAGCGGAGCACCTTTCAGCAAGCCTACATTTGAGGTCTATCCATATTTAAACAAAAAATCATGAGAAAGATTCTAGTACAAACAAGTGTGTTAATAGGAGCTACATTATGTTTCGCATCTTGCGGAAACCCAAGTAAAGATGATCAACTCAAGCCTACTAGTATTGACAAACAAATGGCAATGAATACAGAAATAGTAGACAGCCCAAAACCCAAAGTGTTTTCTGGTTTCATTTACGACATTGGCCCTAGGTTTGGAGCCATAAAAAAAGAAGCAATACAGAACGCTAAATCCATAAGTGATTTTATACACCAAGAAGAACTGGATAAAATTGCGAGCCTTAAATCTGTGACGGTTCAAGTTCTGGAGAGTGATATGATATATAAAAATATTGAAAAAGGGACGACGGCAACTTTTACAGAAGCACAATTAAAATTGTTGCGATCATTAGACTACTCAACGAATCTAATGTTATTGGTAGAGTTTACAGAATTACATAAACACACAAATAGTATAGAAAACAACTACACTTCGCCCTACTTAACTATTGTACCAGAGAAACAAGCATCTTACATGTTTAGCGAAGACACCCTTAAAGACTATCTAAGTGTAAACACAGAAGAAGTAAGAAAAGACGTAGATCCAGAAAAACTTCAAGCTGCAAAATTATACTTTACCGTTACCAAAAATGGAACTGTAGAAAACCTAAGACTCGATAGATCTTCTAATTACCCAAAAGTAGATGATACCATGATACAATTAATGAAAAACCTACCAGGCAAATGGACTCCAGCAGAGAATGCGAAAGGAGAAAAAGTAAATCAAGAATTAGTGGTTTCTTTTGGACTTTTAGACTGTTAATAAATCAATGTTGTATAACGCTAATCTTAATAAAAACCTCAACCTTTTGGATGGGGGTTTTTTGATCGTATAGAATTAAGTAAATTTACAAGGTTAGCATCTTTAATAAAATAAAAACAAGGAAGGCTAAGCGTCGTATATCTAATCATTTAATTCTACTCAATGAACATTAAACAAATTTTTAAAAACAACGAAAACTGGGTTCATTCTAAATTAAATCACGACGCAGATTATTTTAATAATCTGTCTAAGGGTCAAAACCCCGATATTTTATACATAGGTTGTTCTGATAGTCGTGTCTCTGCAGAAGAGTTAATGGGAGTTGCCCCTGGAGAAGTTTTTATTCATAGAAATATCGCTAACATGGTCCCAAACACAGATTTGAGTGCAATGTCTGTTATAGATTATGCGGTCTTACATTTAAAAGTAAACCATGTAATTATCTGCGGACATTACTACTGCGGTGGTGTAAAAGCTGCAATGGAATCAAAAGATTTAGGAATACTAAACCCTTGGCTTAGAAATATAAGAGATGTATACCGCATGCACAGAGAAGAGCTAAATAGCATTCTTGATGAAGACTTACGTTACAATCGCCTCGTAGAACTTAATGTACAAGAACAATGTATCAACTTGATAAAAACAGCCGAAGTGCAAAGAGCATTTCGTGACAGAGGCTTAACCGTTCATGGCTGGGTTTTTGACATCCATTCGGGAAAACTAATTGACTTAAAAATTAATTTTTCTGAAATTTTAGAAAATGTGATGGAGATCTATCATCTTGATTAGCAATATAAAAAGTCACTAATATAAAATCACACTGTTTTTCAGAAACCTATACAACCCTACTTAGCACAAGATCAATATTTAATAGAACTATACTAAAAACACCTATAACGATAATGAGTTTAAGTATGGTATGTAGAATAATATAATGTAACTTTTTTGAAGATTTCCAAAGCATAAAATTAAAGAGAACTAAGGCGAGTATACTCCCTATAAAGTAGAGATACATGTACCCTATCTCATATCTAGTTAACAATAAAGCAATAGGTACTAACGTGATTACACTCAACGCAGTTAGCATTTGCTTAGACGTTTTTTCTCCATACACTACAGGGATTGTTCTATAATTTTGAAGTAAATCACCCGTAATATTTTCAAGATCTTTAGTGAGTTCGCGCATGGAAATGAGCAGAAATAAAAACGTAGCGTGCACAAATATCACGTGGTTAAAATTTCGGTAATAAATAAAGACCGCAAAAAAAGGAATCACCGCTAAAATGGCCGCTACAAGGTTACCCACAAAAGGGTATTTCTTTAATTTATGAGAGTAAAACCAAATCATAAATATATAAACAGAAAAAAACGCTACAGCTCTAAAACTCACGTAGCTTGCAAAAAACACCGAAATTAAATTAAGAATAAAATACCCAGACAGTTTTGTTTGCTGGCTTACAATACGGTCTAATTTAGTCTTGTTGGGACGATTGATAATATCTTTTTCACTATCATAAAAACTATTAATAATATATCCCCCAGCAATGGCTGCAGCACTTGCAAAAACCAAACACAATAAATTAGGGTCAAATAGAACTTTGCGCAAAGGTAAATCTGGCGCAAGTATGTAGATAGAAGTTAGGTATTGTGCTAAGACAATAACAAGTATATTATAGCCTCGTACAATAGAAAACAAGCTGAAAAACTTTAACAAGATGTGCTTTTGTTTTCGGCTAAGCATAGTAAAAAATTGTGAAAATCTAGAAGTTATAAACTACCTCTAGTTTGTGATCGCTAAGCTCTGTTCTAGCTTTATCAATATCTTCTGTAAAACCTAAAATATAACCGCCACCACCAGAACCGCATAGTTTTAGGTAATAAGCATTTGTGTCAATTCCTTTCTTCCAAAGTTTTAAAAATTCTTTCGGAATCATTGGTTTAAAATTATCTAACACTACTTTACTCAATTGCTTGACATTTCCAAAAAGCGACTTTACATCTCCTTTTAAAAAGTCATGAACGCAATCATCAGTATGTTTTACAAACTGAGTTTTTAACATTTTCCTAAACCCTTCTTGCTTCATGTTTTCCATAAAGATATTCACCATAGGGGCAGTTTCGCCAGTGATACCACTATCTAACAAAAACACAGCTCCTTTTCCGTCTACCGTTTGTGAAGGGATGTTTGCACTCTCAATATCTGTTGTACTATTAATTAAAATAGGCAAACTTAAATAAGAATTTAAAGGGTCTAAACCAGAAGATTTACCGTGAAAAAAGCTTTCCATAGCAGCAAAAATCGATTTCAACTCTAGTAACTTTTCACGGGTTAGGTTTTCAAGTACTGTAATTTTATCTGAGGCATATTTATCATAAATAGCGGCAACTAATGCACCACTACTTCCCACACCATATCCTTGCGGAATACTGCTATCAAAATATAATCCTTTTGCAACATCTTCCTTAAGTGTTTCTATTTCAAAAGTTACAAGAGACGGTTGGTCTTTTTGTAACTGTTCAAGATACACTGCAAAACGCTGTAAACTTTTATTAGATTTTGTGGTTGCTATGGTATGGTGCTCGTCTATTTTAAGTGCTCCATTGTAAAAATTGTAAGGTATAGAAAGTCCTTTAGAATCTTTGATGATTCCATACTCACCAAACAATAATATTTTAGAATAAAAAAGAGGGCCGCGCATACTGATAATCTTAATTTAGATAATAAAGATACATATTTAACCACAAAGGAAAACATATCTCTTACAAATGTAGCTTATTTCTGAAATATGACCCATTAACAAAAGCTCTTTTATTGTTAAATCGCTCATAAATTGTATCTTAGATAAAAAATACAACATGAGATTATTTTATCTATTATTCGCTTTTTTAGTAAGCACAGGGCTTTTTTCTCAAACGCACATTTTTACGAGTAATGGTGGTACAACAGACTGGCATACGGCAGCAAACTGGAGCGCAAATACAGTACCTAACAACGCCAGTACTGTCTTAATTCCAGATGGTTTTGAGGTAGACATAACGGCTTCTGCTACTGCAAATTCAATATCACTTACAGGTTCTGGTACATTAGTTTTAGCCTCAGATCTATCTGTTTCTGAAATATTAAATATTGGAGCTATTGCTGTTTTAAACTTTGAAGACGGAAACTTAGCCGCCAACACCATAGAAAACAATGGAACTATTCGTTTTGTGAATCCTGAATATAAAACAATCTCAAATACTGTAATCAACAATTATAGTAGAATGAATTTTATAGATAGTAACACAATAAACCTCGCAGGTATTGTGACGATTAACAACCAAGACACGGGCGTCATAGACATCCTCGCAAACGGAAGCTTATCTCAAGAAAATAACGGAACAGCTACATTAATCAATAATGGAGTGGTACAAAAATATGCACAAGCTGGAGATTTTGGTTCTTTCTATATGATACTAAATGTGGTAAACAATAATAGCATTGATATCGCCCAAGATAGCCAGTTTCTGTTTTTAACACCACAAGTTACCTTTCACAACACCAGTACCGGCACCCTTTCTGGCACAGGAACTTTTGACATTACTTCTCCTTTTTTAAATGAAGGTGCCATCTCACCTGGAGGAGACTTTGAGGTAGGAAATCTTAACTTTACAAATACCTTTAACCTTAATGGAGGTGTTTTAAAGATAGACATAAATAGCCCTACAGAATATGACACTATTCAGGTAACTGGAGCAGCAGACATGGATGGCTCCATCTCATTAAATATAGATTACTACCCTGAAGATTTTACAACCTTTCCAATATTGACTTCACTTTTTACAATAGAAAATTGCTCTTTTCCATCTCAAATAACTTTTAATACCGGTTATCAAGAATTCTATGTATTTGACATCCTTTGCAACGAGAATTCTCTTGAGTTAGATTTGACAGAAATTTACTATATTGGAGTAGAAGAACACAAAAACCTCAACTTCACTATTAGTCCAAACCCAATAGCTCAAGAAGCGACAGTTACTTTAAACCAAAATCAACTAAAAGAACCTCAACTGGTACTTTATAATATGCTTGGCAGTAAAGTAAAAAACATCCCTCTAGAGGCAGACCACACAATTTTTAATCCTGATAACCTACAAAGCGGCATGTATTTTGCCCAGCTCATTTCTGAAGGAAAAACAATACGTACAGAAAAAATTATTATAAAATAGAAGCACCCAAACCGCAAACGTCGTGAATGTATTCGCCATTTTTACAATACGATGAGAGCTCATTTTTAATAAACTCCTGAATTACAGTTTTTTCGTTTTCTGGATACAACACATGTACATTTGCTCCCGCATCTAGCGTAAAACAAACCTTGCTCTCTGTTTCATTTCTATAAGCCCAAATACGATTAATAATTTCTAGTGTATTGGGTTTCATCAAGATAAAATAAGGCTTACTAGCCATCATCATACCGTGCAGCTGTAAAGCTTCGCTCTCTACAAGTTTAATAAAGGTGTCAACATTTCCGTTTTTAAAAACTGTTGTTAGCTTTAGTAAATTGTCATTCGCTTCTTTAAAACGCGCTTCAGCATATGGATTATCATTCATTAAATCGTGACCTACCGTACTACTCACCTGCTTCTCCCCTTTATCTACAAGCAAAATTGTGTCTTGATAATTTCTGAAATTTTCATGAACCTCCCCTTCATACTTCACCCCAAAAAGATTGCTGCTTCCTTTAATATTTGGGTGTTCTCCCCAAACAACCAAAGGTCCTTCAAGGCTTCTTGCGGCACTACCAGAGCCCAAACGTGCTAAGAAAGATGCTTTTTGAGTCGTACTGTTTTTTGTCTCTTCGGCTGTGCTTAGATTAGTAGCACCCAGTAACTGAGATTCAATTGCCACCAGACAAACTGCAAGAGCACTCATTCCGCTAGCGCTACTAGCAATACCGCTACTGTGCGGGAAAGTATTTTTTGTATCTATCTTAAAACTATACGCTCTTATAAAAGGTACGTATTGCACAATACGATCAAAAAACTTTTTAATTTTAGGCTCAAATCCTACTTCTCTATTGCCATCTAAATAAACTTCAAAAGCATAGCTTCCGTTGTTTTCTTTTTTAGTGTAAGTAAGTGTCGTTTCTGTCCTGCAATTGCTTAACGTAAAACTTACCGAAGCATTTTGAGGCATTTGCTCACCATACTTTCCCCAATATTTCACTAAAGCTATATTGCTAGGAGATTGGCAAGTTATACTGCCATTTTCAGGAAGATTCACGTATGGTTTTGGAAGAAAATCGCTTGTAGTCATTTGTGCTGTTTATAAGCACAAAGATACTATTTTCATCCTATGACGAGGCGATAGTTATCAATTTTGCCATCGAATTAAAATTACGACTTGTTGCAGAAACGTTTAATTTCTTCTCTATAAAGTTCGTATTCATTTTAACTCTTGCAGCACTAATGGTTGCATAAAAATAAACACATCGACCTACAAGCTGAAACGTTTCGTTAGGGAAAGAATAATCATTAAACAAAACTAGATTTTCTGAACTCGGCACAGCAGAAAGTAGTACAAAATAACTCTTTTCTTTCTTTTCTTCTGTAAAAGGGCAGTTGTCAAAAATAGTTTTAAAAGCTGTGGCAGCAATCACGATAACAGGAAGCTCCCAACCATACTTTTGCAAAATTGCTTCGGAAATCTTACGGGATAAATCCGCCTCTTTTTCATGAGACTCAAAAACCCAATTGCCTGTATGAATATAGACTTGAGGATTTTTAAAACCTAAATCTTTAAGCATTTCTAACTGATCTGCTTTCGGGAATTTTTTATGTCCCCCTACGTTAATTCCACGAAGAAGCGCTATGTGAGTTTGTGCTTTAATAATCTTGATATTTACTTAAAATTGAACTGTCTTTTTATAAGTTTATCAATTCTTCTTTTATTTTCTTGCTGTAATAATGATGGATATAGATTCATAAAAACATTTACAATCATTATTATTAATCCAAATAAATAGTGGTGTGTAAAACCTTTATATAAAGCGAAAAAAAATACGAATATGAATCCGATTAGATGACTGATTTCTGCAATTGTCATTTCTTTTCGTATTTCGGTCAAATCCGTTTTTTTGTCTTTTATCTTTATTTTTTGGTTAAAAAATTTGAAAAAGGTGTTTTTTACAATCCACTTAAACTGCTCAATTCCAATATATTTATTCAATGTTTTGTTCGTAACAAAGTTTAGATTAGATAATTTTTTATAATATTCAGTTTTTAAAAGAATACCATTCAAAATAATTCCAACTATCCAAGAGATAAATGATATGGATATTCCAAATGTAAAATATTTAATCATAAAGTATTCAATCGTGATTTTTTGCTCGTAATTACAGCTAGCTAATTTTTAAAGAAGCTTCTATGGCCTTTGCCACCATAAAGCCACTTGTCCAAGCATTTTGAAAGTTAAAACCTCCCGTAATGGCATCTATATTAAGCACTTCACCAGCAAAATACAATTGCGTGTGTATTTTACTTTCAAATGTTTTAAAATTCACTTCTTTTAAATCTACCCCACCTGCAGTGACAAACTCTTCTTTAAAAGTACTTTTACCTTCTACTTTAAAGATAGACTGTGTAAGCTGATTGGCTAAATTTTGCAACTTCTTTTTAGAAATATCTGCCCATATTTCAGTTTCAGAAATACCAGAAGCCATCAAAAGACTTTGCCATAATCTTTTAGGCAGTTCAAACTGGGCATATTTATGCAAGGTCTGTTTTGCATTTTTGGTTTTAAGTCTTAATAACTGCTCGGTTGTGTCTTCTTGCGTTTCATAAAGCAGCCAATTTACCTGTATTTCAAACGAATAACTTAAAGGCTCTAGAAGTCTAGCGCCCCAAGCAGAGAGCTTTAAAATAGCTGGCCCACTCATTCCCCAATGGGTTATTAATAATGGCCCTTCACTTTCAAGAATGACTTTTTTAGTATCTCCTACCACTTTTATACTAGCTTCTGTTGCTACACCTGGCAGGTCTGTAATACGACCATCTTTAATATTAAATGTAAACAATGAAGGAACTGGAGGTATAACACGGTGTTCTAGGGTTTCTAAAAGCTTCCAGATTTTTGGATTACTGCCTGTTGCCATAACAACAGTTGTAGCATTTAGTTCTTCTTTTCCTGTATTAATTAACCATCCATTTTCTGTTTTACTCAACTTTTTAACAGGATGACTTGTAAGCACATCTATAGAAAGCCTTGATATTTCAGAAGTAAAACAATCTATTATAGTTTGCGAACTGTCTGTTTCTGGAAACATACGGCCATCTTCTTCCATTTTTATGGCGACGCCTCTTTCTTCAAACCAACCAAGGGTATCGCCCGTCATAAAACTATGAAAAGGCCCTAAGAGTTCTTTCTCACCACGTGGATAATTTTTGCTGAGCTCTTTAGGTATAAATTCTGCGTGCGTCACGTTGCACCTTCCGCCACCAGATATTTTTACTTTGGTCAATACCTCTTTACCTCGCTCTAAAATTGCAATTTTTAAGCTAGGGCACATTTCCGCAGTATTTATCGCGGTAAAAAAACCGGCAGCACCGCCGCCAATAATAATTACGTCGTAGTTGTTTTTCACTATCAAGATTGACCTATTGTACAATTAATTTTTTAACCGCTTCTGCATCGTTGCTTTTCAAAACTACAAAGTAAAGACCAGACGGCAGGTTAAAATCTATCTGCGCGTTTGTAGCAGTAATTTCTTTTTCTAAAACAACAGCTCCATTAGCATTTATTATTGAAATAGTATCTATCGTTTTTTCTGAAGTAATATTAATTGCCTGGGTCGCAGGATTAGGATACAAGCTTATAGACTGTAATAAAGATTCGTTTACCCCCGCGACATCACAAGAAACCGGATCAAAAAGCACTTCGCCTAAACTAGTGTCGTCTACTTCGTGAAAAATAACAAGTTCTGCATCTTCTAGAGTAACATCTCCGTCTTCAATCCAACAGTTATGCAAAGCAGATATTGTGTTTGGAGTATTATTGAAAAGCGCATACAAAACATCATTATTTCCATTTTCAGAAAAGGTGTTCCCGCCTATATTACCCATATCATCACCTAAATTTATAGACGATTGGTCTTGTAAAGTTATCCCCCATAAATTTCTTCTTATTTCGTTTAAAAACACTGTTATCTCTAGATCATTAGTTGTAGAGTTTATGTTTATTCCGCTTCCTCCTATTCCCGGATTGTCTTGAATATTATTGTCCTCGATAACATTTTGAGAAATTTCTACAGTAGCATTCCCTCCTAAAATAGTAATACCGTATCTGTTATCTTTAATTAGATTACCAGAAATAATGGCATTGATGCTTCCGCCTACAAAATTTGAAATAGAGATACCACCAACTTGCATATATGCAGGATCTCCAATAATGGTATTATCTATAATTTGCAAAGGTACCGTAGCACTCGTTGTACCCATATTAATTTGAGGTCTGTTTGAGTCTGAGCTATTATTACCTTCAATGTTATTTCCAGAAATAGTAGCGGAAACTTCAGAGTTTGCAGCAGAACCAATAGCTGGCAACTCATTAAAAGTGATTTGATTATTCGTAATTTGAGGTTCTCCTCTTGATAGCGAAATTACAGCACTCGTAGTGGCACCTCCTTCTACATTTTCACTTATAATAGAATTATTAATAGTAAAATCTTCTGTTAATACTCTTAAACCTCCCCCATTTTTTATAGTGGCATTCTGAATGTTAATGACACTAAACTCTTCAAATCTAAAACCTTCATAAGGCACTGATGCATCTAAAGCTAAAAATTGAGTGTCAGTTGCAGTAACGTCAAACTCACCAAAAACAGTGATTAATATATCTTGCTCAAAAAGCACTGTAGCATCAGTGTCGATTCGTAATTTATCGTTTTCTGAAATCACTAAGTTTTCTAACAAAGTATATTCATCGCCACTAACCGAAATGGTTTGAGCACTCGCCGCAGCAATATCTGCTAATGTCCAATCTACACCTGTATTTGGGGTTGTATAGGTTTGAGCCAGTACCGCAGTAAAACTCATTATTATAAAAAACGAAGTAATATAAACATTTCTCATCGTACTAATATCTAATTATTAAGGTTGTAAAAGTACGTATCTAAAAGCGGCTAATAAAGTGAAAAGATTGTTAAGAGGGCTTTAAACATTATTACTATCTTTAAATTTGCAATATGGTTATCCTTTATATTTTTTCATTCATCTTTATAATAAGTCCGTTTTTACCGGCAATAAAGCATCCGCATTGGTTTTTTAGAACCGCAGATTTTATACGCTTACAGTCTATTGCTATCCAAATTATATTAATCATTTTATTGTTTTTCTTCGGAAATATTAATAATTATTTAGATTGGATTTTAGCGATAGCTTTAATAGGCGCTGCTTTGTACCAGATAAACAAAGTGTACAAATACAGTTCTTTATTTCCTCGCAAAAAAACAAACTTTACAAGTAATGGAATGATTACATTATTTGCTGCAAACGTACTACAGACAAACAAAGAGTATGACAAGTTAATCGCCGAAATTAAAGAAAAAGACCCCGATATCGTGGTCACTATGGAATCTAACAAAGCATGGGAAAAAGGCATCAGTAGCATAGAAAAAACGTACCCTTATCAACTAAAAGCACCTAATGAAGCTTTTTATGGTATGCATGTGTACTCAAAAAGAACATTTGACAATGCCGAAATAAAATATCAAGTAGAAAATCATGTTCCTTCTATTTTTTTTGATATGAATATTAACGAAACCGATGCTATTCATTTTTGTTTTTTACACCCTGCTCCACCCAGCCCAACAGAAAATGAAACAAGTATTGAGCGTGATGCAGAGTTAATGCTCACAGCAAAAACCATTCGTAATCTCAATAAACCTATCGTTGTTTGTGGTGATATGAACGATGTTGTATGGAGTAGAACTACCAGATTATTTAAAAAAATTACTGGAATGATAGACCCAAGAATTGGTAGAGGATTTTTCTCCACCTATTCTGCCGAATATTGGTTTATGCGTTTTCCTTTAGACCATCTTTTTCACACTAAAGATTTATTTATTGGAAAAATGGAGCGTTCAAAAAACTTTGGAAGTGATCACTTTGCTATGTATTATGAGATTCAATTAAAACAAAAGAAAAAAACTCCCGATACACCAATTATAAATCAAGAAGATAAAAAAGTTGTGAAAGACATTATCAACAACATAAAAGATTCTTAATAAAAATCATCCTATCGAATTCAATAAGCCATAAATTAACAGGCCTAACCAAACACATAGTAACAAATAACCTATTATACTACCTTTTCTTCTTAACAAACCCAAAGACCACAACGGACCTCCTATAATTGTAAAAATCAAGTAAATTATCAAAGCCGCTATTAACATGGTTTATTCTTAATTATCAACCTCTTTTAACAATCTGCTTTATCTTATTCATCTTTTTATTACAATTGTAGATTTCAACAATATAGTGCCATAAACAAAAAGGTAAATCGCAACCCTACAATTTTACTTTAAACATATATGAACTAAGATCACGACACTTACCACACTTTAAACATCTGGTTAATGCCTTGTTGACATAAAAAGCTGATTAATTATAAATGTAAAATTATTCACTTATCATTGATGTATAGTACGGTAAACCGTAAAAAATAAAAAAGAAAAAGTTCTCAGAAGACAAAAAAAAAGGGTAAGCACCTTATTTTAAACGGTTTGAAAACGTAACATTTGTGTTTTTAATTATAGATTAAAACTTTTATAATAAGCAAGTTTCATTTTTTTAATAACGATTGCTATTTCTTCAACTTCTAAATGCCCAAATCCAAAACGAATCGCACACGTATGTTTATCTTGATATAGAATGGTTTTGGGCAAAAACAAACCAATCTTTTCGGCTTCTTCTGCTAGTTTCACCAATGATATTTGCTGCTGAAATTGTAGCCAAATTGCCAATCCGCCAGAAGGGATTTCCCACTGTGCTATTTCAGAAAAATGCTCCGTTAAAAAAGCGCATAAACTATCACGCCTTTGCTTATAAACAACAACATTCTTTTTTAGTAAACGGTAAATTTCACCTTCGTTAATCAATTCAGACAACATTTGTTGCTGTATTAAATCACCTTGTTCATCTAACAATTGTAGATAATTTTTTGCCTCTGCAATCAAATTTTCTGGTGCAACTACAAATCCTGTTTGAAAACTAGGAAATAACGATTGTCCCATTTTTCCTAGATAGATAACCATTCCGTTTGCATCTGAGCTTGCCATAGGTAACATGGCAGAACCTTCAAACTGAAAGTCGTAATCATAATCATCTTCTATAATCGCAAAACCATATTCATTTGCAAGTTCTAGAAGTGCCAAACGGCGTTCTGCACTTAATTTTACGGTGGTAGGATAATGCCTATGCGCGCAAATGTATAAACAACGAATGCTCTTTTTAATGAAATGCTTTTTGATATAATCGACATCTAAACCTTGTTCATCTACAGGGATGGTTTTTATACTTGCACCTGCTTGCTGAAAAATCATATTCGCAACATAATTGCTCAAACTACCCACTAAAACAACATCATTTTGTTGTATTAAAAGCTGAGAAACAATATACAAACTCATCTCTGTACTTCGTGTACTTAACACGTTATTTGGCTTCACGTGAAAACCTCTAGTCGTGTTTAAAAAATTACAAAGTTGTTTCTCAAACAATGAATAGGAAGACTTATTGGGAGTGTTCCATTTTTTTATCAAAGTCTTTCGTTTCATGGCGGCGCTATACCATCTTGTAAATTGATGCACAGGATGTAAACGCAAATCTGGTTTACCGTCATTAATTGTGTATTTAGCTTCTGTAAATTGAGCAGTAGATGCTAAATGAAATGATTGTTGAAAAGGAAAACCTGTTGTTTTAGTGTAGTTGTATGCGTTATTTATCTTTTGAGAAGGCGCTGTTATTTTAGATTTTTTTAACCCTGGCTCTAAAACAAATGTGCCTTTGTTTGGTATGATTTCTACCCAATCTTGCGAAGCTAATTCTTCATAAATCGCTACAGCCGTATTTCTATGAATGTGTAACAAAGCGCCTAAAACACGCGTACCTGGCAAAATAGTTCCTCTAGTTAAGTACCCACGTTGTATGGCATTTATTATCTGTTGAGACACCTGAATATAGAGAGGTTGAAGAGCAGATTTATCTACATGTATTAACTGTTTAAATAAAGTATTAACCGGACTATCTATCATATTAAAGCTGGACTAGTTTAATCGTCCGGAAAGTTACGAGTTTTGCACTGATTTAAACAATTACATATGAAAATTAAGCATACTTTATTCATTGCATTATTTGCAACTTCTTTTCTAGCACAAGCACAAGAAAGTCCTTCAGACACAGAAGAACTAAAAGAAGTAATCATTAGTACTAACAGAATTGATCTTCCCTTTACTGAAAATTCAAGAACGATCACTGTGATTTCTTCCGAAGAAATAAAAAACAGTGCAGCAACAAATGTGGCCGATGTATTACAACAATTTGCAGGAGTAGACATAAGAAGACGCGGTACATCTGGCGGACAAGCAGATTTATATATTAGAGGTGGTGGTTTTGATCAAACCCTATTATTAATAGACGGAATAAAAACCGACAATGCACAAACAGGGCACAACACAATGAATGCGGCATTGCCTATTGAAGTTATTGAAAGGATAGAAATAATTAAAGGTCCCGCAGCAAGAGTATTTGGGCATAATGCCTTTACAGGAGCGATTAATATTGTGACAAAAAAAGTATCACAAAATGCACTCTCTTTAAAAGCCGAAGCAGGTTCTTTTGGCCAGTTAAACCTAGGAGCGACAACAAATTTAAATTTTGAAAATTCATCACATATTATAAATGTAGGAAGATCTATTTCATCTGGGTATCGTTACAATTCTGATTATGATAACAGCGATTATTTTATGAAAAATGTTTTTAATAAAAACAAACAAGCCATAGAGATGATTACTTCGTTTTCAGAACGTAATCTAGGTGCTAACGGGTTTTATGCAAATGAAAGCGCCATTGATCAATATCAATCTTCTCAAAATAGTTTGTTTGCCCTTTTAACAGAGTTTAAAACAGAAAAGCAGGTTATTAAACCTCGCATATATTGGCTTCGTTCTCAAAACGAATATTTGTTTGTAAGAGATGAACCTCTAACTTATAGAAATTTACATTTTACACACAAAGTAGGCGCCGAAGTAAACACCACATACACTTCTAAACTAGGAACAACTGGAGTAGGACTAGATGTATCTGAAACCTTTATAAATAGTAACAACCTAGGAAATAGAGATCGATTTACCGCAAATGTATTTTTAGAACACCGTTTTAAGTTACTTAACAACAAATTAGACATAACCCCAGGTGCTGCTTTAACCTATTTTTCAGATTTTGACTTTTATGCATTTCCAGGATTAGATGTTGGTTATAAATTTAACAATCAATTTAAAGTCTACGGAAATATTGGATATACCTACAGAATTCCTACATACACAGACTTATATTATACCGATAGTTCTACCTTAGGAAATCCAGATTTAGAAGTTGAAGAAGCATTTGCCAAAGAAATTGGGGTTAAATATAGTATTTCAGGGTTTTCAATCGCTACCTCTTTTTACGAAAGAGACACAAACAATTTAATAGACTACATTCGTCCAGATGTTACTACCGAAGTTTATACTGCCACAAACATTGCAGAGGTAAACACCAAAGGGTTTGAAGTAGATATGTCTTATCAATTTAAAATAAACAGTTATAACCAAACAGTATCTACAAGCTACAATTACCTAAAAGACGACATTTTAAACCAAAACAAAGATTTGTCACGATATTCTTTAAATACACTTAAACATCATTTCACAACACGTTTAAACACTAAGTTATTTAAAAACATAAGTCAAAATATCATTTATAAATATGCCGAACGCACCACAGGCGACACTTATAATGTTTGGGATGCTTCAATTATAATGTCTTTAGAAAAAGTAGAATTTTCAGCTACTGCAAACAATATATTTAATGTCGATTATATTGAAGCAGGCTATGTCCCAATGCCTCCAAGCAATGTTTTATTTGGGATTAAGTACAATATTTAATTATTTTACTATTTCAATGTATTCCATAAAAAAAGCTTCTCAGAAATGAGAAGCTTTTTTTTTATGGAACAAAAGTTACCAAATAAATATATGATACTTCAAAACTGCAAAAAAATTATGCGTTATTCATTTATTTTTATTGTAGCTCCCATTACTCTCGCTTTTACAGTAGCCTTCTGAGTAAAAATTCCTTGCGTTTGCTCTACTTCATATTTTGGATTTAAAAATATATCCACATCTGGATTATCTTGAACCAATCTACTATTTACATTCCAAGTAGCGTTCTTTAAAGCTCCACCACTCCACATGGCATTATTTAAGGCCCCTGCAAAGGGTACCGCAGCAACCATAGATAGTGGTAAACCTATTTTATCCTTGCCATAGTTAGAACTTCTATAATCATTATTTGTTCCAACAATACCATTAATAGCAGAACCTATTCCAAATGTACTAACAACCATAGTAAGTATTGGACCTATTTGGTTAGATTTCCCTAGGTTAATTCCATTAAAACGAACTATAATACCCTTAGTCTTATCTGTCCTTGTTGGTATTCCAAATAGCGCTTTGCCTTCTTCACTTATCTCCTGTAGACGCTTAAGCTCATATTGACTAGCATCTCTAGTTAAAGAAATATCGCTAAATCCTCCATTACTTATTGAAGAAGAAGAACTACAGCTTACCATTGTCACTACTGTCATTATTATTACAGCTAATTTTAAATTTTTCATAAATTGATTTATTAAAAGGTTAGCTGTAAAAATATTTATTCATCATCAAGTAGTTATACGGGATTCCGTAATACACACCTTTTTTTTAAATAAAAAATAAATCTTATTCCACAAAAAAAGACCCAACTATTTAAAGTTGAGTCTTCTATTAAAGTGCGGATGACAGGAATCGAACCTGCACGCCGTGAAGCACTAGATCCTAAGTCTAGCATGTCTACCAGTTCCACCACATCCGCGATTTGAACTTATGCCCTTTTACGGGACGGCAAATATAAAGAAGTTATTTTATTTACAAACAAAGAATTCTTTAAAATTTTTACTTTTTGTATCTTTATGCTTTAATATGAGTCTTAGACGCCTTGTTTAGGGCTTATAAAAAAATAAAATTATTTATGAAAAGTGCAAAACCTTATATAGAAGAACATAAAGACAGGTTCTTAAATGAACTAGTAGATCTTCTTAAAATACCTAGTATCTCGGCAGATAAAGCCTATGCTAATGATGTCATTAGAACTGCAGATGTAATTAAAGAAAGCCTAGAAAAAGCAGGATGCGATCACGTAGAGATTTGTGAAACACCAGGATATCCTATTGTGTATGGCGAAAAAATAATTGATAAAGACCTACCTACTGTTTTAGTATATGGTCATTATGACGTGCAACCACCAGATCCAGTAGAATTATGGGACAGCCCACCATTTGAACCTGTAATAAAGAAAACCGAACTACATCCAGAAGGTGCCATCTTTGCTCGCGGAAGCTGTGACGATAAAGGACAGATGTATATGCACGTAAAGGCAATGGAATACATGACAGAAACAGGGCAGCTACCTTGTAATGTTAAATTTATGATAGAAGGTGAAGAAGAAGTAGGAAGCGAAAGCTTAGGATGGTTTGTAGAACGCAATCACGAAAAACTGAGCAACGATGTAATCTTAATAAGTGATACAGGTATGATCGCAAACGATATTCCGAGTATCACAACAGGACTTCGTGGTTTAAGTTACGTAGAAGTAGAAGTTACCGGACCTAATCGTGATTTGCATAGTGGTCTTTATGGTGGTGCTGTAGCAAACCCAATAAACATCTTAACAAAAATGATTGCTTCATTGCATGATGAAAATAATCATATTACTATTCCTGGCTTTTATGATGATGTAGATGAGTTATCTGCAGAAGAACGCGCTAAAATGGGCGAAGCACCTTTCAGCAAAGAAGAATATTGCAAGTCTATTGGTCTTGAAGACGTATATGGAGAAAAAGGATATACCACTAACGAGCGTAACAGCATACGCCCTACCCTAGATGTAAATGGTATTTGGGGAGGCTACATTGGCGAAGGTGCAAAAACAGTAATTGCTAGTCAAGCATTTGCAAAAATTTCTATGCGCTTAGTACCTAATCAAGACTGGAAAAAGATAACAGACCTGTTTAAAGCACATTTTGAGAGCATTGTTCCTAAAGGGGCAACCGTTGTTGTAAAACCTCATCACGGTGGGCAAGCTTACGTCACTCCTATTGATAGCTTAGGTTACAAAGCGGCAAGTAAAGCATACGAAACTACCTTTGGAAAAACACCAATACCACAACGTAGTGGTGGGAGTATTCCTATTGTAGCTCTGTTTGAAAAAGAGCTAAAAAGCAAAACTATATTAATGGGCTTTGGTCTAGACAGTGATGCAATTCACTCCCCTAATGAGCATTTTGGAGTATGGAACTACCTAAAAGGTATCGAAACCATCCCACAGTTTTATCACGAGTTTACAAAGTTAAAAACCAATAACTAGTTAGATTAATTCGTAAAAAAAAAGCCTCACAAATTTTTAAATCTGTGAGGCTTTAAATTTTTATACCAATAGTATCACTATATTTTCTTTACATATTCTGTAATGATCACAATCTGTATACCATCTACTTTACCTTCTATAAATGTATCATTTTCGTGATCTAAAGAAATACGTCTTACAGCAGTTCCCTGCTTAGCCACCATACTACTCCCCTTCACTTTAAGGTCTTTAATTAAAACCACATTATCACCAGCTTGTAAAATCACGCCATTAGCATCGCGATGTACTAATGCATCACTTTTATCTTCTGCATCTCCTTCTGCTGCTGCCCATTCAAGTTGCTGCTCTTCCATATACATCATATCAAGTAAATCTTGTGACCACCCAAAAGATTTTAAACGGTGTAGCATACGCCAAGCCATCACTTGTACAGGTGGTGCCGTACTCCACATACTATCATTAAGGCAACGCCAGTGGTTTTCATCACGCTCTTCTGCATCAAATTGCGAAGAACAAGTAGTACATACAAAAATCCCATTATCTGCTCCTTCAATATACTCAGGTGTTTTTGGCACTTCATAAAAACCTAAATTTTCTGGCTCAGCATGACCACATAATTCACATTTATCTTCAGCTCTTTTGCGTATTTCTCTTTCTATATTTGAATTCATTATTCGTATCGCGGTAGTAAAATGTATTTTGCTATCGACTTTTTAAATTAGACCGCAAATGTACTATTTACTTCGGAAATGTGACAACTTGTTTAACTGAAGTAAAAAAAACCATTACTCTACATTTGTAGAATTAAAATATTTATTCTACGTTTGTAGAGTAAACAAGTAAAAGTATGTCTTTATCAAACTCAGAAGAACAATTAATGCAAGTGCTATGGAAACAAAAGCGCGCTATAATGAAAGATCTTATTGCTGCCTACGAAGATCCTAAACCTGCAACAACCACCATTGCAACTTTATTAAAACGGATGCAGGACAAAAAATTTATTGACTATGTGCAAGTAGGTCGCTCGCGTGAATATTTTCCTTTGGTAAAAAAGAAAGACTATTTCAGTAAGCATGTAAATGGCCTTATTAAAAACTTCTTTAATAATGACGCGGCACAATTTGCTTCATTTTTCACCGAAACAACAGACCTGAGTAAAGAAGAACTAGAGAAGCTCAAAAAAATGATTGATGTACAAATAGAAAACAAATAAGCTATGGAAATCTACGTCTTAAAATCTTTTGCTTGTCTTAGCATATTGTTTCTTTTCTACAAGTTAGTTCTAGAAAACTCCACATTACACACTACAAAAAGAATCTATCTTTTAGCAAGTATCATACTCTCTATCGTGATTCCGTTTATCACTTTTACACAATATGTTGCAGTAGCACCAGTTACTGAAATGGTCACAGAGAACGTTGTGATTCCCGTATATGAAACACAAGAAATTATTGCAGAACCCATAAAATACACCCCCTATATTTTATGGTCAATATATACTTTGGGTGTATTGTTTTTCACACTTCGCTTTACAAAAAACTTAATATCATTAGTACAGAAAATTAGAAAAAACCCAGTATTTAAAAAGCAATCATTTTTGTATGTTTTGTTACAATTACCCGTAACACCACACAGTTTTTTTAAGTATATCTTTATTGACAAAGAAGCCTTTGAGGCAGGTAAAATACCAAAAGAAGTATTGATCCACGAGCAAGCACACGTAGCTCAAAAACACAGTTGGGACATCTTGTTTTTCGAAATATTCCAGATCATCTTTTGGTTCAATCCACTACTCTATTTCTTTAAACGAAGCATCAAATTAAATCATGAGTTTCTAGCAGATCGCACTGTATTACAAACAGGTGCGCCGCTAGCTACATATCAATCTATATTACTAGACTTCTCATCAAAGTCTAGCGTGCCTGTAATGGCACATTCAATTAATTATTCATCAATCAAAAAACGTTTTACAATTATGAAAAGACACACTTCAAAAAAAGCCGCATTGCTCAAAGGCTTTTTAGTATTGCCACTTTTGGCTGTATTAATTTATGGGTTTAGCTCTACTAAAGAGGAGTTTATTACTTCGGAAATAGATAAAGAAACAATTACTGTCACAATAGATAAAGAGAAAACTATTTGGATAAACTCTTTCCCAACAAATATTGAAAACATAAAAAGTACGCTGAAAAAAGTAGGGATAAATCCAAACGAAAAGTATTACATCGCAGAAATTATTGCAGATGAATCTTTTAAAATGGGATTTATCTCTGATGTGCAGAATGAATTATTTTTTTATGGAATAAGACAAGTAAAATTGCCTGGTGGTCTTATTGGATCAAATCCTATAGCACCAGAGCTAAACAAAAATCTTACAGCCAGAAGTATTTCTATTAAAATAATAGATAAAGATTTTCTTTTGGTTGAAAATATCAAAACAACAAAGAAAAACTTGTATGCAACTTTAGGCTCATTAAACGCAGATATAACTAAAGAGCAGAGAGACCGCATAATAAACATACACGTATCTGCAGATGATGACATATCTTATAAAGATTTACTTTACATACAAAAGGTTGCAATAGTATACGGCTATCACCGTATCGTGACACCAAAAGAAGAGATCATTCGTTCTAAAGGAAACGTCCCAATGGCGCCAGAAAGCCCCATAGTTGCACATAACAATTATGCTAATGAATATGTTTTGGGCGCAACAGAAATGGACTTAAAATCATTTCTCCTACAAATAGAAGCAAGCAAAATCAAATTAAACGGAGTTGCAGTAAAGCTAGAAAATTTTGCTAATGCTGTAGACAAATACACAAAAGATTGGAGTAAAACAGACTATAAAGAAGCGCTCCCTTCAATACTAATTAAAAATTCTCCAAAAGAATTTCTAGACAAAGTAGATGAAGAATTCAAAAAAACTAACTTTTCAAAAGCAAATGCAGGGATGGGCATTATCCCACCACCGCCACCAACTTCAAAAAAAGTTAAAGTAGGAGAAGAATCTGTAATACCACCACCTCCAGTACCACCAACTTCAAAAAAAGTTAAAGTAGGAGAAGAATCTGTAATACCACCACCGCCACCACCACCTAATCCACCTATTGTGTCTACAAGTAAACTAGACCATATTATTAGAATGGCAAAAGAGAATGCTGCATTTTCATATAATAACAAACCTATTTCTTCAGATAAAGCGATTGCTCTTTTAAAAGAAAACTCTGACTTAAATATAAGTACAGAACATTTTGAGAACAGTAATCCTATTGTAACTATATCTAAAGAAGGGATCAAAAATTAACCTTAATATTATTATTCTAAAAAAAAGCCTTGAGAAATCTAGGCTTTTTTTTTGTAACAATCTGACCATTTTGGCGTTATATAGTCTCATCAATCTATCCGCCGTCTTTTAGGAGGATCAAATCACAATCTTATGTTACAACGCTTTTTTATCTTCTGCTCTGGCGCAGACACAGACATTTTACAAGACTGTTCTTCTGGCGAAAACACTAAATATGCTGGTATAGGCGCCACTGTTTTCTTTACCGCATTAATGGCTACTATTGCCGGCGCTTTTGCACTTTATACTGTTTTTGACAATTACTTCGCTGCTGTTTTCTTCGGAATTATTTGGGGCTTACTTATTTTTAATTTAGATCGCTTTATCGTTTCTACCCTAAAAAAGAGAGGCAGCTTTTTTGACGAACTCATCCAGGCATCACCTAGAATCATACTTGCCCTTATTATCGCCATTGTCATTTCAAAACCATTAGAGATGAAAATTTTTGAAAAGGAAATTAATCAAGTCCTTCTCGAAGAAAAAAACGCGATGACACTAGAGAACCAAGACCAGCTAGCATTACAGTTTACACCAGAAAGCACAGCAATAACTACTAAAATAGCATCGCTTAAAGATGAAATCCTCACAAAAGAAGCAACTGTAAATGCATTATACGACACATACATTGCTGAAGCTGAAGGAACTTCTGGAACAGAAAAATTAGGAAAAGGCCCAGTCTATAAAGAAAAAAGAGACAAGCACGACACAGAACTTGCGGCATTACAAGAGTTAAAAAAAACAAACAACGATAAAATTGCCTTATTAGAAACACAGTTGGCAACGATTACCGAGAATTACAAAACAAAAGTGGCAGAAACGCAGCCTATTATTGAAGGCTTTGACGGAATAATGGCACGTATTAACGCATTAGATAAGCTGCCTTGGTTACCTTCATTTTTTATTTTTTTACTATTCTTAGCGATTGAAACTTCGCCTATCATTGCAAAATTATTATCACCTCAAGGTGCCTATGATCTAAAACTAGCAGAGCAAGAAGGTGCTGTAAAATCTTGGGTAGCGCAACAAAAAGCACAGCGTGATATTCTTGTGAGTACAGATCGTGAGATAAACAATCGTGTGTATGCTGATATTGCAGAAGAACAAGAGCTTTATGATTATAAGCGTAAAATTGCGCGTGAATTAATGCAAGAGCAAGCAAATGCTTTTTATAAGAAACAAAAGAGCGTACTATAAACGTTTGTCTTCAAAACCAATTTGCTATTTTTAGATAATGAATACACTTGTCTCACTACACGAATTATTCCCTACTCTTCTATTTTCTGAGATTGCCATACCAGACATGAGTGTGCGCAATAACTTCTTCGGAAATGATACCATGCACGAAGATATTACAGGAGCAAATGACACGCTTTTAAAATTTCAGAAACAACATCCCAACGCCTTACTGGCTAATGGTTATCTAGAAGAACGTGCTTTTTATAATACTTCTCGTTTTGAAAGAGAAACAACAAACGGCAAAGAATATCGTAATATACACCTAGGCACAGATTTTTGGGTACCCGCAAGAACACCTATTTACGCTATTTATGATAGCGAGGTAGTGGTCTCTTACCACAATGATTTCCATAAAGATTATGGTCCTCTTTTAATACTGAAACATCAACGCAACGACACATTTTTCTATACCTTATATGGCCACTTGAGTGTAGACTCTTTAGCGCTAAGTCCCAAAGGTAAAATTTTAAAAAAAGGAGACTTGATTGCCCACATAGGTAACGAAGTAGAAAATGGGCATTGGGCACCTCATCTTCATTTTCAGGTTATCACAGACCTATTAGGTGAGACAGAAAATTATAATGGTGTTGCTTTTCCAAGTGAATTAGAAAGATGGAAAGAACTTTGTCCAGATCCTTCATTCCTTTTTATTGAAAATTTTTAATATGTTATGCTACGCTTGTAGAGGTACAAATTTAGGCCCATTATATATTTGTAATTCTATTGCCCTTCGACAAGCTCAGGGTGACCCTTACCTTTCAACATAACTGTCTTACTGGGTTTGTAGCGATACTATCAAAAATCAATTTACATAAACTCAATAATCCCTTCTGCAAAAGCATTTGCCGCCTTAGGACAATTGCGCACCCATAATTCTGGTTCTACAATCTCTAACTCTGAAAGTTGTGGCTTGTTATTTTTATCCCATACAATATCTGCACGACCATAAGCTGGTAAAACATCACAAGCGGCAAAGGTTTTTTCTGCAAAGGCTATCTCTTCTTGACTAGGATTATAAGAATGCACAGAACCCCCAAAATCATCTTGCACCCTAAAATCACCCTCTTTTGCTCTTTTTAAAACAGCGTGGGTATACTTCCCATTAAAAACCATCAAAGAAGCTTCGCCTTTTGTCATAATCGTGGGCTGAAACTCTTGCACTAGCATATCGCGTTCTGCAACTAATTGCTTGAACAAATCTTCTTTCTCAGCTATTTCCGAAGCCATTATTTTATAGGTATGAAAAGCAGCCCCAGAAATGGCTGGTTTTATCACAAGGTCTTTCCACCCTTTGGCATCTGCCACAGACTGTAAAGTTACAAGTGCACCTGTATCTACAAATACCGTGTCCATTATAGCAATACCTTTTGTTTTAAGATCTGCGAGATAATGCTTGTCTATATTCCATTTTATTAGAGATAAAGGATTGATAACCTTTGTCAAGGTACTTACTTTTTCAAGCCAATTTTCAAACGCTGAATAACGCTCAAAATAATCCCAAATGGTTCTAAAAACAACAGCATCTGTACTAGAGAAATCATAGTCTGGATTGTCCCAATTAATACGCTCAACCAGGACTCCTTTATTTTCTAAAGCAGTTTTTAATAAATCATACTCTAGTTGAATATTCGCTTCATACGGTTTAGAAACATCGAGTTGCAAATAAGCTGTACAAGTAAGAATTGTTATTTTTTGCATTGCTGAAATTTTAAGTAAAAATACAAAAGTGTATCTTTAAATTATTAAACTCAATACTATGAAATACTTTTTAACGATTATCACATTAGCAGTTATGACTAGCTGTGTAAACATAGGTGTAACCTCTCAAGGCTCATCAAACAAGAACGTGATAAAAACCACAATAAAAGAGGATAAAACTGCCATATTAAAAGTAATGAGAGATCAAGAAATTGCTTGGAGTAAAAACGACCTAGAAGGGTTTATGCAAGGCTATATTAAAAGCGATTCTCTTAAATTCTACGGAAAAAGCGGCTTAACCAAAGGATGGCAAAAGACCCTTGACAATTATAAAAAAGGATACCCTACTAAAGAGCACAGCGGCACGCTAACCTTTAAAGTAAATGACATTTCTCCCATAGAATCTGGAAGCTACTGGGTAATGGGCGAATACTTTTTAAGCAGAACAGTTGGCGATGCTAATGGTGTTTTTATGATTATTTTCAAGAATATTAACGGCGAATGGAAAATTGTGGCAGATATGAGTTGTGGGTAAAATAGTGATGAGTTATAAGTCGTTAGAACACTTCGCTTTTAGTGAATAATCTAAAAAATGAAGTGTTCTATAAAAATCAAATTAGAAACTTAATTCCCTTTTATTCTAGTCCATAACTCACTCATTAGTTGTTTTGCATCTCCAGGTTTTTTCTCGTTTTCGGTGAAGATGAGCGCATCCCCTTTTTGTTCCATTTTAAAAGCAAAAACATAATCTTGACTTTTGGGGTCGGCACTTAAAACACCAAAACGCAAATCGTTAAAATAGAGCACCCCCTCTTTTTCTGAAATAGCAAACCATCCATTGGTAAGCTTGATCATTCGTTGTAATTTTGGGTGACTTTTTATTTCTGAAATGAGCTCGTGTTTCTTAGGGTGCTTATAAAAAGTAATGGGTTGGCTGTCAAACAAGCTATAATCTGCTATCAAAAAATGATCACCGGCATCTACATTTGCCGTCCATAAAACAGTCTGTAATGGTGCTGGTTTGGTTTCTATCTCTGTATAATTTATTCCCTGTTCTGCTAAAGCAGACTCAAATTTCAGAAATGTAAACCCTTTTAAGCCCAACGTAAGCAATAAGTACAAACTACTCACCCATAAGCCAATATTATTTAAACGACGTCGCTTGGGGTCGGCACGTTTTCGCCATAAGGCAAGAATGAGAAATATTAAAAAAGGCAGGGTGTATAAGGGATCTATGACAAAAATATTTTTGTAAGCCAATCTCAAATCAAAAGGCCAGAAAAGTTGTGTTCCCCAAGTGGTATGCGCATCGAGAAGTGGATGCGTTAAAAAACCCCAGAAAAACAACCAAGCCCATTGGCGCCAACTCGCGCTTTTTTCCCATCTAGAAACCAACCACCCAAAAGCGGGCGCCATAAACACCGAAAATAAAATAGAATGTGTAATCCCGCGATGCCATTCTAGCGCAGTAACAGTGTCTACAAAAGGTTTTACAAAAACATCTAGATCTGGAATAGTACCCGCTATTGCTCCGTAAAGCGCAGCGCGATTACCTACTCTTTTTCCTAAAACAGCTTCACCTACGGCGGCACCTAGCACTATTTGAGTTAATGAATCCATAGATTAGAAAATTTGTAAAAATTAAAGTGCAACATTGCAATTTGCAAACATATCCTTGCTCGATTTATATTTCGTTTTAAAGGTCGAGGTCGAGTTTATCAATCTACAATTCCCATTTTCTTTAATAAAAATGAAGCATTCATATTTTGACAAATTCCGTTTTTAAAAGTGTAATCAAAATACAGCTCGTCATCAATAATCTGGGCATCAAAATAGAAGTTCTTCACCTCATCAAACTCATCTGCAGTGGTACACAGGCTTAAATCGTGTGTTGCAATAATACCTGTAGACTTGCTTCTCACAAGTTTTTGAATAAACTTTTTAGATCCATTTGCTTTATCGGTACTATTGGTTCCTTTTAAAATCTCATCAAGGATAATAAAATAGCGATCTTCTTTAATAGCATCTACTATGTATTTAAGTCTTGTTAACTCGCTATAAAAATACGACGCATCATCTTGTAAACTATCTGTGGTGCGCATACTTGTAATGAGCTTGATAGGGGTATAACTAGATTTTTTTGCATTAGTAGGTAAGCCCATATTTGCCATCACTATTTGCAAGGCAACTGTACGCAAAAAGGTACTTTTTCCTGCCATATTTGCACCTGTAATAATAAAAAATTCTTCTTCAGAAATATGAATGTCATTTTTAATAGCCGTTGCAGGATCCAATAAAGGATGCGCTGCTGCTGTTGCCTGTAATAACGAGCCTTCTTTTTGAATTTCAGGAAAAGAATGATCTTGGTGATTAAAGCTATAATTGGCCAAAGAATTATAAGCATCAAAAAAATGAATTACCTGAAACCAATGTCCTACTTTTTCTTGGTGCGCAGCAATCCATTGTTCAATATCATAACACACATTTAAATCACGCAAAAAGAAGCCGTTAGACACCACTCCTATCAACATATTATTACGCTGGTCTAATCTATTTAACAATCTAGAAAACTGATGTAAAACACCAGAAGCCTTTTCTGAATCTGTTATTATCTGAGACTTATACTCTTGTAGTAAATCACTTTTAAAATCTTGCGTTTCTATTAAAGATATTAGCTTGTGGTACTGCTGAAAAGTGCTTTGTATTTTTGAAGTTTGTGCTGCTAAAGAACTTATTTTTCCTAAGTATTTTCCAGAAATACCGAGCCCCAATAAAAACCAACCTACTACAATACCTCCGTGTATAAAACCAGCGATATACACCGAAATTAAAGCTAAAGATAGTATGGTAAAAATAAGCGGCACTATTTTAAATAACTTAGGAACAAAGCTTTTATGACTCGATAACCAAGTAGTTGCTTGTGTGGCAGAAGTCTCTGTTTCTACTAAAGCTGCTACGGCAGAAAATTGCTGACGCCATTCTGGCAACTTAGACAGTTCTTGTATCGCTTCTTGCTTTTGCTCTACACGATCTATATTGTTTTCTTTAAAAAGTGTTGCTAAATAGTCACTCCCATTTTGTAGGGTCGTTCTGTTTAAATATTGAAAGAAAGATCCCTCTCCAAAAAGATCAATATCTTCTCCAAACTCGTGCAATCCATCTTTATAACCTTTTCCAGAAGGAAGCATTGAAAAATTTCGGTTTTGCACCTCTATTTCTATTTCATTGATGGCTATTAATTGTTGCAAATAGTCTCTTTTGTATTGTAAATTAGTGTGTCTTGACACTAAAAACAAGAAAGCAGCAATACCAACAACTACCGAAATAAGAACGGCTGGCGTATTTCCAAAGAAAAAATAGATTGCAGCAGCTATGGCTAAAAAAACAGACAACCTTAAAACACTAGACTGGATTAATTGTCCTTTTATTTTTGTGAGGGTTACTTGATGTTGTTCTATCTGACTTTTATAAAATGTAGTAGGATTTTTCATGAATCGGCAAGTTCTTTTTGTGCTTTTTTGGTAAGTTTTGAGACCACTAAATCATAAGAATGGTCTATTAAGTCTATTATTAATGCTTGTGGTATTTCATCTAGTAAAACCGTATTCCATAATTTTTTGCTCATATGATATCCGGGTAAAATAAGACCATCGTATTGTACTCTTAACTGTATTGCTCTTTCGGGATCACATTTTAAATTGGCTTGACTTGGCAAACGTTTTAAATTTTTTAAAGCAAACATTTTCCCCATTACTTTAAAGACCAGTGTATTTTCGTCAAAAGGAAAAGACTCGGTCACTCCTTTTTTTGAGAGGCAATAATCTCTAAAATCTTCTACGTGCATATTTGTAATTTTAATAAACTAATCCCGCTAGTTGGTTTCATCTAGCAGGTTGTTTTTAGCGCCAGTTGTTACTTTAGGATTTTCAGTATGTAAGGCAGAGTAATCCAGTTTCCAATTAATAGTCTCTACTAGTTTATCTAATAGCTGTAAGGTTTCTAGCGCTTGTTTTGAGGCCTCTTCCATCACACCACTCGTTGGTATTTTGTCTACAATATGCTTTTTTGCAGCTACATTAATCTCCGTAAGATCTGCTGCTGTAAATGGGTTTGCCCAACCTTCTTTTTTGTCGTAATATTTAAAATCTGTCTCGATCGTTAACAATTCTGGCTCTGGGAAATTATGCATTGTTATAACCCTAGTTTTTGGATCTGCATCCATTTTTACTTTTGTAAGATCAAAACCAACACTTGCTTTTGCTTCTATTAAAACGAGTGCTTTTTTGGTACCTAAAAATACCGTCACCCATTTATCTTTTACATTTTGATAATGAAAAATTTCAGAAAAATTTCCTTCTACTGTGATAAACTTACAGACAGATCGTATCTTTTCCATTAAAACAACAGACTGTGTTTCTCGTCTATCACGTTTAATTCCTACAGCAAAACGACCATATAAAAAATAAGCCAAAATGGCGCCTACGGCCAAACCAATAAATAATAATTCCATTTAATTTTAAATATTTCCTAAGTGGGTATTCTTAAAGTTATCTGGGTATTTAAGCCCATATCCCAACATTCTATCAAAAGCAATATGTGAGAACAGTATGACACCTGCTAAAAGCATACCAAAACTATCTAAATAAAACCCAATAACAAACAATGCAATGGCAATCCCGCGATGATGACACAAATTATATGTCATAGCGCCTACTTTTGTGCTTTTTAAATAGCCCAACATACCTATATCTGGAGTAAGAAGCAGCAAAGGAAACCACCACCAACTTAAATTAAGGGTCGTAAATGCAATTATTCCTAAAATGAACAATGCCAGTTCTTCTAGTTTTAGTAGTGTTTTCATATTATAAAAAGCGATAAAGTACGGGTCTACTTGGTGCAGCATCGTTCTTAAAATTTGCTACTTGCAAATTAAGAAGATAACTACCATCTTTTACATCATTAGGCACATAAATAAATTCTGTGATGGTAGCGTCAAGCCTTGGATTTTCTGGATAATTCCAGAAAGCTTTGTGCGCATATAATTTACCATCATCTTTTTCTTTATCTACTGACGGAAGATCTATCAAAAGATGTTTTACACCTATATCATATAAATACAAGGCCGCCTCTTTGCTTAAATAAGGCCAATTTGTATGAGAATACTTCATCGATTTTTTTGAATCCGTATTTGGGATCGTTCTAATCACAATAGCTTCTGGCTTTTTCCCATTGAGCAGTTTTTTTATTTGATAATCAGTTATCACTAGATCTCCATCTTTATTTTCTGGAATCACAGAAATAAGCGCTGCAGTAAAAAAAAAGAGACTAAGCGAGGTGTTTACAGAATAAAATTCTTTAGAAATATGTCCCACACACTCTGTATGAGTACCGTGTGCATGTGGATTAAACCGAATATTATTAAAATTTACCGCTGCACCTTCTTGGGTGCTTCCTACCCAACCATCAAGATTTACGGGTTCAATATCTGGCTTATCTATATACCAAGCTAGCGGGTTTTGAGAGTCTGCACTCAACGGAATTGATAAATCTATAGGTTTTGAGAAATCTACTGTTTTGGATTTACCTCCTATTTTTAATATTGTGATCATGTGGGTTAAAAATAACTAATATTTGTGATATTGAATTAGCTTAAACCCAACTTAAAAAGGTCTGATGCAATCCCATCGCTTAAAAACTTACCTTTTTTAGTGATAATAACATTATTATCTGCAACAGCAAGCAAACCATTAGCGACATGCACTTGCATCTGTTTTATAAAATAATCGTGAAACGTATCTCCAAATACTTCGGAAATTTTAAGCAACGAAACCCCTGCTTTTGTTCGTAATCCCGTCATCACATACTCGTTATATCGATCTGTTTTTGACAAGGATTCTCGCTCTATCGGGAGCTCATCAACAGCTATTTTTTTAAGATATATTGCATTATTAGCGATATTCCAACTACGCTGAACACCGTCATAACTATGTGCAGATGGACCAACACCTAAATAGCTTTTACCATCCCAATAAGCAGTGTTGTTTTGAGATTCCCAGCCAGGTTTAGAAAAATTACTAAACTCATAATTTTCAAATCCTGCGGCTTCCATTCTTTCTATTAAAAGACTGTGATGTGCTTGTGCTACCTCATCTTCTACAGGAGGTACAATGCCTTTTTTAATAAAATTTTCTAGCGCTGTTTTTGGCTCTACCGTTAGGGCATAACAAGATAAATGAGGTATTTCTAGCGCTAATGCTTTGTCTACATTCTCCAGCCAGCGCTCATTGGTCATTTTTGGAATTCCGTAAATAAGATCAATGCTAATGTTTTTAAAATATTGTTTTGCTATGTGTATACACGCTGCTGCTTCTGTTGCATTATGGGCACGATTCATTAGTTTTAAATCTTCTTCAAAAAACGACTGAATTCCAATAGAAAGACGGTTAATTCCAACTGTTTTGTACGATTTTAGTTTGTTTGTTAAAGCCGTATTACTTTGTGCGCTTTGTTGGTCTTCGACTGCGCTCAGACTGACATCGGGCTTGCTTTGTGAAGCTTTTGTGTCTTCGACTGCGCTCAGACTGACATCGGGCTTATTTTGTGAAACTTTTGCGTCTTCGACTGTGCTCTGACTGACATTGGGCTTGTTTTGAGTATTTGACTGAAAGACCAAATCATCTGGGTTTGCTTCTAGCGTAATTTCTGGATGTGCTATGACATTGTAAATGGAACGAATGGTATTTAAAATCTGCCCTATTTCCGAAGCCGTTAAAAGACTTGGTGTTCCTCCTCCAAAATAAATAGTAGCGATATCGCCGTTTATTTCATCTTTCCGAAGGGATAATTCTTTGCAAATTGCAGCTACCATCTCATCACGCTTTTTTAATGACGTAGAGAAGTGAAAGTCACAATAATGACAGGCTTGTTTGCAAAAAGGGATGTGAATGTAGATTCCGGCCATTTTAAATATAAATTCTGAACACTGAATTATTTTCCAACTCTTTTTTGATTTTGCTTAACAAAGCTAGCCCAACCAGAGTAACTTTTTCCTTGACCAATGGTATTACCGCTGTTATAAAAATGACAAACTGCCGCAGCAAGACCATCGGTACTATCCAGATTTTTAGGAAGCGTTTTTAAACCTAACATACTTTGCAGCATTTTTGCCACCTGTTCTTTACTTGCATTACCACTACCTGTAATGGCCATTTTAATCTTTTTTGGGGCATACTCCGTGATGGGTATTTCTCTAGAAAGTCCCGCTGCCATGGCGACACCTTGTGCTCTTCCTAGCTTTAACATAGATTGCACGTTTTTTCCAAAAAAGGGCGCTTCTATCGCAATTTCATCGGGATGGTAATTGTCTATAAGCTCAATGGTTCGATCAAAAATGATCTTTAAGCGTTTGTAATGGTCGTCGTATTTAGATAGTTGTAATTCATTGAGCAACATAAACTCCATTTTTTTACCCACTACCTTTATGAGCCCAAAACCCATTATTGAAGTTCCTGGATCAATGCCTAAAATTATTTTTTCTGTTTTACTCAATGTATTGTATTTGTATATTTTTTTGTCAAAGATGTAATGGCGCGACCCTTATTTATTACATTCGTAAAAGTGATTACATTTTCCAACAAATCTAAACAATATCTACTGGTTGCACTAAAGGTTTTAATACTTGCTAGTGTATTGTTTTTCTTATACAACAAAATCACAAGGACAGAAACAACTACTTGGAGCCAATTTAAAAACCACATATTTACTGATTTTGGTGAAACAAAATGGATATTACTTTCTGTGCTTTTACTGACAACGCTTAACTGGCTTCTTGAAATTTTAAAATGGAAATCACTAGTAAGCTATTTAAAGCCTATCACATTTATAGAAGCAGCGCGACAAACCTTAGCAGGGAGTACATTAACTTTTATTACTCCTGCCAAAATAGGAGATTATGGCATTAAAGCAAGCTATCACCCAATAAACCAACGAAAACAAATCGTACTGCTTAACCTAATAAGCAACCTCTCGCAAATGGCAATTACCGTTATGCTAGGGATTGTAGGCTGCTATTACCTTGCCTATCATAAAGAGATGAGTGACATTAAATCACTATTCCCTTGGCTATGTTTATTAGGTATTTTAGGGCTTTTCCTATTATGGATTTTCAAAAACAAACAATGGTTTAGCAAAGGAGTTTCACTAAAAAACGGCTTTCTTTTTTTCTCCAAAATAAACCGTAAAATAAAACTTAAAATACTTTTATACGCTTTACTTAGATATGTATGTTTTAGTTTTAGTTTTTATCTTTTAATTCGTGTTTTTGGCGGTGACATCACTTTAATTGATGCTTTAGCTCCTATTGTTGCAATGTATTTTTTAGCAAGCGTATTACCTTCCTTTTTTATTATCGACGTAGCCGTACGTGGCGGGATTGCAGCTTATTTATTAGCTCCTTTTGATGTTTCTGCGCTACCCGTTTTAACGACATCATTAACGATGTGGCTGCTTAACTTTGCGTTACCAGCCATTATAGGAAGCTATTTTGTTTTGACTTATAAAGCTACAACCGCCCAATGATTTATATTTTTATTAGCATCATATACACATTGCTCATTGGGTATTTTATTTTGGGCATACACAGGCTCTTTAAAACTTCTGAAATTTTAAGTATTGAAGATGCTTCTAAGTCTTTTACTAAATTCTCTATTGTAATTCCCTTTAGAAACGAAGCCGAAAGACTACCTGGACTTTTAGATTCGCTATCACAACTAAAGTATCCAAAAGAACATGTTGAAGTTTTATGTATTAACGATGAATCTACAGACAGCTCCGTTCAAATTATAGAAGCTTTTATGCTTAAAAACCCCTCTTTTCATGTACGTATTTTAAACAATAAGCGTGTTTCTTCTGCCCCAAAAAAAGATGCAATTACCATGGCTATTTCTGAAGCGAAAAATGAATGGATTATCACCACAGATGCAGATTGTTTAATTCCATCTCAATGGCTTAACTGCTATCACAAATACATCACCAGCAATCCCGTTGCTTTTATTGCGGGCCCTGTCATTTATAAATCATCCAACACGTTTATAGATCAGTTTCAACTTCTTGATAATTTAAGCTTACAAGGGGTCACCATGGGTAGTTTTGGACATAAAAAAGGACTCTTTTGTAATGGTGCTAATCTAGCCTACACCAAGTCACTTTTTAAAGAAATCAATGGTTTTGCAAATAACAACCATATAGCCAGTGGTGATGATGTGTTTATGCTTGAAAATGTGCAAGCTATCTTTCCAGAAAAAGTGGGATATCTTGCTAATAAAGATGCTGTAATCACAACTTTCACAGAAAAAACTTGGAAAAACCTCATCGCTCAACGCGTACGATGGGCAAAAAAAACTGGCAAACAAAATGCATTATTTACTAAAACAGTTGGCTTTTTTGTACTTGCCGCAAATCTCACATTAATTCTGTGTTTACTTTCTCTCTTATTGTTTAATACTGCTCCTTGGGTCTTTGTAGTAACACTAGTACTTAAGCTAGGCATTGACGCTATATTGTTACAAAAAACAGGACGCTTTTTTGGAAAGCACATTTCAGTAGTACGTGTTATTAGCTTCACACACGTGTATGCTTTTATCTCTTGTTGGGTGGTATTTAAAAGTTTTTTTACAAACTACACTTGGAAAGGTCGTAAACATCAGTATTAAACAAGCTACTCGGTACTAATTATAATAGGCAGCTTAAAGTTTGTTTTAACAGGCACTCCTCTTTTATACGCTGGAGCTTTTAGTGTAATACTATCTATTTTTTGGGTTATTTTTTCTAATAACTTCGGAAACTCTAACTGTATAACACTGTCTGTTTTAATTTCGTTTACAGTGATAATTGCGGTTTCAGAAATACTAAAATCTACCCATAAGGTATCGTGTATTGAATGAATCGCTCTTAAAGATTCTCTAGATAACGATTCTGAAATACGCGTTGTGAGTTCGCGTTCAAAACAACGTCTATTTTCTTCTTTATCTAGGACGCCTTCACACGCTAAAAAGGTGGGTTGAACATCTATCTCATTCCAATCTATTGTCTTAATCTCTTCATCATAGAACGTTTTGGCAGAAATCTTTTCTGTATCAAAATACTGGCAAGAAGTCACCGAGATAAAAAGTAAAAAAAGAAATATGATTCGCATTAAGTACATCATTATGAGGGCGAAAAGTACAAATTTTAGCAATAAGATTCCTTATTCCTGCTTCTCAAAATGATTCTTGGTCTTTATATCGCTAATTCGTTGTTCTGCTAAAGCGCCATATTTTGCATCAGCACCGTATCGGGTAAGATATGCTTCATATAATGCAACTACACTTTTTTCATCTTTATAATAGTTATCTGCCGCAACAGCGTATTGGTAACGTAACATTTCGTCATTAGGACTTTCGGCAACGGCTTTTTCTATCATTAAAAAAGTATTCTTATAATCACCTTCTTTTTTATAAATGGAAGCTAGCGTAAGGTATTGCCTATCTAACGGCACGCTTTGTAAAGCGATGGCTTGTTTTATATGTGCGATTGCCAACGCATTCTTTTTTTCTGCCCAGTACATTTTACCTAGATTAAAATGATAGGTTGGGTTTTCGTCATCGTACTTTGCTATTACGATTTTGTATTGTTCAATAGCTTTTAAAAACTGATTGGTACGCGCATAACTTATGGCAAGGTTTACATGAAGCTGCTCATTGCTTTGGTTTAAATCTAATAAATGCTCGTATTGTTTTAGAGCATCATGGTACGATTTAGAATAAAAATAAACCAATGCGTTTAAGTTAATAAAACGAATACTTGTTGGCGCTGCTTTTAGACCTATGTCTATATGTGTTGAAGCCTGTGTAAAATGTCTTTTTGTGGTAAAATGTTTAGCCAACTTATAATGCGCATTTTGATGCTCTTTATCAATCTTGGTTGCATTCATAAACTGAACAATTGCCGTACTATCATTTAACGCTTCTTTTGCTACACCAGATTGATAATAAAACTCAGGGTTTTTAGGATCTAATTGAGTTAGTTTCTCAAAAACACTATCTGCTTTTTTATAGCGGTCTGCTTTTAATAAAAGTTTACCGTAGTTGTATTGCGTTAATAGGTTTTGATTATCATTATCTAAACCTTGTTTATAATAGCTTAGCGCCTTAGCTGTATTCCCGAGTGCTTGATAACTATTTGCGATTTTAATTTCGTTGTTTCCCGCTACTTTATATGCAACAATGGCTTTATTATAATTGCCTAGCGCATACAAACTGTCGCCTTTATGCAACTGAGCCTGCACGTGGGTACAGGCTGTGATTGCAATACAAATGTAAAAAAGCTTATTCTTCAATGTTAAAGAGAATTGGTAGTGAATACAACACATTAACCGTTTTATTATCTTTCATTCCAGGTTTCATTTTTGGAAGCAATCTTACTACTCTTAGTGCTTCATTTGATAATGCTTCGTAATCAGAAATAATTTTAATATCTTGAACTAACCCTATTTTATTTATGCTGAAGTTTGCTACTATTCTTTGTTTTCCAGAGATATTAGAATCATCGCCCAACTTGGTATTAAAGTTATTGCCTATAAACTTTGTGATGCTTTCAGAAAAACATTTTTTGACTTCGTCATTATCACCTTCACAACCAGGATAAACTGGAAAAGTATCTAATGTAGATAGAGGCACCCCTTCTTCATTAACATCTGTTAAATACTCATCAACAGAATGGTAAATTTTATCCCCTGGCTTAGCCTCTGCTGCTAGAAACTCTAAGGCCTTCATCTCCTCATCAGATATGTTTCCTACTTTCATGATTGCTTCAGATAGTTCGTTTATTTTTTGCATTACTTCTGTGTCACCTTCTGCCGTTGAATTTACAGTTGATGAAATTTCTGCCGTGTCATTTGCACAAGAAGTATACACCAGCATACCTGCAATAAAAGGGATTACTAATAAATACTTTAAAGCTGACACTCGATTTGATTTTGATTTTTGTAACATGATTATTCGTTTTTTGATTAATGATTGATTGAAAAATGTATTGATGAATGAGATGGAAGTTGTACCAAAAACCTGAGATAATAAGTTTTGGTAATAAGCAGACTTGTCCTGTTCTGCAACAGTTTTGTCTGCTGCAAATTCGTGTAAAGATTGCAGCTGTTTTTGATAGATATACACCATTGGGTTAAACCAAAATAGCGCTTTTAATACTTCAAAAAACAATAGATCTAGTGAATGCCATTGATCTATATGTACTTTTTCGTGGGCAATTATATGCTCTTTTTTATCTTCGGAAATAGTCGCCCCTAGATACATGGTTCTTAAAAAAGTAAAGGCTTCGGTAGAGTTTGGAATTTCATATATACGGTAACCCAAAGTTTTACTTAGATGGCTAGATTTTCTAATTACAGCTAATTTTTGAAGTTTTAATAAAAAAACTAAGACTGCAACAGTAACTCCAACTCCATAAATAATTAGTAAAACAGCAGGCCAGTCTACGCTACTCTGTGTGATTAAGACAGGGTCTAAAGACTGTACTACATTTGCTACTTCAGGATTTCCGTTTCCAATAAAAACAGCAGGCAATTCCATTCTAAACACAGATGGTATTTGTTCGCTAATAACATCAAACTGCATAAAGGGTAACACAAAAGAAAGTATGGCAGTACCTAAAAGATACACGCGATTGTAATTAAAAAAAGTCTCCCGTTTTAACAACAATTGATAGACCGTAAAAAACAGCAGTTGAAAAACGAAAACTTGTAGGATATAATGTAGCATTACTTCTTTTCTTTATTTATTTCTTTTAAAACATGCTCAAGCTCTTTTACACTAATGTCATTTTTCTCTACAAAAAAAGAAACCATACTTTTAAAGCTTCCTTTAAAATAGCCATCTACTAGTTTATTAATAGACTGATTGCTGTATTCTGTTTTTTTAATTTTCGGAAAATAAATATGACCTCTTCCTTCTTTGCGATAACTCACAAAATCTTTACTCTCTAGTATACGCACAATCGTGCTCACGGTGTTATTTGCAGGTTTAGGATCTGGAAATTGAGCAACAATAGTCGCCACGTTGGCTTCACCTAGTTCCCATAGGTATTGCATTATTTCTTCTTCTGCTTTAGTAAGTTGTTTCATCTATTAATAGATCGTAATTAGTTCTAGTACGTTATATTATTTGTTTCTAAGAACAATTTTACAACTAATTTCTTAGTTAAACTAATTTTTTAGTTAAAAATATCGTTTTGTAACAAATACATCCATAACAATACTAACTACTTGTATGGATATTACATTACTAATTATTGGCTTTATTTTAATGTTTATTGGTATTGCTGGCGCGATATTACCTGTAATCCCTGGGACACCCATAAGCTGGATTGGGTTATTACTGTTACACCTCACCACTATAGTCGAAATAAACTGGTGGTTTTTAGGTATCACTTTTGTAATTGCTATTGGTATTTACATATTAGATTATGTAATACCAGCAATGGGCACCAAGCGTTTTGGCGGAACAAAAGCAGGTGCTTGGGGAGCTATAATTGGGCTTTTTATTGGAATATTTATTCCAATCCCCTTTGGTATTTTAATTGGCTCTTTTTTAGGAGCACTCTTTGGAGAAATGATAATAAGCAACACCACTTTTGAACCAGCACTCAAAGCGGCATTTGGTTCTTTTATTGGATTTCTTGCCTCTACCGTTCTAAAAGTGATGGCTACTTTTGCCTTTTTAGCCCTTTATTGTTACAAAGCATATGAAAACTGGGATGCAATCTCACCGCTATTTCAAGCTTAAAACTTTAAAAATATATCGTACAATTTGGCAAAGCTGCCCTGATGCGGTTTTTTTCTACTTCGGAAATAGTATTTCCCTTTAAAATTAAGGTCTTTAAATTTGTTAATCCAGACAAGTTTTCTGGTAACACAGAGATTTCATTATTTGAAAGAATGGCTAAGGTTAAATTTTCTAAAGAACCAAAGCTCTCTGGTAAGGTTTTAAGTTTATTATCATTGAGTACTAATGTCTTAAGGCTTTTACATTGATTAATTTCTTCTGGAATGTGTTTTAACTTATTATATGCAATATTTAGATCTTCTAAATTATTAAGCTTCAACCAACCCGGATTGAGCTCATACAATTGGTTATAACTAAGGTCTAGTACTTTTAATTGTCCTAAACTTGCAAAGGAATCTGGTATATAAGCAAGCTGATTATTGTTTAACGTTAGCACTTCTAATGAGGCACAATCACCCATACTCACAGGTAAATAAGCTATTTTATTTCCTGAGAGATATACATTTTTTAATGCTTGTAAGTTCCCTATTTCTGGGCTTATTTTTTTTATATTATTATCTGCAAGATCTAATACTTCTAAATCTTTAAGCTGCTTAATCTCTTTGGGGATCTGTACCAGTCCGTTTTGTTTTAGATTTATTGTTTTTAATTTTTTTAAATAAAAAAGATCTGAATCCCAATGTTCAAGATTGTTTTTCATTCCGTTTAAAAAAATCAATTCACTTAACTGATTAATATTTTTAGGCAAGAAAAATAATTGCTGATCTCTTAAGTTAAGCTGTTTGGTCTTTATGTTTTCTGAAATGGCTTCATCAATATTGTAATACATCTTTTCTTTTAGCGGATTTGCATTTTGAGCGACTACACTTATTGAAAAAAAACACAACGTTAGCAAAATCCCTTTGCCCATAATTTGATTTAAATAACTCATAATTTGCTTCTTTAAAATTTCAGAAATACCTGAAATTTAAAAAGACTGGCACAAATTATTTTGTACCAGTCATAATTAATATTCAACTTATAACTTGATTATACGCTTATTACAGCGCGATTTTTTATAAGAATTATTTTCTTACAATTTTATAAGTTCCAGAGTTCGATCCTACGTTTACTTTTAGCATTATAACTGGGTTGTTATTTAATGCAGAAACTAAATCTAAGGTTACAACTTGTTTACTTCCTAGGTTTTGTACATCTGTACTTGTTAGTAATTCTCGTCCTAAGACATCAAAAGCAGTTACCGAAATTTCTGCTCCAGTTTGATCTACAATCTCGATATTTACGATCCCATTTGTCGGGTTAGGATATACAGCGATGTTGTCTTCTAACAAGGTATTAACGCCTAATAATAAAATCTCGATAAAGTTTTCTTTTGTTTGAGTATCACCCGTTCCAGATTGGTTAGACGTAGATAAACTAACATTAAAAACACCTTCTTCTAAATAAGCAACAACAGGAGATTGTTCTGTAGAAGTAGCTGGTATACCGCCTTCAAAAGTCCAAGACCAAGACGTTGGGTTGTTTGCACTAATATCTGTAAAGGTTATTGCTGTACCTGGCTCTGCAGACTCAACAGATGCAGTAAAGTCTGAAACAGGAGCCTGAAGTCCTAAGTTTTCATTTAATGCAAAAACTATAGTTGTAGACGCATCAAACACAACTTCATTAAAAGAAGCATCTAACTGTGGTGTATTGTTTCCGCTAGGGTGCTGCACAGAAAAGAAACCGTATTTAAAGTCTGGTGTAAAAGTTAATCCCGTTGGCTCAGAACCATTAGGCATAGAAGCAAATAACTCTACATTAGGAACATCTTGACGGTGATTAGGACGCACAACCCATATGTAGTTGTTTCCTCCATCTTGTAATACCCATAAGTTTCCTTTATCATCAAAGGTAAGGTTGTCATTACCACCACCCCAAGACTCATTAAAAACGCCTTCTGGTGTTGTGATGTCATAAGACATTCCTCCAACAAAAGTTTCAAAGTTTGAAACTGTTGCACCATCATCTGTAAATTTATACACTCTAGATTTTCCTTTTGAAGTGAAATAGATTTCTCCTGTTAAAGGATTAATCTCACAATCTTCAACACCATTAAAGTTTGTTCCTCCTAAAGCTTCTGCTGCATAAATCACGTTGTTACGCTCTTCTTCGGTTGTATTAGGTACTTGAATCCACTCTGCTGTAGTTGAAGTAGGATCATTATTTACTAACGGAGCATCTAATTTTAATACATAAAGTGTTCCTTCAGAAAGATCACCTGCTGTATCTGCTACAAATTTATAAACACAATCTGTACCACCATCTTCACCATAATATGCTGTTTTCATGTCTTCGTGAACCACTACATTTTCATGATTCATTTTACCCATTGCCCAAAGTTTTTCTTGGCCATTACCATAATCTATAACGGTAGCGGTTTCAGGGTCAATCTCTACTAACCAACCTACATCTTGATACCCATCCATATTGTCATCACCAGCATTAGAAGATTCTTCTGCCGTAATAATAGTTCCCCATGGAGTGATTCCGCCAGAGCAGTTTCTAGTAGTAGTTACCAATGCATCATTAAAAAAGTCTACTGCTTGCGTTTCTGTAATTTCCCACAATAAAGTTTCATCATTAAAATTAACATCGGCGATTGTTACACCTCCTGGAGTTGTCTCGTGATTTACTGAAACATAACCTAAAGTACTAGATCCTTCTATTGGAATATAGCCCGTAAAATCGTTATTACCACCTACTTCACCATCACCTGTTGTATAAGCATCTCCTTGTTTTACGATAACTTGAAATCTATGTTCTGGAGCAATAATCATATTACTTGTTTGCCCAGTTGGTACGATAGAAGTAAAACAAGCAATATCCCCTTCTTCACAAACAAAAGGATCTACTGGATCTGGTGTATTTTGCATATACATATCAAACTTCAAATCTGAACTATTACCATCTCTGTTATGCAACTCTACAGCAATAATATTTACTCCCTCAACAAAAAATGATTTATCTACATTATGTATAAAATACACATCTTCATCGGCACCACTTACAGTCGTTGAAGAGTGTGTTAAGTAATCTATAGCGCCTGCTGGCATATTATCTCTAATTACCTCAACTCCGTTTACATAAACAATAGCTCCATCATCTCTATTTAAACCAAAAACAACCTCATCACTTACATCATCTAAAGTCATCATCACTTCTCTAGAAAAATACGTTGTGATGTATTTGTTATTCGGATCTGGCCCATAAGAAATAGTAGTGTTTACTGGATCTCCGTATCCAAGTGGCGCAGCTCCAATTGCCCAAGCATCATTATTATAAGCTGCTGTATTCCAAGCCTCAGCATCAAGACTAACTCCTGTGTCTAAATAAGACCAAGACGCTCCTGCTGCTACAGGGTAAGGTGCAGGATCAAAATCTAATGGAGTGAAACTCGCTGCAAAATCGAAGCTCATATCTGAACTTGAAACTGAAGATTGGTGCATCTCTACCGCAAAAGTGTTTGTACCTTCAAGTAAAACTGCTTCTACATCTATTACATCATAATCATCTTCATCACTTCCAGAAATTGCTCCATTTGCAAGTGTTGTGTATACAATTTCGCCGTTTGGAAGATTTCTTCTCATTATCTCTGCACCGTTTAAGTAAACAACAGCTCCATCATCAAATAACAAAGAAAGATTAAAACTTCCGTACTGAGCTTCTCCTGTATTTTCGAAGCTATATCTAAAATAATAAGTAGGGTATTTATTATTAGCATCTGGCCCGTAACTTAATACAGTAGCCTCATCATTATCACCATAACCTAGTTGCCCAGCACCTACTGCCCAAGCACTATCATCATAATCAGTGTTTCTCCAAGCGGTACCTAAATCTGTACCAGAGTCATTATATCTCCACTCGCTACCTGCAGTGAATGGAAATACATCTTCTACTGCTGCCATTTCAGTAGAAGGATTAAGTGCGTTTGCTGTTACATTTTCTGAAGCAATTGTATTTGCAATAGAAAAGAAGGATAGCATAGCACCAAGAAATAAGGAATTTGTTTTCATAGTTTTTTAAAATAAATTAAGTTTTAAGTTGCCACAAAACTAGAAGTCTCATTTCTGAAATGTGAATTCTTAACTTTATCCCTATATCAAAAAACTATTAACCAAGCCCTCTAAAAGTTAACCAAATATTACTAAACTAGGACAAATTACAAGGCTATGTAAAGACTGTTTTAACTAGATGTTAATCTAAATCCTGAAGCTTTAATTAAGAGAAACTTACAGAATGTAAGGGTTTGAAAGTAGTAGGTCTCCTTATAAAGCTTTAATATATCTCGCTTAATGCATTCATAAATGCTATAAGTTCTTCTATTTCTGTTTCAGATAAATCTAAAGGAGCGTCTGGTAAGGTTTGGTTTGTAACATCTAATCCCATACCGGCACCTCCTCCTTTATTATAAAAATCTAATACTTGTTCAAGTGTAGTGTATGCTCCATTATGAAAATAAGGCGCTGTTTCAGCAATGTTTCTAACCGTGGTTGTTTTAAAAGACTTTTCGTAGATAAATGCCTTTTCATTTGCAATGGTATTTTCCCATCTTCCTTCATCTGTATCTAATGTTGGCTCTGTATCTAAAGGGCTTTTTAAAACTCCTAAAATTTCTGTTTCAGAATCTATATATAAAGGAGGAACTAATCCTGAAAAAGTAGGTGAAAAATGACACGTTGCACAAGCAGCTTTTCCTGTAAATAAATTAAATCCGTTTTTAACCTTTTCGTCTATAGTTGCAACCTCTCCTCTTACATATTTATCAAACGTGCTATTATGCGATTGTAATGACAACACATAAGATGCCAATGCACTGGCAAATTGCTCTCTATTAATAGAGGTGCTCTCAAAATTTGATTTAAAAAGGGTTTTATAAGCATCTTTAGTATTTAATCTTCTCAATAAATCACTGTATCGAGTATTAAACTCTTTTGGATTAAAAATAACATGTTCCACTTGTTGCTCTAAACTAAAAGCACGCACATCAAAAAAGTAACGTTCTGCATACACCGCATTTAATAAGGTAGGCGAATTACGTAATACTGTGGTTCCTTCAATACTTGCTTGCGATTTAATTTCGCCATCTGTAAAAGCCAATGCTGGTTTATGACAACTGGCGCAGCTCATGGTTTTATCTTCACTTAAAATTGGATCAAAAAATAGCATTTCACCTAAATCACGAAGTGCTTCAGAATCTTTTTCTTCACTTAATTGTGTAAAATAGTAAGGGTCTAAAAAGTTTGCCGAAAAAATACTCGTACTTTCAGGGTTCCAAGCGGTATTGTTATGGAGTATTGAAGACTTCTTTTCTATAGGCAAAGCACCTAATTTTTCATATAATGGATCTATATATTCTTTAAGAAATTGTAACCTGTCAAAATTGTCAAAGTTACTGTTTGACAACTCCTCTACAGCATTATCAATTAGCAATAGAGCGTGCTTAACTTCTGAGACTTTTGCTATTTCAGATTCTTCTTTAATGAGTTGTTTCATAGCCAATAACGAAACTTTAGCTTCTTGTAAGGCATTTACAGAGCCAGGCGTATCAAAACCTGTCACTCCTAATGTGAAGATTCTTACTAACTGTAATCGTGTTGCGTTTACAATATCTGTAAGAGATGGCTCTACCTCTTGCAATGCAGTGGCAAGCAATGAAAAATTGGCATTAAATTTTTTAGAAACTGCTGCAATTGTAACACGCTCTTCTTCTGGAGCGTCAGAAAAAATTAACTCGTCTAAAACCTGTAATCCTTCTGGCGGTATAACACTAGGTTCACTCCCCGATTTTTCAATTTTTAATAAGGGTGCTCCGTTAAGATGCGCATTTGCAAAATCTGGATTGTAATATGTGATGAAAAACTCGACTTTCTTATACGCCTCTCTAGTAGCTAACACATCTGCTTTTAAAGTGTCTATAGCTATTTGTTGTAGTTGAAAAGCGGTGGCACTTTTATCTAACTTTTTTGCAGAAAGCACAACGTCTTCTAAATAGCGATCAAAAGTTTGTGTGTTAACCTCATAATTATCTATATCACTGCAACTAACACAGAATAACAAGGGGATAAAAAGAACTATATTTTTAACAATTCTAGGTAATTTAGCAATCAAATTCACAGGTATAATTTTAACCTTCAAACTTACTTGCAATTAGCCCTCTTGCCGTTAACTATATGTTATCAAATGATTACAATTGCCTTATCTTTTTAGCTCTAAAAAGTCACAAAACCAATTACAGCCACGTTGTTTTATCTTCGCTACTAGAATTTCTTGTGCCAGGCGCTACCGTTTCGTCATATTTACCCAAATAAAAGAAACCAAGACAACGTTCGCCTTCATTAAAATTAAAAAAATGATGCATTTCAGAAATAAAACTTGGACTGCTCCAATAGCCACCTATTTTCATTTCGTGTGCAACAAGCCACATATTTTGTACTGCCATAGCTACTGCTGCAACCTCTTCCCATTCTGGCACACTCGCTTTTTCGTCCCTTTGCAAACAGATTGCAATCACCGCAGCACTTTGTGTCATTTTTTCTGAAATTTTCTTGTATTTCATTTCAGAAAATTTTTCGGTTTTCTCTTTATACGTTGCGGCCAAAAAACTTCCTAATTCTGTTTTTGCATCGCCTCTTAAAACCTTAAAACGCCATGGCTCTGTACGCCTGTGAGTGGGTGCCCAATTTGCAGCCTCGAGCATCGTTTTAATTTCTTCTTCGGTAACTGCTTCCTTATTATATTGTGAAGGAAATACAGATCTTCTTGAAGCGATTACGTTTTGGAGTGTGTTTTTCATAGAAGTAAAATTAAAGAAAATTACACATTTGCGAGCTAAGCTTGTTTTATTTTTAACTAAGTGTGAAGAAAAATTAAACTTTTTATGACTACAAATAAAAAAGCCACCCTATGAAGAGTGGCTTTAAACTATTTACAAACTAAAACGCTATTATTAAAGAGTTCCTCGTTTTGCTTGTTGTCTTTCTATAGCTTCAAATAAAGCTTTAAAATTTCCTACCCCAAAAGATTGTGCTCCTTTACGTTGTATTACTTCTATAAACATTGTTGGTCTGTCTAATACGTTATTTGTAAATAACTGAAGTAAGTATCCTTCTTCATCACGATCTATTAAAATACCGTGTTTTTTTAGCACTTCAATATCTTCATCTATCTCACCTACACGCTCTAATACATCATCGTAATAAGTATCTGGCACATATAAAAACTCAACACCACGCTCACGCATAGCGCTTACAGTAGCTACAATATCATCTGTAGCTAGCGCTAAGTGTTGTACTCCTGGCCCTCCATAAAAGTCAAGATATTCTTCTATTTGAGATTTCTTTTTTCCTTCTGCTGGTTCGTTAATCGGAAACTTAATACGACCGTTTCCGTTACTCATTACTTTAGACATTAATGCTGTGTAGTCTGTCGCAATATCATCATCTGCAAAACTAATTATTTGTGCAAAGCCCATTGTTTTTGCATAAAACTCACACCATTTATTCATCTCTCCCCAACCTACATTTCCTACAATATGGTCTATAAACTTAAGCCCTACAGGTTCTGGATTGTAATGTGATTCCCACTTTTCAAAGCCTGGTAAAAACAAGCCATTGTAGTTTTCGCGCTCTATAAATAGGTGGACAGTCTCTCCATAGGTATAAATACCAGATTTAATAATCCAACCGTGTTCATCCTCTTCTCTTGTAGGCTCCATATAAGGTTTTGCCCCACGTTTTGTTGTTTCTTCAAAAGATTTTGTTGCATCAGGCACCCATAAAGCAACCACTTTTGCCGCATCTCCATGCTCGTTAATATGTCTATTTATCTCACCGCCTTCTTTTAGTGGTGAAGTAAGCATAATGCGTATTTTATCTTGCTTGATTACATAAGAAACACGATCTGTCATTCCTGTTTCTAAGCCTGCATATGCCTCACTCTGAAAACCGAAAGCAGTTTTGTAAAAGTGAGCAGCTTGCTTAGCATTTCCTACATACAGCTCTACATAATCTGTACCTAGTAGCGGAAGAAAATCTTCTGCCTCATCAAAAAGTTTACGTAGAGAATACTCCGTGTTTTGTAAGTCTTTTAAATTTTTTATTTCTTTTGCCATGATATGAAGTTTTTAGGCGAATGATTCTAAAAGAAAGGAATCATTTTCTTGCTACAAATATCGGGAAAAATATTTTGAAAAAGGAATATAGCATCTAGTCGGCAAAAGTTGTTATCATACCCTATAAACAAAGTAATCTAAATGAACTATCTAATCTAGATACCATCTTATCTATTTAAAAACCAGATCGCCTTCTACCTCAAATTATCGCTTAATCTTTTGTCTATATTCTATATTCTATGTTCTTTTGCGCTCTAAAGCAAGAAAGATGTTAAAAGCAGTATTATTTGATATGGACGGTGTCATTGTAGACACAGAACCGCTACACCGTAAAGCCTATTTTTTAATGTTTAGCGACATGAACATTACTGTTTCTGAAACGCTCTACACTAGTTTTACAGGGCAATCCACATTAAACATTTGCAAAAAACTAGTCGATATGTTTTCGCTCACGGAAGCTCCAGAAACACTAGTAGCTTGTAAACGAAAGCATTTTAAATACTTGTTTGAAAACGATAGCTCGCTTCAACTATTAGATGGCGTACTTGACTTAATAAAAGATTATCACGCTAATGGTCTTACCTTGGTGCTTGCTTCTTCTGCATCAATGCCTAACATTAATAGAATTTTTGAACGTTTTGACCTCAACCAATACTTTGTAGCAAAATTAAGTGGTGCAGATTTAAAGGAAAGCAAACCACATCCAGAAATATTTATAAAAGCGGCAGAAGCTGCTGGTCAAGACCGCAAAAACTGTATGGTGATCGAAGATTCTAGCAACGGTATTAAAGCTGCAAATGATGCTGGAATATTTGTTGTAGGCTATGACAGCAAACACTCTACAGACCAGGACTATTCTAATGCAAACAAAGTGGTTTCTACCTTTGAAGAGATAAAATACACAAAGGTCACGCCTTTATTTCAATAACAATCTTTAGCATAACTTTTCAAAAAAAGGAAAAATATTTTAATACGCTCTAACCAGTAATTAAATTGTTACAGAATGAAATTAGATTTAAAAAAGGCAGCAAAAGTTATTTAAAAATCTGTATTACAGTGAAGACGTCAAGCGCAATATAAACGACACTAAAAAAATTACTCAACGCTTTTATGATCTTTTCAGCTTTTTACAGTTGTTGTTTTTTTCTGAAAAACAAGAAATGCAACACTAGGATAATCTAAAATTAACCATAAAATAAAATTAAGCAGCCACATTTTCTTTCACAAAAAAAGCAGCAAAACACTTTTTAAAACTATTTTTAGTCTTTAATTGTAACCTTTTACATTTTCTCACGTATAACTAAATGACACACTGTTGTGTTTCTTAAATTATTTTTTTCTTAACGCATGAGACAATTAAAAATTACCAAGCAGGTTACCAATAGAGAAACTGCATCTCTTGATAAATATTTGCAAGAGGTAGGTAAGATAGACCTAATCACTGCAGAGGAAGAGGTAGAATTAGCTCAAAAAATTAAAGCTGGAGATCAAAGAGCCCTAGAAAAACTAACCAATGCAAACCTTCGTTTTGTGGTTTCTGTAGCAAAACAATACCAAAACCAAGGATTAACCCTTCCAGACTTAATCAACGAAGGAAATGTAGGCTTAATAAAAGCCGCTTCACGTTTTGACGAGACAAGAGGTTTTAAGTTTATATCTTATGCAGTATGGTGGATAAGACAGGCCATATTACAGGCACTAGCAGAGCAGTCTCGTATCGTGCGATTACCTCTCAATAAAATAGGGAGTATTAACAAGATCAACAAGGCATTTACACATCTTGAGCAAGCCCACCAACGTCCACCAAGCCCAGAAGAAATTGCAAAAGAGCTAGACATGACTATTAATGATGTAAAAGAGTCTATAAAAAACTCTGGACGCAGCATTTCTATGGATGCGCCGCTTACTGAAGGGGAAGACTACAACCTGTATGACGTATTAAACACCGGAGAATCGCCTAACCCAGATCAAGCTCTTTTATTAGAATCTTTACGCACAGAAATAGAACGTGCCCTAGAAACACTTACGCCACGTGAGTCTGATGTAATAAAACTTTATTTTGGACTTTCTGATCAGCGACCTATGACACTTGAAGAAATAGGTAGTACCTTTGACCTAACAAGAGAACGTGTGCGACAGATTAAAGAAAAAGCAGTTAGAAGATTAAAACACACCTCAAGAAGTACAATACTTAAAACTTATTTAGGCTAAAAACAAAAGCCTACCGTACTATCATTTTTTGAAATGTAAATCATTTTAACTATGTTAGTATTGAAACGTTACGACAGTATACAAATAGCTGCTTAAGCAGCCATTAAAACTGTTCGTTTTTTGATTGATGAATGACCTCCGGCTGATTACCGGAGGTTTTTTTTTAACCATCTTAATAAAAGTCATTAATTAGAATTATATTTGAGAGACACCAACTAACCAAATATGACATACACCATTTGCTACTTTAGTAAAGCCAAAGAGGACATCACTCAACATGAAGTGGAAGCTATATTTGCAAAAACTCGCGTAAAAAACACTTCAAAAAAAATAAACGGCATCCTGCTTTATATGATGGGTGATTTTTTTCAAGTATTGGAAGGAGATGAAGAAGACTTAAAGGAAATTTACGAAATTATTAAAGAGGACCAACGTCATCATACGGTTTTTGAAATTATAAACAAAAAAACAGAACAAGCCGTTTTTAAAGATTATAATACAGATTTTAATATCGTTAGAACTGATACTCAAATAAAAGAGATAAAACAGTATCTTCGCAGTACAAAGCATAACACGACGGCAAATAAAATAGACCGTCTACTAGAACCTTTCTTTTTACTACCATGAGCAACATAATTATCGCCCCTTCAATGCTAGCTGCAGATTTTGCAAACCTACAACGTGATGTAGAAATGGTAAATGCAAGCGAAGCAGACTGGTTTCATATAGATGTAATGGACGGACATTTTGTTCCAAACATCTCTTATGGAATGCCAGTAATTCAAGCCATTAAAAAACACGCAACAAAACCGCTTGACGTACATTTAATGATCGAAAAACCTGAACGATACATTGAAGAATTTGCAAAAGTAGGCGCAGATATCATAACCGTTCATTATGAATCTACAGTACACTTACACAGAACACTAACTCAAATAGAAGACGCAGGTTGTAAAGCTGGTGTAGTATTAAACCTAACGACTCCTGTTTCTGTTTTAGAAGACATTTTACCAAAATGCTACATGGTGCTTATCATGTCTATTAATCCAGGTTTTGGAGGTCAAAAATTTGAAGAAATCACTTATAACAAAGTAAAGAAGCTTCGTAAAATGATTGATGAGCAAGGGCTAGATACACACATAGAGATTGACGGAGGAGTAACCGACAAGAATGCAAAAAAACTGATGGATGCTGGCGCAACAGCATTAGTTGCAGGAAGCTATATTTTTAAATCTGAAAATCCTACAGAAACTATTAAAGGAATGAAAAAATTACTTTCATAGTCACTTAAAATATTTTAACTAGGGCGTTTCATTACTGTGGAACGCCCTATTTTTTTTATCTAAATTAACGTTAAAAGTTACTGTTATTTTTTTTCCTCTTTGTATTTTTAACGATGGAAAATAAACTAGATGTTCTGATAATTGGAGCTGGTCCAATTGGTATTGCCTGTGCACTTGCATGCAAGAAAAATAAACTTAACTATATTGTAATAGAAAAAGGCGCGCTCACAAATTCGTTATTTAATTACCCTTTAAATATGAGCTTCTTTTCTACTTCAGAGAAATTAGAGCTTGACGACATTCCATTTATAAGCACAAACCCTAAACCTAATCGAGATGAAGCTCTTGAGTACTACCGTAGGGTGACCACTTCAAACCAATTAAACATCCATCTATACGAAAGCGTTATTTCTACTGAAAAGAACGAGGATGGATTCTTGGTTATTTCAGAAAAAAGAAACTATCAAGTTGCCCATATTATTGTAGCAACTGGATTTTATGACATTCCAAAATTGCTCAATGTACCTGGTGAAGATTTAACTAAAGTATCACATTATTACAAAGAAGCTCACCCCTATTTATTGCAAGATGTCATTGTTGTGGGTGCTAGCAATAGCTCTGTAGATGCTGCTTTAGAGATTTACAGAAAAGGCGGAAATGTAACGATGATTATTCGCGGTGACGCTATTGGCGAACGTGTAAAATACTGGGTAAAACCAGATATTGAAAATCGCATTTCTGAAGGAAGTATTAAAGTTTATTTTTCTTCTGAAATTGTAAAAATTGAAGACCAATCTGTAACAATTAACACTCCTAAAGGCGAATTAACACTAGCTAATGACTTTGTTATTGCTCTAACGGGGTATGTTCCTAATTTTAGCTTTTTACAAAAACTAGGCATCACACTTTCAGAAGACAAACTGATTCCTACTTATAACAAAGACACCATGGAGAGCAACGTAGCCAACTTATTTTTAGCCGGTGTAGTTTGTGGAGGTACAGAAACGCATAAATGGTTTATTGAAAACTCTAGAATACACGCTACCCAAATTATCTCTGCTATTTTAGAAAAAAAAGAAGGGAACTTAAAGCAGTAAAAACAAATCATTTTATTTACAAGTGCTTTTTAAAAGTCTAAATTAAAATCCAGCGATCTGCATATTGAGAGCCTTATTTACGTGATCGTATAATATTGGATAATGCTGTTTAAAATCTTTTGGGGATTCAAAAAAATACTCTGTGATTACAGCCATAAACTCAAACTGGTTTGTAAAAGCATAAGCTCTAAAAAACTGTTTATCATCTAGTTTTTGGCGGACATCTTTATCTGCAATTCTTGCCATTATATGATGAAAGTGACGCTTAAATCGCATTCCATCTATATGTTTACTTATTCTAGTTTCTAAATGCATAGCGTGCATAAACTCATGTAAACCCAAATTGTAATTATCATTATCAACCTCATAGCCATCCTTAAAATGTTTCCAACTTAGCACCAATACTTTTAATCTTGGATTAAATTCTCCTTTATGATACGCATCATTATTAGAGCTATAAAACTCATCTGGATAGATAATAATAGTCTCTATCATATCGTATAAATACTCTTTTCTCCCAAAACTTAACATACAACCCACTGCTGCAATTAGGGTTTGCATTTCTAGTGTTACAATCTCTCCAGATCTGCCCACAAATTCCTTATCATCTATAAACGAAGCAACACGATGCCTAAATTGTTTTTGATGCTTTTTTGAAAGGCTTTTGTAAAACGAAAACTCTTTTTCAAGTATTTGTTTTTGATTACTAGTAAGCGATTTATACACGAGATAATGCCTAAATAGAGGACGATTATATGCCTCTACATACCACTTTTTAAAAAAGCGAAATAGAAAAAATAACGCAAGACATATGATAAGGTAATACTCAGAATGCTCCATTAAAAGTGATACTATTTATTAAGTTGATAAATAAAAAAAGTTCGTTTTAACACAGAAAAGGTCCCGTGTAAAACGAACTTTAAGATATATTAATATATTGTTTAGTCTCTACTTAAGATACTTAATATATACCAGAACAAAAGCATTAAAGATGCAAATAGCCCTAATGAAGCTGCAACAAACTGATCTTCTTCATATTTGTGCACCATATTTGATGTTTGATATAATATAGATCCAGAAGCCAAAATGACCATCCCTACACTAAACCAAAGTCCTAAATTAAAACCAAATAGTGTACCCGCTACAATTAAGCCTATGGCTACAAAAAAACCAATAGATAGTATCGATTTTAAAAAAGAGAAATCTTTTTTAGTGATTAACGCAATCCCTGATAATCCTGCAAATAGAGAAACCGTCATAATTGCTGCTTGACTTAAAATGGCAGCTCCACCATCTGCAGCATAAGACATTGCAATAAAAAGAAGTGGTATAAAAATAAAAGCCTCTGCAATCACATAAATAAGTAAAGCTAAATACTGTTTGTTTTTATCATTTGAATTGAGTGCCATTTTTTCTGCATAACTCGTTGCAAACATAAAACCACCTAACATAGCTAACCACAACCATCCTTGAGTTAAAGATAGCGCAAAATTAACCACTGCTGGTATTTGAAAAAACACCATCTCTACCAATATAAAAAGTAATACTGCCAAAGCTAAATGTGTATATGTTTTTCTGTAAAAAGCGACCTTCCTGTCTTGTGACAAACTCGCAACCAGTGATGATTGATGCATTTGAGCACCTTGATTAAATGTATCCATTCTTTAATTTTATATTTTAATTATTTTTTACTGCTATCGCCTTTAAAATTTTGACTATTCACTTTAAAAAGCACATTAAATGTTGTTAAGCTACCATAACAACGGGTTATATATTGCTGTAAATCTACCTTATCTTGATCGTCTAGAACTTTATGACTATTTATCTTCTGCTCCATAACTCGCAAGCGATCACGAAGCATCACTATTTTATGAAAAAATGTATCTATTGGTATTTCCTTATCAGATAAGCTAATGTCTTTTGGTTTTAATATAAGTTTTCCTCCTTTATATTTATCTGCAATTGGGACAACCTCACTCACATCACTCCATTTTTTTAAAATAGAACGTAACGTATTTTCAACTTCATAAAAGCTCACCGCATCTACCTCATCTTCTGTTGCCTCTATTACCTCAAAATCTGAGCCAACTTCTATTGTTTCTAGTCCAGAATCAATAAAAGTTACCCAATAATTTGAAGCGTCTACATTTGTAACAACTCCTTTACCAAACTCAGGATGATTTATTCTCGATCCTATTCCTAATATTTTGTCCATACTTGTTTTTAACTTTAAATAAAGTTGAAAATTACAGAAATTATCGTTTTAGAAAAAACAAAAACTCACAAATTAGTTTTGATTTAAAAGCTAAAACAAAGCGCTGAAAATAGATTTTCCTTTAATAAAATTTTAATAAACTCCGTTTGTGATTCTCTTAAGAAAAACATGTTAACGACTGTTAACAAAAGAGTTACAAACACAAATACATGTTATATTGAGGGTATAACTAACTTTAAACACACACAAAAATGAAAGATTTAGCATGGTTAATTGCCGTTTTATTAATAATTGGATGGTTAATAGGTTTTATTGGTTTTGGAGAGATGGTAGGTAATATGATTCATATACTTATTGTACTTGCTGTAATACTTGTAATCTTCAAATTATTAAGAAAATAACCATCGTTATGACAGCATCATTGCGGTTTACATATTGATGTCAATTTGACATCAAAAAATTATAATTAAACGCGCTCAGTAAAAATCTTGAGCGCGTTTTTAATACATATGTATCGATAATGCAATAGGAATAAAGCAAGCGTAAATGCCTGTATTGACATTTATCATTTCTTTCCTTCTATTTATTATCTATTTTAGAAAGACATTAAGATTGCTCTTAATAAAATATCATTTTGAATCCATTAAAAAATAGAAACTATGAAAGACAAACAAACGTTACTGACAGAGATTTCGCAACTTACTACTAATATTAAGGCCAATTACCCAGAGCTTTATCGGTCTTTAGATGAAAACCCAATGACCTTAACAACCTCTAAAGAACCAAATGCTGATAAATTGGCAATGCAGGAATACCTCGAAAGCTTAAAGCAATTACTTAAACATCATATTGATACACAAAAAAAGACATTATAAAAGATGGGAGAAATAGCTACGTCAAAAAGACAAATAACATTATTTTTCAGTTCTATGTCTGATAGAGCAAAGAAAACTTTAGCTTTTGCTAAAGCAGAAGGAGTTCCAATCCTGGAAATAGACATTCTAAAAAACAAACTAACAGGAACACAAATTGTTGAGTTAGCTAGTAGATTGAATCTTAAAGTAGCAGACCTTGTTAACCAAGAACACCCAGCCTACACCTCAAAATTTGAGCATAACAATCTTTCTACAGATGATTGGGTGAAGATGATACAACATAATCCAGCTATAATGAAACAACCTATTGCTTTAAAGGGAGACATCACAATTTTAGTAGAGACTCCTACAGATATTATAAAAATATAATACTTTAGTGTTTGTCTGGGCACAAGGTGTTTTTAATTTAAAAGACACCTCTTTTTGCAGTAAAAAATATGAGGTGCTCTATTCTTGAAAAAAACTATATAGCGGTTTTAAGCAAGATCCAATTCTAGTTTTTATAATTAGATCTCAAACATATTCTTATTTTCCTCTAGCGTTTTTAACGTAGTTATATACCCTAAATTAAAGATAGCTTCAATATTACTCATATCAAAAGTACCGTAGTTAATTAATTCTTCAGGAGAAATCAATAAATTACAATTTGAAAATTTCAACATAGACTCTGACGCCACTTTAATCTTATAAGCTCTCTCTACCACTGAATAAGAATGTTTTAAATCTTTCATACTAATTTTCTTAAGAGGGTTCACAAAAACCCCAATAATTTTATCACATTCATCAATCAATGGTTCTACAGGAAAATTATTAATAGTACCTCCATCAATATAGTATTTCCCGTTAATTTCGGTAGGTGTAAAAACACCAGGAAAAGAAGCAGAAGCTATTATTGGTTTTATAAGCTGGCCTTTATTAAATATTTTTAGAGAACCTTCAATAACATTAGCAGCCGTTATAAATAGTGATTTATTTAAAACATTGAAATTATCCTCTGGAAAAAACACTTTAAGATCATCATAAAATTTATCCGAATGTATAAATCCTGGTTTTCTACGCGCATACCTAGTTGTTTGAAATATTGATATTGTTTTGAAGAAATTTAAAATTTCTGACCAACTTACACCCGCTGCATACAGAGCCCCAACAATGGCACCTGCACTGGTTCCTGAAACATGTGTAGGCGTAACACCAAACTCCTCTAAGGCTTTTATTGCACCTATGTGTGCTGCGCCTCTTGCACCGCCTCCAGAAAGAACTAAACCTATTTTCATCAAATAAATGTATTTATGATCACAAAGATATTTAACCGTTTATAAACTCGAAGTATTATTCTCTAGCAATAATTTGAAATGAAACAAAGCCCCCATCTATAGTTGCAGACATTAATTCCCCCTCTTTATATGTATATATATTCTCTCTACCCTTAGCGTTTGTTTTCTTATAACTTTGGTTACCTAAATTAACTATCGAATTAAAACTACCGTCTTGTTCAGAATAGCATTTACTTATATGTTTAGGCTCTTCAAAATATAGTTGTATGGTACTATATTGTATTGCTTCTGCTATTGGTATGTCTTTAGCGTCTTTTTTAATGTGATACGTATTATCCAGTAAAACTGTACTTGTTTCTGCGTGAATCTTATCGTTAACAGTGATTTTAACATCCGATTTTTGCAATAATCCAGCGTTAAAAACTACATCATAATCATAATTTACATTAATCTCCCTAATAATTCTAGTACTGATACTTGTCGAACTTTGATAATGTATTGTAGTGCCTTCTTCAATTTTAGTTGCTTTAAGACGTCCTACAATATTATTTTTATGAACGACATCAAAGTAGATGATTTTTTCTGAAGGTTTCAAAACATTAAAAGAAGCCAAAAAGAAGGCAATGATTACGATAGGATAGGCCATAAAACTCACTTAAATCTAGACTTATAATTTGTACATAATCTAGCATTAGTATATAAATCCAATATAACAAACTTTTAAGCTATATCCGAATTTAAAACCCATGAAATAAAATATAACTGATGAACTACGACTGATAAATATCATAGTTTAAAAATCCATCTAAACTTATCTTTGGGTAAACATTAAAATCAGAAACTATGACAACAAATATTCAATATGTAAAAATGGATACGAGCGATAGTCTATCTGAATATACTTCTAAAAAACTTGATAGTATTTCTAGAAAATATGATTGGATAATTCGTACAGATGTGTTCTTTAAAACTGAAAATGACCCAACAGACAAAGGGCATATTTGTGAAATGGAAGTGAGCCTTCCTGGACCAAAAATATTTGCTACTTCAAATGAAAAAAACTTTGAGATGGCTGTAAAAGAGACAATCAATGACATTGAAGTCCAATTGAAAAAAAGAAAAGCAAAATTCACTAACCAAAATATATCGTCATAAATGAACAAAATACTTATACCTGTCGATTTTTCTGAACATTCAGAATACGCACTAAAAACAGCTGCTACTTTAGCTAAAAGACACAATGCATCATTAGTTGTATTACATATGATGGGGATTTCTGAGGCCGTTCTTACAAAAGACGAATCTCAAGAAATGCTTGAAGGTATTTTTTATATGAAATTGGCCGAAAAACATTTCAACGAATTTCTTGATAAAGACTACTTAGAGGGCCTTAAAGTTGAGACAACGGTTCAAAACTATAAAGACTTTAACGAAATTAATGATGTAGCTGCAGAGTTTAATGTAGACCTTATTGTTATGGGATCTCACGGTGCTAGTGGTTTAAAAGAAGTTTTTGTAGGATCAAATACAGAAAAAGTGGTTAGAACCTCAACCACACCTGTTCTTGTAGTGAAAGATCACTTTACAGAATTTAAAATGGAACGTGTAGTATTTGCTTGTGATTTTAATTTAGATTTTATTGAACCTTTTAAAAAAGCATATGATTTTTTCTCAAAACTAGATGCCGATTTTCAAGTAGTTTACATCAACACACCTAGCAAGTTTATTAGTACTGCAGAAATGGAAAAACGCGCTTTAAACTTTATAGATAAAAGTGGCCTAGCACATACAGATCTTTTTGAAAAAACTTCTTTTTACAACGACCATAAACTTGAACACGGTATTTATGCTTTTTGTAACAAACACCAAGCAGATATGGTGATAATCCCTACACATGGTAGACGAGGATTAGCACACTATTTTTCAGAAAATATAGGTGAGGCTATTGTAAACCACAGTGACTACCCTATTATGACTTTTAAAATATAAATACAATTATATCACAGATACAAAAAGCAGATTTTTCTTTATTGAAACTTCTGCTTTTTCTGTTTACATATCTTTATTTATAGGAGTAGCCCACATTTGTATTTTCAATAAATTTATTTATTCTCACTAAGGGCTATACTTCATTTATTCTTAGTTGTTAAAATCATTTTAACTCCTAATTCTTTTAATTAACTTTGATATTCCTTATTTTTCTTAAAATGAAAATAATTTATAAAAAGAGGAGAATAGGTAAAATATGTTGGAAGGTTTTATTTTCTATAGTATTACCTGACAACAATTATCATTAACAATTAAAACCCTTTATAAATGAAAAATTTATTAAGTTTTGGAGTTATCGCTCTAATGACGTTATCAATAGTATCTTGTGATTCTTCAGAAAAGAAAAAAACAGCACCTGCTGAAAACAAAATAAGCAATGACACATACACTTATAGTATAGACCCATCTGGCGCTTCTGTATCATGGACAGCCTATAAGTTTACAGACAAAGTAGGTGTAAGTGGTGTTTTTGATAGTTTTGAATTAACAGTAGGCGGCGAAAAAGAATCTTTAGACGATCTACTAAAAGAATCTAAACTTGCTGTGTATACAAACTCGGTAAACTCAAACTCAGACATAAGAGACCCAAAACTTAGAGCCTCTTTTTTTAAAGTATTTAATACCGACACTATAACCGGAAACATTAAAGAAGCAAAAAACGGTAAAGGTCTTCTTGATCTAAAAATGAATGCTATTGAAAAACCTCTAGAATACACTTATATGTACAAGAGAGATACGCTCTTTTTAAAAGCAAGTATAAATCTAGACACCTGGAATGGCCAAGATGCTATAAAAGCATTAAATGAAGTTTGTTCTGACCTTCATAAAGGTACAGATGGTTTATCTAAACTATGGCCAGATGTAGATGTAAGAATAAAATTACCAGTAAAAAAGACATTAGCAACTAAGTAGTCTTTAAAAAAACACTACTTTTTAAAAAGCTAAAACTATAGATATAACGGGTTAGACTCGTACTTTTTAAGCACAGGTAACAGTTTTACTAGAGGTATCTCTACTGAAAATGTGCCTGTGTAAGAAGGGCAAATAACACAATCGTCAAAATAATATTCGACCTTTAAATCGTCTACAACAAAATTATCTTTATACTCAAAAAAGTTTTCAAAAGATATTTCCCAGCAATCATAATGCATACCGCCTGAGTTTATCTTAACTAGTAAAGCTTCATTTACTATATCTACCATTTCCTCTTCACTACCTTCATTAAAAAAATCTTCATAATTCATAAAAACAGAACGATTGAGGTCAAAATTAAGACAGTCAAAACTATAACTAGGGTGTAAAGAACCTGAATAATAATTCTCCTTATAGAAGAGCACACTTAAATGCGCTTCATTTAAATTAAAAATTTTATAATCTACTAACCGCTGTTCTCTAAAACGATTTATAGATAAAGTGTCACAAAACATTTCTTTATCTTCTAGAATACCAGCCTCTACTCCTGCTATATCCATATAGCTTTCTTCTAGATATTCATTAAAGTTATGATATGACTTTTTTAAACTCTCGTTTAAATAAGGGTATTTGTAATCTATTAAATATAAATCTTCATCTTTTTTAAATGTTTTTTGACGCACTAAACCTTCTAGCTCTTTAGTATCGTCTTGTTTATCTATTAATGTTTGCCTTTTAATAACAACTTGCTTTGTCTTATTTAAATCCATTTCACTAATAGGATAAACAGTATCAAAGGGTAACACTTGTTCAAAAGATTCTAGCTTTTCATCTATAACCACTAGAGGTAACTCATCATGAGCCTGATCTTCTTTTGTGTCGTTTTTACAAGAAATAAATGCCAACAACAAAAGTGTAATACTTATATATTTCATAATTAAAATTTTATTCATTTTTAAAAAGCAATTGAATTTTAGCAAGCATAATTAACTCTCCTTTATTTACATCATTAAAAGCCGAGGCAATTTTACTAATGGTCTTCTGTATTAGTTTTTTTCTCTTTTCGGTAAATAAAGATTCATGTGCTTTATAATAATCACAAAAACTTTCAAAACAATCTTCTGCATCCATCTGTTCATAATCAAACCACTCAAAGACTATAGAGATCTGGTAAGCAGCATCTCTTTTAAAGGCATCTTTATATTCATCAATGGTAGTCCATTCTTTATCAACCAACTTAGTAAGGGCCGCATACTCTTCTTTTCTAACAGATTTATCTGATGCCGCGATGGCATAAAAAAGTTCACCTAGTTTCTGGTAAAATAATAATTGAGCTGTATTTTCTGTATCCACTTTTTATAATTATAATTAGGATAAAAATAACTTAGGAAATTTTAACATACTATGATATTTATCAGCTATAAAGGAAAAAATATAATTGGTATTTTTACAATATGAATGAATTTACAGAAGAAGGTAATGTTTTTAAAATCCTATCAGAAGCCATTTCTGAAGGAATTATCGTTGTCAACAAAGACCAAATTATTGTAGCGACAAACACTTCTGCAAATGTAGTTTTTGGGTATGAAGATGAAGAGTTACGAGGTCAACACCTTGATGTACTTATTCCTACAAACTTCAGAAAAAACCACCATCACCTTGTAAGTGGTTATTTAAAAAAAAGCCGTAAACGACAAATGGGTCAAAACCAAGATTTATATGGTTGCCGTAAAGATGGTTCACAGTTCCCTATAGAAGTTGGTCTCAACCCCTTTTCTATGTATGACAAGAACTACACTATGGCTTTGGTTATTGATATTTCGGTAAGAAAAAAAGCAGAGCAAGAATTAAAGCATTGGGCTAATATTTTTAATGAATCTTTAAACGAGATTTACATATTTGACTCAAAAACCTTATTCTTTCTAGACGTAAATAAAGGGGCTTTAAAAAACATAGGTTATAGCATTCAAGAATTAAGGGAGATGACTCCTTTAGATATTAAACCCCAATTTAACAGAGAATTGTTTTATGAAAAAATAGCACCAGTAATAGATGGGACAATAGACAAATTAAAATTTAATAGCTATCATCAAAGAAAAGATGGCAGTACATACCCCGTTGAAATCCACCTCCAAAAAAGTATTATAAGTAATAAAGATACTCTCGTTGCTATTATCTTAGACATTACAGAGCAAGAAGCTTATACCTTAAAACTAGAACAAACTGTTACAAACAGAACACGACAACTGGAAGAAGCGCTCACTAAAGAAAAAGAACTAAACGACTTAAAAACCAAGTTTTTATCTCTCGTATCTCACGAGTTTAAAACTCCTTTAAGCGGTATTTTAACCTCAGCTACACTGGCAGGAAAATACACAAAAGAAACGCAGCAAGACAAACGAGAAAAGCACTTAAAAACCATAAAAGGTAAAGTAAAATATCTCAATAACATTATCAATGACTTTTTATCTATAGAACGATTAGAAACAGGTAAAGTAACTTATAAATTTTCTAATTTCCCTTTAAGCAAAGTAATTAACGAGGTCATTTATGACGCCAATATGCTCCTTAAAGAAGGACAAAGTATTGAATATCCAGAAAACATAGACGCTATTTTTATTGATTTTGATGAAAAGATTTTAGAACTCATATTGACCAACCTCATCAATAACGCAGTGAAATATTCTTCTGAAACATCTACCATTTACATTTCGGCAAAAGAAGAAAACAATCAATTAAAAATCAATATTCGCGATGAAGGAATAGGCATACCTGAAACGGAACAAAAGTTTATTTTTAATCGATATTTTAGAGCTGAAAACGCATTACTTGATCAAGGTACAGGTATTGGACTAAACATTGTAAAAACACATTTAGAAAATCTAGGCGGCACCATCACGTTTAAAAGCATACAAAATCAAGGAAGCACATTTACTGTTATTATACCTACAGCAAACTCATAATACATTAGCATGAAAACAATACTTTTAATTGAAGACGACACCGCATTGCGTGAAAACACAGCAGAGCTTTTAGAGCTATCTGACTATCATGTGCTAAGCGCTCCTAATGGCAAAATAGGTATCGAAATTGCAACAAGCGAACTTCCTAATCTTATTGTATGCGACATTATGATGCCTGTTGTTGATGGATATGGCGTAATAGAAGCCGTCTCACAAAACCCAAAAACAGCACATATTCCTTTTATATTTCTATCTGCAAAAACAGAACACAAAGAGATAAGAAAAGGAATGAACCTTGGCGCTGATGACTATCTCACAAAGCCTTTTGAAGAAGAAGAATTAATCAGTGCCGTTGAAAGTAGATTAGCCAAAGCTGAAATACTATTAAACATGGCCACTGCAGCCGAAAAAGAAAAAAAACCTAGTGATGATATTAGAAATTTAAATGAATTAAAAAATCTATTTGATGACACTGGGCAGATTAAAGAATATAAAAAAGGTGACATTATTTATAAAGAAAATGCGTTTTCTAGAAGTATTTTCTTGATTCTAAAAGGGGTTGTAAAAAGCCACAAAATGGAAGCTAGTGGCAAAGAGCTTATTACCGCTTTGCATAAACCTGACGATTTTTTAGGCTTCACTTCTTTTTCTAGCGATGTTCCATATCAAGAAACAACTACTGCCGTTGAAGATGTTACATTGGTAGGAATTTTTAAAGAAGATCTACTTAAAATATTGAGTGAAAATCAAAACATCACGATAGAGCTAGTAAATGTTTTAAGTCAAAACATTTCAAAAATAAAAGAGCAGCTATTACAGATGGCTTATAGTTCTGTAAAAAGAAAAACAGCACAAACTATACTCCAATTTACGCGCGCGTTAAATAAGAAACCCAACGAAGCAATTAAAATCTCTAGAAGTGATCTCGCTAGTGTAGCCGGAATTGCTACCGAAAGCTTAATACGCACCTTATCTGAATTTAAGAAAAAAGGATATATTGAAATTGAAGGAAGAAACATAAAAATCATTCAAATTGAGGCTTTAAAAAACATAGAATAAACACTCAACTGATTTTTATCATACTTCACTTCTTTGCACATAGGTACATTTGTCTTAGACATTACCTACTATGCAGCATATATTAATACCAACAGATTTTTCTAAAAATGCGTGGAATGCCACTAGCTATGCGTTGGCATTTTTTATGAATCAAAAAACAACTTTTCATTTTTTGAATGTAGATATTTCAATGCAGGTAAATTCTAACCAAGATTTTCACCTTTCTGGTATCTCTGTAAAAAACGAAATTTCTCCAGCATTAGAGCTTAAAATGGAAAACTGGATACAACGAGTGTATGCTTGTTGTGCTCACAAAAATCACACCTATAAGAAAGCCATTACAAAAGCATCTTTTGTAGATGGTATTAGATCGTATATATCAAATCATAACATTGAGTTTGTAGTAATGGGAACTAAAGGTGCCTCTGGTCTAAAAGAGATTACCATTGGGAGTAAAACAGGCTCTGTAATAACCCGAGTACACACTCCCATACTCATCATTCCAGAAAAAGCAAGTTTTAAAAAACCTCTAAACATAGGTTTTCCAACAGACTTTAACATAAATCACAACCATAAAATAGTAAGCACTTTACGCACTATTGCTCAAGAACACCTTTCTTCTATTAAAGTATTACGAGTAGCGCAAACTAAAAAACCTCTTACGAGTACACAAAACAATAACAGAGAAGGTTTAAAACAAAACTTACTCGATTACCCTCATAGTTTTCACGTTATTGAAAACCCAAATCTAGCAGACGCAATACAGTCTTTTGTAACTACCATGCAAATAGATCTTGTTGCTATGGTCGCTAAAAACCTTAATTTTTATCAGCGCATACTTTTTAGACCACAAGTAGAAAAAATAAGCTACCATATCACCATACCTTTTCTCATTTTACACGAATGAGTTCCCTAAGAATGATCACATTTAAAAGTGTGATAAATATCATTTTACACAGTACGTTTAACACCTATTTTTGAGTAATACAACACACTATTAGTGTCTTTTTAGTAGTACACTCAATAAAAAACGAAAACCAATAATCACGACATGAAAACAATACTTGTACCTACAGATTTTTCTAAAAATGCATACTCAGCTTTATATTATGCAACACAAATTTTTGAAAAAGAAACTTGCAATTTTATCATTATTCATTCATTTGAAAAACAAGTAGCTAACCTTACTAGTAGAATAGATATTGCCAAAACTGAAGCTGTTGTCGATGAACTTTATGATACTACAGAAGCAAGCTGCGAAGTTGTTAAAGAACAAATAATAAAAGATACAAACAACAAAAACCACACTTATAGTATTATTTCTACAACACTCACTTTAACAAGAGCCATAAATAAGCTTATCGTTAAAGAGTCTGCAGATTATGTCGTAATGGGTAGTAAAGGAAGTACAGGAGCACTCGAAACTTTAATGGGTAGTAATACCTTATCAATGATTCAAAAAATAAAAAATGCTGCACTATTAATTATCCCAAACCAACCTGTTAGGCCGACAAAACAAATAGCTTTTGCTACCGGATTTAAACGACCTTACAAACAAGAAGAGCTCAAACCTCTTGTAGCAATTTCTTCAATTAATGACGCAGAAATAAAAGTGGTTCATGTAAACAAACAAGAAAAAATGACCGAAGCGCAATTAGCAAATTCGCAAGGGCTTTTTGAGCTTTTAGAAACAGAAAAAACAGAAAACACTTGGTTACTTGATAATGGAGATACATACGATACCATAAACTCATATATCAATGAAAGTGAGATTGACTTACTTGCAATGATTCTTTACAAGCACACTGCCATTGTTCGCTTATTTAGAGAAGCAACTGTAAAAAACATTGCTAAACAAACTGCTATTCCATTTTTAATTCTACCTAAAGTAGACTGATATTTATCATAATAGCTTATAAGTTAAAACCCTATATTTAAGCCCATTAATTAACCTACAATACCATGAAGAAGAAAATATTATTACCTACAGATTTTTCTAAAAATGCCTGGAGCGCACTTAGATATGCTAGTGAATTATACAAAAAAGAAGAGGTAGAATTTTATATACTTACAGCTTTTAAGGTGCACGAAAGTGCTCTAGAAAACGTAAAACTTCCAGATCCTGGAGAGCGTTATTTTGAAGAAGCTAGAGTGGTTATTGAAAAACAACTTCAAAAACTTCAAAAACATATAGAGGTTCTAGACATCCCAAACCATCATAGCTTTTTAACTAAAGCCATATATGACACCCCTGTACTTGCAGTAAAAAACTTTGTAGAAAACAATGATATAGACCTTGTCATAGTAGGTAGTAAAGGAAAAGCAGACACCATAGATAAAGTACTAGGTAGCAACACTGTAGAGTTTATGGAAAAAGTACGTAGTTGCCCTGTATTAGTAGTCCCACCAGAAACTTATTTTAAAGAACCAAATGAAATTGTTTTTCCTACAGATTTTAAATTAAACTACAACCGTAGTCAACTCATACATTTATCTGAAATATCAAGAATAACAGACGCTCCTATTAGAATTTTACATATTAACAAGAGTGATGAACTTACAGAAGATCAAATAAATAAAAAGGAACTTTTAGAAACCATTTTTGACGGAATCAACTATACATTTCATTATCTTGAAAACACAGAAGTTCAAACAGGATTAGATATTTTTATTCAAAGTAGAGAAAGCGAAATGATTGCTTTCATTAATAGAAAACATACTTTTTTTGGATCTATCTTTTCTAGACCCCTGGTAAAAGATCTTGGGTATAATGCAAAAGTACCTATTCTCGCTTTGCACGATTCGCAAAACTAATCTTTGTAACAAACAATAAAGAGTGTGTTTCTAAAACAAAACACACTCTTTAAATTTCAAATTATAAAAAACTCTTGGCATTGCACCTGTTATCTCACTTAAAAACATAACGCATGAAAACATTATTTGTAATAATAGCAACTACACTCATTTCGTTAAGCTTTTTTGGGTGCACTAGTACTAAACTGACCCAACAATATAAAAATCCTGAGACTGATAACTTTTTAGCCAATAAGGTTTTGGTTGTAGGTATTACTGCAGATAAAAATCTAAGAAGAATCTACGAAAGTGATATGGTAGATTATTTAGAAAAAAATGAGGTGATTGCAGTAAAAAGCATTGATTTCTTTGAAACATCGTTCACCGACAATGATCAATCTTTAAAACAACTCAACGAAATAGAAAACAAACTTCTTGAAGCAGGTTTTGACGCTATTTTATTTACAAAAATCACCGGTAAAGAAAGTAAAATAACCCTTGTAGAAGCTTACCAAAATTTCTCAAAAAACAACCAAACTTTTGAAGATTACTATTACCGCAATCAACACGTATACAGAAAAGAACAACAAGAACGCTATCAAGTATACACCACAGAAACTTCATTATTTTGTATTTGCCCTGGTAAGGAACGTGAATTATTATGGAGTGGAAACATCGAATTAGTTGATGCTAATAAAATTAAAAGCAACATTAATTCTTACATAAACGTATTATTTAGCACCTTAAAAGAAAACAACCTTTTATTCCTTAATGAATAATCAATACGTCCCTATCGATGTAAAAACAATAAAGGAACCAGCGTTTTATATGCTAATTGGGACACATTAGACCCAAAAAGCAAACGTTTTAAAAAAGTCTCTTTCTCAATAAACACGGCATGAAGGTCAACCTTCAATAATTGAGTTGCCGTATTAACAGCTATTAAACCAGGCATTGAGTTAATTAAAAAATAGGAATAAGGATAATCGGTAAATAATCGCTTTAAATACGTATCGTTTTCTTTACTGTTTACAACCACACCTTCATCCTTAATATCTAATACGTTAAGTTCAGCTTGATGGATATTAAGCATTTCTTTAAACACACTAACACCTTCAAGTGAAAAATCTTCACAGTTATGTGTTGAAAACAAAGCACTATTTACACCTTCATACGTATAATTTTCTGGTACAGTAAGCACTGGACATTTTAATGATCGTATTACCTGTAATGTATTACTACCAAAAACAGCTTCTTTTGCACCAGTTGCACCATTAGTTCCCATAACAATAAGATCAATAGCATGAAATTGTACAGCTTGATCTACAGCCGACACAAAATCATCATAATCAAAAAGTCCATGAAAAGAATAAGACTGTGACTTATATTCTTTGCTAAGCTTTTTAACTAATTCATTAATCAACTTCTTATTGTCTGCGGCAATACTTTCATAAACAGAATTAGGCTCATTACTCGCAAGAAGGTCATCACTAATATAACCCGAAATTTTTTGCACATTAAGTATGTAAAAATTGTATTCCCAATTTTCAAAAAAACGCAAAGCATAACGGATGGCATTCATTGAATTTTCAGAAAAATCTGTAGGTAAAAGAATATTTTTCATGCTTTCTAAATTTTATACAACGAAAATAACACACTTATAAAAAAATAAATATGAGGATTATCATATTCCAAAACTAGCAAGCTTAAAATCAGCCACATTAAGCTATTAAATCTCAGCCAAAACACGTAAAAACTTATAAATAGTCTTTTCTAAAATTACTTTTTATCGTAATTTTATAAGAAATTATTTAGCCATATGAGCACCTATAAAATTACTACTGATCAACAAGAATTCTCAGTAAAAACAGACGAGCTATCCGCGCTTGATATACATAAAATTTCAGCAGAAAAATTTCACGTTTTAAAAGACAACCAAGCTTATAAAGTAGCCTTAATATCAGAAAATTTTCTAGATAAAAGCTTAACACTTTCTGTTAATGGTAATCTATACGATTTAAAGATTGACGATGCCTATGATATGATGGTTAGTAAAATGGGACTTTTAGAAAAAACAGAGTCCAAATCAACCAATATAAAGGCACCAATGCCAGGCATTATTGTTGACATTTTAGTAAAACCTGGCGACAGCATAGAAGACAACACACCACTCTTTATTTTATCTGCAATGAAAATGGAAAACACCATTCTTTCAGACGGTAAAGGTGTCGTAAAATCTATAGAAGTCAACATAAATGACGCTGTAGACAAAGGACAATTAATTATTGAAATGGAAGCCTAAGGCCGCTCTTTTTAGTCCACTTGTAAAATTAAAAATAAAGGTACCGCTTTCGCGAAAACGCCATAAATCCAACAAATAGAATGAAAAAAATACTAATAGCAAATCGTGGAGAAATCGCTATAAGAGTAATGAAAACCGCTCAAAAAATGGGAATTAAAACGGTCGCTGTTTATAGTGAAGCAGACCGTGGCGCACCTCACGTTCGTTTTGCTGACGAAGCAGTCTTATTAGGCCCTGCACCTTCAGCAGAATCTTACCTCGTGATGGAAAAAGTAATTCAAGCAGCCAAAGACACTGGCGCAGATGCTATTCATCCTGGATATGGATTTTTAAGTGAAAATGCAGTTTTTGCCAAAATGGCTACTGCTGCCGGTATCACTTTTATAGGCCCTAAACCTCAGAGCATTGAAGTTATGGGTAACAAACTAGCTGCTAAAGAAGCCGTAAACAGTTACAATATTCCTATGGTTCCGGGTATTGAAGAAGCCATCACCGATATTAAATTAGCTGAGAAAATTTCAAAAGAAATTGGATTTCCTATATTAATAAAAGCTTCTGCAGGAGGTGGCGGAAAAGGAATGAGAGTTGTAGAAAACCTCCAAGAATTACCTGAGCAAATGGAGAGAGCCATAAGCGAAGCAAAAGCTGCCTTTGGTGATGGTTCTGTTTTTATTGAAAAATATGTTGGCTCTCCAAGACATATTGAAATACAAGTATTAGCAGACACCCACGGAAACATCATTCATCTCTTTGAAAGAGAATGTAGCATACAAAGAAGACACCAAAAAGTAGTTGAAGAGGCTCCATCTGCCGTATTAACTCCAGAAATAAGAGAAGCAATGGGTGATGCTGCTATAAAAGTAGCAAAAGCCTGCGATTATGTAGGCGCAGGTACTGTTGAGTTTTTACTAGATGAAAACAAAAATTTCTATTTCCTTGAAATGAATACCCGCTTGCAGGTAGAACATCCTGTTTCAGAATTAATCACAGGAATAGATCTCGTAGAACAACAAATTAAAGTCGCGCGAGGCGAAAAACTAGCATTTACACAAGAAGACTTAAAAATAAAAGGCCACGCGCTCGAAGTAAGAGTGTATGCAGAAGATCCTTTAGCAAATTTTGCCCCTAGCATCGGAACATTAACAACTTACAAAACACCTACAGGCGAAGGTGTTCGTGTAGATGATGGTTTTGAAGAAGGGATGGATGTCCCTATTTATTACGACCCTATGTTATCAAAATTGATTACCTACGGTAAAGACAGAGCAGAAGCTATTCAGTTAATGGTGAAAGCCATAGACAACTATAACGTAAAAGGAATTTCCACTACCCTACCTTTCGGGAAATTTGTTTGTGAACACGAAGCCTTTACTTCAGGGAACTTTAACACGCATTTCGTAAAATCATATTATTCTCCAGACAAGTTAGAGCAGCAATTTCAAGAAGAACGAGAAATAGCAGCTTTAATAGGTTTACAATTGTATCTCGAAAATCAAAAAACAGTTAAAACCGCTAAAAACAACAACTCAAACTGGTCTAAAAGAAATACCTTATAATGAAAGATAAGAAACAAATATTAGCAGATAAATTGTCACTCGCTCATTTAGGGGGAGGACAAGAACGCATTGACAAACAACACGCAAAAGGAAAACTAACAGCTAGAGAGCGTATCCATTTTTTATTAGACGATGGTTCTTTTGAAGAAATGGGTGCTTTAGTAACACACCGTACTAAAGACTTTGGTATGGAAAAACAACTTTTTTATGGAGATGGTGTTGTCACTGGATACGGAACCGTAAACGGAAGGCAAGTTTGTGTTTTTGCTCAAGATTTTACCGTTTTTGGTGGAGCACTTTCAGAAACTCACGCCGAAAAAATTTGCAAGGTTATGGATATGGCAATGAAAATTGGTGTTCCAGTAATTGGCTTAAATGACAGTGGTGGTGCCAGAATTCAGGAAGGTGTTCGCTCTTTGGGTGGTTATGCAGATATCTTTCACAGAAATGTAATGGCATCTGGAGTTATCCCTCAAATATCTGCAATTATGGGACCTTGTGCAGGTGGTGCTGTTTACTCTCCTGCAATGACAGATTTTACATTGATGGTAGAAAACTCAAGCTATATGTTTGTTACTGGACCAAACGTGGTTAAAACCGTAACAAACGAGGTCGTTACCGCAGAAGAACTTGGAGGTGCAAATACTCACGCCACAAAATCTGGTGTAACACACGTAACTGCAGATAATGATATACAATGTATTAATCAGATCAAACAGATGTTGAGCTATATGCCGCAAAACTGTGAAGACAAACCAAAAGATCTAGATTTTAAAGTAGCAGATGAAACACGCCTGGGTTTAGAAGAAATTGTACCTGAAAATGCAAACCAGCCTTATGACATGAGGCACGTGATTAAAGAAATTATTGATACCGATTCGTTTTTCGAAATTCATAAAGACTACGCAGACAATATTGTAGTAGGTTTTGCAAGACTTGCCGGAAAAAGTATTGGTATTGTCGCAAACCAACCTACTAGTTTAGCTGGTGTATTAGATGTAGAAAGCTCTAAAAAAGCAGCGCGATTTACAAGATTCTGCGATTGTTTTAATATTCCATTGTTAGTATTAGTAGATGTTCCAGGGTTCTTGCCAGGTACAGATCAAGAATGGAATGGAATCATCACTAATGGCGCAAAATTATTATACGCATTAAGTGAAGCTACCGTACCAAAAGTTACTGTAATTACAAGAAAAGCCTATGGAGGTGCTTATGATGTAATGAACTCGAAACACATTGGTGCAGATATGAACTATGCTTGGCCAGGTGCCGAAATTGCAGTAATGGGTGCAAAAGGTGCTAGTGAAATTATCTTTAGAAAAGAAATTAGCGCTGCAGCTGACCCAGCTGCCAAGTTGGTAGAAAAAGAAGCTGAGTATGCAGAAAAGTTTGCAAATCCATATAGCGCAGCAGAAAGAGGCTTTATCGATGAGGTAATCGATCCAAAAGACACAAGAAGAAAACTTATAAAAGCATATGCTATGCTTCAAAACAAAGTAGCAACATTACCTAAGAAAAAACACGGTAATATTCCTTTATAATCTGAAAGCTACTAACAAAAACCTCAAACAACCTTTGTCATACTAAGATTGTTTGAGGTTTTTTATTTGCATATACCCTAGCTTGATCTATCAACAGAGAACAGTTAGATTATACGCTAAAAGAATCTAAAAATACACGCATAAAAAAACCCTAAATCACTTAACAATAAGCGTTTAGGGTTTTAATGGTGACCTCGACAGGATTCAAACCTGTAACCTCTTGAGCCGTAATCAAGTGCGCTATTCAGTTGCGCCACGAGGCCGTAAATGAAACAATAAATTTGTTTCGGGGTGCAAATATAAATAAAGTGTTTGTTTAAATGCTAATAAAATTTCAAAAAATTAAACTTCTTTTCATTTTTTAATAAAGCTTAATTAATTTCTGCGCTTAAACCTGCCTCTAACAACATAGAACATCTAGGCTCTAAATCTTCATAAGAGCCCGTTTTTACAGTACATTTCCCTTTATAATGAACAAGAGTAGCACATTGTTCTGCCTGTAAAGGAGTGTGATCACAAGCATATACAAGAGCATCTATTACATCATCAAATGTATTTACATCATCATTAAATAGCACAATAACGTTTTCCTTATCTTCTAAAACAGCAACATCTTCCTGTTCATCATATTGTTTACGTGTTCCCATACTTCATTTTTTAAAATACAAACTTTGCCGCAACCCAGTTGTTGCGCTCTTTATTACTAACAAAACTACCGCCAAGTTTATTGCAACAGTCGGTAATTATTGGTAAATCTTCTGTGTAGAATCCGCTTAAAAAAAGAGATCCACCTGTTTTTAGTCGTGATACATAGACATTCATGTCAGCTAGCAAAATATTTCTATTAATGTTAGCGATAATCGTATCATACTTTACTTCTGGAATAACATCAGCACCTCCCAAAATAGTGGAGATTGCTTTACAGTTATTACGATCTACATTCTCCTCAGAGTTTTCTACGCACCAAGGATCAATATCTATCGCATCTAGTTCGACTGCGCCCTTCATTTCTGCTAAAATGGCCAGAATAGCTGTTCCGCAGCCCATATCTAATACTTTCTTACCTGTATATTCTTCATCCAGAATATGCTGTATCATCATATGTGTCGTCTCGTGATGTCCTGTTCCAAAAGACATTTTAGGCTCTATCACAATCTCATAAGGCACTTGAAAAGGTTCATGAAAGGTAGCACGAACAGCACAGACATCATCTACTACAATAGGTGTAAAATTTTTCTCCCATTCTGCATTCCAGTTTACTTGATCTATTTCTGTTTTCTGAAATGTGATTTCAAACTCATCTGAACCTAAAATAAATATACCTTCTAGAATGTCTGAACTCCACTCTTCTTTCTGTATGTATGCCTTTACTCCTTCTTCATTTTCCACAAAACTTTCAAAACCTACATTGCCTAATTCTGCAATTAAAATTTCATTTCCTGGTTGAAGTGGTGACACTTTAAAATCGTACTCTATGTAAATCTGTGACATTGTTTAAATCTTTAAAATTTCCGAAGTATTAAAATGCGTTTACAATTGCCATAAAATCTTCTGCTTTTAAAGCTGCACCTCCTATGAGTCCGCCGTCTACATCTGCATTTGCAAAAATCTCTTTAGCATTTGCAGGCTTCACACTACCACCGTATAGAATAGAAACGTTTTCTGATACCGCATCAGAGTAAGTTGTGGCAACTAATTTACGTACGTAATTATGTATCTCCTGCGCTTGCTCCGGACTCGCCGTTTCGCCAGTACCTATGGCCCAAACTGGCTCGTAAGCTAAAACTATATTCTTAAACTGGTTTTCATCGATATGAAATAATCCTTGCTGTAACTGTGCTTTTACTACCTCAAAATGTTCACCCTGTTTTCTATCACTTAATTCTTCTCCAAAACAAAAAATAACTTGCATATCATTTTCAATAGCAGCAGTAACTTTTTCTGCTAACAAAGCATTTGTTTCATGAAAATAAGCACGACGTTCACTATGCCCTATTATCACAGTATTTACACCCACGCTTTTTAACATTGGCGCAGAAACCTCACCTGTAAAAGCACCATTTTTAGCTTGATGCATGTTTTGTGCAATTACTTCTATTGGAGTTTCTCTTACAGTTTCAAAGGCTTGATATAAATTTGTAAATGCCGGGGCTACCATCACAGATACATTTTCTGGAATCGCATGCTTTTTTAAACCTAGCAACAACGCTTCTGTTTGTGCTAGATCATTATTCATTTTCCAGTTTCCGGCTACGATATTTTTTCTCATAATGTGTGTTCCGCCAAGCGGTTATTTTTAGATTCCCTTAGTATAAAAAACACTACGGAAATATTAATAATTTAAAATCTTGTTATCCATTTACCTTTGGGTCTAGCCATCCATAAGCCAAATCTACCAAAATATTGATCACAATAAAAAGGCTCGCAATGATAATGACAGCTCCCATAATGATAGGTAAATCTAAGGTATTTAATGCCTCTACTATTTCTTTACCAAGCCCGTTCCATCCAAAAATGTATTCTACAAAAACAGCTCCAGCTAACATAGATGCAAACCAACCCGATATAGCTGTAATCACAGGATTTAATGAGTTTTTTAAGGCGTGTCTTCTTATAATTTTACTAAAAGAAAGACCTTTTGCTTTTGCAGTTCTTATATAATCTTGATTTAAAACTTCAAGTAAAGAGTTACGCATTAACTGGCTCACTACGGCTAATGGCCTTATTCCTAAAACAATAGCTGGCAATATAAGGTTTTTCCATTGTATTGTAGTTCCTTCTCCAAAATCGTCAACTTCATACAAACTACTCGTCATGTTTAATCCGGTGTACTTATGCAATACAAAACCAAATAACCAAGCAAAGATAATTGCACTAAAAAATGAGGGCACACTCATTCCTAAAGTGCTCACTAACTGAATCAATCTGTCTATCCATCCATCTTTAAAAAGCACTGAGACAATCCCTAAAAACACACCTAAAAGCATCGCTATAATTATTGCCGAAACAGCAAGTATAAAAGTATTAGGTAGTGTTTCAGCAATTACGCTACTTACTTTTTTTCCGTTTTTTTGAAACGATTCTCTTAAATAAGGCAATTTTACAACCATTACAGTTTCGTCAGTAGAAAAAAGCTGAACTGCATTATATTTATTCTTTGCTAAAAAAGTATAATCGTCTGCATTTGTACTATGAAAAGAAAGTGGTGACAAATCGTTTAAATAATAAACATACTGTACACCCACAGGCTTATCAAACCCATATTTCTTTTTTACTATCGCTATTTGCTCTGCCGTTTCATTTTGCCCCAACATCATACTCGCGGGATCTCCTGGCAAAATAGTGAACAATAAAAAAATCACAGTAACCACTCCAAAAAGCGTTAAAAACGCATACCCTATTTTTTGAAGTATATACCGCCCCATGATTATTCTGCTTCTTGAATTTGCATTGAATCTACTACAACCTCTCTTATATCTTCGACTATTTTTTTAGGTCTAGCAGGCAACGATTCAAGTTTTAAATCTGCCGCATCATTAAAGTGAAGTTTTTGAGTAATAGTTCCATTTTCTAACATCACTAATCCTGGATTACTACGAACAATAGTTTTAAGGGTAGTCATATCACAGAAATAAAAATCAAAATTAAGATTGTGACGTTCTTTAAGCAGTTCTGTTTCTTCTTGAGAAGATGCAGACATACCTATTACACGGTAATTGTTTGCAATCGCCTTATCTGTAGCTTCTTTAATTTTTACATAACCATTGTGCTCTGTGTTATCTAAACTGTAAGCAACAACCATTAAAAGGTTAGGATCATTAAGCAATTCATCTGTATAATCTTCTCCGTTACGCTCCATAGAAAAATCGTGCACAGGTGGCTCATATCCTTTTTGAGTTTCTTCAGTTTCTACCTCTATAAAAGTTCCGTTTACTTGCGGATAATCTCCTTGAGTTGTTATTACTTGATCTTCTCCGTTTACATTAAATTTCCAATGATAATCAAAAACAGGTTTCAAAGCATCTTCTGGAAAAGCCATACCGTCTTTAATATTTTCACCAACAGCATAAGCTCTAAAATCTTTTACTGGTAAATGCATTAATACGTGATATCCAAATAATAAGCAAAGAACAAAAGTAACAGACACGATAACTGTACGGCTCATTTTAGTGAAAAACGGCCAAAGATGCTTTCTACCAATAAATATGATGATAATCATCACTAACAAGACAACATCTTTAATAAATGACTCCCAAGGTACTAAAGGCATTGCATCTCCAAAACAACCACAATCTGTAACCTTGTTAAAATATGCAGAATAGAATGTTAAGAATGTAAACCCTACAATCATTATTAATAAACTCCATAAGGTAAACTTTTTTGCATAGCCAATTATTAACATTACCCCAAGCAACACTTCATAAATAACCACCACTACTGCTATAAGCAAAGCAAAAGGCACTAAAAATGGAAGGTCTAAAACATCTGGAGCAAAATAATCTCCTAACTTAAACGAAAAACCTACAGGATCATTAAGCTTAATAAGCCCACTGATTATAAATAAAATTCCAACAAATATTCTTAAAAATCCTACTAGTACTCTCATTCTTTCTTTATTTAAATTTATTCTTTAATCTTTGCTTTTAGCGCATGTGCTACAAAAAAGTAATCTCTTTATTCTTCATTTAAATGAATAAGCGCAAAAACAGAATAATTAATCATATCCTGATAATTAGCATCTATCCCTTCACTCACTAGGGTTTTTCCTTGATTGTCTTCTATTTGCTTAACACGTAAAAGCTTTTGTAGAATTAAATCTGTCAAGCTACTTACACGCATATCTCGCCATGCCTCACCATAATCATGATTTTTATCCATCATTAACTGCTTTGTGATGGCCACTTTTTTATCATACAAAACAATGGCATCTTCTAGTGATAAATCTGGCTGTTCTACCACTCCATTTTCAAGTTGTATTAATGCCATTATGCAATAATTAATCACTCCTATAAATTCACTTTGCTGCCCTTCATCAACTTTCTGTTCTTTGTTTTGCTGCAAACCTCTTATGCGCTGTGCTTTTATAAAAATCTGGTCTGTCAAAGATGGTAAACGCAAGATGCGCCATGCACTTCCATAGTCTTTCATCTTATTGATAAACAACGTTCTGCACGTAGTGATTACTTCATTATATTGTTTAGACGTATCTGCCATAGGGAATTCTAATAATTTGCGTAAATTTCGCTATAATTAATCAGAATTAAAAATTGCAGACTATCAATTGTAAAGGCACCCTTATCGACCTCAGTACACCACGTGTAATGGGGATTATAAACGTTACGCCAGACTCATTTTATGACGGCGGAAATACCACAAGCATTAAAACTGCCATAAAACAAGCAGAACAAATGTTAAACGATGGCGCGATGTTTCTAGATATTGGCGGTTATAGCTCAAGACCAAATGCTACTAACATTTCTGAAGAAGAAGAAATAAGTCGTGTAACCCCAGTAATTTCTGAAATTGTAAAAAAATTTCCAAACGCATTACTATCCATAGACACTTTTAGAAGTGAAGTGGCAAAAAAAGCAATTGAAGCTGGAGCTTGTATTATAAATGATATTTCTGGAGGCACTCTTGATAGCAACATGCTAAAAACCGTTGCTCAATTACAAGTACCCTACATAGCAATGCACATGAAAGGCACACCACAAAACATGACCTCTAAAGCTGATTATGAAAATATCACCAAAGAAGTCATCTTTCATTTTACTAAAATTCTTGACGAAACAAAAAAACAAGGCATTAACGATGTCATTTTGGACCCCGGATTTGGTTTTGCAAAAGCAGCAGCACATAGCTTTGAGTTATTAAACAATCTCGAACTTTTACAATCATTAAACACTCCTATTTTAGCTGGTATTTCTAGAAAATCTATGATATACAAAACCCTTAATATTTCGGCAAAAGAAGCGCTTAACGGAACTACAGCTTTACACATGGTCGCTTTACAAAAAGGAGCAAACATCCTTAGAGTTCACGATGTAAAAGAAGCGGTAGAATGCATAAAACTTGTAACAAAACTAAAATCTTCACACTAATAATAAAAAAGTCACTACTTTTAACCCACCAAAAAAACCAATCCCTTGGACATTTTAAGCCCCAGATTAATTGACATTGTAGACATTGTACTCGTGGCTTTTCTATTGTATTACATATACAAACTTGTAAAAGGCACTGTTGCTATCAATATTTTTATTGGTATCGTTATCATTTATGGAATTTGGAAACTTACTGAGTTTCTAGAAATGCAACTGCTCAGTAATATTTTAGGAGGTTTCTTAGGTGTAGGAATGTTTGCTTTAATTGTAGTATTTCAGCAAGAAATACGAAAATTTTTATTGATGTTAGGTTCTACCAATTTTTCATCACGTAAACGAATTTTCAAAAAATTTAATCTTTTTACCAGTACTGAAGGCCCAGAAACTAATGTCGATGCTATACTTGATGCTTGCCACAAAATGGGAAAAGACAAAACGGGCGCACTCATTGTTATTAAAAGAAACAATAGCCTAGATTTTGTAAAAGATACTGGCGATGCTATGTCAATGGAAGTAAATCAACCTATTATTGAGTCTGTATTCTACAAAAACAGCCCATTACACGATGGCGCTATGCTTATTGAAGGGAACAAAATTACAGCAACTCGTGTTATTCTTCCTGTTTCAAGTAATAGAAACATACCGCTACGTTTTGGACTTCGTCATCGCGCTGCTGTAGGAGTAACAGAAAAAACAGACGCTGTATGCTTAGTTGTTTCTGAAGAAAATGGACAAATCTCATATGTAAAAGAAGGAAGCTTTTCTCTTTTTGATACCATAGAAGAACTTAAAGACAATCTCACACAAGATTTAAGTTAGAATATATGGAATGTAAAAATTGCAAAACAGCACTTGATCAAGACGCGAAATTTTGTAAAGAATGTGGCGCAAAAGTTATTGACCATAGAATTACTTTAGGCTATCTCGCAAAAGAAGTGAGAATTGCTTTTTTTAGTATTGATTCAAGCAAACCTGTTCGCACATTTACAGAAATGTTTAGAAAACCTGAAAATGTAATTGATGGTTATATAGGCGGTACTCGTAAAACATATATTCACGCATTTGGTTATTTTACAATTGCCATTTTATTCTCAACGTTTTTTTATTTTATCGCTCAAACTTTTTTTTCGGATTCACTAGAAGCTGCTTTTAACTTATCTACACAAAGCAAACACCAACAAGAGGCTGTGATATATTTTCAAAAAAAAATGTTTGAATATCAAGCTGCTATTTTTTACATCTCCATTCCGATAATGGCTTTTATTTCCTTTATCGTTTTTTACAATAAAAAAAAGTATAATTATGCAGAACATTTAGTTTTTAACCTCTATGCTTTTTCACAAATTTCTATAGTTGCAATTTTATTATTCTTTGCAACAATCTGGAATAAAAATGTTTTTCCTTACGTACAAGTAAGCTCTCTCATACTTCAAATAGGGATTTACAGCTATATCGCTATTAGATTATTTAAACTATCATTTAAACAGTTTATCTTAAAACTATTATTCTTTTTAGCAATACTGTTTGTGGTCTATATAGGTTGCATCATCATGGTCGAAATTCTCTTAGTAGTAACTGGCAATATAGAGCTACTACAATCAATGGCAATATCACCATCTCAATAATCTATATAGCTTTATCTACCGTAAACTGGACTTCGTAAAGATTACGATAATGTCCGTCTTCTTTTTTAAGGAGTGCTTTGTGGGTTCCCATCTCAACAATTTTACCAGCTTCCATCACAATAATTTTGTCTGCTTTTTTAATGGTAGCGAGTCTGTGAGCGATGACAATAGAAGTTCGTCCTTTTGTGATTTTTTCTGTAGCTGTCTGTATCAACTCTTCACTATAGCTGTCTACACTTGAGGTTGCTTCATCTAATATTAATATACTTGGCTTACTCACATAGGCTCTTAAAAACGCAATGAGCTGTCGTTGTCCAGAAGATAACATGGCACCTCTCTCTTTAACATTATAGTGATATCCACCCGGCAACGTCTCGATAAAGGCATCTACACCAATTACTTTTGCAGCTCTCCTAACTTCTTCTTCAGAAATGTTAGGGTCATTTAAAGTAATGTTATTCAAAATTGTATCTGCAAAGAGAAAAACATCTTGTAACACTATAGCTATCTGGCTTCTTAAAGAGGCTAGTTCATATTCTTTTATAGGTGTGCCATCTACAGAAATGACACCGCTATTAATCTCGTAAAAACGATTCAGCAAATTAATAATTGTAGATTTCCCTGCTCCGGTAGCTCCAACAATTGCAACGGTTTCACCAGGATTTACAGAAAATGATATCCCTTTAATAACTTCTTCATCTGGAATATAGCCAAAATGAACTGCTTTAAAGTCTATTTTCCCTTGTGCATTTTCTAGAGCCAAAACACCTTTATCTTCAATGTGCGAATGTGTATCAAGAACTTCAAAAACGCGTTTTGCAGCCACCATTCCCATCTGTAATGTGTTAAACTTATCTGCTATTTGCCTTAAAGGCCTAAAGAGCATTTGAGAATATTCAATAAAAGCGGTAATAATCCCTAAGGTTACTATACCTCCCTCTGCATTAAGACCTCCGTACCAAACCACCAAACCAATGGCTACAGAACTTGACATTTCAGCAATTGGGAAGAATATTGAATTATACCAAACAGTTTTTACCCACGCCTTTTTATGTTTAGAATTTATCTTTTCAAAGGCTCTAAACTCTGTATCTTCTCTATTAAAAATTTGTAAGATCTTCATCCCCGTAATTCGTTCTTGCACAAAAGAATTAAGGTTAGATACTTGCAATCGTACTTCTTCAAAAGCAGTTTTCATAGCACGCTGAAAAAGTCTTGTAGCAACAAGTATCACAGGTAATATTAAAAATACTATCAGCGCTAGTCTCCAACTTAACACCAACATAAAACCAGCGATAGCAAACATTTTAAGAAGATCACTTACTATAACAAATAGCCCTTGACTAAATATGGCTGAAATAGTCTCCAAGTCACTCACTGCACGTGTAGTTAATCTTCCTACGGCACTGTTATCAAAATATTGCATTTTAAAACTAGTCATCAACTTAAAAAGCTTGACACGAATATCTTTAACAACATGCTGTCCTAACCAGTTTGCATAATAGATAAAAGACAATTGAAACAGTACTTCTACCAATAGAACTCCGGCCATTAAAAGAACAAAGAATAACAAGCCCTCACTATCTTTCCCAATAATAGATTCGTCAATAGCTACCTTTAATATATAAGGTCTTAAAATAGAAAGTGCCGCCATGGCTATAGCAGCAAAACCTACAAAATAAAATATAAAACGATACACGTTTGCAAATGAAACGAGTCGCTTAAATAACTTAAAATCAAATGCTTTTCCAGAATCTTTCAATCTAGCTTGTTTTTATGGGTTGTAAAGATACAGTTTCTGGATAGATAACCTTTGTTAAATACAAACCGTGAGCAGGAACTGATATACCTGCATTACTTCTATTTTTACTAGCAATAATGTTATGAAAATCTTCTATAGTTATTTTTCCACTACCCACTTCAAGCAATGTACCCACAATAGATCGTACCATATTTCTTAAAAAACGGTCTGCTGAAATGGTAAAAATCAACATATTTCCATTTAAAATCCATTCTGCCTTTGTCACATTGCAATTAAAGGTTTTCACCTCTGTGCGAACTTTAGAAAAAGATTGAAAATCTGAATATGTAAGAAGCGAACTTGCCGCCTCATTCATCAAATTTATATCAGGAAAATTCTTGAGATAATAAGCAGAGTCAATAGAAAAAGGATCTTTAACGACACTGACATAGTATTCATACTCTCGAGCAATTGCATTAAACCTCGCATGATGATCATCGAGAACTTCATAATAATTTAAAACACTTATATCCGGTGGCAAAAAAGAATTTGCCTTATATAAAAAGTTTGGAATACTAATAGATTTGGAAACATCAAAATGAAGAAACATCTGTCTAGCATGAACACCCGTATCTGTTCTTCCAGCGCCCATAGTGGTAACGTCTTGACGCAATACGGTAGATAAAAAATATTCTATTTCTTGTTGTACTGTTTTTGCATCGGGTTGTTTTTGCCAACCACAATACTTTGCACCATTATATGCTATTTCTAAGAAATATCTCAAGTGTTGTGTTTTAAGCAAAATTACAAAATGAAAAAGGGTTAGAAAACAAACTTGATTAATAGTTACTAATTAATCAACTATCAACAATAAAACATTGCATCAATTCTAAAAAATGTAATTTTACATCTCATTAAAACCATCAATTATATTGAAAAAAATTCTCCTTCTTAGCGACACTCATAGTTATATAGATTCTGCCATTTTAAAACATGTAAAAAATGCAGACGAAGTATGGCATGCAGGTGATATAGGTGACCTTAAAGTGACAGACACAATAAAGAAATTAAAACCATTAAGGGCTGTTTATGGAAATATTGACAACGATAAAGCTAGGTTAGAATTCCCATTAGATAATCGCTTTACCTGTGAAGGTGTTGATGTATGGATGACACATATAGGAGGCTATCCTGGTAAATACAACCAAAGAGTTAGAGAAGCAATTTATGCAAATCCACCCAAACTATATATTACAGGACATTCGCATATATTAAAAGTGATGAATGATAAAAAAACAGGATTACTCCATATGAATCCAGGAGCGATTGGAACACACGGTTTTCATCAAGTTAGAACCATGCTTCGTTTTACAATAGCATCAGGTAAAATTGACAATCTTGAGGTTATTGAATATAAAAAATGATGTAAAAGTAAAAA
>ABCO01000002.1:402500-448460 GCA_000170815.1 unidentified eubacterium SCB49
ATATACTACCAGACCAACAAGCATTAGAACCTCATAAATAGTATAAGTCAAAAACTAAACACCCTTAAGTTATATCTAGAAAACCATTCAAAAAAACATAAACTTTAGCAACTCGAAAAACAAAAACCAATCAAACTGTTAATAATCCTAACAGATAAACAGCTAAAAAAAGTTGGTAAAACAAACAATGAGAAGAATCTTAATGCAGAAATCATACTAAAAAACAAAGATCAACAACTAAACTATACTTATAATAGCTTAAACTAATGGCAGATCTTAGCTGCTTAACAAAAAAACTAGTATCAAGATAAAATTGAGACATTTCAGTAAAACTGCTAGATTAAAGTAAATTGAAGAAAGCTTAATCGTAACTGGAGACACCTTATATATAACAAAATAAAAAAGCGCATTAATAAAGCACAATTTTAGGTAAGCATATAGCCTTATATTTTCGCGAAATAAAAAACCCTTCCAAATGGCATTATGGAAGGGTCTTGCACTAATAATACTAAGTAATAGTTTATCGTAAACGGTCCACAGATTTGACAAGGTCTTCATCCTTTTTGATGGCTTTATTAGCCAACACTAAAAAAACGATAGAAATGATAGGAATCAACACCCCAATACCTTTCTCTGAGACCAAGGTCTCTCCAGATATACTTAGCGCCCTGTATACGAAAACTCCCAGTAATACAAAATTAAATATGATAGATAAGCGATTAAGCACAAATTGTAACTGTCGCTTTTTAAAACTTAATATAGATAACACAATTAAAGCCATTGCTCCAAATATAAGTCCAAACACCAAAGGCTCATTACGATCAATAATCACAGTATCACCATCTATTAATGTAGGAAACCAAAAATACAATACCCCCATTAACAAAATGGCAACAATCATATAAATAGTTTGGATGCGTTGTAACATAACTTAAATTATAAAAACAAAAATAACCTTTCTTTAGCAAATTAAAAATGTGAAATTTAAAATATTATTGTATTATTGCATAATCTATACGTAACCACTTCAAACAAGGTTACTTAGTCTTCAATAATTTTTCAAAAGAAATTCCTTCTCAGGAATCCCTCCTAATTACAATTCAAACTTATACATTTTAGATGTTAGACATTTCAGAATTAAAAGCAAAAAAGTTGCCTGAATTACAGGAACTTGCTTCAGCTTTAAAAGTACCTAAGTACAAAAGCATGAAAAAATTAGACTTGGTATATCAAATATTAGATTACCAAGCAGCAAATCCAAACAAAGTAAAAGCAGTAGTAACTACTGACAGCCCCGAAGCCCCAAAGAAAACTCCAAAACCTGTAAGCAAGCCTAAACCAAGAGCACCACGCAAAGCTGCTCCAGCAAAGAACAAACAGGAAAACACTCAAAAAGAAGATACTACTAAAAAACCTGTAGATACTTCTAAAAAAGAAGAAAAACCTAAAGAACAAGAGGCTCCTAAAAAGAACGAACCTAGAAAGAATAATCGTCCTGCTCAAAAACCCCCTAGAAACACTCATCAAAAAAACAATGATGAGAAAGATAAAAAGCCTGTTCACAAAAAAGAGAACAAGCCAAATAATCGCAACAACAGAGACAACAATTCTAAAAACAATAATCGAAATGGCGGTAAAAACGGAAATAAAGACACCCGTAACCGATATAAAGAACCAGATTATGAGTTTGACAGCATAATATCCAGCGAAGGAGTTCTTGACATTATGCAAGATGGCTATGGTTTTTTACGCTCTAGCGATTACAACTACCTATCTTCACCTGATGATATTTATGTGTCTCAATCTCAAATTAGACTTTTTGGTTTAAAATCTGGTGATACCGTACTTGGAGAAGTAAGACCACCTAAAGAAGGTGAAAAATACTTTCCGCTTATTAAGGTAAACATGATTAATGGTCAAAAGCCTAACGTGGTTCGCGACCGTGTATCTTTTGAACACTTAACACCATTATTTCCTACAGAAAAATTTAAACTTGCCGAAAAGCAAAGCACTATTTCAACACGAATTATAGATCTTTTCGCCCCTATCGGAAAAGGACAACGTGGTATGATTGTATCGCAACCCAAAACGGGTAAAACAATGTTATTAAAAGACATTGCAAACGCTATAGCCGCAAACCACCCAGAAGTATATCAAATTATTTTACTTATCGACGAACGTCCAGAAGAAGTTACAGATATGCAACGTAACGTTCAAGGAGAGGTTATCGCTTCTACATTTGACAAGGAACCTTCAGAGCACGTACGCATTGCTAATCTTGTTATAGACAAAGCAAAGCGTCTTGTAGAATGCGGTCACGATGTAGTAATCTTATTAGACTCTATTACACGTCTTGCACGTGCTTATAACACGGTACAACCCGCTAGTGGTAAAATACTTTCTGGTGGTGTAGATGCAGCTGCATTAAATAAACCGAAACGATTCTTTGGTGCTGCTCGTAATATTGAAAACGGCGGTTCTTTAAGTATTATCGCAACAGCATTAACAGATACCGGTTCTAAAATGGACGAAGTAATCTTTGAAGAATTTAAAGGTACTGGTAATATGGAATTACAGTTAGATAGAAAAATATCTAACAGACGTATTTTCCCTGCTATAGATCTCACATCATCTAGTACACGTCGCGATGACATACTACTTGACGAGAACACGATACAACGTATGTGGGTAATGCGTAAATACCTAGCAGACATGAACCCAATAGAAGCAATGGAATTTATTAACGAGCGCTTTAAGCAAACTCGTAACAATGAAGAATTTTTAATTTCTATGAATAGCTAGAAAAAACAAAAATCAAAGAAAGAAAGAAAGACTCAATAGTAATATTGGGTCTTTTTTTTGTTGAAATTACAAAAAACCACACTTAGATTGCAAGATAATCCAGAAACACAATAACACTAGAAAACTCAAAAAAGATCGAAGAAAACAACGTTTAAATAAAACAATAAGCACACACCATTGGCATTTACTTAAAAGATAAACATTTTTACTTATTTACATCTAGATCAACTTTATTTTTAAAAAACCTAACTGTTGCTATATATCTAGTTTAAAACACGAGACATATAGATCATATAGTATCCCTAATCCCTCAGCAATACATTTATATAAACCACAAAAAAAAAACCACTTAACAACAAACAACAAGATACTGTTGAACATATTAAATGAGAGAAAATTAAATACAAAAAAAGCCTTCTGCAATGCAGAAGGCCTTTTGATAAAATATATCAAATATTGATTACTCGATCACTAACTTCTCAGTTAAAGTTCCAGCAGTAGTTTCGATATTTACAATGTAAACACCTCTTGCAAGGTTAGCAACATTTACTACACCGTTAGATACAGCAACGTTAGTTGATTTTCCTAATACATCATATAAAGTAACTCCTGTTAATTCAATAGAAGAAGGAACTTTGATGTTTAACACATCTGTTGCAGGGTTAGGAAACATAGAAACTTGAGATAATGCTACATCATCAACACTTAAAGATTCGTTGTAAATTAAGTTTAATACAATGTGAGCATCAGGGAATCCTATGTCAGCATAAGAAGTTGGGTTACCTTCAATTGCACATGTAGTAGAAGTAATATAAGCATCTGCAGTAGCATCACCAGTTACACCAGGGAAAAACATATTTCCTGTAGTTTCTTGGTGTAATTGTAATACAACAATAGCACTACTAGAAACAGTAGCTGGAGTATCAAAAGTTACATCTACAACTGTACCTGTAGCTCCAACACCTACAATTACAGATCCTGTAGCTAATAAAGCTGGAGGTGCAGTAGAATCAAAACCTGAAGGGAAAGAACCTACTTCGTAAGCGTTTACCACAAGTTCTTCATCAAAATCGATTGCTTCAACAGCAAATTGAGCTCCTAATAAAAGAACATCATCAAAAGTTACTCCTTCTGCAGTTAAGTCATAAGCACGGTAGTATTGGTTATCTCCACCACCACAAGATACTCCACCTGCTACTAAAGCATCATCAGTATTTTGAGATAAGATTAGGTCTTGAGCTTCAGCTTGAAAAGCTAAACTTCCAATAAAGGCAAATGCCAAAAATGTAATTTTTTTCATAATAAGTTGTTTTAAATTAATATTAAGAAACAAATATAACCAAAGAGATTACATCTACAATACCGTATAGCAAAAAAAAATACGATTTTTGTAAATAACTTCAACCATTCTCATTCAAACCTATGAACATTAAAGCCCTCACCTTATTTATTTACAGTGTCTACGTAGCCAACATTTTTGTTTCTTGTGAGAAGAAAAAAGTTGAAAAATTTAATTTCACCACAAGATTTGAACAAACTAAAGGAATTGAAACCGCAACTTACGATGAGACTGTAAATTTTTACGAAGCATTAGCTAAAGAACATGTGTCTATCACAGTGTATGACATGCAAAAAACCGATAGTGGGGAACCGCTACAGCTAATTACCTACAATCCAGACAGGTCTTTTGAATCTGAGTTTACTAAAGATAGAGACAAAGCCATCATTCTTATCAATAATGGGATTCATCCAGGCGAAAGTGACGGTATTGATGCATCAATGATGTTGATGCGAGATTTAGCTGAGGGAAAAATCAACAAACCCAAAAACACTATTATTGCAGTGATACCTATATATAATATAGGAGGAGCTCTAAACAGAAATAACAACACTAGAACAAACCAAAATGGTCCTGCCGCCTATGGTTTTAGAGGAAATGCCCGCAATTATGACCTTAATCGAGATTTCATTAAAGCTGACACAAAAAACGCATTAGCATTCACTAATCTTTTTAGAACCGTCAAACCCGACGTATTTATTGACAACCACGTAAGCAACGGTGCAGATTATCAATATGTACTCACACATTTATTTACACAGCATAACAAACTAGGTGGACCTTTAGGAAATTACCTACACACATCATTAATGCCAAGACTAGAAGATTCTTTAGGCCAAAAAAAATGGGACATCACACCATATGTAAATGTTTTTAACAATACACCCGAAAAAGGGTTTAGTCAATTTAAAGACTCCCCTAGATACTCTACAGGCTACACTACGCTATACAACACACTTGGAATGATGGTAGAAACACACATGCTTAAACCCTACAAACAAAGAGTAGAAGGAACATATGAGCTTATGAAAAGTATGATTGAGATTGTAGATGCAGACACTAAAAACATTATTAATATTCGAAAAGAAAATTTTAACCATTTTAAACAGGGAGACAACTATCCGCTATCTTGGCTGGTAGATACTACAAAACATTCTTTTTTATCATTTAAAGGATATCAAGGAACATTTATAGATAGTGATATTACAGGGAAAAAACGCCTAAAGTATGACAACAAAAAACCTTTTACAAAAAAAGTCAAATATCAAAATTATTTTAAGCCTAAAACTTCCGTAACAATCCCAGAAAAATATATTATTCCTAAAGGGTATTGGAATATAATAAACAGACTAAAACATAATAAAATAAAAATGAGTCAAGTAAAAAACGACTCGACAGTAGAAGCAACATTATATCACATTTCAGACTACAAAACGAGACAATCGCCATATGAGGGACATTACCTACATTATAACACTACCGTAACAGCTAGTAAAGAAACAGTGTTATTAAACAAAGGCGATTTTATCATTAATACAGATCAAGAAGGAATGCGTTATTTAGTAGAAACATTAGAACCTGCTGCCACAGATAGTTTTTTTAATTGGAACTTTTTTGACACTATTCTACAACAAAAAGAAGGCTTTTCTCCTTATGTTTGGGAAGACAAAGCAAAAGAACTACTAGAAAACAACCCAACATTAAAAGAAGAATTTGAGACCAAGAAAAACAAAGACCCTAATTTTAAAGAAAATTGGTATGCTCAATTAGAATGGCTGCATAAACATTCTCCTAATTACGAAAAAGCACATTTAAGATATCCTATCATTAGGGTGGGTGGTTAAATACTCCTTTGGGAATAATAATTTTATGTTTTCGTAAGACTCTGTTAAGGCTTTTTGGGACTGTGCAAAATTTTTCCACTTAGCCTTTTTTATTCCTTCTTTTGCTTCCGGTATAAGTTCTTCATCAAAATCTGTATACATTTCGTACCAGTATGTAATTTTAAGCTTAAATTTTCCATTACGCTTAAATACATGGTAAGTTTTAGCAATAAAACGTCTTATTTGCAAATCACGAACACCTGTTTCTTCTTCAGTTTCTCTTATTGCACCATCTTGAGAGCTCTCCCCTTTCTCCAATTTGCCTTTTGGAAGGTCCCACTTTCCATTACGGTATATAAAAAGAATTTCTTTTTTTGCATTATAAACCATACCTCCACCAGCTTCTACCACTGGAAGTTTTTTACGCAAAAATTTTTCAATCTTCTCTTCGTTTTTATGATAAAGGTTCACATAAGTAAGATCACCTTTATTGATTTCTTTAATCAACTTTTTAAACTTCACCATCTTTAATGGGATAGTAGTATACTTCTTTCCTATTTTCTTTTCTGTTGAAAGAATAATTGGAATGTCATTGACAAAAACTTTATACATTTGCAAAATGATTTTAGATAAAGACACAGCTCAAAAAACGGCCGAATTGCTATTGCAAATTAATGCAATTAAATTACAACCACAAACTCCTTTTACATGGGCTTCAGGATGGAAATCCCCCATCTATTGCGACAACAGAATAACACTCTCATACCCACCTATTAGAAACTATCTACGAGAGCAAATAGCCAATCAAATAGAAAAGATTTATGGCAAACCAGACGCTATTGCAGGTGTAGCCACAGGCGCTATTGGTATAGGTATGCTCGTTGCAGATTATTTAAATGTCCCATTTTGTTATGTGAGACCAGAAGCAAAAAAACATGGAAGACAAAACCAAATAGAAGGTAAAATAGAATCTGGACAGAACGTAGTAGTTGTAGAAGACCTAATAAGCACAGGTAAAAGCAGTATCTTAGCCGTAGAAGCATTAAGATCTGCTGGCGTAAATATTAAAGGGATGTTAGCTATATTTACTTATGGCTTTGATTTTGCATCAGAAAATTTTGAAAAAGCTGGAGTACAATTAAACACCCTAAGCGATTATCCACATTTATTGATACAGGCAGAAAAAACAAACTACATTTCTAATGATGAAAAAGATATTCTTAGCGCTTGGAGAGAAAATCCATCTATTTGGAAACAATAATCAATAATTAAAGACAAACATACCCAATGATACTTAACAGCACCACAGCAACCGTAAACAAATCTGCATCAGAGATGTGTGATTTTTTAGCAAATGCTAAAAACTTTGAGCAGCTTATGCCAGAAAACATAAGCAAGTTTGAAATGATTCGTGAAAACGGTTTTCTATTTGCGCTAATCGGAATGCCTGAAATCGCTCTTGAGGTAAAAGAAATTGAAGCTCCAAATAAAGTTGTACTAGGCGCTATAAGCGATAAAATTCCTTTTAACCTTACAGCAAACATAAAAGAAGTTGATGCTGAAAATTGCACTGTTGACCTTGAGTTCACAGGTAAATTTAACGCTATGATGAAGATGATGGTAAAAGGTCCTGTCTCTAAATTTATTGACACACTTTCAGAAAACATCGAAAAGGTTTAATACACCATCTCTATTTCTTTGTTCCAAAATTTTAAGGACCTTCCATCCGGGAGGTCCATTATTAACTGTCCATATGGACTCACACCTCTGATCACTCCTACCAACTCAGTTCCATCAGGAAGCCTATATTGCGAAAGAACACCTTTTCTATAAAGCAATTGCTCATATCTCTCTTGATAGACCTTAATATGATTATCATTCAAATTATTTAATGCCAAACATATTTCAGTAGCCACATTATCTAAAACAAAATCAAGATCAAACTTTTTACCTGAAACTAAAGATAAAGAGGTCGCTTGCGGCAAATTTTTGAATGATATTTCATTAATATTAAGTCCAACTCCAATAATTGATGAGTTTATAGACGAACCTCTCACTTGATTCTCAATTAAAATTCCCCCACATTTTTTCCCCTCTGCCATAATGTCGTTAGGCCATTTTAATTGTATTTCAGTCTCTACAATTTCATTTAAATAGTCAACAATAGCTACAGAAACAGCTCTAGAAACAGCAAATTGCCGCTCAGCAGTCAAGCCCGAAACTATTTTAAACACACTGAATGTTAGACTTTTAAAAGATTGAGATTGCCAAATCGCTTCGCGTTGACCTCGGCCGTTTTCTTGATTATTTGTTACCACAACAGTCTCATCTTCTAAGCTACTTTTTCTTGCCAATTGGGCAAGATAGGAGTTAGTAGAGTCGGTGGCATTAAGTTTGATTATCTTCAAAGCGTTAAATGTCTGTTAGGATTATCAAAACTAAGGCATTCAAGAATTAAAAAAGTAATACTTTTGCATAAATTAAAAAATGTTAATGGCTAAAAAGCACGCAGAGACAGATCAACTTATTACTCAAGCTATTAAAGGAATAGAAGAAGTAAAAGGTTTAGACATAGAAATACTAGACTTAAGAGAGTTAGAAAACACAGTTACAGATTACTTTATTATCTGCAACGGTACTTCAAACACGCATGTGAATGCGATTGTAAATTCAATTCAAAAGACAGTAAGTAAAGCAATTCAGGAAAAAGCTTGGCACATAGAGGGCAGCGATAATTCTGAATGGGTTTTAATGGATTACGTGCACGTTGTTGTACATGTTTTCCAGAAACATATCCGTGAGCATTATGATATTGAAGGATTATGGGGAGATGCTAAATCGGTTAAAATAAATACTACAAACTAAAATATTACAGCCACATGGCAGATAAAAATAAAGATTCTAAAAAAGACAATAAAAAGCCTGAAATCAAGAAGCCTAAGTTTAGTCCTTATTGGATTACAGCTGCAGTACTTGTTGCACTAATCGCTTTTAATTTATTAGGAGGTGATGCTTTAACCCAACCACAAAAAATAGATCAATCTCAGTTTGAAACTTATCTTAGTGAAGGTGATATAGCAAAAGTTGTACTTATTAATGGGCGAATTGCTAGAGTTTTTCTTACTACAGAAGCAAAATCACAACCTGAGCATAACACCAACAAAGGCAAAGGAATTTTAGCGCCAGGGCCTAATGATCCTGACTATCAATTTGAAATAGGTGATCGCCAAAATTTTGAAAACGACTTCAAAGAGATAGAAGAAGCAAATAATATAACAACTCCTTTAAGTCACGATTCTGAAACAAATTTACTTGCAGAATTTCTACCTTCAATAATCTTCTTTGCTGTAATTATTGGTATTTGGATTTTTATTATGAGACGTATGTCTGGTGGTGCTGGAGGCGGTGCTGGAGGACAAATTTTTAACATTGGAAAATCTAAAGCAAAGCTTTTTGATGAAAAAGTTGATGTTAAAACTTCTTTTAAAGATGTAGCTGGATTAGAAGGAGCTAAAGAAGAAGTACAAGAGATTGTAGACTTTTTAAAGAACCCTGAAAAATACACATCTTTAGGAGGGAAGATACCTAAAGGAGCCTTATTAGTAGGACCTCCAGGAACAGGAAAAACATTACTAGCTAGAGCTGTTGCCGGTGAAGCAAAAGTGCCATTCTTCTCATTATCAGGATCAGATTTTGTTGAGATGTTTGTAGGTGTAGGAGCTTCAAGAGTTAGAGACTTATTTAAACAAGCAAAAGAAAAATCACCATCAATCATCTTTATTGATGAAATAGATGCCATAGGACGTGCTAGAGGAAAAAGCAATATGTCTGGATCTAATGATGAACGAGAAAACACATTAAACCAACTATTAACAGAAATGGACGGTTTTGGTACAGGTACTAACGTTATTGTTATCGCCGCAACTAACAGAGCAGATGTTTTAGACAAAGCTTTAATGCGTGCAGGTCGTTTTGACAGACAAATTTATGTAGACCTTCCTGATGTAAGAGAACGTAAAGAAATTTTTGAAGTTCACCTTCGCCCTATTAAAAAAGAAGAAGGTCTAGACACAGACTTCTTATCAAAGCAAACACCTGGATTCTCTGGAGCAGACATAGCTAATGTTTGTAACGAAGCAGCCTTAATTGCTGCACGAAAAGAGAAGAAAGCTGTTAGCAAACAAGACTTCTTAGACGCCGTAGACAGAATTGTAGGAGGATTAGAAAAGAAAAACAAAATCGTTACTCCTAGTGAGAAAAAAGCAATTGCTTACCATGAAGCTGGACATGCAACTGTAAGCTGGATGCTAGAACATGCCGCACCATTAGTAAAAGTAACTATTGTACCAAGAGGTCAATCTCTAGGTGCTGCTTGGTATCTACCAGAAGAACGTCTTATTGTTAGACCGGAGCAGATGCTAGACGAAATGTGTGCAACTATGGGTGGAAGAGCTGCTGAAAAAGTAATTTTCAACAAAATTTCTACTGGAGCATTAAGCGATCTCGAAAAAGTAACAAAGCAAGCTAGAGCTATGGTAACTATCTATGGGCTTAATGAAAAAGTTGGGAACGTTACTTACTACGATTCATCTGGACAATCTGAATACGGATTCTCAAAGCCTTACAGTGAAGCCACAGCCGAATTAATAGACAAAGAGATATCTAATATTATTGAAGAACAATACCAAAGAGCTATAAAGCTCTTAGAAGACAATAAAGACAAACTAGCTTTATTGGCTGAAGAATTACTTGAAAAAGAAGTTATATTTAAAGAAAGTCTTGAAAATATATTTGGAGAAAGACCTTTCACAAAGGAAGTAATTCCTGAAAAAACGATCTCTTAATTTTTTTTTTGCAAACTCCTCAAAGATTAAAGGGAACTAGCTAACAATTTAGTTAAAATTTAATATCTTTGAGGAAAGCGCATTATACACCTCCTCAACTATTAAGATCCATGAGTCTCTTTAAAAGACTTTTAAATCCTAAAACTTATAAGCCTTCTAAAAAAGACGGCTTAAGTAAATATGTCCCAGAAAAAAAACTTCCACTAGACGAAAAGTTCACTCAAAACTTTAACCAAAATGGCGGTAAGTTTTTATATTGCATAACACCTCAAGAAATCTTAGAAGCATTTGACAATATTCTTTTAGAAAATGATTGGTATGAACAAGAGGTCTTCTGTATCGACTCAAACTTAGCGAAACGCTTTGATGGTTTTAATTTAGATTTTAATACAAATATAGCTGGTAAATTTTTTCTTACATCATGCGAATCACTTGTAGCAAATGATGGTGCTATTCTTTTTTCATCAAATCAGATTAAAGAAAAGAAAATGAATGAACTCCCATCAAATATTATTGTTTTCGCCACTACAAGTCAATTTACCGAAAACATAAGTGAAGGCATGCGCATAATTCAAAATAAAGCTGCCGGAAATATTCCTACTAATATTACAACTATAAAAGATTTTAAAACAGAATCTGAAAAGGAAAAGGACTTTATGAGTTACGGTAGTAGCACAAAAAACTTATATTTGCTTCTGCTAGAAGATTTATAATTTATGAAAGAACTTTTTGTGCGAGCTTTATCGGGGCTAATTTATGTCGCGATGGTAATAATTGCTATGTTTGCTTCACGCGAATGGTTTTTCGGGTTATTTTTCATTCTTGGTATTATCACAATGTATGAGTTTTTGAAGCTAGTACATTTAAAAAGCTACTTAGCTTACCTCCTATTTTCTTTATCGTTGTATTTTTTAAGCTACTCAGTCTTTGACGATAACGCAGTTAACCTTCTATTAATCCTAACACTTTTTGTTAACCTATTTCTATTAAAAGACATATTGTGGGTAAACAAAATCCCTATGTTCGAAAAGAAGAAATACATTACGGTTATTTTTTACATTATGAGTGGGTTTATTTTTTTAACCCTTACTCCAACCGTTCAAACAGAGTATAAGCCATTTGTTATTCTAGGTATATTTATCTTGATTTGGGCTAATGATTCTTTTGCTTATTTGGTTGGAAAAAACTTTGGTCGCACAAAACTATTGGAGCGTATATCACCAAAAAAAACAGTCGAAGGCTTTTTAGGAGGAGTTGCCGGAGCATTAATAGCAGGTTTTTTAATTCATAAGTTCACAGAAATTTACGAACTTTGGATTTGGTTAATTATCAGTTTAATCACATCCATTTTCGGAACTATTGGCGACCTTGTTCAGTCTAAATTTAAAAGACAAGCAGACGTTAAAGATAGTGGTACTATAATGCCAGGACATGGTGGTATTTATGATAGACTAGACAGTATCATCTATGCAAGCCCCTTTATTTATTCATTTTTAGAAATTGCAACATAATGTTTCATCAAGAAGGAAATAAAATCATTTTTGGAATGCTTACTATTGCCATTATCGGTAGTATTATAGCTGACTCTTTTGTACCTAATATTTATATAAAATGGGGCATTATCACAGTATTAATGATTTTCTTAATACTGGTACTACAATTTTTTAGAAATCCAAAACGCAATTTTAGTTTAAACGAAGATGTTTTACTATCTCCCGTGGATGGTAAAGTAGTTGTTATAGAAGAGGTTTTTGAAAAAGAATATTTCAAAGAAAAAAGACTACAAGTATCTGTTTTCATGTCTCCAATAAACGTGCACGTAACACGCTATCCAGCAGGTGGTGATGTTGTTTTTAGCAAATACCATCCTGGAAAATTTTTAGTCGCTTGGCATCCAAAATCTTCTGAAGAAAACGAACGCACTACAGTAGTTGTGAAGTCTTCATCTTTTGGAGAAATTTTACATAGACAGATTGCAGGAGCACTCGCAAAAAGAATAGTTAATTATGCTAAAGTGGGCGAAACTGTAGAACAAGCTAGCGACAGTGGTTTTATTAAATTTGGTTCAAGAGTAGATGTATTTTTACCTATCGGGACTAAAATAGACGTATCTTTAAACCAAAAAGTTAAAGGTGGAATAACCGTATTAGCAAGTAAATAAGAGATGAAAAAGGATGCACTAGATATTGCCTTTAAAAAAGCTGTACAAAGCATCAATGAGCATACAGAGCCTTTCCCGGCAGATGTTTTACTTAAACTTTATGCTTATTATAAAAAAGCTACAAACTCGCATGACACTCCAGAGGGTGGAAAACCTTTAATCAGTGCTTTTAAAACAAACGCACTTTTCCAAACAAAAAGATTAACCCAAGATGAAGCTAAACAACTATATATAGACACCGTAAATCATTACTTCTTATATAGAAAATAAAAAAGAGAGCAAATGCTCTCTTTTTTATTTTATGCTTATTATTTAATTTTACTTTAAACTCTTTAAAGAAGCTTCGATTGTCTCAAGTTTAGCTAAGGCATCAGCTTCTTTTTTCTTTTCATTTGCCACTACTTGCGCTGGAGCTCCATTTACAAACTTTTCGTTTTTTAACTTTCCTTGAACAGAACGTAAAAATCCTTTTGTATACTTTAACTCTTCTTCAAGTTTAGCAATCTCTTCTTCTACATTTATAGCACCTTCCATTGGTATAAAATACTCATTCGATTTTACCCTAAAAGTTAACGCTCCTTCTACGGCAGATTCAACAGTATTAATTACTGAAATATTACCTAGCTTCTTAATAACGCTATCAAATTCACTTCCTGCGTTCTCTTGATTAAGCACCATCATCTCAATAGTGTCTTTAAAAGCAATATTTTTGTCCTTTCTAATAGTTCTAACCCCAGAAACAATTGCAGCTGCAAAATCAAAATTAGAAAGAAGCGTTTCATTAATAGGCTCTGTAACTGGCCAGTTATTTACAATAAGTGCTTCTTCTGGTGTACGGTCTGCAATTAGATGCCATAACTCTTCAGTTAAAAACGGCATAAACGGATGCAATATTCTTAAGTTATCTTCAAAAAGTGCGATTATCTCATTATATGTTTTTGTGTCAATAGGCGCTTGATATGCAGGTTTTACAATTTCTAACAACCATCCGCAGAAATCATCCCAAATCAATTTATACGTCCCCATTAACGCGTCACTTATTCTATATTTACTGTAATGATCTTCAATTTCAACAAGTGTTTGCTGAAGCTTAGAACGATACCACTCTATAGCAAGTGCCGATGCTTCTGGTTGCGGAATACTTGCATCCTGCTCCCATGATTGCGTAAGTCTAAATGCATTCCAAACCTTATTACTAAATCCTTTTCCTTGCTGGCACAAAGCCTCATCAAACATTAAGTCATTTCCGGCTGGCGCGCTTAATAAAAGTCCAACACGTACTCCGTCTGCACTATAATCATCTATCAACTTTAATGCATCTGGCGAGTTACCAAGAGATTTACTCATCTTACGGCGCTGCTTGTCTCTTACCAAACCTGTTAAATATACATTTTTAAAAGGGCGTTGATCTGTATACTCATATCCTGCAATAACCATACGTGCTACCCAGAAAAACAAGATATCTGGACCTGTCACTAGATCATTTGTTGGATAATAATAATTAAACTCTTCGTTGTCAGGATTGTTTAAGCCATCAAAAACACTCATAGGCCATAACCAAGAAGAGAACCAAGTGTCTAATGCATCAGGATCTTGGTTTAAATCTTCGGCTTTTAAGTCGCTTTTACCTGTTTTTTCTTTTGCTAACAATACAGCTTGCTCTAACGTTTCGGCAACTACAAAGTCTTCTTTACCATCTCCATAAAAATATGCTGGTATCTGTTGTCCCCACCATAATTGTCTTGAGATATTCCAATCACGAATGTTTGTCATCCAGTGACGATATGTGTTTTCAAACTTTTTTGGATGTAGCGCTACATCACCATCTTCTAAAACTGCTTTTATAGCAGGCTTAACAAGATCTTCCATTTTTAAAAACCATTGATCACTTAATCTTGGTTCAATAACAGCTTTTGTTCGTTCGCTAGTTCCCACTTTATTTAGGTGCTGCTCAATCTTTAAAAGCATCCCTAATTCTTCAAGCTCTTTGGTCACTTCTTTACGAACCACAAAACGATCTTTTCCTTCATAGTGAAGACCAAAGCTGTTTAAACTCGCATCGTCATTAAATATATCGATTACTTCAAGCTTATGCTTATCACCTAATACTTTATCATTTTCATCATGTGCAGGCGTTACCTTTAAACAACCTGTTCCAAACTCAACATCTACATACTCATCTTCAATAATAGGAATTACTCTATTACAAATTGGTACAATTGCTTTTTTTCCTTTTAAATGAGTAAAACGCTCATCATTAGGGTTGATACATATTGCCGTATCTCCAAAAATTGTTTCTGGACGCGTTGTAGCAATCGTTAGTTTTTCAGAAGAACCTTCTATTTTGTACTCAATAAAATAAAGGTTTCCTTGTTGTTCAACATGGTTAACTTCTTCATCACTTAGTGTCGTTTTTGCTTCTGGATCCCAGTTAACCATACGATATCCACGATAAATAAGTCCTTTATTATAAAGATCTACAAACGATTTTATAACCTGTTGTGACATATTTGGGTCTAGCGTAAACTTTGTACGTTCCCAATCACAAGAAGCTCCTAGTTTTTTTAATTGATCTAGTATAACACCACCATATTCTTCAGTCCAATCCCAAGCGTGCTTTAAAAATTCTTCTCTAGTTAGATCTGCTTTATCAATACCTTGCTCCTTTAACCTCGCAACTACTTTTGCTTCTGTAGCAATAGATGCGTGATCAGTACCTGGTACCCAACACGCATTAAAACCTTTTAATCGTGCACGACGTATTAAAACATCTTGAATGGTATTATTAAGCATATGCCCCATATGTAAAACACCCGTAACATTTGGTGGTGGAATTACAATAGTATATGGCTCTCTGTCATCTACTTCACTATGAAAATAATTGTGTTGCATCCAATAGGAATACCACTTGTCTTCTACATTTTTAGCAATATATTTTGCCTCTTTTGCCATTTTGGTCTAATTTTTGAAATATCTATACAAAAGTAGGTATAACTACCATATTATAAAACAGTAAATTAGTATAAATATCTTGCATAAAGGGTAAAAAAAACATACTTTAGCAGACCATAAAATATTATAAATTATGAAAAAATTAGTTTTGATTGCAATAATGGCTTTTGTAGGTTTATCTGCATCAGCTCAAGCAAAAATCTCTTTTAAATCTGACACAGTAGATTATGGAGAAGTCGCAAAAGGGGCAGATGGCGTTCGTGTATTTGAGTTTACCAACACAGGTGACGCACCACTTATGATCACAGAAGTTAAATCAAGCTGTGGATGTACTGTGCCAAAAAAACCAGATGGACCTATAGCACCGGGAGCATCTAGCACTATTCAAGTAAAATATGACACTAACCGAGTTGGGCCAATTAGAAAAACAGTTACTGTTTATTCTAACGCTACCGAACCTATAAAAGCCTTAAAAATTAAAGGTGTAGTAAAGAGCGATTCGAAAAGTATGCTTGAAAAAACAAAATAGATTTTATTCTTACATAACAGAAATACCCTATCATTTTTTGATAGGGTATTTTTTTTGTGCTGTTTTGTTTTTTCAAATCAATAAAACACTATTTTTATCCACCAAAAAAAGCCATCTATTGGCACAATCATTCGCTAGAAATATTAAAATATATTTCTCAACTTTGTAAGACAAAAACTTAATTATGCCAGCAGTATCTAAAAAAGGGCTCTCAATGCCTGAATCCCCTATCAGAAAACTAGTACCTTATGCAGAGAAAGCCTACAAAGCCAACAAAACTGTATTTCATTTAAACATAGGACAACCTGATATCAAGTCTCCTCAAATCGCCATGGATGCTGTTACTTCTCACAATTTAGAGATTTTAGCATACACTAGATCTGAAGGTAGTGAGCTATATAGAAACAAAATTGCTGGTTATTTCCAAAAACACAATATCAATGTTACAGGAGATGAAATTATTGTAACTACTGGAGGTAGTGAGGCGCTACTTTTTGCAATGGGAAGCATTGCAGATACTGATGATGAAATCATTATACCAGAGCCATTTTATGCAAATTATAATGGTTTTGCTACGGCATCTGGAATTAACATAGTTCCTGTTAACTCTAAAATTGAAGACAACTTTGCGTTACCTCCTATTGAAGAGTTTGAAAAACTTATAACACCTAAAACCAAAGCTATTTTAATTTGCAACCCTGGAAATCCAACGGGGTATCTATATAGCAAAGAAGAAATACAGAAGCTTGCCAAAATCGTTAAGAAACACGACCTTTTTCTAGTAGCCGATGAAGTATACAGAGAGTTCACGTATGATGGAGCTAAGCACTATTCAATACTAGAAGAAGAAAGTCTTGTAGAAAACGCTATTGTAATTGATTCTGTATCTAAACGATACAGCATGTGTGGCGCAAGAATAGGTTGCCTTGTTACAAAGAACAAAGAAGTTTTAAAAACAGCTTTAAAATTTGCACAAGCAAGACTAAGTCCGCCAACATTTGCCCAAATAGCAAGTGAAGCAGCTCTACAAACACCACAAAGCTATTTTGATGATGTAATTGTAGAATACAAAGAACGAAGAGATACATTAGTAAAACACCTAGAAGAAATTCCTGGTGTAAAAGTAGGTCATCCTAAAGGTGCTTTTTACTGTATTGCACAATTACCCGTAAAAAACTCAGACGATTTTGCACAATGGTTGCTAGAATCTTTTGATGTAGATGGCGCAACAATCATGGTCGCTCCTGCAGCAGGTTTCTATTCTACACCTGGAGTAGGTAAAAACCAGATACGAATCGCTTATGTTTTAAACACCGAAAGTTTAATTAAAGCTGTTCATATTTTAAAAGAAGCACTTAAAGTTTATAAAGACTAAATGCAGATTAGCCACAATATTTCTTTAAAACAACACAACACTTTTGGTATTGACGTTACTGCCGAAACGTTCTACCACATTACAACCGTAGCACAATTAAAAAAAGTGCTTTCTGAACAAAAAAACAATGCACTTTTTATTCTTGGTGGCGGAAGCAACATGCTACTAACTCAAGATATAAAGAAACCTGTATTACATATAGATTTAAAAGGAATTGAAGTCATTTCTGAAACCGATGACAACATAATCATAAAAGCTTCGGCAGGAGAAAACTGGCACCAGTTTATTATACATTGTATACATAATAACTATGGCGGTTTAGAAAATATGTCTTTAATTCCTGGTAATGTAGGAACAGCGCCCATTCAAAATATTGGCGCTTATGGTGTAGAGCTAAAAGATTGTTTTTACAGCTGTGAAGCTATTGATGTAAACACGCAAGAAACGCACACGTTTACAAACAAAGAGTGTGAATTTGGATATCGAAATAGCATTTTTAAAAATCAATTAAAAGGGCAATTTATCATTACTTCTGTTAGTTTTTCACTAACAAAGAGAAACCACAAACTCCGCACGGGTTACGGAGCAATCCAAGAAGCACTTAACGCTAATAATATTAGCACCCCAACTATAAAAGACATCTCTGAAGCCGTAATAGCCATTAGACAATCTAAATTACCCGATCCAAATAAACTAGGAAACAGCGGCAGCTTTTTTAAAAACCCCATCATCGATCTTGATGGTTTTAGAACATTTCAGCAGCAATTTCCAGAAGCACCTTTTTATAAAATAACCGAGACTCAATTTAAAATACCAGCTGGATGGCTTATCGAGCAAGCTGGCTTTAAAGGAAAAAGATATGGTGACGCCGGTGTACATAAAAACCAAGCACTTGTATTAGTTAACTACGGAAATGCGACAGGACAAGAAATATGGGACTTAGCAATGAAGGTGAAAGAAGCTGTTATTAAAAAATTTGGGATAACAATAGCGCCAGAAGTGAACGTTTTTTAAAAATCTAATTGCGACTTTACAACATGGATAATCCCATTTGAAGCCACAATATCACTTTTACCTATTTCTGCTTTATCACCCTTTATATTTTTAAGATACATAACATTACCCACCTTATAAGCCACTAAAGTCGTACCTCCTAATGTATTCATAGAAAAACTCCCACCATTAGCCCTTATATCTTTTGTTAGGGAAACAGTTGTTATTTTTCCGTTAACCATATATTTTTTAAGCACTTCTGCTATAGCAATACCTTCTCCCAAAGGGTCCATCTCTTCAAGTACATCATTAGAAGGAGCAAACAAAGTGTAAGGACCCTTATCTTTAGTAAGCTGATCTATAATAGGTGATTCTTCTATCTCAGCAAAGAGTGCTGTTAAGTCATCCGTAGATTTAATTCGTGACGCAAGATTATAAGGCAAAACCTTAGGTACATCTACTTCCTCATTATCTTGATTATCTGTTCCTATTACGGGACCATCTGTTTTAATTGTAGTCTCATCGCACGCGACAACACTAATTAAAACTAAGGTTAATAAAAGGCTCCATCTAAATATCATTTGTATGCTTTTTTACATGTTTAAAAGTACTCTTTTTGGACTCTTATAACAAAGAAACATCGTATTTTTGCATTAGATTTTCATTGCTTAAAATGCTAATATTATGGAATTATTTATCATCACACTCGTTTTATTACTTTTAGCCGTAGCTGGAATTGCCATAAAAATATGGGGAAAAAAAGACGGTAAATTTGCGGGAACTTGCGCAAGCCAATCACCTTTTTTAAATAAAGAAGGAGAAGCATGTGGATTCTGCGGAAAAACACCTGATCAATTTGATACTTGTTCAGAAGAAAAAAGCGCTTAACCTAAAATAGCTCATTTTTTATGGTTTTACTTTACATTTTTGCAGGTATAATACTTGTAAACATACTTTACTATGTCCTGTTTTCAAAGGTTGCTTTTTATAAGCCTATTTCAGAAGTAAAAAAATCTACTACTTCTGTATCTGTATTGGTATGTGCTAAAAATGAAGCAGAAAACTTAAAAAAAACAATTCCTTTACTACTTTCCCAACAGCATCGAGATTTTGAAATTATATTAATCAATGACTGTTCATCAGATGACACTCTTGATATAATGGAATCGTATCAAGCTACAGATGAGCGCATAAAAATTGTAGACGTAGTACCTAACGAAGCTTTTTGGGCGAATAAAAAGTATGCCTTAACGCTAGGCATAAAAAAAGCCAAATACAAACACATGCTCTTTATAGATGCAGATTGTTGGCCTAATAGCCCCAACTGGATCACTACAATGAGTGCTAATTTTAATGATCAAAAACAGTTAGTACTTGGTTATGGAGCGTATGATAAAAAGAAAGGTTTTTTAAACAAGCTAATTAGGTATGAGACATTAGCCACTGCAATACAGTATTTTTCTTATGCAAAAGCAGGCCTACCTTACATGGGAGTGGGTAGAAATTTAGGATATACGAGCGAGCTATATTATTCAGTTAACGGATTTATCTCACACATCAGAATCCCATCTGGTGATGATGATTTATTTGTAAATGAAGCTGCTACAAAAGAAAACACTGTAGTAAGTCTTGAAAAAGAAGGATTCACCATTTCTAATCCTAAGACCAATTTATCAGACTGGATAAAGCAAAAAAGAAGGCATGTATCTACAGCTAAACAATATAAAACAAAGCACAAATTCTTACTAGGAAGTTTTTTTACTTTCAATTTATTATTTTGGATTTTCTTAGTATTGTGTTTTATTTTTTGTCCTTGGATGATGGTTACAGCGCTTGTAGTTTTACGACTAGGCGTACAATGGGTTATCTATGGAGGTAGTGCTACAGTACTAAAAGAAAAAGATTTAATATACTATATCCCAATATTAGACTTATTCTTAACCTTACTTCAATTAAGTATCTTTATAAAAAACGCAACTTCAAAACCCGCTAGTTGGAAATAGAAAAAAGTACACTCAACACACAAATTATCAAAGCTGTCTCAGGAAAACAAAGCGCCTTTAAGTTTTTACTAGACACGTATTGGAATCAGGTATTTGGTTTTTTATTAAATCGTGTAAATAACGAGTATGAAGCCGAAGAGATAGCCATAGAGGCATTCTCAAAAGCTTTTGACAATCTAACTCAATACAACAACAAATACGCATTTAATACTTGGCTAATAACTATTGCAAAAAACATTCAAATAGATCGTTATCGCAAGAAAAAAAATGCTCCACTTAGTAGAACCACAGACACAAGCGAGGCACTTTTAAAAAAAATAGAAGATGGCGCATTATCTGCAGAAGATCAATTAATAAAAGAACAAAATCTAGCAGAACTTTTACGCTACATAAAAATGCTTAAACCTCATTATCAAGAGGTCATAAACCTATTTTATTTTCAAGAATGTAGCTACAAAGAGATAAGTCACTCTATTGGAGAACCATTAAACAATGTAAAAGTCCGCCTTTTAAGAGCAAGAAAGCTACTCGCAGAAATCATTACAAGAAACAATTAACTTAATACAAAGGACAATCATCTAAGTGTTGCTATTTCAGAAGTAGAAATTGTATCTTTGCCTTAGATGGAAACAAAAACACCTACTCTTACTAAGCCAGCACCAAAACCAAAATGGTTGCGTGTTAAACTACCAACAGGTAAAAAGTACACTTCTTTGCGTGGTCTAGTAGACAAGTACGACCTACACACAATATGTACTTCTGGAAGCTGCCCTAATATGGGAGAATGCTGGACAGAAGGAACAGCCACTTTCATGATTTTAGGGAATATATGCACTAGATCTTGTGGTTTTTGTGGTGTAAAAACAGGAAGACCAGAAACAGTAGATTGGGACGAACCAGAAAAAGTAGCGCGCTCTATTAAATTAATGGAAATTAAACACGCAGTTATTACTTCTGTAGATCGTGATGACCTAAAAGACATGGGCTCTATTATCTGGGCAGAAACAGTAAAAGCAATTAGACGTTTTAATCCAGAGACCACATTAGAAACACTTATTCCAGACTTTCAAGGAAACACCAGAAACATTGACCGCATTATTGCTGTAGCTCCAGAAGTTGTCTCACACAACATGGAAACAGTAAGAAGATTAACTCGTGAAGTACGCATACAAGCAAAGTATGAAAAAAGTTTAGAGGTATTAAACTACCTTAAACAAAACGGAATGAAACGTACTAAAAGTGGTATCATGCTAGGTTTAGGCGAAAAAGAAGATGAAGTATTGCAAACCATGCAAGATTTGAGAGATGTAAAGCTGGATATTATTACTATAGGACAATATTTACAGCCATCAAAAAGACACCTTCCAGTAAAAGAGTTTATTACACCTGAGCAATTTAAAAAATACGAAGAGATTGGACTTGAAATGGGCTTTAGACATGTAGAAAGCGGCCCACTGGTACGTTCTTCATACAAAGCCCAGAAGCACCTCACCTAATAAAAAGGGATGAAAGAGCAAATCACAGTTGGGATTAACGGTTTTGGCCGTATAGGCAGAAATTTATTCCGTTTATTACTAGAATATCCAAACATCAAGGTTGTTGCGGTAAATGATATTGCACCATTAGCTACTCTTGCGCACCTTTTAAAATATGATAGTATACACGGTATTCTTACTGCTGAAATATCGCATAACGAAGACCTGCTCACTATTAACGAACAACAAGTAACTTTTACTCAGGAGAGTGAGATAGAACAAATCGCTTGGAAAAATGTTGATGTCGTTATAGAATGTACAGGAAAATTTAAGCAACGTGATCAGCTGCAAAACCATATTGATAACGGTGCAAAAAAAGTAATTTTAAGCGTCCCTCCTATTGATGAAAATATAAAAATGGTTGTTCTAGGGGTTAACGAACATGTTATCACAAAACAAGATACGATAATCTCAAACGCTTCTTGCACCACAAACAACGCAGCCCCAATGCTCAAAGTAATAGACGAGCTCTGCGGGATTGAACAAGCATACATTACCACCATACACAGCTACACAACAGACCAAAGCTTACACGACCAGCCCCATAGAGATTTACGCCGTGCTAGAGCCGCTGCACAATCTATTATACCTACTACGACAGGAGCAGCAAAAGCACTTACTAAAATATTTCCTAACTTAGCAGATGTAATCGGTGGTTGCGGCATACGAGTTCCTGTACCTAATGGCTCATTAACAGACATAACATTTAATGTAAAAAAAGAAGTCTCTATTGACGAAATTAATAATGCATTTAAAGAAGCATCAAAAAAACATTTAAAAGGAATTATTCAATATACTGAAGACCCTATTGTCTCAATCGATATTAAAGATAACCCACACTCCTGTGTTTTTGACGCAGGAATGACATCAGTCATTGGAAAAATGGTAAAAATAATTGGTTGGTACGACAATGAAATTGGGTACTCCAACAGAATAATTGACTTAATATATTTTACTCCAAAAAAATAATTTTTAGCATCTAAAAAATTTATATGATATATTCATTAAAGAAATATCATTTATTATCCTTATCAATACTTCTATTATCTTTTTTCTCAATGCTAGGCCAGAAAAAAATAAAAGGAGACAGTTCTTTTATTCAAATACTACAGTTAAAAAACTCTGCATTACAACATGTTGAAAAAAAACAATTTAGCAATGCACTAGTAGATCTAAACAAAGCCTATCGCATTTCTGTTTTCACAAATTTAGATTCAATTAAATATGAAGTTAAATTTAACATTGCTCAATTGCACTACCAGGTTCACAACTTTGTAAAAGCAAATACAGAAATTGATATTGCTTTATCAATACTCACAGAAAAAAAACAACCACTAGCATATGCTTCTGGATTAAAACTAAAGGGCTTACTAGCCACACAGTTTAACAACTTTAACGAAGCTGACAATTATTTCTCAAAAGCTGATAGTATTTACAAGTCAGTAAATAATCTTCAAAAACACAGCCAAATTCTCCTTGATCTTGGAGTTTTAGATTTACAAAGAAAAAAATACGACAAAGCTATTACTAGCCTTGACGAAGCACTTGCTTTTTTTAACACTCCGAGTAATAAAGATATTGACAACAGCTACTACATCGCTAAAGCATTGTTAATTAAAGCTGAAATTTTAATAAAACAAGATAATAGTAATATCAAAAAAGCAGAAAAAAACTATACCCAAGCCCTTAATATATTACAGAATAACACCATCCCTACCCTTGATACAAAAAAATACCTTATTGCATCATTAATTGACCAAGTTAAAGGAAATTCAAAAAACGCTTTAGAGAATTATAAAAAACATATCGAATCAAAAGAGTCAACATACATCAAATATTTTGACGCCATATCTAATGGAGCTGATGAAGAGTCTAACCTAGGTGACTTAAAAGAAACTATTGAACACCAACAAACTAAACTTGAGAAAGATCAAAAATCAATGAGCTTCATCATTTACACCACAGGATTAGGTGTTACATTAATCGTAATCTTATCACTACTCACTCTTTCTCTATACAAAATCAATAATTTAAAAGCAAAAGCAAACAATCTACTTATTCAAAAAAACAGTGAATTACAAGCTGCTAAAGAAAAAGCAGAAAAAGCTTCTGTAGCGAAAGCCCAATTTTTATCTACGGTATCTCATGAACTTAGAACCCCTCTATACGCAGTAACTGGTCTCACTCATTTACTTCTTGATGAAAATCCAGAACCCAAACAAAAAGAACATTTAGACTCTTTAAAGTTTTCTGGAGAGTACTTGCTATCTCTCATAAACAACCTACTTGATCTGAACAAACTGGAAGCAAAAAAAACAGAAGTTGAATACTTGACTTTTAATTTAGAAAAACAAATTCGAGATGTTATTGATGCACTTAAAAATTCTGCTCAAGATAAAAACAATAAAGTCACATTAGATTTTGACAATGAATTACCTGATAAAATAGTGGGTGACCCTATCAAGTTATCTCAAATTTTAATGAATCTAATAGGGAATAGTCTAAAATTTACACAAAATGGTTTTGTAACCATCAGAGTCAAAAAAAATAATGAGGATGACAAAAACATAAATATTAAATTTGAAATAGAAGATAATGGTATCGGTATTTCTAAAAAGAAAAGAAGCACCATCTTCGAATCATTCTCACAAGGCTCACTTCAAGTAAATAGAAAATATGGTGGCACAGGGTTAGGACTTTCTATTGTAAAAAATATTCTTAAACTTATGAATAGTGACATACATTTAGAAAGCACACTAGGACAAGGATCTAAGTTTTGGTTTAATATTACTTTTAAGAAACACATCGACCGAAACGTTAAACCAATAAGCCAATCTACAAATGAAGCTATCGATTTTTCAGTTTTCAAAAACAAAAAAATTCTAGTAGTTGAAGATAATAAAATCAATCAGATGATTACACGCAAGATTCTTGAAAAACATCATGTTAATTGTCAAATAATAGACAACGGAGTTGACGCAATTAAACTTATAGAAAAAAATAGTTTTGAGGTGGTATTAATGGATATACATATGCCAGGTATAAGCGGTATAGAAACCACACAATTGGTAAGAAAATTTGACAAAAAGACCCCCATATTGGCACTTACAGCAGTTACAGCAGATGAAAACAAAGAAGAATTCTATAACGCTGGGTTTAATGACATCATACCAAAACCTTTTACTACAGAACTGTTTTTTGAAAAAATCTATAAAGCGATATCTAAGTCGGAAACAACAATCTAGCTTACCCCTTCTTAAAGTCAGTAATAAAACTTTGTATTCGACCTTCAAAAATAGTAGAAGTATCCTTCATAAACTTTGTCTTAATTGGCAGATAATAGAGCTTACCTCCTTCTAATTTAGGATGTAATCTAACAAAATCTTTTTCTGTAGTAACAATCAGCGCGTCCTGTTTCAAATCTAAAATCTCGTTAGCAGAAAACTCATGATGATCCTCAAATCGTTTATGATTAAAAGTTAAACCTCTGTCCTTTAAAAATTGAACTAAAGGCGCTGGTTTTGCGATACCCGTTACTAAAGTAAAATCCCTATTATTTAAATAATCAATGGGTAAAATTTCAGAAACATTCTTTAATTCAAGCTCGTAGCCTATAGTAGTAAAATAAACCTCCTGTGTTGTTTTTAACCCCAAGCCTTGTTCTATTTGTTTTATCTTTTCTGCAGGCATACTCTCAGGGCATTTTGTAACAACAACCAGATTAGCTCTATCAGCCCCAATTTTAGACTCACGCAAATTTCCCGTAGGCAACAAAAAATCTTTAAAATAAAGTGAATCAAAAGCAGTTAAAAGTATTGTAAAAGCAGGTTTTACTTTTCGATGCTGAAACCCATCATCCATTAAAACAATAGAAACTTTATTTTTTAATGTCTCTAGTGCAGTCCGTCTATCTTCACAAACCACAACACAAATTTCAGGGAAATTCTTTTTTAGTTGAAGCGGTTCATCACCTACCTCTTGTGATGTAGCATCAACACCCACCTCTATATACCCTTTGGTTTCTCTACCATACCCTCTACTCAACACTGCAATAGTATGAATGGGTGACAATAACTCGACGAGGTAAGCAATCATTGGCGATTTTCCTGTACCCCCAACAGATAAGTTACCTACACAGATTACTGGTATGGGGTAAGACACACTTTTAAAGTAGCCTTTGTCATAAAAAAAATTACGCGCCCGTGTTACCATATCATATATAATGGCAAAGGGAAATAAAATTGCTCTTAAAATCTGCATAGAACGAAAGTACTAAATTAAGATGACCCATTATTTAGCCTTTAATTATTATTTCTGAAACATTAGTTATTTCAAAAAATTTCTACAAAAAGACACCTTTCTATTATCTTTACGACAAACAAAAGAATGATGAAGATTTCTGAAATTATTAATGAATTAGAGCTATTAGCTCCACAAGCCTATGCAGAAGGTTTTGACAATACTGGGCTGCTAGTGGGCGACGCAAACGCAGAAGTTAGTGGAATCTTAGTTACACTTGACACACTAGAAACCATTGTTGACGAAGCTATAGCCAGCGACTGTAATCTTATCGTTAGCTTTCATCCTATTATTTTTTCTGGTTTAAAAAAGATTACAGGAAAAAACTATGTAGAGCGTGTGGTATTAAAAGCAATTAAAAACGACATCGCTATTTATGCCATACACACTGCGCTAGACAATAGCTTTAATGGGGTAAATGCTGGTATTTGTGACAGACTACAACTCTCCAATCGTAAAATTTTAATACCTCAAAAAGGCACTATTAAAAAGCTAATTACTTATGTTCCTACAGAAGAAGCTACAGCATTAAAACAAGCTTTATTTAATGTAGGAGCCGGAAGCATTGGCAATTATGACAACTGTAGCTTTAGCACAAATGGTACTGGAACCTATAAAGGCAACGAAAACTCAAATCCCGTTGTAGGAGCAAAGCACGAGTTTATCGCTGCAGACGAAACTCAAATCTCTGTCACATTTCCGAAGCATCTAGAAAGTATTATTATTAAAACATTGCACGAAGCACACTCTTATGAAGAGGTTGCTTATGAAGTTTTGACCCTAGAAAACACAAACCAGCATATAGGAATGGGAATGATAGGCGCACTAAAAAACCCAATGGAAGAAGCCGATTTTTTAAACTATCTAAAAAAACAAATGAATGTTGCGGTAGTGAGGCATTCAAGTTTGAGAAACAAAACCATTAAAAAAGTGGCTGTTTTAGGGGGGAGCGGAAGTTTTGCTATTGCAGCAGCTAAAGGGGCTGGAGCAGATGTTTTCATTACAGCAGACCTCAAATATCACGACTTCTATACTGCTGAAAGTGAGATTCTTTTAGCAGATATTGGGCACTATGAGAGCGAGCAATTCACAAAAGAACTTTTACATACGTTTCTTAGCAAAAAAATTAGTAATTTTGCACCTGCTTTATCTCGAGGTAAAGTGGTTTTATCTAAAATAAACACAAATCCTATTAGCTATTTTTAATATATGGCAGCAAAGAAAGAAATTACGGTTGAAGAAAAATTAAGAGCATTGTACGATTTACAGCTTATAGATTCTCGTATTGATGAGATCCGTAACGTGCGTGGAGAGCTTCCTCTTGAGGTAGAAGATCTTGAAGATGAGGTAGAGGGTATGAAAACTAGATTAGAAAAACTAGTGAGTGGCCTTGATATCATTGAAGAAGATATTAAAGGGAAAAAACAGCAGATTGAAGAATCTAAAGAACTCATCAAAAAATACACGAAGCAACAAGATAACGTGCGTAATAATCGTGAATTTAACTCTTTAACTAAAGAAGTTGAGTTTCAAGAATTAGAAATGCAACTTGCTGAAAAGCACATCAGAGAATTTAAAGCACAGATTGAGCAAAAAAAATCTGTTATTGAAGATACTAAAGTACAGCTTGTAAAAAGAGAAGAGCACTTAGCACACAAACGTCAAGAGCTTAACGATATTTTAGGTGAAACTGAAAAAGAAGAAACAGCTCTTATCAAAGAATCTGAAAAGTTTGAAAAACAAATAGAAGAGCGCTTAGCTAAAGCTTACAAACGTATACGCAACAACGTAAAGAATGGCCTTGCGGTTGTTCCTGTAGAACGTGGTGCTTCTGGTGGTTCTTTCTTTACGATTCCGCCTCAAGTAATTATGGAGATTAGTTCTCGTAAAAAAATTATAACAGATGAGCATAGTGGTCGTGTTTTAGTAGACGCCGCACTTGCTGCAGAAGAACAAGAAAAAATGGCAAAAGTATTTAACAAGCTTAAATAACACTTTTACCTTCAACACAATACGCCGCTTAACTTTTCTGTTAAGCGGCGTATTTTTTTTTATACTATTGACACTTCTTTACAAACAAAAACCTTTTTAATCTAATCGTAAATTTCATTACTTTGATGATGTTAGGAGCTTTAGAATGTTACGACTAATTCTCTAAAATTGATATTATGAAAAAATACATTGTATTAACTACATTCTCTTTATTAGTAGCACTAAACGTATCTTGCCAATCTAAAACAAAAGATAAAAATAAAGATGCAACTGCCATTGCTCAAAAACAAACTCCTGTAAAAGTAGCCCCTGTTAACGGCTTAGAAAAAGCATACTTTGCTAGTGGTTGTTTCTGGTGCGTAGAAGCGGTTTACGAAAGTGTAAAAGGAGTTGAAGAGTCAATCTCTGGGTATAGTGGTGGTCACACAGAAAACCCTACTTACGAGGCTAGTAACACAGGAAGAACAGGACACGCAGAAGCTGTAGAGATTATTTACAATCCAAAATACGTGAGTTTTAGCGACCTCGTAGATGTATATTTTGGTTCTCAAAACATCACCCAAGTAAACGGTCAAGGTCCTGATAATGGATCACAATACAGATCGATTATTTTTTATCAAGATGATGTTCAGAAAAAAATTATTGATACTAAGATTGCCGAGTTAGAAAAAGAAGTAGGTGAAGGTAAAGTAGCTGCAGAAGTATTGCCTTTTCAAAAATTTTGGATTGCTGAAGATTACCACCAAAATTATGAAAGACTACATCCTAATCAACCATACATACAAGGGGTTTCTATCCCTAGACTAAATAAATTTAAGAAGAAATTTCCGCAGCTTTTAAAAGAAGATGGAAATCATTAAAAGAAAAAAGTTGAACAAAAAAAGTCGCTAGATATAATTATCTAGCGACTTTTTTTGTGGCCTTAACTTCAAAAAGCAAAGGGAATAGTTTGTCTTTAGACTCATAAAGTCCTTCGTTATTTTTTACTAAATCTGGAAACACATCATAAGGTGAGGCATTCATTTCTTGGAAACTTTCAATAGACAAACCTTCATCTATTAACGATTGAATAACGTCACTCAAGCTGTGATTCCAGCCATATTCTTTACTAACAATAGTTGCTTGATGATCTGCATAGGTACCTTCATACTCTTCATAAATTACCTCATCTTGATGATAAGCATATTTCATAATAGGTTTTTCAGTAGTATAATCAAACATCCAGGCAATTGGATGGAACTCTACCATATAAAAAACACCGCCCTCTTTTAAACGCGAACTTATCATTTGCGCCCAAGGCTTCAAATCTGGAAGCCACCCAATGGTTCCGTAGCTTGTAAAAACAATATCAAAGGTTTCTGAAATATGCTGCGATGTATCAAGCACATTACAACACACAAAAGTTGCATCAAGTTGTAGCTCATTATTTAACTGCTGCGCAAGTGCAATGGCTTTATCAGAAAGGTCTACTCCTGTACACTTGGCTCCCATTCTACTCCAGCTCAAAGTATCTTGACCAAAATGACACTGCAAATGCAATAATGATTTGCCCGTTACATCACCAAGAGCCTCTAGCTCGTAGGTATTTAAACTTGTTCTCCCAGCTTTAAACGCTTCAACAAAATAGAAATCACTACCTGCATGAGCAGCTACTTTTTGATTCCAGGTTTCTTTGTTTGTGTTAAATTCTTTTTTAAAATTCATCCGTTGCCTTTCTTGTTATGAGTGATCGTTTTTATTTTTCAGCATCTTAATGCAAAACATTTACTGTTAATCATTTTTTAAAGATAGAATAGGCTGTTGTCATTTCAGTATTTTTACTAAAATTTTTAAGATGAAAATATTCTTCCCATTTCTTTTAGTCGCTTTAGCTGTTATTTCTTGTAATGACAGCAATAAAAAAGACCTTACTGTTTCCGAAGTAAACAAACAAAAAAATGTTTTAACAACTGCCGAACGCATCGCAACGAAAAATGGTTTTGATAAATTTGAACTGGTAAATCAGATTGACTTTACCTTCAATGTAGACAGAGGCGATAGTCATTTTGAACGCTCTTGGCAGTGGAGGCCAAAAGATAATACAGTCTCAAAAACAGTAGACAACGAAGTACTAATCACTTATAACAGAAAAGATATTGACAGTACCCTACAAGAATACGACAGTGCATTTATAAACGATAAATACTGGCTTTTAGCACCTTTAAACCTTATTCGGGACGAGGGTATAACGTTTAGTGAAACTAAGAAAGCAAAAGCACCAATTTCAGGCAAAGAAACAAACCTTCTTACTATTACATATAGCAACAAAGGAGGCTACACGCCAGGAGATGCCTACGATTTATATTTTGGAGACAATTTTTTATTAGAAGAATGGGTGTTTAGAAAAGGAAACGATTCTGTACCAACAATGGCTACTACTTGGGAAGATTACAAAGACTTTTCGGGGCTAAAGATTGCCAAAATGCACAAAGACAGCCTAGGTGATTTTAAGGTATATTTTACAGACATTAACGTAAATTAACGCTTTAAAAAACGGAGTGCTTCAATATTTTTTCCTTTCTCATTTTCGATAGAAATAAAATAGACACCCCTACTTAAAGTGCTTACATCTAGTTTCATACTCGAGTCTAAACCAAAGTCACCTTCAATTCTAGATATCCGTCTTCCGCTCGTATCGTAAATACTAATTTGGACAGGACTTTTTTGGTGATACAAAACTGTTAATTCATCTTCTACGGGATTTGGAAAAACAACAGGCTCAACTTGCAAGCCTCCAAAAAAATAACGTTCTGCAAAATCAAAAGCTTGATTCCCTACTTTTTCACCTATTATTCTGCCTGGAATATCGTCTATCGCTGGATGAATACCGCCCCAAATACGAGATAAACTTGTTTGATCACTAGCATCCCTGTATGTTGCCCATTGTAATTGCATGTCTTCTGTAGGCCCCATTTCAAACACCAAAAAATCATTCTGCTTAATTTCAAAAATCCCCATTCCGCCAGGAAAATATTCACTGCCTGTAAGTCGCGTAAGCACCTCTGCTGCTGCTCTCGAATACGTAGAATGCCCGCTCACATAACCTGCAAATGGCGGTGTCACAAAAGAAGCTCTCTGATACGGAAACCATTCTTCTGCCAATAACCACCCCACTCCAGCAACATCTGTTGTAGGTTCTATAATTTGATCTGGCCCCAACCAAGTGTATAATTTTATCTTATTTAAATTTTCCTGAAAAGCCCCTACAAGAGGGTCGTTTTCATCCACTAACTCAATATAACCTTCTATTAATGGTATTCCATGTGGATCAAACCTTGGCAAGGATGGATCTGTAGATTGCCCTTTAAACGACATATATCTAATAGCACTTATAGGTCTAATATAATCATAATACCCTTTATTACTCCAAGCTGCAATAGCACTATCATGCATAGCACCACCAAGTGAAAAATACGATTTCACGTCCCATTCAAGATCAGAGAGAACCTCACCTTCTCCTTTGTATTTTTTAACAAGCCCAGGATGGTCACTTACATAATTTAAAATTGTAAACCAGTGTCCTGGCGGTGTCTCACTATCTGGACCATCTGCCCAAAACTCTGCTAAGACTCTTGCATAATCACTTCGTTTAACTATTTGAGGCTCATAAGGCTGATTTGTTACTGGATTTAATGCTCTACCTAAACTTGGGTCACCTCCTTCTATAAAATCGTAATATTCTTTGTACTCCTCAAAAGTGTTTGGAAAATAATCTACATTCCCAATACTCCTTGGCGAAATATCTATCATTTTTTCATTTTCTGGCCCTAAATGCGCTCCCCAGACCGCTACCATACTAAATCCCCATTTATATGGATCATCAATCCCTAGACCTTCTTTGATGTAAGATGGAGTTCCAATGCTATTATACACCCAATACGCATCTCCATCTCTTTCTTTGATAGATAAGTCATCTGTTGTAAGCGAAAAAGGAGTTACAAAACCCCACTCCGGACTTAAAAAAGGCGGCGTATCTCCTGGAATAGAATTTCCACTTTGATCTACAAAATTCTCAATTTTTAATGGCTGCCATCTGTTAGGGAATTCTAGTAAATCATTCCCAGCAATATCCGTGTTTAACTCATCATTTACAGGTTCGTAAAATGTATTTGCATAATCATTAATTTCATTTGCACCATCTTGAAGTCCAAAAGCAATCATTTGTTGCGCCATATAATTACCCAACGCTGCCGCATCACCTGTTTGATAGTTTACACTCAAGTAGTTTGTATCATAGTTTTCATGCTCCATAAGAGTTTCCATATTTTCGAAAATAACCTCAACTCGTGGTGATTTCTCAAAACGATGCTTCATAAGTCTATACACCGCATAACTCATTGCTTTTCTACGAGACTCAACAACACTCTCTACAGGAGTAAAACCTTCAAATTCACAAAAAAAATCTCCTGCTTGTTTTCCTAAAAAAAAAGTTTCGGCCTCATCATCAAACAGCGCCCACACATCATACATTAAAATAGAAGAATGATACAAATTGCGCGCATGAACTGTAGGCCTAGCGTAGTCATTTCTTATCCCAACAAGTACCGCTTCATTCCATTCTCGAGCTATTGATTGAGATTGAATTGAAAAAACTGAAGACAAACAGAAAAGAAATACAAAAAGAGTTCGCATAATAATAAATTACTTTACACAAAGGCCACTATACTACAAGATTACTAAAAAGCACTTAATTTCGAGGGTAGGAAATCACAAATTTTTATCACAATCAAATATTAGAAATAGATGTCAATCCCATATTAATCATTATTTTTGAGGGAGTTCACTATTTAAACTAACAGATGTACACAAACTCTTTAGCTTATGCGCAACAATGTGACCGTGAAGACGAACTAGCGCATTTCAGAAATAAATTTTTACACCCTACAAATAGCGAGGGCAAACAACTTATATATCTCTGCGGAAACTCGCTGGGTTTACAGCCTAGTGCTACTTCAAATTATATTGAGAGCGAATTAAAAGATTGGGCAAAGCACGGCGTAGAAGGTCATACAGATGCAGCACACCCTTGGTTACCGTATCACGAATTTCTTACCAAAAACATGGCAGAAATAGTTGGCGCAAAACCTTCTGAGGTTGTCATTATGAATACGCTGACCACAAACCTTCATTTAATGATGGTATCTTTTTATCAGCCTACAAAAACTAAATATAAAATAGTAATTGAAAGTGATGCTTTTCCTAGCGATAAATACGCTGTAGAAAGCCAGCTTAAATTTCACGGTGTAGATCCGGAAGACGGTCTTATTTTATGGAAACCAAGAGAAGGCGAAGAACTATGCAGATTTGAAGATCTTGAAAAAATAATGGAAGACCAAGGCGACTCTATTGCTTTATTAATGATTGGGAGCACAAACTATTATAGCGGACAACATTTTCCATTAAAAAAAATAACCGATTTAGGACACTCACACAACTGTATGGTAGGCTTTGACCTTGCCCACGGAGCAGGAAACATCGCACCAGACTTACATAATGTAGGGGCAGATTTTGCCGTGTGGTGTACTTACAAATATCTTAATAGCGGTCCAGGAAGTCTAGGCGGTTGCTTTGTACACGAACGACACGCTAACAACGAAAAACTAAACCGTTTTGCAGGATGGTGGGGTCATAACAAAGACACGCGTTTTAATATGCGTCATGATTTTGATCCATTACCAGGAGCAGAAGGATGGCAGTTAAGTAATCCTCCTATTTTATCTATGGCTGCTATTAGAGCCAGTCTAGACACATTTGCCGAGGCAGGTTTTAAAAACCTAAGAGCAAAATCTGAAAAACTTACCGGGTTTTTAGAATTTCTACTTGATGAGTTAAATAATGACCAGATTAATATTATCACACCAAGAAACAAAGACGAACGTGGCGCTCAATTAAGCATTCAAGTTAAAAGTGCAGATAAAAAAATGCACACAAAACTTACAGAAGCAGGTGTTATTACAGACTGGAGAGAACCAGATGTAATACGTGTTGCTCCTGCCCCTTTATACAACAATTATGAAGATGTGTTTGAGTTTGTACAACGATTAAAAGCACTACTTTAAAAAATTAGTAATAAAATAATCCATGAGTAAAAATCAAAACATACTAATTATTGGAGCAGGACTCTGCGGAAGCCTCCTTGCTTTAAGAATGGGACAACGTGGACATCAAGTAACCCTCGTAGAAAAACGCCCAGATTTACGTGACGTAACTCAAGATGCAGGACGATCTATAAATCTTGCATTAAGTGATCGAGGCCTAAGAGGTCTTCGTTTAGCAGGAGTTGAAGATGAAGCAAAAAAACTATGTATCCCTATGCTAGGGAGAATGATTCACGATAAAGAAGGCAATACTTTTTTAAGTAAATACAGTGGTCGCGAGGGTGAATATATCAACTCAATTTCAAGACCCGGACTTAACATGATGTTACTAGATGCAGCAGAAGCTTTGCCAAACGTTAATATTATATTCAACAAAGGGTGCATCTCTGCAGATCTAGAAAATGCATGTGCCGTTTTTGAAGATTATACTACAAAAGAAAAAACAACACTAGCAGGAGATATCATTTTAGGAACAGACGGAGCAGGTTCTATGGTACGCAGGAGTATGTTTAACGACAGAAACTTTCTCTTTAGTTTCTCTCAAGATTACTTAACACACGGTTATAAAGAAATTACAATTCCTGCAGCAGATGGCGGTGGTTATCGCACAGAAAAAGGCGCATTACACATCTGGCCAAGAGGAGAAGATATGCTAATTGCGCTGCCTAACTTAGACGGAAGCTTTACTGTAACGCTATTCTTGCCTTACTCAAACAGTGATTATTGTTTTGACAACCTCACCACACCAGAAATGGTAAATGCATATTTCAATCAAGAATATCCAGATGCAGTAGCCTTAATGCCTAATCTAGTCGAAGAATTTTTTGGCAACCCAACAGGACCTTTAGGCACCATAAAATGCTCTCCATGGAATAGCTACGGAAAAGCCCTGATTTTAGGAGATGCAGCTCACGCCATTGTACCTTTTTACGGTCAAGGAATGAACGCCTCTTTTGAAGACGTAGTGGTTTTTGATGAAATTTTAGAGGCGCAAAGCGAGGGTGAACTTGATTGGAAAAAAGTATTTCAAGAATATGAACAAGCTCGAAAACTAGATACAGATGCCATTGCAGATCTTGCTGTAGATAATTTTCACGAGATGAAAGAACACACCGCAAGCCCACTCTTTCAAGAAAAAAGAAAAATTGAAATGCTATTAGAATCTCAGTTTCCTACAGAATACTCTAGTAAATATTCATTAGTAACCTTTAATGAAGGTATAGGATATGCAGAAGCACTACGAAAAGGAAGAGCACAAGATAAAGCGATTTTAAACTTATTAGATGATGGCAAAATAAGCACAGAAGATGCACCAGAAAAATTATTAAAAACTGTAAAAAATGAAACAGAAGCCATACTACACGATGACGATGTAGTTGGCAGTTTATAAACATTACACAACACTATGGGAGTTATAAAAGACAAAGCAACACCTCGTGGAGCATATCCACACATTAAACGTGCAGGAGATTTTTTATTTGTGAGCGGAACGAGTTCGCGTTTACCAGACAATACAATTGCGGGTGCAAATAAAATAGACGAAATGGGCACCATTTTTCTAGATATTAAAGAACAAACACGTGCAGTTTTAAACAACATAAAAGACACACTCGCTACAGAAGGTGCTACGCTAGAAGATGTAGTTGATGTAAGTAGTTTTTTAGTAAACATGAATGACTTTGGAGGTTACAACCAAGTCTACGGTGAGTTTTTCAGTAAAGAAACAGGACCTGCACGTACTACCGTGGCAGTGCACCAATTGCCGCATCCACATCTCGTAGTTGAGATTAAAGTGACCGCTTATAAACCGTTGTAATTTCAAGTATAAAACTAGCAACTCACTCAAAACTCTATAAAAATGAAAAATCTCTTTTTAATCTTTCTAGCTTCAACCCTATTAGCTTGTGGAAATAGTGTACAGTATAACGACCCTATACCTGAGCACGATAGTTTTACTTTAGATTCAAAAAAGGTAAATGAGACCAGAGTGATTACTGTCTGGACACCACCTAGTTATGCAGCAGGAGAAGATTCATTTCCTGTACTCTATATGCCCGACGGAGGTATAAAAGAAGATTTTCCGCACATTGCAAACACACTAGCAAAGCTTATTGAAGAAAAAAGCATCCCTCCTCATATTCTTGTAGGTATTGAAAATACAGAAAGAGGGAGAGACTTATCAGGACCTTCTCAAGTTAAAGAAGACGAAAAATACTGCCCGCTTACAGATGGCGCACTTAATTTCAGAAGCTTTATCACAGAAGAATTAGTAACAGAAATCAACAGCAAATACAGAACTACAGACAAAAAAGGGATCATTGGCGAATCTTTAGCAGGGCTCTTTGTGGTAGAGACCTTTTTGTTAAAACCAGAATCATTTGATTTTTATATTGCGATGGATCCTTCCCTATGGTGGAATGACAATTATCTTGTTAAAAATGCTCCTACACTTTTAGAAAACCTACCTACAAATAAGGAAACAAAATTATGGTTTGCAGGATCTAGCGCAGAAGATATTTCAAAATACACAAATGAATTATCTACAGTTATAATGTCTTTTGGGCCTGACCAATTAAACTGGAAATATTCTGACGAGCCAAATGAGAAGCACAATACCATTTTTAGAGCTACTAAAGAAAAAGCCCTAAAGTGGACTTTAAATAACTAAAAATTAAGAAAGCTTCTATTTGAGTTGAAGCGTATTGCATAGAAAAAATTACCATGGAAAAAATTCTTAATTATATAGACGGAAAATATTGCGAACCAATTTCTGGAAAGTGGTTAGACAATTATAATCCAAGTACGGGCGAGGTGTATTCTCAAATAGCCGCTAGTGACGACAGTGATATTTCCGAAGCATATAACGCAGCTACAAAAGCTTTTCCTGCTTGGAGTAATAGTACTATAGAAACTCGTAGTAGAATTCTATTAAAAATCGCAGATCTAATTGAAGAAAACCTAGAGCAACTTGCCACAGCAGAAGCAAAAGACAATGGAAAACCCTTAAGCCTTGCCACTGCCGTAGACATCCCTAGAGCATCATCAAACTTTCGGTTTTTTGGCAATGCAATTACTCAATTTGCATCACAAGCGCACGAGAGTATAGGGATGCAAACAATGAATTTTACCCTACGCGAACCATTAGGCGTAGTAGGCTGTATCTCCCCTTGGAACTTACCATTATATCTTTTTACTTGGAAAATAGCACCTGCGCTCGCCGCTGGTAACTGTGTGGTGGCAAAACCAAGTGAAGTCACTCCTATGACAGCTTATTTATTAGGCGACATTTGTACACAAGCAGGATTACCTGCTGGTGTATTAAACATTGTGCACGGTAACGGCCCACAGGCTGGAGAAGCAATTGTGGTACACCCTAAAATTAAAGCCATCTCTTTTACGGGAGGCACAAAAACAGGAGAACATATTGCCAGAACGGCGGCACCTATGTTTAAAAAACTATCATTAGAGTTAGGCGGAAAAAACCCAAACCTCATCTTTGCAGATTGTAACTATGATAAGATGCTAGCCGTGACCTTAAAGTCTTCTTTTGCAAATCAAGGTCAAATATGCCTTTGCGGAAGTCGTATTTTTGTAGAGGAATCTATCTACGAGACGTTTAAAAAAGACTTTGTATCTAAAGTGTCTGCTATGAAAGTAGGCGACCCTTTTGATGCTGACACAAAAATGGGAGCGCTTGTTTCTCAACCTCATCTAGAAAAAGTGATCTCATATATTGAGCTTGCAAAAACAGAAGGTGGCACCGTTCTTTGTGGTGGTGAAAAAGTAACTGTATCAGGTAGAGAAAAAGGCTACTACCTTGCCCCTACTGTAATAGAAATACCAAACAATAAATGCCGTGTAAACCAAGAAGAAATTTTTGGACCTGTGGTTACATTAATTCCATTTAAAACTGAAACAGAAGCACTCGAAATGGCAAATGATGTAAAATATGGACTATCTGCAACGGTTTGGACCAAAGACTTAGACCGCACCATGCGTCTTTCTAAAAAACTAGAAGCCGGAATTGTATGGGTAAACACATGGCTCAATAGAGATTTAAGAACCCCTTTTGGAGGGATGAAAGAAAGCGGTGTAGGCAGAGAAGGTGGTTTTGAAGCCCTTCGTTTTTTTACTGAACCTAAAAATGTTTGCATATCTTGGACAGTTGAAGAATAAAGTAGTGAGTAGTGAGTAGTGAGTAGTGAGTAGTGAGTAGTGAGTAGTGAAAATTTTACAATTATCAATAAATAAAATAAAGCTTGACTTTTAATTATAATATATTATGAATATAGATTTAACAGGTAAAAACGCCTTAGTTTGCGGAAGTACTGCAGGAATAGGAAAAGCAATTGCGCTGCAGCTAGCAGAAAATGGAGCAACAGTAACATTGGTGGCTCGTAATGAAGAAAAACTAAAAGAAACGCTTATAGAATTGGCCCACGAACAAGGACAAAAGCACAATTACTTTGTGGCAGATTTTAGTAATCCCGCAGAAGTAAAGGAAAAAGTAAAAATCGCAGCCGAACGTAAAACGTGGCATATTTTAATAAACAATACCGGAGGGCCAAAAGGAGGACCTATTTTTTCCGCCGCACCAGAAGAGTTTATCAAAGCATTTTCTCAACATTTAGAGTGCAACCAAATAATGGTGCAAGCCGTTGTTCCTGGTATGAAAGAATCTGATTACGGTCGTATTATAAATATCATTTCTACCTCTGTAAAACAACCTATTGATGGCTTAGGCGTTAGTAACACCATACGTGGAGCGGTAGCTAGCTGGAGTAAAACAATGGCTAATGAACTAGGGCAATACGGAATTACAGTAAATAATGTATTACCCGGATTTACAGCTACAGATAGATTAGCAGATATTATTAAAAACGCATCAAAACGTTTTGATGGTTCTGAAGAAAAAGCCACAGCATTTATGAAAAGTGTAGTACCTGCAAGACGTTTTGCACAACCTGGTGAGATTGCTAATGCAGTTGCGTTTTTAGCCAGTGAAGCAGCCAGCTACATTAACGGTGTCAACCTACCAGTAGATGGGGGTCGCACAAAGAGTTTATAACCCTTACTTATCTTCTTAAAAGTTGAAGATCAGTTGATAGAATTATTTGTAATTTTAACCAGACAGACTGGTACTAACCAATACTAATTTAGCTTACGCGAAAACGTCACATGGAAAAAAGAAAGCTTAGAATAAACGGTCACTCACACCTTCTACCCTATCCTGAAGAAATCCCACAATTTATGCAAGACAAAGGCATTTTTTGGGTGGATAAAGACCGAAAATTTATGCTCCAAAAAGACTGGAGTAGACCCGTGACTGACTCTAGCTTTTTCCTTGACGAAAAACTCGCTTGGATGGAAAAAAATAAATTAGACCATGCGGTAGTACTTAATCTTTCTCAACTCTACGGAAATGGGCTTCGCGTAGAAGAAATGAAACAGGCATTGCGATTTCAAAATGATTTTAATGCAAAAGTTCAAAGAGAAAATCCATCAAAATTTACCTGTGGATTTGTAGTACACCCAGGTTTTGTGCGCGGTGCTTTGTGGGAAATAGAGCGCTGTGTAGAAGATCTAGGTATGCGACTACTTTGTTTACCTACGCACTATATGGACACCATAGGAACTTGGCGTTGTATTTTTGACGAAGAGAACGAACCTATTTTTGAAATGGCAAGTAAATACAATCTTGCTGTAGAGATACATCCTTATGATGGTGAGAAATTTATAAAACTAGAGAACACCTCTTGGCGTTTTCATTTAATATGGATGCTTGCACAATGTGCAGATGCCTACCACTTTTTAACATTAAATGGATATGCAGACAAATATCCAGGGATGCGTACCTGTTTTGCACATGGAGGTCAATTAGCACAAATGAATCTAGGTAGACGCATACAAGGTTTTGATGGAAGACCTGATTTATTTGAGGGAAAAACACACCCAAGAAAAGCTGTGGGACATAAAAACATCTTTTTTGACACCTTAGTTCACGATACTGGAGGTCTAGAGTTACTACTAAAAAATCAAGGTTCTAAACAAATAGTGATGGGACTTGATGACCCATACCCACTAGGAGAAATGGAAAGCGAAAAACAATCCTCTTACCCAGGAAAAATTATTGATCTTGCTAAGAAAAGAAACATTTTAACACAACAAGAATGTGATGCTATCTGGGAAGACAATGTAATACAATGGCTATGTGGTGACGACCAAGCAGCTAAAGATAAATTAGTAAATAGGATACTAGGTAAATAACTAATCCTTTCCCCTCGAGCGCAGTCGAGAGGTATTTTAACAATCAAATCTAAATTAGGTCGCAACTGCGCTCGACCAAACAGCCATGCATTTCCTTCCAGACAACATAGACGAATACGCTGTAAAACACAGTCAAGAAGAACCAAAACTACTTCAAGAACTTACACGTGAGACTTGGCAAAAAGTACTTGCACCTGTAATGTTAAGCGGCCATTATCAAGGGCGTGTTTTAAGTATGATTTCAAAACTAGTGAACCCTTTAAATATTTTAGAGATTGGTACATATACAGGTTATTCTGCGCTATGCCTAGCAGAAGGTATGCAGCAAGAAGGTACGCTTCATACCATAGACATAAATGAAGAACTACACGATTTTCAGCGCAAATATTTTGATAAATCAGATTTTAGCAAACAGATTATACAACATACTGGCAATGCACTAGATATTATCCCTAAACTCGAAAAAAAATTCGATATCGTATTTCTAGATGCTGATAAAGGTAACTACCCTAAATATATTGAAACTGTTCTTCCTAAAATGAATAAAGGAGGTGTTTTATTGAGTGACAATGTACTTTGGTATGGTAAGGTTGCTCAGCCTACAAAAGAAAAAGATCTAGACACTATTGCTTTAAAAGAGTACAACACAATAATACATGAGCATCCACAACTTGAAAGTGTATTACTACCTATTAGAGACGGCTTAACTATTTCTAGAAAAATTTAATTTGACATTTGTCCAAGCCTTTTTTTGGCTACAAAATAGATACTCGAACCGATAAGCATACCCACAATGGCACCTACTAGAATATCGCTCGGGTAATGTACACCTACATAAATCCTACTCATTATAAAAAGTAATGGCCAAAGGTAGAATAGGTAAACATATCTATTATATTTCCGAAGTGATAACACCACAAAAGTTGTAATAGCAAAACTTGAAGATGCGTGCCCAGAGAAAAAACTGTAATTTTCTGGTTGCAATAACACTCGTATAAGATCACCTAAAGCCTCTACATTATTAGGCCTTAACCTTGCAACATATTCTTTGGTAAATTCTGTTATAAAGATTGTAATTCCTGCCGTAGCAAATAAGGAAAACAAAACAACGATTCCTTTTTTGAATTTGTAATAATAAAATATAAGTATAAAAAAGAATACAAATAAGGGAATCCAGGTTTCTATTTTAGTGACAATTAACCAAAAGCTATCCCAATCTTCAATACCAATACTATTGAGCCAAACTAGTAACTCCCAATCCCATTCTTTTAGGGTCTGTAGCATTAAGATGATTTAAAATTTCCTTTTTATTGAGCCAGTAATTTCTTCTACCTCGTCTTTTACTTTGTCTATTTCTTTACGAACATCTTTTGTGATATCAAGATCTAAACCTTGCTTGTCTACACTTTTAGTGATCTCACTTTTAATGTCGTCTGTGGCGTTTCTAATCTGCTTCATTGTTTTCCCTAGCGTCCTAGCGATTTCTGGTATTTTATCGGCACCAAAAACGAGGAGCACAATAAATAGGATAAAACCTATTTCTGTACCACCAATGAAGAGAAAATGAAGTTTAATTAACATAGGGCAAAGATAGTATAAATACAAAAGAGAACATAGAATATAGTCCACTTGCTTTACACGTTAACAGAATATAAATAAGACCTATTTTATTTGAAATATTTATAGACAGAAAAAGCCCCGATAGATATCGAGGCTTTCTAATTACTGAAAGAGTATAATTAATTTTTATTCTGCTTAAATTTTTCAAAATCGCCTTGTACTTCAACTGCAGGCCAAGCGTTATTTGACACATCAATATCTGCTGTTTCTTCATCTGGATCAACCATAAACTTAACGATTTCCTTTTCAGAAGCAACGATCTTACTAACAGACGCGTCATTTTTACGCCAAATTTGTGGAGGAAACACTTCTCTCTTAGTCGTACCATCTTTATAAGTATACTCAACAATAATAGGCATTGGGATTCCTCCTGGCTTATTATATGTTACTTGATAAAAATATTTAGGTTCTTTTAAATTAGCACGTTCTGCTTGTGGTACATTATCCAAGATGTATTCTTGTAAAGTAGTCACATCATCTAAAGTACTCGTACGCATAGACTCTTCAAAATCTTCACTTCCTTCTTCAACTAGATAAACTAAAGGTGGAAGATCTGCTTCAGAAATACCACGTTGTTCCATCATAGTTCGTATCTCTTTATTCATTTTTGATGTCACGTAATATGTTTTAACACTTTCAATACCAATATCAGTATAGTCTGTACTATAGAACCAAGATCTCCAGAACCAATCTAGATCTACCGCAGAAGCATCTTCCATGGTACGGAAAAAGTCTTCTGGTGTTGGGTGCTTAAACATCCATCTTTGAGAATATACTTTAAAAGCATAATCAAAAAGCTCACGTCCTAGTATAGTTTCTCTTAATATGTTTAATGCCGTTGCTGGTTTTGCGTAAGCATTAGCACCAAAGTTGTAAGTATTTAAACCCTTTGTCATAATTGGTGCGATAAAATCTTGATCGCCTGCCATATAATCTACAATCTTATTTGCTGGCCCTCTACGTGATGGGTATGCTTTGTTTGGCGCAATTGCTTCTGGATATTTTTCTCCAAAATCTTGTTCTGCGATATATTGTACAAAAGTCGTTAAACCTTCATCCATCCAAGTCCACTGGCGCTCATCACTATTTACAATCATCGGGTAATAGTTATGACCAACTTCGTGTATAATTACACTCATCATCCCGTATTTTGTACGTTCGCTATAGTTACCATCTTTATCTGGACGACCATAGTTCCAGCAAATCATTGGATATTCCATTCCTTGATTTTTAGCGTGTACCGAAATCGCTTTATGATAAGGGTAGTCAAAAGACATACGTGAGTAAGACTCTAATGTACTTGCTACTACTCTTGTAGAATAATCTTCCCATAATGGGTTTCCTTCTGGTGGATATACTGATACAGCCATAACATCTCTGTCTCCCATTTTAACGGCCATCATATCTGTAATATAGCGTCTTGAAGTCGCAAAACCAAAGTCACGAACATTCTTTGCATCAAGTTTCCAAGTTTTAGTTTCTTTTGAAAATCCTTTTGCCGCAGCTTCTGCCTCTTCTTGAGTTACAACAATTACTGGTTTATCATATGATTTTTTCGCTTGCTCATAACGCTCCATCATTGTCTTGCTATACACTTCTTTTCTGTTTGTTAAAACTCCTGTTGCATCTAACAAATGATCTGCAGGTACTGTAATGTTTACTTTAAAATCTCCAAAAGGTAACGCAAACTCATCGCGGCCCCAAAACTGGCTATTTTGCCATCCTTCTACGTCATTATAAACGGCCATACGTGGATAAAACTGTGCTATAACATAACCTCTATTTCCATCGTCAAAAGTTTCGTACCCGCTTCTTGCTCTGTTTATTGTATGTTCTGGTATGTTATACCACCATTTAATAGAAAATTCAAATTCTCCACCTGGTTCAAGGTCTTTAGGCATTTCTACACGCATCATCGTGCGGTTAATAGTATATTTTAAATTACCTCCTTTTGAATTTTTAACGTGCTCTATTTTAAATCCTCCGTCAAAGCCTTCATTCATGTAAGCACTTACAAAGTTACCCACTTGCTGCGCTGGCGCAGCACCACTAGGCTCTATTAAAGAACTTTTAGAATCTCTAGCTCTTACATTTTGATCTAACTGTACCCATAAATATTCTAAGACATCTGGCGAGTTATTTGTGTAAGTAATTGTTTCTACACCATCGATACGTGCATTTACATCATCTAACACGATATCCATCTCATAATCTGCTTGTTGCTGATAGTAGTCTGGTCCTGGTGCTCCGTTAGCACTTCGATAAGTGTTGGGTGTAGAGAACTCTTCGTATAATTGTTTAAATCTATTTTCGTTGGTATGTCCTGGCTTACGCTCTACCATATCGCTTTCTACCTCTTGTGCAATACTTGTACTTGCCACAAGAAAAAGTAGCACTAACGATAAATACTGGGCTAATTTCATTTGATTGGTTTTAATTAAATTGGTTTATAAAAATAGGTGTTATAATTAGGCTTTATAGGCTTATTCGTTAAATTTTAACAAACCATTAGGATTTTCTTTGTCTAATGTTAAGCTTCGTTTTTGATCATTTATGGTAAAGTGAACTATATTTTGTTGCTCTTCAAACTTCTCCATCAACATTGTATTTTCGATGCCTATAGTTTTACATTCTTTTACATCAACAATTTCTATGTAAGCCCTTACAATACCTGGCTCATAATCAATACCTAAATAATCTAAACGGGCCGTTTGCCCATTTACTTCTACTTTCAGTTTTTTTAACACGTATTCTTTAAGCAATTCTCTATCTCGAGGTGTCTCTTTTTTTGTGTCTAAAAAAGTCTCTGTTTCAAAACGCTCATTTAACACATCTTCTACATCATCAATAAATATTTTAGTGATGATCTGTAAAGATTGAGCTTCTTTTACATATTCAACTTTTGTAACACTCACATAAAATTTATGCACATTAAATGAAGTTAACCCTACAAAAAGCAGTACAATAATGGCTATTCTAGTTATAAATCTCATAGTATTTAATTAATAGGTGTATTATTTCGGAAATATCACAAAAATAAGACCAATAACCCAACTTCTTTTATGTTATCGTATAAAATTCTAGAACTGTCACAATTAATCTATCAACTACTCTTATTTTTTAAGCTTTTTCAGACTGAAAATTGAATATTATTAAATCCATTTTCATTCATTATTAAGTGCTCTATTTTTTGAAGAATTTGGAGGAATAGCAATAGCACTTCGTTTTAAATACACTAATTGATTTTTCTTTAAAAACTGAGATTAATCTAGAATAGTTTCCTTTTTTA
>ABCO01000001.1 GCA_000170815.1 unidentified eubacterium SCB49
GAACACAAATAGCAATAGCACTCAAACGGTACTTTAAAGCAACAGATGCTAGTGGAAATGAAAGCACTTGTTCTTTTGAGCTAACTGTAGTCGAAATACTAGAAATAAGCGATATCGCTATTGTAAATTTCAACCTTTACCCAAATCCAGCAACAACACAGATCACGATAAAAGGTGATTTTGAGATTGCAACAGTAGAAATTTATAATTTACTTGGGCAAAAAGTTATGCATAGTTCTTCGGAAATTTTAAACATCCAAGATCTCGCTAATGCAATGTACCTTGTTAATATTACAGATACAAATGGTAACAAAGCAGTAAAACGATTTATTAAAAAATAATTTATTTGTTTAATGATGAGCCCCGACGAAAGTTGGGGCTTTTTTTTTTGCAAAAAAATAAAGTGCCTCGATGCAAGCAAAAGAGATATTAATCTAGATGATTATTGGGTCACAAAAAAGAGAAACACAAATTCAAAATAAAAATACATAACTCGCATTCTTTGCTCAAGGCAAGAGTAGCAAACATATTTACAACAACAACAACAAATACATCCCATTACTAGCAGTGTTTGTACTTTAGAATAACCCTTAAATCTCAATAGCTTTAAATCATTAAAAATCAATAGTAATGTTTTAGAAACTCAAAACCGCTTTTTAGAAGTTCAAGTAAAATTTAGGAGGCATATCTCATTATGTTTGTAATGTGTAAAGCTTAACATCTAACCAAATAAATTAATCACTAAGAGCCCCATCTTATTTACAGATGGGGTTTTTATCTTTAGGTATAATTTTTTTTGTAAATTCATATTTATTAAGTAGTAATAAGTCACCAATGTCAAAACAGTTCTGCTTCATATTTTTGCTCATTGCCACGTTTAGTTTTGGGCAGGACTCAAACTGGGATACACTTTCGCCAGAACTCGCTACTTATAAAAAACAAGATACCATAAGGTTGCAATTATTACTAGACGCCACTAGATATTATGAAGTTCGCAATCTTAAAGACAGTGACACACTATTTAAAGAAGCCGAAAAAATTGCCGCACAATTAAATATTCCAAAATTTAACGGAAGATTATTACTCACACAATCCCGTTATAAATTACTGGAAGGAATATACAACCTAGCCACAGATAAGTTATTACTAGCCATCCCGTTATTAGAAGAAAGTAATGATCAGTATTATTTAAGAGAAGCGGCTATCATCCAAGCAGAAATTGATCGCGAAAACGATAATTTTTTAAAAGCAGTACGTGATCTTAAAACTGCAGTTCTAGAAGTAGACATGCCTGAAGATAAATTTCAACTCGCAGAACTTTATTTGCATTTAGGTATCGTGTATATGAATATTAATAATGATGAAACCTATAAAAAGGCAATACCTCAGTTAAAAAAAGCAAAAAAATTATTTATTGAAATAGGCAGTAAAACGGGTGTTGGTTTAACAAATATAAGACTGGCTCGGTTTTATAAAATTGAAAGTTTAAAAACGGGAAAACAAATAAATCATGAGATAGCAATGAATTTTGCTAGAGATGCTACCGAGCTTTTTAAAGAAAAACAACAAACAGCAAATGAGGCTTATGGTTATTACACCATGGGAACATCAAAATCAATTATTGGTGATCACGAAGCGTCAATCCCTTATTATAAAAATTCGCTAAAAAAATATGAAGAGGCAGGAAATCTCATCTTTGCTATGCGCGTAAACCAACATCTATTTGTTGCCTATTCTATAACAAAACAACAAGACAAAGCGAAACAGTCTAACGCACAATTTGTAAAAATAAAAGACTCTATTTTTAGTATAGAAAAGCGCCAACTTATTGCAGATGCACAAACTAGGTTTGAGACAGCAAAAGTAAAGGCAGATAAAGAGAAAGCAGAAATTAGAGAAGAACGTAATTTATACTACTTTATAGGTTCAGCTATGATAGGAGTTCTTATCTCATTAGTATCTTTATTTTTCTTCAGAAATTTAAAACACCGAAGAAAAACAGAAATAATTAGCCTTGAACTTCAAGAAACCCAAAAGAGACTCGCGCTAGAAAAACAATACCGCGATAGCGAATTGAAAGCGCTAAAAGCTCAAATGAATCCTCATTTTATTTTTAATGCACTAAATAGTATTCAAGAATACATCATCTTAAATCAAAAAAACTTGGCTAGTGAATATCTAGGTAAATTTGCAGACTTAATGCGTAAATACCTCTACTACAGTGATGCTGGAGGTATTTCTATTGAAGACGAAGTTAGATGTTTAAAAATGTATTTAGAACTCGAAGAACTTAGGTTTGAAGACAAGTTAACTTATAGTATTAACGTTTCAGAAGACATAAAACAAGAAGATACAATCATACCTACAATGCTCATACAACCCTATGTAGAGAATGCACTAAAACACGGACTTCTACATCGTAAAACCAATAGAAAATTAAGTGTAAAATTCAAGATGGCAAATACAAATACAATTCATTGTATCATTGAAGATAACGGAATAGGTAGAGCAGCCTCTAGTCTGAAAAGAAAGAAAAGAAAAGAAGATCATCAGTCTTTTGCTTCTAAGGCAACAGCAAATAGACTCTCGCTATTAAATCACGGTAAAGAACAACAAATAGGTGTACTTTATACAGATTTAACCAACGATGATGACACACCAAAAGGAACAAGAGTACAACTCACAATTCCTCTAATAAAAAAAGAATAGCGTAAAATAAATAGTACTTTTGCTTAAAAATATAAACCATGAAAATAATAGAATTTATAGGAGGCCCAGGTTTATTTTTAATTTTGGCCATTTTAGTCGTTGTGGTTGTAGTCTACAACAAATTCAAAAATCGTAGATAACCTCGTATCAAAACACCCACTTTTGATTATCTGACTTACAAGCAAAACAAAAAACTATGGAAATTTTTGAAAAATTAACAGGAAGAGATGGCCTAATAATACTTGGACTCATTGTTATGATTGTCTTTCTCTACAATAAGTACAAAAACTATCGCTATATCAAGGATATGGAAAAACGTAGAAAAAATAAGGATAACTAAGCTATCTTTGCCATATGTCAAAAATTCGTATTACAAAACAATTTTCTTTTGAAACCGGTCACGCACTTTATGGGTATGATGGTAAATGTCGTAACGTACACGGTCACAGTTACAAATTATCTGTAACGGTTATTGGTACCCCTATTGCTGATAGCAACCACGTAAAATTTGGGATGGTTATAGATTTTACTGATCTCAAAAAAATTGTAACAGAAGAGATTGTTGATGTCTTTGACCACGCAACAGTATTTAATAAAAACACGCCACACGTAGAGCTGGCAAAAGAACTAAGTGACCGTGGTCATTGCGTGCTACTGGTAGACTACCAACCTACTAGCGAGATGATGGTTATAGACTTTGCCGAAAAAATTAAGCAACGTCTCCCAGAAAACATCTCATTATTCTCGTTAAGACTTCAAGAAACTACTACCAGTTTTGCCGAATGGTTTGCGAGTGACAACGAATAGCTAATTAGCGGCTAGTCTATACTATTTTTTTGTTTTTTAAACTTAAATAACACAAAAGATTACTTCGGAAATAGCCAAAACCGGCTAAATGCTAAATTAAAACCTCTGCTAATTACTACTTACTGATTTACTGAAAACCCTATCTTTGCAGTATGCAAATCCCTCCCGGAAAAAAAATATATTTCTCTAGTGACAACCATTTAGGCGCTCCCACAGCTGCCGAGAGTTTACCTCGCGAAAAGAAATTTGTACGCTGGCTTGACGAAATAAAAGAAGATGCAGCGGCTATTTTTTTATTAGGAGATTTATTTGACTTCTGGTTTGAATACAGAACCGTAGTCCCTAAAGGCTTTGTCCGTGCCTTAGGCAAACTTGCCGAAATAAGTGATAGCGGAATCCCAATCTATTTTTTTGTTGGAAATCACGACTTGTGGATGAAAGACTATTTTGAAAAAGAATTAAACATTCCTACATATCGTGATGTAAAAGAATTTACTTTTAATGATAAAGTGTTCTTAGTAGGTCACGGCGATGGCAAAGGCCCAGGAGATAATGGCTATAAAAGAATGAAAAAGGTCTTTACAAATCCTATCTTTAATTGGCTTTTTAGATGGTTTCATCCAGAAATGGGAATGCGTCTAGCACAATATCTTTCGGTAAAAAACAAATTGATTTCTGGCGAAGATGACAAGAAGTTTTTAGGAGAAGACAACGAGTGGCTAGCACTGTATGCTAAACGTAAACTAGAGACCAAACATTATGATTATTTCGTTTTTGGGCATAGACACCTCAATATGGAAATACAAGTGGGAGAACATTCCACATATTTCAATTTAGGTGATTGGATTACACAATATACGTACGGAGTTTTTGATGGCGAAAATTTCAGCCTAAAAACCTTTGAAGAATAAACGTATTACTCAAAAAGCGCCTTTAACTCTGTAGCATCTTCGGGCTTAATTTTTTTAGCCAATAGCAAACTCAATTGCTTTCTTCGTAACGCAGCGTCAAAACGCTCTTTTTCTAATGCAGATTCAGGAATAATAGGCGGAACAGGAACTGGACTCCCCATTTCATCTACCGCAACAAAGGTGTATATACCTTCGTTTGCCTTGCTTTTTACTCCACTTTCTCTATCTTCTATCCAAACATCCATATAGACTTCCATAGAGCTTGTAAATGCACGAGAAACATTTGCTTCTACAGTGACTACACTACCTAGTGGTATCATTTTATTAAAGGCAACATGATTTACCGAAGCAGTAACCACAATACGACGACTGTGTCTTCTAGCGGCAATACTCGCTGCACGATCCATACGGGCTAATAATTCGCCTCCAAACAGATTTCCTATTGGATTCGTTTCACTAGGTAAAACAAGGTCTGTAATTACAGTACAAGATGCTGAGGGTGTTTTTGCTTCCATATGTATTGCCCAAAATTATGGGTGATTTTATTTTTTTTGCAAAGGTAAGACCATTTCAGTAAGTGTACTCTGAAAGAAATGATAAATGTTTGTGGTCGTAAAATGAAAAGGAATTCGCTAGTGTTGCTACTTAGCTAAAAAAAGGTTTTTATAGCGCTTGCACTAATAACCAAGCATCACGATTTTCTGTTTGCTTTATCTCTCTAAGTGCTTTTTGAGCTTCTAATCTAGTCGCATAACTGTTGTACACTACTTGATGAAGACCAAAGCGATTTTCTCCTAAATACTTTGCAGAATATCCTTTATCGCTTAGTTGCTCTATTTTTTTTCGAGCATTAGCCTCTACTCTAAAAGCACCAGCTACAATATGATAACGTCCCGTTTCTTTTGGTACCGAAATATTAATTGCCGGTAATGGGTTAGAAAATGAAAAAGTTGCTTCTTGTATTTGAACCCCCACAAGACTATCTGCTTTTTGTTTTTGTACAAAATTATGGTTTGCCACATCACCTTCATACCATTTTATTCCACCTAAACCAATTAAGCTAAGTGCAAGAACACCAATTGCTGCATAACGCAAATAAGGCATCTTTTTACGACGCTCTGGTGTAAATAATAAAGGAGCTGTTTTTTCAAGTGCTTCTGTTTCCTTTTTGTAAACTTCACGTTGTACAGGAATAGAAGCTACAGAAGCCAAACCAAAAGAAGCTGTACTAAAAGTTTCTGTTTGAGAAGGTATAAATTGTACGCGTTGTTCTTTATTAAGTAAAAACGTTCCAATCTGAGGGATAACAACCTCTTTATCTTCTGTTAAACTCAATGAAAGTTTTGCAGTATAATTTCTTATTTGTTGCAAGGCTGCCTCGTAAGTCACCCCATCAACAGTAGCTACATAGTTAGCAAGCAAGCCGTCGTTAGTTTGTAACATACGATTAAAAGAAACCTGTTTACCAGGAGGAAACATTGTGTTGTTTATTCCATCAATAGTAGCAGACTGATACTGAGTTAAAAACGCCCCAAATCCTGGGATGATAACACATTCATATCTGTATAAAAGGTCTTTTATGTAAGTGGCTAGTTGCATTGAGACAAATATAATTTTAATTTTATTTTGACCAAGGTTGAAGCGCTTCGTTTTATCAACAAATGAAAAAAAAATCTCAAAAAAAACCCTTACATTTAGCTTCTATGCTCACAGACAAAGAATTACAATACATGCTCGCGCTACAACGCGTTCCAAATTTAGGAGACACCTCTGCAAAAAAGTTGTTGCATCATGTTGGTTCTGCAGAAGGGATTTTTAATGAGAAAAAAACAAATCTTCTTAAAATAGATGGTATTGGCGGTTTTAGACTAAAAGCATTAGATAACAAACAATGGTTAGACGATGCAGAGGCAGAACTTCGGTTTATAGAAGATAATAATATTGAAGTTACTTATTTTAAAGACAAAAAATACCCAGAACGACTTAAGCATTGTTTAGATGGTCCTATTTTATTTTTTCAAGTAGGAAATATTGATTTAGTTGGTAAAAAGATAATTTCTATCGTTGGTACCCGTAAAGTAACGAGTTATGGTGTTCATTTTTGTGAAAAGCTCATTGAAGATCTAGCACCACTTAATCCTATAATCGTATCTGGTTTTGCATATGGTGTTGATATTACTGCCCATAAGGCTGCAATAACAAATAACCTACAAACCATTGGGTGTTTTGCACACGGACTCAATCAAGTCTATCCAAAAGTGCATAAAAAATATATGTCGCAAGTAGAAGCTAATGGAGGTTTTATCTCTGAGTTTTGGAGCACAGATGCTTTTGACCGGTCTAACTTTTTAAAACGAAATCGCATTATCGCAGGTATGAGCGAAGCCACCATTGTTATAGAATCTGCAGACAAAGGCGGAAGCCTAGTTACCGCAGGTATAGCAAATAGTTACAGTCGTGAGGTTTTTGCTGTACCAGGTCGCGCTTTCGACTCCCAAAGTCAAGGATGTAACAAGCTTATAAAATCTAACCAAGCACATCTTGTTACGGGTGCAGAAGACATTATCTTTCATCTTGGTTGGCAAGTAGAGAATAAAAAACCACAGCAAACTTCGTTATTTGTAGAACTTACCGATGAAGAAAAAATAGTGTTTAACTACTTAAAAGGAAAAGAAAAAGAACTCCTTGACATCATTGCAATAGAGTGTAAAATCCCTACCTACAAAGCGGCCACCCTATTATTAAACATGGAAATAAAAGGTGTAATTAGACCTTTACCCGGAAAATTGTTTCAGCTAGCATAACTACATTGCCTGCTTGTACACAGTCTAAGATCGTGGTCTTGATTATTTTAAAATAATTTATACAATTAAATCATTAAGCTTAAGCAATACCCCCTTAGTCACTTTAAGTATATTGACTACAAGAAACGCAATAACAATCTTAATCAAAGATTTCTCACTTCGTTTTTCAACCCAAGTTTAAAAAACTTCTAACTTCCAACTCTCAACTCTCTAAATTTCACTTATTTTTGCACCCTCAATTAAACACAATAACTATGAACATTCTTGTATTAGGATCTGGAGGACGCGAACATGCATTTGCACATCAATTAGCAAAAAGCGAACGTTGTAAGAACTTATTTGTAGCACCTGGTAACGCAGGGACTGCTAGTATTGCAACTAACGTTGCCCTTTCTGTAACAGATTTTAATGCCATAGAAAAATGTGTCATTGACAACAAAATAAGCATGGTTATTGTTGGACCAGAAGATCCACTAGTACAAGGAATTGTAAATTATTTTGGAGAAACACCTAGTCTGAAAAAAGTAAAAATCATAGGTCCTTCAAAAAGAGGAGCTTTACTTGAAGGAAGTAAAGAACGTGCTAAAGAGTTTATGATGGCACATAACATTCCTACAGCAGCTTACGCAAGCTTTACAGCCGAAACTTTAGACGCTGGAAAAGAGTTTTTAGAAACACTATCTCCTCCTTTTGTTCTTAAGGCAGACGGATTAGCAGCGGGAAAAGGAGTTCTAATTATAGAAGATATTTCCGAAGCAAAAACAGAGCTTGAAGCTATGTTGAGCGGAAAATTTGGTGACGCAAGTACTACGGTTGTTATCGAAGAGTTTCTTGATGGTATTGAACTAAGTGTTTTTGTATTAACAGACGGTAAAAACTATAAAGTACTCCCTACAGCAAAAGATTATAAGCGTATAGGCGAAGGTGACAAAGGATTAAACACAGGTGGTATGGGAGCAATCTCACCAGTGCCTTTTGCAGACGAAACTTTAATGAAAAAAATAGAAGAACGTATAGTAAAACCTACTGTTAACGGTCTTAAAAGTGAAAAAATAGACTACAAAGGTTTTGTATTCATTGGTCTTATTAAAGTAGGTGACGAGCCATATGTAATTGAATACAATGTGCGTATGGGAGATCCAGAAACAGAAGTTGTTTTACCACGATTAAAAACAGATTTAGTAGATTTACTAGAGGCTACATACGAGCAAAATCTAGATATTGTACCTATGGAAATCGACTCTCGTAGCGCCGCTACAATAATGTTAGTTTCTGGTGGATACCCTGAGGCTTATGATAAAGGCAAGAAAATTACTGGAACAGAAAATGTAACAGACTCTATTGTTTTTCACGCAGGCACAAAGCTTGATGGTAGCGATGTCGTTACTAATGGAGGACGTGTAATAGCAGTTACATCATTAGACGATGATTACAAAAATGCCATAAAAAAATCCTATCAAAATTGTGAAAAAATCACTTTTGACAGGATGTATTATAGAACCGACATCGGTTTTGATTTATAATCTAATGACCTTCGTGGTATTTATCACCACCTAAAAACGAATGCGATGTAGAAGTTACATCCTCTTCATTATTATCATGAAAACCTTTAAGTTGTAGCATCCAGTATACAAGTGCTACAAAACAAATGATTATAAAAATCCAGTTTAAGGTATTTGCTAATGCCCATGATTCAAGTTCTAGTGCACGAAGTGCATCTAATGGTATAAATAATACATCTAATGTAAAATCTTCAATTGCAGAATAAACGTCTGTTAAAGCCATATCTTTAAATTTATTTTACAAAAGTAAAAAAATAACTCGTATGCTCACAAGCTTTTCGGTAAATCTAATCCAATTAATTATGCGCTATTAAGTGTCGTATTGTTTATTGGGTTTTATCTGCTGTTTTTAAGGGTATTGTTCCCCTTTCAACAACCTCAGAAATATTCCTAGCTTTGGCTTTATTTATCGCATTAGTTTTTGGACTATTGACACTAGATTTTGTAATCAAAAAAAACAATCTCACAGGTAAAAACACCTTCGGAATACTTGTTTTTACACTGTTTATCATACAAATACCTACAATTTATACCAACCCAAAAATAATAGGATCCACCTTATTTTTAATACTCGCTTCACGTAGATTATTGTCTTTAAAATCTGAGAAAAATATTGAGAAAAAAATTCTTGACGCATCTATTTATATTGCAATTGCTGGATTATTTTTTCCGTGGTGCTGGTTGTTTTTTGTCGTTTTATATCTCAGTATTTTATGGAATACTGTATTAGAAACACGCTTTTTAATCATTCCTTTTACAGGAATACTCGCTGTTTTCATTCTAAAAACCACATATCACTTTATAAATAACGATGGTTTTTCTTGGTTTTTTCTACCAAAAAGCAACAGCTCTTTTAATTTTGCCGCTTATAATCATTTAGGCATTTTACTCACTTCAATATTAATAGGCTTATTCATTTTATGGATGGGAGGTGTGCGACTTGCTCGTATCCCAGCATTACCCAAAAAAGAACGATCTAGCGCATGGCTTATCGTTATTAGTCTCATCACAACAATATTAATAGCAACACTAAGCGATGTAAAAACAAGTGCAGAATTACTCTTCCCTTTGTTTCCCTTAGCTATTGTTTCTGCAAATTTTATTGAAGAAAAAGAAGGTTCTGGCCCAATCAAACCATTTGATTATTGGTTTAAAGAATTGCTATTGTGGCTTTTAGTTGGAATTTCTGTTGTACTTTTAGTTTTGTGAAAAAACTTGACCTCTTATTTATAGAACAACAACTCAAACACCGTTGGGACTATAAGTATGTGTGGAAACGGAAACAAAATGACCTTTGGGATGCTTACACATCGTACATTTATAAAACCCAAAACTGGGAGGATCTTATCCCAAAAATGGCGAAAACCATTAAAGAATACAAACTAGACAAACACGAGCTATTTTATTATGCTAGCAACCGTTGGTATAACTTCTGGAGCGCCATGGCTGTTGAGCAAATGTTTACAGAGATTGATGGCATTACTCCCGCAATAAACAACACAGACAAGGAGAAAGATTTTTTTATTCACAAAAAATCGTTTGATCATAAAACTTCAATTTTCCCAAAAGGTTTTGGACAAGATATAAATTACTCAAAAAATAATAAACTCGAACTTATCACTTGGCTTTACCAGAACCAAAGTAGCCAAAAGCGATTTCATTTAAAAAACAGACTCTTTATAATTGTTCACAATTCTAATGGCCAACACTGGAAATTAAAAGCAGAGCTTTCATTAATAAAAAATGCAATTCAAAATTATATGAACAGCTATCATGAAGACCAACTACAAAAGGTTATTTTTGCAGAAAATAAAATAGCGCTCAGCGACATCATCTGGGTACAAAAATGAATTATATAGGCAGCAAAAATAGTCTCTCCTCTTTTATACGCAGCACCGTGCAAGATGCCGTGGGTGATGCGCTTTCAACAAAAACCTTTGCAGACATTTTTGCAGGCACAGGCATTGTAGGCAGAAGCTTTGCACCACTTGTAAAAAGCACAATTGCAAATGATGTAGAATATTATAGCTACGTACTTAACAAAAACTATTTACAGCCTTACCTTGAAAATGATGCTTCATCTTATTTTGATATTTTAAACAACCTCGCTCCTAAACAAGGCTTTATTGCTCAACATTATGCAGAAGGAGGAACTGCAGATAGACTATATTTTAGCAAAGAAAATGGAGGGAAAATAGACGCTATTCGTAGTCAGATTGAACTCTGGAAAAGTACTTCGGAAATAACAGATGTTTTATACTTTCATCTTTTAGCTTCACTACTTGAGGCTGCTGATAAAGTAGCAAATACCGCTTCTGTATATGGAGCTTATTTAAAGAAAATAAAAAAAAGCGCACAAAAACCATTGCAAGTTATCCCGATGGTTGATAGAAATGACCAAGGAGAAAACTTGGTGACATTTCAGAAAAACAAAGTCTATCATGAAGACAGCAATCAGCTTATTAAAAAAATAACGGGAGACATACTCTACCTAGACCCTCCATATAACGCAAGACAGTACGGTGCCAATTATCATTTGCTCACTACTATTGCAAAATATGATACCTTTGTACCTAAGGGAAAAACAGGCTTGCGTGAGTATTACAAAAGCGCCTATTGCAGAAAAAATGAAGTGTTAGATTCTTTCTCACAACTAATTGCAGACGCACAATTTAAGCACATCTTTTTGAGTTATAACAACGAAGGGTTAATGTCTCAAAAAGAGGTAGAAAAAGTAATGTCTGCTCACGGAAGTTACCAGTTAGAGACTAAAAAATACCGTCGCTTTAAAGCAGACAAAACAGAAAACAGAAACCATAAAGCAGATAGCACATTTGAGTATCTGCATATTTTAGAGAAAAAATAAATCAGTATGACATTTACCACGCTAGCAAACAAAATTTTCAAAGAAGCGATCGATTTTTATCACATTAAAGACGATGTCGCTCAAGAGTTTACAAACCCTTATAACAAAAAAGATAAACTACTAGAACATTTATTGTACAGAAAATGCTGGATAGACACCGTACAATGGCATTATGAAGATATTATTAGAGACCCTAATATAGACCCTGTTAGCGCTCTTACTTTAAAGAGAAAAATAGACGCTTCTAATCAAGATCGTACAGATATGGTCGAGTATATTGATAGCTATTTTTTAGATAAATACAGCGACGTTACAGCCAATCAAGATGCTAGAATAAACACAGAAAGTCCTGCTTGGGGAGTTGACAGACTTTCTATACTTGCCTTAAAAGTGTATCACATGGATAAAGAGGCTACACGCACAACAGCTACCGAGGCACATAGAAAAACGTGTCAAGCTAAGCTAGACATACTTCTTGAACAACGTGTTGACTTAAGTACTGCAATTGACCAACTACTAGAAGATATTGCAACAGGTTTAAAATACATGAAAGTGTACAAGCAAATGAAAATGTACAATGACGATGAGTTAAACCCAGTACTTAGAGGGGAAAAGTAATTTTTTCGAAATTAAAATACAATGCTCTCTCCTCTTTTTAAGGAGAGAGAAACAAGTACTTGAAAAAAAACAACCACATACTCGTAATTAGACTCTCTGCAATGGGTGATGCCGCCATGGCAGTACCTGTATTACGCACACTGCTACAAACGTATCCAGATGTTAAATTAACCGTAATAACCAAACCGTTTTTTACTACATTATTTAAAGACCTGCCCCGTACATCTTGTATCGCCGCAGATGTTTATGGTGAGCATAAAAATTTTGGACTCATAAAACTGGCAAAACAAGCACAACAGCAAGGTATAGACGCTGTAGCAGATTTACATAATGTGCTGCGCTCAAAAACCATAAGAAACTACCTAAAATTAAACGGAATACCTACCGCGAAAATTGATAAAGGAAGGGCTGAAAAAAAAGAACTTATCAAAGCTCAAGGTGGTAAAATAAGCCAACTTAAAACCACACAACAGCGTTATGCAGATGTCTTTGCAGAGTTAGGTCTACCTATTGATCTTGCCAATCATGAATACCCAAAGCAAAAACAACTCACTGAGGCTTTGCACAAAATTATTGGGAAACATTCAAAAAAATTATAGGTATTGCTCCATTTGCAGCACATAAAGGAAAAGTATATCCTTTGAAATATATGGAAGAGGTAATCTGTCAATTAGACGAAAGTGGCCTGTATAAAATCTTTCTATTTGGTGGTGGTAAAGAAGAAAAAAGCATCTTAGAAAAGATCGCAGACACTTTTATCAATGTAACGAGCTTGGTAGGTAAATTATCTTTTGAAGAAGAACTTACTCTAATTTCAAATTTAGATTTAATGCTGTCTATGGATAGCGGTAACGGACACCTTGCGGCTATGTATAAAGTAAAAGTAATCTCTCTTTGGGGAGTTACACACCCATACGCTGGCTTTGTACCTTTTAATCAACCCAACTCACATCAACTTATCGCTAATCGAGATAAATACCCCCTTATCCCCACTTCTATTTACGGAAACAAATATCCTGATGAATATGAAAATTGCATGGAAAGTATTCCGCCAGAAGTGGTTGTAAATAAGATTATTGAAATAATTTAAAACCTTTTGCAGTCAGTAAAGCAGATCAATTTAAAAGAACACCAATAGAATCTTCTTAAAATTGCTCCCTTTCAATTTTGCTTCTCCTCGTATTAAACATCATCAAAATCTACCACCAACTTCGCTGTCGTAGGATGCGCTTGACATGTAAGTATAAAACCATCTGCAATCTCTCCATCTGTTAAGATTTGGTTTTTTTTCATCTCAGCTTTTCCTTCTTTAACACGAGCAATACAAGTACTACAAATACCTCCTTGACAAGAAAAAGGAGCATCTAGATCTTCTGCTAACGCAGCCTCAAGAATTGTTTTATCCTGGGGCATTGTAAAAGTTTTTTCTTCATCATCAAGCACAACTGTGATTTCTGTATCGCCGTCATGAGCCTCTAGCAACAAGCCCTCTTCTGCCGTTGTAAACAACTCAAAATGAATTTGTTTTTCATTAATACCTTGTTCTTTCAAGGTAGACGCCACAGCATCTATCATTGGCTCTGGGCCACAAAGATAAAAGTCTGAAAACGTAGTATACTCAAATTTATTCTTCAATAGATAATTAACAATATCACCATCTATTCTTCCTTGCCTCGCGCCATCTAATCGCTCTCTACTGTATACCCATTCTATTTGTAAACGCTCATTATTATCTCTAACAAGTCCCATCAACTCATTATAAAACATCGTTTCTTGTTGAGACTGATTTCCAAAAGCTAGCAAAAATCTACTATTAGGCTCTTCTTTTAAAACTGTTTTGATAATAGACAAAACTGGAGTAATCCCGCTACCTGCAACAAAAGCTGCATAATTTTTTGATGCATCCTTGTCTGTTTTACAGACAAACTTACCGTCTGGCGCCATCACTTCTAGCGAATCTCCTTCTTTTAAAATTTCATTAGCAAAAACAGAAAACGTTCCGCCTTCCACTTTTTTAATACCCACTTTAATAACATCATCTCCAGGCATACTACATAATGAATATGCACGGCGTACTTCTTCTCCATTTAAAACATGCTTAAATGTGATGTATTGTCCTGCTTCAAACTTAAAAACTTGTTTTAAATCGTTAGGTACCACAAAAGAAACTACTACTGAATTTGGTGTTTCTTTTTTTACTTCGGAAACAGTTAGCGTATGAAAATTGCTCATATTAATTTTAAAATTTTGGTAAAAATAAGTAATTTAACTCCAAAATTTACATTCAATAACATAGTCTTAACAAGACATGCAACGAAAATAAATCGTTTTGTTTTAACAAATAAATGTAATCATAAAAACCCGAATACTATAGCACTTTATTGAAGCTCAAACAGCAAACCCCTTACATTTCCGAACCACCAATCACCCTCTGCCAACCCCTTAATTTTTACTGCCTAACAAGTGCAGATACCCAAAATTATAGTATTTTTACCACCCTCTATGGAGTTAGCATACTAAAAGCGCGGCTTTTAAGTTAGTATAACATAAAACTAGACACATTTTGAAACATCTATATAAACTCATCTTTTTTGCACTTACAGTCATTTTACTAGCTGCCTGTTCTAGAAAAAAAGACTCTTTTATTAACCGAAACTACCATGCTGTTACCGGAGAATTTAATGCTCTGTACAATGGAGGAGTTGCATTTGATAAAGGAAAAGAAAGCTTAGCTCAAACATACAATGACAACTTTTGGGAGGTATTACCAATAGAACGCATGGAGACTAAAGATGAAATTGTGCTTCCTGGCGAATCTAAAGACCCCAATTTTAACCGCGCAGAAGAAAAAGCGGTAAAAATGATCCAGAAGCACGGGATGTATATAGACGGAAAAGAGCACAACCCACAAGTAGACGAAGCCTACTTACTACTAGGTAAAACACGTTATTTTGACCAACGTTTTATCCCTGCTTTAGATGCCTTTAATTTTATTCTAGACAGATACCCTACTAGTAACAATATTAACAAAGCTAAAGTTTGGAAAGCTAAAACCAACATTCGTCTAAAAAATGAAGAAGTAGCAATCAAGAATCTTAAAAAGATGCTTGAAGCAGAAGAAATAGATGATGAAGATTTATCTGAAGCATCTGCCAGTATTGCCGAAGCTTATCTACAGATGGACTCTATTCCAGAAGCCCTACCTTATGTAAAAGATGCATCAAATTTTGTAAAAGACAAAGAACTAAAAGGGCGTTACTTATTTATAAAAGGACAACTTTACAACAAGCTTGGTTTTAAAGACAGTGCAAACCTAGCTTTTGACGAAGTGATAGACCTAAACAGAAAGACTTCGCGCGATTATATGATTAATGCATACATGGCAAAATCTCGCAATTTTAATTATGATACAGAAGACAAAGTAGCCTTCTTAGAATTACTTAATAAACTAGAGAAAAACAGAGAAAACCGTCCATATCTTGATATTATTTACCACCAAAAAGGAGAATATTATCGTAACACTGTAAACATAGACACCGCTGTAATTTTTTACAACAAATCTATTCGTACAGAAACTAGAGACAAAACGCTAAAGTCAATTAACTACAGAACATTAGCAGAGATTAATTTTGACAAAGCATTATATAAAAATGCTGGCGCTTACTACGATAGCACACTCACTAATCTTGATGAAAAATCTCGTCTCTACAGAAGAATTAAAAAGAAACGTGAAAACCTAGATGATGTTATCAAATATGAAGATATCGCTACAAACAATGACAGTATTTTACGTATTGCAAGTATGAACGATGATGAAAAACTAGCGTATTTTACAACATATACCACAAAACTAAAAGATAAAGCTATTGCAGACTCTATAGCTTTTGCAAAAAAACAAAGAACAGTTGGGGTAGTAGACAACGAATTCTTTAAAAAATCAACCAAAAATGATGGAGATGCCTCTGGTCCATTCTACTTCTACAATACAGCAACCGCTGCCTACGGAAGACAAGAATTTAGAAAAATATGGGGAGATCGTGAACTAACAGATAACTGGAGAATATCAAGTAAGCGAAAAACAGGCTTTAATGACAAAGAAGAGGCTGTAGAAGAAATAACCTCTATTTCAGAAGATGCACGTTTTGATCCTAAAACATATATAGACCAAATTCCAACAGATCAAAAAATTCTAGACAGTCTTAGTACAGACAGAAATTTTGCATACTATCAATTAGGTCTAATTTACAAAGAAAAATTTAAGGAGTATGATCTTGCTTCAAATAGACTTGAAAAACTATTAACACTAGATCCAGAAGAAAGGCTTGTTCTTCCTACAAAATACAACCTGTACAAAATTTATGGTATTCTTGAAAACCAAGGACTAGAACAACAATACAAAACAGACATACTTAGCAACCATAGTGATTCTCGTTATGCCGAAATATTAAGAAACCCATCCACTCAACTAGCAACAGATGAGTCAAGTCCAGAATTTAAATACAATACACTTTATAAAAAGTTTGAACAACAACAATATCAAGAAGTAATAAACACCTGTGACCAATATATATCAACCTATATAGGTGACGAAATAATTCCTAAGTTTGAATTATTAAAAGCTACCGCCATTGGAAAACAACAAGGCTATGAAGCGTATAAAAAAGCACTTAACTATGTCTCTTTAACATATCCAAATGACGACGAAGGAAAGCAAGCACAACTTATCTATTCTAACACGTTACCAAAACTAGCCTTTAAAAACTTTGCTCCGTATGATGAAGGAAAAAACTTTAAATTAGTTTACTCTTTTTCAAAATCAGAACGACAAAGCGCAGAAGACCTTAAAAAGCTTTTAGATGAAATTATCGAAAAAGCAAGATACACAAACATGAAAACCTCAATAGACTACTACAATCCTGAGCTTGACTTTGTGGTAGTACACGGTCTTCAATCACGTATGGGATCTAGAGGGTTTGGAGCAATACTTTATGAGGGCGAAACAGACAAAAAAGCAGAAAGCCAGAAATACAGAATAACTCGTCCTTACTTTGATATTTCTTCTAAAAATTACACAACAATACAGATTCATAAAAATCTAGATCTCTACCTAAATCCTCCTAAAGCTGAAGAAAAAGCAGACAAAGTCAAGCAAACAAAAAAAATGCTTGAAGATAAAAAGGCAAAAGAGCAAGAAGATTTGAAAAGAAAACTACAGGAAAAGAAAAAAGAAGAAAAGAAATAATAACAACCCCTTAACCATCTCCTCATGCGAAAAGACAAAAAAGTAAAAACATCTGACCCCTCTGCTAACCAAAATCGCATAAACGAAGGAACCTTTATCACAGGCGAAATCCAATCTAAAGGCTTCTTTAGAATTGATGGAGAAATAAAAGGGAATGTAACTACACCTAATAAAGTAGTAATAGGCAAAAACGGTCTTATAGACGGAACACTTACTTGCGACAACGCAGATATAGAAGGTACACTTACTGGAACTCTAAACGTAAAAGAACTCTTATCCTTAAGAAATACTGCTATCATTACAGGCGAGGTTATAGCTGGAAAACTATCTGTAGAACCTGGAGCAACTTTTAACGCCACCTGCACAATGGGCTCGGGAGTAAAATCAATTAATTCAAATGGCAAAAAAGAACGCACCGCTTAAAAACTGGGCGCGTTTTAGCACCATAGCCCTACAAATGGGTCTCACCATCTATCTAGGGAATCTTTTAGGTGAATGGCTCGACATAAAGTTTGACAAAACTTTTTTAGAACCTACAATAACCCTGATTGCAGTCTTTATTTCTATGTATGTAGTGATCAAGGGCGTAAAACAAATGAACGCTTAAAATGCTTTTAAAAAAAACACTCTTACTAACAGGGCTATTCATTTTAACATTCTGTATCACGTACGGTTTACATTTTAAAATTCTAGAATGGACTAATGCAGCCCCACTACAATATTCATTAATTAATATGTACATCTTCCACGCTATTTTTAGCGCAGTAATCTGTATAGCATGTACATTAATTGCAAACCTCTCTTCAAGCTATAAAAACCAAATAGGATTCATCTATGTATTTAGTATGGTTTTTAAAGCATCGTTTTTTGGCATGCTATTTAACGACATCCTTTTTTCCGACTTAGTACTCAACAATATAGACAACATTTCATTACTTATACCCCTATTTATCTTCTTAACAATCGAAGTAGTAATTATCAGTAAAATTTTAAATGCAATTACCTTTAAATAATTCTTAAATTTCATTGTTTATATTGATTATAAAATGCTTATTTTTGCGCAAAATTTACAGGCATAAATTTATTTAGCTAGAAAAAGTATGATGGTGGCAAAAAAATCTATCAATTTTATAACAGTTTTAGTTTTCGCATTGTTTTCAATATCGACGTATGCCGATGATGGAGAGCAAAAACCTGGAAACAAAATAGACACAGCAGAAGAAATTAAAGAATATATTGCTCATCACTTAAAAGATTCGCACGATTTTCATTTCTACACACATAACGAATCTGGAAAACACTATAGCTTTCCTTTACCTGTAATTGTTTGGACCAGTAATGGTTTAAAAACATTTATGTCTTCAGAATTTCATCATGATGATTCTGGAAAGGTGGTTGTAGACCAAGGAGACACAAAACTAGTAAAACTTCATAGTAAAATTTACGAACTAGAACCTGGAGAAACAACAGTTTCTTTCGATGCAGATCATCATGCAACTAACGCTCATGCAGTATTAGATTTTTCTATTACAAAGTCTGTTGTAGGAATGCTACTCGCTGGTTTATTAATGCTATTAGCTTTTGGAGCATTAGCTAGAGGATACAAAAAAGGGAAAACAATCCCTACAGGTTTTTCTAGAGTCTTAGAACCATTAGTAATTTATGTTCGTGACGAAATTGCAAAACCAAATATTGGAGAGAAAAAGTACCGTAAGTTTATGGGCTTTCTGTTAACTGTGTTTTTCTTTATATGGATATTAAACCTACTAGGACTAACACCATTAGGATTTAACGTAACAGGACAAATAGCAGTAACGGCATGTTTAGCTATATTTACTGTAATCATCTATTTATTTAGCGGAACAAAAGATTTCTGGGGACATACTTTATGGATGCCAGGAGTACCTTATTTATTAAGACCAATATTAGCGGTAATAGAGCTTATAGGTTTTGTTGTTATTAAACCATTTTCACTATTAGTACGTTTGTTTGCAAATATTACAGCAGGACACTTTGTAGTAATGAGTTTAATTGCATTAATGATTACTTTAAAAGAGTCTTTTGGTCCTGTTGCATCAACAGGAATGTCTCTAGTTTTAGCATTGTTTATCATGGTTATTGAAATTTTAGTAGCGTTTTTACAAGCGTTTATTTTTACAATGTTATCATCATTATTTATTGGTATGGCAGTCGAAGAACACGACGACCATCATTAAAAAGAGTTTGTTTAATTAATATATATAAAAATCAAATTAGTATGGAAATCCCAACATTAGTAGGAGCAGGTTTAATCGTAATCGGAGGTGGTTTAGGATTAGGTAAAATTGGTGGAGCAGCGATGGAAGGTATCGCGCGTCAACCAGAAGCAGCCGGAAAAATTCAAACAGCGATGATTATCATTGGTGCCTTATTGGAAGGTTTAGCATTTGGTGCATTAATCTTAGGAAAATAATTCCTGAAAAACAAAAAAAACAGATTCCTGTAACGGTTGGTTACAGGACTGTTTTTAATCTAATTTTAGATACTAAAGTACTAGAGACCTTTTAATATAGGACTCTTTATAAATTAAACAAAAAACAACTAACAAGTAATTAATAGTTTTACATGGACCAGTTATTACATGATTTTTCGCCCGGCTTATTTTTTATGCAAGCCATTATCTTAATAATATTAATTGTATTAATGATAAAATTTGCTTGGAAACCAATTCTAGATGCTTTGCAAACTAGAGAAGATGGTATTCAGGATGCATTAGATTCTGCTGAAAAAGCAAAATTAGAAATGGCAAACCTAAATGCAGACAACGAGCGTTTATTAAAAGAAGCTAGAGCAGAGCGTGAAACTATGATGAAAGAAGCTCGCGAAATGAAAGCTAAAATGATTGCAGATGCTAAAGAAGAAGCACAGGCAGAAGCAAACAAAACAATAGAAAACGCACAAGCAGCTATCGAAAGTGAAAAGAAAGCCGCTGTAGCAGAACTAAAAAATACTGTTGCTAGTTTATCTGTAGAAATTGCAGAAAAAATGGTAAAAAGCGAATTGTCTAACAAAGACAAGCAACTTGAGTTAGTAAACTCAATGTTAAATGACGCCAAATTAAATTAAAGATGAGTAGAGCAGCCATAAGATATGCAAAAGCAGTTTTAGACCAAGCAAATCTAGCTAATATTAGCGAGGTTGTTTTTGGCGATATGAAATCTGTAGGGACTACCATCGCAGGGAGCAAAGAATTACGTAATGTACTTCAAAGCCCAATCATTAAAGGAGAAGATAAAAAACAAGCTTTACATAAAATATTTGAAGGAAATAGCGATGTAACAAAAAGCTTAATCGACATCTTAACAGCAAACAAACGTATCGATTTATTAGGGGGCGTAGCAACAAGCTATATCAATCTTTATAACGAACGAAAAGGTGTTAAAGTAGCCCACGTTACAACAGCAGTTCCTTTATCTGAAGCACTTGAAAAAGAAGTGTTAGCAAAGGTGAAGCAAATGACAGGTAGCGACAATATTTCTATAGAAAATAAAATTGACGAATCTATCATTGGAGGTTTCATTTTAAGAGTTGGAGATGTACAATACAACGCAAGTATTGCTAACCAACTAGGAAACTTAAAAAGAGCATTTAATAAAACAGCATAAATCTGAAATTTTAATATTTCAGAAACAACAATAATTATAGGTACAATTAACTGATTGATTTTAGTGTAAGGCTAAAATCTCAAATCTAAATAAAAATGGCAGAAGTTAAACCAGCTGAAGTTTCAGCAATCTTAAAACAACAACTTACTGGGTTTGAAGCAACAGCTTCACTAGATGAGGTAGGAACTGTATTAACTGTAGGTGATGGTATTGCACGTGTATATGGGCTTGCTAACGCGCAATACGGTGAATTAGTAGCGTTTGAAAACGGTATGGAAGGTATCGTTCTTAACCTAGAAGAAGATAACGTAGGGGTTGTATTATTAGGACCTTCACGTGGTATTGCTGAAGGTGCAACGGTAAAACGTACACAACGTATTGCATCTATTGATGTAGGTGAAGGCGTTGTAGGTCGTGTAGTAAACACATTAGGTTTACCTATAGATGGTAAAGGACCTATTGAAGGAACTACGTATAAAATGCCACTTGAGCGTAAAGCACCAGGGGTAATTTATCGTGAACCAGTTACAGAGCCATTACAAACAGGTATCAAGTCTATCGATGCAATGATTCCAGTAGGAAGAGGGCAACGTGAACTTGTTATTGGTGACCGTCAAACAGGAAAATCTACTGTTTGTATTGACACCATCCTTAACCAAAAAGAATTTTACGATGCTGGAGAACCAGTATATTGTATATATGTTGCTATTGGACAAAAAGCTTCTACAGTTGCAAACATTGCAAAGGTACTTGACGAAGCTGGTGCATTAGCCTACACAACTATTGTTGCTGCAAACGCATCAGATCCTGCTCCAATGCAAGTATATGCTCCTTTTGCAGGTGCTGCAATTGGTGAGTACTTTAGAGATACAGGTCGTCCTGCATTAATTGTATTTGATGATTTATCTAAGCAAGCAGTAGCATACCGTGAGGTATCACTTTTATTACGTCGCCCACCGGGACGTGAGGCTTACCCTGGTGATGTATTCTTCTTACACTCAAGATTATTAGAGCGTGCTGCAAAAGTTATCGCTGATGATAAAATTGCAAGCGAGATGAATGACTTACCAGACTCTTTAAAACCTATTGTTAAAGGGGGTGGATCATTAACAGCTTTACCTATTATTGAAACACAAGCGGGTGATGTATCTGCATATATCCCAACAAACGTAATTTCTATTACAGATGGACAGATTTTCTTAGATGGAGATTTATTCAACTCTGGTGTACGTCCAGCAATTAACGTTGGTATCTCGGTATCGCGTGTAGGTGGTAACGCACAAATTAAATCAATGAAAAAAGTATCTGGTACGTTAAAGCTAGATCAAGCTGCATTCCGTGAATTAGAAGCGTTTGCTAAGTTTGGTTCAGACCTTGACTCTGCTACTTTAAATGTAATTGAAAAAGGGAAGCGTAATGTTGAGATTTTAAAACAAAACGAAAACACTCCTTATACAGTAGAAGATCAAATTGCTATTATCTATGCAGGATCTAAAAACTTATTAAGAAATGTGCCTGTAGATAAAGTAAAAGAATTTGAAACAGAATTTCTAGAGATGTTAAATGCTAAACATAGAGATATGCTTGACACACTTAAATCTGGAAAATTAACAGATTCTGTGATTGACACGCTTACTACAGTAGCAGCGGACCTTTCAGCAAAATATAAAGCATAATAATTAAAATTAACTTTCTTAGTCTCTACAGTATTGTGGAGACTAAGAAAATACTAAGCCTACTTGTTATTAATTATAAGTAATTAAAAATGGCAAACCTTAAGGAAATAAGAAACAGAATATCATCCGTTGGTTCAACGATGCAGATAACTAGTGCCATGAAAATGGTATCTGCTGCAAAGCTGAAAAAAGCGCAAGACGCAATTACAGCAATGCGTCCATATTCTGAAAAATTAACCGAATTATTACAAAACTTAAGTGCAACTCTTGGCGAAGATAGCGGTAGTGTTTACAGCGATCAACGTGAAGTGAATAAAGTACTTGTTGTTTCAATTACTTCTAATCGTGGTCTAGCGGGTGCTTTTAATAGTAATATTATAAAAGCTTCTAAGGTTTTAGTAAATGAAACGTATGCTGGTAAGCAAGTAGATTTTGTAACGCTTGGTAAAAAAGGAAATGATATATTAAGTAAAGATGGAAACATCATACACCACGATGTATCTATTTTTGACGATTTAACCTTTGACAACTCTTCTGCTATTGCAGAAATGTTAATGGGAAAATTTACCGACGGAACATATGATAAAATTGTATTAGTTTACAATCACTTTAAAAACGCAGCAACACAGATAGTGATGAAAGAGCAATTTTTGCCTATCCTCCCTCCTGCTGTTACTGAAACAACAAATACAACTGACTATATTTTTGAACCATCTAAACTAGAAATAGTTGAAGGACTTATCCCTAAGAGTTTAAAAACACAGTTGTTTAAGGCTATTAGAGACAGTGTAGCAAGTGAGCACGGTGCGCGTATGACTGCAATGCACAAAGCAACAGATAACGCGACAGAACTTCGTGATTCTCTTAAATTACAATACAACAAAGCCCGTCAAGCTGCAATTACAAACGAGATATTAGAAATCGTTGGTGGAGCAGAGGCTTTAGCTAATTAATAGAAACAAACATTACTAATTCGTATTAAACCTCTTAAATCTAATAGATTTAAGAGGTTTTTTTATTTTTTGAAAAAATATTAAATTTAAGTGAACCAGGATTGAGTTTAATAATTGATTCCTATCTTTAACCTCATAAAACTAACAGACTATGTCAATTCAAAAACCTATTTTATTTATAATACTATCGATTTTCACGTTTAGCTTTAGTAACTGTGGAAATTCTAAAGTAAATAGTAAATCAATTAAATTTCAGCAAACTCCTCCATTTACGGTTCAAAATGCAACATCAGAAAAATGGATGGCCGGAACAAAAGAAGGTGGCTCTGGCGTTCAATTAAGTTTAAATGTAACCGATGTTAAAGAAGGTGTTGAATTGAAAGACCTATATTTTAGAAATAAAGTAGTGGCAGCAAAAACAAACGCAAAATCAGGTACTTTATATGTAGGTAACTATACCGATGATAAAAAAGACTTTGTGATGCATAGTGACCCAAAAATGGAAGCTAAAGACACAGTAAAAGAATCATTCCCTTTTGAATTAACTGAAAATGAAGCTGTATTTAGCTACACGTACCAAGGAACGCTTTTATTTTATAAAATAACAGAAATAATAGAAAAAGAGCCGCTACCATTTCCTACTATCAATCAAAATGGCAACAAATAATTGCCCATTAGCTTTCGTACCCGTTGAGCTTGTATAAAAAACTCTTTAAACAAACATTTATTTATGGTCTTGCGACGGTACTACCTCGTGCATTTGCATTTGTACTAGTACCGTTATATACTTCTGTTCTAGAACCAGCGTCTTTTGGAGTTTATGCCACATTAATGGCATATATAGTTTTAGGTAACGTGCTACTGAGCTACGGAATGGAAACTGCCTTTTTTAGATTTATCAATAAAGAAGGAGCAAACAGATCTTTAGTACAGTCTACAGCGCTTACCTCCATAACAGCTACATCAATTGCCGTATTTGTAATCTTATATTTCTTAAAAGATTACATAGCAAACTATATTGGTTTTGACACCCGATATGTTGTTTGGTCTATAGAAATATTAGTGCTTGATGCACTTGTGGTAATCCCATTTGTTTGGTTTCGCGCAAATGGAAAACCTCTCAAATATGCGTTTATCAAAATTTTAAACGTAATTATAAACTTAGGCTTCAATCTATTCTTTTTTATGGCTTTGCCTGAAATTGATGAGCTGGTTAGTTTACAGCAAGTAGCTAAAGATCCTGTAGATTATATTTTTTGGGCAAATATCATTGCTAGTGCTGCCACATTAATTATGGTCATCCCAGTCTATTTTAATATTAAGTTTAAATTTAATGTAGTACTCTGGAAACAGATGATAAAATATGCCTACCCTGTTTTAATAGCAGGAATTGCATTTTCTATTAATGAGGTATTTGACAAAATTCTTCTTGATTACCTACTCCCTAAGGACATTGCAGAAACAGAAGTAGGTGTTTATGCGGCTTGTTATAAACTAGGAGTATTTATGACATTATTTGCCACAGCCTTTAGGTTAGGGATTGAACCCTTCTTTTTTAATCATGCCAAAGAAAAAAATGCCAAAAACACCTATGCAGTAATCACAAAATACTTTACCATTTTCGGTTGTATTATTTTTTTAGTTGTAATGGTGTATATCGATATTTTAAAAGAAATTTTAATTAGAAATGAAGCCTATTGGGTAGCCATATCTATTGTACCTTATATTTTATTAGCTAATCTTTGCTTAGGAATTTACCACAACCTATCGGTATGGTACAAAGTAACAGATAGAACTAGATACGGAGCATATATATCTGTTTTTGGAGCCATTATAACACTTGCAGTAAACTTTGTACTAATTCCAATTATAAGTTATAAAGGAGCGGCCATTGCAACGCTTGCTGCTTATGGTTGCATGATGCTAGCAAGTTATTTTTTAGGACGAAAATATTATAGGGTTCCATACGAAGTAAAAAAAATTGTAACCTACATCCTAGCGGCTATTACCTTTGGCTCATTAGCCTTTTATACTTTTGACCGTAGCCTGCTCATAGGAACTGCCTTATTATTGGTATTTTTGCTAGGCGTATTTATTTTAGAAAAAAAAGAACTTAAAAAAATGATTTCTAAATAATTTGGAAAGATAAATTACTGTCAAAAAATCCAAAGAATTAGTAATCTAAACGACTTTATTAAATATGACAACTATAAAAATAATTAACAAATCTAATCACCCGCTTCCAAGCTACGAAACAATAGCGAGTGCGGGGATGGATATAAGAGCAAATGCAACAACACCAATAACGCTTAAGCCGTTGGAACGTGCTATTGTAAAAACAGGATTATTTATAGAACTTCCTGTAGGCTATGAAGCACAGGTACGCCCTAGAAGTGGTCTTGCTGCAAAGAACGGTATAACCGTATTAAACAGTCCAGGAACAATAGACGCAGACTATCGCGGCGAAATAGGCGTTATCTTAGTAAACCTAAGTAACGAAGACTTTACTATAGAAAATGGGGAGCGCGTTGCACAGCTTGTAATAGCAAAACACGAGCGTGCTATTTTTGAAGAAGTAGCCGTTTTAAGCTCAACAGATCGTGGAGAAGGTGGTTTTGGAAGTACCGGTGTTAAATAATTTCCTATAAAAGAAAAAAATATTTCCGCAAAAGCGGCTATTATAAAAAAAATATTGATGAAAATAATTGTACCAATGGCGGGCCGCGGAAGCCGTCTTCGCCCACATAGTTTAACTGTACCTAAACCGTTAATCCCTGTAGCTGGAAAACCCATCGTTCATAGATTAGTGGCAGATATTGTAGGTGTTTTAAATCAAGAAATAGAAGAAATTGCTTTTATACTTGGAGATCCAGCCTTTTTTGGAGATGACGTAGTAGAAAGCCTTAAAGAGCTTGCAAAAGATCTAGGTGCAAAACCAAGTATATATCGCCAGCTAGATCCTAAAGGAACAGGCCATGCCATTATGTGTGCAGAACCTTCACTTAACGGACCTGCCGTAATTGCGTATGCAGATACTTTAATTCGCGCAGATTTTGATCTAGATAAAGAAGCAGATGCTGTCATTTGGACAAAAAAAGTAGAAAACCCTTCTGCGTATGGTGTAGTAAACTTGAACGAAAAAGACGAAATTGTCGAACTTGTAGAAAAACCAGAAACCTTTGTTAGCGATCAAGCAGTGATTGGTATTTATTATTTCAAAGACGTTTCGGTGCTAAAAAACGAGCTGCAATATGTACTTGACAACAATATCATTAACGGCGGAGAATACCAGATTAATGATGGTATTAAACGCATGATGTCTGACGGAAAAATATTTAAAACCGGTACAGTAAGTGAGTGGATGGACTGCGGAAACAAAGAAGTAACCGTAGAAACCAATCGCCGAATGCTTGGTTTTCTAGCCGAAGCTAATGAGTCACTTATTTCAGAAACAATCATCAATGAAAATTCTGAAATTATCGAACCTTGTTTTATAGGTGAAGGTGTTGTATTAAAAAATAGCGTTGTTGGCCCATTTGCTTCTATAGGCAAAGGCACAGTAATTGAAGATAGCACTGTTAAAAATAGTATCATCCAAACGCAAACAACAGTAAAAAATGCTATTTTAGATAATGCAATGATTGGAAACCACGCCCACTTTGATGGTAAATTTACAAATGTGAGCATTGGCGATTATTCGCAGTTAAAATAATAGAGATAAATTCGATAAGGTCCAGAAAAAATCTGGGAGCATTCGAGCAGATATTTAGATTTTGAATATAAAAAATAGACTTTTACTTTTCTTTTGTGGGCTGCTGCTTTCAACCGCTTGTTTTTCTCAAGAAAATGTGGGTGACCAACCTACTGATGATCTAGGAAATGTAACAGACGCGTTTCAAGAAGCTTTCTTTGAAGCTTTAAAGCAGAAGGCTATTGAGAACTACGAACTTGCTTTAGACGCATTAGATAAGGCGGCACGAGCTGCAGATGGTGATAAAGACCAACTTGCTATTGTTTCTTATGAGAAAGGAAAGAACCTCGTATTTCTAAAAAAATACAACGCAGCAGAGGTTCAGTTTGAAAATGTTTTGGCTCACACTAATAATCAATTTGATGTCATGGTGTCGCTGTATGACGTGTATTACAAACAACGAAACTATGAAAAAGCATTGCCACTCGTTAAAAAACTCATTGTTAAAGATGAAGACTATAAAGAAGACTTAGCTAATTTATATATCCGTACAAAACAATACGACGAAGCAATTTTAATTCTTGATGAACTAGATAAAGAAATAGGCGAAAGCACTTATAGAAACAACTTGCGTAAATCTGTGTACAGAGCTACTGGAAATAAAGAACAACAAATAGAAAACCTTGAAACCCGGGTAGATGCTAATCCAAAAAAAGAGCAAGACTATTTAAGCCTTATTTATCTTTATAGCGACGAAGGAAACACTGAAAAAGCTTTTGAAACCGCTAAAGAGTTATTAAAAAACCAGCCAAAAAGTGAAATGGTCCATCTTGCACTTTACAAGTTTTATCTAGATGCAGGACAGACAAAAGAGGCTATTAACTCTATGGAAACTGTTTTTGAATCTCAAAAAATAGACAAACAAAGTAAATATCGTGTATTAGGAGATTTTATTTCATTTGTAGAAACACATCCAGAACATGAAAAAACGCTCGAAAAGACGGTAAACAACTTTTCGGAAGAACATGGCGCTGTCTATGAAAAACTTGGGGACTATTATGTTTCTAAAGACAGAAAAGAGGATGCAATTTCTGCTTATAAAAAAGGGTTAGAAAACGACGAAGACAATTACAGTTTATTAAAAAACACATTGCTTATTTTAATAGATGTAGGTCATTATAAAGACGCAGCTACTTATAGCAGTAATGGTCTTGATATCTTTCCGGCACAACCGCTTCTTTATTTGCTAAATGGCGTTGCTAATATAGGGCTAAACAATGCCGATGAAGCAATTGAAACATTAGAAACAGGTGCTGATTATGTAATAGAAAATGATGCTTTAGAAAAAGACTTTTTTACACAATTAGAAAAAGCATATACTTTAAAAGGAAATACTAAAAAAGCTGCAGAATACGCTAAAAGGGCTGCGGCTATCGTTATCAATTAAAATGAATAGAACCCATTATTTTATCATACTAGTTTTTAGTTTTCTACTCACTGCTTGTGGCGGGGGGAAACCTGTTACTGGCTCTAGTAAAGCAGACAAATCTTTGGCGGTAAAAGCAATCGTTGCATCTCATAATAATGCAGCGCCCAATTTTAATACATTGGCTGGCCGAATGTACGTTGCCTATGAAGACGATAAAAAATCGCAGGGAATCACCGTAAGCTTACGCATGCAAAAAGATGAAAAAATATGGATTAAAGCGTCATTACTGGGTGTTACTGTTGCAAAAGCACTTATTACAAAAGAAAGTGTACAGTATTACGAAACGATAGGTAAAACATATTTTGATGGAGATTTTACGCTATTAAGTAAATGGCTAGGTACCGATATAGATTATAAAAAAGCACAGGCTATTTTATTGGGGCAATCTGTTTTTGACTTAAATGCTAATAATTACAATTCGGTTATCGTTACTAATAAATATAGGTTACAGCCTAAAACCGATATTGGAGATTTTTTCTTTTCAGTATTACTAAATCCAGATACTTTTAAGGTGTCTCGCGAGAGCGTTTCACAACCGTCAGAAAAACGTCAACTAGATGTTCAATATGGGGAATACCAGTTAGTAGACAAGCAACTTTTTCCGACAACAATAGAAGTAAACACAGATGAAGAAGGAAGCAAAACAAAAATTGAAGTGGAGTATCGAAAGATAGATTTAAATCCATCTATCAACTTCTCGTTTAACATCCCAAATGGATATTCACAAATAGAACTTTAGACCTTGAGCAAACGTATCTACATATTATTATTTTTTATTATCGCTACTACGAACGCTTTTGCTCAGGTAGATAAACAAAAACAACTCGAGCAAAAAAGGCAAAACATTCTTAACGAAATAAAACAAATAGAAGCTGTTCTTTTTAAAACAAGAGGTGAAACAAAATCTCTGTTAACAGAAGTAGAAGATATAGACCAGCGCATTTCGGCAAGAGAAAACCTTATTAGAGTTACAAACCAGCAAGCTAATTATCTATCAAAAACAATAAATAACAACTTGGCTCAAATGGAACAACTCCGTGATGAGCTCAAAGAACTTAAAGAAGATTATGCTGCTATGATTAACAAATCATACAAGAGTAAATCGCAACAAAGTAGAGTGTTGTTTTTGTTATCATCTGAAAGCTTTTTACAAGCCTATAAGCGAGTGCAGTATATGAAACAGTATACAGAATACCGAAAAGAACAAGGGCTAACAATTAAAGAAAAATCTGATAAGCTTAAAGACATAAATACAGACCTCATCAAGCAACGAAAGCAAAAAGATGCCTTGATCGCAGAAAATAAAAAAGAAAAGAGAACACTTGAAAGTGAACGAAAATCGCAACAAGCACTCGTTGCTAGTTTAAAGAAAAACGAAGGTAAATTTGCAGCACAAATAAGAAAAAAACAACAAGAAGCAAATAGACTTGATAAAGAGATAGACAATTTAATTAAAGCTGCTATTGCAAAGGCCAATAAAGCTTCTAAGGCAAAACCAAGCGCTAATAAAACTTCTACAGCCTCAAGAGAATTATTTAATATGACTCCAGAAGCAAGAGAACTTGCTAATAATTTTACAAGCAATAAAGGAAAATTACCTTGGCCTGTAGAACAAGGAGTAGTAGTGGGACGTTATGGAACGTATAAAGACAAAACAAACCCAAATATTACACACAGAAATAGCGGCGTTATTATTGCCACTCAAGAAGACGCCAATGCCCGTGCTGTTTTTGGTGGTGAAGTAATGGAAGTTCAACAGCTTAAAGGGTCTAATAAAGCTGTGATGATAAGACACGGTAATTATATCACAGTCTATAGCAATCTATCAAATTTAAAAGTAAAAAAAGGAGATAAAATAAGTACGAAACAAACACTAGGTACGGTCTCTAAAAATGCATCTTACGGTCGCTTTATGATGAAATTTTATGTTTATAAAGACACCGCCAAACTAAATCCTGCAGATTGGATTTTTAGGATGTAGTAAGCTCGTTTAACGCTGAAATATTAAGTGGTTGAATCATTTTAGGCTTTTATATCCTTCAATCGCAACTGTAAACTCACATTTCCTTGCCATTCGTTCTCATCGATGACATATGCTGCTTTAAAAGGTCTTCCAGAACAGGCAATCGCTTTTTTATCACCTAAACCAAAACCAATACACACATATTGTGACATGCCCTGCTTCACTGTAATTCTTAGGTGTGTTTTATCTTCGCCTACACATTTTCCATAGCCTGTTTCGCTAAGGTTTTGTGTCATAAAAACAGGTGATGGATTACCAGGACCAAATGGGGCGAACTGTTTTAAAATTCTATAAAATTTCGGTGTAATATCTGCTAGTTCTATTTCCATAGTGACTGACAGTTCTGGCTGTAATAATTTTGGATCTATGGTTCTTGAAACGACTTCTTCAAATTTATTTTTAAAGTTTTCGAAGTTTTTCTCCTCTAAAGTAAGTCCTGCGGCATATTTATGACCCCCAAACTGCGTTATAAATTCACTGCATTCTTGTAAGGCATTATATACATCAAAGCCAATAACAGAACGTGCAGATGCAGCAAGTTTGTCGCCACTTTTTGTAAAAACGAGCGTAGGACGGTAATAGGTTTCTGTTAATCTAGAGGCCACAATACCAATTACGCCTTTATGCCAGTCTTTTTGATAAACAACCGTTGTTTTTCGTTCTTCTTCCTTATTGGTTTTAATTTGTGCTAAAGCCTCTTTAGTAATTCGTTTGTCTGCCTCTCTCCTATCTAGATTGAATTGTTCTATTTCGGCAGCCCAAATCGCTGCTTTATTGATATCTGTCTCTACAAGTAGTGTAACTGCGTGATTGCCATGTTTCATTCTTCCTGCGGCATTTATTCTTGGACCAATGATAAAAACAACGTCTGTTATAGTAAGAACCTCTTTTTTAATCTGTTTTAAAATCGCTTTATATCCGGTGCGAGGATTACTATTAATAACTTTTAATCCATAATAAGCCAAAATTCTATTCTCTCCTGTAATGGGCACAATATCTGCCCCAATAGCGGTAGCAACAAGGTCGAGGTATAATAATAAATCATCTATGGTTTGCCCACGTCTAGCACCTAATGCTTGGATGAGTTTAAAACCTACACCACAACCACAAAGTTCTTTATAAGGATACGCACAATCTTCTCTTTTAGGATCTAAAACTGCAATCGCTTTGGGTAATTCTGGGCCAGGTCTATGGTGATCACAAATAATAAAATCAATATTTTTTTCGGAAGCATAAGCGACTTTATCTATCGCTTTCACTCCACAATCTAAAGCGATAATTAATGAGAAATTATTGTCTGCTGCAAAGTCGATACCCTTATAAGAAACACCATAACCTTCTTCATATCTATCTGGAATATATGTTGCAATATTTGGGTAATAGGTTCTTAAATAACTACTCATTAAAGCCACACTTGTAGTGCCATCTACGTCATAATCACCATAAACTAATATGTTTTCTTTGTTTTCAATAGCTTTCTCAATTCTTTCGACAGCAACAAGCATATCTTCCATTAAATAAGGATCATGCAAGTCTTTTAAAGAGGGTCTAAAAAAATATTTAGCCTCATCGAAAGTGGTAATTCCGCGCTGAAAGAGCAAATTTGCGATAGTATTATCTACCCCTAAAGCTTTTGAGAGTTCTTGTGTTTTTTCTGAGTTTGATTTGGGTAAAATATTCCAGCGCATAGGGGGTGTAATTTACAAAAACAAATTACCATTTCAACACATAGCATTTCAAGAATACTTCGATAAGTTATTTGGTCGATTTTCCTAACTTTGTAAAAAAACAAAAACGATATGCCTTTAGTAACACCGCTTTCTCCAGATCATGATGAGACTACTCAAGAACTTGCAGATTTTTTTAATGAAACATTAGGCTTTTGTCCTAATAGCGTCTTGACTATGCAGCGAAGACCAGCTATTAGCCGTGCTTTTATAAACTTAAATAAAGCAGTAATGGCAAATGAAGGTCGCGTAACCTCTGCTTTAAAAAGGATGATTGCTTGGGTGAGTAGTAATGCTACAGGGTGTCGTTACTGTCAGGCTCACGCTATTAGAGCCGCAGAACGCTATGGAGCAGAACAAGAACAACTAGACAATATTTGGGAATACAGAACCCATCCAGCTTTTAGTGAAGCAGAACGAGCAGCTTTAGATTTCTCATTACAAGCTTCAATGGTTCCGAATGCCGTTGATGCAGCAATAAAAGAAAGATTATATAAGTATTGGGATGAAGGCGAAATAGTAGAAATGCTAGGTGTAATCTCTCTTTTTGGCTATCTAAATAGATGGAATGACTCTATGGGTACTTCTATAGAAGAAGGTGCTGTAGAAAGTGGTGACCAATATCTAGGAAAACATGGTTGGGAAAAAGGGAAACACATTTAAAAAGGACGGTTTAAACCACGATCATTTACTTTTTTTGACCAAAAAATTATTCATTAATAGAACTACTTGCCCGCCACAATAATAACAATCTCACCTTTAGGTGGTTTGTTAGTATAATGTGCAAGTACTTCTGTTGCGGTCCCTCTAATGGTTTCTTCGTGTAGTTTCGTGATTTCTCTTGACACTGATACCTTACGGTCTTCTCCAAAATACGATACAAAATGACCTAATGTTTTTACGAGCTTGTGTGGAGATTCATAAAAAATCATCGTTCTTGTTTCTTCGGCAAGGGCTAAAAATCGAGTTTGCCTTCCTTTCTTAACAGGAAGAAAACCTTCAAAAACAAACTTGTCATTGGGTAATCCGCTATTTACCAAAGCAGGCACAAATGCTGTAGCACCAGGCAAACAATCTACTTCGATGCCCGCTTCTACACAAGCGCGGGTTAACAAAAAACCAGGATCACTTATAGCTGGTGTTCCTGCATCACTAATGAGAGCGACCGTTTCGCCACCTAATATTCGAGCTACAATACCTTCTGTGGTTTTATGCTCGTTGTGCATGTGATGTGAATGCATTTGAGTAGTAATTTCAAAATGCTTTAATAATTTTCCGCTTGTACGTGTATCTTCGGCAAGAATTAAATCTACATCGTTTAGAACTTCTACCGCTCTAAATGTCATGTCTTTAAGATTACCAATTGGGGTAGGTACTAAAAAAAGTTTGCTCATAATTAATGCTTTTCAGCTTTACCAAAAAATAAAACCGCAAAAGTAAACACAAAATTCAGTTGTGGACCAATAGGTTTCTTATTAAAATTTATACTGAGATATTCTAGTTAAAATTCTTTTCTATAATCGCCATAAAACGATCTGAAAACTCTTCTTTACCTTGCCAATTATTATAATCTGGCTTTACATTTTCTAATAAAAATACAGAGGCAGCTTCATAGCTTTCCATAGTACTGACTTGAGACAAAACACGTTGATAATCGTCCATATGACCTTCAAACAGGTGCTTTATAAATGCAAGTCTATCATTAAGCCCTATTGTTAACCTACCACCTATACTATCGTTTATAGATTTAGGCTGAGCAGGATCTGTATTTAAGGTGTGTTTTTTTTGTTGAAGATCTTTCCCCTTTGCTGGTTCTTTATTAACAAACGCTGTGGTTTGGGCAGGTGGTGTTTCTTCCTTTCTAGTAAATATTGGCATCTGTTGATAGTTTGCAGCAAAATCTTCTAGATCATTTTTAATTGTCTTTTTTTTCGGTACAATTTCCTCTAAAAAATCATTTACTTTTTGAGTTTCTGACGGAACCTCAGCTACAATATCTTTTAATTTTTCTATTACTGGCTCAACAAGCGCTTCTTTATGCTCCGGTTGAGGGGCAGATACAGGCACATTACCCACCTTTTCTTCTTTATAATTTTTGGTATCAAACGCTTCTTTTTCTGAAACATTTAGTTGCGATTCTAAATAGGCAAGCACTGTTAATTTTTCCTGAAGTTCTGTTACAGAAGCCTTTAACCTTAGTATATCAAAATCATCTTTAGTAACCGAAATTTTGGACGCCATATCTTTAATCTCATCTCGCAATTTGTTTTTCATAAATCTTTAAATTTTGGGTATGGGCTAATTAAGTTTTTATAAATTTACGCAACCTTTATGTAAAACGGAAAGAAATTTTATTTTCGTGTAATTCTTATCTCATGTTTTTAGAAAATACGGTAAATCAAAAAGAGCAATTCGGCTGGATCGAAGTGATTTGTGGCTCCATGTTTTCTGGTAAAACAGAAGAGCTCATTAGGCGATTAAAACGTGCACAATTTGCACGCCAAAAAGTAGAAATTTTTAAACCCGCAGTAGATACTCGCTATGATGATGAAGAGGTAGTATCTCATGATAAAAATCAAATACGCTCTACACCAGTACCTGCAGCAGCAAATATTCCTATTCTTGCAGATGGTTGTGATGTCGTGGGTATTGATGAGGCACAATTTTTTGATAATGAAATTGTAAAAGTCTGTAATGACCTTGCTAATCGTGGTATACGTGTTATCGTTGCAGGGCTTGATATGGACTTTAAAGGAAAGCCTTTTGGCCCTATGCCAGCGCTTATGGCAACAGCAGAATACGTGACAAAAGTACATGCAGTATGTCCTAGAACAGGAAATTTAGCCAATTATAGTTTCCGTAAATCTACAAGTGATGATCTTGTTTTATTAGGGGAAACAGAAGAATATGAACCTTTAAGTAGGGCGGCATATTACAAAGCAATGTTACGCGAAAAAGGAAAAGAAAATACTGTTAAAGAACCTCAAGAAATCGAGCCTAAGAAGCCAGTTTAAAATGTCTAAAGTAACCGAAACGACACTAGAGATTGACCTAAACGCACTTAGGCAAAATTATCATTTTATAAAATCTAAGCTAAAACCGAGCACAAAAATGCTTGCTGTAGTCAAGGCTAATGGTTATGGTAGTGATGGTGTTATTATTGCAAAAGAGCTTTCGAGCTTAGATTGCGACTATTTTGCGGTGGCCTATGCTGGAGAAGGAGTAGCATTAAGGGACGCTGGTATTAAAACACCCATTTTAGTTTTACACCCGCTACCTGTTAATTTTGATACTATTATTGATAATAAGCTAGAGCCAAGCATCTATTCTCTAAAAATGTTGCGTGATTTTATTGCTTTTGCCGATTCTAAAAATCAAAAAAATTACCCTATTCATTTAAAATTTAATACTGGATTAAACAGGTTAGGTTTTATTGCTTCGGAAATAGAAACAATGCTTCAACATATTGCCGAAACATCTAGCGTTAAAATCTGCTCTATATTTTCTCACTTAGCAGCAAGTGAAGATGCTAACGAAACTATTTTTACCCAAAACCAGATTGATCAATTTCAGCACATTTCGGAAGAAATAACAACACAAATTGGTTATCAACCCATAAGACACACACTTAACACATCGGGGATTTTAAATTTTCCTGAAGCACAATTTGATATGGTTCGTTGTGGTATTGGTATATACGGTTATGGTAATGATCCAAAATTTGATAAAGAACTTGTCCCTGTATTATCTTTAAAAACTGTGATCTCTCAAATACACCATTTACGTGAAGGGGATACCATAGGATATAATAGAAAAGGACAGGCAACGACTGCTTTAAAAACAGCAACGCTACCTATAGGTCACGCAGATGGATTACCAAGATCTCTTGGCCAAGGCAAAGCGAGTGTTTTTATTAATGGCAAAGCCGCGCCTATTATTGGAAATGTCTGTATGGATATGATTATGGTTAACATAACCGATATAGAGTGTAACGAGGGAGACGAAGTGATTATTTTTGACAAAAAACATACTGCAGAAATGCTTGCAGAGCAAATGAATTCCATTTCTTATGAGCTTCTAACCGGTCTCTCATCGAGAATTAAACGTATTATAGCGTAAATAAAGACCAATTTCCTTTTAATTTTGTCAAAACTATTCGTTTTGATTAATTTGCTCAATTATTAACCTAATAAACGTATTTAAAATGTTAAAAGAATTCAAGAATTTTATTATGACGGGGAACGTCATAGACCTAGCAGTAGCAGTATTATTAGCTGGTGCAGTAGGATTAGTAGTAAACGGTTTTGTAAAAATGATTATGATGCCTTTTATAGGCCATTTTACAGGCGGAATGAGCTTTGAGGAGTTTAAATTAGTTTTATCTGAAGCGCAATTAGCAGCAGATGGTACTGTTAAAGTTGCAGAAAACGCTATTATGTATGGTGCTTGGATTAATACAATTATCAACTTAGTTATTGTTGGTTTTGTGCTTTTTATCATTGTAAAAGCTTACAACAAAACAAAAACCCCACCAGCTCCTGCAGCACCTGCTGGACCTAGCGAGCTTGACATCTTAAAAGAGATTCGTGATTCTCTAAAAAAATAAGCTCAGATTCCACTAGAAGTCAAAGGCTTACATATTGTTATATTAAAACTCCTTATCAAAATTGATAAGGAGTTTTTTTTGTGTCTCTCTGAAGCATAAATTATACAATAAAGAAGTATTTTTATTGCTTTAAATTTTTATAAAATGAAGATAGCAATTGTTGGTGCCACTGGTATGGTGGGTACCGTATTATTAAAAGTGCTTGAAGAGCGCAATTTTCCAATAAGTCAACTACTCCCTGTAGCCTCAGAAAAATCTGTAGGAAAAGAATTAACTTATAAAGGCAAGAAACATAAAATTGTATCTATGCTTGATGCTATAGCAGCAAAACCAGCTATTGCGATATTTTCTGCTGGCGGCGGAACTTCGCTAGAGTGGGCTCCTAAATTTGCCGAAGTAGGTACTACCGTAGTAGATAACTCTTCTGCATGGCGTATGGATGCAACAAAAAAACTCGTTGTACCAGAAATTAATGCTTCTACCTTAACCAAAGAAGATAAAATAATTGCAAACCCAAATTGCTCGACGATACAGATGGTAATGGCACTTGCGCCACTACACGACAAGTATAAAATGAAACGTGTTGTAGTTTCTACTTATCAATCTGTTTCTGGTACGGGTGTAAAAGCGGTGAAGCAAATGGAAAATGAACAAAATGGAATAAAAGGAGATATGGCATATCCATACCCTATCCATCAAAATGCAATACCTCATTGTGATGTGTTTGAAGAAAACGGATACACCAAAGAAGAAATGAAACTTGCTAGAGAACCGCAAAAAATATTAGACGATAGATCATTCTCTATTTCTGCCACAGCAGTACGTATTCCTACTTCTGGCGGTCATAGTGAGTCTGTAAATGTTGAGTTTATAGAAGATTTTGATCTTGCTGAAATACGCCAAATATTACACAACACACAAGGTATTACCCTGCAAGACAACACAGATACAAACACCTATCCAATGCCTATTTACGCTAACGGAAAAGATGATGTGTTTGTAGGTCGCTTACGTCGTGATGAAACACAACAAAACACACTAAACATGTGGATTGTAAGTGATAACCTACGTAAAGGTGCTGCAACAAATGCAGTGCAAATTGCCGAATACTTAGTTGAGAAAGAGTTGGTCTAAAAGAGTACTCATAACAAGCAATAATCACTCTTAAGGTAAATCTTTAAGAGTGATTATTGTTTATAGCCATATAGTAGGTATCGTTATTTTTTCATATCTTTAGTGAGATACTAACCTTAAAATCACTAACATATGAATTCTACATTTACCACAATTCTCAGAATTATCTTAGGGCTTGCCCTAGTTGTATTTGGTCTCAATAAGTTTCTTGCTTTTATACCTATGTTTGATATGGCACCAGCTGGAGCAAACTTTTTAGACTCTTTAAACAACAGCGGTTATATATTATACACAGTTGCACTTCTAGAAATTTTAATTGGATTGCTACTGCTGCTTAAAAAATGGGTGCCCTTTTCATTAATTTTACTAGCCCCTATCTCTTTAAATATTTTACTTTTTCATCTTTTTTTAGATGTATCTGGTATAGGTGTCGCTGTAGCAATTGTGGCTATTAATGTTATTCTTATCTATAAATACTGGAAATCTTTTAGACCTTTATTTCATTAATCATATAGTAACACAAAAAATCATTAACAGTGCTTTTAATAATTAAAAGCACTGTTTTTGTTATATTTACATTACATAACAAACTACTATGAAAAAATTAAAATTAGCTCTTGCTGTATCAGTCATTGCTGGCTTTACAGCATGTCAAGAAGAAATGAAAAAAGAAAAAATAGACATAACATATCCTACTACTACAAAAGTAGATACGATAACGAACTATTTTGGGACAGATGTAAAAGACCCTTATAGATGGTTAGAAGATGATATGAGCGAAGAAACAGGCGCTTGGGTAAAAGAGCAAAACAAAACTACTTACGGGTATTTAGACAATATTCCTTTTAGAGCTGACCTAAAAGAACGTCTTACTACTTTATGGAACTACGAGAAAGTAGGTTCGCCGTTTAAAGAAGGTGACTATACCTATTTTTATAAAAATGATGGGCTACAAAATCAATATGTAATTTATCGTTACAAAACAGGTGAAGATCCAGCAACCGCAACTGTATTTTTAGATCCTAATACCTTTAACGAAGAAGGAACCATATCATTAGGCGGACTTAGTTTTAGTGATAATGGTAAAATTGCAGCCTATAGTATTTCTGAAGGAGGAAGTGACTGGCGTAAGGTTTTAATTATGGAAACTGAAGGTCGTAAAATAATAGAAGACACCATTGTAGATGTAAAATTTAGCGGTATTTCTTGGAAGGGAAATGAAGGTTTTTTCTATTCTAGCTACGATAAGCCTAAAGGAAGTGAGCTTTCTGCAAAAACAGATCAACACAAATTATACTACCACAAACTAGGTACGGCTCAAAAAGAAGATGCCCTAATTTATGGAGGAACACCAGCAGAAAAACACAGATATGTTGGAGGTAGTACTACAGAGGATAATAAATATTTAGTCGTTTCGGCAAGTGTTTCTACTTCTGGAAACAAACTTTTTATTAAAGACCTCACTAAACCAAATAGTAAATTTACTACTATTTTAGACCACACAGATAGCGATACTTATGTGATGGACAGCAAAGGTTCGCAGTTATTTTTAGTAACTAACCTCAACGCTCCTAACAAAAAAATTGTAACCGTAGATGTTGCTAATCCAACACCAGAAAACTGGAAAGATGTAGTGCCAGAAACAGAAAATGTACTAAACGCAGGTTCTGGCGGAGGCTATATTTTTGCAAATTACATGGTCGATGCTGTGAGTAATGTAAAGCAATATGATTTTGATGGAAAGCTAGTTCGCGAGATTAAACTTCCAGGAGTTGGTTCTGCAGGTGGTTTTGGTGCAAAAACAAAAGATAAAGAATTGTACTACTCTTTTACAAATTATGTAACGCCAGGTAGTAGCTATAAATACGATATTGAGTCTGGAAAAAGCGAACTTTACGTAAAACCAGATATTGATTTTAATTCTGAAAATTACGAAAGCAAGCAGATATTCTATACATCAAAAGACGGGACAAAAATTCCGATGATCATTACCTACAAAAAAGGAATAGCGCTTAATGGTAAAAACCCAACCATTCTTTATGGATATGGTGGTTTTAATATTAGCTTAACGCCAAGTTTTAGTATTGCAAATGCAGTATGGTTAGAACAAGGTGGTGTATATGCCGTAGCAAACCTTAGAGGAGGTGGAGAATATGGTAAAAAATGGCACGATGCGGGTACACAATTAAAAAAACAAAACGTGTTTGACGACTTTATAGCTGCTGGAGAATACTTAATAAAAGAAAAGTACACATCAAGTGACTATCTAGCGATTAGAGGTGGCTCTAACGGAGGTTTATTAGTGGGTGCAACAATGACACAACGACCAGACCTTGCTAAAGTAGCTTTACCAGCAGTGGGTGTTTTAGATATGTTACGTTACCACACATTTACAGCAGGAGCTGGTTGGGCGTATGACTACGGAACAGCAGAAGACAGCAAAGAAATGTTTGAGTATTTAAAAGGATATTCTCCAGTTCATAACGTAAAAGCAGGAACTAAATACCCAGCAACTATGGTTACTACGGGAGATCACGACGATCGTGTAGTACCGGCACACAGTTTTAAATTTGCAGCAGAACTTCAAGAAAAACAAGCAGGCGATAACCCAGTATTAATTCGTATTGAAACAGATGCTGGACATGGCGCAGGAACACCTGTAAGTAAAACAATAGAGCAATATGCAGATATTTTTGGATTTATTTTATACAACATGGGCTATGAAGTATTACCAGAAAAAGTAACCAATAAAGTAAAAGAATAACCTTACACAACAAAATAATATAAGCGGAACTCTTATAGGTTCCGCTTATTTTTTGCCCGATATGCTAGACATTAATATAGAGTCATTTAAGTACGAAAAAACAGAAGAAACCCCTATTTTACAGGATGTTTCTTTTTCCCTTGAAAAAGGAGAACACTTAGCCATTTTAGGCGGAAGCGGTTGCGGAAAATCTACCCTGTTGCATCTTGTTTATGGATTGTTTCATTTAAAAAATGGGGAGATTCACTACAACAACACAAAACTGTTAGGCCCGACACATAACCTTATTCCTGGCGAACCTTTTATGAAGTTAGTCGCTCAAGAGTTAAACATTATGCCTTTTATCTCTGTTGCAGAAAACATTGCTTCTCACTTAGATAGAAATGACAAAGAAAAAGATGATGCTCGTGTAGACGAGCTACTTGCCGTTGTCCATCTAACAGCCTATAAACACACCAAAGTTAAAAACCTAAGCGGAGGTCAAAAGCAACGCGTTTCTATCGCAAAAGCTTTAGCGCAGCAACCAGAAGTACTATTACTTGACGAACCTTTTAGTAGCATCGATACCTTTCTAAAAAACACGTTACGCCGTTCTTTTTTTAATTACACACGTTCTCAAAATATCACCTGTATTATTGCAACACATGACAGCGAAGAAGCACTTAGTTTTTCAGATCGTATATTATTATGCGTGATGGAAAAATAGAACGCCTAGATACGCCAATGGCTATTTATGATAATTTAGATAATAAATACCAAGCAGATTTTTTTGGAGAGGCTTCTGTTATTGACGCTGCTTTGTTGCCTTGCGGCGAAAATGATAATACATCAAAAAACGCTAAAAAAAATCACATTCTATTACCGCATCAATTGTACATTTCTGAAGTAAAAACACCGCTAGAAGTAACCGTTGTAATGTCTTTTTACCAAGGAAATCACTATTTAATACAAACGATACAAGGAGAAAACAACATCTATTTTTATCACCCCCTTGCTTTAAAAAAAGGTACAACACAATATCTCACTGCAACGCTGTAAATACTTTATAGTTTATTTTACACTCGTGACAGTGTATGTTTTGTTGTTAAAAATAAAATTATCGCCTGTTTTCTTTCCAGAAAGCTGCCTTGCTATGGGAGCTTGTAAGGCTACACAGTAATAAATGGTGTTATCTATCGTAACTGCCCCGTGAGAAATACTAATAAAATAAGTGCCGTGATTAGTATAAACAATACTCCCTAAGCGGGCATAATCTGTTGTCGTCTTGATATCTATTTTTGGTAATAAGCGCTGTAAATTTTCAAGCTCTAACAGTTGCTTTCCTGCATTTTCTCTATCTATTTGCAACATAGCTCGTCCTGTTTCATGTTTATCTCCCGCAGAACTTTTGGTTTCATCATTAAGAGATTCTACAATTCCAGCTATGGTTGAATTTACTTTTTCAAATCGATTTTTCACACCTGTTTTACAAGCGTCTAATAAACTAGATTTAATTTCAAGTACCGTCATATAATTTAAAATAACTCCATTATTATTTATGCTGAAATATCTTGACTTGCAAGATCCGCTAAGTTTTTCCCAATGCTACTTCCTATGGCAACTCCCATTCCGCCCAAACGTACACCACAAAATACACTTTTAGAAATTTGTTTTAAAATCGGTTTCTTTTGACTACCTACTCCCATAATTCCACTCCAGTTTTTATCTATTATAAAAGGGGTATTAGGCAATAGTATTGTTTTTAAAATTTGCGCTAACGCATCTTGAATTTGTTGGGTTACTTCCATTTTTGTAGTCATTTCTCCTTTAAAATCAAGGTTTCTACCACCTCCTAAAAGAATACGATTGTCTATGTTTCTAAAATAGTAATAGCCTCTATCTAAATGAAACGTCCCTTTTATGTGTAAGTTTTTTATTGGTTTTGTTACAAGCACTTGCGCTCTTGCAGGTAAAACATCTTGATCTATAAACTGCTTAGCAAAACCATTTGTAGCAATACACACATTTGTTGCCTTTACATTTCCTATTTCCGAAACAGCAAGCGTCACATCTTGATCATTTTGATGTAGGTTTGTGACTTCACAAGAGTTAAGTATAAGAATATCATTTTCAATTGCTTTTTTAAGAAGCGTACGCATCATTTTTCCGGTGTCTATTTGCCCTTCAAATTTGTTAAAAATCAATGTCTTCTTCACATTTCCGAAGTTAAAAGAATCTTGCTTTATAGAAAATACGTCTTCATTAAAAACCGGGCGTAATAAATTATTTATGGCTGGCAATTGAGCAACACATTCGTTGTAAAGCGCAGTTTGGGTTTCTGTAAATAGCTCAAAACCTCCAAGTTCTTGGTAGGCGATGTTTTTATCTCCTAAGGTATTTCGCAATAATTTTAAGCCCGCTACGCGTTCTTTAACAAGTGCGACTACTTCTTCTTTAGAGTGCGTTTTAAGGTCGTCTACTAATTCTGAAAGGCTTCCAAAACAAGTAAACCCCGCATTTTTAGTACTAGCACCACTAGGCAAAATACCTCGCTCAAAAATTACAATTTTAGCTTTTGGATGTAACTGCCTTAACTGTAAAGCGCAAGAAAGTCCTACAAGGCCACTACCTATAATAGCAAAATCTATATTTTTTAACCAAATTTTATGTTCCCAGTAAGAAAAAATCATTATGAATATTTGTGTAGAAGCAATGTAACAAAGTATATTTATAAAAAATATTTATATGAAGCATTCCTTTACTTTTTTTTTAGCATTATTCCTTTCGGTTTTTATAAGCACGGCGCAGCAACCGGGAGATGAAATTGAAATACAAACTATAGAATTTGATGGTTATCCAGTTGGTGACGGTTGGTTAGCTCCAAGAGAAGGTTATTTTGACTTTACAGAAGTAGATGGCCTTGAGTTTGAAAAAGTGTATGTTAAATACAGATTAAAATGTGACCCTACACAAAACCCTAATTGTGGTGAGTGGGATTATTTAAGTTATTTAAAAATTATAGAGCATACAGGTGTTGGTCTTCACCCTAGTTACTTAATAGGTGGTGAAGGTGGTTTTACACCAGACACTTTTTCTTATATGAATGATACTGCGTGGGAATATGTACCTCGTTACGAAGAGACTATCGTTTATGACAATCCTAATGCATTAACTGAATATCAAGTAGGAAATGGGTCTCTTTCTGTTGATGCACCTTTTAACGCATCATTAGAAGACTCTCACGTACAATACTTGTATAGACAGTCTGAACTTTCTGCCGCTGGACTTACAGCAGGAGATTTAACGGGTATGCAATTTAATGTGCTTGATACAGGTGGCGAAATGCAAAATGTAAAGATTAGCTTAAAAGCGACTACACTTAATGAACTAGATGAAAATGTTGATCTTACAGGTTTTACAGAAGTATATTCAAAAAATACAACGTTTAGTAGTACTGGATGGCAACATTTAGACTTCACTTCTTTTTTTAATTGGGACAGTACTTCTAATATCATTGTAGATATTTCTTTTGTAGGTATTGAAGGTGAAGATGCCGTTTTAGTAAGTGGATCTAATTATGCTTGGGATTGTGCAGCACAAGCAAGTACAACAGACTCTTATTTTAATTTTAATGGCCCAGATAAGATAGATGTACCAACAACAAACCTTGGAAACATACAAGATGAAATCACAATTTCTTTTTGGGTAAATGGTAATGAAGAACAGCCACAAGATGACAGTGTTTTTGACGCTATAGACGTAGACGGAAATAGAATGATAAACGTTCACCTCCCTTGGAGTGGTGGAGGTGTTTTCTGGGATGCTGGTGATGCAACCGGTTATGATAGAATAAATATCGCATTAACTGAAGATCAATATAAAGGGGTTTGGAACCATTGGGCATTTACAAAAAATGCAGTTACTGGCGTAATGAATATATACCTAAATGGTGAGTTATTACATACAGGTTCCGGACTTACACGCCCTATTGGTGCTATTTCTGAATTTCCTCTAGGAAAAGGACAAAGTACTGAAGATCGTTTTTATGACGGAAAAATAGACGATTTTCAAGTTTGGTCAACAGAATTAGATGAGGCAACTATTGCAGCATGGATGCATAAAGAAGTAGATGCTTCACACCCAAATTATTCAGATTTAAAAGTAAACTACACTTTTGATGTATCTACGCCAGATTTTAAAACACCAGAAGCAATTTCTGCGACAAACTCTCCATTAACGGGAGTACCTCAAAAGCAAAGCTATAAAGGTGACCACTTTAAAAACTTCACTACAGGTTCAACAAGACCAGACGTGAAGTTTAATCGTAACACCTCTACGTATACAGTAACTCAAGAACTGGTAGAAGATGCTTATCCAAAAGGAAAAGTAATGGTTGAAACCTATGTGCAAAATACAGCAGGAGAGGTTCCGGTATTAGATGAAACATTATATGTAAATCCAACGTATTATAATAACTATCAATATGATGCAAATTTAGTAGCAACAGATTCTACTTTAGTTACTCCAGATGTAACATTAACCCTACAACAATACGAATATAACACGACCGAGGCTGGTGAAGAAATTACAGTGCCATGGGAAATAGGACGCTATCTTACACCTTACGGAAATGGGTTAGATCTAGGAGATGATGGATGGACTTGGATTTTTGATGTTACAGATTTTCAGCACTTATTTCAAGGAGATAACGTGCATATTAAAGCCGGAAATTTTCAAGAATTGTTAGACATGAAATTTGTGTTTAAAGTAGGAACAGCGCCAAGAGATTTTGTAGGAATACAAAGTGTTTATTCTGGCAGGTATGATATGGATACTTTTGATGAAACTGTTGTTAACAAAACCATTGACCTAGACCCTACGGCTCAAATGTTCTCTGTGAAGACAACACTAACAGGACACGATTTTGGTTCGGGTAATAATTGTGGTGAGTTTTGCTACAATACACACAAATTGCTAGTAAACGGTACCGAAGAATATAGTTGGGAAATTATGCAAGAATGTGGTGAAAATGCACTGTACCCTCAAGGAGGTACTTGGATCTATGATAGAGCAGGATGGTGTCCTGGCGAACCTGCTACGGTTCAAAACCTAGACATTACTTCTTTCATTAATGTGGGTTCTGATACTACAGTAGATGTTGATTATGACATAGACCACGATCCAGATGGAAACTATGTTACCGAAATTTTCTTTGTAGAATATGGAGCTCCTAATTTTACAAATGATGCTTCTTTAGAAGAAATTATAGCGCCAAATATTTTTAAATTAAATACGCGATTTAACCCTATTTGTGGAGAACCTATCGTAAAAATTAAAAATACAGGAGAAGCGACACTTACTTCTTTAGACATTACCTACGGTGTTGAAGGTGGATCAAGCTATACGTATGAGTGGACAGGATCTCTTCCCTTTTTAGAAGAAGAAATCGTTTCGCTTCCTGCAGTTGCGATGCAAGATTATTATGACGGTGTTACAGACTTTACAGTTACGCTAAGTAATGCTAATGGTCAAGGAGATGAATATGAGTTTAACAACACACTTACTTCTCAATTTGAAACAGCTCCTATCCACGAGCAACAAATGATCGTTGAGTTTACCACTAATATTCGTTATTATGAAAATAATTATGTGGTTTATGATACCGCTGGAAATATAGTTTTTGAACGTGACTTTGATACAGCTTCTACAACCTATACAGACTTAATAAACCTGCCTCCTGGTTGTTATGAATTAGTGGTGTATGACTCTGGTGGTGACGGTATGTATAACTGGCCATCTAATCACGGTAATGGATCTATTGTTCTAAAAAACTATGATGGTACTACCATAACAACATTAGAAAACTGGTTTGGAGAGTCTATTCGTTATAGTTTTAGAAACGATGCTGTTTTAGGAACAGATGACCAAGCAATGCAACTGTACACTTTACATCCTAATCCTGCTAAAGATGCCTTTACTATTTCTGTGCTAAACAGTACAGAGGCATATTCATTAAAGGTATATAATGTTACTGGAAAATTATTACACGAAGAGTTTGTAACAGATACTACAGACCACAATGTAGATATCTCTAAACTAAGCACAGGTGTTTATTTATTACATCTAGATGCTGAAAATGGTAGTAGCCAAGTACAAAAACTAATCGTTAATTAATCGTATCGAATTCTATTAGTAAAGCTCCTTAATTATTAAAATTAAGGAGCTTTTTTTATATCAAGTAGCATAAAAATTGGCTGTTACACTATTCTCGTTTCGCTATAATTTTAACAAGTACATAGCTTCATTTAGTTAACAAACTGTTAAAAAAACTTGTTTTTTCGTTTTAAACCATTTACATTTAGTTAATAATTTTTTAAATTATCTTCTCTATGAACCAACCAAGCTCGTTCGTTAGGGTCTCTATGTGCACTTATTTTCCTCCTTTTTAGTGCTCCAGTTTTTGCTCAATTGCATTGCGAAACACAAATGATGGAGAATAGTATGGGAGTTCCTTTTACCAATAGAGCATTAGCTATAGACCACGAAGCAGCTATTTGTGTTAAGGTGTATATACATGTTATTAGAAAAACTGACGGAACAGGAGGATATACAGAAGGCGAAGTGCAAGATGCTTTTGAAAGAATGAACGACATTTATATAGACAATGGTACTTATAAATTAAATAATGTCACCTCTGCTTATTTAATGATTGTAGATCAAAACAGTGGGGTCTCTCAAAATTATATTTTAGACCCGACAACTAGCGCTACAACAATTACCTTAGATAATTATACCACAGGCTTATATACAATTGCTTTAGTATGCGACAGTGATATAATGAATGCCTTTAACTTTATAAAACAATAATGTTATGAAAAATGTAATTATACTTTTAATGATGTCGCTCCTTTTTATAGGTTGCAATGGCGACGATGATGCAACAACACCAACAGAAGATACTGAAGTATCTTTATTGGGAACTTGGCGTTTTATTGAGTTTAGAACAAGTAACGATACGGGATCTAATTCAGGTAGCGAACCCACATGGGATGAAATAGAAAGTGAAAATACTATCAGTTTTTTTCCAAACAATACCATTACCAGCAATTCTCGTTCTCTTTGTGCCGTAGTAACTTATATGGGTAGTGAGCCAACATCTGGTGTGTATAATTTAGTAGATTTTACGTATACTTCTAATGACTGCGCAAATCCAGATCATAAATATCCATTTACACAAACAGATTCTATATTAGTAATTAGATATCCTCATAACGGTATTGCAGAATGTAAGTTTAAAAAGATTGCAGATTTAGAGGAGTAAAAGCGTGTGCAATAAGGCTTGGGCGCGACAGTGATATAATGAACACATTTAACTTTATAAAACAATAATATTATGAAAAATGTAATTATACTTTTAATGATGTCGCTCCTTTTTATTGCTTGTAAGGGTGATGACGATGTAACAACAACACAAGAAGAATAACCAATTTCTGTTTCACTTTTAGGTACTTGGCTTTATATAGCCGGAAGAAATAATAACGACAGCCCACCCTTGCCAGAGGACGAACTTCCTTTTATAGAATTAGAAAGTGAAAATACTGTAACTTTTTTTCCAGAAAATCTTATTACAAGTAATGCTGGTTCGTTGTGTACTAATTCTCATTTGTCGGGCAACCCTACTTCAGGGATTTACAATTTAACAAGCGCAACCTATACTTCTGATGATTGTTTTCCTTTTGATGATTATGAATTTGCTTTTACACAAACAGATTCTATACTTGTTATTAGTTATCCTTATAATGGGATTAGCGAGGCTAAGTTTAAGAAGATTGCAGATTTGGAGGAGTAAACATACGTCAAGCTCATTGGTTAATTTTAGTAATTATAAATATTTTTTATTTTAAAACCGTGTTTAATAGCACGGTTTATTAGTGCCAATTGTAGTTATGCGTTGTAACTTTCTATTGATTAAAATTTTCGCCGCAAGGCAAAAAAAAAAGCGCCAACTTAATAAAAGTTAGCGCTTAATCATAGTATTAAAAATCTAATTGTAAATGATATTTACTCTTCATCTACAATATCTTCCATTTTCCATGTGTCCATAAAAGCAGTCGTGTAGTTACCAGCAATATAATCTGGATGGTCCATTAACTGTCTATGAAAAGGGATTGTCGTTTGTATACCTTCTATCACAAACTCATCTAATGCACGTTTCATTTTATTAATTGCTTCTTCTCTTGATTGAGCCGTTGTAATCAACTTTGCAATCATTGAATCGTAATTAGGCGGAATAGAATACCCAGCATAAACATGAGTGTCTAAACGTACACCGTGACCTCCTGGAGCGTGTAATACAGTAATCTTACCTGGTGAAGGTCTAAACCCATTAAAAGGATCTTCTGCATTAATTCTACATTCTATAGAGTGTAGCTTTGGCAAATAGTTTTTACCTGAAATAGGAATACCTGCAGCTACCATTATTTGTTCTCTAATAAGATCAAAATCAATAACCTGCTCTGTAATAGGGTGCTCTACTTGGATACGTGTATTCATTTCCATAAAGTAGAAGTTTCTATGTTTATCAACTAAAAACTCTACAGTACCAGCACCTTCGTATTTAATATATTCTGCAGCTTTAACTGCCGCTTCACCCATTGCAGCTCGAAGCTCATCAGTCATAAAAGGACTAGGAGTTTCTTCGGTAAGTTTTTGGTGGCGTCTTTGTATAGAGCAATCGCGTTCACTAAGGTGACACGCTTTACCTTTACTATCACCTATAATTTGAATCTCAATATGGCGTGGCTCTTCAATGAGTTTTTCCATATACATATCATCATTACCAAAAGCAGCTTTACTTTCTTGGCGAGCAGATTCCCAAGCATCTTGTAGGTCTTCTTCTTTCCATACGGCACGCATACCTTTTCCACCACCACCAGCACTTGCTTTAAGCATTACTGGATAGCCTGTTTCTTTAGCTATTTTTAGGCAATCTTCAAATGTTTCGATAACACCTTCACTACCAGGTACACAAGGTACACCTGCAGCAATCATGGTTGATTTAGCATTTGCTTTATCCCCCATTTTGTCAATCATATCTGGAGATGCACCAATAAATTTAATATTGTGTTCTTCACAGATTTTTGAAAATTTTGCGTTTTCAGAAAGGAATCCGTATCCTGGGTGTATAGCATCTGCGTTTGTAATTTCTGCAGCAGCAATAATGTTGCTCATTTTTAAGTAGCTTTCACTACTTGCCGCTGGGCCAATACATACTGCTTCATCTGCAAATTTGACATGCAAACTTTCTTCATCTGCTTTAGAATATACCGCAACAGATTTGATACCCATCTCTTTACAGGTTCTAATTACACGTAGTGCAATTTCTCCCCTATTTGCTATTAATATTTTTTTAAACATGTTTCTTGACTTTAAATTCGACATAAAACTCCCTCTTGAGAAAGTTTAAATTTGAGTCTTACCCTTTAAGTAAGCAAGTATTAGAATTTAAATTAAGACGGGTCAACTAAAAACAATGGTTGATCAAATTCTACTGGAGAAGCATCATCAACTAAAACTTTTACAATTTTCCCTGAAACTTCGCTCTCAATTTCATTGAAGAGTTTCATTGCTTCAATAACACAAAGAACATCACCTTCACCTATTTGAGTACCAACCTCAACAAACGTAGGTTTATCTGGAGATGGCTTGCGGTAAAAAGTACCGATGATAGGAGATTTTACTGTGATAAATTTAGAATCTTCTTCTACAGCTACTGGAGCGGCAGGAGCTGCTGCTACAGGAGCAGCGGCAGGAGCAACTGGTTGAGGTGCAGCCGCCATTGCAGGCATTTGCTGAATAACAGTAGTTTCGCCCTTACTATCATGACCTGTTCTGATGGTGATTTTGATATCTTCCATCTCAAGTTTTACCTCACTCGCGCCTGATTTTGCAACGAATTTAATTAAGTTTTGAATGTCTTTAATTTCCATCTTTATTATTTTTAATTAGGTGGTTTTTTAAAATTTAGTTTGGGTTATATGCCCATTTAACATATACGGCTCCCCAAGTAAAGCCTCCACCAAAAGAAGCAAACACAAGATTGTCACCCTTTTTAAGTTGACTCTCATAATCTACCAAACATAGTGGTAGTGTGCCTGAGGTTGTATTTCCGTATTTATGAATATTCATCATTACTTTTTCTTCTGGCAACTCCATTCTTCTAGCAGTAGCATCAATAATTCGCTTATTAGCTTGATGTGGTACTAACCATTGTATATCGTTACCTGTAAGATTGTTTCTTTCTAAAATTTTTGCTGAAACATCTGCCATATTAGACACGGCAAATTTAAAAACAGTTTTTCCATCTTGATATACAAAATGTTGCTTGTTTTTAATTGTTTCTAGAGAAGGAGGAAGTATAGAACCTCCAGCGTCGATTTTTAGACTTTCTCTTCCTATTCCGTCAGATCTCAAAAATTCATCCTGAACTCCAAGACCTTCTTCATTAGGTTCAAAGAGTACTGCTCCAGCACCATCACCAAAAATGATACACGTAGTGCGGTCAGTATAATCAATAATTGAAGACATTTTATCAGCACCTATAAGAAGTACTTTTTTGTAACGTCCTGACTCAATATATTTTGCGGCTGTAGACATCCCAAAAAGGAAGCTTGAACAAGCAGCCACAAGGTCATAAGAAAAGGCATTTACGGCACCTATTTGGGTTGCTACGTAAACACCTGTTGATGCCACTGGCATATCTGGTGTGGCAGTTGCCATAATCACCATATCTATATCTTTTGGGTCCGTGTTGTTTTTTGCAAGAAGATTTTTTGCGGCTTCAATTGCCATAAAGGAAGTTCCTTTACCTTCTTCTTTTAATATACGGCGCTCTTTGATACCCGTTCTAGTGGTGATCCACTCATCGTTAGTATCAACCATGGTTGCAAGGATATCATTGCTTAATACATAATCAGGTACATACCCTCCTACCGCAGTAATGGCAGCTGTTATTCTACTCATACAGTTTTTTTTGATGCTGTGAAAAAAGAGAAATCCTCTTTAAAAGCTCGGAAAAATAGTGATTTTTAATGTAAATCACATTTTTTTTAACTTTTTTCCAAAATATTCCACAATTTTAGAAAACAAAAAAACTCCCACATGTAGTGGGAGTTCTATTTTTTTATGAGAACGTCTTATGCTTCAACTGCTTCTACAGCGTCAATAACAATCTGACCTCTATAGTACAATTTACCTTCATGCCAGTGTGCTCTATGGTATAAGTGAGCTTCACCAGTTGTTGGATCTGTTGCTATCTGTGGAGCAACTGCTTTGTAATGTGTTCTTCTTTTATCTCTTCTTGTTTTGGAGATTTTTCTCTTTGGATGTGCCATTACGTTATATTATTTATCGTTTAGTAATTTTTTTAATGAGTCCCATCTAGGATCTGTTTTTTCCTTTGATGTACTTTTATTTTCTTTATTTGCCCCAGGGCTTAACTCTTTAAGTTTATCAAGTATGTCGCTTTTTAATGTGCCGTCTTCTATTCCTGGATGGATTCTTCTTGTTGGAAGATTCAAAATCACAGATTCATAGATGTATTGCTGGATGTTAACCTCATAACTTCCGTGAGGAATTATTAAAAGGTCTTCATTTTCATTATTAAACTCATCCCCAAATTTTACAATAAAGTGATAGTTACCACTCAATTCTTGGTCAAATGGTTCATTTGTAACATCACAAAAGACATTAGCTGTACCATTATATTCAAGCGTAAACTCAAGTAATGTTGTTTTTTTATCCAGTAATACGTCGAGATTTAGATCTACATCATTAAACTCGTCATACTCAAAATGCTCAAAGAACTTATTATTAATCTTAAAGTCAAAGCGGTGTTCCCCTAATTTTAACCCAACAAATGGGATTGTAAATTCTTTCAATTCTCTCATAACCACTCCTTGATACTATTTCCACCTTACGTATAAAGCGGGTGCAAAGATAAAAAAATATTTGATTTGCAAATTAATTTATCACTACTTTTTTACAAACGGTTGACGTCTCTTTAAAACTAGTGGATTTTCTGAAATTTTCTGGTATTCTTTTCTGGCTTTATATATCGATATTGCATTAAATAATGCCGCTCTAAAAGAATCGTGATTCGCTTTGTTCTTTCCAGCAATATCATAGGCTGTCCCGTGATCTGGTGATGTTCTCACTTGATCTAAACCTGCCGTAAAATTAACTCCAGAACCAAAAGCTAATGTCTTAAATGGTATTAAACCTTGATCGTGATATGATGCAATAATCACATCAAAATTTTTATAATTTCCGGAGCCAAAAAAGCTATCTGCTGCATATGGACCAAAAATTACCTTGCCATTATTACGTAAATTATCTAAAGTTGGGCGTAATATTGTATCATCTTCATTCCCTATAACGCCATTATCTCCATTGTGAGGATTAATACCTAAAACAGCTATTTTGGGTTTTTCAATACCAAAATCTTGTATCAATGTTTTATGTATTGTATTTATTTTTCTCTCAATTAATTCTCTTGTGATTTTAGAAGGTACATCTTTTACCGCTACATGATCTGTAAGTAACCCTACTCTTAAAGTATCTGAAATCATAAGCATTAAAGCATCTCCTTTAAGCTCTTGATCTAAATAATCTGTGTGTCCTGGAAAAGTAAAAGAATCTGACTGAATATTTGATTTATTAATAGGTGCCGTTACCAGTACATCTATTTTTCCTTCTTTAAGTGCAGAAACAGCCGCCTGAAATGATTTTAAAGCATAAGAACCTGCTTCTTTTTCTTCCTTCCCAAAATGAACATTTACATTTTCTTTCCAAACATTAATGACATTAATCTTTTTGGGTATAATTTTATCTACATTATCAACACCTTGAAGATTACACTGGATATTAGCTGTTTTTTTGTAAAAAGACATCAATTTAATATTCGCAAAAATCACAGGAGTACAAAACTCTAACATTCTCGAATCTTCTAAAGTTTTTAAAATAATCTCTGGTCCTATACCATTAAGATCACCTATGGAGATTCCTACTTTCATTTTATGTTCTTTACTCATAATGAATACGTGTTCTTTAATTTGAATTCACTTACTTTTGCTAGACAAAGGTAACTATTTGAAATTATGTTTACAGGGATTATTGAAACCATTGGAACTATTAAGTCACTTGAGAAAGACGGAGCTAACCTTCATATGGAAGTTACAGCTTTATTTACTCAAGAATTAAAAATTGACCAAAGTGTAGCACATAATGGTGTTTGTCTTACTGTAGTGTCTATTAAAGACACCTCTTATAAGGTTACAGCAATTAAAGAAACACTGGACAAAACTACTTTATCTTCTTTAGAAATAGGGAGTCCCGTTAATCTTGAACGCGGCATGAAATTAGGAGATAGATTAGACGGCCATATTGTTCAAGGACATGTAGATCAAACAGCAACTTGTACAGCTATCAATGAAGCAAATGGAAGTTGGAAATTTACCTTTAACTACAACTCTAGCCTAGGAAATATAACCATAGAGAAAGGGTCTATAACCATTAATGGCGTAAGCCTCACTGTTGTAGATTCTGGGAAAGACTTTTTTAGTGTAGCAATTATTCCTTTTACCTATGAACATACGACCTTTAAAAACCTACAGAAAGGTGACTTTGTAAATCTTGAGTTTGATGTAATAGGAAAATATGTAGCTAGACTTACGCAGCTTTCTTCTTAGCAAAATGAACTAAATAAACATAGTATACTCCCAGTAATAAACCAGCAATAAATAAATACACTATATTTTCATCTATAGGAAGTATTTCTATTGGAATAGGTGTTCTTTCATCTGGCGTAGGAGGTGCTTCTGATATTCCATTTGTTTGCGCAAAAAGTTGCACTCCATTAAAAAGAGTGGCTACTAAAGAAACAAAAATCACGATTTGGGATCGCATAAATTAGACGATGTGTACGATTTGGGGTCGCAGTTAGGCAGCTAAAGTAGTAAAAAATAACACCTTGTACAAGAGTTGACTTGTTATCAAATAATAAAAAAGACCTTAGCTTTCGCTAAAGTCTTAGTTTTTAAGTGGTCCCACATGGGCTCGAACCATGGACCCCCTGATTATGAGTCAGGTGCTCTAACCAGCTGAGCTATAGGACCGGCAATCTGGCTGCAAATGTATATTGTTTTACGATTATTGCAAACTATTTTTTGTGTTATTTATCACGATTCTATTTCTTGACATAATTCTACAAGCACTCCATTACTTGATTTTGGATGTAAGAACACCACCCATTTATTGTCTGCTCCTTTTTTAGGTTCCTCATTTAGAACGACAAAGCCTTCTTTTTTTAATCTAATCACTTCAGCTTTTATGTCGTCTACAGCAAATGCAATGTGATGAATTCCCTCTCCTTTTTTTTCAATAAATTTACTAATTGGGCTTTCTTGATGGGTTGCCTGAAGCAATTCTATCTTACTTTCGCCACATTTAAAGAAAGAAGTTGTCACTCCTTCGCTTTCTACAGCTTCTGTTTTATAAGGTTGGTTTCCTAATAATGACGTGTAAATCTTATTTGCAGCCTCAATATCTTTTACAGCAATGCCTAGGTGTTCAATTTTATTCATTTTTTATTATTTTTCTTTCTGTAAAAAACAGAAATGCTATGTGTTTTACTTTTATAATGGTCTTTGTATTTCTAAAGATAAGTTTAGCGCTGCTTCTACCACACTTATAAAAGCGGCTTCATTTGGCAACCTTAATTCTATCCCTTTAAAGAGCATATCAAGTCAAATATACCAATAATCTAGTAGTCTCATCACAGAGGTTAGTATCAAACACTTATAATTTCGGCAATAAAGACTATTTTTGCACTATGGAAGAAAGCAACAGACAGAAAAAGATAGCAGGTGTTTTACAAGAAGACCTTGCGGGAGTACTTCAAAACATCTTGAGAGAGAGCGGCCAGCTTGGTACGCTTATCTCTGTGAGTAAAGTAAATGTAACGGTAGACCTTTCTATTGCAAAGGTTTATGTGAGTGTTTTCCCTACCACTAATGCAGCTGCAATTGTAAAAGAAATTAATGATGGAAAATCTAAGATTAAACATCAAGTGGCACAACTTACACGCCACCAGCTTAGAAGAATGCCGGAGCTACACTTTTTTAACGATGACTCATTAGATTATATTGAGCAGATTGACGAAGCTGTAAAAGGAAAAGAAAATCCTATAAAAAATCCAGATTTACTCCCTAAACGAAAAAAATCATAACGTGAGTTTTTCGCTCTACATTGCTAAAAGATATCTTTTTACCAAGAGCAGTAATAATGCTATTAACATTATAACCGGCATCGCGGCAACAGGGGTTGTTGTGGGTGCTATGGCGCTCTTTATTGTTCTTTCTGGTTTTGGCGGGCTTAAAGAATTTAGTCTTCAGTTTTCTAATTTTTTTGATAGTGATTTAAAAGTTTTTCCTTCTGAGGGAAAAACAATCACGCTTGATGACGCCCTTTCTTCTGAAATATTAAACATTGAAGGTATTACTGCTATTTCAGAAGTTATTGAAGAACGTGTCTATGCGCAGTATAAGGGTAAAAGTCACCTTGCAATTATTAAAGGTGTTGACGTTAACTACGGAAACGTGAACCCTATTGATAGCATTCTCTATTATGACTCTTGGTTAGTACCTAACAAGGCCGAGGTGGTTATTGGAATTGGTATGGCAACAAAATTATCTACAGGAACCAGAGATTATGCTAATCTACTTAAGTTAAGTGTGCCTAAACCAGGTAAAGGGCAAATACTTGACCCAAGCAAAGCTTTTACCTATTCGCGAGCCGTAATAAGCGGTATTTATAATGTAAATGAAGACTTAAATAGTAAATATGTGTTTAGCGACATAGATTTTGCACGTGAGCTCTTATCATTAGATAGCACAAAGGTTTCTGCGCTAGAAATAAGATTAAAAGATAATGCAAATGAAGAGCGTGTCATTACCGCTCTTAATGATGCCTTTAGTAATAAGGTAATTATTAAAACACGTGCACAACAAAACGATGCGCTATATAAAATGCTTAATGCAGAAAACCTAGCCGTCTATTTTATCTTTACCTTAATCCTAATTATTGCATTGTTTAATGTGGTGGGTTCTATAATAATGATGATACTTGATAAGCGCTCTAATATCAAAACACTGTATAATATGGGTGCAACCATAAAAGAAATACGTAGTGTTTTCTTTTATCAAGGGGTTTTAATGACTTTTATTGGTGGAATTGTAGGTGTTCTTTTAGGTGTTTTAATTATTGGTGCGCAACTTCAGTTTAGCCTAATAAACATTGCGCAAAACTTACCATATCCAGTAAGCTTAGAATTTAAAAACGTAATTATAGTGTTGGCTACAATAACGGTTCTTGGTGTTATTGCATCAAAAATTTCATCTAGTAGGGTAAATGAAAAACTAGTTCTCTAAATACTCGAAAAATCAAAATCTGAAAACTTTTCTAGCACCTCATCAAAAGCAGCAAATACATCTGCACTTTGATCGCTTGTAACCATTTTCATTCTGTATTCTTTAAAATGCGGAATTCCTTTAAAGTAATTTGTATAGTGACGTCTCGTTTCAAAAACTCCTAAGGTTTCGCCTTTCCAGTCTATCGCCATTTGCAAGTGCCTTCTAGCTGCCTCCACACGTTCTGTCATGGTAGGTGGTGCCGCGTGAGTGCCAGTAGCCATAAAATGTTTTACTTCTTTAAAAAACCAAGGATAACCTATACTAGCACGCCCTATCATGGCGCCGTCTAAGCCATATTTATCACGCATTAAAATGGCTTTTTCTGGGGTGTCAACATCTCCGTTTCCAAAAACAGGAATGTGCATTCGTTGGTTATTTTTTACTTCGGCAATAGGTGCCCAGTCTGCATCACCTTTATACATTTGTGCTCGTGTACGTCCGTGTATAGAGATTGCTTTACAGCCTACATCTTGTAATCTTTCTGCTACCTCAACAATTTTAATACTGTCATGATCCCAACCCAATCTAGTTTTTACTGTAACGGGCAACTTGGTGTGTTTCACCATAGCTTCGGTTAATGAAACCATTAAATCTATATCTTTTAGTATCCCTGCTCCTGCGCCTTTACTAACTACTTTTTTTACGGGACAACCAAAATTAATATCAATAATATCTGGGCCACTAGCTTCTACAATCTCAACACTTCGCAGCATAGATTCTAGAACAGCCCCAAAAATTTGAATACCCACAGGACGTTCTTTTTCATAAATATCCAGCTTCATCACACTTTTTGCAGCGTCACGAATTAACCCTTCGCTAGAAATAAACTCTGTGTACACTACATCTGCCCCTTGCTCTTTGCATAAAGCACGAAATGGAGGGTCGCTCACATCTTCCATGGGTGCTAATAATAATGGAAAATCTCCTACGTCTATGTCGCCTATTTTACTCATCTTGTTTCCGCTATTGCAGCTTTTCTTTAAATTATTAGCCTTGTTTTCGGCAAAAATAGGGAAATTTTAAATGGTTAATATTTCCGAAGCATTTATTATTACTGTCTATCTCATTCAATTAAAGATAGGGTACCCTTTTAAACAAATGTGTTTTCAGTCAAATAATTACAGTATAGTTGTGTTCTTCACACTATTGGTTTGCAATTAGTTTATATTTGCAACTTTGGCGCTTTGCAATTCGTGTTTAAGCGTTGTCAAATTTTGAAATAAAAGGGTTTTCGCATATGCGGAAATGGGAAATATGAAGAACATTCGCAATTTTTGCATAATAGCACACATTGATCACGGAAAAAGCACACTAGCAGACAGATTGTTAAGTGCTACTGGAGCGGTTACTGCACGTGAAGAACAAGCACAACTTTTAGACAGTATGGACCTAGAGCGTGAGCGAGGGATTACCATAAAGAGTCATGCCATACAAATGAATTATACCCATAAAGGGGAGGATTATATTTTAAACCTCATTGACACGCCAGGTCACGTAGATTTCTCTTACGAGGTATCTCGTTCTATCGCGGCTTGTGAAGGGGCATTATTAGTTGTTGATGCAGCACAAAGTATTCAAGCACAAACCATCTCTAATCTATATCTAGCTTTAGAGAATGACCTTGAAATTATACCTGTATTAAACAAAGTAGATTTACCTTCTGCAAACCCAGAAGAAGTTACAGACGATATTGTAGACCTTTTAGGTTGTGACGCAGAAGAAGTAATTCCTGCTAGTGCAAAAACGGGTATTGGTATTACCGAAATTTTAGCGGCAATTATAGAACGTGTTCCTGCGCCAACAGGAGTAGCAGATGAGTCTTTACAAGCCTTAATCTTTGATTCGGTTTATAACCCGTTTAGAGGGGTTGAAACATATTTTAGAGTACTTAATGGTTCTATAAAAAAGGGACAACACATTAAGTTTATGGCTACAGAAAAGACCTATTATGCTGATGAAGTTGGTACTTTAAATTTAACACAAACGCCTAAAAAAGAAATTAAAACAGGAGATGTAGGGTACCTTATTACTGGTATTAAAGAAGCGAAAGAAGTAAAAGTAGGAGATACTATTACAGATGCAAAGTCGCCAACTACAAATATGATTGATGGGTTTGAAGATGTTAAACCTATGGTATTTGCAGGTATCTATCCTGTAGACACCGAAGATTATGAAGAGCTTCGCTCTTCTATGGAGAAACTGCAGTTAAACGATGCTTCTCTTATTTTTGTGCCAGAAAGTTCTGCGGCGCTTGGTTTTGGTTTTAGATGTGGGTTTTTAGGAATGTTACACTTAGAGATCATTCAAGAACGTCTAGAGCGTGAGTTTGATATGACTGTGATTACTACGGTACCTAACGTATCGTATCACGCTTATACAAACAAAGAACCTGATGAACTTATTTTGGTAAATAACCCTAGTGATTTGCCAGATCCTTCTAGATTAAATAGAATGGAAGAACCTTATATAAAGGCTACTATTATTACAAAATCTGATTTTGTAGGTTCTGTAATGTCTTTATGTATTGAAAAACGTGGCCAAATTACAAACCAAACCTATTTAACCACAGAACGTGTAGAGCTTTCATTTGATATGCCTCTTGCAGAAATTGTTTTTGACTTTTATGACCGTCTTAAAACCGTATCTAAAGGATATGCTTCTTTTGATTATGCGCCTATTGGGATGCGTGAGTCTAAACTTGTAAAAGTAGATGTTCTTTTAAATGGGAATGTGGTAGATGCACTTTCTGCACTATTACACCAAGATAATGCCTATGACATAGGTAAAAAAATGTGTGAGAAGTTACGCCAATTGATCCCTAGACAACAGTTTGATATTCCTATACAAGCAGCAATTGGTGCAAAAATTATCTCTCGTGAAACTGTAAAAGCGTTACGTAAAGATGTAACTGCTAAGTGTTATGGTGGAGATATTTCTCGTAAACGTAAGTTATTAGAAAAGCAGAAAAAAGGAAAGAAACGTATGCGTCAAGTGGGTAATGTAGAAATCCCACAAGAAGCATTTATGGCGGTATTAAAGTTAAATGACTAACAATACACTTTCATATAAAAAACAAAAAATGCCCTTCATAACTGAAGGGCATTTTTTATATCTTATCTTTTAAAATAATAACAACTAATTTGCACAAGAAGCACCTGTTTCTTGCAATCCAGAAATATAAGTATCATAATCTGTCTCTGTGTTTTCACCGTTTACAGATGCGGTTCCATCTGCCTCTCTACAAACTTCAAAAGTAGCAGTAAGATCTGAGGTACAAGTAGCGCAAATGCGTTCTTCGTCTTTTTTACAAGATGAAAAAAGAGTTACTAATAATAAGATGGAAAATAATCTAAAGCTCATAATAGGGTTTCTGAAATGTTACAACGGAAAAAAATAGGCTTTATTTTAACCTTCTAAGGTTGGTTCTAATTCTAAATTAGCCGTGATCACTTCTTCAAAATCTAGGGGTTTACCTAGATAAGCAATTTGAGTTCCTTCTTTTATATCTATTTCTTTTAAAGTATCAATAAAGGTAATATCTCCCTTTTCGTCTTTCTTAAAAAGAGGGATGGCATCTTTACTCTCGCGTATCATTTCAAGTACTTTTAAATACTTTGAATTATCATGTACTTCTACCTCTTGAATTGATGGATAATCGCGGGCTATTTCAGTAAAACGAAGGTAATCATGAGTGTTGCTAAATACTTCATCAGCATTATGCGGCACTTTCTTTAATAGTTCATCTGAGGTTAATAACCTAAAAATCCCATTTTCACCAAAACGCTTTCCAAAACGTGTCATCGCATGTCTATTGATATCGTCATTACCTGTCATTGCTAATAAATACCCTACATCATTTAGCTCTATATTGTCACTTAAATCATCACTGTAAATATTTGCACTAATAGCATCTAGACCTATTTCGTTTGCCTTCTCAATGTTTGTTCTATTTCTATCAATAAGCACTACATGTCTGCCATTTTTTTGTAAATAAGATCCAATTAATCTAGAGGCACGAGAACCGCCTACAATCATAATTCCGTTAGATTTTTTAAGAAACACCCCTAACAAAGAAGCTACTAATCTTGCTGTTGTAGCATTGAGAAGTACGGTGACAAGTACAAGACCAAAAACTAGAGGAGTTATATATTCTGCTCCAGAAACGCCTAATTCGACCAATTTTGTTCCAAATAAAGAGGCAATACCCGCTGCAACAATACCACGAGGCCCCACCCAACTTATAAATAGTTTTTCATTGACTTTAAGACCAGAACCTGTTGTACTAAGAAAAACACCCAGTGGCCTAACCACAAAAATTACAATGGCAAAAAGGATGGCTGTTTTCCAGTTATAGATTAATAACAAGTCGTCTATACTGATATTAGCAGAGAGTAAAATAAATAAAATTGATATGAGTAAAACACTCAAAGATTCTTTAAAATAAAGGAGTTCTTTTAAGTTAGGGAGGTCACTATTACCAAGATACATTCCCATGACCACCACCGCTAATAATCCAGATTCGTGAGCAAAAAAGTCACTTAAAACAAAAATTAATAACACCATTGATAAAGATGCTACATTAAGTAAATAGTGTGGTATTACATTTCGTTTTACGGCATGATACATTGCAAAACCACCCGCTAGACCAAAAGCAAAACCAATGACTATAATTTTACCAAACTCAGATAACGCGTGTTTAGTATAACTTCCGCCCACACCGTTCGCTTCTGCATTAGCAACAGCCTCTGCACCCGCATCAATAACATCTATAGGTACGTTTACACTTATAAACCCAAAAACTAAAACGGCTACCAGGGCTCCTATTGGATCAATTAAAATTCCTTCCCATTTAAGGACGGCAGAGATGTCTTTTTTTAAGGGAATATTTCTTAAAATAGGGGTAATTACTGTGGGTCCAGTTACGATAATAAGACCTGCAAATAAGAATGATATTTGCCAATCTAGCCCAAAAAAGTAATGCGCCGAAACACCAGCACCAAAAAAAGTAACTACAGATCCTAAGCTTATTAATTTTCCAATAACGCCTCCTACTTTTTTAATTTCGTCCATTTTTAAGGTAAGCCCCCCTTCAAAAAGGATAATTCCGATGGCTAATGACACAAAATAAAAAAGACCATCTCCAGGAAAAAAACCTTTTTCACCATTATAAATAGGCTGAATCCACTGAGAGCCATCATCAGAATAAAATGTAGAGAGTGGACCAACAGCCAAACCTATTAGTATTAAAGGAAGAATGGCAGGTATTTTAAATTTCCAAGCAATCCATTGGGCAAAAATTCCTAAAATTATAATTCCGGCAAGTTCTAACATTCAGTATTTTTTAGAGTTCTAAAATATAAAAAATCAAAGGAAATCAATTAATTATATTAAGATTAAATAATTGTTACTTTATTTACTCTCTTAATATATTCTTAACAGTCATATACATTAAATAGCCTTTTTGTATTTTGCACATTATATGAAACTACATTCTATAGAAGCAGGAAATTTTAAGCTAGATGGTGGTGCCATGTTTGGCGTTGTACCAAAATCTTTATGGACAAGAACCAATCCAGCAGATAACAACAACATGATAGATATTGCAGCAAGATGTCTATTGGTAGAAAACGGAAACCGACTCACACTGGTAGATACCGGAATGGGCGATAAACAATCTGAAAAGTTTTTTGGCTATTATTATCAATGGGGAGATCACAATCTTGATGCCTCACTTAAAAAAGCCGGATTTCATAGAGACGATATCACAGATGTTTTTATGACCCATTTACACTTTGATCATTGTGGTGGTAGTGTACAATGGAACAAAGACAGGACAGGATACGAAACTGCGTTTAAAAATGCTACCTACTGGAGCAATCAAAATCATTGGGATTGGGCTACAAACCCAAACCGTCGTGAAAAAGCTTCTTTCTTAAAAGAAAACATACTACCCATGCAAGAAAGCGGACAATTAAAATTTGTCTCTAATGCTTCTGAAACTTTAAGCAACGAAAACTCTAAAATTGATCTAGCACCCGCTAACGAATTGGATTTTAGCCTCTTTTTTGCTGATGGACATACAGAAAAACAAATGCTCCCTATGCTTCAATATAAAGACAAAACAATTGTCTTTATGGCAGATTTACTACCTACAGCAGGGCATTTACCTTTACCGTTTGTAATGGGCTATGATACAAGACCATTACTAACGTTACCAGAAAAAGAAAAATTTTTAAACGCAGCAGCTACCCATAAATATTATTTATTTTTGGAACACGATGCTCATAACGAGATAATTACCGTAAAACATACGGAAAAAGGGGTACGCCTCGATCAAACTTTTACTATTAACGAAATTTTTAACTAAACAACAACAAATGAATATTTTAAAATCATCTCTATTATTTTCGGCATCTGCTTTATTATTAGCAGGTTGTGGTGGTGTAACTCCTTTAATTTCTACACCTATTTCTAACATAGACGCTATACCACTTAAGGTTACTCCTTTAACAGAGAGTCAAATGAAAGTGTGGAATCTTGCAGATCTTGCTACAGATACCATACCTGGTATGAGTGTAGACAGAGCTTATAACGAGTTGCTACAAGGTAAAAAAGGAGAGGAAGTAATTGTTGCAGTTATCGATAGTGGTATTGATATTGAACATGAAGACCTTAAAAACGTAATCTGGACAAACCCAAAAGAAATTGCAGGTAATGGTATAGATGACGATAAAAACGGATATATAGATGACATTCATGGCTGGAATTTTTTAGGTGATGTTGTTGCAGAAAACATGGAGTTTGTACGTATTATTCGCAAACTAAAGCCTAAATATGAAGGTAAAGAAGCTTCTGATGTTAGTGCAGAAGACAGCGCAGAATTTGCTTTATATAACAAAGCTAAAGCAGAATATGAGATAGAAGCTCAAAAAACACAAGCTCAAACAGCACAGTATAAAGGTATTTTAGAACAGCTAAAGCCTGCTCACGCTGCGATTTCTGAAAAATTAGGAAAAGAAGACTACTCTAAAGAAGATTTAGCTGGAATTCAAAACCCAACAGAAGCAGAACAAGGACAAATAGCAATGTTAACTCAGATGCTTAACTATGATGACAATATCCCTGCTTTTATTAAGCAAGTACAAGGTGGTGTTGATTATTTTGAAGGTAGATTAAATGGTCATTTTAGTATGACAGAAGATTTTAGAGGTGTGTTAGGTGATAACCCAGATGATATTACAGACACAAACTACGGAAATAATGACGTAGATGGTCCAGACCCTAAAAAAGAAGATGCAAAACACGGTACTCACGTTGCAGGTTCTATTGCCGCACAACGTAATAACGGAATAGGTATGGATGGTGTTGCTGATAACGTAAAAATAATGGTTGTAAGAGCTGTACCAGATGGTGATGAGTATGATAAAGATATCGCACTAGCAATACGTTATGCTGTTGATAATGGTGCTAAAGTTATTAATACAAGTTTTGGTAAATACTATTCTCCTAACCCAGAATGGGTTTGGGATGCTTTAAAATATGCTGCCAAAAAAGATGTATTAATTGTAAACGCTGCGGGTAATGACGGAATAGATCTTGACGAAAAACAAGTATATCCTAATGATCAAAAATTAAACGAAGCAGAATTTAGTGATACTTTTTTAACAGTAGGAGCTCTTAACTACAAGTATGGAGGTGAGTTAGTCGCTAACTTCTCTAACTACGGAAAAACAAGTGTAGATGTTTTTGGTCCTGGAGTAAAAATCTGGTCTACAACTCCTTTAAACACGTATGAGTTTTTACAAGGAACATCAATGGCTTCTCCTAATGTTGCTGGTGTTGCTGCAATGATTCGTTCTCACTACCCTAAACTTTCTGCAAAGCAAGTAAAACAAGTATTAATGGATAGTGGTATTTCTACAATAACACCTGTAGTTTTAGGTGGTGAACCTTCTAATACAAATACATTAAATAATATTTCAACATCTGGAAAGATGGTAAATATGTATAACGCCCTTATTATGGCGTCTAAAATGTAATTAATTCTCTTTTAAAAAAGCCTTCCACTTTGGAGGGCTTTTTTATTTTAATTTGTTTAACCCTAAAAAGCGTTAAGCAGCAGTAGTTTATTAAATATTTAAAATTTCAGAAATTATGATTAGAGCTATTTTTACAATGGCAGTTGCGGCATTTTTCTTCGGAAATGTAACTGGACAAAATAACACTTCTTACTGGCAACAACATGTAGACTACACCATGGATATTGATGTAGATGTAGATAAAAACCAATATGAAGGAGAACAAACCATAGTCTACACTAACAACTCTCCAGATGCTTTAGATCGTGTTTTTTATCACTTATACTTTAATGCTTTTCAGCCTGGAAGTGAGATGGACGTGCGTTCTTTAACCATAGAAGATCCAGATAAACGTGTAGGCGATCGTATTTCTAAATTATCTCCTGATGAAATAGGCTACATTAAACCTACAAAACTAACACAAGACGGAAAAAAACTAGATTTTGAAGTAGTAGGTACCGTTCTTGAAGTACAATTAAACAAACCTATTCTACCTGGCGAAAAAACTACTTTTAAAATGAAATGGGATGCACAAATTCCATTACAAATAAGACGTAGCGGACGTGATAATGCAGAAGGAGTAAAATTATCAATGTCGCAATGGTATCCAAAAATGGCAGAATACGATTTTCAAGGCTGGCATGCAGACCCATACATTGGTCGTGAATTTCATAGCCCTTGGGGAGATTTTGATGTTACCATCCATATTGACAAAGACTATACAGTAGCCGGAACTGGCTATAGTGCAGAAAACGTGATGGGTGATAACAACTATACTAAAGTTAAAAAAGGAAAGAAAGGAAAACGTACTTGGCACTTTACAGCACCAAATGTACACGACTTTACTTGGGCAGCAGATAACGAATACATACACGACCAGTATCAAGCTGCTAATGGTGTAACACTTAATTTTTACTACAAAGACAATCCAGATATTAAAGAAAACTGGAAAAACCTACAGCCTAAAACAGCAGAAATGCTAGAATACTTTAATGAAAACATAGGGCCTTATCCTTTTAAACAATACTCTGTTATACAAGGTGGTGATGGCGGTATGGAGTATGCTATGTGTACCCTAATTACTGGAGAGCGAAAATTTGGTAGCCTTATGGGAGTAACAGCGCATGAGCTTGCGCATACTTGGTTTCAGTTTTTAATGGCAACTAATGAAGGTAAACACGAGTGGATGGACGAAGGTTTTACTACTTACATCTCTAACCTTGCTATGGCAAAAATTAATGGCGGAGAAAATCTTACTCCACAAGCTGGTGCTTATGCGGGTTATAATTATTTAGCAAATAGCGGGAAAGAACAACCACAAACCACCCACGCAGATCGTTATGCTAGTAATCGTGTCTATGGAATAGCAGCTTACAGTAAAGGAGCTGTTTTCTTATCACAATTAGAGTATGTTATTGGTAAAGAAAATGTAGCAAAATCATTAAAACGTTATTATGATGAGTGGTCTTTTAAACACCCAACACCTAACGATTTTATTCGTGTTGCAGAAAAAGTAAGTGGTGCAGAACTAGACTGGTACTTAACAGACTGGACGCAAACAACAAACCAGATTGACTACGCAATCAAAAAAATAGAAACAATAAAAGACGGAACACTAGTGGTACTTGAACGTATTGGACTGATAGGAATGCCTATAGATCTTGATGTTACTTACACAGATGGATCTAAAGAACAATTTTATATCCCTCTACAAATGATGCGAAGCGAAAAACCTAAAGCAGATACAAACATCACTAGAACCCAACTTAAAGATTGGGCTTGGGCGTATCCTACGTATGAGTTAGTAATCCCTAGCACTAATAAAGTACAATCTATAGTCATTGATGCAAGTATGCTAATGGCAGATACAGATCGTGAAAATAATGTTTGGGAGCTAGAATAGTTTTTCTTACTTCTTATAAAATGAAAGCGCTGGTAAAACAGCGCTTTTTTTATTTCTTAATAATCTGTTTTATTATCTGTTGACTACCTACAGAGAGTGTTACAAAAAATACCCCACTAGATAAGTTACTTACATTTATATCTTTAGGTGGCTCGTTTTTAACTAACCATAATTTACCTTGTATATCTCGTATTTGTATAGCGTCTATTACAAACTTAGGGCTATAGATATGCAACGTAGCTGCCACAGGATTAGGTGTTATTATTATCTGTGATGTGTCTAATTCTGGAACACCTAGAATCGTTAGGTTTTCATAGTAAACTAAAATGTTATTGTTTTGTATAATACCCACAACATCTTTATCCCCATCGTTGTCTAAGTCTACTGGTATTGCTTGACGGTGAAACATTCCGCCTTCATCAATAATAATTCTAGGTCCAAATGTTCCAAGACCATCAAGATTAGAATGCCAAGAAAAAGCACTTTCTAAGCTTGTGCTGTATAATAAATCTAAATCACCATCAAGATCAAAATCTGCAGTTCGCATATTTCTTGAGCCAGGTGCATCTTCAGTAATAACAATAATATCACTAAAATTGCCTAAACCATCTATGTTTTCAAACCACTGTACGCGGTCTCTCCCATTAGTAACCGCAGCAATATCAAGATCGCCATCATTGTCTAAATCAACTAAATCAAATGAATGTGTAGATTGATCTGCTCCGTGTATCACTTTTGGTATACTAAAATTGCCTAAACCATCAAGGTTTTCAAACCAGTTAAGCGTTGTATTTCCAAAATTAGTCGTGACTATATCTAAGTCGCCATCACCATCAAGATCTCCAGCTCTTGAAAATCGTCCATTATTTTGACCTTGATTAATTACGTTTACTTCTCCAAAATCACCCTCGCCATCAAGGTTTTCAAACCATGAAACAGTATCATCATAATCTGAAGTAACAAGCACATCTAGGTCGCCATCACCATCTAAATCAAAAGCAGAAACATCATCTGCCGCATACAATGTATTGTCAATAAGGCGTGGACTGCTAAACGAGGCTAAACCATCTAAGTTTTCATACCAATAAACTAGACTATCATCAAAAGAAGTAAATAATAGGTCTAGATCGCCATCCCCATCAAGATCTGCTACAGCGTTAGAAAAACTCTGTCCATGCCCAGTATTAATAACGTTTTCAGAACTAAAATCTCCTGTTCCTGCCAAGTTTTCAAACCAAACAAATTTATGTGAATAAGATACAATTATATCTGTAAAACCATCACTGTTTAGATCTCCAGAACTAATATATCTAGGTGTTAAAATATCTTCTTCAATAATAATTCTATTCCCAAATTGGGCTTGTGCTAGACTAATACATAATAAAAAAAAGTAGGTTAGTATCTGTTTCATTATTAATCTTCTTTAAAAATTATCACTTCTTCTATAGTGCCGTCTTCAAAATACTTTTCAATTTTATATAAGCCGGTTGTTAATGTAGGCAACAACTGATCATCTTTTATTTGTATAGCATCTTTTTGTGTTATGGTTAAACGCAACTGGTTCAGCATTTGTCATAAAATTTGGGTCTAATGACGGCACAAATGGATCTTCAGTTTCTGTGTCTAGAGTTGCACACATATTATTTTCTTGTACTTCTAAAGCAATATCAAAAAATAAAATTAGTTGTAGTATAACTTAAAATTTTTCATAATAAAATGGCTAAAAGGATAGTTGTTTTTATTAGAATTCTATAAATATAGCTATATATTTTAACAATATTAAAACAATGTAACTTGTTTTTCTTAAAACAAATAGATGTGCTTGGAAACCCTAAAATTTTAAATAATATGGGCTTGTAAAACACATTTATTACGTCTTTATACAGCTTAAAAAAGTGTTGTTATTTTTAAAGTTTTTGAAGCGTTTATAAATATCATCAAAATGTAAAAGTCTCCCTATATTTACACAAATGAAACTCACCCTCAATAAAACAGACCGGCTAAAATCTAAAAAAGCAATTACCCAGCTTTTTGAAGAAGGGAAATCTTTTAAAAAATATCCTTTGAGAGTACTTTATGTACCCGTAGAAGATGCAAAAAAAACAAAAGCAAGTTTTTCTGTTCCTAAGCGACTTTTTAAACTTGCCGTAGACCGTAATCGTATAAAAAGACAATTACGTGAAGCGTATCGTATCAATAGACCGTCTTTTGAACAAGAAAACGACAAAAAATTTGTCTTGATGTTTATCTATTTTGCACGAGAAGAAGTGACACATGCACAACTAGAAAAAGCAATGCTTACGCTGTTAAAGCAACTGAAGCAGGTTTAATTTTCGATTTTTATTGGTATTTTGTTGCGCCTTAGACTGATGGGCAGGTTTTCAAATTTGTATAAATCGTATTTCATTTCTTCGGAAATTTTCTGAAATTGTCATTATTGTTTATTTAATGTAAAAATGCTTTTTCATTTGGTTCGCTTGTTGCGCTTGGACAAGCTCAGCGTGACAATTAATGAGTTTAATAACATATAAAACATATTTTTAGCATTTTCGACGTAAGTCTAAAAAACATATTTATGAAAAAGAAACTAATAATAACTGGAGTTGCCGTGGTCGTGTTTTTTACCTCGGTAGGTTTTGTAAACAATAAGAGCGATTTTTTTGAAATAGCAAAGCAGATAGAAATCTTTACCACACTTTATAAAGAGCTTAACATGAACTATGTAGATGAGCAAACGCCTGCTACATTAATGGATAAAGCCATTGAGGGAATGCTAGAAGATCTAGATCCTTATACGCGTTACTGGAATGAACAAGCAGTAGAAGATGCTCGTATAAGTAATAGCGGCGTTTATACGGGAGTAGGAGCCTCTGTACGTACGCTAGATGATGAAATGATACTAATAGAACCCTTTAAAGATTATCCTGCTGATAAAGCAGGCTTAAAAGCGGGTGATAAAATTATTGAAATAGATGGTAATAAAATTGCAGGTTATGAAGGTGATGCTCGTGATTTATTAAAAGGAACTGCCGGTACAAAGGCAAAAATTACCTATACACGTCAAGGAAAAGAAGCAAAAACAACTGTAGAAAGATCTGCTGTTGATGTAGATGCTGTTCCTTTTTATAAACTTGCACAAGACAATATTGGGTATATCGTTTTAACGAAGTTTAATAAAAAAACCACGATACAAACTAGATCTGCTCTAGAAGACTTAAAAAGCCAGGGCGCCACAAAAATTATTCTTGATTTAAGAGGAAATCCAGGAGGTTTATTAAATGAAGCGATTAGCATTGTTAATCTATTTGTGCCTAAAGGCGAAGTGATTACTACAACAAAATCTGATATTCCAAAGTATAATAAGGTCTATAAAACTAAAAAAGATCCTGTAGATCTTGACATACCTCTTGTAGTGCTTGTAAATGGACGTAGCGCCTCTGCCAGCGAAATTGTTTCTGGAGGATTACAAGATTTAGACAGAGCTGTTGTAGTTGGTGCTAGAAGTTTTGGTAAAGGACTTGTACAGCGTCCTAAAAAACTTACTTATGGTACACAACTTAAAGTAACCATCTCAAGATATTATACACCTAGTGGTCGTTGTATTCAAGCCTTAGATTACTGGAATCGTGATGAAAACGGAGATCCTATACGTGTAGATAGTAAAGAATATAATGCTTTTAAAACCAAAGGAGGTCGTACCGTCTATGATGGTGGTGGTATTTTACCAGATGTAGAACTAGAAACCGCTGTTTTTAGCCCTATTACAACTGCATTACTTAAAGACAATGCCATTTTTGATTATGCTACAGAATACTATTATAAACATCCCATGACAGACTGGAATGGCTATGAATTTTCTGATGCAGATTTTCAAGATTTTTTAGGGTTCTTAAAACGTAATGATTTTGAATATGAAACAGATACAGAAAAGAAATTTGAAGAAGCTTTACGTCGTGCAGATGATGATGATTTAAAAGACGAAATTAGTTCGAGTTACAACACCTTAATGACACAAATAGATGCTGCAAAAGAACGTAAAATAACCAAGCGAAAAGTAGAAATTAAATCGTTATTAACAGACGAAATTTTAAAGCGTTATTTTTATGCAGAAGGTTTATATGACTATCAACTAACACATAATCCAGAAATATTAAAGGCGATAGAAATATTAAATGATGAGAAACAATACGCTAAAATTTTAAAATAAAATTAAGATTTTACCATCGCAATATGCGGTATTCCATCTTCTAAATAACCTTCGCCAATGGTTTTAAAACCGTGCGATTCATAAAATTTAATTAAATAAGTTTGAGCAGAAAGCTTTATTTTTTCTGTCTCAAACTCTTTTTTTATGGCGTTTATCGAGGCCTTCATTATATCATGCCCATAACCGTATTTACGTTGGTCCATAGTGACCACAACACGGCCTATTGCGGCTTCTTCAAAATAATATCCTGGTTTAAAACAGCGGGTATACGCCACTACTTTTCCTTCTTTTTTTCCAATAATGTGTAATGCATTTTGATCTTTACTATCAATATCTTGATATACACAATCTTGCTCTACAACAAACACCTCACTACGCAGCTGAAGCACATCATATAACTCATTAACAGTGAAATCTTTAAATTTTTTAATGGTGATTTTCATATTTCGGCTTTGGTTTATCGTGAGCTTGTCTTAGGACTCAATATGCGGTTTTTTTTATCAAATTATCTCCGCAGACTGAGCGGAGTCGAAGTTAATCCTGTACAATTAATTCTTTAGGATCGTCTTTATCAAATTCCGGCTGCAATGTGACGTGATTAATTTTAAACTCGTGAAAAAGAAGTGCTTCTATTTCTTCAGAAATTTTATCAAATTGAGATATGCTCACATCTTTATAAAAAGCGACATGTGCTTCAAGGTGTATTTCTTGCTCATTTAATTGCCAAACGTGAACGTGATGTACATTTTTAACAGCAGATACTTCTTGAATTTTTTTACCTATCACTTTAAGATCTAGATGATCTGGTGTAAACAACATTAATACTTTAAAACTTTCTTTAAGTAATCCATATCCCATTAGTACTAGGTAAATAGCAATCAATACTGTGAGAACACTATCTACCCAAAACCATCCAAAATATTTCATTAATAACCCACCTATTAACACGGCTACAGAAGCTGCCATATCGGTTAGTAAATGTAAATATGCAGAACGCATATTCATATTACTCTGTGAGTCTTTATGTAATAGTAAAACACTAAAACCATTTGCTGCAATTCCTAAAATTGCTAACCAGATCACAATAGAACTCTCTATTTCTTGCGGGTTTAAAAAACGATGTACTGCTTCATAAACCAAATAAAAAGCTACAATAATTAAAGAAAGGGCATTTATAAATGCTGCTAATATTTCGGCACGTTTGTAACCAAATGTTCGCTCTAGTGAAGCATCTTTTTTTGCATATAAATCTGCAACATAACTTACAACTAATGATAGCACATCGCTAAAGTTATGAAGGGCATCACTTAATAAAGAAAGACTCCCAGAAACCAAACCACCTATAATCTGCGCCACAGTAATACCAATATTTAAAAGAATAGAAAGTAGAAGTTTTCTTCCTTTTAAATTTGGATGAGAGTGACTATGATTATGTGAGTGATCGTGCATTTTTTATATATTCAGTAGCAAAAATATTAAACAAGAATAGGTGTTTAATTTATAGATTATTTCAGAAGAAAAAAAACTATACAATCATACATTGTTACGCCTACTACATGCAAATTTTAGCGACTCTATTTTGGTGACGTCCTCCTTCAAATGCTGTATTTAAAAAAGTTTCTACCATACCCACCGCTTGAGGTATAGATGTATAACGAGCCGGAATACAAATAACATTTGCATCATTGTGCTGGCGTGTTAAGCTTGTAATTTCTTTTGTCCAGCAAATACCTGCGCGAACTTTAGGATATTTATTTGCTGTCATGGCTACACCGTTTGCACTTCCGCAAATTAAGATACCGTAAGGTACTTCACCGTCATTAACGGCTTTTGATACTGGATTTGCAAAATCTGGATAATCTACACTGTCTAGTGTATCTGTTCCAAAATTTACTACCTCGTGACCTTGGTCTTCAAGATATTTTACAATGGCAAATTTATAATCTGGTCCTGCGTGGTCGTTTCCGATGGCTATTTTCATGATAAAGAATTTTTACAAAGATAAATACATTATATAACAACTATATAGGTATTAATTTTACATTTGAGAAAAAGCAGATTATAAATGGTAACATTATAATAATAGCTAGTTAACAATTCGGTTAACAAGTTTGTTGATATTTATATGTTCAAAAATGATAGAAAAATTTGCAGATTCCAATTAAAAATTACAGCCAAATTATAATTGAGAAACGCAAAAAATAACTCATCTATTTTTAGCCTACTTATGAGCATCAAAAGATCGCTTACCAACATTAAAATTTTAAAATCTTATTAAAAATAAGCTGTCAACATGGGTTATTAACAGTTGTTAATAGCATGTGTTAATCTATTAAGCATCAATACAAATTAGCATTTATAAGTTGTTAATAAGCCTAGAATTAATTTCAATAAATCACTTTTCATATAATTTACTAAATAAGTTATACCCCTTATTAACATACCATAATAAGCATTATTTATTTTTAAAATTTATAAAAGAAAAAAGATGTTATTATATAGCTTGTTGATAACCGTGATAACATTGATTATCTTGGTTTAAAATTTATAAAATGAAAAATACAATTGTTTTATTTCTGTTCCCTTTTTTGATGTTTGGACAGTCGCAGATTGGAGTTGATATTAAAGCGGAAACTGTAAATTATTGGTAGAATAAGATTTTTAAAAAAAACTAACTGTCACCCTGAGCCTGTCGAAGGGCAAGTTTTACTAATTAGCAATGCACTTTGACAAGGTTTTCCTGAGCTTGTAGAATGGGCTTAGTGTGACAATAACTGCAGCAGTTATCAATTGTAGCACATTTCCGAAGTAAAAAAAGAGCCATTAATAAGGTACTAAACCCCTCTTTTAAAGCCCTTAACGTAAATATAACATCCATTAAATAATTAAAGTGTAGCTTTGCACCAGTCTTAATAGATTGATTTAAATAGAATAACACTTATTTTAAATCTTCTTCACGTGAATTCTAGTTCGTTCTGAACTTAAAAAAAATCAATTACTTTTAAGAAAAATAAATTAAATAGGTAACTCACAAATAACGAGTACCAGATAAAATATCCCACAACGGTGGGCACATATATGAAAAGAAAAAAAAAATCGTTTGGTAGAAAAAGAACAAAAACGATTAACGGCTTATCTGATAAGATATTAGCCATACTACGCAAAGACCACTCAAAACCATATAATTACAAACAGATTGCAGCAAAACTAAATGTGGATGACGCAAATAGTCGCAATCAAATTATTAAAGTATTAAAAGAACTTCAAGGGGCAAAAGAAATTACAGAAATAGATAGAGGTAAATATATTTTAGCACCTAACCAAAATTACTACACAGGTCGTGTAGATATTGCAGGTCGTGGTCAAGGATATATTATTGTTGACGAACTGGAAGATGATATTCTAGTTAAAAACAAAAATTTAAACAAAGCACTTAACGGTGATACCGTAGAAGTGTACGTGTATAAACGTAAAAGAGGTGGTAAAAGCGAAGGCGAAATCACTAAAATTATTGAACGTAAAAAAACCGAATTTGTAGGTACAATTAGTATTCAAGATCGTTTTGCTTTTGTAGAAATGAACGATCATAAAATGTACACAGACATCTTTGTACATAAAAGCAATATTAACGGAGCAAAACAAGGCGAACGTGTTCTTGTAGAAATTATAGACTGGCCAGAAAAAGCAGATTCGCCTAATGGTAACGTGATTAAAAGCCTTGGGATGCCAGGTGAACATAACACAGAAATACACAGTATACTAGCACAATACGGTTTACCGTATGAGTTTCCGGCAGAGGTAGAAGACTATGCTAATAAAATAGATACTAGTATTCATGCTTCCGAAATAGCAAAACGTCGTGATATGCGTAAAGATTTAACCTTTACCATTGACCCAAAAGACGCTAAAGATTTTGATGATGCTTTATCATTTACCGAATTAGAAAATGGTAATTATGAAATAGGAATTCACATTGCAGATGTATCTCATTATTTAAAACCAGGAACTGTACTTGATGATGAAGCTTTTGAGCGTGCAACCTCAGTTTATTTAGTAGACAGAGTTGTACCTATGCTTCCAGAAATTTTAAGTAATGGAGCTTGTTCTTTAAGACCACACGAAGAAAAATACACTTTTTCTGCCGTGTTTGAAATGAATAAAAAAGCAGAAGTTGTTAATGAATGGTTTGGAAGAACCGTAACCTATAGTGATGCTCGTTTTGCTTATGAAGAAGCGCAACTTATAATTGAAAATAACAGTCATCCTGAGCCTGTCGAAGGACAACTCAATACCACAATTACTTCAGAAATATCAATTACCGATAAAGAATATGAAGTAGAACAACCTATAGCAAAAGCCATTTTAGAAATGGATCGTTTGGCTAAAATTCTTAGAAAAGCAAGAATGAACAATGGTGCTATTTCTTTTGATAAAGTAGAAGTAAAATTTATTTTAGACAAAGAAGCAAATCCTGAAGGTGTGTATTTTAAAGAAAGTAAAGATGCTAATAAACTGATAGAAGAGTTTATGTTACTTGCTAACAGAAGTGTTGCTGCTTTTATAGGAAAACAAAACCCTAAAAAAACATTTGTATATCGTGTACACGATGAACCGGATGATGAAAAAATAGCCGCTTTAGAAAATTTAATAAAGCAGTTTGGGTATAAAATGGATACTCGAGATAAAAAATCTACCTCACAATCTTTAAATCAATTATTGAGTGATGTTGTAGGTAAAAAAGAGCAAAACCTTATAGATACACTTGCCATACGTAGTATGAGTAAAGCCGTATATACGACCAATAATATAGGGCATTATGGTCTTGCTTTTGATTATTATTCTCATTTTACTTCACCTATACGTAGGTATCCAGATGTAATGGTACACAGACTATTACAACATTATCTAGATGGAAATCCATCTGCAAAAGAAGACACTTTTGAAGAAAACTGTAGACACTGTAGTGATATGGAAGGTCTTGCAGCAAGAGCAGAGCGTGATAGCATAAAATATATGCAAATCAAGTACATGAAAGACCATCAAGATGAAGAGTTTGTAGGGGTAATAAGTGGCGTAACAGAATGGGGAATTTATGTAGAGATCGTCTCAAATAAATGCGAAGGAATGGTGCGTATACAAGATATGCAAGATGATATCTATGAGTTTATTAAAGAAGATTTTGCCGTAGTAGGTAGAAAAAACCACACTAAATTTGTGCTGGGTGACGAAGTAATTGTAAAAGTAAAAAATGCAGATCTTGCAAGAAAGCATTTAGATTTTACCATGCTAGGGCCTAATGACTAAGTTTTTTTTTAGTCTATGATGAATTTTGATATTATTAAAACAGATTATTTAGAAAGCCTGAAAGGGTTTTCTAAATACTTTAGCTTATTATCAATTGCTGCATTTTGTTTTGTACTAGTAAATTCATTAGGATTAGATCTTTTCGACAGTAATAAATTAGTGAGTATTATATCAACTTCTATGATTTCTGTTTTTGGTATTATCTTTATTTTAAAAGAAATTCTCTTTATACGCATCGGTCATCTTATATTATCAGGTGAAAAGATTCTCATTGAAAAAGATGATGTTATGCTAGAATTTGAGTTATCAACTATAGAAAAAGTAGAAATTAAAAAGGTACAGTCTAAACATTATTCACTCAAAGCATATCCAGTTTTTGAAGAATTAATTGAACTTAAAGATTCTGACTTAATTAATTTACAAAACTTTTTTAATACTCATAAAATCGATTTTGAAAATAAGACTATTCTCAATTGGTTCAAGAGATATTTTATGTAAGACTAATGTCATATTGAGCGCAGTCATAATACTTATAGAAGATTAGTTTATAAGGTATTAACTTAATAAATTTTAAAATATTTTTTAATTAATAGTATTGAAGATCATTGTCTTACACTGCGCTTAGATGAACAACATATAATTTATTTTTCTTCGGAAACTGTAACAATCCAAAACTTCTTCACTCTTTACTAAAAACATAATATTATGAGAACATTTTTCTTTTTACTAGCAGTTGCTTTTAGCTTTAATATTTCGGCACAAGAGATCACACAAGATGTGGGTGATTTTTCTGAACTTAAAGTATTTGATCTAGTGTTTGTACGTTTAGTTCAAGCAGATGAAAACAAGGTAATTGTTAGAGGTGATAATGCAAACGATATTAAAATTATTAATGATGATGGTGTTTTAAAAATTAGAATGCACAGTGATAAGCGTTTTAGAGGAGAAGATACTTATGTAGAAGTATATGCAAAAAACATAGATGTTATTGATGCAAATGAAGGAACTAGAATCACTGCAAACGAAGTAATTAAACAAGATAAAATTGAACTTCGTGTACAAGAAGGAGGCCAAATTATAGCAGCACTTCAGGTAGATTATGCAAAAATGAAAGCCGTTACAGGCGGTATTATAGAAGCACAAGGTTTTGCAAAAATTCAAGAGATTACTATAAATACTGGAGGAATATTTGAAGGGGAAGAACTTAAAACAAAAGATACAACGATTAGAGTCACAGCAGCAGGTGATGCTCAAATTTATGCAACAGATAAGGTTGATGTTAAAGTAACAGCTGGTGGTGATGTTTATATCTATGGTAACCCTTCAAAAGTGAAACAAAAACGTTTTATTGGAGGTAGTATTAACTTTGTAGAATAAAAAAGTGTTCTTTTTTTTCTCTTATTCCCTTATATAATGAAGTTTATGTAATTAATAATTTCTTCTTTAATTAACATAAACTTCATTACTTACTACAATCAACAACAATAAAGACTTCAGTGTATAATCACTTAAAAAAATCAAACTTTTCTGTACTTTTACAGACTTATGTTTGATGGTTTTGGTAGTGCAGTAATTTCAGGATTTATACTGGCCTTTATGGTTGGTCCTGTCTTCTTTACTTTAATAGAAACAAGTATAAATAAAGGTTTTAAGGCAGGAATCGTCTTTGATTCTGGTGCCATGTTTGCAGATGTAGTATTTATATTAATCGCTTATTTTAGTACTAATAAATTATTAGATCGTGTAAAAGATGACCCTGCACTTCTTATTTTTGGAGGTGGTGTTTTGATTGCATATGGTGTGATCTCTTACATTAAAAATAAAAAAGCCATTTATAAAATTATAAGAGAGCATCATGCTGTAGCCGTAAAACAAAATTTTGGTAGTTTATTCTTAAAAGGTTTCTTTCTTAATTTTATAAACTTTGGTGTACTAGCAGGCTGGATAGGAATCATTATAATCGCTAATACAAGAACAACAGGTGAGTATGGTGTTATTTATTTTTTAATCACAGTAATGGTCTCTTTTATACTCACAGACCTTATTAAAATTACCTTAGCAAAGGCTTTAAAAAACAAAATGACTCCTCGTTTTAGTTATAAAACAAAACAATGGGTGAGTATTTCTGTAGCTGGATTTGGTGTTTTTTTATTACTTCAAGGTGTTTTTCCAGATAGACTTAATGCAGAAATGGATAAAATACCTGTAGAAGTACAATTGGATTCTTCTCTTATTAAGCCTAAACCTCCAGTAGAAGACCCACTCTAATTTTTAAACATAAAAAAACCTCCAGTAAAACTGAAGGTTTCTTTTGAGGCATCTAGCGGATTCGAACCGCTGTACAAGGTTTTGCAGACCTCTGCCTAGCCGCTCGGCCAAGATGCCCTATACTCTGTTAACTTAATTAACAGAGCGCAAATATAAACTTTTCAAAACATAAATTGCAACTAAAAAAGTAGAGAAAAAAAACTTATCCTCTATTTCCATTCATAGTTACCACAACCTCAGCGACATCGCCACCAATAGGAGGGTTAATTTTTGCTACAGAAACTTCAACAAATTGTACCATTGTTAATTCATTTAAGACCCTGTTAATAATACGTTGTCCTACGTGTTCTAATAGTTCAGAACGTATTTCCATCTCTTCTACTACAATGTTATTAAGTGTGACATAGTCTACAGTATCAACAAGTTGATCACTTTCTGAAGCCTTAGAAAGATCTGCTTTTACAGATAAATTTACCAGATAATCACTCCCTATTTTTTCTTCTTCAGTGAGACAGCCGTGATTTGTAAAAACACGTATATTTTTTAAATGAATGCTATGCATAGTTAATCCTTTTCACAAAGATACTTTTTTTACCTTTGCGTATTATTTTCAGCTTTAGAAGAATCGTATTTTCAGCACAAATAGTGATGTTATAAAATTTCTGAAGCAAAATGAAATAACCAAATAAGTAACAATAGAACAATCAAAGGTCTCTAAGTGATTATAAATAAAACAGTTTTTATAATTGTATTAGAGTTCTGAAACAACATATACCATGAGCGAAGAAAAGGAACCTCTCAATTTTATTGAGCAAATTATAGAAGAAGATTTAAAAGAAACACACAAAAAAGAAGATTTGTGTTTTCGTTTTCCGCCAGAACCTAATGGATATTTACATATAGGTCACGCCTCTTCTATTTGTCTTAATTTTGGATTAGGACTTACCTATGATGCTCCTGTAAATCTTAGATTTGACGATACAAATCCTGCAAAAGAAGAGCAAAGATTTGTAGATGCTATTAAACGTGATGTAGCGTGGTTAGGCTATACATGGGAAAATGAATTGTACGCTAGTGATTATTTTCAAGAATTATATGACTGGGCTGTACAATTAATTAAAGATGGAAAAGCGTATGTAGATTCTCAAACTTCTGAGGCCATGCGTGAACAAAAAGGAACTCCTACAGAAGTAGGAAGCAATAGTCCTTTTAGAGATCGTTCTGTAGAAGAAAACCTTGCATTATTTGAGCAAATGAAATCTGGTGAAGCGCCAGAAGGAGCTCATGTTTTACGTGCAAAAATAGACATGGCTTCTACAAATATGTTAATGCGTGATCCTGTTATGTACAGAACCTTGCATAAACATCACCATAGAACTGGTACAGATTGGAAAATTTTTCCGATGTATGACTGGACGCACGGTGAGAGTGATTATTTAGAACAAGTATCGCACTCTTTTTGTACGCTAGAGTTTAAACCTCACAGAGAATTATACGATTGGTTTTTAGATCAAATACACGATCCAAAAAAGATACGCCCTAAACAACGTGAGTTTGCAAGAAGAAATTTAAGTCATACAGTTGTTAGTAAAAGAAAGCTTGCTAGATTAGTTGAAGATGGTGTTGTACAAAGTTGGGATGATCCAAGAATGCCTACTATTTCTGGGTTAAGAAGAAGAGGTTATACAGCAGCTTCTATTAGAAATTTTGCCAACGGAATTGGAGTTGGTAAAAGAGATAATTTAATAGATGTTTCTAGGTTAGAGTTTAGTATTCGTGAAGATCTAAACAAAACTGCAGATCGTGTGATGGCAGTATTAAATCCAGTAAAAGTGGTAATCACTAATTATCCAGAAGGAGAAACAGAATGGTTAGACGCAGAAAATAATCAAGGTGATGAGACTGCTGGTTTTAGAAAAGTTCCTTTTTCTAGAGAAATTTATATTGAAAAAGAAGACTTTAGAGAAGAAGCAAATAAAAAGTTTTTTAGATTAAAACTTGGTAAAGAAGTTCGACTTAAAAACGCTTATATCATTAAAGCAGAAAGCTGCATAAAAGATGAAAATGGCGAGGTGACAGAGATACACTGTACTTATGATCCAGACAGCCGTAGTGGTAGTGGTTCAGAAGCTTCTATGCGTAAAGTAAAAGGAACATTACATTGGGTGTCTATAAAAGATGCTTTAGAGATAGAAGTTCGTTTATACGATCGTCTTTTTACGGTAGCATCGCCAGATACAGACAAAGAAAAAGACTTTATGGAGTTTGTAAATCCAAACTCATTAGAGGTGATTACAGGTTATGCAGAACCTAGTCTTAAAGAACGAAAAGTAGAAGAAAAAATGCAGTTTCAGCGTTTGGGTTATTTTGTAGTTGATAAAGATACCACAGCAGATAAAATGGTTTTTAACAAGACAGTTGGACTTCGTGATTCTTGGGCAAAAATTGACCAGTAAGAAATAGAAAATATGGATAAACGGCTACAATGGATAGATCAAGCAAGAGGATTTTCAATCTTTTTGGTGGTCTGGGGACATAATTTTCCTACCATTGAGCCTTATATTTATAGTTTTCATGTGCCTTTATTTTTCTTTATTGCCGGTATGTTCCATCCAGAACAAATTACTGTAAGAGGTACCGTAAAAAGGGCAAAGATGATTCTTATTCCCTATTTTATATGGGCAACTGCACTTTATCTTTTTTGGTTGTTTGTGGGGAGGCATTATGGTGATAGTTCTGAGATTACATTATCTCCTATTGATAACCTAATAGGAGTTTTTTATGCCCAAGGCGGTCAGCAATATATGGATTGGGGTATCCCTTTGTGGTTTCTTCCTTGTATATTTTTAGTGTATTTCTTCTTCGGAATTTTAAAGAAAATAAAAAATACACGCCTTTATTATATAAGTGTTGCAGCTGTTGTATTACTCGGTATTTTGTGGACTAAAATTATTGGTATCAAGCTTCCGTGGAGTATAGATGTGGCTATGGTAGCGCTTGCATTTTATTGTGTAGGTAATGTGTTAAAAGCAAAAATGATTTCAGTAGAAAAAAAGAAAAGCATCCTGTGGTTTTTATTTCTTTTTGCAGCTCATATAGGTTTATTTTTACTGAATACAGAAAAGATAGATATGTATCGCTCTATTTATGGGATACCTACTTATTTCTTATTAAGTGGTTTGTGCGGAAGCATAGCATATGTGCTCTTTTTTAAATTGGTCCCTATTTTTAAACCACTTAGTTATTTAGGAAAAAACTCTATTGTTATTCTTGCCACTCATTTAAGAGCATTAACAGTTATAAAATTAATACTCCTATTAGTTTTAGGAATTACTGTTTTTCAATTTTCAGAAATAGAAAAATTTATACTTTCTATTTTTCAAATACTACTTGCCATACCAATTATTTGGTTTGTAAATAAATACATACCTATTGCAAATGGAACTATTAAAAAGAAATAAGGAATTATTATTATTTCATATTATCCTTAACATTGCCATTGTATTTTTTATAACAGGGGCCTCTTACTATCATACCCCATTAGAAGGCGGTAAAGACACCCTTATATACCTGGTACATCTTGTAATATTACAAACTACCATTGCTGGTTTTGTATATTTTTTAACCTTACAGAAATGGTTATTTCGCATTGGTTTTTCTGCTTTGTTTCTGTTTTTCTGTAGTTTTTCATTTTTTGCATATACACAAGATTTATCTGTAACATCAGGATTAATACAAGCCGTGTTTGAAACTACTCCAGATATTGCCATAGACTTAATAACGTGGCCTTATATGCTGTTTCTCTTTTTTGCTTTAGTTGTCCTCACTTTTTTTATAAAGTGGCATAATAAACTTAATAATAGACAAGGAGTCGTTATTTATAGTTTGTTAGCTTTAAGTTGTATTGCTTTATTTTTTATAACTGAAAGAAAGCGTTTAAACACGCTTAAAAGTAGGCTACCGTATAATGTCTTTTATGGCATTGAAGATTATTATAGTGCTCCAAAATTTCAGTTAAACAAAACGCTGCCTATAGTTACAAAACAAAAAGACAGTCTTACTGTTATTTTTGTATTAGGCGAAACTGTGCGAGCAGATCATTTAGGAATTAATGGGTATGAAAGGGCGACTACTCCATTTTTATTAAAAGAAGAAATCATATCTTATCCTTCTATTTTTACTCCTAATACCTATACGGCAGCTAGTCTTCCGCAGTTATTAACAGACAAAGAAATAGGTGTTGACAAAGCAATGTACACGAGTATTTATACCGTTGCCAATGCCGCAGGTTTTGAAACTACTTGGATAGGTAACCAAACATTAGAAAAGTCTTTTGGACCCATTGTAGAAACAAATGATACCATATTATTAGTAGATAAATATAAATCTGAATACAGTTTTAATAAAGCGCTAGACGGAGTAATGTTACCTGAATTAGATCGTGTTTTAGGTACAGCAAAAAACCAGTTTATCACATTACACATGATGGGAAGTCATTGGTATTATGAAAATCGTTATCCTGATACTTTTAGAAAATACACACCTGTAATTACATCAAAATATATTCCTTCTTTAACAACAGAAGAAGTTATTAACTCTTATGATAACACTATTTTATATTTAGATTACTTTTTAAAAGAAGTGATAGATCGTGCTAAGAAAAATACTACTCCAACGCTCGTTGTTTATATATCTGATCACGGAGAATCTTTAGGTGAAAATGGTCAATTTTTACATGCCAGTAAAGCAAAAGAACAAACAAATCCTGCTATGTTGTTCTGGATGTCAGATAGTTTTAAAACACGTTATACAGCAACTGCAATTAGTATTGATACAGCAAAAAACGAAGCACTTACTACAAATATCGTTTTTGAATACCTTCAGGCTATTTTTACCTTAAAATGAATTAAATCTTAATTTTATTAGCATAATAATAGCTTATAATGCTATTTTAAGATAACTTTAAGTATTGTAAATCAAGTATTAACCGGCTATTAACAGTGATATGTTAATGTGTGTGGTATATTTGATTAAACGATATATTAACAATTAAAACCTACCATAAATAATGGCATCAAATACAGGACAAACATTAATTGCTCTATTAACAGGAGCAGCAATTGGAGCAGGAATAGGAATTCTTTATGCACCAGAAAGTGGAAAAAAAACAAGAAAGAAAATTAAAAAAGAAGCTGCAAAAGCTCAAAAGCAATTAACAGAACAGCTTCATGAGGCACAAGAAATTATAAGTTCTAAAACTCAAGATACCAAAGTTAGTTTAGAACAAAAACTAGAGGATACTTTGTCTTCTGCAAGCTACAAAGCAGATGATGTACTTGTCGCACTAGAAAATAAACTTGAGAGTTTACGTAAACAAAACGCAAAACTTCAAAAAGATGGAATTGTATCTAAAATTGAAGCGGAAACTAAAAAAGTAACCGCTTAATATGGCTTTTGAATCCCTTTCAGAAAACGTAAGCAATACAGGAAAGAAAACACAAGATTACGTAGAGAATACGGCGGAGTATTATAAACTTCGCCTTTTTAAATCTTCTATGAAATTTGCAACTTCTCTTATTAGCATGTTAGTGCTAGGAGGTATTGCTACACTCTTTTTAGCCTTTGTTTCATTTGGTCTTTCTATGTATTTAAGTAGAATTATAGGATATCCCTCTGCCGGATTTTTTGTGATGGGCGGTTTTTATTTACTCATTTTTCTATTTATATATTTCTATGGGAAGAAAATGATAGTAAAAGCTGTTTTAGAGAAGTTCTCAGAACTTATTATTGATGAAGATGACATCTCTAGATCTGATGTAGAAAAGGCAATGTCTAAGTCAAATAATATAGATGAAATGTTATGAGTAATAAAAAAACATATTCAAACTTTGAAGAAATAGATAGAGATCTAAAAATTCTCCGTTTGAAGTCTGAAATTGCAAAAGAAGAACTTAAGCTTAGTTTACACGATACAAAAGAAGAACTTTCACCCAACAAACTAATATTGGGGTTTGCTGGAGGTGTAGCTACTTCACCTATTTTATTAAAGTTTTTAATGCCTCTGCTATCTTATGGTATTACTAGATTGTTTAATAAAAATAAATAATTTATAATAATCAGTATTAAACAAATACTTGTCACACTGAGCGCAGTCGAAGTGCTTATAATTAACTAGTTTATATTTAAAGCCCAGGAACACGTATCAGGTATAGCCCAGTCCAAGCTTTAAATTACTGAACTATACTTTAAAACATACGAATACTTGTCACACTGAGCGCAGTCGAAGTGCTTATATTTATCTAGCTCATATTTAAAGTCCAGTAATATCTACCAGGTAGAGTGCAGTTGAAACCCAATACACATCCAAAAAATAAAGTTTTAAAGAGACTTAATTAAAAACAAAAACCCCTTTTGTATGAATTGCTAAAGGGGTTTTCTATTTTATGTATTAAATTTAAAATGTTACTTCATCATCCATTGAAGGAGGAGTAGGTTTAGGTCTAGTTTTAGATTTTTTATTTGTAATGCCTTTTGCAGCATTTGTTTTTTTCATCTCTTCCCCTATTTGATTACTTGCTACAAACGAAGCAATCATATCATTTAACATATTACTTCCTGCTTGTGGCGAGTTTGGCAATAATATTAAGTTTGTGTTTGTTTCTTCTCCTATAGACTGTAAAGTGTCATAATGTTGTGTTACTACAATTAAAGCAGATGCTTCTTGAGAGTTAATACCTACATTATTTAATACATCTACAGATTCCTCAAGACCTCTTGCAATCTCACGACGCTGGTCTGCAATACCCTGTCCTTGTAGTCTTTTACTTTCTGCTTCTGCACGAGCTTTTGCAACTATTTTAATACGGTCTGCTTCTGCTTCATACTCTGCAGCTACTTTTTCACGCTCAGATGCATTAATACGGTTCATGGCAGCTTTTACTTGTTCATCTGGATCGATATCTGTAACTAGGGTTTTTATAATATCGTAACCATAATTTATCATCGCTTCGTTTAACTCAAGTTTTACAGCGATTGCTACATCATCTTTACGTTCAAAAACATCATCTAGTTTCATTTTAGGCACTTCTGCACGTACTACATCAAATACATAAGAGGTAATCTGATCGTGCGGATTTTCAAGCTTGTAAAAAGCATCATACACTTTATCTTTTACTACTTGAAATTGTACCGAAATTTTCAATTTTACAAAAACATCATCCTTTGTTTTTGTCTCTACCAAAACGTCTAATTGCTGTATTTTAAGATTGATACGACCTGCAATACGCTGAACAACAGGTATTTTAAATTGCAATCCAGAATTACGAATACTACTAAACTTTCCGAAGTTTTCTATAATAGCCGCCGTTTGCTGCTTTACCGTAAAGAAAGATTTTAAGATTAAGAAAAATAAGATAATACCTAATGGTATTAATAAAATAGAAAATGGTCCCATAGACAAATAATTTTTAATTAATAACTGTTTTGAAGATACAAATTATAGCCATCTTAATCTAGCTTTTCAACTTGCTTAATTTATGAGTCGCTTTTTGCCTGTTTTTGTTACTCACTTAATGACACCTTATTCTTAACTTATAGTTTAGATGCTATACTTTGTGCTACTTGCGTCCAAGCCCCATTTTCTCCGTTTTTTTCACCCAGTCTCACAATTACAATATTCTTCTCTGGGTTTACATAAATATGTTGTCCTAATATTCCAATGGCTTCAAAAGAGTTGTCTTTTTCATTAAGCCACCACTGGTGTTGATAATAAGCTACATTACCGCCTGTGCTATCTATTTTTGTAGATTTTTCTACCCAATCCTTAGAAACGATCTGTTTTCCATTCCAATTTCCTTTATTTAAATACAATCTACCCAGTTTTGCAAAATCTCTTGCTCTTGCATTTAAGCAGCAAAAGGTTTTTTCTACACCTTTTTTTTCTCTGTCTAAACTCCATGTGGCATCATATTCCATCCCTAGAGGTTGCCATATTTTTTCTTCTAGATATTCAGAAATTGTAGTTTCTTTTAAAGCGGCTTCTAAGACCATTCCTAACACTTGGCTATCGCCACTACTATATTTAAAACTTGACCCCGGTGTGGCTTCTATTTTCATTCCATTTACGGCTTTTCTTAAATTAGTGCCGTAATAAAATGTGGCTGCATCGCCAAAAGGGTTTACGTAACTTTCATTAAAAGCAATCCCCGAAGTCATATTTAAAAGATGTTCTATAGTCACGTCTTTAAAAGCAGGATCTTCTAGTTCTGTTAGATAATTGGTTACAGGCTCGTTAATAGATTTTATTTTACCCTCGTATACAGCAATACCTACTAACATTGAAAGTATTGACTTTGCCATAGAAAATGAGTTAACAATAGATGCCTCTTCATACTTATTAAAGTACTGTTCATACTTTATAGTGTCATTTTGCACCACCAAATAAGCCACAGTTTTGTTTGAGATCAAATAATCTTCAAAAGTGACTTTAGTCTTTATACCATCATCTGTTATAGTAATAGAATCTTGTATAAAAGATTTTGTAATAGAAGGATACATAAAAGGTGTTTCTGAAGCTGTAATCGTCCTGCTCGGAAAAATTTTATGATCTGTGATATCTGCAAAGTTGTAGTAGGCAAATCTACCTAGTTTACAACTATTAAAAAGGGTGCAAATTGCTATTAATGTGATGATGATTGTAATACGTTTCATACTGTTTGTTTTAAAACCGAAATGCTCGATTTGTGATTATTTGATGAAACAAACATAAACAGACAAAAAGCCTGAGACTATTATATATGGTACATTGGGGCGAAATGATACCTCCTTGTGGCGAAATAAAAGCGTCTTTTTTGAAGTGTACTACCTCTGTGGCGAATTTTTAGTTTTGAAACGTGCCTTTTACTTTTTCTGTGTAGGTTTTAGACACAGGTATTCCTATTTCCGAAGTAAGAAATACAGATAATTTACCACTCTCCATTTTAAATTGTTGAAAGTGATCTGGGTTAATTAAATAAGAACGATGGGTACGCATTAACTCCGGAATATCAGCCTCAACTTTTGAGAGTTTATTTCGTATTAATTGTTTTTTAATTGTGCCATTATTTAAATAAGACACCTCAATATAATTATCGTCAGATTTAATACAAATCAAATCATTCATCATTAATCGCAGACCTTCATAAGTACCTTCCCCTTGTATCTCTATTTTTTTGTCTTCAAGTTTCTTTTCAAAATAACGCCCAAAAGACCAACGACCTATTGCGATAATAGGAAATATAGTGAGAATAGCAGGGAGGTAAAGAGCTGTAAAAAAGTAACGTAAAGAATATGGGTTAGGTGCTCCTGGAACTATAACAAAGAGATACACGCATCTAGAAAGAATGAAACCAAAGATAAACATACTTAAGCCAAATGTGATTTCGCTTAACAAGGTCCATTTTTCTTTATTCTTCTTGTAAATAACACCTTGTAGTGGTAAAACTAATATATATGCAATAGCTCCAGCAATACCATAAATAGGAAGATAAATAAACTTCTCAACACCCATAAACTCACTTGTGTCTAAAGGTTCTGTAAGAGCTAAGAATAGAAATATCCATATTGCCAAACTTAAGGCAATAAGTAAATGATGTTTTAAAACAGGATCAAAAGGATATTTAATGTTCACTTAGTATTTTTAAAGTTGTAAATGTGTTTTACAAACATAGATTATTCACAGTTTTAAGAACACCAAGACATCCATTTGTTTTAATACTGTTAAAATATTTAACTATATTTATAGTATTCTAATAAAAATAACTGACCTTTTAAACCATTTTATTATGAAAAATTTTAAATTACACTACTACTAATCTTATTTTTTAATTTTGCTTTAGAAGCACAAGAAAACAATATGTGTGCAACTCAAGACACAGAAATAGAAGATACATTTGTGCCGTCATTAGACCCAAATTTTATGGCAAATGCTGAACCAGTTGCGTTTAACCATAACACAAAAAGATGCTATACAAATAAAAGATGACCAGTTGTTACCTACATTAACAACCGGCTTATATAAAATTGAAAAGTATTTTGAAGACGGCACTATAGAAGAAGTGATAATTTTTAAAGAAGATTAATAATGAAACAGATACTAACCTACTTTTTTTTATTATGTATTAGTCTAGCACAAGCCCAATTTGGGAATAGAATTATTATTGAAGAAGATATTTTAACACCTAGATATATTAGTTCTGGAGATCTAAACAGTGATGGTTTTACAGATATAATTGTATCTTATTCACATAAATTTGTTTGGTTTGAAAACTTGGCAGGATCAGGAGATTTTAGTTCTGAAAACGTTATTAATACTGGGCATGGACAGAGTTTTTCTAACGCTGTAGCAGATCTTGATGGGGATGGCGATCTAGACCTATTATTTACTTCTTTTGATGATAGCCTAGTTTATTGGTATGAAAACTTAGATGGTTTAGCCTCGTTTAGCAGTCCACGACTTATTGACAATACATTGTATGCGGCAGATGATGTTTCTGCTTTTGATTTAGATGGTGATGGCGATCTAGATGTGCTTGTTACTTCAGATTATGATGATACTGTTTCATGGTTTGAAAACCTTGATGGTGAGGGTGATTTTGGAGAAGTAAACGTAATTATTCAAGGGACAAATACGGGTCGATTTTCTCGTGCTGCAGACCTTGATAATGATGGTGATTTAGACGTAGTTACTGTATCAACAGGAAATCCAAATGTTTTGTGGTTTAGAAATCTAGATGGTCAAGGTGAATTTGGACCTCCGATTAGTATATCAACCATGGAAACGAATGTTCATTCCGTTGCGCTAGGGGATATTGATAATGATGGTGACATAGATGTTGTTTCAGCAAAAAATGCGTCAGGTAAAATAGAGGTGTTTGTAAATGATGGTATAGGTAATTTTAATCTTGAATCGACTGTAATATATGGGGTTGACGGTATTCGAAATGTAAAAATTGCAGACCTTGATAATGACAATGATCTTGATATTTTATATGCTGCAAACGAGGCCAATTTGTTTGCTTGGCATGAAAACTTAGACGGTGAAGGTAACTTTGGTCCTCAAACAGTAATTGATGAAGGCGGAATGTTTCACCGTCAAGCAATACCAGTAGACTTAGACAACGATGGGGATAAAGATGTTGTGGGTATTATACAAAACAATAACATTTTAGTTTACTATGAAAACCTAATGATTTTAGGTGTTCCAGAATTAGATATCTCACAGCTAAAAATAACACCAAACCCCACAAATAAAAATGTAGATATTAGTAGTCCTTATCCAATAGAGCAGTTACAAGTATATGACATGCAGGGTAAATTATTAATTGATAAAAAAGAGCATGTAACCACACTCAATTTATCAGGTATTGCAAGTGGTGTTTTATTTGTAGAGATAAAAATAGAAGGTCGTACTTTTATTAAAAAAGTAATTAAAAAGTAGCTATAACTAAAAGAGCCGAGACAACTTAATGTTTCGGCTCTTTTGTTTTATATAGGGCGTTTTATTCCATAAACTTCACAGCATTCTCCACACGCTTAATCGTCTCTTCTTTACCAAGCAAACTAGCAATTTCAAAAACATCAGGTCCAGACATGGCACCCACTAGTGCTAAACGTAAAGGCATCATTACTTTACCAAAGCCCATTTCTTGGCTTTTTATCCACCCTTTTACTTTTTCAGAAATAGTGCTTGCGCTAAAATCTTCTAGGTCTTTTAAAATGTTTAAGACGTTTACTATAATTTCTGGAGTATCTTCTTTAAAGGCTTTTTTAGTAGCTTTTTCATCATATGTTGTTGGAGTTTCAAAGAAGAAACTTCCTTGTTCCCACAAGTCTGCTACAAAGGTTGCACGTTCTTTTAATAAAGGTACGATTACTGTCAGATTGAGCGCAGTCGAAATCCCTTTATCTGCCAAAAACTTCTCAAACTGAGCCACTAAAACCCCTTCATCCATCATTTGTAAATACTGATTTTGAAACCATTTTGTCTTATCTGGATCAAACTTAGCACCCCCTTTACTTACACGAGAAAGATCAAAAGCATCAACCAAGCCTTGTAAATTAAAAATCTCTTGTTCTGTACCAGGATTCCAACCTAAAAAGGCTAGCATATTTAATACAGCTTCTGGCAAGTAACCATCTTCTCTATACCCAGAAAAAGTGTCTCCGTCTGCCGTTTTCCATTGTAAAGGAAAAACAGGAAAGCCCATTTTATCACCATCACGTTTGCTTAATTTCCCTTTTCCTACAGGTTTCATTATAAGTGGTAAGTGTGCAAATTGTGGCGCATCCCAACCAAAAGCTCTGTATAATAAAACGTGTAACGCCATAGAAGGCAACCACTCTTCGCCACGAATCACGTGAGAGATTTCCATTAAATGATCATCTACAATATTTGCTAGGTGATACGTAGGCATCCCGTCACTTTTAAACAGTACTTTGTCATCAAGCAGGTTGGTGTCTATAGTAATACCACCACGTATTATATCTTTTAAATGTAAAGTTTCACCTACGGGAGCTTTAAACCTGATTACATACGGCTCTCCGTCTGCAATTTTTTGTTTTACTTCTGCTTCAGAAAGTACTAAAGAGTTGTCTAATTTTAAACGGTTATGCCAGTTGTAAATAAACGTTTTACCATTTGCTTCGTGGTCTTTTCTGTGTGCGTCTAGTGCTTCTGCAGTATCAAAGGCATAATACGCATTCCCGCTATCTAATAAATCTTGCGCATATTTTACATACAAGTCTTTACGTTCACTCTGTCTGTAAGGGCCACAATTTGCTGGTTTTAACGGAGACTCGTCAAATGGTATATTTAACCAGTTCATTGCTTCTACTATATAATCTTCTGCACCTTCCACATAACGGGTTTGGTCTGTATCTTCTATACGGAGTATAAAATCACCACCGTGCTTCTTAGCAAATAAATAGTTAAATAATGCGGTGCGAACACCACCTATATGTAAAGGTCCTGTTGGACTTGGAGCAAAACGTACGCGTACTTTTTGTGACATAAAAATTATATTTTTCATTCCCTTGAAGAAGGGAATCTCTTTAATGATTGTAATATTTGTTTACAGGCTGCAAAAATAAGGAGAATAAACAATCTAAAGACCTAAACTTAAAAATTGTATGTATCCTATTAATTTTTAAATATCAATACTAGGTTGCGTACTGTCCAAACCTAACCTATAATTCCTTTTTTGATCTTAAGTGGTGATTAGTTGTTGTAACAGAAATGTAATTTATTTTTATAGTTTTGCGGAAATTTTATAAAATGAAAAATTAGTTGTATTTGTTTTCTGTCTCGTGAGTCTCACAAGTTTAGCGCAAGATAAAATAGGTGTTGAAGCTGGTGTTAGTTTTGCAAATATGAGGGGAGATGGTTTTCCAGATAGTAGCAAAGCATTGACTTCTTTTTATCCTTCTTTCTTTTATGAAAAAGAAATATCAAGCCTTTTTAGTATTAAAGGGCTTATGGCTTATGAGAGCAAAGGGTACACCTTAGAGCTTAATTATAACAATGTGTATAACCCTTTTGATGAACCTATCTATTTTGAAGATGAAACTATTAAATACTCATCAGATCACCTAACCATCGGCGCTTTAGGGAAAATTACTTTTGGAAATAACATTCAATTTTTTGTAAATGCAGGACCTTATATAGGATTAGCAATTGATAACGAAGGACCTGCAAACGCTACAGATTTTGGAGTTTTAAGCGGTTTAGGTCTCGAAAAAAACTTTGGCAAGTTCTCAATTCATATTGAAGGTAGAAATAGTTTGGGTTTTGTAAATACGGCTAAAGGAGATTTAAGTCAGTATGTTAACACAAAAACTATTTCATTTTACATCCTTACAGGGGTTTCTTATAACCTGTAATATATTTCTTATAATATAGGAAGCCTAGCGCATTTCTGGAGTTTTAAACAATCAAATTTTCTATTACGGTTAATGTACTTTTGTTAAATACATTTTGTAAAACGTAACAGTGCTGTTTACGGCTTATTTTTTGCTGTAACAATATTGTTGTAATTTAGAAGTTTTTAGCAGAAGTAGCCGTCTTATGAGCAATTTTAGCATCATCCAGCACAAGCTGGAACAGTTTATAAAAAAATATTATACGAATGAGTTGATAAAAGGAGCCATTCTCTTTTTTGCAATTGGTTTGTTATACCTTTTGGTGACTCTTATTATTGAGTATTTTTTGTGGTTATCACAAACGGGTCGTACGGTTTTATTTTGGTCATTTGTAGCAGTAGAACTAGCACTATTTGTCCGGTTTATAGCATTTCCGCTTGCAAAATTATTTAAATTACAACAAGGTTTAAGTCATGAAGAAGCTTCAAGATTAATAGGAAATCATTTTCCAGAAGTAAATGATAAGTTGCTTAATGTCATTCAGCTAAATCAAAACATCAGAGAATCTGAGTTACTGGCTGCCAGCATAGATCAAAAGGTAGATGAAATGGATCCTATTCCGTTTAAAAAAGCCATTAACTTTAAAGCCAACACAAAGTATTTAAAGTATGCTGCGATTCCTGTAATTATATTCCTATTTTTTAGTGTGCTAGGTGATAAAAACATGTTTTCTAGTAGTTATGAGCGTGTGGTAAATTATGATACTGCTTATGAACCTCCGGCACCTTTCAGTTTTTATGTTCTTAATGATAATTTGAGTGCCATAGAAAATAAAAGTTTTATCATTCAGGCAAGAACAGAAGGAGAGGTTTTACCAGAAAATGCAAGCATTACTTATAACGATGAGACTTATTTTTTAAGACAGACTGCTCCAGGCTTATTTGAGTATACGTTTGCTCAGCCTACAGCACCCATTGAGTTTAGGTTAAAAGCAAATAAAGTAACCTCGCAGCCTTATACTATAGATGTGGTTAAAACGCCTTCTTTATTAGGCTTTACAATGCAGTTAGTATATCCAAACTATACCGGAAAAGGTAATGAAACCCTGCAAAGTACAGGAAACGCCACTGTGCCAGAAGGGACACGTGTGCACTGGAATGTAAACACACAAAATACAGATGAAGTTGCTTTAAAACTTAAAGATACCGCCTATTATTTTACTAAAAAACAAGCACAGTTTAATTTACAACGCGGTGTCTATAGTAGGATGGATTATGCTATTTCTACTTCTAATAAAGCTTTAAAGGACTACGAAAATCTTTCGTTTACATTAAACATTGTACGTGATGAATACCCAGAGATAGATGTACAAGTAAAAGAAGAAAACACAGTACTTGGTACTACTTTTTATTACCTCGGAAATGTGAGCGATGACTATGGTCTCACTAAATTACAACTAGTATATTATCCAGAAAATGATCCATCAAATAAGCAAATGGTTTCATTACCAGTTAGTAAAGGAAGCATCGATCAATTTACTTATGCTTTTCCTGGCGATATAGAGCTAGTACCAGGAATGGGCTATGAATACTATTTTGAAGTGTTTGATAATGATGCTATTCACAAACATAAATCTACAAAATCTTCTATTTATAATTTTCAAAAACTTACTGAAGACGAGTTAGAACAAGAACAACTACAAGATCAAGAAAACACCATTAAGGAGTTAGATAAATCTCTTGAAGAGTTTGAAAAACAAGATAAACGCTTAGAGGAATTGTCTCAAACTCAAAAAGAAAAGAAAGAACTTAATTTTAATGACAAAAAGAAGCTAGAAGAATTCCTGAACAGACAAAAGCAACAGGAAGAGATGATGAAGGAGTTTAATGAAGAATTGAAAGAGAATCTAGAAAATTTTCAAAAAGAAAATGAAGAACAAGATCCTTTTAAAGAACAGTTAAAAGATAGATTAGAAGAAAATGAAGAACGTCTAAAGGAAAATGAAGCCTTATTAAAAGAACTTGAAAAGGTTCAAGATAAAATTGCAAAAGAAGAACTTTCTGAAAAGCTTGAGGAGCTTAAAAAACAAAACAAAACGCAAAAGAAAAATCTTGAGCAACTGCTAGAATTAACAAAACGATATTACGTAAATAAAAAAGCAGAAAAGCTTGCCGAACATATTTTTAAACTTGGTGAAGAACAAGAAAAACAAGCAGATAAACCTGAAGATGAAAATACAAAGGAAGCACAAGAAAAACTGAACGAAAAGTTTGAGGAATATAAAAAAGAGCTAGAAAATCTCAAAAAAGAAAATGAACAGCTTAAAGAACCAATGGATATTCCTGATGATATTGGAGGTGAAAAAACCATAGATGATGAACAGCAAAAAGCAACAGATAGTTTAGAAAAAGGAAACAAAGGTGCTGCCTCAGAAAGTCAGAAAAAGGCAGGTAAGCGTATGAAAGAAATGGGAACTCAAATGCAATCTTCTATGGCAGGAGGTTCTCAAGAAAGTATGGAAGAAGATGTAGATATGCTTCGTCAAATTGTAGATAATCTTGTTGTATTTTCTTTTGAAGAAGAGGATAATATGAATGATTTTAAAGCCATTACTTACGGAAGCCCTGTTTTTGGTAAAAAATTAAATAAGCAAAATGAGCTTAAACAAAATTTTAAGCATATTGACGACAGTTTATTTTCGCTATCCCTTCGTCAACCGCTTATTGGAGATAAAATAAACGAATCTCTTACTGAGATTAATTATAACATAGATAAAGCCTTAGAGCGTCTTGCAGAGAACCAAATGCGTCAAGGTACTTCTAGTCAGCAATATGTTATTTCTGGCACAAATGAGTTAGCTGTGTTACTTGCGAGCACACTTAACAGTATGCAAATGCAGATGCAAGCTTCTGGCTCAGGTAAAGGACAAGGTAAAGGACAGGGACAAGGGCAAGGACAAGGTGAAGGTTTTCAATTGCCAGATATTATTGAAAAACAAGAGAGCCTTTCCGAAAAAATGGAAAAAGGTATGGGAGAAGGTAAAGGAAAAGGTGAGGGCAAAGGTCAAGGAGAAGGAGAAGGACAGGGAGAAGGACAAGGAGAAGGTGATGGAAATGGTGAAGGACAAGGAGGTAATGGAAAAGGTAATGGTGATGGCAAAGGAGAAAATGGTACTAACCCTGCTGAAAGTGAAAATAATGATGGGGAACTTTATGAAATCTATAAAGAGCAACAACAGCTAAGACAACAACTTCAAGACAGACTAAGTCAAGAAGGTCTTGATGGAAAAGGAGGAGAAATTTTAAAGAAAATGGAAGGTGTAGAACAGCAATTACTTGACAAAGGTTTTAATAGAAGTACCTTAGAAAAGATGCTTAATCTTAACTATGAATTATTAAAATTAGATGATGCAGACCTTAAACAAGGTCTAGATAGTAAGCGAGAAGCAGTTACAAATAAGACTGCTTTTCAAAATAAAAAACGACTTTCTCCAGAGGATATTAAAAAGTACTTTAACACGACAGAGATTCTAAACCGCGAAGCATTACCTTTGCGTCAAGAATTTAAGCAAAAAGTACAAGAATATTTTAATACCAATGATTGATTTTTATTCAGAAACAGATTTTAATTTAACAGACACCGAGAAAATTGCTTCTTGGATTTCTGAAATAGTACGCAATGAAGCTCACGAATTAGGGGAGGTTTCTTACATCTTTTGTGATGACGCATACCTTCATAAATTGAATGTTCAATTTTTAGATCATGATACCCTAACAGATGTTATTAGTTTTGATAACAGTCTTGGCACACAAGTTCATGGCGAAATTTATATTTCTGTAGAACGCGTTCGCGAAAATGCTAAAGAATTTTCAGATTCTTTTGAAGATGAATTACACCGTGTGATCATTCATGGACTGTTACATTTTTGTGGATACAAGGATAAAACTGATGAAGAAGCCGCTATGATGCGCAGTAAAGAAAATGAAGCTTTAGCTTTGTTAAAAAATATGTAAAGTGCTTATATTCAGTCAAATAAATAATACAATTAACTGAAAAACAGTTGTTTATGCTATATTTGTTGGTTTGTTATAAACTTTCGATAAACAGCTTTTTTATAATGTTTCACGTGGAACAATTTCAATATGTTTGATAAAATCTATGATGTAATAGTAGTAGGTGCTGGTCACGCAGGTGGTGAGGCGGCAGCTTCGGCAGCTAATATGGGTGCAAGTACATTACTTATAACCATGAATCTCCAAAACATTGGACAAATGTCTTGCAATCCTGCTATGGGTGGTATTGCAAAAGGGCAAATAGTTCGTGAGATCGACGCGCTTGGAGGTTATAGTGGTATTATAAGTGATGATACCGCAATCCAATTTAAAATGCTTAATAAGTCTAAAGGACCCGCTATGTGGAGTCCGAGAGTTCAGAGTGACAGAATGCGTTTTTCTGAAGCTTGGCGATTAAAATTAGAACGCACTCCTAACCTTGATTTTTATCAAGAAATGGTTGCCGGAATCGTTGTTGAAGATAGTAAGATTGCGGGAGTTAAAACCTCTTTAGGTTTAACAGTAAGAGGTAAAAGTGTTGTTTTAACTAATGGAACGTTCTTAAATGGATTGATCCATATAGGTGATAAACAGTTTGGAGGAGGTCGTGCAGGAGAAAGAGCTTCTACCGGAATTACAAAAGAACTTGTAGATCTTGGTTTTGAAACAGGAAGAATGAAGACGGGTACACCACCTCGTGTAGATGGTAGATCTTTAGATTTTTCTAAAATGATCGTGCAACCCGGAGATGTGAATCCAGAAAAGTTTTCTTATTCTAGTAGTACAAAACCATTAACTAAACAAAGAGATTGTCACTTAACATACACAAGTCCTCAAGTACACGATATGCTAAAAGAAGGTTTTGATCGTTCTCCTATGTTTAATGGAACTATTGAAAGTTTAGGGCCAAGATATTGTCCTTCTATTGAGGATAAGATTAATCGTTTTGCAGATAAAGACAGACATCAATTATTTGTGGAGCCTGAAGGATGGGACACGGTAGAATATTATATTAATGGCTTTTCTACTTCTTTACCAGAAGATATTCAGTTTAAAGCATTGCGCGAAGTTGCAGGATTTGAGAATGTAAAATTCTTTAGACCGGGTTATGCAATCGAATATGACTACTTCCCTCCTACACAATTAAAGCATACTTTAGAAACTAAATTGGTTGCTGGATTATTTTTTGCTGGGCAAATTAATGGTACAACGGGTTATGAAGAAGCAGCTTCTCAAGGTCTAATGGCTGGAATAAATGCGGCACTTTTAGTACAAGAAAAAGACCCATTTATTCTAAAAAGAAATGAAGCTTATATAGGTGTTTTAGTAGATGATTTAATTACAAAAGGAACAGAAGAGCCATACAGAATGTTTACTTCTCGTGCAGAATATAGAACTTTATTAAGACAAGATAATGCAGATTTTAGACTAACGCCTAAAGGGTTTGAACTTGGATTAGCTAGTGAAGATCGTTTACGTGAAATGGAAATTAAACAAAAAAAGAGTGATGCTTTTGTAAACTTTTTCACGACCACTAGTGTGAGTCATGAAGTTATTAATCCTATTCTAGAAGCAAAAAAATCTGCCCTGGTTTCTCAAAGTGATAAAATGATTCGCTCTTTTTCTAGACCAAATATCACCATGGATGATATGCGAAAGATAGCAGCTGTAGAAGAATATATTAATGCAAATGAACTGGATACTGAAGTTTTACAGCAAGCAGAAATTCAAGTGAAATATGCTGGATATATAGCCAAAGAAAAGAACAATGCAGACAAGTTAAATAGACTTGAAGGGATTAAGATTCCTGACAACTTTGATTATTCTAAATTAAAGTCTTTGTCTTTTGAGGCTAGAGAAAAGCTTACTAAAATTAAACCTGTAACTGTTTCACAAGCATCACGTATAAGTGGTGTGTCTCCTAATGATATCTCGGTATTGTTAGTATATATGGGGCGTTAGAATCTTGTTTCACGTGGAACGAAAAACAAGCCGCACTTTAAAGAGTAGGTAAAACCTTGTTTGAAGTCTCGTGAAGCGTTGTCCAAAATTATAGTATGACCCCTAAAAATTTGGCTAGCGTTTATTTATTTTGTTAGATTATATTTAGAAATTATATTGTTATTCCTGAAAATTGAAAGCAACAAAACCAGTAGATATTAAAGTAAAAGACTTCCTAGTTTCTGGGGAGTTTTTTACGTTGAAATATGATTCAGAAAAAGAAATGTTGATTACAACACCACAACCTTCTGTGGCATCACTTCCCTCCTATTATGAATCTGAAGATTACATTTCGCATACAGATAAAAAGAAAGGATTGTTTGCTTTTTTATATCAAACGGTAAAAAGCTATTCTCTTAAAAATAAAGTGAATCTCATTTCTACATTAAATAATGGAACAGGAAATTTATTAGATATTGGTGCCGGAACTGGAGATTTTTTAACAGTAGCAAAACAAAATAATTGGAACGTTTCTGGAATTGAAGTAAATGAACAAGCAAGAAATTTAGCCCAAAAAAAAGGAATACATTTATTAGCAGATATTGAAGATTCAGGATCTAAAAAATATGATGTGATTACTTTGTGGCATGTGTTAGAACACATTCCAGATTTGGAAAAAATGTGTGCTAAACTAGAATCGCTATTAACGGATAATGGTCATTTAATTATTGCAGTTCCAAACTATAAATCTTTTGACGCAATTTATTATAAAGAGCATTGGGCTGCTTTTGATGTGCCAAGACATCTTTGGCATTTTTCTCAAAACTCAATGAAGAAACTTTTTTCTCCTGCATTGCAATTAATAAAAACAAAGCCTATGTTTTTTGATTCTTATTATGTGAGTCTTCTTTCAGAAAAATATAAAACAGGCAAATCATTTTCAATGAAGTCGTTTTGGATAGGTTTTAAATCAAATAGTAAAGCAAAACGTAGCTCAGAGTATTCCTCACTCATTTATTGCTTCAAAAAAGGGGTTTAAGCTTAAATAAGCCGTTTTAAGCGTGTTTCTCCTCTAACACCTTGTCTTGTGTTGGGGTTTTTGAGTTTTAAGCTAAAAAAAGACCTAATACAGGTCTTTTTTATAAGTATTTTAAATAGTAGTTAAAAATGTAATAGAGATATCTAATACTAAGATTTTCTATGAATAAGTCGAGTCAATTTAATAGATAGATCTGCAAAGATTATTTTTGCATTTCCATTTCGCTCAATGTGATAAGATGCATCTTGTAGTTGTTCGGTAATTTCAAAAATATTATTTTGATGTACAAAGGGAGCAAATTTGTTAAGATCAAATTTAACATCGTGTGATTTAAAAAAGACTAAACTTTCCGCTCCATAATTTTTCAGCAACGCTTGTCTAAAAAATTCGATGCAATAGGATAAAAATTTCTTTTGTGTTTCACGACCTTCACCTGCAAGATTTTCACTCCACTTTAATAATGCTTGAATTGCTTTTTTGTTTCCTTTAGCTAAAAATGCATTTCGTACCCAAGTTAAAAACCATTGTTCAAACAAAGCATCATCACTCTCGTCATCTAACAGCTGTAATGCTTTGTTATAATCCCCTTGAGCTAATCTGCTAACGTTTTGAGCTTTTATAGTTTCTACTCCTTCTATCTCTATAAGTTGTTTTGCAATTTGAAGTTCAGAAAGTAAAGGGAAATCAAGTTTCTGGCATCGAGAGCGAATGGTATTAATAATCTGCTCTTCTTTTTCAGTAAGTAAGAGTAAGACTGTATTTTTTGGTGGTTCTTCTACAAGCTTTAATATCTTATTAGCACAATCTGTATTCATTGTATCTGCCATCCAGATAATGATGATTTTATAACCACCTTCATAAGACTTTAGCGACATTTTTTTTACAATCTCTAGCGCTTCATCTACTTTAATGCTTCCTTGTTTTTTTTCAATCCCTAGAGAAGATAACCATTCAAATTGTGATCCATAAGGATTTTCTGACACAAAGTTGCGCCATTCTTCAATAAATAAATCTGAAACGGGATGTTTCCTTATTTTATCATTTGTATTTACAGGAAATACAAAGTTTAAATCTGGATGTGCGAGTTTTCTTACGCGCTCCTTTGTCATTAAATACTCAGGAGAGCCTTCTTCATAAGGTTTACAGAGCAAAGCACTCGCATAAGCAATTGCCATAGGCAAGATACCAACACCTACTTTACCCACAAATAGTTGTGCGTGTGCCACACGTCCATTTGTTACAGAAGTTTGTAAATGAGCCTTAATATGCTCCTGCCCTATAATTTGATTAAAATCCACAAGCAAAACTAACGAATTATGCCTAAAACTCGTACTAAAATTTGGTTGCAGGTTTGACTTCAAAAAATGTATCTTTATCCCTTAATTTAGACTTCTATGAAAACGGTAAACGACTTTAATTTTAAAGGTAAAAAAGCATTAATTAGAGTAGATTTTAATGTCCCTTTAAATGAAAATTTTGAGGTAACAGATGCTACGCGCATTGAGGCGGCAAAACCTACTATTTATAAGATACTAGAAGATGGCGGTAGCTGTATTTTAATGTCTCATTTGGGTCGCCCTAAAAATAAAGAAGAAGAGTTTTCTCTAAAAAATATAGTTAAAAAGGCTTCCGAAATTTTAGGTGTTACGATTAAGTTTTCTGAAGATTGTGTTGGTGAAACTGCAGAGACTGCAGCTGCTTCATTAGGTGAAGGAGAAATTTTATTACTTGAAAACCTTCGTTATCACGCTGAAGAAACAGAAGGAAATCGTGATTTTGCACAAGCTTTGTCAACATTAGGAGACGTTTATGTAAATGATGCTTTTGGAACGGCGCATAGAGCTCATGCTTCTACTTCCATTATCGCTGAGTTTTTTCCAGATAATAAATGTTTAGGATTATTATTAAGTTCAGAAATTGAAAATGTAAATAAAGTACTTTCAGATAGTAAAAAGCCTGTGACTGCTGTTATTGGAGGGGCAAAAGTTTCTTCAAAAATTACAGTTTTAGAAAATATATTAGACAAAATAGACCACTTGATTATTGGTGGTGGTATGGCTTTTACTTTTATTAAAGCACAAGGTGGAAAAATAGGTGGATCTCTTGTAGAAGATGATAAACAAAACCTAGCGCTAGAAATATTAGAAAAAGCAAAACAAAAAGGAGTTGAAGTTCACTTGCCTATTGACGCCTTAATTGCAGACAGTTTTTCTGTACATGCTTCTACAGAAATTGCAAGTTCTAGCGATATTCCAGAAGGATGGATGGGGCTTGATTGTGGCGATGCAACAAACCGTATTTTTGAGGAAGTACTATTAAAATCTCAAACCATTTTATGGAATGGCCCTGTAGGTGTTTTTGAAATGGAACCTTTTGCAAAAGGAACAATTCACCTAGGTAATGCTATTGCAGAGGCAACAAAAAACGGTGCTTTTTCACTTGTAGGTGGTGGTGACTCTGTTGCGGCTGTAAAACAATTTAACCTTAGTAAAAAGGTGAGCTACGTCTCTACTGGAGGCGGTGCAATGCTAGAAATGCTAGAAGGAAAAACACTTCCAGGTATTAAAGCAATGCAAGATTAATCTTCTTATGATAAGACATATATTTATTATTGGTTGCTTCTTAGCGCCTCTATTTAGCAGTGCTCAGACACCTGTTGTTGTAGACAGTACAAAGCAATTTAAGACTACAGATACAATAAAGGCTGGTACTATACTTCGTGTAGAACGTAATGGAGTGATTCGTAATGACTCGATTATTTCATATATACAAGACACAGAAACAGTGGTTCCAGAGGCACTAGCGATTGGTACGCCAGACTTTAGGTTAGAAGACATGGCGATGGCTAGAACTATAGATAGCCTATGGTTAGATCAGTTATATAGTAATGAGCGTTTTGAAGAAATGTATGGTGCGATTGAGCAACAAACTTATACTCCTATTGAGTATGTTGAACTCCCTACAGAACTCTTAAAAGAAAGGTTAAAAGAAATAAATGCAAGAACACCTTTTACTGTAGAATACAATCCACAGTTAGAAAGTGTGATTAGAAACTATTTAAAAAATAGAAGGACGGCTATGGGTAGATTAATGGCGTTAAGCGATTATTACTTCCCTATGTTTGAAGAAACCTTAGATCGTTTTAACCTTCCGTTAGAGATGAAATATCTTGCCATTGTAGAATCTGCACTTGATCCAAGAGCGCAATCTAGAGTGGGCGCAACAGGATTATGGCAATTTATGTTTGCTACCGGAAAGATGTTTGATCTTGATGTAAACAGCTATGTAGATGAACGTAGTGACCCTATACTTGCTACAGAAGCTGCCTGTAAATACCTCAATAGCCTTTATCAAAGTCTTGGTGACTGGGATTTAGCTTTAGCAGCTTATAACTCAGGTCCTGGTAATGTAGCCAAGGCGATAAGACGTTCTGGGGGCTATACAAACTACTGGAATATTAGACCGCACCTTCCACGTGAAACAGCAGGATATGTACCCGCTTTTTTAGCAACGATGTATCTTTTTGAATATGCAGACGAACACGGTTTTAATAGTACAGGACCTAAATATCCTTATATTGCTACAGACACAATTCATATTAAAAAGCAGATTAGTTTTGACCAGATAGCTACGGTAACAAACCTGCCTGTTGAAGAAATAGAATTTTTAAACCCTTCGTATAAATTAGGAGTGATTCCTTATTTAAAAGATGAGAAATATTATCTGCGATTGCCAGTAGATCAAGTTGGTGTTTTTGTAAACCATGAAGAAGCAGTTTATGCATACGCACAAGCAGAATTTGATAAAAAAGAAAAACCACTTCCAAAATTATTAGAACAAAGTTCGCAAGTACGTTATCGTGTTAAAAGTGGTGATTATCTAGGGAAAATTGCCGAAAAGTATGGTGTTTCTGTAAGAAATATTAAAAGATGGAATAACCTAAGAAGCAATAACCTTAAGATTGGGCAAAGACTTACAATTCACCCTAGAAAACTTCCAGCTTCTAGTGGAAATAGTAGTGCTTCAAAACCAAAAAAGCAGATTGATACTACGGGTAAAAAAGTATACACGGTAGCTAGTGGGGACTCTTTATGGACTATTGCTCAAAAATTTAATGGTGTTTCTGTAGACAATATTAAAAAGTGGAACGATATTAGTAGCAATAATCTGAAAATTGGAATGAAACTAATCGTTTCAGAATAACGGTCATAATTTCTGACTGTTGTCAGATTGAGCGTTGTCGAAATCCAATGAACATCGTTATTTTAATTTAAAAAGGATCACGTAATAAAGTTTACCGCCACTGTTATTTTAGTTTTGGGCTTTTATAAGCACTTTAACTGTGCTCAGTGTAACATTGCTTTAATGAACTATTAATAAAACACCAACATCATGAAAAATATATTTCTAGCTTGTATAGCTCTTTTTGTTATCACACTTAGTTCTTGTGATAATAACCAAAAGACCACAAAAATTTTAAAAGAATCTGTGGGAAAAATAAATGGATTGCAAATTGTTATTGATAATGAGCTATGGAATGGCCCTGTAGGCGAAATCATTAGAGAACGTTTTGCAGCTCCTACAGATGGATTGCCGCAAGATGAGCCTTTGTTTAGTATGCGTCAGATGACACCAGAGGCATTTACAGGCTTTGCACGTACATCAAGACTATTTTTGCACGTTAGCCTTGGAAATGAAGAAAAAGTAGGCTTAAACAACGAAGTATATGCGAGTCCGCAAATGGGTGCTGTAGTAGAAGCATTAACAGAGGAGGGCTTAGTAAAACAACTAGAAGAAAACAGCGATGCTATTATTAATAGTTTTAAAGAAGCAGAAATAAAAGAACGCCAAAGACGTACTAACATACAACTTTTACCTGTGCCTAGTTTGGTAGAAAAAATGGGTGTGACTATGAGGTTGCCGTCTGCATATCGTTTTGTGAGAGAGAATGACGATTTCTTTTGGTTACGAAAAAACTTAAAATCAGGTAGTACAAACATCATTGTATATCAAGTACCGTTAAATACAATTAGAAAAGACAGTGCTATTGCAGATATTATTAAGATGCGAGATACTACGGGATCTAGTTTGATGCCGGTAGAAGAAGGCGGGCTGTTTATCACCGAAGGAGCCTATGCCCCTTACCTATTTGAAACAGAATTAGATGGTAAATTTACCTATGAAACCAAAGGAATCTGGGAGGTTAAAGATCAATATATGGCTGGACCATTTGTAAACTATGCAGTGATGGACGAGGAAAATGACAGATGGTTAATACTTGAAGGTTTTGTATATGCACCTTCAGAAGAGAAAAGAGACCTACAGTTTGAGTTGATTTCAATACTGAAATCTGCAGCACTTAAAAATTAAGAAAAGGAATACCTAGTATTTTTTTTCTGAAATAGTATAAAATTAAAAACCCCACTGGTACAATTATCAGTGGGGTTTTTTATGCGATTAACTATTTTTATGTGTCTTTTTTAAGCTTGGCAATCTTTGGATCCCCAAGCGTCCAAACTTCTTAAAATATGCTCAAGAGACACTCCCCTATCCGTTAGTTTGTATTCTACTTTTGGAGGAACAACCGGAAATATTTTTCTGGACACAAGACCATCTTTTTCTAATTCTCTAACAGTTTGGGTAAACATTTTGTTAGAAATTCCTGGAACCTTTTTCTGTAAAACACCAGATCGAATTGGTCCCTCTAAAAGGTGAAATAACACCAAAGGTTTCCATTTTGTACCAATTAAGTTCATGGTATACTCTAAAGGGCAGTTGTTTTTATTCAAAATTATTAGTTTTATAATTCTGTAAATCAGCAATTAACCCCTTTTGGATACTATATAGCTTTAAGGTAAGTTATTGCCTAATGTACAAATATAAATTAATTTTGCCATCTAAATAATAAGCAATGAGTATAAATAAAAATTATCCTAAGTCATTTTCACATATTGGTATCACGGTTCCAGATATTAAAAAAGCAGTCCAATTCTATTCAGATGTAATGGGCTGGTATGTGATTATGGAACCTTCAACGGTAAAGAAAGAGCGAGAAACTGCCATTGGGCAAATGTGTATTGATGTTTTTGGAGAAGACTGGAACGAATTTGAAATTGCACATTTAGCCACTTCAGACGGTATAGGAGTTGAATTGTTTTCATTTTCAAATGGAGTGAAAGAAGCTCCAGCATTTAACCCTTTTAATACAGGCTTATTCCATTTTTGTGTGCAAGATCCCAATATTGAAGATCTTATAGAAAAAATAGTTGCAAACGGGGGTAAACAAAGAATGCCAATTAGAGAATATTATCCAAAAGACAAACCTTTTAAAATGTGTTATGTAGAAGATCCGTTTGGGATTGTATTTGAGATCTACACCCATAGTTATGAGTTAACCTACTCTTCTGGTGCTTACACAGAATAATATTTAAATTGTAATCCCTTTTTTTAAGTAAAAATGGTACGGAGAGAAATACAAAAAGACCCAATGCATAACAAATGTGCATTGGGTCTTTTTAGTAATGTTTCAGAAATAAAAAAGAAAGATTTTAGTCTAATTTCTTCTCTTTTTCTTCCTCCTCGTCTTTTGAGGCATCTTTAAATTCTTTGATTCCGCTACCTAGGCCGCGCATCAATTCTGGTATTTTTTTTCCGCCAAAAAGCAATAATACTGCTAAAACGATTAAGGCAATTTGCCATGGTCCTATTGCTAAAGGTATAAATGATGATATCATAATAGTAAAATTATACCGCAAAGGTAACAAGAAATTGGCATATACAACGTTTTAAGTTGGAGTTTAACTATTCAGCAGATATTGCATTATATTTGTGTATTATTCACGGCAGACCAAGCCTTGTAAGTTATGGCAGAGAAAGAAAAAAGAGGGAAAAAATTTAGAAAGAAATTGCTCCATACCTATAGGCTAGTGGTGCTCAATGAAAATACCTTTGAAGAGCGGTTTTCTTTTAAGTTAAACCGTCTCAATGTTTTTGTGTTTGGAATTTTGTCTGCTTTGTTTTTAATAGGGATTACGACAATAATTATTGCCTTTACTCCTTTGAGAGAATATATTCCGGGGTACTCTTCTACTTCATTAAAAAAACAAGCCACCTCGTTGCAGTTTCAAGCAGACTCTTTACGTCAAGAAGTTAAAATTAATCAAGAATACATTAGCTCTATCCGAAAAGTACTTTCTGGAGATGTAAAAACAGTAACGTTTAATAAAGACAGTATTGTAGCTGCCGCAGAAATAGAGGCAGATGATGTAGACTTGCATGCCTCTCAAAGGGATTTAGCATTACGTGAGCGTGTAGATCAAGAAGATAAATACAATCCGCTAACTGCAAATACATTAGAAAATTTTGCTTTTTCTACTCCAGTAAAAGGAACAATTTCTGAAGGCTTTAAGCCAGAAATAAAGCACTATGCCGTAGATGTAGTGACGGTAAAAGGCGCGCCTATTAAAGCGGCAGCAGACGGCACCGTTATTTTTGCCGAATGGACATCTGACACAGGCTATGTAATACTCTTAAAACACGCAAGTAATTTTATTAGTGTCTATAAACACAATGCATCTTTGTTAAAAACACAGGGAGAACTTGTTAAAGCTGGAGAAGTAATCGCAATTGCAGGTAATACAGGTAATTTGAGCACAGGACCACATCTTCATTTTGAATTATGGATGGATGGTGTGCCTATGAATCCTACTAATTTTATTGATTTTGAATGATACACTTGCTTTATCACGGTGTTAGTCTGAGCACAGTCGAAGACAATAAAACATCATAATATTTAAATAAACGTATCGCTAACGTTTCATCTTAGGCTATTGTAAGCACTTCGACTATGGTCAGTGTGACATAGGCTTAAATAAATAACAAAACTATAATGTCTATAAAATCTTTTGGTGCTAAAATATTTGCTGGCATAGTGGTCCGCAACATGAAAAAATGGATGGATCATCCCGTAGAGACACAACAAAAAGTGTTTTTATCACTGCTGAAATCTGCCGAAAACACACAATTTGGTAAAGACCATCACTTTTCAGAAATAAAAACGCACGCAGATTTTGTGAAGCAAGTACCCATTCGTGACTACGAACAGCTACGCTCTTATGTAGATCAAGTGGTTGCGGGTAAAGAAGATGTGTTATGGCCAGGAAAACCTTTATATTTTGCAAAAACTAGCGGAACAACAAGCGGCGCAAAATACATTCCGCTTACCAAAGAGTCTATGCCTACGCACATTAAAGCGGCTAGAAATGCCATACTCTGTTACATTCATGAAACTGGAAACGCAGATTTTGTAGACGGAAAAATGATTTTCTTGCAAGGAAGTCCAGAGATGACCAAAAAAAACGGCATAGGTTTAGGTCGTCTTTCGGGAATTGTAGCACATTACGTACCTGGTTATCTTCAGAAAAACAGAATGCCTAGCTGGGAGACGAATTGCATTGAAGACTGGGAAACCAAAGTAGATGCCATTGTAGAAGAAACAAAGGCAGAAGATATGACGGTAATTAGCGGAATCCCATCGTGGGTTCAAATGTATTTTGAACGTTTACAGATTGCAACAGACCAGAAAGTAGGAGCTCTTTTTAAAAACTTTAATCTTTTTATCTATGGGGGTGTTAATTATGAGCCGTACCGTGCAAAATTTGAAGCATTAATAGGTCGTAAAGTAGATAGTATTGAGTTGTTTCCGGCAAGTGAAGGCTTCTTTGCCTTTCAAGATTCGCAGACAGAAAAAGGCTTATTATTACAGCTAGATAGCGGGATGTTTTATGAGTTTGTAAAAGCAGATGATTTCTTTTCTGAAAATCCAAAACGATTAACCATTGGCGAAGTTGAAATAGGTGTTAATTATGTGTTGCTCATTACTTCTAGTGCAGGATTATGGTGTTATAACATAGGGGATACCGTGATGTTTACTTCGGTTAAGCCTTATCGTTTGGTGGTTTCTGGGCGTATAAAACATTTTATTTCGGCATTTGGCGAGCACGTGATTGGTAAAGAGGTGGAGCAAGCCATGAAAGAAGCAATGGATGCTTTTGGTTTTAGCATTTCAGAATTTACAGTAGCGCCCCAATTATCGGTAACAGAGGGGCTTCCCTATCACGAGTGGCTCATTGAGTTTGAAGATGCCCCAAAAGAGCTTCAAGCCGTAGCAGATTTTATAGATCAATCTATGCAAAAGCAGAATAGTTATTATTTTGATTTAATTCAAGGAAAAGTATTACAACCACTTAAAATTAAGAGTTTGGAACGTGGCGCATTTCAGAAATACATGAAATCGCAAGGAAAATTAGGAGGACAAAATAAGGTGTCAAGGCTGTCTAATGATCGTAAGATTGCAGATCAAATGATTGTAAAATAAGTTGAATATTTTTCTATCTTTACTAAAAACAAAGCGTTATGAATGTTCACGAAGAGAAAATAAAATACGCAAAGGCAATTTTAGAGACAGAAGATGAGGCGCTATTAGCTAGAATAGGTGGTATTCTAGAAGAAGATCAAATTGAAGATGCTTTTGAGATTTTAACAGAAGATCAAAAAACTGATATTGAGCTAGGAATCCAGCAAATAAAAGAAGGAAAAGTGATTTCTTGGGAGCGATTAAAGAAAAATCTTGACCATTGAAAATCAATTTTTCGGATAAAGGGCATCTCAATATGAGCAGATTTCAACAATGATTCTCCATAAATATGGAGCATTAATTCGGGAAGAATTCACTTCTAAACTAGATGAGAAACTACAAGAGTTATCTCAATTTCCTGAAAGCAGCCCCAAGATAATTGGATTTCCAAATTTTTATAGGAGTGTATTAACTAAGCAGACCACATTATTTTACACTTTTGACATTAACTCTCAGACAATAACAGTTACTTCTCTTTATGACACAAGACAAAATCCAGACAATTTAATAAAGGATATTGATTAACCGTATATTTACAACATATGACAGAAGGAAAATCACACCATAGAACAAGAGCTCAAGAGAGCACAGGCGCCATTGAGCGCCTTTATATTACAATGCGACACTTATTTAATCGTGGGTTTTATAAGCCTATGGGCGTAAGTGGAGATTCTTTAAGAGAATCACTTTTAATACTTAGGCCTGAAATTTACGGTTCTATTGCCGAAGAAAAAATAGAGTTACAAGGCTTATTGTATGTTATAGATCGTTTACCATTTGGCATTGAAGAATGTCGCTACATTAACCTCACTAGTGACGAAGGGTACAGTAAAAGTCACTTCACTCCTATTGTACCTCCAAAAAGGAGACGTAATTGCTATCGCATAGATGAAGAGCAGATGAATATTGAGATTACTAGAGGACGCTCTGAAATTTATGATATTCTAACTCACCTTACGTTTCTTTATATAGAATCGCATAAAATAATGAAACGTGTGGTTGTAGATGATAAGGGAACACTTATTAGAGATTGGTACAAACTAGAGCAGGCAGCGCTTAAAAAAGAAGCACTCACACAAAAAGAATGTGAAGTTGCTTTAACCCATACTGCAAATATATTAGGCAGAACTTTTGAAGAGGTAAGCTCTGTGTATAGCAGTTTTGCACTGCCAAAAGATAAAAACCGCTTTTTAAATATTATCTATTACCTCGGAAAATTAGCGATTGATGAGGTGCTAAATGATAATAAACGAGAAATAACCTTTAGCCCCGTTTTACGTGAGCGCTTAGGGCATCATATACACGGAGAGCGCTGGGCAATTAGAATCAAAGAAACCCTTAAAAAACAAGGCTTATTAGATAAACCTCTGCATATTATTAGTGCAAATATGCATAGTGTAATGAATACGTTGTTTACACCCGTAGCACTCAAAGCAGAATTAAAAAAGAAATCTCCTATGGAGATATATGAGGCGCTAAGTAATAGCGAAAACAGTGCTTTACGTCAAAAAATCACCAAAGTTGCCCTGGCAAATGGAATGACCTATCTAGAAGATCAAAGCGGAACAAACATAAATGTACAGATTTTTGATACCGCGTTATTACCTCAAGATAGTTATATCTCTGTAGCCGAAATACCTGAAGAAGAAAAACCCGTAATTATTGTTATGGATTATGCTTTTGGTGAGCAAGCTTATGAAACCATGGACGAGTTACTCAAGCCTTTAAAAGAAGCTAATAATACATATTATCTAAATGTAGAATCTGTGTGTATTATGGGTAAAGCAGGAATTCTAGAAGGAGGAAAAGGCGATATTATGATACCAAATGCTCACATTTTTGAAGGTACAGCAGACAATTATCCTTTTAAAAATAAGTTGAAAAAATCGATGTTTAAAGATGATGATGTAAATGTCTATACAGGAGCAATGATTTCGGTGATGGGAACCTCATTACAAAATAGAGATGTATTAAAGTTTTTTAATACTTCTACTTGGGATGTTATTGGTCTAGAAATGGAAGGAGCACATTATCAAAAAGCCATTCAATCTGCATCAAAAATTAGGAACAGTATTAAGCGAAAAGTGAAAGTTTTATATGCCTATTATGCGAGTGATAATCCACTTGAAACAGGAAGCACTTTAGCTTCTGGTGGTTTAGGAACCACGGGAGTAAAACCCACGTATTTAATCACCGAAAAGATGTTAAAAACCATATTAGATTAGTCTAAAAATTAATTTTGATATATGATAACCAACTGATAAATAGTGTTGTTAAAATTAATTTTTAAATAAAAACCATTAAATGCTGGAATTTGCATGTTTGTGTAAATTCTGTTTAAATTATAGCATAAATAGAACAATTTTACTTCATTCTTACTTGAAAAATATTTTAAAATAATGACCTTAACTCAGACCCCTTTAAAAGATTGTTTTGTACTTCAACCAAATGTGTTTGAAGATGAACGTGGCATTTTTATAGAGACATTTAACGAGAAAACTTTTAATGAAATAACAGGATTAAAAACAGCCTTTGTTCAAGACAATCAATCTAGAAGTACACGAGGAGTTTTAAGAGGATTACATTATCAAAAAGGAGATTTTGCGCAATCAAAATTAGTAAGAGTAGCAAAAGGACGTGTGTTAGATATTGTTGTAGATTTAAGAAAAGACTCCCCTACTTTTGGGCAACACTTTTCTATAATTCTTGATGACCTAACCCATCAACAACTTTTTGTTCCTCGTGGATTTGCACACGGTTTTATTACCCTTTCAGAAACATCCGTTTTTGCCTACAAATGTGATAACTTATACCACAAAGAAGCAGAAGGAGGAATTATATATAATGACGCAACCTTACAGCTAGATTGGCATCTTCCTCAAGAAGAATTAATAGTTTCTGAAAAGGATAAAGCACTGCCTAGTTTTGAGAAAGCAATGCAAGAATAATATGAAGAAGATTTTAGTAACAGGAGCTAATGGACAACTAGCAAAATGTTTAATAGATGCAGCTCCTAAAAGCGAGGATTATAAAGTTGATTATCTTAGTAGAGCAGCACTTGACATAACAGATGAGGTTTCGGTATTAGAACATTTCAGCAGTAATACCTATGATTATTGCATAAATACGGCGGCATATACTAATGTTGAAAAAGCAGAAAGTGAACAAACACAAGCGTTTTTAGTTAATGCAGCGAGTGTTCAGTTTTTAGCAAATGCCTGTAAAAATCAAGCCACAACACTGATACATATCTCTACAGATTATGTGTTTGACGGAACTAAAAGCACGGCCTATGAAGAGACAGATGCTACTAACCCGATTAATGTATATGGTGCGTCTAAGCTTAAAGGAGAGTTGTTATTGTCCCAAACGATGGAGCAATATTTTATTTTAAGAACATCATGGTTGTATTCACAATACGGGCATAATTTTTTAAATACCATTTTAAAGCATTTGGCAGCAGGAAAAGATTTGACAATTACAACAGAACAAGTAGGAACGCCTACAAACGCTAATGATCTAGCACAATGTATCTGGCAAATTATCATTTCAGAAACAAAAGCTTACGGTTTATATCATTACAGCAATAATGGGGAGGCAACGTGGTTTGATTTTGCTTCAGAAATATTAAAAGTTTCACCGCTTTTAAGCAACTCAAAACTTGCTAAAACCGACCATTATCCTACTTTTGCCAAGCGTCCAAAAAAAGTGTCCTTTCTACAGCAAAAATAGAAGGAGTATTGGGGTGTAAAACTCCAGAATGGAAAGCGAGTTTGTATCAATTAATAACAGAAATATCTTAATAAATATATGGAACAGCAACGTAATAATGATGAGATAGATTTATCTTTTATATTCACTAAAATTGGTGATTTATGGCGTAGTTTTTTGGTGTGGATTTATAACTGTATACAGTTTGCCTTGAAAAACTGGATTGCCTTATTACTTCTAGTAATTGTAGGAATAGGTTTAGGGTATTTATGGCAGGAGAATAGTTTGCCTAATAAAAAAACGACTCTTATTATACAAACAAACTTTGGAAGCACGCATTATGTATATAATGCTGCAGAAAAGATAAAGAAAACAGAAAGAGATCCTTATGCTGCTGATAAATATGGTTTTGATAATGATAACCCGATAATTGAAGAGGTAACTTTAACGCCTATTATTGATTTAATAAGTTTAACTGCAGACATACGCGATCCAGATCGAATATTTGAAGAGCTTATTGCAAGAGCAGACTTTGAAGATGAAATATTATTATCTGAAATATTTTTTGAAAAATACAAATACCACAGATTAGAAATTATTACAAAAGGTACTGCTAAAAGTGATGTTATAGATAGTGTTTTAGCATATCTTAATGATAGTGAGGTCTATAGTGTAGCAAAGCCTATAGGGATTGAAGAAACAAAAGCTCAGATTTTAAGTCTTGAAAAGAGTGTCGAAGGTATAGATGCTGTGTTTTTTAGTTTCAAAAAAGACGAAACTGATGATTTAGGGCCTCAATATGTTTTTAATAATACACAGTCTACAAACTTTCATTTATTACTAAATGAGAAGGCTGTTATCTTAAAGCAGATCGAAGCGTTAAAGTTAGATTTGTTGCGAATGGATGATACCGTTTCTGTAATAAATAATCCTAAACTCTACTTTGATAGAACGATATTAGATCAAAAAACAACCTTAGTGCCTTTGTTATTTATAGTTGTATTTATTCTAATAAAATTTACGGTTAGATTTTATAAAAAAATGCAAGCGAATCAACCTAAACAGTAAATTTATGAAGCCTAATTTTTTGATTATTGGCTCACCTAAATGTGGCACAACTTCTTTGTATTATTATTTGAATGAACATCCAGAAGTTTTCTTACCAGAGCAAAAGGAACTTCATTTTTTTACCAATAAAATTTTATCTAAACAAACAACAGGTAAATATGATATTGAGACGAAACGATTTCATATTAAAGATATAACGGCCTATAAAAGTCTTTATAAAGCTGCAAGTTCTAAACACATTGCTATAGGAGAAGCTTCTCCTTCATATATTAATCATCCAGAGATTATTGGAGATATAAAGAGCACATTATCAGAAGATACTAAAATAATAATAATGCTTAGAGACCCTATTAAAAGGGCGTATTCAAATTACTTACATATGTTAAGAGAAGGGAGAGAAACCTTACCTTTTTTTGATGCATTAACAGTAGAAGATGAAAGAGCACAGCAAGGCTATTCAGATTTTTGGTTATATAGATTTAATTCAGAATATTTTGAGAAGGTAGATGCTTATAAAAAAGCATTTAAAGATGTTCTCATTATTAACTTTGAAGCGTTTTTTAAGGACACTTCTAATCAATTAAAAAAAGTGTATACTTTTTTAGATATAGACTCTGATTTTGAACCTAATAATACCGAGACTGCCTTTAATCCAGGAGGAGTTTACAAAAAAAATATAGTAACAAAATTGGTTTTTGAACAAAGCAAAACAAAAGATTTTTTAAAAAAGGTAATCCCTCTTAATTCCGTTGTAAAGCGTCTTAAAATCAAAATATTTGATGCATTTAAAAAACCTACCCCTAAAATAACACCAGAAGCATCTCGTTTTCTTGAAGATAAATTGAAAGAAGATGTTTTGAAATTAAAGAACGAATACGATTTTGATATTTCTTTATGGAACGAGAAACTTCAATAAACAAAGTAATAAAAGTTGAAGCAATCAATAGGCAATAACATTAAAAGAAAGACTCCTTTATGGGGGGTGATTTCCTTTGTTTTTTTTTTAGGAGTTTTTTTTATTCCCTTTAACTCTTTTACAGGTATATCTGCACTTGGCGAGTATAAAAATGACGCGCCAATCTATATCTTTCCCTTTGTAATTATCCTATTATTTATTTACTCAATTAAAGTAAAGAAGTTTTATATTCCTTATCAGAACCCAATTTTTAAAATACTCTTATTGCTTTTGGGTTGGTTTCTTGTTGCAACACTGCTTAATCAAGAAAACATTACAACATATTTTTTTAAAGGAAAATCTGGTGCAAATAGGTTTGTAAGGCAATATATATCACTCTTGATATCGAGTATTGTTTTTTTACTTCTGTATTACAATATTTTTAGACATTACACACCAACAGCGATTTTTTATAAACTTAGACGGGTCTTTTTATATTCTTTTATCGTTGTATTCATATATGGGGTAATGGAGTTTTTAATCGTGTCTTTGGGAGTATCTCCGCTAAAGCCTATTCTAGGATTATTTAGTTATTTTCCGTTCACAGAGGTAGAATTACAAAGCTTTAATCCAAGGATTTCATCTGTAACTTTTGAGACACCTGCCCTAGCCACTTACTTGTTTATGGTATCGGGTTGGATGTTTAGTTATATACTTACTGAAAAAGGGTTTTTAAAATACATTCCATCAATTCTTGTTGTTTTTTTAGCGATAGCCTCTGGCTCTAGAGCGGGTATTGTGGTTATTTTTCTTCAGTGCGGGATGTTTTTATTTTTTTTAGCTAGAGATAAAAAGCTTCATGCCTTACTTATTAAAATTGGACTCTTTTTATTACTAGGAGGAGTTGTGATAGGTTTTTATAAAGGGCCTCAAATCTCTGGTTTTGTAATAGAGAAGTTATCTTCATTTGGAACTACAGGAAAAGCGAAACATGACATCTCTAACAGATCTAGGTTTGGTATTCAGTATGCAAACATTGAAGTTTTTAAAAAATTTCCTATTAGTGGTGTAGGTTTTGGTCAACAAGCTTTTGAGGCTAAAAAAGAGTATCCAAGATGGGCGACTATCAATAATTGGGAATTTAGACTCAAATATTTAAACCCAACGGTATCAAGTTACCCACCTGGCTACAATATTTATACTAGAGTTTTAGCAGAGGCAGGTATTATCGGGATACTTCTATTTTTATTATTATTAACGAGCATACTATTAGCTTGTTATAAGCTATTAAAAGTAAAGGATGAACGTTACGTATTAGCATTAGTTCTATTGATAAGTTTTATAGGAAGCTATATGGACTGGTTAAAAATGGATACATTCAGGGTGTTTTCATTTTGGCTACATTTTGGCCTATTACTTTCTGTATTAAAAAATAATAGACAAACATTAATAAGCAAAACAAGAGATTAATATGCTGAGCTCGATTTTTAGTAAAAGTATTTTTAAAGGGGTTTTCCAGGTACTGGTCTTAAGAGTTCTAGGTGTTGTGCTTTTTTTTTCATTGACGCTTTTTTTGACAAACTATTTTTTACCAGAACTTGTTGGTAAGTATGATTTTGTCAAATCGCTGCTCCTTATAGTTGGAGGTATTTGTTTGCTTGGGACCAATCAAATTATGATCTATTATTCGGGTGTATTAACTTCACACAACTCGTTAGGCTCTATTAAAAAGATATACTTAAAAGTAACGCTTGTTATTTTTATAGCCTGTTTGTTTAGTTACTTGATCTTTTCTTTAATACCAGAACAATTTATAATTTCTTTTTTTAATAAACCGGAAGCCTATGTACTCACAAAAAAACTAATTTTCTTTTTGTTTCCGTTTTGTATGATGTTATTAAACTTTGATACTATTAGAGCCTTACAGAAAACAAAGGTGTCAGAGTTTTATAGAAATATAATAAGGTATTTACCCTTTTTTATCTTGGCGATTTACATATTAAAAACCACGAAACAAGAGTTGTTAGTAGAGACATTTTTAGTTTCTTTTATCCTTGTGGCTTTAGTGACAACCATTCATGTTTTTTATTTATTTAAACAAACCCAAAAAACAAGTACAGGGCCTAACAAGACGTTTAAGATAAAAACTATTTTAAAGAGATCTATGCCTATGGCTATGAGCGCAGTTTCTTTTTTTTTAATGCAAAGCATAGATATCGTTTTACTAAGTAAATATGATAGTTTTGATAATGTAGCTTTTTATGCTGTAGCCATTAAGATAGCTGCGGTTGCAACTTTAGTATTAGTCTCTGTTACAGTTTTTATAGCTCCAAAAGTGGCTAACTTTTGGGAATCTAAAAACATTGAAGAATTAACCAAGCTCATTAAGACAAGTACAAAATTATCAGTGTTTTTAGGTGTGCCAGGAATCTTGATATTAATGATCTTTCCAACATTTTTTCTCCAGTTTTTCGGAAGCGCTTACGAAGCCGCTAAGACAGCATTATTAATTTTACTAGCAGGACAGCTAATAATTAGTTTCTGTGGACCTACGGCCATATATTTAAACATGACGGGCAGACAAAACTATTTAAATAAAATAATGATATTTGCTGTTGTAATAAACATAATTTTAAATGTATTATTAATACCTAAATACGGTATGATTGGTGCTGCTATCGCTACAGTATTTAGTCAACTTCTTTGGAATCTTTTGGCTATAATTTATAGCTATAAAAATGATAATATTATTTTATTTTTTAAACTATAGTCACTTATATAAATGAAAAAAATAGTTGTAGTAATTGCTCATTTTAATAACCCTAAAGGGTTAAAAGATTCTTTATCTTCTATTCAAGAAGACTTTAATATTGATATTATCGTTGTTGATGATGGAAGCACGACTAAATTTGATGAAGATTTAATTAGGGAGGCTTATACTACTGGAACCATTTATTTTGATTACTTAGCGTCTAATCAAGGTGTAGGTGTTGCGGCAAACAGAGGTTTAGATCTGGCTGTAGAAAAAAAATACGAACTTATTGGAAGGTTAGATTGTGGTGATTTTTGTCACCCTAACAAGTATAAAAAACAGTTGGACTACTTATTAAAAAATCCTGATGTAAAACTGTTAGGAACTTGGGCTCAAGTGTTAGATGAAAAAGGGAATTTTTTACACAATCTAAAACACCCTGTCACTTATAGTGAGATTAAGAAAAAAATGTACTTGAATAGTATGTTTTTAAACCCATCGGTGGTATTTTATTCTTCTATTTTAGAAAAAACAGGAAAGTATCCATACAAGTACAGAAGAGCAGCTCAAGATTATGCTTTTTTCTTTAATGTAATCAAGCATTACAAAGCTGAGAATTTACCTGAAATATGCATGGATTATATAGTAGAATCACATTCTATATCAACTAAAAACAGAAAATTGCAGGTTAAAAATAGAATTTCCATACTTAAAGAACATTTTTATTGGGGTGTGTATCCTCTATATGGAATAATTAGAAGTACTTTTTTGTATTTTATACCTAGAAACCTTTCTACAGCTATTAAAAAGCTATTTAAAATATAACTTTATGAGAGAATTAGTTAAAAGCGTGTATCCTTTTGTTTGTATTTTCTTTTGTATTTCTCTAGTCTTAGATAAATATGCAACTGCAGTTCCTAATATTTTGTTGGTTGTTTTAATAGCCTTATTTCCCTTTGTTATTAATAAGGACGTTTTAAAGCGTATTAAAAACCGAATATTTGTTGTTTTTACTATTTTGGTAACCGCGATTTTGGCAATTACTTTGGTAGCCCATGATTTTTCTATAGATGCTTCTTTTATTAAAAAACTAGGATCTTCACTATTGTTATTCGTGTTATTTTTACCTGTTGTTGATAGCTCTAGAATAAAAAAAGCAATCATATTTTCTTGTTTGTTAGCCATAATTATTTCTCTTTATCATATCTATTTCTTTTATATCAGCGAAGAGGTTTTTAGCTTTTCAAATTCTGGTCCTATAAATGAAGTTTTAATCATTGATAGGCTTTACCTTGGTTTTTTATGTGTTATAGCTATTGCTTGTGCGATTTCACTAATAAAAAAGAAGTATCATCCTGATAATAGATATTATTTTGCTTTTGTAGTAATGGCGGTGTTGTTTCTTTTGCTAATTTCATCACGCCTTGCGATTCTAATTTTACTTTTACTATTTGCACTAAAGATTTTTTATGTAAAAAATAAAAAACCATTTATCTTCTTTTTCTTAGGTCTCGTAGTAGTTATGTTCTTGGCTTTTCAGTTTAATCATAATCTTGGAGAACGGTTTTTTTATACAAAAAGCACTAGCTCTAAAACATATGTAGAGTTGTTTGTTGAAAAAGAACCTAGAGTTATTATTTGGTCCTGTGCCTTAGATCAAATAAAAGAAAATAACGCTTTGTTAATGGGCGTTGGCTTTAAAAACACCATAAATAATCTTGTAGCTTGTTATGAGACAAGTGTAACTCCTGACAAAAGAAAAAATTACTTTGTTGAAAGAAGATTTAATACACATAATCAGTTTTTAGACTTTTTTATAAGCAAAGGGATTATTCCTTTTTTATTGTTTGCCCTTTTGTTTATAACATTGATTATTAAATACAGAAGCCAATATGCACCATTGGCCTTTACAATAATATTGTTTGCCTTCTGTAATATTGAAAATGTCTTTCACAGACAGTTTGGCGCTTACTTTTTTGCTATCGTACTTTTTTTAATTTTAAGCTACAAAACGGATACTCAAAAAGTAATTGAACAATGAAAAAAACGTGGATAATTATAGCCATGAGTGTGCTGTTTATAAGCTGTAAACCTTTGTATTTAAATAGCGCCCTCGATAATCCTGAAGAATTTTTGTTTATAAAAAATATAAATGATGCTTCACAGCTTATTCTTTCTACCACAAAACAAACAGATTCTGTTGTGTTGGTACAAGATGAATTTATTTGGGGTTTTAATGGTCATCCCTTGAATAGTGAAGGGTATCATGCATCTGGAAGTATAGATGAACAGTTTAAACTTTTAAATGAGTTTCAAACCACGCATTATAGAGTAAATGTGTATGTAGATAAAGATGGAAGAGTAAGTAAATATAAAAACTCTGAAGAAAGATGGATAGAATTTCTACTGAAAGCCAAAGAGGCAAATGTCACAATATTACCTTTATTTCATTTAATTAAGTATGATTTTGACAACACAGAAGAAGAGGCTTTTGCTTACGCTAAGAGACAGGCCGCTGGTTTTGTAAAACATTATGGTAAACACTTCAATGTCTATGAGTTAGGTAATGAGATGGACATGAAGCTTATAATTAAAGGTTTTTCTGGGAGTGAAATATCACATTACAGAGAACAAGATATGAAAGTTTGGGCATCATATCTTAAAGGAATGATAGAAGGAATAAAAGAAGTTAATCCCGCTGCAAAAACAATTGTTAATAGCGCAGGCAGAACTAAATATGGTTTCTTCGAATTCTTGAAAAATGAAAATGTGAATTATGACTATTTAGGCTTTCATTTTTATTCTAAAGAAGGAACTTTAGATACACCATTTTATGATGAAATAGGAGGGCAGGATGTACTAGATGAGCTTTATAAAAGAATAAATAAACCCGTTTGGATTACAGAAGTTAATCAACATCAAGGAAGCCGTAAATATTCTCAAGAAAGTCAAAGCAACTGGATTCATAGTTTTATTGAAGCAGTAAAGAAAAAGCCATATGTAAAAGCATTTTTTATGTATGAATTATTAGATCAACCCGTTTTGTGCGATGGAGAAGGATATGAGGCTTTAACAGAATGTCAGTATGGTTTAATTGAATGGGAACAAAAATATTCACAATATAGATTTAAAATTGCCGCTGAAACATATAAGTATTTAATTGAGGAGGCTAAGTATGGAAAAGAAAACATCAATAGGTCTTTGGAACAAAAAGAAGCAGAGATTAAAAATTTAAGTATGTCTAATTTTTCAACTGAAAGTTCTGACTTTAATACTTTTATTGCTAAGGCATACAGTACCATTATAAATAGAGCGCCTAATGAAATGGAAGTAAAATACTGGCAGAAAAAAATAACAAAAGGTCATTCTTTGAATGATATATTGACATCACTTTTAAGCTCTAAAGCGTTTTACCAAAAAGCGATTATTACGGGTTACAAACAAAGAACAGGATTTCCTTTTTATAGAGAAGGTGTATATGAAATACAAGATCAAAATAAGGGATGAAAAAAACAAAAATTGCTCATATCGCTAATTCGGTTGGAGGAGTAAATATGTGGCTTCGTATAAACATAGGCACATTAGACCCCAAAAAAACGGAGAGTTTTTTAATAAGAGGTCTAGAAGGTTCTGTAGACCCAATTTTAAATAGAAACGGAAAACAAATAAAAAGTTATACGGTACCTATACAACGAGAAATCAGTATTATAAAAGATTTTAAAGCGATACGTGAAACCATAAAAATTCTTAAAAAAGAACGCCCAGATGTGATACATGCACATAGTGCAAAAGGAGGTATTATAGCGAGAGCTGCGTCTTTGTTTTATAAAGTAAATGTATTATATACACCACACGCCTTTTCTTTTTTAAGTGCCGAAACATCATTAAAAAGAACCGTCTTTATTGCAATAGAAAGAGTATTTAAACATTTTAACTCTATTTTACTCGCTTGCTCTGTTTCAGAAAGAAATCAAGGACTTTTAAACCTTGGCTACAAAAAATCACGGGCTATTGTGATGAATAACTGTGTACGCCCTATTACTATTTCAGAAGTAAAGGAACCCAAGCAGTTTACAAATAAGCCTTATATCTGTACCGTAGGGAGGCCTTCTTATCAAAAGAATATCGAAATGTTACTTGCGGTGGTTAAAGTTTTAAAAGTGAAGCAACCAGATATACATTTGGTCGTCTTAGGTGTAGGAGAATATAGTCCCAATAAGGAGGCTGTAGAAACGATTATAAAAAACGATGATTTATCCAATAACATTACTTTAATTCCGTGGATTGAGAGAGAATCTATTTTTGGGTTTATAAAAAACGCAGCTCTTTACGTGTCTGCATCACGTTATGAAGGTCTTCCTTATTCTGTAATAGAAGCGATGGCGCTAAAAAAAGCATGTGTAGTTACAGATGCAGATGGTAATAGGGATTTAGTAAAAGATGGATATAACGGATATGTTGTTCCGCAAGATGGGGTAGAAGTCATGGCAAATCGTATTTTTGCATTATTAAGCGATGATGAAAAAAGAGTAAAAATGGAGCAACATGCGCTCTTACGCTTTAATACAGATTTTAATATTGAAAACAATATTGAAAAACTAGAAGCTATTTATAAAAAATATAGTTGAGATATATATTGATTTTTTATTACTAGTAGTTTAAAAAATAGATATCTATTATTAAAAAGATAATTAAAGATTTAATGAAAATAACAGTAGTTGGAACAGGATATGTAGGTTTAGTAACAGGAACTTGTTTAGCAGAAACAGGTAACGAAGTGCTTTGTGTAGATATTGATGAAAATAAAGTGGACAAAATGCGCGCTGGAGAAGTGCCTATTTATGAACCACACCTTGATGTATTATTTGAAAGAAACATAAAAGCAGATAGACTAAAGTTTAGTACTTCATTACAAGAAGGATTAGATTTTGGAGAGATTATTTTTTTAGCCTTACCCACACCAGAAGATGAAGATGGATCTGCAGATTTAAGTTATGTGTTGGGCGTTTCAGAAGAAATAGGAAAGCTTATTAAAAGCTATAAAGTTATTGTAGACAAAAGTACCGTGCCTGTAGGAACTGCAGAAAAGGTAAACGCAGTTATAGCAGAGCATGCAGGTTGCGATTTTGATGTGGTCTCTAATCCAGAATTTTTAAGAGAAGGTTTTGCTGTAGACGATTTTTTAAAACCAGAACGCATTGTAATTGGATCGTCTAGCGATAAGGCAACGGCATTAATGCAAAAACTGTATGCGCCTTTTGTACGATCTGGTAATCCTGTAATTGTGATGGACGAGAAGTCAGCAGAGTTAACTAAATACGCTGCAAATTCGTTTTTAGCCACAAAAATTACCTTTATGAACGAGATTGCTAACTACTGCGAAAAAGTAGGAGCAGACGTAGATAAAGTGCGTGTGGGTATGGGGACAGATTCTCGTATTGGTAAACGTTTTTTATTTCCTGGTATTGGTTATGGCGGGTCTTGTTTTCCAAAAGATGTGAAGGCTTTGCAAAAAGCTGGGAAAGATGAAGATTACGATTTTAAAATACTAGACGCAGTGATAGATGTAAATGAGCGTCAAAAAACAATATTGTTACCTCGTATAAGTAATCATTTCGGCGGAAATATTAAAGGAATGAAATTTGCCATTTGGGGTTTAGCCTTTAAGCCAGAAACAGATGATATTAGAGAAGCACCTTCTATTTATATGATGAAAGGCTTGTTAGAACAAGGAGCGTCTCTAAACGTTTTTGACCCAGAAGCGATGGATAATATAGAAAAGCAATTTGGCGACTCACTTGCTTATGCAGACTCTATGTATGATGCCTTACAAGGGGCAGATGCTTTGATTATTTGTACAGAGTGGAGTATTTTTAGAACGCCAGATTTAGATAAATTAAAGTCTAGCTTAACAAACCCAGTGATTTTTGACGGACGTAATTTGTATGACACCGCAGAGATGAAACGAGAAGGGTTCACCTATATTAGTATAGGAAGGTAATCAAGATGTATTAAAAAATATGCTAATTGTCACACTGAGCTTGTCTAAGTGCAACAACAGAAATAGATTTCTGCCTTCGCGGAAATGAAAAAGAAAATTTTTAATGAAAAAACGAGTATTAATAACAGGAGCTGCAGGATTTTTAGGATCACACCTATGTGATAAATTTATAGCAGAAGGTTTTGAAGTGATAGGGATGGATAACCTTATTACCGGTGATCTCAAAAATATTGAGCACCTTTTTAAACTACCTGATTTTGATTTTTACCATCACGATGTTACAAAATTTGTACACGTACCTGGTAAACTAGATTATATTTTACATTTTGCTTCTCCTGCAAGCCCAATAGATTATTTAAAAATACCGATACAAACATTAAAAGTTGGTTCTTTAGGTACACACAACCTACTTGGTCTAGCACGTGTAAAAGGGGCTCGTTTTATGATTGCTTCTACATCAGAAGTTTATGGAGATCCTAAAGAACACCCACAAACAGAAGAGTATTACGGTCACGTAAACACCATAGGTCCAAGAGGAGTGTATGATGAAGCAAAACGCTTTCAAGAATCTATCACTATGGCGTACCACCGTTTTCATGGCATAGACACTAGAATTGCCAGAATTTTTAATACTTATGGTCCAAGAATGAGACTCAATGACGGTCGTGTAATTCCTGCATTTATAGGGCAAGCCCTACGAGGCGAAGATCTCACTGTTTTTGGAGATGGGATGCAAACGCGCTCTTTCTGTTATGTTGATGATGAGGTAGACGGTTTATACAAATTATTAATGAGTGATTACACTTATCCAGTAAACATAGGTAACCCAGACGAAATCACCATTAAAGATTTTGCAGAAGAGATTATAAAATTAACAGGTACAGACCAAAAAGTAATTTATAAGCCTTTACCAAAAGATGACCCCATGCAGCGTCGTCCAGACATAAGCAAAGCAAAAGAAATATTAGACTGGCAACCTCAAACGAGTAGGGCAGAGGGGATGAAAAAAACCTATCAGTATTTTAAAAGTCTTTCTAAAGAGGAGCTAAACAGAAGTGAACACAAAGATTTTTCTAAGCACATTAACTAAATATGATATTTAAAACGGGACGATATTCAGGGTTTATTAAGCCTATAAATTATATGATTGATCTTTGCATCATTCATATACTTGCTGCGCCGTTTTTTGAAGATAAATTTATCTTTTTAAACTACATTCTTTTTGTTTCATTAGCGTGGATCGTACTTTCTATAAAGATTAATTTTTACGAAATATTTAGGTTTACACACGTTCAAGTGATTCTATCTTCTTTAGCAAAACAAGGGGGTATATTCTTTTTAATTGTCTTTGCTTTTTTTGGTTTTTATAACCAAATCACCAAAGATCCCTGGAAAATTGCAATCTACATACTTTGGGTTATTCTAGGGATTAGTATAATTAAGTTTGCTATATTTTTCTTATTAAAAAAATATAGAGCTTATTTTAAGGGCAATCAAAGACGTGTTGTAATCTATGGGCTTAATAATAAAACAGAACAACTAAGATCATTTTTTACCAATAAGCCAGAATATGGCTACGAACTTCAAAAAACATTTAACCTTAAAGGAGAATCTAAAGACGACTTAGAAGACACGTTTAATTTTATTCTAGAGAATAACATCGATGAGATTTATACTTCTATTGGGGAAATCTCAAATGAGAAGATGAGTAAAATCATTGATTTTGCAGATAATAACTTAAAAGTACTCAAGTTTTTACCCGATAATAAGGAAATATATAGTAAAAAATTAGACTTTAGTTATTACGGATTTTTACCCATTTTGTCCATGCGTAAAATACCTATGGATGAGCCGTTTAATAAGTTTGTTAAACGATCGTTTGATATTATAATGGCTCTAGGTGTAATTGTATTCGTGCTTTCATGGCTTACACCTTTATTAGGACTTATTATAAAATTAGAATCTAAAGGTCCTGTGTTTTTTAAACAAAGACGTAATGGATTAGATTATAAAGAGTTTTACTGTTATAAGTTTAGGAGTATGACCCCAAACCCAGATGCAAACTTATATCAAGCAACCAAGGGAGACGAACGGATTACCAAAGTTGGAAGGATTATTAGAAAAACAAGTATGGATGAGCTCCCTCAGTTTATCAACGTTCTTAAGGGTGATATGTCTGTAGTAGGGCCACGCCCTCATATGGTAAGTCACACGCATATGTATGCAGAGCGTATAGATAAATTTATGGTGCGCCACTTTATTAAACCAGGTATCACAGGACTTGCTCAAGTGAGTGGTTATCGTGGTGAGGTAGAAACAGATAATGACATTATTAACCGAGTGAAATATGATATATTTTATTTAGAAAATTGGTCATTGTTTTTAGATATTAAAGTGGTTTTTAAAACTGTTTATAATGCCATTAGAGGGGAAGAAAAAGCATATTAATATGGTATCAAAACCATTAGTATCTATAATTACACCCTTATATAATGCTGCTCCTTTTATTGAAAAAACCATACAGTCTGTTTTAGATCAAACCTATTCTAACTGGGAGTTATTAATTGTAGATGATGCTTCGACAGATAATGGTCTTCAAATAGTTCGTGATTTCTTCGGAAATGACCCCCGCATTAAATTTTACCCTAACACAATAAACAAAGGTGCAGCTCATTGCCGTAATCAAGCTACTAGCGAAGCTACAGGCGACTATATTGCATTTCTAGACTCAGACGACCTATGGCATAAAAATAAGCTAGAAAAACAGCTTAAATTTATGCAAAAGCATGATTGTGATGTGAGTTTTACGAGTTATCTCCAGATAGATCAAAACGGAAATTTATTAGGACGGCAAGTACAAGCAATTAAAACGCTTCCTTATAAAAAACAACATAAAAATAATTACATAGGAAATCTTACAGGTATGTATAATGCCAATAGCCTTGGCAAAATTATAGCCCCTAACATCCGTAAACGTCAAGACTGGGCGGTATGGTTAGAGGCCATAAAAAAAAGTAAAAAACCAGCACTTGGTTTACAAGAAAACCTTGCTTTTTATAGAGTTCACCTTGATTCTATGAGCGCTAATAAATGGAAATTAATAAAGTATAATTTTGCTTTTTATAGAACGTATTTGGGGTATTCTTGGCTTAAGTCTGTTTTTTGTTTGTTGCAGTTTTTCTGGGAGTATTTTATGGTGCGACCTAAGCAGATAAAAAAACAATAGCAATTTAAGCGGAGCGTTGTTTCTAGCTTATAGTAGGATGAAGTTCTTATTAAATCAAGTCTACTGTCACACTGAGCTTGTCGAACTGCTTATTTAAGTGTAAAATTGTTATATCCATGGTCTTCGACTGCGCTCAGACTGACAACAGGGCTCAATATAAAAAATAGCACCATGTCATGCTGAGCGCAGTCGAAGCACCTTACATTCCTACGTGGAAACCCTAGACTTATTAAATCAAGCCTACTGTCACACTGAGCTTGTCTAAGTGTTTATTTAAGTGTAAAATTGTTATATCCATGGTCTTCGACTGCGCTCAGACTGACAACAGAATTTAATTTAAAAAACAGCACCATGTCATGCTAAGCGCAGTCGAAGCACATCACATTCCTACATGGAAACCTTAGACTTATTAAATCAAGCCTACTGTCACACTGAGCCTGTCTAAGTGTTTATTTAAGTGTAAAATTGTTATGTTCATGGTCTTCGACTGCGCTCAGACTGACAACAGGTCTCAATATAAAAATTAGCACAAAGTCATGCTGAGCGCAGTCGAAGCGCATTACATTCCTAAATGGAAACTCTAGACCTAAGCTAAATTTTATATATATCTTTATCGTTTAGCATTAAACCCAATGTCATTGAACCTCTTTGAAACAACCCTAAAACTAAAAGGCTTCCCGATTAAAGAGGCTAAAAAAAGGGTGCAAGAAATTCAAAGTATTCCTGAAGAAGAGTATCAAGATTATATTTCTGAGCAAAAAGAAAGGATTGTCTCTCATCATTTAAGAGAGAATAATTTTTACAAGCAATTTTCAGGTTTAGAACATTTCAGAAGTTGGGATGCTGTACCTGTAATGACAAAGGCAGATCTACAAAAACCACTTGCAGAACGATTGTCTAGCGGCTTTTCTGCAAAAAATGTATACGTTAATAAAACCTCTGGAAGCAGCGGCCATCCTTTTGTTTTTGCAAAAGATACCATGTGCCACGCCTTAACCTGGGCAGAAATTATGAGTCGTTTTGAGTGGCACGGCATTAACTTTAACAACGCATTACAAGCAAGGTTTTATGGTATTCCGTTAGATCGTTTGGGGTATCAAAAAGAACGCTTAAAAGACAAATTGAGCAACAGGTTTCGCTTTCCTATTTTTGATTTGTCTGATGAGAAATTTGATGAATTTTTAGGCACATTTAAAACAAAACCTTTTACCTACATAAATGGATATACTAGTGCTATTGTGCTTTTTGCTAAGTTTTTACAAAAGAGAAATTACAACTTAAAAGATATCTGTCCTACTTTAACCTGCTGTATTGTTACTAGCGAAATGTTATATGATACAGACAAAAAACTAATGGAAACCGTTTTTGGAATCCCTGTTTACAACGAGTATGGTGCAAGCGAACTAGACCTCATTGCTTTTGAAAACAAAAACGACGAATTTGTTTTAAACAGTGAAACACTTTTTGTCGAAATCTTAGATGATCACGATCAACCAGTCCCTAATGGGCTTCCTGGTCGTATTGTTATTACATCGCTCTATAATAAGGCACACCCAATGATACGATATGACATAGGGGATAGTGGTATTATTGCCAAAGGAAGCACCCTAAAAAAGCCTATTCTAGAAAAACTTATAGGCAGGACAAATGATGTAGCAAAACTCCCTAGTGGCAAGCAAGTTCCGGGACTCACCTTTTATTATGTTACTAAAAGTGTTATTGAAGACGACGGAAATGTGAAGGAGTTTGTCATTGAGCAAATAGCAATAGACCACTTTACAATTATGTATGTCGCCGATGAGGTATTAACAACAAACGAAACTCAAAAGATAATTAAAGCAGTACTTACTTATCTAGAAGAAGGATTAACGGTTTCCTTTAAAAAAGTAACTGTTTTAGACCGTGCAAACCGCGGTAAACTAAAACAGTTTATTTCTAGAGTATAATGTACTCCTGAAATAAACTGCTTATTGAATTTTGTTAAAAATAGGTGTTTAGTATCCTACTTTAGCGCGTACTCTATCTAATACTTGATTGGCTATAACTGTTGCTTTTTCTGCACCAATTTTTAATGCTTCATCTATTTCATTTTTATTGGCCATAAAATGATTGTAGCGCTCACGAGGTGTTTCAAATTTGGTTAAAATGAGTTCGTAAAGTGCTTGTTTTGCATGACCATACCCATAATTTCCGCCTTCGTAATTTGCTTTCATTTGTGCTATTTCAGCTTCCGAAGCCAATAAACTATAAATTTTAAAGCAATTACAGTTTTCCCAATCTTTAGGTTCTTCTAGCGGTGTGCTATCGGTCTCAATGCTCATTACTTGCTTACGTAGCTTCTTTTCTGGCAAAAAGATATTTATAAAATTACCTTTAGATTTACTCATTTTTGTCCCATCGGTTCCAGGGATAAGCTTGGTTTCTTCTTTTACTTTTCCTTCTGGGATTACAAAAGTTTCGCCTAACTGTGCATGAAAACGAGAAGCAACATCTCTTGTCATCTCTATATGTTGCATTTGGTCTTTCCCTACCGGAATAACCTCTGCATCGTATAAAAGGATATCTGCAGCCATTAACATAGGGTATGTAAAAAGGCCTGCATTAACATCGTCAAGTCTATCTGCTTTGTCTTTAAAACTATGGGCGAGCATTAATCTCTTATAAGGAAAAAAGCAGCTTAAATACCAAGATAACTCTGTTACTTGTGGTATTTCACTCTGGCGATAAAATACGGTTTTTTCTACATCGAGTCCTAAGGCCAGCCAGGTTGCCGCAGTGCTATAGGTGTTTTCTCTTAGTGAATCACCATCTTTAATTTGCGTTAGCGAGTGCATATCTGCAATAAATAGAAATGATTCGTTTTTAGGGTCATTTGACATTGCAATTGCTGGCAATAATGCGCCTAAAATGTTTCCTAAATGTGGTGTTCCTGTGCTCTGAATTCCTGTGAGGATTCTCATGTTAAAAATTTTAGATGTACGGTTTTATACGTACGAATTCGATAAAGTCGCAAAGTTACTGCAATTAATATTTTTTAAGACGGTAGTACACAAAAAAACCGCCTAACAAGGTTAGACGGTTTTTACACTATTTGTTTAGTAGATTACCAGATTCTTACTCTGTCTTCTGGAGCTACATACATTGGATCTCCTTCTTTAATATCAAACGCTTCATAAAAGGCATCTACATTTTTAAGAGGTTCTGTTGCTCTCCATCTTCCTGGTGTGTGAGGATCTGTTTTTACTTGCGTACGTAAACTTTCTTCACGTTGTTTTGTTCTCCAAACCGTTGCCCAACTCATAAAGAAACGTTGCTCTGCTGTAAAACCATCTATATCTTCTGGACGTCCGTTTTCTTTAAAATGACGTTGTAAACCATCATAACCAGCAAGAACACCACCTAAATCACCTATGTTTTCACCTAATGTAAATTTACCATTTACAAATACGCTGTCTACAACCTCAATAGCATCATATTGTTCTGCTAATGCCGCTCCTCTTTCACTAAACTGTTTTAAATCTTCTTCAGTCCACCAGTTTACTAAGTTACCATCACCGTCAAAACGAGCTCCACTATCATCAAATGCGTGAGATATTTCGTGTCCAATTACTGCTCCAATTCCACCATAGTTTACAGCATCATCAGCTTTATAGTCATAAAAAGGTGGTTGTAAAATAGCTGCTGGGAATACAATCTCATTGTTAAATGGATTAAAGTAAGCGTTTACAGTTTGTGGAGACATACCCCATTCTGTTCTATCTACAGGTTCGTTAATTTCAGAGAGGTTTTTCTTAAAAGCCCATTCACCGATAGCTGTAACATTGTCATAGTAGCTTTTGTCTGCACTTACATCCATAGTACTATAGTCTTCCCAAGAATCTGGATATCCTACTTTTACAGTAAATTTATCAAGTTTTTCTATTGCTTTTACCTTAGTGTCCTCACTCATCCAGTCTAATTTTTGAATACGATCTTGGTATGCAGCAATTACATTTGCAATCATTGTTTCTGCTTTTGCTTTTGCTTCTGGAGGGAACATTTCGTCTACATATAGTTTACCTAATGCTTCACCTACAGTTCCGTTTACAGTACCCAGTGCACGCTCATCTGCTGGACGTTGTTTTTTAGCTCCACTTAATGTTTTGCTATAAAAATCCCAGTTTGCTCTTTCAATCTCTGTAGTTAAAGCTTCAGATGCGCTATTAAAAGTAGCCCATCTAGCCACTGTTTTCCATGTGTCAACATCACCTTTTTTCATCACATCTTGTACAACCGCCATATATTTAGGTTGCATTACAATTAATGTGTCAAGTTCTTTTTCAACTCCCATGTCTTTAATTGCCGTTTTCCAGTTAATTGCTGGTGCCATTTCCTGAATTTGAGCAATAGATCTTGGATTGTTAAAGTTTCTGAAATCACGACTCTGAACTTTGTCTAATCTTGGTGTTGCTAGTGTAGTTTCAAAAGCTAAAATAGTTTCTGCTTGTTTTCTTGCACTTGCTTCATCATCTCCTAAAAATTGTAACATACGTGTAATATGATCTACATATTGTCCACGAATTTCCACACTTTTAGCGTCTGTGTTTGTGTAGTAATCTCTGTCTGGCAACCCTAAACCACCTGGAGTGATGTATGCTGAGTTCATTGCACTGTTGCTAGGGTTAGAAAAAGCTGCAATACCAATAAAAGGTTGTGATACAGAAGTTGCATTAACCGTTATTAGTTTTACAAAATCTTCTTTAGTTTTTACTGCTGCAATTTTATCTAGCGTAGGTTGTAGTGGAGCAATACCAGCTTCATCACGTGCTACTGTATCTAGTTTTGTGTTAAATATAGCAATTGCTTTTGCTTGATCAGTTCCAGCTTTGTATTTTCCGCTCTTATCTGCTTTTTCAAGAATAGAGAGTACATCTTTATCTGTACTTTTTCTTAAAACACCAAAACCTCCCCAACGTACTTGATCGTCTGGAATCTCAGTATTTTTCATCCAACTACCATTTACATAGTTGTAAAAATCTGCCTTAGGGCTTACAAGTGTATCCATGTTTGAAAGGATAATCCCTCGCTCTACATCATCTGCTTTAGCCATTTTACCGTCTTTCTCATCACAAGAGACAGCTGTAATAAGCGCTATACCTGCTGCAAGCGCTAGTGTGATTTTAGGTGTTTTCATTTTTAATTAATTAGTTTGTAACTAATTAGTAGCCTTAAAATACTAATTGTTACAAATTAGTTGCGATTGTTGTCTTGTAGTTCTAATTTAAAAATAGAATCTTGTTTTCTTTGCTCTATTTCGCGGTCTTCTACTTCTTTTTGTTCTTGATTAATACCGTCTTTAATAAACTTCTCGTTCATTTGAGAAATAAAAACAGTGTGTGCATCATTTATTTCTGAAATATGCTCTTCTATCTTAGTTGAGTCTATACGATCAAAGCCTAATTGCTGTTGCAATAATTTAATTCTGGTTTGTACCACGAGAAGTCTTGAAGCAATAGGAGTGGTATTTAAAGTATCTGGAATAAAACGATAGAGGGAATCTGTGGTAACAGCGAGTCTGTCAGAGACCACTTTTAATCCTTCAATAGTATTTCGGTTTACTTTAGTGATGTCTTCAGAAAAATCAAGATATCCCCCCCAATTATTTGTTATTTCTATAACAGGTGGAGCCGTAACAGCAGCCGTATGGTTATTTTTTCCGAAGATAATTTCTTTCTGAGTATCTGTTTGAGAAGCCTGTATGGTATTGTTGTTTTCGTTTCCGCAGGAAGTAAAAACAATCAACACAATGATGAGCGCTTGAAAATGAAGTCGTTGCATAGGTGCAAATTTGCTGTACAAATATAATGTCTTACGGGTATTTAGATTGTAATTTAGCGCAACTTTAACGTAAGAAGTTATTAGTATCTTTGCCCCATAAAACAAACCCGAATAATGAAAAAAAGAATTCTCATAATAGGTGCTTCTGGCCAAATAGGAACAGAGCTAACCATGTATTTACGTGGTATTTACGGAAACCATAAAGTGATTGCTAGTGATATTGCAGAAGCTGCAGATGAGGTCATGAAAAGTGGCCCTTTTGAGATTCTTGACGCCATGGATTATGACGCAATACAAGATGTTGTGATTTCTTATGAGATAACAGATGTGTATTTGATGGCAGCCATGTTATCTGCCACAGCAGAAAAATTCCCGATGAAAGCATGGGATTTAAATATGAACTCGCTTTTTAATGTATTGAACTTGGCGAAGGAAGGTAAAATTGATAAAATATTTTGGCCTTCTAGTATCGCTGTATTTGGTCCTACTACACCAAAACAAGATACACCGCAACAAACTATTATGGAACCCTCTACAGTGTATGGAATTAGTAAACAAACTGGCGAAAGATGGTGTGAGTATTATCATAACAAATACGGTGTAGATGTCAGAAGTATAAGATACCCTGGGCTTATTAGTTATAAAACACAACCTGGAGGAGGTACAACAGATTATGCTGTAGATATTTACCACAAAGCGTTAAAACATAACAAGTATATTTGTTTTTTAAATGAAGAAACGACATTGCCAATGATGTTTATGGATGATGCTATTAGAGCTACAGTAAATGTAATGCTTGCAGCTCCAGAAGATGTTAAAATTAGAAATGCATATAACCTAGCAGCAATGAGTTTTAACCCTCAAGAAATTACAGCAAGTATACAGAAACATATTCCAGATTTTAAGATAGAATACAATCCAGATTTTAGACAAGAGATTGCAGATTCTTGGCCACAAACGATAGATGATAAAGCGGCCAGAAAAGATTGGGGTTGGGAACATAAAGTTGACTTAGACGAAATGACAAAAATTATGTTAGATAATTTAAAAGGAGAGTATTAAATTTCTAAATAATGAAATATTAAAAACCTAGCCCATGTACGTGGCTAGGTTTTTTTGTAATAATAACAAGGGTCGAAATTTCTGTTTTGAGTGACTTTGAATAAACTAAAGCTACACTATTTGTAAACCTGAATGGATTTGAACCACTACAACAAGAATCAAAATCTTGTATGCTAACCATTACGTCACAGGTCTATTTTGCACGTTATTTATAAAACGTATTGTACGGAGAGAGCAATTCGAACTCATAGAATCCTGATCCTAAATCAGGCGCGTATACCATTTCGCCATCCCCGCATGAAAAGCTTTTCTTCTGAAAAACTTTAGATTTTAGAACCCTGAAAGGGAATCCAACCCTTAATTCTACAGAGCAAGTGTAGCGTTTTAACCATTTTACCAACGCAGTCTTTTATAATTTGTCTGAGAAGCAGGACTCGAACCTACAACCTCTCGCATCCAAAGCGAGTAAACTACCAATCGTTATCTTCCCAGAGATAAGTACTGTTGCTAAAAACACATTCAAGAGACAGTCAAATGTGTCTCATTTTTACAACAGTACCTTAGTATAGTACGACTATACTATTGAGACAAGAATGAGATTCGAACTCATAAAAAACAGATTTGCAGTCTGTCGCCTTACCTTTCAGCCACCTTGTCTTGTGGAAGTAGTTGGACTCGAACCAACACGTTACATAGTAAACCAGATTTACAGTCTGGCGAGCCAACCAATTGCTCAATACTTCCATTAATTTTATTCCATAAAAAAAGCACCTCAACAGAGATGCTTATATAAATACGAGATATACTAATATATCAAGTCTTTAAAATCTCTATTTTTTTTAGAACAGACTGCTCTAAACAATATTCACTTTTCTGCTGCTTCGGTGAGCGAAGACAGCGTAGAAGTTGTTCAATAGGTTCTAAAAAATATTTCATTATATATGTGTGTATTCTTATTATTTATTCTGGTGCAAATCTATAATGGTTTTTTAAATTACACAAGAAAAATAACATTTTAACCAATTGATAATAAGAGAGTTATCTTGTTTTTAGGCACTAGTATGACTGTCCGTTTTATACAGATATTTTACTTTAAATACAATAGACTGTCTCTCAATTGTTTTGTGTAAATACTATGTTATTTCTTTAGTTTTTCAATAAATATTTATTTCTAAAAATTTTGCATAAAAAAAGCGTCCAATGTGAATTGGACGCTCTAATTTTTATTTAATACGTGTTTATTTCATCACCTATTTCTTAAAATTACATAACATCCTTCGTGCTGACGATAAGGTAGGCACGTTCCATAGAGACAGTTCTCTACAAGTTGGTTGATATGTAATCCTTGTTTTTTCATTTGTGTTGCAAATATGCTATTATTTATTCAATATCCAAACGCAAGAGGTCAAGGGGTAACTCCACACCTTGATCTTTAATGGTATTTATTCTGTGTAAATAAGCAGCACCTTCTAATACATGGCTAGCCACATCAGCGACTTTTCTGTTTTTGGCTTCACTTAAATAAGAGTCTCTTGTCCATTCATTAAAGGCTCCCATAGCAGGACCACACCATATTTGATAATCCATAACTCGATCTGGAGTACCTGCATTTGCCCAATTAGATGATAAGCCTAAGTACCAACGAAAAATTAATGCCATTTTACGTTTAGGATTACCTTCTGCTTTTTCTATTTGTTCAGGATCTCTCTCTTCAAAGAAGCTAACACAACCTTCCCAAACCTTTTCTAAAGGCATTTTAAAAGTCTTTGTTTCTAGTTTTACTCTTTCATCTTCCGGAATAGCATCTATGCCTTCATAACGCGTATAAACTTCATATAGTTTTTTAGCTTTTGCCCCAAATAAAGTACCTCGTTTTAAAACTTGCAACTCTACACCCAGTTCAAACATGTCTGATGCTGGTGCCATTGTAACATCTGTTGAGGCTACTTTAGAAAGCAATTCTTTTACCTTGTCTGAAGTGCCAGATTCTACACAGGCTTGGTTAATAGAACCCGTAACTACGTAAGCGGCACCCATACTAAATGCTGCTAGGGCAGAAGCAGGGGTTCCTATTCCTCCGGCAGCGCCTACTCTAATCTGTTTTTTGTAATTGTATTTATTCTGAATTTCATCTCTCAATTGTAAAATAATTGGAAATAAAACCACCAACGGACGGTTGTCTGTATGTCCGCCAGAATCAGCTTCTACAGTTATATCGTCTGCCATGGGCACTTTTTGAGCCAACTCATATTGTTCTTGCGTTATTTTTCCTGCTGCTAACAATTTATCTAAAAACTGAATAGGCGCTGGTGACATAAATCGCATAGCTACTTCTTTCCTAGAAACTTTACCGATTACTTTATTGCCAATCACAATTTCGCCATCAGCATCTAAGCTTAACCCAACGGCTCTGTATTTAACAATCTGTTCAGAAAGGTTCATATATGCCGAAGCTTCTACAACCTTTACACCGTGTTCTATATACAGATTGACAGCACCTTCTTCCAGCGCTTTTTCAATGGGGCTATGAATAAGGTTACAAGCATATGCCTGAGTTGGCAATGCTTTCTGAATAGTTGCTATTGCTTCTTTTACACGCGACGGAACCATCCCTGCTGCACCAAAAGAACCTATCATTTGGTTTTTTCCAAGCGCGATTACCATATCTGTAGATGCTATTCCGTTTGCCATAGCACCACCTTTGTAGGCATATTTTAAACCATAATCTTCTTTAAAAGAAGCGTCTCCAAAATCTTCTGCAGTAAAGGCGGGCACTATTGCTTCTAGAAACAATCCTTTTCCTTCAGACCTAATTGTCCCTGTATTTGTTATTCCAGTTCGCCCCGATAAATCTTTCACTACGTAACAAGGTACGGCCGTATTTTTTAATTTATCAGACATTCCTTTTAAGTCAAATGAAATCTCTCTGGGAGATCCTATCCATTTTAAATCAATCATCTTTTATGTTTTGATTTTGGCATTTCTTTTAAATATTTAATTTTTTCCGAAATGCCAATTAGTTGTTTTATTTGATAGTACTATTGAAAATTATGCTCGCTAGTCACTCTTTTTCGTTTGTTTTAAGCTTCTTGGATTCCTAAGGCTAAGTCTGTTAACTGGTAAATTCTTGTGCCTTCATTCCAGAGATATGCATTTGCAATTAGTACCAAAGTATCTTCTCTTTTTTCAATGGTTTTAAAATGCACTTCTAGATGCATATTTTCCACATTAATTTTTATTTGACCGCGATATTTCCATTCGGTTTTGTTGTGCTCCACTTGCACAAAACGCGGATTTTTAAAGTCTTTTCCTAAATCTTGCTGAAGTGCAAATAACTGCATCGCTTGTGAGATTGCTTCGACCCCTAAAGAACCAGGCATCACTGGATCTGAATAAAAATGACAGGTAAAGAACCAGTCGTAAGTGTGTATTGCTTTAGAACAATGAATGTATCCTTTTCCAAATTCACCCCCATTTTTAACCACTAGACCACTGTCTAATAAGTCCAGTTGATCTTCGGCTAAACGAAACGTATTTGCTTTGTCATTCTCTTTATACAATTTCATTTTTGCATATAGAGAATCTAGTTTTATTTGGAAATAATCTTTGCTTGTCAATTTGTTCTGCACATACCAAGCTGGAACATCTTCTCCATTATCTAAGCCTACTTGCTGTGCTAAGGCTTCTTTTGGGAAGAATCCAAATGATGAAAATCCTTTATAAAAAACATGCCCATCAACCGATACTTCAAATAAGTATTTCTGAATAACAAAACCGCCTAAAGATGTTGATGAGGTTAACGTAGACTTATTTTTAATCACTTTTCCTCTAAAATCTGTACCAGTGGGTAGGTCAAACATCTCGCCATCACCATCTAGGTTTCTAAAGTATAAATCTTGCTCCGGAAACTGTAATGTACTACCTAAATAAGCTCCTAAAAGTCCACAAGGTTGTAGGGCAATTTCCATTAACACGGCATAAGGCATTGTCATAGAAGCATTTTGCTTGTAGTACCACACCTCTTGAGGTACGTCATATTCCGTCCAAATGTTTGTTGGTTTTGAAAAGTCAAAACGCTCGCCGTCAATTTTAATAACACGACTTACTACTTGCAAATCTGTATTGGGCTGGCGTGATAGAGCTCTGTTGTCATAAACAGCATATTCTGGACCAAAACAGTCTGCTAATCTTCCTAACGCAAAGGTTTCAACATCTGTTTCGTTTAACAATACGTTTTCTGTTACCTTTTTAGGTTGTTCTAAGTATTTTGGGTTGTCTTTTTCTCTTATTTGTAAGCCTAAATTAGCAAAATGTACCGTAATGATACCGTCTGCGATAATCTCTAAGTCACCAATTACATAAGGGTCTGGTAATAGCCCGATGTCTTTAATAACTAGACGATAGATTAATTTTTTATCCTTTGGTGTCACTTCTTTTCTACACCTTACCTTTTGTGGAACTCCATAAAGAGGTTGAAAACGCGCGTCTTTTTTAAGACGTTGTAGTCCTAACATCATCATAAAGAAACGCAATAAGTTTCCGCCACCTTCTGCTTGTAAAGAGCCTGCTAAAACCTCATCATCCCTAAAATGACAAGGAAAATACCAATCATCTGGACTCAGGTCTTTCTCGGCGATAATTTCTCCTAAACCATAGGCCCCGCCATGTACATCTGCCTTAGTAATACGATCTAGCATCAACATTTTTTCTGGTGCTAGTCTTATCGATTCGTTTCTCCCATTTGGGAAATATGATATGTCATCAAAACATTTATGCGCATCTCCATTAATTAAATGCCTTAAATCTTCTATATCAAAAGAGGTCTTTTTTGTAGTTAAAAAAGGAATAAATTTCTTCTTTTCAACATTTAGTAAAGCTTTCTTTTCGCTGTCTGTATAGACAACTCCATTTCCTTTTTCTAACTCTTCGTCAGTAAAAAAACCAGCGACACCATTGGTCATTTTTAATACCATTCGGTCTTCAACAAAACACTCATAACTAAAGAAAAACAAAAGGTTACGACCGTTTCTAACAAAAGAATTAATAGAAATATCATAACGTAACGTTTGCCCTTCAAACGGTAAATCATCTAAGAAAGTTAAGGTGCAATCTAATAACCTGTACACATAGTCACCTTTGTTTTCAAGATCAATGCCTAAATAAGAAATCAACATTAAATCACATTGTCCAGACTCTACAGACACTGCCCAAGGAATTTGCGTATCAGTAGCATAACCAGAATTGTATGGGATATCATACTCTGTTTGCATGGTAGAAGGTTTGTACTCTCCTAATTTTGCATTTAACCCGGTTACTCTACTTACCAATAAATAAGGATCCATCGGTAACATTACTCTTCGTTTGTATTGGTCAATAACGTTGTATTCTGCACCAAACACGTTTCCGATTTTTCCTTCAGAAAATTCAATTAAATCTTCTTTGGTAAAAATGATGTTTTTGTCTTTTAAATGATTTGGATCATTGTAATCTTGTAATTTCAAGCCGTTTTCACCCATTTTAGTGGTGTTTTTTGGCGTTTGAGTATCTGTCATACGGGTTGTTTTTTCTACTATATCTGTTGCAGTTTTTGGCTTATTTAAGCCTGCTTTTTTTATAGTGTTTTGTGTTTTTTCTTTTCGTTTAATAGTTGCAAATTGTGACTTCATTTTATCAGACAATAGCACATCAAACACAGGGCTTCCTCCTGTTTTTACTTTTTTGGTAAAGCGTTTTTTTACTTCTTCTTGGTTTTTATTAGGGTATAATAAGCTTAAATCAATGTCAATTCCGTTAGAGATTAATTGTGCTAAACACTCATATAAAGATTGTATTGAATTTGTCCCTTTTTTATCAATTGCACTGGCCGAATGTGTATTTTGATCTAGCGTATCTTTAATCCAATTTGTACAAGTGCTGTTTGGACCAAGTTCTACAAATGTGCTAAACCCATTAGAAGACATGTTTTTTGCAAAAGCAGGAAAATCCACGGTTTTATAACACACTTTTGTTGAGTTTTCAGCAATTGTAAGCGAATCCATCGGTATTTTATCACTCGTTAAACTTGAGTAAAAATCAACTTCGGGTTTATTTACTAAAGGAAAATTATGCATTTCAATAAGCCCATCATATTCTTTTTTACAGAACTCATTATGGATAATATTTTGAAATGGCACCAATACAGATGCACAGTTAAGGTTAGCAATTAAGGTCTCGCATTGGCTTTTATCTCCCGAAATAATCAGCTCTTTTTCAGAATTTATAAAAGTGATGGATACCTTGTCAAACTTTGATATTTCGGCTTCAACCTTCTCTTTTGTTTCTAATAAAATCCAACTCTGCCATCTCGCTTTAGCTTCTTCTGTACTTATATTCCACTCCTCTGCTAGCAATTCTAAATCGCCAGAAAACTTGTTTTTAAAGATGGGAGAATTTCTAAAAATTTTAGTTCCTTCACTTGGATTCCAAATTCCGAAGGCATACCACATAGAGCTACATTCGCCCATAGAATATCCCATGGCAGCTTTTGGTTTTACGCCAAAATATGCTCTTAAAATATGCGTGTACAAGGTTGCATAAAGCACTCCCGCAGACATCATAGATATTGCATCACCTTGAATATTTGGTGAAGGTGTGGCGCTATCTTGTTTTTTAGGAAATAGATACTCTAAACCAAAGAAGTCTTTAAGATTTGGAATTTGATGTTCAAAATCACTTAAAAGATTTGGGAAAAACTGAAATAAATCTCGCCCTAGTCCTTCATAACTAGTTGCCGAACCTGGATATACAAATGCTAAATCTCCTTTTGCAGCACTTGGGTTGGGACTAAAAAAAGAACCACTTGGTAATTTAATATCGGTATTCTTTGCAAAGGATTCTTCTAGTTTTCTTTCAATAAAACGAATGTCTTGTTGTATTGATTTTAGAGTAGAAGCAATTAAAACAATGCTATACGTTGTTTTGGTTTTTACAGCAGTATCAAAATAAGCTTGCGCAACAAATTCTAGCTCGTTTTCAAGAAGCGCTTTGTTAATCTGACTTAGATTTTCTTGTAATTCGTTTTGCGTGTTTCCTTTTAAAACAAACAAATGCTTCTGTAAAAAATTATCAATTTGTTGTTCCTTCGGAAATGTTACTTCTGAAAGTTTAACTCTAGAATTTGCGCTTAGATTAACAAGTGCTTGTCTGGGTTTTTTTCTTTCATTGACCCAAGGTCTCGATTGGCTAGGAAAATAGTAATTACTGTTTTTAAGCAAATCGTTTTTTGCAGCATTCCAGTTTGGGATTCCCGGTATAAACTGATGATACACGCACAAGGCCGTTTTTACAATAGAAGCTAATCCAGCCGCAGCAAAAGTGTGACCAATTGTGGTTTTTACAGCACCTAGGGCTACTTTTTCTTCTGGGTTATTGGCAACTAATTGTTTTTGTTCTAATTCATCCTCTTTCGAAAATCCAGAAGCCACTAGCTCTTGTAAAGCAATGTTTTTATCTGTTGGAAGATCTCCTATAGCATCAATAGTAGCGTAAACAAGATCCTTTTCGTTAATAGCATCGCTCGCTTTTAATACAATGGCAGATGCACCTTCACCAATTAACCAACCGTAATCATCTGCATTAAAAGACAAACTAGGTTTTTGGTTTTGATTAACCGCATCTACTAAGTTTCGTAACAGCACAGACTCCATACTTGCCGAAAAATCTACAGCACCCACAACAACCGCATCTACTTCGCCTAAAGACAGCATATTTTGTGCTACTTCTAAGGCTCTTGTTGTTCCATTATCTCCATTGGTAATAGTAAACGAAGGGCCGTTAAAATCCCATAAAGCAGAAATACGACTCGACATAATATTACCAACAAAACTTGTGTGCTGGCTTGGTGTTTGTACGTTTCCTATTTGGTATAAAATATTGCGGCACTCGGCTAAAAGTGTTTCTTTTTGGGCTTTATCAAGATCTACTCCTGCACTTTCTAAGGCTTTGTCTAACTGCCATTCGCTATCCCAACGTGCAAGGTAATGGTGGATTGCTAATTCTGGGTTCATAGCGATTAATACCGCTACGTTTGCCCCTCTTTTTAAGCTTGATTTTTGGATGGCTTCATCTGCAACTTTTAATATTAAAGCTTGCTGAGGTTCCATCGTACTAATCTCGTTTGGCTGAATTTTATAACGCATTAAATCCATATCAAAGGCATCAATAAAGTTTCCTTTAATTGGTGTTTCAGTATCCAACCCATATTGGGCTAATAACGAACTATTTTTTTCAAAACCTTTCCATCTTTCTTGTGGCATTTCAGAAAAATGCTGTTTTCCCTCAAAAATAGATTTGTAAAAAGTATCTAGGTTATTGCAGTCGCCAAAATGAACTTCCATACTTGTGATGGCCATTTCTTTTAACGAAACATCTTTGTGCTTTTTACTTTCTTCATTGTGATGATTTTCTACCACTAAATGGGCATTAGTGCCCCCAAAACCAAAAGAGTTTACAGCGGCTTGCTTATAATTTGTCTCCCATTTTAAAGGTTCTTCGATAATCTGCTCTCTATTAAACCACCCTTTTTCAGACTGTATTGCCGTAGACATATTAATCCCTGGAGGAATAATATTATGCTCCATAGACAGTAACACTTTCATTAAACTAGGCATTCCTGCCGCCGTTAACATATGTCCCATATTAGATTTTACAGAACCTAACCGAAGCTTGTTTGGGTTGTCTCCAAAAAAGGTTTCGAGTGTGTTTATTTCTGTAACATCGCCTAAGGGAGTACCTGTGGCATGGCATTCTATGTACGAGGTGTTTTCTTTTGAAATACTCCCGTTATAAGCCCTTTGGTAAGCCAATGTTTGCCCTTTTGGATTGGGACTTAATAAAAATTTTCCAGCTCCATCGTTAGACAATCCTATCCCAGAAATAACACCAATAATGTTATCGCCATCTTTTTCTGCATCTGATAAACGTTTCAGTAAAATCATTCCAGCACCTTCAGAAGAAACTAAGCCAGCAGAATCTTTATCTAAAGGTGAATATTTTTTATCGTGCGCTGCATAGGCGTGAAAAATAGAAAAGCCCATGTGGATAAATAATTGGTCTGAAGAGCAAACGGCTCCTGCCAACATCATATCTGCTTTGCCTGTTAGCAACTCATCACAAGCCATTTTTATAGCGTATAATGAAGAAGCACAAGCCGCATCTAAGTCGAAGTTTGTTCCTTTTAAACCAATAATATTTTTAACCAATTCTGAAACATCTCCTTCTATTGGGTTGTTTTTTGGAATGTCAAACTCAGTTGCTGGCATTTTAAAACGGTCATCTTTTAAAAGGGTTTTTATTCCTTTTTCTAGCGTTTCAGTATAGATAGGTGCCAGTATTTTATGCGAAGATTTTGTAGGAAATGATAAGTTTCCGAAGATCACGCCGCAGGTATCTAAAGCTTTGTCTTTATTCCAATATCCTCCGTGTATTAAAGCATCCTTGGTTACTTGTAAACCCCATTGATACATTTGGTCTAAGTCACTTAAATCTTTAGACCCAAAGTCTGCGCTATTAAAAGTATAATCTCTAATATAACCTCCGCGTAACGAGTAACAACGGTCTATTGTACCCTTGTCTTTATGGTAAAAGAGTTCTGGGTCTGCCCCAAAATCATCTTTTGTTGCCATACCGGTTAGGTCTTTTTTATCCATAAGGTTGTTCCAAAACTCTTGTAAGGTTTTAGACCCCGGAAAAAGGGAAGACATACCGATGATTGCTATTTTTTCTTTCATTTGTTGTTTTAATGTGTGCTTAGAGTAATTACTGTATGATTACCATTTTAAGCCTTCAGAAACAGTTAAACCTGCTCCTTCTGTAAATAAATAGACCGCTCCATTTTCATCGAATACGGTGCAGTCTGCAATCATTTTTGCAGCAGAGTTTTCTTGTATTTTTATATGTACATAAAAACTTTTGTCTGCAGGAATTTCTCCATAAACCATCCCTTTTAAAGTTTGTAAAGGCAAGCTATTGGCACCATTATGAAACTTTTGTACCCACACTACCATACCTTGATATTGAATATCTAAAAAGAATGCATTTAGGCTTGTGCTAGGAAACTGCCCTTGGTCTTCAAAAGAAACAGAAGGTGCTTTACATTTTAATAAAACCTGATCTTCGTCCATAGCGATTACCTCTTCTATACCTTGATAAAAAGCACCGTGAAATAATGAACCATCTTTATAAAATGTAGCTCCGTCAATTTTGTTTTCTTTTAACTGAGGTGTTTGAAATGTAGGTTTCTCATTTCTTTTTCGCTCTAGAGTAACGGTAGAACGATAGTGATTTAAAGGTAGTTTTCCTCCTTTACTGTAAATAGTCACCGTACAAACGATACACGCATCTGTTTTACTTTGTTCTTTAATTTCTGTGAAATACTGTTCCTTTTCAGTGCCATCAAAAACAATCCCTTTAAACAGTTTTACGTTTTCTATGCTTGCTAGTTTATAATCTGGAAATAGTTTTACGCAAGAATCTGCCATCCACGCTGTAGCATTTACCATTGGTAATACTGGACTTCCTTGAATTACGTGATGGTTTAAAAAAGCATTGTCTTTTAAACTTAAATCTCTCTTTACGGTATGCGTTTTAAGATCTCCCGAAATATCTGAAATTCCCGCTGGTAAAGTTCCTCCAATAATTACTTGAGGTTGGTTGTGATACGCTCCGTTTAATTCTTGCACAAAACGTGCTGCACCTCCTGGGTGATTTACTAAAGAAACGCCTGCTTCTTCAAACATTTTTTGCAATTCTGGACTCACCATTCCACCTTCCCAAGCGCCCCAATTGATGGCAGTAACTTTCGTGTTTGGATGATTTGTACTAAACAAATGTGCCGCAGCACTTAATATTTCATTTGCCATCGCATAGTCTGATTGCCCTACATTTCCGTAGAAACCAGCTACAGATGAAAACATAATTAAATGCCTCAATTCATTAATGTTTACCATTTTTAGAAGGTTTAATAAACCATCTAATTTTACCGAAGTTACATTGTCAAAAATTTCTTCTGTTTTATCTTGAATCAACTTATCTGCCAAGCGACCTGCACCGTGAATAATTCCTGTGATTTTTCCCCATTGCTTTTCTATTTTAAGCAATTCTGGCTTGATGGTTAAGTTGGTTACATCTCCAGCCACATAAACGGCATCACCACCATTTGCTTTAATGTTAGCAATGGTTTCTTCAATTTCTTTTTTAGCAACATACTTGTTAAACGTGCTGTTTAAACCTTTAATTGAAACTTTCTCGCCGCTCGCTTTCATCTCTTGCATTATGGCGTTTTTAAGCTTAGCAGGGTCGTTTTCAGTTAAAGCGTAAGCGGGTAATTCAAAATCTAAAGAAGACCTCCCTAATAGAATGAATTTAGATTTAAACGAAACGTTCATCTCTTTTATACAAGTGGCTGTAACGCCTCTACCTCCTCCAGCAACTAAAAATACATCCTTGTCAGTAACGGTTTGTTGGTAGGTTTCAGTATCGTCTACTTGATTAGAAACAACCTCATAGGTCATACGCCCACTGTCGTTAATGGCGACATCTACGTAGCGCACATCTGCATCGTGTAATTCTAAAAATATGTTGTTTGCAATTTCTTCTGAAGCTAATTCTGGTTTTGCATCAATGGCTCTACAAAAAACAGGAGACCATTCTAGATTCATACATTTTGTAAGACCCGATAATCCTCCTGCAATAATTGAAATATTAGAACGCTTGTCCATCCCAAATTTCCCGTCTAAGCGAGAAACCGTCATAAAAGCAGTACGTTGTGTTTTACTCGTAGTATTTAATGGTGCTTGTAAGTATTTTGCTAGTAAGAAAGTGGCTTTCAATAAAGTGCGTTCTACAGCAAAATGTTCGGTAAAATTATGACCCGTAAAAGTAAAATGTGGATGTAGGTAAATAAAAGCGCCAATCTCGTTTTGTGCTAAGATGGTATCTATAGCAGCCTTAATGTTTTGGTCGTTTATTTCTGAAATAACAACACCGTTTTTAATAGCGCTGTTCTTTTTAAAAGTATCAAATTGAAGTACGATAACTTGGTGTCCTTCGCGCTCTAATTTTGTTTTTAAGGCCAGTGTTAAATCACTTCCTTCATCTGTAATAACCACAGGTTTTAAAGCCGAAATGTTTTGTACTAATACATCAACTTTAGGAATAAACTTTAAACCAATTGATTTTCTTGGAACACCATGAAAGTTAGTAGGCAAGGAGAATGCTTGGGTAAAAGTATTCTCCTCACTTACTTTAGTATTGCTATCTAAGCTAGACTTAGACTTTTTTTTTTAGTTGAAATTCCTGCTTTACTAGAGATGTAATCTACAATTTCTTGAAGGGTTCTAAGCTCTGTTAAATCGTTAGGGTTGATATCTGTTAGTTTATCAGATTGCTCTGTGATGGCTCCAAAAATTTCAACACGCTTAATAGAATCGATTCCTAAATCGGCTTCCATATCCATGTTTAATTCTAGCATTTCTGCAGGATATCCTGTTTTATCAGCGACAACGCTTAACATTAAGTCTAGCATCTCTGAGTTCTCTTCTGAAATGGTAACTGTGTCATCTACAGCTGCAGAAAATAAATCTGTAGCTACTGTTTCTGTAACAGTTGCTTCAGGTTTAGAAACTACCGTTTCTTTCGTAGCGCTAATCCCTGCTTTACTAGAAATGTAATCTACAATTTCTTGAAGGGTTCTAAGTTCTGTTAAGTCGTTAGGATTGATGTCTGTTAGTTTATCAGATTGCTCTGTAATGGCTCCAAAAATTTCAACACGTTTAATAGAATCGATTCCTAAATCTGCTTCCATGTCCATGCTTAATTCTAGCATTTCTGCAGGATACCCTGTTTTATCAGCGACAACGCTTAGCATTAGGTCTAACATTTCAGAATTTCCAGCAGCAGGCGTAGCAGTTTTTACTTCTTGAGCAGCAACAGGAGTTTCTACTTTTTGAGTTTCTTCAACTTTAGGAGTAGGGGCACTTGCAGTTGCACTTATTCCCGCTTTACTAGAGATGTAATCTACAATTTCTTGTAAGGTTCTAAGTTCTGTTAAGTCGTTAGGATTGATGTCTGTTAGTTTATCAGATTGCTCTGTGATGGCTCCAAAAATTTCAACACGTTTAATAGAATCGATTCCTAAATCTGCTTCCATATCCATGCTTAATTCTAGCATTTCTGCAGGATATCCTGTTTTATCTGCAACAACGCTTAGCATTAAGTCTAACATTTCAGAGTTTCCAGCAGCAGGCGCAGCAGTTTTTACTTCTTGAGCAGCAACAGGAGTTTCTACTTTTTGAGTTTCTTCAACTTTAGGAGTAGGGGCGCTTGCAGTTGCACTTATTCCCGCTTTACTAGAGATGTAATCTACAATTTCTTGTAGGGTTCTAAGCTCTGTTAAGTCGTTAGGATTGATGTCTGTTAATTTATCAGATTGCTCTGTGATGGCTCCAAAAATTTCAACACGTTTAATAGAATCGATTCCTAAATCTGCTTCCATATCCATGCTTAATTCTAGCATTTCTGCAGGATATCCTGTTTTATCTGCAACAACGCTTAACATTAAGTCTAGCATTTCAGAATTTCCAGCAACAGGAGCAGCAGGTGTTGCTACTGGTGCAACTACAGGCGCAGTAGGCTGAGCAGGTGTAGGAGTTACAACGGTTTTTGCAGCAGGTGCTTCTGGCACAGCATTTTCTATAGTTAAAGGAGCTTCTGGTGCTTCTAAAAGGTTTTCATCAGGCGAAAAGTTTCCTGATAAAAGGCTTAATAATTGTGCTGTTTGTTTGTTTTGTTCCATCAAAATTGACTGGAACATATCTAGTGTTTTAGATTGGTTTTCTTTTATACCATCTATGGCACTTTTTATAACATCTACCATCATATCTTCTTCTGTTTCTTGATCTGTATTATCTTCGTTTGTATATGTAGGAATTGCGTTAATCACTTCAGAGACTACTTCAATTTCCTTTATTTCTTCTTCTGTTTTAGTAAATTGTTGTGTGGTACCACTTACTTTAAAGCCGTCATTTAACACATCTTTGTATGCTTTTTGTGTTGCTGGGCTTACATAGTTATTACCTGCTATTTTAACTGCCATTTTAGGTGCTGCTAAAGGTGCTTTTTCTTGTCTAGCATTGCAGTCAATAGCATCTATTTTACATCCTAACACCTGTAATTGTATTGCAGCCTCTCTAATCTGTAAGTCACTGTTTTTTGTCGCTTTTGCATTTGTAGCAAGGACAAAATGTTCTTTATCTGCTAAAATATCTTTCACCAAGTTTGTTAAAATAGACTTAGGTCCAAATTCAACAAAAACGCGTGCTCCTGCGGCATACATGTTTTCTATTTCACTTTTAAAATCAACAGAATTTAAAATATGCTGTCCTAGAATCTTTTTAATTGTAGCAGCATCTGTTGGGTAAGCATTTCCTGTAGAGTTTGAATACACAGGAATTACAGGGTTTGAAAACTGTACTGTTTTTATACTTTTCTCAAAAGGTTTTTGTGCGTGCCCAACACAGCTTGTATGAAAAGCAGCAGAAACAGGTAATAAAATAGAACGCATTTTTTTAGTATCTAAAAGTGCTTTTGCCTTTTTTATTCCTTCTGTTGTACCGCCTAAAACTATTTGGCTTGATGAGTTAATATTTGCAATAGACACATCTGCAATTGGTGCAATGAGTGGTTCAATTTCAGATGCAGCAGCTTTAACCGCTAACATTGTACCCGCGTCACCGCTTGCATTTTTGCTGCCCATTGCTTCACCACGAGCAATGGCAAGTGTCATATAATCGTTTTGGTTAAGAACACCAGCTGCGCAAAGTGCGGTAAGTTCTCCAAAACTATGCCCTGCAACCATATCGCTTACAAATCCAGCATTTTTAAACACATTATAATACCCTAAACTAATTGCGCCAATAGCAGGTTGTGCAAATTCTGTGTTTTTAATGTTTTGTTCTTGTATGGCTTTGTCTTCGTCTGTAAAAACAGGCTTTGGGTATATTTTATTAGCTAAGTCATATCCTTTTTTAGCATCAAAATCGGCAATGGTTTGTTGTATGGTTTCAAAGCTGCTTGTGGCTTCTTTAGCCATATTAGCATATTGAGAACCTTGACCTGAAAATAATGAAGCAACTTTGGTTGTGCTTGCTATTCCGTTAGGTCTAAAATACACTCCAACTGGATGTGACCAAGCTTCCTTATTATTTTCTAATTGTTTAATTGAAATTTCTATTTTCGAAATACAATCCATTAACGTTTCGGCAACAAAGCCTACACGGGCTTCGTTTTCCTTTGCTGTACCTTGTTTTGATGTTTCTTTTAGATTGTAATAAGCAGTTTCAAACTCATTAGATTTTAAATCTGTATGTGTTTTTTTAAGACTTGTAATTAAGTCTGTTGTGTTTGCTGCTTTTATGTAAATACTGTGAAATGACTGATGCATTCTATCAGTAAAAGGCGTTTTCTTTTCGTATTCTTCCATTGCAAAATGGACGTTTACACCACCAAAACCAAAAGCAGATAAACCTGCTCTACGTGGCACACCGTTTTTAAACCAAGGGCGCGTTTCGGCATTGACATAAAAAGGCGATTTTTCAATACCAAATTTATCGTGAGGTTTGGTTACGTTAATGGTACCTGGCAGTACTTTATGGTATAAAGCTAATGCAGCTTTTATCATACCGGCAGCACCAGCGGCAGCTTTTGTATGTCCTATTTGCGACTTTACAGAACCGATTGCAATATGGTTTTTTGTGGCGTCATTTTTGCCAAAAACCATAGACATAGATTTAAACTCGGCAGCATCACCAGCGCCCGTTGCGGTACCGTGACCTTCAATTAGTTTTACGGTAGATGCATCGTAGCCAGCCTCGTCATAAGCGCGCTGCATAGCTAAAGCTTGTCCTTGCGGACGTGGCGCGTATACAGATTTATAGCGACCATCACTAGAAGAACCTACTCCTGTTAATAATCCGTAAATTCTGTCTCCATCACGTTCTGCATCTTCTAGTCTTTTTAAAACAAGCATTCCTACACCTTCTCCAATTAGCATTCCGTCTGAGTCTATATCAAATGGACGTATGCTTCCTTTTCTTGAAAAGGCAGGTGTTTTGGAGAAAGACATATACATAAATGGAGAGTTATCTGTATCGACACCTCCCGTTAACATCATATCACATCTTCCTTCAATTAATTCTGAAACAGCCATTTTTATAGCAGAAAGTGAGGCAGCACAAGCTGCATCGACCACAGAGTTAATACCTCCTAAATCAAAACGATTTGTAATTCGTCCCGAGATCACATTACCTAGCATACCAGGAAAAGAATTTTCATTCCAGCCTATGTATGCTTTCTTCATTTTTTCTACAATATGCGGTATATCTGCTTCAGAAATGCCACTGCTTTTTAAAGCGGCTTCCCAAATAGGAGCTTGCAATCTAGACGTAAGAGGTGTAATTAATTTTTGGCCACCACCAACACCTAAAATCACTCCTGTTTTTTCTTTTAATAGCGCTGTAAATTTTTCAGATTCTCTTCCGTAGCCAGCATCTTCAAATGCATCTCTAGCCGCAATTAATGACAATAATTGAGAGGCATCTGTAACCTCTAAAATATTTGGAGGTAGACCAAATTCCATTGGATTGAAGTCCACATCGGGAATAAAACCACCTTTTTTACAATAGGTTTTATCTGCAACCATTGGATCTGCATCATAATAATCTTCTATTTTCCAACGAGATTCAGGTACATCAACAATACTATCTTTTTGATTGATAATGTTATTCCAAAATTGGTCTACATTGCTTGCGTCTGCAAACATTGCAGATAAACCAATAATAGCTACTGGTGTTTTTTTAAGTGAACTGTTTACTTTGTCCATATCTTTTAGTCTATATTAAGTATAGATGTTTCTGTTTTTCAACTTCCAAAAGCCCTTTTTCGGTACATAATCCTCTTAAATAAGTAACCATAATACCTTCTGTAAGTCTGGCCTTAGAAAATTGCTCTGATGGAAATTTTTTTGTGTTATTGCATAGTTTTAGAAGTGTCTGTACGGTAGCCATTGTCACTTCTGGATCCAAATCTTTTCTAAACAAACCGTCTTTTACACCCCATTTTGATAAATAAAGTAATTCGCGAAAAGCAAATTCTGAATTTTTTGCATAGGAGTCTTTTAATACACTAGGGTAGTTTTTTAGTACATCTCTGTAAAAATTTGCATTACCATAGTCTGCTCTTTTTAATATTTGCTGATGTATCATTCCCATCGCTTCAATGGCAGAGCTAGAAGTATTAATGATTTCATCATTACCACTTCTAATAACAGATAAGTACTGTTCTATACAAGCTTGCATTAAATCTGTCTTATCTAAAAAGTGATTATAGATCGTACGCTTAGACGTACTCAACTCTTTACTGATGTCTGCAATAGTCACTGCTTTTACACCGTTTTTTAAGTAAAGTTGGGTTGTTATCTCTATAATATGTTCCTTCGTAATCATTTAGTTTACTTAAATTTGATTTTTGGTACTAGATTTTTAGATTTGGTACCACAAAAAACGGAATTATAAATGAGACTACTTACAATTTTATCATAAATGTTTAATAACAAAGAAGCAATGCAAAAGATTTGGGTAGTTAAAATAACTGAAAATGACTCTTTTTTAACGAAAGAAAGATTATTAAAAAATCTCCCTGAGTCCATATATAACAGGGCAAATAGATATTTAGATGCAGAAAGTTCCTGGAGTTTTATTACCGGAAGGTTATTATTAAAAAAAGTATTATCCGAAAATAAAATTTCACCTTCTTTATTAGAAGAAATACACTATTCTGACCATGGAAAACCGAGTTTTATAGACTATAATTTTTCACTTTCTCATAGTAATTGGTACGTTGTGTTAATTTTTGGTACCAGTTTTTCTGTTGGTATTGACATTGAAAAAAAGAAAAATATAGACCTAAACTTGTTCAAATACTTGTTTACAGATTTGGAGTGGAAGTCAATCATAACATCTGAAAACCCGCTAGAGCGTTTTTATTGGTTTTGGGTTCGAAAAGAAGCCTTGTTAAAAGCAGTAGGATGCGCTTTAAAAGATTTAAAGTTATTAGAAGTGAATGAACATTTCGGTATTTATAAAGATAAACGCTACCTTTTTAAAACCTTTGATTTTGATTCTGAGTTTAATGGTGTCGTTGCTATGGAAGATAAAATTGAGGTAGAAGTAAAGCACATTCAGATGGCAGATTTACTGGATTACTAAACCTACGCTAAACGTGCTATTTCTTTTTCTTTGATTTTTTCTTTGTTTTCTTGGACTTTTTTGAAGTGCTTTTAGACTTTTTATCTAGTTTCATCTTCTTTTTTATGCGCTTTTCTTCCTCTTCTATAAAGTAAAAGTAGTTCTCATTATAACAATGCTTTTTTGCCTTTTTTAAATAGGAGAGTCCTTTTTTATAGGTTCCTTGTGTTTCTTCAAGACTAGCTAATACACAATAAAGTTGCCCCATTGGGATTGCCTTTATTGTTTTTGCAAAGTCGAGCAGTTTTTTTGCACGTTCCAGCTCATCATACCAGATTAAATAACGCGCATAGGTTATATATACTTGATGGTATGTTGTGTTACTTGCTAATACTTTGTCAAAGCACTCAAAAGCTTGATCTGGCATTGCAAGGTTTTTTGCATAAATTTCGCCCAATAAGCATAAGGCTCCACTGTGATTCTCGTCATACGAAAGGGCATAGTTTAGAGCTTCTGTAGCCTCTTCCCAGTCGCAACAATAATCGCTAGTCGCTGCTTTTGCTTTTAAATAATAACTATCTGCTAATGTTAGTCCCATTGTTGTTTGTTTAAACGGTTTTTAGCTTCTTTTCTGTTTCCTTTAAAAGATTGCTTTGTTTTTTCTTTTTTAAAATCTGTTCCTTTAAAAACCCGAACTGGGTTTCCTCTTTTAATCTCTAAATGATTGCGCCATTGATCGTCCACAGAATTCTGTAGCGTGTTACGGTTAAAGTTTGATACTTTCTCCTGTAATCGCTTTATTGCAATTTTTCTATTTTGATGTTGTGATCTGCTATCCATTGCTACCACTTGCAGCCCAGATTTTTTGTGAGTTGCTCTAATGGCCGAACTTACCTTGTTTACGTGCTGACCTCCGGGACCAGAACTTCTCATGGCTTGAAAACTTACTTCGTTTAGAACCAATTCAAGCTTGTTTGTTTCTTCTACTTTAAAACAAGCTATAAACCAGTTTTTTCGTTTATGGTGTTTCCTAAAAGTAGAAGTACCCACCCATTGAATGGTGCCTAACCAGTTAGCTAAAAAAGTATCTAATTGTTTCCCTTTTAGTTGTAGGGTCACAGATTGAATGGTTCTATTTTCAAATCCGTTTTCTTTAGAAATAATCTCGTACGTTATATTAGTTGCGGTCAGTTCTTTTATTAAAAATTTTAACGTTTGGGCAACGACCCAGCAACATTCTGCTGGGCCTCTACCTGCTGTTATTTGTATTATTTGTGTGTTCATTTTATTTGTCCATTCTAACAATTTTAGGTGTAAATGTCCCGATGACATCGACCAATTCTTGTTGATTATTCATTACTTTTTTTATGTTTTTATAGGCCATTGGTGCTTCATCAACACCACCACCTATTAAACTTACATCGTGCTTTTGTAACTGTTGTTTTATGGCACTTTTTGTAAATTTTTCTTTACACTTTCGGCGAGAATATAAACGTCCAGCACCGTGAGATGCAGATTGCAAACTGTTTGGATTTCCTTTTCCACGTACTATAAAACCTGGTGCTGTCATAGAACCTGGGATGATGCCCAATTGGCCTTTTGCGGCAGGTGTTGCTCCTTTTCTGTGTACAATTGCCTCTTTGCCATTTACTGTTTCTTTCCAAGCAAAATTGTGATGGTTTTCAATTTTTGCAACTGGTTTTGATCCCAATAGTTTAGATATTCTATGATGAATATTGTCGTGACATGCCTTTGCATAATCACCCGCAAGATTCATTGCGAGCCAATATTCTTGACCATCGTGTGTGTTAAGATCTAACCAAGCTAAATGCTGCACATTTTTAGGTAATGGGCATTGTTTTGTTGCCCAATACGTATAATGCTTTGCAATGTTAGCGCCTAGACCTCGTGACCCACTATGCGATAAAAGTCCTATGTAGTCGCCAGTGTCTAATCCCCATTCATTGTTTGGGTCTTGAATACTAACGGTTCCAAATTCTACAAAATGATTACCACCACCAGAAGTACCTAATTGTTTAAAAGCTTTAATTTTTAGCCTTCGCAATAACGGAATATCTTTAAACGCCGATCTTTCAAATATCTCATGATCGTGTTTTTTATCGTGCGTTTCGTACATACCAAACTTGGTGTGATGCTTTAAAATATTCTCTAGCTGATGCTGTTTACCTTTTAAATAACTAGCCTTCATTGGGTAAATAGTGAGGCACATACGGCAACCAATATCTACACCTACACCATAGGGGATTACTGCGTTTTCTGTTGCGAGTACGCCCCCTATGGGTAATCCATATCCCGAGTGTGCATCTGGCATTAATGCGCCAGCCACAGCAATGGGAAGCTTTAAGGCATCGTATAATTGATACTTAGCCTGGTCGTCTATTTCGTTTTCGCCATAAATAGAAAACGGAGCTCTAGTGTTACGTAATTGATGAAATTTAACCTCCACCGGTTTTACTAATCCCTCTGCGACTTTACCCCAGATGGCATTACCTTTATATTTTTCTGGCTCTAATAAAACCTGTTTTGCTTCTTCAAGAATGCGTTCTTTTTTTTCTCTTTTTCTGTATCTGTTTATTTGCCCAAGGGCGATATTGATACTATTATTCTTCGGAAATCCTAGTTTGATGAGGTCTTTCCCTTTTAATTTATTTCCCATGATTGTTTTTTAAAATAAGGTAATAGTGTTTCTGTCGCGATGATTGCGAGTGATATTGCCACTTGATTTTAGTGTGCTTCGGAAATTTTAAACGGAATAGACTTGAGGCGTTACCTCAAAAAAAGACATAAAAAAGTCCGAAGTTTTTGAGCTTCGGACGTTTTTCATAATTGTTGTTATTGCTAACTATTATAGAAAGAGTCTCGAAGCAAATGCACGAATGCGCCTGGCGCTTGTTGCATTTTTGTGTTTAGAAAGGTGTTAAACATTGTTGCTACGATTTTAAATTATTAGTATTTATTCTTGATATGATTTCAACATATCTGCGGTGCAAATATAGAAACACTTTTTTGTAACTACCAAATAAAATATCAATTTATTTTATTGATTATCAGTTAGTTGTGTTGTTTTTAGGGTGTAGTGTTCCTGTCCGTTATTCACAGATATCAGTTAATAGATGTAACTGATTGTTATGCTGGGAAATAGCAATATTCATACATCGCTGTTTTTTTTTAAAAATTAGCTTTGAGCTCATCTTTACTTTTTCTTTTACCTGCGAATTGCACATTTTGCACTCTAATTTTGTCATTTTAGAGTACCGTAGCTAATGCTATGCTACTAAAAAATGCCTTCATTATAGCACAAAAGCTACAATTCTCGGTTCCAAACAAAAAGAAAAGATAAGCTCATAAAAAAAGGCATCCAAATTAATGGACGCCTTTGATTTTATATCTTTTTTAAAGTCTTTACCTATTTCTTATGCTTAGAAATAGCTTGAACAGCATCCCTTTTATATGTGAATAGATAATTTAACATAGGTTTTGACTTTTTTAGTTTTTGTGTTTGTGGTGCAAATATGAGGTTTTTTTGTGGTTGGGTACAAGTTTAATATAATATTAAAAATTTTAGATTCTAAAAGTGAATAGAGAAAACCTACTTCCTACTTTTCAACTTTGCTAATCTCCTCTTCTCCCTCTTAATTCTCCAAGGCGATTTTTTATAAAACAATAGCAATACGTATAAATCGTTATATTTGTATAGGTTACAATACAGCGATTTATGGAAACTCTAGAATTAAAAAATTTATTAGCACAATATATTGACAAGGCAGATGATAAAGTTTTAAAAATAGTGAAAGCTGTTTTTGAAACGTACGAGGAGACAAATTCAGTTTCTGAAAAAGATACTTCAAAGGTTTTTGACCAACTTATTGATAAAGGGCTACAAGATTTAAAGGCTGGTAGAACTCGTTCGCATAATGATGTAATGGCAGATGTGAAAAAACGATATAACATTGTCGGTTAATGTATTTTATTAATTGGACACTAACAGCAGAACTTACTTATCATAAAGAAATAGAATTTATATTAAAAAAATGGTCTTATGATGAAGTTGAAAAGTTCATTAAATTAGTGGAAGATAAAATACAAGTTTTAAGCTCTGGTACAATGACAGGAACATCTTCAAGTATAAAAGGTGTTAGAGTACTAGTCATTTCAAAACAAACTTCGCTAGCATATACCGTATTAGAAAATCAATCGAGAATAGAATTATTGTCATTTTGGAACAATCAATCAAACCCCGAGGACTATAAAGAATATCTGGAAATTTAATATTTTTTACTATGAGCCAGTTTTTCTGTTTATAAAACCCTCACATAACTGCAAAGGCTCTCTTTATGTAAACCTATCCTCTCTTATTTAACTTTGCCAATCTCTTTTTCTCCCTTTTAACCCTCCAAGGCGCATTCTTTTTAAAATCACCAGCCATAATACAACCATAAGGCATAACCTCGTCAATGACGGTTCCTAAGTCGTATTGGTCCATTTGTGTTCTTACAGTGGTAGCATTTTTATAGGCGCTAGGCAACTCTGTGATGTCTATTTCTTTAGAGTAAAAACGAACGTCTAATCCTTTGGTTTCTTCGTTAAAAATTTCTTGAATCGTTCCTGTTTTACTTTTACGATGTTGGGTTCTACTCATATTTCTACCCGCACCGTGTGGTGCAAAACCTAAGTTGTTTTTGGTTGTTGCACCTTCAACAATTAAAACAGGTTCAGACATATTTAAAGGAATTAATCTTGGTCCTGTAATATCTGGCATAAACTTAGGGTCTAGAGGCGTTGCACCTTTTGCGTGGTAAAACAAATCTCCATCTTTAAAGACAAAATTATGTTCGTTCCAATATCTGTTTTCTTTTGTGACACCTAGTTTTTCTAAGGTCGCGTCGTGTAATACTTCATGGTTTTTCTTTGTCCATTTTCTAATAATTTGCAAAGCTTCCCAGTAAGAGGAACCTTCTTCGGTGTCAAAAGGAATCCAAGCGTTTTGTTTTTTTGTGTCTGGAGATAATTCTCTTCTGAAACGTTCTGCCACTTTCATCCCTTTTGAGAATAAGTTGGCGCCAAAACCTCTACTTCCGTGATGCGTCACTAGCATTGTGTTTCCTGTTTTTTTAGACGTACCTACAAACAAAAAGTGGTTACCATCGCCCTGTGTTCCTAAATGTGAACGTGCAGCCGAGATACTTTTTTGATCATTCAAGAAAAAGTTGGCTTCAATTTCAGCTAAGAGATCCATCGGGAATCTAAACTGTGTGTTTCTATCACGACCACCTGGTCCAAAGTGCGTAATGCTATGCGCGGCATCTAACACAGCTTTTGGGTCTGTTTTTCCAAAATCTGTTAACATCACTGAGCAACAAATATCTGCACTGTGCATTCCTGGATGAATGGCGTTTTTTGCGACTGCGATTCCGCCTACTGGGATGATTCCTGCAGGTCCCGTAGGGCAAGCATCTGGCATAATTGCACCCTGTACTAAAGTTGGGGTTTTCATCAACACGTTCATTGACTCCACTACGCTGCTTACGTTTTCTTCTTCAAGCTTATTTTCTGCTTTTATATTGATGGAAAAAGGCGCTGCTTTTTCAAGTAATGCTATTGGATCTGGTAACTTAAATGGTTCTAAATATGCTAGCATTTCTGCCTCACTTAAGTTGTTTTCATTTATGTGAATTAAGGCTTCTTTCATCCATTTTCCTGATCTAAACCCTAATTCGATTAAGGTGTGTCCTGTAATTTCTGTTGTATTTTTCATCGTCTTATTTTGTCTTTTTATGAAGCTCCACCAAATCCTCGTTTGATGGAGCACTACTAGAAATCAAATTAGCGTTTGATTCCTTTTTGATACCTGCTGCAAATATTATACACTACTGCGCAATGATTTTGCGTAGTTAAAATTATTCTTTACATTTCCGAAGTAAAACAGACAAATGGCACTAAATAAAAATGCTTTAATACGGTACAAGACAATAGATAAATGCTTGCAAAACACCTATAAAAAGTGGACACTTAGCGATTTAATCGAGGCTTGTTCTAATGCGTTAATCGAATATGAAGATCGAGATGTAAATGTGAGTAAACGCACTGTACAGCTTGATATACAGATGATGCGTAGTGATAAATTAGGTTATAATGCACCTATAGAAGTGTATGAAAAGAAGTTTTATAGGTATGCCGAAGAAGATTATTCTATCACAGATATTCCGTTGAATGAGCATGACATGGATGTACTTTCTGAAACAGTTGAAATGCTAAAACAGTTTAAAGATTTTTCTTTGTTTTCTGAATTAGGAGGGATCATACACCGACTAGAAGACAAAATGTATAGCGAGAAAACGCACAAAGCAGCGATTATTCATCTAGATAAAAATGAAGATTTAAAAGGGCTAGAGCATTTAGATACTTTGTACCAAGCCATTTTAAAGCAGGTTGTTTTACGTATTACTTATCAATCTTTTAAAGCGAGACATCCAGCAACCATGGTTTTTCATCCTTATATTTTAAAAGAGTTTAATAATAGGTGGTTTTTAGTGGGACGAATATCTTCTAAAAAACCAATTCTTACGCTTGCACTAGATCGAATGATTAACATAGATTATGATACGGCGATACCTTATAATGATGGTGGTTTTGATGGGGATTCGTATTATGAAAATACAATAGGAGTGACGGTGCTAAATACAGACCACCTGCTTGATATTGTTTTAAAGATAGACCGTAGTAACGCTCCTTATGTTTTAACAAAACCACTACATAGCTCTCAAAAAGTAATAAAAACCACAGAAGAAAAAGCTGTAATTGTCTCGCTCAGGGTTCATATTAACTACGAGTTAGAACGACTCATACTTGGTTTTGGTGATAGTATAGAGGTTCTAGAGCCTAGAATGTTGCGTACTCGAATCAAGAAAAAATTAATGCGAGCCTCAGAAAAATATAACTAGTTTTTAGCACAAAAAAGCCAAACAGTTTTAGTGACGGTGATAAGGTAAATAACAGATTTTGAGTCCCTTGATTTTACAAGCAAAGCTTAGAACTCTTGTATACTAATGAAATTTGTATATATTTGGTAAACCAATCTGGTAAACCAATCTTTTATTTAACAAAGTTTATCGCTGTAAAAAACACGATGAAACACTACTAAACTAAGCTAAAATATGTCTTTAAAACCTTTGCTGATAGCCTTATTAATTATGGTTTCTACTCTATCTTCTTGTGATAAAAAACCAGAAGACGTATTAACAGTAAGTGATATTACTGCATTAAATAAAGCTATTTCTGAAGCAAAACCAGGAGCTACTATTGTCTTAAAAGAAGGTGTTTGGAAAGATGTGGAGATTAAATTTACTGGAGAAGGTACAAAAGACAACCCGATTACATTAAAAGCAGAAACACCTGGAAAAGTTTTTATAGAAGGAGCTTCTAACCTAGAGATTAGCGGAAGTTACTTAACCGTTGATGGTTTGTTTTTTAGAAATGGACACACACCTACCGAAGATGTTATTTCATTTAGAACAAGTGAAAAAGAAGTAGCCAACCATTGTGTGGTTACCAATTGCGTAATTTTAGACTACAATCAACAAACAAGAGATAAAGACGACCATTGGGTACAGCTTTTTGGGAAGCACAATGAGTTTAGCAATAATTACCTTGCTGGTAAAGTAAATGGCGGACCAACACTTAGAGTAGATATTAGAGGAAATCAGAACATTAGAAATTACCATCAAGTTGTAAATAATCATTTTGGACCAAGACCAAGAAAAGGAGGTGCTCGCGGCGAAACAATACAACTGGGTGGAAGTTTTTCTTCAATGTCTCCAGGGCATACACTTATACAAAACAACCTTTTTGAAGCTTGTAATGGCGAAGTAGAAATAATCTCGAGTAAAACAAATTTCAACGAAATAAGAAATAATGTTTTTTATAAAAGTGAAGGTTCTGTTGTAACACGACATGGAAATTATGTGATTATAGATGGAAACTACTTTATTGGTGATGGTGTAAACGAGCAATATGGTGGAATTAGAATTATTAACACAGGGCATTGGGTAACTAACAACCTTTTTTACAAGTTAAAAGGAAAGAACTTTAGAAGTCCTTTAGCAGTAATGAACGGTATACCAAAATCACCTTTAAATAGATATAACCAAGTAACAGATGTGGTGGTTGCGTATAATACTTATGTAGATTCAGATTCGCCTTGGCAATTTGGAGTAGGAACAAATATTGCGCAAGCCGATGTGTTACCGAAATCTGAAATTCGTTCTGCAAGACCTTTAAGAATGGATGTTGCTAATAATGTAATCTATAATTCTGTAGGAGATGCAAACCCTATTATAGAACACGATAAAGCAGACGGTGTAGATTTTAAAAGTAACGTGATTTTTAATAATGGTGTTGCTTTTAAACAAAGAGATGGTTTAGCGTCTAAACAACTTAGCTTAACAAAACTAGGAGAAAACATTGCTGTTCCTATTACAGGTTTTGATGATGTTGAAGTATATAACGGTTTTGATTTTGAGACTATCACGAATGATCTCTTCGGAAATACTAGAGGCGAGGCTAATAAGATAGGAGCCATTATAAATGCAGATAACATTGAGTTAAACCTATTAGATAAATCAAAATATGGAGCAAGCTGGTTTTCTAACGAAATAGAAGCTAAAGATCCTAAAACTTTTACTGTAAACACTACAGATGATTTAACAGCAAAACTTCTTGAAGCTGAAGATGGCGATATTATCAACCTTAATGCAGGGACTTATAAGATTGCTACGCCATTAATTATAAATAAAACGATTACAATTCAGTCTAATGCTAAGGCAGAAATTTTATATGATGGGGCCGCAAACACACCTGCCATTGCGCTGCATCCTTACGGAAAACTTACACTTCAAAATATCAAGTTAAAAGGGACAGGCACACAATATGCCTTTGCGAGCTTAAAAGAAAATATGTTTAATCACTTTGGTTTAACTGTAATTGATGCCGAAATAAGCAACTTTAATTATGCGCTAAAAGTATATAAACAGACTTTTTCTGAAGAAATTACTTTTAAAAATACGGCAATCACAGACTGCGAAAACGGAATTGAATTATCGGAAGAAATCAATGACAGAGGGGATTACAATACAGAGTATTTAACAATAGAAAATTGTCAGTTTACAAACATAAAACAAAACGTGATAGATTATTACAGAGGAGGTTATGATGAGTCTACCATTGGTGGTAATCTTTTAGTAGCCAACTCAACGTTTACTAACTGCGGAAGTAAAGAAAAAAACAAGACCCTTTTAAATCATAGAGGTATTGTTAATGTAAATATTACAAAAAACACTTTTAAAAACAATCAAGTTGAGTTTGTGTCTACTTTATGGGGAGCAAAAAACAACGTGGAATCTGAAAATACAATTTCAAATTCTGGAAAGATTGTAACCGAAGAAAATTTGAAACTTAAGTTAATGTACTAAAACAATCCCTGTGTAGGCAAAAACCTTAAGAGTTGTAATAAAGAATAAAATTTCAGAAGATCACCCAACATGAAAAAATCAATATTTACGCTAATCACCTTGTTAGCAATTGTAGCTTGTAAAAATAAACCAGAGACTATTTCTGAAGAAAAAGCAACAACCGATGCCCTTGTAAAATACCCAAGCGATGTGATTCCTTTTATGGACAAATGGAAAATTTTAACAGGAGACGGAACGTATCAAGAAGATTTAATACAGTATTCTAAAGATGATTTCTTTTATGTCGAAACAGAAAACAATACAGATTGGGTAGTTTACAAAACACCAAATTCGGGTATCACATCTAGAACCTCTAGTAACACAAGAACAGAATTAGGTGAAAAAAAACATTGGATTCCAGAAGAGGGTGGTAAACTTACAGGAACTCTAAAAGTAAAAAATGTTTCTACAACAGGTAAGGCAACAGATCCATCTTCTTTTTCTGTAGTAGTGGGTCAAATTCATAGCGATGAAGGCCATGAAAACGAACCGATAAAAATTTATTACAAAAAATATCCAGGCCACACCAAAGGTGCTGTTTTTTGGAATTATGAAATTAATACCAAAGGCGATAACTCCGGTCGTTGGGATTACTCTACAGCCGTATGGGGCTATGATTTTTCTAATGTTGGTCCAAGTGAAACAACATATCCAGAAGAACCAAAAGACGGGATCGCACTCGATGAAGAATTTAGCTATGAGATTAACGTATATAAAGGAATTATGTATCTAACCTTTACGAGCAATGGACATGAGACAGTGAAATTCACAAAAAGTTTAATAAAATCAGACTTTGCTAAAAAAGAAGCAATACCGCAACAAATAATAGATGTATATGCTGATAGAAGAACGGTAGATGTAGAACGCGAAATTGCTTACGCAGGTGAGATTAATTATTTTAAACAAGGAGCCTATAACCAAGCAAATGGTAAAACAGGTTCTAAAACGTACCAAGGCGATATCGAAAAACAATATGCTAATGGTAGTTATACAGAGGTTTGGTTTAAAGAAGCTACCGTAGGTGACGCAACGGCTCCTGTAATAGACTAAGTTCTTATAGATGAGCAAGCGTGTACTATTTGTGATGGGAGTGTCTGGCTGCGGAAAAAGTACCGTAGGAAAGTTATTAGCTCAAGAATTGGAAATCCCTTTTATTGATGGTGATGACTATCATCCAGAAGCAAACATAAAAAAAATGGCCAGTGGCCAAGCACTCAATGATGCAGACAGAAAAGGATGGTTAGAAACTTTAAATGACTTAGCCAAACAACAATTGTCAAAAGAAGGTTGTGTGATAGCTTGTTCGGCTTTAAAACAAAAATATCGTGACACCTTAAGTCAGTCTATAGCGCATCAAGTAGAATGGATTTACTTATCTGGAACTATAGCGCAAATTTTTGAACGACTTAAAAGTAGATCAGATCATTTTATGCCTTCTACCTTGTTGCAATCTCAGTTTGATACGTTAGAAGTACCTAATAAAGCATTGCATATTGATATAGGTTTATCGCCAGAAATTATTATTAAAACTATAAAAAACAAATTAATGATTCCTTCAGATTTTGGATTGTTTGGGCTAGGTGTTATGGGAAAAAGCCTTTGCAGAAACCTAGCAAATAATGGATTTAAAATTTCGATGTTTAATAGGCATGTAGACGGTGTAGAAGAGCAGGTAGCGGTAAATTTTAAAGCCCAATTTAGTGAGCTTTCTACAGCAGCGGCATTTGATGATATTTCAGCTTTTGTAAACTCTTTACAACAACCAAGAAAGATCATGCTCATGGTCAATGCAGGAAAAACCATTGATTTTGTTATTGAAGATTTGCTTCCGCATTTATCTAAAAACGACATACTAATAGACGGCGGAAATTCTAATTATTTAAAAACGAAAGAGCGATTTGATTATCTTAAAGACAAAGGCATTCATTTTATTGGAACCGGAGTTTCTGGTGGAGAAGAAGGCGCTTTAAAAGGACCTTCAATTATGCCAAGCGGTGCTGCAGAAGCTTATGAAGATGTGAAACCCTTTTTAGAAACTATCGCTGCTAAAGACCAAAACGGTTTGCCGTGTTGCACCTATGTTGGGACAGAAGGGAGCGGTCATTTTATTAAAATGGTGCACAATGGAATAGAGTATGTAGAAATGCAATTGCTCGCCGAAGTGTGTTCTGTTTTAAAACACGCGGGTAAAAATCTAGATGAAATAGCAGATATTTTAGAAACTTGGAAAGAAACGGCTAATAGCTATTTGCTTGAAATTACTGTTGATATCCTTCGGAAAAAGGAAGGAGATCATTATTTAGTAAACCAGATATTAGATAAGGCTGGCAATAAAGGAACAGGAAACTGGACAACCATAGCCTCAACACAACTTGGGGTTCCTAGTACATTAATTGCAACGGCTCTTTTTGCAAGATATACCTCGTTTTATAAAGACGAGCGTGTCGCAAATAATGAACATTTCAGAATTACTACAGATACAACAATAGATATCACCATTAATGAAATGCTTGAAGGATATCAGTTTGCTAGAATAATGAACCATTATCAAGGATTTAAACTAATCTCTGAAGCTTCAAAATCGTTTAATTGGGATTTAAATTTAAGCGAAATTGCTAGAATTTGGACAAACGGCTGCATTATTAGGTCTACTTTAATGGAAGATTTAGTAACGGTGTTTAAAAACACGACAAACATTATAATGGATGAAAACTTTGCGGCAGCAATAAAAGCATACAAACCTTCAGTAAAAAAGGTGGTTTCTCAATGCATACTTAACGATGTTTCTGTGCCATGTTTAGGAGAATCTATTCAGTTTTTTAACGGTATTACTACGGCAAATTCTTCGGCAAATATGATACAAGCGCAACGAGATTATTTTGGGGCGCATACTTATAAAAGGATAGATGATTATGGAGTAAAAAGCCACCATACAAACTGGAAATAAAAATGAACCAACACACAAAAAAGATGGAAGTAACGGCGCCTAAAAAATCTCTTCTGAAAAAAATATTAGCTATAATCTTAGGGTTTGGCCCAGGTATTTTTGCCATTGGTTACACCATTGGTACGGGTAGTGTAACCTCTATGATTGTTGCAGGAAGTAAGTATAATATGCAATTGTTATGGGTGCTTTTATTGAGTTGTGTTTTTTCTGGAGTACTTATGTTTGCTTACGGAAACTACGCATTGTTAACGGGAGAAACAGCCTTATTTGGTTTTAAAAAACACTTTAAATACGGAAAGGCTCTAGCGATATTAATTATCATAGGTATTACGTTTGGACAATGGAATTCGCTAATGGGAATTTTAGGTATTTCATCAAATATTATTTTTGAAATATTAGCCATTAATTTTGATTGGATAAGCGGGTATAAATACGAAACAGTTTTAGGTATTGCTATTGTTATTATTTTTATTTTTTACCTATTAATGTTGGTAGGTAAGTATACTTTTTTTGAAAAGATACTTGTCATATTTGTATCACTAATGGGCTTGTCTTTTATACTCTCATTGTGTTTTGTTCAACCGCTTTCTATAGATGTTGTAAAAGGTCTTATACCAAGCATTCCAGATGTGCCAAGTGGTAAGATGTTAGTTGCTGCTTTTGTAGGAACTACAATGGCATCTGCTACATTTTTATCTCGTCCGTTATTTGTAAAAGGAAAAGGATGGACGATTAAAAACTTAAGCCAACAAAAAAAGGATTCTATTACAGCTGCAATTTTAATTTTTATCATTAGTGGAGTTATTATGGCTGTTGCTGCGGGCGCTTTGTATTACCAAGGTAAAGAGGTGACGCAGGTATTAGATATGGCAAATACACTAGAGCCAGTGGCAGGTAAATGGGCGGTTACTATTTTCTTTTTTGGCGCATTAAGTGCTGGATTATCATCTATTTTTCCTTGTTTGCTAATAGCGCCTTTGTTAATCGCAGATTATCAATCTGGGGAGCTAGATACAAGTTCTCGACAGTTTAGAATGATCACTGCATTAGCGTGTCTAGTCGCTTTAATTGGTCCTGCTTTTGGCGCAAACCCAGTTGAGGTACAGATTTTATCGCAAGTATTTAATGTATTTATTTTACCTGTTGTTGTATTGGGTATTATCCTGTTATTGAGCAGTAAAAAAGTAATGAAAGATTATAAAACTAATCTAGGAGTTTATATCGGAATGTATGCAGCATTGTTCTTTTCGTTAGTCATATCATACAACGGTATTATAGGCTTATTAGACTATTTTTAGAATGTAAACTCAACCTATTAATATAACCTTAGAATTTTTCAAACAAATTCTACCAAAAATTATAATAATGAATAAAAAATCAATCAAACCATCTGCAGTTTTTTTAGCCCTTGGTGCCTTACTAGTATTTAGTAGTTGTAATAATACCGTTAAAGAAACGAGTGAAAGCCAAGTAGAAACAAAAATTGATGAAACAGTTTACCCAAGTGATGTTATCCCATTTTTTGATCACTGGAAACTAATCTTAGGAGATGGTTCTAATGTGGGTATTGCTAACAAATATGAAAATAAAGATTACTTTTTTACAACGAGTGATGAAGCAGGTGACTGGGTTGTTTTTAAATCGCCAAATGGAGGAGATACGCACGGAACATCAAACAATACAAGAACAGAATTAGCGCAAACAAAAAAATGGTTTCCAAAAACTGCTAATGATAAACTAACAGCTACACTTAAAGTGATGAATGTTTCGGCAACAGGAGATGCTCGTGTTGCAGCTTCACATGCTGTTGTTGTAGGCCAGATACACAGTGCAGATAAGTTTGAAAATGAACCTTTAAAAATATTTTATAGAAAATATCCAGGACACACAAAAGGATCTGTTTTTTGGCATTATGAGATTAATACAGCGGGTGATGACAACGCTAAAAGATGGGACTACTCTTCTGCTGTTTGGGGTGACGACTTTTCTGTGGTTGGAACTGGAGAAAATACATATCCAGAAGAACCAAAAGATGGTATAGCCTTAGGTGAAGCGTTTAGTTATGAAGTAGTCGTAAAAGAAGGGATAATGACTTTAAAGTTTACAAGTGAAAATCACGAAACAAAAACGTTTACAAAAAACCTGATCAAGTCTGATTACACAACGACGGCAGCTATTCCAGAACAAACACAAAAATTATTTGTGCCTCTTGGTCAAGATGGTGTAGAGCGTGAAAATGCATATACAGGCGAAGGTTGCTTCTTTAAACTTGGTGCATACAATCAAACTAACGGTAAATCTCCAGAAGTAAATAAAAACTGGTGTTCTGGTGCAGAAACACACGGAGGTGATTTACAGAAACAATATGCAGATGGTAACTATGCAGAAGTGTGGTTTAAATCAGGTAGTATTTCTGTAAGTGATGCTGCAGTATCTAATGAAGGGTATTTTACAAAAAACGATTAAAACAAAATTTATTAAACAATACGATGACAAATACAAACAAACTAGTAGGTAAAAACGTACTTATCACTGCAGGTGCTCAAGGTATTGGAGAGTCTATCACGAGACATTTTATTGATTGCGGAGCGAATGTTGCTATTCACTATTTTTCTAGTGCTGATACTGCAAATCAATTAAAAGAATATGCAGACAGCAAGGGGCAAAAAGCCGTTGTAATTAGTGGCGATTTGACCAAAGAAGCCGATGCAAATACTTTAGTAAAACAAACTGTAGAAGCACTTGGTGGACTAGATATATTGATCAATAATGCAGGTTCTCTTGTAGCACGTAAATTGCTTAGCGAAATGGAAACTGAATTTTGGCATAAAGTAATGGACATCAATCTTACTTCTATGATGTTTGTAACTAGAGCTGCTAGTCCATATTTAGCTAAAAATGAGAATAGTAGTATTGTTAATTTAGCATCACTTGCTGGCCGTAAAGGAGGGCATCCTGGTTCATTAGTTTATTCTACAAGTAAAGGCGCTATATTAACTTTTACTAGAGCACTCTCTACAGAATTGGGAGCACAAGGAATAAGAGTTAATGCCGTTTCTCCAGGTCTTATTCTTGGAACATCTTTTCATAACACACACACCACAAAAGAATCTGCAGCAGAAACTACAGCAGGAATTCCAATTCAAAGAGCAGGTAATGCAGCAGATGTTGCAAGAGCAGTCTTGTATTTAGCATCAGAATATGATGGTTTTATAACGGGGGCAACTCTAGATATTAATGGAGGAGTGTATAACATGTAATTCATGGGTTGTTTATGAGTAACATGTGCTAGATAAATAGCAATAATTGACCTTGGGTTGTTTGATGAAAATCTGTTAATCCTTGGTTAGTAATATAATATGTGTATATTTGGTTTACCAATCTGGTAAACCAATTTACATGTTATTCATAAATTTAGTAAAAAAGTATCCTTTTCTTGCTGTTTTAACAACCGTACTATTGTTGTTAGTTTCTTGTAAAGAAGACACAAAAACGCCTTCAACAGTTTCATCTTCAGAAACAACAAGCAATCAGCATCCGTCTTTAATCTTAACGAAGGCTGGCGTAGAAAAAATAAGAGCTAACCTTGGTAATATTCCTGTATTTGATAAAACATTAGAAGCTGTTAAGGCAGAAATAGATGCGGAAATTGAACTAGGAATTGAAGTTCCTATCCCAAAAGATTATTCTGGAGGTTACACACATGCACGTCACAAAAAAAATTGGTTAACACTTCAAAAAGCAGGTGTTTTATATCAAATTTTAGATGACGAAAAATATGCGATGTATGTTAAAGATATGCTGTTTCAATATGAAGCAATGTATAAAACCCTTCCAGTACATCCTAAAACTAGATCATACGCAAGAGGTAAATTATTTTGGCAATGCTTAAACGATTCTAATTGGTTGGTTTATGTAAGTCAAGCCTACGACTGTGTGTATGACTACCTTTCTGAAGAAGAAAGAAGCAAGTTAGAAAACAACCTGTTTAGGCCTTTTGCAGATTTCATTTCTATAGAAAATCCACAATTTTATAACCGTGTTCATAACCATAGTACTTGGGGTAATGCTGCCGTAGGGATGATAGGATTGGTCATGAAAGATTCTGTTTTAGTAAACCGTGCGCTTTATGGAATTGAAGGCGTAGCGATTGATAAAACAGCAAAAGATGATGATGGAGGGTTTATAAACAAAGACGGGAAAGCAGGATTTTTAGCTAATATAGAAAAACCATTTTCTCCAGATGGCTACTATACAGAAGGACCTTATTACCAGCGCTATGCAATGTATCCTTTTTTAATTTTTGCAGAAGGCTTACAAAATGTACAACCAGACTTAAAGATTTTTGAATACAAAGAAGGAGTTCTTTTAAAATCTGTAAACGCGTTATTAAATTTATCTGATGCAGATGGAGAGTTTTTTCCACTTAATGACGGCCAGAAAGGAATGTCTTATTATTCTAGAGAGTTAGTGACTGCGGTAGATATTGCGTATCAACATGGTAATCAAGATCCAGGCTTACTAAGCATTGCAAAACTTCAAGACCAAGTGGTGTTAGATGATTCTGGTTTTTCTGTCGCGTATGATATTGAAAATAGTACGATAGAACCGTTTGAAAAAAAATCTATTAATCTGTCTGATGGCTCTAATGGAAATGAAGGTGGGGTTGGTATTTTAAGAAATGAACCTATAGAACTTGTTTTTAAATATGCAGCACACGGATCTAGTCATGGGCATTATGATAAATTGTCATTTTCATTATATGAAAAAGGAGAAGAGGTGTTACAAGACTATGGTTTAGCGCGCTTTGTAAATATTGAACAAAAAGGAGGTGGTAATTATTTAAAAGAGAATACTACTTGGGCAAAACAAACCATAGCGCATAATACGCTTACAGTTAATGAAACTTCACATTTTAAAGGGAAATATGAAATAGGCAGTAAACACCATTCAGAATTATCTTTTTTTGATAGCGATAATGCTAATGTGCAAATAGCAAGTGCAAAAGAAGACAATGCTTATCCAGGTACAAAAATGCATCGCACTATGGCGATAATTAAAGACGCTAGTTTTGAAAAACCTTTTGTGCTTGATATTCTGAAGATCACTTCAGAAACAAAAAATCAATATGACCTACCTTATTATTATATGGGTCAAGTGTTAGATACTAATTTTGAATACACAACGCCTAAAACCCTACAAGCATTGGGAGCTAAAGAAGGCTATCAGCACTTGTTTGTAGAAGGAAAAGGTAAAGCTTCTGGAGCTACTACTAGGTTTTCTTGGTTAAGCAATCGTAAGTTTTATACATTAACAGCAGCAACGAGCAAAACAGATCAATTATATTTTACACGAATAGGCGCTAATGATCCAGACTTTAATTTAAGAAGAGATGCTGGTTTTATGTTGCGAAGACCAAATACCAAAAACACAGTCTTTGTTTCGGTAATTGAGTCACACGGAAGTTATAGCCCTGTTTCAGAATTTGCCTTAAATTCAAAAAGTAATATTTCAGAAGTAAAAGTGCTACACGATACAGAAGATTACCTTGCTGTAAATATTACAGATATATCTGGAAAAACGCATTTATTCATTTTAGCGAATAAAAACGTTTTAAAAGAAACAAAACATTCTTTAATAATTAATAATAATGAGTACCAATGGACAGGTCCTTATTATTATAACTAATCAATAACAAAAAAATAAAAACAAACATTATGAAAAGATTTAGTGAAAAGTACCTTATTACAAAAGACATGCAATGGGAAGAACTTGGTGGTGGAGTTTCAAGAAAGTTTTTAGGGTATGATAACCAAATAATGATGGTTAAAGTAAAGTTTGATAAAGGGGCAGTTGGATCTCCACATCAGCATTTTCATACACAAGCAACTTTTTGTGTGTCTGGAAAATTTGAATTTGAAATTGATGGAGAAAAGAAAATTGTTGAAGCAGGAGATGGAGTTTACATTGAGCCAAATTTACTACATAGTGCAGTTTGTCTAGAAGAAGGAATGTTAATTGACACATTTAGTCCAGTAAGAGAAGATTTTCTAAGTGGAGGAGAAGTTTCTTATTTTGGTAATAAATAATAGCAAAAATTACAGAATTCCTAAAATTCGTATCTATAAACTAAAAATAAGCGCATTATTATTTGTTTGTTAAATAAAACTTAATATATTTGGTTTACCAAAGTGGTTTACCAATTTGGTAAACCAAATAAAAGATAGAAACAAACCTGTCTGTTTTGGTTTTTACTTCTTTAAAACGAAGTGAAAATTCACGTAGCAACTAAATAACATAAGTGTCGTTACCATAGCTAAATGGCTTTATTTGAACAACGATTAATTGTCTTTTAAGTTTCTATTATTAACTAATCATTAAAAATTTAAAAATTTTAATTATGAATTTAAAAACGAAGCTAACTTTACTAATAATGCTCTTTAGCAGCATTATTATAGTTGCACAAGAAAGCTACACTCTTACGGGTACAGTAGTTTCCTCAGTTGATCAATTTGGTATTCCTGGGGCTAATGTTATTATAGAGGGTACTTCTACAGGTGCTTCAACTGATTTTGACGGTAATTTTGAAATAAAAGTAAAATCGGGTGATGTATTGCTCTTTACTTATATTGGGTATGTTACTCAAAAAGTTGTCATTACAGATCAAACTACACTATCTATTAGTTTAGCAGAAGATGCAAACACATTAGATGAGGTTGTAGTTGTTGGTTATGGAACCAGAAAAAAGAGTCACGTTACAGGTTCTGTTGCTAAAGTAGGAGGAGACGATGTTGCAGCTATGCAAACAAGTCGTGTAGATGAAGCTTTGGCAGGTAAATTAGCAGGGGTTTTAATTCAGAATCAAGATGGTTCGCCTGGTGCAGATCCTAAAATTCAAGTTAGAGCTGCATCATCAATAAATGGTAGTTCAAACCCACTTATTGTGGTTGATGGATTTCCTATCTCTGGAAGTTTAGCAACTGTTAATCCAAATGATATTGAAAGTATTGAAGTATTGAAAGATGCTGCTTCTGCTGCAATATATGGATCTAGAGGTGCAAATGGTGTTATCTTAGTTACAACTAAAAAAGGTAAAGAAGGTGAACCAAGTTTTACCTATAGTACTTACTCTAGTATTTCTAGTAAATATAAGAGTGATAGAATAAATATGACAGCTGGAGAATGGGCTGATAAGTTACAATCTGGAATTGCTAACGGGACTTATGATGTTTCTGAAGTAGATCCTGCTTTACTTCAATATAGATTAGATGCTTATGAAAATGCTCCAGATGTTTTAGCTGTTGAAGATTGGCTTTACGAAGAAGGGTACAGCACAAACCATGATTTTAGTTATAGTGGTGGTACAGAAAAATCAAAATATTATGCGTCTATAGGATACCAAAAAACAGATGGTATTGTTAGAACTGAAGGATATGAAAGACTTAACGCACGTTTAAATGTTGATTCAGATTTAGGAGATCGTTTTAAAACAGGTTTAAGCTTTAACGGGTTTACTTCAGATAGAGATATCTTAGGTCATGACCAAAGAGATTTATTAAGAGCATATAATATTAGTCCTATTTATCATACGGCAGAATCTATTGCTTTTGTACAAGGTTTAGATCAACAAGCTCAAGCCTTAGGTCTTGACGGATTTGACTTAGGTTATAGAGGTGGTCCTGATGCTCCTTTTAATCAAAGTATTTATACTTTAGAGCCAGGAGATACAGCACAAGACTGGCATTATGGTAGATCTGGTAACGGTATTGGTGGAACAGGTGATGCAGGTGTAGCGACAAAACTTGATAATACAGAGCGCTACCAAAAAACATTTTTTGCTAACGTGTCTACTTTCTTACAATACAAAATTATTGAAGGGTTAAACATTAAAGCAGTATTAGGAGCAGATGTTAAAGATACAAAAGACTATTTCTACAGAGGTCTTGAATTTGACTCTAGAGCACGTGGTGATCAAACGGCACTTGACGAAACAAACTTAAAACAAACTTCTGCTTTAAGTGAAACTACCTTAAACTTTGCAAAAGAAATAGGAGATCACGATATTTCTGCAGTTGCTGGTATTGAATTTCAGAAAATATATTATAAAGGGACATCTTTAAGTGGTACTAACGTTCCATTTAGTGATATTGTAAATTACAATTTATTAGACCCTGCAGATATTACAGTTTCTCAAATAGACGAAACAATTTCTAGATGGAGTATTTTTGGAAGAGTTAACTATGCTTATGATGATCGTTATTTAGTATCTGCATCTGTAAGAAGAGATGGTGATTCACGTTTTGGAGAAAATAATAGATACAATACTTTCCCTGCAGTTTCTTTAGGGTGGAATGTTCATAACGAAGATTTTTATAATCTAGAATTAATTAGTTTATTAAAGCCAAGATTTAGTACTGGTTCTTTAGGAACTACATCAGATTTAGGTGCATACAGTTCATTAAGTTTACTTAATCCTCAAGCTACTGCCTTCGGAACAGGATTTTTAATTCCTTCTGAAGTTGCAAACTCAAACTTAACTTGGCAAACAAATACAGAAACAAACTACGGTATTGATTTAGGATTCTTAAACAACCGTTTTAGAATGGGAGTAGATTATTATACTTCTGATATAGAAGATATATTAATTAACCAAAGTGTTTCTGAAGTTTTTGGTACAACATCAATAAGACTTAACTCTGGTGATGTAAGAAGTTCAGGATTTGAACTTGAATTGTCTGCTTCTGTTATTAGAAGTGAAGACTTTACTTGGGATGTTAGCGGAAACCTTTCAACAGTTAGAACTGAAATTACAGATCTAGGAGGATTAGATGAATTGCCACAATCTATATATGGTCAGAGTGGAAGAGGACCTGTTTTTAGAAACTATGTAGGTGGTGAGATTGGTGAAATGTGGGGACTTGAAACAAGTGGAGCTGTTGAAGACAGTTATATAGAAGATCCTTCTATTGCTATTGGTGTAAATAGTTCTGCATATTATGTAGTAGACCAAAATGGTGATGGTGTGATTGACAAAACTAAAACAGTTGAAGAAGGTGGAGATTTAGTTAAAATAGGTCAAAATACACCAGACTTTTATTGGGGATTAAATAGTTCTATGAGCTATAAAGATTTTGATATGTCATTTCAATTACAAGGATCTCAAGGAGGTGATGTTTGGAACGTAGATCCAATTTACTATAACTCTGAATATGGTGGAAGACTAAGAGATAGTTTTGATGCAAATAACGATGGTATTGCAGATCATAATGGAGAACATTATTTAGACTCAAACAACCAATTAGATGCTCAGGTTCAAGATGCTTCATTTGTAGCGTTAAGAAACTTAACTATAGGGTATACTGTAAAATCAGAATGGATTGATAAAGTAGGAGCAGATTCTGCAAGGCTTTATCTTGCTGCTAGTAACTTATTGTACTTATGGTCAAGCGACTATACTTCTTTTAACCCAGAAGGTGTAGAGACAACAAATCCAGATTACTTAGGGCCAACAACCTATGGTGTACAAGTAGGAGCGAGTCCAATTGTGAGAAGCTTTACGTTTGGTTTTAATGTTAATTTTTAAATTAAAGAAAAAATGAAAAAAGTATATATATTATTTTTAGGATCATTGATGTTTGCTACTTCTTGTAGCACAGATATAGATGAAGTTCCAGCTATTGATGCGAGTGCAGATTCTTTAACAGATTTTGCAGGGGTTTTAAATGCGGCATATTATTATCAATTAGGTGCTGTGACTCCAACAGCTGTAATGGGTGACTTTAGAGCAGATAATGCTTTAATGTTTGAATCTCCATACACAGAGTTTGATGAGTATGACCCAGGTCTAACAGCAATGGAAGATCAGTTTTTTGGACCTTTTTATACTGCATTATATAGATCAATATTGAGTTCGAATAATGTAATTGAAAATTCTGACGATGCGACACAAATAGGGGAGGCTAAATTTTTAAGAGGATTAGCTTATTTTAAGTTAGTACAAGTGTTTGGTGATGTTTCTGTAATATTAACGGTGCCGGATATTAATGATATCCCTACCTTTGATTTAACAAGACAATCTGCAACAAGTGTTTATAATAATGTGATTATTCCAGATTTACAGTCTGCAATAAGTGCTTTAGATATTTCAAACTCTAGCGGAAGAGCGTCATCTTTTGCAGCACAAGCAATTTTAGGTAAAGTATATGTGCATATGGGTGATTTTGCTAGTGCAGAACCACATCTAGCAGCAGTAGTAAATGGTGCAGCTGCAGCAGATGTTTCATTACAAGAAAACTATGTAGATATTTTTGGAGAAGAAAATGATCAGAATTCTGAGATTATCTTTGCAGCTCAAATATCTAGTTCTGTTGCAAATGAATATGGTTACTCTGAATTTTGGGAATGGTATTTAGGACAAGATTCTAAATCACCACAGCCATTAGATTTAGATTTAGTTGCTGCGTTTGATGCAGTTGCTGGAGATATCATTGATACAGAGGTTGGAGATTTGAGAAGAGCAGTAAACGTTGATGAAGCAGACTTGAGCTCACCAAAATATCCTCAAGTAGGTGGACAAGACCATGACTGGATAGAAATGAGACTTGCAGATGCGATATTATTATACGCAGAAACTTTAAACGAAAATGGAGCTTCAGCAGAAAGTGTATTAGATCTTTTAGATCCTATTAGAACAAGAGCAGGTTTAGTAGCTTTAGATCATACAGTGCTTAACACACAAGCTTTAGTAAGACAAGCTATTCAAGACGAAAGAAGACTTGAGTTGGCATTTGAAGGGCAAAGATGGTTTGATTTAGTGAGAACTGGAACAGTAGATGCAGAAATGGGAGAAACAATCAACCCTAACTATCATTTATTTCCAATTCCAATTTCAGAAGTACTTGCTAGTGAAGGAGTAATTACTCAAAATGCAGGATATTAATAAATAAAGGAGCTGGTTGTGTTTACACTTCTAGCTCCGAAATAAAAGCAATAAAATTAGTATATGTTTAATTAGCCGCTATTTTATTTGTTTAAAATTTTACTGGTCATTTAAGGCCAGTAAAATTTATCTAACAACTTAATACTTATATAATGTTTTAAATGTGCTAGTTTAGCTAGCTTTGAATAGATTTGTTTGGTTAACCAATTATTAGATTTTGATTATGAAAGTAGAAACTCTTACTAAAAACGAAAAAGAATCACTTCTTAATCACGTTATTATTGAGATTAAAAACTTGATTAATAATAAGAATTTAGAACCAGGCGATAAGTTACCTTCAGAAAGAATGCTTTGTGAGAAGTTTGAAGTATCGAGAGGTACCATTCGTGAGGCGATTCAAAAATTAGAGTTATATGGTTTAGTAAAGTCTATACCACAGAGTGGAACCTTTATTGCAAACATTGGCGTGATAGCAATGAACGGGATGATAGATGATATTTTAGATCTTGAAGAACCAGAATTTAAAACACTAGTTGAAACAAGAATCCTTTTAGAGCTTAAAACAACTAGATTAGCTGCATTAAGAAGAACAGAAGAAGATCTTGTAGCTATGAAAAAAGCACTTGATGCTTTTGAGCAAAAAGTTTTAAATGGTGAAAATGCAGTTCAAGAAGATTTGCTTTTTCATCTAGCAATTGCAAAAGCATGTGGAAATAGTACAATGAACACATTTATGCTAATTATAACTCCCGAAATCATTACAAACTTTGGGAAATACCACGTGTGTGATGCTGCGTTAACACATTCTGCAATTGAAGAACATGCGCAAATCTATGAGGCTATTAAAGATCAAAACCCTCAGTTGGCTAAAAAAAGAATGAAGCAACATTTTAAAGAGTTATATAAATATTGTTATAATGTAGAATTATAGAAAAAGATAAGTACATTTATTTCTATTAATTTTTAATAACACTGAGAACAAGTAAAAGAGAATATTTTTATGTGTTCTTATTACAGTTTAACACAGGTTTACATATATAAATTACATCATAATCAACCTACTATTGTGGGTTGATTTTAATAATTATGTGTCGTATCGAAATAAAATGACACATATATTTTAATAAATATAAAATGAAAGTAAAAGGACTAAGATGGTGGGTAATAGCACTAATTGCTTTAGCAACTGTAATTAACTATATTGATAGGCAAGCTTTAGTAGTACTGTGGCCAAAGATATCAGCCGAATTATATCCAGATAAGACAATAGATGAAACTAAAGCAATTTATGCATTGATTTCTGTAGTTTTTATGTTTTCTTATGCTTTTGGACAGTCTATTTTCGGAAAAATATTTGATAAAGTTGGTACACGTATAGGGTTTGTTTTATCTATCGGTTTTTGGTCATTATCAACAGCATTACACGCTTTAGCAAGTGGAGTACTAAGTTTTGCTATATTTAGATCAATTTTAGGAGTGTCTGAAGCAGGAAATTGGCCTGGTGCAGCAAAAGGTAATGCAGAGTGGTTTCCTGCAACCGAAAGGGCTTTTGCACAAGGGTTGTTTAATTCGGGTGCAGCCATTGGAGGGATCGTAGCGATACCTACTATTGCTTATTTAACAGTTCACTTTAGTTGGCAAATGATATTTGTAATCATTGGTTTGCTAGGTTTTTTATGGTTAATTCCTTGGTTAATTATTGTAAAGGCACCACCAAAAACACACGCTTGGTTAACTGAAGCAGAAAAAAACCATATACTTAAAGGTCAAAAAGTAATGGAAGATAAGGAAGCTGAAAAGGTTCCAGAATATAACCCAGAAGTAAAAGAACTGCTTTCTCGTAAACAAAGTTGGGGTGTAATTATAGCTTCGGCAGCAATTGATCCAATTTGGTGGTTATTTGTTTTTTGGATTCCAATTTATCTCTCAGAAGTTTATGGGATGGACGTAAAAGCAATAGGTATTTATGGATGGGTACCTTACGTAGGTGCAATGTTTGGTGCTTGGTTTGGTGGTTTGTTGGCAAAAAACAGACTCGATGCAGGCTGGGATATTAATAAAACACGTAAAACAGTCATTACAATAGGCTGTGTTATTATGCTCCCTGCGTTATTAGCATTGTCAAGCCCAGGAACTCCAATAGCAGCAGTATTAATAATGGCGGCAGTACTTTTTGGTTTTCAAACTGCCATTGGAAATGTACAAACATTACCAAGTGATCTATACGGAAAGAAAACTGTAGGTACACTATCTGGATTTGCAGGAACTGCGGCAAAATTAGCAGGTGCTGGACTAACAACCTTAGTGCCTATTTTAACAAAAGGAGGGAATTATACCCCTGCATTTGTTATTGGAGCAGCTTTAGCATTTATAGTCTTAGCGAGTGTTTGGGTATTAATACCAAAAATAGAGGCGTTAAAGCCAAGAAATTAGAAGTAAATAAAGTTAATTTAAATCAATACAATAAAAAAAAGTAAAATGGAAGCAAAAGTAGCAGTAGTAACAGGAGCAACAGGAGGAATAGGTTTTGAAGTAGCAAAACGATTAGGTAAAGACGGGTACACTGTAATTTTAAACGGTATCAATGACGAAGCAGGTGCTGAGAGATTAGCAGAGCTTACTGAAGATGGAATTACTGCAGAATACTACGGTTTTGATGTAACTGATGAAGCGCAAGTAACTTCAAACATTAAAGCAATTGGTGAAAAGTATGGAAGAATTGACGTGCTAGTAAACAATGCTGGTGGTTTAGGTGGAAGATCAAGATTTGAAGAAATGACCACTGAATTTTACAGAAATGTAATGGCATTAAACCTTGATTCTGTGTTTTTTGCATCAAGAGCAGCGATACCATTTCTTAAAAGTGGAGAGCATCCTTCAATCATAAACTACACATCTAATGCAGCATGGAATGCTGGAGGACCAGGTGCAGGTATTTATGGAACATCTAAAGCAGGAGTTCATACAATTACAAGAGCTTTAGCAAAAGATCTTGCAGAATACGGAATTAGAGTAAATGCAGTATCTCCAGGTACTATTGATACTCCTTTTCACGCTCAAATTAAATCAACTAAGCCAGAAGTTTTTGCTTCTTGGGCAAATAACATTATGCTTGGTAGATTAGGACAACCAGAAGATGTTGCGGGTGTAGTATCATTTTTAGCAAGTAAAGATGCTTCATTTATTACTGCCGAAACAATTCAAATTGGTGGTGGTCAAGCACTAGGGATTTAATAAAATCTTTGAAAAAGCTTCACGACATACTATTTCAATCTTTTTGAAATAGTAGCGTGAAGCTATTTCATTTAAAAAATTAATGTTTAGTAATAAAATTTAAGAAATGAGTAAAGTTGTCACATTCGGCGAAATAATGTTAAGACTCTCAACAGAGCGTCACTTAAGATTTTCACAAGCAAAAACTTTTGCTGCAACCTATGGTGGTGGAGAATTTAACGTAGCAGTATCTTTGGCAAATTATGGTGTTCCTGTAGAGTTTATTACTAGGTTACCAGATAATGAAATTGGAGCTTGTGCTACTAAAGAGATGCGCAAGTTTAATCTAGAGTCTAAACACGTTGTTTACGGCGGAGATCGTTTAGGGATATATTATTTAGAAACAGGTGCTGGAACTCGAGGTAGTAAAGTCGTGTATGATAGATCTAACAGCTCTATGGCAACCATTGAAAAAGGTACAATAGACTGGGAAACTGTTTTAAAAGATGTAACCTGGTTTCATTGGAGCGGGATAACTCCTGCTATTTCAGCTTCTGCAGCAGAAGTCTGCCTAGAAGCAGTGCAAGCAGCCCATAAATTGGGGGTTACTATTTCTTCAGATTTAAATTATAGATCAAAATTATGGCAGTATGGTAAAGAACCGAAAGAGGTAATGCCAGAACTGTTAAAGTACAGCAATATCATATTAGGCGATATTGATACTGCATTATTTATGTTAGGAAAAGACAAGGTTGATCCTAATTATCAAAATGAAACATCATTACCAGTGCTTTACGATCAAATTTTTAATGTGTGTCCTAACTTACAAACAGTTGCCACAACGTTAAGATATTCTGTAAGTGCATCACACCAACGTATTGGAGGTGTATTATATGATGGAAAAACAATATGTCATGCAGATATTAAAGAAGTTACTCCAGTTGTCGATAGAGTAGGAAGTGGAGATGCATTTATGGGTGGTTTAATTTACGGTCTTTTAAAAGATCGTAATAACAAACAAAGAGCTTTAAACATTGCTGTTGCAGCTTGTTGTTTAAAACATACTATCTCTGGTGATTATAACTTAATTACTCTTGACGAAATTGAAAAATTATTAAACGGAGATGCTTCAGGTAAGGTCTCAAGATAAATAAAGAAAAATGGCGCAATACTCAAGAATTGAAGTAGCACAAACAATGGAAAAAACAGGCTTAGTGCCGTTATTTTTTCATCCAGATATTGAAACAAGTAAAAAAGTATTAAAAGCATGTTATGATGGTGGAGCTCGCTTAATGGAGTTCACTAGCAGAGGCGATTTTGCCTTCGAAGTGTTTGGTAAACTACAAAAATATGCAATGGAAGAACTGCCAGGAATGATCCTAGGTGTAGGTTCTGTTACAGATGCAGCTGCAGCTTCGTTATACATGCAACTAGGTGCAAACTTTATAGTAACTCCTGTTTTAAGAGAAGATATAGCCATAGTTTGTAACCGTAGAAAAGTATTGTGGTCACCAGGTTGTGGTACTCTAACCGAAATAGCTAAAGCTGAAGAGTTAGGCTGTGAGATTGTAAAACTCTTTCCAGGTGGTATCTATGGACCAGATTTTGTAAAAGCAATCAAAGGACCATGCCAATGGACAAGCATCATGCCTACAGGAGGTGTTTCACCTACAAAAGAAAACTTAACGAGTTGGTTTGAAGCCGGCGTTACTTGTGTAGGAATGGGATCTAAACTAATGGTAAAAGACGCTAATGGTAATTACGATTTAGCTAAGATTACAGCATTAACTAAAACTTCTTTAGAAACTATTTCAGCATTAAAAAAATGAGTCCTCACAATTCATCAATAAACTTAAAAGAATTATCGTATCTAACGGGATTTTCTGTTTCTACAGTATCTAAGGCGTTAAACGACAAATTTGATATTAGTGAAAAAACAAAGCGATTTATTACCAGTGTAGCTGAAGATCACAACTATGTGCCAAACAGTTTTGCTGTTGGCCTTAGAAACAAAAAGAGCCGTACAATCGCGGTTATTTTGCCACAGATAAATATTGAGTTTTATAGTAACCTCTTATTTCACTTTCAAAAAATAGCTGCCCGTAAAGGGTATCGTGTTGTTGTATTTCAATCTTTTGAAAAAGAAGAAAAAGAAATAGAATACTTAAAAAGTGTATGTGATGGAAGTATAGACGGGTCTATTGTTTTTACCAACAATAAAAATAATTTGTATGCTGAAGATTATTCAATCCCAGTGGCTTCTATCTTAATTTCAAAAGAACATAACGAAGATGAACTAAATGAATATTGTTTTAAGATTTTTGAGAAATTACTAGTGCAAATAGGCTAGTTTTGTTCTCTTAAATTTTAATAAACTATAACGGGCCTCCAAGCTGGTTATTCTATTAGTTTGTATGTTGAAAAAGGCGATTTACTTCATGATTATTAGCGCTTTTGCATTTACATTTTTAAATGTGTTTGTAAAGCTATTAGATAGATTTGAGGTGCCTCAAATCATTTTTTTTAGATCTATAGGTTCCTTGTTTTTCACAACAGGTTTTCTACTTCAAAATAAAATATCTCCATTAGGTAACCAAAGAAAACTACTTCTGGCTAGAGCTATAGCTGGATTACTCTCTATGGGACTGTTTTTTGCGGCACTTAAGCATCTGCAAATGGGCTCTGCGGTTTCTTTGCGGTATATTGCTCCTATATTTGCTATGTTTTTTGCCTTAATTTTTCTTAAAGAAAAAATTAAAAAAATTCAATGGCTCTTCATTTCTATTGCTTTCTTAGGCATCTTATTAATGAAAGGATTTGATGATGCTATGAGTCCGTTAGGCTTACTTTTAATTTTAAGTTCGGCCTTGTTTAGTGGTTTTGTTTTTATCCTTATCAGAAAAATAGGATCAGGCGATAACCCCGTTGTCGTTGTGCATTATTTTATGTTTATCGCAGCACTTATTAGTGGTATACTTTCTATTGCTTACTGGAAAACTCCAGTAGGTGTAGAGTGGTTCTATCTTATTTGTCTTGGCTTTTTTGGCTATGCAGGGCAGTTGTTTATGACAAAAGCATTTCAGACTGAACAAATGAATACGATTGCTCCCTTTAAGTACTTAGAGGTGATCTTTACAATGTCTTTAGGTTTTATCTGGTTAGATGAAAAGTACACACTTATGAGCTTAATAGGTATTTTTCTTGTCTTATTAGGGCTTACCTTAAATACACTTCTAAAAAAAGGAACCAATTAGGTTTCTATCAAAATAACCTACGCTATTCAATTAATTAAAGCAAAGTGGTGTAGTTGGTCTATACCCATAAAAAAAGCCCTCAGATTGCTTTGAAGGCTTTAACTTTGCGCCTCTACTAGTTGGTATAACATATAGAATGCTAATTTTATGTGAGTTCATTTTTTAAGGGTTTAAGATTAGTATTTTAATATGCCTCCTCGAGAAATTAGATTGCAACCTTTTTTTAAGAATTGCTGTAATATGTAGTGACGTGAAGTGTTTTGTCTAAAAGATAAGAATGCAAGTATAGCTTGGGTATAAGGCATAAAAAAAGCCCTCACATTGCTGTGAAGGCTTTAATTTCGCTCCTCTTCTTGGGCTCGAACCAAGGACCCTCTGATTAACAGTCAGATGCTCTAACCAACTGAGCTAAAGAGGAATTTCATATAGAAAATTAAAGACTATTGCCTTTAGCGGATGCAAATATAATTCAATTTTTAGATGATGCAAAAAAAATCTTCTTTTTTTTTAATTTTTTTATTTGAAGAGCGCTCTGTAGATATCATTTCCATTTGCAAACAGCACTAAGGCTATTAAAATGAAGAATCCAACGATCTGAGCGTATTCTAAAAATTTGTCACCAGGCTTACGTCCAGTAATCATTTCGTATACTAAAAATAGTACATGCCCACCATCTAGTGCTGGAATAGGCATTAAGTTAAGCACACCAAGCATAATAGATAAGATAGCAGTAATACCCCAAAAGTTTTCCCATACCCATGTGTCAGGAAATATATCGTAAATGGCTTTAAATCCACCAACACCCTTATAAGCTCCGGTGCTTGGCGTAAATATTTTTTGAAGTTGACCCCAATACCAGCCCATTTTGTCTACAAACATAGAAGAACCAACGCCGATACTTTCACTAAAGCTATAGTTTTTGCGAGTAATATCTAGAAATCCTTGCTCTGTATAAATAGACATTTTATTTGTTGGATAAATCCCTAATTTACCATCGTTATCTACCTTTAGTTCTATTTGCTTTTTTACATCTTCACGCAAAATAGTTGCAGTTACAGTTTGCCCTTTAAAGCCTTCATTAATTGCTCGTACGTCTTCACCAAACCTTACGGGTTGCCCATTTATAGCAATCACACGATCACCTTCTACTACATCTGCATCTTTGTTTAGAGATGTCTCGTTAAACTCCCCAATGATATAAGGAAAGCGTAGCTCAAAAGTAGAGCGGTCTTCTGCATCAGTAAGTCTTCCTAAAAAATCTTGAGGTAATACAATGGTTTTTTCTACACCATTACGCTCAACTACCACCTCATTTGCAAGTATGAAATTAGCACGAATGTCAGTGTATTTTTCATATTCCACTCCGTTCATAGAAATTACCTTGTCCCCAGATTGGAAACCAACTTCTTTCATTAAAGGGTTTGTAATCTCGTAGCCATCTTGCATTGTGTCGTTTGCAATAAAGGTTTCGCCATAAAAGGCCATCATCCCTATGTAAATAAACCAAGCTATTAAAAAGTTTACCGTAACACCACCTAGCATAATAATTAAACGTTGCCATGCAGGTTTACTTCTAAACTCCCACTCTTTAGGCTCCTCTGCCATTGCATCAGTATCCATACTTTCGTCAATCATCCCAGAGATTTTTACATATCCTCCCAGTGGCAACCAACCTATTCCGTAGATAGTTTCTCCTATTTTTTTCTGAAATAAAGAGAACTTGACATCAAAGAATAAAAAGAATTTTTCGACACGGGTTTTAAACAATTTCGCAGGGAAATAATGTCCAAACTCGTGCAACACGATTAGTAGTGATAAACTCAGTAAAAACTGACCAATTTTTATAGCAATTTCCATAAATGTGATTCCAATTTAAGATTGCAAAAGTAACCTTTTAACCGTTCCTAAAAAAATAGATGAAATAGCCGTTTTAAAAGGCATTGTATCTTTTTTAATTGTGGCGTGTTGGTTTCATTTTTAGGCAGTATTTTTGCTGAAATATCATCTTGTTATGCAATCATTCTTTTTAAAATATAAAACGCTTTGGATTGTTCTAGCCGTTTTATCTGTTGTAATTATATACTTAATTTATGGAGCTTTAAAGCCAGAAGAACCAAACCTTCCTGTGTACCAACCTAAAGGAACGGGGCTTAATACAGAACTTGTAGACAGCACGATACAACACGTTAAGAAAAACCATACCATTGCAGATTTTAAGTTGACAAATCAAAACGGTAAAACAATCACACAAGAAGATTACAAAGACAAAATATATGTGGCAGATTTCTTCTTTACTACTTGCCAGACCATTTGCCCTATTATGACAGATCATATGGCGCAAATACAAGAAAAAATTAAAAACAACCCAGACGTTTTATTGTTGTCGCATACCGTGACACCAGAAATAGACACCGTAGCACAGCTTAAAAAATACGCTCTTGAAAAAGGAGTGGATGACTCAAAATGGAATCTTGTCACAGGTTCTAAAATAGAAATCTACGATCTTGCACGTAAATCTTATATGGTTGCAAAAGAAAACCCAGATGATCCTTATGGGTTAGTTCACACAGAAAACTTTGCTCTTGTAGACAAAAAAAGAAGAGTGCGTGGTTTTTATGACGGTACATTGCCAGAAGATATTGATAGATTGCTTTTAGATATTGAGAAACTTCAGAAAGAATATAAGGACTAATTGAGCGTTTGGACTAATCAGATTTAACTTTTTTATTAACCTTAGTTGTCGCCCTGAGCCTGTCGAAGGGCAATTTGTTACGGTTTACTATTTTGTAAAATTTTTCTGCTTCGACAAGTTCTGCAAGACGGTTAATGATGTTTTTATTTTGAGTTAATTTCTAATGTCGTTAATATTTCCGAAGTGAAAACAAGTACAGCATCCTTAAGTCTATAATCTATTAGCGAAGCGGTCTTTTTCCTTAAAACCATTATCTTTGCACTTCAAAATATATTCTTAACCCTTAAATAATAAGTATAGCATGCAACTGTACAACAAATTAAGCGCGATAGAGAGAGCAACACTTTTAGAACAAGCGGGAGAAGACCGTTTAACGCTTTCTTTTTATCAATATGCCAAAATAGGCAATCCAGAACTTTTCAGAAACCATTTATTTGTAGCTTGGGATGCCCTAGAGGTGCTCGGTCGTATTTACGTCGCTCACGAAGGGATTAATGCCCAGCTTTCGCTACCAGCAAAACGATTTAACGAGTTTAAAGCTTTTTTAGATGGTATCTACTTTTTAGAAAATGTACGACTAAATATTGCTGTTGAGCAAGATCTAAAATCGTTCTTAAAACTGAAAGTAAAAGTGCGCAACAAGATTGTGGCAGATGGGTTAAATGATGATACATTTGATGTACGTAATAAAGGGGTTCATGTAGATGCTGCTTCGTTTAACGAGCTCATAGAAGATCCAAACACGGTGCTTGTAGATATGCGTAACCACTATGAGAGTGAGATAGGACATTTTAAAAATGCCGTAACGCCAGATGTAGATACTTTTAGAGATTCGTTAGATATTATAGAGGCAGATTTAAAAGACCATAAAGAAGATAAAAAGCTCGTCATGTATTGTACAGGTGGAATACGATGCGAAAAAGCCAGTGCGTATTACAAACACAAAGGATTTAAAAATGTGTTTCAGCTAGAAGGCGGGATTATAGAGTATACACGCCAAGTAGAAAGTGAAGGACTTGAAAACAAGTTTATAGGTAAAAACTTTGTTTTTGACCATCGCCGTAGTGAGCGAATTACAGATGATGTGATTTCACAATGTCATCAATGCGGTGCGCCTTGCGATGACCATACTAACTGTGATAATGAAGCGTGTCACTTATTGTTTATACAATGTGAAGACTGTAAAAAAGCAATGGACAATTGTTGCTCTACAGAGTGTAAAGAGATAGTTGCGCTTCCTTATGAAGAGCAAAAAGCTTTACGTGCTGGAAAACACAACAGCAACAAGATATTTAAAAAGGGACGAAGCGAGAAGCTGAAGTTTAAGAAATAAGATTACGTGTTTTTACGTAGTATTGATTGTTAAAAAGAGTTTAGGTTTACTCACTAGAAGAAGAAACCCACGCAGCACACCAAGAAACAAAGCAGGGTTTTATTAGTTATGAAAAGTTAACAAAAAATATAGGTGAGAGTGCAATTTTTAAAAGTAATCAAGACTATTTTGATCGAAATCTAGATTTTAGTGAAGAAGGAAGAAGTGTAGAATTTATAAATGCTTATGTTGATACAAACACAATACACTTAATAGAAACCGAAACTACTAATTATTATACCTTAAAGCTTATTAATAATAATCCAAATGATTTAGCGAATACTTTCTATAATTTTGTGTTTGAACAAAACATTATTACTGGAGAGGTGACTTCAAGTATTTTACAGTTTAATCCAGAGTTAAGTTGGTTATTTGATAAATCTCAAAGTTTTAAAGGGGCTATTAAAAGTTATAGTAACACTTTAATTACTTTGGAAGATTTATTTAATGGTCTAGATATCAACGATAGGTCTCTTGTACCGCAGTGCGCTTTTGCTAATGTGGGTTGGCAATGTGTAAACGGTCATAGTGGTCCAGATGTTCTTGATAGTAATGGTGATCCTTGCGGTGGTAACTGGTATATTGATATTAATACTGCACCTGTAAATGGTGGTTCTTCTACGATTATTCAACCAATTAAAAATAGGCCAGATTGGGAAGATGTAGAAGAGGTGTTAAAAGGAGATAGACCTATTTCAGATTTAGGGTGTAATTAAACAATATAAATTATGTTTAAGACTCTAATTAATCTATTAATGTTAGCTTTAAAAGTTTTTTTAGCTAAAAGTATATTTGATGTAACTTTTCAATGGATATTTTATACTATTGAGGTTCGAGAACATATTTGGGGTAAATTTGGAAATTCATTTGGTTTTGTTATACTTGATTTTGTTTTACACTTTTGGTTTTATTTTTTAGTATGCATTATCGCATATTTAATATTATTCAATTTTAAAAGAATTAAATTTTGGTTCTTATATATCCTTGGATGTATAATGATAATAATAGTTTGTCTTGAATATCAGAATTATGAATTTCCTTTGAAGAACTATTATTTTCCTTCTAGACAGGTTTTTAATTACTCATTGATTCAAGAAATAATAGTATATATTTCAACATTAACAGTAATGTTTTATTTATTAAAACGGAATATATTAAAAAAAAAATAGATTAATAAAGCAGTAATTTATTCTGTCCCCCGCTAGCGCTAGTTTGTAACTAGTGCCGTCTCGCATCCTTAAAAGTCACTCTGGCTAGATGAAAAATGAATGAGTTTAATATTAAAGTGTTTAAATTTTTGAGTACTTTAAATGCTATTGATACTTGTACTGAGTTTGTTTGCGGGCACTAGTTACAAACTAGCGCTAGCGGGGGGAATCAAAATGCTTATTCTAATCCTAATCCTGAAGGAAGCCCTGAGGCTTATTTTATTAAGATTAAGCTTGACAATGATTATTTAAATACTGCAACGGATTTGTCAATTGCTGCAACAAGTCTACATGAAATGATCCATGCTTATCTAATAAACTACGCAATTACGGGGCAGATGCAACTAGAAGAGAATAGTAATTTCAATGAATTACTTAATGCTTTTATATTATTTTATGATGACCAAACCCCAGATACAGCAACAACTTTAGATGATGAAATTCATAATACTATGAATGACTTTATTGACACAATGGCTTTAAGCCTATTAGCTTATGCTACGGCACAAGGATATGATGATGTTGATGTATCTTTTTGTAAAAAATTATGTTGGGGAACGATGGTTGGTACAGATCTTTTTGAAGAAGTGTTGAGTAGTTCTCAACAGCTAGAGTATGAAAATATAGCAGCAATCGAACAAGATAATATTCTAAATGAAAACCCAAAAGGAACTAGTTGTGATTAAAGTGATATTTGTTTTCCATTTTTCACTCTACTGTTGTCTAAGTTTTGGGCAAGGGATTAATGATGATGATATTAACATCATAAATTTACTTTGGGATAGAGATGATTATAACTTAAATCCAGAAAATTCAACTGTTGAAGTTTTAAACATAATTAAAATATTAAAATCATTTGAAATTGAACGGAATGAGTATAAAATAGATAGCCTTAAAAAATCCTTAAATATTATTGATTCAGAAATAATTGAGAATTTCAAGCTAAAATATAACATCATTTCTGAAAAAAATAAACTATTATTTCATGAGTTTGAGGAGATTTTTAATCTCGAAAGTTATGAAAACTTACTTAGTCAAGAACATATGGGAGAATGGAGTTTATTGATTGCTAAAGTATCTAGTGAAAAACCATTAATTTCAATTTCGAAACCAATTTATACTAAGAAAAAAAACTGGGCTCTTGTTTCATATCAAAAGAGAAATGTTTTTGGAATATTGATTTTGTATAAGGATGGTGATTTTTGGCAGGAATATAAAATGATAAACACATTGTTTTTAAAACCTAGTTCTATTTTTATTCAAGATTAATTTTTCTTGATATCAAGTATTTACTCCGCTAGCACTAGTTCGAAACTAGAGCCTTACTGCGTGAGCAAAGAAAATTAATAAACAAATATTAAAATATCTCAAAGCCCTTTCAAAAAACAATTTGAAAGGGCTTTATTCATCTTTAAAAAACACAGCACAATCTCCCCATTTCCAGCATCATTAAAACCCCCTTTAAAATTTTGAGAAGTACAATGAAGTATTGTTTTCTTTCGTTATCTCAAAAACTGTATCTTTACCTATTAAAGTAATATTCACTAATCTTCGTCTCTTTTTAATATTAAAAAGAGCACTATATATAAAAAATTATGGGCTGTACAAGCTGTGCCTCTGGTGCCGGTGGACAACCTAAGGGATGCAAGAACAATGGTACTTGCGGAACTGATGGTTGTAATAAACTCACGGTATTCGATTGGCTTTCAAACATGGCGCTTCCTGCAAATATGACTCCGTTTGACGGAGTGGAAGTCCGTTTTAAAAATGGTAGAAAACACTTCTATCTCAATAAAGAAAATCTTACACTTTCTATAGGTGATATTGTTACTACAGAGGCCGAGTCTGGTCACGATGTAGGTATTGTAACACTCACAGGAGAGCTTGTGCGTGTACAAATGAAAAAGAAAAAGGAGCGTTTAGACACAAAACTCCTTCCTGCCATATACCGTAAAGCAACTCAGAAAGACATTGATATCTGGCAAACTGCGAGAAATCGAGAAGATGATATCCAGAAAAAATCACGTCAAATAGCAATCCGTTTAGGATTGAGAATGAAGATAAGTGATATTGAGTATCAGGGAGATGCGTCAAAAATAGTTTTTTACTATACGGCAGAAGAGCGTGTAGATTTTAGAGAATTAATTAAAGAACTTGCGCGTACTTTTAGCTCTCGTATAGAAATGAAGCAGGTAGGTTTCCGCCAAGAAGCCGCACGTTTAGGTGGTATTGGTTCTTGTGGTCGTGAGCTTTGCTGCTCTACGTGGTTAACAGATTTTAGATCTGTAAATACCTCTGCAGCGAGATACCAACAATTATCTTTAAATCCGCAAAAGTTAGCAGGACAATGTGGTAAGCTTAAATGTTGTTTAAACTATGAGCTTGATACATATCTTGATGCTTTACAAGAATTTCCTAAAACAGACGTTAAGTTACAAACAGATAAGGGACCAGCGGTTTGCCAAAAGACAGATATCTTTAAAGGCCTTATGTGGTTTTCTTATCTTAAAGATGGGATGAACTGGCACGAACTTAAAGTGAGCAAAGTCAATGAGATTATTGCAATCAATAAAAAGGGAAAAAAAGTGGCCACTTTAGAGGAGTTTAAAGAAGATGTGTTTGTAGATATAGAAAAAGAGATCTATAGCAATGTCGTAGGGCAAGATAGTTTAACACGTTTTGACCAGCCTAAACGAAACAATAAAAAACGTCGTAATACTAATAAGAAAAGAAAAAGGCAACCAGCAAAGGCGACTGCAAAAACAGGAGCTAAAAATCCTACAGCAGCAACTACTGGAAATAAGCCTAAGCCAAGAAACAACAATAAAAGACGTCGTAATAATAAACCAAGACCTAATAACAACCAAAAACAAGGACCTAAAAAAGATGCATAAATTAATTGCTATGTTTTGTGTTGCTATGCTGTTTACATCTTGCTTAGGTGATGCAGTAGCTGGAGATTCAAAGAGTTTGCCTAATTTCTGGGATAGCCAGTTAACGGTAGACTTCACATTTCCGGAGTTAAAAAAAGAGCAAGATTATAATGTTTATTTACAGCTACGTAACACAAACGAATATCCATATAGTAATATATTTTTAATCACTACGTTGCGTTATCCTAATGGTAAGACTGCGATAGATACCTTAGAGTATCGTATGGCAAAACCAGATGGAACGTGGTTAGGTGAAGGTATCGGTAATCTCAAACAAAGCAAACTGGTGTTAAAAGAAAACATGCAGTTTAATGAAGACGGCGAATACCGTTTAGAGATTGGTCAAGCACTTCGCAACAATGGAGAGGTAGATGGTGTGAGAAGATTACTTGGGATTACTGATGTGGGGTACACAATAGAAAAAGCAGAGAATTAACCCTGTATTGCAGTGTTTACTTTTTGAGATTTTCTAAATGATTGCCTTTCGGCGAAAATGTGCCACGCATACTCAATAAGTGACAACACATACTAGATGGTGCGTTATATTTTAGCAAATACATGGCATCTTTGTAACGTTAAATAAAATATTTTTGTCCTAAACGTTATTACATATCAAGTAAAATAGCGTTTATAAATTAAACTAATAATGGCAACCAAAACAGTAAAGAAAAACACAAAACCTACTGGTGTAGGTAAATACATCCGTATCTTTTGGATGCTTTTTGCAGCAGGAATTGGTCTTATCGTTCTCCTATTTTTATTAGCTTCTTGGGGTGTTTTTGGTGCATTACCAGACGAAACGAGTTTAGAAAATCCAGAAAAAAACCTTGCAACAGAAATTGTTGGATCTGATGGGGTAGTTCTAGGGAAGTTTTACAAAGAAAACAGAACCCCAGTTGAGTTTGAAGAGCTCCCGGATCATTTAGTAAATGCACTTTTAGCCACAGAAGATATTCGTTTTTATGATCACTCGGGTATTGATGCAAAAGGGCTCGCTCGTGCCGTAGCATTTATGGGTACTAACGGTGGAGCCAGTACAGTATCTCAGCAATTAGCAAAACAATTGTTTACAGACGGTGGAGCCTCGCAAAATAAACTTGCAAGAGGAATGCAGAAAGTAAAAGAGATGATTATTGCAACACGCTTAGAACGTCGCTATACTAAAGAAGAAATTATCACAATGTACTTTAATACCTACGATTTTTTAAATCAAGCCATTGGTATTGAATCTGCTTCAAATATTTATTTTGATAAACCGCCTAGCGAACTCACAACCGTAGAGTCTGCGATGTTGGTGGGTATGTTTAAAAACTCATCTCTTTATAACCCTTTACGAAATCCAGTAGGAGTGCGTAATAGACGTAATGTGGTATTAAAACAGATGTATAAGTACGATTTTATTAGTGAGCAAGTAAAAGATTCATTACAAGCAACACCACTAGAATTTGATTATACTGCGCAAGGTCATAACGAAGGTATTGCTACTTATTTTAGAGAATATGCGCGTGCTTTTATGCAAGATTGGATTAAAGAAAATCCAAAAAGTGATGGTACTAGATATGATATTTATAGCGATGGTTTAAAGGTGTTTACTACAATAGATTCTAAAATGCAAGAATATGCAGAGAATGCTGTAGACCAACATATGTCTAAACTTCAAGCAGAATTTGACTCTCAAAACAAAAAAAATAAAACAGCTCCTTTTAGAGATGTAACAGAAAAAGAAGTAGATAAAATTTTTGATAATGCCATGCGTCGCAGTGACCGTTGGAGAGAACTAAAAAAGCAAAATAAAACAGATAAAGAAATCATTGCGAGTTTTCATAAAAAAACGAAGATGAAAATCTTCTCTTGGTCTGAAAAAGATCATACAAAAGATACCATAATGACGCCTTTAGACTCTATAAGGTATTATAAATCATTTTTACAAGCTTCTATGATGTCTATGACACCACAGACGGGTGAGATTAAAGCTTGGGTGGGTGGTATAGACTACAAACATTTTAAATATGACATGGTTAAAACAGGTAAGCGTCAAGTAGGTTCTACCTTTAAGCCTTTTTTATATGCTACAGCTATAGACCAAATGCATATGTCGCCTTGTGATACACTGGCAAACGTGCCGTTTTGTATTCCTGCAGGAGCGCAAGGAAACACTAAAGACTGGTGCCCTAAAAATGCAAGTGATGACTATGGTGATATGATTACTTTAAGAGATGCATTAGCAAAATCTATAAACACCATTAGTGCAAAGCTTATGTACCGTGTTGGTCCTAAACCAGTAGTAGAATTGGTAAGAAAAATGGGAGTAGATACTAAAAACATAGTGGAGGTTCCTTCATTAGCTCTTGGTACTGCAGATCTTTCTTTATATGAAATGGTAGGTGCTTATAGCACTTTTGCAAACGAAGGAGTTTATATTAAACCAGCAGTTATCACGCGTATAGAGGATAAAAACGGAACCGTTTTATATCAAAATATACCACAAGCAAAAGACGTGATTAGTAGCGAAACAGCTTATGTAACTGTAAGTTTAATGGAGGGAGTTACACAGTCTGGATCTGGATCAAGGCTTAGACATAGTGGTAGAACAAGTGGAGCTTATAAAAATACAGTTACTGGATACCCATATAAATTTACAAACCCTATAGCAGGTAAAACAGGAACGACACAAAACAATAGTGACGGTTGGTTTATGGGTATGGTGCCTAACCTAGTTACTGGAGTTTGGGTAGGTGGAGAAGATCGTTCTGTTCACTTTGGTAGCACATCTTATGGTCAAGGAGCAACCATGGCATTGCCTATTTGGGGACTTTATATGAAACAATGTTACGAAGATGAAAAGTTAGGTATTTCAGACGGAAAATTTAAAGAACCAGAAGATATGTCTATCGTTACAGATTGTGATGATTTTATAGAAGAGAGTGATGAGAATATTGAAGAAATTCCAGATGAATTTGATTTTTAAAATCTGATAAATAAGTATAAGAGGCTTTTAAAGCGTACGCGAAAATAGTAATGGCTGAATATTTCGGCATAAAGAAAATAACATATGATCAACAAAAAAGTAGCAAATGTATCTGAGGCTTGTAAAGGCGTTAAAGATAATATGACCTTTATGTTAGGAGGTTTTGGACTCAGTGGAATTCCAGAAAATGCCATTGCCAAACTCGTAGACCTAAATGTAAAAGGAGTAACCTGCATTTCTAACAATGCTGGTGTAGATGATTTTGGACTAGGGTTACTGTTACAAAAAAAACAGATAAAAAAAATGATCTCTAGCTATGTGGGTGAAAACGCAGAATTTGAAAGACAAATGCTTAGTGGAGAACTAGAAGTAGATCTTATTCCTCAAGGTACACTAGCACAACGCTGTCAAGCAGCAAAAACAGGAATTCCTGCTTTTTATACACCAGCTGGTTACGGAACAGAAGTAGGAGAAGGAAAAGAATCTAAAGAGTTTAATGGTAAAATGCACCTGCTAGAGCACGCCTTTGATGCAGATTTTGCCTTTGTAAAAGCCTGGAAAGGAGATACTGCTGGAAACCTAATATTTAAAGGAACGGCAAGAAACTTTAATCCAAATATGGCAGGAGCAGCAAAGATTACAGTTGCTGAGGTAGAAGAACTTGTAGAGGCAGGTGAACTAGACCCAAATCACATACACGTTCCAGGAATTTTTGTACAGCGTATTTTTCAAGGTGAGAAATATGAAAAGAGAATTGAACAATTAACGGTACGTAAAAAATAAGATATGGCACTAGGAAAAGAACAAATAGCACAACGCATCGCTCAAGAAGTACAGGATGGATATTACGTAAATCTAGGAATTGGAATTCCTACATTAGTTGCAAACTTTGTGCGTGAAGATATAGAGGTAGAATTTCAGAGTGAAAATGGAATTCTTGGAATGGGGCCTTTCCCTTTTGAAGGTGAAGAGGATCCAGATTTGATTAATGCAGGAAAACAGACCATTACAGCCTTAAAAGGAGCTTCTCTTTTTGACTCTGCAACTAGTTTTGGAATGATACGTGGACAACACGTAGATTTAACTATTTTAGGTGCTATGGAAGTGGCTCAAAATGGAGATATTGCCAACTGGAAAATACCAGGAAAAATGGTAAAAGGAATGGGGGGTGCTATGGATCTTGTGGCTTCTGCAGAAAACATTATTGTAGCAATGATGCACACAAATCGTGCTGGCGAGTCTAAGTTACTTAAAACTTGTTCTTTGCCATTAACTGGAGTAAACTGCGTTAAAAAAATTGTTACTAACCTTGCCGTGATAGAAGTGGTAGACGGAAAGTTTAAATTGTTAGAACGTGCTCCTGGTGTGTCTGTTTCAGAAATACAAGAAGCAACAGAAGGTGAATTGCTTATAGAAGGCGATATCCCAGAAATGACATTTTAAAATGAAAATAGGCTCTCTTAAAAAAATGTTTGTAACATATACTTACATTAAAAATAGAGATTATACGGCTATAGAAGATCGTTTTACCAGAAACACTTTTATAGCCGTTGATTTTTTATATAAAACCAATGCCCTCACCATCACTTTTGAAGATGAAGGTGAAATGAAAACAATAGATATTATTGATGTACTTGTAGCAGATACAGTTAATAATATAACCATTGTTCCTGGTAAAAGAAATGCTTATAATCATAGATTAAATAGTGTCATGTTTTATGATACTCACGGAGCAATTTTTAGAAAAAACCATAAAAAGAATTGGTTTAAAAGAAACAAAGGAACAAACTCTCCTGTAGCATTATTGTCTCACGAGCTTATTCATTGCTATAATGAGTTGTATCAAAATTCTGCATACCTATCTCGTAAAGAAGACAAACACACACATCGTGGAAAAAAAATAGATTATGATGGTCACGATTTATCTTTTCCAAACGCAGAAGAAGCCTTTGTGATTAAGATGACAAATCAAGTTGCAAAAAGATTGGGTGAAGATAAACGCTCTAATTACGGCCGTAATTATTATGCAACAGAGAGTGTGTTATCTACAAAGAAGAAGAAAAAAAGAAACAGGTTTTAGTTTTTAAAGGCTATTGTTAAATTCCTTTAGGTATTGCATCAATTAATCGCTTTGTGTACTCAGTTCTTGGTTGTGCATATATCTCGTCTGCGTCACCGGTCTCTTCAAATTTACCAGCATTCATAACCAATAGCTGGTCTGCCATATACTTTACTACCGCAAGATCATGAGAGATAAAAATATAGGTGAAACCAAAGTTTTCTTTAAGCTCATTTAATAAATTAAGTACTTGCGCTTGCACAGAAATATCTAAAGCAGAAACAGACTCGTCACATACTATTAATTTTGGCTCCATAGCAATGGTTCTGGCAATACCAACGCGTTGTCTTTGTCCGCCAGAAAGTTGATGAGGATATCTGTTAAAATATGACGCATCAAGCCCTACTCTTATTAGAAGGTTTTCAGCCCGTTTTTTTCTATCACTTTTATTATTTCCTATTTTATGCACTAACATAGGCTCTATAAGTGCTTCGCCAATAGTTAAACGCGGATTTAACGAAGAAAATGGATCTTGAAAAATAAGTTGAATTTCTTTGCGGAGCGTTCTAGTTTCTGAAGCAGTTAATTTAGACAGATCTTTACCTCTATATAATATCTTGCCTGCGGTTGCTTTATCTAGCTGAAGTATTACTTTTCCTAAAGTAGATTTTCCGCAACCAGACTCACCTACAAGCCCTACAGTTTCTCCTTCATAAGCCTCAAAGCTCACGTCGTTTACAGCTTTAAAAGTAGTTTTCTTTCCAAAAATTCCTGCTTTGCTATAATAGGTTTTCTCTACATTCTGTACCGATAAAATAGGAACAGAAGTATATAATTTTTTATGTCTAATGCCTCGTTCTTGCGAGCTTACCACCCTTGGTTTAAATGATTTGTCTGCGATGGCTGCAATAGTGGGTAGTTTATCTAATCGTTCTCCTAATGTTGGCCTAGAAGCTAATAAAGCTTTTGTGTAATCGTTTTTTGGGTGTTTAAAAATTTGTTCTCTCGTATCATTTTCTACAATGTTTCCTTGATACATAACCACTACGCGATCTGCAATTTCGCTAACTAAACTTAAATCGTGAGAGATAAAAAGTAAGCCCATTTTAGTTTCTGCTTGTAGCTCTTTTAAAAGCGCTATAATTTCTTTTTGTACAGTAACATCTAATGCTGTTGTAGGTTCGTCTGCGATGAGTAGTTTAGGTTTACAGGCAATTGCCATCGCGATCATAACACGTTGCATTTGCCCACCGCTTATTTGATGCGGATATCTTTCAAAAATTTCAAGAGGGTTTGGGAGCTTTACTTTTTCAAAAAGTAAAATCACTTCTTTTTTAATCTCTTTTGCAGCTAATGTCGTATGATTTTCTAGCATTTCGGCCACTTGAAAACCACATTTTAGTGATGGGTTAAGCGCACTCATAGGTTCTTGAAAAATCATGGCAATCTCTTTACCACGTAGTTTTCTTTTTTCGGAAATAGTAAGCGCTGTAAGATTGCTTTTATTAAAGTGTATTTCTCCTTTAATATGGGTGGTCTTTTTAGGCAGAAGCCCCATAATTGCTAAGGAAGTAACAGACTTTCCAGAACCAGATTCTCCCACAATACCAACAATTTCATTTTCTGCCACATCAAAAGAAATACCATGAACCACTTTGACAGGGTTTTTGGCTTTTCCGAAGGAAATAGAAAGATTATTAATAGAGAGAAGCATGTGTTTTGTCTTAAAAAAAATTAGGTTTTACGAAGTTACTTTAATTAAACAAAACAACGGTTGTCTAAAAGGTAGACTCATAAAGTTTTGATTGTTTATATTTAAGATATTAATAAAATTTTAGTTAAATTGCGTTAAAATTATTAGAATTACAAATAAATATTTAATGTATTATGAAAAAATCTATCTTTATGTTGGATTCTTTGTTTTTTCAAAATGTGGTTTACTGTATACAACAAGTAACAGTAAAGTCACAAAATGATATTGATGAACAAAGAAATGTAAAACAACCGCCACTACTACAAGTAACTTTAAACTTAGTGAACAAGTTTTATATTCCCCTACTAAACTGTCATAATTAAAACCAAATTATCAATCGATACTTTTTGGTTTTAGTTATGGCATTTTTATTTGAAGTCACTTCAATATTCGTGTAAAACAAATTTCACTTATTAACTAATCTCTAAATTCAAAACACATGAGAACAAACTTAACTTTATTAAAAAGAACAATCACTTGCTGCCTACTACTTGCAGGAGGTGTACTAACAGCACAAACAGCTCCTGAAAGATTGCAAATTCAAAGCAAATCTAATGTTGCTGTATTAACTGCTTTAGAGACAGAATTGTCTCAAAATTACGAAGCTCAAAAGTCACTGGCTATTCAAAGGGCACAACTACAGAACATCCCCATAAAACTAACTCTAGAAGATGGAGGCATCGCAGAATTACAAAGCTTTGCAGATGATGGAAGCCCTATTTATTATAGAACATTCAATGTTGCAGCAGCCAGGTCTACAAGAACAAATCACCTTAATATTGGAGGAAGTTTAGGTTTAAGCCTTGACGGTCAAAATATGACAGCCAATGTATGGGATGGTGGTCATGCAAGAGTATCTCACCAAGAGTATGATGGAGCTGGAGGAACAAACAGAGTTACCATTTTAGATGCCGCTTCAGAAGGTGGAACACAGCTTAACTATCACGCAGCTCACGTTACCGGTACAATTACAGCTTCTGGAGTACAAGCAAATGCAAAAGGAATGGCACCTAGATCTAAAGTGCGTGCTTCTATGTGGAATAATGATATTGCAGAAGCAACAGCTGAGGCTGCCAATGGAATGCTAGTGTCTAACCACAGTTATGGGTATAGAGGAGATTTAATTCCAGATCAATATTTTGGAGCTTATATTCAAGTTTCTAGAGATTGGGATAATATAATGTATAATGCACCTTATTATTTAATGGTAGTTGCAGCGGGTAATGATGGAGATCAAAATTATTATAATGGAAATCCTTTAGCTGGAAATTCTTATTATGATAAACTTTCAGGACATGCTACTTCTAAAAACAATATGGTTGTTGCAAACGCCCAAGATGCTAATGTTGATGCTAATGGTGATTTAAATAGTGTGACAATTAATAGCTCAAGTAGTGAAGGACCAACAGATGATTATCGTATCAAACCAGATATTACTGGAAATGGAACTTCTGTTTATTCAACTTATGAAAGCAGTGATACTGCATACGCAAGTATTACAGGAACATCAATGGCTTCTCCTAATGTAACAGGGTCATTATTATTACTTCAACAACATTATAATAATATAAATGGAAACTTTATGCGATCTGCAACCCTAAAAGGTGTGGCTTTGCATACAGCAGATGATGCGGGTTCTAATGGGCCAGATGTAGTTTATGGTTGGGGATTAATGAATGCAAAAAGAGCTGCAGAAGTAATCACCGCTAACGGTAGTGCTTCAAAAATGGAAGAACTTACGTTAAACTCTGGACAATCTTATAGTGTGCAAGTAACTAGTGATGGAGTGAATGATTTATTAACTTCTATTTCGTGGACAGACGTTGCGGGAGCAGCTAATAGTGGAACCAACTCTAGCACAGCAGCTTTAGTAAACGATCTTGATGTGCGAGTGACAAAAGATGGAAACTCATATACTCCTTGGAGATTAACAGGTGTTACAACTAACGGAAAAGGAGATAATACTAAAGATAATTATGAGCGCGTAGATATTGCAAATGCATCTGGTACTTATACAATAACTGTAACTCACAAAGGCTCTTTAAGTAGCGGAAGCCAAGCATTTAGTTTAATTGTTACTGGATTAGGAAACGCAGTAGCAGACACAGAAGCACCTACAGCGCCAACAACGCTTTCTACTTCTGGAGTAACAAGTAGTTCTGTGGCATTAAACTGGAACGCATCAAGTGATAATGTAGGAGTAACGGCTTATGATGTGTATCAAGCAAATACTGTAATTGCAACAGTTTCTGGAACAAGTTATACCGTAACAGGTTTAGCAGCTTCAACTACATACGAATTTAAAGTTAAGGCAAAAGATGCGGCTGGAAACGAATCTGATTTTAGTAATACTGTAAGTGCTACTACTCCAGAAGTGGGGATCACTTATTGTGCATCTGCAAGTAGCAATACAAATGATGAATATATATCAAGAGTACAATTAAACACTATAGATAATGCAAGTGGTGCTCAGTTTTATTCAGATTTTACAGGAATATCAACAGATTTAGCTTCGGGAGACTCTTATACAGTTACAGTAACGCCTACTTGGACGGGAACAGTTTACTCAGAAGGTTATGCCGTTTGGATTGATTACAATAATGATGGAGATTTTACAGATTCTGGAGAATTAGTGTGGTCTAAAGCTGCATCTACAAATACTCCAAATAGCGGAACATTTACAGTACCAGTGGGTGCTAGTTCTGGACAAACAAGAATGCGTGTTTCTATGAAATACAACGGGATTCCAACTAGTTGTGAATCTTTTACTTATGGAGAAGTTGAAGATTATACGGTAAATATTTCTGCACAAACAGCAGATACGCAGGCACCTAGTAATCCAACAAATTTAACCGCTTCAAATATTACAGATACATCAGTAACATTAAACTGGAATGCTTCTAGTGATAATGTAGGGGTGACAGAATATGATGTTTATCAAAACAATACTATGTTGGGTACTGTGACAGGAACAACAGCAAATGTGACTGGATTGACCTCGGCAACTACCTATTCTTATAATGTAACGGCAAAAGATGCAGCGGGTAATGTGTCGGGTTATAGTAACACTGAAACCATCACAACAAGTGGAGGGGCGGTTTCTTACTGTAGTTCTACCAGTACAAATACGAATGATGAATATATCTCTAGAGTACAGTTAAATACGATTAATAATAGCAGTGGAGCTCAATTTTACTCAGATTTTACGGCCATTTCTACTAGTTTAGCTAAAGGTAGTTCAAATACGATTACAGTAACTCCTACTTGGACCGGAACGGTTTATTCAGAAGGATACGCAGTTTGGATAGATTACAATCAAGATGGAGATTTTGCAGATTCTGGAGAGTTAGTTTGGTCTAAGGCTGCGTCTACAAATACACCAAATAGCGGGACATTTACAGTGCCAAGTAATGCAACAGATGGGGCTACAAGAATGAGAGTCTCTATGAAGTATAATGGTATTCCTACTAGTTGTGAATCTTTTACTTATGGAGAAGTTGAAGATTATACCGTGGTAGTTTCAAGTGCAAATGCAGATCAATGTGCAGGTGTTGCCGCTTATAACAGTTCTACCTCGTATTCTATAGGTGATAGAGTTACCTATAATAATTCACTTTATGAACGTACAGCATCAGGTTGGACCAACTTAGGAGCTTGTGGAACACAAAACTCAAACAGTACACAGTCTGAAGGTCAATCTAATGACGGACCTCCATTTGGGGTAGATTTTAGTGTATACCCTAATCCAGTTGCAGACCAGCTTAATGTTACATTAGTGGGTATAACTGGAACGAGTTACGAAGTGTTTAGCGTGTCTGGACAATTGGTATTGAAAGGCGCTTTTACTGAAACAATAAATGTAAATTCACTGGCAAGTGGTTTATATATGTTACAAATAAAAGCAGGAGATACTCAATTTATAGAGCGTTTTATAAAGGAGTAATATTGTTTTAAATTTATATTAAATGTGAAAGCCCGAATTGTAGTGATTCGGGCTTTTGTTTTTAACTAGTAAATAAACATTTCTGAAATGTCAAACACTTAATATTTCGTTATCAACTAATAGAGGTTCATTGCGTAATCTTAAAATAATTTGAGCAACAGTAACTGTATCTTTCTCACAGTAAATCACGATTCTGTCTATATCGTTATCATTATAAAATACATCACGAACTTCACTGCCATCTATATCGTCTTTAGGCGAAGGAATACCAAGCACGTGTGCCATTAACTTTAAAGAGGTAAAGGTTTTATAATCGCCAAATTTCCATAGTTCTAGTGTGTCTAGGTGTGGTACTTCCCAAGGTTTTTTGCCAAAAAGATTGAGTTTAAATGGTAAATCTATACCGTGAATAATCATCCGTCTGGCGATATACGGAAAGTCAAATTCTTTGCCGTTATGTGCGCATAAAACGTGTTGCGACTTATTAAAATGGGTTTCTATTAGGTTTTTAAACTCTTTTAAAAGAACAGCTTCTTCACCGTGAAATGTAGTGGTTCTAAATTGCCTTGTCTCACCTTGCATTTTAAAATAGCCTACAGAGATACAAACAATAATACCAAACTCTGCCCAAATACCAGCTCTGTCATAAAATGCTTCTGGGGTAAACTCTTCTTTGCGTTGGTATTTTGTTTTTTGCTCCCAAAGCGCTTTTGTTGTTTGGTCAAGGTCACTATATTTTTCATGCTGAGGTACCGTCTCGATATCGAGAAACAAGATGTGTTCTAGGTTGAGTCTTTTGAGCATGGTGACTAGTATTGGTCTATTGCTAAGGTACAAAAAAAGAAATTTAGAAAAGCACCCCTTGTGTCACTGGGCTTTCTAAGGCTAGCAGCCATTTTTTACGGTGTAAACCGCCAGCGTAGCCTGTAAGTGATCCATCACTGCCTATCACTCTATGACAAGGTATTATAATGGATATTGGGTTTTTTCCATTTGCAGAGGCTGCCGCTCTAATTACTTTTGGGTCGCCTAGTTCCTTAGCCATTTTTTGATAAGAAACCGTTTTTCCATACGGAATGGTCTGCAATTGTGTCCATACTTTTTTCTGAAATGCAGTCCCTTTTAGACTAAGCTTACAATCAAATTTGGTTCGCTTGCCAGCAAAGTATTCTTGTAATTGTGTTACAATGGGTTTTAACGCAGCGGGTATGTCGGTGTTTGATATTTCCGTAGTCGTGTCTAAAAAAAGAATAGAACTAACACCTTCTTTTGTTCCTTTAATCTCAAGATTGCCTATTTCTGTTTTTAAAATATAAGACACCATCTTTAAGAATGTAACTCGTTAAAATTAATTTTTTTACTCGTTTTCTTTTGTTGGAGGATCAATAGAGATTCCCATTCTTTTTGCACGGCGTTCCCAGTTTTTACGTGCTTGTATTTGCATATCTTCAATCGCATCACTTTCGTCCATGATTTCAAGACCTAGTAATGTTTCTATAATATCTTCCATAGTAACAACACCAATGGTATTTCCAAACTCATCTACTACAAGCGACATATGTGTGCGTTTTTGGATAAAAGTGTCAAACATTTCTGGGATAGGTTTTTCTGCATCTACCACAGAGATTTCACGTTTAATATCTGCAAGTATTTTATTCCCATGTTCTTCTACAAGTTCTTCTAAAATAGCATCTTTAAGTACAAAACCTGTAATGTTGTGCGACTGCTCGCTGTAAACAGGAATTCTAGAAAACTGTAGGTTTTTATGTGCGTCATAAAAATCTTGAAGCGAAGTAGTTTCGTCTGCTTTTACAACCACAGGAAAGGGTGTCATTACATTTTTTGCCAGTACAGATTTAAATACAAGAAGGTTTTTAATCACGGCACTTTCATTGTCTTCAAAAACACCTTCAATTTCTGCGGCTTCTGTAATAGCCATAAACTCTTCACGGCTCATAGAACTTACGTGTGCCGATTTTCCAATAAGCTTAGTGGTTAAGTTTAACAACCATAATATTCCAGTGTATTTTAGCGGAAATATGATGATTTTGAGTGACTGTGCAGTAAAACCACCTAAACTTTTCCAGTACGTAGCACCAATGGTTTTAGGGATGATTTCTGAAAGAATTAAAATTAGCAAGGTCATAATTGCCGAAACAATTCCAACAATGTTTATTCCAAAAAAGTCAATGTTATAGTCTAAGCTTTCTGCTTGAACTCCTACTAAAATAGCACCAACGGTGTGGGCAATCGTATTTATGGTAAGAATTGCGATTAGCGGTTGGTCAATATCTTTTTTTAGTGCTGCAAGTGTGTCTGCATATGCTTTACCTTCACTCTTTTTCATTTTAATAAAGGTGGGTGTAAAGCTTAACAACGCTGCTTCAAGAATAGAGCAGAGAAACGAAAAGAAAATAGAAAGTACTGCGTAAAGTATTAATAATCCCATTTAATATTTTTTTGCAAGATAATGTATTACTGAGTTTTTGAGTATTAAAGAAAGTTTAAAAATCACCAACCCACAAACTCAGGTGTTTCAATGTTTTTTAAATTAAGATACACAATGAGTTGTCCCCTGTGATGAGATACGTGATCCTGAAGCAAGTTTAAAATTTGAATTTTACTTTTTTTGCCAGTAAAAAACTCTACTGTGTCACTTAAATCTTCATCTGGGGTACTTTCTATTATAAAATAAGTACTGTCAAATGCAGCTTTAATATGTTCAATAAGGTATATTTTGGTGGAGGGTTGCTTTCCAATTGTTTTATCAAAAGCAGTCGCTGTAAAGTAAGTGTTACTCAACCAATCCATATTGCCTTTTATGTGCAGCAATTGTTCTTTAAAAGTCATTTGTCGTTCTGTAGGCTTGTAATCATAAAACTCCTCTGGCATTGCTTCTGCAATATCGATGAGGTAGTTTTTTGAGTTGTTCCACTTTTCTAACCAAGCTGTTTTAAAGGTCGTTTGTTGTGCCATTGTTGTTGCCGAAATACTAATAAAAAATACAACTATTAATTGTTTCATGTTTTTTGAAGGAAAAATTATCTAGGCTTAAAAATAGGGCTTTAATTTTAAAAGGACAGTTTGACTCACCAGCGCTGTGTTGCTGCTGCAAGATTCACGACAAACTTTTGACGAACCTTAAAAAAGGACTAATCATTTTTTAAGGTTCATTATTTTACTTTTTGATTTTTTTAGTCGTGAGTCAAAACTGTGTGGATCAAACCGTCTATTGAAGAAGTGCTTCTTCAATAGCAGCCTCAATCTGTTTGCCTATACCAATCATCCCACCAGAAATATATTCTTGAATGGTTCCGTCTCTTTTAATAATTACGTTTGTAGGATATGCACCTCGAGTAATTGCTTGACTAAAGCCACCTTCTCTACCTACAATTGGGTATTTTAAGTTGTATTTTTTTTGAAACTGAACGATTTTCTCTTCCTTCTCAAAAGTGATGGCTGCAAAAACAATGTCTTTGTTGTTTTTGTATTTTTCATAGACCTCATTAAGTTCTGGAATTTCTTTTATACAAGGTGGGCAGGTTGCAAACCAAAAATTAAAAACAACCACTTTGTTCTTCGTGTTGTCTGTTTTTATAATGTTCCCATCACGGTCTATAAAATTAAAATATGGAACCTGTATTCCATTAAATTTATTAGATGTGGTTGTAGATTGCATCGCCACCATCGCTTTTTGTTCTTCTTTGCTGAGTTTAACAAGCTGTATGTATTGTTGCCCGCTATCGTTTACCATGGGCTCAATAGTCCATTCTTTACTTTCCATTAAACCCATAAAGTCTTCAAGCGACACCTTGTTGCCTTGTGGATCTTTTATAATAGATTGTCCATTAATCTGTATGGATTGAGGAGCATCTTGAGCTAAAATTTCTGAAGAAAAATTAGTGATCAATAAGAATAAAAAGAGGTATAGTTTCATAACGGTGTTTTAAGAAAGGAGCTTTACAACGTCTTTTGCAAAATAACTAGCGATTAATGTTGCTCCTGCTCTTTTTATACTCAAAATTTGTTCCATCATTACAGCATCGTGGTCTAGCCATCCTTTTTCTGCGGCAGCTTTAAGCATGGCATACTCACCACTTACTTGATAAACGGCAACGGGAATGTCTACCACATTGCGAATGTCACGCACAATATCAAGATAACAAAGACCTGGTTTTACCATGACAATATCTGCTCCTTCGTCTATATCCATGAGTGTTTCTCTAATGGCCTCTTCTCTATTGGCAGGGTCCATCTGGTAGGATTTTTTGTCTTTTGGAATGTCTTGTAGGTCTACAGGTGCACTATCTAATGCGTCTCTAAATGGGCCATAAAAAGCAGAAGCATATTTTGCACTGTAGCTCATGATTCCGGTATTATAAAACCCTTCTTCTTCAAGTAGTGAACGCATAGCTAGAATACGGCCATCCATCATATCGCTTGGTGCGATAACATCTGCACCCGCTTGTGCGTGGCTTAGTGCCATATTTGCAAGAAAAGTAGTAGTTGGGTCGTTTACAATCTCACCGTTTGCAACAATTCCGTCGTGACCGTATTGCGAATATGGGTCTAATGCCACATCTGTCATGACAATCATTTCTGGACAGGTATTTTTAACTGTTTTTATGGCACGTTGCATTAATCCATCTGGATTTAAGGCTTCTTTACCTGCATTGTCTTTTAGGTTTTCTGGCACTTTTACAAAGAGTAAAACACTTTTTAAACCTAGCGACCATAATTCTTTTATTTCGTCTTGAAGTGTGTCTAAACTGTAGCGATAATAATTAGGCATAGATGGTATTTCATCTTTAACGCCATTTCCTTCTACAACAAAAACAGGTACTATAAAATCGTTAGCAGTGATCGTGTTTTCTCTCACAAGGCTACGCATTGCTTCTGTTGTTCTCAGTCTTCTGTTTCTTTTTAATGGGTACATAATCTTGTCTTGTTGCGCATTACTTGAAAAATAATGCAATTATTTTGAAAGTTCCGTGCATCGCACACGAGACCTGAATTTATAATTCATGGTATTTAAAAACCTCTCGAGCGTTTTGAGCGATATCTTCAAATAATGCTCGGAGGGGGTAAAATCAAAATATAATTTATAATTCAAGCTGTTACTATTTCAGTAAAAAAGCTCGTCTCAAAACTGTATTTTTAACCTTGCAAATTTACCAATATAAATTGAGCCTATAACGTCTTGAGTTTACTATCCCAACACTTTAATTTTATTTATCCTTGGCGCAGCTATCAAAAGCGGTTTTTAATTGATTTTGAAACTCACAATAATGATAACCATTTACATGTGGTGGCTCCTCCAGGTTCTGGAAAAACCGTGTTAGGCCTAGAGATAATGCAGCGTATTGATAAAAAAGCACTTGTTTTAGCTCCTACATTAACCATTCGTAATCAATGGTATGACCGTATGGATGAGTGTTTTGTAAAGGATAAAGACGTAATCTCTGTGTCTTTTGATATTAAAAATCTTGCAGAAATTACTTTTACCACCTATCAATCACTTCATTCATTTTTTAAAAATGACTGTGATTTTGATAATGAAAAGCTGATCGCTTTTTTTGCAGATGCTGGTATAGAAACCTTAGTGCTAGATGAAGCGCACCATCTTAAAAACGAATGGTGGAAACCGCTTTTTACACTGAAAAGTATACCAAATTGTACCATAGTTGCACTTACAGCGACACCACCTTATGATAGTGATCTCAAAGAAATAACTAAATATTTTGACCTCTGCGGCCCTATAGATATGGAAATAGGCATACCAGAGTTAGTACGTGAGGGTAATATTTGTCCGCATCAAGATTACGTGTATTTTTCTAAACCAGACGAAGCGCAAATAAAATACATACTTACCTACAGACAACAGTTATTCGATTTTGTAAACGCGCTTACGGTAAACGAAGCTTTTATTCAGTTTATACTGAAACACCCTTTTTACCATGAAACGGCCCAGCATCTCGAAGCTATTTATAAAAGTCCAGAACTTTATTCTGCAATTTTAATATTTCTGCATGCGGCAGGAATAGAAATCGATAAGACAAAAACGGATGTTCTAGGGATAGAAGATAAAAATGTAAACTTCCCAGCATTAAGTTACACGTGGATTGAAACATTATTAACCCCATTTTTAATCGACTTACGAGAATCGTATATTGATGATGAAGCTATCTTGTTGCCCATAGAAAAACAGCTAAGAAAGATAGGAGCACTAGACAAGAAAAGAATCAATCTAGTGGGCGAACGCTCTTTGTATAAAACACTATCGCAAAGCCCTTCAAAACTTGCAAGTATTTCTGAAATTGTAAAACTTGAAAGTACAGCACTTAAAAGTAACCTGAGGATGGTGGTGTTGTCAGACTATATAAGAAAAGAGTTTTTAGAGTTTAAACATACAGATCCACTCTCTAAGATTAATAAATTAGGCGTTGTTCCTATTTTTCAATATTTACTTCATCACATTAAAAATGATGATAATTATCCTTTAGATATTTCAAAACTTGGAGTACTAACAGGGTCGTTGGTTATTATTCACAATACATTGGTTGATGATCTTTCACGGCTTATTGATTCAGAAAATTTTTCGCAAGAAATACTATATGACTCAGAATATGTGATTATTAAGCCTAACACACAGGCAAATAAGCATATCGTAAGTGCCATGACGCAACTATTTGAATCTGGAAAAATAGAAGTTCTTGTTGGTACAAAATCGCTATTAGGCGAGGGTTGGGATGCCCCTGCAATAAACACATTGTTACTTGCCTCTTTTGTGGGGTCGTTTGTCATGTCAAATCAAATGCGTGGTAGAGCTATAAGGGTTAACCCGGCACAAAAAAACAAGGTGGCAAATATATGGCACATAGCCTGTTTAGATCCCACTAGCGAAACTGGAGGAGCAGATTTAAAATTACTATCTAGAAGGTTTGAAGCTTTTTGCGGTGTCTCATTGACTAAAGAAAACTTTATAGAAAATGGTTTTGACAGGCTTAATGTTCTGGATAACCTAGAAGATATTGACGCGCTTAATACAGCAATGAAAAACCTGTCTTTTCAAAGAGCAAATGTGACAGAGCGTTGGGAAAAGTCTATAGGAGATGGCGCAACATTAGTACGTGAACTAAAATTAAAATATGACCAACCAGATGCTTTTGGGAAAATTAAAAAGGTCTATTTTAAGGATGCTTTAAAGTTTACACTCATAGAAATTGGGGCGCTTTTTACAATCGCCCTACCAGAAATTATCTTTAATAACATTTTAACTATCCTCTCTAAAGGGATACTTTACTTCTTTTATGCAATCGTGATGGGCTTTGTGATGGTTTTATTGCCTAAAACGATAAAAGCCGTTACGTTGTATTTTAAATATGGGAGGCGTGATAAAGAGTTAGAAGATATTGCTTCTGCACTTTTAGAAGCGATGATAGAAAAGAAATATATAGCGCAGGTAAAAGGAGTAGAACTTTCTATAACACAATTTGAAAATGGTGATATCACCTGCTGTTTATTAAATGCAAGCGCAAAAGAAGGGCTTCATTTTGTAAATTATTTACAAGAAATTATAGATCCAATAAACAATCCAAGGTATATGATTGTTCAATCAGGCTGGTTAAGGCGCAAGCTTGGTTTTGCAAACTACTATGCTGTTCCCTCTGTTTTTGGCGAAAGAAAAGCAGAAGCATTATTGTTTTTTAAACACTGGAAAAAGACCAACAAAAACTCAAAGCTTTTATTTACGAGAAATTTAATAGGACGAAAACAACTTTTAAAAGCAAGATTTCAGAGCTATCAAGAAGATGAAAAGCATGTCATTTCAAAAAAAGCACTTATCTGGAAGTAGTATTTAGTTTGTGTTTAAACCCAGATAAAACCACGTATTGTTTTCTCGCACAAATTTAGAATCTTCACGAATCACATCTGCAGTACCATTTTCTAAAAAGTAGGCATTAAACTTAACGGTGTCTAGCGTAGACTCTAGAACTTCTAGTTTAAGCCATTGCACAGATTTTGCCCACCTTACAATTGCTTTTTTCTCTTTTAAAGGTCTTGTGCTCTTATGGTGTGTTTGCATTAAATAATCGCCATTAGCTAGCACAAAAGCCGAATATCGTGAGCGCATTAGCTGCACTGCTGTTTCTGTTTTGCCTCCGTTTTTGTGGTAAATTCCACAGCAATTTTCATAGGTATTGTTTGTTCCGCAGTAGCAATTCATATTATACCCAGTCTACAGGATTTTTAAGCACTTTAATTAACCTTTCTTCTTCACTACCCACTTCTGGATGATGGTCATACACCCATTGAACGTGTGGCGGTAAACTCATTAAAATACTCTCTATTCGGCCATTTGTTTTAAGACCAAAAAGAGTGCCTTTATCGTGTACTAAGTTAAACTCTACATAGCGACCGCGACGTATTTCTTGCCAATCTCTTTGAGCTTTGGTAAAAGGAAGGTTCATTCTTTTTTCTACAATAGGGCAGTAGGCTTCAAGAAAACTATCTCCAACTTCGGTTACAAAATTATACCAATCTTGCATTTGCATATCTTCTGAAACCTTACAGTAATCAAAAAAGAGACCGCCTAAACCACGCCCTTCTTCTCTATGTGCATTATAAAAATACTCATCGCAACGTGCTTTATATTTTGGGTAAAATGTTGGGTTATGTTTATCACAAGCTGTTTTACATGTTTGGTGAAAATGCGTTGCATCTTCATCAAATAAATAATACGGTGTTAGGTCTTGACCACCACCAAACCATTGGTCTACAATCTCGCCTTCTTGGTTATACATTTCAAAATAACGCCAGTTTGCATGTACCGTTGGCACCATAGGGTTTACAGGATGTAAAACAAGGCTAAGACCACAAGCAAAAAAATTGGCGTCTTTTACACCAAAATACTGCTGCATACTCTCTGGTAATTTTCCGTGCACTTCGCTAATGTTGACACCTCCTTTTTCAAAAACGGCACCGTTTTCAATCACACGAGTACGACCGCCACCTCCTTCTTTTCTTTTCCAGATGTCTTCTTCAAAAGTTGCTTTGCCATCTATTTGTTCTAATCTAGACGTGATGGTGTTTTGCAGCGTGCGTATGTAGGTTACAAATTGTTCTTTCATTTTTTAAGTTCGTATAAATCCATGTCCATTGGCTTGCCGTTGGGTGGAGTATATTCATTTTTTAAAGTTTCAATAAAAGTAAAATCGCAATGCTCAGCGACTTTTACACTTGGTATATTTGAGTGATGTACAATAATTTTAAGGACCTCAATGTCATAGTTTGAAAATGCAAATGCTGAGAGCGTTTTTACCGCCTGTGTCATCCAACCTTTCCCTCCATAATTTGCGTCCATACAATAAGCAAATTCGCCTTCCTTTTTAGTCCAATCTAGTTCTTTAATGTACACCAGACCAATAACTTTGTCTGCTATTTTTAAGCTAAACAAAAATTGTTTCTTTGCTTTTATATCTTCAGAAATGTTTTGAATAAAACTAATCGAGTCTGCTTCATTTCTATTGGAGGCTAGCGTAGCAGGGAAATATGTCCCGAAAGCTACAGCATTAGTGTTCATTAATTCAGAAACACTTTTTGCATCCTTTGTGTTAATCCAATCGATATTAAAACCATCACACTGTATCACGCTTTTAAAGTTTCAGGAGTACTGCCTTCTATTTTTAATCTCCCACTTTCTTTAATTAATCTAACGGTCTCTGTGGTAGAGGCAGTTACAGATAATGGAAGCACAAGTATAATCCCTATTACAGGAATAAATAACATGGCCATAAATACAGCGCCATTTCCTATGGCAATACCTCTATTTGCACGTACAAATTTTGTGCTTTCATCATATTTAAAATGACGTTCTAAGGTATAATCCATATTACCGAAACCTGCGTAATAAGATTGTATTAAAAAGATTAAAACTGAGGTTACAATGTTTAAAATAGGTATAAAACTCAGTATCAGTAATGGGATTGTAAATAGAAGTTCTAAAAGTAAATTACGTACGTTTATACGAATCCCACGCCATAGTTGTGCCACGTTTGTAGTGTCTCTGTGTGTGTGAATTTCACCTAATAAATGTTCTTCAATTTTTTCTGAAACAGGACTCATAAATGGTGCGCTCAATGCCATTATGATGTGTTTATAAAGAATCAAGCCAAGCACTACAATAGCAAGTCCACCTATAAATGCCGAAATACTAAGGAAGGTTTCACTACCCCATTCCCAAACCCAAAGCTTTGCAATTAAACGACCTAAGTTGTCACTAAATCCCCAAGCCATAAAACCAATGAGTACTGCTGTTAAAAAGCTAATAAGTATGGGCACACCAAAGTATTTCCATAGTTTTAATTGGCTAATTAACTTAAGTGTCCCAGCGTAGGCTTTTATGCCTTTAAAGATATTTTTAATCATAACTCCTAGGTGTAATGTTATTCTACTAAAAAAACCATTTCATTTTGATATTGTTTCATAGCTACAATGTCATTTACTTTTTTTGCAGATTTCATTTTGTCTTGAGTAAAAGCAATAATCTCTTGCTCTTCTTTATCTAATAAATTTAAAAAATAAATTCTTCCTACTGCATTGTTATGCAAATCCATCGCTTGCTCAATGGGTTTGTTTTGCGTTACATTTTCGTATAAATCACTCACTTTTTGAGCCCAAAAAACCGATTTTTGTTTGTTTTTGGTGCTTTTTAGTGTGTTTTTACAAATTAGTACATTCCAAAGTGCGTGTCTAAAAGCATTTGCTGTATTGCTTTTGTGATGCGCATTTCCGAAGTGGTCATTACAAATTTCAAACGTTCTTTTTGTTGCACGTATTGTTGGAATAATCAATAAAGGGTGTTTCAAAAATAAGATTGAAAATTTCCAAAGTTGACGAATGCTTAACTTTCGTATGCGTGTCCAGATTTTCAAGATTCTGCTTTGTATTCTTTTACAGCTTCTATAAATGCACCCGCGTTTTCTATTGGAATGTTTGGTAAAATTCCGTGACCTAGGTTTACAATGTATTTATCTTTTCCGAAGTCATCAATCATTTGTTTTACCATTTTCTTTATTTCAGACGGCGGGCTAAATAGTCTTGTTGGGTCAAAATTACCTTGTAATGTAATATTTCCGCCAGTAAGATAGCGTGCATTTCTAGCAGAGCAAGTCCAGTCTACACCAAGGGCAGCGGCACCACTTTTTGCCATAGTATCTAAGGCAAACCAGCAGCCTTTACCAAAGGCAATAACAGGAGCATCGTCTTTTAGTGCGTCAATAATTTGCTGCATATATTGCCAAGAAAATTCTTGATAATCTACAGGTGATAACATGCCTCCCCAGCTATCAAAAACTTGAACCGCATTAACACCTGCTTTTACTTTTTCTTTTAGATAAAGAATAGTGGTGTCTGTAATTTTTTGTAATAACTCATGCGCAGCAACAGGTTGTGTAAAACAAAACTCTTTTGCTTTGTCAAAGTTTTTACTCCCTTGTCCTTGTACACAGTAGCATAGTATTGTCCAAGGAGAACCAGCAAAACCTATAAGCGGAATGTCGTCGTTAAGCTTTTCTTTGGTCATTTTAATAGCTTCCATCACATAGCCTAAGGTGTCGTGAATGTCTGGAACAATCACACTGTCTAGATCTTTGTGTGTGCGAATAGGGTTAGGCAACCAAGGGCCAATGCCTGGTTTCATCTCAACGTGAATATTCATTGCCTGCGGTATTACTAAAATATCGCTAAATAATATGGCGGCGTCCATTCCGTAACGGCGAATGGGTTGTACTGTAATTTCGCTTGCTAACTCTGGTGTTTGACAGCGTGTAAAGAAATCATACTTAGCTTTGATTTCCATAAATTCTGGTAAGTATCGCCCTGCTTGACGCATCATCCATACAGGTGGACGGTCTACAGTTTCGCCTTTTAAGGCACGGAGAAATAGGTCGTTTTTTATCATAATTAGCGGTTAGCTTTTGGCCTCTAGCCTCTAGCTATTTTTATTTAATGTTTTAACAGCTTTTGCAATTACACTTTCTACTAAAGTACTGTTTGCAATAACAATATGGTCACTATATTTTCTAGCTGCATTTGCAGTAGTATTGCCAATACAAAACAACAATGACTTGTTATTTAGTTGTTGGTCTTGGTTTTCTTTAAAATAACTTTCCACTCCACTTGGGCTAAAAAACAGGATTCCGTCCCATTTTTGATTAAATTTTCGTGGTTTAAGTGTTGTTTTATATGTTTTTACTTCTGAAATATTAATTTTTGAAGCATTTAGCGTATTTGGTATTTCGTCTCTACGTTGCTCACCACAAAATAGATGAAATGACTCTTTTTTATATTTTTTTACAATTATTTGAGCCAAATCTACTCCATAATTGGCAGTTTCAATCACTTTTAGTCCTTTTTGCTCTAAAAGGGACTTTGCTTTTTTACCCACACAAAAGCAGTTCTTTATTTTTTCTAAATTACTGTTTTTATCAAAAAACGCATGCACTCCATTCTGACTTGTAAAGATGGCGTTTTCAATTATTGTTGGTGTCTCAAAATCTATAAATTCAATCTCGATGGCATTGTAATCCACTAATGAAAAACCTTGCCCTAAGAGTAATTCTCTTTGATTTGGTTTTAGTTTTTTTGTGGATAGGATTTTGATGTCGGTTTTTTTATTTAAGCTTTGGTTTTCCCTCACCCCAGACCTCTCCTGCTGAGAGGGGGTAAATTCGGAATCTATTTCTAAATCTGCTATTGTTTTAGCTTTTGTCTTTTTAAAATGTGCAGTTGTATTGTTTTTAATTGTTGCTATATCTTTAGAAATAGTTTTCACATCATTAAAAACTACATTATTAGGATAACGCAAAACTCGATATCCAAGAACGTTTAAATGAAAATCTCTATTCTCATCTTTTTCTTTTTGAGATTTTTCATTATGATATTCTCCGTCTAGCTCAATAACCAACTCTAATTCATTACAATAAAAATCAACAATATAATCTTTAAGTGGATGTTGTCTTCTAAACTTTAAATTCTGAAAGTTGCGATTGCGTAAAATCTCCCACAATGCAGTCTCAGCAGAAGTTTGCTCCTGCCTAAGATGTCGTGCTATTTGGATTTTATAATCTTTCATAAACTTTTAAAAACACAATGTTTGCACAGCAAACGAGTCCATAATTTTTCGAAAGAAAAATTGCTCCCTTCTCAGCGGGAGAAGGGCCGGGGATGAGGGAATAGCCGAAGCTTCAATTAGCAGCCTACTTTCCTATCTCCAACTTAATCTCTTTCATCAAAGCTGCTCCGTCATTTTCTAAAAGCTCAATCGCTGCATCAACACCGCCATTATTATTGTTTTTATCAATAGTTTTTTCCACTTCAATTTTTGTCTTTCCATCTAATGAAAACAAGCATCCAGTAAATTGAATGTTTTCTTCTACTACTTGGGCTAGTGCGCCAATAGGAGCGGTACATCCTCCTTCTAGTTTTCTTAAAAAATCACGCTCAATTTGAGTGCAAATATCTGCAGCAGTATTGTTTAATTTTGATACGGCCTTTGTAGTAAAATCGTCATTTTGCAATGTGACGATTACCATAGCGCCTTGTGCAGGTGCGGGCAGCATCCAGCTTAGATTTTCAAAAGTTCCAGAGAAATCTGGGCTTGTGATTTCTGTGTTATTTAGGTACTCTAATCTATCCAGTCCTGCTTTAGCAAAAATGGCTCCATCCCAAGGATTGTCTTTTAGTTTTTGTAATCTAGTTTGAACATTTCCGCGGAGGTCAACTACGGTATGGTGCGGATAGCGGTTAAGCCATTGTGCTTTTCTGCGTAGACTTCCTGTGGCAATGGTACAAGGCTTTGTGTAATCTATTTCACTTGTTGTAACGAGCACATCTTCTGTCATTGCTCGTTCTAAAACGGCTGTTTGAATGATTCCTTTAGGCAATGCTGTTGGGACATCTTTCATACTATGCACGGCAATATCTACGGTACCATTGAGCATAGCAACATCTAGTGTTTTTGTAAAAATACCGGTAATTCCCATTTCGTATAAAGGCTTGTCTAGAACTAAATCTCCGGTAGATTTTACAGGAAGTAGTTCTGTTTTATAGCCTAACGATTCTAGTTGTCTTTTTACGGTATTTGCTTGCCATAAGGCGAGTTCGCTGTCACGCGTACCTATTCTGATCACCTTATTCATTGTTTGTGTTTTGTAACTTAAACACTTGATTTATAAGATCTATGCTTTGTTGAGTAGCACCATTTGCACCTTTTAAATGGTTGGCAAATTGAGTGGTAATTTTCTGAATAATTCGATTGCTGATAATTTCTGCTTGTTCTTCGTTAAAATCTGAAATTTTACGACGTTGATTATCTATTTCTCCCGTTTTAAAATCACTAAGTTTTTCTTTTAATGCTTTTATGGTTGGGGCAAATGTTCTGTTTTTTGCCCAAAGATTAAACTCTGCGGCAACTTCGTTAATTATAGTTTGTGCCAATGGAATTTGAGATTGGCGATGTTCTAAGGTTGCATCTGTCACTTTAGATAGTTCATCTAAGTGAATTAAAGTTACATTAGGATTTTCTTTTACGTTTTGCGAAACATTTCTTGGGATTGATAAATCCAGAATTAACAAAGGTTTTTTAAGGTATAAAAGTTCTTTGCTAATGGTAGGTTGTTGAGCACCTGTTGCAACAATTAAAACGTCGCTAGCGGCAATTTCACTCTGTATGTTTGCATAGTCTTTTACAACCAAGTTAAACTTTCCTGCAACTTCTTCGGCTTTTATTTTAGTTCTATTAATGAGTGTTATGTGCTCATTTTTAGTGTGTTTTATAAGGTTTTCACAGGTGTTTCGTCCTATTTTCCCAATTCCGAAGAGTAAAATGTTTTTTTCTGAAACATAAGGAACACGTGCCATAATGTATTGAACAGCGGCAAAACTAACTGAAGTTGCTCCTGTAGAGATTTCAGTTTCATTTTTAATGCGTTTACTGGCTTGAATAACAGCGTTTCCTAGTCGCTCCATATAGGCATTAAGTACGCCTTGGTTTTTAGAACGGCGTAAACCTGCTCTTAGTTGGCTAATAATTTCAAAATCTCCTAGTATTTGACTGTCAAGCCCAGTTCCAACTTTAAAAAGATGAGCAACTGCTTTTTGTCTTTTAAATATATAAGAGACTTTATTAAATTCTGCAATAGTACCTCTTGTGTGTTCGCAAAGTAATCTCACTAACTCTGAAGGATGTGATACAAAACCATAAATTTCTGTTCTGTTACACGTAGATATTAGTGTTACAGAAGAGATGTCAGCATCTTTTGCGCTGCTTAAAATTTGTTTTTGTGTGTCTTCGTTGATGCTAAAATTACCTCTAATAGTTGCATCTGCTTTTTTGTAATTTAAGCCAATAACATAAAAAGCCTTATTAGAAGCAATAGGGCGTTTATTATGGATAATACAGATGGGGCTTGTTTCTTGCAATTTTAAATTCAATTCTAGTTTTTAGACTTCAGAAATTTTTAGCAAATATAAATCTTGCGTTTTCTAAAAAATAACGTAAGCCGCCTCATTTGTATCGGCACAGGTAGGTTTTTTTATTTATTCGTTGTAAAACCCTGTGATATCAATAAATACCTATATTTGTTGATGAAAATCAAAACGCTTATTTAAAACAATTCTAAATAAATGAACAATTTATCAGCCCAGAATATTTCAGAAAGTATCGCTCAAGGTATTTATAGGGAAACCGTCATTGAAGATGGGTTTTTTATTTTAAAGTTTAATAATGATACAGATGAAAGTCAGTTGTTTAAGCGTGATGTGAGTTCGCATTATATTCAATTTCATTTTTGTGTAAAGGGTGCGGGTTATTTTGTTTTTAATGATGGTAATTATAGATTACCTATTCAAGAAGACAGTTCGTTGTTGTTGTATAATCCTAAACGCGATTTGCCTATAGAGATGAATGTTGAGGCGCATTCGTGGGTTATTTCTGTGTTATTGCCAATTGAAAAATTTCACACGCTTTTTTCTAAAGAAGCCAGTTATATTTCGTTTTTAAGTGATGAAAATAAGGATAGGAAATACTATAAAGATGCCAAGATTTCTCCATCAATGGCTATTGTTTTAAATCAATTAATGAACTATAATTTACACCCGTCTGTAAAACCGCTTTATTTTAAAGGAAAAGCTTACGAGTTATTGAGTCTTTACTTTAATAGAGAAGAAGACGTAGATGTAGAACAATGTCCTTTTTTAATGGACGAATTAAACGTGACAAAAATAAAACAGGCAAAACAGATTATTATAGCACGCATGACAGAGCCGCCTACATTAAAAGAACTGAGCGAAGAGATCCAATTGCCACTCAATAAATTGAAAGAAGGATTTAAGCAAATTTATGGTGCGCCCGTTTTTACATTTCTTTCAGATTATAAAATGGAGGTAGCGCGACAATTATTAGCTTCGGGGTCATATAATGTAAATGAAGTTGGGCTAAAAGTAGGGTATAGTACAGCGAGTCATTTTATAGCTGCTTTTAAGAAGAAATTTGGTACTACCCCTAAGAAGTTTGTGATTGGATTGAGCTCCTAAAGCAACGAGGTATTTTATTTTTCAATAATAATTTGAGACGAAACAATCCCTTTGTTGGTCTCGAGCTTAAGAAAATAAACCCCAGAATTTATATCTTTAAGCGATATAGTGTTGTTGATGATATCTTTGCTATTAAGAAAATGAATTAATCTACTTTGAGAATCATAGAATGATATTTTATCTATAGAAATCTGATTTGGGTTGCTAAAAGTAATTTCTTCTTTAGCTGGATTTGGGTAAAATGATATTTTGTTTAAAGATCCTTCGAAGACCCCAATATTTAAAATGTTTACATCAAAAACTCTTACATGACCAGTATTAATTCCATTAACGTCATTCCAGTGAGCAGCACCAGCTATAGTGTTTCCATCTCCACTTATTGATATTGGGAATCCAAACTTATCTTCTTCATTTTCTCCGATCATATCTTCGCCTATTTGTGTCCAATCATTACCCAGTAATTCATATAACCTAATATACCCAGTTTCGTTTCCATAAAGTTCTCCATAAGCGGCGCTTGCGATTAAGTAATTACCACTATTGTCTAAATCGACACCATACCCAAAAAAATCTCCCACATCACCACTTAATATATTTCCTCCTATTTGTTGCCAAGAATCATTCACCAAATCGAACACACGGACATATCCAGATGATTGAGATGAGATTAAGCCAGGGGCACCAACCGCTAATCTATTTCCTAGTTTATCAAAACTAACATTAACACCAAATTGGTCACCCGATCCAGCATCTAAAGTGCTACCTAATTGTATCCATTCATTATCGATGAATTCAAAAACTCGAACCTGCCCTGCTATTGCTCCAGCGTGAGTTGCACCAGCTGCAAATCTAGATCCGTCAAAATTCATAGCAATTGAACCACCAAAAAAATCTACTGGATTTATCCCATCAATATCTTCTCCTATCTGTTCCCATGCATTATTGTTTAATTCATAAACTCTTACATGACTTGATTCGTCGGTATCACCATCATTGTGAAATGCTCCAAGAGCAAACCTTTTTCCATCTGCACTAATTTCAACTTCTCTTCCAGCCCAATCATTTTCGTTTTTGCCAAATACGGTATTCCCATTTTGCACCCAATCATTATTAATAAAATCAAATACCTTTACAGAACCAGAAGATTCACCATTGTCACTAGAGAATGGACTTCCAACCACTATCCTAGATCCATCTGAATTAATGCCTACTGAAAAGCCGAAACTTTCATAACCGTTCTCGCTATGTATTTCACTTCCCTTTTGCACCCATTCATTTCCCATTCTTTTTAAAATCCTTACATAACCGCCGTCATTGTCTCCACCTCTTATTGTTCCTATGATAATCGTAGATCCCGTATCGTTTAAATCCACTGAATAACCAAACCTATCTTGCGATTCATTTCCATCAATGTCATTCCCTATTTGAGTTTGAGAATTTATTATACTAGATGAGAATAATAATATGCAGCATAGGATGTTTATTAATTTTGACATAATATTAAATTTTGGTGACATTACTAATTTACAAAAAAATGCATTATAAATCAAATAGATTTATCTTACTGTTGTTTATCTTTAGCATCTGCTTTTTATACAAACCAATAAGAAGTATTTTTGTACTTTAATTTATTAATTGAGATGTACGTTCGAGCGCAGTCGAGAACTATTTTCTATAAGTATATTTCAATAATCTCTCGACTGCGCTCGAGAAGACAAAGTTACACATGAATAAAAAAGGAGTTTTACTAGTAAATCTTGGTTCGCCAGATAGCACGAAGCCTAAAGATGTAAAAAAATATCTTGATGAGTTTTTAATGGACCCACGCGTGATCGATGTGCCACGATGGGCGCGTATACTTCTAGTACGTGGTATTATTTTAAATACAAGGCCTAAGCAATCTGCTGCAGCTTATGCAAAAATATGGTGGGAAGAAGGTTCGCCGTTAATTGTTCTTTCTGAAAGATTACAGAAAAAAGTACAATCTAAACTTAATATCCCCGTGGGCCTTGCCATGCGTTATGGTTCTATGACCTTAAAAAAAGGAATACAAGAATTAGTAGATCAAGGTTGTACAGAGATAAAGACAATTCCTTTATATCCGCAATTTGCAATGGCAACTACAGAAACCATTGATGTAAAGGTGGATGAAATTGTTGCGGAGCATTTTCCGCAAGTGAAAATTACACGTACTGCTGCTTTTAGTAAAAGAAAAGATTACGTAGATGTGCTTTCTCAAAGTATAGCCGAAGGTCTAGAAAATGTTGATTACGAGCATATTTTGTTTAGTTATCACGGTGTTCCGGAGCGGCATATTCGTAAAAGTGATATTACCAATGGAAACTGTAAAATGGATGGTAAATGTTGCTTTAAAAAAGGAAGTGAGCAACACGAGTTTTGCTATAGACACCAATGCGAAATGACTACTGTAAGTGTTGCAAAAAAGCTAGGTTTAAAAAACGGAACATATTCTACTACATTCCAGTCTCGATTAGGTTTTGACCCATGGTTACAGCCTTATACAGATAGAACTATAGAGCGTATGGGGAAAGAAGGAACTAAAAAAATGGTGGTGGTAACCCCAGCATTTGTGAGTGATTGCTTAGAAACACTTGAAGAAATAGCAATGGAAGGTGAAGAGATTTTTCACGAAGTAGGAGGAAAAGATTTTACTGTAATCCCTTGTTTAAATGACCGAGATGATTTTGCACAAGTACTAGCAAATATGGTAGAAGAATGGCGCATGGTGGATGTAAACACGGCTATCGCATAGCATATCTTTTTTGAAAAAAAATTCGGACACATTAGGCAAAGCTTCTATTGGTAGCTTGTTAATAAAACAAGCTGTTCCTGCTTCTATTGGTATTTTGGTTATGTCACTTAACGTGATTGTAGATACCATTTTTATGGGGAGATGGATTGGTCCTATGGCCATTTCTGCCATCACAGTTGTGTTGCCTGTAACTTTTTTTATTGCAGCAATTGGTCTTGCCATAGGAATAGGGGGAAGTTCTGTTTTGTCGCGAGCACTCGGTGAAGGAGATGATGTAAAAGCCTTAAAGGTCTTCGGAAATCAGACTACATTAACATTTTTAACTTCTGGATTACTCGCTGTTCTTGGTTTAGTTTTTCAAGACTACGCTATTGATTTTTTTGGAGCAGATGATAGTTTTAAAGATCTCGCACTTACATACTATCGCATCGTTCTTTATGGGATTGTGATGCTTGCCATGTGTATGATGGGTAATAACGTGATACGCGCAGAAGGAAAACCAAAATTTGCCATGTATGCCATGATGTTTCCGGCGGTAGGAAACATAGGGATGGATTATTTGCTAGTTAATGTGCTTGGCTATGGAATGGAAGGCGCTGCTTGGGCAACCTTTATTAGCTATGCGCTTTGTTTTCTCTTTATTGTGTGGTTTTTTATCTTTAAAAGTGAATTACGTCTTAATCTCAAAAGTTTTATTCTTGATGCTAAAATAGTGAAAGAGATAGGAGGTCTCAGTTCTGTCACGCTTGCTAGACAAGGTGTTATCGCTGTATTGACTATCTTGTTAAATAATGTGTTAATTAGCAATGGTGATGCTATAGATGTGGCTAGTTATGGTATTATTAGTCGTGCTTTAATGTTTGCGTTGTTTCCTGTAATTGGAGTGAATCAAGGTTTTATGCCCATTGCAGGGTATAATTATGGCGCAGGAAAGTTTGAACGTGTACGAGAAGCAATTAACACTTCTATTAAATATTCTGGGTTTTTAGCATTAGGTATTTTTATAATAATCATGTTTTTTGCCGAACCTTTTGTGGGCATTTTTATAAGTAATAAAAGTGGGCAAGATGCAGAAACATTAGCGAATAATGCAGAGTTGCTTAGTAGAACTCCTAATGCGTTACGTTGGGTTTTTGCTGCAACGCCTGTAATAGTAATTCAATTAATAGGCGGGTCTTATTTTCAGTCTATAGGTCGTGTTGTACCTGCTTTGTTGCTTAATTTAACAAAACAAGGCTTCTTTTTAATCCCACTTGTCATACTGCTTCCACAATTTTTTGGTGTGTTTGGAGTATGGATTTCTTTTCCCATTGCAGATGTACTTTCTACAGCAGTGACAGGTTATTTTTTGCAGCGTGCTGTTAAGAAGGATCTTGTGGAGCGCTAATTTTTTACTATCTTTAAAAGTAGAATTTTAGGTCATGAAAAACACAGTACTCTTATGTTTATTTTGCTTAACAGCGCTAGGGATTAAAGCACAAGACCCTCAAATGTTTGAAGAAACCTGGTATTTAAGAAATGTTTTTTTTGATGGTTCTCAAACAAATACGCCTTTAAATGAAAATTTTAATTTAACCCTAACAAGTAATAATGGTGTGTTTTCTTTTTCTGCTAATGGTGTAGAAAATGAACTCTCAGGGGCTGTGAATTTTAACGGGCAGACCCTACAATTTCAAGATGTAAGTGCCACATTATTAGATTGTGAACTAGCTAATTGTGATTATGAAACGCTTTATTTTTATTCTGTTTTAAGTGATAATCTTTCTGATAGAACATTTAATTATACTGTAGATTTTTACAATAGTGGTAATGCCCAATTACGTATTTATAATAATACAACAGGGGTTCGTGCTTATTACACAAATAAGCCATTAGCGGTTAATACAGCACTTTTTCAAACTTGGTATTTATATTTAATGAGGTCAGATTTAGCTCCTGATACTCCTGTAGATCCATCATTATTAAGACAGGTTACAATAAACGAAGACTTAACTTTTACCGCTATTGATAACTGTGCCGAATTATGGGGTGCTTTTGAGTATTATGAGGAATTTGTGAATGGTTTTTATTTGCAATTACTTACTATTGAGAATGACGTGTCAGACTGCACGCCACCTTCTGGAGGTATGCTTTATTTTGGAGATGAAAATACACCTCTAACTGCTTTTTTAGAAACCGAAGGTGAAACACAGCGTTTTTATTATGATGCAAATCCGGGTTTTGGTTGGTATTATAAAAACAATCTTCTTTCTGTAGAAGCGATTGCACTTGAAAAAATTAAGGTGTATCCTAATCCAGTAAAAGAAACATTACAAATTTCGTCAAGTGAAATGTCACTTACCAGCATAGAGATTGTATCACTTCAAGGTAAGGTGTTAGCTACTTTTACAGATGCATTAGAACAAATTAACCTAAGTCATTTATCTAGCGGCGTTTATTTTATCAGGCTTATTTCGGGAGAAAACAGTGTGGTTAAAAAGTTTATTAAAAAATAGCAGTTTAATTGATAATGGTTCTTGCAATCATTAATAGTAAGCTACAGCGGCATTTTTATCGTTGAAGATTAGTAAATTTGCTTTGTGGAATACAATTATATAAAATCACTTCATTTAATTTTTGTCATAACCTGGTTTGCGGGGTTATTTTATATTGTACGTCTTTTTGTGTATCAAATAGAGGCGCAATCAAAAGAAAATCCTACCCGAAGTATTTTAAGCGAACAGTATAAAATTATGACCAAGCGGTTGTGGTATATTATCACTTGGCCTTCTATGGTTCTAGCTATAGGTTTTGCTATTTGGTTATTGGCTTTGCGCCCTTTTTGGCTTGCAGATGCTTGGATGCAAGTAAAGTTAGCCTTTGTGGTTGCGCTTATTTTCTACCACATAAAATGTCACCTCATTTTTAAGTCTCATTTTAACGGTATCTATAAACACTCATCAAACTGGATGCGTATGTTTAATGAAGGGGCAACACTCATTTTGTTTTCGGTCGTGTTTTTAGTTATTCTGAAAAGTGCCGTTAATTGGATATATGGCACGGTTGGGATTGTTGTTTTCTCTATTATTTTAATGCTTGGCGTGAAGATGTACAAGCGGATTAGGGAGAAGAAGGAATAGAATATAGATAATAGAGTATGTAATATGGACGAAAAAAACCACATTTTGTTAGCAAGAGTGTCCTATATTCAACATTCTATTTGTGGCTAATTTGTAATAATGAAAGGCATCTTCAATAAATATAAAGGTTAAAATTTATCAGGAAACGATCCATATTCCATAAGCGCAGCGGTCTCTTTTTTATACTCTCGTTTTTGGTGTAATTATTGCTATCTTTCAATCGTTAATATTTCTGAAGTAATTAAAAACATTTGAGACTCTATACCCAATCTTTACGAAATCGTATTTTTCTATCTATGCTTGCCCTAGTGGTTATTGCATCTATTTTGATAGCAGTTGTAACGGTATATCAATATCAAGAAGAAGCAGAAGATTATCATAGAGAACGTTTAGAACGAAAACAAGAGAACATCACAAAGCACATTAAAGATATGCTTTATGAGACAACCTTCCCTGTAGAAACTGCCTATATTCCGTTAATATTTAAAGACAATATTTATAAGCTAAAACGCATTCATAATCTAGAATTGTATTTTTATGACTTAGAGGGGTCGTTACTTAAATCTTCTAAGGCTTCGTTTGTTCGAGATACCACAAAAACATGTTTGTCTGCTAGGGTCATGAATGAGTTAACCATGTCTAGTAACAAAACATTTGTAGAGGAGTTTGAAGAAAATGGAGTTGAGTATCAGTCTAGTTATAGCTATATAACAGACGCTTCTTTTAAGCCACTTGCTATTTTAAACTTACCTTATATAGAAGATGATGGTTTTATAAAAAGAGAGCTGCAAGAAAACCTAACACGCTTAGCCATTACCTATTTAATTATGTTAGGGATTGCCATTGCCTTGGCTTACTTTTTGTCAAAATATATCACTAAATCGCTGAATACAATAAGTCAGAAAATAATAGACACTCGTTTAGACAAAAAAAATAAACGTATAAATGTGTCTAATACAACAGAAGAGATAAGCAACCTCGTTAATGCGTATAACGGGATGATTGATGAGCTAGAAGCTAGTGCCGCAACACTTGCAGCAAATGAGCGAGAAGCTGCTTGGCGCGAGATGGCAAAACAAGTGGCTCACGAAATTAAAAATCCATTAACACCTATGCGATTAACGGTACAAAGTTTTCAGCGTAGATTTAACCCAGAAGATCCAGATATAGAGGCAAAATTAGCAGAGTATAGCAATACTTTAATACAGCAGATAGATGTAATGAGTTCTATAGCATCTGCTTTTTCTACGTATGCACAGATGCCAGCGCAAAAAGATGAAACGCTAAATGTGGTAAAAACCTGTAAACTTGCGTTAGATATATTTAACGAACGCTATATTTATTTTACAAATAGTGATGAAAAGATTATTGTAAAATTTGATCGCACACAACTTATACGTGTTTTAACAAACCTCGTTAAAAACAGCATACAGGCCATAGAACAAAATGGACCAGAAGACCCAAAGGTTGAAGTGCATATTTCTAAATTAGAAAAAGAAGTTGTAATCACTGTGAGTGATAACGGAATAGGCATTGCGCCAAATTTAACCGAAAAGATTTTTGAGCCTAAGTTTACTACCAAAAATAGCGGAATGGGGCTCGGTCTTGCTATGGTAAAGACTATTGTAGAGAACTATCACGGAACCATCACAGTAGCTTCAGATCCTGGAGTAAAGACTACTTTTACAGTAAGAATACCTCGTCAATTGTAGGTAAATGCTTATTTTTATACTTTATAATAATCACAATTTTACATCATGAGTTTTTCAAATATTCTAAGTACATCTACTAACGGAATCGCAACCATCACGATTAACAGACCTTCTAAGTTAAACGCTTTAAATAGTGTCACGATTAAAGAGTTGCACGATGCTTTTGACGCGGCAGATGAAGATCAAAGCGTTAAAGTGATTATTATTACAGGTAGTGGTGAGAAAGCTTTTGTTGCAGGAGCAGACATCAGTGAGTTTGCAGATTTTAGCGAAGCAGAAGGCGGAAAACTAGCGGCGCAAGGGCAAGCTTTATTGTTTGATTTTGTCGCAAATTTAAGCACTCCAGTTATTGCAGCCGTAAACGGTTTTGCATTGGGTGGTGGTCTTGAGTTAGCAATGTCAGCACATTTTAGAGTAGCCAGTGATAACGCAAAAATGGGATTGCCAGAAGTGTCTCTAGGAGTGATTCCTGGATATGGAGGTACACAACGCTTACCACAATTAGTAGGTAAAGGGCGTGCTATGGAAATGATAATGACCGCAGGAATGATTGATGCAAACAAAGCATTAGATTATGGCTTAGTAAACCACGTAACTACACTAGAAGAACTTATCCCTTTTGTAGAAAAAATAGCAAGTAAAATTATGCGCAACTCGCCAGTTGCTATAAGTGCCGCTATTTCTGCAATTAACGCAGGCTTTGAAAATGGCGTAGATGGTTTTAAAGCCGAAATAACAGCGTTTGGTAACTGTTTTGGTACCGAAGACTTTGCAGAAGGAACACAAGCATTTTTAAACAAAAGAAAAGCAGAATTTCCTGGAAAATAGTAATACCCACAAATAAGTTAAAACCTTGAAGTAGTGTACTGCTTCAAGGTTTTTTGTTTTATAATATCTGAAATGTAAATCCTTTTAAAATTAGGTGTGTAGAATACAATTTCTTTTTGAGATGCTTATAGGAAGCACCAACTTGGGCTTAGGTTTGTTATGACTTTTTGTATATAATGCTTGGCATTACTTCTATGAAGTTTAAAGACTTCTATAATAAAATTGTATCGGCGCTTTAAATAAAAAAACCGCCACAAAAGACGGTTGTATTTCTTACTGTTATTTAAGGATGCGTGACGGCACTAGTTACAAACTAGCGCTAGCGGGGGCCTGTAAAGTATGTTTCTAAAAACATACTTCTAATAGAAAACTAAAAAGTAACACTAATAAATGATATTGCTTTTTATCTGTAATCTAAATTTTTAAAGACTATTCTTTAACTAGTTCACTTTCAATACAATTCCTTATAAGGAACACAATATTGTAAAATTACCATAGATATAGCACCGCTTCGCTTTAAACGTTAAATAATCACTTTTTTATTTTTTACCAATACATGGAGGCAAATCGACCTTCTTTTTTGGCAACATATGTTTTGTAAGTAGAATTTAATAAAAATAGAATACTAAAAATAGGGTAATAATATTCTTTATAAATAAAAAAATAAATACACAAATCAATTATTAAACCTATTGCTATAAAAACCTTTAAAGTACTCCTTAATCTATATTGTTCTTTTTTGATTAAATATAAAACTGACGGAAAAATATAATTCTTGAAATCGTAATGAGCTTCTTGCTTAGATGGTGTTGAATAATCAGTGATATTTATTTTTTCAAAATATTCCAACAATAATATTATTAATTTTTCAACTTCGGGAGTATTGTATTTAGTTAGGCTATTTGCTATGTTATTTATTGACTTCACATGAAACCTATTTTTAGACTTTACAGTTTTGACCTTCAGATTAAATTTACAAAGCTTATTTTTTAACTCTTCATTAACACCCATATTTATTTGACAACTTTTGAAGTTCCATTAATTATGCCCTCGCTAGCGCTAGTTTGTAACTAGTGCCCGCAAACAAGCTAAAGATATTATATATTATTCTAAAAATCCAATGTCATTATTTTTAATATAGCATGGTCTTCTGCAAAATTTCTTGTAATGAGTATTTCCAATCTATTGGGTTTGTTACAAAACTCACAAAGTGCGCCGCACTAGGATTGTTAAATTTATATTTTCTACTCATAATACCACAAAATACAAAAAGCTATGACAGATGACTATTATAGCTTTTTGTTTATTATCTATTGACTTGCTCACTCATAACGCCACTAGTTAAAAACTAGCGGTAGCCATACTAGGACTGGCTGGGGGCCTTTTAAAATTAGGTGCGCAACACATAATTCTTGTTAAAAAGGTTAAATGGCTATATTTGGCGTCTATGTAACTCATTACCATATTTAGAGACTGATCTCTTATGTACAGACTACTATTCATTATTTTCTTTCTTTTTACAACGGGAACTCTTTCTGCTCAAACAGACACACTTGCCAGCAAAAACTACCATGAATTATCAGATATAATACGCCAATATCAATATAAGGATACTACCAGTGCACTTGCGGTTACTAGGTATTATATAGAAAAAGCGATATCAGAAAAGCAGACAGAAAGAGAGTGGGAGGGAATTTACACCATGGGAATGATTCATTATCAAGAGCGTAACCTGAAGTATAGCATTAAATACGAAAATAAATTACTTGATTTTATTAATAATGATGATCCTGAAGCTCAAGCACTAAAATTTGAAACTTACTTTAGTGTAGGTGCATTCAATTTACATGAGGGTACACTAGGGAGAGCTCTTAATTATTTTACGAAAGCAAAAGACGAAGCGAAGCAAAATGACAATCTAAACCAGCTACAGCGTTCTTATTTTATGATTAATCTCATTCAGGCAATGAGTGGAGATTTTGAAAATGCTATAAATACTCAAAAAGAACTCTTATTTAAGATAGCGCAAACAGATACAAATAACATAAAAACCTCACAACGTGAAGAATTATATTTTAGAGTATATTCTAGTTTGGGAGACACATATTTAAAAGCTAAAAACGCAGATTCGTCAAGGCATTATGCTGCAAAAGCTTTAAATGAAATAAAAAAAACAAACGATACGTGTAGAATTAAGTATGCCTATAGATTATTGAGTGATGCTTACATTGAAAATAAACTTTATGCAAAGGCAAAAAAATATGTAGACTCTTCAACCCTATTTTGCAGGCCTTTTTCAAAGCGTGATAGTTTAATGCTTGGTGGATTATATGGAAAGATATATCTAGGTCAAGGAGATTATAAAAAATCGATTTCTGCTCTAGAAAATGGTATTAATTCTTATAATGTGCTAGAGGGTGAAGAGGGTTTTATGGACGACTTATACTATGTGCTGGCGACGGCTTATAAAGAAGACGGAAATATAGAACAAGCGGGGTATTATTTAGGAAAACATATACACAGCCAGAATGAATATGCTTTTATTAAAGATACCATACAACAAAATTTTAGAGAACAGGAAATTAACAGTTTTAAGGCAGAATTAAATAAACTTGAGCAGGAAAAAGAGAGTCAAAAATCTAATCTTAACTATTTGTTATTAGCGGGTTCAATAATCATCTTAACCTTGTTGTTTTTTCTGCTGAAATTTTACAGAAGTAAAAAAGCAAACGAAGTTAAATTTGAAGCCTTGCTTTCAAAAATACAAGCCGCTAAGTCTCCTTCAGAAATTATTGATACCAAAGATGAGGTGTTAGAAGAGAAAGCAACTAGCGATGTATCTCCAGAAGTAACAGCGCAAATATTGGACGGTCTTAAAAAACTTGAAGAGAAAGAATACTTTTTAAAACAAGAGTGTAACTCTTATAATGTGGCTAAAAAGATAAACACAAATACCTCTTACCTTTCTAAAGTAATCAACTCACATTACGGCAAAAACTTTAATACTTATATTAATGATTTGCGTATCAATTATGCCATTGTACGTTTAAAAAATGATGTGTTTTTTAGGTCTTTCTCTATACAGGCCATTGCAGAAGAAGTTGGCTATAAAAGTGCCGATAGTTTTACGAAATACTTCAAAAAAGATACAGGTCTTAATCCTTCGTTCTACATAAAGAACATTAAGAATATAACCTAACTATTTTTTGAAACAGCATACTCTTTTTACAACTTCGGAAATACCAAAAATACATCAAAACACCACTTTTAACCCCAAATTTATAAATTTAGGGTTGCTGTTTTTTCAATCATTAAAATTTCCGAAGAAAACCTACAATCCCTTTAAATTAAACGTGTAGCGTGATTTTGAGCCTGCCCTATTTTTCTAAAAATGGGCAGGCTTCTCTTTATTAAAGTGTTTTTATGCCAGATGTTTGTACCATCAAAACGAAACAATAACGATCTCGAAATCTTTGGGAATTTAAAACCACTTATTATAAAAACTAAAACCAAAAAAGACCATAATTAAACTATCAATATCCCTTGTTTTTGGACTACTTGTAGGCTTTAGAATAGGGAAATATGTAAAAGGACAAACACTTGAAAATCCAAATACAGAACTCATTAAAAATCAAACGTATGAAAACAAATAGCACAGTACGAAAAATTCAATTCATCAAATTCGGAATCGGAATTCTAGTTGGAATTTCTATATACTTAATTGTTAAGCTAATTTTCTAAACAAGAAACATCATGACGAGCATCATTAACTTTTTAATTTCAATCACACTTATTATTTTAGGATAGACCTAAAATTCAACTAAAAAAACATTAAATTTATATCTTATGAAAACATTTAAAACAACAATAGCACTGGCAGTAATCTGCTTATTAGCAACAGTCTCATCTGTAGCTCAAGAAAATTCATTACTCTATAAAGTAGAAGGAAACGGGATAAAAACATCTTATGTCTTTGGAACTTTCCATATGCTACCTAAAGCAGATTTTATTTTAAAAGATAAAGTAAAAAACGCTTTTGACGCTAGTGATCTTGTGGTCATGGAGCTTGATATGGACGACCCAAATATGCAAACAGAAATGATGGGAGTTTCTATGATTGAAACTGAAGATTCTTTACAAAACCATATGACAGCAGAAGAGTATAAAATATTAGACGATTATTTTACTGCAAAAATAGGCGTAGGTATGGCTAACTTTAATAAAATGAAACCATTTGTAGTATCTTCTATGGTCATGATGGCGCATTTAGGAAAAGATATGGCGAGTTATGAGGCTACTTTGGTAGCAATGGCTAAAGAGGGATCAAAAGACTTAAAAGGCTTAGAAACAGTAGCGTTTCAGATGTCTATGTTTGATGGGCAATCGTATGAAGACCAAATAGATGATGTAATAAAAATGCTAACAAACGATGGAGGTATCGGTGGTTATTTTGATAAAATGCTAGCGGTTTATAAAACAGAAGATGTTGAAGGTTTATATAACAGTATGGACGAGTTTTTTGAGCACGACAAAGCAATGCAAGAAAAATTGTTAGACGAGCGCAATCAAAACTGGATTCCTAAAATTGGGGAGTATTCTAAAGAACAAAAAGTGTTTTATGCAGTAGGTGCAGGACACTTAGGAGGAAAACAAGGGGTTGTAAAGTTGTTAAAAAAGGCAGGTTACACCGTGACTCCTGTAACAGAATAAATAAAGATTTGTTATAAATTAATGCAGCTTAAAACACAGTTTTGAGCTGCATTTTTTATTTTCACTCATTTTTGTCCTTCCCACTCTGCATAAAACTGTGCTAAAAATTGTTCCATAAAAAGGTGTCTTTTTTCAGCAATTTTTTTACCAGTTTCGGTGTTCATTTTGTCTTTAAGCAGTAAGAGTTTTTCGTAAAAGTGATTTATGGTTGGCGCGGTAGAAGCTTTATATTCAGCCGGTGACATTCCTAACTGGGGTTTGATGGCTGGATCATAGATTTTACGATCTTTAAAACCGCCATAATTAAAGGTGCGGGCAATACCAATAGCACCTATGGCGTCTAGTCTGTCTGCGTCTTGTACTACTTCAAGTTCTTTAGAATAGAATGTTTGCTGCGCATTTCCGCCTTTAAAAGAGACATTAGCTACAATTTGTACAACGTGATTTCTGGTGGCTTCAGAAACGTCCTGTGTCATTAAAAACCGTTGTGCTGTTTTAGGCCCAATAGCTTCATCACCCTCATGAAATTTTGAGTCTGCAATATCGTGTAATAAAGCCGCAAGCGCTACGACAGTTCTGTCTACCCTTTCAGTTTTAGCAATGAGTAATGCGTTTTTGTAAACACGTTCTATATGAAACCAATCGTGACCACCTTCTGCATTAGCTAAAGCTTGTTTAACGTAGGTAATGGTGTTTTGTATTGTAATTTCGGAAGTAATTTTAGTCATGTGGGATAGCGTCAACTACTATTTTTTCTGTAATTTCAATAAGCTGATCTGGTGTATGGTCTGAAATTTTAATTACAGGGTGAACCGTAACTTTTAAATGCACGCCCACCGGAATTGGAAATGCGCCATTGCGTTGCAGTTTCCAACTATTACTAACAGTTAAAGGAAGAATATATCCATCTGGCATTTCTTTAATAAGTGTATGTAAGCCTCTTGTTTTCCAGGGCTTAGGAAAACCATCGCGACTTCTAGTACCTTCTGGATAGATAACAACGCTTCTGTTGTGCTTTTGAGCGTAACGCCCTATTTTAATAATCTGATTTGTCGCTTGTTCTGGGTCTTTTCTGTCTATCAGTACAGATCCGCCGTGTCTTAAATTGTATGAAATAGAAGGAATTCCTTTTCCAAGTTCTTTTTTAGAGATAAACTTTGGATGGTATTTTCTTAAATACCAAATAACAGGGGGGATATCCCACATGCTCTGATGGTTACTAGCAATTATAAGTGGAACATTTTTAGGAATTTCTCCTGTAAAAGTAATGGTATGGCGTGTTCCTAAGATGTTAAGACAGCGCATTAAAAACCATTGCAATCCTTCTACCATAGATTTATGACCTGTGTAGCCAAAAAAATTAAATCCAATCCACTGTAAGCCGTGAAAAATAACAATAGATAGCCCAAAGCATAAATAAAATATGATTGATAATGGGTAAGATATTATTTTTAAAAGTTGTTTCAAGAAGCGTGTAGGTTAATAGGTGGTAAAGATAGAAAAACTATTTTTTTGAGCGATTACAAGAATAATGAAAACCTAAAAAGCTTCTGCTATTTATTAAAATAGTAGAAGCTTTTTTAAAAGTTATCCTCCAATTACATAGAGGCTAAAATGCTTAACAGTGCTCGTTATAAGCGTCCATTAGGTTTTCTGCAATCATACCTGCGGCACGACCTTCAATGTGGTGACGCTCTAGCATATGTACAAGTTCGCCATTTTTAAATAATGCCATAGAAGGTGAGCTTGGAGGAAATGGAATCATTGCTGCTCTTGCTGCATCTACTGCCTCACGATCTACACCTGCAAATACCGTCACTAAATGATCTGGTGATTTTGCGTTTTGTAAAGACATCTTTGCTCCTGGTCTTGCATTTGCTGCAGCACAACCACAAACAGAATTTACAACCACTAGTGTTGTTCCTTCTTTGCTTAATGCTTCTGCTACGGCTTGTTCTGTATGTAATTCTGAAAAACCTATGCTTGTTAAGTCTTCTCTCATTGGTTTTACTAATTCTTCTGGATACATAATCGTTTCTTTTAAAGTATAATTCTTTGTCGGCAAAGATACAAATAACTAACAGGATATCATTGTTTAGCACAGGCTAAGCTATAGAGGTCTATTTAAGTTTCTTTGTTGTTTTCTCTTCGGAAATTTTAATGGCATTTACCCTGTGACTTTGAATCTGAAACCAAACAGGAAAAGAACAAAAATCCAACAAGATCTTGTTTCTACTTTAGTTGCAAGTCAAAAAGGTGTTGCTTGTGTGTTTTCATTACTACCAAGACGTAAGTTCTCTTACTTGTAACATAAAGCCTCAAATGATTACCTATCTTTGCATTCTATTGTTATTTATTTTATGAAGTTTTTATTTATCCTCGCTGCGTTTTGGGTCGTACGTTTTTTATTTAATCAATTGAGTAGTCCTAGTCAAGGCGGTGCTTCTTCTGGCGGTGGTAGTTTTGGCAATGTTTATCAACAGCAAAACAGTAGCAGCCAAGTTTCTCCTGCAGATTTCGAACTTAACTTATTGTCTCTTTCTTCATTTGTTATCAAAGCAGACGGAAAAGTAAGTCAGAGTGAACTTGATTATGTACGTCAATATTTTGTTCAAGCTTATGGTAAAGATCGTGCTAATGCTACTTTTAAAGTGTTTAACGAGGTTATTAAAAAAAGAGATGTTTCGGCACAACGTATTGCGATGCATCTAAGAGCAAGAACTCGATATGAAAGTAGATTACAAATTCTTCATTTTTTATTTAGTATCGCAAATGCAGATGGGCAAGTCACAAGTTCTGAAGTAAACGTAATTCAGCAAATTGCCGGTTATTTATCTATCCAAAGTGCAGATTTTTCGAGTATAAAAGCGATGTTCTTTAAAAAGCCAGATAGCGCGTATAAAATATTAGAAGTAGAGAAGACCGCTACAGATGCAGAGATTAAAAAAGCGTATCGTACTATGGCAAAAAAATACCATCCAGATAAGTTAGTTCACATGGATGAAGCCTACCAAAAAGGCGCAAAAGAAAAGTTTTTAAAAGTCCAAGAAGCTTACGATCAACTTCAAAAAGAAAGAGGTTTTTAAGGGGTCCTGTCTGTTTAATATTTAAAATTCCTCAACTTACCTGAGCTAATTTTTAATGCATTAATTGAAAATATATCACCTCGTTTTTCTTTATAACGATACGATATTGGGTGTTTACATACACAGCAATATTGCTTGTAATTTGTGCCTAAATAGGGTTGCTTATTAACTCAGAAAAAGCATAAATTGAGATAAATAAGAGGTGAATTTATGTCCTTAATACTACAATGTGATCGTTTTTTCAATCTTTAATTAATAAATCATTTTTACTGTTACTAAGCGTTTAGGTTATTAAAAATCATTTTTAACGTTCTGTTTTTGTGTTTTCTAACTATGTTTTAGTCTAGGCTAAAAATTAAAAACACATATAACAAAAAATAATTTTACCTTTGTCGTATGTTTACAAAGGCAGAAGAAAACTACATAAAAACCATTTATCATTTACAATCGCAAATTACAGGCGAAGTATCTACAAACACAATTGCAGATGCGATGGAAACAAAGCCATCATCTGTGACAGATATGGTTCAAAAACTAGCAGATAAAAAAATACTTTCTTATCGTAAATATAAAGGAGCGATACTCACAGAACAGGGCAGAAAAGTTGCTGCAGGTGTGATACGAAAACATCGTTTATGGGAAGTTTTTTTAGTGGATAAACTTAATTTTCATTGGGATGAGGTTCACGAAATTGCAGAGCAATTAGAGCATATACAAAGTGACGAGTTAATAAAAAGACTAGACAGTTTTTTGGGCACTCCAGGTTTTGATCCACACGGAGATCCTATTCCAGATGAGAATGGGAACTTCATGAAAACAGAAAAGAAGCTATTATCCAAACTCAAAAAAGGACAACGAGGTGTTTGTGTGGGAGTAAAAGAGACTAGTCCAGAGTTTCTTCAGTTTTTAGATAAAAAAAATATAAGTATTGGTACTAAAATCCATGTGCTTGGTAAAGAGTTTTTTGACGGTTCTATGGTCATTCAAGTGGGTAAGGATCAGTCTTTTATTTCAAAAAAAATTGCAGAGAATTTATTCATGCAAACCAGTTAATCATTAGTGTTATAATATGAATTTGAAAAATATAATAGTATTTCTTGTAGTGCTTACAATGGTAAGTTGTAATAATAAAACAGAGGATTCTGGCAAGCTTAGTATAGTGACGACCACTACAATGCTTACAGACCTTGTAAAAAATATTGGCGGAGATTTAATAGAGGTACAAGGATTAATGGGTGCTGGGGTAGATCCGCACCTTTATAAAGCGAGTGAAGGTGATGTTGCTAAATTAGCCAATGCAGATGTTATATTTTATAATGGTTTGCACCTAGAAGGAAAACTAGTTGATGTTTTCGAAAAAATGGGTTCTAGTAAAAACACGGTATCTCTTGGTGCTGTTTTACCTAAAGAGGAATTGATAGGAAGCGAATATTTTGCTTCAAATTATGACCCACACGTTTGGTTTAATATTTCGTTTTTTAAGCAGTTTGCCAATACTGTAAGGATTGAGTTGTCTAAAGTCGACCCCTCAAATGCAGCGGCTTTTAAAGAAAATGAAAAACAGTATTTAATGGCTTTAGATGCCTTAGAAGCCTCTGTAAATACAAAAATAGAAACCTTGCCAGAAGAAGACAGGGTTTTAGTGACAGCGCATGATGCTTTTAATTACTTCGGAAAAGCCTATGGTTTTAATGTTGTTGGGCTTCAGGGTTTATCTACGGCTACCGAAGCAGGTGTCCAAGATGTTCAAAGATTGAGTCAGTTTATTATTGATAATAAAGTGAAAGCAATTTTTGTTGAAAGTTCTGTGCCTAGAAGAACGATAGAGGCGTTGCAAGCAGCAGTACTTTCTAAAAACCATGAAGTTGTTATAGGAGGTTCTTTGTATAGCGATGCCCTTGGAAGTGAAGGAACAGTAGAAGGCACATACATAGGCATGTTTACCTACAATGTGAATACGATAGTAAATGCTTTGAAGTAAATGATATGAGTGAAAAAATTGCAATACAAGTAGACGATTTAACCGTAGCATATAACTATAAACCAGTACTTTGGGATATTGATTTAGTGGTTCCTGAAGCTGTGCTTATGGCTATTGTAGGACCTAATGGTGCAGGTAAATCTACGTTGATAAAATCTATTCTTGGTATTATCGATCCTATTGCAGGTAGCGTATCTATTTATGGAAAACCTTATAAAAAACAACGCCAACTGGTTGCTTATGTTCCACAAAAAGGAAGTGTAGATTGGGATTTTCCAACGACTGCACTGGATGTTGTAATGATGGGAACTTACGGAACTTTAGGTTGGATAAAAAGACCCGGAAAAAAAGAAAAAAAGGCTTCATTAGAGGCGCTAGAAAAAGTAGGGATGTTGTCTTTTAAAAATAGACAAATAAGTCAGTTAAGTGGTGGGCAACAACAACGCGTTTTCTTAGCGAGAGCCTTAGTGCAAAATGCTTCTATTTACTTTATGGACGAACCTTTTCAGGGTGTAGATGCTACTACAGAGATTGCTATTATTAATATTTTAAAAGAATTACGTAAAGCTGGAAAAACCGTAGTGGTGGTTCATCATGATTTGCAGACGGTGCCAGAATATTTTGATTGGGTCACTTTTTTAAACGTAAAGAAAATCGCCACAGGACCTGTTAAAGATATATTTAACGATGATAATCTAACAAAAACCTACGGTATCAACTATAAAGTAGCGGTAAACAAATGAGCATAACAGAATATTTTAACATGCTATTTACAGACTATACGCTGGGTACCATTACGTTGGGTACAGCAGTGTTAGGGGCTATTTGTGGAATGTTGGGAAGTTTTGCTGTATTAAGAAAACAAAGTTTGTTAGGTGACGCCATTTCTCATGCCGCACTTCCAGGTATTGCAGTCGCTTTTTTAATTACAGGAGCTAAGGATAGTAATATATTACTGTTAGGCGCATTAGTAAGTGGTTTAATTGGTACTTTCTGGATTCACGGAATGACAAAAAAAACACATCTAAAAAGTGATACAGCATTAGGATTAGTATTGAGTTTGTTTTTTGGTTTTGGGATGCTATTATTAACTTTTATTCAAAAACAACCCAATGCAAATCAAGCAGGTTTAGATAAATATTTATTTGGACAAGCGGCTACACTTGTTCAAAGCGATGTGATTTTAATGATTGTGGTCACTGCGCTTGCATTAATTGTGATGCTGTTATTTTGGAAAGAATTTAAAATCTTACTCTTTGATGCGGATTACACCAAAACATTGGGCTTTAATACAAAGTTTATAGACATTACAATTACCTTTTTTATCGTGCTTGCCATTGTTTTAGGATTACAAACCGTAGGAGTCGTATTAATGAGTGCTATGCTATTAGCACCAGCCGCCGCCGCTAGGCAATGGACAAATAGATTAAGTGTAATGGTGTTTCTTGCAGCGATATTTGGAGCTTTTTCAGGTGTATTTGGTACCGCAATTAGCGCGAGCCAAAACAACTTGTCTACAGGTCCAGTGATTGTGCTTGTGGCTAGTGTGTTTGTTTTGTTCTCATTTGTTTTTTCTCCAAGTAGAGGGATATTATTTCGTCAATTACGTTTCAGAAGAAATAGGAGAGATTTAAAGTTGAAGAAAACCCTGCAATTTATGTTTGGTATTGCAGAGACCCACGAAAATATATCCCATCCACACGCAATAAAGATTTTAAATAACTTTCAAGGGTTTGCCAAAACATCCTTAAGAGCGTTAGAAGAGAAAGAGTGGATCACATTAGATAAGCAATCTTGGGCCTTGACTAAAAAAGGATTTGAAGAGGCGCAAACTATGTTTGATAAAAAAGACGACAATGAGTAACCCGCAAATAGAAATACAGTTAATTGCCGTTGTTGTAGCTGTTGCTTGTGCAATACCTGGCGTGTTTTTAGTTTTAAGAAAAATGTCATTAATTAGTGACGCGATTAGTCATTCTATTCTGCCTGGTCTTGTTCTTGGGTTCTTTATCACTCAAGATTTAAATTCGCCTTTACTTATTATTCTTGCTGCGTTTACAGGTATTATCACGGTAGTGCTTGTAGAGTGGATTCAGAAAACAGGATTAGTAAAAGAAGATACGGCTATCGGGCTGGTTTTTCCTGCGTTATTTAGTGTGGGTGTCATCTTAATTGCAAAAAACGCCAATGATGTTCACTTAGATGTAGATGCTGTTTTATTAGGCGAACTTGCCTTTGCGCCATTTGATCGTTTGATGGTAAGTGGTATGGATGTTGGGCCTAAGTCGTTATGGATGATGGGTTTAATTCTGGTTATAACAGTAACATTATTACTCTTGTTTTTTAAAGAGTTAAAAATAAGCACCTTTGATGTTGGTTTATCATCTGCACTTGGTTTTTCGCCTGCAATTTTGCATTATGGTTTAATGTCTATTTCTTCTGTTACGGTTGTTGGAGCTTTTGAAGCGGTAGGAGCAATTTTAGTAGTTGCGTTAATGATTGCGCCAGCGGCTACATCATATTTGTTAACATCAAATTTAAAAAAGATGCTCGTATTGTCTGTTCTTTTTGGTGTTTTTTCTGCCATTACAGGCTATTGGGTAGCGCATTGGTTAGACGCTTCTATTGCTGGGTCTATTTCTACTATGTTGGGGCTGGTTTTTTTAATTGTCTATCTATTTGCTCCAAGCAAAGGATTGATAGCTGTTGTGTATAGACAAAAACAACAACAAATAGAAGTATCGTTACTCACCTTTTTACTGCATTTAAATAACCATACCGAAGAAAATGAGCGACATCTTAATCACTTAAGAGAACATATAAATTGGCAAAAAATAAAAGCAAAGAGTGTGGTGGATTTAGCCGTAAGAAACAACTTAATCGTGATTAATAATCAAGTGGTTTCACTTACTGAAAAAGGAAATGATTTTACCAGCATCGCCTTAGACTATATTATTACCAATAAGGACGAAAAGATTGAACACTTAAAAGATGACTTCTTTTTGTTTAGGGGTTAAAAACGGCATTATTATTTCATATATCTTTAATACCGAAATATCAATATTATGAAATCAGTACTATTTATTGTTACGTTATTTTTAAGTGTTTCTTTATTTGCTCAAGAAAGACAACCCATTGAGGTTCCTCAAATTGCTGTAAAAGTTGGACTTACACAAACGGTGACAATAGATGGTGTTTCTATAACTTTTGTAGAGGTGGTAGAAGATTCTAGATGCCCTATAAATACTAATTGTGTTTGGGCTGGAGAAGCAAAAATAGTAGTTAGTATTGCTAAAGATGATAACGAAGCTATAGAAAAAACGTTCGTTTTTAAAAATAATAAGCCTCTAATCGCGGGGGTGTATAATGATAAAGAACTTCAGTTGTTGCGATTGTCACCATATCCAGACGCAGCTATTTCAGAAGCAGATAAAGCCCCTTATGCCTTAGCGCTTCGAATGGTTGAGAAATAAATTAATGGCAAGCGCAATCGTTATTACCACATTTTGTTTTCCCACCATCCAGTGTGCCTAAGGCGCGTTTTTTCTTTTGTAGCATAGACTTAAACACAAAGGTGTATAAGATAAAGCTTACAGCTGCAATAAACGTGATAATGACTAAAATGAGTTGAATATCCATATTTAATTGATATTTATAATTACTTCTACCGTAGTGCCTTCATCAATTTTTGGTGAAAGAATATGATATGTAAGATTAGGTGCTTCTGTAGTTTCGTTTTGATAAAATGTAACCGTCAATGTATTTGTAGCAGTGGCACAATCATTACTGTAGTCATAGCTAATAGACGTATTTCCATTAGATAATGCCTTTTTTCCTATAATAAGCGTATATGTGTCAAAATCTATATCTGGCATACATGTTCCAGAAGTCTGTTCGTTATATTCTGTTTGTGAGTTAATAAAAGTAAATGTGTTCTCTAATGCTATATCTAGTTGACTCTTGGTGTTCTCACAGCCATAAGCGGTCTCAAGGTTTGTAAAGTCTACATCGCTTACATAGCAACCAGGTTCGTCTTTTGTACTGCAAGAGACGAATAAGAGTATTAGTAAGATGGGAAGCAAACGCATTAGTTAATTTTTAAAATGTATAATCTGTATCAGTTAGGTAAGTTACAAATATTTATTTTTTAAACTCTAGTTTATTTAAAAATCTGGTAAGCTCCAAGTGCTGCAACATAGGCGATTACAGTCATAATTGTAAACTGCCATATAGGCCATTTCCATCCATTTGTTTCTCTTTTTACAATTGCAATAGTACTCATACATTGCATTGCAAAAGCGTAAAATAATAATAAAGAAATTCCGCTAGCAAAATTAAATCTAGGTGTACCTAATATTGGATTAATCTCTGCGGCCATTCTGTTTTTAATCGTCTCTTCTTCTTCACTACCTACGCTATAGATGGTTGCAAGAGTACCTACAAAAACCTCACGAGCAGCAAAACTACTCACAATAGCAATTCCTATTTTCCAGTCATAGCCAAGTGGAGCAACAGCTGGTTCAATTGTTTTACCAAGAATACCTATATAGCTATGTTCTAATTTATAAGATGCAATTTTAGTGTCTAACTCTTGTTCTGTAAGTGTTTCTGAAATGTGCTCTTGTGTTACTATGGCTTCTGCATCATTAAATTTTCCTGGTCCATAAGAAGCCAGTACCCATAAAATAACCGAAATGGCTAAAATTATTTTACCAGCACCAAGTACAAAAGATTTTGTTTTTTCAATGACCGTAATAGCTACATTTTTGAACAAGGGTAATTTGTAATTTGGCATTTCGACCACAAAAAATGTTTTGCTTTTTATCTTTAAAAAACGGTCTAATAACCAAGCAGAAAAGATGGCAGCACCAAAACCAAGCATATACATAAACAGCAAGGTAAGACCTTGTAATGTAAAAATACCAAGTACACGTTGTTCTGGTATTACTAACGAAATAATAATAAGGTATACGGGTAAACGTGCCGCACAAGTGGTAAAAGGTGTTACTAATATTGTAATTAATCGTTCTTTCCAGTTTTCTATATTTCTGGTGGCCATAATGGCTGGAATTGCACAAGCAGTACCCGAAATTAATGGCACAACACTTTTACCGCTTAGTCCAAATCGTCTCATAATACGGTCCATTAAAAAGACCACACGACTCATATAACCACTCTCTTCTAGAATAGAAATGAATAAAAATAAAAAGGCAATTTGCGGTATAAAGATAACGATCCCTCCAAGCCCTGGGATGATCCCTTCTGCGATAAGATTTGTAAAATCTCCTGGCGGAAGCGCTCCTTTTGCCCACTCGCTAAAAGAAGCAAATGAACTGTCAATAAAGTCCATAGGGTAGGTGCTCCAGTCAAATATGGCTTGAAAAATGAGGAGTAATATTCCTAAAAAAATCACATAGCCCCAAAACTTGTGCATTAATATTCTGTCAAGTCTGCTGCGTAGATCTTTTGCAGATGATTTGTCGATTACGAGTGTTTCTTTAAGAACTTCGTTTATAAATTTATAACGGGCAATAGTTTCTTTTTGCTGTAATCGTTTTAGATTTCCGGCAGATTCTGTTTTAAAACTGGCAACCCCTTTTAATTCTTGACGGTCTAGTTTACCAAAGTTTACGTCTTGCGTGATTACCAACCAAAGTTTGTATAAATCTTGATTAGGAAACGTTTTTCTTAATCGATCAAAATATGCAGGTGCAATTACAGAAGCATTAACACAAGGTGTTGTGTTAAGTTGGCTGTAGTTTGTGATAAGTTCTTTTAGGTAGTCAAAACCTTCATTTTTACGTGAACTGATGAGCGCTATTTTGGTTTCAAGCTTTTTCTCTAATTTTTGAATATCAAGCGATATTGCTTTACGCTTCATTCTGTCTGCCATGTTAATAGCAAGAATGGTAGGAATCCCTAAATCTTTAATTTGAGTAAAAAGAAGCAGGTTTCTTTTAAGGTTTTCTACATCTGCAACCACTACGGCTACATCTGGATAATCTTTGTCTTTTCTGTTAAGAAGCAGTTCTATTACTACGTTTTCGTCTAATGAAGAAGCATTTAAACTATACGTACCTGGTAAATCTATTACGTGTGCTTTTACATTACGTGATAATTTGCAGGTTCCTTGTTTTTTTTCGACGGTAATCCCAGGATAATTTCCAACTTGTTGCTTGAGTCCGGTAAGATTATTAAAAACAGATGTTTTACCCGTATTTGGATTACCTACTAATGCAACATTGATCTGTTTAGCCATATTTATCCTTTACTTTTTTGCTTAAACTACTCGTGCACAAAGAGGCAATTGTCAAAGCAAAATTTTATTATTACTATCGTGAAGAATTAAGAGTTTAGTATTAATTCTATTTCAATCTGTGATGCAGTTTCTTTGCGTATTGCAAGATGACTTCCGTTTATGTTTAAATATAAAGGATCCTGAAATGGAGCAATCTGTACTAATGTCACTTCATTACCAGGAAGACATCCCATCTCAAGAAGCTTGAGGGGTACTACATCAACAGAAAATTGTTTGATAATAGCACGCTGTCCTTTTTTTAATGAAGCTATTGTGACCATTTATTATTTAGATTGATTTTAAACAAGGCAAAAGTAGGGGTTTTGATATTGGTGTGCAACCGTTTTAATGGAGAAATTTTAATCACTCCTTGTATAATATATTTACCGGTTTGGTTCAATTTTTATAGAACGCCATTAAAATTTATTTTGACTGTGTAGTCCCTCTTATTTTGTGCTTTTTATAGTTGAAAGGAAACAAACCCTTAACTTGTGAAAAACAAATTAAGTTCCAAATTGCTTTGGAATATTTCCAAGTTGTTGTAATTTAGCCGCAAATAAAAAAATAAAATTTCAGAAATAATGAGTAGTGATAAAGAAAAGGACGCAAAATTAAAAGCACTAAAATTAACCCTTGATAAGCTAGATAAGACTTATGGAAAAGGAACGGTGATGAAAATGGGTGATAGGCAAGTGGTTGAGGTAGATGTTATTTCGTCTGGATCTTTAGGCTTAGATGTTGCATTAGGAGTTGGAGGATATCCAAGAGGACGAGTAATTGAAATTTATGGGCCAGAATCTTCTGGTAAAACAACCCTAACATTACATGCGATAGCAGAAGCACAAAAAAAGGGTGGAATTGCAGCTTTTATTGATGCAGAGCACGCTTTTGATAGATATTATGCAGAAAGTTTAGGGGTAGATATTGAAAACCTTATTATTTCACAACCAGATAATGGAGAGCAAGCACTTGAGATTGCAGATAACTTAATACGTTCTGGCGCTATTGATATTGTGGTAGTAGATTCTGTAGCTGCTTTAACACCTAAAAGCGAGATAGAAGGGGAAATGGGTGACAGTAAAATGGGACTCCATGCACGTTTAATGTCTCAGGCACTTAGAAAATTGACAGGGTCTATCAGTAAGACAAACTGTACTGTAATTTTTATTAACCAACTGCGTGAGAAGATTGGGGTGATGTTTGGAAACCCAGAAACTACTACAGGGGGTAATGCCTTAAAGTTTTATGCTTCAGTACGATTAGATATTAGAAGATCTACACAAATTAAAGATACCGACAGCAATGTGATGGGTAATAAAACGCGTGTAAAAGTGGTGAAAAACAAAGTCGCGCCACCGTTTAAATTGGCTGAGTTTGATATTATGTACGGTAAAGGAATTTCTAAAGTAGGAGAGATTATTGACCTTGGTGTAAACTTTGAGATTATTAGAAAAGCCGGTTCTTGGTTTAGTTATGACGAAACTAAATTAGGACAAGGACGTGACGCGGTTAAAAACTTATTACTAGACAATCCAGAACTTATGGATGAGCTAGAAGGTAAAATAAAAGATGCTATAAAAGCGTTACAAGAAGAATAGAGAATTATTGATTTGTAAATTGTATCGCATAACATAATCACGACAACAGACCTAAATAGCTGGTTTGTAGTGTTTCAGAAATTAGAAGTGTTTGTTAAAATTACCTTAAAAAGTAATTAAACACGCAACCATCATTAAAATCAGGTATCTATTGTATGTAGAAACCTGATTTTGTTGTGATTAAACGGTACCTTTATTTTTTAATTACCACAAACACTAACCAAAGAAGGAGCCTACACGTTGACACAAGAACAGCTCATCATACAATGTAAAAAGCAGGATGCGCACGCGCAAGGAGCACTATATCAAGAGTATTCTGGTGTATTGTTTGCCATATGTTTGCGGTATTCTCCTAATTATGAGGAGGCTCAAGATAGTTTACAAGATGCGTTTCTTACTATTTTTAAAAAAATAGAACAGTATTCTGGTAAAGGCTCTTTTGAAGGATGGATAAAGCGTGTAACAGTCAACACAGTGCTGCAAAAATATAGAAAGAAGCGGCATTTTGACATTGTAAGAGAAGACCAAATAGCAGATGAGATTGATGATGAGGATGAGGAAACGGAAATACCATTAAATGCATTATTACAAATGGTACAAGAGTTACCAGATCAATATAGGCTTGTGTTTTCAATGTATGTGCTTGATGGTTATAGCCATAAAGAAATAGGAGAATTGTTGGGGATAAGTAATGGAACATCAAAATCTAATCTAGCACGGGCTAGAAAAATATTGCAGAAAAAAGTAAATCAATTTAATGCAGCGGCAGATTAAGAGCACCGTTTTTATAAAAATTATCGCTAAAATGACATTTTTATAGCATAATAACGACTTAATGAATACAATAAAATAAAAGAATTCTAAATCAAGATTAGAATTAATAAAGGTTTGCAAAGTAAAGACAACAAACATATAGACCAGTTATTTAAGGATCGCCTGCAAAGTATGGAGACCCCACCACCACCTGTGGTTTGGGAAAATATTCAAGAAGCATTGGGTCATGAAAAAGAAGATCGTAAAGTAATTCCTATTTGGTGGAAACTTGGTGGTATTGCTGCTGCATTGGTGTTGTTATTTGCTGTAGCAAATTTAGTAATGACTCCTACTCTTGATAATGGTGTAAATAGTGATAATCATCTTGTTATTGAAGATCAACCAGAGGCTTCTCAAAAAACTATTGAACAGAAAAATAACGAAAGTTCATCTCAAAAAAATGAGGGTAACACCATAGTTTCTGAAACTTTAGAATACGAAAAAACAAGTGTCGCTTCGGAAGATGTAAAAGAAATTGAAGATAAGGTATTACAAACAAATAGTAGTACTCCTAAAGCAAGCAAGCAAACATTCCATAAAAGAAACGTAAGTAAAACCACTTTGGTTGCCAATACTACAGAAAAACAAGATGCTACTTCTTCTAAAACGGAAGTTCTAAATAACAGTTCTGAAAAAGTAAAAACGAGTACTGCTGTTGCAGTTACTGATGTGAAATCACAAAATAATAACAGTGTTCTTAACAAAGAAGACATTGTATCAAAAGAGCTCAATAACAGTACTGCAGTAGATGCTAAAGTTACTGTGGCTAGTGTAGATGAAGTATTAGTAAATAAAGATCTAGAACCTAGCCCAACGCCACCAGGAAAAGGGGAAAGTATTTTTGATGCTATTGAAGAACAAAAAGAAGCAGTAGCAAAAACCACAGAAGAATTACCGGCAGACCGTTGGGCAATTAGTCCAAACGTAGCACCTGTTTATTATAATACTTTAAGCCAAGGTTCATCTATAGACCCTAGTTTTTCAGATAATACACAAAATGGTGAGGTTAATATGAGTTATGGTATTAATGTGAGTTATGCATTGTCTCCACGGTTAACAGTACGATCTGGTGTGAGTAATGTAAATTTAAGTTATGCTACTGGCGATCTTGAACTAGCAACAGGTGATGCAAGTGCTGCACTACAATCTGTTGTTTTTAATGATAATGGTACCGTAATAACAGCAGTTGATCAAGGGAGTTTAATAAATGCGCCAGAAGGGTCTCCTTATGGAAACTTAACGCGCAAAGTAATAGATGGAGATGTGTTTTTAACACAATCTATTAGTTATACAGAAATCCCTGCAGAGCTTACATATGCCTTAGTAAATAAAAAATTTGCACTTAATCTTATAGGAGGTTTTAGTACACTCTTGTTAGGTAATAATGAAGTGGCTGTTTCTGCCAATAACTTTAAAGATGTGTTAGGGGAAGCAAATAATTTAAGTGATGTGAGTTTTAGTACCAATGTTGGACTTGGGCTTAGTTATCAACTGTCAAAAAGGTTTAAATTTAATGTTGAACCTATGTTTAAATATCAACTCAATCCATATACAGATACTTCAGTAGACTTTAAGCCTTATTATGTAGGTGTTTATAGCGGACTGAGTTTTAAATTTTAAGTTAGTTTTAGTTGGCTAAAGTTTGAGAAGTCAGATTTTAGCTTAGTATATTAAAACCCTTCAATTTGCCATTGAAGGGTTTTTTTAGTTACATTAAATTGAGAATTGTTTTAGAAACTCACTGAAAAAAAATTATTCTTTAACTTCGGTATATCCTGGTAAGCCGTGTAAACATTTAATAATTTCATTTTTCCCTGGTTCACCTGCATGATAATGATAACCTCTTATATCGTCAAAATGCCCACCACATTCGTCTAAGTCTTCAGGTTTATTCCCGTTTTTATCTGTTAATGAATAAATTGCAAATCCATCAATAGCATAACCTATTAAATCAGCATGAATGTCTTCTTGAGATACTTTTTTTGTTGAACCTGTAACCGCATGATAATGATAACCTCCGTGTGGATTTACATGCCCTCCATGATCATCTAATGGGGCTATGGTGTGAGCAGCTAGAATGGCATGTAAAGGAGCTGCTGGGTCATATTTAACACCGTTTAATGCAACACCAATACCACCTCTTCCAAAACTTTGAGGAGTTTTTAAATATGTAGGAGTTACAGGAATTACAAAAGTTGTCTCCTGTTCTTTGAAATAATCAGGCAAGCATTCTACACAATAATTATTGTATTTTTCTTCTACATCTGGTTTTGCGGCAGCTAAACATCCTTCTTCAGTATCTGTAACTCTAATAGATCCATCTTCTCTATATAACTTCCACTGCTCATCACTATAAAATTCATTAAGGTTAGCAATAAAATGGCCAGAAACATCATAAACTTTATCATCTTTAAACCAAATTCCTGCTGCTTCCATACCGTCTTCTATATGTCTTGGGCACCAAGGTCCCATTTCGTGTTCTGTAGCACGAGAGTTAGTTTTAAATACATAACAAAGTGTCTCAATCCCATTTAATTCAACCTTTTGTTTTTTAATACCGTCTAATATGTTTTCAGAAATAAAATTGGCTGTGTTAACTGAAACCACTTTAACAGAAGTATCAACCTCATTAGACAAATCTACAGCTGTTTCTGTTTGTCTTGGAGGTCTTTCTTCTTGGTTTTTTTCGGATAATTTAAGTTCTTCTAACGTTAAAAAACCATTCGCATCAACATCAATATTTTTAAAATGATCTGCAATTGGTCCGTTTGCCTCATCTGTAGCTATTTTTTTGTCTTTGTTAGTGTCTAATTCTAGGAGCAGTTGGGCGGCTGTAGGTCTTTGTCTATCTAGCCCTTGTTGTTCTTTTTTTTCTTGATTTGGTCTGCAAGAAACTAAGATTGCCAAAGTTGCTATAAGTAATAAATTGTGTTTCATCTGTGTAATTATTTAAACTTAAAAGATAAAAGAGTTTTTTGTTTATATAATACAAAATACAGAGATTTTATTCTTAATAACCTAGCGTGATGCTATTCGATAAAATAGCATCACGCTAGGTTAATTTATGCTTCTAAAAAACCAAATTTTCCATTATTATAATCATTGAAAGCTTCTTTTAGTTCTTCTTTTGTATTCATAACAAAAGGACCGTGCGCCTCAATAGGTTCATTAATAGGTTCGCCACTTAAAACTAAGACTATGGCATCATCTAGTGCTTCTATTTCAAAAGTTTCGCCGTCGTTTGCCATAAGTGCCAAGTGATCTGTGGGTACTTTTTCGGTAGTATTAATTACAATATTACCTTCCACTACTAAAAGTGCTGTGTTATAATTTGCTGGAAATTGAAATTCGGCTTTTCCGTTTTTATTCAATTTTGCGTTTAACATATGTATAGGCGTAAAGGTCGATGCAACACCTTTTACATCTTTGTAGGCTCCTGCAATCACTTCTATGTTTCCTCCATTATTTTCTAGTGTAAAGCGTTTAATATCTTCATTTTTAATGGCTTGATATTTTGGGGTGCTCATTTTATCTTTTTTGGGCAAGTTTACCCAAAGTTGGACCATCTGAAAATCGCCTCCTTTTTTGCTCCATTCTTCTTCATGGTATTCTTTATGAAGTACACCACTGGCTGCAGTCATCCATTGAATGTCGCCTTCACCAATAACGCCACCACCGCCACTACTATCGTGGTGTGCTACTTTGCCTTTATACGCAATTGTTACGGTTTCAAAACCTCTGTGTGGATGTACTCCAACTCCTTTGGGTTTGCTTGAAGGTGGAAAATTATAGGTTGCATTATAGTCTAACAAGATGAAAGGCGTCATTCTTTGCATATCTAACCTAAATCCGCTTGGTATAAAGTTGTGCACTCTAAAACCATCGCCAACAAAATGAGGTGCTCTTGGGCTGGCTACCAATTCTACTGTTTTTGTTTTCATATCTTTTACGTTTTATGATACAAATGTATCGCCAAAGCGCAACCTATGCATTGATGTATGATAAGAACCTATTGGTTAAAATTTTTACGCGCTAATTCTTTTCTAACACGACTTAAACTTTCGGGTGTAATTCCTAAGTACGAGGCAACCATTGTTTGCGGAACTCTTAAGAGGATGTCTGGATACATGGTGACAAATTGTAAATATCTGTCTTCTGCCGAGGCGCTTAATAATAGGTTAATCCTTTTTTGTAGGTGCCGAATATGGTTGTGAAGCAATTTATTATTGAAATCTGTAAACGATTTAATTTCTTCTGAAAGTAATTGTATAAAAGACGCATCTAATAGTACCACTTGGCTATCTTCTAACGCTTGGATAAAATAGGAGGAAGGTAAATTGAAATAAGAACTTTCTCTATCTGTTACAAACCAATTTTCTGGAGCAAAGGATAAGATGTGTTCTTTTCCTTTTTTATCAATAGAATACTGTCTTAATAAGCCTTTTTCTACAAAAAATGTATGCTTACAATGTTCGTTAACCTTTAATAGAAACTCGTTTTTCTTGATTTTTTTAACCTTACATTTTTCAACCAACGATAAAACCGCTTTTTCGTCAATATCAAGATTTGAAGTTAAAAAAGTTTTCAGGTTTGTATTGTACATGGTTCAGTAGTGTGTTTGAGTGTTCTAATTTTACTCAAAATAGCTATAACTTTTTATAAAACAACTATTTTCCTTGATAACTAAGAATGGTATTCTCTGATAAGAGTAAATTATAAGCTTGGTTGTTCTAGCTCTTGGAGTAAGACATTACGTGTTTGCTCTCTCAAGGATTTTTTATCATCAGCAACTAGATTTTTAGTGGCGATAATGGGGTGCAATTTTACACGCATTAAACCTGGAGAACCTTTAAAAATATTAAAAGGTAGTCTTTTTTTGTTATCGTGAAAAGTGAGTGGTGCAATAGGTATTTGATGGTCTATGGCTAATCTAAACGCGCCGTCTTTAAAGTTATCTAAAATAATACTAGTATCATCAGGAACTCCTCCTTCTGGGAAAATGCAAACACTTAATCCTTGATTTATTTTTTGTTGAGCGCTATCAAAAACGGCTCTTCTACTTTTCATATTGCTTCTATCTACTAAGATACAAGTACGTTTGTAGAAATATCCAAAAATAGGGAGTTTGGCAAGCTCTGCTTTTCCTACAAATACAAAAGGATTTTTAACCATATAGAGCATCAGCATTATATCTGTCATAGAAGTGTGGTTGCTCACAAAGAGGTATGATTCTCCTTTTTTCCAAGTTTTTTCACCTCTTTTTTTGGGTTTAAAGCCCATTCCTATTAAAATGAAGATTGCCCATACTCTTGCCATTTTAAAGAAAAAAGGGTACCATTCTTCACGCATTACACTAATAATAAGCAATGGAGACATGATTAGAATAGGTATAATCATCAAGATGTAAAACCAGATTCTATATAATAAGCCTAATATGTTTTGTATTATTTTCACAGGATCCCAAAAGTAGTTAAAAATTGGCGAGTATTGGGTAAGAGCTCTAATGTGTGGAATAAATAAGTGAAGTCACAAGTATGAAAGTTTATAGCTTATAAAAAGCCGCTTAATTTTTTATTAAAGCGGCTTTTTTGATATGTATATTTCGGTATTAATTAGAGCGAATTTCTATCTCGTCTAATTCATAAGTGCCATCAAATTCTTCTACATCTTGCCCCACGTATTTAAAAGCGATATGTCCTGTTCCTTCAATACAAGAGAGGTCTATAATACCACTATCTATATAATCGCCAAAATAAGCGCTGTCTGGAACAATAATGGCGGCGGGCATCATTGCCCAAGTTGCATTAGGAATGTTTGTGTCAATACCATCCCAATCGCTAGAGAACAGTATTTCTAGTGTACTGCCGTCAGAAAAGCTATTTGAGGTCACAAACCGTAAGGTTTCGCCTTCTTGTGCATCATAGTCAATCTCTGGTAATGCCAACCAAGATATGGTTAATTGATCACCACTATTATTGGCGCTTATTTCTGCAGTAATACCAATAGATCCATTTGAGCTTGTGCTTGAAAAAGTTTCCCAAGGTTGTGTGCCTTCTTCTTGATAGTTGACCATTCCGTTACCTGTTATTGGAGTACCTGTGGTTTGTGTTTCAAAGTCTTCTGCGTATACGATATGCTCTCCTTCTGTGTCTGCAATACCACAATCTACAATAAGTGGATCACAACGTTCAGGATTTGTAAACTGGATGTCATCTGGAGAACGAATTTCTAAAACACGTTGTTCGCCATAGTACTCATTTGTAAATATTGCTGTAATACTACCCACGCCATCAGGTATTATTAATGACTTAAAGTCTGCGTAGGTGCTTGTAAAAAGTTTTATATCTCCAGTCTGATCACAGCTTTCTAAGGTGCGTTCTCCATCAAAACTATCCGAAGCTTCGCCAGCAAAAGTTAGGTCTAACTGGTTTACGTTAAACTGCATATTGTCTAATTGTATGAGCGTGTTTAAGTCATTGACAGAAAAATTATACACTGTGGTGACTTTTGGTGTTATATCTACGATACTATTGCCAGGAAAAATAAAGTTATCGATCACCCCATCAGGAAGTTTTACAATTTCAGAGACATTAGGGTAACCTATGGTTATGTTACCTGCATACATATCTACGGCAAGCCCATTTAATTTTATGTACACCTTGCGCCCTATTGGGAGCGATTGGTATAAATCTGCACGATCTAGGGCTACTCTCAGTCCTAATCTAGGATTGTTTGGGCTTATGTCTAAGCTGTCTATTGTGTTTTGAATGACAAGCTCTTCAAAGTAGTTTCCGTCTTCGTCACTTGATACTACATATCCTTCAATAATTAACTCTTCTTCCACAAGACTAAATTCTGCATAAGCGCCAGTTGCATTATATCTATCGATTACTGCTGAAAATGTTGTTGTTGCCGAAATATTAGGGTCCAATAAAGTAGGCTCGCAACGTGTCCCTTCAAAAACAATATCGTCTGTATCTCTAATGCTAAGTGCGAAGTTTTCTCCAAAAAAATCTTTAGCTAGAATAGCGGTTAGTGTCCCAGAGCCATCTGGTAAATTAATGGCTTTAAAGTCTGAATATGTGCTGGTTTGAAAAAGGATTGACCCTCCGTCCATACTACAACTTTCTACAAGTCTGTCTCCATCAAACAGGTCTGTTTCTTCGTTGGCATAACTTAACTCAATTTGAGATGCTGTAAACTGTGCCGCTGGTAATTGAATTAAGGTGTTTGTGTCTGCTTCTGAAATTTGACTTAATGTTTTAATAGTAGGAAAAATCCTTGACACCTCTAGACCTCTTATAAGGTATGCTTCTTCTTGTGCCGCAGGAATTTTTTCGACAGTATTTGTAGCTTCTTTTAATCCAAGGGTTAAACTTCCGTTAGAAAGCAAGCCAACGGTTAATCCTTCTAGTTTTATAAATAGTTTTCTGCCTATTTCATATTTAGTAAATAGCGGGTTTACATCTATTAAGATTCTTACACCTCTCGTAGGGTTTTCAGCTTTATTTTGAACAACAATTTCTTCAAAAAAGTTACCAGATTCATCACTAGATATTACATAGCCAGAAATGTATAGGTCCGTTTTTTCAAAAGTAAAAGTGTCTTCTTGAGTAGTGGCTAGGTTTTGTGCCCAAGTATCATAGAGATCGTCAATATCGATGATGGTGCCGTCTATATCAACTTCTGTAACCGTTGTGTCTGGCACTTCAAACTCGTCATCTTTTATACAGGATGTAAAAAATACAAAAGCAAATAACATTGCTATGGCGGATTTTAATTGTGTAGTTTTCATATTTTAAAATCTAAAGTATGCGTTAATGTAATAGGTTGCCCCGTATCCATAAAAGTACCTTGGGCCAAAGATTCTGCCATTTGATAAAGAAGCATCTGCGGCTAAATCACTGTAGTTTGTTTTTCTACCTTGCTCAAAACCACCTGTCTTATATTCGGTGTTTAGAATGTTGCTAATGGTAGCAAAGAAGCCAACGTAGTTTCCTTTTATTCTCCAAGACTTACCGCCTTTAAGGTTTATAAGGCTGTAACTATCAAACTGTTCTTGTGCTAATAAATCTTTTGCAATTTCTACGTCATAATCCCCAAAAGGTTGCCCGTCATAATCGGTGCTAAAATTTGAAGTACGTGCTAAGTTGTTAACGTCTATATAGGCATGTGAGAAAAAGTTAGTTGTAATTCCAAACCACCAGAATGTTGGATCACGATATTCAAAACCTATTTGTGCGGCCCTTTCTGGACCTCCAGCAACGTGGTATCCTTTTAGTTTGCTTGTGCCATCTCCAAAACTAACTGGCCCATCTAAATCGTCACTTGTTACGTATAAGTTAGGGTTGTTGGTAAATGTATATTGCCCCAAAGATGCAGCGCCTAATAGTTTTACTGTAGGAGTTACTTGTACTTCAATACCAAGTTCTGCGCCTAGGTGTCGTTGTTCAATATTGGTCATTATTTCTTGTAAAAAGAAATCTTCATCTTTCCCTTGGCTCGATAGATTCTCGGTAAAATAGAAACCAATATCAGACCCGTTTTTAAAACCAGTATAAAAACCTGTTAACCTAGCTTTAATAGTGGGTGATCTTAAAATGTAACTTACATCTGCACTGTTTATTTTTTGTGCTTCAAGACCAATGGTTGTAGCATTGCTTACACGAGCATTACTAAATGCATTTCTTATGCTTGGCGCTTTTTGTATTAGACCTAGATTGATATCTATTAAATGGCGGCCAGATACTTTATAAGTTGCTCCTCCTTTTATGCCGTAGTTTGTAAAGGATAGTTTTTCACTAAGACCGTATGATTTGTCTCCTGGAAAATTGCTGTTTTCGTACAAACCTTCTCTTTGATACCTTGTGCTACCTCCAGAAAGTGCTACAAAAAAATCTACTTTATGGTATTGAAATTGCCCTTGCGCAAAGCCAGAAATCTCTTCTGCATTAATGATGTAATTGTATTTATAACGATCTCCTTCAAGAGCAATACGATTAATATTGTTTAAGTCACTTTGTCCTAATGCACTTAGATCTGTTTCTTCACTCGCATCACCCGAAGCAGCTTCTGCAAAATTGTCTATATCTAGATAGCCTGTACCTCCTAATAGATCTTTTACTTGGGCATAGTTTTCGCTCTTTAAGTTTCTGTAAGAAAGAGTACCGTTTAAAGTAATATTGTTTGTTATTTTAGAACTAATTATTGTGTTTGCCGTAACTAGCTTGTCTTCAGTTACATCATCTTGAAGTACATAAGTAGAGGCTTTTGGACTTCCGTCGCTGTTTAGATTTCCGTTATAAATTTCTTCCCAATCTACCTGTCCATCATTTATAAATGCTTGTTGTGCTGTATAAGCTCTTTGATAATCTATTGGGCTTATATTATCACCATATAATTCTGGGTTTCCTAAGATATAACTAGGAAGGTTTTGATAATAGTTTGCCAGAGGGTTACTAGCTCCACCAGCTGTATATTGGGTATCTCCTTCCCCTATAAGTCGTGTACCATTGTTGTCTATTCTACTGTTTTTTATTGTACCTGTTTGGTAGCCTACATTGGTGTTTAATTTGGTTTTTTGGCTTAGATCCCAAAAGTGGTTTAACATAAAAATAGGTTCTTCTATTTCTCTAATACGGCTGTTTCTAATCTCACCATCTTGGTAGCCCCAATTAGGGTTGTATTGTATTCCTTTTAGATCAATAACCTCTTGTGTGTTTGCGGTAGAGCGCCCTCGTCTATTTGGGGTGTAAAAAGCGGTGAAATTTAGACTGTGGGTGTTGTTTAGTTTTTTTTCTACGGAAGTAAAAAAGGAGTTCGCATCGTAAAGCGTTCCTTCTTGGAACCCTTCTTCGCCATAGCGTCTAGCTAACAATACAGAATATGCCCAGCCATTTTGGTTTACCCCACTATTGTAGCTGGCCATTATTCGCCCTCTATAGCTTCTGTTACTTGCTGCATAACTTATTTGGCCACCCTCTCTATTTTGAGAAGCTCTCATAATAATGTTTGTTGTGCCAGCAACGTCACCAAAAGCATAGTCATTAGGTGTTAAACCCATAGAAAACTCACGATTGCGTTGCATGTCATTAAGGCCACCCCAATCACCCCATTGCGGTCTACCATTATACATTTTGTTCATTTCAAGTCCGTTGATGAGTACTTTTCCGTTTGCGTTGTCTAAACCTCGTGGACGAAAAAATGTGGCACTAAAATCATAAGACGCAGCATTTAAAAATGCATCTTTAGATGCTTGTAATAGACCTGATATATTATAAGAAGTCCCGTCGTCTTGGTCTAATTCGTCATCATTTAGACTTATAATTCCTATTTGAGCTTGTAAGGCTGTAAGGTCCAATTCTAGTAAGATTGGGTCTATATTAATAGGATTACTATTTTGAATTATAATTTTTAGTTTCTTTGATAGAAAACCAGGCTTAGTTATCTGTACTATTTGTTCGCCTTGAGGTAGGTCTGTGTTTTTAAAATAAAAAAGCCCTTTAGAGTCGGTCTCAGTACTAAATAAACTTTCAAGTATTTGAACTTGTACATTTGGTATAGGTTCACTTGAGTTTGCGTCTATAATCCTACCTTTTACTGTAGCTTCTTGTGCTGTAAAAGTGATGATAGTAAATACTACTAAAAACCCTGTGAGTAAAAGTTTTTTCATCTTAAACAGTTGATTGATAGTTGTGTAGGTCGCTATTAAGATACGAAAAATATTTGATTAGATATAATTTCGTTATTTTTGGATGCATAATCTTATAATATCTTGCCTAGAATGATTAGAAAAATTTGCTTTAAAAGTTTTATATATTCTTTTATAATAATCTCCCTTTTAGGTTGTAATGCATCGCTTAAAGTTGAAGAAAATAAGGGAAGTATTGACTCTAAAACTAAAGACTACCGAGTGAATACGATTGCCTTTTACAACGTAGAGAATTTATTTGATTTTGAAGATGACCCTATCACATTTGATGATGACCGTACACCTGAAGGAAAAGATCATTGGACAGAAGAGATTTATAATGCCAAATTGGTTAACATAGCAAAGGTTATTTCTGAAATAGGCACTGATATTACTGGAACAACTCCTGCTGTTGTAGGTTTATGCGAAACAGAAAATAGACGCGTACTTGAAGATCTTTTAAATCAAGAATCGCTAGTACAAGAAGATTATGGAATTGTACAGTTTGATTCTCCCGACAGACGTGGTATAGATGTAGCGTTACTGTATAAAAAAAGACTCTTTACTCCCACAAATTCAAAAACACATACCTTATATATCTATGATAATGTAGACAATACAAAGCGTGTTTATACAAGAGATCAGCTAGTGGTTAGTGGAATGCTTGATGGCGAAAAAATACATTTTATAGTAAATCATTGGCCATCACGAAGCGGGGGTGAAGAACGTAGTCGTTATAAAAGAAACAAAGCTGCTGCGTTAAATAGACATATTGTAGATTCACTTTTTAGTCAAGATCCTTATGCAAAAGTGATTACTATGGGTGATTTTAATGATGACCCTTCTAATGAGAGTATTAAAAAATATTTAGGTGCTAAAAAGGAAAAAGAAGGGATACAAATAAAAGAACTTTATAACCCTATGGAGTCTATGCATAAAAAAGGAATAGGAACACTTGCTTATAGAGATCATTGGAACTTATTTGATCAAATGATTATCTCAACAGAACTGACCAAAGATGACTACTCTTCTTATAGGTTATATAAAGCAGGGATTTTTAATAAAAATTATCTGGTAAACCCTCGAGGTCGTTATAAAGATTATCCTTTTAGAAGTTTTACAGGAGGAAGCTTTACAGGAGGGTACAGTGACCATTTTCCGGTATACCTCTTACTGATAAAAGATATTAATTAAACACATCTACAAACACAAAAAGAGCAATTAGTAATCTAATTGCTCTTTTTTTTTACTTCTGAAATAGTATCTAAATGTCAGGTTGAGCTCAGTCGAAACCTAATTGTTGCTACCAAATCGTTCTAAGTTTTAGTCTAGTCTATTTTGAGCGAACAACATAAATAAAAAACATTGTTTATGTGTTTGCCTCTATATTATAAGTTAAGCCATTGACTCCAAGGTATTCTACTAAGTAAGCATAGCAAACCAAGCGTGTAGAATATAGCTAGCATTTTAAATTTTGGTCCAGAGACTAATTTTTTCTTATGTTTAGAGTATCCCATTGTTACAAAAACAATAGTTATAATCATCATCATTGGGTGTTCTACAGCGTATAATCTTAAAAAACTATCTCCCATAACTTCGCCCATTCCGTTGGTTAGAATAGACTGTAAACCTAATGGAGACACAAAAAATATGATTATTCCAATCACTAACTGTATGTGAGTTACAATTAGAGCAAATAAGGAGATTCTAAAATCTTTAGGTTGATATTCTTTTTTACCTACTAAGCCTATAATTCCATTGATGGTTGCGGCTAGCACTGCAAGTACTACAAGATATGCCCAAAAGGAGTGAATCATTTTTATTATTTCCATATTTTTTTCATTTTAGTTATCGGTCGTAAAGGTACAGTATTTTACAAAAAAAAGCCCTTGCTTTTTGGTGAGACCAAAATAGCAAGGGCTTAAAATTTCCGAAGAAATTATATGTGGTTAATTAAAACGCGTAACGTAAACTTGCGTTATAAGTTCTACCATTTTCAATGTAATAACCAAAAGCATCAGAGTTAGATTCACCAATGTAATCAAATGCGTTGTATACATTTGCTCTAAAAGTTAAGTCATTACTACCTAAGTTAAAGTTATAAGATAAACCTAAATCTGTAATAGAGTAAGGTTGTAACTTAGCAGCCTCATAACCTTCTGCAGAAGTAGAAGGGTCTGTAAACTCATAGTGGTGATCACGATAGTTAATGTTACCATCTACACTTAAGCTTCCTGTAATAGTAGCTCTAGCTCTTAAACCAGTTGTGAATTGAGGAGCAGTAGATACTTTTACGCCATTTCTGTCAATAGCGTCTTCAGTAGAGATTAACTCTTGTGTATCTAAGTTGTAGATATCTAGACTAGATTCACCTTTATATATCCAGTTACCACCAGAAATGTATGCGTTAAGTGTAAGCCAGTTTGCAGCTTTAACACCTAAGTCAAATTCTGCACCAGCGTGAAATTGGTTTACACCTCTTTGTAATAATGAAATGTCAAAATCATCAGTGTCATCATCTGGAGTTCCGTTATCGCTTTCGTCTAAGTTAGAGATCGTTCTGTCATCCCAATATGTTGCATATGCATTAAAGTTAGCTGATATTACACCAGACTTGTAGTGGTATCCACCTTCAAAAGATGTAATTTTTTCGTTATCAACAGCAGGGCTAATGATGTCTGCGTTTGTTTCGTTAAAAGCAAAAATATTATCTAAGTAAGGTTGTCTTGAGTAGTGACCTCCATTAAGAAATAAAGTTGAGTTAGATTCTTCTATCTTGTAAGAAATACCCCCTTTTATGTTATATCCACCTTTGTTAACTACATCAGAAGTAACTTCAGCAAATCTATCTTCTCTTTGGTAACTTTGTGTAGAAACAGCTCCTTGAACAAATGCTGTGAAGTTGTTTTGAGCGTATTCTATTTGTCCAAAACCACCTATGTAGTTAATTGTTTCAGAGTAGTCATAGTTAATACGATCTCCTTCATCTGCAAAGTTTGTAAGAGCAGCCCATGGCGTTGCATCGTAAGTTGCAGTAACAATTGCATCATCTGGACGGTCATTAGACCAACCAGAAAGACCATAAAGATCTGTAACTTGTCTAAAGTGATCTCCTGTATAGTTTCTTCCGTCAACACCTAAGTTAACAGAAAAGCTGTCAGAAAGGTCGTGGTTAAAGTTAGAAACTACTCCAAACCATTGGTGGTTGTTTACAGAAGATCTTCTAATGTATCCTGCACCATCTGGGTTACTGTAATCACCACCAATACCAATAATAGCATTGTTTGCTTCGATAGCATCATAGTCTAATTGACCACTTAAAGGACCGTCACCATCAGGGTCTTCAGTTCTAATTCTACCATTTCCTCTATCTCCGGTTCCACCTCCGCGTCCCCAAGAAGCGTAAAGTACTGTAGATAAGTCAGATTTTTCACTCATATTCCAGTCCCAGTTAAGGTTCATTACTGGCTTATGGTAGTAGTTTTGTCTTTCAGACTCGATTCCATTTTCTGTATACCCCCAGTGTTGGTTGTATTTAGGGTCTGCGTCATTTATTTCTCTACTCTGAGACCATTTTTGTCCGTGTAATTGTGGTGCTCCAGTTAATAAGAAGTTGAATGAGTGATTTTCACTAGCTTCATATCCTACAGAAAAGAAGTAGTTTTGTCCTTCACCATAAGTACCTTCTGACCATTTTCTGTGAGCTTGCCAGTGATCTAATAAAACTGAAAATGCCCAACCACTTTCACTTAATCCAGTGTTGTAAGCAACAGTACCTTTAAAGAAGCTATCGTTACCACCCATAAAACGAGCGTAACCACCTTCTTCTTTTTCAGCAGCTTTCATAATGATGTTTGTTGTACCACCAACAGAAGAGATAGCTAACTTAGAGGCACCTAAACCTCTTTGTACTTGTATTGCATTTGCAATATCTGCTATACCTGCCCAGTTAGACCAGTACATTTTTCCATCTTCCATACCGTTAATTGGTTGCCCATTTAAAAGTACTGCGATGTTAGTTTGGTCAAAACCTCTTAAGTAAAATTGAGAATCTCCAAAACCTGTTTGTCCAGAAATATGAACTGAAGGTGTGTTTTTTAATGCTTCTACAATTTCAACATTACCTACAGCACGTTCTTGGATTTCTGCAGCTTTTATTGTTGATACGGCTACAGGTGTTTTTCTTGAATTAGCAAGATCAACAACACCGCTACCAATAATTACTACTTCATCTAAAGAGTTTTCATCTGTAGTTACATTGATTACACCTAAGTCAGCTTTACCGTTTTCTAGGTTAAATTCAACAACTTTAGTGTTAAAGCCGATATAAGAAATTTTAATACTACCAGAGTTTTGTGAAACGGCTACGGTAAAGTTTCCGTCAAAATCTGATATTGTACCATTTGAAGTAGTGCCAAATTCAATAACATTAGCTCCAGACAAAGGTTGGTTCTCGTCAACAGCCATAAGCTGTCCGGTTACTGTTCCCTGTGCGTACGAGGAAGTGATTCCTGCAACGATTAGGGTCATAAAGAGTAATAGTTTTTTCATAAAAAAGAGTTTAGTTGATAATAAATTTGTGTTCAAATTTTTTGCAAAAGTACTATTTAACATCAATACTTATTAATGTTAAGGTTAATAAATTGCTAAGAATTTGAATTTAAAGTTAATCTAAATCAATTTAACTGTCATTATGTTTAATAAATACTATTAATATTTTATTAACAACCTGATTTTCTAGTAGTTAATACAGTCAAGTTTTTCTTTAAGCGGCGTGATAAATTGTTGGTAATCTTCTCTGTATTGTTGCGGTAATGGTTTAGAGGCTGGTAGGTCTTGTTTAAAGGGGTCTACTTGTTTTCCGTTTTTCCAAAAACGATAACAAACATGCGGTCCTCCTGTATTACCTGTCATACCTACATAGCCTATTACTTCACCTTGTCTTACAAAGTCTCCAACCTTTACTTTTCTGCTTTTCATGTGTAAGTATTGTGTGTCGTAGGTAGCATTATGTCTTATTTTAACATAATTTCCATTACCACCACGATACTCAGATTTTGAGACTACTCCATCTGCAGTTGCTAAAATAGGAGTGCCTATAGGTGCGGCAAAATCAGTTCCTTTATGGGGTCTTAGTTTATATCCGTAATATTTTATTCTTCTATTTAGGTTATATCTAGAAGAAATACGGCTAAACTTTACAGGTGCTTTTAAAAATGCTCTTCTTAAATTATTTGCTTCTTCATCATAATAATCTGGTATAAGTTGGAGTGAGTCTCCTTGATATTCAAAAGCATAAAGCGGTTGTCCACGGTGTTCAAAATAAGCAGCTTTTATGTCGTGTAATCCAGCAGAAATACTATCGTTAATAAACTTTTCAGTATACACAACCTTAAAACGATCTCCCGCTTGAAGATGAAAAAAGTTAACCGTCCATGCGTATATATTAGATAATTTATCTGACATATAAGGACTAAGGTTTTCTTCTTCCATGGTTTGTGATAATGAGCTTGTAATTACTCCAGAAGCTTCTTTTTCAATATAAGTGACTTCTTTTTGTGCGTTAAATACTGTTGTTGTATCTCTAAGGTCTACAACCACGTAATTGATTCTTGATTTTTCGTATACAAATACTTTTGTTTGAGCTGTAGAGTCTTTTGAGTTAAATAAAACATAGGGTTTTCCAACATTCATTCTGCGCACATCAAAACTGTCTTTAAACTTTTCTGCAACTTCAAATATTTTAGAATTCGGAACCGCATTTGCATCAAGGATTCCACCAAAAGTATCTCCGTTACGTACGGTGTCTTTTACAATGTCAAATTCTGAAATGTCAATACCGTATAAGGATTGTATTATTTCTTTATTTTCTAAAGTGTCATCTATAATTAAGTCTTCATCTTTGTCAACACAAGCGTTAAAGAAAAGGAATATAATAGGAAGGAAAGCTAATTTTTTCAACAAGAGGTAGGTATTTGTAGGGGTCAATTTTTGCGTTTAATTATAGGTCTTTACCCCAGTTTTTAAGTTCTTCTTCACTCCACAGTTCTGGGAAAAATATTCTGCGTTGGTATTTTGGGTGCATGTATTTTACCCAATCACTTCCGCCAGTTGCTTCTCCCTTTACTTCAGCGTTATTTCCTGTTATGTAATATTTTGCAGCATTATAATGAGCAATTACCCAAGTAATGTTTACTGTATAATCATAATGACGCATTGCCTTAATTAATTTTGGGTCTTCTTTAACTTCTGCAGGCAATTGCTTAAACTTAGCGTATAGGTTAGTGGTATTGTATTTTTGGGTGAAGTCTATAAAATCTTGTTTGTATCTTTCTTCAAAGGCAGTGAGTAAGTATGATTTTTCACCTGTTTTGTAATCTTTTCCAGCTGCTTGCCAATATAAATGATCTATAGCGTGCTCATAAGGTGTATCTCTATCTATGTTGTCTCTAAAACGAGCGTCTATTAAGTTAATTAAATCTGTAGAAGCAAATTCAATCATTCTGTACTGTGCGCTCTGAAAACCACTTGCAGGAGTCAATGTCATTCTAAATTTTAAATATTGCTCTCTATCCATACCATCTTGCATTATGGTAAATGAAGAGGTAAGCATATCAAAATAGCGACTTATACGCATTAGCTTTTCTGAAAAGAAAGGTGCGGTGATTTTTGTACATTCTGAAATTTGCTCAATTTCCCACAAAATCATTTTAAAAAGTAGCTCATTTACTTGATGATACATAATAAATACCATCTCGTCAGGCAACTCTGTACGTTGTATTTGAAGACTTAAAAGCGCATCTGTTTTTATATAATCCCAGTATGTAATAGGCTCACTATATAAAAGTCCTTCAAGGTGCGTGTCTAGATCTTGACCTATTGCGCTATACTTTTCTTCAAGTTTTTCTAATAATTCTTTTCTCGTTGGTTGCATTCGTTTTTATTATTCTACGATTATTTTAAAAGAGTGTTTTAAGCCTCTAAACTCACTTAAAGTAGCCTTTAAAGAACCTACAGCTAGATCTGCTTTTATAACAATAGGTATTTTGTTTTCATCATCACTTACCCAAACGGTTAAACTCTCTTTTTCTTTGAAAACTCGTCCCGCTTCTACATAGGGTCTAAACTTTAAACATGGAACTTTTCCAAAAGTAGTTTTTAAGGTCTCTCTGCCCAAAAATTTCATCTTAAATTTATGGACTCCTCTATCAAAATACATATTGAGATCTTCTTCGTGACCTACTTTTATGTTCTTTGTGTCTAGATTATTGCGCAAATAATAAAATGCAGAGACCATATCTTGAGCATTTTTTGGAAAATCCTCAATAGCTATTTTATCATATTTGTAATTGTTAATGATCGCTTTTTGGTTCTCGTGATCAAAATCTATCCTAATATCCTTGGTATATCCACCTTCGTCTATTTTTCTAATAAAACGTAAGGGTTTATCGGTTCCTTTTTCTACATAAGATTGGTAGATGTCTTCTACCTTAAAGAAAAACTTAGACATTCCTGTAGTTGCTCCATATCCCTTAATATGAAACACTTCTTTATTATTAAGTGTTTTTTCTTCTATATCTAGTGTTGCATAACCTGCTGTTACAAAGCCATAGTGTATTCTAAACTTGAGCGACTCACCATCTTGGTATACAGATTCTTGTGCGTTCATTTTTATAAAAAATGACGTTAAGAATAGTAGTAAAAATGTTGTTTTAATTTTCATTTTATTGGGTCTTTACCCTAGTGTTTGCAATAGCTGTACCAAATGTAAAAACTCAACGTGTAAATGATAGCCTTATTCTGTTGTTTCTATAATATTATGGAATATTTAACGCGTCAATAATTTTTAAACCTCAGGGTTTTAAATTTGTTAATTATAGGTTTTCATTTTTATTGAGACATATAAAAACATATCAAATTTCTGAAGTACCTGATGTTGCTGAAATTGAAAGGTGAAAATCTATTAATCGTGATCTAACCAACTAGTGTGATACGTGCCATCAGAAAGTGCTAGTCCTTCTTCTGTAACCATTAATGGTTTAAATGTATCTACCATTACGGCTAGTTCATCACTACCTTTTTTACCAATGCTTCTTTCTACAGCTCCTGGGTGAGGACCATGTGGTATTCCTGCAGGATGTAAACTTATGTGCCCTTCTTCTATATCATTTCGACTCATAAAATCTCCATCTACATAATAGAGCACTTCGTCACTATCTATGTTACTATGGTTGTAGGGTGCTGGAATACTCTCTGGGTGATAATCGTAAAGTCGCGGGCAAAAAGAACAAACCACAAAAGCATTTGTTTCAAAAGTTTGATGCACCGGTGGCGGTTGGTGTACTCGACCTGTAATAGGTTCAAAATCGTGAATAGAAAAAGCGTAAGGGTAATTATAACCATCATAGCCCACTACATCAAAAGGGTGAGCTGCATAAACCATCTCAATAATTTCGTCTTTCTTTTTCACCTTAAGTAAAAAGTCACCTAATTCTTTGTGTGTTTCTAACTCGTATGGACGACGTATGTCACGTTCACAAAATGGTGAATGTTCTAAGAGTTGTCCAAAATGATTACGGTACCTTTTTGGCGTGTAAATAGGGCTTCGAGATTCTACTATAAAAAGGCGATTGTCTTCTGTATCAAAATCTATTTGGTAAATCATCCCACGAGGAATCACGAGGTAATCACCGTATTTAAAGTCTAGATTACCTAGTTGGGTGCGTAACTTACCTGTTCCTTTATGAACAAACAACAACTCATCTGCATCTGTGTTTTTGTAAAAATATTCCTTAATAGAATGCCTTGGTGCAGCAAGAATTATCGTGCAGTCACTGTTTGTAAGCACTGCTTTTCTGCTGTCTAGATAATCATCCTCTGGTTTTACCTGAAAACCTTTTAGGCGATATGATTTTATATTGTTTTCTACCGCAATTTTTGGGGCAACACTATATTGGTTTCTAATTTCTTTAACCATCGTTGGGCGATGCTCGTGGTACATATTTGAGTACATCCCATCAAAACCAATGGTTCCAAAAAGTTGTTCACTATATAAACTGCCATCTGGTTTTCTAAACTGAGTATGGCGCTTGTGAGGTATTTTTCCTAAGGTGTGATATAAAGGCATAGTTTACTGTCTTGTTCTCTACAAATATCGGAAAATTTGCTGAAACAAACTGCAATTAAAACTTGAAACCAGCTGCAATATGCCACTCTGTTTTGTCCAGTTCTGGAGAATAGGTATACTTTATTTCTAAAGGCCCTAAGGGTGTTTCTAAACCGTATCCAAGCCCAAAGCCGCTATAGTCTACTCCGTCTATCCATTGTTTCGTAGAAAAAAGGTCTTCTCCTATATTTGCAATATTTCCAAAAACAGAAAAATAGTTTTTACGAGCAAATTCCCAGTCTACAGTAAGTGAGCTTTTTAGGTAAGTGTCACCACGTAAAGAGAGTGCTTCATAACCATAAAAAGGCAAAATATTATTCACTTGTTTAAAACCATAACCTCCTAAGAAAAAGTCGAAAGAAGAAGTGTCATTTCCACCTATTTTAAAGCCTCCTTCAGAGTTAATAAAGAAGGATACGTTATCTATAATACGGTGTGCATACCCAATACGAGCTTTTGCAATAGAAAAGCTTTCAAAATCTTCATTACGCCCTTGTGCAAAGAGATAGAGTTTAAAGTCTCCTTGAAAAATGAGGCCGTTTTTAGGGAAATACGTGTCATTTAAACTGTCATAAACTAAGTATCCTAAAGCATTGTAATAATTGGTGTTTTCAAAAATGGTTTGTAAGTTTTGATTTTCATCAACACCAATGTTTTTAGAAAGATACTTAAGGTATTTGTGTTCTGCTCCTAAACCAATTAGAAAATTCCGTTCAAAAATGGTTTCAAAATAGATTTTGTTTGTGAAGTCTGAATACTCTATTTCTATTTCATTAAATGTAGGAGCTTCAATTAAATTTTCTGAAGAAAGAAATTTTGAAGTCACATTTTTATCAAAAAAGTTATATTCTGAAGAAAGACCAATACTCCAGTAATACCCTTTGTCTATGTAATAGTTTGCTTTATACCGCAAATTATCCCCAACAATAAAATCTAATGAAGCAATATCGTTATTGGTAAAAAGTCTTTTACGTGTAATATTTGCTAAAAACGCAGTTCTGTAAAGGTCATTGTAGTGTGCAGAGATACGTAGCTGGAGTTTGTGTTTACTCTCCGTTAACTTAAATAATATTTTATAGGTGCCATCGTCATTTTTTGTAAGACGGTAGTCTATGTTTTTGTAGTTTCCTGTTGCTGCAAGGTTGTTAATTCCGTCATTAAACTGCTTGAGTGTAATGTAGGCTGGAGTTTTAATTTTTAATTTTCCTATTACATAAGACCTTGTGTATTGCTCTACGCCTTCTATCTCTATGCTTTTTATGTAGTAGGATTTTCTTTTCTCAAAAGATATTTGTGGACGTTCTTTCTTCTTTTGAAGCAAAGCGATTTTGGCTAGTTCGTCTTTCTGTGTTGTAGCAGCTGTATATCCAGAGTTTATTATTTTTCGTCCCTCATCAAAAGATACCACGGTATAATCTTTAATATCTGGTTGTATATAAAGATCTGTTTTTTCACGTTTATCCTCCATATCACGCTGCATCCCAAAATTATTAATCTGAACCAGGATTTGTACCGCTGAGTTAATTCTTTTTCGTTTTTTGAGGTCGTCCTGTACGTCTACGCCAATTATAATATCCATCCCTTTTGCGCGCAATTCATCTATAGGATAATTGTTAGTAACACCACCATCTATTAGTACTTGTTCATTAATAGTAACAGGGCTAAAAAGAGAAGGTAATGCGCCACTAGCAGTGACGGCTTTAGGTAAATATCCAGACTCTAGTATTACGGGTTTACCTGTTTCAAGATCGGTTGCAACACATAAAAACGGGATAGGTAGTTTGCTAAAATCTGTTGTGTCTCTTACGTGTGTTGTTAAATGTGATAATAGATTGTATACATTTTGCCCTTTTGAAAGGCTAGATGGGAAACCTAGTTTATAGTGGTCAAAGGGTAAAGTTATAGCATAACGGTCTGTTTCTTTTTTTTCATAAAAAGTTTTTGCTCCTCGAGGCACTTCATCTCTAATAAGCGTCTGGAAGTCTACAGCCGAAAAAATGGAGTCTAACTGTTTTCCATTATACCCAGAAGCATACAGAGAACCTACAATCGCCCCCATACTTGTACCACTTATGTAGTCTATTTGAATACCTGCTTCTTCAATAGCTTTTATGGCGCCTATATGTGCTAGTCCTTTTGCGCCACCACCACTTAAAACAAGACCTATTTTTATGTCTTTTGCGTCTTTTTCTTGTGCGTAAAAACACAAAGGAAATAGTAATAATATAAGGAGTATCTTTTTCAAGAAATAGAGGCTTATTAGTTTGTAATAATCTAGTTAAATTTTATGAGTCTTGAAAATATGTTTTTACTTTTTTTGCACGGCTTGCACCTATTACTTCTGCAAGTTCGTCAAAGCTAGCAGTGCCTATTCGTTTGTGGCTTTTAAATTTTGTTAATAATTCTATTACTGTTTTTTCTCCAATGCCAGGAATGGTTTCTAGTGCCGTATTAAGGGCTTCTTTGCTCCTTAATTGCCTGTGAAATGTGATCCCAAAACGGTGTGCTTCATTACGCAATTGCTGGATGATTTTTAATGTTTCAGATTTTTTATCCAAATACAGCGGAATAGGATCGTCTGGATAGAACAATTCTTCTAATCTTTTTGCAATCCCGATAATCGCAATTTTTCCTCGTAAACCTAAATCATCAAGCGCTTTTAATGATGACGAAAGTTGCCCTTTTCCACCATCAATAATAATTAGTTGAGGTAAAGGTTGCTTTTCTTCTACTAGCCTTTTGTATCTTCTATAAACCACTTCTTCCATAGAAGCAAAATCATCTGGACCTTCTACTGTTTTTATATGAAACTTACGGTAATCTTTCTTACTTGGTTTTCCATTTTTAAAAACTACACAAGCAGCAACAGGGTTAGTACCTTGTATGTTACTGTTGTCAAAACATTCTATGTGTCTTGGTTCTACAGACAGACGAAGATCTTTTTTCATCTGAGCCATAATACGTTTTTCGTGTCGGTCTGGATCTACTATTTTAGATTGCTTAAAGCGCTCTAATCTGTAGTACTTTGCATTACGAATGGAGAGGTCTAAAATTTTCTTTTTATCCCCAACTTTTGGTATGTGCATTTTAACTCCTGTTTCAATACTTATTTTAAAAGGAGTGTAGATTTCTTTAGATAAAGAATTAAATCGTTGCCTGATTTCTAGTACAGACATTTCTAATAATTCTTTGTCTGTTTCGTCTAGTTTCTTTTTAATCTCTAGGGTGTGACTGCGTATAATCGCCCCATAGCTTACTTGTAAATAATTTACATAAGCATAGCTCTCATCGCTAATAATAGAAAACACATCTACATTTGTAATAGTAGGGTGCACCACCATAGATTTTGACTGGTAGTTTTCTAGTGCATCTATTTTTTCTTTTACCTTTTGTGCTTCTTCAAATAATAACTCGTCTGCAAACTGGTGCATTTGCTTTTTAAAAAGATGTAGTGATTCTTTAAAATTTCCTTTTAAAATGTTGCGAATTGCAGCTATGTTTTCGTTATAGAATTTTTCAGAATATAAACCCTCACAAGGTCCTAGACAATTCCCTAGATGGTACTCTAAACATACTTTATATTTTCCATTTCTTATTTTGTCTTCTGCTAGGTCAAAGTTGCAATTGCGTAAAGGATAGAGCCCTTTTATTAATTCTAGAAGCGCATTAATGGTCTTAAAGTTTGTGTATGGACCAAAATATTCAGAGCCGTCCTTTATAAGTCTTCGCGTAGGAAAAACTCTTGGAAAACGTTCGTTTTTAATGCAAATCCAAGGATAGGTTTTGTCATCTTTAAGCAAGATGTTATATTTAGGTTGGTATTTTTTAATGAGGTTATTTTCCAGTAATAATGCGTCTGTCTCTGTCTCAACGACAATGTGTTTAATGGATTTAATTTTGCGAACTAAAATGCGAGTCTTCGCGTGATCGTGTTCCTTATTAAAATAACTCTGAACCCTTTTTTTAAGATTTTTGGCTTTTCCTATGTAAAGTAATTTATCATCTTTATCATAGTATTGGTACACCCCCGGCGTGCTAGGTAGTGTAGATACTTGTAGTTTTAAAGATGCTTCTGCCATCCCGTAAAGATAAAAGCATTTTTTGTGCCTTCGGAAATGTGCAGGGTTGAAATTTTGTTAAAGTTTTATTCAACTTAAAGAGTTAAAAGTCAAGTGGTAATTTCTTATATTTGAATAAAGCACACTGTAATGACGACGATATCAATTAAAGAAGATTTAAACTTAGACCGAAATTCTTTTGAAACACTCGAAGAATTTCAACATTATATGATGCTAAAAAAACAAGATATCCCTTTTTCTGAAAAAACAATAGCATTGGTTAAAGAGCGCATTAAAGAAGTAGATTTATGCCAAGAACCTGGGCTTACTTGGGAGCAAGTGAAGCAAGGCTTATCTCAAAGAAAAAATGGTTAAGGTTTCTTTTAGACCAGATGCAAATTTAGATGTTGTTGAAAATAGGGTTTTATGATGGTCTTGATAATCGACTATCTGAAAATTTTATAGCAGAACTTGAAGTTTGTATTCTGCATATTTCTAAGAATCCAGAAGCATTTCAAAAAAGAATAGAAGATGCGAGAATCGTATATTTAAAGTCATTTTCTTATGGTGTTTTTTATAAAATCTATTCTTCAGAAATTAGAATAATTGCTATTCTGCATACAAGCCGAAATCCAGATATTTGGAAAACGAGATGATTATTAGACCAACTTATGTCACAACAAATTCCATTAGTTAATATAAGTAAGTTTGATAAAATAATTTACTTATCCCTTTCTTTTTGCATCGCCTATTTTAATGTTTTTGGATTGTTTCATTGTCCATCTTGTTCGCACATATTTGTTTGGTGGGATTTTCTCGAAAATGAAAACTTGAACTTAGATTATATATCAATACTTTTTGTGGTTATTCAAATTACACACTCTTTGTCAGTATTTAAATTTTTAAGACTACAAGACTTCTTTAGGTTTACTGACTATTTTTTAAAAATAGTTAGTTTGATTTCAATACTTTATTGGCTATATGTATATTATTATGTTGGAGAATTTCATTACCTTATTTATATTGGTTTTTACACTATGTTTCTATTTATGTTATTTAGAATCGGGGCTAAAATATCTTTTAAAAAACAGTGAATCTTTGCTGTTTAGAGCCAAAATTGCACTTAAAAAGTTTGCTGCTTTTCCGTAACTTGCAATACATATTTATAACAAAATGAACATCGCAATCCTATCTAGAGGCGAGCTATTATACTCTACACAGAGCTTGGTAGAAGCCACAGAAAAAAGAAATCATCACGTAGAAGTGATAGACCCTACTTATTGTAATGTGTTGATTGAGAAAGGTAAAGTGCTATTACAGTATCACGGTGATATTATTGATGATATTGATGCAATTATACCCAGGATAGGTTCGTCAAATACATTTTACGGGACTTCTTTGGTGCGACATTTTGAGGCTATGAATGTATATACTACAGCATCTTCTATGGGGATTGTGCAGTCTAGAGATAAGTGGACTAGTTTTCAGTTAATGGCAAAGGCGGGAATACCTTTACCTAAAACCACACTAGGCTCTCCTGCATACTTAAAAGATTTTTTAAAAGATTTTGGAACGGGTAAGGTGATTGTAAAAATTCTAGAAGGAACTCACGGCGCTGGGGTAATTTTATGTGATAACTATACAAACGCACTTTCTACCGTAGAGACATTGCAAGAATTAAATACCCGTTTTGTAATGCAAGAGTTTATAGCAGAGTCTAAAGGTTCAGATATAAGAGCAATTGTGGTTGGTGATGAGGTAGTTGCTGCGATGAAGCGTTTTTCTAAGCCAGGCGATTTTAGAAGCAATTTACACCAAGGCGGGAGCGCAGACGTATATGAACTTTCAGAAAAGGAAAAAGAAATAGCTATTAATGCTGCAAAAACTCTAAATCTCAATGTGTGTGGAGTGGATATTTTACAGTCTAAACGAGGACCGTTGGTACTTGAGGTTAACTCTACACCTGGACTTGAAGGAATAGAAACAGTTACAGGTATTTCGGTGTCAAATGCGATAATTAAATTCATAGAAAAAAACAGTAATTAATTTTGACTATTATTTATAAGCTATAGTAGGCGGTTATTGCTTTTTAGTATCTTTCCACTATTAAAATTTCGGCAATATTGAAACGTAAAATAGGACGTACAGACAAAGTAGATTTTCCTTTGTTGCATTTAAAAGACATTGACATCAAGATAGATACGGGTGCTTATACATCATCTATCCACTGTCAAGAAGTAAGAGTAGAAGATGATTTACTTAAATGTAAATTTTTAGATACAGAGCATGTTGATTATCATAACAAAGAATTTGTTTTTGATCAGTATGATGTGCGTGTTGTAAAAAGTAGTAATGGGCAGACACAAGTACGATATCGTATTTTAACTGAAATATTACTTTTTGGAAAAATATATCCTATTTTCCTCACTTTAAGTGACCGTAAAGAAATGAAATATCCAGTGCTAATAGGGCGTAAGTTTTTAACAAAACGTTTTGTGGTAGATATTAGTAAGACAGATCTTTCATACAAGCTAAAACATAAATCCTTAAACTCAAATGTTGCTATAGATGGCGACAAATAATAAAGCTACACATGAACATTAAAATTTTATCTGCAAATCCAGATTTATATTCGACAAGGCGACTTGTTGAAGCGGCAAAAAAACGCAATCACAATATAGAAGTGATCAATCATACAAAGTGTGATATTGTGATAGAAAAAAAACGTCCTGTGGTTTTATATAAAGGAAGAACGATTGAAAAGGTAGATGCTGTTATTCCTCGTATTGGCGCTTCGGTTACTTTTTATGGTACAGCTGTGGTACGACAGTTTGAGATGATGCGTTGTTTTACAACTACAGAGTCTGTAGCCTTAGTACGCTCAAGAGATAAGTTACGTAGTTTACAAATATTATCACGTGCAGGTTTAGGGTTACCAAAAACTATTTTTACGAATTACTCCAAAAACGTAGAAGATATCGTAGATCAAGCGGGTGGGGCACCCGTAATAATTAAGCTTTTAGAAGGAACCCAAGGCATTGGTGTTATTCTTGCCGAAACTAAAAAGGCGGCAGAGTCTGTTATGGAGGCTTTTAATAATTTGCAAGCAAGAGTGATTGTGCAAGAGTTTATTAAAGAAGCTGGAGGTGCAGATATTAGAGCTTTTATTGTAGATGGTCAAGTAGTAGGAGCTATGAAACGTCAAGGAAAAGAAGGCGAATTTAGAAGCAACCTGCACAGAGGTGGTTCTGCACAAGTAATAGAACTAACAGATGAAGAAGAATTAGCGGCTTTAAAAGCTGCTAAGGCAATGGGCTTAGGTATTGCAGGTGTAGATATGTTGCAGTCATCAAGAGGACCGTTAATTCTTGAGGTGAATAGCTCGCCAGGATTAGAAGGTATAGAGGCTGCAACAGGTAAAGATATTGCTACAAAAATTATTAAGTATATTGAGCGTAATGTAGATTAATACAATAGGATGAGCAATAATCAAGATTTAATATTATTAAACCAACGCATTTCTCCAGGGGAGTGTAAAACTATTAACTTTAGTTTTGCTAAACTTTACACGTCTACTAATGTAGAAATACCAATAATTGTAGAACGAGCCAAAGCGCCAGGACCAACAGTTTTGTTAACTGCAGGAATTCATGGAGATGAAATAAATGGAGTCGAAATTGTACGTCAAGTTATTGCAAATAAGATTAATAAACCTAAGCGAGGTACTGTTATTTGTATCCCAATACTTAATATATTTGGTTTTTTAAATGCGAGTAGGGTATTTCCTGACGGACGTGATCTTAATAGAGTATTTCCTGGTACAAAAACAGGTTCATTAGCAAGTAGAGTAGCGTATCATTTTACAAAAGAGATTTTACCTTTTGCAGATTATTGTTTAGATTTTCATACAGGTGGAGCACAACGTTTTAATGCTTCACAGATTCGTATCGCCCCAGAACAAGAAGAATTAAAAACATTGGCAAATGTGTTTAATGCACCTTTTACTGTTTATTCTTCAAATATTTCTAAAACCTATAGACATACCTGTGATAAAATGGGGATTCCGACATTGCTTTTTGAAGGTGGAAAATCGCTTGATAGCAATAAGTATATCGTTAAAGATGGAGTAGATGGTGTTAAACGTGTGTTGTCTCATTTAGGGATGCTTTCAGATGATATTGTGGTGCCGGTAGTTAAGACAGCCCCTGTTTTAATATCAAAGAGTAGATGGGTTCGTGCACAAAAAAGCGGTTTATTGCATGTAAAAATCGATTGTAATAAGCATGTGCAAAAAGGGGAGTTTCTCGCTACCATTACAGATCCCTACGGAAAAATGAGAATAAAAGTAACGGCGCCAAACGAAGGCTATATTATAAATGTAAATCATGCTCCAATTGTAAACCAAGGTGATGCTATTTTCCACCTCTCTACAGAAAGTAGTACTGAAACAAGAAACGAAGACGATAATTAATCATGATGAACAAACAACAACTTCGTAACATATATAAAGAAAAACGAGCGCAATTTTCTGAAGAATCTATAGAAGAAATGAGCCTTGCCATTGCAAATCAGGCATTGCGTTTGCCTATCTGGACCGCGACTAACTATCATATTTTTTTGCCTATTACAGGTAAAAAAGAAGTAAATACTGAATATTTACTCCACATTCTTCAAGGAAAAGATAAAACAGTCTTTGTGCCAAAAACAGATTTTAAAGCCTTGGCAATGAAACATATTTTATTGCAAGAAAATACAACTATTGAAATATCTGAATATGGAATACCCGAACCTAAAGAAGGGATAGCGGTGCCTTCATCACAAATAGATGTGGTTTTTGTGCCACTATTAGCTTATGACATACAAGGCAATCGCTTAGGCTACGGTAAAGGGTTTTATGATCGCTTTTTATCTCAATGCAAAAAAGAAGTAACTACTGTAGGTTTGTCTTTTTTTGAGGCCGAAAAGGAAATAAAAACTGAGGCTACTGATATTCCTTTAGACTTTGTAGTTACTCCAGATAAAACAGTTGCTTTTTAAAAATTACTTTATATTTGGCATTTAAACATTTAACAAACAATTAAAAATATGAATTCTCCAACCGGAACTCCTCCAGAAAATAATCTAGTTTGGGCTATTTTATGTACCGTAATGTGTTGCATACCTCTTGGTATTGTAGCCATAATAAAATCTACTAAAGTAAAAGAACTTTGGTTACAAGGTGATTATGATGGTGCACAAAAAGCGGCAAATGATGCTAAAAAGTATTCCATTTGGGGAGCGGTTATATCAGTTGTTTTTTTCGTATTGTATATTTTATTTTTTGTAGTAATAGGTGTAGCAGGTAATATGTAATGAATATAAGAAGATTAATAATTCTTACCCTGTCTATAATTCTTATAGGCGGGGTTTGTTTTTTGTATTTTACGTATAACCCAACTGAACATTCGTTTTTTGTTCCTTGTCCTTTAAAATATACTACGGGGATAGAGTGTCCTGGTTGTGGCTCTCAAAGAGCTATTCACCAATTGTTACATGGTAATATTGCTACTGCATTTGGTTTAAACCCTTTGCTTATTATTTCTCTGCCATTACTTATATATGGCTTAGGTTTAAAGGTGCATAATTATATTTATGATACCCAGCATAGATTCATGCTTTTCTATCATAAATGGTTTGTTTACGGTTATTTCGGTTTGGTTGTAGTGTATTGGATAGCTCGAAACATCCCATATTATCCTTTTACACTGTTGTCTTCAGATGGATAATAAAACTTATATCTTTGTTGAATTTAAGCTTCGATTTTTTGGTCTTCTTCTTTTTTAGTACTCGGAAATGTCTTTTTATGAAATACTAAAAGCATTCCAACACCTGTACTAATTGCAGTATCTGCTATGTTAAAAACAGGATCAAAAAAGGTAAAGTAGTCACCACCCCAAAAAGGAATCCATTCCGGTAAAACTCCCTGAAACATAGGGAAATAAAGCATGTCTACCACGTGTCCATGAAAGAGTGTGCTGTACCCTCCAGCTTCTGGTAAAAAATGAGCTACTTGAGCTATACTGCTGTCAAAAAGGACACCATAAAAAACAGAATCAATGATGTTACCAAATGCTCCAGCAAAAATTAATGCGATAGCTACAATTAATATTTTTGAACCTTTCTTTTTAACAGAATCTTTAAGCCACCAAGCAATACCTACTATCGCCACGAGCCTAAATAAGGTTAAAAATAGTTTTCCATACTCACCAGGTATTTGTGCTCCCCAAGCCATTCCTTTGTTTTCTACAAAATGAATTTTAAACCAAGAAAACACATCTATTTCTTCGCCTAAAACAAAGTTAGTCTTAATATAGATCTTAGAGATTTGGTCTATAAGAAGGATAACAATTATAATGAGGTAAGCTTTTTTTAATGACATGAATATAATCTTATTTCTGAAATGTGAATCGTTTATTCAACGGTTGTAAAAATAACGATATTAATTGGTTTCAAGTATGGTGATATCTCCAGAAACAGTCTTTATTTTTAAATTATAAAACTGTTCTTGATAAGGTCGTCCAGTAACTATTCCTTTTTCTGAAATGGCTAGTATACCGACATCTTGTGTGTTTAGAATGGAGATGTCTCCGATTTTGGTGTTTATTTTTCCATTTCCTTTAAAGTTTTTAATCACACAAGTTCCTTGATTTAGGTATGCCTGAAAATACTGATAATTTCCGTGACACTCAAGAGACGCTATTTTTGATGAAATCGTTACAAATAAGTTTTCAGGTACTATTACATCAAGTGTTATAGCTATTACTTTATGTGCAGCAAGTTTGTCATTATCTCTATTAAAAAAAGGCGTAAATCCTGGGGTGATATTAAGCGTACTGTTTTGCTGCTTGATGTCGAGCACGACGTTTTCTGCATATTCGCCTTCTACGTGAGTTCTTATTATAAGCGAGGTAGATTTTGCAGTAGCAATCTTGATATTATAGATTGCATCTGCATAAAACTCTAAACGTTCTATGCCAGAAACATCTATTTGTTTTTCCATTATTTTTTGGGAAAACAAAACGTTTGGAATGAGTAGTGCGAATATGAGGCCTAAAATGTATTTCATAAAAAAAGCCAATCTTATGAGAAGGATTGGCCTGTGTATAGTATGCGATTAAACTATTGCATGTTTTTAGCTTCGATGCTTAGTGTTGCATGGGGTACTAGTTTAAGGCGTTCAGGATTAATTAATTTTCCTGTAACACGACAAACGCCATACGTTTTATTTTCAATACGAATTAAAGCATTTTTAAGATCTCTAATAAACTTTTCTTGTCTTATTGCAAGTTGTGAAGCAGTTTCTTTACTCATTACCTCACTACCTTCGTCAAAGGCTTTAAACGTAGGAGAAGTGTCATCGGTACCATTATCGGTATCATTTCTGTAAGCACTCTCAATTAGTTCAAGTTGTTCTTGAGCTTTTACTATTTTCTCGTTTACTAAAGTTCTAAACTCCTCTAATTGTGCGTCACTATATCGTACTCTATTATCGCTCATATTTTTTTAAATTTTTTCTACACTCAATTGTGTTTCTATATCGTCAAAAGCAATTTCTGTTCCATTATTTATAGTTGGACTAAAACTGAGTGATTCGGTTAATGTTTCTTGCTTAATATACTCTAAATTTTCTAACACTGCTTTTTTAAGTGTTTCTTGATCTTGAATGGTAACTTTTATTTTATCGGTTACTTCAAACCCTGTGTCTTTTCTAATGTTTTGTATTCTGTTTACTAGCTCACGCGCTACCCCTTCGTTTTTAAGGTTTTCGGTAATTGTAATATCTAGAGCGACAGTAATACCTTTATTGTTCGCAACAAGCCATCCTTCAATGTCTTGAGAACTGATTATCACGTCTTCGAGTGTCAATTTAACACTTTTTTCGTTAATCAAAACAGTAAATTCACCTTCTTTTTCTAAGCTTGCAATTTCTTCTTGACCAAAGTTTGTGATGGTTGCAGCTACTTGTTTCATGGCTGCTCCAAAACGTGGTCCAAGTTTTTTAAAATCTGGTTTAATTTGTTTTACAAGAATTCCAGATCCTTCGTCTATAAGCTCAATTTCTTTTACATTAACCTCGCTCATTATTAAATCGCTCACCGCTTCAATTTCTTCTTTCTCTTGTGCGTCTAACACAGGAATCATTATTTTTTGTAACGGCTGTCTTACTTTAATCTTTTCGCGCTGGCGTAATGATAAAACTAATGAAGAGACAATCTGTGCTTTTTGCATTTTATGCTCTAGGCTCTTGTTTATATAGCTAGCATTACTAACAGGAAAATCACTTAGGTGAACAGATTTTGTTCCATTTCCAGTGGCTGCTACTAGGTCACGGTACAATCTATCCATAAAGAATGGAGCGATAGGAGCACCTAATTTTGCAACTGTTAATAAGCAAGTGTATAGCGTTTGGTAAGCAGATATTTTATCTTCGCTATAACTACCTTTCCAGTAGCGTCTTCTGCTTAATCTTACAAACCAGTTGCTTAAGTTTTCACCAACAAAGTTTTGGATAGCTCTTGCTGCTTTTGTAGGCTCGTATTCTGTAAAAGCTTCGTCTACTGTGGCAACAAGTGTGTTTAATTCACTTAAAATCCAACGGTCTATTTCTGGACGTTTTTCTAATGCAATGTCTGCTTCACTGTAATTAAAGTTGTCTAAGTTAGCGTATAGGCTAAAGAAGCTATAGGTGTTATAAAGTGTTCCAAAAAACTTGTTACGCACTTCACTAATACCATCTAGGTCAAATTTAAGGTTGTCCCAAGGGTTTGCGTTACTAATCATATACCAACGTGTGGCATCTGGTCCATACGTTTTTAAAGTTTCAAAAGGATCTGCGGCATTCCCTAGACGCTTAGACATTTTTTGTCCGTTTTTGTCGAGTACTAAACCGTTTGAAACTACGTTTTTGTAAGCTACATCATCAAATATCATAGTGGCAATAGCGTGTAATGTATAAAACCATCCACGAGTTTGATCTACACCTTCGGCAATAAAATCTGCTTTACGCCACGTTGTTTCTACTTTTTCTTTGTTCTCAAAAGGGTAGTGCCATTGTGCATACGGCATTGAACCACTATCAAACCAAACATCAATTAAATCTGCTTCACGTTTCATTGGTTTTCCATTTGCAGAAACCAATACAATGTCATCAACAATGTTTTTATGTAAATCTACTTTGTCGTAGTTCTCTTCAGAAAAATCACCAACTTGAAAATCTTGGAACATTTCCGAAGTCATCACGCCAGCTTTTACCGCTTTTTGCATTTCTGCTTTTAGCTCTTCTATACTACCAATAATGATTTCTTCTGTACCATCTTCTGTGCGCCATAATGGTAAAGGGATTCCCCAATAACGTGAGCGCGATAAGTTCCAGTCATTTGCATTGGCTAGCCAGTTACCAAAACGGCCTTCACCTGTAGATTTTGGTTTCCAGTTTATGCCTTTGTTTAGCTCATGCATGCGGTCTTTAAAGTCTGTAACTTTAATAAACCAAGAGTCTAATGGGTAGTATAAAATAGGTTTGTCTGTACGCCAGCAATTAGGGTAACTGTGTACGTATTTCTCTACATGAAACGCTTTGTTTTCTGTTTTTAACTTGATAGCAAGTTCTACATCAATACTCTTGTCTGGAGCTTCACCGTCATCATAATATTCGTTTTTTACATATTTCCCTGCAAATTCGCCCATTTCTGGTCTAAATTTACCTTGTAAATCTACCAAAGGAACAAGTGTGTCGTTCTCATCTTTTACTAACATAGGCGGCACCTCTGGTACTGCTTGTTTAGCAACGAGTGCATCATCTTGACCAAAAGTAGGAGCGGTGTGTACAATACCGGTACCGTCTTCTGTGGTTACAAAATCTCCAGCGATGACTCTAAACGCATTTTCTGCACCAGCATCTGGTGTTGCATAGTCTAATAACTGCTCGTATTTTATTTCTAACAAGTCTGACCCCTTGCACGTTTCGGCAACAAAAAATGGAATCTTTTTAGACTCTTTTGTGTAGTTTTTTAAAACGTCAAGATCTTCTGTTTGTTCGTATTTTCCTTTAAACTGCTTGCTCACTAATGCTTTTGCAAGAATCACGTGTACAGGCTCAAAAGTATATTGGTTGTATGTAGCAACCACAACATAATCAATTTTAGGCCCTACGGTTAGTGCCGTGTTAGAGGGCAAGGTCCATGGAGTTGTTGTCCACGCGATAAAATTAAGATTGTCATATTTTTTAAGAAAGTCTGGTAATGAGTTTACCACAGCTTTAAACTGAGCAACTACCGTTGTGTCGGTTACATCTTGATAGGTGCCTGGTTGGTTAAGTTCGTGACTACTTAATCCTGTTCCTGCTTTTGGTGAGTATGGTTGTATTGTGTACCCTTTATAAAGTAAGTCTTTATTGTAAATTTGTTTTAACAACCACCATACAGATTCCATATATTTAGGTTTGTAAGTAATGTATGGATCTTCCATATCTACCCAGTAACCGTATTCTTCTGTAACTTTATTCCACACATCTGTGTAGCGCATCACCGCTTTACGACATGCGTCGTTATAGTCTTCTACAGAAATTTTTGTACCAATATCTTCTTTTGTGATACCCAGTTCTTTTTCTACCCCAAGTTCTATGGGTAAACCGTGAGTATCCCAACCAGCTTTACGATCTACTTTAAATCCTTTTTGGGTTTTATAGCGGCAAAAAATATCTTTTATAGCACGTGCCATTACGTGGTGAATACCTGGCATTCCGTTTGCAGAAGGTGGGCCTTCAAAAAACACAAAAGGTTCTGCACCTTCACGAATAGCAATACTCTCTTCAAAAATGTTTTCTTCTTTCCAGAATTTGAGTATGTCCTCTCCTAGTTGTGGGAGGTTTAAGCCTTTGTATGTGTTAAATTTTTGTGCCATAATGATGTATGTAAAAGGGTATTTTATTCGATTTCTGAAATGTACTGTAAAATTTACGATTCAGAAATAATAAAGCTTATGATTTAAGGCTGCGAAATTACGGAAATTTTAAAATAAACTTGAATGATTTTTAGAGGAGTGTAACTTTAATGTTTCTAATGTGTATTTTATTGTAAAGCGTGTATTTAGAATACTAATAAGCTAGTTAAGAAGATTGTGTTTTGTGTTAATCTACTTCTCTTTGTAACCAACAATATGTAGGTAAATACAGAGGTTAATTTGTATAACAGCAACTTGATGTTTTTATTTCTTGAATAGATATTTTTCTTTTTTAATTCTTCCTATTGTAAGTTTTTATCGTTTATATGTATATTTAGTTCTTTAAATTGTTTGTTTTATCTTAATTTATATAAAAAAAACTGTTGTAGTCTTCTTTTTTTGAAGATTAAATTCACTCATTTTAACCAAATATTTTAAATTTTATTTCATGAAAAATAACTACTCTGTCAGTCTAAGCACTGGAATAGGAAGTAAAAGTCTACTGTTTTTTGGCTTTTTATTACTTATGAGTCTGTCTTTAATGGCTCAAACAAAAAACTCTAAATACGAAAAGAGCGAAAAGACCCCTTCTTTAATAGTGCTGAATGATGCAGAAGTATATAAGCTGCAAGATGCTAATCAAATTTTTAGAGATGTTCTTGGAAGTCAATCTGAGGTTTCGTTTTTAAAAATTAAAGAGAACACAGGTAGTAATGGGAGTATACATCAGAAATTTCAACAATATTATAGGGATGTAAAGGTAGAAGGAGGTATTGGTATTTTACACGGAAATAATGCGAGAGTGAAATCTGTTAGCTCAGAGTTTTATAAGATAAACAAAGATTTTTCAACTTTACCTACATTAAATAATCAAGAAGCTTTTGATCGCGCAATTGTTCATACTGGAGCAACATTATATTTATGGGAAGATGAGGCATCTGCAAAAGAGCTAGGATATGAGAAGCCAAACGGCGAACTTGTTTTACTGCCTACTTTTAAGGATAATGTGGTTATGATGAAGTTAGCGTATAAGTTTAAGATCTTTACATTGGTTCCTATGGGAGGAGGCGAACTTTTTATAGATGCAAATACAGGAGAAGCTTTATTTTTTAATAATTTGGTTAAGCATTATGATAATGCAGGGCACGATGGGTCTAGTTTAAGTTCGGGTTGTAGCCACACCGTAAACAAAGAACCTTTTATAGGACCTAAAAATATGATGGTTGCTGGTGATGCCGAAACACGTTACAGTGGTACTCGTACAATTGAAACAAGAGATGATGGAACTAGTTACAGTTTAAATGATGTGGCAAACAAGATTTATACTAGAAATGCAAATAATCTTGGGCCAGGTAATGGTGTGCCTCCTTATATAGCAAACTATACTGAGTTTACAGATAATGATAATAACTGGACCGCTTCTGAGCATCATAATACAGCAAAAGACGATGCAGCTTTAGATGCACATTGGGGTGCGATGATGGTTTATAATTATTGGATTACAGAACATAACAGAGACAGTTATGATGGTTCAGGGTCTTCTATACGAAGTTATGTGCATGTAGATACAGATTATGATAATGCCTTTTGGTATTATAATACTATGTCTTATGGCGATGGTTCTGGAAATGAAAATAATGGAAGTGGTATTTTTGATGCCTTAACATCATTAGATGTGGCAGCACATGAATTAGGTCATGGTGTAACTGAATATTCTGCAAATTTAGCCTACCAAAGAGAGTCTGGGGCAATGAATGAAGGGTATTCTGATATTTGGGGTGCTGCCATTGAACATTATGCTAAAGGTACAGGAACAGATTTAAATCCAGATGCAAATGTTTGGAACATTGGAGAAGAAATAATAAGAAATGGAAGTATTGCTTTACGATCTATGAGTGACCCTAAATCTCTTGGTCAACCTGACACCTATGGCGGAACTTATTGGATTAATCCCAATTGTAGTTCTCCTTCATCTTCAAATGATTATTGTGGTGTACATACTAATTCTGGGGTGCTAAATTATTGGTTTTATTTAAGTGTCACTGGAGGTAGTGGAACAAATGATGTAGGTGATAGTTATAATGTTTCTGGTATAGGAATGACAAAGGCATCTTTGATTGCTTACGATGTTTTAGAGAATTACCTTGGTACAAATTCTACTCACGCCAATGCAAGAACTTTTTCTATTCAATCTGCAATAGATTTATATGGTGAATGCTCTCCAGAGGTTGTAACTATAACTAATGCGTGGTATGCCGTAGGTGTAGGTGATGCTTATACAGGGAATAGTCCATCTTTAAACCTTACTTTAGAAACTGTTTGTGTTAGCGCCGGTAATACTGTAATTGGAGGTGGTACGGTTACAGGAGGTGTGTATAGTGGTGATGGTGTTACAGATAATGGAGATGGAACTACTTTTACTTTTGATCCTTCTGTTGCAGGAGTAGGGACACATACTATTACTTATACAATTAATTGTGGTGCAGGGAGTGCCTCAGATACTGATGAAATAACAGTTACTGACGGAGCAATACCTTTGGTTTGTCAAAATGTTACGGTAACATTAGATGAAAATGGAAATGCATCAATAACAGAAACAGATGTTGTTGCTAATTTTGAAGGGGGAGATGGTAGTTTAGGTTATGAAGTAGATCAAACAGGTACTTACAACCCTATAGATATTTCTGGAGGTACTGTTATTAATCTAGATGATGATGCTGGATCTTCGGCAATACCATTAGGTTATACTTTTGATTTTTTTGGAACAGGGTATACTAACCTATATGTAGGTTCAAATGGGTATATTAAATTTGATAGTGGTAATTTAACAGATTATTCATCAGATGCCCTACCTAATACTTCTCAGCCAAATGGTATTATTGCAGTTGTATGGGATGATCTAAACCCTTCAAGCGGAGGTGTGATTAGGTATCAAATTACAGGAACAGCACCTAATAGAATTATGGTGGTAGAATATGTTGATGTTCCACATTTTGGATCTACAAGTTTACTTATAAATACGCAAGTTCAATTATTTGAAGGTTCAAATAAAATTGAAATACATTCTAACCGTGTTGACTCAGACGGAGGAAACCGAACTCAAGGTATAGAAAATGAAGATGGAACAATTGCTTATACGGTTCCAGGTAGAAACTTAGCCGATTGGACTATTCCAACAGGTGGTAACGATTATGTTGCTTTTGTTCCAGTAAATGGAGGCTTCCCAGAACATTGCGGTAATCCGGTTACAATAAGTTTAAGTCAGTCTAGTTTTTCTTGTAAGGATATAGGTGATGTTACAGTAACGGTTACAGCAGATGATGGTGCAGGTGGTATTGGTACTTGTGAGGCAACTGTTACTGTTGTAGGTGCAACTTCGACTTTTACAGAGAGCGGTTGGGATGTTCCACCATCTACAGGAAGTAAAGCGGTTATTGATGCTCCTTATATTACAAGTGTTGATGGAAATCTAGATGTATGTTCTTGTGAGTTAAATGCAGACTTGTCTATTGCTGCAGATGATTATGTTAAAATTGAAGGAAATCTAAAGGTAAATAGCGGTTCGCATTTATACATAGCACATACTGGAAGTCTAGTACAAGTAGACGATAATGCAGTAGTAACTAATGAAGGTGATATCACCGTGAATGTAACCACTCCATTTGTTAAGCCGCGTGATATAATTTTATCTGGTAGCCCAATGAGTGGTGAAACGCGTTCGGGAGTTTATGATGCTTCTTTTAGAGTGTTGGAGCATAAAACACTAGACTTCTTTCCTCATCCAGATGTGATTGATTACTATGCGCCAAGTATAGTTGAAAACTTTACAGATGATAATTTTAATGACTGGGCACATTATACAGGTGCAATACATCCTGGGGAAGGCTTTATGGTATATCCGCAAGCTAGTTATGAAGACGGAAATAGTACTTATGAGTTCTATTTTACTGAAGGAACCTTAAATAATGGTGTTGTAACTTATGCCATGGATTTTCATGTTGACAAAAATTCTAGTCCAAATCTAATATCAAATCCTTATGCTTCAGCAATTGATGCAGAAATGTTTATACTGGAAAATAGTGCTATTGATGAGGTTTATTTTTGGGAACATATTACGACTCCAGGTAATTTCCCTGGTGGAAATACAGTTAACTTTTCTTTAGAGGATGTCTCAATGTACAATCTTTCTGGAGGAATAGGTGCTGGTACGGCCGCTACAAATGGTGGGACAACTCCTAATGGTATTATTGCTACTTCACAAGGTTTTGGAGTAAAAACAGCAGTAGCAACAAACGTAATTTTTAATAACTCAATGCGTGTAACAACAGGTAATAATACGCTTCGAGTTCCAAACACACAAAGAGATAGAATTTGGTTGAATGTATTGAATGAAACTTATGGTCTTTCTTCCGAAATATTAATAGCGTTTACAGATAATGCTACTATAGGTTTTGATCAAGGTTATGACAGTAGGCAAGTTGCAAAAGCTGTTTCTATTTATTCTCATCTAGAAAATGATAATAGTTTATTAGGAATACAAGCAAGGGAGGCCTTGACATTAGATAAAGAAGTATCTCTAGGATTTTCAACACTTAATGAAGAGTTGGATGTTTATAGCATTAGCATCAAACAATTAGAAGGGTTAAAAATAGAAGGTTTTACGGTGTATTTAGAGGATCACTTAACAGGAGTGATAGCAAATATTTCGGAATCTGATTATAGTTTTACTGCAATAAAAGGGGTGTATGATAACCGTTTTACTTTAAGGTTTAAAGATAAAGATGTATTGGATGTTTCAGCAGTAAGTTTACAAGATGTTACTGTAAATCCTAACCCAACAGAAGGTAAATTGTTTGTTTTATCTCCAAATGTTGAAATAGATAATATTAGTGTAAGAGATGTTCAGGGGCGTATTATAGCCCAGTATAATAATGTAAAGGCATTTTCTTATAGTTTAGATATTTCAGATATGAGTAGTGCAATGTATTTTGTTAGTATTAAAACACAAGACGGGTCTATCACAAAACGTATTGTGAAAAAATAAAACGAACTAATTTAAGTATAAAAAAAGCCTCTGGATTTTTATCAAGAGGCTTTTTTAATTTAGTAGAAACACCTTGTGACGATGTATTAAATCTATTTTTATATCTTTAAGCCAAACATATCGCTTTTGAAACGACTTTTATTTTTTTTGCTTTTTATTCCATCGTTAAGTTTTTCGCAAAATTATGTTGACCTTTTTAAAATAGGGTATTCTCAAAATTTTAATAGTAAATTTGATGGTACATCTAGTGGTACAGATATAAAGTCTTTAGATGTAGATCTTACAATTCCTTTTGTAATAGATGAAAAAAATGCAATTGTAACAGGGGTTCTTTTTAGCCGAAATAATCTAGACGTTTTTCCTAATGATACGCATTTAGTATTTCCGCTAGATGTGGATCTTTTGCCTTATTCAAAAAATGTTAATTTGTATACTACGATATTAAAGATAGGCTGGTCAACAACTTTTAATGAAACGTGGAGCGGAACTTTTGTGGCGCTTCCTAAATTAGCTTCAGATTATCAAGATATTTCTAAAGAAGATTTTTACTTAGGAGGCTTAGCGTTATTAAAGTTTCAGAAGAATGAAAATTTAAAATACAAGTTAGGAATGTATGCTATAGGCCAAACTTATGGTGTTTTTACCACACCAATTTTTGGATTTTATTACCTAAGTCCAAATGAAAAACTAGAGATGGATATGTCATTGCCTATTGCAGCAGATATAAATTATAAGATAGATCAGACCAAAAAAGTAGGTGTAAATTATTATGCTATTAGTAGAAGTTTTGATTTGCACTCTCCATATAATGTAAACACTTATGTAGATTATACAGCCTTAGAATTTACGGGGTATATAGAGCAGGGTTTTATGAATAGCAGTATTTTATTACGGTTAAAAGCAGGGTATTCTTTTGTTAATACTGAAGTGTATGCTAATGACGAGCAGATAGATTTAAGGCTATCGGCGTTTGATTTTGGGGATAACAGACTTCAACTTAACCCAGATTTGAGCAACTCTTTTTTTGCAAAAATAGAAGCGGTATATCGGTTTGATTTAAGTGAAGAAAAATAAGATTAATTGTAAATCTAGCAGTCAAAAAATGTAAATTAAAGACAAATGGAAAAAGTGTGTCCAGAATGTGGAAATCGTATTTTAGGTCGTGCAGATAAAAAATTCTGTAGCGATTCTTGTCGAAATGCGCACAACAATAACCTTAATAAAGATCAAAGTAATCTTGTTCGAAATATAAATAATAGACTACGTAAAAACCATAGAATTTTAACTAAACTCAATACAAAAGACAAGACTAAAACAAAAAGAGAGACTTTATTAAAACACGGTTTTAACTTTAAGTTTTTCACGGGGCAGTATATTACAAAAACTGGATCTACCTATTATTATGTATACGACCAGGGTTATCTAGCATTAGATAATGATTGGTTCTTATTGGTCAAAGTTGATATCACTTTATAATATTATTTAATAATTAGTGCTCCTGTTACCACCATGTTTGCCCTTTCATAGCGATTGCAGCTTTTAAAACATCTTTTTGGCTAATGATCCCCACGAGTTTTCCATTTTCAAGAATAGGAAAACGCCTTCTTCGCGAAGACAAAAACTTATCTGCAGCATCAAAAACATTCATATTTCCATCTAGTGTTTCAACGGCAGTCACCATGTGGTCTTGCACTTTTACATCTTGGATAGGATGGTTGTGGTAACGACTATTACTTATCTCTTTCATACAGTCGCCTTCAGAAATAATACCTAGTAATTCGTTTTTGTCATTTACAACGGGACCACCAGAAATCTTCTTTTTTATCAAGACGCTCATCACTTCCATGACAGACTGATCTGGCGAAAAAGTAGTGAGATTGCGACTCATGTAATCTGAAACTTTAATGTTTGATTTCTCTTCTTTTGTTTGCTTTGCGCGCTTGCCTGTAAAACTTTTAATTGCCATATATTGAGTGTTTTATGAAAAAGAAAGATACGATTTTTTTATACAAAAACGAACTCATTTTAATTTCAGAAATTTCAGAACCGTAAAATATTGTACTTTTAAACTCCAAACCACCATTATGAAAAGAATAGCCGGAATCATTTCTCTCCTTATCATCTTAGGCTGTATTTATTATAGTTTTTATAGTTTAATGCCACAAGAAGGAGCGCCCGCATCCATTGCAAAAACCGAGTTTTCAACAGAAAGAGCCCTAGTGCCTTTAAAAGAAATGTCAAAAGCACCTCATTACCACGGTAGTGAAGAGCATACAAGGGTTCGAGAATTTCTTATTTCAGAATTACAAAAACTAGGTCTAGAAACTCATGTACAAGATGAATTTAACTTAAACCAATGGTCACGTACGCTTGTAAAGCCTAAAAATATAGTAGGGGTTTTAAAAGGAAGTGGTAATGGGAAATCACTAGTGTTATTATCGCATTATGATAGTGCAAAAGTACCTTCTTATGGGGCAAGTGATGCAGGAAGCGGCGTAGTAACAATACTAGAAAGTTTACGTGCTTATAAGGCTTCTGGAAAAACACCTAAAAACGATATCATTGTACTTTTTACCGATGCAGAAGAAATAGGTTTAAATGGTGCAGACATATTTGTAGATGACAATCCGCTTGCTAAAAACGTAGGGCTTGTTCTTAATTTTGAAGCAAGAGGGAGTGGTGGTCCTAGCAACATGATTCTAGAAACTAATGGTGGTAATAAAAATCTTGTTAAAGCATTTATAGAAGCTAATCCTGATTATCCGGTTGCTTCTTCTTTAATGTATAGCGTGTATAAAATGCTGCCTAATGATACAGACTCTACGGTGTTTAGAGAAGAAGGAGGGATTCCTAGTTTTTTCTTTGCTTTTATAGACGATCATTTTGATTACCATACAGCAAACGATACCTATGAAAATCTAGATCGTGAAACGTTACAGCATCAAGGAAGTTATTTGTTGCCGCTATTGCATCATTTTGCAGATGCAGATTTGTCTAGCTTTTCAGCGACAGAAGATTATGTATATGTAAATGCACCTTTGGTAAAAATGATAAGCTATCCTTTTTCTTGGGTGGTACCTATGCTTGTTATTGCGGTGCTTATTTTTATAGGCTTACTTCTATTTGGTATAAAAGAGGGACGCTTAAAAGCTAAACAAATTCTTAGAGGATTTGGAGCCTTTTTTATATCATTACTTATCTGTGGTGTTATAGGGTATTTTAGTTGGACGATTTTAAAATTATTATATCCACAATATCTAGAAATACAACAAGGGTTTACTTATAATGGGCATTGGTATATTGCCTTTTTTGTGCTGTTGAGTGTGGCTATCTGTTTTAAAGTATACAAGCGGTATAAGGTTAAAAACAATGTGGCAGATTTTTATGTTGCTCCATTGGTGTTTTGGTTTGTTATTAATACAGCTGTTGCTATTGTTTTAAGGGGAGCTGCATACTGGATTATCCCTGTTTTCTTTGGGTTGTTTTCTTTCTTTATGTTGTTACGTCAAGAAAAGCCAAACCTGTTATTACTTACGCTGCTAGGTGCTCCAGCATTGTTTTTCTTTTCGCCGTTAATCCAGTTTTTCCCAGTAGGTCTTGGTTTAAAAATGCTTGTGTTAACAAGTGTATTTACAATGCTTACTTTTAGTTTATTATTGCCTGTTTTTGGTTTTTACCGTTGGAAAAATTTTATTTCTGTTATTTCTTTTATGATGGCGATTGGATGTTTTGTTATTGCACACGCAAAAAGCGATTATACGGAAACACGTAAAAAGCCTAATAGTTTACTGTATTATCAAGACCAAGAAAGCAATGAGAATTATTGGCTTACTTATGATCTACATTTAGATACTTGGACAAGAGGATATTTAGGTGATGCGCCAGAAGCAGCTTCAAAGTATGTAACGAGTGCTGCAGGAAGTAAATATAATAGCGGATTTTCTTATGCAAAAAAGGCACCTGCAAAAAACATTGCAGCAGCAACAATTAGATTAGATTCAGATCGTATTTCTGAAGAGTATCGCGCAACAACATTAACTATTTTACCACAACGAGATACCCACGAGCTTTTAGTGTATTTAAATAAAGATTTTAATTTTAAAACACTTGAGATAAACGGTGAAAAAGTTTCACAAGACACCGCATTGAGTGCTTTTAATTATAGAAAAAGCAATCGTTTATTGCGTTATTATGTGGCAGATAATGATTCTTTAGAGTTAAAATATACCACACATACTAAAGAGATGCCTCGTTTTAGTGTAATGGAGTATTCTTATAATTTGTTTACGCATCCACAGTTTAGTATTAATAAAAGGCCTGTAAATATGATGCCTATCCCTTTTGTAAATACAGACGCGATAATTACTAAAAAAACCTTCGTGTTAGATAGCTTAAAAGTTCAAAAAAGAGATTCACTTTCTGTATCATTAGTAGAAGAAAATTAAAAATAGTAGATGAGAACAACAATTGCAATTGCCGGTTTAGGATGGTTAGGAATACCCTTAGCTCAAAAATTAATAATGCAAGGTTATCTTGTAAAAGGTTCTGTAACAACAGTAAAAAAGGCAACTATGTTACAAGTAAAAGGTCTTGATGCTTATGCTGTGCAGGTAACAGAAAAAGGAGTGTTAGGGGCGCCACAGGGTTTTCTTAAGAATGCCGAAATTCTCATTATTATGATTCCGCCAGGTTTGCGTCGCAATTCTGGGGCAGACTATGTGAGCAAAATGTCGCATTTTTTAAAAGAAGTGCAATCAAGTGATGTTTCTAAAGTTGTTTTTATAAGTAGTACATCTGTGTATGGAGATGCACAAGATAAAGTTACTGAGAGCGATCTGCCTCAACCAGAAAATGAAGCGGGACGACAATTATTAAAGGCAGAACAATTGTTTTTTAATGCGCCAGATTTGCAAACAAGTATTGTGCGTTTTGGGGGTTTATATGGAGGTTCGCGCCAGCCTGTAAAATATCTTGCGGGTCGTAAAGATTTAAATGGAGGTAATGCTCCGGTTAATCTTATCCATCGAGATCATTGTGTTGGTATTATTTCTGAAATAATAAAACAACAGTGTTTTGGTCACGTATTTAATGCTGTACACCCTTCGCATCCCAAAAAGAAAAATTATTATGCAGCACAAGCTGAAGTACTAAACCTTGAAGTGCCTCTTTTTTTAGATGATAATGCTGTTTACAAACAAGTAGATAGCAAAAATTTACAAGAAATACTGGGGTATACTTTTAAAAGTGAGTTATAAATATATAACTCACGTTTGTGTTTTAAATTCACTTAGCCTGAGATAGCAATTGATTTAAATGGTGTATTTAAAATCAAAAACTATCTATTCTTCTTCGTAATAATCTGGATATAGGTAATTGTTATACGGAAAGCGTTTGCTGTGAAGTGCACGAACTTTATCGTATACTGTTTTTCTAAAATCCACTATATTTTCTTTCTCGGTAGCCGAGATAAAAATAGCGGTCTCGTTTTCTGTGTTCATCCAAGTGCGCTTCCAATCTTCTATGGTGTAATGCGCTTTTGTTTTTTCTGTAACAAGGTCATCGGCATCAATAGTTTCAGGCTCATAAGCGTCTATTTTATTAAACACCATGAGCACAGGTTTATCGCTACTTTTAATTTCGTTTAGGATAACGTTTACAGAATCTATGTGATCTTCAAAAGACTCGTGTGAAATGTCAACGACATGCAATAACAAATCTGCTTCACGAACTTCGTCAAGTGTGCTTTTAAAAGACTCTACAAGTTGTGTTGGGAGTTTTCTAATAAAACCTACAGTGTCTGTAAGTAAAAACGGCAAGTTGCCAATCACTACTTTACGCACCGTGGTGTCTAGAGTTGCAAAAAGTTTGTTTTCTGCAAAGACATCACTTTTACTAATTACATTCATCAAAGTAGATTTCCCTACGTTTGTGTAACCCACAAGGGCAACTCTAATAAGAGAACCTCTATTGCCTCGCTGTGTAGCCATTTGTTTGTCTATTGCGAGCATTTTTTTCTTTAATAAAGAAATACGATCACGCACTATACGTCTATCTGTTTCTATTTCGGTTTCACCAGGACCACGCATTCCTATACCACCACGTTGGCGTTCAAGGTGTGTCCATAATCCAGTTAAGCGAGGAAGTAGATATTCGTATTGTGCAAGCTCTACTTGTGTTCGTGCATAGCTTGTTTGTGCACGCTGCGCAAAAATATCTAGAATAAGATAGGTGCGATCTATTATTTTACATTCCAATATTTTTTCGATGTTACGCTGTTGCCCAGGGCTTAGTTCGTCATCAAAAATGGCTGTACCTATATTGTGTGCTTCAATATAAGCCTGAATTTCTTCCATTTTTCCAGTACCCACAAATGTTTTTGGGTTTGGAGATGCCATTTTTTGAGTAAAACGTTTTTTTACTTCGCCACCAGCGGTGTAAGCTAAAAACTCTAATTCATCTAGATATTCTTTAGATTTCTCCTCGTTTTGATCCTGCGTAATAACACCAATTAATATGGTTTTTTCGTATTCTATCTTTTCTTTTTCTAGCATATATACAAATATACGATGAAATCGAAAATGAAACCGACATCAAAATCGAAATTTGAAAAACCTGTATGTTTATTTGTTATTTTAGATAAAATAATAGAAAATGTGTTGTGATAGCTAAGTGTAGTACGTGTTATTTTTACTGCGGAAATTTTAAAGGTTGTATATTTCCGAAGCAATAGAACTTGGTGAAGTATATTTACTGTCATTATTATTTATGTTGCCCTTGTTTAATTCTCTTTTGAAAATCAAAATATGAGTCGTTACACCATTGCTTTTTATAATTTAGAAAATCTCTTTGATACTGTAAATGATCCCAAAAAAATGGACGAAACATTTACGCCAAGAGGAGCTGCGCGGTGGAATGAGCAAAAACTTGAGGCAAAAGTGCAAATGCTAGGGGCGGTTATTCCTACTATTGGACAAGCAGATAATCCTTTTGCACCTGTTTTAATAGGTGTCGCTGAGGTAGAAAATGCAACAGTTTTAAAACAACTGGTTAAGGTTGAACCATTAAAGGACTTGGGTTATTCTTTTGTGCATTTTGATTCTCCAGATGAGCGAGGGATAGATACAGCATTACTATATAGGTCTTCATTTTTTAAGGTTATAGAAAGTAAGGCCGTTCATGTACTTATTGAAACTGAAAAGGGGCACCCAGATTTAACACGTGATATTCTACATGTTGTGGGTGAGCTTGAGGGACAGCGGGTTCATGTTTTAGTGAATCACTGGCCGTCTAAGAGGGCAGGCGAAAAAGAAACAGCTTATAAACGAATGGAGGTCGCAAATCAAAATAGAGCTGTTATTACTGAAATAAAAAAGACCGAACCGGATGCTCGTATCATTATCATGGGTGATTTTAATGACGATCCTCAAAGTGATAGTATATCTCAATTAGTAGGTACAGATTTTTATAACCCCATGGAGCTTTTGTTAACCAGAGATGATGGAAGTACTAATTATAGAGGTAAATGGAATTTGTTTGACCAAATTTTAGTTTCAAATAATTTTATGAAACCTTATGATAACCCATTTACGTTTGAGAAGGCGGCTATCTTTAATTCGGATGCTGTTGTGATACAAGATGGAGATTATAAGGGTAACCCTTTTAGAACGTATGCAGGGCCAAAATACCTAGGAGGTGTTAGTGATCATTTTCCAGTATATGCGGTATTTAAGGTCAAATAGCGTGTTTTAACGATGTATTTTGCTTTTTAACGAAAACTATTTTTTGCTAAAGATGAAATGTTTTTAGAGTGAGTTTTTTTGTTTCGATCTAGGTATACTTGCAAAATGTCAACGGGTTTTGTTATATATATTCTACTACTACTGGTACTATTTGTAATAATAGGCTATGGAATTCATATTATATATAAAATAAAAGAAGCGCGATTATTAGGAAAAAATATTTCTAAAAAAAATTGGCTTTACACAATTACAACAAAGTATTTTATAAAGAAATTTAAAGAATAATTTTGTTCATTTGAAATATCAGGCTCTATCTTCCTGATTTTTGATGTTTTTTTTCAAATAAAAAAGATCTTTTAAAATCTTTAATGGTAAGGTTTTTATTTGTTAGAATACATCTAATTTTCTTGTGTTTTTCTTCGCGTATTTTTATGATTTTTTCTTCCTGTTTTATTCAATGATAATCTTAAGTGTTTATTACACTATTGTTTATCGATGTTATAAATATGAAAGAATGATATGCTATTTAGTTTTAAAGGAAAATATCATTAAGTTTTTCTGTAATTTTAACTATGGTTTTTTAGCTCTGAAAACCACGACATTTACCTGTGATGATTAACATTTATTTTACTTTTTTGTTTAACAAATTGTTAATAATACTAAATTTTCGATATTTTAGTGCCCTCAAATAAATAATTAGGAATACCATCATGACAAAAAAACTACTCCTAGGACTTACCTTTATTCTATTTTCTATTATCACTTTCGCTCAAGCACCTGTAAACGACTTGTGTGCAGATGCGATAGTTGTTAATTGTGGAGATATTGTAACGGGAAACACAGATATGTCTACTAACACCTCTTCGCCAGAAGATAATTGTGGAACAGGAAATGGAGCGCCAGGTAACTGGTATAGTTTTGCTGGTAATGGAGATATAGTAGATCTTTCGTTATGTAATTCTAGCTATGACACTAAAATTAGAGTGTATTCAGGTAACTGTAATACATTAGTTTGTTTGGGTGGTAATGATGATTCTTGTGGTTTGCAGTCTGAGTTTACATTTGTGTCAGATGCTTCAACAAATTATTTTATATATGTTTTTGGTTTTGGAACAGGTACTGGTGATTATGAATTATCTGTTAATTGTACAACGCCACCTCCTGCACCAGTGAATGATGAGTGTTTAACAGCGTTACCTCTTTTGGTGAATGCAGACGAATCTTGTGATTTGTTAAACGAAAATTTAACAGTAGGTGGTGCTACAGATTCTAACTTACCTAACTCATGTGTTGGAACAGCAAATGATGATGTATGGTTTACATTTGTTGCAACAGCTACTTCTCATATTATAGAAATATCAAATGTTCAAGGGTCACCAACAGATCTTGTGCATTCTGTTTTTCAGGGTGATTGCGATAATTTAATAAATATCACTTGTAGTGATCCTAACCAGAGTTTAGTGTCAAACTTAGCAATTGGAGATGAATATACAGTTCGTGTTTTTACTTATGGCACAACACCTATTGTTACTACTACTTTTGATTTGTGTATTAAACAACTTCCTCCAGCTCCAGATAATGATGAGTGCGATGATGCTACAGTTGCTTTAGTGAATCCAGATGGGTTTTGTAATCTAATTACACCAGGAAGTCTTGTTGGTGCTACAGATTCTAATCTTGAAAATACATGTCCGGGTGTTGCAGATGATGATGTGTGGTTTGAGTTTGTTGCCTTGTCAGAGGTTCAGATAATAGAATTACAAAATATTATAGGTAGTCCTAGTGATTTAACACATTCTGTTTATGAAGGAGATTGTGATAATTTAGTGCTTGTAAACTGTAGTGCTGAAGATCAAAGTTTTGTAACAGGATTAACTATAGGTGAAACCTATTATATAAGAATTTTTACTGCTGGTGCAGAACCTGTGAACGATGTTACTTTTGACCTTTGTATTCGTAATGGTCAAGTAGATATTGTTTGTGACGATGGTCCTTATAACAATACTTTTTGTTATGAAAACAATAGTACAGTTCAAAATATTTTTCAAGGAGATAGTGCATTTCCTTTGCGTTTAATAATAAATGCTGGAGAAGTAGAAAATGGATGGGATGAGTTTATTGTATTAGATTCTGATGGAGTTACAAACTTAAATGCAGCAGATCCTTACGGGAATAACGGTGACTTAGCCGGGCTTGTTTTCACTGCAACTGGAAATTCTATTTCATTTCAAGTACAAAGTGATTTTGTAAACAGTTGCGGCTCTAATGGACAAACAGAAATTGATTACACTGTAATTTGTTTAGATTGTTCAGAACCAGAAGCAACGTATGAGGTAGTAGGAATGTGTGAGCCTACAGCATCTTTTAATGTAGAGGTTACTATTACAGATATTGGTTCTACAGGTAGTGTTTTAATTACTGACGATGTGGGTGGTGCACCTCAAACGGCAACTGCGCCAGGGGTTTATGTTATGGGGCCTTATGATGCTGTAAATGATATTGTTACTCTTTCATTAGATCCAGGTAATGTAAACTGTATTGTTACAAGTGAACCTTTTTCTTATGTATGTGTAGTAGATGGGTGTTATGTTATTCTTGATGCAGGTGAAGATGTGTTTTTAGACTGTGCCACAGAATGTGTTGATCTTGAAGCTAATATTATTGCTGAGCCAGGATTGGATACTTCAGAGTATATAATACAAGGTCCTTTATGTGACGTGCCACCTGTAGAAGGGGGTACGCCTACAGGTCTAGTAATAGATGATAGATTTAGTGAAGCTATAGATATACCATTTACATTTAACTATTTTCAGAATGATTACACGCAATTGGCAGTTGGTGCAAATGGACAGGTTACATTTAACGCAGCGTCATTTGATCAAGCTAGTGGTTATGCAATAGAGCCAGGAGAAACCTTGCCTAGAATAGCCAACCCTCAATTTCCAGCAAATACAATTCATGGTGCTTTTCATGATATTGATCCTGGAACAACAGGAGATGTAGATCAGATTAATTACTATGTTTCTGGTATTGCTCCTTTTAGAATATTTGTTATCAATTTTGATAGTATTCCTCATTTTCTTTGTGACGATGTAATTACAACACAACAGGTGTTATTATATGAATCATTAAATGTGATTGATGTAAACTTAATTAACAAGCCTATATGTTCTACTTGGAACGATGGTTTAGCTACTTTAGGATTGCAAGGAAATGACTTGACAGAATTTAGTGTGCCTGAAGGTAGAAATACTGGTGTTTGGGAAGCTACAAACGAAACTTGGCGTTTTGTTCCTGCAGGTCCTCAAAATTCAGAGAGTTCTTTTACTTGGACAGATCCTTCTGGTACAGTAGTAGGAACAGATCCTGTATTAAATGTTTGTCCTAGTACTACTACAACATATACTGCGACATTGACAGTAGAGTTAGAAGATGGTAGTTTAGAGGTAAGAGAAGATGAGGTGACCGTAACTCGTGAAGAAGGATGTATTAATTTTGACTGTACAGAAGCTCAGTTCTTTGAAAACTTTGGACAAGGTACATCGCCAGAAGATCATGCTTTTATACCAGCACCTTATACGTTTGATGGATCTGGTCAACTTGACCCAGAAGAGTATTCAGTTCAAAATGGATTAAGCCCTATCAACGGATCATGGCATCAAAATTTAGAAGATCATTCTCCTAATGATACCAATGGAAATGCGTTAATAATAAATGTAAGTGATCTAGCAGCAAATGCAGAGTTTTACCGTAGAGAAATAACGGTAGAACCAAATACAGACTATTATTTTTCTGTGTGGGTAACTACAATGTATGATACAGATTCAAATATTTGTGCAAATGGGGGAGATCCTACAAATTTTGAATATAGATTTGAAGATACTGCTGGTGTTACGGTAGGAACGGCTAGTACAGGTGATGTTGTTAATGGATCAGAATATGAGTGGTTACGTTTTACCTTAGAGTTAAACTCTGGTGCAAATTCAACATTAGATTTAGTATTTGAAAATAATGAATTTGGTGGCTGCGGAAATGATTTTGCAATTGATGATATTGGGCTTTACTATGAAGGTACACCTCCAGACATTACTATGCCAGATGATATTATTGGTTGTGATGAAGATGAAGATGGGTTTGCTATATATGACCTAACTGCACAAAATGATGTGATATTAAACGGTCTAGATCCAGCAGATTATACAATTACATTCCATACACTAGAAGATGACGCAATGACTGGAGCTAATGCGATAGCAGATCCAGATATGTATACAAACACTACAAACCCAGAAACAATTTGGGTTCGTGTGCAACGTGTTGATCAAGATTCTTGTTTTAGTATTACACAATTTACAATTGAAATAGGACCAAATCTCGATTTAGGAATTGATATTCCAGCGTTATTTGAAATTTGTTCAAACGAAGATTTTCCAGCCATTGATGGTACAGTAACTAATACAGATATAGATTTGGCGCTTGTGACTTATGAGTGGAAAGATGCTTCAGGAGCAGTCGTATCTACAGATGCTATATTTATACCTACAACAGGTGGTGTATATACATTAGAAGTTTTTGCCCCTGTTTGTGGTGTTAATATCTACACAACCGAAGTTGTGGTCTTTAATGCACCAGCATTAGATTTAGGTATGGACCAATCGTTCTGTGAAGGCGATGATGCATTTGAGATAGTTCCTAGCATTTCAGGAGATACAACAGGTATCATATATGAGTGGAGTACAGGAGAAACAACACCTACAATTACAGTGCAAAGCACAGGGGTGTATACACTTACAGTTACAGTAGGTGTGTGTTCCGTAAGTTCAACGGTAGCAGTAGAGTTTTTACCTGTGCCCGTAGTGACTCTTGGTGCAGATTTTCAGACTTGTCCAGATATGGATACAACATTAACGGCAACAGTAGATGTAGAAGATGATGTAACGTATGAGTGGATTGATCCAAACGGAAATGTGGTTACTAACGATGATGGAACACCTACAACAACTTCTACGATTGTAGTACAAGTGCCAGCTGGCACTGTAGGAGTATCAACCTATACTGTAAATGTTTTTAACGGAATTTGTATAGGTTCAGATACGATAGATATTTTGTTATACGATGTTGATAATTGTGTTGTTTCTCAAGGTATATCACCTAATGATGACGGAATGAATGACACCTTAGATCTTCAGTTTTTAGATGATCGTTCAGGTATCGAATCGTTCCAAATATTCAATAGGCTTGGTGCAGCAGTTTACACAAATAATAATTATGTAAACGAATGGGGTGGACAAACAGATGATGGTGAGTTGTTACCTACCGGAACCTATTATTATGTGATTATTTTAGAAAATGAAGACCCTGCTTATGAAAGTAGAGAAGTAAGTGGATGGGTTTATTTGAACAGAGAAGAATAGCTGTATTTAAAAGAGTTTTTAGGTATAATTAATATCTAAAAACTTTTTTAAACCTATATAAGTACTTATAAGTAAAAGTTAATTTATGAATAAAAAAATACTATTCGGTTTTATTGTTGCTTTAATTGGGATGCAAGTTTTTGCACAAGCCCCAGCAAATGATTTATGTGCAGATGCAATTGCTATCGGTTGTGGTGATATTGTTATTGGTGATACTAGTACGGCAACAGAAACAGGTGAGGTTGTAGATTTTTGTGGTACAGGAGACGGTGCTCCAGGAGTTTGGTATTCATTTGCAGGAACAGGAGATAATATAACAGTATCATTATGTGATTCTAGTTATGATACAAAATTACAGGTGTTTACTGGAAATTGTAATGGCCCTGTTTGTATAGATGGATCAGATGATGCTTGTGGTACACAATCTGAAGTGACTTTTACTTCAGACTCTAATTCTAATTATTTGATTTATGTATTTGGATTTGGGACTAGTGTAGGAGAATTTACATTAGAAATAACCTGTGCTGCACCACCGCCAGATACCGTAAATGATTTATGTGAAGATGCTTTGCCAATATCATGTGGAGAGACTTTAACAGGATTTACAGATAACTCTACAACAACAGGAGCGCCAACAGGTACTTGTGGAACAACCTCTGGAGCACCAGGAAACTGGTATAGCTTTACGGGTACAGGAGATATCGTGACGGCTTCATTATGTAGCGGAACTAATTATGATACTAAAATTCAAATTTATTCAGGTAACTGTAATAGTTTAATGTGTGTAGATGGTAATGATGATTTTTGTGGTCTTCAATCTGAAGTAACCTTTGTCTCAGATCCATTTACTAATTATTTTATTTATGTCTATGGTTTTGGGTCTAATGTAGGTACATATGGGTTAGAACTAACTTGTGTTACGCCATCACCGCCACCACCAAACGATGAGTGTGATTTATCTGCTGCTGCTGCACTTGTAAATCTTGATGATCAATGCACTTTATTAAATCCTGGAACTATTGCAGGAGCAACTTCATCAAACGTTGTAAATGATTGTGTTGGGACGGCCAATGATGATGTTTGGTATTCTTTTGTAGCTACCACAGAAATACACACAATAGAATTGTTAAATATAGCTGGTGGTACTACAGATTTGGTTCATGCAGTGTATGAAGGTCCAGATTGTGATAACTTAACCCAACTTTTTTGTAATGATCCTAATGATAGTTTTGCTACAGATCTAGTTGTTGGAAATACTTATTTTATTAGAGTTTGGTCTTGGGGTACTTCTGCTTTAGAGTTAACAACATTTGATTTATGTATAGCATCTTTTATACCGCCTACCCCTCCTGTTAATGATGAGTGTGATGGAGCAATTGTAGCAGGTGTAAATACAGATGATACGTGTACTGTTGTAACTGCAGGAACTGTAACTGGAGCCACAGATTCTGGGGTTACTTCTTCTTGTCCAGGTAATTCAAACGACGATGTTTGGTTTGAGTTTGTTGCAACGTCAAATGTTCATAACATAAACCTACAAGATATTGTTGGAGATGGATTTCCAGATTTAGTACACGCATTATACTCTGGTGCTGACTGTGATAACTTAACAGAGTTGTATTGTAGTGATGCAAATAATAGTACAAGCAGCGATTTTATTATTGGAGACACATATTATATTAGAGTATTTAGCTTCGGAAATGTGCCTTTTCAAGAAATTGATTTTAATCTTTGTATTAATCAAGGCTTAGAAACTATAATTGTAAACGGTGTTAATGATCCACAAACAAATTTAACTGCAGAAGAACTGGTAGAACAAGTATTTGTAGAACAAGGTGGTTGTGGTACTGTTGATATTACCTTTACTAACTTACAAGAAAATCCTGCGGGAGTAACTGACATTAATCAAAGAAGTTGGGGTTACTTTAAAAAAGGAAACTCATCATTTGATATAGAAGATGGAATAATACTATCATCTGGTTATGCAGATTCTGCAGAAGGAGGTAATGATCAATCAGGTACTTCAGATACTGGTACTGGTTGGGCAGGAGATGTAGATTTACAAGCAATTTTAGATAACCAATATGGTACTACGGTACCAACGCAAAATGCTACGGTATTTGAATTTGAGTTTACGTCAAACATTCCTTTAGTTACTTTCGATTTTATTTTTGCTTCAGAAGAATATGAAGATGATTTTGAATGTTCAGATAGTTTTAGAGATGGATTTGCGTTTTTGGTTAAAGGACCAGGAATTCCAGACACTTCTGGAGCCCCTTTTGGAGGTGTGAATATTGCTTCTATTGAAGGTTCAGATAATGTGCCTGTAAGTACAGCAACAATACATAGAGATACTTTTTTATGTGGTGGTGAAGTAGAAGGTGTTAATTATTTTCCAGATTTATATGTGAGTAACTGGGCAGATAACTTAAATGCACAACCTGTTGAGTTTGATGGTTTAACTTCTGTTCTAACTACAGCTACTGTTCCTTTAGAAATTGGTGAGACATATACGGTTAAATTGGTAATTGGAGATAGATCTGATTCTGCATTTGATTCTGCTGTATTCTTAGCAGGAGGTAGCTTTGATTTAGGTTCGTTAGATTTAGGTGGTGATATCACGATAGGTGGTGGAGATGCACTTTGTGAAGGTGAAGAGATTACTTTAGTTGCGGGAGAATTTGAAGACGTTACAATAGTTTGGACAAAAGACGGTACAGTTATTCCTGACGAAACAAGTGGAACATTAATAGTGACAGAAACAGGAACTTATGAGGTAACAGTAACATTTAATAATACTACCTGTGAGATTGGGGATAGTATTTTTGTAGAGTTTTTTGAAAAACCTTTGGTTGACCTGGGATCAGATTTATTAGTTTGTGATGGGAACACCATTACAATAGATGGGACACCATCAAATGAGGCAGACTTAACTAATATAACTTATCAATGGTCACTAGACGGCGTAGACCTAGCAGGTGAAACTAATGCAACTATCATGGTGTCTGATGAAGGTGTTTATGCAGTTGTTGTAGGAGCAAGCGGTGATTGTATAGGTACTGATGAGGTTTTTGTTAATGCGCTAGATTTTAATGTAAACCTCGGTGATGATATGTCATTTTGTGGTGAAGAATCTTTTACAATCGTACCCGTAATTGAAGGAGAAGATGCTACAAACGCTTCTTATTTATGGAATACTGGAGAAACATCACCTACTTTGGTAGTGACAACTACTGGGACTTACAGTTTAGAAGTTACCATAGAAGGATGTACGAGCACAGACGAAGTTTCAATTACGTTACTAGATCAACCTGTTGTTACTATTTCTGCAACAAGAATGGATGCTACTGGTGAAGCGGTTGTAAAATGTGCAAATGACACAGAAACATTAACGGCTATAGTAACAGAAGCAGATGCTAATGCTGTTACTTATACTTGGTTCTTAGATGGAGGAGAAATTGCAAACGAGACTTCTGCTACAATAGATATTACAGAAGAAGGCTTGTATCAAGTAGAAGTTAACGGTGCAGGTTGTATTGCAACAGATGATATCTCCGTAGCATTTTTTGATAATGCAAATTGTATTATAACACAGGGAATATCTCCAGATGGTGATGGTCTTAATGATTCTTTAGATTTAGAATTTTTAAACGTACAACCAGGAATTGATAAATTGAGCATATTTAATCGTCATGGACTTCTGGTTTTTGAACAAGCTAATTATGTGAATGAATGGCACGGACAAGCAGATAATGGAAATGAATTACCTGTAGGTACCTACTACTATGTAATTAACTTAGTAGAAGGTGAAGCACTAACCGGTTTCATCTATTTAAACAAATAATTGAATAATATTAATAAGCAAAATAATGAAAAAACGAACGTTATTAGTACTCCTAATTGTTGGATGTATGGCACAATTGGCATCAGCTCAGCAAGATCCGCAATACACGCAGTATATGTACAACATGAATGTCGTAAACCCAGCCTATGCTGGTAACAAAGAAGCACTATCGTTAACAGCGCTTTACCGAAAACAATGGTCAGGTTTTGAAGGTGCTCCAGAGACTATCACGTTTTCAGGTCACGCACCCGTTGGAAACAATGTGGGACTTGGATTATCTGTAATTAAAGATGAGTTAGGCCCAGTTAGTGAAACCAATGCTTATGCAGATTTCTCTTACACTTTACAGCTAAGTGGAAATACAAAACTTGCATTAGGTTTAAAAGCAGGTGCTACTTTTCATGATGTTGGCTTAGTAGATTTAGAATTACAGGATGAAAATGATCCTTTTTTCTCTGAAAACATTAGTAATACTTATCCTAATATTGGGGCAGGTGCTTTCTTGTATACAGATAATTTTTACTTAGGACTATCGGTTCCTAACATGTTAAACTCTGTTCACTTAGATGAAAATGCATTAAAGTATGGTTCAGAAACAAATCATTATTTTGCTACTGCTGGATATGTGTTTGAAGTTAATGATAACTTTAAATTAAAGCCATCAGTAATGGTAAAATCTGCATTTGATGCACCTATCTCTTACGATGGTAACATTAATGCTTTGTTTTATGATAAATTTGAAATAGGAGGGTCTTATAGATTAGATGATTCTTTTAGTGGTCTTGTAGGATTTCAAGCAACACCAACCTTACGTATTGGATATGCTTATGATGCAGTTACAAGTGATATAAATGTAGTTGCACCTTCATCACATGAAGTAATCTTAACGTTCGATCTTATTTTTAACAAGAAAGCACTACGTTCACCTAGATACTTCTAAAAAACCATTCTTTCTTAAAATAAATTCATTACCAATGAAAAAAACAGTTACTTTCTTACTCTTATTGGCTATAAGCACAAGTGCGATGATAGCTCAAAATAAAGACACAAAAAAGGCAGATGGTTATTATGATCGTCTTGCTTATACAGACGCCGCAGACGAATATCAAAAGCTCCTAAAAAAGAATAAAGGAGATAGATATGTGTACGAGCGCCTGGCTAATAGTTACTTTTTTATAAACGATACTAAAAAGGCTGAAACCTTTTATAAACGTGTTGTTAAAGGTAGAAAAGTAGATGCTGAGACTGTTTTCAATTATGCACAGTCTTTGAAAGCTAATGGTAAATATGCAGAGTCTAATGAGTGGATGAAAAAATTTGCTGCGATGAAACCAAATGATAATCGTGCCATATCTTTTTTAAAAAACCCAGACTATCTTCCTCAGCTTCTTGAGAAAAAAGCTAAATTTTCGGCAACAAACTTGACCGATTTAAATAGTAAATACTCAGACTTTGGAGGTTTTATGATAGGAAAAGATTTCTATTTTGCTTCTGCAAGAAATACTGCAAGAAAAACCTATGATTGGAATGATGAGCCATTTTTAGATATCTATAAAGCAAGTCAAGTAGGAAAAGAAGCAATTAAAGATGAAACATTACTTGATGGTGAAGTGAATACAAAATATCACGAATCTAGTGTGGTAATTACTCAAGATGGTAAGCGTATGTATTTTGACCGTAATGACTATAATGATGGTGATTATGAAAAAAATGAAGAAGGGATTAACCAGATTAATCTTTATTATGCAGAAAATGTAAATGGAGTATGGAAAGATGTGCAATTAGCACCATTTAATAGTAGCGAATTTTCAACAGGTCATCCTGCATTAAGCCCAGACGGTAATACATTATATTTTTCTAGTGATAGACCAGGGGGTCAAGGAATGTCTGACATCTATCAAGTAAGTATATTAGAAGATGGTACATTTGGTAACCCAACACCTGTTGTTGGTAATATAAATACAGAAGGTACAGATGCATTTCCATATGTGGACAGTAACGGTACATTATACTTTGCTAGTAATGGTCATTTAGGTCTTGGAGGTCTTGATGTTTTTTATGCTGAAAGTAAAGGAAATGGCTTCGCAAAAGTTAAAAACATGGGGAATGTAGTGAATAGTATGGATGATGATTTTGCCTTTGTTTTTGATGGAAATACACAAGAAGGATTTGTGTCTTCTAATCGTAAAGGAGGAAAAGGAAGTGATGATATCTATAAAGTAAAACAATTAGAACCTCTTTGTGATGCGACAGCTACAGTTGTTGTAATAGATGCAAACACAAAAAAACCTATTGCTGGAGCAAGAGTTGATTTTTATGATACTTTAGAAAACAAAATAGGAACTTTAACAAGTGTTTCTAATGGTACAACTACATTTGATACAACGTGTGATGTTGCTTATGTTTCGCAGGCAGTTATGAAAGATTACGAAAGCAATTCTGTAAATGTACCTGCTGGTCACGATGAAAACGTACGTGTGACTATAGCCTTAAAGCCTATTGAAGACATTATCAAAGAAGATAAAATAGTATTAAACCCTATTTACTTTGATTATGACAAACATAACATTAAGCCACAAGCGGCATTTGAGCTTGATAAAGTGGTTACTTTAATGAAAAAATATCCTACCATGGTTGTTCGTGCAGAAAGCCATACAGATAGTAGAGCTACAGAAGCTTATAACTTAGCGTTATCTAACAGAAGAGCACAAGCTACTGTTCAATATATAATTTCTAAAGGTGTGGATGAAGCCAGAATTTCTGGTGTAGGTAAAGGTGAAAGTACTCCAATTAATTCTTGTGGAGATAAATGTACAGATGAGCAACATTCTAAGAACAGAAGATCAGAGTTTACTATTGTAGAACAATAGCATATAGATTACCAATAACCAACCAATAAAAAGAAACCCCTTTTGCTTTTGCAATAGGGGTTTTTTGATGTGTGTATCTCTTACAACCTTGTTTTCTTAAGTGTCTTAGGTTTTACTTGTAGGTTAAATAAGTTGTATGTTTTGTGGATGAATTATTCATACACTTTATATGGTCTTGGTTCTTACTATTTCTAACTCTTTTTAATGTGTTTTAAGGGCTTATTCATATTAAGTATAATCATTGTTCTCTTCACCTTATAATTGTTGTTAGAGCGCTTTAAATATACTTTCAATTGCTTCTTACAGGCTTCATATAAACGATTAATCTTTGTTTTAAATATGACCAATTTGTTTTAAAATAAAAAAGGCTACCCGAAGGTAGCCTTTTTGCAATGATTTAAAATTAACTAATTCTTAGATAGAGTAGTTAAGACCTATTAGGTAATAAGTTTGTAATTTGTTGTCAACAGTGTCAAAATCAAGTGTTGGGTCTTCAATTAAATTGTAGTTAAGCGCTTCTTGCTTGTTTCCTCTTAGACCAAATTCAAATCCTACACCAATTTTGTTCCATAGTGTATATCCAAATGAATTTACCCAAGTAAAGTTAGATAAGTCTGAAGACTTGTAGCTTTGAAAAGCAGATAAATTTGTTTTAAAATTAATGGCACCAATTTGACGTGTATAGTCAACTAAAAGTTTTGCACCTAATGAAGATTCAAAAATTGTATCGTCTTCAGCAAAAACAAAGTTATAGTTTAATGGATGAACTACTACTACAAGGTTTTCTAATGGAGTCCAAGTAGCACCAACACCTAAATCTAAATAACCTGGGTCATTAAAGTTGTTTAAAAGTGTTGTACGGTATTCTGCAAGTGCAGATGCCGCAAGATTTTTTGCTATGTTACGACCATATAAAGAAGAAATGTTAAATACATCAGTACCTTCTTTAAAGCCATCATCGTCAGTTGCATCATCTCTATCATCAAACTTTACCCATCCTAGGTTTACATTTAATGAGTTACGCCAAAAGAATTTTTCTTCTTTTAAGTTTGCAAAACCATTAACAGTTACTCCTATAGTACCTGAGTTTAGGTTAGGTGTTCCTTGAGCATACCAGTTGTTAAATCCAGATAAGCTACCTCCAATAGTACCAAAAGCACCATATTTCCATCCTGGTAAAGCATCAATCTGAGCTTGTAAAGCATCAACCTCACCTTGTAATTTAGTGATCTCTGCTTGTTTAGGAGCTTGTTCTGCTTTTAATTCTTCTTCTGTTTGTGCGTAAGAGCTAAACCCTAGGCTTAGACACGTTGCTAATAAAAGTATCTTTTTCATGTGTTTATATTTATTTTGCGCGAAATTAATTTATTTTTTTTATCCCCTTAATCTAGTTGTAGGAAATAACCTTATCATTCGTTGAAGTGTTTAATTTATCGCCTAAAATCTATTTTTTATATAGCGGAACAAAGCTGCAGGCTTCACCATACATAATGTTTTTTGCTATTGGGAAGAGTTTTTGACCCAGAAGCACATAAGCATTTTGTGGTATAGGTTTGTTTGAGCAGCCTTTAATAATACAAGGCTTTCCTTCACAATAACTTAGATCTAAATCTTTAATGATTTCAGTATAAATTATAGACTCAAGTTGTTTTGTATCACCTACGATTACCTTTAAGGCAAAGGGGGCTAGTTTTAAAGTTACCAATGTAAAAGCCCAAGCTGGCAGTATAGCGTCTGTACTGCAATGTAATGCTATATATTGACCCTCGTGTTGCTCCCAATTATAGGTGTCAAGAGCCGCTCTATATTCTTTTTCTCTTAAAATAAAACCCTGCTCTAGCCATTGCGAAACATCCAGCTGTAAACGTTCCCCTTTTGGGTAATAATCTTCAAGATCTAAAGTAATAAGCTTACTGTTTGCAACCCTATTTATAATTTCTTCGGCCATAGTTTATTTAGCATTAAAGCATTCCTAATTCTAGTTTTGCTTCTTCACTCATTAAATCTTGGGTCCAAGGTGGATCAAAAGTAATTTCTACCTCGGCATCTTTTACGTCTTTTAATGACTTTACTTTATCTTCTACTTCTACTGGTAGTGTTTCTGCTACCGGGCAGTTAGGTGTAGTTAGTGTCATTAATATTTTAACCTCATAGTCTTCATTTACAAATACATCATAAATTAAACCTAGTTCGTAAATATCTACAGGAATTTCTGGATCAAATATAGTTTTGATTACTCTTACTATTTTCTCACCTAATTCTTGTACGTCAATTGTTGCTTTTTCTTCTGCCATAATCCTATTTGTTTGTCGCTTGATAAGCGATTGCGTATAATTTCATTTGTTTTACCATAGACACTAGCCCATTTGCACGGGTGGGTGATAGGTGTTCTTGTAAGCCTATTTCGGCAATAAAATCTGTGTTTGCAGATACTATTGCATCGGGTGTTTGATTAGAAAAAACACGAATTAATATTGCAATTATCCCTTTTGTAATGATGGCATCACTGTCTGCTGTGAAGACTACTTTATCATCTTGCATTTCACTTTGTAGCCATACTTTAGATTGGCAGCCTTTTATTAATTTATCATCTGTTTTTAATACAGGGTCAATTAACGGAAGTGACTTACCTAAATCTATCATGTATTCATACTTCTGCATCCAGTCGTCAAACATGGCAAACTCGTCTATTAGCTCTTCTTGTATTTCTTTAATTGTCATAATTATTAAGATAACATCATTGTTGCCTTTTTAACAGCATGTACTAGTGCGTCTACTTCTTCAATGCTATTGTAGAAAGCAAACGACGCTCTAACAGTTCCGGGAATACAGTAGAAATCCATAATAGGTTGTGCACAATGGTGTCCTGTGCGTACTGCAATTCCTAATTTATCTAAAATTGTACCAATATCATAGGGGTGTATTTCACCTACATTAAATGATATCACACTTGTTTTTTCTGAAGCTGTACCGTAAATTTTTAATCCTTCTATCTGCAATAATTGTGCAGTTGCATAGTCTAATAAGGCTGCTTCTTGCTTTTTAATAGCATCAAACCCAATCTCATTTAAGTAGTCTACGGCAGCGCCAAAAGCGATACCGCCACAGATATTAGGTGTTCCTGCTTCAAATTTATGTGGCATTTCTGCATAGGTCGTTTTTTCGAAAGTTACTGTAGCAATCATTTCACCACCTCCTTGATATGGTGGTAGTTTTTTGCCCCAATCTTCTTTCATATATAACATTCCTACTCCAGTTGGTCCACACATTTTATGTGCAGAGGTAACATAAAAGTCTACATCTAGCGCTTGAACATCTGCTTTTATATGCGAACAAGCTTGAGCTCCATCTATTAAAACAGCAGCCCCTACTTGGTGTGCTTTTTCAATAATAGTTTCAATAGGATTTATAATTCCTAATGCGTTTGAAATGTGATTTACAAAGACAAGTTTAGTTTTGTCATTTAGTAAGGTATCATACACATCCATTTGCAAAGAACCGTCTTCGCACATAGGTATAACCTTTAATTTAGCGCCTGTTTTTTCACAAAGCATTTGCCAAGGTACTATGTTTGAGTGGTGCTCAAGTGCAGAAACTATAATTTCATCTTCTGGTTTTAAAATTTCAGAAAAACCTGAAGCTACTAAGTTAATCCCTTCTGTAGTTCCAGAAGTGAATAAGACCTCGTGTACTTGTGCAGCATTAAAATGTTGTTGTAGTGTTTTCCTTGCTTTCTCATAAGCATCTGTCGCCTCTTGAGAAAGGGTGTGCACACCACGATGTATGTTTGCATTGTAGTTGCTATAATAGTCTACAATGCAATCTATAACTTGTTGTGGTTTTTGAGAAGTAGCAGCATTGTCTAAATAGACTAATGGAGCCCCATTCACCTTTCTTTTAAGGATAGGAAAATCTTCTCGTATCTTTTTTATATCAAAGCTCATGAGAAGTGTTTTTTTATAGTTCGAAACCTAAACTTACACCTATTTTTTCGGCAATAAGTTTGTTAATTCTTGATTTTAATTCAGGGATTTTAACGCTTTCAAGTACATTATTTGCAAAGGCGTACATAAGTAACGCTTTTGCTTCTTTTTCACCAATTCCACGAGAACGCATATAAAATAAAGCGTCACTATCCATTTGTCCAATAGTACAACCGTGCGAACATTTTACATCATCTGCAAAAATTTCTAATTGAGGTTTTGCATTAATTGTTGCTTTGTCGCTAATCAAAATATTATTGTTTTGCTGAAATGCATCTAACTTTTGAGCTTCTTTCTCCACATAAACCTTTCCGTTAAATACCCCTGTTGAGCTATCGTCAAAAATACCTTTGTAGTCTTGATGACTCTCACAGTTTTCTGCAATATGATGCACCAGTGTATTGTGGTCTACGTGTTGCTTGTCGCCAATAATTGTTACCCCGTTTAAGATAGAATCGCAATATTCTCCTTCTTGGGTAAATTGTAAATTGTTTCGTGTTATTTTTCCTCCAAAAGAGAAAGTATGCACACTACAAATGCTTTCGCGTTCTTGTTTAATATATGTGCTGTCTACTAATGAAGCCTCTGGCGTATCATTTTGTATTTTATAATAATCTACCATTGCTCTTTTATCAGCAAAGATTTCTGTTACGGCATTTGTTAAAACAGCGTTACTAGATAAGCTTTGGTGGCGTTCAATGATTTGAACATGAGCGTTTTCGTCTGCGATTATTAAGTTACGAGGTTGTACAAACAAGGTAGCTTCATTACCTGTAGAGAAATAAATGATCTCAATAGGCTTGTCTGCTTCTTTGTTTTTAGGAATATGTATAAACGCCCCTTCTTTAGTGAAGGCGGTGTTTAATTGCGTAAGTCCTTCTTTTTTAGCGGCTTTGTTAAAGTAGCTTTCAATAACAGGTCTGTATTTAGACTTGTCAAAAGCAGAAGATAAAAGGCATACATCAATACCATCGTGAGTCGTTTCAGACAAATACGAGCTATAAACTCCATCTATAAAAACCACTTTGTAGGTGTCTACGTTGTGTAAGAAGTATTGTTTAACATTTTTAAACTCAATATCGGTATCTCCTTTAGGCGAAATGCAATAGTCTTTTTTTAATAAAGAGTTAAGTGAAGTGTATTTCCAGTTTTCTTCTTTTTTACTCGGAAATCCTTTTTCTTCAAATACTTTAAGTGCATTAGAACGTAGGTCGTACAACGGTGAGTCTGCTTTTAAATTATCTTCAAAAGCGATGTGTGATGTAAGTAATTTATCTTTTAAATCCATAATTGGGTTTTAGGTTTTAGACTTTAAGTTGCTTTTTGTTAGCTTCTTAAAGTCTTATTTCCCTTGTAATCTTTATTTTTTATGTAAATCAAGTAACTATTTTACTAGTTCCTCTTTAATCCAGTCGTATCCTTTTTCTTCTAACTCGTAAGCTAGTTCTTTAGTTCCAGATTTTACAATCTTACCGTCCATAAGTACGTGTACAAAATCTGGTACGATATAGTCTAACAAGCGTTGGTAGTGTGTAATTACTACAACTGCATTGTCATTACTTTTTAATTTGTTGACACCGTTTGCTACAATTTTAAGTGCATCAATATCAAGTCCAGAATCTGTTTCGTCAAGAATAGCAAGTTTAGGTTCTAGCATTGCCATTTGGAAAATCTCGTTACGTTTCTTTTCTCCACCAGAGAAACCTTCGTTAAGAGATCTAGATAAAAACTTACGGTCGATATCTAATAATTCTGCTTTTTCTTTTATCATTTTTAGCATTTCTGAAGCAGGCATATCTTCTAATCCTTTAGACTTGCGCGTTTCGTTAATTGCTGTTTTAATAAAGTTTGTTGTAGATACTCCAGGAATAGAGATAGGGTATTGAAAAGACATGAACACCCCTTTGTGAGCGCGCTCTTCTGGGTCTAACTCTGTGATGTCTTCATTATCTAAAATGATTTCACCATCGGTCATTTCATATTCTTCTTTTCCTGATATTACAGAAGCTAGTGTACTTTTACCTGCTCCGTTTGGGCCCATAATAGCGTGTACTTCTCCTGCTTTTACTTCAAGGTTAATCCCGTTAAGGATTACTTTATCTTCAACACTTGCGTGTACGTTTTTGATCTGTAACATTATTTTGTTTTCTTTTCTTCAATTTTAACATCTGCAGGCGATGGTGTGTCGCTTACTTCTACAATTTCTTTAATAGATATATTTAATCTCCATCCTTCGCCAGTTTCTGCAAATAGTGGGTTTGCCACTAACTCACCTTTTACAACAACAGGCACCATGTCAAATTCGTCTTTTTTAATAGGAGCTACCTTTTCTGCTAGCTCGTGCATTTTATCATCAATGGTAACACCGTGGATAAAACCTCTTCCTTTTAAAACAGCACCATCAGCGACATAAATAAATTCTCCTCTAAAGGTTTTAATGTCAGTGTTTGCTCTGGTATCTTTTAGGTCAATACTTTTCTCTTCTTTCTCTTCTTTTACTTCGCCATTTTTACAAGCGAAAAGTGTCATTGTTAAAAGACACAAAACGAATAATTGTTTTTTCATTTTAATGTGTGGTTAGAGTTGTTTAATTATCCTACAGAACCTTCTAGACTAATCTCTAAAAGCTTTTGAGCTTCTACAGCAAATTCCATAGGGAGTTTATTTAATACTTCTTTACTAAAACCGTTTACTATAAGAGCAATCGCTTTTTCTGTGTCAATACCACGCTGGTTGCAGTAGAAAATTTGATCTTCACCTATTTTACTGGTTGTAGCTTCGTGTTCTACTTGAGCAGATTTGTTGTCAGCCTCAATATATGGGAAGGTATGTGCACCACATGCATTACCCATTAATAACGAGTCACATTGTGAGAAGTTACGGGCATTATCTGCATTGCGGTTAATTTTTACTAATCCTCTGTAGCTGTTTTGAGATTTACCAGCAGAGATTCCTTTAGAGATAATGGTACTACGTGTATTCTTACCTATGTGGATCATTTTAGTTCCAGTATCTGCTTGCTGAAAATTATTTGTTACTGCGATCGAGTAAAACTCACCGATAGAATTGTCTCCTTTTAAAATACAGCTAGGATATTTCCATGTAACAGCACTTCCTGTTTCTACTTGTGTCCAAGAGATTTTTGCGTTTTTCTCACAAATTCCTCTTTTGGTTACAAAGTTATAAACGCCACCTTTTCCTTCTTTATTTCCCGGAAACCAGTTTTGTACAGTACTGTATTTTATTTCTGCATCATCTAGAGCGACAAGCTCTACCACAGCTGCGTGTAATTGATTTTCATCACGGCTTGGTGCAGTACATCCTTCTAGGTAACTAACATAACTTCCTTCGTCTGCAACTACAAGTGTTCTTTCAAACTGTCCTGTGTTTGCTTGGTTTATTCTAAAATAAGTAGAAAGCTCCATAGGGCATCTTACTCCTTTAGGGATATAACAAAAAGAACCATCACTAAAAACAGCACTGTTTAACGCTGCATAAAAGTTGTCTTTTTGTGGTACTACAGAACCTATGTATTTTCTTACTAATTCTGGATGCTCTTTAATTGCTTCAGAAATACTACAAAAGATTATTCCTTTTTCTGCCAATGTAGATTTAAATGTAGTTGCTACAGAAACAGAATCTACCACAACATCCATGGCTACACCCGCTAGTTTTTTCTGCTCGTCTAAAGAAATACCAAGTTTATTAAATGTTTCCAATAATTCTGGATCTACATCATCAATACTATCGTATTTAGGTTTTCCGTTAGGGGCAGAATAATAAGAAATAGCTTGAAAATCTGGTTTGTCATAATGAACGTTTGCCCATTCTGGTTCTTCCATTGTTTTCCAATATCTAAAGCTCTCTAAACGCCAGTCTGTCATCCATTGTGGTTCTTCTTTCTTTTTAGAAATAGCACGTACAATGTCTTCGTTTAGTCCTATTGGGAATGTTTCAGATTCAATATCTGTGTAGAAACCGTATTCGTATTCTTTGGTTTCTAATTCTTTTTTTAAATCGTCTTCTGTGTATTTTGACATATTATAATTTCAAAAAATTGTCTATTCGAGCGCAGTCAAGAACAAAAATGTACCACTCGACTGCGCTCGAGGGGACATAAGTTAATTTAAAGCGAGAAACTCTCGCCACAACCACAAGTGCGGTTTGCGTTTGGGTTATTAAATACAAATCCTTTTCCGTTAAGACCACCACTGTATTCTAGTGTGGTACCTACTAAGTACAAAAAGCTTTTTTTGTCAACAGCGATTTTTACGTTGTTTTCTTCAAAAAGTTTGTCGTTTTCGCCCATTGAATTATCGAATTTTAACTCATAAGATAATCCTGAACATCCGCCACTTTTTACACCTACACGAACATAGTCTTCAGTAGGGTTGTACCCTTCTTCTGTCATAAGTTGTGCAATCTTGGTTTTTGCTCCTTCGCTAACTGTAATCATATAAATTAGATTTATTCTAAATTAGACTGCAAAGATAAGGTAAATCCGTCATTTTTACGATGAACAGGGATACTTAAAAAATATCTAACCATAGCTAAAAATTATGGTAGATGCCTTGCCTTAGTGTAGTCGCATTTTTAGCGTAATTCTTACAGTAGATTAGTTGGGTAAAAACGCAGGGTTGTTTATAAAAGTAGGATCTGATAATGATAAAAGAAAGGCAATTAAATCTTGCTTATCATTTTCTGTTAAATGTACACCTCCTTGTGCAATTGATTTCATTAATGGGTCTATTGTGTCTGAGTAGACAAGCCCTTCGCTATAATGATTTACTACTTCTTCTAGTGTGGCAAAGCGCCCGTCGTGCATATAGGGTGCTGTATAGGCTAAATTGCGGAGTGATGGAGATTTAAATTGTCCAAAATGATTAGGGTCTCCCGTAATGTTACCTCGACCTCGATCTTCAAAAGAAGTGTCTAAACCATTGTTATGGAATATGTTATCTGTCCATAACGGATTTGTGGGACTACCATGGCAATGAAAACAGTCTCCACGTGTTTCGTCAAGAAAAACATCGAGTCCGTTTTGTTCTTGTGGTGTTAGTGTTGCCTCGCCAAGTAGGTATTTGTCAAATTTTGAGTTACCAGAAACCATCGTTCTCACAAATTGAGCTAATGCTTTAGTAACTTCGGTTTTTGTTACCGTTGTTACGTTAAATGCTTGTTCAAATTGTAATGGATAGCTAGCATCTGCACTTATCATGGTAGTGATATCTGCAAATGTATTGTGCATCTCTATGGAGCTTGTAATAGGGATTTCATGCTGCTCTTCTAAGGTTGTGGCACTACCATCCCAATTAAAATTTCCGAAGTAATTAAAAGCAAGATTAGCTAGAGGCATAGAGTTTCTCGTGCCTGGTGTGCCGTCTACGCCCAGACTAACTGCATTATTGTCAGAAAAACCTTCTTGAGGTTTGTGGCAACTTGCGCAAGAAATACTATTGTCTAAAGATAGTCTGGTATCGTAAAAAAGGCGTTTTCCTAAGGCGATTCCCTCCTCTGTAAGCGGGTTGTCTTCTGGAATTACTGCAGCAGGTAATAATTGCTGAAATATTAATGGTGTGTCTATCTGTGCTGGGGTAGGGACATATGCTACTGGGTCACTTTCATCACTACCACAAGATGTGAGTAAAGCCAAGCTAATACAAAGTAGGATATGTTTTTTCATTATTCTGATATATAAGTAATGTCTCCTAGTGTGAACACATTTTGACCATTTTGGTTCATCATAATTTGTGCTTCGTGATCAGGCATTAGCATGGTGTATAGGTCGTTAAGGTCCCAAAGATTAGGGTTTTTGTACCATTCTTCTATATTCATGTTTACTTCGATTGTAGTGGCAAGACCTTCAACGCTTACAGTACCAAGGTTTACGGCAATAGATGTATCTGTTAGAATAACATCATCTCCAGGGTTTTCTGCTGCTCTAATGGTGTGGAATTGGTAATTAGTATTTACATCTTCACTGTTAATATAAACACCTTCCATTTGCATGTAATGGTAGCCTCCTCCTAATGGAGCAGGAACCCCCCAAGTAGCTGCATTAAGATCTGGATATGCTGCGTCTATATTGTCTGCATCGCTAAAGCCAAAACGCATAGATAGCGTATAATCTCCTTCTTCAAATTTTATAGGAGCCTCAAGTAACGCGCCAGAACTTTCACCTACATCTACAAATTGATACTCCGAAATTACTGTGTCTATACCATTTACATCTGTAAGTACAATGTCTGACATTAAATAGCGTAAACGTGAGATGCTTAATTGTTCACCATTTTCATTTGTGTAATCTAAATTACTAAACTCACTTGCTGTGACAGGTTGATCGTCAAAACTTTGGGTAAATTTAATTGTTACGTCGCTTTCAATAGCTGGTGTGCTTGCGTCATCATCATTTGAGTTACACGCTAATACACTCACTAAGAAGAGCGCTAATACGGTTGCTTTTTTCATTTTATCAATATTATAAATTATTTTATTTTAACTAATAGTAAATCTTTTATTCCTGCTATGTTGTTTATATCACCATCTGTACTTTCTGTCTCTCCAACCATTACAATTGCATTGTCTGAGGTTTTTAAAGCAGAAAAACCAAGGTCTAGGCCAGAGCCTCCAATTGTTTTTTCGAAAAGAAGTGTTCCTTGTTCGTCTATTAGGTATACCCAAGCGTCGTTTTGGCCTTTGTTTATTGAGACGTCACCATCAAAACTTCGGGTAGATCCTGTGATTAGGTATGTGCCATCATTAAAATTTGTAACACCACGAGCAGATTCAAATTCAGTACCGCCATGTGTTTTTTGCCAAATTAAATTTCCGCTTGGTCCAATTTTTATGGCCCAGCTATCGGCGTTGCCTAAGGGGTTGTTGATATCGCCACTGGTACTTCTGGTATCGCCAACAAAAATATAGTTGCCATCTTGAGTTGCAGTTATAGCGTAGCCATTATCGATCTCTGGTCCTCCATAAGATTTAGTCCACACTTTTTGTCCGCTCTCGTTAATTTTAACCACCCAAAAATCATGGCCTCCTTTATTATCAAGCACATCAAAATCTAAACTTTCTGAGGCTCCAACTACAAGGTAACCGTTATCTGGAGTTTGTACAATGTCAAAACTTCTGTCATCGTTTGTTCCTCCAAAATAATTACGCCATTCTTTATTGCCATCAACGTCTAGTTTTATTACCCAATATTCGCCTACTCCGTGGAGCGTTCCGTTAGGTGATCGTGTGTCGTCTGTGTTTTGAGATTGGTTGCTTCCAGTGGCATCATTACCTTGACCTTCACTTGACGTTACATCAAAATATCCAGTAATTGCATAGCCACCATCGTTTGTGTTTATGATGCTTTTAGCTTGGTCACCTCCGGCAAAACCAAAACTTTTATCCCAGATGATTGCTCCAGAAGGATTGATTTTAATAATCCAATAGTCATGAAAACCTTCAAATTGATCTACATCACCATCACCCCCTCCAGCAAAACCTGCTACAATATAATTACCATCATTAGTTGCAACAACACTAAGACCGTCATCTCTACTGCTACTTCCATAAGTTTTACTCCAGATTAAGCCGCCATTACTATCTACTTTTACAATCCATACATCATTGTCTGTTGTGGTTTTATCTGTAATAGCACCATCTATACTATTTGTAGTTCCTACTATTAAAAAACCACCCTCGGGAGTTGCAACCAAGTCGCTACCAGTATCTTCTCCAGAGCCCCCTATGGTAGTGAGCCAGGCAATCTCTCCTGTAAAAGCTTCTTCCTCTTCTTCCTCTTCCTCTTCAAATATTTCTTCTTCCTCTATGACCTCTTCCTCTTCTGCAAGTGGTTGATCATCATCACTAGCACAGGCATTGCATGTGAGCGCGAGGATAAAAAGAAAAATAAATTTCACAAATATGTTTTTAGGCATAATCGATTTAGTTTTTAATCAATCGTGATACCGTTTCTTGGTTTACTTTAACCAAGTACATACCTGTATTAAGGTGTGCGATGTTAATGTCTCTTGTAAGGCCGTTTTCAAAAGTTGCATTTAGCACTTCTTGACCAAGTACGTTGTATATTTCTACAGATGTGATTGGTGTTGCTTGAGATTTGATAGTCACATTTGTTGTCGCTGGATTAGGAGATACAGAATAACCAGATGTATTTAGTTCTTCTACGCCTAGTTCAGGACCTTTTACAAGAATAAAACCTCTATTGATATCACTAATTACGATGTTACCACTTTCAAAGTAAGGGTAAACACTCCAAGCACCGTCAAAATCTGCACTGTCGTTTGCTGGGTATGTGTCAAAGTAACCTTCTTCTACCATATTCCCATTTGCAATATCCGAAATATCAAGAATACGTAGTCCGGCTCTATAGTTACTTAGGTACAAACGATCACCTCTTACATAAACATTGTGGTCAATGGCTTCTGTTGGTCCGTAGTATTCAAATCGTGGAGGTGTAGTAGCATCCATGTCTAATAAGTCAAACACGATGGTTCTGGTGTCAAAACCATAACCTAGTTCGTCAGTTTCATCTCCTAATATAAAGTATCTGTGATCTTCTGTGAGCCAACCTTGGTGTGTGTATCCGTCATTTGCATACATGATTTCGTTAATCATGATTGGGTTATCTTTATCTGTAACGTCCATAATTACAACTCTATCTTCGTTACTTCCAAAGTATAGCTCTCTAGTTCCGTCGTTATAATCACTATCTGGACCGTCATATATTACAACTTGGGCATCGTGTGTGTATCCACCTAATGATGAACCTCCTGCAGCAACAGGGTTTGTAGGGTCGCTAATATCTATATAATGACCACCTCCGCTATAGGTAGAAGTTCCTACTGCATATGCATAGCCGGTTTCTTCATGAATAACAATGTTATGCGCATTTCCAAATTCATTATAATGAGCATCTTCTGTAAATATTTCTGGAGGGTTTGTCACATTACGTAAACGCGTAAGATCAAAAACTTGCATTCCGTGGCTACCACTATTTACATCACTCACTACATAAGCGTGATTTTGGTATGTTTTTACGTCTCTCCAAATACTTGATCCAGTATGTGTAGGAAGTTTACCTAAATATATAGGGCTTGTTGGGTTTGAAATGTCAATAAAAGCAGTTCCGTTATCAAGTGCAACAAGTGCGTATTCTTTCCCGTCTTGCGGGTCTGTCCATCCCCAAGAATCATTTCCTGAGCTAGCATCCATTTCGTCTAGGTCTATTTCTGAAACAAGATCATATCCGCTACAAGGATAAGGACCTGCAAATCCGTTTTCGCAAGGTGTTTGGGCAAAAGCTGAAATAGATATAATACTAAAGAATGTGCTAGTGAAATTCTTTTTGAGTAATTGTTTAAAATTCATAGTGGGGTTTGTTTTAATCGCAACAATATATGAGTATCGTTAAGACTATAGTAGTAAAATGAGATAAATATGAAAAAAATTAGACCGTAAATATAGGTGTTGAGTTACTAGTATGCACTGTATCTAGATATATTTAACATTTTAAGGTTATTTATTAGGCTAATAAAATTCATATTTATGTCGCTTAGTATGACAGTTAAATGCTGTATTTTTGCCCAAAATAAATGCCATGTTTGAAAATAAAGATACTTCGCGAACGTCTATTTCTACTTTAGGAGAGTTTGGTTTAATAGATCATCTTACTAAACATTTTAAAATAGCACAAAAATCTACCGTTGTAGGTATTGGTGATGATGCTGCCATTTTAGATTTTAATACAAAAAAGCAAGTAGTTGTAACTACAGATTTGCTAGTAGAAGGTGTTCATTTTGATTTAAGCTATATGCCTTTAAAACATTTGGGGTATAAAGCTGTCATGGTTAATTTGAGTGATGTGTATGCGATGAATGCAGAAGCAACACAAATAACAGTAAGTATTGCTGTATCTAATCGTTTTCCGGTAGAAGCTTTAGAAGAATTGTATGCGGGTATTCAAGCTGCGGCAGTTACCTATAAAGTAGATGTGGTAGGGGGTGATACAACTTCATCGACCTCTGGATTAGTGATTAGTATTACAGCGCTTGGACAAGTAGCTGCAGAAAAAGCAACAAGAAGAGACACGGCAAATGAAGGCGATTTATTAGTGGTTTCTGGAGATCTAGGAGCAGCTTATTTAGGATTACAAGTGTTAGAGCGCGAAAAACAAGTGTTTAGAGTGAATCCAAACTCGCAACCCGATCTTGAAAAATATACTTATTTAGTAGAGCGTCAATTAAAACCAGAAGCCAGAAAAGATATTACGGCTTTATTAGCAGAACTTGAAGTGCTGCCAACAAGTATGATAGATGTTAGTGATGGTCTTTCTTCTGAAGTGATACATATTTGTAAAAAATCTAATGTGGGTTGTAATCTTTATGAAGATAAATTACCGCTAGATCCTCAAGTAATAAATACCTGTGAAGAGTTTAACCTAGATAGCACAACCATTGCCTTAAGTGGTGGTGAAGATTATGAGTTGTTGTTTACGATTAAGCAAGATGATTTTCTAAAGGTAAAAGCAAATCCGCATTTATCGGTTATTGGTCACATTACCAAAGAGAGTGAAGGTACTCACCTTATTACTAGAGCAAATACTAAAATTCCGCTTATCGCTAGAGGGTGGAACGCTATGGAAGAAAAAGAGTAATTTTTTTTAAACCGTATAAAAGGCTCTTAGGTTCTCATTATTTTCTTTCCAATAAGAATCTAAAATAACGAGTTTTCCATAACCGTTTTTTGTAAATTCTTTACCACAACGGGTGCATTTGTACTCTTTAACCATCTCGTGTTCTTTACTTGTCTTGGTTAAAGTGTGCCCTAGTATTTTACATTTTAATTTTTTCATATATTCACTTTTGTTTGGTTAAATGTTTTCTTAAAAAAGCGTACATAAAAGTATTCACTAAAGCCATTTTATTGTGAATACAGGCAATTAACCGTGAAGCGTATTTATGACTACACGGTAATAATTGCAGTCTTTTGTTTTGTACTATTCGGGGATAAATAGTATTAGTTGTCTTTTCTGATCACAAGAAAGTTGACTAAGAATCTTAAATTAGGTTTGTTGGAGCTAACGTCAATTCTGTTACCGTAAACCTAATAATAAAAATGGAATTAAGCGACTAAACGCAAAATTAATCGTTTAAAAGCATACTATTTAACATTTCCTCTTTGTTTTCTATCCAACTCATATGTCCTGCATCAATAATTTTAAGTGGGGTGTTGGTGATTTTTGAAATATACTTGGCATCATTAATAGGCAATAATTGATCATCTATACCGGCGATAATCAACTTTTGTTTACTGAAATTTGCCAACACCGAAGTACGATCTTTTCTGTCGCGCATGCCTAAGTGAGCAGCTGCGATTCCTGCAGCGCTAAAAGAAAGCGCCTCTTCTTTAACCTGTTGAATGGCTTCTAGAAATTGATCTCTTGCTTTTTTTGTGAATAGATTGCTAATCGCCATACTCACATAAGCGTCTTTATTTTTTTGTAAAATTTGAATAGCTCTGTCTCTGTTTTTTTTACGTATTTCGGTATCTGGGGTTGTAGTAGAGTGTAATAAAATGAGGGCATCTGTCATTTCAGGAAAGTTTTCGGCTAAAGCCAAGCTCACATAACCACCCATAGAATGCCCAATAAATGAAGCAGAAGCAATGTTTTCGGTCTTTAAAATTTCAGCAACAATACGCGCCATGAGCTCCATCGTGTGAGTATCGCTAAGATTACCACTTTGACCAAAACCAGGTAAATCTATCGCAATTACTTGATGTGTGTCTTTAAAATGAGCGATGGTGTCTTGCCACATGGTACTACTTTCCATGAGTCCGTGTAGTAAAACCAGTGTTTTTCCAGCACCGGTAATTGTGTAATATATAGGGGTGTTATTATAGTTGTAAAACATGTATAACGCTTAAAGGTTAATTAGGTATCTTGGCGTCTATAAAGTAAAGGTATACATATCTTATGAGTTTTAATAAACAGACCTTAATTGTCGCATTTGCGTTGTTTTCGCTTTTTTTTGGTGCCGGAAACCTTATTTTACCTCCTTTTTTAGGCTATAATGCAGGGACGAGTTGGCCTTTGGTTTCTATAGGCTTTGCTATAAGTGCCGTGATTATACCTATTATGGCTATTTATGGTCACGCTAGACTACAGGGTACTTTAATGGATTTTGCAAAAAAGGTATCTCCTTTATTTGCGCTTATCTATGCATTAATCATTTATGCTATTTCTGTAACGCTGCCTTCATCAAGAACTGCATCTGTAACTTATGAGATGGCTATTGTACCCTATTTTTCAATGTCTTCGTTAACATTGAGTGCGCTCTATTTTGCTTTAGTGTTGGTTTTTGCTTTAAACAGAACTCATATTTTAAGCCTTATTGGTAAGTTTTTGACGCCATTTATCATACTTATTCTTCTTGTTATTATTAGTATAGGTCTTTTTGCAGATGTAACTCCTATGAGCGACACCATCTTTAAAAACACATTTACAGACGGAATTTTAGAAGGCTACCAAACCTTTGATGCTATTGCAGGTGTGGTAGTAGGGGGTGTGATTGTTGTTTCGTTGGCTTTACAGGGTACTTTAAATTATGAAGAAAAGAAAACGATGATTGCAAAAGCAGGTTTACTTGCTGGTTTTGGGCTTGTCCTTATTTATGGAGGACTTATTGCGCTAGGTGCTACCTATAATACCACTATTGTAACCGAAGATAGAGTACAACTTTTAACAGATTTAAGTCAAAGTACCTTAGGGAATATTGGCACGTCTTTTTTGGGGGTGCTGGTTGCTTTAGCTTGTTTGACAACAGCCGTTGGTATTGTAACGGGGACGGCAGATTTTGCAAAAAAGATTGCCGGAAACTCACAAGTGGCTTATGTAGTTACTGCCGTAGTAAGTTGTATTATAGGAGTTGTGGTTGGGCAGTTTGATGTACATTATATTATAGACATCGCCTTACCGGCATTAATGTTTATTTATCCTATTACGATAGCATTAATCATACTCAATGTATTACCACAAAAAATAGCTTCGCCTTTAGTTTTTAGGTTGGTCGTGATTGTAACCTTCTTATTTAGTATTCCAGATTTCTTACAGTTTTTTACAACTTCAGAAACGCTAGATGTCATTAAAACGTATATCCCGTTTGCAGGGGTGAGTATGGGCTGGGTGTTGCCTGCACTATTTGCTTTTGTGGTTGGGAATTTGATTGGGTTTAGGGGGCGTGGGTAGTGGATTTGTTGTTACTCTCAAATTTCTGTTATGTCTAAAAATGATACTTATTGTCGGTTGTGTGCCTTTCTACCAACTAATATCTTTGTGTAAACTAAAATATTATGGATTACATTGAAAAAGGTCAAATAGTATATTTTCATGCTACAAAAGTCGAAGAAATACCAGATGAATATTATCTAGTTATTGACGTTTTTGAAGATATAACTGGATTTAGAGCTAAAATTCAGTTGATAGAATCAAACTCTCTTAGAGATACTATTAAAGTAGTGCCTGTTGAAGATTTAGAGGTTGATTATAAACGAACAAGAGTGGTAATGTATAAATTAATAGAAATAGAGCGGGGAAATGCAGCTATGTTTAGATAAAAAACAAATATTGAGATTTTGTTTGGAGTATAAACTCAGCTAATAAGTGTTTAATTATTATTTGATAAATCTAATTTGCAAATTTAAATTAAAATAAAGTTCTCCATTTTTATAATAAACCTCGCCAAATCCATGGCGCGAAGAACTAGCAGTTTCTAGTTTTGTGTTATTAAATAAATATTCTTCGAATTGATTTCGATTATAAATATGGTAGCATAAAACTTCACCATTGTCCTTGACAATTAGATAACCTCCTGTGGCATCATATTTTCCACTCCACACTTTTGAAGGCATCATTCCAAGAGCAACATCTGTTAAAAAACGCTTTATTTTATAATCATAAAACTTATGTTCATTTTCAATATCGAATTCTAATGGGTTTTTTTTAGCTATTTCTTTTGTTAAATCTTTTAAATGAGAAAATTCTGTTGAATAAAAATCGAGAACAATGTTCGATAATAGTTTGGGTAATAAACTATCAATAAGTATAAGATTATTTGAGAATATTTTATGTTCGGTTTTGATAAATTCAAATTCCCCTCCTTTATCAATAATTTCCGAAATTCTATCTTTTATTTTGCTCCGAGTGGATATTGCATTTATTTGGTCAATTTCTTTTCTGTCAAGATTTAAATCTTTTAATTTAAAAATAAAGTTAGTTGTCTTTCCTGCATTAAGTAAAGTAGAAGGACTTCCAAGTTGTGACTTAATACTGAAACCAAGCGTTGGTTGTTGTTTTGTTCTTTGATCGTGAACTACGATTGTGATATCTGTTTTTGATGATGAACCGGCTTTTAACGACATACAATTTATTGATTGCATGAAATTTTCAATATTTGGGACTGAAAATGTTCTTTCCTTATTGATTTTTATAGCATCTAATAAAAGTTGAGCTTTATTTTTGAATTGACTAATTGGTATTTTCACTACCTCCTCATTTCCAGAAATTATTATAATTTCATCTTTAATTGAGTATTCAAAATCTCCGTTATTTTCAGAACGTAGTATTTTGATTATAGGATAAACTAATCCTTCGAGTTTCTCTATATCTTTATTACCTAGAAAAAGTTCTTTATCTCCTAATAGCTTAAAAAGCGTATATATTTCGCTCCACTCACCTTTGTTTCCAGTTATCATTTATAATTGAGTTTAGCTATTATTTTCTCTGCAGTAGCTTGAATCGCTGGTACCGCAACTGAATTTCCAAATTGTTTATAAGCCTGTGCATCAGAAACAACAATTTTAAAATTGTCTGGAAATCCTTGTAATCTTGCCCATTCACGTGGAGTCATTTTTCTAATTCCCTCACGATTTACGTTACCTTTAATATGAGTTACAGGTTTGAAATTGGTTAACCTATCATCGTAAACCAAATTACGTTCTCTACCCATTCCTCCACAAACTACTGCGTTTGCCGTGCCATTATTGGGTATAATTTCATATCCAAAACCGTTGCCTTTACTTTCATGTCTTGCTCTATGATTTCTCAATGTTTGCAAGTAAACTTCTGACAGATAATATTTTACGGAAACTTCTTCAGCTTCTAATATGTTTTCTAAAATAGCTTCAGTATCTGTTGGTTCGGGATATTTAAAATTGTTAATTCCTAAATCTTTTCTAAAACCAACAATAAAAATCCTTTCTCGATTTTGAGGTACGCCGAATTTTTTAGCATTTAATATTTGGGGTTCTGGAACATAGTAGTTTAAATCTTCTCTAAGTACATTTAGTATTGTTGCTAATGTTTTTCCTTTGTCGTGATTTCGCAGACCCTTTACGTTTTCTAGAAATATAGCTTTAGGTTTTTTTCTTTTTATTATTTCGGCAACATCAAAAAACAATGTTCCTCTCGTGTCTTCAAATCCGCCACGTTTGCCTGCAATAGAAAAAGCTTGGCAGGGAAACCCTGCGCACAGCACATCAAAATTATCAGGAATATAGCTTTTTGTTTGAGGTCTAGTAATATCTCCAAAAGGAATTTCTCCAAAATTCGCTTTATAGGTTTGTTTTGAATATTTATCCCACTCACTTGTAAAGACACACTTACCTTCAAGATTTTGTAGAGCCATTCTGAACCCACCGATTCCAGCAAATAGATCTATAAATTTAAATTTTGGTTTTTCTGGTGCAGGAAAAGGAACTGATTTGTTTACATCAAAAATCAATAATTGAAGCGCTTCTTCAGCTACCTTATTAGTTATGTTATTTTCAGGATATTCTTTTGTTAGAATTTCTTTGACAAATTTCAGCGCATCTTTTTTGTAGAATTTAGAAACCCCGTTTTTGTGATTATGAAGATAATGAGTGAAAGAAGCTGGCATAGAATTATCTGGTTCAACTACTTTTATTTCAAATAACTGTCCGTCAATATTCTCTATGTTTATTTTTTCTAATTTCATTATCACTTATTAATTTAAAATTTCCGAAGGAAAAAACCGCTACTACTTCCCAGCATTCATAATCTCCTCAATCTCTTCTGCCTCAATAGGGATATTGCGCATTAAGTTAAAAGGAGCGCCGTTGCCATTAATAACTACGTCGTCTTCTAGGCGGATACCAAAACCTTCTTCTGGGATATAGATGCCCGGTTCTACGGTAAATACATTACCCGCTTGCATAGGCTCATAAAGAATACCGTAATCGTGTGTGTCTAGTCCCATATGGTGTGAGGTACCGTGCATAAAGTATTTTTTATAAGCAGGCCAGTCTGGGTTTTCGTTTTGTACATCTGCTTTATCAAGCAAGCCAAGTCCTAAAAGTTCGCTCGTCATTAATTTACCAACTTCTACGTGATAAGGCGCCCATAGTGTTCCTGGAACAAGCATTTTTGTTGCTTCGTTTTTAACACGAATTACAGCATCATAAACTTCACGCTGGCGCTTATTAAAACGACCATTTACAGGAATGGTACGAGACATATCGCTGCTGTAGTTTGCGTATTCTGCACCTACATCCATCAAGATGAGGTCGCCGTCTTTACATTGCTGGTTGTTCTCTATATAGTGTAATACATTTGCGTTGTTACCAGAAGCCACAATAGGCGTGTAGGCAAACTTTTTTGAGCGATTGCTTAAAAAAGTGTGCATGTATTCTGCTTCAATTTCATACTCCCAAACACCTGGTTTTACAAACCCAAGGACACGTTTAAATCCTTTTTCTGTAATATCGCAAGCTGTTTGGATTAGGTCAATTTCTATTTGGTCTTTTACAGCACGTAGGCGTTGTAAAATAGGATTACTCTTTGCCCAGCTGTGTGCCGGAAATTTATCTTTGGTCGCTTTTATAAAACGTGCTTCTCGTGTTTCGGTTTGTATATTGGCACGATAGTGTTCGTTCGTGTTAAAGTACACTGTGTCACACTGTGTCATTATTTCGTAAAACACTTTATCAAAATCTTTTAGCCAATGCACTGTTTTTATTCCGCTCACTTCTAGTGCGCGTTCTTTGGTTAGTTTTTCACCTTCCCAAATGGCAATATGCTCGTTTGTTTCTGTTAAAAACAAGATTTCTTTATGTGCAGGATTGGGCGCATCAGGAAACATCACAAGAATGCTTTCTTCTTGATCTACACCACTCAGGTAAAATATATCTCTTGCTTGTTCAAAAGGCATCGTGCTATCTGCACCTATAGGGTATATGTCGTTACTATTAAAAACGGCAAGACTTGACGGCTTCATTTGTGCCATAAAGTTTTTACGGTTTTTTATAAAAAGGTTGCGGTCTATTTGGTGATATTTCATATGTCAGGCCCGAGTAAGTGGGTGTCTTTTTTATTTCCTTCGGAAATATTAATGTTTTTTTATTTAGCGCTCAGTAAAATTCCTTTTTTATTGCTACAGAAATAGTAGCAATGGAGCGCATTTAAGCAGCTATAAAAGTAATAATTAATTGGGGGATTTGTGAATTTCTTGAGTTGAAGTTTTGGGTTTTAACGAGCCTTTAAGTTTTGTTCTTATACCTTTTTTAAACTTTTTTAAAATCATTGCTTTGTCAAGTTTAATAAGCGCGCCTTTTTTACGGAGTTGCTTTGGTGTAAATGGATTTGTCTTAATTGGCTTTAAATAGGGGCAGGGTTTATTTAGTCCCTGTCATATATTCTACGCATTTTTTCACAGGATTTGTAGCTCTATTTTTAAGGGCGTGAATTAGGCTGCTTGCTATTAAAATTCCTGCTGCCACATAAGCTGTGTTTATGATACTTTTGGCACCATCAGCATTTGCTACAGCAATAGCGACCAATGCCCAAGCACCCACAAGAGCAAACTCACGCATGTTGCGTTTCCAAGTGACAATTAAGTTAATAAAAGTTGCAACGCCTATCATTATCAGTGTCCATGTCTCTGCTGAAATGCCAAAACCATCCCAGCCTATTTTTGTTAAATACAAAGTGACATTTGCGATACAAGCCACCGTTAACCAGCCACTGTAAATAACAAAAGGCCACCATAAAAAAACGATAACCGAAATAGGAGCGTCCCACAATTCCATGGCGTTTCGGATTACGATTTGTAGTACACAAAATAGCATGAAGAAAATTACAAATGTAGATATGAGTATGCTGTCAATAACAAATAAGTAACACCAAGCGCTATTAGCAATACAGCTTAAAATAAACCACCATCCTGTTCGCTCTATAAAGGCATCGTCACGCACTTTTGTAAAAAGACTACGCGATTGATAGATTACAAATCCAAAAAGTAACAGGTAGATTAAGCCCCAAATAGAAAAAGCATAGCCTGCAGGAGTAAATAAAGTATCATACTTACCGCTCATCATCGCTTGAGTTGTGTTGTTGAAAAATCCAGCAGCAGAGGCGTAATTAAAGAAGATCGTGATGCCAAAGAATAGTATATTGAATATTTGTAGTGTTTTTTTCAAAATGTAGGTGTTTTATGGTGTGGTTAATTTAGTGTTTAAAGGGGTGGTTCTTTGTTAAAATTACGAAAAATATTAAATTTATTTGCATATGATATGATTATTATTTGCCTGATACTTAGTTTGTTTTGTGTTTTTTTTTGCCCCTTCTTTTCATGTTTGTTTAAAAATTATTGATGTTACATAAAAGAATCTTTAGCTTTATTGCTAAATAATTTAGGCTTGTTTTATATTTGTAGCCAAAAAAAAATATACTATGTCATTTACAGATTTATTTGAGAGTGGAGAACACAAACGTAATTTAGGACATTTTGCATCTATAGCAAATATGGCAGCGGTTAACGGAGAGCTTAATGCCTTAGAAGAAAAAATGTTACGTCGTTTTGCGCGTAAGTTAGATGTTGATGAGTCTGAGTATGAGGCTGTACTAAAAGATCCGAAAAAATATCCTATTAATCCACCTAACGATGCAGATCGTCGTCTAGAGCGTATGCACGATCTCTTTGAGATGATTTTTGCAGATCATGAGATTGATGCTGATGAGCGTGCACTAGTAGAGAAATATGCTATTGGTTTAGGGTATACTGAAGAACTAGCAGCAAAATTAATAAAGCGTTCTATCGAGATATACCAAGGTGGTCTTGATATGGAAGATTATCGTTATTTACTTAACAGAGAGTAAGTCGTTCTATAGCCTTTGCAAGGCAAGAAATAAAGCTTTTTTGGTGTACGGCTTTTTTAAAAAAGCCGATGCACCTGCATCTAGTATCGCATTTTGTTCTTCAACCATTGCTTTACCACTTACAACGAGTATGGGTGTCGCACTGTGTTTAGTATCCTTTTTTAATTTTTTGACAAAATCTATTCCTGTAGTTGTATTGTAGTCTTGTTTAATTACTACGGCCAGGTAGTTCTTTTTATCTAGCATTTGGTAAGCTGTGTCTGGATCTGGAGCTAGCTCAAGTGAGTATCCTTTATCGTTATCAATAAACTGCTTTACAAAAAGCATTTGATTTAAAGTATCATTTTCCACTACTAGAATTCGTTTGCTCATTACAATACCTGTGCCTTTAGGGATTGTTTTTTTCTTTCTAGCCTTCTCTCTAATTTTAAGCGGAAGGGTTACGGTAAACTGGCTTCCTTTACCTACTTCACTTTTTACAGTTACATTTCCATTCAATAAAGTGCTGAGGTCTTTTACAACTTTTAGACCCAGGCCATTACCTATTGGTTTTTCTTTTTCTAATTCTAGTTGAATATACGAATCAAAAATGGTGTTTATTTGTGTTTCAGAAATACCTTGACCTGTATCAGAAATAATAAACTGTATAGATGCCTCGTTTTTAGAGATCATCTTTTCAAGAGAGACTTGTAACTTAATAGTGCCTTCTGTTGTGTTTCTATAAGCGTTTTCTAGAAGGTTGTATAAAATTTGGTTAAGGCGAGTTGGGTCTCCGTAAAGTTTAAAGGGAACATCTGTGTCTGTGACATGGCTAAAATCGATGTTAAGCTTTTCTTTCTTGATTTGAAAGTGCTTGGTCATACTAGCTACTACAGAGTATAGATTAAAAGGTACTTCTTTAATTTCTAAATCTCCTGTTTCTATTTTAGATATATCAAGGAGGTCGTCCATGAGTACTTTAATATGTAACCCTGTTTTATGTATAACTCCTAATGTTTCTTTTTGCTGAAAATCTAATTTTGTTTCCCCTAGTAACTCTGTGAATCCTAGTAATGCATTAAGAGGATTGCGTATTTCATGATTTAAATGCGCTAGAAAGTTGTTTTTAAAACTTTCTTTAGCAAAGAGTAATTCTCTTTCAAACAGCAATTTGTTGCTTGCAATTACTGTTTCGTTTTTTGTTTGTACTAAAGGATGAGAATTTTGATAATGTGACGTGAAGTCTGTTAAGACTACATATAGTTTATTGTTTTTGTCAAGTATAGTGATGTCTACTATTTTAGTGACACCTTCTATATCTAGATTGATACAAGGAAAAGATTCGCTTACATTGCCTGTTTCTAAAAGCGGTAAAAGCGCATAAAAAAAAGGGTGTATATCTTGAATTTTATGATTTTCTGGGCACTTAAAAAGTATGTCGTCAGATGATAGGATGGTTCCTAGGCTATCTACAGCAATTATTTGTACTTTACTGTCTATATAATAAGCTTTAATTTCATTAAGACTCATGCTTTTCGAGTGTTTTGATTGTAAGTTGTTTAAACCCTTCTTCTACATTTTCTCCAGTTTTTGCACTAGTAAAAAGACTTTGGTTGTATGGTGCGTTTTCAAAAAATGATTTTGAGATTTCATCACCAAATTTATCACATTTATTACCAAAAATCATAACTGGAATTGCAGGAAATTGATTTTTTAAGTAATCAACTTGCTCTTCAAGGTTTTTGTAGGTTTCGGGTCTAGATACGTCATAGACATATATAAAACCGCTAGAGCCTAAAAGATATGATGCTCTTGTTTCAGATATTTTACTGGTGCCTTCTATGTCCCAAATAACTAGAGTTACAGAGTCATTGTTAATAGTGACATCTTTTTTCTTTACGTGTACTCCAACCGTCACTAGGTAATCTTCACTAAAAGAGGTTTCTACAAACTGGCGGATAAGACTTGTCTTGCCCACACCAAAATGCCCAAGAATTACTATTTTACGAGGTTGAATCATTGGTAATTTTTTTTGATAAAGATAAATAATTTTCTATTTGAACACTTTATTGTAAAGGGAAAGTTAAGTTTTAAATCTTCGTCTATATCAAAGATTTGGAGATTTTTTTGAGGAAAAAATGCATTTTATTTATTTTGGTCTTTCCATTCTTTAAATAGTGCTTTTAAGATGCTGTCTACTTCTTCTCTTTTTAGCGTGTGGATGGAAGATGATAGTTTTCTTGATACTTTATAAAGTTTGTCTTCTAATAAACTTTCGTATGTTTTTGTGTAGCTTCCAGAAATGACAACAGCAATGTAATACGAATGAAAATTTTGAATATGGATGCTATATAATTCGTACTGTATGGATTCTAAGCTTTGGCTTCCACCGTTAAAAGCATCTTCAACAAAGCTTTTAATAGCGGTTAGCATTCCAGATAACATGTCTTTGTCTATAGTATCTGTTAAGCTATAATCGCCTAAAAGAATTCCAGAACCTTTTTGTATGGCAAAAATTTGATTGATATTAGGCTTGTCTAGTTCACTTAATACTAAGTCTCCTTCTTTAGTTCCGGTAAACGTAGTTTTGACCTTTCTTTTTAAGTAGGAAAGAGAAAAGGTGTTATTTACTTTAGAGTTTATGCTTTCAGATAATTTTGCAATTTCAGAAGCAATATATCGCTTTATCATTTTTCCTATAATAGGGTAAAGCGCTTCTACTACTTGGTCTTTTGAGTTTGCAATTTCTTCTTTTAATGTTTTTGTAATCGTAGGGCCAAGTGTAGCTGGAATTTCTTTTACAAATTCTTCTAGTTTTTCTTCAATTATTGGATTTACTTTTTCTGATAAAGCCTCTTGCTCTTCTAGTGTTTTAGTGACCGTTTTTAAACGTTCACTAATGGCATCAGCAACTTGCCTGTCATCTATTAACAGGATATCGCGTAAAAGTTGAAGTTTATCTTCCTGTTTAGCCATTAATTTACAAAAGAGATTACTTACCTATTTTTTCGCCTAAAGAGATCAATAATTGCCCTAGTTCTTTTTTGTCTACTTTTTGCGCGTCTAATGTTTCTGTTTTGTTGTTTAGTGAGTCTTCAAGGTCTGTAATTCTAATGTTTACATCTGTACTTAAAGAATCTATAGATTGCATTAACTCGCCACGAACTTCATCAATGTAACTTTCTAAAGCTGCTTTCTTATCGTCTATTTCTTTTTTCAGCGTCTCAAATTCGCTGTCGTATTGTTGTATGTTCTCACCAAAAATAAGATTCTTTATAGCTTCTATTTTAGAAGAAGAATCTGTCATTTGGTTCTCTATTTGTGGATTTTGATTTTTGCTCATAATTAAGAAAATTATTGGTAGATATTAAAGGGGATGTTTTTTAGCAGTGTTTATATGCTTAAGATTTAGGGGAAGCGTTTTTCATAAACTCTTCTGCTTTTAAGACCATGTTTTTGCTTCCGCAGAAAAAAGGCACACGTTGGTGTAGTTCTGTAGGGTTAATGTCAAGAATTCTTGTAAAACCGTTACTTGCTGATCCGCCAGCCTGTTCTGCTAGGTAAGCCATAGGGTTGCACTCATATAATAAGCGTAATTTTCCCTCAGGGTTTTTGCTGTTGTTAGGATAAATATAGATACCTCCTTTAATCATATTTCTATGAAAATCTGAAACTAATGATCCTATATATCTTGAAGTATAAGGACGATCTCCCTCTTCCTTTTGGCAATATTTAATATAGTCTTTAACTCCTTGTGGGAAACGCACATAATTACCTTCGTTTACAGAATAGATGTTCCCATCTTCTGGAAACTGCATATTAGGGTGTGATAAGTAATATGTACCAATAGCTGGGTTGAGTGTAAAACCATTCACGCCGTGTCCTGTAGAGTAGACGATCATTGTAGAGGTTCCGTAAACAATATAACCAGCAGCTACTTGACGATTACCAGGTTGTAAAAAATCGTCAATAGTAACTGGAGAACCTTCTGGGGTAACTCTACGATAAATGGAAAAAATAGTACCCACGGATACATTTACATCTATGTTTGATGACCCATCAAGAGGATCCATTAATACAACATACTTGTTCTTGTTGTTGTTTCCACTAATCGTGATAAAATCATCTTCTTCTTCACTTGCAATACCACAAACAATTTCTCTGTTTATTAATGTTTTAATAAATATATCGTTGGCATAAACATCTAGTTTTTGTTGGTCTTCACCTTGTATGTTTGTATCACCAGCTGCACCTAGTATATCTACTAATCCTGCTTTATTAACTTCGTGATTTACCACTTTTGCAGCAAGTCTTATCGAATTTATCAATCTAGAGAGTTCTCCAGAAGAATATTTGAATTCGGTTTGATTTTGTATGATAAACTCGCCTAGAGTTTGATTTTTGTTTGCCATCTTATTGGTGTTGCTAGAATTTAGCGCAAATATCGGGTTTTTTGACAAATTGCACCGATATTTGTCAGTCAAAACCAGTTGAGATGAGTATTCTTATTAGAAAAGCATTAAAAGAAGACATGCCTGCTGTCTTATTACTCATTAAAGAGCTTGCTGTTTATGAGAAAGAACCCGATGCTGTAAAGATTGATTCGGAGACATTAATTGAAGAAGGGTTTGGTGAAAACCCTTTGTTTTTTTGTTTTGTAGCAGAGGTAGAAGGTAAAGTTGTGGGTATTGCCCTAACTTATTTTGTTTTTTCAACCTGGAAAGGTCGAACCTTGCATCTAGAAGATTTAATAGTCACAGAAAAAATGCGAGGAACTGGAGTAGGAATGGCTTTGTATAAGCGTGTAATGGAATTTGGTAAAGAAGAAGGAGTCTCTCAAGTAAAGTGGATTGTGCTTGATTGGAATACACCATCAATAGATTTTTATGAAAAAACAGGCGCGGTGATGGATAAAAATTGGTACATCGCTGCCATGGATAATGAAAAACTAACCGCTTTTTTAGAAAAATAAAATAAAGTTTAATTTAAAAACTCATCCATCTTTTGGATGATAGACATGAAGGTATTTAAATTTGGAGGAGCATCTGTAAAAGAAGCAGAAGCAGTAAAAAATGTAGCTCAAGTACTTAAAGTTACAGGAGAGAAAGATTTAATAGTAGTTGTTTCTGCTATGGGAAAAATGACAAACGCATTTGAGCAAGTTGTTCATGATTACCTAGAGAATGAGCAAGATGTATCAGCTTCGTTAAACGAAATTGTTCATTTTCATCACGAAATATTAAAAGGACTTTTTGAAAATGAAAAACATTCAATTTTCACTAAAGTAAACCTGTTAATAACAGAATTGACACAGTTTTTAGATAAAAATAAATCTAAACAACATCCATTTGTTTATGATCAAGTAGTGTCTTATGGAGAGTTAATCTCTACTACAATTGTATCTGCTTATTTAAATGAAATAGGAATAGAAAATACTTTTCTTGATGCAAGAGATTGTGTGGTTACAGATACAAAATATAGAGATGCAAACGTAGATTGGGAAGATACCCAAAAACGCATTTCTGAAGTTGTAAATAAAAAAGGAATAACAATTACACAAGGTTTTATAGCGTCTGAAAATACACACAACCTTACGACTACATTGGGTAGAGAAGGGAGTGATTATACAGCAGCCATTTTTGCATATTGTTTAAATGCAGATTCTGTAACTATCTGGAAAGATGTTCCTGGTGTTCTTAATGCCGATCCAAGGTATTTTAAGAAAACCACCTTGTTAAATCATATTTCTTATACAGAAGCTATTGAGCTTGCTTTTTATGGAGCATCTGTAATTCACCCAAAAACCTTACAACCTATACAGCGTAAAGAAATACCTTTATATGTAAAGTCTTTTATTGACCCAACATCTCCAGGAACTTGTGTTGGAAAAGGTGTGGCGCTAGACCCAAAAATTTCTTGTTTCATTTTAAAACGCAAGCAAGTTTTAATCTCTTTATCATCATTAGATTTTAGTTTTATGATGGAAAATCATATTGCAGATGTGTTTAAGTGGCTTCATGAATATAAAATGAAAGTAGATATGATACAGAATTCTGCGATTAGTTTTACCGTTTGTGTAGATAATAAATACAATACATTGCCTTCTTTATTAGCAAAGTTGAAAGGTACATTTAATGTAAAATGTGATGAAGATGTTACACTTTATACTGTGAGGTATGCCACGCCAATAGAGATTAAAAAACTAGAAGCAGATAAAACGGTGCTGTTAAAGCAAGAAAACGGGGCAACTGTTCAGCTTGTCGTAAAAGAATAAAACGAGCGGTTTTTAGTTATCTTTGCAGTTAATCAATTTTTTAATGTTTAATGGGATTAGTCACTTCTGGAGAGATAGCTAAAGCGATAAAAGTAGACAAACTAGGGTTTGTAGGTACTTTTATAGGTTGGTCTTTAATGAAGGTGTTAAGTATATCTGCGATTAATAAAATCTATGATTGTCATAAGCATTTGAGTGACCTTGATTTTATTAATGCTCTTTTAGAGGAGTTTGAAATTGAGTTTGAAATTCCAGAAGAAGATTTAAGGCGAATTCCTAAAACAGGCCCTTTTGTTACAGTCTCTAACCACCCATTGGGAGGAATAGACGGTATACTGTTGCTAAAAGTGCTTTTAGAACGTAGGCCTGATTATAAAATAATGGCAAATTTTTTACTGCATCGTATTGTTCCATTAAAACCTTACGTTATGCCAGTCAATCCTTTTGAAAATAAAAAAGAGTTGAGGTCTAGTTTTACAGGCTTTAAAGCTGCTATTTCTCATTTAAGAGCAGGGCATCCCTTGGGGATTTTTCCGGCAGGCGAGGTGTCTACTCAAAAAGATGATAAGAATATTGTAGACAAACCATGGGAGGATGCTGCCATGAAGCTTATTAATAAAGCAAATGTACCCGTTGTACCCATCTATTTTCATGCAAAGAATAGCGCCTTGTTTTATAAGCTTTCAAAAATGAATGGCACATTTAGAACAGCAAAATTACCTTCAGAGTTATTGTCTCAAAAAGACAGAAAAATTAAAATGCGAATAGGGAATGCCATCTCTATTGCAGACCAAAATGAGCATAACACTTTGCAATCATATACCGAGTTTTTAAGAAAGAAAACCTATATGCTTGCTAATCCTTTTCAGAAGAAAAAATTAATAGAGCAATTGCCTACGTCTATAAAGTTGCCCAAGCAACCCAAAAAGATTGCAGGTCCAGCTTTAAAGGAAACTATAGAGGCAGAAGTTGCCTCATTGCTTGCGAGTGATAAGCGACTTTTAGAAAGTAAAAATTATGAAGTGTACCTAGCTTCTGCAGAGCTTATCCCAAATATCTTATTAGAGATTGGTAGGCTTCGTGAAATTACTTTTAGAGATGTAGGAGAGGGGACTAATAAAGCCATAGATTTAGATAAATTTGATGCTTATTATCATCATATGTTTTTATGGGATAAGGAGGCAAAAATGTTAGTTGGAGCCTATAGAATGGGCTTGGGTTCAAAAATATTTGAAACACGTGGTATTAATGGGTTTTATTTACAAGACCTCTTTAGGTTTGAGCCAGAATTGTATGAGATGATGAGCCAGTCTATAGAGATGGGTCGTGCATTTATCATCAAAGAATACCAGCAAAAACCAATGCCTTTATTTTTACTTTGGAAAGGGATTGTACACACCACATTACGTTATCCAGAACACCGTTTTCTTATTGGTGGAGTAAGTATTAGCAATAAGTTTAGTGAGTTTTCTAAGGGCTTGATGATTGAATTTATGAAATCTAATTATTACGATCCTTGGGTAGCGCAATACATCAACCCTAAAAAGGAATATAAAGTAAAGCTAAAAGATGCTGATAAAGACTTTGTGTTTGATGCTAGTGAAGCAGATTTAAATAAATTTGATAAAATTATTGATGAGGTGGAACCGGGTGCATTGCGTATGCCTGTTTTGATTAAAAAATACATAAAGCAAAATGCTAAGGTTGTGGCGTTTAATGTAGATCCAATGTTTAATAATGTGATTGATGGTTTAATGTATATACGCATTGCAGACCTTCCAGAAAGTACTGTGAAACCAGTGATGGAAGAGTTTCAAGCTGAACTTGAGAAAAAAATGGCAGCCATTAAAAATAAAGATGCTGACGCGTAATCTGCTTTTTCTTTCCTGATTAAATATTGCAATTACCGGCTCTAAATTTCTTTAAAATTTCTGAAATAGTCACCCCATTTAAATGAGGTTATTGGTATTTTTATAGAAACCAATTAGTTAGGGTATGAAACTAGCCACTACCATCCAAGAGGTCATCACTATTTTAGATGAGATTATTTTAGTCGAGAAAGAGAATAAAAGCACCCTTGCATTTTTTCCGGTACTTTATAATAATGTGACCAAACGCATTAGAAACGGCATTATTAATGGTGAATTTGAAGATAATTCTAGAATGGAAAAGCTAGATGTTATTTTTGCAAATAGGTATATAAAGGCTTATTATGACTACAAAGCAGGCCTTCAAGTAACCGAAAGTTGGTACATTACTTTTGAGGCTAGCCAAGACACTAGTTTATTAATTATACAGCATATTTTAATGGGTATTAATGCGCACATTAATTTAGACCTCGGAATTGTTACTTCAGAAACAGTGGGGGTAGGCAATGATCTTGAATCTTTTAAAAATGATTTCAATAAAATTAATGAGATTCTCAATACCATGGTAAACGGAACACAGGCTAGTGTTAATAGCGTATCACCTTTTTTTAGATTGCTTGAGTTAGTAGGTAAGGGGAAAGAAGATAAGTTGGCCGCTTTTAGTATTAACGTAGCTAGAGATGGTGCATGGTTATTTGCACAACAATATCACAAGGCCGCAGATCGTACTGCCGAAATTTTAAAAAGAGATGGTGTTATTGCAATGCTGGCACTTAAGCTTAGCCGTGTAAAAAGCAAATTTCTTTTATTTACTATTAAAGTCATTCGTCTTTTTGAATCTAAAAACGTTTTAAAAATAGTTGCGGCACTAGAAAAAGCATAAAGCAAGTTAAATTATAACTTGTTTTATGCTTTTTTAAACTCACTTTATTAATTGCTTTGCTTTTATAAGTGTAATAAAATTAAAGTAATCAATGCGGGCATTGCCTGCACAATAAATATTTTTTTACTCACCGTTAATCCTCCGTAGATACCCGCTATAACAACACAGGCTAAAAAGAAAATGGCGATATATACACGCCACATTGGGTCTTCAATAAAAAAGGTCCAGATAAGTCCGGCGGCCAAAAAGCCGTTGTAGAGACCTTGATTTGCTGCCATAGATTTAGTAGGTTCAAATATTTCTTTTGGCAATGTTTTAAATATTTTTTTTCCTAAAGTATTCCACGCAAACATTTCAAAATAAAGAAAAAATAAATGTAGAAAGGCAATAAAACCAATGAGTATGTTGATTGTGATGTTCATAATGTATTTTAAATTTTAGCAGCATCCACCACCTGGTGTGCATGTGTTTTCTGTGTTAGTCGTTGCCTTTTCTAAAGGGAGTCCACAAGTATCTGGAGCTTTACATTGGGTTGTGTCTGTTCCTAATTGAATGATAATTTTAGTTTCACCTACTAATACTTGCTCTACAGGTAAATGTGCCGTGTGATAGTTTGCGTTTCCGTACTCAAATTTTACTGTAGCATTCATGTCATAAGCTGCCATTTTACCTACTTTGTTTAAAATTCCAGCTGCTTTAAAACAAGACATAGCCGCTTCGCCGTTGTAAGTCTCTGGTTCTAATAATTGAATAATTGTTTCATTCCATTCATCCATTTTACCACCACAATCTACAGCTTTTATTGCGGTATGTTTTACTTCTGTGATATGATAATTTTGCGCTACTAGTGCTGTGTTGTTATAGCCAAATAACAAAGCCTTGTTGTCATTGTCTTTTAGTAGAGTAAATAATTCGCTTGTTTTCATAACTATTTGCTTTTAATGATTGTTCTCTATATGATTAGCAACATTTTGCTTCTGTTGCTTCAAAAAACTCGTTAAATAGAGTTTTTAGTTTTCCTAGTTTGTCTACGTTGATGCGGTAGTATTGACTTTTTCCTTCAAACTTACTTTTAAGTAGTCCCGCTTTTTTAATTACTTGTAAGTGTTGTGATGTCGTAGGTTGTGAAAGCTTTATGGTTTCTGAAATATCTTTACATAGACAACCGTCACAATCTCCTATGTAGTTTAAAATTGATATTCGAGCTGGATGTGATAATACCTTTGCTAGGTCTGCAAGTTGGTTCACACTCATGGTGTGTAAATGTCTTTTAGAAACGCCCATGTTTTATAAGATTGGTATATAACATACAGTAATTAACTGTAGTTAAATATTAATAACTTTAAATTGCAATATTACGATGAAATACTATAATAAAAAAGCTTTCAATATTTTTTATGAAAGCTTTATTTCTATTTAGAACCAGGTTTTTTTGCCTACTTGGTACGTTTGGTAAAACTCTTCGTCGCTTTTAGTTAGGTAGATAATACCTTCTACTAATCCGACTAAAGATGTTATAAGACCACCAAATCCGCAGGTAATTACAGTAGCACCTAATAAAATAAGTCCTTCTTTATTGTATCCCAAAATAAATTTATGGACTCCTAACGAACCAAGTACAATAGCAAGAACACCTGCTAATATTTTTTTATTTTCTCCACCATCTGTAGCGTTATTCCAATTCTCTTTAAAGTCATTTGCTGCGTTTTTTGCATCATTTGCAAATTCTTTAGCATCGTCTTTTAGGTCTTCTCCGATATTTTTGTTTGTTTCGTCTGACATATTTATATGTTTAGGTTAGTAAAGGGATAAATGTACAAATTATCTATAAATCAAACTATTATATTAAGATTCAAAAGCAGTATCTATAGGTTCCCATAGTTCAATTTTATTACCATCATTATCCATGATGTATCCAAATTTACCATATTCAAACTCTTGTATATCACCTATAATTGTCACTCCTTCTTCTTTTAAAAGCTTCAAAAGCCCAACAAGATTTTCTACACGATAGTTAAACATAAAAGGTTTTTCTGAGGGTTTATAGTATTCCGTTTCCTGAGGCATAGGACTCCATTGTGTTGAGCATTTATTCCCGTTTTCATCTTTCCACCAGAAAGTACAACCCCAATCATCTGTATTAAAGCCTAAATGTTTTTTATACCAGTCTTTTGTCGCTTTTGGATCTGTAGTTTTAAAAAACAAACCGCCAATTCCTGTTACTCTTTTCATAGAAATAATTTTTTCATACCCTTAATAAAGGGGGTTTCGATTAGTTAATTTAATTTTCAATATAAATTTATATAAAAAATAGCCCGCGCACTAGTATTATTTAAACTTAGCAATAATTTTATCTACAATTACTTGTGCTAATTTTGTTTTGCTTTCTACCGTCCATCCTGCCACATGGGGTGTTAATAGCACGTTGTCCATGGCAAGTAGTTCTTTTAGTTCTTGTGGCATTTCTGAAGTAAAAAGAGTTTCGAAACTTAGTTTTTCAAATTCTAAAACATCAAGCCCAGCGCCTAGTATTTTTTTGTTTTTTAGTGCGTCTACAAGGTCTTTGGTCACCACACTTCTTCCTCTTGCTGTGTTTAATAGCCAAAACGGTTTTTTAAATTCTGAAATAAATGAGGCGTCAACCATTTTGTTTGTAAGTGGTGTCCAAGGTGTGTGTAAGCTCACAACATCTACTTGTTTTCTGAAATTTTCTAGCGATACTTGTTGCGCGTTTTCATCGCCAACGCCTTCTTTAATATCATAACAGAGCACTGTACAATCAAACCCACGTAATTTTTTTGCGAATGATTTCCCCATATTTCCGTAGCCAATAATACCTATGGTTTTTGTGTCTACTTCTAGCCCTCTGTTAGCTTCACGAAGCCAATTGCCTTTTTTTACCTCTAGATCTGCTTTGTTTAGATTATTAAAAAGAGAAAGTAACATCCCAAGGGTGTGTTCGCCTACGGCATTTCTATTTCCTTCTGGTGATGAGATGAGTGTGATGCCTTTTTTTGTAGCATATTCTTGATCTATACTTTCTAATCCTGCTCCTACACGTGCTATAAATTTTAGATTGACTGCCTTGTCTATAAATGCAGGGTCTATGTTAAATCTGCTTCTAATGACAATACCGTGATAGTGTTCTATTATTGTCTCAATAGCCTCTTTTGACGATGTGTAATCTTCTGTATTATCAAAACCTGCTGTTGTGAGTTGGTCTAATAACAAGGGGTGATTTTGGTCTAGATGTAGTATTTTCATGTGTGTATATTCGGTAGTTAATATGGGTATTATCTAGAAGTATAATTTAGTTTGTCTCGCTTTATGTCTATTCTGATATAGGAAATAATTCACGTATTTCTTCTGTAACCATAGCGATTTTCAATGTTTTTGCATGTATTAGGCACCAAATGGTTTTGGCTTGTACAAGTGTTTTTTTATCTGATAAACGAACAATCTTATAGTTACGGATACTTTTTACACCTTTTACGTTTGATATCCAAGTTTTCACCTCAAGTGTATCTCCTAAAAATGCAGAAGCGTTATAGTCAATATTGTGATTAAGTACATACCAAACATATTTTTGTTTTAGTTCTGGCGTTGCTTTTAGGTCCCAATGTGCTTGTGCAGCATCTAAGCACCATTGCATATAAACAAGATTGTTTACGTGATTGTATGCGTCTATATGTTCTTCTGTTACAGTAAGAGTGTACGTGTAGCTGTTCAAAATAATAAGGTTTTATTTAATGTAAAGATATATCTTAAAATTAGACCTTTAATTATGTTGCTTTTATGTCTTTTTAAGAATGATGCATTAAGTAGTAGGATGTTACATGTGGTATATTTTTACCGCAGGGCAAATTAAATTCCTAATACTAATTTTGCGATCCATAGATAAATTAAGATTCCAAAAATATCATTGCTGGTTGTAATAAACGGCCCTGTTGCAATGGCTGGATCAATGCCTCTTTTGTGTAAAAATAATGGGATAAATGTACCTATAATACCCGCTACAATTATCACAACAAATAATGATATAGAGATAGAAAGTCCGTAATCTATTGTGCCTTTCCAGCCCCAAATAAACAAAAACAAGACGATGGAGAGTGCTGCACCATTTAATGCGGCAAGTGCCATCTCTTTCATTAATCTATTGCTAATACTTCCTTTAACATCATCATTTGCAAGACCTTGCACGATAATTGCGCTAGATTGTACACCTACATTACCTGCCATAGCGGCAATTAATGGGGTGAATAATAACAAGATTGCGTGGTTGTTTAAAACCTCTTCAAAATTACCCATAATTGCAGCAGCTCCTACACCTCCCATTAGACCTAAAAACAGCCAAGGTAAACGTGCACGTGTTAATTGCCAAACACTATCATCTGCTTCTACATCTTGCGATATACCGGCAGCCATCTGGTAATCTTTTTCTGCTTCGTCTTTTATAAAATCTACAATATCATCTATGGTAATACGCCCTACTAGTAGACCGTCTTCATCTACTACAGGAATAGCTTCTAGATCATATTTTTGCATAATTCTAGCTACCTCTTCATTTTCTGTGTGTACGGTAACGTAGTCAACCTTTGGGATGAAGACTTCACTAATTTTAGTTTTTTCGCTGGCAGTTAATAAGTCTTTTAAAGAAAGTCTACCTGTAAGCTGTCCTTCTTTATTCGTTACATAAATAGAATGTACCCGGGTCACGTTTTCTGCCTGTCTACGCATTTCACGTACACAACCTGCAACCGTCCAAGTTTCTTTTACTTGTACGAGTTCTTTTGCCATTAAAGCCCCAGCGGTGTCTTCGTCATAGTTTAATAACTCTACAATATCTGCGGCATGTACTTCATCTTCAATCTGATCAATTACTTCTTTTTGCCTAGAGTCATCAAGTTCTGCAATAATATCTGCGGCATCATCTGTATCAAGTTCTTCTAGCTCTTGCGCAATTTCTGTAGGGGTAAGATTATCTAAAATACGCTCCCTAAGGTCTTCGTCAAGCTCCATTAAAGCCTCTGAAGTAATTTCGCTTTCTAGTAATTTAATAAGATAGGTAGCTTCATCACTATTTAGCTCTTCTAGCAATTCTGCTACATCGGCAAAGTGATAATCTTTTAAAAGTTCTCTAAGTGCAAACCCGTCTTTATTAGCAATAAGTTGCTCTACGCTTAAAATAAAATCATTAGTCAGTTGAAATTGCATCTGCTTCCAGTTTTGTTGTGAGTGCGATAAATTGAGCTACAGATAGCTGTTCTGGTCGCTGCCCAAAGATAGTGTCTTCTTTAAGTTTTTCAGAAATTTCGAAGGTTTTTAAACTGTTTCGTAACGTTTTTCTGCGTTGTTGAAAAGCGGTTTTTACAACTTTATACAAGAAAGCCTCTGAACAAGGTAGCTCTAATGATGCTTTTCTGGTGAGTCTAAGTACACCACTGTCTACCTTAGGAGGTGGATTAAACACGGTGGGAGGTACAGTAAATAAATATTCTGCATCATAAAAAGCTTGTGCTAAAACAGAGAGTATGCCATAGGTTTTAGAACCGTGATTTGCACAAATGCGCATGGCTACTTCTTTCTGAAACATTCCGGTGAATTCGGGTACTTGCTCTTTGTTTTCTAGTGCTTTAAATACAATTTGTGTAGATATATTGTACGGAAAATTACCTGTTATCGCATATTGCTCAGTTCCGAAGTAATCTTGCAAATCTTCACGTAAAAAATCTGCTTCTAAGATTTGTAAGTTGTCGTTTGGGTAATGCGCTTCTAAATACGCAATAGAATCACTGTCGAGATCCATAGCAACAAGGTTGATGTCTTTCTCTAAAAGATATTTTGTAAGTACACCTGTTCCTGGACCTATTTCTATTACATTTTTATAGCCTTTGTGGGTTAGTGTTTCTGCGATATCTCGTGCTACACCTTCATCAGTTAGAAAGTGTTGGCCCAAATGCTTTTTTGCGCGTACGGTATCATTTTGAGCGTTAAACTCTCTTCTAGGAGATGAAGAATGCTTGCTGAATTTTTTTTTCTTTTTGCTCATTATAGATAATTAATTTATCGAGTGCTTTGTTTTACTTTAAAAGTATCTCAATGTTAAGACCGCTACAAAAATTTGCTGTTGGGTTTCCTTTCTTTTGTGATTTACCCTTAGGGTTTATTGTTCACAGATTATTTCTAGTTCTGTTCTAAAAGCTACAAACTTTCCTTCAAAATGTTTTCCTTGTGCTCTTAGTGTATTTGCATCTTCTGCATAATATTTTTCTAGTGTTGCTTTACTGTCTGTATGGTATTGTACAGAATAAGTAGTGCCGCCCATTTCTTCTTCTATTTGCACCTTTGTCATTAAAGCTTTTGTAAATTTTCTAGTGTCTAACATGGCAGGTATGTGCTCTGTTTTCATCCAGTGAAGCCAAGCATCATGTGCACTGTTTTCTATGTTTATGGTAACGTTGTAAATATACATTGTTGTTATTGGTTAATTAGGTGTTAGAAAATATCGTTAAGTGGGTAATTGCTTTTTGCTTTGGAAACATTATTCAATTAAATCTCCTCGTAGCATTCTAAATCGCAATCTAGCTTCTGTAAAGAAAATACTATCTGCATAATTAAATATAATCTGCTCGTATAATTCTTTTGCTTTTTCGGGTTGGGCAAGATCAAATTCGTACATCTTGGCTAACAAAAAATGCGCGTCATCTGCTAATATGTCTTCATTAAACAACTCGATAAGTTTTTTGTAATTGAGCTCGGCTTTTAAGTAATCTCCTGTTTTTTTGTAAAGATTAGCTTGTCTTAATAAAGCTTCGTCTTCTATACTTTCTCCTTTGTGATTGGTTATGATATCTTCTAACTGCGTGATGGCTTCTGCGTCTTTATTTTGTAATGCAAGTAAATCTGCGTGGGCAAATTTCTTTAACGCTGTTTGAGTACTATCTTCTAAAGAGTTGTCACTAATCATTAAACTTAGCTGTAGTGCATCATTAGCAATAAGTTGTGAAGATGATTTTTTTAACACATCAAGTTGTACTTGTGCCCAAGAAAAATCTCCTTTAAAATAACTGGTTCTTGCTACTTTAAACCGGGCTTCTTGTGCTAAAACATCACTTTTTACTTTTTCTTGTACTTGGGTGTAATAAATAAGTGCGCGATTAAATTTTTCGTCTACCACAAGAATGTCTGCCAACTCCATTTTTATACGTGCTTCTTGAAATGCTGTCAATCGTTCCTCTAATAGTGTTTTTAGATTTGTAACTGCAAGCTCTTTTTTGTTTTGATTAAAAGCTAAAAAATGATTGAAATCTATCTGAATAAGATACGTAGAATTTCCGCGACCAAATTTGTCTAATAAGGTATTGTATTGCTCTTCTAGTTTATTATAGTCTTCTGGTGTTGCTGTTTCTAATTCAATTCTCATTAAATATTGATGTGCAGCAAGTTCCATTTCTGGGGTTGGTGCTATTTCAATGATAAAGTTAATAATGTCACGTGCTTCATCATAAGCCTCGTTTGAAATTGTGATATAGGCAAGGTTTTGAATTCCTGTGATGTCTTCATCAGATCTTTTGTAGATGGCCTTCTCTTGTGCAAATGCTTTTTTATAATCGTTTTGTTGTATAAATAACCAACTAAGCAATTCGTTATATAGTATGTTTGGTTTGTTCTGTAGTTTTTTAAGCAAAATCTTTCTAAAAAGAATGTTTGCTTCATTGTTTGGGTCTTCTGTGACGTAAAGGCTAAACTGCCTTAGTGCGTAAGATTTAGTAGTAGGTTTATTTTCTATAAGGTTGATAAAGCTGGAAAACATCTTTTCGGTTTCTCCTTTTTCGCCATATAGTCGTGCTAATTGCTGACTAAAATCTAAATCTGGATCTATAGTCATCGCTTTTTCATACAGCGTGATGGTTTGATCTAGTAAGCTAAATTTTTCAAATGCTTTTCCAATAGTATATGTGTACCGAGGATTTTCTGTAATATAATCTATGGCTTCATTATAATAAATGGTAGCAATAGAGTCTTTACCTTGTAGTGTGTAGTTGTGGCCTAGTTCTACAGTAACTTGCGGAAGTTTACCTCCAGTGTTTAATTTTTGTTCTAATAGTGTTTGAGCTATTTCATACTGTTCTAATTGTTGGTTCATGGCAACAAGAGAAAGTGTGTAATCTAGTCTGCTAGGGGTTTGGTCAACTAGTTTTTGGTAAATAGCTATGGCTTTTTCATACTCTCCCTTTTCGGCATAGTTTTTAGCTAATAACTCGTTTTGAGAAAAGCTAGAAACCCCGATTAATAGTAGTAATAAAGTGAATAATAAGCGCATATCGTAAAGATACTATTTTAAACAAGGTTCGGAAAACAAAAATCGTACCCAACAAAAAGGGTGTCATCTTGATTTGAGGTCTGTTGTGTTAAAAGTAAAACCACAAAATTCTAAATATAAAAGTACAATAGAGATGCTTTTACATTTAGAATTTTGCGGTTTGCTATTTAATTAGTCAATCATATCAAAACCACAATAAGGAACTAATACTTCTGGTATTTTTATTCCCTCTGGTGTTTGATAGTTTTCTAATATTCCGGCAAGCACTCTAGGTAATGCTAGTGAGCTACCATTTAGGGTGTGTGCTAGTTTGTTTTTTCCGTCACTGTCTTTAAAGCGAAGTTTTAATCTGTTGGCTTGAAATGCTTCAAAGTTTGATGCACTAGAAATCTCTAACCATCTGTCTTGAGCCGTTGAGAATACTTCAAAATCATACGTTAGAGCAGAAGTAAACCCTAAATCTCCAGCACATAAACGTAAAATTCTGAAAGGTAATTTTAACTCTCTTAAAATTTCAGTAATATGGTCTACCATACCATCTAATGCCTTGTAACTATTGTCTGGATGTTCTACACGTACAATTTCTACTTTGTCAAACTGGTGTAATCTGTTAAGGCCTCTTACGTGAGCGCCATAACTTCCAGCTTCTCTTCTAAAACAAGGTGTGTATCCTGTACAAGTAATAGGTAAATCACTTTCTTGAACAAGGTTGTCTCTAAACATGTTTGTTACAGGAACCTCTGCCGTAGGTATTAAATAAAGATCATCAACCCCTACGTGGTACATTTGTCCTTCTTTGTCTGGTAACTGTCCCGTACCAAAGCCAGAAGCTTCGTTTACTAATAGCGGTACCTGAACTTCTTTATAACCCGCATCTGTGTTTTTATCTAAAAAATAATTGATAAGTGCACGTTGCAGTTTAGCTCCTTTGCCTTTATATACTGGAAATCCAGCACCTGTAATTTTAACACCCAATTCAAAATCTATGATGTCATATTTTTTTGCTAATTCCCAATGTGGTAATGCACCTTCGTGAAGCACAGGAATATCCCCTTCTCTAAAAGTCTCTTCGTTATCATCTTCTGTCATACCTGCTGGCACAAGATCATTAGGAATGTTTGGGATGGTCCAAAGTAACTTTTGTAGTGTTTCTGAAATGCTATCCAATTGACCACCTAGTTCTTTTGAAGCCTCCTTAAGCTCACCTGTTTTTTCTTTTAAAACATTAGCTTCTTGTGCTTTTCCAGATTTAAAGAGATTCCCTATTTCTTTGGAAAGCACATTAGCTTCTGCCAATGTTTCATCAAGTTTAGCTTGCGTTGTTCTTCTTTGCTCGTCTAATGATATTGCTTCTTCTAATAAAGGTTGTGCGTCGATGCCTCTTTTTTGAAGGGCAACCACATAAGCATCTTTGTTCTCTTTAATTTCGTGTACTTGTAGCATAATTAGGTGTTTTTAACAAGCCGCAAAGTTATAGAAATTGTTAGAATGAATGACAAAATGCTTGTAAGTTTTGCTAAGAATTCTTAAAACAAGAAGGATTGTTAATTGATAATTTTAGAAATTAAATAAACAGTAATTAAAATAGGTATAATTCCCCAAAACAATAATACTAGGGTAGTTTTATATCTTTCTTTTTTATACTTGGTTTTGATGTCTTGTATTGCTTTTTGAACTTCTGCATTACTGTGTTTTTTGCCAAGACGATCACTTTGGTTTGAGCTTAAGTCTGTTTTTTCTTTGCGAAGTTTTTGTCTTCGCTTTATGGCGTCAAAATTGCCGTACATTTATTTAACAGTATCTCTAGTTTTTAATTGCACTCTTGGATCTCTTGCCTGCTGTTTTGCATACGTTTCTGGAGAAGGTAAAATCCAGTCGTGATGCTCAAAATGTTTCCAGGGTTCTGCTGCTAGATCTACTTGGGGGTCTATAAAAGGGTAGTAGCCGCCGCCATTTATTTTTACTTTAGATTTTACATACACCTCGACATCGCGGCCTTCTTTTGCTTCGGTTTCTTTTATACGTTGTGCGAGTTGCCAGATAAGATCTGGTTTAGATTTTACAGAACGTTTTTGTTTTTTGCTTAATAGCTTTTGATAGTTATATCTTTTTTTCTCTGTACTGTCTTTTTCTTTAGTGTAAACGGTAAGTGTTCCACTACGAGAGCGCAACATCATACGCCAACTTAAACGGTGCCCTTCTTCTGTCCAGAGTACGTCATCTTTAAAAGCCCAGTGACGCAAGGGGAGGAGCACTTGAAAAATAAAGTAAATACTAAATACGCCAATTAGCGCATTTTTGTAGTTGGGTACTTTTATTTCGCCAGCACTGTAGTGTGTTTTTTTGGGCAAAAAGCGACGTTGTAATATTTCCGAAGAGAAAAAGAACAAGGCAAATGCCATAGACATATATGGAAAAATACCTATTTGAAAAACAATGCTATTAAACAAATGGAAAAAGATAGAAACGCAAAATGCAAACATTCTTGTACGGCGATATAGTAATAGCGGTACGATAAGTAAATCGAATAAAATACCCACATAAGCAATGGTCCAGTGTACCCAATCTAATTGTAAAAAAGGGCCAATGAGCCAATAATCTGCTTTGCCTTTCATAAAAAGTGCTGCGACGGTAGCGTCTAGCCATTGTGGATACCATTTTGCAATTGAGCCGTAGGTGTACACAATCAAAACTTGTAAAATAATGACCAGTGAAACCCATCGTGGCATAGATGGAGATTTTATTTCTTTATTGAAATGTGCATCTAAGCTAAGCCATCTATTTGCGGGTAAAAAGACCATTAACCAACACAGCAACATCATTAAATAGTAGTGATTGTTATACGATGTTTTCTGCATTAAATACACGCAAGACCACATTAAAGCATAACAAAACATGCTAAAACGATATTTGTAACCAAGCATTACAAGTACCCCAAAGGTTCCCATTAGTGCAAAATACCAGTACATTAAATCGCCAGGTAATGGTTGTAAAAAATCTAAACCAATAAAATTGAATGTAAAGTCGGGGTCTATAAGTGTTCTTTTTACCCAGCCAGTGGCAATAGCGCCATAACCTTCTATAGCAATGAGAAGACCGAAGACCACTCGCCATAAAACTAACCCTGTATTATCTATATGTTTAAATAGAAATTTATTCACACGTTTTTATAAAATTTTTAGCAAAAAGCTCATCACCAGCGATAGCTTTTTTTAATGCAGGTAAACCGTCAAATGTAGCTTCGTCTCTTATGTATTTTAAAAAACTTAATGTTATTTGTAGGTCGTAAAGATTGCCTTCAAAATCAAGAAAATAGGTTTCTATTGTTGTTGTTTTGCCCCCCACGGTTGGGTTTGTTCCTATGCTTGTGATGCCATAGACCGCTTTTTCATTTATGGTCGCTTGGGTTACATACACTCCGTTTTTAGGAATCAATTTATACGCTTCGTCTGGTTTTAAATTTGCTGTAGGATAGTCAAGTGTGCGTCCTATGGCTTTTCCTTTTTCTATGGTGCCAGTAATATTATAATTGTAACCTAAATAATTGTTTGCCGTTTCAATATCACCTTGTTCAAGTGCCTTTCTGATTTTTGTAGAACTTACAGCAACATCATCTAGTTCTTGTGCTGTTATTTCTTCTACGTCAAAGAGGTATGTTTTGCCAAACTCTTTTAAGTCGTTAATATCTGCTGCGCGGTTACGCCCAAAACGGTGGTCATAGCCTATAATGATTTTTTTTGCTTTTAGTTGATTTACGAGAATATCGCGTACATATTCTGTCGCTGTTAATCTTGAAAAACCGTGTGTAAAAGGGTGTATTACTAGGTGTTGAATACCTAATGCAGCCACGTGATTCTTTTTTTCTTCTAGCGTATGTAGCATCTTAATGCTTGTGTCTTTTTGTAAAACCATACGAGGGTGCGGAAAAAATGTAAGCAAGACAGCATCTAAATCTAGATCTTTTGCGGTTTTTGCTAAGCGTTTTAAAATGGTGGCATGCCCCACGTGAACTCCGTCAAAAGTACCTATGGTTACCACACTACCACGATCATTTTTATATGCTGCTGCGCCTTTGTGTACTTTCATTTACTTTCCGTTAAAAGCGTTCATAGTATTGCTAGCTCCTGCAAGTCCGAAAGATTCTACGGCTTGTTTTGCTTTTTCTAATCGTTCAATAAGTTCAGATTCTTCTTGTGCGGTCCATTCGCCTAAAACGTAATCTACTTGGCGCCCTTTTGCAAAGGCATCGCTTATTCCAAATCTAAACCGAGGATATTTACCATTACCTAGTGTCGCTTGTATGTCTTTAAGACCATTGTGGCCGCCACTGCTTCCTTGCGTTTTTATTCTAAAAGTACCAAAAGGTAAGTTAAGGTCGTCTGTAACCACAAGTAGGTTTTCTACTGAAATTTTCTCTTTGTCTAACCAATATTTAACTGCTTTTCCACTTAAGTTCATAAAGGTAGAAGGTTTCAGTAATATGAAAGTGCGCCCTTTTTTCTTAAGTGTAGTTATATCGCCAAGTTTCACGGTTTCCCAGCTTAGGTCTTCATGTTTGGCTATATAGTCTAGCACTTTGAAGCCAATGTTATGGCGTGTGTTTTCATATTTAGGCCCAATGTTACCTAGACCGGCAATTAAAAATTTTTTCATCGTTGTTTCTTCACGAGGTTGTTTGATTCTTTCTTCGGTATCTAAAATATTTTCAGAAGACTTTGTGGTAGTTATAGTCTTACTGTTGTTTTTAGCAGGATCGTCAAGCCCAAAAAATTTCCGAAGTAATGAGATCATAGCTTTTTATTAAAAGAGTAAAAATAAAAAAAGCATCTCGAATTAACGAGATGCTTTTAGTATAATTAAAAGGGATGTTGCTTATTCTGCAGCAGCCTCTTCTGTTCCTTCTTCACCTTCTTCATCTTCATCGTCTCCAGTATCTGCTACAGCAGTTCTAGAAGTTCTTACTTGGCAAATAACTTCGTTATCTGAGTGAAGTATTGTGAATTTGTCGTTTGCAGCAGCAGTTACGTATAACTTGTCACCAATTTTCATTTCAGTAATATCTACTTCAATAACGTCTGGTAAGTTAGCTGGTATAGCTTTAACACGTAGTTTACGAGAAACGATACGTAAAGTACCACCATTACGAACACCACGAGAGTTACCTGTGATACGTACTGGAATTTCTAGCATTACTTCTTTATCGTCAGAAATTTGATAGAAGTCTATGTGTAATATTCTGTCAGTTACTGGATGAAACTGGATATCTTGTAAGATAGCGTCCACTTTTTTTCCATCTAATTCAATAACAACCGTATGTACGTCTGGCGTATATACGAGTTTGCTAAATGCTAATTCATCTGCTGAAAAGTGAATAGGTGCTTCTCCTCCGTATACTACGCAAGGTACCTTCCCAGCATCGCGTAAGGCTTTAGTTGCTTTTTTGCCTACACTTTCTCTTTGAGATCCGTTGATTGTAATTGATTTCATTTTAATCTGAAATTTTAAATTATTGATTTATAGTGCTTAGCCGTTTTGGTCTAAGCGGCTGCAAATATAGTTTAATTATATAGAAAGGCAAAGAAAAAGAATATAGACCGTTGCGCTAATTGCATAAGGAGTATAGAAAAAAGACAACACTTTTGATTTTATTGATCAAAAGTGTTGTCTTTTTTTATTAGTGCAGCGGTCTAGCTTCAAAAATTTTATGAAAACTTACATTATAAACTTAGAGCTAATACTTTGGTTAACCTGTACGCTTTTCATTACATCTGCAAATAATTTTGCGCAAGAAAGTACTCTTAGTTTTGGGCTTTCTTGACGTAGTGGTATTGAGTCTGTAACAATAAGTTCTTCTAGTTTTGAAGCTTCTAGGCGGTCGTAAGCTGCGCCAGAAAGTATAGGGTGTGTACAGATTGCTCTCACAGATAATGCTCCTCTTTCCATCATTAAGTCTGCAGCTTTTGTGAGTGTTCCAGCAGTATCTACCATATCATCTACTAATACTACATTTTTACCTTTTACATCACCAATTAATTCCATGTGGCTAATGATGTTTGCTTTTTCGCGTTGTTTGTAACAGATAACAACATCGCTTTCCATGGCTTTAGAATAAGCATAGGCTCTTTTAGAACCACCCATATCTGGAGAAGCAATAGTTAGGTTAGGTAGGTTTAAGGTTTTTAAGTACGGTAAGAAAATTGTAGAAGCAAAAAGGTGATCTACAGGTTTTTCAAAAAATCCTTGTATTTGGTCTGCGTGTAAATCCATTGTAATGATACGTGTTGCTCCAGCTGTTTCTAGCATTTTTGCAATCATTTTTGCAGCAATAGGTACACGAGGTTTGTCTTTACGGTCTTGTCTTGCCCAACCAAAATAAGGCATAACCGCTGTAATGTGTCTTGCACTTGCTCTTTTTGCAGCATCACACATTAAAAGTAGTTCCATTAAGTGGTCACTACTTGGGTGTGTAGAGCCAATTAAAAACACTCTGCAACCACGAACCGATTCTTCAAACGATGGTTGGAATTCTCCATCACTGTATGTTGATGTAATAATATTTCCTAACGGAATTCCATATTCTTTTGCGATATCTTTTGCAAGATCTTGCGATTGTTTACAAGCAAATATTTTAGGTGTTGGTCCGGTAGCCATGATATAGAGGTGTTTTATTTTGTTTTGACAAAAGTACGTGAAACTACGGGCTTTAAAAAAAATGTTTTTTTGATTTACTAACAATCTATAAATAGGTTTGGATTGATTTTAAAATTTACATTGTAGATTTAAATAAATGATTATTTTTGCAGTCCGTTTTAAATAACGGTACTACCTTTTATCTCTAGGATAAAGAAGCTCGAGTGGCGGAATTGGTAGACGCGCTGGATTCAAAATCCAGTGACTTCGGTCGTGCGGGTTCGATTCCCGCCTCGAGTACAAAGCCTTCAGGAAACTGAAGGCTTTTTTTGTGTCCTTATGCTATTGATATATAGTGGTTTGTCTTCATTGTGGTTAGGGTCTATTGCGGGCTGCTATTATCCACTCTTTGCGTTTTAAAATTAATTTCACCTTAACTCTAATTTAGAACGAAACACGCAAGTAGCTTATAATCAGTTTGTTGCGGATAAATCTATTTAGAATCAATCTCAATAATAGCTTTATTTGATTTCTATTCTTATTTAGAATAAATAAAAATAAGTAATTTTGTCGCTCATAATTAAACAATGTATGCGCCTCTTATTTTTAATATTAATCCTTACATCTTTACAGGCTACTGCTCAAGTAGAACAAAAAAAAGATTCTCTTAATCCTGAGAGGTTAGAAGAAGTAGTGGTAACGGGACAAATAAATCCGCAATCGGTATCAAAATCTGTTGTTGAGGTAAAAGTAATTTCGAGAAAAGATATCGAGCGCCAGGCGGGTAATACGCTTGCAGATGTATTAAATACAACATTAAATTTAAATATTACCCCAAACACTTCTACGGGTAAAAGTGGCGTGAGTTTATTTGGTTTAGATAGTCAGTACTTTAAAGTGTTGATAGACAATATACCTGTTATTAATGAAGAAGGTGTAGGTAATAATACAGACCTCACGTTAATTAATCTAGATGACATTGAGCGTATTGAGATTGTAGAAGGGGCAATGGGAGTGCAATATGGTGCAAATGCAGTTTCTGGAATCATAAATATTATAACAAAAAAGTCCTCCCGCAACGATTGGGAGTTCACTGTTTATTCTCAAGAAGAGACTATTGGTGATGAGTATGAATGGTTTGATAAAGGCCGTCATATCCAATCGTTGAAGGTGGGGCACAATCTAACAGAAGAAATGTACGCTAATGTAGTGTATACACGTAATGACTTTGCAGGTTTTTTTAATGATAAGCAAGGTGAAAACTACGTGATAAACGATGGTTTAAGAGGGCATGAATGGTTGCCTAAACTACAACAAAATGCTAAAGGGCTGGTGTCTTATACTAAACAGAACTTAAACTTGTTTTATCGTTTTGATTATCTAAATGAAACTATTGATCGTTTTTCTGAAAATGTAGATTTAAATGAAAACGCTGCTACTGGAACAATAAATCCTACTGCTTTAGATGAAATTTATACCAACAATCGTTTTTATCATCATTTAAATGGATCTGGAACTTTATTTAATAAAATAGGGTATAATGTGTCAGTATCTTACCAAAAACAAACCAAAGATTTAGAGCGTTATACATATCGTATTCAGAGTCAAGAAAAAGAAAACATTGAGGCTGGTGAATACCAAAGTAGAAGTGCTTTGTTTTCTAGAGGAACCTTTAGTAATATTATAAATACAAGCAAGGCTAATTTGCAATTAGGATATGAATTAACTGCAGAAAAAGGCTCGGGGTCTTCTGTTGCTATTGTGATAAACCCTGGTAGTGATGCAGTGACTCAAGAACTCAATAATTATGATTTTTTTGCAGCTTCAGAATTACAGCTTACAAAACGTTTTTCGCTACGTCCGGGTGTTAGAGCTTCTTTCAGTAACTTATTTGAAACTCAATATATAGGGTCACTTAGTGCAAAACAAACCTTGGGTGAAGATTGGGAATTGCGTGCCATTTTAGGTTCGGCAAATAGAACTCCTAATTATAACGAACTGTACACTTATTTTGTAGATGTAAATCATAACGTACAAGGAAACGGAAATCTAAATCCGGAAAAGGGAGTCTCTGCTTTTTTACATCTCAAGAAGAAAAGTACCCTTGGTGATGGCGCTATTCGATTAAAAAATAAATTAAGTTTTAATTATTTAAACTTAACAGATCGTATAGAGTTAATCATTGTAAATCAAAGTCCTTTAGAGTATCAGTATAATAATATTGACCGATTTAAAGCGCTAGGGGTGTTTTCTGAAAATGAAGTGTTTTACAAAAATTTTAAAGGTCAAATAGGAGCTTCGCTTCAAGGAATTTCAAAGGTACTTGATAGTAGAACACAGGCAAATGAAGATTATTTGTTTAACCTACAGTTAAATTCTAACGTTTCTTATACCCTACCAGAATGGAAGACCACTTTTTCTCTATTCTTTAAATACCTAGGAAAACAACAGCAGTTTGTTGAAAAAACAAACGATCAAGGAGAACAAGAGTTTGTCGCTGGCGAAACCGACCCTTATAGCTGGATGGATGCTACCGTTAACAAGTCGTTTTTTGACGGTGCTTTTACGACCACTTTAGGTTGCCGTAATCTTTTTGATGTTACACAAGTTGATACAACCGCTTTTGAAGGAGGTGCGCACGATGGTGATCCTGCTCAAATTTCATTAGGCTATGGTCGTTCTTATTTTTTAAAGCTCACTTATAATTTATCTATATAATTATGAAATTTTTCAAGTCAATATTATGTTTTGCTTTTATCACACTTACATTCGTTTCGTGTAGTGATGATGAAGATACTGCGCTAATGACAAATCCATTTGTGGTGGCTTTTTCAAGTCTTTCTGCAAATTTATCTGAAATAGAAAGCACTCAAGATATTCCTTTAGTCTATTCAGAAACGAGCACAGAAACAGGTAGTGTTACATTTTTAGTAGAAGCTTCAAATGCGGTTTATGGAACAGATTTTACTACAAACCCTCCTGTGTTAGATAATAATTTGGTACTCCCTATTTCACCAGGTGAAAATGGAAATACAATTGTCTTTACTAAGTTGAACCCTAATTTAGACGAAACGGTAGAAATCACTTTTAGCATTGTAGAAACAGATTATTCTAATGCTGTAATTCAAGGAAACTCCACTTTTACACTTAACAGTACAGCTTCTTTAGGAAGAGGATTTGAACCAACCGTAGGAGGACCTAATCAGCCTAATCAAGTGTATATTGATTTGAGCGCAGAAGATCAAGTTGTGGTCCAAAGAGATGCTTGGGACTTAGGTTTTTATGGAGGATCAGATTTTAGAGTAGGTATTAATGGGTCAATCTATATGGCAGCTGCACAACTTGAAAGCACCAATATAGATGCTGTTACAGAAGCAGATGTTGCAGATTTACAAGAGCAAGTTGCGGTAGGTACTTTTGATCCCGCTAATGAGGCGTATATAGATCATCCAGATGGCGATATTAATAAAACAGCTATGGATGTAATAAATGTAACTGAAGGAGAGAATAAAGTGTATTTAGTAAATCTTGGTTATCAAGTAGGGGTTGAAACTCCAGAGCCAGGTAGTGTTGCTGTAGCAGGCGAAAAAAGAGGTTGGAAAAAAATACGTGTATTACGTCAAGACAATGGTTATTTGCTACAATACGCTAACTTAAATGACACTTCGCATCAAGAAGTATTTATTGAAAAAGACGCAAATTATAATTTCAGTTTTTTCAGTTTTAATACAAATAATACACTTTTAGTAGAGCCACAAGCAGAAAAATGGGATCTTAATTTTACTGTGTTTACTAATGTTATCGAAGATGCAGGTTCTTATGGTTTTTCAGATGGAGTGTTACATAATCGCAAAGGAGGAGTAACCGCTTATGCAGTTAGTACAGAAGATATTCCGTATGATGATTTTAACTTCGGAAATATCAACAATTCAAACTTTCAGCTAGATCAACGTGCTATTGGTAGTACTTGGAGAAATGTGATAAATGAAGATAAAGTCTTAATCGATACCATTTATTATATCATCAAAGACCCCAATGGTAACAACTACAAATTAAAATTCACAGCCCTTCTTGATGATAGTGGTGCGCGTGGTTTTCCAGAATTTAAATACAATCTTTTACAATAAAACAATAAGTTAACAACTACAAAATAGCATACAATGAAAAAAATAATACTATCGGCAGTTTTACTAGCCACAACAATTATTAATGCTCAAGAAGCTGTTACTGTTTCTATGGGAGCAGGGTATACAGATGAGGTATATGTAGATTTATCTAATCAGACTACAAACAGCTATGAAGCTGCAAACTGGGATATTGCTTTTCTACGTGAGAATCCGCAAGATATGGGGATAAGAGTAAATGACGGAGTGGGTATTCAGGTGTTTGAAGTAGCTAATGATCCATCAGCATTTGATACCGTAGATGTGGCTAATGAAGCGAGTTGGAATCCTCTTTATAATGATGATACTAACTGGGATAATGGTGCTTTTATGCAAGGGTCTGCAACCTATGGATGGGGAGAATATAACCCTGTAACTCACGTGGTAGAAGGTTCAGTAGTTTTTGTGCTTAAATATGCTGATGGAACATACGTTAAGTTTATCAATGAAGCGTATGCTGCAGGCTACACTTTTAGGTTTGCAACTTGGTCAGGCACAGCCTGGGTAAATGAAACAACTCAAACTGTTTCTAACGATGATAACCCAGACACGAGGTACAATTATTTTTCTCTAATTAATAACGAAGCTGTTATTGCAGAGCCGGCTATTGATGCTTGGGATTTTGTTTTTAGAAAATATACTACGTTTTTAGATCCTCCAGGACAATATTATCCGGTAACAGGAGCATTACATAACCCAAACGTTACGGTTGCTCAAAATGATGAAACTGCTGGAGCTGGAGACCCAAATACCTTAGATTATCTTGAAGAGATAAACACAATTGGTTATGACTGGAAAACATTTGGCGGAACAGGTTATGATGTAAATAGTGACGTTGCTTATTACGTGAAAAAATCTGAAAGCACGGTGTTTAGAGTTGTATTTACAGAGTTTGAAGGATCTTCAACAGGAAATATTACATTTAACTTAGAAAATGTTTCAGACCTTTTAGGTTTTGAGAGTGTAACAGAGCAAGTTTCTTTTGGTATGTATCCAAACCCAACAGCAGATGGGCAAGTTACCATTGTATTTGAAAATAATACAACTGTTTTAGAGGATAACGTAGTAAAGATTTATGCAATGGATGGTTCTCAAGTATTCGCTACTTCAGTAACAAACAACAATGGTTTTTACAATAAAACGCTAGATGTTTCTATATTGCAAAGTGGTGTTTACATGGTTGCTTTTCAGTCTGGACCAGCTACAATCACAAAAAAATTAATCATAAAATAATATTGTTATGAGAAAGATAATTCTTACAATTTTTACTTTTGCTTTTGTGTTTACAACAATAGCTCAGAATAAGAAACAAAAACAAGACGCAGAAGCGATAAAAAAAATGTGTGGTTGTTACGAAGTAACGTTTAATTTTGCAGAGACGTTTAATTATAGTCAAGATTCTCTTTACCTGCCTTCAAAAACTAAAATTGCAACAGGATTAGAGTGGGCACAAATAGTGGGAGATGAATCAAATGATGATAAAATACAAATACAGCATTTGTTACAAGTAGGTAATCCTGCAGAGCCAATGATTATTAAGCACTGGCGTCAAGATTGGTTGTTTGAAAACACAGATTTGTACACGTATAATGCAGATAATGAGTGGACATTTGTACAGAAGTCTAAGAAAGATGTAAAAGGACAATGGACACAAAAAGTATTTCAAGTAGATGATAGCCCTCGTTATGAAGGTACTGCTACTTGGGTACACGTAGATGGTAGAAGTTACTGGGAAAATACAACTCCAGCTCCTTTACCTAGACGTGAATACACCCAGCGTAGCGATTATAATTTAACTATGAGAACGAACCGTCATGAAATCACAGATTTTGGATGGGTTCACGATCAAGATAATGAGAAGATTGTTCGCGAAAAAGGTGCAGAAGATATCCTACTAGCAAAAGAAAAAGGATATAATACCTATGTAAAAGTAGATGATAGTCGTTGTGCGGCTGCTGCAAGTTGGTGGAAAGATCACACTAACAAATGGAGTGTAGTACGTGCAAAATGGGATGAGGTATATGCTAGAAATCAAGATTTAAATCTTGAACAAAAAGTAAAAAATAAAGTGCTATATAAGTATCTATTTGATGATGAGATCACTGAAGAAGCACAGATTAATCCGGTAATAGAATCTTTTATTAAAAAGCCATAATATGTTAAAACAAGTAGTAGTAAGTCTATTTCTAATCCTTGGTGTTTCTTCGGGAATATCAGCTCAAGAAAACACTTTTTTATCTAGAAGTTTCTGGAAATCTAACCCATCTGTTGCTCAATTACAAGAGCTTGTAAAACAAGGGAATGATCCAGCGGCATTAACAAATAATGGTTTTGATGGTGTAGTTTATGCAATATTGTCTAATGTTAATGATGATGCTATTAAATATCTATTAGCACAAGAGGGTAATGGTGTAGATAAACGTACTCACGATAGTCGTACCTATCTTTTTTGGGCAGCGTATAAGGGTAGGGTTGCTGTTATGCAGCACTTGTTTGACAATGGAGCTTCTTTTGATGTAAAAGATAGTAAAGGAAATACGCCTGTAACCTTTACAGCTAGTGCTGGTGAAAAGAGTCAGGAAGTTTATGATCTTTTTGAAAAACAAGGTGTTGTTTTAAAAGATGAGGTAAATAAATATGGTGTAAACGCTTTATTGCTTATTGCTCCTTTTTTAGAAAACGAAGCAGAATTAAACTATTTCTTAAACAAAGGTTTTACACTAGAAACTCTTGACCCTTTAAGAAACAATATTTTTAATTACGCTACTAAAAATGGAAACATTGACTTTTTGAATTTATTAATTAAAAAAGGAATTGATCCTAAAAAAGTGAATACTGAAGGCGGTAATGCAATGTTATACGCAAGCTTAGGTACTCGTAACACTCAAAATAAGTTAGAAACATATCAGTTTTTAGAATCTTTAGGTGTTCCTGTAAATGTAGTGGGAGACAACGGAAAAAATCCATTACACACCATAGCTGCTAAAAACAAAAACGTAGCGGTTTCTGAGTACTTTATTAAAAATGGAGTAGATGTAAGTCTAAAAGATAAAGAGGGTAATTTTCCCTTCGGAAATGCTTCACATAGCAATACACTAGAAGTTGTAAAAACATTATTTGCTCAAGTTAAAGATGTCAATCTAAAAGATGGTGAAGGGCGTTCTGCACTTGCATTAGCAGTAGCAAGTAATGATGCCAATGTGGTTAAATTTCTTTTAGATAATGGTGCAGCTATAGATACAAAAGATAATGAAGGTAATACCTTGGCCTATTTTTTGTTTAATGAAAGAAAAGATAAATTGTTTTCTGAAAAATTAGAATTGCTAAAAGAATACAACCTTAATTTTAAGGAAATTCAAGGTGGAGCAAATACACTGGCACATATTGCGGTTCAGAAAAATAATCTGTCTCTATTAAAACAAGCTTTAGCTTTTGGTGTAGATCCTAATGCAGTTAACGATGAAGGGTATACTGCTTTGCATATTTCGGCAATGAAAGCAAAAGACGATGCGATTTTAAAATACCTTGTTAGTAAAGGAGCGAATACAAGCATCAAAACAGATTTTGATGAGTCTGTGCTAGACCTTGCAAGTGAGAATGAATTGCTTCAAAAAAACAATGTAGAACTAAACTTTCTTAAATAATATGTCTCGATTAATTAAACTAATTTCTTTTTCTGCTTTTGCCATTTTAATGTTAGTTGCTTTTGAGCAGCCTGTCGAAAAAACGAATGTGAAATGTATGATTCAAATGACAAATTATACAGGCGAAGGTGCTTACGTGATCATTTCTTTAATAAACCCAGAAGGTGAATATGAAGAAACATTATACGTGCAAGGAAAAGATACAGAGTGGTATAGTGAAATATCTGAATGGTGGAGTTTTTACGGCAAACGTCGTATGAATATTGACGCAATTGCTGGCGAAACCATTGCTGGTGGAGAACGTACAATAAGCGTTATAAAAATTCCAACAGAAAAAATAGATAAGGGCTACAGCGTTCGTTTTGAAACCTCTGTCGAAGATAAAGAATATCACGTAAAAGATATTGAATTTGAGCTTACTACGGCTAGTTTAAAAAGTAAAACTGAAGGAACTGGTTTTATAAGGTATGTGCGTATGATGCCTCAATAATAAAATTTTAATGATAGGCTCTCTATGGCGGTATAGCCACTTTTTATTAGCACTTATTTCTGCGTTATTTCTTGTTGTTGCAGCTGTTACGGGAACAATTTTAGCCGTAGAGCCCGTGTCTCTGGCTGCACAACCTTATCATGTAACAGCTTTAGACAATGTGCCGCTTTCTCAAACGGTTATAGCGTTAAAAGAGCAGTATAGTGAGGTGCTTGATTTAGAGGTTACTCCAGAGCATTTTGTAAAAGCATCTGTTTTTACTGAAGAAGGCGATAGTGAGACCATCTTTATACATCCAACAACCGCCCAAAAATTAGGCGAAGTAACAGGGCAATCTCCCTTTTTTAGTTTTGTAACTAATGTGCACAGGTCTTTGTTTTTAAAAAGCATAGGGCGTGCTTTTGTAGGGATTGCTTCCTTTTTACTTTGTTTTATTGCGGTTACAGGTGTTTTTTTGTTGGCCCAACGTCAAGGTGGGTTTAAAAACTGGTTTGTAAAAGTAAGAGAAAGTGATTTCGGACAACGCTATCACGTGATTTTGGGTAGATGGTTTTTGGTTCCTCTTGTTGTAGTTGCTGCAACGGGTGTTTTTCTTTCAGCAGAAAAGTTTTCTTTATTACCAGAACCTACAACAACGCAAGGATTAGTAGAGCCTGCTTCGGAAATAGGCAACGAAAAGCCCATTGACAGTTCTTTATTATTTCAGAATATAACATTAGATGAGGTCAGGAAAGTGTCTTTTCCTTTTTCTGATGATCCTGAAGATTATTATCAATTAGAGCTCAGAGAAAGTGAGTTGTTAATACAACAGCACACAGGGCAAGTGATGAGCGAAGTGCCTTATCCGTTTGTTAAGGTGGCTTCATTGTGGAGTACAAAGTGGCATACAGGACAAGGTAATGTGTTGTGGTCTATTATATTATTGCTGGCAAGTTTAAGCTTGTTATTTTTTATTTTTTCAGGATTTTATATGAGTATTAAAAAACGTAAAAAGGCAGCGTCACTTATACAAAAGTGCACAAAAGATGAGGCTGAATATATAGTACTCGTAGGATCTGAGTCTGGAAATACTCACGTAGTTGCAAAAGCATTTTCTGAAGCTTTAATAGATGAGGGCAAAAAAGTGTTTTTAAGCACTTTAAATGAATACAGCACGTATGCGAATGCAAGCCATTTAATTGTGTTTACAGCCACTTATGGTGATGGTGACGCACCTACAAATGCTCGAAAATTTGAAGGGTTGTTAAAATCGATAGTCCCTATTAATAACTTAAAATTTGCGGTAGTTGGTTTTGGGTCAATTACATACCCAAGGTATTGTCTGTATGCAGTAAAAGTAGATGCTTTACTCCATGCACACAATGGTTTTACACCTATTTTGCCTATTGTAAAAATTAATAACCAGTCTGATGTTGCCTTTTATGATTGGTTAAAAAAATGGAACGAATCTGCTGGTCTATCTCTTAAAGTAACTTTACCTGTTAAAGATAAAAAAAACTTAAAAGAGTATTCGTTTGAAGTGATAGAAAGAACAGACTTAAACATAGATAATACCTTTATTTTAAAATTAAAGGTGCTAGATAAACTATCGTTTTCATCTGGAGATTTATTAGCAGTGATACCACCTAATAGTGATACCGCTCGAAAATATTCTATTGCAAAGGTAGATGGTGCTATTTTATTGAGTGTAAAGAAGCATAACAAAGGCTTATGTTCGGAGTATTTTTCTTTGTTAAAATCGGGTGATACTATTTTGGCAAGCATAGAGAAAAACGAGTCTTTTCATTTACCTGAAGACGCTCCTTCTGTCTATGCGATTGCAAATGGTACGGGTATCGCACCTTTTTTAGGAATGCTTTCTCAAAACAAAGAGCAACCTTTTCATTTACTTTGGGGAGCTCGTGGAGAAGATTCTTTTACCTTATATAAATCCTATCTAGATAAAAAATTGCGTTTAGCAAATGTAAAAAGCATAACAGAACCTGTTAAAACTTTTGAGATAGCATTCTCTCAAAAAAGAAATAAAAATTATGTGCAAGATCTCTTATTAAAAGATCGTGAGCGTGTAGCTCGTAAGCTAAACGACGGCTGTGTTTTTATGATTTGTGGTTCTATGGTAATGCAGCAGGCTGTTTTAGAGGTCTTAGAAGAAATAACAAAAACAGAACTACAACAACCATTAAGTCATTTTGAAAGCAAAGGACAATTATTAATGGATTGTTATTAAATGGTTTTTCAATGTGTAATAAAGTTAAGACAATAGCAAAAAATAAAAACGGACAACTGTCTCTTTGCAAAAACTGTAACGTATATCACTTAATTTTTAATAATATATACTTTGAGTTTAGTCCAGAAGAGCTGCGTTTGTTTAAAAAACATGTCACTGAAATTGATGTTGAATATTGGGAGGCAAAGTATGATGGAATGCCTGTACAGCGTAAAATACCCATTCAAGCACAACAAGATAATTTAGTGCTAGTTTTTAATAAACAAGAATTGGCTTCTTTATGTGACTTGTTAACACAATCTACTGTTAAACCATTCGAAAACCTTTCGCTGTTAGATATTGATTATACGTTGTATTTAAATTAATAAATGTCTTTTTAATAGCTATATCGTTCTTCTGAAGTTTTTAGTGCACACTTGGCTTATTTCTTTAAAAACTGCTTGTAAATAAAGTCGTTGCCACTGTGTATTTTTAAAAAGTAACTTCCCTGTCTTAAGTTTGAAACATCAATAGTAGTTTCTTCGGTAGTGTTTAGTAATTGTCCATTGATTGAGTATATTTCAACGCGTTTTATACTAGCAGATTGGGTTTCAATTGTAATGCTATTTGTTGCTGGATTTGGGTATATGGTTAAAGTTGTTTTAGAAAAATGGTTTATACCTAATACAGCAACGCTACTGTAGATAGCAACATCTGCATTGTTGTTTGTTATGGTTAATTGTAATGTGTTGTCTGTATTTGTGATTATCTCATAGTTAGCAGGTGATTCTGTGGTGTCATAATAAAAATTAGCATGAGAGCCATACATAATTTCGCAGGGACTAGTTGGGTCACCACCACATAGCGTTTCAGGAAAACAAATTGATGGGCCAAAAACAGCAAATGTATCTTCGGGTGTCGTTTCAGAAAAAATCAAGTCTGATGAACATAAAATATTGCTTGGGTCTGCAAAAGAAATGGAGCGGTAGCCTTCATCCTCTGTAATTAATATGTCTGGATACATCTCGTATTCTGTAGGTAAATAAACAGTATCTCCCATTGTTAACTCGTGAAGATACCATTGGCCAAACAATTCTGGATGAGGTTCTTGACAAAAAAGTTGTCCAGAAATTAGAAGGGTTATAATTAGTGCTATTTTTTTCAACCTGTAAGTATTTGATTTAAAGATATAATTATTTTTTGAAACATCTTTTCCGCTTCTCGTAACACTCAGCACATTTCTACTACTTATATTTACAACATGAAAGCGAGCAAACAGAAAAAATATGACGTTGCCTATCTAAGAATGGCAAAAGAATGGAGTAAATTATCACACTGTAATCGTAAGCAAGTAGGAGCACTTATAGTAAAAGGCAACATGATTATAAGTGACGGTTATAACGGTACACCTACTGGTTTTGATAATGAATGTGAAGATTGTGATAACAATACCCATTGGTATGTGTTACATGCAGAGGCTAATGCTATTTTAAAAGTAGCAAGTTCTACACAATCCTGTCAAGGAGCAACACTTTACATTACACTATCGCCTTGTAAAGATTGTAGTAAGCTTATTCATCAATCAGGAATTAAACGTGTGGTCTACCATAAGGGCTATAAAGATGACAGTGGATTGAAATTTTTAGAAAAAGCAGGCGTTAGTATTACGCATATAGAAGAACTTGATTAAAACCAATCTCAGAAAAAATTGGGTATTGTGTTTATAACACGCTCTAAATTTGCTTTTAAGACGACTACCAAAATAATAAGATAAAACATTAAATCATAGCATAGTACCGAAGCAATAAAGCAATATGAAATTTAAAAGAGAATACATCCCATTACTTATTGGTCTTGCTATGGCAGGAGGTATTTATTTGGGCTCGAAACTCAATTTTAATGATACTGGTGAACAGCTTTTTGCAACAAATTCTAAAAAGGATAAACTCAATAGACTTATTGACTACATAGACTATGAGTATGTAGATGATATAAATACAGACAGTATAGTAGATGTAACTGTAAACGAAATTTTAGAAAATCTAGATCCGCATTCGGTATATATTCCAGAGTCAGAATATGAAGACACCGCAGATGATATGCGTGGCAATTTTACAGGTATTGGCGTTAGTTTTCATGTCTACAAAGACACCATTGCGGTTATTAGAGCTATTGAAGGAGGGCCCGCGGTAAAAGCTGGTGTTAAAGAAGGAGATCGTATTCTTAAAGCAGATGATCGTGAACTCTTCGGAAATGCCATGAGCCGAGACAGTATTCCAGAATATTTAAAAGGAGAAAAAGGATCAAAAGTAACGTTGCAAATATATCGACCGTCTGAAGATCAAGTTATTGATTTAACTTTACGTCGAGATGATGTGCCTTTAATAAGTGTAGATGCCGCTTATGCGATTAATGATGAAATTGGTTACATAAAATTAAATCGCTTTGCAGAAACTTCTTATGATGAATTTAAAGTAGCATTACATGAATTAAATGATAAAGAGATAGCGACACTAATTTTAGATTTGCGAGGCAATCCAGGAGGCTATATTGCTACGGCAGAGAAAATATTAGATGAGTTTTTAGAAGATGATACTTTGCTTTTAATCACCAAAAATAAAAAAGGGGAAGAAGATAAAACCTATGCCACAGGTCGCGGTGATTTTGAAGGGCATAAGGTCTATGTGCTTATAGATGAAAACTCAGCTTCTGCTAGTGAGATTGTTGCTGGAGCTTTACAAGATAACGACAAAGGGATCATTGTGGGTAGGCGCTCTTTTGGTAAAGGCCTTGTGCAGCGTGAAATGTCTCTTGGAGATGGTAGTGCAGTACGATTAACCATAGCTCGTTATTATACACCTTCTGGTAGAAGCATACAGCGCTCTTATGAAGAAGGAAATGAAGCGTACTTTAAAGAATACGAAACAAGATACCATAATGGCGAATTACTAGATGCAGATAATATTGTGGTGTCAGATTCTTTAGTTTACAAAACCGTTAAAGGAAGAACGGTGTATGGAGGTGGTGGTATTACACCAGATATATTTGTTCCAAAAGATACCACTAGAGAACACGAAACCATAGATTTTATAAGCAGAAGTGGATCAATGAGTTTTTATGTATTTACCTTAATTGATAAAAACAGAAAAGAACTCAACGCCCTTTCTTTTGAGGATTTTAGTAAAACCTTCAACCCAACAACCGAAGATGTCCAGGGATATATAGACTATATCTGGGATCTTAGTAGTGTAAGACTAAACTTGGAGGCCTCTTCTTCAGAATTAAAGCTAGCATTAAAAGCAGCTGTAGCTGAGCAATTATTTGGTCCAGAAGAAAAAGAAATACTCAATAACTTACAAGATCCAATGATATTAAAAGTGCTAGAGATAGAAGAGAAGAATAAAGAGTAATTATTTTTTATTCTTCTTTTCTATGTTTTTAGAAACTAATAATATAGACATTAGTGCAATGCCACTAGCTGCTGCAAACACGCCAATTAATGCAATACTGCTATCACCCATTAAAGGGTTGTTCCAGTCTACTTTAATGAGGTTAAATATTAGTAGTATGCTAGATAAGGCGATGATGATGTAGATGAAGATTTTCATGCAAATAGTTCTTGAATATTAGATGTAAATAATTTTACGGCTATAGCTAGTAAAATTACACCAAAAACCTTTTCAATTATAGCAATTCCGTTTTTTCCTAGAAAACGTTGTAAACTTCCAGAAGTACGTAATACTACAAATACAACGATAATGTTAACAATAATTGCTATTATAATGTTTTCTAAGGCGTATTCTGCACGTAAAGAGAGTAATGAGGTTAAACTACCGGGTCCTGCCACAATAGGAAAGGCAATAGGAAATACTGTAGCCATCTCTAGGTTTTCTTCGTTTTGTTTAAAAAGTTTGATTCCTAAGATCATTTCTAAAGCAATAAAGAATAAAATAAAAGAACCTGCTACGGCAAACTCGTAGACGTTAATACCTATAAGTCCAAGAATTTTTTCTCCTATAAATAAGAATATAATAAGTACAATTGCTGCAATAATAGAAGCACGACCACTTTTAATTGTTCCAGATTTTTCTTTCAGCGAAATAATAATAGGAATACTCCCAATAATATCGATTACGGCAAAAAGTACCATGGTCGCTGTAGCTATTTGTTTAAAATTGAAGTTAAAGTCCATATCCGTTTTCCATCAAGATGGAAATTTTTTAATAGTATTAAATAAATGTTTCGTTTCTCTTTTTTGAGCGCGCAAAAGTACTCTATTTTAATTGTTTAACAACCTATTTTTTATCGTTTAATTTTTTCAAAATTACTGTAATGTTACAAGATAGTTCTTTTTTGTTTTAACCACCAAGTTCTATCTCGGTTTCTGTAAGCTAGTTTTGTCTGTTGAAGTGTTTTATTATTAGTTTCAAAAACGTAAGTTTGCAGCATGTTTCAATTAGGAAAAACCATTGTATCTGAAGATCTTATAGAAAAAGATTTTGTCTGTAATTTAGGGGCTTGTAAAGGAGAGTGCTGTATAGCTGGAGAAGCAGGAGCACCTGTGACAAAAGAAGAGGTGCAAATTTTAAAAGACATCTACCCAAAGGTAAAGCCTTTTTTACGTGCAGAAGGTATTGCTGCAATAGAGGCGCAAGGCACCCACATTGTTTCAGATCTAGACGAACTAGAGACTCCTCTTGTTAATGGTGCAGAGTGTGCTTATGTAACCTTTACAGATAACGGAACTGCTAGCTGCGGGATAGAAGATGCATATAATGCTGGAGAGGTGGACTGGAAGAAGCCTATTTCATGTCATTTGTATCCGGTAAGAGTGCAAGACTATAGTGAGTTTTCTGCGGTAAATTACCACAAATGGCCTATTTGTAATGATGCTTGTACTTTAGGGAATGAATTAAAAGTACCAGTGTATAAATTTGTGAAAGAAGCTTTAATTAGAAAATTTGGTGCCCATTGGTACGCAGAGCTTGAGAAAGTTGCAGCGAAACATGATTTTTAATTTGTTATACCTAAAGCGTTAAATAACATAACGATTTCAATAATAAAAAAAGATCCTTATTTAATTAATAAGGATCTTTTTGTTTTGTACTATTTTAGTATTTATGCTTCACAACTTGCACAATCTTTCTTTTGTTTAAATTTTTGTGCTGCGTTCATGCTGTGTTGGTAATACAAAGATTTTAATCCTAGTTTCCAAGCAGTAATATGAAGCTTATTTACTTCTTTTGTAGGCATGTCTGGGTGTACAATAATGTTTACAGACTGTCCTTGATCAATATGATTTTGACGGTTTGCTGCTTGATAGATAATGTCCATCTGGTCTATTTCAGAATACGTTTTAAAAACGTCTTTTTCATTTTCTGTTAAGAAATCAAGGTGTTGTACAGAACCATCTTTATCTCTAATATCTAGCCATACCTCTCTTGTGTCCATTCCTTTTTCTTGTAGCAGCTCTACTAGAAATGGATTTTTGATCGTTGTCTTAATTTTTGCAATATCTTTTACATAGATGTTAGACCAAATAGGCTCAATTCCTTGAGATACTTGTCCTAAAATAAATGCAGAAGATGTAGTAGGAGCAACAGCGTTTAATGTTGCATTTCTACGTCCGTATCCTTTTAATACTTCTGGTTCTCCAAAAGCTTTTGCTAATTCTTCAGACGCTTTATAAGATTTGTCTTTTATAATTTTAAAGATTTCACTGTTTAAGTTAAAAGCTTCTTGGCTATTAAAGGCGTGTTTTTTTGATTGTAATAAAGAGTGCCATCCTAATACACCTAATCCTAATGCTCTGTTTTCTTTTGCAAAGTTATAAGCACGTTCCATAAATAAGAACGTCTGACGATCTTCTCTATCTTCAGAATTTTTATAAGATTCTAGTTTTTCTAAAAACTCTGTGATCACAGCGTCTAAGAAATATACCATTGTCTCTACTGCATCTGTATCTTTCCATTTGTCATAATGTAATACGTTGATGCTTGAAAGTACACAAACAAAAGACCAATTGTGGTCAGATGGAAGCATAATCTCTGTACATAGATTACTGGCGTGTATTTTATGGTTTTTATCTTGATATACATCTGCAGCGCCGTTGTTTGCATTGTCTGTAAAGAATACATAAGGGTATCCCATTTCTCCACGACTCTGTAATACTTTGGCCCAGATAGTACGTTTTTCTTCGTCACCAGCAATCATTTCTTCCATCCATTCATTAGTCACAGTAACACCGTGAGTAAGCTCCTGAATTGGGTTTCCTTCGCTTCCTATCTCTAAAAATTCTTTAATATCTGCGTGATCTATTGGTAAGTAAGGAGAAAAACGACCACGACGTACAGATCCTTGACTCACGACATCTACCATAGATTCAAATAATCTCATGATATGAACAGCACCAGATGCTTCTCCGTTATTTGTAATGGCAGCACCACGAGGACGTATTTTTCCGAAGAATCCAGAAGTACCTCCACCTAATTTAGACATCATACCAACCTCAGATTGTGTGTACAGGATGTTTCCTATATCATCATCAATGTGAGAACCAAAACAGCTAATAGGTAAGCCTCTCTTTTTTCCGAAGTTTGACCATACAGGAGATGCTAATGAGTAAAAGCCTTCAGACATATAGCCGTAAAACTTATCTGCATATCCAGGCATACCTAGAATCTCTTCTGCGCGTTCTGCAACTTCTCTAATTCTTTGTTCTGGGCTTACACCAGGTGTAAGGTATCCAGCTTCAAGAAAATTACGGCTGTTTTCATTAAGCCATGCAAAGCTGTTTTCGTTTGTTGTTTCTTTTTTTGCGAGTGCTTCTTTTCTTGCAGCAATTAATTCGTCGTTTGTTTTTGCAGCTTTTTGAGCTGTTTGGGCGGTGTTTTGTTCTTGTTTGATCATATTAAAAAAGGTCGTCGCTGGTTATACTTTGTGTTCTTTTGCTGTAGTTTACAGATCGTTTTACGAAAAAATCACCGTGTTTGGTTCCGATAATCTCATCATCAAACCATTCGGTTTGGATAACGAGAGCTTCGTCCACATCAAAGACTTTTTCTACACCTATACTTTCTAGTGATTTGTTAAAACGATTTTTCAAAAATTCGTTAATCACTGTTTTAGGTAAAAAGTCTAATTCTCCTTCTTCAAAAATCCAATCTACTAAATCTACTTCTGCTTCATATGCGTCTAAACATAAACGCTTAATGTTTTCGTGGTATTCTGGTGTAAACCATTCAGGATGCTCATCTTTGAGGATCAAAATAAGGTCTATTCCAAAATCACCGTGTATTTGTTCTTCTTTTGAGGTTGCTTCTACCACATTAGAAACACCTTTAAGCATGTTTTTATGCTTGTTAAATGCCATAATGATTAAAAACTGAGAGAATAATGATACGTGCTCTATAAATAAAGAGAATAGCAATACTGCTTCTGCATATTCTTCATTGTCATCACTTTTAGAATTACGTAGTGCAGATTCTAAATATTGCACACGTTTCATGATAACAGGCTTCTTCTTGAGTGCTTTAAATTCTTTGTTAAGACCTAAAATTTCAAGAAGGTGTGAGTATGCATCTGCATGACGCACTTCACTTTCTGCAAAAGTAGATCCCACAGCTCCAATTTCTGGTTTTGGCATTCTTAAGTGTAAATCACCCCAAAACGATTTTACAGCTACTTCAATCTGAGAAATGGCAAGCATGGTGTTTTTTATGGCACTACGCTCTACCTCATTTAGTCTTGTTTTAAAATCCTGGATGTCACTTGTAAAATTAAATTCTGTATGAATCCAATATGAGTGACGAATGGCAGGCACATACTCGTATAATTGTGGGTACTCGTATGGTTTTAAACTAATACGTCTTTCAAAAATGTCTGTTTTACGTTCTTGAGTTCTTTTATTACGATATAAAATGTATGCCTTGGCAACCTCTGGAAAACCACATTCCATTAGTTTCGTTTCAACTATATCCTGTACTTCTTCGATAGTAGGGATGTAGCTTTTGTCATTGTTTTTGCGTTCAAGTAATACATCATAAACAGATTTGGCAACCTTTTCTGCCTCTTTTTCAGAACCAGTGTTTACTGCCAACATCGCTTTTAATACAGCGGCTGTAATTTTGTCTAAGTGAAAAGATTTTGTAGAGTAATCTCTCTTTTTGATGTGTGTAATTTCCATAATGATCGCCTGACATTTTAGTATTATAATAGTAGGTAAATATCCTATTATTTTAGGTACAAAATGGGTTTATTTTGATTGTGTTCTCAACACGGTTATTAACAAAAGGTTAAATAATCAGCGGGTATCGGGCTTCATGCCAACTTGTAAAATATTAACAGCGGTTTGTTAAAAAGTATTGTTTTCAATTTAGAATATGAGTAAATTGATTTGTATGAAAGCAGCGTTATTGCATAAAAATTATGGCGTAACAATATACCTAAAGCTAGGTTGTCTTTAGTTTTAAAGAGGGGTTTGCAATTTTATTTTGGAAGTGTTATTCTAATGTATCTGTACCGAGATACTTATCATCTTTATTGTAATACCAAGCACGGGTCTTTGGCATATTTACAGCATTGATTTCTTTGTTTTCTGAAAGTAAGATGTACTCCCCAGAGTCCTCTTTGATATTTCCATTCTCAGTTTTAAAAAATTGATAGATTTCCATAGCATAGGTTTCTGGATCAAAATAGAAAAACCATACGTCACTGCCTACAGTTGCATCATAGCTCGCTTTTAGTACTAGATATTCCTTTCCTTTAAAGGTTTTCTTTTCTACAGTTTCAGCAATATTTGTTCCTTGGTCTTTAAGTTTCATAGGGAGCCCATATAGATAGGTGTAGTAGTTTTTATAAAGCGCTGCGGTCTCACAAGGGGTTCTTTTTCCTTTTTCTGGCTGTTCTTTTATAGAAGTAGTGCATACACCTTTGTTAAGGGTATATTGTGTTATAGTGGTGTCTTTTTTAGCTGTTACGCTGAAATATTCTTTCGGTAAATTAATTGTGATATTACTTACTCTCGCAGCACCATCTGGTGTAGTCATCGTTACTTTTAATTCGCCATTAAACGAAGGCCAATTTGCTTGAGGGTCGTGATAAGCAATGCTTTTTTCTAATAGATCTAAGGCCGAAATATTCTGGGCGAAACTAATTGAGCTTATTAAAAGACAAAGTAGGAGGGGGTAGGTTTTTTTCATTGCTGCGGTTTTTAGTAAAGATACTAGAATTGTCTTATAAAGTTAACGGTGTTTTAATGTGTATTATTTCCGAAGTAAAAAAGAGATAAATAATAAACCCCATAAATACCGATGTACTTATGGGGTTTTGTTTTAAATCTGAAAATTGCTTTTGTAATAGTGCAATTATTCTGCTTATTAGATGTGTTATTCTTTCTTATAGCTTGAGTGGTACTCTTCCATAAGATTCATAACGCCATTTGCAAGATCTTTTGTTTCCATTAAAATATTAAAATATAGCGTTGTGTTTTTTGGGCTTTCCTCCTCAGTACGAGTACGCTCTATTTGTTTGTGAATTTTTTCTGAAATTTGATTCACTAATTCTTCTTTACGAGATAATACGTAGCTAATTCTCTCAAATTTCCCACTGTCAAATATTTCTACAATTTCGGTAAAAATTGAAGTTAGTTTTTGATCTATTTCTTGTAAATCTTTGATCTGACTAAAACGTAATTTTTTGTGATTGTTACTTACGTGTTTATAACTTTTCTTTGAAATATACTCCAGTGATTGAGCCATATCTGTTAAATAGGCTAGAATGGTAATGTAGAAGTTACTACCTCTTACACTGGTTTCGTCAAGGTTTTTGATAAAATAGAAAATGTTATCTCTTAACTCTTCAATCTCAGTGTCAAGTCTATCCACACCGGTTTTGCTTTTCTTTAATTTTTTGACATCTTCTTTAGCAAGTCCTTTAAGTACTTCTGTGTATATTTTATTTGTTCTAGAGACCACATTAGAGATGTTGTGAGCAGACTCGCTAATAATACCTTGTACGGTGCTGCTTTCATGTTTCTTTAGGCTTTTTGGGTCTAAAGATGTAGTGCTTTTCTTTTTATACGCTAAGTAGCTTCTTATTAATAACAATACGGCTAGTAATAATAATACAGGAACCATAGCTTTAACGTTCCACTGAATAAGAAATGCAACAATACCTGCTGCTACAAAGGCACTAAAAGCTGTAAAGAACCATCCGCCAATTACATTAAGTACACCAGCAACACGATATACAGCACTCTCACTACCCCAAGCTCTATCTGCAAGCGATGTACCCATTGCAACCATAAATGTTACATAGGTAGTTGACAATGGTAGTTTTAATGAAGTTGCAACAGAGATTAAAATACTTGCAACCACTAGGTTTATAGCTGCACGAACCATATCAAATGCCGGGGCTTCTTCTCCTTTTTGTAATATAACTACAGGCTTTTTGTATTGTTTTTCAATTTTATTTTTCGCAGATTGTGGTAATAATGAGCTAAACGTGTTTGAACTTAATTTTGCAGTTCTAACAATACCTCTAGATAAAAAATTAGGTTGAAAACGTTCTTTTACCGAGTCTTGACTTGATAAATCTATAGAGGTTTTAAGTACGGCCTTTGCTTTACTAGAGAACCATAAAGTGACTACCATTATAATTCCAGCTCCAAATAATAAAAATTGTGGTGTTGGTACTTTCTTTGCTAAGGCTCCCATTTTAAATTCGCTAGCAGCGATACCTGTTTCTAGCCAAGCAGCATGCCAAGCTTCATAGGCTTGCCATCCACCAATAGGTACACCAATAAAGTTAACAAGGTCATTACCGGCAAATGCCATTGCGATAGCAAATGTTCCTATGATAATAATAAACTTATAGACGCTTATCTTAAAAATATTAGTAATCAAAGCAGATAAGACGGTCCAAATAACAAAACTTATAGCAACGATTAATAGGGTGTTGCTAAAAACAAACGTTGTGATGTTTTCTGGGATAAAACTTGTTCCTTTTAGTCCTTTAATAAAAATAAAATAAGTAATTGACGTTGCGGCAATACCACCAAACAATGCGCCAACCCACGGTGCTTTATCTTCAAATTTAAAGGTTAATAGTAGTCGAGATACATATTGGACTATAGCACCCACACTAAAAGCTATCAATACTGAAAGTAAAATACCTAATATTATTTCGGTTGCTTTAGAGGTGTTAATATAAGTAGCTAGGTCTAACAGAGATTGCTCGTTGTTTTGCGCTATTTTTATTAACGACATAACTACTGCGGCTCCAAGCAGTTCAAATACGATAGAAACCGTTGTAGATGTTGGCATTCCAAGGGTGTTGAAGAAATCTAGTAGCAGAATATCGGTAATCATTACTGCCATAAAGATGATCATGATTTCATCAAAATAGAATTCGCTTGGAACAAAGATTCCTTTTCTCGCGACCTCCATCATACCACTAGAAGACATTGCTCCAAAGGCAATACCTAAACTTGCGACAATCATAATGGTTTTAAAAGAAATAGCCTTAGACCCAATAGCAGAGTTTAAGAAGTTTACGGCGTCATTACTAACCCCAACAACTAAATCTGCGATTGCCAAAACAGCAAGCGCGATTACCATAAAAAAATAAATATTATCCATACTATTAATTGTTGTTTTAGCCTGCAAAGGTCTCTTTTTATGAGATCTTATTTGTTACTAAATTGTTATTATATTTCTATTAAAAGTGTAAGTCAAAACCTGTTCTAAGCATTATATGGTCTTTGGTTCCGTCTAAAGTTCCGTAACTGATGTCTGCTTGTACTTTTAGTTTATGTCCTACAATATATTTTGAAACTCCCAAGGTGTATTGGGTTTGTAAATCTTCTCCAATAATATCATCAAAATCTACTGTTGAGTAACGTGTAGTAAGCTCATAGTTATTATCAAATAAATAACTTGCTTGTGCGTTAAAGGCATTTCCTACAGCAACAACATCACCTGTAGTTGAACCATCAGGGTTTATAGCAGCCGCTTTATCTGCATTTCTAGAAGTGTATTCTCCCATAAAGGCAAAACCTTTGTATTTAAACATTGTGTCTACAAAAATAGTTGTAATGTTTGTTTGATAAAGAGAACCATCATCTAAAATCATATATGTTCCAGAGTTACTTCTTGTTCTTACTGCATCGTTGTTAAAATCATATACTAATGCAAACATAAGTTTTGGTGTAGATTCTCTCTTTAAGTCTCCTTGTGTAAATTCTCCTCTAGATTCAAAACTTCCGAAGGGAAAGAACTCTACACGGCCTGTGTATTGAAGACCTCCTTCGTTTCCTTCTGTAACATTACGACCTTCTCCTTGAGAGATGGCTAATTTTTCTTTCATTATAAAGTTGCCTCCAAGCTCGGTTGTATGGTGTAATTGTATCCCTACATCACGATCTATATTAAAATTACTGTTTAAGATAGAACGGTCAATAAGTTGCATGTTTCCTGAAGAGACAATGCGCTCTACGTTACCAGGTAGTTTGGTTTGTCCAGCCCAGAGTTCAAAATTTTCATGAAAATTCCACATAATGACAGCATCAAATATGTATCGTGGTGTGTTTTTGTTGTATTCATTCGCTCCAGCGAGATCTCCGTTTGAAAGACCTAACTCTATTTTATATTTAAGTTTTGGAGAATAAGCAAAACCATTAAATTTTAATCGAGCTCTTCTTACTAAAAAATTATATGCTGGATCATCATATTCTGTACCGTTATACTCCCAGTTAGAAGTAAATCTGGTTTGGATTCTTGGCGCAAATTTAACGCTAAAGGTGCTGTCTTTAGCTGTATAATTAATGAGGCCTTTTCCAAAAGAAGTATCGCTAATTTGTTGCGCATTAGTTACTAAGCACACAAAGAGTGTGAATAGTCCTAGAATATATCTAGACTTCATAAGTATCAATTTAGTTTTTGTCGAAGGCAAAGGTGCTTTTAAAGTTTATTTTTAATGTTACCTTAAGTTTAATTTTAGAGCCTAGATAAACTAAAATTGGCTGCCCAAAAGGACAGCCAAAACACATGAATCTAGTCGACAAAAACTAATTTGTTTGTGTTATCTTTATTGAAAGACGCTGCAAATAAAAGAAAGTTCGTGTAAATAGGTGTTAAACTAGAGTTACTATTAAAATCTTGCGTTTTAATATTTCTAGAAACTATAATCTACTAATAATCAAACTATTGCAAGTTTAATGTTAACTTAATGTTACGTAATTGTTGCGTAACTGTAAAATTTGTTTTAATTTTACGTTATTAAATAAAAACACCTTAATTATGAAAAAAATATCGATACTCTTAATGATGATTTTTAGTGCAAGTATGATGTATGCTCAAGACTGCTCTAAAACTTGTAAGAAAAAGAATTCTTATGTTCAAAATGGAGATGTAATAGAGACTGTTCTTTATCATGATAATGGCGTTGTTGCACAAACAGGAACATATAATTTGGATAACAAGTTAGAAGGCGAGTGGATTAGTTTTGATACTGAGGGTAATAAGACTGCAAAAGCACAATATAGTAATGGAGAGAAAGTAGGAACTTGGTTTTTTTATCAAGGAAAAGAGATGAAAGAAGTTACTTATACGGATTCTAGAATTGCAGAAGTTGTAACCTATGCTATAGAAGATACTAGAGTGGTTTCTAACAGACCATAAATTTTACTTAGTTAAACAAAAAAGGAGACCAATTGGTCTCCTTTTTTTGTTTGGGTAAAATATTATTAAAACTTAATGCTATAGCTTAAGCTAATATCTTGTCCTGGGCTCCATTTTGAATAGGTTTGATCTTCCCCACCATATGTTTGATAAACACTTTCAATATCATCATTCATTAAGTTATCAAACTTTAAAGATATTGTAGAGCTATATTTTTCTCCAAAACTCTTTGAAATATTAAATTTAAGGTTGTGAAAAGGTAAGGTATACACATCAGCAACATCACCAGCACCAACAATCTGAAGTGTTTTTCCTTGTGAGTTGTAGAATAGTCCACCATTCCATCCTTTGTCTTCGTAGTTTAATCCTACATTAACTAGGTAAGGTGATTGACCTTGAAGTTGACGTGTGTCTTCTAGTGTTTCGCCATCTCTAAGGTTATCAAGTCTACCTTGTTTTTCGTCTTCACTATACTCTTGTTGAGATTCGATTAATGAAACATTTACGTTAAAGTTAATTTTGTCTAGTCCATTAATAAAACCAAGGTTTTTTCTTACTTCAACCTCTCCACCAAAAACTTTAGCATCTCCAAGGTTTAAAGGAGTGTATTGCCCGTAAGCTCTTCTAATAAATGAAAGTTCGATTGGGTCTTTAAAAGACTTGTAAAAACCACTTACTGCAAAGAAGTCTCCAGACTCACCATAGTTTTCATATCTTAAATCTAGGTTGTTGATATAAGTAGGTTGTAGGTCTATATTTCCAATAAATGTTGTACTACTAATTGGATCAAATATCTCAGCTAAAGAAGCTTCTTTAAAAGAAGGTCTTGCTGTGGTTCTTGCAAAAGATGTTCTTATTTTTTGGTTTCCATCTTCATTTAAATCATAGATAAGGTTTAAAGAAGGGAAGAAATCTGAATTGTTTAATATTTCGGCACCATTAAGTGAAGTACCGTCTTGTCTTTCTCCTGTATAAGAAAGATTGAATTGCTCAAAACGAACACCAATAATAGAGTTTAAACGGTCTGTAACTTTAATTTCTTCTGAAACGTAAGCTGAAGCGATAGAGATGTCAGAATCATAAGAATCAGAATCATTTGAGTCATCTCTAATGTAAAAACCACTATTTGTTGTAGGGTCGTAAATGTTTTCGTCAGCTAAAATTTGGTCTGGATCTCCGTTAATAGAAGCCGAAGGGAAGTTTAATAACGGAATTGAATATTTGATTACATCAAAAGTTCTGTTTTTAAACGTGTAACCACCACCAAATTTAGTTTTTGCATCAGCACCAAACAAAGTATGACTCTTGTCAATATCTATTTTTCCAGCAAGGTTAATTTCTTCTAAATCTCTAAAAAATCTAGAAGGAACTCCAGACTCACTAGGTTCTATAGTATAAGTTTCTTCTCCTGTTACAGGGTCAGATCCTATTCTAAAAGGTGTCACTCTAAAATCTTTATCTTCTATTTTTGCTAGGGTAGGTGATAAGCTCCAGTCAACATTCCAGTCGCCTTCTGAACCTAAAGAGTGCTTTCCGCTTAAAAGACCATTTGTGATAGATCTTTGTGTGTAGATTAAGTTGTCTTTTATAATATTATTGCTACTAATAATAAAGTTACTTTGTCTAAAAATAGAAGCTTGAGATTCTCCATTTTGTACGTGTAAAACATTAAATCTATATTTTGATTTTTCAGATTTTAATGATAATCCAGCTAATGCACTAATAAGAACATTGTTGTTTCCTAATTGTCCATTTTGTGTTCTATCTGCAAGCAGTTCAAAGTTTGATTTGTCTGCTTCATCTTTTCTGTAAATCTGACCATTTATGTACTCGTCATAGTACGTTGTTTCGTTTTTATAAGATACAGATGCTAAGTATCCTAGTTTTTTGTCTCCAACTTCGTATTGGTTTCCGGCAGTTGCAGAAAAACTATAGTCCATAAAGCTTGTCTCTTGTTGTGCAGATAAGCGTTTTTCAAATCTTTGAGTCACAGCTTCTGCAACGGCTCCGTTTTGTTGAGGTAATGGCACTACTTGATTGCTAGATAGTGGGTTGTCTCTTAGTCCGTTGTCAAAACCTAGAAAGTCTGTGCTGCTGCTTTGTGAAGCTAAATAGTTATCGTTAAAATGGAAGTTTGAGTTGTAAGTTCCTCCTACAGAAAGACTGTATTCTTCTCTTGTTGGAATGTCTTTAGTTACAATGTTTATAACACCACCAGTAAAATCTGCTGGTTGGTCTGCTGTAGCAGCTTTAACTACAATTACATTTTCAAGAATTTGTGTTGGAAAAATATCAAGTTGTAGTGTGTTTCTATCTGGATCTAAACCAGGTACATCTACTCCGTTTAAGATAGATTTTGTATACCTATCTCCAAGTCCACGAACGTAGACAAATTTTCCTCCTTGGATAGATACTCCAGGGACGTTTTTAACAGCGCTGGCAATATCACCAGCTCCAGTTTTTTTGATAGTTTCTAATGAAAGTCCATCCATTAGGTTGACCGAGTTTTTTTGAAGACTAAGCACAGATGCTTCTGTGTTTCTTCTTGCTGTAGTTGTAATTACAACTTCGTCTAATTGACCAGCACTTGCATTTAAAGTTACATTAGTATTAGTAAGAGCACCTGCTACAACTACTACATCTGTGATTTCTTTAGTTTGATATCCTACATATGAGTAAACAATGGTGTAGTTTCCTGGTGCTAGCTCAAGGGTGTATTTACCTTCAAAATCTGAAGTTGCACCTGTTTGTGTGTCTTTAACAATAACATTTGCAAAAGGTAGGATGTCGTTAAATTCACCATCATTAATAGTTCCGGTGATACCTGTAGTCTGGCTAAATGCACCTTGTGAAAGGAAGAGAATACTAAGTAAAATTAAAAATTTATTCATGTCTTTTTTTTATAAAAACTTGCCCGTCCTAAAGTTTAGTACGAGCAAGTTGGCTAATTGTATTCTAGTAATAATTTAAAATTGTTTGTGCGGTATTTATTAGAATGCTCCTTTTGCACTTGCAAATGTCCAAGAGAATACACTTGTGTTAGCTCCACCATTTGTTCCTGTTGTAGTCCAAGCTGCAGCTCTTTCTGTAAAAGATGGGTCTAAGATGATTTTGTCTTCGTCAACATCGTTGTCATCATTGTCATCATCGCAGTTTTCAAGACAAGCCGTTTTTTCAACAAAAATTGTATTGTCAGCTCCGTTTACAACCCAGTTTTCAAATATAATTTTTCCATCTAAGAAGTTTTGAGAAACTTCGTTGTTGTCTAACTCAACGTCTGCAGAATCTTTAAAACCTGTAGCGTATACATTTTTTACAGTTCCCATTGCACCGTCTCTAAAGTCAGCATATTCACCGTTTTCTGTATTTGTATTACCTATAAGAGTTAAACCGTCTAGTACAAAGCTACCTTCTAAAGAACCAGCAGGACCATCTATTTCTAGAGCGTGGTCAGAAATGTCACCTGCAATAACTAATGAGTTAACAACAGTTCCAGAAAAAGCCTCGTCAATATCAAGACCGTCATCTCCTTGTGCCCATACAAGTAAGTTAGATCCGTCTACAGATCCTCCAAACCATTCGATACCATCATCAACATTTGCAACAACTTCAATGTTAGAAATCGTTGTTCCGCTTCCTACACCACCTAAAGTAAGTCCGTTAATTTCGTTTCCATCTCCAATTAATGTTCCTCCGTGACGAATAGATACGTAGTTTAATGTTCCAGAGTTATCAGCATCATTTGATCCACCGTATAATCCGTTTGTATCACTTGCAGGAATTCCTTCAATTTGGTTTTCTGTAGCGTCTCCAGATAAAGATGCGTTAGCGTAACCTAATACAATAACACCACCCCAAAGACCTCTGTCATTTTCAGATAAGTTAGAACCAGCTGTTTGTCCTAGCTCAATGTTGTCTGTACTTGAAGTGAAAATAATCGGTGCACTAGCTGTTCCGTTAGCTTCTATGTTCGCTCCTCTTGCAATAATTAATACAGAAGCACTTGCTTCTTGTCCTGGTAAAGCTTTAATTATAGTTCCAGGCTCTATAGTTAATGTTACTCCATCTACAACTGTTACACGTCCGTCTAAAGTCCAAATTGCATCACTGGTTAAAGTCATGTCTTCTGTTATTTGTCCAGATACAATGTAATCTGCTACAACAGCATCGTCATCTACGTCAATTATGTCATTGTCATCCTCACTACAGTTAACCATCAATAATGATATAGCTACAAGTGCAATTTTTGAAAGAAAGAATTTTTTCATTTTTTTTTGATTAAATTTTACTATTAATTTTATGCTGCAAAGAAACTAACGGAATCCCTCAATTGAGTTACCCTAATGTTATGCTTGGTTTAGGGTTAAGTAACGATACTGTTACCTTAATGTTAATTGCTTCAGAAATTGTAATCGTTTATAAATTGTGCGTAAATGAGTATCTTGCCCTTAGATTAAAACAACTACAATGATGCAATGGGATAAGCTCCTTTCTTTAAGAAAACACGGAGTTACAAGTAAACGATTACGTATAGAAGAAAATGAAACTCGTCTAGGGTTTGAGGTTGATTATGACCGCGTTATTTTTTCTTCTGCTTTTAGAAGTTTACAAGACAAAACACAAGTAATACCTTTATCTAAGACCTCTTTTGTGCATACAAGGCTTACACACAGTCTTGAGGTTTCTGTGGTAGGTAGGTCTTTAGGCCGTACTGTAGGGAAAGCTATTTTAGACAAACACCCTTCTTTGCATAAAGTGCATGGCTATACTTTTAATGATTTTGGGGCTATTGTAGCAGCTGCAGCTTTAGCTCACGATATTGGAAACCCTCCTTTTGGCCATAGTGGTGAAAAAGCAATTGGCGATTATTTTTTACACGGAAATGGGAAACGTTTTAAAAATGATTTAACAGACAAAGAGTATCAAGACCTTGTTGCTTTTGAAGGAAATGCAAACGGTTTTAAAATTTTAACAGAGAGTAAAAATGGGGTAGAAGGTGGTCTTCGCCTAACGTATGCAACACTTGGAGCTTTTACAAAATACCCAAAAGAGTCGTTGCCTTTAAAACCAACGTCACATATTGCTGATAAAAAGTATGGAGTCTTTCAGTGTGATACTACATTTTTTACCGAAGTAGCAGAAGAATTAGGATTGACAGAAAGAGGAGCGGCAGGAGATTTAAGTTATCATCGTCATCCACTTGCTTTTCTCGTAGAAGCAGCAGATGATATTTGTTATACCATTATAGATTTTGAAGATGGAATTAATCTAGGGCTGATAGAAGAGGAGTTTGCCTTAGAATATCTAATTGCACTAGTTAAAAACACCATAGATACTAAAAAATATCACGGCTTAACAAATGTTTCAGATAGATTAGCTTATTTGCGTTCTCTTGCAATTGGAGTGTTAATACAAGAGGCTGCTCAAATATTTATTGAGAATGAAAAAGCAATATTAGAAGGTACGTTTGAAAAACCTTTATTAGATAAAAGTTCTTATAAAGCACAGATAGATGATATTATTAAAATTTCGGTAGAGAAGGTATATAAGAGTACTGAGGTGATTGAAAAAGAAATAGCAGGTTATAATATTTTAGAGGTGTTGCTTGATACTTTTACTATTGCCTTAGAGAACTATCACGATAATAAAGAATTAAGACATTATGATGAACTCATCTTGGCTCAGTTTGATGACTCTATAAAAGAACCTCAAACAGTATATCAATATCTAATGGCTTGTTGTGCCTATGTGTCTGGTTTAACTGATGGGAATGCGCTACAGATATTTCAAAAAATAAAAGGAAATCTCTAAAAAAAGGCCGTAATCGTTGTATAATTAGCAATTTATGGTTATAATTAAGTGAATTACCCTTTTTTGTATATTGAATATAAAATGAAATTTTTTAAAAAAATGAAAAAAATATTACTCCCATTATTTCTTCTTGTCACGATTGTTAGCTTTGGGCAAGATTATACGCAAACCATCACAGAATACTTGTCTAAAAACGTAAAACAGTTAGACTTAAAAGCAGCAGATGTTAGTGGTTTTAAAATAAGCTCTCAAGCGGTTTCAAAAAGTATGAATGTTACAAATGTATATGTGCTTCAAACTGTAAACGGTATTGAGATACATAATACAGCAACGCCTATAGCCATACGAGGTAATAAAGTGATGAATGCTTCGGTGTCTTTTGTAAAAGACGTTAACCAAAAAGTAAATACTAGCTCACCAGGAATCTCACCTCAAGATGCAATTGCAGTCTTAGCTCAGGAGTTTGATTTAGGTGCAATGGGGGCTATTGAGCAAATTGATAACCCAGACAGAAATTCGTATATATTTTCTAAAGGAGATATTTCTGCAAGTGTTATTCCTGTAAGACTAGTATATCAAAATAATGATAACGAATTAAGACTTGCTTGGGATATAAGTATTGATATTATATCAGGTAAGCATTATTATAGTGCAAGAGTAGATGCTGTTACAGGTCGTGTGTTACATATAGAAGATTGGGTGATTAGTTGTTCTTTTGATAGTGCTCCTCACAACCATCAGGCACACGGAGAAAGTGTTCTTTTTTCTAAAAATAAAAATAAAACATCAAATTCTACAAATGCAATTTTAGGTAGTGGTGCGGCATATAATGTATTCCCATTTCCGTCAGAAAATCCAGATGAAACAGAAGCGCAATTAGTAATGTCTCCAGAGCATGATGTGGCATCGCCATATGGTTGGCACGATATTAATGGAGTAGAAGGGCCAGAATATACTATCACTCGTGGTAATAATGTGCATGCTTATGAAGACTTAGATGGTAATAATAATACAACAGGAGAATCACCAGATGGTGGTGCTTCTTTACAGTTTGATTTACCGTACAATTTGCCTCAAGCTCCAGGGAATTTTACTGATGCAGCAACAATAAATCTGTTTTATTGGAATAATATTTTACACGATGTTTTGTATCAATATGAATTTAATGAAGAGAATGGGAACTTTCAACAAAATAACTATGGTAATGGTGGTTCTGGAGGAGATTATGTGCTTGCACAATCTCAAGATTCTGATGGTTTAAACAATGCAAACTTTGCAACACCACAAGATGGAATAAGTGGAAGAATGCAAATGTATGTTTGGTCTGCTCCAGGTGAAATTTTATATGAGCTTTTAACAATTAACGGAGGCCCACTTGCTGGTGGTTATTTAGGGTTTGACTCAAACTTTACAGGTACTTCTACTGCTTTACCTACAGATGTGCCTATTACTGCAGATCTAGCACTTGCTTTAGATGATAATTCTGGAACTTCAACAGATGAAAATGATGCTTGTGATCCAATAACGAATGCAGCAGAACTAAATGGGAAAATAGCTGTAATACGTAGAGGAGAATGTGATTTTGTTTTTAAAGTAGCTGCAGCAGAGGCCGCAGGAGCAGTTGCTGTAATTATTGTGAATAATGTATTGACAGATCCAATTCCGCAAGGAGGCGAAGCGGTAGATATTGGTATTCCTTCAGTGATGATATATAGCGAACAAGGAGAATTGATCATAGCAGCACTTGAAAATGGTGATACAATCAACGGTTCATTGTTTAATGATGGTAGTGGTGTAGATGATAATCAAAGAGACGGATCTTTAGATGCTGAAATTATATCACACGAATATGGACATGGTTTATCTATCAGACTTACTGGTGGACCTGCTAATTCTGGCTGTTTAGTTCCTTGTACTCAGGTAGAAAATAATCAATGTGTTGCGGGTACTTATACAGAACAAATGGGTGAAGGATGGAGTGATTGGTTAGGTTTAATTATGACTATGGAAACAGGAGATACTGCAGCTGACCCAAGAGGGATTGGAACTTATTCAAGTGGTCAAGGAAGTGCGGGTGCAGGGTTAAGAACGTATCCTTATACGACAGATGTAACATTAAATCCATTTACATATGCATCTACAAATAGTGCTGCAGAAAGTGCACCTCACGGTGTAGGGTCTGTATGGGCAACAATGATATGGGATTTAACTTGGGCTTTTATAGATGAGTATGGGTATGATCCAGACACATATAATGGTACTGGTGGTAATAATATTGTTTTTCAGCTTGTATTAGATGGACTAAAACTACAACAATGTAATCCAGGTTTTGTAAGTGGACGTGATGGTATTTTAATGGCAGACGAGCTAGCAAATGGTGGTGCAAATAGATGTCTTATTTGGGAGACATTTGCCGCAAGAGGATTGGGTGTTGATGCAGATCAAGGAAGTAGATTAGATCGTTTTGACCAAGTAGAGAATTTTGACGTACCTGCTGGACCAGATTGTACTCTGGCAACAACAGATTTTGGAGATGCGCTAGACACAAACTTTACGGTTTTTCCAAATCCTACAAATGGAGATGTAAATATCAGAACTAAAATAAATGTAGGGGACGTAACCGTTTCAATATATGATCTAAACGGTAGAAGAGTTTTGTCTAAAGATATTAATCTAGAGACTATTGCGACCATTAGTACTAATGGTTTGCAAGCTGGTATTTATGTTGTAAACATAGAAGGAAACAATTATACACATACAACAAAGCTTATTAAAGAATAATAAGTCTAGTAATATAATGTAAAGGCTTCCGTTTAGGGAGCCTTTTTTTATGCCAATAATTTTTGAAGTCGATTACATAAGGCTGTTACAGATATCCCCGCTTGGTCGTGAAGCTGGGTTATCGTTCCGTGTTCTGGGAAATAATGGTCTATGCCCCAACATAGAATGTTGTTTTTAAACTGTTTTGAGCTAGAGAACTCTAGTATGGCAGTACCAAAGCCGCCCTGAATAACACCGTCTTCAATAGTGATAATTGTATTGTAGTGCTGAAATATGTTGTTTAATAAGTCTTTGTCTAGTGGAGAAGTAAAGCCTAAATCATAAAGACCCACTTGAGCTTGGTCTTTTGATGAAAGTAAATTAATGGCAGATTCGGCATTATTTTTAATAGTCCCAGTGGTTATAATCGCAATTTTAGTTCCTGTTTTTATGGTAAATCCTTTGCCTATTTCTATTTTCTTAAATGGTTCTTTCCATTTTGTTATGAGACCTCTACCTCTTGGATATCTAATGGCAATAGGGTGTTTTAAGCCTAATTGTGCTGTGTATAATATGTTTCTTAATTGAATAACATCACTTGGCGAATAGATAATTAAATTAGGTAAACAACGTAAGAAGCTAATGTCAAAAATACCATGATGTGTTGCGCCATCTTCACCTACGATACCTGCTCTATCAATACAGAAAATTACAGGTAAGTTTTGTAAGCAAACATCGTGAATTACTTGGTCGTAGGCTCTTTGTAAAAAGGTAGCGTATATATTACAAAATACGTGCATCCCTTCGGCAGCCATTCCTGCGGCTAGTGTTACTGCATGTTGTTCTGCAATACCCACATCAAATGCGCGATCTGGAAAACGAGCCATCATGTACTTAAGGGAGCTCCCTGTAGGCATTGCTGGTGTAATACCAATAATGTTACTGTTTTGTTCGGCAAGTTCAACTATGGTATGCCCAAAAACATCTTGAAATTTTGGCGCTAAACCAGTTTCATTTTTAGGTGTTAATTCGCCCGTTATTGCGTCAAATTTTCCTGGTGCATGATAAGTAACCTGATGCTCTTCGGCTTGTTTAAGTCCTTTTCCTTTTTTGGTGATTATATGAAGTACTTTTGGACCCTCCAATTTTTGAAGACGGCGCATTTCAGAAATAAGGGTCTCTATATTATGACCATCAATTGGGCCAGAATAATTAAAATTAAGGGCTTCAAATATATTATCTGTTTCTGGAGCACCATCGAGTGTCACCTTTGTAAAGTATTGTTTTAAAGCACCTACGCTAGGATCAATACCTATGGCGTTGTCGTTTAAAACAATGAGCAGGTTGGTGTTTGTTACACCTGCATGATTTAAGGCTTCAAAAGCCATTCCGCTAGCGATAGAAGCATCGCCAATAACGGCAATATGTTGTCTTTTTAATCCTTTAAGTTTTGCGGCCATTGCCATTCCTAATATTGCAGAAATAGAAGTGCTACTATGCCCTGTGCCAAATGCATCATAAGGGCTTTCAGTCATTTTTGGAAAGCCAGATATACCGTTTAATCTTCTATTTGTGTCAAAAACTTCTCTACGACCTGTTAGTATTTTATGTCCGTAAGCTTGATGGCCCACATCCCAAATAAGTTTGTCTGTGGGAGTATTAAAGACATAATGTAATGCTACTGTAAGTTCTGCAACGCCTAGGCTTGCTCCAAGATGCCCTTCTTTAGTGGCAACAGCTTGTATGATAAAATCACGTAGTTCTTGGGTAAGCTGAGGTAAGTCTTCTTGCGATAGCTTTTTTAGGTCTTCTGGAGCGTTAATGGTATGTAGTAGAAGTGTATTCACAACACAAAGATACTAGTATTGAATTATGTTATAAGGCTAAGGAGTTAATTTGTAATTTTACATATCACTAATTTTGAAAGAAATGATAGAACCTTTTGACGATACCTATTTTATGAAACGTGCTTTTCAAGAAGCAGAGACTGCTTATAGTCAAGGTGAAATCCCGATAGGTGCTGTTATAGTGGCTGATAATAAAATTATAGCAAGAGCTCATAATCTTACAGAAACTTTAAATGATGTTACAGCGCACGCAGAGATGCAAGCTATTACGGCTGCGGCTAATTATCTTGGTGGAAAATATTTAAAAGGGTGTACTTTGTATGTCACCATAGAGCCTTGCCAGATGTGTGCAGGTGCTTTGTATTGGAGTCAGATTTCAAACGTGGTTTATGGTGCGAGAGATGAACAACGTGGTTGTCTTGAGATGGGAACAAAATTGCATCCTAAAACAAAAATGACCGGTGGAGTACTGGCAGAAGAATGTGCTACATTACTAAAGCGTTTCTTTATTGAAAAAAGAAATTTAAATTAAGGTATAAAAAAATCCCACTCATTGAGTGGGATTGGTAATCAAATGTAAAAAGATATATCTATAACTTAGATAACACGCACTTGGCCTGCTACCATTCCTTTTCTTCCTTCTTCTTCAACATATTCTACTTTATCACCCTCATTAAGAGCTTGTCCGTTAAGACCTGTGATGTGTACGAAGATGTCTTTTCCAGTGTCATCGTTAGTGATAAAACCGAAACCTTTTGATTCGTTAAAAAACTTTACTGTTCCTTCCATTTTGTAAAAAGTATTATTAATAATATTACAAATGTACATTAAAATAAATAGGCTATGTAAATTTAATGTCAATTATTTCAATCAGTTACCTTTTGTTTTGCTTTTCATCTACATGTTCTCTCATTTTGATGATGTTCTCTTTGTTAAGCATATAATCACTTACTTTTTTGTCTTTCCATCGATGATAAATAAATAAAGGCATCCATAAAAAAAACAAACTGCATACGCCTAGGCCTAAGCATAACTCTGCTGTTTTTTGATCGTCTCCAGATAAATAGAAACCAAAAAATAATAGAATGACTGCCAGAAAGAAACTGAGGTAAAGAAAGATTTTCATGATAAGTTCTACTATTTTATTTAAATTTTGTTATTAATAAGCTGCCTTCTATAGACGGTTAAAAGCTTAGATTTTGATACAAATCCGTAATATTTTCCTTCAAAAATCACGGGTAAATTCCAAGCGCCACTTGTTTCAAATTTATTCATTATCTGTTCCATAGTATCTTTTTTATAGAAAATCATGGCAGGTGCATTTTCCAATAAGTCGCGTGCAGTTATTTTATCGTATAGTTTTTGGTCAAACATTATTTTTCTTAGGTCATTCAGTAAGATTATGCCTAAAAATTTATTTTCGTCATCCACTACAGGGTAAATATTCCTGTTCGACTTTGCTACAGCTTCATTGAGTATTTCTTTTAGCTTCATTTCTGGTGTTACAGACACGAAGTTTTTTTCAATAATTCTGTCCAACTTCATTAATAGCAGTGTGGTTTTATCTTTATCATAGGTGATTAGATCTCCTCTTTTTGCTAATTCTTGAGTGTAAATGTTGTGTTCAAGTAGGTTTTTTGTAATTAAATATGACATGGCTACCGTGATCATTAATGGGACGAACAGTTCATAACCCCCTGTAATTTCAGCAATTAAAAATATAGCAGTTAGCGGCGCATGTATTACTCCTGCGATGAGTCCTGCCATCCCTAAGAGTGTGAAGTTTGCTTCGGAAACATGAAAACCAAGTCCAATATTGTTAATCACTTTAGCAATCACATTACCTAGTGTGCTTCCCATGACCATGGTTGGGATAATGACACCACCTACACCACCTGCGGCAAAAGTAGTAGTCATGGCAATGGTTTTAAAAATTGATATCCCTAATAATAATGCAATAACAACCCATATGTTATGTGTATAATCATCAAAAGGCGTTTTACCTATTGCTTGAAGTGAATGTTCGTCTAGTAAATTTGTGATAAAACTTAATCCCTCTCCATAAAGTGGTGGGATAAAATAGAGCATGACACCAATGGCAAGTCCACCGATGATAAGTCGTAAAAACTTTGTCTTTACTTTGTCGAATAGGGCATAAATACCAAAATATATTTTAGTAAAATACATAGAGGCAAAGCCGGTACCAACACCAAGAACGATATAAAAAAAGGTGTCTTGTAATTGAAACTTTTCTGTAACATCAAAACTGAAAAGTAACTCGTCTCCCAGAAAAAAATAGGAGGTCAATACCGAAGAAATAGAGGCTATTAATAGCGGTAGTAAAGAGGCGAAGGTGAGGTCTAGGCTAAATACTTCTATAGCAAAAATGACTGCTGCAATAGGAGATTTAAACATAGAGGCCATAGCTCCAGCGGTTGCGCAGGCAATTAAAAGTGTTCTTGTTTTTTTATCTACACGTAATAGACTTCCTAGGTTAGAACTTAAAGAAGATCCCGATGTTATTGCGGGCCCTAATAAACCTACAGATCCCCCAAATCCTACCGTAAGCGGAGCCATGATTAATGGGTGATAAATAAGGCGATATGATATGAGTCCCTTTTGACGTAAAAGGGAATATAGTAGGGTAGGAATAGACCGTTTTATAAAAGAGGGAATAGAGGGTTTTATTTCTCTCCAGAAAACATATTTTTTAAAAAGATAAACAAATAATAAACCTAAAACAGGAAGTATAAAATACAGATTGTAGTCTGTAAATATAATTCCTGTTTCTAGAAATGCGTGTATGCTAAATGTTAGATTTTTAAGCGTTAGCGTAATAATACCTGCTAGTAACCCAATCACAAAACTTAATAATAATACAAAGTCTTTTTGAGGTATATTTTTATGTCTCCATGTTGAAAACTTAGAAAATATAGATTTAGACTTTGGCATCTTATAAAGGTAGTGTTAAAAGAGATACATTGTGTAGGTGTTAATGGCTAGTCATCTTTTTTAGGAGAAAGCATTAAATTTAATTCATCTAACTGTTCTTTATCTAATGGAGCTGGTGCATCGATCATTACGTCACGACCACTGTTGTTTTTAGGAAAAGCAATAAAGTCTCTAATGGTTTCTTGCCCTCCAAGAATAGAAACAAGTCTGTCAAGTCCAAAAGCTAATCCTCCGTGTGGTGGTGCGCCATACTCAAAGGCATCCATTAGAAAACCAAACTGAGCGCGTGCTTCTTCTTCACTAAAACCAAGATGTTTTAACATAATTGCTTGTGTTTCTTTATCGTGAATACGAATAGAACCTCCACCAATTTCATTACCATTTAATACTAAATCGTAAGCGTTTGCTTTTACTTCTCCTGGCTTAGAATCTAGTAACTCTAATTGTCCTGGTTTTGGTGATGTAAAAGGGTGGTGCATGGCGTGATAATGTCCAGTTTCTTCATCAAGCTCTAAAAGTGGAAAATCTATTACCCATAATGGAGCAAATACTTTAGGATCACGTAAACCTAACTCTGTAGCAAGGTGCATACGTAAAGCACTCATTTGAGCTCTTACTTTGTTGGTTTCTCCAGAAAGTACACATACAAGGTCACCTGCTTTTGCACCCGTAACTTCTGCCCATTTTGCAAGGTCGTCTTGGTCGTAAAATTTATCTACAGAAGATTTAAAAGAACCATCATCATTACAACGGCTATAAATCATACCCATTGCTCCTACTTGTGGTCTCTTAACCCATTTTATAATGTTGTCTATTTCTTTACGTGTGTATTTATTTCCGCCAGGAACAGCAATACCAACAACAAGCTCTGCACTGTTAAAAACGCCAAAGTCTTTATGTTGTGTCACTTCGTTAAGCTCGCCAAATTTCATGTCAAAACGAATATCTGGTTTGTCATTTCCGTAGAGACGCATAGCATCATCATACTGCATTCTAGGAAAATCACCGATCTCTACACCGTTAATTTCTTTTAGTAAATGGCGTGTTAAGCCTTCAAACATATTAAGGATGTCTTCTTGCTCTATAAAGGCCATCTCGCAGTCTATTTGCGTAAATTCTGGTTGACGGTCAGCTCTTAAGTCTTCATCTCTAAAACATTTTACAATCTGAAAATATTTGTCAAGACCACCTACCATTAGCAATTGCTTAAAGGTTTGTGGCGATTGCGGAAGGGCATAAAATTGACCTTCGTTCATACGAGAAGGTACTACAAAATCACGTGCTCCTTCTGGTGTAGATTTTATTAAATAAGGTGTTTCTACATCTACAAACCCTTCATTAGATAGGTAGTTGCGAACTGCCATAGAAACTTTGTGACGAAAAATAAGATTCTCTCTTACAGGATTACGACGGATATCGAGGTAACGATATTTCATACGTAAATCTTCTCCACCATCTGTATCATCTTCTATGGTAAATGGAGGTGTTAAAGATTCGTTTAAGACAGTTACTTCTTTTACTAAAATCTCAATATCTCCCGTAGGCATTTTTGGGTTTTTAGATTCACGCTCAATCACTTCACCAGTAACTTGAATCACAAATTCGCGACCTAGTTTTGAAGCTTTTTCCATCATCTCTTTTGGAGTGCGTTCTTCGTCAAAAACAAGTTGTGTGATACCATAGCGATCACGTAAATCTACCCATACGATAAACCCTTTATCGCGTGATTTTTGTACCCATCCTGCTAGTGTTACTTCTTGTCCTGCGTTGCTTGCTCGCAACTCGCCATTATTGTGTGTTCTGTACATGCCTATTCCTTTGAGAGCTAGAATCTTTTTGTAAGAGTCTTTTTGTATTAAAGTTAAGCTACAAAAATAAGAAGTTAATGTGGGTTGCTGAAATGTTAAGGAATTAAAGTTTGTTTATGTGAATTAAAGCGTAAGTTTAATTTCAGAAATGTGCTTTAAACAAACAATGCCTAGAACCGTTTTAAGTGTTCTAGGCATTGTTTCAGTTTTGAATATTTCAGAAGTAATAAATTATTCTCCTGCGTTTATAGCTTGACTAGCTGTGTTTGATTGTGGGTTGCGCCAGTCGTGTATTCTCATTTTGATAAGCATTGCAAAATAGAAGAGTACAGGCACTACAATTAACGTTAAAAAAGTAGCTACAAATAAACCGTAAATAACGGTCCAGGCAAGAGGTCCCCAAAATATCACGTTATCACCACCCATGTATATGTTAGCATCAAACTCGCTAAACAAAGAGAAGAAGTCAATGTTTAAACCTATTGCTAAGGGTATTAAACCAAGAATGGTTGTAATGGCCGTAAGTAATACAGGACGTAAACGCGCTCTACCAGCTTCTGTAATACAGTCTAAGAGGTCTATTTTGTTCAAATAATCATCTTTACCTAAGTTTAGTTGGTTTTTCTTTCTGTCAATTAATAGTTGTGCATAATCTAAAAGTACCACTCCGTTATTAACAACAATTCCGGCGAGTGATATAATACCCATCATTGTCATCATAATTACAAAGGCAGATCCTGAAATCACGATACCTCCAAATACTCCTATTAAACTTAAAAAGATAGCTATCATAATGATAGTAGGTTTTGATATAGAGTTAAATTGGAATATTAAAATCAAAAAGATAAGACCAAGTCCGCTAAAAAAGGCACCCATTAAAAAGGTCATTTGCTTATTTTGTTCTTCTATCTGTCCAGTGTAATCAATCTTGATGTTTGAAGGTATCCCATCAAAGTTGCGCATTTCGTTTTGAATCTGATTAACTACCACACCTGCATCTGTATATCCTGGTGATAATGCAGAGTAAACGGTTACAACACGTTTTGTGTCTTTGTGTTTTATGGCACTAAAACCAGAGTTGTTTTTTAGTGATGCTACTGCAGAAATTGGAATTTCACGCAATTGCCCTTTGCTGTTTTTAAAGGTAATAGACTGGTTAAATAATGTATTTGCATTATAGCGACTCTCCTCGTTAAAACGAAGATAGATGTCATAATCTTCACCATCTTCTTTATAAACACCTGCTTTAGTACCAAAAATTGAGTTACGGAGCTGCGTTCCTACTTGACCAACACTCACGCCTAGTTCACCTGCTTTTTGACGATCTACAAGCACTTGCATTGCAGGTTTGTCTCTGTTTACGTCAATTTTTAACTCGTCAATTGCAGCAATACTTTTTGTGTTTATGTATTCTCGCATTGTTTCTGCGGCAGCAATAAGTTCATTATAATCATCGCCTTCTAGTTCAATGTTAATAGGAGAACCTGCTGGGGGTCCATTAGCATCTTTCTCAACAGATATTAATACTCCTGGGTATATATCTGTTAATGCTTCTTGTACCTTTTGTCTTAATAATTCACTATCAGCTCCTTTTCTGTATTTGTACTCACGCATAGAGGCTGTTATTTTTCCTTTGTGAGGCATTTCTGCAGCACTACCACCATCTGTTTGTGGGTTTCCTGCTCCTTCACCTACTTGCGAAACTGCACTTTCTACTAAAAAGTTTCTGTCACCTTCCATGTATTCAGGATTATTAATAACACTGTACACTTTTTCTTCAATCTCTTTAGTGATTGCATTTGTCTTTTCAATATCTGTTCCTTGAGGATATTCTAAGTAAACAATAATCTGATTTGGCTTATTGTCTGGGAAAAATTCAATGCTTGTTCGCTGGCTAGATACAGAAGCTCCAAAACTAATAAAGGCAAGGATTAACAATAAAAAAGTTCCGATTACAATAAGGTAAGGGCGTTTCTTTTTAAAAGCAAAAGCTAAACTACGAGAATACATATTTTCTAGTTTTACTAGCATGTTGTTTTGAAACCAATTTGCTATTTTTCTAAGTAATAGTCTATATACCCATAACATTATGGCTACAAACACCATAAGCGCACCTAGACCGCTATATGGCCCTCCAAAAATTGCGATAATGAGACCAAATCCAGCGACTATTGCCGAAATTTTAATGATGTTTTTTAGAGGCATATCTTTATCTTCTGTTGTCATAAATTGTGAAACCAACACAGAGTTAAAGAAGATTGCTACTATTAAAGATGATCCTAAAACCACAGAAAGTGTGATAGGGAAATACTTCATGAATTGCCCCATTAAACCTGGCCATAAACCTAATGGTACAAAAGCCGCTACTGTAGTTGCTGTAGATATAATAATAGGAAAAGCAATCTCGCTAATCCCTTTTTTTGCAGCTTCTACACGTGTCATTCCTTCTTCGTCCATCAATCGGTACACGTTTTCTACAACAACAATACCGTTATCAACAAGCATCCCGAGTCCCATGATTAAACCAAACAAGATCATCGTGTTAAGCGTGTAGCCTAATAAGCTTAATATCATTAAAGACATAAACATAGACATTGGGATGGCAAACCCTACAAAAAGTGCATTTTTAAATCCTAAAAAGAACATTAATACGGTTACAACTAGTATGATTCCAAAAATGATGTTGTTTACTAAATCATCTACTTGCCCAATGGTTTTTGAAGATTGGTCATTTGTGATCGTAACTTTTAAGTCTTGCGGAAAATGATTCTCTTTTGCATTAGCAACAATAACTTCTATTTGCTCTGCAGCAGCGACCATGTTTTGACCCGAACGCTTTTTTACGTCTAGCATCACTACACGATGTCCATCTTCTCTTGCATAAGTAGTACGGTCTTTAGCTCTAAAAGTAACATCTGCTACATCTTTAAGGTAAACGTTTTTACCATCTTCAGATTTTACTACAAAATTTTCTAACATCGATGGGGTTTCAACCTCTCCAACAATACGGATGGTTCTTCGTTGCCCACTGGCAATAAAATTACCCGCAGACATGGTTAAGTTTCCGTTAGTGATGGCAGTACTAATGTCTTGAAAAGTAACTTTAGAAGCCATCATTTTATAAATATCAACAGCAACCTCTACTTCTTTGTCTTGTACCCCTCTAATGTCAACTTTCTTTATTTCAGAGAGTGATTCAATTTCATCTTGTAAGTATTCACCAAATTCTTTTAATTGTAATAATGTGTAATCTCCAGAAATATTAATATTCAGAATTGGCATTTCTTCAGAAAGTGATAATTCAAAAATATTCGGTTCTACTTTTGCGCCATTAAATGTAGGCCAGTCTTCACCAGAAGTCTCACTATCTACTTCGTCTTTTACTCTTTGTTTTGCGAGCTCAACAGACATGTCGTCATCAAACTCGACGATGATCATAGAATAATCTTCTTGTGAAGTTGAGGTGATTTCTACCACACCACTCACAGTTTTTAGCTTGTCTTCTAAGGGGTCTGTTAGTAGTTTTTCTATATCTTCTGCTGTGTTTCCAGGGTAAATAGAGCTGATGTATATTTTTGTTTCTCTAATTTCTGGAAAACTCTCACGCGGCATACTAAAATATGCAGATGCACCTAAAAACAAGATCATTGCGATAAACACATAAATTGTGGTCTTGTTACTAATTGCCCATGAAGAGAGTTGAAACTCTTTTTCGTTATTGTTTTCTTGATTTTCCATCTATAGTACCCGTCTGTATGGGTATCTTTTTAAGGTTATTTTTAATTTTCTCCTGGTGTTTGGAGTGTTTCTTCTTACTTCGGAAATATTAAAACATTAAAATTTCGGATGTAAGTTTCTTATTTAATTAATAAGAAATGATTTTAACGGTTTGACCGTCTTTCACACTACGTGCACCTTCCATAATAATTTCGTCACCAGCCTTAAGACCTTCTAAAATCTCTATATTGTCTCCTTGTGGTTTACCAGTAGTAACATACGCTCTTTTAGCTTTTGCTTTGTTGTCGTTTCTTTCAGTTAGTACATAAACGTATTGTTCTCCTTCTGCATTTTCAGAGATAATACTTTGCGGTACTAATATTGCTTTTTCACTCGTGTAATCATTAACTTTTAAACGTGCTGTTAAGTTTGGTTTTATGCTTTTGTCTTTGTTTGGCACATCAATTTCTACACTAAATGTTCTGTTGTCTGGATTAATAAAGTCTCCAGTTTGTGTAATTTTTGCATCAACAGTTTTACCTAAAACAGGAAATAATACTTCTACAGATTTACCTTTAACTACACTAGTTAAATATGTTTCTGGGATATCTGCTTTTACATACATGTCATTAAGGCTTACGATACGTAAAACAGGTGTTTGCCCTGGAGAAACTACACTACCTTGTTCTGTAATCACATCGTCTATGGTTCCAGAAAAAGGAGCTTTTATGTTAGATTTCCCTAACTGTTGTTGCATTGAGTTAATTGCTTTTTGTTGTGCTTCATAACTAGATTTAGCTTGTAGCAACTGTATTTCGCTACCTATTTTTTGATCCCAAAGTCTTTGTTGACGTTCGTAAGTTGTCTTAGCTAGTTCTGCTTGTACTTGCATTTGAGCTAATTGTTGACTCATACCTCCATCATCTACTTTGGCTAGTAGTTGTCCTTTGCTTACTGTTTGTCCTTCTGTGACATAAACTCTTTGGAGTATGCCCCCCATTTCTGGTGTAACAATTATATTTTGATCTGTCTCTACACTACCTTGTAATTCTAAATAGTGATTAAAAACAGTGTCTGTAGCTTTAAAAACAGTGATTAAAGGAGTGTTTTTTTCTGGATTTAATTCTTCTAACTTCTTGTCTAGTTGACCTATTTGTGCCACAAGTTCTTGTTGTTGCGTTACTAGAGCGTCTTTTTTAGATTGTATTTTTTCTACATTATCAGTAGCTAAAATTGCTTCTAATGAGTTTTTCTCACCACCTCCGCAGGAAACGAGTAAAGAGATAGTTAGTATTGATAGTATATATTTCATTGGTTCTATTGTTTTGTATTTAGGTGGATTAGGTTTTTTTATTTTTAGTTCTTTACAGTATCGCTTTCAATTCTTAACTGAGGAATATTTAAAACAGTTTCTATTTCAGCTTTAGCGTTTATCAAGTCTAACATGCTCTGGAAATATTGTTGTTGTGCAGTGTATAGCTGGGTTTGTGCTTGACGTAATTCAAAACTTGTGCTTAAACCTTCAGTAAATTTTATTTGGTTTTTACGTTCTATACGTTCTGAAAGTGCAATGTTTTGTTTTGAGTTTTCAAACTTTTCTATTGCAAATTGGTAGTTGCTTCTAGCTGTGTCTAGCTGAAGGTTAATTTGTTGAGTGGTCTCTTCAAGGTCTGTTTTTGCTTGGTCTAGTGCAATAGCTGCTTTTTGAGTACGTGCATTACGCATCCCGCTACTAAAAATTGGTACACTTAGATTAATACCAAGAACAGAAGATTGGTACCAGCGCTGATCACCATTTAAAAATGTAAAACTGTTACTGTTAGCGGTAGTTCCGTAGTTAAGAAAAGCAGATAAACTTGGTAATGCTTTACTTTGTTCAAGTTTGACCTCTAACTCACGTTGTTCAGTAAGATTTTGGGCAATTTTATAATCTACATTATCTTTTACATTAAGAGATTGATCCAGCAATTGTAAAGAGGTGTTTTGAAAAGCTAATCCATCTAGTGTGTCTGTATAGGTAACGTTAGCGTCTATCGAGATTCCTAATCCAATATTAAACATTTGTCTTGCAATACCAGCACTTCTTTTAGCATTACTTAATTGTGTTTCAATATCTAATAATGTGATCTCTAGTTGCTCAACACTTTCTTCTTCGGTAAGGCCGTTTTCAAATATTTGACGTGTTTCAAAAAGATTTTTTTCGAGATTTTTTTTGTTGCTTTCAAAAATGGCAACTAATTCGTCTGCTAATAATACACTACCGTAGGCGTTTATTACTCCTTTTCTAACTTCAAGATTTGTTTTTTCTGTTGCATTTTCTGAAAAACGTAAAAATGCTGAAGCTGCTTGTAGGCCTACTAAATATGAACCATCAAAAATTAATTGGTTTAATGTAGCTACGGCATTTGCACTTTGTTTTGTACCAAAGGTAATTGGTGAAAATGTGCCAGGTTCGCCACCACTAAACTCTGCAGGGATTAATGTAACAGGTTGCTTTATGTTATTGTTATAAGAAACAGAACCGCTAACTTGTGGTAAACCAGAAGCTGTGGTTTCCCATTTTTGTTTTAGTGCTATTGCCATATCACGGCGTGCATTTATAGCGGTGTAGTTACTGTCTATAGCAAAAGCAATGGCCTCTTCAAGATTAAAAGAGTAGGTTTGTTTTTGTTGTGAATACCCTGTGAGAGCAACAAGAAACAGACTGATGCTTAAAAGTGATTTATACATTTTTTATTCGTTTGTTTTAATAAATTTATTTAATGTTTTTAGGCCTTTAGGTGTCACAATGCCTCTTAAATGGTATTCTAAATATTCTTCGTGAACTTGTGATTTTGGAAAATCTTGTGATGGGAAAAAAGTGTCGTTTTTAATTCCGTTAATACCTACAAAATAGATGCGCGATACAAAGTTGATGTCTAAGTTAGGACGATAAATACCTAGATTGATACCTCTTTTGAGATTGTTTAAAGTACAAGAAATCATTAATTCAAATTTTTTTTTGTGTAAATTATTTGAAATCGCAGGGTAGTATTTTTTTAATTGAAATAACGGAGATGATTTTTCGTCTTTTAAAATCTCCATTAAAAAATATTTAATCTCAAATATCTCTTCAATAGGGTCTTTTTCCAAACTGCAAATACTGTTAATGCCAGTATCTACAGTCTCAAACATGTATTTTGTTGTTTCTTTTACTAAAGAAGTTTTTGTTTTAAAATGGGCGTAAATCGTTTTTTTTGAAATTCCTATTTCCGAAGCAATATCATCCATGGTTACACTCTTAAAACCAAGTGTAATAAACATGTTTGATGCTTTTTGTATTATTTTTTCTTTCATTTCTTGCTCACTATAATGAGGCTAAGCCTCAAAAAGAAGTTTTTTGTTTTACAGTCGGCAAATATACACAAGGAAACTTTAAAAACAATTTAAGTTTCCTTAGTTTTTACAGTTATTTAACATTTTGTTACAGCTTCAGAAATATTAATTATTAGGTAAACTGTTTTGATTGTTATAATAATGAGTCTTAATTGCTATTTTTGCTTAAAATTTTTTTAATGCACGATTTATCATCTTATAACGAGGCGCTCTCCAAAGGATTAGAGCAGGCTATTCCAGTAAACGAACCAATAGGTTTATACGGTCCCGCTGCTTATATATTAGAATTAGGGGGTAAGCGATTACGTCCTGTTTTGACTTTAATGACAGCAGAATTTTTTGGTAGCACTATAGAGAAGGCTATGAACGCTGCACTTGCGGTAGAGTTGTTTCATAATTTTTCTCTTATTCATGATGATATAATGGACGATGCTCCTTTGCGTCGCGGTAAAGTTACCGTTCATGAAAAGTGGGACCTTAATACGGGAATCCTTTCGGGTGATGCGATGCTAATTTTAGCATATCAGTTATTTGAAGGTTATGAAGCAGAAAAATTTCAGCAATTAGCTAAGTTGTTTAGTAAGACTGCGCTTGAAGTTTGTGAGGGGCAACAGTATGATGTAGATTTTGAAACTCGTGATGATGTCACAATCCCAGAGTACATTAAGATGATTGATTTTAAAACTGCAGTATTAATAGGTGCAGCAATGAAAATGGGGGCAATTGTAGCAGAGGCTAGTGATGCTTGTAAAGATAATATATATGAGTTTGGTCGTAATCTTGGTATTGCTTTTCAGTTGCAGGATGATTATTTAGATGCATTTGGTGACCCAGAGACTTTTGGGAAACAAATAGGGGGAGATATTATTGTAAATAAGAAAACGTTTTTATACCTCACTGCGCTTGAGAGATGTTCACCTTCAGAAAGAGAACAGTTGACCACATTATTCTCACAATCTCCAGAAGATCCTTCAGAAAAAATAAAAATTGTAAAAGATCTATTTATTAGTACAGGGGCTGCTGAGGCAAGTATGATTAAGATGGAGAAGTACACGGCAAAAGCAAATGATTTTCTTGAGAAAATTGATTTTTCTGAAGATAAAAAAGAAGCTTTTAAAAGTTTTGGAGATTGGTTGTTAAAGCGAAAGGTTTAAAAATAAACCCTAATAAAAGGTGCCCAAGCATCTGTATAAACGCTTTCGTTATCTTTAAAGAGTAAATTATAACGTAGTCCAATGGTTATGTTATTAGCGCGATATCCAGCGCCAACAAAAAAAGCGGTGTTCCAAAAATCTTCGTCAAAATCACCTCCAGCACTTTTTATGGTTTGATTTACACGTAATTGTTCAAGTTCTGTAGATAATTGAATTTGAGGGATAGGATTAAACAGACCAATAATACTACCACCATAAAGTGAAGTCTTAAAAAAATCACTGCTTTGATAGCTATATATAAGTGAAGGCCCGGCGCTAACGTAGTCGTTAAAGTTATAAATGGCACTAGGCGAAACAGAGGCACTGAAAATTCCATTTCCAAAATTAAGCCCAAAACCTCCACCAAAACTTACATTATCAATAAAGCGTCCTTGCGAATTTTCATTTTGAGAAAAAGAAAGTGTGGTTGTGATTAATGTTATGATTATGAAGATTTTTTTGTGTAAAACAGTCGATTTTTGGTCCATTTTGAATAAAATATGAAATTAGTGGCATAAATATACGATAACAAAGTGACTAGTTTTGGGATTTGTTGTATTTTTGTGTTGTTCTAATAAAACCGATACTTCTTTATTCCACTTATGGATAAATATTCTTTTTTAAATGCCGTCCACCCTGCCTACTTAGCAGAAGTTTATGATAAATACCTAAAATACCCTGATAGCGTTGAGCCAAGTTGGCGTGCGTTTTTTCAAGGGTTTGATTTTGGTATAGAAAGCGGTTCTGCCGCAGAAGCTGGCTTAGTAGATGCAGACCTTAATTGTATTCCAGAATCTGTCTTAACAGAATTTGCTGTTATAAAACTTATAAATGCTTATCGATCTAGGGGTCATTTGTTTACAAAAACAAACCCTGTAAGAGATCGTAGAACTTACGAACCTAAATTGTCAATTGAACAATTTGGGCTTACTAATAGTGACTTGAGTAAAAGTTTTAAAGCAGGAGAGCTTGTAGGTATAGGCGAAGAGACCCTAGAAAATATTATAAAACACCTTAACGCTATTTATTGCGAATCTATAGGTGTAGAGTATATGTATATACGTAATCCAGAAGAGATTACTTGGATACAGACTTGGCTTCATAAAAATAACAATCATCCACAATATGATGCGACTCAAAAGAAGCATATATTAGGTAAGTTAAATCAGGCGCTTTCTTTCGAAACTTTTTTGCATTCTAAGTATGTAGGTCAAAAACGTTTTTCAATAGAAGGTGTAGATGCTTTAATTCCTGGTCTTGATACTTTAATGGAGCAAGGTGCAGCACAAGGTGTTGAGCAGTTTGTAGTAGGGATGGCTCACCGTGGACGATTAAATGTCTTGACTAATATCTTCGGAAAAACGCCGGAAAAAATATTTAGTGAGTTTGACGGAAAAGAATATGATGAAGCAGAACTATTTGATGGGGATGTAAAATATCATATGGGTTGGACAAGTATTAGAGATACAGATAGCGGTAAACGCGTACGTATGGATCTAGCTCCTAATCCTTCGCACCTAGAGACAGTAAATGCTGTAGCTGGAGGTATTACTAGAGCAAAAATGGATATCAAGCTTGAAGGTGATTCAAAAAAGATAGTTCCTATTGTTGTTCATGGAGATGCAGCAATTGCAGGGCAAGGTGTTGTGTATGAGTTTGTGCAAATGGCTCAATTAGAGGCATATCAAACAGGTGGTACGATTCACGTAGTTGCAAATAACCAAGTAGGTTTTACTACTAATTATCTTGATGCACGTTCATCTACATATTGTACAGATATAGCAAAAGTAACATTGTCTCCTGTATTACATGTGAATGCAGATGATGTTGAGGCAGTGTGTCACGCATTTACATTTGCGTTAGATTATAGAATGAAATTTGGCCGTGATGTTTTTATTGACATCTTAGGATATAGAAAATACGGGCATAATGAAGGTGATGAACCTCGTTTTACACAACCTAAATTATATAAGTCGATCTCTAAGCATGAAAATCCAAGAGATATATACGCTAAAAAACTAGTGGAAGACGGAGTGATTGATGCAGGGTATGTTAAAAAAATAGAGGTAGCCTATAAAAATGACCTAGAGAATGACCTAGAGGCTTCTCGTAAAAACGACAAAACAGTTATCACAGAAATACTCGCAGATGATTGGGACGGGTATAAGTTGGGTAGTGTATCGGATATATTAACTCCGGTAAACACATCATTCCCAATAGATAAATTAGATAAAATTGCTGACGGAATCACTAAGCTTCCTGAAGATAAAAAGTTTATTCGTAAAATTCAACGTATTGTTGATGACCGTAATAAACGATATAATGAAACAAACAACCTTGATTGGGCCATGGGCGAATTATTAGCCTATGCGACATTAATGGAAGAAGGTTTTGATGTTCGTATGACAGGTCAAGATGTGGAGCGTGGTACGTTTTCTCATAGACACGCTGTTGTAAAAACAGAAGATGATCTAGAAGAGATTAATCTACATAATAGAATAGGTCTTGACGGAAAGTTTTATATATATAACTCTTTATTGTCTGAGTATGCAGTAGTTGGTTTTGACTATGGGTATGCAATGGCAGCGCCAAAAACATTAACTATCTGGGAAGCACAGTTTGGAGATTTTTCTAATGGTGCTCAGATAATGTTAGATCAATATATTTCTGCAGCAGAAGCAAAGTGGAAAACACAAAATGGTCTTGTAATGTTATTGCCGCACGGGTATGAAGGACAAGGTTCTGAGCATTCTAGTGCTCGTATGGAACGTTACTTAGCGCTTTGTGCACGTAATAATATGGTTGTTGCAGATGTTACTACACCTGCTAACTTTTATCACTTGCTAAGAAGGCAAATGAAATGGGATTTTAGAAAACCATTAATCGTTTTTACACCTAAGAGTTTATTGCGCCATCCAAAAGTAGTTTCGACAAAAGAAGAATTAGCCACAGGAAGTTTTCAAGAAGTGATTGATGCTGAAGTAGCCGATAAAAAGAATATTAAATCTCTAGTGTTCTGTACAGGTAAATTTTATTATGATTTACTAGAAAGACAAGAAGAAACGGGTCGTGATGATGTTGCGATTGTGCGTATAGAGCAGTTATTCCCATTACCAGTAGAGCAATTAGAGGCAATTATAAAATCATACCCTAACGTAACAGATTATGTGTGGGCACAAGAAGAGCCTCGTAATATGGGAGCCCTTAGTTATATGGTAATGAATTTTGACCTTGTTACATTTAGACATGCGTCAAGAAGAACTTATAGTGCGCCAGCAGCAGGAAGTAGTACCCGCTCTAAGGCAAGACATAAAAAAGTAATTGACTCAGTTTTTGATGCGTCAATAGAATAATCGATCTTTATCATTTCCTTAGAAAAAATACTTCGGAAATTTTAAAAATTTGATAAATAAGAACAAAAGAAAAATAGTTAATAGAGTTCCATTTATTGGGACATAATAGCAACAGTATGTTAGAAATGAAAGTTCCCTCACCGGGAGAGTCTATTACCGAAGTAGAAATCGCAGAATGGCTTGTAGAAGATGGTGATTATGTAGAAAAAGATCAAGCAATTGCCGAAGTTGACAGTGATAAAGCAACCTTAGAATTACCTGCAGAAGCTAGTGGTATTATTACCCTTAAAGCTGAAGAAGGTGATGCAGTTGCTGTAGGTGCTGTAGTTTGTCTAATTGATACAGATGCTAAGGCGCCAGAAGGCGGTGAAGCTCCAGAAGCTGTTGAAAAAAAGGCAACAAAAAAAGAAGAAGCTCCTGCAAAGCAAGAAAAAACCGAAGCTCCTGCAGCTAAGACTTATGCATCTGGAACACCATCACCAGCCGCTAAGAAAATTCTTGATGAAAAAAATATTGCTGCAAGTGCAGTAGCTGGAACAGGACGTGATGGACGCATTACAAAAAATGATGCAGAAAACGCAACTCCATCTATGGGAACACCAGGAATTGGGGATAGAGGTTCTTACAGAACAAAACTTTCTATGTTACGTAGAAAAGTTGCAGAGCGTCTAGTTGAAGCAAAAAATACAACGGCGATGCTTACTACTTTTAACGAAGTAGATATGGGGCCTATTTTTGAGCTTAGAAAACAATATAAAGATACCTTTAGAGAAAAGCACGGTGTTGGACTTGGTTTTATGTCATTCTTTACACTTGCAGTAGTAAGAGCGTTAGAGATGTATCCTGCTGTAAACAGTATGATTGATGGTAAAGAGATGTTAACTTTTGACTATAAAGATGTTTCTATTGCAGTGTCTGGACCTAAAGGACTTATGGTGCCTGTAATTAGAAATGCAGAGAACTTAAGTTTTAGAGGTGTTGAATCTGAGGTAAAACGTTTAGCGCTTAGAGCGAGAGATGGTAAGATTACTGTAGATGAGATGACAGGAGGAACGTTTACTATTTCAAACGGAGGTGTTTTTGGTAGTATGTTATCTACACCTATTATTAATCCACCGCAATCTGGAATTCTAGGAATGCACAACATTGTGGAACGTCCTATTGTAAAAGATGGAGCTATTGTAATCGCTCCAATTATGTTTGTAGCGCTTAGTTATGACCACCGTATTATTGATGGTAAAGAATCTGTTGGTTTCTTAGTTGCTGTAAAAGAAGCGCTAGAAAGCCCTGAAGAATTACTTATGGGTGGTGATGTGAAAAAAGCATTAGAACTATAATAAGAGTAATAAGTATAAAAAAAGGTGCTGATTTTTCAGCACCTTTTTTTGTTTAAGACAGTTTGGTGATTTTTAATTTCAGTGCTAATGTGGGTTTTATTTTAGTCTGTGATTATTCTCTTTTGCCCAGATTAATAGAGAGTTTGTCTTAGGTTCTAGTTGTAATTTTAAAATTATATTAGACCTATGTTTTTCAACCGTTCTGTGAGAGATAAATAGAAGAGAGGCTATTTCTTTATTGGTTTTGTCGGTAGCAATCAGCTTTAATATTTTTCTTTCTGAAGGGGTAAGAACATCTAAAATGTCATTTTTTCCATGTGTTACACCTAATAATTTTTGAATTTTTGGACTGTAATATTGTTCGCCACGAGCAACAATGTTTAGACATGTTTCTATTTCTTCTAGAGCAAATTCTTTTAAAATATATCCAAATATATTTAGGTTGTTTGCTTTGTCGTAAAGCTCTTTTTCTTTGTAGAGTGTAATAAAAATCACCTTCGTGTTTGGTGCTTGTTCACTACATTTTTTTGCAACTTCAATACCGTTCATAAAAGGCATTTGAATATCTAATATTGCGATATTTGGTTTTTTCTCAAGAATTAAATTGAAGGCTTCCTGTCCATCATTTGCGCTTCCAATAAGGTTGTAGTTTTTCTCTAATAATAAATCATTAAGTCCCTTTAAAAGTAATGGGTGGTCATCTGCGGTTATTATAGTTTGTGTGTTCATTTAATGGGGATTTGAAATTCTAGTAAAGTTCCATTTTTTATTACAGATTGTACTTTCATCTTACCGTCTAAAGACTTTACGCGTTCTAATAAGGTTTTGAGTCCTAATGATTTTAAGTTTTGGTATTTTTCATTATAATCAAAACCAACACCGTTGTCTTTAATTGTTATCACGATAAGTTTACTTAGTTTTAAAACAGATACTTTAATGGCTTCTGCCTTAGCATGCTTAATTACATTGGTTAATGACTCTTGCACTATTCTATAGATATTGGCTTCTTGTTCTTTGTTAAACATATTGTCTATGTTGTCAATTTCAGAAGAAATAAATAGACCCGTGTTTTCGTCAATATTTGTAAGTGCGTTTTCAATTGCTTTTGTAATACCAAGTTCTTGAAGTTGAAACGGATGAAGGTCTCTAGAGATGGTGCGTATTTCGTCAATGGCATTTTCTACCATGTGTTTTACACCATCATCTTCAGACTTTACTAGCTTGTTTTTTATTAAAAGTAACTGTTGTCCAAGACCATCATGTAGGTCTTTAGAAATTCTAATGCGCTCTTTTTCTTGGCTTACAATTAGTTCTTGACTGAAATTTTCTTGTAATATTTTATTGTTATGTAGGTGTTTTTGTGTTCTAATTAGTAAGATCACGACGAAGCTTACAATGACAAAAAAAGCAATAAAAATCATTTGTTTTTTAAACGAAGAATTTTCATTCTCTAGCAAAACAATTTCGTTATTTCTTTTTACGAGTTCCTTTTCATTTTTTTCTGTTTCGTAGAGTGTTTGATAATGTGCTAAGGTAAAAGCGTTACGTTCATTAAATATTGAATCTTTGCTGGCTACATAGGCTTTTTGTGATATCATTGCTTCTTTGTAGTTGCCAAGACTGGCTTGAATTTCTGCAATCTGAAGATAGCTATCTCTTTTGTCTTCTTCTCTGCCTAAAGCTGTTGCTAGATTTAAGCTTGTTGTGGCATGAACTAATGCTTGTTTTGGTTGTTCTAATTTGTTGAAATAGGTGGCTTTAGCATTTTCATAAATAAGTCTGTTAACGGGATATTGATCAAGTAACGTTTTTTGATTGTCGCTAATGACATCTAAATGTTTTTCTGCGTTATCAAAATCACCATCTCTAGCGTAAAAAGCAGAAAGTTTACTGTTAACGCTTACAAAGATTAGTTTTGAGTTGTTTTTTTCAAGTGCAGCTGCCGCTTTTAATAATTGTTCAAACTCAAGTTTGTATTTTCCTTGTTTTTCATAATCCATTGCTTGATTATAATATGAGTAGGAAAAATTACTGTCTAGGCCTAGTTCTTTAGATTTGCTAAAATATTTATCGCGTTCTACCTTAGCTTGCTCGTAAAAACCATGAATACTGTACATGCTTATAATACCTTGCAGGGCGTAGAGCATATACTGGTAGTTTTCTATATCTTCAAAAAGCCCATACGCTTTCTGGTAGTCTTCGTTTGCTAGTGTAAATTTTCCTAGTGCAGAATAAGCCTGCCCTCTATTAAGGTAAGAGTCGCCTAAGTGGTAGTGGTCTGTGGTGTTATAGTTTTTAATGGAATTGGTGTAGTCTTTAATTGCACTCTTTAAATTTAGAGGATAGTAGGCTTTTCCGCGGCTACTATATAAGGCACCCACCAAAAAGCTATCTTTTATTTTATATTTATGAGATAGCACTCTATCAATTACAGAAACGGCTTTTCGTGGATCGTTTACAGCATAAGTAAGCACGTTTTGAAGTTTGATTGCTTTTCTTGCGGCTTCGTTTAAGTAGTTGTTTTCTTTAGCGAGCTCTATGTATTCTAGGCTTTTTTCAACAAATAGTGAGTCGTTTGTGTTAAAGCTCAAAGAGATAATTGAGTCTATTGATGCTAATTGTTTTTTAATAGAAGTTTCGTTATTTGGTTTGATTTTAGAATAGGTGTTTTCTTGAGCTTGCGTAGAGCTTAAAAAAATAAAAAATAATAAAATCGAAATTAGGTAACGAAGCATTTTAGGTTCTTGGGGCTTTAAAACTAAATTACTTAAAATTTATGTCGAAAACTACTTTGAAGCTTTTTATTTAATATACATACAGTTTCTACCATAGTCTATAACTGCTCTACTTTTTTTAAGAAGATCTGCTCCTATAATACCGTGAATAGGTAGCTCTTTTGCTTCTTTTAACGCTTCATTTACGTGTGTGAGGTCAAAAAGGATACAAGAAAATTTTTTAAAACTTCGATCTTTAATTGTTAGGGTGTTATTGTTGGAGAGTTGTGTGTCCATTCCAGAGGCGCCAGCTCCAGCGGCTTTTACTAAGCTCGACTCGTGAATAAGGTTAAATATGGGAGCTTGAGAAATAGCAACACAGGTGTTTGAAGCTCCTGTATCAACAATAAAATCTCCTTTGGCGCCATTTAGTTTTGCAGTCAGTTTATAGTGACCTGTAGCAAGTTTTTTTAAAGGTATTCTTTTAAAATTTTGCAAGGTCATAAGTTCTCGTAACTCCATAGGTCATTTTTAGCAAAGATAGGAAACAAAATCACTAGCTTTGCGATTATGTTAACAGATACACACACACATTTATATAGTGACGCTTTTGATAGTGATAGAGATGAGATGATGCAGCGAGCAATTGACGCAGGGGTGACTCGATTTTTTATTCCAGCGATAGATAGTACGTATGCAGATGCCATGTATACTTTAGAAAAAGAATACCCAAGTCAGGTTCATTTAATGATGGGGCTTCATCCTACTTCTGTAAAAGATAATTATAAAGAGGAGCTAGCTTTTGTTGAGCAACAATTTTTAAAACGCAAATTTGTTGCTGTAGGAGAAATTGGAATTGATCTTTATTGGGATAAAAGTAGGTTAGAGATGCAAAAAGAGGCTTTTAAGTTTCAAATACAACTTGCTAAAAAATATAAGCTACCTATTGTTATTCATTGTAGAGATGCTTTTGATGAAGTTTTTGAAGTGTTAGAAAGTGAAAAAGGAGAGGGGCTTTTCGGGATTTTTCATTGTTTTACAGGAACAATAGACCAAGCGAAACAAGCTATTAGTTATAATATGAAATTAGGAATAGGGGGTGTTGTTACATTTAAAAATGGTAAAATTGATCAGTTTTTAAATGAGATAAGTCTAGATCATATTGTGTTAGAGACAGATTCACCTTATTTAAGTCCTACACCTTTTAGGGGCAAACGAAATGAAAGTAGTTGCCTGGCTCTGATAAATAAGAAGGTGGCAGAAATTTATGGTATTTCAGAAAAAGAAGTAGCAGATATAACAACAGAAAACTCTAGAAAAATATTCTCAATATAGTTATGGCAAAAGGAGATCCAAAAATATTGCTCATTTATACGGGCGGAACCATCGGAATGATAAAAGATTTTAAAACAGGGTCTTTGCGTAATTTTAATTTTGATGACTTATTAAAACATATTCCAGAATTACGATTGTTAGATTGCGAAATTGATACTCATAGTTTTGATACACCAATAGATAGCTCAAATATGAGACCTAAGTACTGGTCAGATATTGCTTTGGTGATAAAAAACAAATATCAATTATTTGATGGTTTTGTTATTTTGCACGGCAGTGATACGATGTCGTATACAGCGTCTGCATTAAGTTTTATGTTAGAGAACTTATGTAAACCTGTAATCTTTACGGGGTCACAATTGCCTATAGGGGATTTACGTACAGATGCTAAAGAGAATTTAATTACTTCAATACAACTAGCGAGTTTGCATAATGAAGGAGTACCCGTTGTCAAGGAGGTGGGGTTGTATTTTGAATATAAATTATATCGAGCAAATAGAACAACAAAGATAAATGCAGAACATTTTGAAGCTTTTGCCTCTTTAAATTATCCTCCTTTAGCAGAAAGTGGTGTTCATCTTGATGTCAATAAAGGAGCTTTATTACATCCAAAAAAAGAAAAAGAACTTATTGTTCATTTAGAATTAGAAGATGATATCTTGTTAGTCAAGATGTTTCCAGGTATTACAGAGAAAACAATTAATCATTTTTTTAGTTTAAAAGGAACTAAAGGAGTGATCTTAGAAACATATGGTAGTGGAAACCTCACGACAGAGCCTTGGTTTATTAAGGCATTGCAAGAATTGATGGATAAAGGAATTCCTGTTGTTAATGTTACACAATGCTCTGGTGGAAGTGTAGCCATGGGGCATTATGAAACAAGTGTGGCGTTAAAAGAGATGGGGGTAATTAGCGGTAAAGATATTACCACAGAGGCTGCTATTGCAAAACTAATGTATCTATTGGGTAGAAATGATAGTAAAGAAGATTTTAAAAATATATTTGAGTGTCCTTTAAGAGGAGAAATGAATGTGTGATTTTTGTTTCTGAAATTTTAAAAAAACACGTTCTTTGCATCTAGTTTGCGTAACATATATATAAAAGGTATAATGTGTGGCAAGTATGACTATTAAGTAAATACCTAGAAAGGTGGCCGAGTGGCTTAAGGCGCACGCCTGGAAAGCGTGTATACGGAAACGTATCGAGGGTTCGAATCCCTTCCTTTCTGCTAAAAGCTCCATAAGCATAAGTTTATGGAGCTTTTTTGTTTTAGAAATGTAGAAAAATTAGCTTTTAATGGGTTTAAAAAAACAGAGTGAACCCTTTCAACTAGAAGCTTTGGTGTTTAAAAAGTATTGTGAGTGCTAAAAAAAAGGAGCTATTCACTAGGTTTAAGCCTTATTTTAGGGCTCTTTATGTTAATTAAATGTTGCGTTAAGGTTATGTCTTTATACTTTACTTGTGTGAAATGCGTTGTAATGGTCAGTTAAATGGGTAAAAATGATGAAGAGTAATTTGTCTAGTAATTAGACAATTATATATTAATTGTCATATATATTTAAAAATGGCCATTGATAGTAAAACATTTTTTTTATTATTGTGATATAATAGTAAAATGTGAGTTTTAGCGATTAATTGGTGTCCTTCAGTAATTAACTTGTTCATTCACATTTTTATTTTATATCTTTAAACCTTAAACTAAAACTAAAAATCAAATCTTTAAGTCGATAGCAATGAAAAAATTATTTTCTATTCTGGCAATTGCCGCACTAACCTTAGTAGGTTCAATTAATGCCAATGCGGTTTCTAATCAACCAGCACAATTATCTGCAAACACTTTATTTTCTGCAGCAACTGTAACCTTTGTTCAAGAAGCTGATGCAGCTACAGCAAGTGAAGACAAAACTTTTCACCAAATGCTTAAAGAGCGTTTCGTTGAAGGAGGTCCTGGATTTATGGGGATTGTACTTTTATGTCTTATTCTAGGTCTTGCAATTGCAATTGAAAGAATTATTTACTTAAACCTCTCTACAACAAACACGCAAAAGTTAGCGCAAAACGTTGAAGACGCTCTTAGTAGTGGTGGTGTTGAAGCAGCAAAAGAAGTTTGTAGAAATACAAAAGGTCCTGTAGCTTCTATTTACTATCAAGGTCTTGATAGAGCAGATGAAGGTATTGAGGCTGCTGAAAAAGCAGTAGTTGCTTACGGAGGTGTACAAATGGGACAGCTTGAGAAGAATGTTTCTTGGGTATCTTTATTTATTGCACTTGCACCAATGCTTGGGTTTATGGGTACTGTAATCGGTATGATTCAAGCCTTTGATAAAATTGCAGCAGCAGGAGATATGAATCCTTCTCTTGTAGCAGGTGGTATTAAAGTAGCACTTTTAACAACTGTATTTGGTTTGATTGTTGCGATTATACTTCAAATTTTTTACAACTATATCATCGCTAAGATTGATAGTATTGTAAACAGTATGGAGGATGCATCTATCACATTGATAGATATGTTAGTTGACTACAAAAACAAGAAATAATCATATAAAACCAATATTGTAATGGGTTTACATAAAATAATTAAAATCATAGGGTTGCTTCTCTCTGTTGCAAGTGTTGTCTTTTTTGTGATGATACTTAATACAACAGATCAAGTAATCGCAGACAGCTTTGCTATGGGTGAAGATGTAGCTAGTGTGAACTGGGCGCTATACGCTTCATACATCATGCTTGCTTTAATATGTGCGTTTGTGCTATTATTTGTAATAAAAGGAATCTTTTCAGGAGATGTTAAAAAGACATTGTTTTCAGTAGGAGGTTTCTTATTAATAGGAGCAGTGTCTTATGCATTAGCTTCTAATAGTCTAGAGGGTTTACCTCTAAACGATGGTGAGTTAATTACACCTAGTGCTTCAAAATGGGTTGGAGCAGGAATTATAACTTTTTATATACTAGCTGCTGTTGCGATACTAGCAATGATATTTAGTGGAGTTAAAAAGTTAGCAAACAAATAATATATGGCTAGAAGATCCACACCAGAAGTAAATGCGGGATCGATGGCAGATATTGCCTTCCTTTTATTAATCTTTTTCTTGGTTACTACAACTATCGAGAAAGATAAAGGAATAGCACGTCAATTGCCACCTATAGAGCCGCCGACAGAAACACCTCCTATTATTAAGCAGAAAAACTTATTTATAGTTAATGTGAATAAGGAAGATCAACTTTTAGTTGAGGATGAATTGATGGAAGTTAAAAATCTTCGTCAAGCAGCTATAGATTTTCTAGATAATGGAGGAGCTAATTCAGGAAGTCCTGAATATTGTAGCTATTGTAAAGGAAAAAGAGATCCAGCTTCTTCAGATAATCCTGAAAAAGCCGTTATTTCTGTACAGAATGATAGACTTACTAGTTATGAAATGTACATCACTGTACAAAATGAACTAGTTGCTGCCTATAACTTTTTAAGAAATAGAGAGTCAGAACGTAAGTTTGGCTGGACGTTTACTGATATCAAGGCAGATATTGATACTGGGGAAATTGATCCACAGGAAGCAGAAAAGTATAAGCCTAAAATGGAGGAAATACAAAAAATGTATCCTTTAAAGTTATCTGAAGCAGAACCTAAAAAATCAGGTTCATAAAATTTTAACTATGTCAAAATTTAAAAAGAAAAAAGGAGGAGAATTACCTGCGGTAAATACAGCATCTTTACCAGATATTGTATTTATGTTATTATTCTTCTTTATGGTTGTAACAGTACTTAGAGAAACTGATCTCTTGGTAAAGAATGAACTTCCTAAAGCAGATCAGATAGAAAAACTTCAAAAAGATAGAGCTGTATTTGTTTACGCTGGAAAACCAAGTGATCGTTATGTTTCACAATATGGTAGTGAAGGTAAAATCCAAATTGGAGACAAATACACTGATGTTAAAAATTTGAAGCCTGTTCTAGCTGAGCTTAGAGCTAAGTTATCTCCTATACTTCAAGATAAAGTGATGGTTGCTCTTAAGGTTGATAAAGAGACAAATACTGGGATTGTAACAGATGTAAAGCAAACGCTACGTGAGTTGAATATGCTTAAAATAATCTATATTACTGCGCCAGGTAATGAAATAGAGAATTAATTTCTCTTAATATTTTAAGAAAAACGCCTTGTTTCTACAAGGCGTTTTTTTTTGTTTTTATAGTTCTCAATTACTAGTATCTTTATAACATGTTTAGAATATTTGTCTTACTTATGTTGCTTTGTTCATTGTCTACTATCGCTCAAGATGTAGTTAATGATAGCATTTCTGTAGATAATCAATACAGAGAAGATCAATTTTATATTAATGTCACTTATAACATAGTAACAAATACACCGAGTAATTTTGAATTAAGGGGGCTATCTGGCGGTTTTGGATTTGGGTACATTAGAGATATCCCTGTTAATGCTAAACGTAACCTTGCTTTAGGTTTGGGTTTAGGTTTTTCTTTTAATCAGTATGGACAGAATTTGTTTATAGGTGAAAGCTCAAGTGAAGAAACAGTATTTAGTGTGTTAGATGATAACACCGATTATGATGTTAATAGATTTAGCACAGCTACTATAGAAGTGCCATTAGAATTAAGATGGAGGACTTCAACGGCAACAAAGTATAAGTTCTGGCGTATTTATACAGGAGTGCGTGTAGGATACACCTATTGGTATCATAGTACCTTTACTCAAGATGATAATAAAGTTTCTCAATCTAATATTTCAGAGTTTGAACCTTTAAGGTTTACCCCGTTTTTTAGTTTTGGATTTAATAAGATTAACTTTTTTGCAAGTTATACCGTAAGTCCCTTTTTTAAAGAGGCAAAAACAGACCTTGATGAAGCTGTAGGTTTTAATCCCGTAAATCTTGGTTTAATATTCTATATCCTATAACCAATTAGTCACTAGCAATATTTGTGGGTATGCACCTATAACAAAACCTGTTATTAATTCTGGTACTGTGTGAGAGTTGGTGTGAAGCCTAGAACTGGCTACCCATCCATTAGCAATAAAGGCTAGGGCAATCCATACTAATAGGTTTATTTCATAATGTATGCTGAGCATAATTATAAAAAAACTAAGGCCTGCAATGGCCATTTGGTGTAGGCTAACCTTGAATTTAAAAAATACTAAAAAAACAGCGGAAAGTGTTGTGAATAATACACCTAGAAAAAAATAGTATAGGGCTGTATTATCATAAGGATTAAATACATACTTCAATAGTAATAGCAAAAGTATACACTGTATCATTAAGGGGAGCTTACGTTCATTAACTTTCCTTAAATGTATGCTTGATACAATACCAAAATTTTTTAATAGAAAAAATACTACTAATGGTATTGCTATGGTTATAATTGTTACAACCAATAGATGACTAAATATTAATTCTATTTGAAGAAAACGTGGTGTTACACTGTAATAAAAAAATACACCTAATAGCGGTATAAATAACGGATGAAAAATATAAGCACCAGCTTTTAAAAAACTACTCATTATATTTCTTTTCTCAAACGAGCAACGGGAAGATCAAGTTGTTCTCTGTATTTTGCTATAGTACGTCGCGCAATTGGATATCCTTTTTCTTTAAGAATTTTTGCCAGCTTATCATCTGTAAGTGGTTTGCGTTTGTCTTCTTCAGCAACGGTAATTTCAAGTATTTTTTTAATTTCACGTGTAGATACTTCTTCACCTTGATCGTTTGTCATAGACTCGCTAAAGAACTCTTTAATAAGTTTTGTTCCATACGGTGTGTCTACATATTTACTATTTGCTACACGCGAAACTGTAGATACGTCCATGTTAATCTTATCTGCAATGTCTTTTAAGATCATTGGCTTTAAATTGCGCTCATCTCCTGTTAAGAAATACTCTTTTTGATGATGCATTATTGAGTTCATGGTAACAAAAAGCGTTTGTTGACGTTGTTGTATGGCTTCTATAAACCATTTTGCAGCATCTAGTTTTTGTTTTATAAATAGTACCGCATCTTTCTGTGACTTGGTCTTTTTATTTGTCTCTTTATAGCCTTTAAGCATATTACTGTATTCTCGTGATACATGTAATTCTGGTGCATTTCGACCATTTAGGGTAAGGTCTAGCTCACCATCTACTATTCGAATTGAAAAATCTGGCACTACATGTTCCACCATCCTGTTGTTACCTACAACAGCACCACCAGGTTTTGGGTTTAAGCTCTCTATTTCATGAATAGCATCACGAAGTTGGTCTTCGGTAATATCAAATTTTGAAAGTAGTTTTTTGTAATGCTTCTTAGAAAAATGTTCAAACGCATTATCAATTATAGATACGGCGAGTGCTACATCAGCGTTTTGATCTTTACGTTCAAGTTGTATTAAAAGACATTCTTTTAAACTGCGTGCGCCTACTCCAGCTGGATCTAAGCCCTGCACTACTTTTAATACTTTTTCTACTTTTTCTTCAGATGTATATATGTTTTGGGTAAAAGCAAGATCATCTACAATGTCTTGTAGCTCTCTTCTTATATATCCTGCTTCATCGACACTTCCAACTAAAAATTGTGCAATTTGTTCTTCATCATCATCTAGTCTATATGTGTTTAATTGAGATAAAAGAAATTGGTTGAAAGATGTTCCTGCGGCATAAGGCATTCTTGTGTCATCATCATCTGCGCTATAGTTGTTTGCTGATAATTTATAGCTAGGCACCTCATCATCACTTAGATAATCATCAACGTTGATTTCGGTCTCTATAGATTCAGTACCATCATCAAAGTCTTCTTCATAATTATCGTCAATGTCTTCATCAAACTTTTCAGCCTCTTCTTTCCCGCCTTCTAGGGCTGGATTTTCGTTCATCTCTTGCGAAATACGTTGCTCAAAAGCTTGTGTAGGCAGTTGTATCAGTTTCATTAACTGTATCTGCTGCGGTGATAGCTTTTGTGATAATTTAAAATTTAGTTGTTGTTTGAGCATTGTTTTTCTTCTGAAATACTAAGGTAAAAAAAATCCAGCTATGACTTAAATTTTGTAGCTGGATTTATTAAAATATTATGTTTCAGTAATAACTATTATTTTAAAACTCTGCGTTTCCAGGAGTTCTAGGGTAAGGTATTACGTCTCTTATATTTGTCATACCAGTAACAAATTGTACAAGACGTTCAAACCCAAGACCAAAGCCACTATGTACGCAAGTTCCAAATTTTCTTAGATCAAGATACCAGTATAATTCTTCTTTAGGGATACCCATCTTCTCCATTTTTTCTAGTAAGACATCATAGCGTTCTTCACGTTGTGAACCTCCTACAATCTCACCAATACCTGGGAATAAAACATCCATTGCTCTTACAGTCTTACCGTCGTCATTAAGACGCATGTAAAACGATTTTATGTCTGCTGGGTAATCAAATAAGATTACGGGGCATTTAAAATGTTTTTCTACTAAAAAGCGTTCGTGTTCACTTTGTAAATCTGCACCCCATTCATTAATTAGGTATTTAAATTTTTTCTTTTTATTAGGCTTGCAGTTTCTTAATATTTCAATTGCTTCTGTATAGCTTACACGCTTAAAGTTGTTTTCTCCAATAAAGCTTAACTTTTCGCGTAGTGCCATCTCACTGCGTTCTGCCTGTGGCTTGCTTTTTTCTTCGTCTAACAATCGTTTTTCTAAAAAGGCAAGGTCGTCTTGGCAATTGTCTAGAGCATACTTTACAACATACTTGATAAAGTCTTCTGCAAGATCCATATTACCATCTAGGTCGCAAAAAGCAATCTCTGGTTCAATCATCCAGAATTCTGCTAGGTGACGTGATGTATTACTGTTTTCTGCTCTAAAAGTAGGTCCAAAAGTGTATACTTTACCTAATCCCATGGCATAAGTTTCTGCCTCTAGCTGTCCACTTACGGTTAAGTTTGTTTCTTTTTCGAAAAAATCTTCTTTAAAATTCACATTTCCATCATCATCAAGAGGCGCATTTTTTGCAGGTAAAGATGTTACTCTAAACATTTCTCCAGCTCCTTCTGCATCACTACCCGTAATAATTGGGGCATTCATATAGTAAAAACCGTTTTCTTGAAAGTATTGGTGCACTGCAAAAGAAAGTTTAGATCGCAAACGCATAACAGCACCAAAAGTATTGGTACGCACTCTTAGGTGTGCTTGTTCACGTAGTTTTTCTAGTGTATGGCGTTTTGGTGATAGTATTGTTAGTTTAACGTCTTCAGGATCTGCTTTACCTAATACAGCCACTTTAGTCACTTGTATTTCTACTGTTTGACCAGCACCTTGACTCTCTACGAGTGGCCCAGATACTTCTATGGCAGCTCCTGTAGTGATGTTTTTTAATGTTTCTTCTTCAAAATTCTCAAAATCGACAACGCATTGTAAATTGTTGATGGTAGATCCGTCGTTAATTGCAATAAAGCGGTTGCTTCTAAAAGAGCGTACCCAACCTTTTACAGTTATTTCGTGTAAGCTAGGTTCAGATTGTAAAACGGTACTAATATCGGTGTGTTTCATGGTCTTAATTTAAAGAAAGCAAAGATATTTTTTTAATTGATAAATATAAATTTGCTCTTGTTTTTTTCTGAAATATGCTGTGTTTTTATTTCTTATATTCCTTTTTTTCTTCTTCATTGTCTTCACTTGGAAGAATCTGTAGTGCAGGTTTTTTCAGAGTGTTTTTGTTAGCTATGTTTTTTTCTAAAGAAAGTAGAAGAGAAGGTAGTAATAAAAGATTTGAAAGCATTGCAAAAACTAGGGTTACAGAGACTAAACCTCCTAAGGCAACGGTACCTCCAAAACTTGAAATCATAAATGTGCTAAAACCAAAAAACAAAACAATAGAGGTGTAAAACATACTTACGCCTGTTTCTCGTAAAGCAGCATAAACAGATTTTTTAACTTTCCAGTTGTTTGCAATAAGTTCTTGTCTATACTTGGCAAGAAAGTGTATTGTGTCATCTACAGAAATACCAAAGGCAATACTGAAAACTAATATCGTTGAAGGTTTTATAGGAACACCTAAAAAGCCCATTAATCCCGCTGTTACCAATAAAGGAAGTAAGTTAGGTATTAATGAAACCAAAATCATTCGGCCGCTTCTAAACATCCAAGCCATAAATATGGCAATTAAAAAGATGGCTAATGATAGTGATAAAATCAAGTTGTTTACCAAATACTTTGTTCCTTTCTGAAAAGAAAATGCTTTACCAGTTAATGATACTGAGTATCGTTCTTCTGGAAAAATTTTGTTTATTTCTGTTAAAAGGTCTTCTTCTATACGGTCAAAACGATCTGTAGGCGTATCTTTTAAAAATGTAGTTACACGTGCATATTGTCCTGTACTGTCTACATAACTAGATAGTAGATTTGTGTTGTCTGCACTACTCTTAGCGTATGATAATAAGAAAGTACGTTCTTGACTATTAGGTAATAGGTAATAATCTGGATTGTTATTATAATAGGCTTGTTTAGAATACTTGACTAGCTCATTAACAGAGAGTGGTTTAGATAATTCTGGCACCTCTTTTATGTAGTCTTGTAATTGTTCAATTCTTTTTAGAGTTGCTAGTTTCATGACACCTTTAGGTCTCTTGGTGTCTATAAAAATTTCAAGAGGCATAATACCATCAAACTCTTCTTCAAAAAACTTAATGTCTTTATAAAAGCCTGTATTTTGCGGCATATCATCAATTAAGCTTCCAGAAATTTTAATGTTGTAAATTCCAACAATGCTTCCGCAGAGCAAAATGATAGCGATAATGTATATGGCAATTCTTTTATTTCGCACCATTTTTTCCATCCAGTCTACAAATCCATTAATCCACCTTTTGTTTAGGTGTTTTAAGTGCTTGTCTTTAGGGATAGACATATAGCTATAGATAATGGGTATGATTAAAAGCGAGAGTAAAAAGATCGCAATTATATTGATAGAAGCTACAATACCAAACTCTTTTAACAACTTGCTATTTGTTAAGATAAATGTAGCAAAACCAGACGCAGTGGTCAGGTTTGTCATTAAGGTGGCGTTACCAACTTTGGTTATAACACGCTGTAAAGATTTGGCTTGATTACCGTGTAGTTTAATTTCTTGTTGGTATTTGTTTATTAAGAAAATACAATTAGGAATACCAATCACAATAATAAGTGGTGGGATAAGTGCTGTTAAAACAGTGATTTCATATCTCAGAAGTCCTAAAATTCCAAAAGCCCAAGCAACTCCTACAAGCACTGTAATCATAGATATAAAAGTGGCTCTAAAAGATCTAAAGAAAAAGAAAAATATTAACGAGGTTACCAATAAAGCTGCGCCAATAAATAAGCCAATTTCATCTACAATGTTTTGAGAGTTTAATGTTCTAATGTAGGGCATTCCAGAAACATGTACGTTAATACCTGTTTCTTCTTCAAACTGTTCTACACGAGGGATAAGAATTTTGTCTACAAAATCTTTACGTTCTATTGTGTTTACAATTTCTTTGTTAAGATATATAGCGGTACGAACTGTTTGTTTGTCGGGGCTATAAACGAGTCCGTCGTAAAACGGAAGTCTATGTAAAAGACGGTTTTTATAAGTGTTTAAATTTTCGGAAGTAAGAACAGAGTCTTTGATAAAAGGCACCATAGCAAAACTCGTAGTGTCTTTTCTTTTTTCTAAAGTCAATAGGTTACCAACAGATAAAATAGCATCTACTGCTTTTTCTTCTTGTAAGTCGTCACCTAGTGCTTTCCAAGCATTAAATACTTTAGGTGTAAATAAAGTACTGTCTTTAACCCCCATAACAATGAGGTTTCCTTCTTCACCAAAAGTGTCTAGAAACTCATTATATGCTAGGTTTACTTCGTGTTCGTCTGGTAATAAATTAGCCTCGGTGTAGGTAAAGCGCATGTGTTTCCACTGCATCCCCATAAATACAGTTATTGCGGCAATAACGATAAGAATAAGTGTTCTGTTTCTTAAAATAAAACGGGCGACTGCGCTCCAAAACCCTATAGTAAAAAGTCTGTTCAAAAGATTGATTTTGTGTGTGCAAAGGTACTATTTACCTTATAATTTAATGAAAGATTTTGAAGATTAAAATTTTGCGTAAAAAGTAAATTTAAAAGCGATATTATCTTTTGTCGCAGGAAGATGGTAAGCACCATAACGATAAGCAAAACTCAAACCAAAGCCAAAAATGAGCTTGTTAAGCTCTAATCCGGCTTCATTGTAAATTTGGTCAAGTGTGTTAAAGTTAATGCCTTGATGCGCCTCTGGATTACTTAAGTCGCCAAGTGCGTGTCTAGTAATAAAGACTAATTCTGGTCTAAATGCTTCTGAAATCTCAAATCTTTTTAGGCTATGCCTTATTTGTAAACTAGCTAATTTGTCTGAAAAGAATTCACCAAAATACATGGTTTCAAAACTGCGTCTTCCCGCTACAGAAAAACGACGTAGAATTTCTTGTTTGTTTGGGCTGTTTGGGTAAGCGTGATATAGATGGGTAAGCGGTACATCTCCAATGGCTAAATTACCTTCTAATAAAAAATTGGTTGAAGAGAGCCCTGTACGCTTCACATAATAGTCTAGTTTTAGACCAAATTTTGTGTAATTAAAATCACTGTTTACAATATCACTTATACCTTTTGTGATTTGTGCACTTATTTTTGGGAATCCATCGTAATATTCAATTAGCCCGTCATTTGTGGTGAAAAATTTTGTTTTAGGGCTAATTCTAATAGAAGCAGTCGCTTCTGCTACTTCATAACTATCATAAGTGATGCCGTTATTTATAAATTTATAACGGATCAGTTGGTCTATCCTACTTCGACCAAAGCGTATTTCTCCTGCAATCTTATCTGTGAGTTCTGTGATTATGTTTGTTTGCCAAGTACGAATGTTATAATACTGAGTGACATTAACTAAACGAGGTTCGAAAACAGAATAAACCCTGTCATCTGTTAAAAATTTTGCAGCACCTATTTCATTAATATCATCACGATATTGAAGGGTAATCCATGTTTTACTTTCTGGGTCAATTCTATAACTTCCTCCAACACTATGCTTTATTTTTTTGTCTTTTGTACCGTAAGCGGCATAACCATTTATTCTAAATTTTTCAGATAATCGTTTATTGGTCATTCCGCCAAGTCCAAGGCGTAAGCCTTCTTGATCATTATATTTAATAAGATATTTGAGGTCAAAATCAAAAAAACCAACAGGGTAAAATCCTGTGTTAAAAGGACTCACTTTTTTTACTGCTAAGGTAGCAGTAGTGTCTTGTTCTGTTTGTATTGCTGGTACTTGCGCAATGCCTAGCAATGGCAGCAAAAGGAGCAAAATGAAAAGAATCCTGTTCATTAAAGTATTTGCGAATGTCTATTTAAAATCAAAGGTAAAAAGAAAGCGACCAATGGTCGCTTAATTATATTATGTTTAACGTATTGACAAATTAAACAGTCATGATTTCTTTTTCTTTTACAGAAAATAACTCGTCTATTAGTGTAATGTGATTGTCTGTCATTTTTTGAACATCTGCCTCTAAATTGGCTTTGAGATCCTCACTTACATCAAGATTTTTAATCTCATTATTAGCATTTTTACGGTCATTTCTTACCCCTACTTTAGAGTCTTCAGCTTCAGCTTTTGCTTGTTTTGCAAGTTCGCGACGACGTTCTTCTGTTAAAGGTGGTACTGTAATGATTACAGACTCTCCATTGTTCATAGGATTAAATCCTAAGTTTGCAAGATGAATTCCTTTTTCAATTTCAGGAATAAGACCTTTTTCCCAAGGTGCAATGGTAATTGTCATACCATCAGGTGTGTTTACATTTGCTACTTGAGTTAATGGAGTTGGGCTACCATAATAGTTAACCATAACACTACCTACCATAGAAGGTGTTGCTTTTCCTGCTCTAATATTTACAAATTTCTTTTTTAGGTGTACAATAGTGTTGTCCATTGCTTCCTTAGTGCTATCTATAATAAAATTGATTTCATCTTCCATGTGTATTCCAAATTTTTGTAGCATCTGTGCAAAGTGTATACGTTGCGTAAACTATTACAGATGTTTTAATTTTTTATTGGTTAGCTTAAAAGTAAACTATCTCAAAAATAATATTTTTTTTACTTCTGAAATTTTAATAAATACTTAAATTTTAAGAAGTAATTATAGGTTAACCTTTGTTCCTATTTTTTCTCCCATTATCACTTTCATTAAATTTCCTCTTGTGTTCATGTCAAACACAATGATAGGTAATTCATTTTCTTGGCTTAATGTAAAAGCAGTGGTGTCCATAACCTTAAGACCTTTACTTAAAACATCGTCAAAACTAATGTCATCATACTTGGTCGCATCGCTATTTTTTTCTGGATCACTTGAGTAGATACCATCTACACGAGTTCCTTTAAGTATTACGTCTGCTTTAATTTCAATAGCTCTTAAAACTGCTGCGCTATCTGTTGTAAAATAAGGGTTACCAGTACCACCTCCAAAAATAACTACACGCCCTTTTTCTAGATGGCGCATCGCTTTACGTCTAATAAAAGGTTCTGCAACTTCGTTAATTTTAATAGCACTCTGTAGTCTTACCGGGATGTCTTCGTCTTCTAAGGCACTTTGTAAAGCAAGGCCATTAATTACTGTTGCTAACATACCCATATGGTCACCTTGTACGCGATCCATTCCACGACTTGCACCTGCAACTCCTCTAAAAATGTTACCTCCGCCTATTACAATCGCGACCTCAACGTCTTTGGCTATTATGGCTTTAATGTCTTGTGCATATTCTTGTAATCTTTTTGGGTCAATACCATATTGTAGGTCCCCCATTAAGGCTTCTCCAGAAAGTTTAAGTAATATTCTTTTGTATTGCATGTGTGTCGTTTTAGTAAATGCAAAAATAGTTAAAAATATTTTCGGTTACAGTTTTTAATAGTGGTAAAGAATTTTGATTAATGGATTTATGTTTAGAAAACAAAATACCCTGTTTTAATTTGCGATTAAAACAGGGTATAAGAATAATATTTGATTTTACTATCTAATTGACAGTAAGTTCTTTATTTTGTAGAGGTATGTGTAATAATGATTAATTTATTTGATGCTGCAATTTACTATTTTATTTCATACTTATAGTAAGTACCTATACGTATTTAATACTGTTTTAATGCGTAAGTGTTTGTTTTGTTGGTGTTTATGAGTGTATTTTTTTTAAATTTAATAGTGAGGTAGGTTTTAGTTTAACTAATTTAATAGTATTATTTCTTTATTTTCTTGTGTCCATATACTCAGCGAGTCTATACCTTTCATTAAACCTAATTTGTCAATAATATTACTTCGGTGTTTATCTACTGTACGAGGGGAAATACTTAAAATTTCAGCAATGTCTTTTGTAGATTTTTTTTGAGTCACTAACTTAATGATTGTTTTTTCTGAACTTGATAGTAATTTAAGTCTATTAAGTTCTGGTGCAATGCTATGGTTAAAAATGCTAGTGAAAGTAGTACTGAAATAAGTGTCTCCTTTAAGGACAGCTTTAATACATCTATTTATTTCAGAAAATGGTTCGTCTTTTAGTAAATAACCCGATATGTTAAGTTTGCTAGCGCTTACAACAAAGCCTTTTTCTTTGTGAGAGGTTAATATTATAAACTTTGTAGCGTTTTCTTGTGTTTTAGCTTTTTTGATAATCTCAAAACCATTTAGGTCCGGCATTTCAATATCAAGTATTGCTATATCTATATCGTTTTTTGCAATATAATTTAATGCTTCAATACTGTTGTTTGCACCTGTTGTATTGTATCCAGCAGCTTGTAACTCTTGTAGTAGTCCTTTTAGTAGTAATGGGTGATCATCTGCTACTAGTATTTTAATCTGGTTTTTCATTTAGTAGGTATTGTTGCGATTATTTGGGTGCCTACACTTGGTTTACTAATTATTTGAAGTTGCCCCTTTACTACAGATATTCTTTCTTCTAGTGTTTTTAAACCTAAAGTGGATTTTACTTTTTTTTCAGTTAGTGAAAAGCCAATTCCGTTATCTTCTATGTTTATGGTTATTCTGTCTGTGAAAATATGAGTTGTAAGGTAAACTTCCTTAGCATTTGCGTGTTTTATGATGTTATTAAAACTTTCTTGTACAAATCTATATATGTTAAGAGTGTCTTCTTCATTAAAATAGGTGTCTATATTGGCTAGCTCTATAGTTATAAATAAATCTGTTTGTTCGTCAATATCATAAGCCAATTGTTTGATGCTTTCTGTAAGTCCAAGAAGTTTTAGATTTGCTGGGTATAAGCCTCTAGATATTTCGCGTACTTCTTCAAGTACATCATTTGTCATTTCTGTTAGTTCTTTTTCGTTTTGTTTTTGTGTTTTTCTTTTAATTAAAGTAAGTCTTTGTCCTACACTATCGTGAAGGTCTTTAGCGATTCTTTTTCGTTCTTTTTCTTGAGAGGTAATTAAATCTCGTGCAAATTTTTGTTGTAGTGTTTGTCGTTGTTTAGATAATTTTAATAGGTATAAAAGTATAGAGCTAATTAGCAATAAAAGTCCTGCGTAAAACCACCATTTGTTATAAAAAAAATCTTTAGAATCTATTTGTAATACGAGTGTGTTTCCTACTTTTTTTCCTGAAAAACTTAGTGCCTCAATTTCTAGTGTGTATTTACCTGCAGATAAACTAGGAAAGCTTAGGGATTGTTTTTGGTTAATGTTTGTCCACTCTTTTTTATTTAATCTATATCGATACCTAAACTCATTTGGTGCTGTGTTATGTGTTATTCCAAAATCAATAGCAAGTTCTTTAAATTCTGTTGGGATTGTAATTGTCTCATTATTGTTTATTTCTGCAACATTATAGTTGTCAACTACTTCTTTCTTATCACTTACATAATGACGCAGTTTTAGCAGTTTTAATGAAACATTTTGTTTTGTGGGTTGTAATTCTTCAGGTTTAAAATAGTTTACACCTTTTATTGTTCCTACTAAAAAGCCATTATCTCCTTTTAATGCACTGTATCTATTTGTTTCATTATTTGTAAATCCATCTTCTGTTGAAAATCGTTGTGTTGTATTGTTTACAAGGTTGTATGATACAATACCGTTAAACGTGTTTATCCATAGTTTTTTTTGGTCTAAAATTAAAGTTGCAATACTAGCTTTTAACTCGTCCTTGTATATTAATTTTTGTTTTGTTGTTATGGGGTCGATAGCAATTACATCTCCTTCACGACTTCCCAAAACAAAGCCTAGTTCGTCAAAATAATCTGCCATTAAAAAAAAGGAGTCAGATACAATGGCTGAGGTGTCAAGCCATTGGTTTTCTTTTGTTGTAAAATTATATATAAAAGCCCCTTTGTTAGTTGCGCCAACTATTAGATTCTCTTTTATTGCTAAGTCATAAATAATAATATCCTTAGTTTCAAATAAGGAATAATGGTTTTTTTTGTTCGTGTCAAAAGCCATTAAAAAATAGTCGTTTGTCCCGTATATTAAGGTAGAATCATTAATTTTTTCTAAACAAAATACAGGATAATGTCTATAGGCTTTTGCTGTTTGTGTTTGTCTGTCAATCTCTAGTATGCTTCCGGCATTATTTGTCCAAAGTGTATTTCCGTTTTTAATTATATTACGGCTAGATTTTGGTTTAATTTCTTCTCCATTTTCCTTAATTATATATGGTTTAATGGTCATTTCTTGCTTGTTGATGGTGTACCAACCTTCAGATTCTGAAGCAACTAAATAGTTGTTTTTGTCTAAAGAAATAATGCTTCTTATTTCAGAATCTTGCAAGTATGTTTTTATTTTTTCTGATGGAAATTTTAAATAATGTAATTCTTTTTCATTTGTGCCAATCCATAGTGTTTTTGTTACGTCGTTACTAAAAACTGTGAGTGAGTTTTTATTTTTAAATACTGATAATAAATCATGGTTTGTAAAAACGCCTTTGTTTTCTGTGATTAACCCAAGCGTGTTTCCTCTCGAAGTGCAGACAATAGGTGTTCCGTTTTTGTCATTATAACTTTTAAGGTGCGCATAGTTGTTGTTCATTCCTGTTTCTACGGGAATGAAAGAAAAAGTTTTATTATCAAGTTTTTGAAGTCCTTTATGACCATTGATAAATACGTAATAAGTGTCCTCTATATTAAAAAAGGATTCGATATAAGGTTTTTCGATATTGCTGTTATGAGTTCTTACAAATTGTTCGCTAGGCATTTTTGAAAGTAAATTTCCTTGCCAATCAAAAAAGTGTGGAGAAAAATTATCATCTCCTATTAGAATATTATTCTCACTCATTAATAATACTGTAGAAGCATCTAGTTTAAACCTTGACTCTGTGTACCCAAAAGAGAAAATGGGTTTTAGGGTGAGGTCTGTTTTAATTTCATTTAAAAAAATGCGAGTGTTTTTTTGATATAAAATATAATCTTTCCCTTTAAAGCTTGTGATGGTAGAATATGTTTGTGCAAATTCTCTGTCGCCAGTGTAGGGTAAGAGTGTGAAATTTAAATTGCTTGGATTTAAAAGATAGAAACGGTCTCCTAAAGAGGTGCTTGTTTTTATATAAAATTTACCGTCAGTTCGTTTGTGTATCTGTAGTACAATTTCAATAATTGCATCTTCAGAGGGGATTTCTATATTGTGAAAATTTTTACCGTCAAAACGTTGTAGTGAATTTGTTTTATCAGATTTAACAATAGGCCTAATGTCTAGAAAAGCGCCGCCAATCCATAAAAAGCCATCGTTATCCATCTCAATGGCATGAATGTTATCAATCTCTAATCCTTCTTTCTCAGTAAAAACATCATGTTTTATTTTAGGTGACTGAGCAAAGAATGTGGTTGTGTAAAAAACACAAATAAAAATAGATACAAGCCAGTAAGTATTTTTCAAAAGAAGGGGTCTTAGGTTATGGAGCAAGATACAAATTTTGCATATAGATGAAGCTTAAAATTTAAAAGAACAACTTACAATTTTTTAAATGAAAATGCGCTTACAGCATGAACTGTAAACGCATTTAACTAGTAAATAAACTAACTAACTAATTGTTATTTTTTTACGTATCTTTTGGTTAGAGCGCTTGTGTTAGTTGTTATTACTATAAAGTATATTCCACTTGCATTCTTGCTAATGTCTATACTTGTTTCTGAAATGTCTAAATCGTTTTTAACTGCAATGATTCTTCCTAGTTGGTCGTATACTTTAATGTGTTTGATAGTTTGGTTTTGAGATTTAACTGTAAATACTCCATTTCCAGGGTTAGGGATCAAGGTAAAATCATTTAATGTTTCCGAAGTACTACCTAGAATTCGATCTTTAAACACGAGCGTAAATCGATTAGGATACTGACCTTTTTCTGAAACAAACTCATAGGTTGTTTTGTTTAGGTCGATTTCTTCACCAGACAAATTATCTATTAAAATAATTGTAGCTTCAAGTAGTTGTAGGCCTTCTATGTTGTTAAGACTGATGCTGTACATAGTACTCTCGTCTATTTGTGTTGAAAAACCTATTGGGATTCTAATTTCATTATTAAATGCTTCACGACCTTGTATTCCTAACTCTACTTCGCTGTTTTCAATTCCAGAAAATATAGATAAAATACTTGCTAGTCTCTTACTGTCATAGCCTGGGTCTAATTGTGCTGTTGCTTTATTAGTAAAACCAATAAGAGTGTTGCTGTTATAGTTGTAATCTGCATTAGAGATTGTAAGCCATAGTTTATTAGATTGATTTTCTGTTGATCTTAAAGTTGTGTTTCCTGTTAACCTACGCATACTATTAGAAAATGTAACTGTCCCTGCGCTATTTGCTTTTATACCAAAACCTTGAGAAGTCGAGATAACACCGTTTGGTTTTGTGTCATTTTCACTAAGATCACTGGCTGCTTTAATACCTCCTAATAAATTGTACATAGAGATGTCTTCCATACTAAAGTTTGCAAAATTATAACCAGGAAATTCTCCAGAAGGTGCGGTTATATGCTCCCAAAAATAGACTTCATCTACAGTTTCATTTTGGGTTATAAAATCGTCTGCTAGAATTGCTGATGGATATGGATTTGCTAAAACGTTTGGACTACTGTTTTTGTCTGAATTAAATACAATTGGGGTAGTAATATCTCCATTGTTTAAAGTTCCGTCATTAAAAACTAAATCAAAGCTTCCTCCTGTTTGTAGGTTTGGCTGCGGAAATACCAAGTAACCTTCTGCTGTGTTTAATACTCCTGAGTAAATAGCCCAGTCGTCTCCATTGTCGTCTGCAAAGTTTTCTGCTAATGGAAACTCTGTGGCAACATCTTCATTAGGTATAAATAAAGAAGTGTTGTGGTCGCGAACTTGATGTGCATTTGCAAATACGCTATTAGAAGATTCATTGGTCATAGGGCTACCCATTACCATAAAGTCTTTTGAGTCAAGTACAGGTGTTGTAACGTTTACGTTTATTGTACCATTATTGGTTGTTGTTGAGGTTGCATCTTGTTGTACTAAACTACCTTGGTGCTCAATGTTTAATGTGCCATCTACTGTTAGTCCATAAGCGATGTTAATAAAGTCTTCTGAGGCAATTGTAAGTGTGTTGCCTAGTTCAATAATCACTGAACAAGCTGAAAAACTTCCTTCAGTATTTGTGTTGTAATCATCTCTAATTAAAACATTTGTAGATGCATCTGGTTCTGAAGGAGACCAGGCTCCATTTATGTATTCTACAGTTGTTGTGCAAGAAGGTAGTGGAGAAGGGACTGCTTGTATGTTAAAACTAATAAATGATCCCAAAGAAGCATTTATGGCAGTTCTTAAATAATATGTGTTTCCTCCTGTTAAATTTGAAAATGTAGTGTCATCATATTGGCAGTCTATAGCTTCTGTATCACAAGAATTGTATAAAGAAACATTTTCTAGAGAACTTAGGTTAGTGATTTGTATATTTCCATCTACTGGCATTACAAAAGAGTACCAAGCATCATGGTTTATGTCGTTTGCATTCTCACATGCGCCATCCACACTTTCTGTTGCACCTCTTATATTAGAAGAATAAGTTGTATGGTTTTCAATAGGTATGTTTATTTCTAGCGCAGTAGAACAATGATTGTTCTCAAGAGTTTCAAAAGCCTGAATCCTGAAGTTTATCATCCCAGAGATAACATCTTGAGCTGCGATACGTAATTTATAGGTGGTTCCTTCTGTTAATTCATAAAAGTAACCGTCATTAAAAAAGCAGGCTATTTCTTCATCGCCACAACTTTCATAAATAGCGGCAGTTTCATTAAGTGATATATTGGTGATACGTACATTTCCGTTATAAGGCATCGTGAACTCATACCATCCATCAAGATAGTTGTAAGATGTGTCTTCGCAGCTACTATTTCCACTTTGAGTGGCGCGTCGGGTATCTAATGAGTAAAGGTTAAAATCTGTTGTTCCTGCTGTGATAGTTAATGCGTCTTCACAAGTATCGTTTGGTAGTGTTTCAAAAGCCTGAACCCTGAAGTTTATAATCGCAGAGTTAGCATCGCGAGCTGCGATACGTAATTTATAGTTGGTTCCTTCTGTTAATTCATAAATAAATCCATCATTAGAAAAGCAGGCTATTTCTTCACCGCCACAACTTTCATAAACAGATGCGGTTTCGATAGATGATATATTGGTGATACGTACATTTCCGTTAAAAGGCATCATGAACTCATACCATCCGTCAAGATAGTTGTATGATGTGTTTTCGCAGCTACTATTTACGCTTTGAGTGGCTTGTCTTGTGTCAAGTTGATATTCGTTGTAATCTGTTGTTCCTGCTGTAATCGCTATTGCATCTTCACAAGTGTCGTTAGGGATTGTTCCATAAGCCTGAATCCTGAAGTTTATAATCCCAGAGGTAACATCGCGAGCTGCAATACGTAATTTGTAGGTAGTGTTTTCTGTTAACTCATAAATAAATCCGTCATTAAAAAAGCAGGCTAGTTCCTCACCGCCACAACTTTCATAAACAGCGGCAGTTTCATTAGATGCTATATTGGTGATACGTACATTTCCGTTAAAAGGCATCGTGAACTCATACCATCCGTCAAGATAGTTGTATGATGTGTTTTCACAGCTGCTATTTCCGCTTTGAGTGGCTTGTCTTGTGTCAAGTTGATATTCGTTGTAATCTGTTGTTCCTGCTGTAATCGCTATTGCATCTTCACAAGTATCATTAGGGATTGTTCCATAAGCCTGAATCCTGAAGTTTATAATCCCAGAGGTAACATCGCGAGCTGCAATACGTAATTTGTAGGTAGTGTTTTCTGTTAACTCATAAATAAATCCGTCATTAAAAAAGCAGGCTACTTCTTCACCGCCACAACTTTCATAAACAGCGGCAGTTTCATTAGATGCTATATTGGTGATATGCACATTTCCGTTATAAGGCATCGTGAATTCATACCACCCGTCAAGATAGTTGTATGATGTGTTTTCGCAGCTGCTATTTCCGCTTTGAGTGGCTTGTCTTGTGTCAAGTTGATATTCGTTGTAATCTGTTGTTCCTGCTGTGATAGTTAATGCATCTACACAAGTATCGTTTGGCAGAGTTTCAAAAGCCTGAATCCTGAAGTTTAAAATACCAGAGATAACATCGCGAGCTGCGATACGTAATTTATAGGTAGTGTTTTCTGTTAATTCATAAATAAATCCGTCATTAAAAAAGCAGGCTATTTCTTCACCGTCACAACTTTCATAAACAGCTGCAGTTTCATTAGATGCTATGTTGCTGATACGCACATTTCCGTTATAAGGCATCGTGAACTCATACCATCCGTCAAGATAGTTGTATGATGCGTTTTCGCAACTATTATTACCGCTTTTAGTGGCACGCCTTGTGTCAAGTTGATATTCGTTGTAATCTGTTGTTCCTGCTGTAATCGCTATTGCATCATCACAAGTATCGTTTTGCAGAGTTTCAAAAGCTTGTATGTTAAAGTTCTTGTTTGCTCCACTGTCGCTTACAATACTAAATTTTAGCTTATAGTTTTGGCTTGAACTTAAATTGTAAATAAAACCATCATTGGTAAAACAAGCAAGTTCTGTACCGCCACAGCTATCATAGACTGTAATATTGTCTGAGTAGCTAATACTGGTAATTCTTACCTTCCCATTTACAGGCATCGTAAAATCAAACCAAACATCAATATTGTTGTTACTGGTTGTTTGACAACTACCTTCTTCAGTTTCTGTTGCGTCTACTAATGCTGCAGTGTATTGAAGGCTTTCAGTAGTAGAAACAGTGATGTTAAAGCTGTTGTTACAAGTGTCATTATCAGGTGCTTGAGCGAAAAGGTGTATTAGAGGGAAGAATAATCCTATTAAGAGTAATGATTTGTTCATAATTATTTGGTTTGTTATGTGTTGTGATAAAAGTATGACCGTGTTTAGAGAAAAAAGAATATTTTTAGTGAGTGGATGATTTTTTTAGTGAATGGGAAAAACCCTTTAGAAATGAGAGTTTGTTTTCTGAAATAGGAGTGATTTAAAATAATTGTATGTCATTAAACACAGGATAGTTTTTTAACTTGCAATAAAATTTTAATTTTCTATTTATACAATTAAAACGCTGTGTATGGCTAAAACAAAAACATCTTTTTTCTGTCAAAACTGTGGAGCTTCTTTTGCAAAATGGCAAGGACAATGTACTTCGTGTAAAGAGTGGAATACCATTGCAGAGGAGGTAATCCAAAAAGCAGAAAAGGTTACTTGGGAAGTAGGCGAAGCAAAGAAAGCGGTTTCAGGTAGAAGCCGTGTTGCAAAACCACTTAGAGTTTCAGAAATCAATACAACAGCAGAGGCTAGAATGGACACGCTTAACGGAGAGCTTAATCGTGTGCTTGGTGGTGGTTTAGTGCCAGGGAGTTTGACTCTTTTAGGTGGAGAACCTGGTATTGGAAAAAGCACGCTGATGTTGCAGATTGCCTTACAACTGCCTTATAAAACACTCTATGTTTCTGGTGAAGAAAGTGCGAGTCAGATAAAAATGCGTGCAGAGCGTATTCATCCAGAAAGTGAAAACTGTTACATATTAACCGAAACAAAAACACAAAATATTTTTCGAAATATTGCAGAGATGGAACCGGATATTGTCGTGATAGATTCTATACAAACCCTACATACAGATTATATAGAGAGTAGCGCAGGGAGTATTTCGCAAATAAGAGAAACCACAACAGAGCTTATTAAGTTTGCAAAAGAAACTGCCACTCCTGTTATACTTATTGGGCATATTACAAAAGATGGAAATATTGCTGGACCAAAAATTTTAGAGCACATGGTAGATACGGTACTTCAGTTTGAAGGCGATCGAAATCATATTTACAGAATATTACGTGCAAATAAAAATCGTTTTGGGAGTACTAATGAGTTGGGTATTTATGAAATGCAAGGGAGTGGCTTACGAGAAGTAAGTAACCCTTCAGAAATATTGATTTCTAAAAATGAAGAAGAGTTAAGTGGTACGGCTATTTCTGCAACACTAGAGGGAATGCGTCCCTTGATGATAGAAATACAAGCCTTAGTTTCTACGGCTGTTTACGGAACGCCACAACGAAGTGCGACAGGATACAATGCAAAGCGCTTAAATATGATTCTTGCGGTTTTAGAAAAACGTGCTGGATTTAAACTAGGAGCAAAAGATGTTTTTTTAAATGTTACTGGTGGTCTGTCTGTAGATGATCCAGCTATAGATCTTGCAGTTGTTGCGGCGGTATTGTCTAGTAATGTGGATATCGTGATAGATAAGCGTATGTGTTTTGCTGCCGAAGTAGGTCTTGCAGGTGAGGTGCGACCTGTAACACGTGTAGATCAGAGAATATTAGAGGCAGAAAAGCTAGGTTTCGAAACAATTATCATCTCTAAATACTGTAAGCTTCCAAAAGAGAATTATGGTATTCAAATAGTGAAATTAGGTAAAGTACACGATGTGGTAAAACATTTATTTGGATAGTTTATTTGTTGCTTTTTTTAGCATTATTCTGTATATTTACGGCAGTTCGAGATTTTATTTTTTTTCGAATTTTCTCTCATAAATAGGTCCTTAAGGTAAGGGGTTTAAGTATAAATTATAAAAAAAAGCAGAACGATATCATAGTCTCAATTAAACGAAACGCCAAGAATTTAATATTAATAATAATAGGAATTTTTTCTGCCTCTTTTGGTTTTAAAGGATTTCTTCTTACTAATGATTTTATAGATGGTGGAGCTTTAGGAATTTCTTTGCTAGTAGCAGCAATCACAGATATCCCACTGTATTTATTAATTATAGGGGTTAACTTACCGTTTATTTTTCTTGGTTATAAAATTATGGGAAGGCGATTTGCCTTAAAAACAGCACTTGCCATTGTAGGGCTTTCTATATGTGTGGCTGTAGTGCCTTTTCCTAATGTTACAGATGATGATTTGTTGGTGGCTATTTTTGGTGGTTTCTTTTTAGGTGCGGGTATTGGTTTAGCTATTAGAGGTGGCGCGGTAATAGATGGAACAGAAATTCTGGCAATCTATTTAAGTCGGAAATTTTCGACCACAATAGGTGATATTATTATACTAATAAATGTAGTTATATTTTCTTTTGCAGCTTATTTGTTGTCTATCGAGATTGCACTATACTCGATGATTGCTTACATATCGGCTTCAAAAACTTTAGATTTTATTATTGAAGGTATCGAAGAGTATATGGGTATTACCATTATTTCTTCACAGAGCGATCGCATTAAAGAAATGATTGTTCAAAAACTAGGTCGTGGCGTTACTATTTATAAGGGGCAGGGCGGTTATTCAGAAAACGGGAAGTCTAGGGATATCGATATTGTATATACCGTAATTACCAGATTAGAATTAAATAAGCTCAATACCGAAATTGAGCTGATAGAGCCTAATGCTTTTATAATAATGAATAGTATTAAAGATATTAAAGGAGGAATGATTAAAAAGCGTCCTCTTAAAGATTAAGATAGTGTTAGGGTGTTAAAATATTGTAGGCTAGTCTTTTATGATTTTTTCTAGAATAAGATTTAAAAGTGATTATTTGTTAAAACCACATCAGAAGAATGCGTTACAAAATTTTTATCCTTTTTTTATTTAGTGTTTACTCCCTAGGCTATGCACAAGCCGATTTTAATAAGAATCAGCTTGATAAAAAACTAGAAGCTCTTCGAGAAGCGACTAAAACAGTTGGTTTTTCTGTGGCAGTAGTGCAAGGTGATGAGGTGATTTATGCAAAAGGTTTTGGTTATAGGGATCTTGAAAATAAAATAAAAGCAGATGAAAATACGTCTTACCCTATTGGTTCTTCGTCAAAAGCGTTTACAGTCGCTTTGTTAGGAATAATGGAAGAAGAAAAAGAGCTTAAGTTTACAGACAGTCCTAAAAAATACATTCCAGAATTAGAGTTCTATAATGACGAATTAAATACACAAGTTACCATTTTAGATATGGTGGGTCATCGCACTGGGATGCCTAGACATGATTTTTCTTGGTATTTATTTCCTACAGAAAATAAAGATAGTCTGTTAGCACGTGTAAAGTATCATGAGCCTTTTACTGGAATTAGAGAGCAATGGTATTACAATAACTTTATGTATTTAGCTCAAGGCGTTATTGCTGAAAAGTTGACAGGAAAAAGCTGGGAAGAGAACATTAAAGAGCGTTTTTTTAAACCCTTAAATATGAGTACGTCTACTATTAGTATAGGCGATTTACAGAAGCATTCAAACATATCTAAAGGGTATGTGTTAGATAATTTTACAACAAATACGCTAACACCTTATTATAATATAGCTGCGGTAAGCCCAGCTGGTAGTATTAATAGTAGTGTTGTAGAAATGTCAAACTGGTTGCGTATTTGGTTTAACGAAGGGAAACTTAATGATACGCAAGTATTACCTAAAAGTTATATAACAAAAGCAGTCAATCCACTAATGATGGTGGGTAAAGGTATTTCAGATCCGCAATTTCCAGACCAACACTTAAATAGTTATGGATATGCTTGGTTTACTTCTTCGTATAAAGGTCATTACCGAATGGAGCATGGTGGGAACATAGATGGTTTTACGGCTAACGTTGCGTTGTTTCCTACAGATAAAATAGGAATCGTGGTATTAGCAAATCAAGATGGGTCTTTATTACCTACCTTGGTAAGAAATACTATTGCAGATGAAATTTTAACACTTGATAAAACGGACTGGAAAACGTATTACGATGATAAAATTAATAAAGTTATCGAGCAGCAATCTAAAACTAAAAAAGATCAAGCGGCTAGTAAAGTTTTAAATACAACACCTTCACATAGTTTAGTTGAGTATACGGGTGTGTACAATAATCCTGGGTATGGAGACTTTAATGTAGAAGTTAAAAACGATTCACTTTGGGCAAACTTTACTAGAGAAAGAGCTCATTTAAAACACATGCATTATGATGTGTTTATGCCGCATTTTGTTAAAAATGAAATAATAGAAGAGACGCCTTCAATGGGGTTTAATGTTAATTTTCAAACCAATGCTTTAGGTGATATTGCTTCTGCGGCTATTAAACTAGAGCCTACACTAGACCCTATTCTGTTTACTAGAAGCCCAGCAGTAGCTTTGGTGTCTTCAGAAAATTTAAAAAAATATGAAGGGAGTTATGTTTTATCTGGAGCAGAATTAAAAGTGTCCTTAAAAAACGACCAGCTCACATTGTTGGTGCCTAATCAACCAGAATATACGCTGATTCCAACTTCGGAGAGTCAATTTATGATTAAGGGGTTAACGGGCTATAAAGCTAAGTTTGAAGAAAAAGAAGGGGTGTTAAATTTAATGCTAATACAGCCTAACGGAACTTTTTCTGCTATCAAAAAATAAAAATTCAAGTACGTTCAGCTTTAACTAAACAAACTAGGTGCTACTATTTTGAGATGTGTTATTGCGCTTGCTTACACTTTTGTAAAATTGCTTTAGGCAGCAGGATTAGGTATTTGTTCATGAACCGTTTGAATCTCTTTTAATATTTCTTCAGAAAGTTGAATGTCAATACTCCCTATATTTTCAGAAAGTTGATCGATAGAGGTTGCGCCTATGATGTTTGAAGTGACAAATGGACGGTCATTTACAAACGCAAGAGCCAATTGGGTTAGTGTTAGTCCGTATTTATTTGCAATCTTGCTGTAGGCTTCAATCGCTTTTATTGAAGCTTTGTTAGCGTATCTTGAATAGGCAGGAAATAAAGATATTCTAGATTTTTCAGGCATTTTACCATTTTGGTATTTACCAGAAAGCATTCCAAAAGCTAGTGGTGAGTAAGGTAAATAACCTATGTTTTCCATGTGTAAAACTTCAGATAAAGCAATTTCATCACGGCGTTGTAGTAAGTTATATGCATTCTGAATACTTACCATTTTTAGTTTGCCTTTACGGTGCTCTTCCATGTAACGCATAGCGCCAAAAGGGGTTTCATTGCTTAAACCAATATTTCTAACCTTTCCTTGCTTTACAAAACCTTCTAGTCGTTCAAGTATTTCTGAAATATTATCTTCCCATTTTGTATTTGGTTTATGGTTATAATCGCGTACTCCAAAAATATTCACAGCTCTTTCGGGCCAGTGTAGTTGATAAAGGTCTAAGTAATCTGTTTGTAGTCTTTTTAGGCTTTTGTGTAATGCGTCATCTAAAGAGGTGGCGCTAAAATCTAGATTCTCTCTAATGTCTTCAAAAATTCCGCGACCAGCACCCACTATTTTTGAGGCCAATATAATGTCTTTTCTTTTCCCTGTTTTGGCAAGCCAAGATCCTATAATCTTTTCGGTAGCACCATAGGTCTCCATTTTAAAAGGCACCGAGTACATCTCTGCGGTGTCAATAAAATTCACCCCATTTTCTAATGCAAAATCAAGTTGTTGATGACCTTCTGCTTCTGTGTTTTGTCGTCCCCAAGTCATGGTGCCAAGACATATTTTTGAAACGTTGAGGTCTGTATTAGGAAGTTTTGTGTAGCGCATTTTTAATGTTATTAACTTGTAAAGTTACGAAGAACATATTTTTTTATGTCTTGTCTTTAGCTTATATTTAATGTGAAAATTAATTAAACATACTTTTATGACAAGATTTTTAAATTTTGACAAATTTAAAATAACAATATATCTAGTAGCATTATTTTGTTTTAATCAAGCAATTATTTCTCAAGAATATGGATTATTAGGTCAAACTTTTTACGGTAACGATGGAGATGATCTAGGTTCTTGGGTTTCAATAAATGATACGGGAAATAGAATAGCTTATTCAGTAAGACCATTTCAGGGTCGTGTTCAAGCATTTGATTTAATAAATGGATTATGGGAACCCATTGGGCAAGAATTAATTTATGAAGAGCTTGGAGACCAATTTGGCAGATCTTTTGAATTTAATGATCAAGGCAATATACTTGTAATTTCTGCCTCAGAATTTGAGGGTAATAATGGGTTTAACAGTGGACGAGTTCAAGTATTTGAATTGATTGACAATATTTGGATTCAGATGGGTAGTGATATTATTGGGGATGGTAATAATGCGGGTTGGTCAGTAGATATTAATGGCGCAGGAAATAGAATAGTTTTATCTTATCGTGCAGATAATTTCACAGTTGAAAATTCTGGAACTGTAAGAGTGTTTGATTTTGTAAATGAAGATTGGGTTCAAGTTGGTAATGATATGCACGGGAAAGTTATGAATGATGAGTTTTTTGGTGACAAAGTGGTCTTAAGCGATGACGGCAATACAGTAGCCGCTCGATCTAGAAATGTAGAAAATCCAGCTGACCAAAAAGGTGCGGTATATGTTTTTGAATTATCTGATACAGAAGATGAATGGGTGGCAAAAGGACAGTTTTTTGAAGGTGAATTTCAGAGTGATTTTTTAGGCTCTGGTTTGGCTTTAAACGATGACGGCAGTACATTAGCAATTGGAGCACCGGGAGTTGATTTAAATGGATTTAATGAGCCTGGACAATTAAAAGCTTATTCTTATAACATCACATTAGACTTGTGGGAACAAATAGGAGATGAATTTATTGGAGATTCAAATGTTGATTTTACTGGTTCGAGTGTTAATTTTAATAATGAAGGTAATGTGTTGATTTTTTCTTCTCCATTTTTCCCAAACTTAGGTCCAGGTGAAGTAAGGTTATTTGAAAACATTAATAATCAATGGATACAGTTAGGAGAAACAATAATTGGTGAAACAGAAGATACTAATTTGAGTATTGTAGCTTTAAATGGTGAAGGAAATACTTTTATTGTAGGAGCGCCAGGTAGTGATGATAATGGTGTTAATAGTGAAACAGGTAGTGTCAGGGTATTCACAGATAATTTATTGTCTACCCAAGAGTTTTTAGATAATATGTCTATTGCTGTTTATCCTAACCCAACTTCAAATAATATTACTTTTGAAAGCGAATCTGCAGCTTTAAACACGATCAGTTTTTATGATATTACCGGTAAAGAGATTCAGGATGTAACTGGTTTAGACAGTTTAACAGCTACCATAGATATCTCTCAATTTGCGCGCGGAATCTACTTAGTGCAAATTAATGGCTTGAATACGCTTAAGTTAGTAAAAGAATAATTGTTCATAAAGAATAGATGAGCTGCTTATAATTTCTTGTTTGGCAGGTTTTAAAGCGTTCATATTTCCGAAGAAAAAAACCCTCAAAAAAACCCTATTTGAAGCTTGTAATATTTCCGAAGAAAAAACTATCTTTGCAGCGTTAAAAAAGAGGGTGCTTTTTATGCCCCTAGATTACTAAAACAGAAACACTTAATAATGTCACAAGTTACAGGAAAAGTTGCACAGATTATTGGGCCAGTAGTAGATGTAGAGTTTGCTAGTGGAGCAGTACTCCCTAATATTTACGATAGTCTAGAAGTTGATAACCATGGAAACAAGTTAATTCTTGAAGTACAATCTCACATGGGTGAAAACACAGTTAGAACCATTTCTATGGATTCTACAGATGGTTTAAGCCGTGGAGTAGATGCTGTTGCAACTGGAGCGGCTATACAAATGCCTGTTGGGCCAGATATTTATGGACGTCTTTTTAATGTGATTGGTGATCCTATTGATGGAATGGAAGCACTTGCTAAAGCAGGTAAAGATGGTCTTCCTATTCACCGTGAGGCACCAAAATTTGAAGAACTTTCAACTTCTTCTGAAGTGCTTTTTACAGGTATTAAAGTAATTGACCTTATTGAGCCTTATGCAAAAGGGGGGAAAATTGGTCTTTTTGGTGGTGCCGGAGTAGGTAAAACGGTATTAATCCAAGAGTTGATTAACAATATAGCAAAAGGTCACGGTGGTCTTTCAGTATTCGCAGGAGTAGGTGAAAGAACACGTGAAGGAAATGACCTTTTAAGAGAGATGCTTGAGTCTGGTATTATAAAATACGGTGATGACTTTATGCACTCTATGGAAGAAGGTGGATGGGATTTATCTAAAGTAGATAAAATGGCAATGCGTGACTCAAAAGCGACTTTCGTTTTTGGACAAATGAATGAGCCGCCTGGAGCACGTGCACGTGTTGCATTATCTGGTCTTACTATTGCTGAGTATTTCCGTGATGGAGCAGGAGATGGTCAAGGAAAAGATGTGCTTTTCTTTGTTGATAACATTTTCCGTTTTACACAAGCAGGATCTGAGGTGTCTGCACTTTTAGGTCGTATGCCATCTGCGGTAGGATACCAACCTACACTAGCAACAGAAATGGGGGCAATGCAAGAGCGTATTACTTCTACTAAAAAAGGTTCTATTACATCTGTACAAGCGGTTTACGTACCTGCAGATGATTTAACAGATCCAGCACCAGCAACAACGTTTGCTCACCTTGATGCAACTACAGTACTTTCAAGAAAAATTGCCGAGCTTGGTATTTATCCAGCGGTAGACCCGTTAGATTCTACTTCTAGAATCTTAACTGCGGCTATTTTAGGTGATGAGCATTATGACTGTGCACAACGTGTAAAAATGTTATTACAGCGTTATAAAGAATTACAAGATATTATTGCCATCCTTGGTATGGAAGAATTGTCTGAAGAAGATAAGCTTGCAGTAAACCGTGCACGTCGTGTACAGCGTTTCTTATCGCAGCCTTTCCACGTAGCAGAGCAGTTTACAGGTATACCAGGAGTGTTAGTTGATATTAAAGAAACTATCAAAGGATTTAATATGATTATGGATGGTGAGTTAGATCACCTACCAGAAGCTGCATTTAACCTTAAAGGTTCTATCGAAGAAGCGATTGAAGCTGGAGAGAAAATGAACGCAGAGGCTTAAAAAATAGTAATGAGTAGTTAGTATTGAGTTGTTGGTGTATATAGCTAAACTCAATACTAATTACTGAATACTCAATACAAAAAATTATGTATTTAGAAATAGTAACCCCAGAGGCAAGCATCGTTAGTGGTGAGGTAGAGAGTGTAACAGTTCCTGGAACAAATGGTAGCTTTCAAATGTTAAATAATCACGCTGCTGTTGTATCATTATTGGTAGAAGGTACAGTGATGTTTAAAGGTAACCCTACTATTGCCAAAGGATATGAAAACAAATTCACTCAAAAAGAGGGTCAGTGGTTAATGCAAATTAACGGTGGTACACTAGAGATGAATAACAATAAAGTAATTGTATTAGCAGACTAAAGCGAGTTTAATTATAAAGTAAATAAATCCCAAATTCCCTGTAATAGGAGTTTGGGATTTTTTTCTGCTGGAATGTTTTAAATCTCATATATTTATAATCTATGGAAGTTAAAGATGTTTACATCTCAAATGGTACAAGACCATTATGGCAACTGCTTATTGCTGCAGTACTGTATACAGCTTCGTTATATTTTGTGTACTTGTTTGTGACAGGATATCAAGCAAATATTGATAAAAACTTTAAGGGTTTAGCTACTCTTTTAGAAGTTGCTATATTCTGTTTTGCTGGTGGTATTGGTTTTTCTAGAGTTGTGGACTATCAATTTGATTTAAAAGAAAAAAAGTACCGCATTATTTATAATTTTGGTATAGTTCGATTAGGGAGATCGTATTTGTTTGTATCTATAGATTATATCTCCGTTTATTTTAATAAAAGCAAAGGTTTGTATGAGGTTAAATTATGGTATAATACCAATAAACATTTTACACTTGTGGTTTATGAAGAGTATGTAAACGCCTTAGATGCTGGTGTAGCCATAGCAAATAAATTAGAATTAGATCTTTGGGACGCCTCTGACCCTCATAATGGAAAGTGGGCTCAACTAGAATAAAAATAATTTCATGTACGACAATTACACCATACTAGCCATTTTTGATTATACCGCAGAGGCGCAAATAACAAAAGTAAAACTAGAAGCCGAAGGTTTTAGAATACATCTATTGGATGAAAAAACAATAGACTCAGACCCTGCAATTAGTGGTGCAATAGGTGGTGTAAAATTATTAGTGCATAACGATCACTTGATTCAGGCAAAACGCGTGTACAATGACATTAGAGTCTATGCCTTAGATGAGAATAACAAGCCGTATAATTGCCCTAATTGTAATTCGCATAAAGTGTTAATTGCACCCTTAACGCGTAAAAATATATTTTATATGTTATTTCCTTTTTTTGAAGAAACAAAAAGAAAATGTACAGTTTGCCAAACGATATTTTAAAAGTGGTTTTTTGGCCTTTTATAGGTCAAGATTGTCAGCTTCCAGAAGATTGATGATTGTATCTTCACTTTCTATAAAAACTTCCATTTTACTGTACGTCCATAGCTTTCCAACCCCATCGCCTTCTACGTATAGTGTAGCTTCTCCTTTGGGTCCTTTTATTGGGATGGTAATGTTAGCAGTTTTATGACCATTAGAGGTGTTAAAGCTACCGCCTGTCATTCCGTTAGCTTCAATAGGTTCTCCTAGTAATGTGATAACTTGCTTATTTACAACTACAGCTTTCATTGCATCTTCTTGTGCGTGAGATTCACCTATAACGGTAGCAATACCGTAAGCAACAGATCCAACTGCAACTATGATTATCACGGTCATTGTTAAGCATCCACCTACAGGTAAAGCCCATTTCCAATTTCTTTTCCACCAACTTTGCTTTTTCGCACTCTCTTCCATACTATTTTCTTCTGAAATGTTCTTAATTTTCAATGATGCTGCAAATTACAAAAAGTGTTTTACTTTTTTAATTACAATTACAATTACCATTATACTTAAGCTAGGCTAAAAATGGTTTTGTAAAACATAGAATATGATTAAAGTTTCGGAAGTAATGATTTACACTATTTTATTTTTGATACTTGTAAAGTTGTAACAAAAAATTAAAAACAGCGACTAATCTTGTGCTTGTGTGTCTCAACACTGCGAAGCTTCAAAATTATTAAGTGTTGGAAATTAAAAATTTTACAGACTCAAAGCAAATTCAGACTACATTTTACAAACTGACCAGGGACTAAATTTAAAGATTTAGCAAGATAGAAATAGCAGTATTATGTTAGTATTCTTGTGAATAATCTATAGTCTAAAGTCTCTGTTTTATTTTAATAAGGTAGTATATTACTAATCTCTTAAAAACAATTTATTTATGGAACAATGGTTTGCTGCTTTAAGCGCTTTTGAGAAGGTCTATTGGATTGCTGCTGGTGTGTCTTCTGTTATATTTCTTATATTATTAGTCTTGACACTTATAGGAGGTGAAGTAGACGATTTAGGTGATGTAGACACAGAGATTGATTCGGATATGGGTATAGAATTCCAGTTTTTATCTTTTAAAAATTTAATGGGCTTTTTTACCATATTTGGATGGACGGGAATTGCTTGTTTAAATGCAGGTTATTCTGTTGGGATGACACTTGTTGTTTCTGTTATTTGCGGATTAATAATGATGTTTGCAATGGCTTCATTGTTTTATTTTTTGGCAAAATTAACAACAGATGGATCTTTAAAAATGAAGAATGCACTAAACAGTGTAGGAGAGGTGTATCTAACCATTGGTGCTAAAAGATCTAGTATGGGTAAGGTACAGGTAAATGTGCAAGGGGGATTAAGAAGCCTTGATGCACTTACAGATGAAGTAAATGACCTAAAACAAGGGGATATAATTACAGTTACAGATGTAACAAAAAACGGAATATTAATAGTAAACAAACACTCAATATAACTATGCTAACACTACCATTACAACTAGAAGCTTTTGCAGGATTAGCTGCCATAGGTTTCGCTATTTTATTTTTCTTTATCATTCTTATAAGCTTTATACGCAGGTATAAACGATGTCCGTCAGATCGTATTTTAGTGGTGTATGGTAAAGTAGGAACAGGAAATTCTGCCAAATGTATTCACGGTGGGGCTGCTTTTATTTGGCCTGTAATTCAAGATTATGAATTTTTAGATTTAACGCCTATTTCTATAGAAGTTAACCTTGTAAATGCACTATCTAAACAAAACATACGTGTAAACGTGCCTTCTAGATTTACCATTGGAGTTTCTACAGAGCCAGGTGTTATGCAAAATGCAGCAGAACGTTTGTTAGGTCTTGGTCAACAAGAAATTCAAGATCTTGCGATGGAGATCATTTTTGGTCAGTTACGTCTTGTTGTGGCTTCTATGGATATTGAAGAAATTAACAATGACCGTGATAAATTTTTAACAAATATTTCAAATAGTGTTGAGAGCGAACTTAAAAAAGTAGGTCTTAAACTAATTAACGTAAATATTACAGATATTGTAGATGAGTCTGGTTATATAGAAGCTTTAGGTAAAGAGGCAGCTGCACATGCTATAAATGCAGCGCGTAAGTCTGTAGCAGAGAAAACAAGAGATGGATCTATTGGTGAAGCAAATGCTGTTCAAGATGAACGTACACAAGTGGCAGCTGCTAATGCAAAAGCTGTAGATGGAGAAAATACCGCAAAAATTGCAGTAGCAAATTCAGATTCATTACGTCGTCAACGTGAGGCAGAGGCAGAGCGTGTCGCTATTGCTGCAGAAAAAGTACAGTCTGCAAAAGCCCTTGAAGAATCTTACCTAGCTGAAAAAGAAGCAGAAATTTCTCGTGCCGAAAGAGAACGTAGCACACAATTAGCAGATATAATTGTACCTGCAGAAATAGATAAACGTAAAGTTGAAATTGATGCAGAAGCCGAAGCAGAACAAATAAGAAGATTAGCACGAGGTGAAGCAGATGCCATCTTGTTTAAAAAGCAAGCAGAAGCACAAGGTTTGTATGAAATATTAACAAAACAAGCACAAGGTTTTGATCAAATAGTAAAAGCAGCGGGTAACAACTCGCAGGATGCAGTATTGTTATTGGTTGCAGATAAATTACCTGAATTGGTTAAAACGCAAGCCGAAGCGATTGCAAATATAAAAATCGACAAAGTTACTGTGTGGGAAAACGGAAGTGGTAAAGACGGTAAAACGGCAACTTCAGATTTTATTTCTGGAATGTATGGCGCAGTACCTCCGTTACAAGAAATGTTTAATATGGCAGGTATGCAATTGCCAGATTACTTAAAAGGAAAAGATGTAGCGAGTGAAGATGCAGAGGTGATTTCAGAAAAAGAGTGAAAAACGACTAGATCGTTAAAGGCCTTCAATTTTATTTTGAAGGCTTTTTTTTTGCTTTTTAAAATGTGTGTTTCGTTATTTTGGCTTGTAAAAGCGTTTAAAGACTACTTTAATAGTTGTAAAATCAATATCTTTGCTCCAACAAAATATATATAAAATGAAAACACTTTTCACATTTATTTTAGCATTAGCATCTACTGCAATTTTTGCACAAGCCTATACAGGTAAGGGAGATACAAAATTTCAAGTAGGGGTTAATTTACAAGAAAACGGAACAGGAATTAATGCAACCTACGACCTAGGAGTTGGAGAAAATATCTCTTTTGGTTTTTCTACCATCTATCTTTTAGGGGTTACAAATTTTTCTGAAGATCTTGGTTTTGAAGAAGCAAAGTTTTTAGATCGTTTTGATCTACGTGCACGTTTTAATGCCAACTTAAGCAACGTGCTTAACATTGATGAAAACTTTGATTTATATCCAGGTCTTAATTTAGGTTTAAAGAACTTTGGTGGTCACTTAGGTGCACGTTACTTCTTTACAGAAGGTTTTGGCTTGTACTCAGAGTTACAAATACCTTTTGCGTCATATAAGAATGAAGATGATTATGAGATACAAGAAGTGTCAAGAAAACAATTAAACGACCAGTTTAATGTAAGTATAGGGGCTGTATTTAGTCTTTAAGTCGCTTATTGAAAAAAAATAAAGTATAGCAGACTTCCAATCACGAAAGTGTAGGGAGTCTGTTTTTTTTTATACGGTGTTTATGTATTGTTAGATAGGGTTTTTGGTATCATTGTAATTTTATAGCTTTTGTTGCTACAACAACCTTTTAAATTGGAGCGATAGTAAAAGATTAATAGGTAACCCGTTCATTTAAAAAGGCATAAATCATATCAGACTCCCAGCCACGATAGAGCAGGTAGTCTGCTATTTTTTTGCGTTTTTTTGAAATATTTGTTTCTCTCTCAACTTGCAGTAACCTCTTTTCTGCTAGGGCATTAAAGGTGCTGTAATAGTCTTGTTCTTCAATTTCTTTTAATGCTAGTTTTATATTGTATTCTGAAATTTTCCGAAGTTTTAGTTCGCGCGTAATTCTTGACCTCCCCCATTTTTTTATATTAAATTTACCACGGGCAAAAGCCTGTGCAAAGCGAGTTTCGTTTAAAAAATTATGTTCAATGAGGTGTCCAAATATCTCGTCTATCGCCTGAGGTATCATCCGCATTTCTCTCAGCTTTTTTTCTATATCTTTATGACAACGTTCTTGATACACGCAATAGCGCTCTATTTTGCGTTTTGCTTCTTCTACGGTATATGTTTTTGTGGGTTGGTGCATTTTGTGGGGTAAAGGTAGTGTTTGTTGTACTATTTAGCCAATATCAACCTTTTAACATTGCTGCATAAAAAAACCCTTTACTATTTAAATAGTAAAGGGTTTTAATGTTGTATTCAAAAGTTTTCGCTTAAGAATGGGTTTAGTTTATCTCGTTACCATCTTTGTCTTGAAAGTGGTATTCTAGATACGTGTAAGCGTCTCTCGGTTGAACTTTAACCCATTTTTTATGCTCCATAAACCATTTATGTCGCATTGATGGAAAACCTTTTGTTAAAAAGGCTGCTATAAAAGGGTGTGCGTTAAGCGTTACCTTGTTATAGTCTTTTGATAAGATTCGTTTTACGTCTTCTGTGATTCTATTTACTACTGTTATAGGAGCTTCAATTTCGCCACTTTCAGTGCCGGGAGCTTCTTCACGGGTTTTAATGTTCATCTCTGGACGTACACGTTGTCTTGTTATTTGGATTAAACCAAATTTACTAGGAGGCAAAATTTTATGTTTTGCTCTGTCGTCTTTCATCTCTTCTCGCATATGATCATAGAGTGCCTTGCGGTTTTTTGCTTGGCTCATATCTATAAAATCTACTACAATAATACCACCCATATCACGTAAACGTAACTGTCTGGCAACTTCTGTAGCTGCAATAATATTTACTTCTAGTGCTGTATCTTCTTGGTTTTTAGATTTATTACTACGATTACCACTATTTACGTCTATGACGTGCATGGCTTCTGTATGTTCTATTACTAAGTAAGTACCTTTAGTACTTGATACGCTTCGACCAAAAGATGTTTTTATCTGTCTGTCCACGCCAAATTTTTCAAAAATAGGCACGTTAGAGTCGTGAAGTTTGACAATATTCTCCTTGTCTGGTGCAATGCTCTGCACGTAATCTTTTATTTGTAAATAAAGTGTTTCGTCATCTATACATATATTAGTAAACGAGTCGTTAAACACGTCTCTTAATATGGATGCTCCTCTATCTAGCTCACTTAGCACCTTACTTGGGTGGTGCGCCCCATGTAGCTTTTTACACATCGCATTCCAGCGATCTATAAGATTCTGTAAATCTTTATCCAGTTCTGCTACTTTTTTGCCTTCTGCTACTGTACGTATAATAACACCAAATCCTTTAGGACGTATGCTCGTTATTAATCGTTTAAGTCTGTCTTTTTCTTCTTTACTGTCTATTTTTTGTGAAATAGAAATACGGTCAGAAAAAGGAACTAAAACTATATAACGGCCTGCGATAGAAAGCTCAGAGCTTATGCGCGGTCCTTTAGTAGATATGGGTTCTTTTACAATTTGTACCAGAATAGATTGATTAGACTTGATGGCATCATTAATACCACCATTCTTTTCAATCTCTTTTTCTAATGGGAAATCCTTTAAAGAATAATCTTTAAGTTTACCTGTGCTTACACGTTTTACAAACTTCAATAAAGAGCCGATCTTAGGACCAAGATCATGGTAGTGCAAAAATGCATCTTTCTCATAACCTACATTAACAAATGCGGCGTTGAGCCCTGGAACAGTTTTTCTGATTTTAGCGAGATAAATATCTCCCACAGAAAATTTGTTACTTTCTTCCTCTTTGTGAAGTTCAATGAGTCTTCCATCTTTAAAAAGAGCAAAATCAACCTCTTGTGAACTGGATCTAATTATTAATTCTGAGTTCACGTTAATTAATTTTTATCCCGATCCCCAAAATGGGGTTTCCGGAATGGATTAAACAATAATTTTCACAGGATTTTTTACAAACTTATACCGGTTAAGGTAAAAGTTTGTATCAATATCCGTAGAAATGACACACCATACAGGTTTAGATGGTATGCATTTCGTTTTCAAAGAACGATTTTTAATTTTAATAGCTTTGTTCAATTTGCTATTAAACAAAAAAAGTAGTTTAAAACTACTTTTTCTTGTGTCTGTTAGCGCGTCTTCTTTTTTTACGCTTGTGCGTCGCTACCTTATGTCTTTTTCTTTTTTTACCGCTTGGCATATAAATGAGTATTGTGTCCTACATATGTAGAACGGATTATTACTTTACTTCTACGTTCGTCTTAACACCTTCTACAAAAACTTTTGCAGGTTTAAATGCAGGAATGTTGTGGGCTGGAATCTTGATAGTAGTATTTTTAGAAATGTTTCTACCAGTTTTCTCAGCACGAGTTTTTATAATAAAACTCCCAAAACCTCTAAGGTAAACATTATCTCCACTTTCTAATGAAGTTTTTACCTCTGCCATAAATGTTTCTACAGTAGCTTGTACATCACCTTTTTCCATTCCAAGTTTTTCTGAAATTTTAGCTACGATATCTGCTTTCGTCATGTTATTCTTTGTTAATAGGTTTTATAATTTTCTTTTTTCTTTTTCAAGATTGCAAATATAACATTTTTACAATGAAATACTAGTAGGCTAAAACATTAAAATTTAATTAGATAAAAGCTACTTTAGCACAATGCCAAAAATTAACTCTCAATTTTCTAAAACGCTCATTACATGGTATTTACATAGTAAACGTAATTTGCCTTGGCGTAGTGTATCTAATCCATATTTTATTTGGCTCTCCGAAATTATACTACAACAAACTCGAGTAGCGCAAGGTACACCTTATTATTTTAAGTTTATTTCTGCTTTTCCTAACGTTAAAGACCTCGCTGAAGCAGATGAAGAAACTGTGCTTAAATTATGGCAAGGGTTGGGGTATTATTCTCGTGCTCGTAATTTACATGCTGCTGCTAAGTATATAATGACTGATCTAAATGGTGTATTTCCAACAACTTTTTCTGAAATATTAAAACTTAAAGGGGTAGGGGATTATACAGCAAGCGCAATAGCTTCTATTTGTTTTAATGAACCCACCGCTGTGGTAGACGGTAATGTGTATCGTGTTTTATCAAGATATTATGGAATAGCTACACCTATTAATAGTACTCCTGGAATAAAGGAGTTTAAATTACTTGCTCAAAAACTTATAGATGCTTCGCAACCTGGTACTCATAATCAAGCTATGATGGAGTTTGGAGCCATGCATTGCTTGCCTAAAAATCCAGATTGTATTAATTGCGTTTTTAATGCTACCTGTGTAGCTTATCAAAAAGATAAGCTTGGTGAGCTACCTGTAAAATTGAAGAAGACCAAGGTGAAGCACCGCTACTTTAACTTTTTAGTAGTTTTATCATCAGAAAGAAAAACACTCCTTAACCAAAGAAAAGGAAAAGGTATTTGGCAAAATTTATATGAGTTTCCATTAGTTGAAACCAAAGGTCAAGTAGGGGAGGCAGAATTGGTCTTAAATGAAGACTTCAAAAACTTAACAAATAAATGGGAGATGGAATCTATTTCTTTGTATAATGAAGAAGCTGTGGTTCATAAGCTATCTCATCAACATTTATACACGAGATTCTGGATTGTAATTTTAAATAGTGAAATAGAGCAAATGCAGACTATTTCAGAAATAAAAGAAAAAGCAGTGCCAGTTCTTATTGGAAATTTTATTGATAAGTTTCCGCCATTTAATGACTTTTAGCGTATTGAAAACAAGAGTGGTGTTGTATCTTTGTTTACTAATAAATAGATAATTATGAGTGGTACATTAAACAAAGTAATGCTAATTGGGCATACAGGTGATGACGTAAAGATGCATTTTTTTGAAGGTGGAGGAAGTATTGGTACTTTTCCTCTTGCTACAAATGAGACTTATACTAATAGAACTACGGGTGAGCGTGTAAGTAATACAGAGTGGCACAATATAGTAGTGCGTAATAAAGGAGCTGAGGTCTGCGAAAAATACTTAAAGAAGGGGGATAAGGTGTACATAGAAGGGCGTCTTAAAACACGAAAATGGCAAGACGAACAAGGGAAAGATCGTTATTCTACTGAGATACACTGTTCAGATTTTACATTTTTATCTCCTAAGGGTGAAAATGAAAATAATGGCAACAATGTATCTGCTTAGCCATCATCATAAACAAATGAGGCAAATGTTGATTTGCCATTTTAATAAATAAATAATATCTTTATTATACTGTTTGCACTAAGGTGCGTTAAATGCAACATAAAAAGTGGATATAGAACCTCCTAGTTACCTTTTAATATCATTATTTTCATATTCGCAAATCCCGAGCCTTATTGTGCTCGTGATATTATTAGGCTGCTCTGCCATGATTTCTGGCGCAGAAGTGGCTTTCTTTTCTTTAAGTGCTTCAGATCTTGATACTACAGATGATGAAGCTTCACGAAAACTTTCACTTGTTAAAAAATTATTGGATAAGCCAAAGAAGTTGTTAGCGACAATACTTGTGGCTAATAATTTTATAAACATTGCTATTGTATTGCTCTTTGAGTCGTTAAGTAGTGTTTGGTTTGAAGGTTGGGTGTATACATTTAATCTTTATTTTTTTGAAGTAAGCGCCGTATTCTTGGTGAAAGTTGTAGCGGTCACATTTTTGATTTTACTTTTTGGTGAAATTCTTCCAAAGGTATATGCGAGTAGAAATAAAGTGTCTTTTGCTTCTTTTATGGCATTTCCGCTAAATGTGTTAGATTTTTTATTTACTCCTGTAAGTACGCCAATGCGTTCCATGACCATTTATTTACAAGACCGTTTTGGAAAGCAGAGTTCTAATATTAGTGTAGATCAACTGTATCAAGCCCTAGAGCTTACTAACGAAGAAGACACTACGCACGAAGAGCAAAAAATATTACAAGGTATTGTCACTTTTGGAAATACAGATACAAAACAAGTGATGAAACCACGAATGGAGATATTTGCCTTAAATGAAGCGGCTGCATTTGCAGATATAATGCCTCAGATAATAGAACGCGGATTTTCTAGAATACCTGTTTACGAAGATAGTATTGATAATATAACGGGTGTGCTGTATGTTAAAGATTTGATGCCGTATATAGAGCATAAAGAACTTGATTGGAAAACACTAAAACGTGATACTTATTTTGTTCCTGAAAATAAAAAATTAGACGACTTACTTAACGAGTTTAAAGAGATGAAAAAACATCTTGCTATTGTGGTTGATGAGTATGGGGGAACAAGTGGTTTAATATCTTTAGAAGATATTATTGAAGAAATAGTAGGGGAGATAAGTGATGAGTTTGATGATGAAGATCTTATTTTTTCTAAACTTGATGATAATACTTTTGTTTTTGAGGGGAAAACTTCTTTAAAAGATTTTTACCGTGTAATAGAACTAGAAGATCCTTCACTTTTTGAAAATGAAAAAGGCGAGGCAGAAACCATAGCAGGTTTTTTATTAGAGATATCAAAAGGATTTCCTAAGAAAAATGAAATAATAAATTTCCATAATTATGCGTTTGCTATAGAGGTTTTTGACAATAAACGAATTAAACAAATTAAGCTTAGTAGGGTTCCAGAATGAGATTTTTAATTTTCTTTTTATTATTTACAGTGTGTGTATCGTGTGAGGATGATGTGGTTGTAAAACCTCACGCCGAATTACGATTAAGATATCCGGCTCCTAAATACAGTGATGTGCAAATGGATTGTCCTTTTGTTTTTAAACAGAACGAATTTGCACAGGTTTTAGTGAATAAAAACTGTGGTATTAAGGTAGAATACCCAACGATGAATGCTACTGTTTTTTTAACTTATATAAATACGGATCCAAGTAAAATAGACCGACAGTTATACGAAGCACAAAAACTGGCTTTAGGACATAAAATAAGAGCGGTTAGTATTCCAGAAAGCCAATACGTAAATCCAGATAAAAAGACCTATGGTACCTTTTATGAAATTAATGGTAATGCTGCGTCTCATGGGCAGTTTTATCTTACGGATAGTATAAAGCATTTTGTTACAGGGGCACTCTACTTTAAGACAAAGCCTAATTTTGATTCTCTATTGCCAGCCATCGACTATGTTCGCAATGATATGCGTATGATGATGGAAACAATGGAGTGGAAAAAAAGCCCTTGATTATTCAATTTTATAGTTGAAGACTATAGTGTCTTATCATTAAAAGTTTAAATAATATCATTCTAAACGTATTAAGTTTTTTGCCACGTGTTTAACCCATTTTCTAAATTTAATATTTTTTTAAAGCCTTTAGATTTCAAATATAAAACAGCTTCTAGGCTTCTTCTTCCTTTTGCACACATAATAACAGTTTCTTTCGAAAGGTCTAACAAAGAGTAGTTGTCCTCTAATTCGTTTAAAGGAATGTGAATGCTATTGTTTAAATGAAAAGCTTTATATTCTTCCTCAGTTCTCACATCTAACAGTTGTAGATTGTTTTTTTCTTCGTTTAATTTTTTCTGAAGCATTTCTGAAGTAATAGACGCTCTATCAGCCCTAGTGGGTAATCCACAAAATGCATTGTAATTTTTTGCTAATATTTTAATTTGAAAATTTTTTTGATTACGTTCAAACTGTACTGTTTGTATTGAAGATTCTAAGATATTTATCAACTGAAGTTTTCCCGAAAGCAATTTGCCTAAACCTAAAATAAGTTTTAAACCTTCGCTTGCCATTTTTGTTCCTAAAATTCCCGGAAGAATACCTAAAACCCCAGCTTCATTACAAGCGGGGGTCTCACCAGTGCTTGGTGGTTCAGGAAACAAGCATCTATAGCTAGGGCCGTTTTTATAATTAAAGACACTTAATTGTCCGTTAAACTTAAAAATAGCTCCAAAAATCCAAGGTTTATTTAAAATTATACAAGCATCATTTACTAAATATCGCGTCTGAAAATTATCGCACCCATCAATTACCAAATCAAAATTTGAAATTATATCTAAAGCATTTTCACGTGTTAATCGTTGCTTAAATCCTTTAAAACTAATGTGCGGGTTAAGTTGTTTCATTTTAGTTATTACAACATTAACTTTAGGGTTTCCTATTTCAGTGATATCATATAAAACTTGACGTTGTAAATTAGATGTGCTAACAATATCATCATCTACAATGCCAATTGTACCAACACCTGATGCGGTTAAATACTGAATTATAGGACAGCCTAAACCTCCAGCTCCTATGACAAGAACTTTTGCTGCTTTTAATTTTAATTGACCACTTTCTCCAACGTCATTTAATAATAAATGTCTACTGTACTGTACTTTTTCTGCTTCTGTTAATGTTTTCATTATTGTAAACTACTATCCCAGTCCTTAAATACAGGGTCGTAACCTTGATTTTTTATTACTTCAATAAACGTTTTTGTTGGTCGGGTATCATCAATTTCAAACTGCTCTAAATTGGTGTTTGGATTAGCGTACCCGCCAGGATCTGTTTTAGAATCTGCACTAGCCGATGTAATGCCTAATTTTATAATATGATCTCTAAAGCGCTCCGATTCTCGAGTAGAAATAGATAATTCTACTTCTTCATTAAAAATACGATAAGCACAAATTAACTGCACCAACTCTTTATCACTCATCACCGATTTTAATTCGATCCCCCCAGCACACGGTCGTAGTCTCGGAAAAGAAATAGAATACTTGCTTTTCCAATACGTTTTTTCTAAATAGCTTAAATGCGAAGCACAGAAGTATGTGTCTACACGCCAGTCTTCTAAACCAAATAAAACACCTAGGCCCATCTTGTAAATTCCTGCTTTACCGAGTCTGTCATGGGTTTTTAAGCGGTATTCAAAATTTGATTTTTTCCCTTTAGGATGGTGTTTTTTATAAGCATCTTTCTTATAAGTCTCTTGATATACTAATACTGTGTTAATGCCTTCATCTATTAGGGTTTCATACTCCTCTTGATCTAATGGTTGCACTTCAATGGCAATATGCGCAAAAAAAGGTTTTAATAAACGGATTGCGTTTACAAAATAATCTACTCCTACGGTTTTATTAGCTTCTCCGGTAACTAATAAAATGTGATCATATCCTAAGTTTTTTATAATCTTAGCTTCTGTTATAATTTCGGCATCGGTTAATGTTTTTCTTGTAATGTCAACGTTTAAGCTAAAGCCACAATATGTACAAATGTTTTGGCACTCATTAGACAAATACATTGGAATATACATCTGTATGGTTTTACCAAAACGTTTTTGGGTTAATTGATTACTTAATTGCGCCATTTGCTCTAAATAAGGTTGAGCAGCTGGAGAAATTAAAGCCTTAAAGTCTTCTAAATCACGTTTAGTTTTAGATAAAGCTACTGCAACATCATTTGCTGTTTTATTATAAATGGAAGCTTTTACTGTATCCCATTTTATTTGTTTTATTTGTTCCGAAAAACTCATGTTATAAATCTAAAAATTGGGTTAACGGACTACTAGCCTCTGCTTTAGTGGATACTTGAGCTAATTTTGCTTCAAAAGCCATTCTGCCTGCTTCTACCGCATGTTTAAAAGCTTTAGCCATTTTTACTGGATTTGGAGAGACAGCTATGGCGGTATTTACTAATACTGCATCAGCACCAAGTTCCATAGCGTAAGCTGCATGTGAGGGTGCTCCTATGCCTGCGTCAACAATTACAGGAACATTACTTTGTTCGATAATAATTTCTAAAAAATCATGGGTACGAAGCCCTTTATTGCTGCCTATAGGAGCGCCTAAAGGCATAACTGCGGTTGTTCCAGCATCTTCTAGACGCTTACATAATACTGGATCGGCATGAATATATGGTAAAATAATAAAGCCCTTCTTAGCTAATATTTCAGTTGCCTTTAAAGTTTCTATAGGATCTGGCATTAAATATTTTGGGTCTGGGTGAATTTCTAATTTTAACCAATTTGTTTCTAGAGCTTCTCGGGCTAATTCGGCTGCAAATACAGCTTCTTTTGCGGTTCGAACTCCTGAGGTGTTAGGGAGTAAATTAAACTGTGGTGCTTTTAAATGTTTAATGATATTATCAGAATGGTTATTTAATTTAACTCTTTTTAATGCTACAGTAACCAGCTCTGAACCTGAAGCTGTTAAAGCTTCTTCCATCAACTTACTTGAACTAAATTTTCCTGTTCCTGTAAATAATCTAGAGTTAAATGTTTTTTCTGCAAATTGAAGTTTGCTCATATAATTATTTTTTAAACACGTTATTAAACGCAGTAATACTTTTTTGTTTGTTTTCTGATAAAGTGATTAATCCTGAAACAGCAATGCTATGAATGTTTATGTTGTGTAAATCAGAAAAGTCTGTTGTCACAATTCCTCCTATAGCTACTAGGGGAATCTCTATCTTCGCTTTCTTTAAGTCTACTAAAATAGAGCGATACCCGTGTATTCCTAACACGGGGCTTAATTGTTTTTTGGTTTTCGTATATCTAAAGGGTCCTACACCAACATAATCAACCCCATTATTGTAATGATGTATCACTTCAACACACGTATTTGCTGTACCTCCTATAATAAAATCTTTAGGGGTGTTTTCTCTTGCTAGGGCAGTGCTTAAATCTTCTTGTCCCAAATGCACGCCATCGGCATTTACCTTTAAGGCAATGTCTAACCTGTCGTTAATAATTAAAGTAGCACCATAATCTGTAGTGATTTTTCTACAAGCTTTTGCTGTGGCTAATAAAACAGAATCCGATACGTTTTTCATACGCAACTGCACCCACTTACCTCCAGCTTCACAAAACTCTAAACATAAAGTTTCGTGAGACTTTGTTGGATGATTTTGAGTGATATATTGTAATTGTTTTTTCATTTTTTATGGTAACCTAATAGACTAGTATTACTTTCTAATAATGCGGTTGTATATTGCTTAGAATTTAAGCAAGACTTTTTTAAACTATACCCTAGTGCTAAATTTGAAGCCAATGCAGATGAAAACACACATCCAGAACCATGTTTGTCGCTAACCTGTGAGCCTTGTGGTTTATAATTAACCTTTTCTTGATTAATAAATAAAAAATCTCTCCCTGGTGCTTGAATATTGTGTCCACCTTTTAAATAAATCGCACATTGTTTAGAAAGTGTTTGCATTGCGCTTATAATTTCCGTTTCCCCCGAAATAACTCTAGCTTCTTGCCAGTTAGGTGTAATAATATCTATTAATTTTAGTTTTTCTATTAATTGCTCACGATTATGAGATAAGTCAAAACCACTTGTCGCTTTTAAAATGGGATCCCATATAATCTTAACAGAAGTTTCTTTGAAAACTTCAGCAACTAAATTAATAAGCTCCAAACTTGGTAACCAACCTATTTTTACTGCTTTAAAACAATAATTATCAGTTAACACCCGCAACTGTTTTATAATGCTAGTAGATGCAATGGCTTCGGAAGCAAAAAAAGCATCTTCTGTTTGTATGGTGTTAGCTGTGTTCACTGCCATACCATAAACTTTATGTTGTTCAAAGGTTTTAATATCTGCTAAAACTCCTGCACCTGCTGATGGGTCAAACCCTCCAATGGTTAATACAAATGGACGTTTTACTGACATGTTTTTTGCATTTTTTTAAACGTTTTTATTTTATTTTTAGACAGCCATAAGCTTCCCAAGATTGCTGCACCTGAAAATCCTAATTCTTTGCAAGTTGCTAACTGTTTTTTTGTGATTCCTCCTAGAGCAACTATGTTTTTATGTTTTTTTAAGGCTTCATATAACTCCTCTTTTTTAAACGGACTCAGATAGCCTTTTTTAGAAATAGAATTAAAAATAGGACTTAAAAAAGCATAGTTAAATTGTTCTGTTTTTAAAATATTCAACTCACTGAGCGTATGGCATGAAATAGATAGATGATTTACTTTTAACTGTTTTGCTTCTTCTAAAGGAAATTTTAAAAGGTTAACATGAGCTCCTTTTAGATTAAACTGTTTTAATAATTCGAAATGATGATGAATAATGATTTTGTCATGATAAACTGAATTGATCTGACTTAGAAAAGTGCTCACTTCGTTTAGCGTTGCATTAGGCTTTCTGAGGTGGAAGTGTGTTAATCCACACTCAAAAAGCCCTTCAATAATATTAATTTCATCAGCAATAAAGTCTTCAGAAGAAATAACTATTAACTGCAACTATTCTGCTAATTTTTCAGGTTCTAAATACACGTTTGCTCCTTTTTCTTTAAACTGTTTCGATTTTTCTTCCATGCCTTTTTCTAACGCTGAGGCTTCAGTTAAACCGTGTTTTTTTGCATAGTCTCTTACATCTTGTGTTATCTTCATTGAACAGAAGTTTGGTCCACACATAGAACAGAAATGAGCTACTTTGGCATTATCTGCGGGTAGCGTTTCATCATGATATTCACGAGCAGTATCGGGATCTAATGATAGGTTAAATTGATCTTGCCATCTAAACTCAAAGCGTGCTTTACTTAAACAATCATCTCGATACTGTGCGCCAGGGTGTCCTTTTGCTAAATCTGCTGCATGGGCTGCAAGTTTATAGGTGATTACCCCAGTTTTAACATCGTCTCTATTAGGTAAACCTAAGTGTTCTTTTGGTGTTACATAACATAGCATAGCACAGCCGTACCAACCAATCATAGCTGCTCCAATTCCTGAAGTAATATGATCATATCCAGGGGCGATATCTGTAGTTAAAGGACCTAAGGTATAAAATGGTGCTTCGCCACATTCATCTAACTGCTTGGTCATGTTTTCTTTAATCATGTGCATAGGGATATGTCCAGGGCCTTCAATCATACATTGAACGTCATGTTTCCACGCTATTTTTGTTAATTCGCCTAAGGTTTCAAGTTCGCCAAATTGTGCAGCATCATTAGCGTCTGCTATAGAGCCTGGACGCAAACCATCTCCTAAAGAAAATGAAACATCGTATGCTTTCATTATTTCGCAAATTTCTTCAAAATGCGTATATAAAAAGCTTTCTTTATGATGTGCTAAACACCATTTTGCCATAATAGACCCACCACGCGAGACAATTCCAGTTACGCGATTAGCTGTCATAGGAACATATTTTAATCGCACTCCAGCATGTATGGTAAAATAATCTACACCTTGCTCTGCTTGTTCAATTAAGGTGTCTTTAAATAGCTCCCAAGTTAAATCTTCGGCTTTACCATTTACCTTTTCTAAAGCTTGGTATATAGGGACAGTTCCTATGGGCACTGGTGAGTTCCGGATAATCCATTCGCGGGTTTCATGAATGTTTTTACCCGTAGATAAATCCATCACATTATCAGCTCCCCAACGTGTTGCCCATACCATTTTTTCTACCTCTTCTTCTATTGTAGAGGTTACAGCAGAGTTACCAATGTTTGCATTAATTTTAACTAAAAAGTTTCTTCCTATAATCATAGGTTCACTTTCTGGGTGATTAATATTACTCGGAATAATAGCTCGACCCGAAGCAACTTCTTGTCTCACAAATTCTGGTGTGATTTTATTAGGGATTTCTGCACCAAAAGATTCGCCCTTATGTTGTTTGCTAATTTCTTTTTGCTCTTCTATTTTTTGATTTTCACGAATAGCAATGTATTCCATTTCTGGTGTAATAATACCTTTTTTTGCATAATGCATTTGAGTTACATTAGCTCCTTTTTTAGCTCTTAATGGCTTTTTTAAATGCTCGAAACGTAAGAGATTTAATTCTGAATTATATAAACGTTCTTTACCGTATTCTGAAGATATTTCTGGTAACTCTTCTACATCATCACGTTTTAAAATCCAATCTTTACGTAGTTTAGGAATTCCTTTGCGGACATCTATTTCAATATTTGGGTCGGTATAAGGTCCTGATGTATCATAAACTGTTACTGGAGGGTTTTCATCTTTAATAAATTTTCCGTCTGTAAACATAGGTTTAGATTCCGTAAGCTCAATTTCGCGCATCGCAACTTTTACTTCGGGATGAATAACACCATGTACATATACTTTTTTTGATGCTGGAAAAGGTGTTCTTGTAATTTGTGATGATTCTGAAGGAATCATTTCTTTTTTAGCCATATAAATAAATTTTATCCGCCTTGGGTAGCAGTTATTACTAGTATTGAGTCATTTGATTGTAAAGAGGTGGAGTTCCAATTTGATTTTGGAATAATGTTTTGGTTTACGGCCACGGCTATCCCTGTTTTATTTACAAGTTGTTTTTCTTCTAACAACTTAAATAATGAGGTGCAAGTGGTTACAGTGCTTTCAGAATTGAAATCAATGTGTATCATTTTATGTTTTTTAAACGGAAGAAAAGGGAATCTATGACTATAGATTACTCCATACCTAGCAAGATGAGCTATGTAACACTTTTCCCTATCGCCCGCATTATCGGTTTCAGGTTCTAAGGGTAATTCTCAGCCATTACAGCACCCCTAAAGTTTCTAGTTCAAACTTAATAAATAATTGCCGGATACAAATAATATTTTCTGATTTTATTTATTGTCTTTGTTTCTAATCTAGGTGATAGTTCTCTTGATTTTAACTTGAATAATGTGAACTCACAGTTAATTCTTTCATCTTTGCAAAAAAATCTTCTGTGCAAAAAAAATGGCTGTACCTAATCATTCTTTCCCTTGTTTGGGGAAGTTCCTTTATACTGATTAAAAAATCTTTGGCGGGGCTTTCTCCATTACAGTTAGGTGCTTTGCGAACACTTTTTGCAGCTACTTTTTTAATTGCTTTTGGTTTTAAGTATATTAAAGATATTCCAAAAAACAAATGGAAATGGATTGCTGTGTCTGCGTTTTTAGGGTCTTTTATTCCCGCTTTTCTATTTGCCTTTGCCGAAATGGAGATTGATAGTGCAGTTGTCTCTGTTTTAAATTCTACGGTGCCTATTGTGTCGTTATTGCTCGGGTTTTTTGTGTTTAGTATTGGTTTTACTCGTAACCAGCTTCTGGGTGTAATTGTAGGGCTCGTGGGTAGTGTTATTTTAATTTGGAGTGGTGCATCACTAAATCCGGGGCAAAATTATTGGTATAGTTTACTCGTTATAGCGGCTTCTCTTTGTTATGGTATGAATGTCAATATTATTAAAACACAGCTACAAGATATTTCTGCTTTTGGTATTGCTGTAGGTAATTTTATTGTTTTGATACTTCCTGCGGTAATGGTTTTATGGTTTTCTGGTTTTTTTGAACAAGACATTCTGGCTAATGATGATGTGCTAACTTCTTTGGGGTATCTTGTTATTCTTGCTTTAGTGGGTACAGGTGTCGCAAAAGTGTTGTTTAATAAGCTAGTTCAGATGAGTACGCCTGTGTTTGCTACTTCTGTAACTTATTTGATTCCTATTGTTGCTTTGTTTTGGGGATTAATAGATGGAGAGCAGTTTGGTTTTTCTCAAATAGGAGCGGCGGGTCTTATTATCTTTGGGGTGTATCTCGCAAATAGAAAACAAAAAAAGACCGCCTCATCATAGAAGCGGTCTTGTTTATTTTGTTATTTCCGAAGAAATACTATAAGTGTTTGTTACTCGAAGTCTGCGTCTGTTACTCCTTCATTCACTAATACTTTAGAGGCAACAAATTTTAACTCTTGAGGTCCCATTGCCATTGTAACTGTGTGCGGTACTTTTACTCCGTTTACAGTTTTATAGTCTGAATAAGAAGTTCCCATTGTCATCGTTTGTCCACCTTGAGACATTGTGATTGTTGACTTCACTTTTAAGCCAGTTTCTGCATCATAAAATACTTTTGCGTCACCGGTAGAGAGTACGTAAGCATTTTTTCCATCTACAGGCTCAATACCTTCAAGGGTCATTTCGCTTGGGTTTAATTCTGGAAATGGTACAGCACCTTCTTTAGCCATTTTATTTTGTTCTGGTGTGTTAGGAATCTTTTGTCCTCTTGCAGAAGTGTATCCCTCAGTACCATTAAAAATGGTTGTTTGCATTGGGTTTCCTCCCATAGATAACACATTAGATGATTGTCCTTTTGATGTGTTTTTGCTTTCTAACTGAAATTTCATTCCTTGCATTTCTGCTTCACCTACAAAAGTGATGCTATTAACGCTTGCTGCTGCCTCAGTCCCACCAATAGCTTTAATGTAGTTTGCCATTACAGTGTTTGCGTTTACACCCTCTGGTATTGCAACTGTTGAAGGTTTCTCTGTAGGGTTAGCTTCTTTGTCAAAATACTTAACAGGTATTTTTTTGCCTTCCCATACAATGTTTTCAATTCCATCAATAACATCTGTTCCTTTACCAACAAGTACAATACGTGCTTTGTCTATTTTAAAATATTTATTAGCAACGCGCTTAATGTCATCTTGAGTTACTGCATTAATATTTGCAATAAAGTTTTTGTAAAAATCTGCAGGAAGGTCATTTGTTTTAATGTTAATTGTTCTTCTTGCTACAACTGCTTTGTCTTCAGACTCTAAAATAAAACTTCCTAGAAATTTTGCTTTTGCATTTTTTAATGTTTCTGCGTCTACTGTTGTCGTTCTAACACGGTTCATTTCTTTTAAAGACTCTACAACTGCGCTATCTGTAACTGCATTACGAATTTTTGTTGTCACTATAAATGTAGCATCATAATCTTTACCAGTTCTTATTGCAGAACGTGCTCCGTATGTATATCCATTTGCTTCACGTAGATTCATATTAAGGTAAGAGCCAAAACCACCACCAAAAATATAGTTTGCAATTAATGCTGCATGGTAATCTTTGTCTTTCATTTTTAACGGAACCATGTTAATGATAGCAAGTTCAGTTTGCACTGCATTAGGTACGTCTACAAAGTTGATTTCTGTAGAAGCTACATCGCTTGTTACTGGGTATGATGGTGTTGTTGCTTCACCAGCTTTCCAGTCGCTCATATACTTCTTTAAAAGCTTTTTAACTTCTTTTGTTGTAATGTCTCCGGTGAAAACCATATATCCTCTAGATGGTTTAAAGCGGTCGTTGTAAAAAGATTGTACATCTTCAAGAGTAACATTGTTTATAGTAGCTTCTGTAGTAATCTCACCAGCGGCATGGTTTTTACCATACGCTAAAGCATTACGAACATTACCAGCAATAGCGGCTGCACTTTTTTCTCCACTCTTGATATTTGTAATTAATTGCTCTTTTTCAAAATCAAGTTCTTTTTGAGTGAACTTAGGTGATAAAGCTGCTTCAGCAAATAAAGAAAATACTTCGTCTGTATATTTTGAAAGACAAAATCCAAAACCTCCATTAGGAGTTACGTTTATTCTAGCTCCTAGAAAATCTACTTGCTCAGAAAAATCATCTTTAGATGTTTTCATTGTTTCTTTACCTAATAATGCCCCTGTAAGTGATTGTACACCGGCTTTATCTCCTTCAAAAGCGGTTGGGTTGTTTAGGTTTAGACTAAATGTTACAGATGGTAATTTAGTGTCGTTTACAACAAGAACGGTAAGTCCGTTTTTTAATGTAAATTCATCTGCATTACCTAGATTTACTTCGGGAGTTGGTCCAGAAGTAGGCATCTTTGTTCTGTCTATTTGTGCGGTTGCGGTGAGACCTGTAAGTACCAACGCAAATGTGTATAAAATATATTTTTTCATCTTGTTTTTTATTTTTGAGATTCTGCTGGAGCTTCACCTGCAAGGTATTTAAGCTCTAAACGTTGGTTAGGATTTAGGTATTTTTTTGCAACACGCATAATGTCTTCGCGTGTAATACTTTGGTAAATAGATAACTCTTTGTTTATTCTATTTGTATCCCCACCTTGTAACATATAGTATCTAGCTAGAGAACCTGCAATACCTTCAACGCTAGAGTTTGCATTTACAAAACGTGTTTCAAATTGATTTTGTAATTTTTGATATTCTTTTTCAGAAATAAGTGTTGTTTGTAATTTTTTTATTTCGTCATCCATCATTGTTCTAAGGTTGTCCCAGTTTGGTTCTCCTTTAATTAGCGCACCCATTGTATAGGTTCCGTAGTCTTGGTTTGCTTGGTTAAAAGCGAGTACTTGCACGGCTACTTTTTCTTCGTCAACCATACGTTTGTACATTCTAGAGCTATTTCCACCCGTTAAAATCGTAGAGATATAATCTAAAACATAAGCGTCTTTGTCAACACTTTTAGGTGTGATGTAAGAAAAAATGAAAGCAGGAATCTGGATATTGCTATCGTATTCTGTTGCGTATCTTGTTTCTGTAATAGGCGCTTCAACGATTTCTTTACGAACATTTGGTTCGTCTAGATTTGGAATCGTACTAAAGTAATCCGTAATTAATTTTTTAGCATCTTCTTTCTGAAAATCTCCAGTAACAACTAATACGGCATTGTTTGGGTTGTAGTATTTACTGTTAAAAGCTTGAAATTCTTTAAGCTCTGCTGCATCTAGGTCATCCATAGATCCAATTACAGATCTACCGTAAGGATGTGTTTTAAATAAATGCTTATCGATACCTGTTCTGTAAATAATCTTACCGTAAGGTGCATTATCAATACGTTGTCTTTTTTCTTCTTTTACAACTTCGTTTTGTGTGTCAACCCCTATTTGCTCAATTATAGGATTAAACATACGTTCGCTTTCCATCCATAGACCCATAGCTAGGTTGTTTGAAGGAAACGTTTCGTAATAATACGTACGGTCTTGTGTTGTGTTTGCGTTATTACGACCTCCAGCAGCACTTACGATATTAAACCATTCTCCACGTTCTATATTAGGAGTACCTTCAAAAAGTAAATGTTCAAAAAAGTGGGCAAATCCAGAGCGTCCTTCAATCTCGTCTTTTGCACCTATTTGATACATTACACCTACAGTAACAACAGGTGCAGCATTTTCTTGATGTAGTATCACGTGTAGACCATTGTCTAAGGTGTATTCTTCAAATTCTACCTTTTGTGCGCTAACACTGGCAATGAGGCCAAATGATAAGATGGCACTTAATAGTACTTTTTTCATAAATTGTTTTTTATTGATTAACTGTGTAACAGTTAGTTTGTGTTTCTGTTGAAATGTTACAGATTTTGAGCACAAATATATAGGAGCATCATTATTTTGTGAGTAAGACATTAAAGTTTAGCAGTTTTTTAAGAAATTGTAAAACATTGCAAGTGATAGTCCTTTGGGATATTTGAAATAGTTTTCATAAAACACTTAAAATTAAAGAGAAAGGCTTTGTTTTTTAGAATGTAAGAATTATATTTGCAGCCCTCTAAGGGTAATTGTGTCTTGTTGTATTTACGTCAAGCCTTGTTATTCCTAGGGAAAACTTAATAATAATTAATATTTAAACGTTACAGCTATGTACGCAATTGTAGAGATAGCAGGGCAGCAATTTAAAGTTGCAAAAGACCAAAAGGTTTTTGTACATCGTTTATCAACTGAAGAAGGGAAAACTGTAGAGTTTGACAACGTTCTTTTAGTAGGTGAAGGAGATAACATTACCGTTGGCGCCCCGGCTATAGACGGAGCTCTTGTAGGAGCAAAAGTCCTAAGACACCTTAAAGGTGACAAAGTTATTGTTTTCAAAAAGAAAAGAAGAAAAGGTTATCGTGTGAAAAATGGTCACAGACAAGCCCTTACTGAAATCGTTATTGAAAGCATCGCAACTTCTGGAGCTAAGAAAAAAGCAGCTCCTAAAAAAGAAGCAGCTAAAAAAGCGGCACCAAAAAAATCTACTAAAGGGGATGACCTTAAAAAAGTAGAAGGAATTGGACCAAAAATCGCTTCAACACTTAATGAAGCAGGTATTGTTACTTTTGCTGATTTAGCAAAAACTGATGCTGAAAAGATTGCTGAAATAATAGCAGATGTTCGTGGAAACCACGTAACAGACACTTGGCCAGCACAAGCTCAGTTAGCTGCAGATGGTAAGTGGGACGAGTTACAAAAATGGCAAGACGAATTAGATGGTGGTAAGCCAGCTTAATCAATCTCTAATTCAAAGTTTAATACAATCCTGAATTTAATTTAGGACCTAAATTTAAAAATTATGGCTCACAAAAAAGGAGTTGGTAGTTCTAAAAACGGTAGAGAATCAGAATCAAAACGTCTAGGCGTTAAGATATTTGGTGGACAAGCTGCCCTTGCAGGAAACATCATAGTAAGACAAAGAGGTAATACGCATCACCCAGGTGAAAACGTATACGGTGGTAAAGATCATACACTACACGCAAAAGTGGACGGTTATGTAAAATTCACTAAGAAAAGAGATAATAAATCTTATGTAAGCATTATTCCAGTAGGAGAAGCTTAAGATTTAATTAGATCTACCTTACAAGATAAGCCTTGATATTCATAATGAATATCAAGGCTTTTTTTATGTCCTTTATTTTACTTCAATAAAAAATCCCCTATATGTTACTAAAGGGGATTTGTCGTGTCTCAATGTTCTCCTCAAAACCTTGATCGCTTTTATATTGACAAAGGTAATTACATTAGTTGGTATTGCTTAATACTCTATTTTAGGCTTTAGTTAATTTAATGTTATTACAATATTCATTTTTATACCTTGATTTATATTTTCTTCAGATTAAAATTTAACCCAAAAAAAACCGTCAGCTTATAAAACAGACGGTTTTTGTTATATCGTATTTTGTATAAACTGGATTTTAATTTATCGCAGGACAGTTACAATCGTATGGTGCACGTCTTCCGCTTAAGAAGTCAAATCCAAGTGTGATTTGGTGAAAACCTCCACTATTGAAACGTACATTACCAGATAGATAAGAGTACGTGTATGCTAGCATAAAGTTTTTATAAGTACCACCTAATACTGGTGTAATGTATTGTAGTTTTTGTTCGCCTACTTCTGCTCCATCTAAATACTCTGCTCCATCAAAACTTCTTCTGTAAGATATCCCTGCAAAAAGTCTACCTTCATCAATCATTCTGTAAGCTTTAAAGTTTACATCTATTGTTTGCTCGTTAGTGCGTTCTTGCCATTGGTATAAAAAACCAGGCTCAAATAACCAATCACTTCCTTTACGTGCGCTACCAGGTCCTGAAATTGCGTATGTGGCACCTAAAAGATATTTACGTTGATTGTTTGATTCAAATCCAGCGGTGTATAATGCTCTATTCTGAAATATTAAATTCTTCACAGTAAAGTGACCAGAGAAATTTAAAAAGTTATATGAGAATCCTGCGTCTACATTAAAATAAGCTCCACTTTGTATGATGTTTTCAAGAAGGGGATCAAAATTATTTATAAGGTCAAATTCTGTTTCATCTGCTCGAGATTGTATAAGTCCAGCACTTAAACCAAAAGATAACTGGTTTAAATCTACTTCACTTCTTGAAAACATTAAGTGATGGGCGTAAGTGATGTAACCTCCTGTTTGTGATTGATACCCATTTTTGTCATTCATTAATATGGCACCAATTCCAGAGTTTTCCCCTACACGTGCATTAATGCTCGCTGTTTGTAAATTTGGCGCGCCATTATCATCAAACCATTGTTGACGAGCTGTTAAACGTACTTGATTATATGAAGCCGCTCCAGCCATAGATGGGTGTAGTAAATAGTAATTATCCGCAAAATAATCTGAATATACTGGTATACCGTCCTGTGCAAGAGAGATTTGGGCAAAGAACATTGCCAGAATTAAGTAGATTGTGTTAGGTTTCATATGCTTTTTTATCGTTTCAGTGTAAAGTGACTTCTAAATTCTTTTCTTACTTCGTCTTCAGTATATTCTATCAAGAACCAATAATCACTTGATGGCATATCTGCTCCATTATAAGTTCCGTCCCATCCTATGTCGTTTAATGGGCTTAATTGCTTTAATAATTTTCCATGACGGTCAAAGATATAAATATTAGCGGTTAGGTCAAAACTTGCAATAGATTCTATTCGCCAAGTATCGTTAAATCCATCTCCATTTGGTGTCATAAAACGATCATAGTCGATTACACCAAACGTAAAAGTGATTTCTCCACATCCATTTACATCACGTATGGTAATTAAATGTGATCCTGCTTCTACGTTTTCAAATATATTACTATCCTGAAATGGACTTTCATTCATACTATACTCATACGTTCCGATGCCTTCTGTTAAGACCTCTACAGTGTTGGTTCCTGAAAAAGCACCATCTACAAGTCTTGCACTCCAGTTGATTGGTGGTGCAGATAAAGTTACTGTAGTGGTTGCTGTAGCGCTACATCCTGATGAAATCTCTGTAGCAGTCACTACATAAACTCCTCCAGCTACGGCTGTGATAGTATTCCCTATTTCGCCTTCTATCACTGCTCCATCTACCGTCCATTCAAAAACAAACAATTCTTCGTCTAAGTCGATACCAAATGTTGGTGGACTATCTTCTCCAAAATCTTCTTCTATTGGGTTTCCATTTTCGTCTACACATAGTCTAAAGGTTTCTGGTAACGATATGCTTGGTAACTGTATTACGTTTAAGATTACTACTACAGTAGCATTACATCCTGTAAGGGTATTTGTTACTGTCGCATAAATCTCTTGAGGATTAATGATGTTTGTATAGTTTGGACCTATTTGCTCACCACCTTCTTCTACTGCATTCTCCAGTGTTTCGTGATAGGTTACCGCATAAATAGTTGGGTCTTGACCGTTTAGTATTTCTTCGTTTAATACTGTTAAGTCAAATACAGTAATTCCATCATTATCTCCTTCTGCATCACATAATGTGTAAGGTTCTGCTGGAGCGGTTGCTGTAGCACCTTCTCTTGTTTCCAACTCAAAGAATTGAACACCTCCTATATAACATCCTGTTTCTAGATTTAGAATACCTGTGTAAATATAAAAAGGAACTCCTTCTAGAATTGTTGCCGGAAAAGCATTTGCAGGAGTAATTGGAAAAACCATATTCTCTGCATCTTCTGGTGTTAGGTAATACGTTACATCAAAAAGCGCTGGGTCTTGATCTGGACCTAAAGCCTCTTCTTTCTTTAAGGTAAGGTCAAACTCTGCGATACCATCACTTGGCGTTTCACACACTATAAGAGGACTGTCGTCAAATTCTACACTATCATCTGGTAATGGGTTTACGATTAGCTGTACTTCTACAATCTCAAAGCAGCCTGTTGCGTTGTTTAAGTTGTCAACACGTACATAAACAACATCTGGATTTAATACGTTAGGGTAGGTTGTTGGGTCTATGATCTCGTTTGTCATATCAAAAGCATCTTGATATGTAGTATAGTATCCTACCATCCAGTTTGCACCTCCAGTAATTAAAGCTGCAGCTTCTGTTAGGTCAAATATTTCTATTTCATCTCCTGTATCATTATAATCACATAGTTCTAAGACGATATCCGTTGCTGGAGTAGGGTTTGATATCACTATTAACTCTATAGTGGTAAAATCTACACAAGTTGTATTACTGTCTGTTACTCTTACGTATAGGGTTTGAGGGTTAATAGCAACAACTTCTCCAGTAACTGGATCTACTTCTGCATTCATATGCTCATTAGCTGGAGAAATTGGATTCTCATTTGCTTGAGCTTCAGCATCTGTTAAAAAATACTGTACGTTTATTCCTGGTATTCCGCCTGTAATAGCATCATTATTTAGGGTAAGATCAAAAGTGTAAATGCCGTCACCAGGTTCGCCAAGTGTATCACATACTTCTACTTGTAAAGGTCCCATTGCAACAGGGCCATCTACTACCTGAAGTTCAAAACTACCAATAGAATTACAGAAATTATCGCCATCGTTATTGTCTAAACGATACCAAATTGTCTGTGGGTTTGTTGTGTTTGTAAAGTTTTCTGGGTCTGAAATAACAGGAACTCCATCTATAGCATCCAGTTCTGTTAAATGATACGTCAATGTAAAATCGTCTGGATCTTGATCGCCATAAATAAGATCATTTTGAAGTGTGAGGTTAAAGATTTCAATACCGTCTCCATCATTCTCACAAGCAACTAAAGGTTCTAGCGTTAAAGGGATAACAGGACTGTCGATTACTATTAAATCAAGCTCAATAATAGTGAAGCAACCTGTGCCTCCGTTAGCAAGATCATATTCTACACGCACGTATACTGTCTGCTGATATTGAAAGATATTACTATATGGAAAAACAGTTATCTCATTAAATTGATTCTCTGCGTCTACATAAGTTTCGTAATAACTAACAATTAAATTTAATTCGTCTCCTATAATCTCTGCATCCTTATCTGTCAAGGTAAAGAATCCATAGCCATCATTATTGTCATCACAAACAATTAATGGTGTTGGCTCTTCTGGCGATGGAGGATTCTCCACACGCAATTGCAGTGTAAATTCATCTTCTACACAACCTGTTGTTAAGTCTTCTGCTCTTATATATACATCTTGTGGATTACTCAACAAGTTTTCAAAAGCTGTAGGGTCGGCAATAGCATTGTCGTTATCATTAGTATCTAATAAAGCTTGTGTTTCAAAGAAAGTAACTAAGATGTTATTATCTCCGCCTGTAATTTGAGCTATTGCTTGTGTTAAATCAAACGCTTCAAAACCATCTGGCGGTGTGCTTGTTTCGCATAAAATAAGAGGGTCTGGCGCTGTTAAAGTTGGTTTTAAACTCACATGCAACTCTACCGTAGTTTGACTTGAACAACCACTATCAATATCTGTAACAACAATATAAATAGTTTGAGGATTCCCTAATGCAGGTTGGTTTGGATAAGCACCAGCGTTGACAATTGGGTTGACACCACTATCTGCACTAACTTGATCTTCAAAATACTCAACAATAAACGATGTTTCGTCAAGACCTGCTAATAACTGCGCTTCAACAGAATACAAATCGAATATCTCTACTCCATCACCATCATCATCACAAAGAAAAATAGGATCTGGCTGTGTGATTTCTGGGCTTTCGCTTACTATTAATTCTAGCAATGTTGTATTATAACAACCTGTTGAAGTATCTGTTAATCTTACATAAATAGTTTGATTGTCTGCATCAACATTAAAATAATCCACATCATCAGGAATAGGGTTTAATCCACTTGCTGCTTCTCCTGGCGTTCCGTGATACGTAACTTCTAGATATCCTGAAGGATCTCCACAACGTATTTGACTTTCGGCATTCTCTAATATAAACTCACCAAAACCATCATTGTCAACATCACAGAACACAAGTGGTTCTGGCTCGCAAATAACAGGAAGTGGTGCTACCTCTAAGAGTAGTGTGGTAATGCTGTAACAGCCTGTGGCGTCATCTTCTATACGAACCCAAATAGTTTCTCCTGTGCTTGTGTATGGTATTGGTAATGGATTTGTAGCATTTTCTGCGTCTAGCATATTTCCGAAGTACGTAATACTAAGGCCTACAGCGCTACCAATTATCTCATCATTTTTTTCATTAAGATCAAAAATGGCAGATCCATCATCTTCTATATCACATCCCACTAAAGGAAATGGTGCTGTGAAGTCTGGTGTTTCTCCAAGTACTAAATTAAAATCACCTATAGTAGTACAGCCTAAACTGTTTGTGGCTAGTACATATATAGTCGTAAATCCAGTAGTGTATGAGCTTGTGTTTAATATTGGATTTGTGCCAGTTTGAGCATCTATAAGATTTTCAAAATATGCTAAGTCAACATTAACAAGGCCATTTAATATCTCGTCATCTTTAGTTGTAAGGTCAAAGGTTTCTAGACCATCATTATTGTTGTCACATAAAAAATAATCTGAAATTATTTCTATAATTTCGGGTGCTTGATCTACTTGAATTTCTAGTGGAACAATATCATAACAGTTTCTGTATATGTCTTCAAGACGACCGTAAACTATTTGATAATTTGCTGTTGTATTTACATATGCAGTTGGGTCTGGAATTACATTTAATTCCATCTCTGCATCTAGTTCAGATTCGTAATAATCAACAAGTACTTCTGTTTGAGTGCCAATTATTTGAGCATCTGCTTGAGTAAGGTCAAAAGTGGCAAAACCATCATTAGGTGCCTCATCGCATTCTCTCATTAGGTCTGGTATGTTAGCGACTGGCTGTGGTGCAAATTCTACTATAATTTGATCTGTTGCAATACAGTCTGCGCTTAAGATAGCTTCAATTTGATAAACACCAGGTTCTGTTACTGTTATTTCGTTGTCTGTCTCGTCTGGAAGGATATCAAACATTCCCGTTGTTGGGTTTTGAACATACCATTGAAATGTAGCTCCTGGTGCTGATTCTTCTACACCAAAAGTAAATTCTTCTGCATCACAAGGAGCATTACCGGAAACAATAGTTGCATCGTCTGGTAATGAAACACCTATATTAAAACTACCTTCTCTAAAGAAAACGGCAGAGTCGAAAGCAGAATCACCTCTGTCTCCAACTACCATTTTTAATTCATATTCTTCACCAGGAACAAGAGATGCCATGGCAACAAGAGCTTGAGTATAACCGTCAAACTGAATTTCGTTTGTGTTGTTAGCGCCATCATTACTAATATATAGATCTGGAAAGAAATCTACTCCTTCATTTTCAGTTCCACAATTAAAAGTATCTGAGTGAATAGATAATGTGTTAACTACCACTCCAGCAGAGCCTGGTACTGCTGCTATATTTGTGCCTCCAAATGCAGTTCCAGAATCATCAGGAATTCCAGGTCCTCTTAATAAGAAAGCAAAACCATCTCTAAATGAGGCGTCACATTCAAATTGATTTTCATATTCTTCTGATGCAAAAATAAAATCGAAAGACATTTCAGAAATTACAGGTACAAATGTAAATTGAAAAACAGTTGCGTTATTGGTTGGTTCGTTTAGACCGTCAAGTCCAAATAATACGGCTTGTAAATCAGTATCACCATTCCAGCCAGCTCCAGTGTCACTTACACCGTTAGAATCATTAGGGCCTTCAGCACTTTTGGCAAAACCACCAGATAAAATTAATCCAGACTCAAAAGGGAAATTTGTACCACTTGCATCAAAAAATCCCCAGCTACGTTCGTCTATGTTTGTTGTTCCATTAGGGTTTTCTTGTAAAAAAGTAAACTCTACGTCTCCACAACCCGTTCCTCCAATAAGGACCTCGGTAATCATTTGCTCTGGAGTATAACCTGTTTCTGGAGCCGTTGGATCATCGACAATAATGCTTTGAGAGAAGCCAACTGTAGCTATCAGTAACAATAAAGGAAGTAAAATTCTTTTCATGAACACGTGGTTAAGGCTTCAAATATATTGAATACATTGGTTTTGTTTTGCTACTTTTGCTAAAAATACACCTATGAAACCTCATAATATTATCATACAACCCACAAATAACGAAAATATTGTAAAATTTGTTGCAAATTCTTTTCTTACTCAAGCTAAAAGTTACGAATTTAAAAATATTGAAGAGGCGGTTGAGAGCCCTATTGCACAACAATTGTTCTACCTTCCTTTTGTAAAAACAGTTTATATTTCTCAAAATTTTATAGCAATTGAAAAATATAACATTGTAAGTTGGGATATGGTTCAGGATGAAGTAGCCGAATCTATTAACGAATATATAGAAAGTGGTAAGCCGGTTGTAAATGAATCTGCAGATAAGAAAAAAATACCTGTAACTATATATGGAGAGACGACGCCTAATCCTGCTGTATTAAAATTTGTCGCAAATAAGCCTTTAGTAACGGGTACTTTTGATTTTAAAAATATTGATGATGCAAAGCATGCACCATTAGCTACAGCGCTGTTTAACTTTCCTTTTGTAAAAGAAGTTTTTATGAGTAACAATTATATTTCTGTAATGAAATATGATATTGCAGAATGGGATGAGATAAGTATGCAACTTCGAGAGTTTATTAGAAGTTACATAGAAGATGGTAAAGAGATTTTTACAGATGCCATGCTTAATGAAACAATAAAGGAAGAACAAAAAGCGGTTGCTTCTCCTACAGAAAATGGTTCAGATAAATCATACTCAGATATTGATAATGAAATCATGGACATTCTTGATGAGTATATAAAACCAGCTGTGGCAAGTGATGGTGGTCATATTGCTTTTGATAGTTATGATGCAAATACAAAAACAGTAAAAGTTATTTTACAAGGTGCTTGTAGTGGTTGTCCTTCTGCTACGGTAACACTTAAAAATGGAATTGAAACCATGCTAAGAGATATGATGAAGGGTAGAGTTGAGATTGTTGAAGCAATAAATGGATAAATTAAACCTATTTGTGATTACTTTTAGGTAATATAACAAAACCTTAAGACCTAAATGCGCCTTTGATATCTTCAAAGGCGTATTTTTGTTTTATATGATTTTGAAGCAAAGCATACTCTTAGCGGTGCTAATTCTGTCTGTTTTAGCGTGTACTTCTTCTGAACAAAAAAACAACACTTCTTTGTATACAAATAGCCTAAGTAAAGAGACGAGTCCATATTTATTACAACACGCTAATAACCCTGTAGATTGGCGTGCTTGGAATAATGAGACTTTAGCTATGGCTAAAAAAGAAAATAAGTTAATGATTATTAGTATAGGCTATGCGGCTTGTCATTGGTGCCACGTGATGGAACATGAGAGTTTTGAAGACAGTCTAGTTGCTGCTACAATGAATGAAAATTTTATTTCTGTAAAAGTAGATAGAGAAGAACGTCCAGATTTAGATCAAATATACATTAACGCAGTTCAATTAATGACGGGTAGTGCAGGCTGGCCTCTTAATGTAGTGACACTACCAGATGGGAGACCGGTTTGGGGAGGTACTTATTTTAAAAAAGAGGATTGGATTACTGTACTTCAAAAAATACAGAAGATAAATACAGAGAATCCTGAAAAATTAAATGAGATCGCTGGACAACTAGAAGAAGGAATCAAAAACCTTGATTTGGTAGCATTAAATACAGAAGATGTAGACCTTAAAAATTATAACTTAGATGAAGTTATACATACTTGGAAATCGTCTTTTGACCATCGTTTTGGAGGTTACAAACGCGCTCCTAAGTTTATGATGCCTTCTAATTATGAGTATTTATTGCGTTATGCCGTACAAGATAAAGATCAAGAACTGCAGGATTATGTGCTTTTTACATTAGACCAGATGGCTTATGGAGGTATTTATGATGCCATAGGTGGAGGGTTTTCTAGATACAGTGTTGATGAAAAATGGCACGTGCCACATTTCGAAAAAATGCTGTATGACAATGCACAATTAGTAAGTCTTTATAGCAATGCTTATAAGTTGACAAAAAAGCCACTGTATAAAGAAATTATAACAGAGACTTTAGCCTTTATATTCGAAGAGATGACCACGGAAGAAGGTGCTTTTTATTCATCATTGGATGCAGATAGTCTTACTGAAGATGGCACGCTTGAAGAAGGTGCTTTTTACGTGTACACAGCGCAAGAGCTAAAAAGTCAACTAGGAACAGATTTTGATTTATTTGCAGCTTATTACAATGTAAATAACTTCGGAAAATGGGAAGACGGAAAGTATGTGCTCATTAGAGATGAAGATGATGCTAGTATAGCAAAAGATTTAGGAATTTCAACCGAAGCATTACAACGTAAAGTTGCAAATTGGAAAGCCATTTTAAAAGCGTATAGAGGGTTTAGATCAAAACCAAGATTAGATGATAAAACGCTGACCTCTTGGAACGGCTTAATGTTAAAAGGATATGTGGACGCTTATACTGCATTAGGGAATAAAGAATATCTTGATGCGGCTTTAAAAAACGCAGTGTTTATTAAAGACAAGCAGCTAAAAGAAGATGGTTCATTATACCATAATTACAAAGAGGGTAGAAGTACTATTAACGGATACCTAGAAGATTATGCTTCGGTTATCTCTGGTTTTATCTCTTTATACGAGGTTACTGCAGATGTACAATGGTTAGATCTTGCAAAAAAATTAACCGATTATACTTTTACAAAGTTTTACGATACCGAAAGTGGGATGTTTTATTTTACATCTTCAGAAGATCCAAAATTAGTAGCGAGGTCTGTAGAATATCGTGACAATGTGATTGCTTCTTCAAATGCGATAATGGCACAAAACATCTTTGTTTTAGGTCATCATTATGACGAAGAAAATTTCAGAAATACCGCAAAGCAGATGTTGAAAAATGTTTTGCCAGAGGTTGCTAGTTATCCTGGTGGTTTTTCTCATTGGTTAGGTTTGCTTCAAAATTTTAGAAAACCTTTTTATGAAGTAGCCGTCGTAGGAGAAAATGCTATCGAAAAAAGTTTAAAATTAAGAGAAGGCTATTTGCCAAATATTTTAATAAGTGCAAGTAAAATAGCCGATACTTTACCATTAATTAAGAATAGATTTATACATAACGAAACGCTTATATATGTGTGCCAAAACAACACGTGTAAATTACCGGTAACCACTGTAGAAGCGTCATTAAAAACAATAGAATAAATGCAAGAAACAACAGTAGAAAACACATCGAATGATGTTTATGAAAAATTTCAAAATATTGAGTTTTATATTAACAAGTATGGGCAAAAATTAATTGATTATTTGCCAGACATCCTATCTGCCATAGTGATTTTAGTTTTAGGTTGGTGGCTTGTTAAGCTAATTGTCAAACTAGCCAAAAAAGTTTTTGAGGCAAGGTCTTTAGAAACTTCATTACAAAAATTTCTTTTAGATTTAATTAGTTGGGTGTTAAAAGTTATTTTGTTTATTACCGTAGTGGCTCAGTTGGGGATAGAGACCTCTTCTTTTGTTGCTATTGTAGGTGCAGCTGGTTTAGCCGTTGGTTTAGCTTTACAGGGTTCTTTGGCAAATTTTGCAGGAGGAGTTCTCATACTGTTATTTAAACCTTTTAAGGTAGGACATTTTATAAAAGCGCAAGGGGTAGAGGGTACGGTAAAAGAAATATCTATCATCTCTACAAAATTACTCACTTTTGGAAATCAACTAGCAGTGATACCAAACGGAAAACTATCTAATGATACTATTGTAAACTTTACAGAAGAAGGTATAAGACGTGAAAACCTAACTATTGGAATTAGTTATGATAGTGATATTAAAAAAGCTAAAGAGATCTTATTGGCTTTGTTAATGGAGCAAGATTTAATCTTAAAAGGTGAGGGGCAAACGCCTATGGTTGCAGTAGCAGAGTTAGCAGATAGTTCTGTGAATCTTACAGTTAGATTCTGGGCTAAGTTAGAAGATTTTTGGAATATAAAATTCTTTACAATTGAAGAAGCAAAATCTAGATTAGAAGCAGAAGGTATTTCACTCCCATTTCCACAGCGAGATGTTCATTTAATTGGACAAGAAAAGGAATAGGGATTAGCCTACTTTAAAATCTTTTAAATAATAAGGTTCAAAATAAGCGACATCTTCGGTGTCGTTTTTTTTGTGCTTTATTTCGGCTAATACTGCCATGTCTTTCGCAGAAGGTAATGCGTCTGTGATAAATGTTGCGTTATCATGATCACAAATTGCTTCAAATTTTTCTACGCCATCTCCAATAAAAGTGATTTTCCCTTCAGAAAGTTGTTGGGAAAAAGAATTTTCATCTAAAATTTGAGCTTGTGTATCACGTATTCTTTTTTTGTCTGTGTTATACACCGCGCTATACACTTCCATACGACGAGCATCAAGCATAGGGATAATGATAGATTTTTCTTTTACTTGTTGTGCTAGAATATCTAATGTTTCAAGAGAAATTAAAGCGATGTTTAATGCGTAGCAAAGTCCTTTTGCTGCCGAAACTCCTATGCGTAACCCTGTATAAGAACCAGGGCCTTTACTCACAGCAATCGCGTCTAGATCACTTAATTTTTTTGAAGATTGATTAATGACGTCTTCAATAAAAACGTGTAGATTTTCTGCGTGAGAATAACCTGCTGTTGTAATCTCTTTAAATGCAATAACGCTTCCATTTTCTGAAAGCGCTACAGAGCAGTTTTTTGTTGCTGTTTCTAAACAAAGGATAAGTCCCATTATTCTGTATCTTCTTTTAAATTGTTTTCTTCTTTAGAAACTTTATCGCCAGGATTTAATGTTTTTGTTACCAGTGTGTAAGGCCCAGTAATTACTTTGTCTCCTTTTTCTAGTCCAGAACGAATTTCAATATTACTGTTGTCTTGAATACCTGTTTCGACAACTCTAAGTTTTGCGATTCCATCATTTTCAACAAATACACATTCAAACTTTTTTGTGTCTGCTGTCACGACTTCTTTTACATAAGATTTTTTACTAGAACTAGTATCTGTTTTTATAACAACTGCACTAATAGGGACAGCTATTATATCTTGTTTTTTGTTTGTGATTACATCTACTGTTGCCGTCATTCCTGGTCTAAAAGGAGAGTAGTTTTTAGGCTTTCCTTCTGTAAGGTCTTTATAAGATTCTGGTAGTATACGTACTTTTACTTTAAAGTTTGTTACTTGATCTACCGTTAACGTAGATTCTGCCGAGTTTGCAATCTCTGTTACAAGGCCTTTAAACTCTCTTTTAGTCCAAGCATCTACTTCTACAATAGTACTGTCACCTACAGCAACTTTTACAATGTCGTTTTCGTTTACATCTACTTCAACCTCCATATTGTCTAGGTTTGCAACACGAATAATCTCTGTACCTGCCATTTGTGCTGTACCTACCACGCGCTCACCAAGTTCAACAGACATTTTAGAGATGGTACCTGTCATAGGTGCATAAATTTCTGTTCTGCTTAAATTGTCTTGCGACTGCTTTACGTTTGCAGAAGAACTTTGTACATTGTAATATGCCGAAGTTTTACTTGCCTGTGCCATTTCATAATCTGCAACTACGCGGTCCCAGTCTGATCTTGAGATAACTCCTTTATCATAAAGTAGTTTGCTTCGATCATAATTTGCTTTCGCATTTTTTAAACTTGCTTCTGCATTGGTTAATTGAGCACGTACATTTTGTAACCCTGCTTGACTTTGACTTAGTTGTGCTTGTATCAAGTCTGGATTTATTTTAACAAGTAGTTGTCCTTTTTCTACAAGTTGCCCTTCTTTTACTTGAAGGTCGATAACTTCACCAGATACTTCAGAAGATAATGAAACTTCTATTTCTGGTTGTATTTTACCCGTAGCTGCAACCGTTTCTGTAATGGTGAGTGGAGTAACTTCAGTTATTTCTACCACTTTGCCTTGATCTTCATTACCAAACCATCCCGCTTTTTTTCCGTAGATAAAACCTGCGATTAGTACTAGAAATATGACAATAATCCAAATTAGGGTATTTTTTTTCATGTTTAGAATTTTAGTTGGGTTGGATCCACACCAAAGTATAATTCTAATACTTTGAGTTTAAAAATGTAATCGTACTTTGTTCTGTTAATTTCGATATTAGCATTGTCGTAACGCACTTTAGATTGGCTAAAGTCGAAGGCGTTTGTGAGTCCTACTTCATATCTGTCCTTCGCGTATTGATACGCTAGTTCTTGAGATGCAAAAGCTGTTTGAGCTGCTTCGTATGCTTTTTTAGAGCCACGTACATCCACCATAGCTTGATACACATTAGACTCTAAGTCTAGTTGCGCTTGTTCTAGTTGTAGTTGTGAACGTTCTAGATTAATTTTACTTCTAGATACATTGTTTCTTGCGCTAAACCCATTTAGTATAGGGATGTTTAAGCTTAAGCCGTACCCAATACCATCATTTAGATAGAGTTGTTCGTTAAATGTTTTAGTGATATCCGCATCTGAATATCTAGTGTCATAACCAAAGAAAGCATTTAAAGTTGGTAATAATGCACCTTTTGCAAGTTGAACATCTTTTTCTGCAAGAGAAACATCACTTTCGGCAATATTTATTTCTTGCCTATTTTCTTTTGCACTTTCTATCAAAGTATCTATAGGTGTATTTGCTATATCTTCGTTTATAATGTTATAATCATCATCTGCAATGTCAAAATTTGCGTAGTCTTTAATCAATAATAATTGAGCTAGACTAATCAGTGAGATTTGAACAGCATTTTCTGCAACTGCAATTTGCTGTAGTTCGCTTGCATCTGAAGCTTGAATTTCTAACAGATCACCGCGAGGTAAAGAACCTGCTTCTACTAATTCTTCTGTGCGTTTTATTTGTTCTTTAGTTACGGTGTTTTGTGTAAGAATTACTTCTAGGTTTGCCTTATTTAATAGAACTTGTAAGTAAGAGTTTGCCACAAAAAGAGCAATATCATCTTTCATTTTGTCTAATCGATATTGACTCGCTAGTTGAGAGATTTCTGCTCGTTGTACTTGTCGTATGTTTCTTAATCCGTCAAATAAAGTGTACCCTAAGTTAACACCGCCACTTGCAGACAAGAAAACACGGTTTTCCAGTTGGTTTGTAGTTGGATTAACACCAAGCCCCGTGTTTTTTGAAACATTTGCATTGGCATTAATGGAAGGTAAGAAATTACCTACGGCATCACTTTTTTCTAAAGCAGTGTTAGCGACATCAAGCTCGCTTTGCTTTACAGAAATGTTATTTTCTAAGGCATAGACTACACAATCTTGTAGTGTCCATTTTTTAGTTTGGGCACTAATTGTAAACATTGTAAATGTAAATACGCCTAAAAGGAGAAACTTTTTCATAATTAGATTGTAGTTGTTAAATAAGTCTTACACTTTGTTAAAGTGTTACATTTTTAATTAAAAATTTTAATAACCTCACTCAGTTAAAGGCGCTTTTAATTGATTCCAAACCTTAATTTCATCTTCCTTTGTGATTCCAGAAAGGACTTCTACAAAGATACCGTCGCTAACACCTATTTCTATGTCTCGTCGTTCAAACTCTTGATCTCCTGTTGCGATCTCTACATACGGTTTTTTAGTTTCTGTGTCATATTGTACTAGTGCCTCTTTTATGGCTAATACATCTTCTGCTTTTGCTAAAATGATTGAAGCATTTGCGCTTAGTCCTGCTCTTATAAATGTAGAGTCTTTTTTGGCTAGTGTTCCTTTTATTTCAAACTGGATGGCTCCATTTTCGCTAACTCCTTTTGGGGCAATATAATCTAACACGGCTTCAAAGTTTTTGTTTTCTATAGCACCCACAGTAATCTCAAGCGGGAGGTTTTCTGTAATTTTACCTACTTCGCTTTCGTCTACTTTTCCTTCAAAAATCATTTTGTTTACATCTGCAATAGTAGCTATGGTTGTACCGTCATTAAAGTTGTTAGCTTCAATAACTTGGTTTCCTGTTTTTACTGGAACGTCTAAAACCATCCCAGAGACGGTCGCTCTAATTTCTGTATTGGCACTCGCACCTAAGCCACTAGAAGTACCTGTTTTTACAATGTCAAAAGTTTGTTGTGCACCAGTAAGTGTTACTTTTTCTTGATTATAACGTTGTTGTGCCTGGTCATAGTTTAATTGCGCTGTGTCAAATTCATTTGCAGAAATTACTCCTTTATCAAAAAGTGCTTTTTGACGGTCGTACATGCTGCGTTGGCTCTCTAATGCTAAACGAGCTGTTTCTACTTGAGTTTTTGCGCTATTGATGCTATTTTGTGCAGAGCTTAATGAGTTTACATTAGGCACTACTTTTACTTTTGCGATAAGATCGCCACTATTAATTACATCTCCAGCAACCACAAAAATTTCGTCTATAATCCCAGAGATATTTGGTTTTATAAGTACTTCTTCTTTGGGTACAATGCTACCTGTGGCTACTGTTTTTTTAACAATAGTTTGATTTAGTGCTTGTTCTGTGGTATACACTACAGGGTCTTTTTGGTCTTTTACCCAGATATAATAAATACCAGCACAAAAGCAAATTACAATTAGTAGTAAAACGATAATAGTTCCAGTTCTTTTCATGGTTGTATTTCTTGTTGTTATTTTCTTCGGAAATGTGATGTTTGTCACATTTCTTTAATGATATTATTTTTTACTTCAGAAATTTTAATGATTTAAAATTTCTGAAGCCATTGTTTATTCTACTCTTAACGCATCAACAGGTTTCATTTTTGTGGCTTTCATGGCCGGAATCATGCCTGCGATAATTCCAGAAATTATTAAAATCAAAAATGCAATTAAAACGATGTTGATGTTTACTGTTGGGTTTGCAAAATTGTCTACTGGACCCGATTGATCCAGTAAAAAGTTCATTGCCCAAATTAGTCCTGCTGCTGCTGCAATACCGCACATTCCAGAAATAATAGTAAGAGTTAGAGATTCTTGTATTATTTGTGATCTAATATTCCATGGGCTTGCACCTATGGCACGGCGTACACCAATTTCTTTTGTTCGTTCTTTAATAACGATAAGCATGATGTTAATAATCCCAATCATACCAGATATTAATATAAGCGTACCTACAAAAAAACCAACAAAGGTGAGTATGTCAAATAAGCCATTTACTTTACCAAACTCTTGTGCAAGGTCAAAATTACCTAAGGCACGTTTGTCTTCTGGATGTATGGTGCGTTGCTCTTTTAGTTTTGATAATATTTGAGGTTTTATTTGTGTAATACTCGTATTGTCTTTTGCTGTAATTGCCATCCATCCAACAATATCACCATAATTAAAAACTTGGCTAAATGTGGTAAATGGAAGATAAATGGTGTTTGCATCCTCTTCACTATTACCACCACTACTAGTTGCGTTAAAGACACCTACAACCATAAAGTTTACACCGTTTATTTTTATGTAGGATCCGATGATTTCTTCGTCAATATCATATAAAGAAGTCACCACATCTTGACCAATGACAACCGCTTTTCTTTTTTCTTCAATGTCTGAGTAGCTTATAAAACGACCTTCTGTAATATCCATAGGTTGTTGTTTTATATATTCTGGATAGTCTCCATATATTGTAAAAGCGCCAGTTTTTTCTTTTCGTGTTACATTATTTGCCCCTTGATAGCCACCTAGTTGGTTACGAGGAGAGACATATTCTAGTTGAGGGAAATTGTCTTTTAACACCTGAACATCTTCTGTTCTAAAATTAAAACCTCTTCCTTTAGGTAAGCCTTTGTAAGACATAGAAGTTTGTTGTGTCCATACAAACATGGAGTTGGTGGCAAAGTCACCAAAATCTTTGCTCACACCTGTTCGAAGACCGTTTACAAGTGCAAGTAATGATACTAAAATGAAGATACCCCAAGCTACACCAAAAGCCGTTAGAAAAGTTCTAAAGCGATTAGCGTTTAATGCTTCTAGTATTTCACTCCATTTATCCTTGTTAAACATACTATTCTTCTCTTAATGCTTCAATAGGTTTAATTCTTGCAGCTCTTCTTGCCGGGATATAACCAGCAATTGCACCAGCAATAATTAAAATGAATACTGTGGTTATTGCAGTGGTAAAATCTACTTGTGGCGATTTAATAAAATCACTTTCTGCCATTGGACTTATAAGTTGTAGTAAGCCTACTCCTGCAAACAAACCTATAAATCCAGCAATTGATGTAATAAATATTGCCTCTTGTAAAATCATACCTATAATAGAAGAAGGGACCGCGCCAATGGCTTTACGAATACCTATTTCTTTTGTTCTTTCTTTTACAATAATGAGCATAATGTTTCCTACTCCTACCACACCTGCTATTATGGTAAAAATGCCAATAAACCAGAATACATTACGAATCATATCGATTAACGAATAGATTTTTTTTGCGTTTTCTAGCGTGTTGTTAACATTTATCGCGCTTAGATCGTCTGGAGCAACGGTATGTTTTTCTTTTAAGTCTCTTTCAAAATTTTCTGAGAGTTCTTGAGATAGGGCAACAGCTTCGTCAAAATCATCACTCATTTTTACTGTATAGGCGATGTTTCTAATTTTGTCTCCTGCGGCAAAAGAGGCTTGCGCTGTTTTAAGTGGTACGAAAATTCTGTTTTCTTCTCTAGAGCCCCCTGGGTCTGTATAAACTCCAATTACTTTAAAATTGATGCCATAAACAGAAACCATTTCGCCAATAGGGTCGGCTCCTTTAAAAAGATCTTGTTGTATGGTATGACCAATTACACCTACTTTACGGCCTTCTTTCATGTCGTCTAATGACAGAAATCTACCAGATGTAAGACTTGCATTTTCAATAAATTGTTGGTCTGGACTAGCGCCTTCTAATCTGTAGTTTCCAGATTCTCCTTTATAGGTGACTTGCGAGCCCCAAATGTTATATAATGAAGTTTTAAACTCTAGGTATTCACCATATTTTCTGTTTAATTCTTCAAAGTCATCATTTCTAAGTTGAATCGTCCTACCGGGGTTTAAGCCTTTGTATTCTTTTGTGGTAGTACGTGTCCAGATACGGATGCTGTTTGTAGCATCGCTTTCAAATTGGGTTTTTACTCCTTTTTGAATTCCGCTACTAAAACCTAACAGGATCACTAAAATAAAAATACCTGATGCCACAGAAAGACCGGTTAAGAAAGTTCTTAACTTGTTTTTGCTTATGGTTTCAAAAATTTCTTGCCAGCGTTCTATATCAAACATTAGCAGCGTTTTTAGCAAGTACTTGTTGTACTTTAGTGTCGTCTATTATTTGTCCGTCTTTTAGGTTGACGATACGTTTTGTCATTTGAGCAATGTCATCTTCGTGGGTAACGACAAGTATGGTTTTTCCTTCGTCATTAATCCCTTGAATGAGTTCCATAACTTCGTACGATGTTTTTGTGTCTAGTGCACCTGTAGGCTCATCTGCAAGTAATACTTTTGGGTCACTGGCTAATGCTCTGGCGATAGCTACACGTTGTTTTTGACCTCCAGAAAGTTCATTAGGGAGGTGTGTTGCCCATTGTGCTAAACCTACTTTTTCTAGATAATGCATCGCTTTATCTGTGCGCTCTGCACGTTTTACACCTTGATAGTATAAAGGCATGGCGACATTGTCTAATGCTGTTTTGTAATTGATAAGATTAAATGATTGAAATATAAATCCTAAAAATTTATTGCGGTATTGTGCTGCGATTTTTTCATTTAGGTTACGAATAGATTTTCCGTCTAAGGTATAAGAACCTTCGTCTGCTTCATCAAGCATTCCAAGAATGTTAAGCAAAGTAGATTTTCCAGAACCTGAAGATCCCATTATAGATACCATCTCACCTTCTTTTACATGAAAGTCGATGCCTTTGAGCACGTGAAGGGAGTTAGTTCCTGTTTTGTAAGATTTGTGAATGTTCTGTAAGTCAATCATATAAATGGTAAATTCATTGCAAAATAACAAACTGCTTGTCATTACAATGTGAAATGTTTGTTAAGACTTTTTTAAAGCAATTGCTTAGTTAAAAGACTCTACTGTTAAGACCAAATAATCAATAATTTGTTACAGTTATATGTCGATAAAATTTCAGAAGTTATAAAAGAATAGGTTTTTCTAATGTAGAATCCTTTATTGAGAAGAAGTTTTTTTGTTTTGCTTGGCTTTTTTAATGGTTCTGTAAACAGCAAAGACAACACCACCAACTAATAGGTATGGGAAGATCATTAAATATACAATACCGTTGTTAATTCCTGCTGCCATCCCGCCATCTGTATCGCTTTCCAGTACTGCGCGACACATGGCACATTGGGCTTCTGCTGGTAAGTTAAAAAGAATAAAAACTACTGTTATGGCGAGAATACGTTTCATATTAATAGTATGGTGAGATCATAAAGTAAATAATAACTCCTGTTACTGCAACGTATAACCAGATTGGGAATGTGATGCGAGCAATTTTTTTGTGCATTTTAAAGTTTCTGGAAATGGCACGTACATAAGTGATTAATACAAATGGGATTACTGTGATTGATAATAAAATATGACTAATTAGTAAGAAAAAATAGACAGTTCTTATAGCGCCCTCACCTCCGTATGGTGTAGATTCGCTCGTCATATGATACACAACATAAAGCACTAAAAAAATGACAGATAATACAACGGCAGATTTCATAAAAAGCTCGTGTAGATATCGTTTTTCTTTTTTGATCATTACAAGTGCAAGGATTAAAAGAACAGCGGTCATTGCGTTTGTTGTAGCGTAAATAGGAGGTAAGAAACCTAGGCGTTCTACACCTGGGATTTTAACCATAAACAATACAGCTACAGCTACCGGTATGATAATAGATAATACCCAAATCCAAAGGGTATATTTTTTCTCTATTTTTTCTGAAGAATTTGACATTTATAGTATTTTTTTTATGTCTTCTATAAGCATATCTATTCCTTCTTGCTCAAGACCGTTATAATATATGAGAGGGTTTCCGTTTTCGTCAATTCTAGAAGTTACATTTCCGTCCTTGTCTATCAGTGCAAACATACCTGAGTGTTCAAAACCACCTTCTGCTTCTGGGTTTTCTGCAGCAAAAAGCTTAAAGCCCTCGTTGCTTAGTTTCATTATGTCTGTTTTGTCACCCGTTAGAAAATTCCAGTGAGGATGAGTTACATCGTAGCTATCAGCATATTCTTTTAATACTTCTGGCGTATCATACGTTGGGTCTATACTAAAAGAGGCAATACCAAAGTCTTCTCTCTCTGCAAATGCATCTTGTACTTGTTGCATGTTTGCGTTCATGATAGGACAGATACTTGGGCAAGTGCTAAAAAAGAACTCTACGACATACACTTTGTTTTTGTAGTCTGCATTAGTGATTGTATCGTTGTTTTGGTTTGTAAAAGAAAATTCGGGAACAACATTAAAAGTGGTCATATCGCCTATGCTTCTTCCTGTGAGACCTTTGCTTTCGTTTAGGCTGTCGCTAGACCTATTGCTGTCTACTGTGTTACCATTTACGATACGGTCGTGAATTTTAGGTACAAATATGATGGCGAAAATAAGAATCACGATTGCTGTACCGAGGTAAGTATTTTTCTTATTCATTATATTTTTCTTTTAGGTTTGTCTTTACGTGCGTCCCTGTATTCTGCAAGAAGTACTTTTACATCATCACTCATCTTATTATTTATTTCTGCAATAATACTGGAGTCAAAACCATATAATATTCCGTTTTCTGCATCGTCATCATCATCACGGCCTCTTACGTTTCTGTCTTTATCAATGATAAATACGTAAGGGCTTGCGTTGTGGTTTTGTAGTTTTAAGTTTGTTCCTAACGAATTAAATACTTGTGTTATTTCTTCTGAAGTACCAAAAGCAAATTTCCATGCAGTTGTTGGAGCAATTTCTTCTATTTTACTTTTAAGGATTAAGGCTTGGTTACGCGCAGATTCTGGTAATAAAATTACAAATTGAAATTCTTCAAATTGATGATTTTTCTTGTAAATCTTATGTGCAAGGTTATATGCGTATGCTTTGTTTTCTAAAAGGTTATCTCCAAAAAAACCTAAAACGGTTATTCTGTCTTCTAGTTGTACGCTTTCACCTTGTAAATCTTTAAATGAAGAGATTTCCATGACATTTTCAGTAACAACAGGTAATTTACCAAAATTGTTTACCCCAGATGCAAAGAATAGATATACCGTAATTGGAAGTAAAAAAAGTACTCCAAGTACAAGAAATTTAGGCTTTTGTGATTGTTGTTCCATGGATTGCAAAAATACATTGTAGTGACTGTTATTGCAACTATTATTGGGGTATTATCAGTATTGATTCTTGATCTTGTAAAAAAGTATGAAAAATGTAATCACACTACTCTATCTTTATTTTATAACCGGTATACTCATAAAAATATTTTTTTTCATTAGACTCTAAGACATGGATTATTTCGTAGTTTCCATCTAATAATAAATCTAAATCTATTGTTTTAGAATAAGTGCTATGCGAAAATGCTTCTCCAAATTCTTTCGTTACTCTAGTATAATCTCCTTTAAATAAACGGTCAAAAATAAGTGCGAAATTATCATCTCGTTTTAATATGACAAACTTTTTTGCGCTCTTGTTGTCGATTTTTTTATTAAAAAAACACCCAGAAATTTTTAATACTTTGTCAGAGCGGTCAATGTATATCAAATCATTTTTGGAAGGATCGTTTATGTAATTTAATTTATGAACAACACTGTTTAAGTCATCAGGTTTTTGATTAGGAGTTTTATAAATAAATTCTTCTACAAACTTTGGTGAGCCATTTTTCTTTTCTAATTGAGGATATTTTTCTAAAATATAATCAGCAAGTTCACAAGAAATGATTGTAGTTCCTTTGTTGTTTAAATGTTGGTTAGAATTTATTTTACGTTCGTTAATAATATAAGTTCTGTCTATGTTTTCTGGAGTTATTTTAGAACTCCATATACTCATATTTGGATATGGCTTTATATATTCTTTTAGTTCGTTTTGAACTCGACGATACCCTTCTACAGTTTGTGAAGTATACTCTTTATATACAGGGACTGTAATGAATAGTAAAGAGAAATTATTTTTTTGCGCAAGCTTATTTATTTTGTCTAGGTATGTTTTCTCTGTACTTGAGAGGTAGATTTGGTTATTCTTGAATTTAAAATTTGTATATTTTTCAACCTTATCTATATCAAGAATATCATATTTTTTAGGTCTCTTATAATAGATTTCTTCAGCCGTTAGTTTTGAAGATTGATCAATGTCTTTTTTCCATTTTGTTAAATTCTTCCAGTTTTCGTGAAATATAAATGTGTTTAAAAAATGATAAGGTGTTTCTTTTCCATAGGTTATAAACGCTTGCTCTAGTTTGTTAAAACCTGGCTTTTTACCGTAAAGTGTGCTTGCCTTAACAGGTGTCATTTTTCCATCTTTTAAGAAGTTATTATTTATAGGACTTGGAGAATACAAGGGCCAAGTTTCTATAACAATTAATTTTGGAGAATGATATTTTAAAGATTCAATGATGTCGTAATACACATTTCCTAAATGGGTACCACCACCATGTACAACTGTATTGTTGATGCCTGTTTTGGCTTTAATTATAGCAGGCTCTATGCCTCTATATAAATGCGAACTTCCGAAAAAAACTATCTCATACGAGTCTTTTGGAGCGTCCTCTAGACTCATTACAGAGTTGATAAAAGGCTCGTTTTTCAGACGGTAATATTTTTTATCTATAAAAAATAGTAGAAGAAGAAAAATAATGCTAAAAATAACTGTTTTAAATAATAGCTGTTTCATTAGAATTGAAAATAAATAAATTCTGCATCTTTTCCATCACCATAAACACCAAAAATAATAATAGTCATAACAATGACTAAATATAATGTCCATCTAATTGGTAGAAACTGTTTCTGTAGTATTGAAAAAAGCCCAAAGGTGTTATGTATTGCTTCTGCAATGAGTAATAGACAAATAAATGAAGTTAGTACTATAAATTCATTGATGGTGAAGCCAATAGTATATGTTTCAATATTCTTAAGGTCAGAAATTTTAAAATCTGTGATTGAAGACGAAATAATGGTGAAGGCATTTTGCACACCATTTGCTCTAAAAAACACCCAGGCAAAACAAACAATCATAAAGATTAAAGGAATGTATAATACATTACACCATTTAGGGATTTGTTTCAGTAAAGAATGATTAGCTATTTTAGACTTTACGGGTAGTAATGCTTTTTCAGACATCAAAATGACACCGTGAATAGCTCCCCAAATAATAAATGTCCATGCAGCTCCATGCCAAAAACCACTGACCACAAAAACGATAAACAGGTTGGCGTAAGTTCTAAAATTTCCTTTTTTGCTTCCGCCTAAGGGGATGTATACATAATCTCTAAACCAAGTGGATAGCGATATGTGCCATCTACGCCAGAAGTCTGTTAATGAAACGGCAAAATAAGGAGACTTAAAATTTTTCATTAAGTCAAAGCCCATGGTTCTTGCTGCCCCAATAGCGATGTCAGAATAACCAGAGAAGTCACAATATATCTGAAATGCAAATAACACAGTTGCTATGGCATAAGAAGTTCCATTATGATCATCTACGTTGTTATATACTTCATTCACATAAATAGCTGCTCGGTCTGCAATAACCATTTTTTTAAATAAACCAAAAGCCATTAATAGCAAGCCGCTTCTTATTTGATTGTAGTTAAACTTATGAGTCTTGAAAAACTGTGGAAGAAGGTGTGAGGCTCTCTCTATAGGGCCTGCAACTAACTGAGGGAAGAATGACACAAACGCAAAAAATGCAATAGCGTCTTTTGTAGGTTCAAGCTTGTTTCTATAGATATCTATCGTGTAACTAAGTGTCTGAAAGGTGTAAAAACTAATTCCAACTGGCAGTATGATTTGTAAAGTGGTTGCTTCTAATGTAGATCCAAACAGTCTAAATGTATTTACAAAACTTTCTATAAAGAAGTTAGTGTATTTGAAATAACAAAGTAGACCAAGATTAAAAACTAAACTTATTATAAGTAATAGTTTACGTTTTTTCTTCACTTCGGTTTTAGCCATAGTCTTACCTATGTAAAAATCCAAGATAGAGCTTGCTGCAATTAAAAACAAGAAGCGCCAATCCCAAGAGCCATAAAAATAGTAGCTAACCACAAGTAGAAAAAAATTGCGGAGCTTTATTTTTTTTGCTACAATCCAGTATAGTATAAATACTATAGGGAAGAAGATGGCAAAGTCTATTGAGTTAAAAAGCACTAAAGTTTTTTTTGATTATGTGGACTATAAAAGTACTATCAAACAACTGTTACTACAAGACAATTGGTATTATTGTAAGATTAATTTTTGTTTGATAGGATGGAGTAAAAAATTATTTGAACTAGTGTTTTCTTCAATTAATATTAGGCTGTAATTACCTTTAGATAGTTGATTTTTTGGTAGGGAAATGTTGAACTTTACTTCGTTACTATTATTTGATTTTTTCAGTTTTTCTATGTGTTTTGAGATAAAGACAAAATCTTCATCTTTTATAAAAGCCAACTGAATTTTGTTTTCTGAATTTGTTGGAGTAAAAGCAGATTTAATACTAATTGTTCGATCTTTTGGTATTGTTGAAATAGTATCATTTTTAAAGACTTCATATTTATTATTAAACTCTAAAATATTAATTGAATCTTTTGAAATCCTATTTTGCCAATCTGTATGATATAATATTTTTTCTGGTGTAATGTAATTGGTTTTATTGTAAGGTTGAATTGAGAAGTTTTCTTTGATGAAATTTGCTGTGATATTAGTGGTTTTAATTATTCCTTTATAAGTTAGATGTTGATTTTCTGTAATGTGTTTTTCCTTAAGAAAATGAGTGTAATCTAATCCTTTAAATTTTTTATTTATATCTAGTGTATAAACGTTTTCATGTTTTGATGCAATTTCTTCTATTTCTTTACTTGTTTTTATAAAACCCTCCTCAACTGTTTTATAATGCTCGTCGTAGACCGGTACTGTGAGCATTAACAATTTAAAATCATATTCTTTAGATAGCTCAATTATTTTTGCCAAATATTGCTTTTCTGCATCGCTGATATACATTTTATCAGAATTGAAAGTTGCTTTTATACTGTCAAAAGCTTTTATATGAGTGGAGTCATATGACCTAAGCAATTTGATTTTGTTATGAATATTTTCTTTAGCTGATAAGCCTTTTCGGTTTTTAATCTCTTTTTGCCATTTTTCTAGATTTTGCCATTTATCTTTATTGTCTATAAAACTTATGTTTTCTTCTAGTAGCCTATTGTTTTCTATACTTTCTTCAATATTTATCAAGCCAAACTTTTTAAAGTAGACTTCATTATATTGAGAGTATATTATTTCACCTGTTTTGTTAAAAGGGAGATTGTATACTCGACGACTACCAATAAGTGGCCAACATTCTATAATTACTAGTTTGGGTTTCTGATATGCCAATACTTCTCTTAGATTATTGTACATTTCTACAATGCTAGTTTCGGCTATAGAGATGTTTAGAGTGCTTGTTTTACATTTGGCATCAATAATTTCTGTGTCAATACCTCTCATGGAATGAGAATTACCTATTATGATGATGTCAGCACTGTTTTTTGGTTGCTCGTATAATGATTTAAAAGCTAAAGCAGATGTAGAGTTAAAGTTGATCATATAATAACCAAGACAAAATATAGTGGTTATTGCCAAGATTATAAAAAGTATAGATTTTATAGCGAGTTTTATCATATCTAAAATTGAAAATAGATAAATTCTGCTTCTTTTCCATCACCATAAACTCCAAAAATTATCACTGTCAATACGATAGTTAAATAAATCGCCCATCTTAATGGTAAAACTTGTTTTCGAAGAATTGTAAAAAGTCCGTATGTATTGTGGATGGCTTCTGCAATAAGTAGGAGGCAGATAAAAGATACAACGGCAATAAACTCATTAATATTTAAACCTAAAGTGTAAATCTCAATATTTGTAAGGTCTGTAAAGCTGAAGTCTGTGATAGAAGACGTTATTATAGTGATGGCATTTGAAACACTATTGGCTCTAAAAAACACCCAGGCTAAACAAACAATCATAAAGATTAAAGGAATGTATAATACATTACACCATTTGGGTATTTGTTTCAGTAATGAATGATTAGCTATTTTAGACTTTACGGGTAGTAATGCTTTTTCAGACATCAAAATGACACCGTGAATAGCTCCCCAAATAATAAATGTCCATGCAGCTCCATGCCAAAAACCACTGACCACAAAAACGATAAACAGGTTGGCGTATGTTCTAAAATTTCCTTTTTTGCTTCCGCCTAAGGGGATGTATACATAATCTCTAAACCAAGTGGATAGCGATATGTGCCATCTACGCCAGAAGTCTGTTAATGAAACGGCAAAATAAGGAGACTTAAAATTTTTCATTAAGTCAAAGCCCATGGTTCTTGCTGCCCCAATAGCGATGTCAGAATAACCAGAGAAGTCACAATATATCTGAAATGCAAATAACACAGTTGCTATGGCATAAGAAGTTCCATTATGATCATCTACGTTGTTATATACTTCATTCACATAAATAGCTGCTCGGTCTGCAATAACCATTTTTTTAAATAAACCAAAAGCCATTAATAGCAAGCCGCTTCTTATTTGATTGTAGTTAAACTTATGAGTCTTGAAAAACTGTGGAAGAAGGTGTGAGGCTCTCTCTATAGGGCCTGCAACTAATTGAGGGAAGAATGACACAAACGCAAAAAATGCAATAGCGTCTTTTGTAGGTTCAAGCTTGTTTCTATAGATGTCTATCGTGTAGCTAAGTGTCTGAAAGGTGTAAAAACTAATTCCAACAGGTAGTATGATTTGTAAAGTGGTTACTTCTAATGTAGATCCAAACAGTCTAAATGTATTTACAAAACTTTCTATAAAGAAGTTAGTGTATTTGAAATAACAAAGTAGACCAAGATTAAAAACTAAACTTATTATAAGTAATAGTTTACGTTTTTTCTTCACTTCGGTTTTAGCCATAGTCTTACCTATGTAAAAATCCAAGATAGAGCTTGCTGCAATTAAAAACAAGAAGCGCCAATCCCAAGAGCCATAAAAATAGTAGCTAACCACAAGTAGAAAAAAATTGCGAAGCTTTATTTTTTTTGCTACAATCCAGTATAGTATAAATACTATAGGGAAGAAGATGGCAAAGTCTATTGAGTTAAAAAGCACTAAAGGTTTTTTTGGTTTTAAATAAAAAAACCCCAACTATTGTTGAGGTTCTAATTTTATACTATTTCCAAAGAAAATAGGTTTTTAAAAGTCAAACTTAATATAGTTTGCTTTGTATACTTCGTAGATGTAGTCTCCTTCAAATAATAAAATCATTGTAAGGTAACTAATCAAGAATATTCCTGTCCATACTACAGCACGGCGCATTCCTTTTGCTTCGTCACGCATGTGCATAAAGTCCCAAGTAATATAATATGCTTTTACAATGGTTAACACGATAAAAATAAAGTTAAGTGGTTTCAGGTAAATAATAGGAGAAAAAATAATATTTCCTAATGTTGCAAAGAAACCTCCTTCAAAAGCACTCATAAATGGAGCCATTAAAGATGTTGGCTTTATGATACCTAAAATCACCTCTACAATTGTAATGATAGATAATAGAGTGAATACTCCCCAGATTTTCTGAATGTTAGATTTGAACTTTAAGTTTCCTCTAAAAATTGCTAAATTATGTTCTGCGTGTGCCATTATTGACGTTTATTTTTTTTGTTATTTGGTGATTAAACCAAGTAAAAGAATGTAAATACAAATACCCATACTAGATCGACAAAGTGCCAGTAAAGACCAACTTTTTCAACCATTTCGTAAGACCCTCTACGTTCATAAGTACCAATAACTACGTTAAAGAAGATGATACAGTTTATGACAACTCCAGATAATACGTGAAATCCGTGAAATCCTGTTATGAAGAAAAAGAAATCTGCAAATAAAGGAGAACCATATTCGTTGTGTCTAAGGTTTGCACCTTCTACAACAAGATTACCTTCGTTGATTAATTTTGTTATACTTTCTTCTCTAGACAATACTGTAGGATGACCATTTTCATCAAGATATTGTGTTCTAATTAAAAGGTTTTCATTTGCTAAAAATCCTTCTTTTACTTCTTCAAAAGAAACTGAAGTACGTGTTACGGCTTCACTTTCATACCAAATACCGTTACTTCCTTCTTGTGAAACTCTAGCTTCTGGAAGATCAACTGCAAAGTCGTTAAGACCTACACGTTTTCCGTCTTTATCTAAAAACTGAAGTATTCTTCCTCCTTTTGTTTCTACAGCGCCGTAATCCCCTTTGATAAACGTGTTCCATTCCCAAGCTTGAGAGCCTAAAAATATTGCACCACCAATAACGGTTAAGAACATGTAGATAATAACTTTGTTTTGTTGCATTTTATGTCCTGCATCTACGGCAAGAACCATAGTTACAGAAGAAAAGATAAGAATAAAGGTCATCAATGCCACGTAGTACATTGGTGCATCTACACCATGTAAAAACGGGAAGTGAGTAAACACTTCATCAGCTATTGGCCACGAGTCCATAAATTTATATCTCGAAAAACCGTAAGCGGCTAGAAATCCAGAAAAAGTTAAAGCATCAGATACGATGAAAAACCACATCATCATTTTACCATAACTGGCCTTAAATGGGCGGTTACTTCCTCCGCTCCATGCACCTTTAGGAGCTGTTGTATCAACAGTTGCTTCCATAGAAAATTTTAGTTTTTAATAAGTTTCAAAAATACGTTAATTTTTTATCTCACAAAATAGAAAAAGAAAAACAGATAGATCCAGAGGATATCCACAAAATGCCAGAAAGTCGCTGCTAGTTCTATTCCTAGCGTTTTCCCCTTTGTATACCTTTGTCTAGAATGATTATAAATTACAACAAGTAGTGCTATGAGCCCAGCAATAATGTGTGCCAAGTGCATTAAAACTACTAAATAAATAAACGAAGTTGTAATTGTACTTTCACTTCCTGTAAAATAATGTCCGCTTGCAATAATTTCATTAAAGCCAATAAATTGAAAATAAATAAATCCAATACCAAGTAAAAAAGTAGTTACTAAAAGGGCCATTCCTAGACCATTTTTCTCTTTTTTCACGGCAGATTTAGCTAAAATCATCGTTAAACTACTTGCTAATATTAAACCAAGGCTGATGTAAAATGCTTCAGGAATAACAAAATCTGTTAACCAGTCTGGTCGTTCTTTACTAACTACGTATGCACTTGTTAAACCCGCAAAACTCATGGAGAGGCTGATAATACCAAACCATAGCATCATTTTTTTAGCACGGGCCGTTCTTTCTTCAAGGTCTTGGTTCTGTGCTTCAATATAGGCTTTTTGCTCTTCTGTAATTGTTTGCTCCATTATCGTATAAATTTATCTACCACAAATATTACTTGTAAAAGCGTAATGTAACTTACACTTACTAGCATTAATTGTTTTGCGGCTTTGTCTGTTTGTAATTTGTATAGTCGGATAGCATAATAAAGCATCCAAAGTCCAATCGCGCCTATTAAAATGGCTGCGACAATACTTAATTTCAGGTCACCTGTTACATTAAAGGCAGGAATTAAAGAACCAAGAATAGTCCAAACGGTATAAAATATTACTTGTATGGCTGTGCCTTTATTTCGTTTTCCATTTGGTAACATAAAAAAGCCTCCTTTTTTATAGTCTTCAAATAAAAACCACCCAATTGCCCAAAAGTGTGGAAACTGCCAAAAAAACTGAATCATAAATAAAACCCCTGGTTCCATTCCAAACTCATTTGTTGCAGCAACCCACCCTAACATAAAAGGAATCGCTCCTGGAAAAGCTCCTACAAATACAGATAAAGGTGTTCTTGGCTTTAAAGGTGTGTATAAAGCGACATACATAAATATTGAAATCCCACCAAACATAGCTGTTTGCGGATTTATCATATATAAAACTGTAAGTCCTATAATTGTGAATGTAACGGCAATAACTCCGGCCGTAGTCGTAGACATGGTGCCAGCTGGAAGTGGCCTTCCCTTGGTACGGTCCATTAAAGCATCGACATCTTTTTCTAACATCTGGTTATAGACATTAGATGCTCCTACCATACAATAACCGCCTATACTTAATAGTAACAAGGCCATAAAATCTATGGTGTCACAGCCAAGTAAATAACCAGCCACAGAAGAGAATACCACACTCACGGAGAGTCTGATTTTAGTGATCTCTGTAAACTTTTTAATTACAGATACCTTAACTGTTTGTGTTTGTGCTACCGCCACTTTTTTTGTTTCTGAAATATTCTAGCTCAAATAGTGTGCTGTATTTCAATGAATTCCTATAAACCACTTCGGAAATTTTCTTCCGTTAAATTTTGTGCAAAGATACGTGCTACTTGCTTTTTGCGGAAATATTAAAGCGTTAAATTTTACGTGAGTTTTTACCTAATTGTTAGGCTAAAGCGTTACAATTATTTTTAGTAATCATAATACCAGTTAAATATGTCTGTGCGTAAGCCAAGATTGAGCCATGTAGTACTGTTTTTAAAAGTAGAATCTGTCTCTGTCTCTGGATCGAAGTCACGATAAATTATACTTGCGTATAGTTTTAAATTAGTTGCTGGATTGATAAGATAACCACCTTCTAGTTCTGCGTGAAAAAAACCTGTTGCATTTCCTTGTCCTAATTCGTTACCATTGTCTGTTAATCTATCGTCTTCTGTACCGTAGATGTTTCCACCGTAAAAAGGAATATAATCATCATTTTCTTCAAGACCTCTTGTTGCAATGATAAACTTGGCATCGCCATACCATCTATCTTTTCTATAGCGGGCTATTGCAACAAATTCAGAAAAATTTGCTCCAAGTGTATGTGCAAGTGGTTGGTTGTTATGACCATAATTTAAAATCACTGAATTATGTGAATACGTAAAAGGACGTACGCGGTTATATTCTGCTTGAAGGTAAAGGTCTTTTACTTTAAAAGCATTGTAGTATTTTGCCCCTATTTGATAGCCAGTTTTGTTTTTGTAACTACCTTCTCCACCAAAAACATCTGAAGTAGAAAACTCATCAATTAAAAATTGTCCATATAAATTTGCGTTGTCACTTAGTTTATATTTTCCAGTAATCCCCAGTAAGGCATTACCACCTCTAGAGCCTGTGCTAAACTCAATAGCTCGGTAAAAAATTACAGGGTTTAGGTAGTTGAAGTCAAAACCACGATCGTTATCGTTTTGCCAGATAACAGATTCAAAAAGTCCTATGTTTAAACGTTCTGTTGCATTATAACTCAGGTAATGATTTGCTACATATTTTGTTCTAAAACTACCTCCTTCGGTTACTTGAGGTCGCACATCTCGTAGCGACATCCATGTGTTGGTGTATTTCAGTTTCCAGAAAGTAGTATTCAGTTTAAAAAAAGGATAAGGACTTGCATTGTCGCTAAATAATAAAGAGCGATAGCCATCTCCAAGAAACTGTTTTCCGTGTCCTAGTTGTATATTAAAAAACTTAGATGGTGTTACAGAAATGTGACCTGTTGCAACAGGATAATCAAACGCATCTCCGTTAAATTCTGCGCCAATACCTCGTCCAGGAACAATACCGGGATTCCCTCCAGCTGGTGCGTAACTTCTGGCAACTTGATTTATATAATCTGCAAAAAGACCTTGGCTTTCATAAACAGTAGCATTAAAGTTTATGATTTTGCCTAGACCACCTTGAAAATTAACTAATCTTGTGTTGTTATAGGTATTCAGGTTATTGTCAAAGTCATTACCCAGCTGTAAATCAACGCCAGGGTCTAAGGTGAACCAGTAATCTTTACCTTTTAATGTTATAAAGTGTTCGTTCCATAATTTTCGACCTAACCAAGAAGATCGTTCTTTTATGAGTTTTCCTTTTTCTTGAGCAAAATCATAATATTTGTTTACTTCACTATAAATATATGGTTTCTGTGCTGTGTGAGTGTTTGTACCAATTCTGTTTAAAGCCGCGTCAAAACGTGTATACATTTCGTGCGAAAGCGGAATGTTAAGTTGGCTCGTGTATTCTTCATCTTCAAAAGGTAAATTTTCAATTAATGCGTATTCATTAATCAAAGTTTTTTCTTGTGTCGGGCTTGTGTCTGTAGTGCTTACTGGAGCTTCGGCAGCCTGGGGGTTTAAAATGGTTTCTCTTACTTCTAACGGAAATACTAGCGGCATTGTGTATTGTGAAAGCGCAGGGTTTCCATTATAAGTTGCAGGTGTGATCGCTGGTATGCTATTAAAAACCCGTGTGGTTTCGTCCTTTAAAAGTTTGTTATTGCTGTCTACGTAAACCACTTTAAAAAGGCCTTCGCGAGTAACTTCAAAGTGAACATTAAATGGCGTTATTTCGTCTTCAGATAGTGTGTCTGGAATTTTAAAATTGTCGACAAGATATTGTTGTACTTCTGTGTTAAAACAAGATGACAGTTCAAGTCTTGTCACATTTTCGCAGTTGTTAAATACAGGGTACTTCTCTAAAGTGTCTTCAGATTGTGCAAAAAATAAGGTAGGTAAAAGTAGTAAAGTTGTGAGAATGCGCATCACAGTATTGGGGTTACGATTGTAAGTAGCAAGATACAGATTATTACTAATAATTAAAGCTAAAAAAGCCACCTCGTTGTGAGGTGGCTTGATTTGTTGTGGTTATTTAATTGTTGGTATCACCATTTTAGTCAATTTTAAAATTTATAGGTAGTGTGTATAGTACATCTACTGGAGTGTCACCCATCTTTCCTGGAGTGAATTCGGGTAATTTGCTCACTACTCTTTGTGCTTCTTTTTCAAGATTTTTGTCTACAGCACGTGCAGCTACATCTACTACATCTCCGTTTTTATCTATTTTAAACTGGACATATATATTTTGAGAACCACTTGTGCTGTTGTCGGCTACGCTTGTGTTAAATTTTTTACCTACAAATTGTGAGATTTTCTCACTCATACATGCAATTCTAGCATCATTTGTTACTGCACCTTCACAACCTGGGAAAATTGGTACAAACTCTACAGAGTTAACAGTGTTGGGTCCTGTTTTCTTTACGGGTGTTGTAGTGACTGGTGGTGTAACTACAGGTGGGGCAATTACTACTGGTGTAGTTGGAGTAGGAACCGTATTTGTCTCAATTATAGGAGTGATATCTTCAACTACTTTTATCACGTCTGTAATAATGGGTTGTTTGGGTTGTGGTGTAACTACAGCGATCTCTTTACTAGGAGGTACAAATTCTGGCTCTATAATGTAGTCCACAATAGTTTGCTCATCTAATGTAAATCTTTCACCATAAGGTTCTTCATTGGTGTGTTCGCCTATTTTAAGGTTCATTGCCCAAGCAGAAACTACTAATGCGACAATTAATCCTATTTGAAAAAAGATAGCAGAGTTAAACTTGATGTTTGTCTTCTTTTTATCTTCTCTTTTACTTCCCTCTTTTTGGTGGCTATCTTTCTGGTTTTTGTTTAATGGTTTCATAGTGATAATGTTAAAGGGTTATGTATTGTTATTAATTATAATTACAAGTGTCGTGCCACAATTTGCAAAACACCTGTTTTTGGTTAATTTTATTGTGATTAACGACTAGTTTTTGTTTAAAAGTTGATGTATCATTAAAAAACCGAACAAATAAATGATTTTAACGAAATCATTTATTTGTTCGGTTTTACTTACTAACCAACCAAAATTTTTCTAACAGTGTGTACTGCTAATCCTGTGTGGAATATGTTTTTTATTCATCCCAGGTGTAGTTTTTCTTTTTTGCTTGACTTCGTAACGCTGTTAACATTGCGCTTTCAAGTCCGTTTTCTTTGTTTTTACTTTCTGTTGCAATAAAATCGCGTCTCTTTTTATTCAATGTTGCAATCTCTTTTTGGATTTTATTACGTTCTTCTTTTTTAAGATTTATATATTCTTTAATCTCTGTAGTAGATTTGTTTTTTAGTTCATCTGGAAGCTTGTCTTTATTTAGTTTTGAGTAACTGAAATCGCTTTCTTCTTCAGCATCTACAAGATCCCAAGAGGCGTTTTTGTATAAATGAGATCCTTTGCTCACTGTTCTACTCACTGCATTTGCTTTGCTATAATCTGCTGCATTATCATCTTGCTCAGATTGTAGCGCAATTTTTTCTCTACCTGCTGCGCCATATGGTACGTAGGTACCATTTAGTTTTATATTTAATTGAAGAATAAGATCGTCGTAAGGCGAAACAATGTGTTGTGTTTTTTTGTTATGATCAATAGCTGTGTATTGGCCATAACCTAGTGTTGCGCCATTTTTCCAGTAGGTATTTACACCTTGGTTAAAATTTCCGCAGAAAATTGTGTTTACTACGATATCTTTTTCTTGTGCATTTGTGATGGCGTCATTATAATTAATTTTTCCCTGATCAAAAGGTTCGTTACCTGCAATAAAAAGCATTTTTAAATCGTCTGCATCATTTCCCCAATCTAGCTTGTCTAATGATTGTTGGATTACGGTACCACAATATTCGCTTCCGCCATTTGTTGTGAGTGAAAATAACTCTTTTGATACTTCGTCTAGGTCTTCTGTAAAACCTAATATTTTACGTGCAAAACCGTCCTTTTCTGCTAGGTTGTCATTTCCGTATTCAAACAATGCAATTTGTAAATTAGGTCTTTCATTTTTGTTTTTTGCATAACTCAATTCGTTTACAATTTCCCATAATTGTGCTTTTGTTTGATCAATAAGACCATCCATACTGTTGCTTGTGTCTAGTAACAGTGCTACTTTAATAAAGTGTTTTGAAACAGGTGCCTCTGTTGTTGTAGCTTGTGCGAGTTGTTTTTTTGTGTCTGCTTTGCAGGCAATGCTTATTAAAGCGAGTGTGATGCAGAAGATTGCTATTAATTTTTTCATGTTTTTTGTTTTTGTGACACTGTAAAACTATTTTGAACAAACTTCTTAAAAAAGGCAGAATGAGGTTCTGGTTTATTTGAGTGAGTGAATTGGCTTAATTAATGAGTTAAGTGTGTTTTTGTATTAAGATATGGGCAATTCTAGCTTGTTACTCATTTTACAGTACGGTATAAAGTGTGTATGTTAGCATCTAGAAACAATTATGAAAACAATAAAAACATTATTTCTTCTCTTTTCCTTACTCATAGGAGGGGTTACTTTTTCTCAAAACGATAGAAGTGTAGAAAGACCTATGCTCACTATTGAAGGAGAAGTGTTAGAGGATAAAACAGATAAGCCAATTTCTAAAGTGAATATAGAGATTTTGGGTGGTGCTTATACAACAACAAATCCTGAAGGTAGGTTTAAGATAAAAGGGAGTGTAGGGCAAGAGTTGATTATTAGAAGTGCAAATTTTGAAACCGTTTATCACCTTATTAAGAATGACGATTTTATTAAAATCAAAGTGCTAAAAACAGGAGAGGCTTATCCTCCTGTATCAAAATTTAACCCTCGTTCTATAAATGATTTTAGTACTTATATAGATTCGGCTAGGGTTTTTGTTAAGACAGATGCGACAAAAAGTATTAATTATATCACCGAAGCGATCAACTCTGTTCCGGGTGGCCCGCCATCACCTTTGCAAAATAAGATTGCCTTTGAGTTGTTGGGAGATATTAATAGCTATTGGTCACAACCAGACCTTGCAGCAGATAATTATAAGCGTAGTATTTCTGCATCTTCTTCTATTTCGGTTAAAATTAAGCTAGCAAAAGCGTATGTAAATAGTAATAATTATCAAGAAAGTATAGCCTTGTGTATTAGCTTGCAAGACGAAAAACTCACACCTTTTCAAGAAGTAGAGGTATATGAAATTTTAGGTGATACTTATAAAGCTATAGATGATACAGAAAATGGATTAGCTAATTACCAAAAGGCCTTAGATAAGGCAACAAAGCATATAATAACGCCAAAAATTACAGACCTTAATTCTAAACTTGCAGATCTTTATGCAAGTAGTGGTGCTGCAGATGCTGCAGCTGAGTACTACGGAAATTCTCTAGAATTGTCTAAGCGTGAAAATAAAAAAAGAGCTGCAATAGAAAAAGATAAAGTAGCAGATTTCTACGGAAAGAATCAGGATTTTGATAAAGAGATTGAGCTCCGTAATATGGCTTTAGAAGAAATAGAGTCTCTAGAAGATGAAGAAGAACAAGAAAATGGTATTGGAGCCTTATCACCACAGCGTCAAAATTATAAAATAGGAAATGCTTATTTAAGTCAAGAAAAATATGATGATGCCATTCCGTTTTATGAAAAAAGTATTGAAGAAGCAGATGCAAAAGAAGATCTTGTAGTTAAGAAAGACGCCACCAGAAAGCTGTCTGAATTATACAGAGATCGAGGTGATTTTGATAAAGCAGCAGAAAGTTACGAGAAATATGTAGCTGTAGTAGATGAGTTATACATAAAGAAAGAGCAAGAAATCTCACAAGCAGCACGTTTTAGTAAAGAAATGGTCTTAAAACAAAATAGGATTACAAGTCTTGAAAATGACAGAAAACTAAACGAAAGCAGGTATAAGTTGGCTTTTGAAAATGAAGCGTTAATTAATAAAAATAATAGTATTCAAAAGTGGATTATTGGGTCTTTAATTGTGATTGCACTCCTGTTGTTGTACGCAGCTTATAGCCAGTATAGAAATGTAAAACAACAACGCTATGTGAATAATCAGTTGGCTTTAAAAAATTTACGTTCGCAAATGAATCCGCACTTTATTTTTAATGCGCTTAATTCTGTTAATAGTTTTATATCTAGCAATGATGAGCGAGCAGCGAATAGGTATTTGAGTGATTTTTCTCAATTAATGCGTTCGGTTTTAGAGAATAGTGAGGAGAATTTTATTCCATTATCTAAGGAGATTGAGTTGTTAAGACTGTATGTTAAGTTAGAACATTTCCGTTTTAAAGATAAGTTTGATTATCGTGTTGTTGTAGATCCAGAGATTGATCTAGAGCAATTTGTGATTCCGCCTATGTTATTACAACCCTATATTGAAAATGCAGTGTGGCACGGATTACGATATAAAAAGGAGCGTGGAAACTTAGATGTTATTTTTGCAAAAATAGATGAAGAGACTGTTGCGATTACAATAGTAGATGATGGGATAGGACGCACAAAGTCTAAGGCTTTAAAAACCGAAAATCAAAAGAAACAACAGTCTAAAGGGATGGGTAATATTAAAAAACGAATCTCAATTTTAAATAAAATGTATCGTGATAAGGTTGATGTATTGATTGAAGATGCGCAAGAAGATGCTACAGGAACTAAGGTGCAATTAACCCTTAAAAAAGATTAACATGCAATTAAAAGCAATTATAGTTGAAGACGAAGAAACGAGCAGAGAAATATTACGCAATTATATTGCGAAATATTGCCCATTGGTAAAGATTATGGGAGAGGCAGAGAATATTGACGAAGCGCTAGTTTTGATTAATAATAACGCGTTAGATCTTGTTTTTCTAGATGTAGAAATGCCTTTTGGTAACGCATTTGATTTGTTAGAAAAAGTTCCTGATCGTTCTTTTGAGACGGTTTTTGTAACAGCTTATGACCATTATGCAATGGATGCTTTAAATGCTCATGCAAGTTATTATTTATTAAAACCTATCTCTATTGATAAGCTTATTGAGGCTGTAGATTATGTGACAGAAATAAAAGAAAAAGAGAATACACTCCAAGATCGTGTTTTACAGCCCAAACAGCTTCAGATGAATGGGAAAATAACAATACCGGTTCAAAATGGTTTTGAGGTGCTAGAGGTAGATCAAATCTTGTATTGTCAAGCTGACGATAATTATACCAATATTTACTTGACCGACGGTAAAAAATTGGTAAGTAAAACTTTAAAGTATTTTGAAGAAATATTAACGCCATCTGGTTTTGCAAGGGTTCACAAATCTTATTTAGTGAATGTTAACAAAATTGTTGAATATCGCAAAGGCAAGGGTGGGAGTGTTGTACTGAGTAACAACAAAGAGATAGGGGTTAGTCCTTCAAAAAAGAAAGCCTTGTTATCGTTTTTTGCTTGATAGCGAAAAATTAAAATTTAACTACGCAGGTAGTTGAGGGTATTAAAAATTTTCTTGAGAAATATTAATATCTTGAATGTAATCTATCAATAGCATTTTTAGCGTGGCGCTATCGCTATTTGTTAAAAATTGTAGCGTAGGTTTTTCTTCCAAAGTGTTTAATATTCCGTTGTTTTCAAGAACAGATCTTGTTTGTCTAGCCACGGCAGCACCAGAATCTATAATGGTGATATTGTCTGGTAGTATAGTTAATAGTTTTGGGATGAGGTAAGGGTAGTGGCTACAACCCAGCACAAGATGATCTATAGAAGCGGCAACCATAGGTTCTGTGTATTTAAAAAGGAGTTCGGTAAGTTCTGGGGTATGTATTTTACCTTGCTCAATAAGTGGAACAAGACCCTCGCCTATAATTTCAATTACAGATATATCTTTTGTGAATTTTGCAGCTGTTTTATGAAACAAGTTGCTACTCAATGTTCCTTTTGTGGCTAATATTCCAATACTTTTTGTTTTGGTTTGAAGCGCTGCAGGTTTCATTGCTGGTTCAATACCAATTATGGGTATGTCGTATTTCTCTCTTAGAATATTGATTGCATTTGTTGTTGCGGTATTGCAGGCAACAACAATCATCTTGCAATTTTTATTCAATAAAAACTCGGTATTTTTAATGCTCAGATGGATAATTTCATCTCTTGTTTTGTTGCCGTATGGAGCGTTTAGGCTATCTGCAAGGTATAGTGTGTTTTCAAAAGGTAAAAGCGCATTGATTTCTTTCCAGATGGAGGTTCCACCTACACCAGAGTCAAAAAGGCCTATAGAATTTGTTTGTTGCATTGTGGTAAAGATACACAGAAGTGGTATTATTTAATAATTCGTTTGCGCTTAAATCTGGCTATTCATGTTAATGTATTTATAGCAGCTAATTAGGCTTCTACATTTTGTGTTTGCACATAAAAAAAGCTCGCTAATGTAGCGAGCTTTTAAAACTTTTAAAAAAAGAGAAATATTAGATTCCTAATTCTTTTTTTACGTCAGCAATTAAGTCTTTACCATCAGCAAGGATTACTCCGTTACCTGTTGCAGAGTCAAGTACATATTGTATTCCTTGTGCTCTTGCTACTTTTTGGATAGCAGTACGTGCTTTCTCAAGAATAGGTTGAAAGATGTCTACTTCTTTTTGTTGTAAGTCTTGTAGAGCTTGTTGTCTGTAAGCACCAATGTTTGTTTGCATTCCTTGTACTTCTTGGATACGTTTACCGTTTTCCTCTTCAGTTTTTGTAGAAGCTTCGCTATCGTACTGCTTAATTTTATTTTCTAGCTCTCTAGCCATTCCTTTAATTTCAGTATCGTAAGTCTTTTGTAGTTTTTCAAGTTGACTTTGAGCACTTTTCATTTCTGGCATCGCTTCAACAAGTGCTTGTGTATCGATGTGTGCGATTTTTTCTTGTGCAGTAACAAAACTAGTTGCGCTTGCAAAAAGTACCACAGCAATCAATAATAGTCTAAAATGTTTCATTGTATTCAAATTTAAGTTAAGTGTTATTTTATTAGTTTTTGGATAATTTATTTTTCTTCTTCTTCCTCCGTTTCTTTGGCGTCTGAGTTTTCATCTGCAGGTGGCCAAGGCAGTCCGCTTCTAACAGCTGTAATACTATCTTTGCGGCGTTGTCTTTGTTCTAATAGTAATGTTCTTTTAGCATCAAATTCAGCCTTTTTAGCAGCTCTAATTGAGTCGCGCTCCTTTTGTCTTTGTTCTAATAAAAGTTGACGTTCGTCTTTTTTAGCTTCAATTGCAGTTTCTCTTTCTGTTACTTCTTTGTCTTCTTCTAAAGAAAGTGAGTCACGTTTATCGATTGCAACTTTTTCTTTCTTGTTCGTAGCTTGTGTGCGTTTTGCAGCTCTATTGATACTTCTTAAAACGATGTCACTTATGTCGTTTCGTTCTGCGGCAAAAAGCATAACTACGTCTGCAGATTTGTCAAATATAAAATCGTATTTTTTATTTACTGCTATTTCTTGAACAATATTAAATACTTGATCTTGAATAGGCTGAATTAATTGTCTTTTCTGAATCAATAAATCTCCACCTGGACCAAAGCGTGCTTGTTGGTAGTCTAGCATTTCTTCTTCTTTAAACTTGATTTCTTCAACACGTTCATCGATAAGTTCTTTAGTAAGAAGTACGCGTTCATTTGAAAGATCTAATTTCATTTGATCAATCTCCTTTTGCATTTTCTCAATATCTTTTTTCCAGCGTTGTACTTTGCCTTCTAATTGAGTTTGTGCTTCTTGATACTCAGGAACACTTTCAAGAATGTATTCTGTGTCTATATAACCAATGCGAACTGCTCTTTGAGCTTGCGCCATAAAAGTGATGCTTAAAAAAGCAACTGCTAGAAAAAATAGTTTGTTTGATTTCATAACTTATTTGTTGTTTAGAAAATATCGTGCCAAAATTAAAATTGTTGCCCAATGATAAAGTGAGTTTCCCATCCATTACGTTCTGTACCGCCTAGTACAGGGTCAAATCCGTAACCAAAATCAATACCCAATAAACCAAATGCTGGCATAAATATACGTAATCCTGCTCCAGCAGAACGCTGAATGCTAAATGGATTGTATTCTTTAAAGCCATCATAGGCAGCTCCTCCTTCTACAAAACCAAGGGCATAAATAGATGCCATTTGCTTAAGTGTAATAGGATATCTTAATTCTAACGAAAATTTATTGAAAATGGTATTTCCGTCTGTAGAAGAAAGTGATTGATTTGGATATCCTCTTAATTGAACTACTTCACGCCCATCTAAACTAAATGAACCAAGTCCGTCCCCACCTACAAAGAAGCGTTCAAAAGGTACTGTACCTCTATCTTGATTGTATGCTCCTAAGAATCCAAATTCAGTTTGACTTCTTAAGACTAGTTTGTCAATTAAGTTTGTGTACCAAGTTCCTTTAAATTTAATTTTATAGTATTCTAACCATTTAAAACGTTCTTGGTCAATTTTTGCTTGATCAGGATCTCCGTTTGCATCTTGAAACTCTGCTTGTTCGCCAAGATTTGCATAGTCTATTTTATTAAATAATGAGAATGGAGGAGTAAGTTTTGCTGTTAAACTAAACTCAGATCCTGAAACAGGATATACAGGGTTTGTCGCAGTGTTGTTTCTGCTTAAACCAATTGTATATGCAAGGTTATTTGCAAATCCGTCTCCAAATGTAAATAAACCTGTATTGTAGTTTTTTAAATTATAGTGTTGAAAACTTATTGCTTGTGACAATGTAAAATAATCATCAGGTACCGTTAATCTTTTTGCAATACCAATTGATCCACCTGTAATTAAAAACTTACGTTCTTTATCTACATCACCTGTTGTAAAGTCATAATAATATTGAACAGTATGAGATAAAGAAGTACTTAATTGTACTGGCTTTTTACCTCCTAACCAAGGTTCTACTAGAGATAAGCTATACGTTGAGTAAAAACTACTCGCTTGTGCTCTCAATGATAGTTTTTGACCATCTCCCATTGGTATAGGCTTGTAGGCTTCTTTATTAAACATGTTACGTAAAGAGAAGTTGTTGAAAGAAAGTCCAAGCGTTCCAACAAAACCACCTCCACCATAACCACCTTGTAGTTCAATCTGGCTCGATCCTTTTTCTACAACTGAGTACTCCATATCTAGCGTTCCGTTATTTGGATCCACATTTTTGAAGTTTGGTGCTAATTGTTCAGCATCAAAATAACCTAGTTGTCCTAATTCTCTTATGGTACGTACTACGTTACGTTTGCTGTATTTTTGTCCAGGTCTTGTACGTAGTTCTCTATAGATAACGTGGTCGTTTGTTTTTGAGTTTCCAACTACAGATACTTGGTCAAAATATGCGATTTTACCCTCTCTAATTCTTATTTCAAAATCAATAGTGTCATTACGTACTGCAACTTCTACTGGATTAATATTTGAAAATAAGTAACCGTTGTTTTGGTAAAGGTTCGTAAGATCGTTTGCTTCAGGATTAGATTCATCTGCAATACGTTCTTGAAGTAAGATACCGTTATATGTTTCCCCTTTCTTAATTCCTAATACTTGTCGTAGTTGAGAGTCTGTATATACACTGTTTCCTAAAAAGCGGATATCACCAAAATAATATTTTTTCCCTTCTTCTACTTTTATATTTAATGCAACATTTTTCTCGTCGATTACACTAAGCGTATCACTTAAGATTCTGGCATCTCTATATCCATTTGATTTGTATTTGGCTATAATAGATTCTTTGTCTTCATTAAAACCGTCTTCTGAATATTTACTACGTTTAAAAATTCGTAAGGCATTTTTTTGCTTTACATTTTTCATGGCACCACGCAGTTTCTTTTCTGAGAGTGCTTCGTTATTTTCAAAGTCAATGTTTTTTACTTTAACACGTTCGCCTTTGTCAATAAGTATTTTCATGTCTTCACCAATAGCTACACCAGACGAATCTGTTATTGCTTTAGTGCTAATCACAACATTTGTATTTAAATAACCTTCTTTTTTATACTTGTTTGTGATGTAGTTTTTTGTAGTGGTAAGAAGGTTTTTCGTGATTTTTGTACCTTTTTTAAGGTCATTCTCCTCCTTAAGCTTTTTTACCTTCGCTTTTTTCACACCTTCAATAGTGACTTCATTAAGTTTAGGTAGTTCAACAATGTTGAGTTCTAGATCAATCTCATTTCCATTGATGTTAGTTACATAAAATGAAATGTCACTAAATAAGTTTTGTTCCCATAACTTTTTAGTCACTTGGCTTAATTTTTCCCCAGGAATATACAGTTTGTCACCTTTTTTAAGGCCTGCAAATGCAATTACTGTTTGCTCATTAAAATTTTCAGCTCCAATAACTGTTATTTTGTTTAGGGTGTAAAGCTGTGGGTTTTTGATGTCTTTTTCTTGGGCTTTTAATGTGCCTGATAAAAAAAACAATGCAAATAATGCGGTGTATAAAAACGTCTTAAAAGTTTGCAATCCTGCTCTCGTGTTAAAGTTGTTCACTTGTCTTTCCAAATCTTCTTTCTCTATTTTGATAATTTAAAATTGCCTCAAAAAGATGTTTTTTTGTAAAATCAGGCCATAACGTCTCAGTAAAGGATAATTCTGCATAGGCAATTTGCCATAATAAGAAATTACTAATACGTTGCTCTCCGCTGGTACGTATTAATAAATCTACATCTGGCAAGTTATTGGTGTACAGATGGTCGTTTACTAAACGTTCATCAATATCAAGCGGCGAAATTAGGTTATTTTTCACTTTAAGACTAATCTCACGAATAGTTTTTGTAATTTCTTCTCGCGCTCCATAACTTAGTGCTAATGTTAAGGTCATCCTGCTGTTTTGCTTGGTCTTACTTATTACATCTTGAAGTTCTCTCTGCGCTTTTGGGGGTAGTGATTCTAGATTGCCTATGGCATTTAGTTTTATATCATTATCCTGCAAGGTTTTGATCTCCTTCTTAAGAGAAGACACTAAAAGTTTCATCAGCGTTTCAACTTCTAGCTTAGGACGTTTCCAATTTTCTGTTGAGAACGCGTATAACGTGAGATAAGGGACATTAAGTTTTGCGCAAGTTTCTACAGTTTCACGTACAGCCTTGCTGCCATTTTGATGACCAATGGCTCTCAATAAGCCCTTTTGCTTTGCCCATCTTCCGTTACCATCCATAATAATGGCAATGTGCTGCGGAAGTTTTTCTTTGTTTATTTGATGTTCTAGGTCCATTAAAAATTACAGTAACATGGTTGTCGTCCAAAGGTAAAGGTAAATGTAATGCCTGTAAAAACATACCAGTCATTATTATTTGTATCTCCAAAATGATAATATGCATAATCATCATCTGGTGATACACTACCGTCTACTGAGTCACTCATCACATATCTAGCTCCTATTTCAAAAGCTGCAATCATGTTTGTGCTCACAGATGTTTTGAAGCCTACTACCATAGGTATGGCAAAATCTCCAGTTCCGTTATATTTTTCTAGAACGCCTTCGGTTGGGTTTAGCTTTAAAGAATCGTATAGCAAGTAGGTGAGCCCTGTATATAAATAAGGTGCGTTTGCCCTTCTACCTCCATACATGTTAAATTCCCAAAAAGTATATTCGAGACCTAAAGAGAGTTCGGTGAGATTGTTTTTAAAAGTGTATCCACGCTCTTGTCTTCCCTTTTCACTAGAATCTGCGTCGTCACCAGATATTTTTGTGGTAAGCACACTAAATCTAAACGAGTGTCTGTCGCTTCTATTCCATTTAGCGATACCTCCTATAGCAAGTGAGTTAGGGTATATGTAACTAGACCTCCCTACGTCACCTATAAAGTTAGCTCCGCCAACCATAGCTCCTACCTCATAAGTTTGAGATTGTGAGTTGATTACGCTTAAAATAATGCATATTGATGCTAAGAAATATTTCATTTTTCTCTAAAAGTTTGCAAAGATACTAATTAACTATGCCATTTGGTATCTTAAATATTGATACCTTGTAGCTTAGTTGATAAACAATAATTAGGAAGATTTATTGTTTAATTGCGTTTGTCTTCTCCCCAAAGAAGCTTTTCGCGGAGGGTTTTTATGAAACTGTCGTTCTCAAGTTGAACAATTTTTATATTGAAAGGTGCTTTTTTTATTCGTAATGTAGTGTCTATGTGTAGTGTCATTATTCTTGAATCTAACGATACTAAGTATTCATCTTCGCGTCCAGAAATAGATAAGTCTATTACGCAGTCGTCTGGTAAGACCAAAGGGCGGGCGCTTAAGTTATGTGGGGCTATAGGTGTTAATGCAATGTTTTTTGTTGAAGGGTCTATTACTGGGCCGCCACAACTTAATGAATATCCTGTAGAACCTGTTGGGGTTGCGACGATAAGTCCATCAGAAAAATATGTTGTCAAATATTTTTCATTAACATGGGTGTCCACTTTAATCATGCTAGTGGTGTTTTTTCTATTTACAGCAACTTCATTTAATGCAAAATTAAGTTTAGTGATGTTTTCTTCTTCTGGTGTAGTCTCAATACTTAGTAGGCTACGTTCAGATACGGTGTAGTTCCCTTGGATAATACTCGCAATACTTTCTGAAATATATTCCTTTTGGATTGTCGCTAAAAAACCAAGTCTCCCAGTGTTGATACCTGCTATTGGAATTCCTAACGCGCCTACGTAGGTAATAGATTTTAAGATGGTACCATCACCACCTATACTTATAAATAAATCGTAAGATGCATCTATAGACGTAAATGTATTTATAGCTCCTAAAGATTGATTGAGTTCTTTTTCTACTAAAGATTTAAAATTTTCTTCAATAAGTAGCTCAATGTTTTTTTTCTGAAATGCTGTTATTGTAGCTATTATATGTGCACCACTATTTTCGTGGTAAAACTGACCGTAAATTGCAACCTTCATAAATTAAATATTAAGGTATTTGTCTAGGTAATTAGATCTTTCTTTTAGGTCTTCAAGTAATAAGTCTTCGTCATGACTAGATACAATGTTGTAGCTGTATCTTCTAAAAGTTTGTACGATCTCATTGATGCCTTGATGCCCTATTTTAATAGTTGCTTGCATGACATCATTGTCTAGTTGTGAGATGAATATGCCTAAAATCTTTGCGTCATTAGATTCTACAATCTGGCACATTTCGCTAAAAGAATAATCTCTAATGCCTTTTTCTACCACGATGATGCCTCCAGCTTCATTTAAAAAAGGGGTGTCGTTAAAAATTCCAATAATATCACCTAGCTCATAATAACCTTGATACACATTTTCATGGTTAAGTACGGGCATTATGTTTGTGTTGTGAAGCGCAAAAGCTTCAAGGGTGTCTAGCCAGTTTGTATCTAGTCTCACAAAAAAAGGTTCGATGGTGTAAGCGTAGTCTTCAATTTTTTTATCAGTCTCAAAACAATGTACGTCTGTGTCACTAATACAGCCTTCAAAAACACCTTCTTTAATAATAGGAAAATGTGTATATGTTAGTTGGTTAAAAGCAGATTGTAGCTCCTTTATGCTTTTTGAAGAAGCAAAAGGTTGCACGTCGTTTATTATGTATTGATGTGTATTCACAAATATTTTTTTATGCAAAATACTTAAATTAAGCCTACGGCCGATGCAAGCTTCGTATTTTTGTCAAATAATTAAATTAAGTATGACAAAGTTAAGTGTAAATATCAACAAATTGGCCACGTTAAGAAATGCACGTGGTGGAAATGTGCCAGATTTGCTAAAGGCAACTAAAGATATTGAGTTGTTCGGCGCTCAAGGAATTACAATACATCCCCGTCCTGATGAAAGACATATTAGGTATCAAGATGCGAGAGATTTAAAAAATGTAGTTAATACAGAGTATAATATAGAAGGTAATCCTATTACGTCTTTTATAGATCTTGTTTTAGAGGTAAAGCCTACGCAGGTTACCCTAGTGCCTGATAGTGTAGATGTGCTTACTTCTAATGCGGGTTGGGATACTGTAAAGCATAAGTCGTTTTTAATAGAGGTTATAGATGAGTTTAAGAGAAACGGAATACGTACTTCTGTATTTGTAGATCCTGAGTTGTCTTTGATTGAAGGCGCTGCTCTGGTGGGGACAGATAGGATTGAGTTATATACAGAAGATTTTGCTGTAGGTTATTCTAAAGGTGATCACGCTGTTGTAAAAAAATATGCAGACTGTTCGCTGTTGGCACATCAATTAGGTTTAGGGGTAAATGCTGGACATGATTTATCATTAGACAATATTGAATTCTTTAAAAATAACGTACCTTATTTAGCAGAAGTTAGTATAGGACATGCACTTATTAGTGAAGCCTTATATCAAGGTCTTGAGCGGGTGGTTAAACAATATTTACAAAAATTAAAATAGATGCTGTTACATTCACAAATTATAGGAGAGGGTAGACCATTGGTTATACTACATGGTTTTTTAGGCTCGGGAGATAATTGGAAAACATTGGCAAATAAATTTGCCGAAGATGGTTTTCAGGTACATCTTGTAGATCAACGTAATCATGGTAAAAGTTTTCATAGCGATGATTGGGGTTATGGTGTGATGGTAGATGATCTAAAAAATTATTGTGATCATCATTCTTTAGCGTCGATTGCTTTATTAGGACATTCTATGGGAGGGAAAACTGCCATGGCTTTTGGTGTGTCTTATCCAGAAATGGTAGATAAATTGGTAATAGCAGATATAGGGCCAAAATCATATCCTTCACATCATCAAGATATTTTAAAAGCTTTAGGTTCTTTAGATTTTGATACGTTAACGTCACGTAAAGAAGCTGATGCTGTTTTAAGTGTTTATATAAAAGATTTGGGGACACGACAATTTTTGTTGAAAAATCTTTATTGGGAATCTAAAGGGAAGTTAGGGTTGAAAATTAACTTACAAGTCTTAACCGATAAAATTTCAGAAGTAGGTAAAGCGCTAGATGTTAATGCGGTATATACTGGAGAGACCTTGTTCTTAAAAGGTGAAAAATCAGGTTATATTGAATCTATGGATGAAATAGGCATTAAAAAGCAATTTCCTAACTCGAAAATAGCTGTTGTGACAAAATCCGGACATTGGCTTCATGCAGAGAATCCTTCCGAATTTTATCAAATTGTTATTATTTTTTTATAATATTGTCATATTGATTTTATTATGTATGCATAATAAATAATTTAATAATTACAAATTTTTTAATCAAACTATTTTATTATGAAGAAAATATTATTTCTTGCCCTATTTACACTTGCTTCTGCAGTGATGTATGCTGGTGGATATAGAGTGTCTCTACAAGGGAACAAATCTCTAGCAATGGGTCATACAGGTGTAGCTGTTGTAAACAGTTCAGAACTTGTTTTTCACAATCCAGCCGGATTGGTTTTTCTAGAAAACAAATTAAGTATCTCTGCCGGAGGTTTTGGTGTGTTTTCAAATATTGCTTATGAAAATGAAGCAACTGGTACAACTGCTAGAACCGATAGTCCTATGAGCACTCCGGTTTATGCTTATGCATCTTATCAAGCTACAGATTGGTTAGCGTTTGGTTTAGGGGTGTATACGCCTTACGGTAGTTCTGTGTCTTATGAAGATGACTGGGCAGGTTCTCACTTGATTAATAATATTGAACTTCAAGCTATTTATGTTCAAGCTTCTGCAGCGATAAAAGTAAATAAGCATTTTAGTTTTAGTGGTGGATTTATCTATGTAACAGGTGATGTAAACTTTAATAAAAACCTTACACGTTCTTTAGCAGACTTAGAAGGAAATCGTTCTGAAGTAACGATAGATGCTTCTGGAGTGTCAAATACAGGGTGGACAGTAAGTGCTATGTTTAATGTGTCTGAGAAGTTTAGATTAGGTGCTACATATCGTTCTTTAATTCGTTTAACGGCAGATGAGGCTACGGCAGATTTTGAAAATATTCCTAACTCACCTGGAACACCTTTTGCAGATTCTGGTGCTTCGGCTGAATTGCCTATGCCTGCAGAAATGACAGTAGGTCTTTCTTACGAGTTTTGTGATAAATGGTTGTTTGCTTTTGACTTAAATACAACATTTTGGTCCGTTTATGAATCTCTAGATATTGAGTTTGATAATCCGTTAAACCCAGATTCTGTAAACCCACGTAATTATAAGAATTCAATCAACGCTCGTTTTGGGTTACAATATGAAGCTTCTGATAAGTTTACTTTAAGAGGTGGATATTATTTTGATGAATCTCCAGTACAAGCTGGGTATTTTGCTCCAGAAACTCCACGTAACGACTCTAATAATTTTACTGCAGGTATTACTTATAAGGTAAATGACCGTTTTGATATAGATGCTTCTTTCTTATTTGTACACTCTATAGAAGTTGATGCTTCTTATGATTACTATGTAGAAGGTGGTGTTACGGCACCATTTGGAGGAACTTATAAGACGAATGGTTTTATTCCAGGAATTGGAATGACTTACAAACTTTAATTTAAACACGATATTTAAGATGAAAAATTATATAAAAATAACAGCGGCGGTAGTTGCTTTAGGGTTTATTAGTTGTGAGCCAGAATTTGATACTGCTATTGATGAAGCTGGATTCTATGAGTCTGGAACTGCAGATTTTTCTAATTATGTTGCTGTAGGTAATTCTTTAACAGCAGGATATGCAGATGGAGCATTGTTTATTACAGGACAAGAAGCTTCTTATCCTAATATAATGGCAAATCAGTTTACACATGTAGGAGGTGGTGATTTTACACAGCCTTTAATGAGTGATAACTTAGGTGGGCTTTTATTAGGAGGAACACAAATTACTGAAAATAGGCTAGTACTATCTTTTGATGCAGAAGGAAATCCTGGACCAGTAAGATTAGAAGGAACGCCTACGACAGATGTTGCTAATAATGTTGGCGGCCCATTTAATAATATGGGTGTGCCTGGAGCAAAAAGTTTTCATTTAGTAGCTCCTGGTTATGGTAATGTTGCTGGTGTTGCAACAGGTGCTGCAAATCCTTATTACGCTCGTATTGCTACTTCTGCTAATGCAACAGTAATAGAAGATGCGGTTTCTTTAAGTCCAACCTTCTTTTCTTTATGGATAGGAAATAATGATATCTTATCATATGCTACATCTGGAGGTTCTGGTGTAGATCAAACAGGAAATGTAGACCCATCTACTTATGGTCCTAATGATATTACTGATCCTAATGTTTTTGCTTCTGTGTATAGCAGTCAAGTATATGCTTTAACTAGCGGTGGTGCAAAAGGAGCTTTAGTAAATATTCCAAATATTACTTCTATTCCTTACTTTACAACTGTACCTGCACAGTCTATTCCACTTGATGCTGCAACAGCTGGTGCTTTAAACGCACAGTTTAATTTGTACAATACACAAGTATTACCAGGAATGGTAGCTGCTGGTGTGATTGCACAAGAGGAAGCAGACTTGAGAGCAATAAATTATGTGAATGGAGTTAATTATCCAATTATGACAGATAATGATCTAACAGATTTAACAACTATTTTAATAGCACAAGGTATTCCTGCTGAGACGGCTGGTTTATTAGGTCAATTACGTCAAGTAAACGATGCAGATCTTGTGGTTCTTACTGCTTCTGGTGTATTAGGTACACTAGCAGATCCAGCAAATCCACAATCTGTGATTGGTGTAGCTGTTCCTTTAACTAACGAGTTTGTATTAACTACAACAGAGCAAGAAAGAGTGTCTACAGCAGCAGACGCTTACAATGCAGTGATTGAAGGTTTAGCAGCACAAAATGATCTTGCTTTTGTAGATGCAAAAAGTGCATTAGCTCAGGTTGCAGCAACAGGAGTGTCATACAATGGAGGTTTATTAACATCTACTTTTGTAACAGGTGGTGCTTTTTCTCTTGATGGTGTTCACCCTTCACCAAGAGGTTATGCGTTTACTGCAAATGCTATCATTAGCGCTATTAATGATCAATATGGAGCTACAATTCCAACAGTAGATATAGGAAACTATGCTACTGTGACATTGACTAATAATTAATAGTACATCTTAACATTATATTTAGTGCCGTTTTCTATAATGAGAACGGCACTTTTTTTATCTTTATATTTCTGAAAGTATTATAGGGTTAAGGCCTATTGCTAATTTTTAAACGAACTAAAGATGACTATTTGAGTATGTTATCTTTCGGTTTATCAAATATTGTATAAAGATGAAAACAATTCTAAGAGTATTATTAACGGCACTAGCGGTTGTGTTATTAGCAAAACTATTACCAGGAGTAACCGTAGAAGGGTATATTTCTGCAATTATTGTGGCGATAGTTATTGCGTTATTACGGTTTATAGTCAAGCCTATTTTTGTGATATTAACGCTTCCTATTACTATACTAACCCTAGGATTATTTCTTCTTGTAATAAACGCAATCATTATTTTACTAGCAGATTCTTTTATTGATGATTTTACGGTAAACGGCTTCTGGTGGGCATTGATTTTTAGTTTATTGCTGTCATTTGTACAATCTATCCTTTTTTCAATTTTAGAAAAGGAGTAAATACTTCTGAAATATGCTTGATTTGAAGCCTATTTCCAAAGAAATATAATAACCACTTTAATTACAGTTGCTTAAACCTATGGTGAGTGCGATAAAAATTACTATTTTTGCAGTCCGAAATTTTTAGCTATAAAAAATGAATATTACTAAGAAAGAAATAGACAGTCTAAATGCTGTACTGACAGTAGAGGTAAAAAAAGAAGACTATGCAGATAAAGTGCAAAGTGTTTTAAATAACTATCGTAAAACAGCAACCGTTCCAGGTTTTAGAAAAGGGCATATCCCAATGGGAATGGTCAAAAAACAATATGGGAAAGCCGTGTTGTTAGAAGAAGTAAATAAAATACTTCAAGAAAACCTACATAAATATCTTACAGAAGAAAAATTAGATATTTTAGGTAATCCATTACCAAAGAACGATACAGAGATTGATTGGGACGGAGAAGATTTTTCTTTTGAGTTTGATCTAGGACTTTCTCCAGAGTTTACTGTAGATGTAAAGAAAAAAGCGGTAACGCAATATAAAGTAGTTGCAGACGAAAAAATGCTTGACAACCAAGTATTGACAATTCGTAAGCAATACGGAAAGTTAACAAACAAAGAAGTAGTTGAAAAAGGAGATGAAATTACAGGGACTTTTAAAAATGAAGAAGCTGCAATTGACAAGAAAACTACATTAGAGCTTGACCTTGTAAAAGGTAAAACGCAAACTAAAGCTTTGTTAGGTGCTAAGGCAGGTGATGTAATCACTTTAAAAACAAAAGGTTTATTTGCAGAAGAAGTAGAGCTACAACGTCATTTAGGTGTTGATCCTGTTGCTGCAAAAGATCTTAAAGTTGAGGTAGAATTTACTGTAGAAGAAGTAAACTCTCGTGAGATGGCAGAATTAAACCAAGAGTTGTTTGATAAGTTGTTTGGAGAAGGAAATGTTACTTCAGAAAAAGAATTAAAAGCTAAAATAAAAGAAGACGCAGAAGGGCAGTTTATGCAGCAAAGCGATCAAAAACTTTTAAATGATGTTGTAGATTCTTTAATCGAAAACACAAAATTTGATCTTCCTGGAGAGTTCTTACAAAAATGGATACAAGTATCTGGTGAGAAAGTAATGACAGAAGAAGAAGCTAAGGCAGAATATGAGCGTAGCGAAAAAGGATTGCGTTATCAACTAATAGAAGGAAAGCTAAGAGCAGAAAACAACCTTCAAGTAACCTTTGATGAATTAAAGGAATACAGTAAAGGGATGATCAAGCAGCAAATGGCTCAGTTTGGGCAATTAGACCCTTCAGAAGAAGAGTTAGATAGTATTGCAGCTAGAATTATGGGCAATGAAGAAGAAGTAAAGCGTATGAGTGAGCAACTAGCAACCAATAAATTGCTAGGGTATTTTAAAGAAAATGCTAAACTAAAAACTAAAGAAGTTTCTTACGATACATTTATCAAAGAAGCCTACGCATAACTCATTAAAAAAATGGGTATCTTTAAGGCGTTATATGGAAGCATATAGCGCCTTATTAATTAAAGAGAAAAAGGAATAGAATTTTATGGATTACGGAAAAGAATTTAAAAAATTTGCAATTAAAGATCAAGGAGTTAGCAGTACCTATTACGATAGTATCTTAACAAGTATGTACCCGGTAGGTCTTACTCCAAACATTATTGAAGAACGCCAGATGAACGCTGTTGCAATGGATGTGTTCTCTCGTTTAATGATGGATAGAATTATTTTTTTAGGAACGGGTATTAATGATCAAGTTGCAAACATTGTTCAAGCACAGTTATTGTTTTTGGCAAGTGTAGACGCTACGAGAGATATACAAATATACATTAACTCTCCAGGTGGAAGTGTGTACGCAGGTCTTGGTATTTATGATACGATGCAATTTATCACTCCAGATGTAGCAACTATTTGTACAGGTATGGCAGCTTCTATGGGAGCAGTGCTTTTATGTGCAGGAGAAAAAGGAAAACGTTCTGGTTTAACACATTCTCGTGTAATGATACACCAACCAATGGGTGGCGCTCAAGGGCAAGCAAGTGATATCGAGATTACAGCAAAAGAAATCATTACACTTAAAAAAGAATTATACGAAATCATCTCTAAACACACAGGTCAAGATTATGACAAAGTGTATGAAGACAGTGATCGTGACTACTGGATGAAAGCTGACAAGGCTCTAGAATACGGTATGATTGATGAAATTTTAACTAGAGGGAAAAAATAAACCCTTATTTATACTCATTGAAATGTTTAATTAAAATGATATTTCAGTGATTTATATAACAGGAGTTTAAAACTCCCACGCAATGTTTAAGCATGGAAGGGAGTTACAAAAAGAGAATATCATGGCAAAGGAAGTATTAGAATGTTCGTTTTGTGGTAGAAAAAAACCAGAAACTAGTCTGCTTATTGCAGGTTTAGACGCACATATCTGTGATCGCTGTATTGAACAAGCGCACGGTATCGTAGTAGAAGAAGAGGTTCATAAAAAGGGGAGTGCAGTTTCAGAAGAATTGATGCTTAAAAAACCAAAAATGATTAAAACATTTTTGGATGATTATGTAATTGGTCAAGACCATACAAAAAAAGTGATGTCTGTTGCTGTTTATAATCACTATAAGCGATTATTGCAGCCTAAAACAGAAGATGATATTGAAATACAGAAGAGTAATATCATCATGGTGGGGCAAACAGGTACAGGTAAAACCCTAGTTGCAAAAACGATCGCTAGAATGCTTAATGTGCCTTTAGCAATTGTAGATGCTACGGTATTAACAGAAGCAGGTTATGTAGGAGAAGATGTAGAGAGTATCTTAACACGTCTGTTACAAGCAGCAGATTACGATCTGGAAAAAGCCCAAAACGGTATTGTTTTTATTGATGAGATAGATAAAATTGCTCGTAAAAGTGATAACCCTTCAATTACTAGAGATGTAAGTGGAGAAGGTGTACAACAAGCTTTACTTAAACTACTAGAAGGAACTGTTGTAAACGTACCGCCTAAAGGGGGTCGTAAACATCCTGACCAAAAGTTTATAGAGGTAAACACCGAGAATATTTTATTTATAGCTGGTGGTGCCTTTGATGGGATTAATAGACATATCTCAAAAAGATTAAACTTACAGTCTGTAGGTTTTAGCGCAACACATAAAGAAGAGCAACTGGATAAAGACCATATGCTTAAGTATATTATTCCAAAAGATTTAAAAGATTTTGGATTGATACCAGAAATTATAGGTCGATTGCCAGTGCTTACTTATATGAATCCATTAGATAATGCTACCTTAAGAGCAATTTTAACAGAGCCTAAAAATGCAATTATCAAACAATATAAGAAGTTGTTTGAAATGGATGATATTGAGTTAATTATTACTGAAGAAGGTTTAGACTTTATTGTAGAACAGGCTATAGAATACAAGCTTGGTGCAAGGGGATTACGCTCGCTTTGTGAAGCAGTGCTCACAGATGCAATGTATGAGCTTCCTGGAACCGATGTAAAGCAGCTTTCTGTAAATGTAGAATACGTGAAAGAAAAACTGAATAAAGCTACCATTAAAAAGCTGAAAGCGGTTTCTTAATTTCACTAGTTATTATATAAACTCCCCCTTGAGATACTATTTTTCTCAAGGGGGAGTTTTGGTATAAAGACAATTTGTGTTTCTGAAATTTTTAAAAATCATACTTCATACAGGTGTTACGGTTTTACTTACTGTGATCACACAAATAGGTGGACTTGTTTATCTGCTCACATTGCTTTTTATTAAACAGAATGTCACACATTTTAGATTAAAAAGAACTGCTTTTTTTATTTTGTTATATTGTTCTGCAACGTATCTTATTGTACCTCCATTGGCGAGTTATTTGGGGCGAGAACCTATTAAAGAGTCTGAAGTGTTAAAAGCGCACGCTCTGTTTTATACCTTAGCTAATAGAAATTATGTGACACCAGAATTAAATGATGTTCTCAACAAATCTGCTAAAGATTTTCAACAGAAATATCCAGGTATTGAACTTGTGTATCTTGACGCAAGCTTCCCGTTTATAGATGGCTTTCCTTTATTGCCTCATTTAAGTCATAATGATGGAAAGAAAGTAGATATATCGTTCATCTATCAAGATAATTTCGGAAATATGACCAACTTAAAACCTGCCTTAAGTGGATACGGTGTGTATGAAGCGCCTACAGTTTCAGAATATAATCAACCCGATGTCTGTGAAAAGAAAGGATATTGGCAATACGACTTTACTAAGTATGCAAGCCTTAGCACAATCAATCAAGAGCTTAAAATTTCAGAAGTAGGTACAAAGGCTTTGTCTTTATGTATTTTGAAGAACCCTGCTGTTTCTAAAATGTTTATTGAGCCTCATTTAAAAAAAAGAATGCAATTGTATGACACGAAAGTGCGTTTTCACGGTTGCCAAGCTGTACGGCACGATGATCATATCCATTTTCAGGTAAAATAAATAGTTGTGCTACTTATTTATAGCGATTAACTCTTCTAGATAATCTCTTGTGTTGGATAATCGAGGCACTTTATGTTGCCCACCTAGTTTGTCTTTTTTCTTTAGCCAATCGTAAAACAGTCGCTCCCGAGCTTGATGAACGGTAGGTGCGTTTAAAGTTGTGTTATTAAAGCGTTTTGCTTCATAATCACTATTTTCTTCTTGTAAAGCTTTGTCTAATGCTTGTGTGAAGTCTGATAAGTTTTTAGGAGGAGTTTTAAACTCTATCATCCATTCGTGCGCCCCTTTTTCTTTTCCTACCATAAAAATAGGAGCTGCTGTGTATTCTACAATTTCGCAATTTGTATCGTGTGCTACTTTGCGTAAAGCTGCCTCTGCATTTTCAATAATAAGCTCTTCGCCAAAAACATTAATATGATGTTTTGTTCTACCTGTAACTTTTATGCGATAAGGATCAATAGATGTAAATCGAATTGTGTCGCCAACTTTATAACGCCATAAGCCAGCATTTGTGGTGATAATTATAGCGTAATTTTTGCCTACTTCCACTTCACTAAGTGGTATAACTTTTTGTGCTAGACTTCCGTAGGTGTCCATTGGGATAAACTCATAAAAAATACCGTAATCCAGCATTAACAGTAGCTCATTGCTTGTGTTTCTGTCTTGTATGGCAAAGAAACCTTCGCTTGCATTATAGATTTCGTAGTATCTAAAATTATTTTTAGGCAGTATTTTTTTGTATTGTTCTAGGTAAGGATCAAAACTTACGCCCCCATGAAAGTAAACTTCTAGATGAGGCCAAACTTCAAAGAGATTTCCTTTGCCTGTGGTTTCGATTACATTGTTTAAAAGTACCAACATCCAAGAAGGAACCCCTGCAAGACTTGTTACATTTTCTTGAATTGTCTCATTAACGATGGCTTGCATTTTTACCTCCCAATCTCCCATCAATGAAATCTCATTACTTGGAGTGCTGCTGTATTCTGCCCAAAAAGGCATGTTGTCTATTAGTATTGCAGATAAATCACCGTAACTCGTTCCGTTTTCTTGATATAACTCTTTGCTACCTCCTAAACGTAAACTCTTCCCGGTAAATAACTGCGCATTTTCATTGTTGTTTAGGTACATGCAAAGTAAATCTTTACTCGCTGCATAATGACAGCCTTCTAAAGATTCTGTAGAAACAGGAATAAATTTACTTTTGGCATTTGTGGTTCCGCTAGATTTTGCAAACCATTTAATGGGTGTTGGCCAGAAGATATTGCCTTCACCACGTCGTCCTCGTTCAATGTCGCTTTGTATTTCTTCGTAGGTAGTAACGGGAACACGCTCTGTAAACTCTCGATAGTTTTTTATGCTATCAAAATCATATTTCTTTCCTATTTCAGTAGCGCGAGCACGTAGCAATAACGAAGTAAGCAGTTCTTGCTGCACCTCGTTAGGATATTTTAAAAATAATTCTATCTGATGAAAACGTTTTTTTAAGAACCAAGATGCAACAGAATTGACTAAAGGGATTGGCATTTTTTAAAGTATCTTTATGGTTTAAAAATACAAATTTTATGCATTATAAAGGCGTTCTTACTAAAATGAAAACCGAAAATGGAAGTCCAATTCAATACTACCTAGTATTCAAGAATGACTTCTTGCATGTCAATCAGTTATTAGATAAACAGTTGACGATTCAGTTTGCAGGATATGAGTGTCTTAACTGTGGTTTAGATAAAGAAATTTATAGACAAGGTTTTTGTAAAAATTGCTTTTTTGATATCCCGCAAGCGGCAGATTGGATTATGAAACCCGAATTGAGTAAAGCGCATTTAGGTATTGAAGATCGTGACCTTGCTTATGAGCAAAAAGTACAGCTTACACCGCATATAGTTTATCTAGCAAATAGTAGTAACGTAAAAGTAGGGGTAACCCGTAAAACACAAGTGCCTACTCGATGGATAGATCAAGGTGCCCACGAAGCTATTGAAATTCTAGAAGTACCTAATCGTTATCTTGCAGGTGTTGCTGAGGTAGCTTTAAAAAATCATGTGGGCGATAAAACCAACTGGCGCACCATGCTCAAGAATGAAATAAAGGATGAAAATCTTGTTACGTGGCGTGATACCTTAAAGCAATATATTCCAGAAGAAGCGATGCCGTATTTTTTAGAAAACAATACAGAAACCCATCTAGATTTTCCTGTGCTGAAATATCCAAAAAAATTAAAAAGCCTTAACCTAAAAAAGACACCACAATATACAGGTGTTCTTAAAGGTGTTAAAGGGCAATACCTCATTTTTGAAGATGATACCGTTTTTAATGTGAGAAGTAACGAAGGGTTTGTAGTGGAAATAGCTGTTTCTTAGTTACTACTAAAGAACCTCCTAATTCCCAAAAAGATCACCTAAGCCACCTTTTATAGCGTCTTTAATGTCTTCTTTTACTTCTTCTGTTTTAGGCTTGTCTGTGTTAGTAGCGTTTTCGGTTTCGTCTTTGCTGCCACCAGTTAGGATGTCTTTAATGGCATTAAGCCCATCTTCTTTAATATTGTCTTTTTGAGTAGCAATAATCTGGTTTGTTAATTGAGACACTGCATTGCTTGTGTTTAGGCCAATAGTAGGGTTTGTAAAAGAGCCTTTTAGAGTTACAGGCAAAGCAACCGTCATGTTTTCTGCATCTTCTGCGCTTAGTTTTGATAATAATCCGCCTAATTGGCTTCCTAGATATTTTGCAGGAACATCAAGGCTTAAGTTGTAGTCCATGGTTTTGTCAAACTTATGAGTTCCAGATGCATTTACTTTTATTCCTTCTACATCAAAATCAAAAGGAGCTACTTGTATGCCTCCGTCTTTAAATGAGATAGCAGTAGATACATCTTTTAAACCTATTTTATCTAGATCAATAAAATTAAGCTTCTCATCTAGTTTTGTGATGAGTGGTGATTTGTCATCAGAAAATTCTGCTGTAATAATATTTGCCAGGGCATTTCCGCTTAAAGATTGTAGGTCTGGCGTCATGTCCGAATTTAAATTTCCGTTTAGTTTTAAGGTTGTGCTAAAAATACCATCTAAGTTTTGCATTATAGGGGCTAAAAACTCTAATAATTTAAGTTCTTCAAAAGAATCTGCAAGGTCAATTTTGCTTAAATCTAGATCCATTGCAAATGTAGGTGTGGTGTTTTGCGTATTCACATTTCCGCCAAAAGCGATATTACCACCTAATATTTTTGAAGTTACATTCTCTAAAGCTGCAGTCTCATTTTTAATCACAACACTACCTTTGGTTTCTTTTAATTCTAGGTTGTCATAGATCACTTTGTCTGCATTAAAATTAAGTCTTGCATCTAGGAAGTCTGGAATTTTTACACCTGTATCGTTTGTAGTGAGTTGTTGAGATGTGTTTGTTGTTGTTGTTGCTGTTGTTTCATTTTCTGGCGTTTCTGCAGCCATAAAATCATTTACATTAAATGTCTTTGATTGAACGTTAAAGACCCCTTTTAAATCTTGCTTAGACATTAAAAAAGGGATGAGGTTTTGTATTTGTCCGTTTGCCGCAATATCTGTACTACCAGCGTTAAGGTCTAGCTTAGTTAATTGAATGTTTCCTGATTTCATTGCTACGTTTGCAGCATCAATATGAATTGGGTTTTTAAAGGCAGGATCAGTATAAGTGAAATCTGTTAAGCTTGCTTCTCCTTCAGTTTTTATACGGTCGTATTGTTCTTTGTCTATGGCATCCATATCAAAGTTTATTTTTGCATCTGCAAAGAATACACCGCTTAAATCTTGATCCATTTCTACAGGTAAAGCCTTTTCTAAGTTGGCTAAGTTTACAGTTCCTTTTAAGGCAAGATCTACCAGCATATTGGTTGTTAAATTCTTGATGCTTCCATTAGCAGTAAATAGCTCGTCGTCTATTTTAAATGAAACGCCATTGAGCATTACATACGTGTCTTTTACAAGTCCAGTTTGGTTTAGTAAGTCTGTATTGATTGTTATGTTTTCTACTGTTTTAGGTAAATCTGCATATTTAAAAGAAGCATTATTACTACGTATTTTAATATCAAATTTTGGAATATATGTGTCATCCACGATTCCTTTTATAGCACCGTTTACTGTAAAGTTTCCAGTAGTGGTTACACCGTCAAGATTATTAACATAGGCTTCTGGGATAACCGCCAAGAAATTTTTAAAATCTGAAGACGGAGTGTTTAGTGTTATGTCTAGTTCGGTGTTATTTTCATTGATTTTTATAAAACCGTCTAGTGCTAAAGGCAATTGGTTAATTTTTGCTTCGTTTTCTTTAAACGTGTATTTCTGGTTCTCGAGATCCATTAAAATAACAGCGTCGAGCGTTAATTTTGTATTGTTCAAATAAGCAACATCACCCATTTTGTAGGTTACTAAGGCATCTGTATTTGTGTCAAGTTCTAGAGTGCTTGCCGAAAAATCACCTTTCCCTGAGTGGTTAAAATCTGATAACATTAAGTATGTTTCAGTACTTTCGTCTAGATAATTAATACGTGCATTTTTTAGCTCGTAGCCTTGTAAGTCAAAAGTAAAACCACCTTCTGTCTCTTGTGATGTTTCAGGAGCGGTGTTAGTTTCGTCTTGTATAGCAATGTCATAATTTGCATTGTTATTGGCATCCACTTTTATGTTTATAAACGAATCTTCTAGATACAACTCGTTGATTTTTATGGCCTCTTCTTGCGTTTTAAAAAGCTGAGTGATTCCCATATCTAACTTTACTTGTTTTCCGCTAGCAAGTGTGTCGCCTTTAAAAGGAGCGTTATTTATAACACTAAAGTTATTGATGGTTAAAGCTGCATCAGGAAAACTTTTAATAAGTGATAGGTCTAAGCTTTCCCAAGCTACCGTCGCATTTACATTGTCATTAATAGTTTGTTTTACAATTTTTTCTATAGAATCTTTAAACAAAAATGGGGCAGCGATTAAAGCAATCACAAGTACAATTAAAAAGATACCAAGTATTTTAAGAAATTTTTTCATTACTGAAATGTTATTGAAATGACTAAAAGTGAAGTTGTTAATACATCGTTATGCGCAAAAGACACATTTTTATTTAAAATGTTGCAGCTCAATAGCTTTCCTTTTTTAACGATTGTGGACAAAGATAATGGACATTCGTTTCTATTTAGTTAAATTAGTATTAAGATTGCAAACTCGTTTTTAGAACCAAAACAGATACAATTATTAAACCTACAAACAACATATATTTAGGACTTGGCAGTAATCTAGGCAATCGTTTTGAGCATTTGCAGGCGGCTGTGCAACAACTTTTTGAACGCGTTGGTTCTGTGTTAAAAATCTCTACGGTTTATAAAACTCCTGCCTTAGGTTTTAAAGGAGATGATTTTCTTAATTGTGTGGTTCAGTTACAAACCAACTTAACAGCTGCTAAATTACTTTCTGAAATTTTAAGTATTGAAAAAAAACTAGGTAGGGAACGAAAAGGAACACTAGGTTATAGTTCACGTGTTATCGATATAGATATATTGCTATTTAACGATGAAGTTATTGATAAACCTAAATTACAAGTGCCTCATCCAGAAATTGCAAACCGTAAATTTGTATTAAAGCCCCTATCCGAACTTGACAAGCTGCTTGTAATTCCAGGTTTAAATCAAAGTGTACAAGCACTTCTTGACCTAACAGAAGATAAAAGTGAGGTGGTCAAACAATCAAAATGGTTGCGTAATCCAATAAAGGATTTTGATTTTAAAGCGATTAATTATATCGCTATAGAAGGAAATATAGGTGCAGGAAAAACAAGCTTATCTCATTTACTTTCGGCAGATTTTAATGCAAAATTAATTTTAGAACGCTTTAGTGATAATCCTTTTTTACCCAAGTTTTACGAAGACCAATCTCGATATGCGTTTCCGTTAGAGATGTCGTTTCTTGCAGATAGATACCAACAGTTGTTAGAAGATATTAAACAGTTTGATTTGTTTAAAGAACGTGTAATTGCAGATTATGACGCTTATAAATCTTTAATTTTTGCTAATATCACATTACAAGACGAAGAATTTAACCTTTATAAAAAATTGTTTTCGTTAATGTATAAAGAGTTGCCTAAGCCAGATGTGTATGTGTATTTATATCAAAACACAGACCGGCTGCTAGAAAACATAAAAAAACGAGGTCGTAAATACGAGAAAAGCATCAAGGCAGATTACTTGACAAAAATTAATGAAGGCTATCTCGAGTTTATTAAAAATCAACAGGCGAACAATGTAAAAATCATTGATATTTCAGAAATGGATTTTGTGAAACATCGTGCCGATTATTTAAAAATTGTGAGGCAAATTTTAGCTTAGTTGCATCTTCTTAAAAAAGTCCCAAACCACAACACCAGTACTTACAGAAATATTTAAAGAATGTTTAGTTCCATATTGTGGGATTTCAATAACAACATCACTTTCTGTTACGACAGTTTGTTGTACTCCTTTTACTTCATTCCCAAAAACAACAGCATATGTTTTGTCTTTTGAGACCTCATACTTTTCTAGTGAAACTGATTGTTCTGCTTGCTCAATGGCACAAATTGTAACCCCCTCATTTTTTAATGAAACAATAAGGTCTTCTGTGTTTTCTACATGTTCCCAAGCCACACTTTCTGTAGCGCCCAATGCTGTTTTTTGTATGTCTTTGTGTGGGGGTGTTGCCGTTATTCCGCAGAGGTATATTTTTTCTATTAAAAATGCATCTGCAGTTCTAAATACAGAGCCAATATTGTTTAGACTACGAATGTTGTCTAAAATAATAATAAGCGGTGTCTTTGTAGCAGCTTTAAAACCTTCTACATCCACTCGGTCGAGTTCGCTATTTTTTAATTTTCTGTTTTTCATTGCTTCAAAAATACGCTTTTACTTATTTATTATCGGTGTTTCCTGTGATTGTCAACTTAAAAAGGAAGATTTGCAAGATCAACATTTCCGCCAGAAATAATCACTCCTACTTTTTTATTTCTGAAATAGGCAGGGTTTGCAAGTATTGCTGCTAGTGGGACAGCGCTAGAAGGTTCTACCACAATTTTAAGATATTGCCAGATTATTTTCATGGCATCAATAATCTGTTGTTCTTCTACAAGAAAAATATCCTCAACAAATTTTTGAATGATGGGAAAATTAATAGCACCAAGATGTGTTCTTAATCCATCAGCAACCGTAGTGCCGCTTGTGTTATATTGTATTTTTCCAGCTACCAATGAGCGTTTTGCATCATCCATTGTTGCAGGTTCTGCGCCAATGGTTTTGCAATTGTTGCCAAAATAGTTGGCTGCAATACTGGTGCCGGCTATTAGACCACCACCACCTACGGGAGTAATTATGCTATGAAGGTCATTGTGTTTTTTAAGAAGTTCATAAGCTGCGGTTCCTTGCCCTAAAATTACATTGTAGTTATTTGAAGGATGTATAAATGTAGCTCCTTTTTCTTCTACAATCCTATCGGCTTCTAATTGTCTTGAGGCGTTTGTGGGTTCAGAGAGAATAATTGTTGCGCCATATCCTTTTACAGCTTCCATTTTTACTTTAGGAGCATTAGATGGCATTACTATATATGCTTTAATACCAAGGTTACGCGCTGCTAAAGCGATAGCCTGTGCAAAGTTGCCAGACGAATGCGTGACAACACCTACTTCTTTTTGTTTAGCCGAAAGTTGTGAGATGGCATTTACTGCACCTCGCATTTTAAAAGCACCCATTTTCTGAAAGTTCTCGCACTTAAAATAAAGCTGCGCTCCAACCATCGTATTGATTAGTGTAGATGTTAAAATAGGGGTTTGGTGCACCTGATCTTTTACACGTAAAACGGTGTCAAGTAAATCTTGTTTGTACTCATTTGCCATAAGGCAAAGATAAAATTTTTATCCCTCAGTTTATGAGAAATGAATACCGCATTCACGACTTTGACTTGCTTTAATTGGGTCAAAATAATCTACGTGAATCGGTAAATTATTTTTGTTCATATACGATAATATTTGGCTGTCACTCCAGTTGAAAAAAGGAGCGACTTTTAATATTCCTTCTTCAGAATACGAAAGAATATCTAGTGATTCTCTATAGGGATTTTGGTCCTTTCGTAAGTTTGTTAACCATACATCAGGATGTATTTTCTTAATGGCCTTTTGAAAAGGAGCAACTTTTGTAATCTCTGAAATAATATGATGATTCGGATTATCAAATTCTGGTGCTCCGTATTTATTGTTTATGTACGCGGTTGTAAATTGTGGACTACAAACTTCAAGGTTTAATTTATATGTCGAAGACAAACTTGATACGTGTTCGTAGGTTGCATCTGTGTTGTAACCTGTATCACACCATAAAACAGCAATATCTTTTTTTACTGTGCTAACGGCATGTATTAGGCAAGCAGAATATTTTCCAAAACTCGTAGTAAGAAGTGGGTTTTTTGATAGGTGTAAAGCAAATTGTATAATTTCTTCCGGTTCCATGGTGTGGAGTTGAAGATTCACCTCGGCAATATTGATTTTTGAAAACATAAATATATAAGTCTATAGAACTACTAGAGTTTGCAAATATACTATTATATTTATATTACAGTCTTAAAGTAGGCTATTGTTCAGAGATAATATCTGCTAGGGTGGTATTTTCAAGAATGTTTAAGGTGCTGTCTCTTACTTGAATCATAAGGTTATGCACACTACAGGTGTCTTCATCAGGGCAGTCGTCACATTTTTCATAAAAATTAAGACTAACACAAGGTACCATTGCAATTGGTCCTTCAAGCACACGGTATATTTGAGATATTTTTATGCTATCTGCATCTTTCAGTAAGTAATAACCGCCGCCTTTTCCTTTTTTAGAGCCTAAAACTCCTGCTTTTCTGAGGGTGAGAAGGATGCTTTCTAAAAATTTTTGAGAAATATTTTCAGATACCGCAATCACAGCAATTTGTGTTGGGTCGTTACCTTCTTGTTGAGCAAGATAGGTAAGTGCTTTAATTCCGTATTTGGTTTTTCTAGATAACATTAATGCGAAAGTACACACGAAATGCTGAAAATTCAAGCGTATTGTGAGTAATAGTAGAAAAAAAGGAGATTTATTATAGCCGATTTGGTGATTTTTGTGGGTTTTTGATAATTTGAGTCTATTGAATTAAAGCGGTAAAAGTAAATTATTAATGTTTCCGAGGTAACAATAATACGCTGCTGAGTCAAGGCACAAAAAAATAAAGCCTATTTTTGCAGTCTAAAGTAAAGACTATGAGTATTGTTGCCATTGTGGGGCGTCCTAATGTAGGGAAAAGCACATTTTTTAATCGTATGATCCAACGTCGTGAGGCGATTGTAGATGCAGTAAGTGGGGTTACTCGTGACCGCCATTACGGGAAGAGTGATTGGAACGGAAGAGAATTTTCTTTAATTGACACAGGAGGTTATGTTAAGGGAAGTGATGATGTTTTTGAAACAGAGATTGATAAACAAGTAGAGCTTGCAATTGATGAGGCTGATGCCATTATCTTTATGGTAAGTGTAGAAGATGGTGTCACTGGAATGGATGAAGATGTTTTAAAACTACTTCGAAGAAGCCAAAAACCATTTTTTGTCGCTGTCAATAAAGTAGATGCTGCAAACCGTCAAAACGACGCTGTAGAATTCTATAATATGGGGATCGAAAAGTTCTATACACTATCTAGTATTAACGGAAGTGGTACTGGTGATTTATTAGATGCTCTTGTAGATTCGCTACCAGAAGAGGAAGAGAAAGTAGAAGAAGAGTTACCACGCTTTGCAGTGGTAGGTCGTCCTAATGCAGGAAAGTCTTCATTTATTAATGCGCTTATAGGAGAAGATAGATATATCGTTACTGATATAGCTGGAACAACTAGAGATAGTATTGATACACGTTATAACCGATTTGGTTTTGAGTTTAACCTTGTAGATACTGCAGGAATAAGACGTAAAGCTAAGGTGAAAGAAGACTTAGAGTTTTATTCTGTAATGCGTAGTGTGAGAGCTATTGAACACAGTGATGTGATCATCTTAGTTTTTGATGCGACTCGTGGATTTGATGGACAGGTTCAAAATATTTTTTGGCTAGCACACCGTAATAATAAAGGGGTTGTGATTCTTGCTAACAAGTGGGATTTAGTTGAGAAGGACAATGAGTCTGTAAAAGAATATGAAAAGATGATAAGACAACAATGTGAGCCTTTTGTAGATGTGCCTATTGTATTTATGTCTGTGTTAAACAAGCAACGTATTTTTAAAGCTATTGAAACTGCTGTTGAGGTGTATCAAAACCGTAGTAAACGTATTAAAACTAGTGTGTTAAATGATACAATGCTACCTATTATAGAACGTTATCCACCGCCAGCTTATAAGGCTAAGTATATTAAAATTAAATACATCACTCAGTTGCCTACACCATATCCGGCATTTGCCTTTTTTGCAAATTTGCCACAATATGTAAAAGAAGCATATAAGCGTTTTCTTGAAAACAAATTGAGAGAAGAATTTGATTTTAAAGGAGTTCCTGTAACTATTTATATTAGGAAAAAGTAGAAGTTAAAGTTCTGTAAACTTATTGGTAGTCTGCTATTTTTTGTTAAATTTTGTAGTATAAAATGAAAAGATTATGAAAAAGAACAACAATATTGGTTTAGACAACAAAGACGTAACAATGTTAAGTGAGAAGCTAAATGAGCTGCTGGCTAACTATCAATTCTTTTATATGAACTCTCGTGGTTTTCACTGGAACATTAAAGGAGATAAGTTTTTTGAGCTACACGTTAAGTTTGAAGAGCTTTATACAGATTCTCAATTAAAGATAGATGAAATTGCTGAGCGTATATTAACATTAGGTCAATCACCATTGCACACCTTTGAAGATTATGCGAAAATTTCAAAAATAAAGGCAGAAAAAAATGTTACTGATGGAGTTCAGGCCATTAAAAAAATCCTTGAAGCTTACGAGATACTTCTTCCATTAGAGCGAGAATTATTACAGCTTTCTGGAGATAGTAATGATGAGGGAACTAACTCATTAATGAGTGATTATATAGGAGAACAAGAAAAGTTAATCTGGATGTATTCTGCTTTTGTAGCAAATGATTAAGATTTTTATATTTTTTAAAAACCGCATTATTTTTAATGCGGTTTTTTTATGTAAAATTTTTTCTATGTGAGTGTAAAAGTCTTAAAATAAGATATCTTAATGTTGTATGAGAGCTGCCAATTTATTTTGGTTGTTGCGGTAGTTTTACTGAAATGCTATAGAAAAACCTAATGGTTTACCAACCTCCAGAAGCTCCTCCGCCTCCAAAGCCTCCACCGCCAAAACCTCCACCGAAGCCTCCGCCGCCGCCAAAACCACCGCCAAAGCTTCCGCCTCCGCTGCCGCCACCAAAACCGCCTGTGCGGCCCATGTTTGATAGGATGATTACATCTAGTAGACTAGAGCCAGTACCGATTCTTTTGCCTCCATTACGGCCGTTATCGTCGTTTTTCTTGGCGCTAAGTGCGATAAAAAGAATGATAAAAATGATAAATACAATAAAGCCTACAGGGACACCTCCGCTGTCTTTACTAAAGTCACGGTCTTCTTTAAATTCGCCGTTAAGCGCAGCAAAAATAGCATCACTTCCTTTATCTAGTCCAGCATAGAAGTTGCCGGTTTTAAATTCTGGAATCATCACGCGATTGATAATTTGCTCTGCATCTCTATCAGAGATACGGTACTCAATACCATAGCCCGTATTAATGTCTATTTTTCGGTCTTCTGTGGCGAGTAGAATAAAGATACCGTTGTCTTCATCAGCTTGACCAATACCCCATTTATGAGCCCAATTCGCACCAAGCATATCTAGCCCTTCACCATTGCTAGATGCTATAATGGCAACCACAATTTGCGTAGAGGTAGAATCTGCATACCGTAATAATTTTTGCTCTAAGGCTTGTTGTTGTCCAGCACTAAGTAAGTTTTCATAGTCGTAAAGCGATGTCTGTTCGCTTTTAGACGGAATAGGAGGGATCTCAAATTGAGCAAAACTTGAACTCGTAAAGAAGAGCCCGAGAATCAGGATTAGAAATATATGTCTAGTGTGTGATATCAAGTAATGTGTTTTTTGTTTGGTTTAAAGCTATGTCCGTTTGAGCATTGATAAGACTATATAAGTATTAATATATAGATGTCTGCTGTCTCAGTCTGGCATTTGTTAGTAAAATATTTTACTAACCTACAGATATGTCATCGGGTAGTTCATTAACATCACCTTTTTTATAAGGAAAATGTTTCTTTAATTGTTCGCCAGCTTTTATAACGCCGTCCACTAGGCCTTGAGTCATATCGCCTTTTTTAAAGTGATCTATTATGGTGTTTTTTGTGCTTTCCCAAAACATAGGGCCTACAATATCATTTATCCCCTTGTCTCCCATTATTACAAGTTCTCTGTCTTCTATGGCTACATAAATTAAAACACCATTACTTTGTTTGGTGTTGTTCATGTGTAGGTAGTCAAAAACTTCTACTGCACGTTCAAAAACATCGATAGATGCGTGCGCTTCTAGGTGAACACGAATTTCACCACTCGTGTTTAGTTCTGCTTGACGAATAGCCTCAACTACTTTGGCTTCTTCTTCGGGGCTTAAAAAATCTTCTACTTTACTCATGCTGCAAATAAAAAAATAGAGATTGTGAATATTAGGCTGAGCTAATAGGCACAATCTCTAAAGTGTTAAATTAGGTTAGTTTCCAAAATCGAAATCTACTTCTGGAGCGTTTTGTGATCCTTCGTCTGCCTCAAAGTATCCCATTTCTTCAAACTTACCAATAAAGGTGTTGATTAGGTTGTTTGGGAACGTTTTAAGGTGTTTGTTAAAAGGATTCACAGATTCGTTAAAACGGTTACGCTCTACGTTAATTCTGTTTTCTGTTCGTTCAAGCTCATTAATAAGTTCTTTAAAGTTTTCATTTGCTTTTAAGTCTGGGTATTGTTCAAAAACCGCTAATAACCTAGATAAAGCAGAAGTCATACCTTGTTGTACTTCTTGAAATTGTTGAAGTTGCGCTGGGGTTATGTTTGAAGGGTCGATAGTGATAGAAGTTGCTTTGCTTCTTGCTTCAATAACTTTTGTAAGTGTTGCTTGTTCAAACTCTGCATACCCTTTTGCAGTGTTTACTATATTTGGGATGAGGTCTGCTCTACGCTGGTAAGAGCTTTCTACATTTGCCCATTGTGCGGTAGCGTCTTCTTGTAGGTTAATTGCTGTATTGTAAAAACCAGGTCCTACCATAAAGCCGATAATAACAATGGCTAAAATTCCTACGATTGCTGCAATACCACAGCCTAATGCTCCTTTTTTCATGAAGGTGTTGTTTTATAATTGATTTTTAATTTTTAAAAGCTCGGCTTTTACTGACTCTAATTTACGAATAATATCAAAGTTGGCGAGTGTTTTCTGTTTGTTTTCTTTAAGATGCGTTTTTGCTCCATCAAGGGTGAATCCACGCTCTTTAACTAGATGATATATAAGTTCTAGATTTTTTATATCTGCAGGAGTAAACTTGCGGTTGCCTTTTGCGTTTTTTTTAGGTTGTAAAACGTCAAATTCCTTTTCCCAAAAACGGATTAATGATGTGTTTACGTCAAAAGCTTCGGCGACTTCGCCAATAGCATAATATCTTTTTTCTGGAAGGTCTACGTGCATGGAAAATTAAATAGTTATAAAATTTGATTTAAAATACACTAATCTAATGATTGGTTTTCTTGTTTTGAAGCTTCTAATAAAACAGCAAATTCTTCTGGGCTTAAGTTTCCGTAGTAAAAATTAATAGGGTTGATACGCACGCCATCTTTAAAAACTTCATAATGAAGGTGAGGGGCTTCACTACGCCCTGTGCTACCTACAAAACCTATAAGATCTCCACGCTGTACTTTTTGTCCTTTACGTACATTGTATTTGTACAAGTGAGCATATAAACTTTGATACCCAAAACCGTGATCAATACGTATGTGGTTTCCGTAGCCAGATGCACCGTTGTCAGCACGGGTTACTTTACCATCACCACTAGCATAAACGGGTGTCCCTCGCGGGGCTGTAAAATCCATACCCCAGTGCATTTTTCGTGCTTTTGTAAAAGGGTCACTCCTATAACCAAACCCAGAAGCCATACGTGTTAAGTCTTCATTCTTTACAGGCTGTATTGCAGGTATCGCTTGTAGTAGTGCTTCTTTTTCTTCAGCTAATTCTGCGATTTCGTCTAAAGATTTAGATTGGACTACGATTTGTTTTGTGAGTACATCGAGTTTTTTGTGTGTATCTATTATCATAGAAGAGTTATCATACCCTTCTAGGTTTTTATAACGATTTACCCCTCCAAAACCTGCTTTGCGTTGTTCTTCAGGAATCGGGTTTGCTTCAAAATAAATACGATAAAGATTATTGTCTCTTTCGGCAACTTCATCCAGAATTAAGGTGGCTTCATCAAGCTTTTTGTTGATTAGCTCATACTGCAATTTTAAGTTGCTATACTCACGAGAAAGTCTTTTTTCTTTGGGTGTTTCTATACTAGGTATATTAATAATAACTACCCAGATAATTCCAGCAAAAAATAATGCAGCCAATAAAAACAAAGAAATAAATCCTATTTGTCTTCCTTTTTTACGCTCTATTTTTCTATAAGAGAGCGTCTCACTATCATAGTAATATTTAACCTTCGACATCTGTTATAAAAAACTTATTTTTGCTTGAATAATAAAGTGTTGTGTTTTACAACGCTGTACAAATATAGAAATTGTTTTGCTAGTAACAATTACTGGCATATTTCAGAAGAAAATAACACCCATGAAAGCAAACGAAATACGCGCTGCATTTTTAGAATTTTTTGAATCAAAAAAGCATTCCATTGTGCCTTCTGCACCTATGGTATTAAAAGACGATCCTACATTAATGTTTGTAAACAGTGGGATGGCACCATTTAAAGAGTTTTTCCTCGGAAATGCCCAGCCCAAAAACACCCGTTTAACAGATTCACAAAAATGCTTGCGTGTTTCTGGTAAGCATAACGATCTTGAAGAGGTAGGTTATGATACGTACCATCATACTTTATTTGAAATGTTAGGGAACTGGAGTTTTGGTGATTATTTTAAAGAAGAAGCCATTGCGTGGGCTTGGGAGCTTTTAACCGAAGTTTTAAAAATAGATAAAGACATGCTTTATGTGACTGTTTTTGAGGGGAGTGATGATGCAGATAACCTTAAAATGGATACAGAAGCGTATGATATTTGGAAAAAATACATTGCAGAAGATCGTATCTTAAAAGGAAATAAAAAAGATAATTTTTGGGAAATGGGCGATCAAGGCCCTTGTGGTCCTTGTAGCGAAATACACGTTGATATCCGTTCTGCAGAAGAAAAAGCTGCGGTAGATGGTAAAAGCTTGGTAAACATGGATCACCCACAAGTGGTAGAAATCTGGAACCTGGTTTTTATGCAGTACAATCGTAAAGCAAATGGAACTTTAGAGATTTTACCAAATAAACACATAGACACAGGAATGGGCTTTGAACGTCTGTGTATGGTGCTACAAGATGTAAAATCTAATTATGATACAGATGTTTTTACTCCTATTATTAGAGAGATAGAAACCATCACAGATACAGAGTACGGAAAAGATGAAAAAATAGATATTGCTATTAGAGTGATTAGTGACCACGTGCGTGCTGTTGCCTTTTCTATAGCAGATGGACAGTTGCCAAGTAATAATGGCGCTGGCTATGTTATACGTCGTATTTTAAGACGTGCCGTGCGTTATGGTTTTACATTTCTTGATAAAAAAGAGCCGTTTATTTATCGTTTGGTTACTGTTTTAGTTTCAAAAATGGGAGAAGCTTTTCCTGAAATTAAAAGTCAGAAGCAATTAATAGAAAACGTGATTAAAGAAGAAGAATCTTCGTTTTTACGCACCTTAGATCAAGGATTAGTATTGCTTGATAGAATGATAGAAGGGCAAAAAGGGTCTACTGAAATATCTGGAGCAAAAGTTTTTGAATTAAAAGATACGTATGGTTTTCCTGAAGATTTAACAGATTTAATTCTTCGTGAAAAAGGATATACTTATAGCAAAGAAGAATTTGAGCAAAAACTGGCAGAACAAAAAGCAAGAGGAAAAGAAGCTAGCGAATCTAAAAATGATGATTGGACTATTTTATTAGACGATGCAGAAGAAGAGTTTGTTGGTTATGATAGACTTTCGGCAAATGTTAAGTTAACGCGATACCGTAAAGTAACTTCTAAAAAAGATGGTGAAATGTACCAGCTTGTATTTAATTTAACACCATTTTATCCAGAAGGAGGTGGGCAAGTAGGAGATAAAGGGTATGTGCAGGCTCCAGGTGGTGATGTATTGTATATTTTAGATACCAAAAAGGAGAATAATGTAATCATCCATTTCACAAAAAACTTACCAAATAATCTCACCGAAACTTTTAAGGCGCAAGTAGATGAAAATCATCGTTTTAGAATAGAGTGTAATCACTCTGCTACTCACTTGTTACACCAAGGTTTACGAGAAATTTTAGGGACTCACGTAGAACAAAAAGGAAGTTCGGTGCATAGTAAGTACCTGCGTTTTGACTTTTCTCACTTCTCTAAAGTGACAGCAGAAGAGTTACAAGAAGTAGAAGACTTTGTAAATGCTAGAATTGCTGGTAGATTAGATTTTGAAGAAAAAAGAGCTGTACCTATGGAAGAAGCAATTGCAGAAGGGGCAATGGCATTATTTGGAGAAAAATATGGAGATGCAGTGCGTACAGTCCGTTTTGGGCAATCTATAGAATTATGTGGTGGTACACATGTAAAGAACACCGCAGATATTTGGCATTTTAAAATTAAGAGCGAAAGCGCAGTAGCTTCGGGAGTGAGACGTATTGAGGCGATCACAAATCACGCATTAAAAAATCATTTTTCTGATAATGACAAGGCTTTTTCTGAAGTAAAATCATTGCTGAATAACACAAAGAAACCTGTAGAGGCAATTGAAAAAATTCAAGCTGAAAACAGTGAGCTTAAAAAGCAAATAGAGCAATTGTTAAAAGATAAGGCTAAGAATATTAAAGGGGATCTTAAAAACCAAATAGTAGAAATAAACGGTGCTAATTTTCTTGCAAAAGAATTAGATCTTGATGCTGGTGGATTAAAAGATTTAGCGTTTGAACTGGGCGGTGAAATAGAAAACTTGTTTATACTCTTTGGAAGCAAAGCAGGAGGAAAAGCACTTTTAACTTGCTACATTGATAAAGATTTAGCGAAAGAAAAAGACCTTAATGCCGGAACTATCGTAAGAGAACTTGGAAAGCACATTCAAGGTGGCGGTGGTGGCCAACCATTTTTTGCTACAGCAGGAGGTAAAAATCCTGAGGGTATTGAAAAAGCATTGGAAGCTGTAAAAGCATATATAGCATAATGCTAATTAATGTGCCTCTGTGGTGCGTTTAAAATATTAAAATCTAGATGAGATTTCAAACACAAATAACTTTCCAACAGCAAGAACCACAAATAGATTACAAGTCTAAGGTGCTTTTGTTGGGGAGTTGTTTCTCTCAAAATATGGCAGAGAAGTTGTCGTATTATCAGTTTGATGTTTTGTCTAATCCGTTTGGAATTGTGTTTAATCCGGTTTCAATAGTACGGTTGGCAGCGCGTGCTTTAAACGATGAACATTTCAGAGAAAAAGATATTTTTTTTTACAACGAACGCTGGCAATGTTACGAGGTACATAGCGAATTATCTCAACTAGATAAAGAAGCATATCTCAATATTTTAAACGATAGTTTAGCGCGATTAAAGGCCTATTTACTTTCTGCAACACATATTGTAATTACCTTAGGGACTTCTTGGGTTTATGAGTTAGAAGCACAAAAAAAAGTAGTGGCAAACTGCCATAAAGTACCCCAAAAGGAGTTTTGTAAAAGACTGTTGACAGTTTCAGAAATTGAACAAACACTAGAGTCGTTACAAGCATTGTTAGCGAAACACAACCCAGATGTAACTGTAATTTATACGGTTTCACCTGTACGTCATATTAAAGATGGTATTGTAGAAAACGCGCGAAGCAAAGCGCAACTGTTAACCGCAATACATCAAGTTGCTCATCAAAAATCTTTTTATTTCCCATCGTACGAAATCTTACTTGACGAGTTAAGAGATTATAGGTTTTATGAAGCAGATATGATACATCCATCTCAAGTGGCAATAGACTACATTTGGGAGCAGTTTAATGCCGTGTGGATTGCTTCGGAAACGTTAGCCCTTCAAAAAAAGATAGCTGCTATAAAACAAGGAATGGCCCATAGACCTTTTAATGAACATAGCGAGGCGCATCAAAAGTTTTTGAAAAAGTTACAACTTAAAATTTCCGAAGTGCAAAAAGAACTACCTACTTGTAGTTTTTAGGAGTTATTCTCCCGTTTAAAATACCCTCCACTATTTTTCCAAGTTGTAGTAAGCGCGCTTCTGTTTTAGAATCTGTGATTAATGTTAACGCTTTAGGCTCGCCGCTTTCTTGAAGTCCCATTGGGATGGCTAAGCAAGGTCGCATTCCTACAGCGGCATAAGCAGAATGAAAATTGTTAACCGTAGCGATAGCGTCAAGGCTGTATTTTTGCATTGGGTTTTCAAAAAAATCATTCCCTTTTTTCAGTAAAGAATCTTTCAGAAGTATAAAATCTTCCTTAGTAGTTTTATCGGCTAAGATCCCTTCAAAAACTCCTTGTCCGTAAGGCATTCTTTGCATACTGTCTATACGATTCGTAGCCATGATATCCTGTATGTTTTTTTCTGAAATATGCTGCGATGCAAGACTCTTTAAGTACTTTGGTAAGTCGTCACGCATATCTAAGTTAAGTAAAGTAAGAAACCCTGTTAGTGAGATTTCTTCTTGTTCTATTTCAATAATTTGCACTCCTTTTTCTTTTAGTTTGTGAAGTGCTGTACTGTATTCTGGATCATCCAGTAAAGATTTAAATACCCCTAATCGAATGTCTTTAGGAACATTAGATTTTGGTTCTGTGCCTATAAAATTAGAGCCGCTATTGCCATAAAAATTATTTTTCATGGCTCCGTATAAGATTTCAGCATCTGCTACATTTTTTGCGATTGGGCCAGCCGTGTCTAAGCTATGCGAAATGGGGATGATTCCTTCGCCGCTTAGTAGTCCTGTTGTTGGTTTTAAACCCACCACACTGTTTTGGCTTGAAGGCGAAATAATAGACCCCGAAGTTTCAGAGCCAACCGCAGCAACTGCATAATTAGCCGCTACAGCCACGGCGCTACCTGAGCTGCTTCCGCCGGTTTCAAACTGGCCAGGACCATAAGGGTTTAAGGTTTGTCCGCCAATGGCGCTATAACCTAAAGGGCAACCTTCGCAGAAGTAATAAGCCCATTCGCTGAGGTTTGCTTTCCCGATAATGAGACCGCCATTAGCAATAATATTGTCAACAATTGTGGCGTTTTCAGTAGGTTGGTTGTCTTTTAAGACAAAAGCACCCGCTGTGGTTTTCATGTCTTTGGTGTCTATGTTGTCTTTTAGTAAAATAGGCATCCCAAAAATATCGTTGCGGTATAAGTGTTTGTTTTTATCTCTATGTCTGGCCTCTGTTACAACATTTGGATTAATAGCTATGATACTGTGTAATGAAGTAGTAGGGTTGGTCTCGTAGATAAACATTCTTTTTAGATAGAATAGCGTGAGCTCTTCATAACTAAATTTTCCAGCCATGACGTGATTTTGTAGTGTCGCGATGTCTTGTTCTACAATGAAAGGCGCAAGTGTTTTGTAGCGTTGGTCACTTAGGGTTTCTATTTCTTCTAGTACTTCATCAAAAAGATACTCTTCATTTTGATATTTAGAGTTTACAAGCTTAAAATGCATACGTTCGCTTTTGTGCTTACGGTTTTTGTGTAGCATTTCATTTTCTGTGATTACCCAGCCGCCATTAGTGTGGTGGGAGTCATTATGATGGTCTTCTTTGTGCTTTTCTGTTTGACCACTACAAGAAAATGTAAGAAATGAAAGTGCTGAAAATATATAGATGAGGTTGCGCATTGCGTTGTGTTTTATTGGGTAATATTTATTCAATTTTTGATGTTAAGTTTTGAATATAGGGGTGATCATCGTCTAAGAAATTCTTTGCTATAGTTAATGCTTCGATAAATTTTTCTTGCGTATTTATTTTGTTGTTTTTCAACTTTAAAAGAATTTCACCTTCAGTATTTAAAATATAAGAATTATAGAGGGTTTTCTTTTCTTTAAAACAGTTTTTTACTGTTTTTTTTGCTTGTTCTAAGTAGTCTAAACTTAGGTTGTATTCTTCTTGTTCAAATTTAGATTGAGCAATGTTTAATTGACTTATTAATTGATTCACATTTGTGTTTTCTGGATAATGATAGTCTAGCTCTTCTATGGCTTCTAGGAATAAAGAATCTGAAGATTTATAATTGTCTAAATATAATTGATTAATAGCTAAACCATTTTTTGCAATTCCAATTTTTGGCGAATGGATGATGTTGTAATTTTGATGTACGTCTAGTGTTGTTTTAAATAATGAGTCTGAAAATTTAATATTTATGTTTGTGTTTAAATTTCCTAAATCATTGTGAAAACTGGTTAGACTTGGCGAAGGGTAAGCGTAGCTTTCTAAAAAACTAATCAAGTCTCGATTTATAGCTTCACTATTATTATCAATGCTCAATTCTTTATTAAGTAAAGCTATTTTTAATTTTACATCTTGGGTCATTACATCGCTTTCGCTCCCTGGTTTTGATTTTAAAAAAGTAAAGGCTTGTCCGTATTTTTCTTTTGATTTAAAATAATCACCATTTAAGAAATGGAAGTACCCTAGTAAAATATTTACTGCTTCAATATTTGATTCGCTGTTAGATGTCTTTAGCGCTACAGATCTAGTGATTTCAATTTGTTCTTCAAATTCTTCAAATTTAGAAAGCTCTAGTAGGATTTTCGATACGACTATATTAGAAAACAAAATATTGTTTATGTTGTCTTCTTGGTTAAAACATTGAACACTTTCTTTAGCGATAGGTAATGCTGCGCTTACATCTTTTTTTTGTAATAAACGAGTATAGTTATAAAGGTATTTGCAATCCTTTTCATTTAAAATTAATCTGTAGTTGTTAAGTGCTATTTCTGCCTTTGATAAACTATCTGTTAGATAATAAACACCAAATTTGTCATTGTATAATTCCTTTAATTCATCAAGATTATTAATACTATCTCTTAGTAATATGTTTTCTGAAGTTTGATATGCTAAAAGCGCATCTTCGTAGTATCCGCGAGCTTTATAATTTAAGCCAACATTACTCATGATGTAATGATAATCTATGTTTGAAGAGTCTTCTGTTTCTGAATATTCGTCTATAAAAAAATCAATACTTTTATCATAGTTGACATAATCTTTTAGATTGTTATAGGTCTTTAATATGCTAAATTTATTCCAAAATATATCACTCTTCGTTGCTTCTGGATATTTAGGTTTATGTTCTTCTAGATTTAAAACGCTATCTGCATTAATGTAGTTTTCTAGGGCAAGATTATATTTAGCCTCGTCATAAAGCTTGTGTCCTTTTTTTATGTAAGCCTCTGCTAGAAATTCATAAGCACCGCTAAAATCTTCGTAGTATTCAATATCATAATCTCTCCAGTCTTTACCATGCTTAATAGCTTTTTCAGCGGCTATGATTGCTTTATCATATTCTTTATCTTCAATAAAGGTTTTATAGTTTTCAATTTCATCAAACATTTTAAAATTTGAAAATAGTAGTGTTTCTGGGCTCACTAATTTTTTTAAAACAAAACGATACGAGTTGTTTGTAATAGGGGTAAAGGCAAAAAAAGCTGTAATGCAAGAGATGCAAATAGACCGTATAAGTAGCTTGTTAAATTCTTTTTGTCTTAGGGTTTTATTTTTCAGCCAATAAAATATTAGATATGCACTAAATAGGATCGTTATGAGTACTATGGCTTTGTGTATAAGGCGCGTGGGTAGTGTTAACGTAAATAATAATGTGCTTAAGCTTAAGCCTAGAATTATTCCAGCAATTATTTTTAAAGCCTTTTGCTGCTTTGATAGTTCAAAAAGTTGGTATCCACCAAAAATATAGATGATACTTAGTGCTCCAATTATGATAAAACATAGATAAATAAACCAATGACTAATTAGAAGTGTGCATAGAAAAGCTCCGAGAATAATAAATATAAATACTTTTTCTAGGTTTTTCATTTGGTTTTAGATGTTTGTTGAGTGCTTTTGGTGGTTGATTAGTTTTGTATTTTAAGCACCTAATTTAGTGAATAAAAACTCAATAGAAAATCAGAGAGTTCTGATAGTTATCGGGATTTGTAGCTAGGCTAGAACCAAGCAATTAATTTTAGCCGTTGTTGTGCATAGTTTTTTTCATTCCGATTCGCTCAATTTTATTTCATTCGGTTTTTCTGGAAATCCGATTAATTTCTTTTTAACAATAAACATTTTAGTTTCTCCGTCAGTTAATTTAATCGTATCTGTTTTCCTTTCATACTTGCCAAAAAAAAGTCCAGTTGTCGAACCATTTGGTTGGTTTGTCATATCCGAAATAGAGAAATAGTCAGATTTTTTAGAAAGACTAATTTCATAGTTTTTCTCTCCGATAACAAATTCAAGGCGTTCTGATATTCTGTCGTGATAATTTATAAACCATAAATTCCAGATTCCGAAAAATATTAATGGACAGACAATTGAATTTATAAAGAACAGATTCGATAGTTTACTTTTAAAGAAATAGAAAAGAATTCCGATTATAATATTCAGTACGAATAGAAAAGGTACAATGATTACAATTCCAATTGAAACACTTGGGTCAGGTTCCATTTGATATGTCCAAAATCCTAGAATTATTATTTCAAGGATTAAAAGTCCAATTCCGTATTTAATAATTCTTTTAGAGTTCATTTATCAACTTACGCACAGCTAGTTTAATATGGTTTGTAGCGTGTTTTAAGCACCTAATTTAGTAAGTAAATCACAGATAGATAGTCAGGGAGTCTCGATAGCTTTCGGGATTTATAAATAGGCTATAACTAGCCATTAATTATAGACGGTGTTACCTGCTGTTATTTTTTTATTCGTATTGACTTTCCGAATTCTTTAAATTCAAGCAAATCATTTTTGTTTTCAGTTTTACCTTGCATTTGAATAATGGTGTTATTTGAATAAAGTAATAGTAGATAATATTTTTCTATTACTCCGTTTACTTCGAGTTCAAATGTTAGCTTTGGCGTGAAAGTTCTTTAGTTTTTTGGATTTGGCATTTTGAGCGTTAGAAAAAAATAAATGTGCTTGAACATAGCTTGGGCTTAAATATTTTCCTCTTTTTTAGTTTTCCACCATTGCTTTAATTCAATTAGTTTTGGTTCTCCTATATTAATTATAGCTTTTCCTCCCTCAAGTTTCTCTAATTGAGCATTCAGCTTGACTTCACTATTTACGCTACCAAGAAATGGAATAATTCTTTTCGTAGATTTATCTTTAACATTGGCACAAATAGGAAATTGAATTTGTGACATAAAATTAAAATCTTTGTAAACAAAATCTTGAGTTTCTTGAGCGATTAAGATGATTATTATTCCCATAGATCGTAATTCCCTCAACATTGACTCAATTACAGGTCTTGCATTTTTATGTTGCAGAAAATTCTGTGCTTCATCAATAATAATAACGTGCTTTAAAGCTTTTATATTATTTGTTACAGCAGTATCACCAGATTTTTTAATGCTATCATACATATATTTTAAGAGGTTAAATGTTACAAATTGTTTAATCTCCTTTGTAACCTCTGAAGGCATTGAAATGTATGTACTTTGATTAAATATAGAATACGATTTGGATTCATCATAAATACCAGAGTTTATAAGTTGTTGAATAACGCTTGTAGTTGTATCAAATTTACCTTTATTTTTTTCTAAAATATTTTCTAATAATTCGTCTAATGTTGGTGAAGAATTATTATCAAAATAATAGTCTTTTATTTCTCTTACCAAGCTAGCTGACTGAACTTGACCAATACTCTTAAAAAAAGTTCTTAAATCACTTGCAAAAGACTCAATATAGTTTTGATTACTTAAATCATAGTTTTTTAATGGACTAAAAGGAAAACCGTTTTGATGCTTAATATCTATGAAATTAGCTTTAGTTGAAGACAAAAATGTATCAAGTTTTTCTTTAGTATCTGTTCCTTTAAAATCAAAAAAAGTAAAGTTTAGTTCATATTCTGTTTGTTTGGAAATTTGATAAATTAAATCAAATACAAGTTGGGTTTTTCCTGATCCTGTTGTGCCTGCAATTCCAAAATGACGACTTGTGTATTCTGTTTCGTCATTTATTTTAATTTTAATAGGTTCACCATTAAGTTCGTTTCCTAGGCTTAATTCAATAGGTTTATTTGTGCTATTGATTAAATTAGTAGTTGTTTCTGTTTTATCAAAACTTGAAACATACACATTAGATTTTCTTTTGTGTAATCCTTTTTTTACTAGGTCCAGTAAGAGTGAGATATGTTCTCCTTTCGTAATGTCACTATTGTTTAATTTATTATTCCAAACTTCAAGACCATCTTTTAAATGAAGTTTATAAAGTTTAATAAATTCACTCTCTGTCAATTCTTTACTATAGTGCTGATCGAAAATGGTTTTATAAAGAGTAAAATTATCTACGTCATTAACCAAACGACCAAAAATGTTGCTTGTAGGTGTATATTCTCTTCCGTTTTGAGGTAGACTATTTTCGTTTTCGTGAAACAGACGACCTTTTTCAATACTTAATGACAGAGCAATTCTTCCTGTAATTGTATCTCTTTTAAATTTATATATATCTGTAAGCCTATCTAATAATTCTGTACTTTCTGAATCTATTTTAAATCTAATCATTGCTTGTAGTATTAAAATAACCGTTTTTTAAATTTGTATTTGCTCCATCATTAAACAGTAAATAAGATTTTGAAATGTTTTCTGAAATATCTTTATATCGTTTAGGTGTGATCTCACTATTTGTTGAAAATAGTACGACTTGTTCTGAAAGAGTTGGATAATATTTTTTTGTAATGCTATCTCTGTGTTCTTCATCTAGTCTACCAAGAGGTGTATCTATAAATATTGGTAAGCTTTGTATTGATTCATTTAATATTGCTTTAATCAAACACGAGATATAAATCTGCTTTTCTCCAGATGATAAACTTTCTTTTCTTATTTCATTATCATCTTGATCCAATAATGTGATTTTCATTCCTTGACCTTTTGCAAGCGTTACTACTTTTACATCCTCAATAAATCGATTATTATTTTCTTCATTATTTAATTTATGCATCAATATGTTTAATTCGTTAAGAATAGTTGTTTCTAAACTCTTTTCGTGACTCTTTTTTTGTTCTTCAAGAAATAAGTTTAACACATCAATATATTTCTGACTTTCTTTAATCTTTAGTTTATTTTGTTCATTTATATCTACTTTTTTCACCAACGTTTGTAGTTGTTGATTTAAACGAACGATATCGCTTTCTAATTTCTTTATTTTTACTTTATTACCACCAATCTGCTCCTTATTTATATCTCTTTTGTATTCAGTAGTTTCTTTTTCAGATATTGCCTCTAAAATATATTCGTCTTCTTGATCTGCATCAACTTTACTCAAAGTTTTATTTAATTCTAAAAGTTTAATTTGCACTTCATTAAACTCCTCAATTGTAGTCTCGAATAAACCTTTAGATTGCTCATTAACTAGGTTCATAGCATCTTGAATAATATTTTTTTCTGAATTATTCAAATCGTGCTCAAATTCTAATTCTTGATAATCTCGATTATCACTAAATAACTCTGAACCTAAATTTTTAGCCTTTTCGTAATAAAAGTTTTTGTCCCTAAAAGACATTGTAGAATTGTCTGGTTCAGGTGGTTTATTAAAAAGAAGCTCAATAAAATTCTCGATTTTTTCAGAATTTTCTTTTGATGAATTTTGTGATAATTCGTTTTTCTCTTGAATTTCAAGATGTTCGCTTACTTCTTCAAGTTTTCCTGTTAGAATAGTTAAAGGAATTATTTCGCTTAATTCATTAAATTTTTCGGATAATTCAAGTCTCTTTGCCTGTAACTTTTCTATTTCGGATGAAATCGATTCTCTATCAAAAATAGAATTGCCTTGTTTACTGTGTTGTGATATAAAATTATCGTATTTCCTGATAGATTTCTTTAAATCATCAATCTCTTTAAGCTTTTCGGCATTCTCTTCTTCAAGCTTTTCAATATCGATGTTAAAGAGTTCAATAGCTTTTTCTTTATCTACAATTTGTTCTTGTAAATTTTTAGATGCTCCTTCTTTTTTAAGAGAATTTATATAAAAATCTATATCTTCAATAAGTGTAACATAAGTATCTAACCCTAAAATTTTACCTAAAGCATCATTTATAAAACTTCCTTCTTCCTTAATTGATAAGTTGGCTATTTCAGATATTTTTTCTGCATCAAAAAAGACAAATTTTGCAGCATCTATCGGAATTATATAATCATTTATAAAGTTAATTTTATCTGCTTCATCATCAAAAATTTCCATTTTTGAATTGGCATCTAAAATCATAAGTTCTTCACTCATACTAGAAACATTAAATTTCCTAGTAATAATTACGCTTTCAGAATTAGAATTTAATTTTTTTAGTTCCGGTAATTCAATTTCTGAAATAAGTAAGCTAACAGAAAAAGTATCTTTATTCTCTTTTTTTGCAGTCCAATTAAGAGATTGAAACATAAAAGAATCATAATTTTTTTCTTTTTTAATTTCTTGTTTAAAGTTATTATCTACTTTTTCAATTTGACGACCATACAAGCACCAAACTATTGAAATTAGGAAATTAGTTTTACCATAACCATTTTTACCTCCGATTAAAATAATATTTTCATCAGAATTGGTAGTTAAGTCAATATTAACTTCTTTGTAATATTGCCTAAAATTGTTGATTTTTATTTCGGATAATTTCATTTAACGGATTTATTAATGGTGTCATCAATTTTTTGTTGATGATAGTTTTTTCTAGAATGTAATTTTTTTGTTTTTACAGAATCCAATAAAGTTTCTATAGAATTAAAATTGACACCTTTTTCATTACAAATTTCTTTGAGTCTTTGACTTTGTAGTATTTTGGTTTCCTTTATTTTCATAAGTTTATATTTAATGAAGTAAGAATATTTTTTGTTTCTTTTAAAGTAAGATCGTAATTTTTATTTAAAAAATTACTCATTTGATTAATGTCGTTTAAAGTATTCTTTTTCAGTTTTCCTTTGATTGTTTTACCTAGCTGAATAGGTAGATTTTCATACTTTATTATATCGTAATCATTTACTTTATTTGATAAACCAATAAATTTTTGATTAAAAATTATAAACGATTTGTTAGGATCAAGCTTTAAATTGGTTATTATATTTCTTTCGTTTGTCTTAGCTCTATATTTGTGAACTTCTTCAAGGATTTCAGTTATATGAATAGGGGTGTTTGAGTTCTCCAATAATTCAGTTACAATATCTTTTATTGTTCCTCCCTTAATATCATTTCTTGTGTTCTCCCATTTTTTTAGACCAAAAGTGCTACTTCTTCCAAAATAAATAATCTCGTTACTACGTTGACAACTACCTCTTAAAGCTTCTTCACTTTTAGTAGCTTCAGGATAGTGAATACATATCCATTCATAAATTTCACTTAATTTTGATGGTTTATTTAAATTTTCTAAAGCCTCAATAATATATTCAGGAACTTGTTTGTGTGTATTTCTTTTAAAAATTATATTTTCATTTAAATCAAGATTCATCTCAAATTCTTCATTAATAATATTTTCGGCAATTGGAAATGCAGAAATTAAGACATCTATATTATCATTAATCAAAAATCTTGATAAATAGCTTTTTAGATTAAATGAATAGGATTCTATAATTCTATCATTTATTCTATTATCAATATCATTAGCCAAAGCATTAAAATCAATTTCATTAACAATTTCTTTTTTGATTAAAAAGAAATTGTTCCAATTATGTCTATTACTAGCATTAAAATATTTTGGTTGGATTACATCTTCAACACAACCAATCAGCGAAAATTTATCCGACAAGTAAACGTAAAGTATGAAGGTTATAAATTCTCTTGAAAAAAATGTGAGGTTAGTAATGTTAATAATATCAATCAAATCTTGGTTTATTTCAATTTGTTCAGAATTAGTATCGATATTATATTTTTGAAGTAAATCATCATTAAAATTTTGAATAAAAGAGAGTTTATTGAACAATTCATCTAAACACATTACTCTTATTTGTCTTACTCTTTCTCTAGTCAATTTAACTTCTTTTGCAATATCATCGAGAGTTAATTCCTTTTGATTTTGATATATTTTAAAAGCTTTTTTTACAATTGCTCTTCGTGGGGCATCAAATATGGTATTACTGTTTAATAAAAAATCTGTAAGTAAGAATATAGATTCTGATTCAAGTACATTTCTTGGGATTTTTGAAATAGAAAAAGTTCGTTGTATTAAGAAATTGTTTTTTAATGATATTAGATACTTTTCTTCTTTCGATTCACTTACTTCTATTACTAAATCTTTTATGATATTTAAATAAAGTTCAATTTCAGGGATTGATTTAGCCCCAACGTTTTTCCAATGCTTAATATCTACAGAATTAAAAAATATTTTTTCAGCAAAGTTTTTAATTTTAAAATTCTTTTTTAAATGAAATGTAACAGCGTTTTTACTTCTTACAGAAAGACTGTTTGTGTTTACAAGAATAAAACTATTAATGACTTCCCTTTGAACTCTAGTTAAATCTGAAATTATTGTTTTTAAAGATTTTTCTTTTTTTATTTCAGTTTCTATATTTTCAAAATGGTATCCTTGATATCTGTTGCAGATTTCAATTAATTCTTCATTAGATTTCCTTCCGCAATTTCGAAGTTTATCAAAAGATTTATGTTTGAAGTAGTATTCCTTTAAATCATTTATTGAATTTAATTTATTGTTTTTACAAACGCGGTATGATCGAACACTAATTTCTTCTTTTCTATAAATATCGTCTATTATCATTCTAATTTGTAAAGTTTCTTTTAATTCAGTTATCTAAAATACATTTTATTTTTTTATTCAGTTTACGGTTTTCCTCAATTTCCTTTCAGCGTTAGCAAGATTAGGTACATTTGGTTTCTAGCTTTGGTACAAACCAAATGTGTCTAATGTGCGGCTAGGTTTAGCTTGTTTAGAATGATTTTGCTGCGTGTTTTAAGCACCTAATTTAGCAAGTAAATCACTGATAGATAGTCAGCGAGTCTCGATAACTTCCGGGATTTATAAGTAAGCTATAAATAGCCATTAATTATAGACGTTGTTACCTGCTGTTATTTTTTTATTCGTATTGACTTTCCGAATTCTTTAAATTCAAGCAAATCATTTTTGTTTTCAGCTTTACCTTGCATTTGAATAATGGTGTTATTTGAATAAAGTAATAGTAGATAATATTTTTCTATTACTCCGTTTACTTTGAGTTCAAATGTTTCCTCATAAGCCTTATATCCATTGATTATTGTTTTTTCTTTTTTAATTGGTGTTTTAATTTTTGAACCATACTTTTCAATCATTTGTATAGAAAAATCAAACATCTGGTCAAATTCAAGTTCGTTTTCTAAAGTTCCCGAACTTAAAATTATTATTGGTTTAATATCTTGACCTTTAGAATATTCTCCAGACTTAGTGTAAAAATGAACATTTGCTGAAAAATTAGCGTGTTTAAAAGTTGATTTTCCTTGAATTAAAAATGGGGCTGAACTTAAAGGGTCAATTTTTTTATTTGGATTATATTTAATGTTCTTAAGTAAGTATTCAATTTCTTCATTTGTAGTTTCATCGTAGATACTATTGTTGATTGCACTAATCATTACACAAAAAGAATTATCTCCAAATAATAGCATAGTCAGTTTTTTTGCATCTGGAGACTTAACGCTCATATACTTTGCGTTGTAACCAATAACTTTTAAATCTGCTTTTTCAATTATTTTTCCGCCCTTTTGCTCAAAGGCTGAATTTTTGAAATTCTTAACTTGATTATCAAAACTATCATCTGCCAATTCCATAACTTGTATTAGTGCTTTATTTCCCTTAATTAAGCCAATGAGGTTTTCTTCGGTTTTAAAACTAGAGATTGGAAATGAAACTTTGGAGTTAGGAACTTCAACGTATACAACATCAGTATTCTTTTCTTTTTCTGTGGTTTGTCCACACGAGTTAAATGAAAATAGAATTGATAATAGGATTATAAAATTGAGTAGTATTTTTTTCACAATTGCAGGTAAGGTGTTTCTTTAGTTTGTAATAGATATATTTAAATAGAAGAGAGGAGAGTTAAAACCAGCAATAAAGTTTATATGGTGTTGTAAGTAGTTATTAATCATATCCATTTTCATTTGCCAATCATCAATAATATTTCGTTAGCACTTCTATGGTCATTGTCTTTATTAGCTATTTTAAAGTAACTTCTTGCTCTTTCGATTGATTTGCCGACAACTTCTCCATTTAAATAATAAAGACCGATATAATAATACGCATCTTCAATTTCATATTCATAATTACTCGAATAAGTTTTGTTCTCAACTATTGTTTCAAATATTTTCAGCGCTTGTTTTTTATCAGCTTTTGTTCCAATACCAAAATAATAACAATAGGCTAATTGAATTACCATTGATTTTCCTAATTCTTGTTCTTTCAAATAACATTCAAAGCTTTTTTCAAACTTTTCTAAGTCACGATATATTGTTGCAAGGTTATGAGCTGCGATTGGACTTTTATTTTCGATTGCGTCTTTATATAGTTGGATTGCGTATTCGATGTTCTTTTGGCAATATTCTCCTTCGCTATAAAAATCAGCAAGCCTTGTTTTAGATTCAATGTGACCCTTTTCAGACGCTTTTTTATAAGTTGCGAAAGCTTTTTTCTTATCAATTTCTACAATTATCTTTTCGTCAATTATTAATCCGTGGTCAAAATAGTTGGCTATATTATACAATGTTTCAACATCAGCAGAATTAATTTCCGCAATAATATTATTCCAATCCTGTATGTTTTCTATTGGGTTCAATTTTAACGTGATGTTTTTTTACTCTTGCAACTGCCTTTGGATAAAGACTAATCTAGCAATTATTTTTATATGTTGTCAGCTTTTAGTGCTTTTATTTCCGATTAATAATTAGTTAATACTCTATTTTTTATTGGCATAATAAAACGATAAAAACAAAAAAGAACGCTATTCCGAGAAAAGCGTTGTGGACTTTGTCAATTCCCTTATTTGTTTTGTCAGATTTGAAATTTATATAATGTCTAATAAGTGAAGGATGCCCTTTGTAAGAAGCAAAGAAGAAATATATTCCTAAAATCGGTAAAATAAAATAATAGATTTTCATAGACTTATATTCAGCAATATTTTTAATTCAGACTTCGAGTGAGCAATTCCGCAACTTATTAAATTCCGATTTTCAATTCCGCAAAGGAGCTAAAAAGTGAGATGCAATTAAATATAGAGTTTGAGTGATAATTCAGCTCAATATTCCACATTTCATTTTCAAATTCTGCTTTAAATGACTTTCGATTAAGCAACTAGTTGTGTATGAGTTGTATGCGTTGTTGCTACACGTGTTTAATTCCGCTTTTTATTCTTTTTCCTTTCTTCACGTTCTTTTTGTTTCTTTTTTTTCGCCTCGGCTTTTGGGTCTTTAATCACATTTAGCCAAGTATAATTCCCGCCATCGTTAAATGGTGTCGAAAAACTTGTTTTGTTGTCAATATTGATTTTAGTAAAGTAGTCTTTATAGTACCAAGCAAAGAATACACTTCCTAAAGTCGGTTTTTCCTTTTCTCTATAGTTCAGCCATATTTCTCTCGGTTCTCCAGTTTTAAATCCTAAAAACTGTCCTTGATAATAGCTGTTATCATTCATGATTTTATTTTCAGGCGATATTTCGTAAACAAATTCTCCTCCATAAACTGCTGTTCCATTTGGTTGGAAAGCAGGAAATATATAAACGTCCAGATTTCCACTATCGTTTTCCTTTATGTAGTGATTAAATCGGATGGAAGTCGAATCGTTAATCGGTTTCATTTCAGCATAGGCCCTCGACAAAGCTTGTCCGTGTTTATTTAGAAAAGTTGTGTCAATTTGCTCGTTCGTTTCAGTTACTTCAGATTGAGATTTTACAATGAAGTGAAAAACTTGGTCATATTTTCCGTTTTCATACTTTCCATAAACCGAGTGCCAAGTATTTGTGGAATCTTGAAAACAAAACCATTCTCTGCCAAGTTTACTTATTCGCTCTTTGTCTTTTGTCATTAATGTGTCAGTCGAATACCACGCTACTAAATCATAATTCAAAAGCCATTCGGCAGTTTCGGCCTTTTCATTAAAGTCTTTTATATCGAAATTTTGAGCTTGAATTGAGTTCAAACCCAAAAGTGTAAATAGTAGTACGAATGATTTTCTCATATGTGTGGCAACGGTTTTGGATATGATACGTTGGGTGTTTAAGCACCTAATTTAGTGAATAAAAACTCAATAGAAAATCAGAGAGTTCTGATAGTTATCGGAATTTGTAGCTAGGCTAGAACCAAGCAATTAATTTTAGCCGTTGTTGTAACCAGTTATTTTCTTTTAATGATATATAATCCTTGACTTTTACTTTCATTTTGATTTGTCGGAAATGAATATCGAATAAAAGAAAGTTTGGTTTTTGTGTTAAATTTCTCAGGGATAGTATAATGATTTAAATAAGAATCTGATTTGAAAAAATTGAATGGATATTTAAACGCATTTTCTTTAAAATGGATATATTCATCTTCCTTTTTTAATTTGTAATAACCAATTCCTTGAAATTGTGCAATAATTGGCGTGTAGGTGTACGTTTCAGACTGTACCTTTTTTTCAAATGAAATCTTTTCAATTTCATTATTTAGATAATCTAATGCTTTTTCAGGGTAATTAAAGTTTTCTAATGCTGTATTTGGATACTTCTTATCTATACTCGAGCCTGAATGAGACATCCAGTCTGAATACGTGTTTGATTCTTGATCTTTTAGAAAAATTAATTTTCTGAATTTTGCGGGGTAATTTTCAAACGTTCTTTCAGTAATATTATCACCTTCTAAGTAATAATTATCAGACATATAAAGTGATACCCAACCTTCATTAATTTTAAAATAAATCAGGTTATTATTACTATAAATTACGGTAGATGCCTTATGATAATACGCTTCAAATATTGATATCCATTTCTTTTCTATTTTTTCTGTAGCAGGATTTATTTTTTAAAGAAAGGTTCTACTTTTAATTTGTTTTTTGAAAGATCACATATTGTACTATCTGTAAATACATAATGTGTTTTATAAGGTAATTCGCCTGATGGATGTGGTATATTGATTAATACATTTCCTTCAGCACTAATTTTCTTTATATTATAAGTATCATTTACTATAAAATAATTATTTATAGAATCATAAGTAACATACAAATATGTCTTGTCTGAGATTTTATCTATCACGAAGTTTTTTGAGGTAACTCCTTCACTTAAATATTTGTAGTCATTCTTTTTTGAAACAAAACTTGGCAATAAATTAATGTTAGAACATTGCTGAACAAAGAAGAAAAGAAGTCCAATTATTAAGAGTGTCAATTTTTTATACTTTTTCATTTAATTGGTTACAAAGGTTTTATGTATGAGTAGTGCGGGCGAGACTGGCTGTTGCCATTCGTTTGAGCACAAGCTGTTTTTTACAAATTCCGCTTTTTATTTTTTGTTTGTATCAAAAGTCGGATTTGTAAAAATTCGGCGACTTCCAAATATACCTTAACTTTGAATTAAGCGACAACTCCCGCATTGATTATATATATATTGCTGTACTCAGTTTTTATTCCCGATTTAATTGTCGGTTCAACAGTAAAATATTCCACATCGAAAAAAAGTCAGAACCTTTAAAGGCTTGAATAATAAACTGTTCAGAATTTAGATTGGTGATGGTGAGTTCATCCCATTCAGATTTTTTTACTTGTTCTTTGGTTGCTTTTCCAGTTTTGCTAATTTCCATCAAAGATTTAGGGCGCATTTCTTTAATTTCACTTATCGGCAGACTTTCAAATTCATCATATTCTCCCCAAACTATTTTACGAGTTCCAATCATAGTCCACTTATCATTTTTCGGATGGGTATAAAGCAATACTGGAATTCCAATATTTAGGTTCTTAAAAAATTCTGAATAATGGTTTTGGTTTTCAGTCGGTAAACCATCGAATAAGAACGAATTTTCGGTAGGAAGATTATGTTTTCCTGCTTTCCATTTTAATCTTTTCGCAATATATTCATCTGTTTTCTGCATTTTCTCAAATTGGGTACAACGGTTTTGTATAAGATTAGTTGCGTGGTTTAGCAACGAATTTAGAAAATACAAACCGAATAGAAAATCCGCGAGGATTTTCGTAAACAGGCTCGTACCAAGCAATTAATTTTATACGTTGTTGTGTGTTCGTTTTTACCACAGATATTTTAATTCAATTTTGTCATTTTCAATGTTTAGTACTTTATAAGTCGAAGCTCCAATTTCAATTAAAGTACTTCCTTCGTCGATGTCCAAATTCTTTTTTAATTCCGATTGCTTTTCTTTATCAAAAGTCCAACGATAAATTCCCTCAATTTTTGGTTCGTTTTCTGTTGTTCTTGTAAGTACCAAATTCCGATTTTTTAAAACTCCATTTTGCCAACCAGAAACATCCCAAAATCCATTAAAACTCTTTACCAAAGAATCAGCAACTATTTCACGCTTTTTTTCTAATTCAACGAATTTGTGTTTGAAGATTTTAGTTTCTAAACTATCATAGTCAATTCCATTCCATTCGCAGTTTCCGACTATTTTTAACGTTCTTCCTTTTATTTTGATATCATAGTAGTCTATAGAAGAAGAATTGAACAAACAAGTGTCTTTAATTGATTTCGCTTTATTAATAAATTCAGTTATTAATTTTAAGTCAGATTTTCCGATTTCAGTTGTCCAAGTTGAGTCAGTTCCTGAGCCATAATAGTAAAATGGACTTTTCTTAGCTGCTTTAATTTTTTCTCCGCTTTTAAAAATGTCCATTGAGTAAAATTCAATTCTTTCATCTCCAGTTCTAAATCGAATTTCAATGTCCGAAAAGTCATTAAATTCCGCTTGGTCAATCTTGTCAGAATTGCAAGAAATCAAAATTAGAAGTAAGATTATTAAATGGTTTCTCATTGTTTCTTAAATGACACACAACATGTTTATATAAGCATAAAATATACGGATAAAATACCGAATGGTGAATATAAGTAGCTATTCAATCTTTTTAAGCATAAAAAAACCACCCAATTGTCAAACAAAAGAGTGGCTTTTAAATATTTAATATTTCCGAAGTAAAACTACAAGCTAAAAGCTGTTTTAACTTCTTCTACATAATCTAATTTTTCCCAAGTAAACAACTCAACGTCTAGCGTTACAGGTTCGCCATTAGGGATGGTAAAAGTTTTTGAGACGATCTCGTTTTTACGCCCCATGTGTCCGTAAGCGGCTGCTTCACTGTACATAGGTTGGCGTAGTTTAAGACGCTTTTCTATGGCTGCTGGTCGCATATCAAAAATGGCACTTACTTTTTTTGCAATCTCACCATCTGTAAGATCTACTTTACTTGTACCGTAGGTATCTATAAAAATCCCCATAGGTTCTACTACGCCTATGGCATAGCTTACTTGTACTAGAATCTCATCACAAACACCAGCGGCTACCATGTTTTTGGCAATATGTCTTGTAGCGTAAGCAGCAGAACGGTCTACTTTACTTGGGTCTTTTCCAGAAAAAGCACCACCACCATGGGCTCCTTTACCGCCATAGGTGTCTACAATTATCTTACGTCCTGTAAGACCTGTATCTCCGTGTGGCCCACCTATTACAAATTTTCCTGTTGGGTTTATATGATAGGTAATATCATCATTAAATAATGCCTGTATTTCTGGTTTTTGCTGTGCCTTTACACGTGGAATTAAGATGTTGATAAGGTCACTTTTAATTTTAGAAAGCATACGTTCATCGTCTGCATCAAAATCATCGTGTTGCGTAGAGATCACAATAGAGTCAATGCGTATAGGATTGTTGTCGTCACTATACTCAATAGTTACCTGGCTTTTGCTATCTGGGCGCAAGTAAGTAATGTCTTTGTTTTCTCTTCGTAAAACAGCAAGCTCTTTAAGTAAACTGTGAGATAAATCTAGGGCAAGTGGCATGTAATTATCAGTCTCACGCGTAGCATAACCAAACATCATCCCTTGATCTCCTGCTCCTTGTTCTTCTTTATTATCACGATCTACGCCTCGATTAATATCGTCACTTTGTTCATGGATAGCACTAAGTACACCACATGAATTACCGTCAAATTGATACTCGCTTTTTGTATATCCTATCTTGTTTATTACCTCGCGGGCAATACCTTGAACGTCTATATAGACATTAGATTTTACTTCGCCTGCAAGAATTACTTGGCCTGTCGTGACAAGTGTTTCACAGGCTACTTTTGCTTGAGGATCAAAAGCAAGAAAATTATCAATTAAAGCATCACTTATTTGATCTGCTACTTTGTCTGGGTGTCCTTCAGATACACTTTCTGAAGTGAATAAATACGCCATAATATGGGTTTAAAATATAAATGTTGTTGGGTAGATTTGACGGGAATCGTCAGCAAAGATTACATACAGTGATGTAAAATTTCTTTTTAGCGTTTTTACTTGTAACTTAATTTTGAGATTCTTCTCGTTTAAGTTTAAGTATTTTCTAAAAGCTTATATTATAAACTTATAGAAGAGGTCGCAATCAGTCAAATCTATCCTCTTAAAATGTTGGGCAAAGATAAGGGGAATCTTTTTATTCTAAAAAATGTTAACATAGTATTATGCCTTCGGAAATATGAGCAAAGAATAACATTTTTCTGTTTTTTGATATTTAAGAATTTAAAACGGCTAAAGTCTTATTTATAAGAATTTTGTTCCGAATTTGTATTAAATATTTATTTTTTAAGAAAAATATTCTTTTTTATTTGGAAGTATAAATTATTTTTCACAATATTTGCACTCACAAAGTTCAAAGCTTTATTGAAATGTTATCAAGAAAGGAGGAGGGATTAGACCCTATGATACCTTAGCAACCCTTGTGCTCCCTAGCGATAGGATACAAGAAGGTGCTACATTCTACAAAGATTTTTTAAAATCTGCGATAGATAACGACAAACCAATACCAGTTCAAGGTATTGTAGTCTATTCTTATAACATTTTTCTATTGAAGTACGCTTACAAGCGCATTTTGACTTTTGAATTAATTATTTATTAACTCAAGAAAAATTTAGAAAAATGAGTACACAAAAATTTGCAACCCAAGCGTTGCACGCAGGACACGATGTAAAACAAACAGGAGGAACAAGAGCAGTTCCTATTTATCAAACTTCATCATACGTTTTTGATAATGCTGATGAAGCGGCAGGAAGATTTAACTTATCGGTGCCTGGTTTTATTTACACCCGTTTAAACAACCCAACAAACGATATTTTAGAGCAGCGACTCGCAGCGTTAGAAGGAGGTATTGCAGCTGTAGTAACCGCATCTGGAACCGCAGCAATCTCTACAACATTGTTAACTCTATTAAAGGCTGGAGATCATATTGTGGCTTCGAGTAGTCTTTATGGAGGTACGTATAATTTGTTAAGCGTAACATTACCGCGTCACGGTATTACAACCACATTTGTAGATCCTTCAGATCCAGAAAACTTTAACAAAGCGGTTCAAGAAAACACACGTGCATTTTTTATAGAATCTTTAGGAAACCCAAAACTAGATGTGCTTGATATTGAAGCAATTTCTAAAGAAGCAAAAGCTTATAAAGTTCCTTTAATTGTAGATAATACGGTGGCTACTCCTTTTTTGTTAAACCCAATTGAATATGGAGCAAATATTGTAATTCACTCACTTACTAAATACATTAACGGTAATGGTACGACTTTAGGAGGTGTGATTGTTGATGCCGGAACTTTTGACTGGACTAACGGTAAATTTCCTGAATTTACAGAGCCTTCTGCAGGGTACCATGGTCTTGTGTATAGCGAAGCAATAGGTGCCGCGGCATTTATAGCAAAAGTGAGAGTAGAAGGTCTTCGTGATTATGGAGGAGCATTGAGTCCGTTTAATTCTTTTCAAATTATACAAGGATTAGAAACATTAGAACTTCGTATTAAAAAACATAGTGAAAATGCATTAGAACTGGCTACTTGGTTACAAGCACAACCAGAAGTTACTTGGGTTAATTATCCAGGTTTAGAAACTAGTGCGTACAACAAACTTGCTAAAAAATATTTGCCAGAAGGCCAAAGTGGCGTGGTCACTTTTGGAGTTGAAGGTGGGTACGAATCTGCTAAAACAATAGCAGATACGACAAAATTATTTTCATTGCTAGCAAATATAGGCGATACAAAATCACTCATTATTCATCCTGCAAGTACTACGCATCAACAATTAAGTGATGAGGCGCAAGAAACCACAGGAGTAACAAAAGATTTAATAAGATTATCTGTAGGTATCGAAAATATCGAAGATTTGAAAGCCGATCTTAAAGAAGCCTTTGCTGTAGTTAACAAAAAGGTGCTTCAGAAATAAGCCTTGTGAACTACACAAATTAACGCTGGCGGTTTACAGCAAAATCGCCGGCAATTTTTTAAAACATAAACAGATAATAAAATGAGTGATTTACAATTTAGCGTTGCAGGAGTGCGTACTTCGGCAACACAGTTTAAAGCAAAAGCAAGACAATTTACTTTAGTGGTTGATGAGCCAGAAGATTTTGGAGGTACTAATGAAGATGCAAACCCAGTAGAATATATACTGGCAGGTTTTGCAGGTTGTACTAATGTAATAGGTCATATTGTAGCAAAAGAATTAGGATTTACGTTAAACAACCTACACATTGAGGTTTCTGGAACACTTAACCCTCAAAGGCTTTTAGGAACATCGTTTGATCAAAGAGCAGGTTTTAAGGCTATTAATCTCAATCTAACTCCAGAAGCAGATGTAAGTGAAGAAACCCTTGCAAAATGGTTACAGATTGTAGAAGATCGCTGCCCTGTAAAAGATAATTTGCAAAATAGTACTCCTGTAAATGTGACCGTTGCTGCAAAAACAGCTTGTGCATTATAAATAGCATCTGTAATGAAAGCGTTGCAATACATAACATTACCCACCTATACTACCGAAAGTGGTAAGACAATAAACACACAGTTGTCTTACCAAACTTTTGGTAGATCTTTAGGTGACGCGCCTATTGTATTAGTAAATCATGCCCTTACCGCAAACTCAAATGTGCTTGGAGAAAATGGCTGGTGGAATGATCTTATAGGAGATAATAAGTGTATTGACACTCAGGTGTACACAGTTTTAGCTTTTAATGTACCCGGAAATGGTTTTGATGAAAAACCAGAAAATTTAATAGATGATTATAAAAGCTTAACAGCTAGAGATGTTGCCAAGTTGTTTTTATTAGGAATCTCACAATTAAAAATAAAAAAAATATTTGCCGTGATAGGTGGCTCAACAGGAGGCGGTATTGCTTGGGAAATGGCAGCTATAAAATCTGATTTTATAGCGCATTTAATCCCCATAGCCACAGACTGGAAATCTACAGATTGGGTGATTGCAAATTGCCATATACAGGATAGTATTTTAAATAATTCTGTGAAGCCCTTGTATGACGCTCGTTTACATGCAATGACATTGTACAGAACACCAGAGTCATTCACAGAAAAGTTTAACAGAACCCTAGAGCAAACACAAAAGCAATTTGTAGTAGAAAGCTGGCTTAATTACCACGGAAATGCACTGACAAAAAGATTTCAGTTAGCAGCCTATAAATTAATGAACCACATTTTAAAAACAGTAGATATTACTCAAGGAAGAGCGGGGTTTGTAAAAGTGGCCTCAGGTATTTCTTCGGCGATTCATATTGTAACGATTAATTCAGATTTGTTTTTTAAGACCGAAGAAAACTGGAAAACCTATACAGATTTAAGAAGAATAAAAGAAAATGTAAGCTTACACGAGATTAAATCTATTCACGGGCATGATGCTTTTTTGATAGAGTTTGATCAGTTATCAGAAATGTTAAAGCCAATCTTTCAAAAAAAAGACGCTTTAAATGAAAAAGAAACATACCATATAAAATGACGATTATGAGTACAAATATAGAAACAACACGACCAAAAATAAATTTAGATTCTTTGAGACAATCAGATGTGAATCTTGTGATTTTAGGTCACGGATTGGTGGGTAGTACTTTAATTAAGCAAATTTTAGAAAAACAAGAATCACTATTAGAGCGCAAGGATATTAACTTAAAAATAATAGCCATAGCAAATTCTACAAAAGTGCTTTTAAAGCCAGAAGGAGTTTCAAAAAACTGGCTAGAAGAAAAAGAGACAAAAGGTATTAAACAGTCTATAAAAGTTGTTTTAGATTTTCTGAAATTATATGATTTTGACAATGTGATTGTGGTAGATAATACGGCAGATCAATCTATTGTTTTTCAATATGAAAATTTTATTAAAGCAGGTGCTCATTTAGTTTCTTCTAATAAAAAAGGAAACACAGAATCTTTTGAGTTTTACCAAAACTTGAGAGGCGCGCTACAATCTAATAATAAGAAATATTTATACGAGACCAATGTTGGTGCTGGTTTGCCATTAATCGATACGATAGCTTTATTACACGCAAGTGGCGAAAACATCACAAGAATAAAAGGAGTTTTTTCGGGCACACTAAGTTATTTGTTTAACGAGTTTTCTGATGGAAATAAAACATTTAGTGAGGTGTTACAACAAGCAATTCATAAAGGATACACAGAACCCGATCCACGAGAAGACCTTTGCGGAAACGATGTCGCTAGAAAATTATTGATTTTAGCAAGAGAATTAGACCTCCATAACGAGTTGGGAGATGTTGAAGTAGAAAATTTAATACCTAAAGATTTACGTAAGGGAACAAAAGAAACTTTTCTGAATGCTTTACAAGATTTAAATATTCCTTACAGCATAAAAAAGAAAAATTGTAAACCTGGCAATGTGCTTCGATATGTAGCAGAACTTTCTGGTGATCTTTCTAAAAATGATGGCGCTATTTTAAAGGTGCGTTTGGTTCAAGTTCCTAAAAACTCTGTCATTGGACAGTTAAAAGGGAGTGATACTATTTTTGAAATTTATACCGAAAATTACGGAGACAACCCTATTGTAATTCAAGGAGCTGGTGCTGGTGCAGAAGTAACAGCACGAGGTGTTTTTGGCGATATACTCAGGTTAAGTGAACAGATAAAATAAGATATAAAAAGCCTTGTTTTAACCTTTTGATTACTAGCAACCAACCTAAATCATGAAAAACACAAAAACCTTAAAAGAAGCATTACAAAATAAAATTCTGATTCTCGACGGCGCCATGGGAACTATGTTACAGCGCTATAACTTTAGTGAAGAAGATTTCAGAAGTACGCGCTTTGCAGATTTTCATACTTCCGTAAAAGGAAATAATGATTTGTTGAGTATAACGCAACCCGAAGCTATCGCAGAAGTCCACGCAAAGTATTTTGAAGCAGGAGCAGATATTGTTGAAACCAATACTTTTTCTGGTACTACGATTGCCATGGCAGATTATGATATGGAGGCCTTGGTGTATGAGATTAATTTTGAAAGTGCAAAAATTGCAAGAGAAGTTGCAGATAAATTTACGGCATTACAGCCAGAAAAACCCAGATTTGTTGCTGGTGCTATGGGGCCTACTAATAAAACAGCAAGTATGTCTCCAGATGTAAATGACCCTGGATTTAGAGCTGTTAGTTTTGAAGAATTAAGGCTGGCTTATAAACAACAAGCAGAGGCGCTACTAGATGGAGGTGTAGATGTCTTATTAGTTGAAACTGTGTTTGATACGTTAAATGCTAAAGCCGCTTTGTTTGCAATAGAAGAAATAAAAGAAGAAAGAAAAATTGATGTTCCCATAATGATAAGTGGTACCATTACAGATGCCTCAGGAAGAACTTTGTCAGGACAAACAGCAGAGGCTTTTTTAATTTCTATATCGCATATCCCTTTGCTAAGTGTAGGTTTTAACTGTGCTTTAGGTGCAAAACAACTCACGCCACATCTTGAAGTGATCTCACAAAAATCTACAGCTGCTATTTCGGCACATCCTAATGCGGGATTGCCAAATGCCTTTGGCGAATACGATCAATCACCAGAACAGATGGCAGAACAAATAGAAGCTTACTTAGATAAAAAATTAATAAATATTATTGGTGGATGCTGTGGTACTACTCCTGCGCATATAAAAGCAATAGCAGCTGTTGCAAAAGGGTACGACCCTAGGCCATTTTAAAATCTTATATGTACATGAAATCGGATTCTGGTAATAATTTTAATAAGCCTGCTGGTATAGATACTGTTTTAGATAACAATGTGCCAGAAAAATATTTGCGCCTTTCTGGGTTAGAACCCTTAATAATAACACCAGAAAGCAATTTTATCAATGTGGGAGAGCGTACCAATGTGGCGGGTTCAAAAAAGTTTTTAAGGCTTATTAAAGAACGAAAATTTGAAGAAGCTTTATCCGTAGCACGACATCAAGTAGAAGGAGGTGCCCAAGTTATTGATATTAACATGGACGACGGTTTAATAGATGGAAAAGAAGCCATGGTCACTTTTCTAAACTTAGTCATTGCAGAACCAGATATTGCTAGAGTACCCATTATGATTGATAGTTCTAAATGGGAGATTATTGAAGCTGGATTACAGGTGGTACAGGGAAAATGTGTGGTGAATTCTATAAGTTTAAAAGAAGGAGAAGCTGCGTTTATTCATCAGGCAAAATTGATAAAAAGATATGGTGCGGCTGTCATTATTATGGCTTTTGATGAGGTAGGTCAAGCAGATAATTATGAGCGTCGGTGCGAGATTGCAAAACGGTCTTACTCCTTGTTAGTAGATCAAGTAAATTTTCCGCCAGAGGATATCATTTTCGATTTAAACATATTTCCTGTAGCAACCGGAATGGTTGAACATCGTAAAAATGCAATCGATTTTATTGAAGCAACACGATGGGTAAAACAAAATTTACCACATTGTAGTGTGAGTGGAGGTGTAAGTAATGTAAGTTTTAGTTTCCGTGGAAATAATACGGTACGAGAGGCTATGCACTCTGTGTTTTTATATCACGCAATACAAGCAGGAATGAATATAGGTATTGTAAACCCTGCATTGTTGGGGGTTTATGATGACCTTCCAGAAGATTTGCTACACTATGTAGAAGATGTAATCTTAGTCAGAAGAGCAGATGCCACAGAGCGATTGTTGGACTTTGCCGAGACTGTTGTAGGCAAGACAAAAGAAAATGTAGTGGATCTAAGTTGGCGTAATGAACCACTTCAATCACGTATTACAAGAGCACTCGTAAAAGGAATCGATAAATATATCATAGAAGATATAGAAGAAGCACGCACAAACGCATCACAAACAATAGATGTGATAGAGGGTAATCTAATGACAGGAATGAACGTTGTGGGTGATCTCTTCGGAAATGGGAAAATGTTTTTACCTCAGGTCGTAAAAAGTGCCAGAGTGATGAAAAAAGCCGTTGCCTATCTAGAGCCCTTTATTGAGCAGGAAAAGGAAGAAAAAAATAAACGTGCCAACAGTCATACAACACCTGATTTAGAAGAAAATAATGCGCCAAGTGTTTTAATGGCTACCGTAAAAGGGGATGTGCACGATATAGGAAAAAACATTGTTTCTGTCGTGTTAGCTTGTAATAATTATAAAATTATCGATCTAGGGGTTATGGTGCCGCCAGATAAAATAATTGCCGAAGCAAAAAAACATAAGGTAGATATTATAGGGCTCAGTGGCTTAATTACACCTTCTTTAGACGAAATGGTTTTTCTAGCCAAAGAAATGGAACGTCAAAACTTTCAGGTTCCCTTAATGATTGGTGGAGCAACCACGAGTAAAGCGCATACAGCAGTAAAAATAGATCCGCAATATCAACATGCTGTGGTTCATGTAAATGATGCTTCTAGAGCGGTTACTATAGCAGGAAATTTATTGCAAAAAGATAAAAAAACAGCTTTTAAAGACGACTTAAAAAAGGAATATGAGTTGTTCAGGGATCAGTTTTTAGGCCGACAACGTATTAAAGAGTACCTCGCTATCGGTGAGGCTAGAAAGAATAAATTTAAGATAGACTGGAACACTACAGAAATTACAAAACCTAATGTATTAGGGATTCAAACAATACATAATTTTGATATTGCAATATTGCGTGATTATATAGACTGGTCGCCTTTTTTTAGAAGCTGGGATTTACACGGAAAATTTCCGGAGATATTAGATGATGAGGTGGTTGGACCGCAAGCAAAAGAATTGTTTGAAGATGCTAAAGTTCTTTTAAATAAGATAATTTCAGAAAAACTATTAAGTGCCAAAGCTGTTTTTGGACTTTTTGAAGCCAACACTATTAATGAAGATGATATTGAAATAACAACAGAGCAAAAAGAAACAAATCTTCACCTAGAAGCGGAACAAAATCAAAACATAGTTTTTAGAACACTTCGTCAGCAATCCAAAAAAGCAGTGGGTAGGCCTAATCTAGCATTGGCAGATTTTATAGCGCCTAAAAATTCTGGAATACAGGATTATATGGGATGTTTTTGTGTAAGTACAGGTTTTGGAACCAAAGAGTTAGCAGACAAGTATGAAGCAGAAAATGACGACTATAATAGCATAATGGTAAAGGCACTTGCAGATAGATTAGCAGAGGCTTTTGCAGAATATTTGCATAAGCAAGTGCGAACAAAACATTGGGGCTACGCGGTTAATGAAGCGCTGAGTAATGATGATTTAATTAAAGAACGCTATAAAGGAATCCGTCCCGCTCCCGGTTATCCCGCTTGTCCAGATCATTTAGAGAAGGAAACTATTTGGCGTTTACTTCAGGTAGAAGAGCAAATAGGAGTTTCACTTACAAGTGGTCTAGCCATGTGGCCTGCAGCTTCAGTTTCAGGGTATTATTTCGGAAATCAAAAGGCACGCTATTTTGGGCTTGGGAAAATAAAAGGAGATCAAGTTAAAGACTTTGCTTCACGCAAGAATATTTCTGAAGAAAAAGCACTGAAATGGTTAGCTCCTAATATTGCTGATTAACGCTAAAAGTAAAACAAGCCTGTATTTAAAAATAAAAGACACTGTATTGTATGAAAGTTACAGATCACATCATAAACGCACAAGGTAAAACCCAGTTTTCATTCGAAATTTTACCGCCTTTAAAAGGCCAAAATATAAGTGAAATATTCAACCAGATGGACCCTCTAATGGAGTTTAAACCTCCTTTTGTAGATGTGACTTATCATAGAGAAGAGTATGTCTATAAGGAATTAGAAAATGGATTGCTCCAAAAAAAAGTGGTTCGTAAAAGACCAGGTACGGTTGGGATTTGTGCGGCAATTCAAAATAAATATCAAGTAGATGCTATACCGCATATATTGTGTGGAGGCTTCACTAAAGAAGATACAGAAAACTTTTTAATAGATCTTGGATTTTTAGGCATTGATAACGTAATGGCTTTACGAGGGGATGCAGTAAAAACAGAAACCTATTTTGCACCAGAAAAAAATGGTCATTCTTATGCGGGAGATTTAGTGCGTCAAATTTCAGAATTAAACAAGGGTACATATCTTGATACTGAAATAGAAAATCAGGCTAAAACAGATTTTTGCATAGGGGTTGCTGGCTACCCAGAAAAACATATGGAAGCGCCAAGTCTTGATAGTGATATTCATTTTTTAAAAAAGAAAATTAAACAAGGTGCGACCTATATTGTAACGCAAATGTTTTTTGATAACACGAAGTATTTTGAGTTTGTAAAAAAATGTAGAGATGCAGGCATAACGGTACCCATTATTCCGGGCTTAAAACCACTGGCGACAAAAAAACAACTTAATTTAATCCCGCATCGTTTTAGTTTAGAACTTCCAGATCCTTTGATTTCGCAGGTGATTAAGTGTAAAAATAATGCAGCGGTTAGACAGGTAGGTGTAGAGTGGTGCATACAGCAAAGTAAGGAGTTAATTGCAGCAAAAGTTCCTGTATTACATTATTATTCTATGGGGAAAAGTGACAATATAAAAGCGATTGCTGCTGATTTATTTTAAAGATTTTAACATAATTAGTATGACTATCTCAAGAAAACTAAATTAGTTTTATATATTTACATCATAATGAAAAACAACTATACAACAATTACAAATAATACGATTCCTATTTAGGGAGGGTTATTTGTTGTCTATTAGATATATAACCTTTCTATTTTTAGAAAGGTTTTTTTTTGCTTAAAAATGAACAAAATGAAGGTTTTAAAATTTGGAGGAAGCTCTGTCGCAACGGCAGATAGTATTAAAAAAGTTTGGCAAATAGCCCTAAATGAGTCTGTCAATAACAAAATAATTGTAGTGGTTTCTGCCTTAGGAGGTGTTACAGATTTATTACAGCAAGTAGGGGAACAAGCAAATAATAAAGAAGAAGATTATATAGATACTTGGCAAAAAATAGGCCAACGTCATTTGGCAACCGCAAAAGAATTAAACCTAAATGAAAGCGCTATAGCTCAAATAGGTGAATTGTTAGATCGGCTTAAAAATATTTTACAAGGTGTTTATCTTATTAATGAGTTTTCAGACAAAACAAAAGACAAAGTGTTAGGTTTTGGAGAGTTATTATCTGCTTTTATGATTTCTGAAATAGCAAATGAGCAAAATATTTCGGTAGTATTTAAGGATAGTAGCGCCTTAATAAAAACCAATGATCATTTTACACAAGCCGAAGTATTACAACCTACTTCAGATAATTTGATTCGAGAATATTTCAGTAAAGAAAATTCACAACTAATAATAATGCCTGGTTTTATTGCAAAAACAATAACTGGCGAAGCAACCACTTTAGGAAGAGGAGGTTCAGATTATACGGCTGCAATTTTAGCAGCAGCACTAGAGGTGAACGAGTTAGAAATATGGACAGATGTTAGCGGAATGTACACTGCAAACCCGAGACTGGTCGCTCAGGCTTTTGCCATACCAGAGATTTCGTATCACGAAGCAATGGAGTTGTCTCATTTTGGAGCAAAGGTTTTATATCCACCTACAATACGACCTGTGTTGCAAAAAAACATACCTATTTTAATTAAAAACACTTTTAAACCTACTGAGGCTGGTACAAGAATATCTAATGGTAGTTTTCCAAATCAAAACCCGGTAAAGGGAATCACCCATCTTGATGATATCGCCTTACTTACTCTAGAAGGGAATGGTATGGTAGGAATTCCAGGCATTTCAAAACGACTTTTTGAAGCATTGTCAGCAAAAAACATCAATATTATATTGATTACACAAGCTTCTTCAGAGCATTCTATATGTGTTGCAGTAGATGCTGTAGATAAAACACGAGCGGCCACAGCGATAGACAGCATGTTTAAATATGAAATGTCAAGTGGCGAATTGCAAACTACAATTGTAGAAGAAAACCTTTCTGTAATTGCTGTAATTGGAGATGGTATGAAAAGTCATCAAGGGGTAAGTGGTGACATGTTTAGTGCATTAGGGAAAAATAATGTGAATATTCGAGCGATAGCCCAAGGTGCTTCAGAGCGTAATATATCTGCGGTTATTGCTCAAAAAGATGTGAATAAAGCGCTAAGTGTATTGCATTATCGTTTCTTTGAAGAACAGATAAAAACAATTCACCTTTTTATTGTTGGTGTGGGTAATGTAGGAGCTAGACTACTTGCTCAAATTGCAAAACAACAAGCATATCTGCTAGATCAATTAATGCTTCAAATAAAAGCTGTAGGTTTAAGTAACTCACGTAAAATGATTTTTAATCCTTCAGGAATTCCATTAGATAAATGGGAAGAACAACTAGAAAATGGAGAAGCAAATGAAGGGGATGCATGGTTTACTCGTCTATGTCAGTTTAATTTACCAAACAGTGCTTTTGTAGATATTACTGCAAATGCAGGTGTGGCTAATATGTATAGCCGTTACTTAAAAGAAAGCATTGCGGTTGTGGCTTGTAATAAAATTGCTTGTTCAAATGACTACGGAAATTATAAAGAATTGAAAGATTTGTCAAAAAAATACCATGCTCCATTTTTATTTGAAACTAATGTAGGAGCAGGATTACCTGTAATAAACACCTTAAATAATTTAATAAATTCTGGAGATAAAGTAAACGAAATACAAGCAGTGCTCTCAGGGAGTTTAAACTTTGTGTTTAATAATTTTAATGATGAACGATCTTTTTATGATGTGGTTTTACAAGCACAAAAAGAAGGGTACACAGAGCCAGATCCACGCATAGATTTAAGTGGGGTAGATGTAGCGAGAAAAATAGTGATTCTTGCAAGAGAAAGTGGTCATGAAATAGAGATGGATGCTATTGTTAATAAGACGTTTTTATCCACTGCTGGTACTAAGGCAAATACGGTATCGGAGTTTCTAGAAACTTTAAAAGTAGATGCTTTACACTATGAGACACTGTATAAAAAAGCAAAACAACATCATTCTAGATTAAAATATGTAGCCTCATTTAAGGATGGAAAAGCAAGTGTAGGCTTGCAAGAAATACCTGTAGATCACCCTTTTTATAATTTGGAAGGGAAAGATAATATAGTGTTGTTTTATACAAATCGCTATGTAGACCAGCCTCTAATTATAAAAGGAGCTGGTGCTGGTGCAGATGTGACGGCTTCTGGATTATTTGGTGATATCATTAGTTTAAAAAATCAATAATGGAAAAAATTAAAATTTTTGCACCTGCAACCGTCGCAAATGTATCTTGTGGTTTTGACGCTATGGCTTTTGCTTTAGAGAATTTAGGAGACGAAATGTTGTTTACAAAAAACACCAGCGGTAAAGTATCTATATCAAAAATTAAAGGGGCAAATTTGCCTACTGAAATTGAAAAGAATGTAGCGGGGTTTGTAGCAGATGTTATGCTTAAAGATAGTAATGCCGATTTTGGGGTAAATATCGAAATTAAAAAAAAGTATAAACCCGGAAGTGGTTTAGGAAGTAGTGCCGCAAGTAGTGCTGGGGCAGCTTATGCTATTAATGAGTTATTAGGTAGACCTTATACTAAATTACAACTCACAAAATTTTCTATGCTAGGTGAAGAAGTTGCTTGTGGTTCTCAGATTGCAGATAATGTTGCTGGAGTTATTTATGGTGGTTTTGTTTTGATACGTAATTATGACCCCTTAGATATTATATCTATTCCTACGCCAGATGATTTATATGTTTCTGTTTTGCACCCTCAGATTGAACTAAGAACAGAAGAGGGGCGTGCCATTTTACCTAAAGAGATTCCTTTAAGTTTGGCTGTGTCACAATGGTCTAATGTGGGTGGTTTAATTAGTGGCTTACATACTTCAGACTATCAATTAATAGGGCGCGCTGTAGAAGATCATATTATTGAGCCAGTGCGAAAAAAGATGATTCCTCATTTTGATACTGTAAAGAAAAATGCACTTGCAGCTGGTGCGCTAGCAGTTGGTATTTCTGGTTCTGGACCTTCTATTTTTGCATTGTCTAAAGGAGAATTACAAGCAAGAAGTGTAGCGGAGTCATTTAAAAACACATACAATAACAAAGAGATTAACTATACAACGTATGTTTCTAGAATAGGAATTACAGGTGTTCGTAAAATATAAAAATATGCAGTATTACAGTTTGAATAAACAGGCTCCAGCGGTAAGTTTTAAAGAGGCTGTCATTAAAGGTTTAGCTCCAGATAAAGGACTTTATTTTCCTTCTGAAATAGTAAAGCTTGATGATTCTTTTTTTAAGAGCATCACACAAATGAGTCACGTTGAGATTGCTTTCAAAGTAATAGAGAGTTTTGTTGGGAATGAAATACCAGAGCAAGATTTAAAAGCGATATTGACAGATGTCCTTAGTTTTGATTTTCCTTTAGTTGAGGTTAAAAAAGATGTTTTTGCGTTAGAATTGTATCACGGCCCTACGCTAGCTTTTAAAGATGTAGGTGCTCGTTTTATGGCACGTTGTCTAGGGTATTTTAATAAAAAAGAGAAACAACAAGAAGAAGTGACGGTTTTAGTGGCTACCTCTGGAGATACAGGGGGTGCTGTTGCCAGCGGATTTTATGATGTTCCTGGTGTAAATGTTGTTATACTGTATCCAAGTGGTAAGGTGAGTGATATACAAGAAAAACAATTAACCACAATGGGTAAAAATATTACAGCCATTGAAGTTGAAGGGACATTTGATGATTGTCAAGCCATGGTTAAGCAAGCTTTTTTAGATGGTGATTTTAAAGGTAAACGCAATCTAACATCTGCAAATTCGATAAATGTAGCAAGGTGGTTGCCGCAAATGTTTTATTATTTCTTTACTTATAAAGCATTGGTGCATCTTAAAAAAGAAATTGTTTTTAGTGTTCCTAGTGGCAATTATGGTAATATCTGTGCAGGTATGATGGCGCAAAAAATGGGTTTACCAATAAAACATTTTATTACGGGCACAAATGTAAATAATACAGTGCCGCACTATTTGAAGGCTGGAGAATACCTTGCTAAACAAAGTGTAGCAACTATAAGTAACGCAATGGATGTAGGAGATCCTAGTAACTTTATTAGAATTCAAGAGTTGCATAATAGAGATATTGCAAAATTACGATTAAACCTCACTGGATATAGTTTTACAGATGATCAGACACGGGAGGTTATGTTAGATTTATATGATAATTATAAATATGTCTCAGATCCACATGGTGCAATTGGTTATGCTGCATTAGAAAAATACCTTTCTTCTCAAGAAGCGCTTATTGGTGTGTTTTTAGAGACTGCTCACCCTGTGAAGTTTCTAGATGTTTTACCGGAGAAAATTAAAAAAGTTGTAGCTATTCCAGAAAGTATCATCGAAATTATAAAGAAAGAAAAGAAAGTAGAGCGTATTTTTGAATACCAAGAATTAAAAACCTTTTTGTTGAAATAATTAAAATGCTATGAGCAAGACAGCACCTTTAAAAGTAACGTTAGAACGTAAAAACCAAGACTACCTCTTTGAGGCAAAAGGAAAAACAGGAACTTCTGTTTTGATAGATAATACCTCGCAAGAAAATGCAGCAGGAGCTAGCCCCATGGAACTATTACTTATGGGAGTTGGTGGTTGTAGTGCTATTGATATTGTGTACATCTTAAAAAAACAACGCCAAAAAGTTATGGGGTATAAGATGGAAGTGTCGGGAGCGCGTAAGGAAGTGCGAGACGCTAAGCCTTTTTCGGCAATGCATGTAACTATTTATTTAGAAGGAGAGATTGATCCCGAAAAGGCAAAACGTGCAGGGCAACTTAGTTTTGATAAATATTGCTCCGTGTCTATTACTATGGAGGCGAGTGTGAATATTACACACAGTATTTTTGTAAATGGTAAAAGTGTCGATTAATAAAAGTGACATCTATTTCTGTTGTTGATAAAACGAGTGTTTCTGTACTAAAAAGTGGAAAAGAAGTAATAGCAATGATTTCTTAAGTTTTATTGTTTAACTATTTTTACACTGATTTCTATTTCCGAAGAAAATTATATTTTATTGGAAAATAGCGTCACAGGTAAATTAAAATCTGCAGTTGTCACACAGAATCACACTATGAGCAAGCCAAAAAAAGTAACTCCTTTAATGAAACAGTATAATGCTATTAAGGCAAAATATCCTGATGCATTATTATTATTTAGAGTAGGAGATTTTTATGAAACTTTTGGTGCAGATGCTGTAAAAGCAGCTGGAATTTTAAATATTACACTTACAGCAAGAAACAACGGAGGTGAACAAACAGAGCTTGCTGGTTTTCCACACCACTCTTTAAATACCTATTTGCCAAAATTAGTGATGGCAGGTTGTCGTGTAGCAATATGCGACCAACTGGAAGATCCGAAAATGACAAAAACCATCGTTAAGCGAGGGGTAACCGAGCTTGTTACGCCTGGTGTAGCTTTAAACGATGACATCCTTCAGTCTAAATCAAACAATTTTCTTGCAGCTGTTCATTTTGGACCTTCGACAGGTTCAGGAACTCAAAAAAATCAGAGAATAGGGGTTGCATTTTTAGATATTTCTACCGGTGAGTTTTTAACTTCGGAAGGAAATGCAGAGTATATTGATAAGCTTTTGCAGAATTTTAACCCTAGCGAAGTGCTTTTTAGCAAACAAAAAAGAAAACTGTTTTCTGAAACCTTTGGAGATAATTTTCATGTATTTCACCTAGAAGATTGGGTGTTTCAGAAAGACTATACAGATGAGACATTAAACAAGCAGTTTAATACAAAGAACCTTAAAGGGTTTGGGATAGATCATCTTGAACAAGGAATTATTGCTAGTGGAGCTGCTTTGCATTATTTAAGCGAAACGCAGCATAACAAGCTAGAGCATATTACCAGAATAGCACGTATTGCAGAAGACGAGTTTGTGTGGATGGATCGTTTTACGATTAGAAATTTAGAGCTGTATCATAGCAGTAATCAAAATGCAGTCACCTTGCTTGATGTAATAGATAAAACGATTTCGCCAATGGGCGGTCGTATGTTAAAGAGGTGGATGGCTTTGCCACTTAAAAATGTAGAAACTATTACCCGCCGTCATGAAGTAGTAAGCTATTTGTTACAAGAAAATCAGGTATTAGATAAAATTAAAACAAACATAAAGCGCATTGGCGATTTAGAACGATTAATTTCTAAAGTGGCTACTGGTAAAATAAGTCCGCGTGAGGTGATTCAGCTGAAAAATTCTTTAGAAGCTGTTGTACCCGTCAAGAAAATTTCGGAAACAAGTGAAAATGAGTCATTAAAAATATTGGGGTCACAATTGCAAGAATGCGAAGTGCTTCGTAATAAAATTAAGGCTACCATACATGAAGAAGCTCCAGTTAATATAGTAAAAGGAAATGCAATCGCTTCTGGATTTCATCCCGAACTTGATGAATTACGAGCAATTGCAACAGGTGGGAAGGAGTATTTAGATAAAATGCTTGCTAGAGAAACAGAAAGAACAGGCATTACTTCGTTAAAAATAGCGAGCAATAATGTGTTTGGGTATTATATAGAGGTACGAAATACGCATAAAGATAAGGTGCCAACAGAGTGGGTGCGTAAACAAACACTTGTAAATGCAGAGCGCTATATTACAGAAGAACTTAAAGAGTATGAGGCTAAAATACTGGGTGCCGAAGAAAAAATAGGCGCTTTAGAACAAGAGATTTTTGTAAAGTTGATACAATGGATGATACAGTTTATTGGTCCTGTACAACAAAATGCAAAACTTATAGCAGAGTTGGATTGCTTAGGTTCTTTTGCTACGCAAGCAGCAGATGCCAATTATGTACGTCCTTTATTTGATGAGACTACAGACCTTGATATTAAAGAGGGGCGTCATCCTGTAATAGAAAAGCAATTACCGCCAGATGCTCCTTTTATTAGTAACGATGTTTTTCTAGATCGTGAGCATCAGCAAATTATTATGATTACCGGGCCTAATATGAGTGGTAAAAGTGCCATTTTACGACAAACAGCCTTGATTGTTTTACTCGCTCAAATGGGTAGTTTTGTGCCTGCAGGTGCTTTGCGCATGGGCGTGGTAGATAAGATTTTTACTCGTGTGGGTGCGAGTGATAATATAAGTATGGGAGAGTCTACTTTTATGGTAGAAATGAATGAAACAGCAAGTATACTCAATAATATAAGTGAACGAAGTCTTGTTTTGCTAGACGAAATAGGAAGAGGAACGAGTACTTATGACGGGATTTCTATCGCTTGGGCAATTAGCGAATATTTACATGAACATCCAAGTCACGCAAAGGTGTTGTTTGCTACGCATTATCATGAGATTAATGAAATGACAGAAACCTTTAGTCGTATTAAAAACTATAATGTTTCGGTAAAAGAGTTGGAGGATGATGTATTATTTCTTCGGAAATTGGTGCCGGGTGGTTCACAACATTCATTTGGAATTCACGTAGCAAAAATGGCTGGAATGCCGCAAGCTGTTTTAAATCGTGCCAATAAAATTTTAAAACGTTTAGAAAAATCTCATTCTTCTGAAGAATTGAGTGATAAAATGAAGCAGATTTCAGAAGAAGAACTACAACTTAGTTTTTTTAACCTTGATGATCCTCTTTTAGAAGAGTTGCGTGATGAGATTTCGGGTATTGATATTGACACGCTAACACCTGTTGAGGCTTTAATGAAGCTAAACGAAATGAAACGCATGTTACAAAGAAGCGCAAAAGTTAAAAAGGCTTAGTTTTTTTAAGGTATTATCTAATTCGGTGTATTGAAAAATAACTACTGGCTTTAGATCCAGCTAAAGTAGATATGCCTACCAACCCACTCTCAACTTCAAAACTTAAAGTGTCTCCGGTTTCTAGTGCTACTATGGTATCAATAGATCTACCGGGTGGTGTTACGTTTATTGTTCCTAATAAGATGACATCTATACCAATATTTGCAAAACTATTTCGATGAATAACAGTTCCATTTTTATTTAATCTAACACCAAAGTTTGTGTCTACATTAATATTTTTTTGAGTTATTTGAACTTTTACAACATAGATGCCGTCTTCCTTTGCTGTAAATGTATAGCTGGATGTGTCGAATTCATTGTTGAGATCAAATTCTTCAGTGTCAAAAGGTATTATCTTATTTCCGCCAAGGATGTTTATATCGATTTCGCTTGAGTTGTCAAAACTACCTTTTACAGCGCTTTTAAATTCTTCGTTAAAAATAGCAACAAGGGGTACTTTTTTTACTTCTTCAGTTGTTGTTACTAAAATAGAATTTTTTGCAGAACTAAGATCAGCTTCATTTGCGATAGATCTAATGCTTAGGTTTCCATTAATGTCAAGTGTAGAATTTGGATCTGTTGTGTTAATTCCTACTTGAGAATACAACCCATTTGTAAATATCAAAAAAAATAAAATATACTTCATAACTTAAGTTGTTTATAATAGCTTTCATAAGTATATAAAGTTAAAGATAATATAGATAATAGTCTAATTTATTCGGCAAAATACATATTTATTCTTTTTTATGTTAATTCTTTGTCAAATATAAATTTTTAAGAAAACAGATTACTGTACAAAAGCTTTTTTGCTAGGTAAGGTTTTGTGTTGAATATTGGGGTGAATCTGTTTATGTTCTGTATTTTTCAATGAGTTTCTCCATGATTTCTGGATACTTGACTAAGTTGTGGTAGTATTTTTTACGTGAGCTTCAATTGCTCTTGCAGTTTTGTAATCTATATGATCTACTTTATAAAAAAGGTTCCAGTCGTTGGCTCTAGCAGTAAAGCTGATATTGTAAGTGTGATTATTGTATTCTTTAGTTCTAGTTTCAAAATCGAGGCAGCTTCCTGAATAATACAAATCTGTACTTTTTGAATATATAATATAGAAAGTAGCCATGATACTATTAAATAAAAAAAGGTCGTCTAAATAATAGACGACCTTTTGTACTGAAAACGGGTACCGATAGCTATCTGTATGTACCCTTTTTTATTTTATGTTTTTGTACTGAATAATGAGTTTCTCCATGATTTCTGGATACTTGACTAATTTGTGGTAGTATTTTCTACTTTTCATTTTTTTTTACGTGAGCTTCAATTGCTCTTGCAGTTTTGTAATCTATATGATCTACTTTGTAAAAAAGGTACCAGTCGTTTGCTCTAGCAGTAAAGCTGTTATTGTAAGTGTGATTATTGTGTTCTTTAATTCTAGTTTCAAAATCGAGGCAGCTTCCTGAATAATACAAATCTGTACTTTTTGAATATATGATGTAGAAAGTAGCCATGATACTATTAAATAAAAAAAGGTCGTCTAAATAATAGACGACCTTTTGTACTGAAGACGGGACTTGAACCCGTACGGACATTACTGCCCACTGGATTTTAAGTCCAGCGTGTCTACCAATTCCACCACTTCAGCAGTTTGATCTGTATAATACAGAATCAATATTGGTATATTTTTATGTTCGATACATTTTACAAATAACCGTAAGTTGCTTGCTTAGTATTTAGTTTGTATACTAAATAATGTACCGTTGCAGAGCGAAAAACGGGATTTGAACCCGCGACCTCCACCTTGGCAAGGTGGCGCTCTACCAGCTGAGCTATTTTCGCGAATTTATAATTATGAACATTTCTCTTTTTCAAGAGTTGGCAAATTTAATACTTTTATATGGATGATACACATAAAATTATTGTTTTTTTTTTAAAAATAATAATTTTAAAAAGTATAAGTATAATCTATGTTTAAATAATTACAATAATAGTTTCCTATCGAAAACAATGTGTTTTTAGTAAGCTTTAAGAGCTTTTCGGCTTAACACCTTGATAATAGGTAGGTCGGATGTTTTTAGGTTGTTAAACGTGCTTATTTTAAGTATTTTGTTTTTTGTGTCTAATTGTTTTGTGATTTAAGGTTTTTCAGAAATGTTAAAAATAGTAATAGACAACTTCTTTTTTTTTGTCACTGTGTCGTTAATCTAAAATAAAGTTGCTTATGTCGAATTGTCGGTAATTTTTTATTTTATTTTTTTAACACCCTGTCTATAACAGTATATTTGTGATTTATTAGGAATGATTATATGTTTCTGATAACTAAACAAACTTATTTATCTGCTTTAGATTTTTCATTCCCCTCGAAAATAAAGCTTTTGTGAGCTTATTCACAATCAATTAGAAATTGCTTAAGCCAATTATTATGAAAAAAAATTACTTGTTACTTTATTTTGCATTTTTGATGTTTTTTCAGGTGAAATCTCAAACTTATGGAGATTTTCCTTATAATGAATCTTTTACAAGTGGTACCCAACCAAGTAATGTGACTTTATTAGCGACACCTCAAAATAATGTTAATAATGATGCTTCATTTTCAACAGAAGGGCTTTTTTTAACTTCTGATGCTTATAATAAATTTGGGGCAGTATATGTTAATGATAAAAAGTTTAGTTCAGGTAATGGTGTTCAAGTAGAATTTGAGTTTTATCAATATGGAGGGACTGGTGCTGATGGTATTACATTCTTTTTGTTTGATGAAGCTGTTGGGGTTCCGAATATCGGTGCTTCGGGTGGTGCATTAGGGTATGCGTATCAACGTTCGTTAGGTGCGGTTGGAGATGTAACAAATAGATCTCAAGGTTTGTCTGGAGCTTATTTAGGTATAGGTCTGGATCAATTTGGAAATTTCAAAAATCAAAGATTTACAAGTGGAGAAAGAAAAAATGGTATTTTGCATCCTACTGATGAAGCTGGGTATGCTGCTACTCTAAGCCAAGTAACTTTAAGAGGGGCTAGAGGAGTTGCTATTGATGATGCTATAGGATTGGGAGAAGGCTATACTGGATATCCTGTGCTAATTTCACAGTCTACAAGATATTATGGTGTAGGCTTCGGTAGTGCAACTTTAGATGTAACAGATGGGACTTATGATTTTGGAATAGGTTTACCTGATGCTTTTTACCTAGAGACTGATGGAATTGGCGTTGATGAGAATGATCCGGATTTTAGAAAATGTTTTATTGACTTGATCCCTAATGTAAATGGAGGGTTTAATATTACCGTTAAAATTCAACATGGTACTACTGTTTCAACGGTTATAGATGATTTTTATTATCCAGAATCCTTAGTGTATACAGAAAATGCTAATCCTTATGCTTCAGACTATACAGATGGATCAGGGTCGCCTGAAGGTGCTTCAACAACACATACTTTAGATGCTACTGTTCCAGATTTTTTTAGAATTGGTTTTGCAGCTTCAACAGGAGGGGCTACTAATAATCATCTGATAAAGAATTTAAAAATCACACTCCCTTTCTCAGCAGAGGTAGAGCCAGATGCTATGGAATATTGTGGTAATGGTACAGCTGCTAGTGTTAACCCATTATTAAATGATATTGCTTATGATGCTTCACTTTCAGGCTTGAGTGCTAATATAGATGCTGCTTCTTTTCAGTTTGTTGATAATTCGGGAACAAGTTTAGGGCAATCTTATACTGTTACAGGCGAAGGAACTTGGTCTTTTGATGACTCTACGTCTTTAGTTGCGTTTTCACCTGTTTCAGGTTTTTATGGCGAATCTTCAATAGATTATAATGTAAAAGGTCTATATTCTCCTTATGATGACGAAGCGTATAGAAGTTCAAATGGAACTATTACAGCTACATTTGGTACAGATACTGATAGCGATGGTGTTGCAGACGCTTGTGATTTAGACGATGATAACGATGGTATTTTAGATGAAATTGAAAATTCATGTGGACTATCATCAAAAGTAGATATAAATGTTGTTTACTCAGAAGATTTTGGTACAGGTGCTGGGAGATATGAAGATTCATCTGTTTTAAATCATATTTTCTATAATGGTAACGCAGGTATTTCAGATGGTTATTATGCAGTAGTAACGTCAAATACTAGTGGGTTAAAGTATTATAATAGTACAAATCTAACAGGGGATTTAGACTCAAATATTGATGATATAACTGGACCTGCTGGTGGTTCAACTGACGGAAGATATTTGTCTATTAATATGAATGGAAGTGGGAACTCTAGCTATACTGGCCCTAGTGTGTTTGAGTTTTATAGAAAGGAGAATTTACCAACAGAAATAGGACTTGATTATAGGTTTAGAGTCGATTTAGCAGGGTTGTGTGATAATTGTAATAATGTTCCTGTGTTTACATTGCAAATTCAAGATTCGAATGGTGATGTTTTGGCATCGGCTTCTTCAAGCTCTATAGGTGTTGCTAATGATGACATTTGGAGGCGTACTGTTCTTAATTTTGAAGCAACTACAACTAGTGTTGATATTGTGGTTATAAATTCCCAACCTAGCGGTTCTGCTGGGAATGATGTAGGAGTTGATAATATTGTTTTGGCCTCAATAGCTTGTGATACTGATCTTGATGGTATTCCAGATTATTTGGATACTGATAGTGATAATGATGGTTGTAATGATGTTTTAGAGTCTGGTGGGACAGATTCTAATAATGATGGTGTTTTAGATGGGACTTCTATAGATCCTGTCACAGGCGTTGTGATTGGTGGAACTGGAGGTTATGATGGTTTAAATGGTACAGAAGTTGTCTCAGATGTTATTTCTTCTATAGCGATAACATCATCGCCAATCACTGGTTGTGTTGGTCAAGATATTACGTATACTGCCGAACCGACAGGGGTTCGTGTAACAGACTTTGGTGCAACAGGAAATACTGCAGATGATGATACTATAGCTATACCTGTCGGAGATTATACTTATGTGTGGTATTTAGGTGCAAGTACAACGCCATTAACAGATGTTGCGCCGTATTCTGGAACAGGAACAGCAAGTTTAACTGTGTCTAATGTGACAGAGGCAATGGCTGGAGATGAATATAGAGTAGAGATTACTACTGTAAATAATAGTTGCGTTTCAGAAGAAACAACAGCACCTTTAATTGTTGATATTGCAGACGCTGGAGCTGACAAAACAGTTTGTTCTTATGCTGATAGTGTGCAATTGGGTGTTCTGGATAATCCAGATTATACATACACTTGGGAAGGTGCAACAACAGCTGAAACAGCTTATTTGTCAGGTGCTAATAGTACGGGTCCGTTAACTGCAATGCCTACATTTGAGTATACAGGACCTGTAATTACTACGGCAGAAACTATAGAGTATACCCTTACAATATCTCGTGCTGGTGCTTGCTCATCAGTTGATACTGTCGTGGTTAATTTGATTCCTTCGCCATTAACTCCTGTATTGTTGGGTGGTGATCAAGAAGTATGTGAAGGTGAATTTATTTCGCTCTCAGTAAGTTTAGATAGTAATCAAATTATGCGTGTCTTTAAAGATGCTGCACTGACAACACCTGGAGTACCAGCAACAAGCACTACGGGTGTATGGACTTCTACAGAGGCTTATCCTGTAGGAAGTGGTAATTTGTATGTGGTTTTACAAAATACGGTTAGCTTGTGTAGTTCGCCTGCATTAATCGTGCCTTATACAGTTAATGCACCACCGGCAACGCCTGTGGCAAGTGTTACGGAACATCCTACTTGTATTGTTGATGGTACAATTACTGTTACAGCGCCACTTGGAGCTTATACATATAGTATAGATAATGGGGTTACATACCAATCAGGTGTAACTTTTACAGGCTTAGATTCTGGAACTTACAATGTGACAGTTAAAGATGATACTACAGGTTGTACAGCTATTGGTGGAACACTTACGGTAAATCCAAAATCAACACTGCCTGTTGCACCAACTGCTACGGTAACTCACCAGCCTACGTGTGCAATACCGACAGGTGTTCTAGAGGTTACTGCACCTGTTGGTGGGACCCTAGAGTATAGTGTTGATGGGGTTACATATCAATCAAGCACTGTGTTTAGTGGGCTTGCGCCTGGTGTTTATCCAGTTACAGTAATTAATACCCTTACAGGGTGTGAAAGTCAAGCAACAGATGTTACAGTAGACCCAATAACAGCTCCGCCTGTTTCGCCTATAGCGACTTTAGAGGGTACTAGTTGCGATGCTCAGTTTATGGGAGCGATAACTGTTACTTCGCCTATTGGGACAAATTATACATATAGTGTAGATGGAATAAATTACCAGTCGGATATTACATTTACTGTAATTCCTGATATTTATAATTTAACCGTTAAAGATGTTGTTACGGGTTGTGTAAGTTCAGCAACTGTAGTTGAGGTTGTTGATACTTGGCAAACACTTGATTGTGATGGAGATGGTGAGTCAAATGATACAGATCCAGATCCATTAGATCCTTGTGTAGAGACAGATAATAGTACTGCGCCACCAATGGTTGGTGATCCAAACTATGACGTATGGGCGGCTGTAGATTGTGATGGCGATGGAGAGACAAATGGAGAAGAGGTTGATAACGGAACAGATCCATTAGATCCTTGTGATGGTGGAGATCTTGCAAATGTAGACTTAACAGATACAGTTAGTGATTGGTATCTTGCTGATTGTGATGATGACGGTGTAATAAATGGAACAGAAGTGGATCCTGATATGGATGGTACAGCTGGTCCTGATAATACAGATCCAAACGATTCTTGTGATTACAACGCAGAAGATATTACAGTAGCACAAACCGGAGATTGGTTAGTTGAAGATTGTGATGGCGATGGAGAGACAAATGGAGAAGAGGTTGATAATGGTACTGACCCGTTAGATCCTTGTGACGGTGGAGATCTTGCTAATGTAGATTTAACAGATACAGATAGCGCTTGGTACTTAGCTGATTGTGATGGCGACGGTGTAATAAATGGGACAGAAGTAGATCCAAATACAGATGGTACAGCTGGTTCAAATGATACAGATCCAAACGATCCTTGTGATTACAATGCAGAAGATATTACAGTAGCACAAACCGGAGATTGGTTAGTTGCCGATTGTGATGGTGATGGAGTAAGTAATGAAGATGAGATTTCAGACGGAACAGATGTAAATGATCCTTGTGATTTTGTAACAGGGAGTATCACATTACCAGTAACAGCAATTACAGATTGTGATGGTGATGGAGAGACAAGCGATAAGGATCTAGATGATGCTGATCCTTGTGTAGGCGGAGATCTTGCAAATGTAGACTTAACAGATACAGATAGCGCTTGGTACTTAGCCGATTGTGATGGCGACGGTGTAACAAATGGAACAGAAGTAGATCCAAATTCTGATGGAGTTGCTGGACCAAATGATACAGATCCAAACGATCCTTGTGATTACAACGCAGAAGATATTACAGTAGCACAAACTGGAGATTGGTTAGCTGCCGATTGTGATGGTGATGGTGTAAGTAATGAAGATGAGACTTCAGATGGAACAGATGTAAATGATCCTTGTGATTTTGTAACAGGAAGTATCACATTACCAGTAACGGCAATTACAGATTGTGATGGTGATGGAGAGACAAGTGATACAGATCTAGATGATGCTGATCCTTGTGTAGGCGGAGATCTTGCAAATGTAGACTTAACAGATACAGATAGCGCTTGGTACTTAGCCGATTGTGATGGTGACGGTGTAACAAATGGAACAGAAGTAGATCCGAATTCTGATGGAGTTGCTGGTCCAAATGATACAGATCCAAACGATCCTTGTGATTACAACGCAGAAGATATTACAGTAGCACAAACCGGAGATTGGTTAGCTGCCGATTGTGATGGTGATGGTGTAAGCAATGGAGATGAGATAACAGATGGAACAGATGTAAATGATCCTTGTGATTTTGTAACAGGAAGTATCACATTACCAGTAACGGCAATTACAGATTGTGATGGTGATGGAGAGACAAGTGATACAGATCTAGATGATGCTGATCCTTGTGTAGGCGGAGATCTTGCAAATGTAGACTTAACAGATACAGATAGCGCTTGGTACTTAGCCGATTGTGATGGCGACGGTGTAACAAATGGAACAGAAGTAGATCCAAATTCTGATGGAATAGCTGGTCCAAATGATACAGATCCAAACGATCCTTGTGATTACAACGCAGAAGATATTACAGTAGCACAAACCGGAGATTGGTTAGCTGCCGATTGTGATGGTGATGGTGTAAGTAATGAAGATGAGATTTCAGATGGTACAGATCCAAATGATCCTTGTGATTATTTAGAAGGAAGTATTACGGAGACACAAACTGGAGATTGGTTAGCTGCCGATTGTGATGGTGATGGAGAGACAAATGGTGAAGAGATTGATAACGGAACAGACCCATTAGATCCTTGTGTAGGTGGAGATCTTGCAAATGTAGACTTAACAGATACAGATAGCGCTTGGTACTTAGCTGATTGTGATGGTGACGGTGTAACAAATGGAACAGAAGTAGATCCTGATATGGATGGTACAGCTGGTCCTGATAATACAGATCCAAACGATCCTTGTGATTACAACGCAGAAGATATTACAGTAGCACAAACCGGAGATTGGTTAGCTGCCGATTGTGATGGAGATGGAGTAAGTAATGGAGATGAGATAGCAGATGGAACAGATGTAAATGATCCTTGTGATTTTGTAACAGGAAGTATCACATTACCAGTAACGGCAATTACAGATTGTGATGGTGATGGAGAGACAAGTGATACAGATCTAGATGATGCTGATCCTTGTGTAGGTGGAGATCTTGCAAATGTAGACTTAACGGATACAGATAGCGCTTGGTACTTAGCCGATTGTGATGGTGACGGTGTAACAAATGGAACAGAAGTAGATCCAAATTCTGATGGAATAGCTGGTCCAAATGATACAGATCCAAACGATCCTTGTGATTACAACGCAGAAGATATTACAGTAGCACAAACCGGAGATTGGTTAGCTGCCGATTGTGATGGTGATGGTGTAAGCAATGGAGATGAGATAACAGATGGAACAGATGTAAATGATCCTTGTGATTTTGTAACAGGAAGTATCACATTACCAGTAACAGCAATCACAGATTGTGATGGTGATGGAGAGACAAGTGATACAGATCTAGATGATGCTGATCCTTGTGTAGGTGGAGATCTTGCAAATGTAGACTTAACAGATACAGATAGCGCTTGGTACTTAGCCGATTGTGATGGTGACGGTGTAACAAATGGAACAGAAGTAGATCCAAATTCTGATGGAATAGCTGGTCCAAATGATACAGATCCAAACGATCCTTGTGATTACAACGCAGAAGATATTACAGTAGCACAAACCGGAGATTGGTTAGCTGCCGATTGTGATGGTGATGGTGTAACTAATGAAGATGAGATTTCAGATGGAACAGATGTAAATGATCCTTGTGATTTTGTAACAGGAAGTATCACATTACCAGTAACGGCAATTACAGATTGTGATGGTGATGGAGAGACAAGTGATACAGATCTAGATGATGCTGATCCTTGTGTAGGCGGAGATCTTGCAAATGTAGACTTAACAGATACAGATAGCGCTTGGTACTTAGCCGATTGTGATGGTGACGGTGTAACAAATGGAACAGAAGTAGATCCTGATATGGATGGTATAGCTGGTCCTGATAATACAGATCCAAACGATCCTTGTGATTACAACGCAGAAGATATTACAGTAGCACAAACCGGAGATTGGTTAGCTGCCGATTGTGATGGTGATGGTGTAAGCAATGGAGATGAGATAACAGATGGAACAGATGTAAATGATCCTTGTGATTTTGTAACAGGAAGTATCACATTACCAGTAACGGCAATTACAGATTGTGATGGTGATGGAGAGACAAGTGATACAGATCTAGATGATGCTGATCCTTGTGTAGGCGGAGATCTTGCAAATGTAGACTTAACAGATACAGATAGCGCTTGGTACTTAGCCGATTGTGATGGTGACGTGTAACAAATGGAACAGAAGTAGATCCAAATTCTGATGGA